>NZ_CP194773.1:0-400000 GCF_050994965.1 Geobacillus lituanicus
TGAAAGGTACGGGAATAATAGGAGATACAGTAGCTTATTTTGTATCTCTTTTGTTTATTATGGTTCCTGCGACATTGATTTACTTATCTAATTATCCAGATGCTGCACTAAAACAAATTTTTTATATAGCGAAGTGAGTTACTCTATTTACTGTAATTGAATGGATGGGACGAGAATATTTCAATACAATTAACCATCATAACGGTTGGAACATTTGGTGGTCTTTACTCTTTAACATAGTCATGTTTCCTATGATAAGACTTCATTATGTTAATTTTAGATTAGCATTACTTTTAAGTATTCCGTTTACCTGAATCCGTGATGGATTGACATCGACTTTGACTTTTTTGCTGGTTTTATGGATGCGTGATCCACCATTCCCTTTTTATGTTTAAAACAGAATGTCATCTTCACTCTCAGAAATGAAATAAATATCTTTTTTAGGTATATAAACCAAAGAAAAAACAAAAAAGGACAGAGGGTTAGGGTGAGTACAGAATTGCGAACAATCGTTCGTTATGCTCCTTCTCTCCATTTTATGTAAATGTTCAGAAGGGGCTCGCTATAGCCACTCCTTCGCGTCAGTTTCATCCAGATCTGTCGTGATCGGCGGACGAGTCGACCTGCCATCGTGATCACCGTCTGAATGATCGTCTTGATGCGACGGCGTTTCACTTTATGATGTAATGGATGTCTCGGATCGCTTAATAGATCTTGTCCAATCAGACGAAGAAGGTTGTACACGAATGCTCCCATGACTAACACGAGCGCATTCGTTTTCATCTTCCCAGATGGAAGTCGCTCTAAATCTAAGTCGCTTTTCAGTTCGCTATGAAACTGTTCGCATGTCGCATGATCATGATACAATGCGAGCACATCACTCATTCGAACATGCTCGTATCCTTCGAGGCGCACCCAGTAGCTTTCGACTTCGTAATCAGGAACGAGCATCAGCTGTCCATTTCGTTCCATCGTTCGTTCCATCACTTGGGTGACTTGAACGTACGTATACGTGTGTCCATCGATTGCTGCTGTCTGTGGAAGGCATAACTCATACGTTTGTACTCCTTCGGTTTGTCCATCATCGACGCGTCTGCCCTTTTGCGAAGCGATCTGGAACCAAAGTGCTTTCGATTCTCGGCGTAAGTTTCGCTTGATGACAAAGTCCACGTCTTCCTTTAGACATACGTGCACATTCGCTTCCGCATCGTTTCCTGCATCCATGCGGACAAGCAGACGAGACGAGGTCAGCGGACGAGCTCGATGGATGGCGGTAGTTAAAAACGAAGGCATGTTGTCTTGTACATGTTGTTTCCCTGGACGCAGCTCGGCATGAACGATATACCCTTCCTTCCCTGCATACGCAAACAACGGCGTAAAACCGTCAAATCCTTTATACGTTCGACTCACTCCTTCTTTTTTCGTATCGGAGTTGTCAAATGGGGAAGCATCTATATCAAGTGGGAGCCATGTCGTCTTCCCTTTGGTCCAACAAGGAGACAAGGTAGCGTGTTGTCGAACCAACAGACGCATCGATTCCTCCCAAATGATTGCTTCGGTCATCGGAAGACAAGCGAGCTGATCGAGTCGCTGTCGCAACGTTGGGGAGGAAGGTACGTGCCGAATGCCCATTGATGTCGAAAAGATATCGTCCTGACGATACGCTTCGATATGATCAAAATCCGTTTTTCCTGTGGCAAGCAAGCCGATCATCGAGCGAATGACGTCGCTATGGGAAATGTGCACATCTCGACGAACCGTTGGGAGCCGAAGGGCGTTTACTCGTTTATCCAGCTTCGTTTGGTGCAGTAAGTAGCCCACGAGAGCAAGCCCAGCACTTGGAGTAATCGCTTCATCTGTCAATACAAACCGAATCGGGAAATCTTTCATCACATTCACCTACTTGATGAAGAGTCGTCAACGTCGTTTTCCCTTATCGTATCAACGGTTTGCATCCATTGTAAAGATGTTTTGTCACGGATTCAGGTGATGTTCAAAAGAAAGATGATTCGTAACTATTCAGCCACATCATAAAGTGAGCTGAATATTTTCTTCTTTCCTTGTCTATGATGTGAATACTGATAGACAAGGAGGTGAATCGCATGTTGACGGTACAACAAGCTGTATTTACAGTTGAGAGCTTAATCGGCAAAGTTCAACAACAAAAACAGCTCATTCATCAACTCATTCAAGAAAATGAACATTTGCGTCACGAAAACAAACAACTACGCAAAGAAAATGAACAACTGAAGTACCGTGTTCAAGAGCTGGAAGCACGCACGAAAAAAAACAGCTCCAATAGCCATTTGCCCCCATCTTCTGACCGTTTTGAGAAAAAGCGTTCCTCCCGCGAGCCGTCTGGCAAAAAGCCTGGTGGGCAAGAGGGACATGAGGGGAAGACGCTCCGTCAAGTGGAACATCCACATCATCGTGTCGTCCACCGTGTGCATACGTGTCAAGGATGTGGAGCTTCTTTGTGTGAAGTCAAACCGTTCAAAGTCGATATCCGTCAAGTGTTTGATGTCCCTCGTGTGGCGATCGAGGTGACACAACATGAACGTGAAGTGAAATCGTGTCCACATTGTCGATGCGTGCAACAAGCCGAATTCCCATCCCATGTCACGAATCATGTGCAATACGGTCCACGGCTCACGGCGCTCGTTGTTTATTTACATCATATCCAATTGATCCCGTACAAGCGTTTAAGTGATACAATCGAAGCGTTATATCAACACTCGATTAGTACAGGAACCCTTGCCAATATGGTGAAACGAGGACGCGAAGCGCTGGAATCAAATATGGACATCATCGAAGACGCCTTACTTGAATCCAACATCCTGCATGTCGATGAAACGAGTTTGCGCATCAATGGGAAACTCGCATGGGTGCATGTCGCGTGTACATCGAGATATACATACTTGGCTCCTCACGCTTCTCGTGGAAAAAAAGCGACCGATGATATCGGGATTCTTCCCCGATATGAAGGGACGATGATGCACGATGCGTTCGGTACATATCCGAAATACACACATGCCACCCATGCCCTTTGTCACGCCCATCATTTGCGTGAGTTAAAAGGATTCATCGAACAAGGGCATACGTGGGCGATGCGCATGACCACGTTTCTGTTAGCCGCCAAGCAAGCCGTCGAAGCCCATCACGGTGCACTTTCCGAAGAAGAAGCGAGACGGTGGGAACGAGTGTATGATCGCATCCTAGAAAGAGCACAACACCGATTAGAAACGATGACGCCTCTTCCGAAAAAAGCACTCGCTTTTGTTCGACGCCTTCAAAAACGAAAGGAAGAAGCGCTGCGTTTCTTACGTGAAGTACATGTTCCCTTTGACAACAACCAAGCCGAACGCGATCTTCGCATGGTCAAAGTCAAAGAGAACATTTCGGGTACGTTTCGCGAAGAAACATTCGCGCAGTCGTTTTGCATCGCAAGAAGCATCGTTTCCACACTGACGAAACACGAAAAAAACGTGTGGGATTCGTTATGTCTTCTGTTGGCAGGCGAAACGATCGATCGAGTTCTTTCCGCTACCTAGGGCATTTTCTATGACCGAAATGCCCTATTTGTGCTGGGCTTTTTTATACACTAGCACTGGGGTGAATAGTTACATAAATGGCAAGTAATAGCGATGGTATGCATCTTTATAATTTTCTATTAACTGTTCTATTGTTGCCTCTTCGACATACTCAAGCCCTTGCAATGTTTGAGCAAGACATTCTAAATATTTTTTGCTATTTACCGCACCTTGACTAAAGCGATAATCCACTAACTCTTTACATATTTTCAATTGAATTACATAATTTGTCTGTATATTCGAAAAAGAAGGCTTCGTATGTTCTACATCCAACATTATATTTCGATATTTAGATATGACATTAGGAACTTGATCGATTTGTCCATCATCAACCGTTTTCTGAACTTTATTGAGAAATAAACCTAAAAAAATGAGACGTTCCGCTATGGAATAAGAACGATTTTGGACAATTTCAATACTAAACGAGCGAAGCTCCCAAAAATAACGTTTCAAATCGTTTGCTAAAGTTGGAGAATGAGTATCAATTATTTGTCGAATACGTAATCTTTTTGGCAATGATTCAATCGATTGCTCAAATTCAATCCCCTTTTCATTTAACAACGCTAGACGAGCTATCTCAGGACAGGATAAGGTTGCAGATTTTTCAATTACTCCATTTACAAGATGATAAGATCGTGGGTATATATAACAGGTATCACATAAAAACTCTTCCCCTAACTGAAGTTGAATACTACAAAGACGATCTTCAGTAAGAAAAAAACATTTGCCTTCTGAATCCATTTTAATATGCGCGTAATTATGGTCATTTGGATTCGAACGATTACGCGAAATATTCTGATCGATTTGAGCTGCCAACGTACGATCTTTTACCTTTTTATATTTTTTATATGTCGCCTTATCGATATCCACTCTCCAACCCGCACAACACGTATCTTCACACTCACTTCCTATGCACGAGAATAATTTTAAGTATTCAGGATATAACGTCATTTTTTGCTTTTTCATGTTTAGGACCTCATTTCTTCTAATGTTAAAAGGAGATTTCGAACATGCCGAAATCTCCTTTCCTTAAAATTATCGAAGCAATTGCAATACTCCTTGTGGTTGTTGGTTGGCTTGCCATGCCTCAACGTCTTTCGAACGTTGTGTAGACTACCTCTTCACCCTCAGCTTTACCTGTTAGGGGCTGGGCGCTTCGGTTCGGCATTTGCCTCCCCTACGGACTTCATCACCATAGCATTTCGCCTTAGGTGGTATGTCCTAGTCGTTGAACCTTCTCCACCCTTTCGGGACAGGAGCTTGGCTGCTGGTTGCCCATTGTTGCATCTTTCCTTTTTTCAAGCCATCACGCCTGCCGTTTCCAGCTACGTTGTGGCAAGGAAAGCTTTAGGGGGTCCCAGCAATTCACCCAGTGATCCTCTTAGCCGTTTCCAGCTAAGACGCCCTTCCAATCAAATTACCGAAGCAGCTGCAACACCGCTTGCGGAATTTGACTAGATTGAGCCAACATTGCTTGCGCTGCTTGAGAGAGGATGTTGTTCTTTGTGAACTCCATCATTTCTTTGGCCATCGTGCCACCCTCACTTTCGTGACGGGACCAGACTACATCTTCACCCTCAGCTTTACCTGTTAGGGGCCGGGCGCTTCAGATGAACGAGGACGATGGAGGAATCCTGTTCACCCTACGGGCTTCATCGCCATAGCACAAGCCGTAGGCGGTATGCCCTAGTCGTTGAACCTTCTCCACCCTTTCGGAACAGGAGCTTGGCTGCTGGTTGCCCAATCCTTTGACTTTTCAAGCCATCACGTTTGCCGTTTCCGGCTGCGTTGTGGCGTCAAAGGCTCTAAGGGGTTTCCAGCAATTCACCCGGTGATACTCCTAGCCGTTTCCAGCTAGGACGACTGTGCCTGTCGCTGATTAGGCAGCTAAGGCATAATCTACGTCGCGGATACGAGACTCAGCGGCTGTTAAGTTTTCTGCAGCTGTACCTAAGTTATTGATTGTGTGCTCTAAACGGTTTTGATATGCACCAAGCTTAGAACGCTCAGCTGATACATTTTTGATTGCATCATCAATAACATCGATTGCAGCTGTAGCGTTAGCATTAGTAGAAACATCTAGAGCCTTAAACTGTCCAGTGCTTGTAGTTCCATCAGTAACATCAGTAGCTGTTGTATAAGTAGCTACTTTACCTGATGAAGCAGTTACAGTTGTTCCTGTAGCAGTTGCTACTTTTAACAAAGTAGACGTTGCACGCATATCACTAATATTTATCCCAATGCTTTGACCACCATTTGCACCAATTTGGAATGTTAACCCATCAGTTGCTCGAGTCGGGTTTGTTGTTCCAGCTGTTAAACCAATCACTGATAAGTCACCAGAAGTTGCAGCATTTATTGTAATTGAATCAGTAGTGTTCTTAGCAGTGATTTCGATTTTGCCACTATTGTTAGTGACAGTTACACCTGAACCTAAGGCTGTCTGTAAATCATTAACTAAGTCAGCCATTGTCTTATTTGTACCATCATAATTCTGGCTTAATGTAACAGTTTTAGTAGTGGTGCCAATACCTACAGTAAATACTAAGTTTTTACTGCCAAAATCCGTACCTGTCCCAAGAGTAACTGTACTTCCAGTTACCTTTGCAGCTGCAGCAGCTGCAGCAGGTGAACCAGCTTTTGTTCCATCAAGTAATTTTTGAGTGTTAAACTCTGTAGTATTCCCAATACGGTTAATTTCCGATGTTAATTGGTTAATCTCTTTTTGAATTTCCCCACGATCAGTAGTAGTATTTGTATCGTTTGCTGCTTGAACGGCTAACTCACGCATACGTTGAAGGATAGAGTGAACTTCGTTTAAAGCCCCTTCTGCTGTCTGGAGGAGTGAGATTCCGTCCTGTGCATTGCGTGACGCTTGCTCTAACCCACGAATTTGCCCGCGCATTTTTTCAGAGATGGCAAGACCCGCCGCATCATCACCAGCGCGGTTAATGCGAAGACCAGAAGATAGTTTTTCCATGTTTTTCGCTGCTGCGCTTTGACCGATCGTCAGTTGGCGATACGTATTCAACGCCGCAATGTTGTGGTTGATTCTCATGTTCTCTTCCTCCTTGAAATGATGTTTTCCACGTCCTTGTGGAACGGCGGGGCTAGGGCGAAAGTCGGCCGCCTTTCGCCGCAAGCCGCGCTCACTTTTTATATCGGCGCGTTTTTTGGAAGTTTAATAGGGAAATTTAATTTTTTTTCGATGGAGCGAAAAAAGCGCCGTTTGGGCGCTTCGGGTTATCGTTGTTTCCATTGTTTCAGTTTGGCGGTCAGTTCGGCGAGCGAGGCTTCGTGTGCTTCGGCGGCGGCACTGTTTTCCGCTTGGATGGCGAGATACACTTCTTTGCGGTGAATGTCGATGTGCCTCGGTGCGTTGATGCCAAGCTTTACTTGATCGCCTTGGATGGCGAGGACGGTGATTTCGATGTCATCGCCGATTTGGATCGCTTCTTTGAGTTTGCGCGTTAAAACAAGCATGGTTCGCCCGCCTCCTTTACGTCGCCGCTTTTTCCGGGAAGAGGCGATGTTTCGTTTTGTACGGGGTGTTCGATAAGATCACTTGCTTGCCGATTCGTTTTCGGGCGTTGATGACCACGGGCGCCTGCAAGTTCGCGGTCGTGTTGTCGAACGGGTCAGCAACCGTCAAGATGACGTACACGGCGACGTCGCGTTCGCTTTCGATGTCAAGCTGTTCGACCATCGCTTCATCCAGTTCAAATTCGTACGCCGGAAAGTACGAAAACGGCTCGATCAACACAAACCCAAGCGCGGGGGTCTTGACCGACTGCAAGATGACAAACGGCGTGTCGGCAAGCGGCAAAAGGACGAACCGCTTCTCGTCCGCAAATCCGGGCAGGCCGTGGGGGAAGCGGATGATGTCTTCGTCCTTCACCGCCACCGTTCCGTGGTATTTCGTGTCGATGTTCAATGCTTGCTCCTCCTTATGTTCCTCAAATGACGACGTCAATGTGAAGCGACGGACGCTGGGCGAGGCGGATCGCCACCTCGCCCGGCATGTAGCGAATGACCGGTGGATGCGTGCGGGCGCGGATGACCGGTTTGCGTGCCTCAAAGCGAATATCCACATCCGCCGGAGTATAGGATATGTGAACGCTGAACGGGGACGGCACCCAGCCGATGTTGAATTCGTACATCGGAGTTTCGCTGTTTTCTTTCGCCTGCTCGGCGATCGGGTTGCCGCCGTCCTCAATGCGCATGAGCTCGTCGCCTTGGCGAGAGACGCGGGCCAGCCCGTCAAGCCAATCGTTGTATCCTTGTTCAGCAAACTTTTCGATGCGGCGGAAGATATGTTCTAAGTTCATGTCTTCCCACGCTTTTGTCTGATCGATCGTTAGCTTGGACGGCGTCGTACGGATCGTGAGTCGGGCCGGAGATTGCTCGATTTCCAACTCGGCAGGCGGCTGTTGGATTTCTAGTTTCGCCGGAACGGTTTCGATGGCGATTTTCGCCATCGTTGACTGCAAGCGGATCTGCGGCAGCTGCATCGTCATCTCCCCCTTATCCGCTTAGCGCAAAAAGTCGAGCAGCGTCGGCTGAATGATGCGGGCGCCGACGCCAAGGGCGGCGCGGTGCACACTTTCCTGTGTTTTCAAATCGGTAATGACCCGTTCGATATCGGCGTCTTCATTGTCCGACAAAATTTGTTGGGCGATCACTTCCTGTTCATCGACACGCGCTTCCATCAGCTCAAGGCGGTTGCTTCGCGCGCCAAGCTCGGCACGCTCGGCCAAGACGTTGTCGATGTGCTTGTCAATATAGGATAAATAACCGTTCAGCTCTTGGCCGCTCTTGCCAGCTTCCAAGTCATTCACAAGCGCTTCTAAATCGCTGAACAGCCCTTGTCCTGGAGTCGCGCTGTACGTAAAGACGCGCGTCGGATTGACGTTGACCGGGAGCTGGATGCCTTTTAACAGCTCGATTTTCACTTGTTCTGTGTTCGTCGACACTTTGTTCACTGGGTCGTCCAAGTTGACCGGCGGTCGAAGGGTATCCGTGCCATTGAAAATGTATTTGCCCGCAATTTGTGTGTTGGCAATGGACACTAAATGGTTTTTTAGCTCATCGATCTCTTTCGCGATATGCTCACGCTGCGATTGCTCATACGTATCGTTGCTTGCCTGGACGACGAGCTCGCGAATGCGCTGGAGCACTTGCGTCGCTTCGTTAAGCGCCGAGTCGGACGCATCGATCCAGTTATGGGCTTCGGAGAAATTGCGTTTAAACTGTTCCACCTCAGTTAAGTTCGTCCGGTACGCCATCCCTTTGATGGCCACGACCGGGTCGTCAGACGGGCGGGCAATTTTTTTGCCGGTGGACAGCTGGTCTTGAATTTTGCCGAGCCGTTCATAGCTTTGGCTCAAGTTGCGCAGCATATTTTGCGTCAACATCGATTGCGTGACGCGCATCATCGCTCACCTACCTTCCGACAATTCCCATGCCGTTAATGATTTTATCGAGCATTTCATCAATCGTTGTAATCGTGCGCGCCGCCGCGTTGTAGGCGTGCTGAAACCGAATCATGTTCGTCATTTCTTCATCGAGCGACACCCCGCTGACGGACTGCCGCCTTTCCTCCACCGACTGGCGGAGCACTTCGGAGTTGTTGACGAGGCGGTTCGCCTGTTGGGTGTCGACCCCCAGCTGGCCGATCATGCTTTCGTAATACGCCTGCAGCGTGCCCGCTGTGATCGGATACGAGACCGACGGCGCCGGATTTTGCAGGTTGGCAAAATTGCTGTTTTTGACATTGGCGAGACGAATGGCGTTTAAGCCGTTCCCCGGTTCGTTCGGCGCTGATGAAGCGGCGATATTGTTTAAATCATCAATATTGGATGACAATTGGATCGCTTTCGCTGCCCCGTCCACTTGCGTCAAATCGCTGAAAAACAGCCCTCCCGGGTTGCTCGGGCTGAGCGTATACCCTGTTTGGTGCACTTCGTTAAACCGTTTGGCGAACGAATACGCGAGCGTATCGAGCTTTTTCAACATATCGGGATAAATGCCTTTGACACCGCTTCCGTCATCATATCCGTAGGCCTCGATCAACCCTTTCAACTTGCCGGAGGCGACAAACGGGATGGAAGAGCCTCCAAGCAAAAGTCCGGTAAGCGGACCGGGCGGCATCTCCGGGGAGGAGCTGGCGCTCGGCGATACGGACAGCGTCTGGTATCCTTGGTTGCCATTGACCAGCAGCTGACGCTGGCCGTTGCCATCAAAAATATATACATCATAAGACCCCTCCGCCGTTTTCAGCGCATTGCCGCCGCTTGGCTTCGGCTCGACTTCGATTTTGACGAGCGCAGACAGTTCATCGAGCAGTCGGTCGCGCTCATCGTACAAATCGTTCGGCAAGTAGCCGTGCGGTTCGACTTCGGCGATTTGTTGGTTGATTTTATACAGCTGTTCCGCGATCGAGTTGATCGATTTGACGGTCACTTGAATTTCATTGGCGAGATCGTTTTGAATAGAGGTTAACGAATCGGCCAAATAATGAAACGTCTCGACCACCGCCAGTCCGCGCTGGCGCACGACCGAGCGGGCCCCTGTATTTTCTGGGTTTGCACTTAAATCCTGGAACGCCTGCCAAAATTGATCCATGGTTTTGGATAAACCGCTGTCGGACGGTTCGTTCATAATGTCCTCCATTTTTTTTAACGCATCGGCTTGGGCTTGCCAATAGCCGAGCTTGTTGTTCTCGCCGCGGTATTGCCAGTCAAAAAAGCGGTCGCGCACCCGCTCAATCGAGCCCGCCTCGACCCCCGTCCCCATCTGTCCCGGAATTTGCGGGCGATTGAGGGAAGCCGGCGGGTACGGCTCGCTTTGGACAAAGTTGACGCGCTGACGGGAATAACCGGGCGTGTTGGCGTTAGCAATGTTATGGCCGGTCGTGTACAGCGCCATTTGCTGCACGGCCATGCCGCGCTTGGCGACTTCCAGCCCGTGAAATGTTGATCCCATCGTGCCCCTCCTTTTCATCTTCTAATGATTGTCCGCTGTTTTCTGCCTAGCGGCTCTGTTTCGTTTTGACGGCTGTTGGATGGATCGATCTCTCCTTATTTTCCGTCGGTGACTTGTGCTGCTATGCTTTGGAATCAAAGAGTGAACGGCTTCGTCCATGTCCATATTGTCTCGTTGATTGGTTTGGCGCGGTATAGTTCACGTTGGGCGGCTGCGGCATCAATTGGTCCAACATCAGCGTCACCCATTGCAGCGACTGGCGGATGAGCTGCCCATTCAGCTCGTTGACTGCCTGGAGTTCGTTGATCACGTCGAGCAACTCGCTAGCCAACTGTTCGGCTTTTTGCCGCTCCTCCTCGTCCATTTTCGACAAGCAATCGGCCAATGTCAGCGGATGCCCGCCATCGGACCATGCGGCGACGAGTTGTGCCCGCTCGCGCTCGAGCTGCTGGATGGCGGCGATAGCAGTTTGTTCTTTTTGGATCAGCTGCATTAATCCGTCCATATCGCCTCGTTTTAATACGTCCGTTTTTTGATAGGCCAATTGAAGCAAATGCTGGTGCAGCGTCAAGTGCCGGTCAAGGAGCGCCATCAGCTGCAGCGCTGGCGCACGCTGTTCATCATCGGTTCGGCGATTTTCTACCCTTGTGTTCATTGGCCATCGCCCTTATAGAACTTGTATAGTTTCTCCGCAATGGCGCGGGCATCGATCTCATACGTTCTGTTGTCGATTTGTTCCTTCAACCGGCGCACTTTCTCTTCCCGCTCAGCGGCCCAAGTGGAGCGTTGCTGCAGCTCTTTTGCCTCCTCAGAAATTTCGACGCGATCCCGCCGCCCGGGTTGCCCTGTTTTTCCTTGTGGGATGCCCGAGTACTGACGGTAGGGATGAACGCCAATCAAAAACCGGTTATCGATTCTCACTGCGATTCCTCCTATCCGTTCCGCCCGTTGTTGCCTTACTACTATTATCGGTCAATCCGTTCATTTGTTTAGCGGCCATTTCGCTCTTTGTCGGTGTAATACGTGCGAAACACTTGTTTTTTCTTCTGTTCTTCTTCTTTTTTCGCCATTTCCAGCTGCCCTTGCAAATCTTTTGAACAGTCGGGGCACATTCTGCCTTCGCGGATCAGCTTGCCGCAGCGGTCGCACGGATATCCTAAATTCGGCAGCTGCGCCAACGTTAATCGGCCGCTTTTGATGAATTTGACCAACAGCGTTTCAGGCACGCCTGTCGCATCGACAATTTGCTCCATCGTCGCCAACCGGTTTTCCCGGCGCCGCAAAAATTGGACCACGGTTTGAAATTGCCGTTCTTCTTCTTCATGACAAGACGGGCAAATATCGCGAAACGGCGAGTAGACAAACAGACGGCCGCAAACCGGGCAATTTTCTAAGTTCATCATTCTCCCCTCCCAATGTGCCCATTACGTATACAAATTGACGATCAACCCTTGAATTTCCCCCAACGTCTTCAGCAAATCAATCCTCGGCCGTTCTTGCTCGAGCACCGCGTTTGTGACGTCCAGCAGCTTTTGGTCGATCGTTTTGACGATATGATAGACGCGGGAACGGCCGCTCCAATGGAACCCATACTGCTCCGTCAGTTTCAAGCCATGGTTCACCGCTTCATCGAGCAATTGTCTGACGAGCTGTTTATACCGCCGCAAATCGTCAACCGTCCGCAACTTGGCCAGTTTTTTTCCTTGCTGTTCGATTTCATCCGCCAGCTGTCTCAGCCGCTCGTTTCGCAGCTTTTCCTGCTCCTTGGCGGTCAGCTCGGCAAATGACACGGATGGCGAAAAAGAAGCCGCCGCTTTTTTGCCGATTGGAACCGATGGGGTGTTGGCAATTTTATTGATCTCCATCTTCTTCGCTCCTACCGCCTTGTTCATCAAGCTTCTGAATCCATTTTAAAACTTCCCCGATCACCGCGTAAAGCTGCGGCGGGACGCGCGGCACCGGATCGACCAGCTGTCTCAGCAACTCCCGGTCATGGGGCAGCGGAATGCCCGCCCGCCCCGCCTTGTCGGCCACCTCATCAGCGAGCTGCCGCGGCTGTCGGCCAAGATGTTGCTCATATGATTTGAAAGCAGGGGCGTAACGGTGTCTGTTCATATCGTCCACTCCCACTGGCTCGTTTCGTTTTCCGTCTTCACTCTGTCTGTCGCCGCCCGCTCTTGGTCTTGGGTGTTCATCGGTTGGAAAGTGAGGCGTTGCACCCGATAACCGATCTGTTCCAAATGGTCTTTGACTGTCGCCGCACATGACTGCAACACCGCCGCCAACGGCTCGTGTTCTGTTTCCACCGTCACGGACAGCTGCCGTTCGACCGACTGCAAGGAAATGCCGACTTTGCCTTGATTCGTGTCCAACAAAAAGTAGAGGCGGCAGTTTTGCCAGTCAAGCTGTCCGTCACCGCTGCGAGCGTTGACGTGCACATGTACGGTCGCCATCTCACCATGAAGCGAGAGTGGCCACTGGTACAACATAGTTTGGGTGTGGCTGTCAACAGTAAATTTGTTGAGCAACTGTTGGCCGGTAAGATTCATGAGCAGCCGTTCCGCCTGCGCAGGAGCCGTTCCTTCCTCAACCCATGACAGCAGCATCGCCTTCAAATTCTCGACCGGCTGTAATCGCTCTCCGCTCAAGAGCGCACGGACGGTCTCTTGTTCATGGAAAAAGCCGAGGCGGCGCAGCGATTCAAAGACTCCTCTCGCCGATAATGCGCCATCGTTGGGCGCTTGGTCCACATGTTTCAGAAGGCGCGACAGCTGCTCGTGCGGCTTCGTGCCCTGCCACGCTTCCGATTCCATGAAAAACCGCTGTACTTTTTGTTCAGATGGCTGAAAGCGGAGCGACTCCAACAACGCTTTCACTTCACGCGCCGTCTTGGCCGCTTCGTCCGTCTTTCCTTCAGCAAGGCCGCGTTTCGCTTCTGCCAATTTCGCCCCCGCCTCAAGCAACTTCGTTTCCGTTTTCATGTCAGTAAACAACAACCATTCCCCGTGCAACAGCATGCGGTCGAGTGAATGAATGAGCGACTCAACAAGCGGCGCGGCTCGCTCTGTCGACTGTTGGGCAGCGGCATGCGCAAATTGTTCGAGCTGACGGACCATATCACGCTGCCAAACGCGAAAATCGTGGACCAATTGCCTTATTTTTTCTGTCACTGCCGTCATGACAAACGTCCGAGCCTCTGCCGTTGGAAGAACCAGCTCCGATGCAACCGCATACGCGCGCGAACCTTCCAATCGCTCCGTTTGTTCACGAACAGGCGCCGCTTTTGCTTCATGGGTTTCTTCCGGTTCCGTTTTCGTCAACAACGGCGCCAACAGGTCTCCGAGCGGCGGGCCATGGAGCGCTTCATGCGCTAGGCGCAAATGCGTCTCGGTCACCTCGAGCTGTTTCGCCGCCAAAGCAGCGAAGGTTTCCTGTTTTTTCTTTATCGAGCCGCCTTCCGTCTCCCAAAAACGACGAACGGCTTCTTTTTCCTTTTCGGTCAGGCGAATGCCACGGGCCGACAGCCATGAATCGATTCCATCGTCCAACGAAGATGGCAGAAACCGCCCTATAGACGATAGTGGCACCGCTTGCGCCATCCAAGTTCCACCTTCTTGCTTCACAAGCCGCACCATAAACGAACGGTCGCTTGGGACGCCATCCACAAAGTGGACGCGTACATCCTGTTGGCCGATGGCGACCACGGCCTCTTGATCGTTGAACCTTTCTTTCATTACCGCCATCTGCACGCTCCCCGGCTGCAATGAAACAGCCGGTGCGGCGACCTCATTGGATAGTTGATCGTGACGAATACGCATCATTATTCTTCCTCGCTCTTTGTTCTCCTACTTTATTATATCGGCACGTAGGCTTCCAATGTTTACACTGTTACGCGCGAATGAGCGTCAACGCCCCCACCTCCGCCGCCCCCGCTTCAAGCAAAACAAGGGCGGCGTGGCGGATGGTGATGCCCGTTGTGTAAATGTCGTCGATCAGCACGATTCGTTTTCCGTCAAGCGGGGGATGATCGGCAAGGAAAAATGGGTTGTCGGTCTCGAGCCGCTCGCGGCGCGATTTTTTCGATTGCTTTTCGGAATGTTTACGGGCCAGCCAAGGGAAATACAGGGATGGAAGCAGGCGGGCGAGCGCTTCCGCTTGGTTGAAGCCGCGCTCATCGAGGCGATCGCGGCTCAGCGGGATCGGAACGATGCACCAATCGCGGCCGAAATGGCGGAAAAACGCGTGGACAAACGGACGGCGGAATGCCTCGACGATGACATAGTCGCCGCGGAATTTCCATAAGGCGACGACGTCTTTCATCCAGTCGTTGTATACATAGACGGATCGGTTTTTCACGAGCACCCTCCCCCATTGTTCATCTTCCTGCCACCGAAGGCAGTCGGGGCACACGGATGGCGCCGCCTCCTCAAGCGGGCGGCCGCACATCTCGCAAAGGCGGCCGTCAATAAGCACAAACGCACCGCGGCAGCGCGGGCAAAGGACGTCTGGGTCTTCAAGAAGAAACAGCTGGCGCCAGCTCGTGATCGGATTGTACGGGGAATGACAAAGGAGGCAGTTCATCGGCGCAATAGCCCCCTTTTTCGCGCTTCTTCATTCATGCGAAGGATGTGGCGACGCGCCCGCACCATCTCGTTCGTTTTTCCGTGATGGAAAAAGCGGACGTCGCCATCCGGAAACGCCGCGTGGCGGCCGACGCGGCCGGCGATTTGCACGAGAGCGCTTTCCGTAAAGATGCGGTCTTCGGCGCCAAGGACGGCGACATCGATGTTCGGTACCGTCACGCCGCGCTCAAGAATCGTCGTCGTCACAAGCAGCGGAACGCGCCCGTCGCGAAATGCCTGAACGTGCTCGGCTCTGTCTGGGGCTTCGGCATGAACGCCGACGATGCGGGGATTGACGCGCTGCAAGAGGCGGGTGACAGCTTCAAGCTCATCGATATGGGGAACGAACAAAAACGCCTGCTTTCTCTGTTCCAAACGATGGCGAACCCACGCAAGGACGTTTTCGGGCAAGCGGCCGCGCTCGAGCTGCTTGCGCCAATTGCCGCACCATTCAAGCACGGGGACGGGGAGCGGATGGCCGTGATAGCGGGCGGGGATGACGACGGCGTTCCGTTTGCCACGCGCAATGTCACGTTGCCAAGCGCGGGAGGGAGTGGCGGTGAGATAGATGAGGCTTGATCGTTCTTTCCGCGCTTGACTGACGGCGTATTCAAGCATCGGTTCAACCGAATACGGGAAGGCGTCGACTTCATCGACGATCATAACGTCAAATGCGCGGTAGGCTCGCAGCAACTGGTGGGTGGTGGAGAGGACCAAAGAAGCGATCCGCCCGCGCTCATCGCTTCCGCCGTGCCATACGGCGAGCGAAACGCGCGGGAACGCCTGGCGGAAGCGCGGAGCGAGCTCGCGGACAACGTCCACTCTAGGCGTGGCGAGGCCAACTCGCCAACCTTCCTCCAAGGCGGCAGCGATGGCGGGAAACAACATCTCGGTTTTCCCTGCCCCGCATACGGCCCAAACGAGCAGTTCGCTTCGGTCCAGCACCGCCTGGCGGACTGCCTGGGCAGCCTCCGCCTGAGCGGCGGACAGTTCCCCGTCCCAGGAAAGCGGCGCTTCGTGCGGCTCGGACGGAAGCGGCATCGTCACGTGCACAAGGCGGGTGCAAGTGCTGATGCGCCCCATCACCAAGCACTTGCGGCAATACGCGCAATCTGCCCCGCAGCGGGCGCACGGAAACGAGGCGAACAGACGACGATCGTCGTTTCCGCAACGGACGCAGCGCCAGCCGCGCGCTGTGTTGATGAGCCCGGGCTGTTCGCATAGCGAACCGGTCTGGATGGCGGCAGCGACTTCTCCATCGGGAAACGGCAGCTGCTCTCGGGGTAGGCGCTGGCCATTGAGCCAGACGACAAGCGGCGAAGCAGCGGTTGATGGGGGGATGTACAATGAGCATCACTCCTTTTGAAATTCAAGAAAAGCATGTTCCCGAGCTGGGAGCCAAAAAGAGCGGGTGGCGCAGTGATGCGGTAAAAACGCGCTCCCCCTAGGTTGAAAGGCTTTGAGCGCATCAATGAGCCAGTGTTATGGAGAAAGAGCAGAACTGACGATGTTTTTCCCTAAAAGGCGGGTGGAAAACCGCTGTTCCCCTTGATCGATGAGTTGAATGTGTGAAAAGAAGGAACGAAGCTACAAGGTTTTTCTAGTTGAGAAACGAAGCGAGAAAGCGGTTGTGCTAGCAAATCACCGCCCTTCTAACAAAATGATGAAAAGATGGGGAGGAAGCAAAAAACGGCAGCCTTCGATCGGCAAAGAAAGTGGAGGCAAAAAGGGCTTCCCAATGGAGTCAAGATGTGGTTTGACCCTCTTTTTCACGACATATCGACCTTCGAAAGAAAAGGATAAAGCGAAATCCGACAACATCAAAGATCCACAGAGAGTCATCGAGTCGATCGACAACGTGTTTCGACAACATTCCCAGGGAAATAGCGACAAATTTTTCAGGAAAGGAAAATGGTTCGACAAGTTTGGCCAGCCCCACATCTCCGCCCGTTTCATAAAGTGGAGAGAGGAGAAGAAGACGATGCAGCTGACGAATTTGACATTCCCCACACCTAAAGGGAATAGGTTTTCTCGCTCTTATGTTTGTCACAGATGAATTCGTCAACTGCGGGCAGTTATGGAGAATACCGCCGAAGGAGAATGGCAAGCGCATTGAAGTTGGATGAGGAAATCGGTAAAAACATTATATGAAATAGCATCCACTATGAATAGCATCAACATGACCCAAAACTCATTCGGATCATTTCGTCCCATGAACGCCAAACGGGAAGACGGAAACATCTTGATCGACCATACAGCGGAAACGAGAATCCGCCGCCGCACAAGGCGGAGCACACCGTTCCGCCTTGTGCTCGGCTGCAACGCCTCGAGGCGGCGCTTTGCGGCCTCGGCTTATGGCTGATACCACGTCAGCCCGAGCGCCCCTTCGCCGACGTGCGTGGCGATGACGGGGCCGAAATAACTGATCAAAAACTCAACGTGCGGATAGCGGGCGGCCAGCTCATCGCGCCAACGGCTCGCTTCATCGGGCTGGTTGGCGTGGATGATGGCGGCTTTGAGCGGCACACCCTTTTCCGCATCTTCGGCGAACAGCTCTTCGATGCGGTGGATCGCTTTTTTGCGCGTGCGGATTTTTTCAAACGGCACGATCACTTTGTTTTCAAAGCGAAGAAGCGGCTTGATTTGCAAGAGGCCGCCGATGAACGCCTGCGCCCCGGTCAGCCGTCCGCCCCGCTGCAGATGGGCCAAGTCATCGACCATAAAGTAGGCGCGCAGCGTTTGTTTCATTTCATCCAAGCGAGCGATGATATCCTCAGGAGACCTCCCCGCCTGCGCCATTTCCGCCGCTTCGATCGCATAAAACCCTTGTGCCATGCAGCTGATTTCCGAGTCGTATGCGTAAACACGCAATCCGTCCACCATCGTCCCCGCCGTGACCGCCCCTTGGTACGTGCCGCTGATGCCGCTTGAGAGGTGGATGCTGATGACAGCGTCGTACCCTTCCTCACGAATGGCAGTGAACAAGTCGACAAATTCGCCGACTGAGGGCTGCGATGTCGTCGGCAGCTTAGGATTCTGCTTGATTTTGACAAAAAATTCATCGGCCGTCATATCGATCTCTTCGCGATATGTTTCGTCCCCAAAAATGACGCTGAGCGGAATCATCCGGATGCCGAGCCGCTCGCGCACGTCTTTCGGCAAATAAGCCGTGCTATCGGTGACAATCGCAATTTTCACAGGCGCCATTCCTTCCTGATTCAGCCTTTTCTGCCATTATACCAAAAAGACTCGTTGTCCACCACCGCTCGATGCATGAGGAGGCAAAGAACGCGGGCAGGCCGTGAAGCGGAACATCGTTGATCCTCATGCAACGCTTTGCCCAAGCCGCTCCTTCGCCGCCAAACGGCGCATCGATGCCACAGGAAGCCGCTTCGATCGTCAACGCACCGCTGCAAAGACTGGCGAGAGCCCCCGTTCCGTTCAGCGCACTTCGACCCAGCCGTTTTTGATCGCAACCACAACGGCTTGCGTCCGGTCATTGACGTTTAATTTTTGCAAGATGCTGCTGACGTGGTTTTTCACCGTTTTTTCGCTAATGTACAGCGCTTCGCCGATGGCGCGGTTGCTTTTGCCGTCGGCCAACAGCTGCAGCACTTCGCATTCGCGCCGCGTCAACAAATGGAGCGGGCGGCGCACTTCTTGTTTGACCGCCACGCCGCCTTTTTCCGACGTCAGACGGCGGTATTCGCGAATTAAGTTGTGCGTCACTTTCGGGTGCAAATACGAGCCGCCTTCAGCGACGACTTTCACCGCTTCAATGAGCGTGTCAGCGTCCATTTCTTTCAGCAAATACCCGGTCGCTCCCGTCTGCAAGGCGCGCATCACATAGTTTTCATCGTCATGGATCGATAGGACGACGACTTTCGTCTCCGGATACGTTTCGATGAGCTGCTTTGTCGCTTCCACTCCGTTCATGTCCGGCATATTGATGTCCATGAGCACCAAATCCGGGCGGTATGTTTCGACGATCGACAGCGCTTCGCTTCCGTCGCTTCCTTCGGCCACGACTTCAAAATCGCCTTCAAATTCTAAAATGCGCTTAATGCCTTCACGGAATAGTGAATGGTCATCGATAATGGCGATGCGTGTTTTCATCGTTTCCTCTCCTCCTTGGTCATGTCTGCGGCTGAACGGTCAATCGGAACGCGAATGAACACGGTCGTGCCGCTGCCAGGTTTCGAACGAATCGTCAACGTGCCGTCAAGCAGCTCGACCCGCTCCCGCATCCCGATCAAGCCGAACGCATTTTCTTTTTTGACCGATGGATCAAATCCTTTGCCATCGTCTTTGACACTGACAAGCAGATGGCGGCACGTCACTTCCATTTTGACGTCGATATGGCGCGCTTCGGCGTGCTTTAAGGCATTTTGCACCGACTCTTGGACAAGGCGAAACACGGCCGCTTCCATCCGCGACGGCAGCCGAATTTCTTCGCCGATATGTACAAAGGAAATATGGACTCCGTTATTATATTCTTCGGTCGTTTGCAAGTATTTTTTTAGCGTCGGAACCAATCCTAAATCATCAAGCGCCATCGGCCGCAAATCGTAAATGATGCGGCGCACTTCGGACAAAGCCGAACGCACCATTTTGCGAAAATCACGAATCTCGGCGATCGCCGCCTCTGTCCCTCGCTCTTTGATCACCTTTTCGACGAGATCCGATCGAAGCAGGACATGCGCAAGCAGCTGCGCCGGACCGTCATGGATTTCCCGCGACAGCCGACGCCGCTCTTCTTCCTGGGCTTCGATGATTTTCAGCCCAAATTCCTGCTTTTGCTTCGCCCCTTCAACGAGCTCGCCGACCTGGCGGAAATCGCTGTTTAAGTAGTGAAGCACGACCGTAATTTGTCCAACTAAATAATCGGCGCGTTCGATAATTTGCGCAAGGCTCGCCAATCTCCGCTCGAGCTCGTCGCGGCGCAGCCGCAGCTGTTTCTCCCGCTCGCGCACCATCGTCAGCTTCATATGCAACTCATGCGCCGCTTCATACGCCTCGCGAATATCTTGCTCCGAGTGGGTGGAAAAGTTTTGACTCACTTCCGACAGGCGGCGGCGCGCCTGACGCACCTTCATTTCCAGCTGATCCGCTTCTTCGATCGCCTGCACGGTCAGCCGCTTCACCTCCTCAAGTTCGCGAAGCAAATGGTCGTGCTCTTGACGCGACTGCTCCCCGATGCGGAAAATTTCGTCTTTGCTATGTTGAACGGTGTCGATCATTTTTTCGACAATCCGATCTAACTGCTTTACGTCCCACTGTTTTGCCTTAGCCATTTGCCAACCTCCAACAGCGCTGCCAAGCGGTGCGCATGGGCGCCAGCAAAATTTGTTTGAAGGAAAAAAGTTGTCGATTTATAATAATAAAAGCATGCTCTATCTATTGCTCTTTTATTTTTAGTTTACCATATTGAGAACAGAGCGCTAGCCGTTCGTGCAAAAAAATAAACAAATAAACCGTTTGCACGATGTTGATCGTTGAGGTGTTTCGTTTTGTTGCAAAAATATTACACGGTTAAAGGATACGGTGAACACGAAATCGTAATTGAAAAATCACGGTTTATCTGCTATGTCAACCGCGCGGAAACGGAAGAAGAGGCTGTCGCCTTTATTCAACAAATCAAGAAGAAGCATTGGGACGCCACCCACAACTGCTCCGCCTATTTGATCGGCGAGCATGACCAAATCCAAAAAGCGAACGATGACGGCGAGCCGAGCGGCACCGCAGGGGTGCCGATGCTTGAAGTGCTGAAGAAAAAAGGGTTGAAAGACACCGTCGCGGTCGTCACCCGCTACTTCGGCGGCATCAAGCTCGGTGCGGGCGGCTTGGTGCGTGCATACAGCCGCGCCGTCTCAGAAGGCCTGAACGCCGCCGGCATCGTCGAACGCCGGCTCATGCGCGTCATGCATGTCACGATCGACTATTCGTGGCTTGGGAAGGTGGAAAATGAGCTGCGCTCTTCCGTATATACTATTAAAAATATCCAATATGCCGACCGCGTCACGTTTGATGTTCTCGTTCCCGAGGACGGCCAGTCTTCGTTCGGCGAGTGGATGACCGAACTGACAAACGGAAGGGCGGACATTCAGGCGGGAGCGATGGAGTATGCCGAACGGTTGCTTCCGTCTTCCTAAAACGACACCGTAAAGGAAAGAAGGGTTAAACGATGAATCATACAAGAAAAACGGTGAAAAAGCGAAAGAAAAAAAAGCGGCTCCGCCGATTATTTTTGCTCGTGTTTCTTCTTTTGCTCGGGGGTGTCGGCGCCTTTGGCTACAATATTTACTCCGAGACGAAACAGGCGTCAAGCAAAATGTATCAAGCGCTTGATCCATCAAGCAAGCCTGCAAGAAATATTGAAATGCGCAAAGATCCGTTTACCGTGCTGTTAGTCGGAGTGGAAAACCAGTACCACGACGAGGAGGGGCGGTCTGATGTCGTCATGCTTTTGACCGTCAATCCGAAGACGAACAAAGTGTATTTGTTGAGCATTCCGCGCGACACGCGCGTTTACATCCCGAGCGAAGGGCGGAAAGACAAAATCACCCATTCCTACAGCTACGGCGGCATTCAATCGACGATTGCAGCCGTCAATGAGCTGATCGATGTACCGATTGACTATTACGTGACGACTGATTTTGAAGGGTTCGAAAAAATTGTCGATTCCCTCGGCGGCGTCACGGTAGATGTTCCGTTTACATTCAAAGCTCAGCTGACAGGTTCGCTCAAATGGCATACGTTCCATAAAGGCAAACAAGAGTTGAACGGCAATGAAGCGCTCGCCTATGTGCGCATGAGAAAATCGGACCCCCGCGGCGACTTTGGCCGAAACGAGCGGCAAAAACAAGTCATTCGTGCCATTATTGACAAAAGCACGTCCATCACCTCGCTGCCGAAGCTGGATGACATCATCGCCGATTTAGGGGATCACGTGCGGACGAACATCCCTCCGGCCGATTTGTTGTCGTTCATCTATGTCTATCAAAAAATGAAAAACGTGGACGTACAAAATCTGCATCTAGAAGGATACGATGAAACGATCAACGGCGTGTACTACTACATCCCCGACGAGCAATCGGTCAGCTCAATCAATGAAACGCTGCGGCAAGCGCTCGAGACGTCCAACGCCTCCCTCACGCGCAGCGATTCACCATCCACACAAAACCAAAATTAACGATCACAAAGAAGGTGCTCCCAAAAGCAATGGGGCGCCTTTTTCCATTTACAGCGTATATCATGCCGCAATGATGATGAAAGAACACAACTTTTCATGTCCTCTGCTTTTTTTCTCTCTTTTTCAACAAAACTTTTCATTTTTTCTCATAATAGGACTGAATTCGGGTTGGATAAAACGGCAAAATTCGCTATGATAGTATAGAAAACGCAAACTTGAGAAAAAAGGGGGGATCGAATCCTTGAAAAAAACGCTTCTTTCCGTCTTGTTGGTGACTTGCCCGCTGTGGCCGTCGGCCGCCTTGGCCGCCGATGGAAGTCCGTCCTCATCCTCACCGACACTCATGGTCGCTGAGCATAACGCTTTGCTGAGGAGAGGAGCGACGGATTCCTATCAAATCGTCGAATCCATTTCCGCTGGCCAACAAGTAAAGGTCATCGACAAGTTCCAAAACGCTGCTGGCGAAACGTGGTATCGCATCGAATATAAGGGCATCACGGGCTGGGCGCGGGCAGACGACTTTTCTGAAGCGCATGTCTCTTCCGCCTTCCCTAACGTGATGTTCGCCAAGCAAGACTCGTTGCTGAGAAGAGGGGCAACCGATTCATATCGATCCGTTGGTTCGATTCCCGCTGGCCAACAAGTGAACGTCATAGACGAGTTTCAAAATGCCTATGGTGAAACGTGGTACCGCATCGAGTACGGAGGCGTCACCGGCTGGACGCGTGCGGACAGCTTTTCCAACCAACCGCCTTCCATGCTCGTCGGAAAGCGTGCGGTGATCGCCGCCAACGACATCGCGATGCGCAAGGGGGCATCCCCTTACTATCCGGTCGTCAAAACACTGTCTAACGGCGATGTCGTCTCCATCATTGCCGAGTTCACCAATTCGCTCGGGGAACAGTATGTGCGTGTGGAGTGGGCGGGAGTCAAAGGATGGGTGAAAACGGAACAGATCTACATACCCAAACAGCTTCCGACACTTTTGCCGACATTCATGAACGTTGTGCAGTCCTCCCCGGTTCGCCGCGGGGCGAGCGTCCATTACCGCGCCGTCGCCACAGTGTCACGCGGTCAATCTGTCAAAGTGATCGATTTGTTCGTCACAAATGGTCAGGAACTTTGGTGCCGCGTTGATCTCGGACATGTCCGGGGATGGGTGTCGGAAAAAGTGTTGACGATGTCATCAACCATGTCGGTTCCAAGCGGTGTCTCGGATACGTCCAGCGTCTCAGGCCAGCCGCTGACGGTCAGCGTTTCGGTCGCCAATGTGCGGCAAGCTCCATCTTTAAAAGCAAAAGTCGTCACCCAACTGAAAAAAGGAACCAAACTGAACAGCCTGTCAAGCGCCAAAGATGCGTCGGGAGCGCTTTGGTACAAAGTGTCCCTCAATGGAAAAACGCTCGGCTGGGTGCACAGGACGGTCGTAACCAAATCCTACCTTTCCCCACCAGCCAGCCAGGGGATGCAAAAGCAGGTGACCACCGCTAATGCGGCGCTGTTTGCCGAACCTTCGTTGAGCGCCGCCGTCATCGAGCGGATTGCGAAAAACCGAACGGTCACGGTTTTGAAGACGACAGAAGCATCTCCGTTCGACTGGGTGCAAGTCACCTCTGCATCGGGGAAAACGGGATGGATGCCGGTGTTTGAAGTAAAAGCCCCATCCTACGTATACGTCAAACAGGCGGGCACTCCGCTGCGCCGAGGTGCCTCTTCGAACTATCAATCGTTGAAGGCGTTGGCAGCGAATGAGCGGCTTGCTGTCCTTTACGAATATCATGGATGGCTGAATGTCGAAACATCCAATGGCGTCCGCGGATGGGTGGAGGAATCAAGCACCTCTACCGTCGCCTTAAATAGTCTCGTTGAACCGACGTTTTCGACCATCAACGAAGATGCCTATTTGACGTGGAAAAAAACTTCTAATTTCCGCGTCTCCTATTCGTTGTTGCCGGGCAATCGTCTGAAAATCACCGGCTCGTTTTCCTACGCTGAAGTCCCGTCGACCGACATTCCAGGCATACAAACGGTGGAGTGGAACGGCAGCAGCCTGCTCATCACCTTTGAACCGGGGTACACGTTCACCCTGCGCCATTACAGCGACCGATTGGCGCTGAAAATTCTCGAGACCGGACTCAAGGGCAAAAAAATCATCATTGACGCAGGGCATGGGGCGCACGACACCGGGGCGATCGGCCCTGGCGGCACGCGGGAAAAAGATATTACTCTCGACACCGCCTTATTGCTAAAAGAAGAATTGGAGCGGGCCGGAGCGATCGTGAAATTGACGCGAAGCACCGACATCTTTTTGGAGCTGTCTGAACGGACATGGATCGCCAACAGTTCCGACTACGACGCCTTTATCAGCATTCACGCCGACTCGTACTCGCGGACATCTCGCGGAACGACAACGTACTACAACGTATCGAGCA
Organism: Geobacillus lituanicus; assembly: GCF_050994965.1. Taxonomy (NCBI): domain Bacteria; kingdom Bacillati; phylum Bacillota; class Bacilli; order Caryophanales; family Anoxybacillaceae; genus Geobacillus; species Geobacillus lituanicus. Next base: position 24,821 of record NZ_CP194773.1, read on the forward strand.
ACTTCAATGGGCCAAAAAGCAAGCAGTTGGCCGCCATCGTGCAAAAACATCTTGTCCAACAGCTCGGAACATATGACCGCGGCCATAAAACGCAAGACTTTTACGTCAACCGGAAAAACGAGCTGCCGAGCATTCTCGTTGAGCTCGCCTTCATCTCCAATCCAAATGAAGAGGCGCTGCTCAAAACGAAAGCGTTCCGCCAAAAAGCGGCCGTCGGCATTCGCGAAGGACTGGAAGAGTATTTCAGCCAATTCTAGTTTGTTCGCGTTCGGAGAATAATAGCATGAGAAGGCCGGTAATGCAACGGATTGCAAAGCTTTACGACGGAGTTCGTCAAACTGAGAAACATGGCAGCATCGCGTTTTCATTCCTTGCGATTCCTCATGAACCGAGCGAATCCGTTGTGTTTCACCGGCCTTTTAGGAAAGCTATTATTCTCCTTTCTTTCCATATCCAAAAACGGGGGAGATGAACATGATGAAACGAAAAGCCAAATGGGCCGTTGCTGCCAGCCTAGCGGTCGGAATGACGGCAGGCGCCCTCTTGTTTACGCCATCGGCGATGAAAGCATCGGAAGAAGTCGTGTTAGCGAGCGTCGACTGGGTGACTTCCCAGCTCAACCCGATGAAAAACGACATTGCCAACCTGAAAGCACAACTGGCCGCCCAGCAACAACAAATTCAACAACTTCAACAACAACTTGCTAGCAAACCCGCTTCGCCTTCTTTGCCTTCTGTCGTCTATGTAGCGAAAAACAAGGCGGCCGTCCGCAGCGGAGCGTCAACGAGCTACCGCGTCATCACTTATAAACAGGCAGGGGCTTCACTGCAAGTGGTCGGGGCGCACCTTACTTCCCAAGGATTGTGGTACAACATCATCCTCTCCTCATCGTTGAAAGGTTGGATTTATTCCGGCGATGTCTCGACATCCGCCGTCAGCAGCGACAGCACCAAGCACGTCATCGCCACGGCCGCGGTCAATATTCGAAAAGGAGCGACGACTTCTTATCCGATTATTGCGACCGTTCCAAAAGGGACAGAGATGGTCTATATTCAGCCGTTTACCAACAGCAAAGGGGAGAAATGGTACAACGTGCAACTGTCTGATGGGCGTCGGGGTTGGATGGCCGCTGAATTTGGTGAGGTGAAGTAGACGGTGAAAAAATTGGCGTGGTTGGCCGTCGGCCTGTTTTTGCTCATCGTCTCTCCTTCCGCGTCGAACGCCGCTGGGGTGAAAACGTACAACAATCCCGTGCAAGTCCTTTTATATAAAGGGACATCGGTGACAGTCGCCGTCGAAGGAAACTATCAAATCGTCAATAAAGAGACGTTGACGATTACCCCGTTGCCAAGCAAGACAAATTTGACATTTCGGTCTTCCTCTTCGACCGTGTTTGTCACGTACAATGGAAAGACGGATTTTTCAAGCACCGGATTTACTATTCAAGAAACAATCGGCGCGGCGCCGTTGTCCCTTGTCAAGGTGAACCAAACGCGGTATCGGGGAAGCGTCGACATTCGCCTGCAAAACAGCGCCTTGTATGCTGTCAATATTTTAGATATGGAAGATTATTTAAAAGGAGTCGTGCCGAGCGAGATGCCTGCCTCTTGGCCGCTTGAGGCGCTGAAGGCGCAAGCCATTGCAGCCCGAAACTATGCCTATAAACATAAAACAAGTTTGACGACCAATCCAAACACACAGACGTATAAAGGATATGATGGAGAATCTCCACGATCGAACGCGGCAGTGGATGCAACAAGAGGATTGTATCTGAAATATAATGGCAGTATCATTGAAACGTATTACCACTCGACAAGCGGCGGCAGAACCGCCAATGTAAGCGACGTCTGGAACTCGTCGCAAACCGCCTACCCATATTTGGCGAGCGTCGATGACCCGTATGAATCATCGCCGTACAGCCGATGGTCATTCACCTTCTCCCCAGCTGTGCTGTTGCGTTCGTTCGGGTTCACCGATCCATCGGTTGTTTTATACGACGTCTCGATCGCCAAAACCGGCGCGAACGGAGAAGTGGGTGCCGTCACGATTGAAACCTCGGCAGGCGAAAAAACGGTGAAAGGCAATGAGACGACCATCCGCAAACTGTTCCCGCTAGACGGCAATCAATTTTACGGCATCTTGCCGTCCAACTGGTTTGACATTCAAGTGCAAAAAAGCGGTCCATTCGTGTCGATTCAAACGGCCAGCGGCAACATCGCCGCCTCTTCCTTGTCATCTTACTCCGTCCAAACAGGGAACGGAACCGTTTCGCTCGCCGGCGTCGAAGGAATCAAGGTGCAAACAACGGATGGCATCGTGCCGCTTTCCGCCTCGCCGTCAGGGGTTAGCTCGATCACTGTCACTGGAAAAGGATGGGGGCACCGGATCGGCATGAGCCAATACGGAGCAAAAGCATTTGCCGAGCGTGGATGGACGGCGGAGCAAATTTTAGAGCATTACTTCCGCGGGGCGGAAGTCTCGTTCGAGTGAAAGCATGACGATTGTGAAGGAAAACATCACTCGCATTCCAACACTCCCGACGCGGTCGGAAAATATCTTTCCAAATGGAAACATAGCCGCTTTTCACATAAAGGAAAGGGCATCCTGCTTATGAGCGGGACACCCTTTTCTTTTTTATTGTTCCGTCGGCCAAACGGATTCGCGTTTTGTTTCATCGCCAAGGGCGTGAAGCAAATCGTCGACAATGCGAATCCATGAGTATTGCTCCACCGCCAACTTGCGCCCATTTTCCGCCATCTTTTCGTATTCCTCGCTCGGAAGGCAAAGCAACTCGAGAACCGCTGCAGCGATCTGTTCAGGATTTTCTGGAGGAGCGATTTTTCCGCAATGATATGTTTCTAAAATCTCAGCGCTCTCCCCTTCGCCGCAATACAGCACCGGGGTTCCGGTGGCGATCGCCGGGAAAATTTTCGACGGCCTTGCCCCTTTAAACAAATCGATGTTGCGCAGCGAAACGATGCTGTAATCGGTGATGGAGAAAATCTCCGGCATCTTCTCAACCGGAACGGATCCGTAAAACGTCACATTGTCAAGGCCGAGCTCTTCTTTTAACGCCATCAGCTTTTCTCGCTCTTGGCCGTCGCCGACAAACAGGAAATGCGCCCGTTCATCTTTTGCTTTGACGATGGCCGCCGCCCGCAGCACCGAATCGAGCCCTTGGGCGTATCCCATCGTTCCGGCGTACGTAAACACCACTTTTCCTTCGAGCCCTAATTCCGCAAGCAGCTTCTTGTTTTTCGGCAGCGGGCGAAACACATCCGTGTTGACGCCGTTCGGCAATAAAAAGACATCCTCGGGCGCCTTCCCTTGCTCAATCATATAATCGCGAATGCCTTCCGTCGCGGCGGCGATTTTCCAAGCCTTCCGGTATAAAAACAGCTCGAGCCATCTCGCCATTCGGATGAACAGCCGATTTTTCAAAATGCCGAGCTCAACGGCCGATTCCGGCCAAATGTCAGCGACGTTGAAGACAAACTTCGCCCGTTTCAACTTCGCGCCCACGTACCCGGTGATCCCTAAAAACAACGGCGGGGAATTGCAAATGATCACATCCGTCGGCTTCGCTTTCACAAGCAGCGAATAAAACGAGCTGAACGTAAACGAAAAATACGAAGCGAGCCGTTTCCAAAAGCTCCCCTTTGGCGACGGATAAATCCATGTCCGATGAACGGGAATGCCGTCCCATTGTTCGAACAAATAAAACAGGCCGCGGTATGGCTTGGGGATGACGCCGTGCGGGTGATGCGGGAACGCCGTGAGCACTTCCACTTGATGCCCCCGTTTGATCAGCTCCTTGCTCACCTCATACACACGAATTTGCGGTGCGCCTGTTTCCGGCGGGAAGTGTTGGCATAGGTAAATGATCCTCATGGCCCGCTCCACACCACTTTCCCAAAAAATCGCAAACGAACGTTCCATTTCGAGCGCCAAGAGGCGAGCGCAAACGAGGCGTGGAAAAGGGGAAACGCCCCCCTGGCATCGTCCCGCTGTCCTTGGATGGATAATCGTTGCCGCGAACCGACGGTCATCATGAGCTTGCCAACGGAAAGCCGCCGGCTTCGCGACTTAGCCTCCGCTTTCGGCAACAAACGAGCACCAACCGCGGCGGCTGATATGACGGCTTTGTTCCTCATCGACTCCCTCCACCGCCTTTCAACGTTTGCTCATACAATCGGATCATGCGCATCGCATTTTCCGTCCAATCGTAATGTTCATGGACATGGTTGACGCCGTTTTCCCCCATTCGTTGCCGCAGCCTCTCATCAAGCAGCAGCCGTTCGAACGCCTCCGCCAGCTTTTCCGGACTGTTTTTCGGCACGATCAACCCCGTTGTTCCCTCACGGACGACTTCCGGCAGCCCGCCGACGTTGGAGACGACAACGGGAACGCCGCACGCCATCGCCTCGACGGCGGCAACGCCAAAACTTTCGCTGTCTTCAGTCGAAGGCACGGCGAAAATATCCATTTGATTGATATACAGCGGCACTTGTTCGTTCGGAACTTTGCCGGCAAACGTCGTCACGGATTGGATGCCGAGGCGGGCGCACAGCTCCTCGTATTCACTCCGCTGCGGCCCGTCGCCGACGATCAACAGCTCCGTTTGCGGATGCCGCTCGTGCACAATGGCAAACGCCCGAATCAAATCGGCGATCCCGTACTTGTCGGAAAGAGCTTTCACCGTGCCGATCGTCACGGTCCGTTTCGGCTGTTTCGGCAACGGTTTGAAGCGGGCGACATCAACACCAAACGGCGTCACTTCGATCGGTTTGTCCGTATACTTTCCGGTTTCTTTCGCCATCACACGGCTTGTCGAACAAATGACATCCGCACGCTGGAATGTATATTCAAGCATCCGTCGGTTCCAACGATTGGCATTCGGAAACTGATACACGTCGCGCCCCCAGACGGAGACGTAAAACGGATGATACCCCGCAAGCGCCCCGATCAACCCGTAGCTGGAGGCATAATGGGCGTGCAAAATATCTGGTCGAAACGAAGCGAGCAGCCGCTTTAATGAAAAGACAGTGGAAAAATACGACAACTTCCCCGGCAGCCATTTCGGCAGCACGACTGTCTCGACTTCTTTCGCTTGCTCCGGCCCGTAATGGTCTTTAAACGTCACGACTTTCACATCAATGCCTTGCGTTTGGTAAAAGCGGGCCCACTTATGCGTATGGATCGATTTGCTTGGAGCCAATAAGGCGACTTTCATCGGAGGCCCCCCACCAACGTTTCTTTCACCTTTTCCACTCTCGCTTCCCACGAATGTTTCGCCATAAACGTCTGCTCAATGCGCAAGCGGCACTCCTCGAGCATGTCCGCCATCTTGGCGATCGCTTCTGCCATCGACGACGGGTTGTCGTCGCAAATGACGCCGTACCCATCCGCTTCAATCAGCCGCTTTTGCGCTGAGCAAGCGGTGGCGACAATCGGCAGGCCGCTCGACAGATAGTCAACCAGCTTGACGGGAACGGAAAAATCATTGTACTCGCTCCGCCGCCGCGGGATGAAGGCGAAATCCATCTCCGCATACAAACGGTCGAGCGCTTCGCCGCTGACGTGCTCGACGCGCACTTGCAAGGCGGCAAGCTCTTCTTTCACCGCAAGCGGCTGCCGCTCGTACTCGTCTTTTCGGCAGACGACGGTGAGCGAAACAAGCGGCTTGCGGCGGTTTGCCAAGCGAATCGCCTCGAGCAGGAGCAAAAGCCCATAGTCGGCATTGTTGATGCCGCCAACATAAATGGCATTCAGCGGCTGTTTCGCCGTCCCGAACCGCTGAAACGGCTTTTGCTTCCCACCCGGCGGCAAATCAACCATCGGGCGGCGGATCGCGACATATGTTCCCATTTCGAGGCTCGGCAAAAAGATGACATCGCAGTACCGCTCGTAAAACCGTTCTTCCCAACGGTACATCATTTGCATGGCCGCTTTTTTCCAACCACGGAGCGGATACAAATCAGGAAACTTCCAATAGACGTCGCGGTAAAAGACGCCGATCGGAACGTTGCGGGCTTTCAAGTAGCGGAGAACGTCCCGGTCGACGAACGGACGTTGCGGCCGGTGTCCTGGGTCAGTGAGCCAAAGCGGAATCGTCTGGTTTTCCATATAGCAAAACCAGACATCATCGAGCTTGCCTTGGCTGCGGAGCTCTTGAAATTGCTTCTCCCGCTCGGCTGACGTGCCGGCGATCAGAAGAACGTCCACTCCCTCTTTCGCTCCCCAACGCAAAAACGCCTGATGCATTTCATACGGCCGCAGCTTTGACCCGCTGTTTCGTTCCGCGGCGAGTGAAAACGGGTAATAAATCAATACGGTTTTCATCATTCATCCCTCATCAGTGATTCGCCTTTTCGTTGCAAACCATGCCCGTAAATCCCCCTGCACCCGCAGCCATAACGCCATTCCGCCAAACAACGCCACGATCAGCACCCAGGTCGGATTGAACAAAAAATCGGTGAACCCACCGACGAGCGTGCGGGGGATGTTAACGGAAAAATAAACGAACAAACTTAAAAACAAAGGATTTTTTGGCAGCCGTAGAAACCCAATGTACAACAGCTGCGTCACGACACCGACATACAGCGTGCCGATGACGATTCCAACGTAGCCAAAGTTCGCATACGCCTCAGCGACAAAGAGCGTATTGAGCACCCCTCCCGTTCCATCCTCGATCCGCTCCGGGAACACGTGCGCCATCACGAGGCGGGCGGAGCGGACGTTCTCGACGTCAAACAACCCTGTTAAAATCGAGGGCAAGCTTTTTCCATAAAGAAATGGCAGCGCTTCGCCGAACAAATTCAAATGAAGAAACGTCGGCGCGATTTGCGCCAAAATCATGCGGCCGATCGGGCCCTTGTTGTAAGACAAAAAGGTCGTGGCATCTTGCACCCCTTGAATGACGATGTACATGCCGACGAGCACCGCCGCCCCCACTCCCCCATACAGCGCCAGTTTCACCGCCGACAGCCTTGTTTTTCCAATGTAAATGCGAATGAGGAAAAACATCATCACATAAAAGAAAATCGGCGATTTGGCCAAATCATACACATTGACGAACACCGCCCCGACAAACAGACAGATAAACAGTAGCTTCCACCGCCACTCGTGCGTCAGCTCGGCAAACAAATAAGCGATAAACGACAAAAGCGGCGTGAGCGTAATGGCAAAAATATTGCGAACGAGCACGTTTCCGGCAAAATGGCGCGACGCCTCAATGCGCAACGCAGCCAAGCTCTCATCCGTCCCTGTCAAGAGCGCAAACACCGGAATCGTCGGCGTTTTCCAAATCATATACGCAATGGCGGCAAAACTGAGCAGCGACAGCGCCAAAAACGCATAAAACACTTGGCTGCCCGTCGCTCCGGCCAACGGGGAAAGCGGCTTTTGCAAATAGGCGCGAAACTCCTGCCTGGCTTCAAATCCGCACAGCCTTGAAACGACCACCATCGACAGCGGGAACACGATCATAACGAAGCTGACGACGAAAAACCCGATCTGCCGGTATTCCTCGGGCCGAAACAACTTGCGAATCATGTAGTAATCATCCATTCCCAATGCGATCAGCAGCGCGCCGATGAAGCTCGACAGAAGGAACGAGTAATAGTACACAATCGACACGAGATTCGGTGCCTTCCATGAAAGCGTCCCCGCTGCATAGCGAAACATCAAGGTGGAGGCGACAAGAACAATCAACCAGATCAACACGTCCAACATGCCGACGCACCCTTATCGCTGTCCGATCGCCGCCACGATTTTCTCCGCCGCATGCCCATCGCCAAAGACGTCCGCATAAACAGGGGCGACTTCCTTGTGGACCGCCGCGACGATCTTCTCGCGGTCCGTGCCGGTTAAGATGTTCGCCCCGCCTTTGAGCGTTTCCACCCATTCGGTTTGTTCGCGCACCGTCACGCAAGGCACGCGCAAGAAATACGCCTCCTTTTGCACGCCGCCTGAATCGGTGATGATTTTTTTCGCGCCGCTCTCTAGCCGAAGCATGTCCAAATAACCGACCGGATCGATCAGCCGAAGCCCTGGAATCGCCGAAGCGTCCAAGCCGTACTCTTCAAGCTTATGCCGCGTCCGCGGATGAATCGGCCACACTTTCGTCCCGTCGATGTCCGCAAAAGCAGCCAAAATGGCTTTCAATTTGTCGGGGTCATCGGTATTTTCTGCTCGGTGAATGGTAATCAAGTAGTAGGATTGTTCCGCCAGCGACAAATCAGCCAAAATCGTCGATTGGCGCTGTGCGAGCTCCTTGTTGTACAAAATGGCGTCATACATGACGTCGCCGACATTCCAGACGTTTCGCGTAATATTTTCTTTTCGTAAATTTTCCACGGCCGTCTCCGTTGGACAAAATAAGAGCTCGGAGACATGATCGGTCATGATGCGGTTGATTTCTTCCGGCATCTGCTTGTTGAAGCTGCGCAGCCCGGCTTCGACGTGGATGACCGGAATGTGCAACTTCGAAGCGACCAACGCGCCGGCGAGCGTCGAGTTCGTATCGCCATAGACGAGCACATAATCCGGTTTTTCTTGCATGACAATTTCTTCAATTTTCATCAGCATTTCGCCCGTTTGCTTTCCATGGCTGCCTGAACCCACCCCAAGATAGTAGTCAGGCGTCGGAATATTCAACTCCTCAAAAAAAATGGCCGACATATTCGGGTCATAGTGCTGCCCGGTATGGATCAGCACTTCGGTATATTGTTTTCGCAAGACGCGCGAGACGGGGGCAGCCTTGATAAACTGCGGTCTGGCGCCTAACACGGTGGCGATTTTCATCCGAAACACCTCCTAGATCAGATGAGCGGTTATCAAGTATTTTGCGCATTTTCATCCTCGATCGTGCGCACCGGACGGCGCAAATCACGATCAACCCGGCTGGCAAAGAGCGTGGCGGCAAACAAGCCCCAACCAGCGAGCACCCAGCCGTCAGCAAGCGACGCCTGCTGAACGTAGACGATGACGATGAGGGCGAGCAATGTGCCGACCAAAACCAAAGCCATCTTTTTCCATGACACTGGCACAGGATACACTTGCTGGCTTTTGCGAAAAATGAAAGCCACAGCGACAATATACGTAATGAGGCTGGCCGCGACCGCCCCCCAGCTGAGCCAAAGCGGCACCAACACGGCGTTCAACGCAAGATGAAGAAGCGCCGCTAGCGTGAACACCCGTGAAATATAGCCGGTTTCCTTTGTCAAAAACAAGCCGGTGGAAACAATCAGATAATAAAAGTTCAAAAACGTGACGGCCGATAAAAACGGGATATAGGACGCTGCATCGCGATATTCCGGTTTGAAAAAGGTTTCCACAAGCCACGGGCTCGCCGTGGCGATCAAAAGCAGCCCAAACGCTCCAATGAGCAAAAGCGCCATATACACTTTCGCAAACAGCGCACGGCTTTCCGGCCGGTCTTTCATCGACATCGAATACGGACGCCACGCCATCTGCACGCCGCTCGTGATGAGCGTGATCACGGTCGCGAGACGCAAGGCAACCCCAAACACCCCGACTTCCTCCAACGACGCAAACCGTTGGATGAAAAACGTGCTGACGTTGGCGATCACCCAAAAGGCGAGCGAAGTCGGCACGAGCGGGGCGGCGTAGGCAAGCAGCTCCTTTAACACGTCAAAGCGCACGCGCCACACCATATACTTTACGGTCAAATGCAGCATCAACAAAAACACGAGCGCGCTGCTCACGAGCCGGCCGATGAGCAGCCCTTCCGGCGTCGCCGCGAACCACCGGAGCGCCGCATACGACAGCACAGCGACAAGCAGCATTTTCACGAGCGTCCAAATCACGACTTTTTTCGTCTGAAATTCAAACCGCAGCACCGTCGTCGCCATGACGAAAATCGTATCGAGCAGCAACGTCGCGATACTGATGTACAGCAAATCGACATAGCGAGGTTCTTGAAACAGCGCGCCTGCGATCCACGGACCGGCCAAAACGACAGCCAAAAATAAGATGGCGACGACAAACAGCCGGAAGTACATGACGTTGCGCACATACAAAAGGCGCTTCTCTTTGTCGTCCGTGTCGTAATAGTAAAAAGAGAGCGCCGAATCCGTACCGAAAATGACGAGAAATGTCAGCATCGACGTCCATTGGTCGATCAAGTAGACCGCCCCGTACTGCGCCTTTGACAAATAGCTTGTATAAATCGGCAGCATCAAAAAGGCAATCAGCTTCGTGCCGACGTTCATAAACGCGTAAAGGAGCGAATCCGCTCCTAAACGCTTGAATGCCGAGAACAATTTATAACAACTCCCGCTCGTCGACCATTTTGCTGAAGCGCGCCGGGAATCCTTTCACGACCGTCCTCGGTTCCGTATCTTTTGTGACGAGCGCCCCAGCGGCGACAAACGTCTCTTCCGCCACCGTCACGCCCGGCAGCAAAATCGCTCCGCCTCCGACGCGCGCCCCGCGCTTGACGGTCGCCCCTTTGATTTTGGCGAACCGTTCTTCCGTCCGCCCCATGTAGTTGTCATTGGTCGTCGTGACGCACGGCGCGATGAACACATGGTCTTCGAGCGTCGTGTAGGCCGTGATGTAGGAGTTCGACTGGATTTTCGTCCGATCGCCGATTTGGACGTGGTTTTCGACGCACACCCCGCGCCCGACGATCACATATTGGCCGATGTGCACGTTTTCGCGCACGCTCGCCAAATCAGCGATCAATGTGTAGGCGCCGATCGTCGCGCCTCGATAGATGACGGCGTTGGCGCCGATCGTGCAATGGTCGCCGATGACAAGCGGCGGCAGCTCGCCCGACAGCTTGACGGTGCTCGTTTTCGCCGGCTTCGGCGGTTTGCCGAGCACCGCTCCGTCGGCGATCGTCACGCCGTCGCCGATGACGGTTCCTTCGTGAATCGTGACGCGATGTCCGATTTTAACGTCGTTTCCGATTTTTACATTCGCCTCGATGACAGTGAAATGGCCCATTTCGACACGTTCACCGCAAACAACAGAGGGATCGACAACGTTCATGGTTTCGTCTCCTTCGCTTACAATTTGACGTATTTTGCCGGTTTCGACACATCTTTCATAGCATTGCGTGTGTCAAACACGACCCGGCTGTGACGAGCGACCATTTCATAGTCGATGTTGGAATGATCCGTCGTAATCAAGACAAGATCTGACTGTGCAAGCAGTTCCGGCGTCAGCTCGACCGTCTCAATCACCCGGTTGCACGCCCGGAACGACGGAACATACGGGTCGACGACCGCAAATTCCGCTCCGTATTGCTCGAGCAGCTCGACGATTTTCAACACTGGCGATTCGCGCACATCATCAATGTCTTTTTTGTAGGCGACGCCGAGCACCGTCACTTTCGAACCGCGCAGCGCCTTCCCTTCTTCGTTCAAAATGAGCATCGCGCGGTTGACGACATATTCCGGCATTGCGTTGTTGATTTCGCCGGCCAGCTCGATCAGGCGCGTATGGTAGTTGTATTCACGCGCTTTCCATGTCAAATAAAACGGGTCGATTGGAATGCAATGGCCGCCAAGCCCCGGGCCCGGGTAAAACGCCATAAATCCGTACGGCTTCGTTTTCGCCGCCTCGATCACTTCCCAAACGTCAATGCCCATCCGCTCGCACAAAATGGCCATCTCGTTCGCCAGTGCAATGTTGATATGGCGAAACGTGTTTTCAAAAATTTTCTCCATTTCCGCCACCGCCGGGCTCGACACCTCGTGTACATCGCCTTCAAGCACCGCACGATACATCGCCGCCGCCACTTTCGTGCACGTTTTCGTCACGCCGCCGACGACTTTCGGCGTATTTTTCGTCTTAAACTGCTTGTTGCCTGGGTCAACCCGCTCCGGCGAATAGGCGACGAACACCGTCTCCCCGACGACGAGCCCCTTTTTCTCCAGCGCCGGTTTCACGATTTCTTCCGTCGTGCCCGGATAGGTGGTCGACTCCAACACGACAAGCATTCCTTCATGGGCGTATTTGGCGACTTCGTTTGCCGAATTTTCGACGTAGGATGTATCCGGCTGGTGATGCTCATCGAGCGGAGTCGGCACTGCGATCGCCACGGCATCGACTTCCGCGATCCGGGCGTAATCGGTCGTCGCCATGAGCCGCCCTTGCTTGACCATCTCATGCAAATCTTCATCGACAACATCGCCGATGTAGTTGATCCCATTGTTCACTTGATCGACGCGGCTTTGTTGGATGTCAAAGCCAATGACATGAAACCCTGCTTTTGCTTTTTCGACTGCCAGCGGCAACCCGACGTAGCCAAGCCCGACCACGCCGATGACCGCGTCGCGTTTCTCAAACTTTTGCAACAGCCGTTCCGCGTAGTTCATTCCTCTCATTCCTTTCTACTCAGATAGTTGCACTCTTGTCCCCGTTTCCGCCGAACGCAAAATCGCTTCGATCAGCCGAACAGGAGCCAATCCGTCCCAACCAGTGACGATCGGCTCGCGGTTTTCGCGAATCGCTTGCACCATATCTTCAATGATCCATTGGTGCCCCGGCTTGCCAAACGGGTCGGCGTTGATCTCATCGATGAGCTTTGCCCGTTCTTCCTCGCTGACGCCTTCCGCTTCCCACGTTTCGATAAAGTTGGCCGTCCGGCCGCCGATTTTCACTGATGCCGTTTCGCCGAAAATGGCGATCGATTCCTCCAAGTTTTGCGGATAAATCGTCGTCGCTGCCTCAATGACGCCAAGTGCCCCGCTTTCAAACTCGACGACCGCCGCCGCGACATCTTCCGTCTCAATCTTGCGCAGACGGGTCGCCGCCATCGCTTGCACCGCCTTGACCGGCCCCATCAGCCAAAGCAGCAAATCCAAATTGTGAATGGCTTGATTCATCAGGACGCCGCCGTCAAACTCTTTCGTCCCCCGCCACGCCGCCTGGTCATAATAGGCTTGATTTCGATTCCAGCGCACCGTGGCGTTCGCATGGCTCAGTTTTCCGAACATCCCGCGCTCCATCGCCTCTTTCAGCTTCCGAATAGCCGGACGAAAGCGGTTCGGATGAACGACCGCGAGCTTCACGTCGTATTCTTTCGCCGCGCGGATCATCTCTTCGGCGTCGCTCACACGGAGCGCCATCGGCTTTTCCACAATGATATGACGGCGATAGCGGGCCGCCAGCTTGGCCAGCCGCGCGTGCAATCCAGACGGAACACAAATGTTGACGACATCGATCTGTTCGTTCTCCTTCAACATCGTCTCCATATCAGTGTAAACAGGAACGTCCGACACGTCGCGCAAACGTTCCGGATTCGTGTCGCACACTGCCGCCAGCTCGGCGCCGTCCGCCTTTTCAATGGCATCGATATGTTTTTTGGCGATATGCCCCATGCCGACAATGGCAAAACGGATCATGAAGAATAGTACCTCCTCGCGTCCAATATATACTTCCAAAGCACGAGCCAAACGACCGTCAAAAACAGGCCGAGGACAAGGCCGACGGCCATCAGCTGCCCCGTATACGTTTTCGATTTCGCCACCGTTTCCGACAACACGGCCGGTTTTTCGTAAAAGACAAGATTGCCGCGGATGCGATTGACGCGCTCCATCACTTCGGTCAAGTTGTTTTCCGACTCGACCAACAAGTCGCTGATGTCATTGAGCTGTTCTGGATTCAAGCGGCCCGACTGTATTTGTTCGCTATAATAATCGACTTTTTGCTGCAATGCGCGCTCCCGTTCTTCCAGCGCATGCAAGTATTTCGTGGTGACATCAATCCGCTCTTGCGAATGGCGATTGAGCTCCTGACTGTATTCCGACACAACAAGCTTCAATTCTCGACTCACGTCTTGTTCATCGTCGCCTTTGACAGTGATTTGCACGTACTGTTCCTCAGGAACGACGACATCCAAGTTTTTCACCTCAGGAAACTTCGCTTCTATATTTTTCGGATCCGTCAACTCTTTTACGTCAATCGATCCGGTAAACACGACAGCTTTCCCCGTATACTTCTCCCCCTGCAGCAAAAACCGCCCTGCGATGACGGTCAAAACGATCGTTGCAAGCGGAACGAGAAGAAACCACCATTTTCGCTGCCAAAAAAAGCGCAAATATTCGTATAGCACAAACGGTCGTTTTTCCGCCGTCAATCCGGCCACCATCCCTTATCATAAAATAACAAAGTGTTGTGAACAAAACAAATGATCCAACGCCAAAGAAAACGCCATTGCTGTGCGCAAGTGACGTCTCCTTTGGCCGGTTGGACGATCAAGCGGAATGACGGTAAAATTCCGCAATTTTCTCCACGACGTACTGTTGCTGCTCCTCTTTCAGCTCTGGGAACATCGGCAGCGACAGCGCTTCTTTCGCCGCTTTTTCCGCCTCCGGCAACTGCCCTTCCTTATACCCGAGCGAAGCAAACACCGGTTGTAAATGCAGCGGCAGCGGATAGTACACCATCGTCGCGATCCCTTGTTCTTTCAAAAACGCTTGCAGCTCGTCTCGCTTCGGCGCTCGAATCGTGTATTGATGGAACACATGATAGCGCCCATCGACTTCTTTCGGCGTCACAACAAGGTCGCCGACCGCCTCCTCGAGCAGGCGCGTATACGTCGCCGCTTGCTTGCGCCGCTGTTCCGTCCACCGATCCAGATGCGGGAATTTGACGCTTAAAATCGCCGCTTGCATCTCATCGAGGCGGCTGTTGTAGCCAAGTACATGATGGTAATATTTCGGCTTGCTGCCATGAACGCGGATGACCCGGCATTTTTCCGCCAGTTCGTCATCGTTCGTAATGATCATGCCGCCATCCCCGTAGGCGCCCAAGTTTTTCGTCGGGAAGAAACTGTACGTCGCCGCCGTCCCAAGCTCGCCGACGCATTTCCCGTTGTATTTCGCGCCGATCGCCTGGGCGGCGTCCTCGATGACAACCAATCCATGCCGCTTGGCAATCGCGGCGATCGCCTCCATATCCGCCATTTGCCCGTACAAATGCACCGGGATGATGGCTTTCGTTTTCTCCGTCACCGCCGCTTCAATTTGCGCCGGATCGATGTTGAACGTCACCGGATCGATATCGACAAACACCGGTTTGGCGCCGGCCCGCGCAATCGATCCTGCCGTCGCGAAAAAGGTGAACGCCGTTGTGATGACTTCATCGCCCGGCCCGACGCCGGCCGCTTGCAAAGCAATATGTATCGCATCGCTTCCGTTGCCGCAGCCGATTCCGTGTTTCGCCCGGCTGTAGGCAGCAATATCTGCTTCTAGCTTTTTGACATAATCTCCTAAAATAAAGCGAGAGGAGCGCATCACTTCATCCAATACGCGCATGATCTCCGGCTTCAATTGTTCATACTGTTCGCTTAAATCCAACATTGGCACGTTCATCGCAAGTTCCTCCAAATCCAAAAAATATATAGAGTAAACATGTTTAGTTTATCACATTTGCGTCAATATATAATGACAGTTTTGTGGCAATCTTGGCCTTGCCGCAAAAAAAATCAGCGAAGGAACGGCAGAAGCTGCATAAACAACGAAAAAGAAGGGTATAATTTTCCAAAGACGGGCCATTCCTGAAAAAAGCCGTTTGTCCCTTTCATGACACAAACGGCCCATTTGCTATTTATCGGTCATTTCCGTATACTTTTCGGCTTCCCCGAAGCAGCTTACGAATAAAAGTCATAAACGGTTTGTACTGATCATTGACCAAGCCGATCAGTTCAGCCAGCAGTTCCCCGAAGACGATCAAGGCAAAGACGATGAGAATGGACTGCCATAACGTCGAGGCGGAGAACAAAATCGCGCTGATGGCAAACATCAAGCCAAACGCATAAATGAGCAACACCGTGTTGCGATGTGAAAAGCCAAGGGCCAGCAGCCGATGGTGAAGATGTGACTTATCTGGCGCCGAGATCGGCCTTTTATTCACAATACGGCGAATAATGGCAAATGTCGTATCGAAAATCGGTACACCCAAAATGAGCACTGGAACGACGAAACTGAAGAGCGTCACGCTTTTATAAAGCCCTAGCACCGACAAGACGGAAATCGCATATCCTAAAAACAACGCGCCGGTATCCCCCATGAAAATTTTCGCCGGGTGGAAATTGTAAAACAAGAAAGCGATGACGCTGCCTAAGATGATCAAGCAGAGCGTGAAAATGAGCATTTTGCCTGCCATGCCCGCCATGACGGCAATGGCCGCAATCCCAATGGCGGAAATGCCCGCGGACAATCCATCCAACCCATCGATCAAGTTGATGGCGTTCGTAATCGCCACAATCCAAAATATCGTAATCGGATAGCTCCACAGCCCCAACTCAAACGTGCCGACAAACGGGACGGTCAAAAGATCGACTTTCAGTCCGGAAGCGACAACGACGAACGCCGCCAGCAATTGGCCCGCTAACTTCATTTTCGGTGACAACTCGTATAAATCATCAAGCATTCCGACGAGCACGATGATGATGGCACCGACCGTCATCCCGGTTACCTGTTGCTCATATACTCCGCCGACAAAGTAGCCGACGGCGACACCGATAAAAATGGCCAATCCGCCAAGCCTTGGCATGACTTTTGTATGCACTTTTCTCCCGTTCGGCCGATCGACCGCGCCAATTTTGACAGCGAGCTTGATCACGAACGGGGTGATGACCAATACTGTGATAAACGAAGCCAAACATGCGGCAAATGCTTCCATATTCATATGCAATCACCTTGGCCTTATAAAATCGCGGAAACACACATCATCTTTATGTTACCATATACGATGAGTAAATCAATCTTTTTTTACACCCCTTTTTTGTCCCCAAGGATGGAAAATTTCTTTTTCCCTTGCCGCGAGAAGCTCGAGCGCCAATCCGGCGGACGATTCCACATTTTACATCCTCCCTCCACAGGAAACATCTTGTGCTATAATTAGGTTTTAGAGCACTTGGTGTGAATCATGCCTGTCTAGGAGAGGAATGGACATATGTTTGCAAAAGTAAAGCAACTATTTGACGAAAGCGCGCGAGACGTGCAGCGTCTTGCCAAGCTGGCGGCGCAAATCAATGAATGGGAACCCACCATTTCTTCGCTGAGCGATGAACAACTGCGCCAAAAAACGGTTGTCTTCAAAGAACGGCTCGAACGTGGCGAGACGCTCGATGACATCAAAACCGAGGCGTTTGCCGTCGTCCGGGAGGCGGCGCGGCGCGTGCTCGGTCTGCGCCATTACGACGTGCAACTGATGGGCGGATTGGCGATGCATGAAGGAAACATCGCCGAAATGCAGACTGGGGAAGGAAAGACGTTGGCGGCCACTTTGCCAAGCTACTTGCACGCCCTCCTTGGAAAAGGCGTCCACATTATTACGGCCAACGAATATTTGGCGCGCCGGGACTGCGAACAAATGGGCCGTGTGTTCCGCTTTCTCGGCTTAACCGTCGGCCTGAATGTGTCGCAAATGACGGCCAGCGAGAAAAAAGAAGCATACGCGGCCGATATCACGTACGGCACCGGCACCGAGTTCGGTTTTGATTATTTGCGCGACAACATGGTGTACCGCCTCGAAGATAAAGTGCAGCGCCCGCTGTATTACGCCATCATCGATGAAATCGACAGCATTTTAATCGACGAAGCGCGCACCCCGCTCATTATCGCCAATAAATCGGGAATCGGAGCCGAATTGTTCCCGATTATGGCGCGCATCGTCCGCACCTTCGAAGAAGGAAAAGAGTATGAACGGTCTTTGGAGACGAAACAAATTTTCCTCACCGAAGAAGGGGCGCAAAAAATCGAGCGGGCGTTTGGCATCGACAATCTATACGACTGGGAGCATCACGTGCTGCTCCATCATGCGATGCAGTCGCTGCGCGCTTGGTTTATCATGCGGCGGGATGTCGATTACATCGTCAAAAACGGCAAAGTGATGATCGTTGACCCGTTCACCGGCCGGGTGATGGAAGGACGCTCGTTCAGCGACGGCCTGCATCAAGCCATTGAAGCGAAAGAAGGTGTGGAAATCACCGAAGAAAACGACATCCAAGCCACGATTACGATCCAAAACTATTTTCGCATGTATGAGAAGCTGGCCGGGATGACCGGCAGCGCTACGCCGTCGAAAGAAGAATTTTGGCAAACGTACCGGCTGCGCGTGATTACGATTCCGACAAACCGGCCATCCCGCCGCACCGACTGGGACGACCTCGTCTACCAGACGTACGAGGCGAAAGTACGGAAAATTATCGACGAAGTGAAAAAAATGAATGCCATCGGCCGCCCTGTTCTCATCGGCACGACATCGGTCGCACAGTCGGAACGGTTGTCAGCGGCGTTTTCGAAAGCAGGCATCCCTCACCACCTGCTCAATGCCAAAACGGAGGAAGAAGAAGCGCGCATCATCGCGACCGCCGGGCAAAAAGGGCAAGTGATGATCGCGACCAATATGGCCGGGCGCGGGACCGACATTTTGCTTGGAGAAGGCGTCAAGGAACTTGGCGGGCTGCACATCATCGGCACAGAGCGCCATGAAAGCCATCGCATTGATATGCAGCTGCGCGGCCGGGCAGGACGCCAAGGGGATCCGGGGTCTTCCCAGTTTATCATTTCGCTGGAGGATGATTTATTTCAGCTGTACGATCAAGAGGAGCTGGAAAAATGGCGAAGCAAAGTCAAGACGGATGAAACCGGGCGCATCGTGTCGCCCGACCCGATCAAGTTCGTCCAAAAAGTGCAAACAACGATCGAAAACGCCCATTATTCGGCGCGATTGCATTTATTGAAATTGGACACCGTGATCGACCAACAAAGCAAAGTCATCTACCATATGCGCGATCGCGTCTTGGCGCTGAAGCAAGCAAAGGTGCTGTCCGAGCTCCTTCGGCACATTCAGCGTTATATCACGCAAACGATCGACCGTTATTGTCCGGAAAACGTCTTTTTTGAAGAGTGGAACATCGAAGGACTGCACAACGAGCTGCGCCGTGCCTTTTTCCGGTTTGCCTATCCGATTGAGGATCTTCGCCATAAGCAAAAAGAAGAAATCGCCCAACTTGTTTGGGACGAATACCAATCGCTTGAAGCGGCGCTCGCCGATCTTCCGTGCGACGAAGAACAAACGATGCGGCTTAAGCATTTGATGGTTGAAACCATCGACGCCCACTGGATTCGCCACTTAAATCAACTGAATGTATTAAAAGAGGGGATTCATTTGCGCAGCTACGGCCAAGAGGATCCGTACCGCGCCTTTGAAATGGACGCCTACCGCGAATTCGTCGCGCTGCAGCAAGCGATCGACGCCGGCATTTGCACCACAGCCATGAACTATTTGAAAAGCCAGTTTGTCATCGATGACGAAGCGGCCGTCGCCGCGAACGAACCATAACCGCGGCGCAGCACGCCGCCTCGTAAAGGAGGTTCCCTATGATTTTCCGACGAAAACAACGCACGCAACCGGAAGCCGAGCTGCCGGCGCAACATGTCAAACAGCCGGAGGTCGGAACGAAAACGACGCTGTCGTTTCATCCGGACTGGCAGCTGTCTCCAGAGGAAACGTACGTTTATCGCTTTTACCACGAACAGCTGCCGCCGCTTCAGCCAAACCAAATTTCCATTTCCGGCGTCAAGCTGGTCGAATACAACGATGGGTTTGTCGCTGTCGCCATTTTGCGCAACACGCTGCCGAAGCCGGTTCGCTTTGAACGAATCCGCCTGTTGCTGCTTGACGAGGATGGCACGGCGATTGCCCGCAAAGAGTTTGATATGAGCGCTTTCGGCGAACTGCCGCCAATGACGGCCCGCCCGTGGCGGTTTTTGTTCGCCGCCGAGGACAAGCTCGTCGATCAGTTGCCTCAAGATGGATGGAAGATCGCCTTTGAACTGACACCGCGGCATCGGCTCGACCTAGAGGAAAGCTGGGAGCAGACGCTGTCGGCCAAGCAGCGCCAACATCTGCAAGCCCTCGTTGACTCGGTTCCGCCTCCCGCTCCCGGAGAGGTGAACTTCATGGGCATTGAAGCGAAACAGCTGCCTTCCGGTGAACTAGGCGTCACGTTGCTCATTCGCAACGGCAGCGACAAACATATCCATTTTGAACAAATCCCTCTTGAAGTGCGGGATTATGCTGGCGATATCGTCGCCCGCGGATTATTTCCGTGCCATCTGGAAGTGAAAGCCCACACCAGCAAACCATGGACGTTCCTCTTCCCACCGGAATTGCTGCGCAAAGCAGAACCGGATTGGACGTCCTGGAAGGTGACGATCCCATCCGCCCCGGCACAGAGCGAAAAGCAAGAAACGCAATCAAGCGAGGAGTAACCGGCAAAAAGCTGGCCCCCATGGTCGCCAAACGACCGATGGAGGCCAGCTTTCTTTGCATCGTTCCGTTCAAAACGACCGCGCTCCCGTTGTCCGTTGAACCTTAGACGCAACAGCCGAACATTGCATCATCAAGAACGACAGCTATCCAACCCATCTCGACGGGAGGGCCTTATTTCGTAGAAGCAGCGGTTTGAATCTCCATGTAAGCACCTTTTTTCATCGCCACGCCGTCTTTGCTTTTCAACACCGGCGGAATGACCAATAAATAGCTCTGCCCTTTGGCCAGCTTCGCTGCCGGTTTGATCAAAAGCTCCGTCCCCCGGCGGATTTGCGCCGTCACCGCTACTTCCTGTCCGCCTAATTGATACAATTTTACTCCGCTTACCGCGGTATTGGCGAGCGGACGAGAGAAGCGGACGACAAACGTCTTATCGACCGGCGCATTGCGCAGCTTGCCGAGCGACTGATACCCTTTCAGCTGGCCAATCAGCAAATCGCGGTGAGCGGCATACAGCTCTTTCCCAACAACCGTCGGCACATCCGGCTTCACCCCAACGTGATGAATCGGCGTCCCTTTTGACGAGAAAAAGTGGGCGACGGTCAACTTCAACATGCTGCCGTCCGACAGCTCAAACATTTCCTGCATCGATCCTTTGCCAAACGTCCGTTGCCCATACAAAACGGCCGCCTTTTGCTCCTTCACCGCCGCCGCCAACATTTCCGACGCGCTCGCGCTCGACGCGTTGACAAGCAGCCGGATCGGACCCGCCATTTGCACCGGCTGTTTGACAGCGGCATACACTTCTGGGTGATTCGAACGGTCGCGCAACTGAAACGCCTGTTTCACATTCGGGAAAAAGCCGGCGATTTGCTGCGCCGCTTCCACATATCCCCCCGGATTGTCGCGGAGGTCAAAAATCCACCCTTTCACCCCGCTTAACGAGCGAATGGCGCGTTCGATCTCGCCAGGCGCTGTCTCATCAAAACTATATAGCTGAATATAGCCGATATTCCCTGCCAGCCGTTTGAACTCCACGTTCGGCCAGTCGATTTTTTCCCGCTTGATGGTGACACTGACGGTTTCCTCGGTCGACGGCCGCCAAACGGTTACGGCCACCGTCGTTCCTTCTTCCCCTGCGATCAAGCTCAATACTTTTTCCATAGTCTCATTTGTTACCGGCTGCCCGTCAACCGCCCGAATCACATCGCCCGGCTGCAGCCCGGCGCGGGCGGCTGGTCCATTGTCCAAGACAGACAGGATGTGGACGCCGTCCTCATCTTCCTCAACCATCACGCCGATGCCGACAGACTCCATATCAATCCACTTCAAAAATTCTTCGTATTCTTCCTTTGTCATATAGGCAGAATACGGGTCAAGCTGTTTGACAATATCTTGCGGGGTGCTGGCTTTCAGCACTCGATCGCTTACGGGTTCAACATAATACTGACGAACCAACTCCCTCACTTCTTCGAGCACCTTCGTTGACGCCGTCGCCGCCTCCGCCGGCGGACTCCAAACCGAAAATGAGGCCGCAAGCAATAGAAGAGCCGCCGCCCATCGCTGAATCACCTTCATATCCGTCTCTCCTCTCCCGACATGCGCCAGTTTATTCGATATCGACATCTAAGACAACCGGCGCTTTAAAATCATCGATATACACCGCCAGCTGCTTGCGCGTCGCCGCATCCACCACGTTTGGCAGCCACCGGTCGCAAAGCGACAGCAACCGCTCCGCCCGCGCGATATCCCCTTCATCATACGCATCAAGCAACTTGTCCATGGCTTTCATAATATTGATGGGATCATAGGCACGCAGCTTGACAGCCAAAGCCGGGCGTTGAAACCATCCTTCCATCTTTTCGCGCAGCGACGCTCCCGGAACGCGGCCGATGAGAATCGCTGTTTTGCGAATTTGATATTCCAGCGGACCGTAGGAATCGTACACAACATCCACATCCCCCGTCCGCAGCGCCCGGTCGACGTTGGCCGTCAAGGCGCGCAATCGCTCCCCGCTTTCGACCGCGCTGATATAGGCAGAAGCCTTTTTCATCGTCTGTTCTCCGGCCGCGATCCGTTTTTCCAACTGCGCCCTTGCCGTTTGTGGACGCACGCGCGCCACTTCTTTTTTTGCCGCCTCATAATCGCGTTTGACTTGGTTGAAGAGACGGTACGGCTTGGACCATTGATTGGCTTTCATCGCCCGCTCAAGCTGGGCGGCATGCTGTTCAAGCCGCTCCACATTCGGGAACGAGGCCGCTTCCGTCTGAACGGCCAACAGTGAAAAAGATAGCCAAAACACCGCCAGCCATCCGATGATGGAAAATGCTTTTCTCCGTTTTCTCCTCACGCTTTCACCTGCTATCTACAAAAATAGTAAACATGTATTTCAATTTTACTGGAAAAGAGGCAAAATGAAAATATGCCCTGAAAAAAAAATCCAACGTAAGCCCTTCCAAGCATAAATAAGGCTGACTCTTCAGCCACCTTTTTGACTGTCAGAGCCAGCCTTGATCAACGAAAGTGCGGCCAGTTCGTTTGCTGCTGATCCCCGTCGATTTTGCTCAGCGTCCGGTAGCGAAACGGAATGATGGCCTGTTCTGGCTTTCCAAGAAACTCTTTCGCCCATTCGAACGGAATCAAATCGAACTGTTCCTTGTTTTCGGCAATGAAATAGACGCCGACGACTCTTCCTTGTTGATGGAGGTCAATTGTCAAAAAAGCCGGGTAATACGTGCCGTCTTGCGCCCACAGCACCGCTTTGGCCGTCACCCGGCCGCCTCCTTCGTCTTCCACATCCGGATTGGCGATTCGCTCCAACACCTTGATCGCCCATCCTTGTTTTTTATATCCTCCGACCAGCTTCGGCGGGTTTTTCCGCAACTGCTCCAACAACGTTTGTTCGTCCATCGTCAAGCTTTTGCCTCCCTTGCTGTTTGCCTATCCACATATATACAATACTTTTCAGAGAAATGCAAATGCCTAGAAGAACAGCATGCAAGGACTTTCTCGATTTCGGAACCCCTATCGATGAGCAACATCCCTTGTTCATTCACCATCCTTCTAGGCAAGCAGGGGAGGCGAGCGCATCAGCGGAAGATGGCGCGAAGGTCGTCGATGTAAATCGCTCCGGCGTTTTTCCGCCCGATATCCGTTTCCATATAACGCACCGGCATCTCCAGCATGAGCGGAAGCGCGACATCGCTAGGCACAGCGGCCTGCACATATTTCCAACCGATCCAATCGACATGGCGGGCAAAATCGATCCAGATGCGGCGCCCGCTTCCATCCCGCAGCTGGGCGCGCAGCCAATGGCCGCTTCCGTCTCCATACACCCACATGCCAATCGCTTGCGGCCGTTTCGAAATCCAAATCGCTTCCTCCCGACTAGCATAGACGCCGGATGTCCCTGGCATCCCGCGGAAATCGTATGAAATTTTCAGCGCCTGCTTTCCTTCTCTCACCTTTTCTGTCGTCCGTTCGACCGCCGCCCCCACATAGTTGACGCCCGATGCATTCCACTTCGACTCCGTTTCAAAGTCATCAAGCACTTCTTCGCTTTCCCCGTTCTCTTGCGTCTCTTTGTACACAACAAGAAGCGCATTCGCCACTGGCCGTGCGAATCCATCAGACGGTTTGTTTTCGACTTTGAGCTGCCCGTTTGGCTGGCGGACGACAAATGTCGAAGAACCGCCGCCATCGAGCGTCATCGCATCGACGGCGCCAAGCTCATGCATCAGTTTGGCCAGCTCATTCAACGTCATGCCTTGGCTATAGGCAGGCTGGCGGCCATCGACAACGACGAGCATGACATTTCCGTTCTTGTCAATGCCGACGGCTGTACGCGGATGGACCCCTTTAATCGAAAACGACTGCACTTTTTCATCCGCCACCAACCGGTATCGGCCGCCAAGCGCTTCTTTCACCCCATTCCATTCGGGCTGGTCATACTGAAGGGAAATTTCCACCTCATCCCCTTCTTTCGCCTGCCGCAAATAGTCGCTCGCCCGGCCATGGCCCGATAGCACGAGCTCTCCAGGTTGAAGCGGTTCATTGCCTTGACCGACTACCACTTTCTTCACCGTTGCAGTGACCGTTCCATTCCCGTTCAACACCCCTTGTACATTCGTCAGCACGACTTCCGTCCCAAGAGCGTTCGTTTTCGTGGAGGCAGCGAAATACGGGGTGTACAAAATCAACTGATGAGCGCGCCGCGGCTTGTTGATGCCATCGACGGGATATGAGCCTCCTTCTCCAATTCGAACGCCAATTTGAACATCTGGGTTTCCAATCATCGGCTTTCCATCAGTGCTGATGCCAAAAATCGTCCGTTCCGCCGTTGGCGTTGTATTCGTCATCACGATCTCTCCCCGGTGCACCATCAAATCGGTCGGCGAACCATCCTCTTTGAAATAATCGCCGTTCACCGCCGCCAGCACGGTTCCGTCGCGGCCATCGTACCGTTTTGCCTGCTCAAGCACCGGTTCAATGCCAAGCACTTGATCATTGGACAGCGCCGTCTCAATGGCCAGCCTCTCATTCGACGTATCGATGTCAAGCTTGTACACATGCTGCTTGCCGCGCGCGCCGACGATTTCCATTTCCTCTTTTTCCACCCCGGAGGCGATGCGCGTCGACACCTCCTTTACCACCGTGCCGACCGCCAGCTGCCTTGCCCCATACTTCCCCGGATTGACAAGCTTCAGCTTCTCCCTCGACGGCGTTTTATACACAACATGCCCTTTGATATTGGTGACGTAATATCCACCGCCAACCCCGTATTGGCCGCCAAACGCCTCGTCATACGAATACACCCGGTACTGTTCTCCAGGCTGCAACACGCGGACAAACGTCAGCGCCCCGTTTTCCCGTTTCCATAGGTTAATCGGTTTCACGATCTCCAATTTTCCAATCTGCCCCTGCACGAGGCGCATGCCTTCCCAGTAGACGACATTCGCTCCGGCATCCGCTTCTGCCGCCTGCAGCGCCGTCCATGCGGCCAACACCGCCCCGACCCCAATGCGGATGATGTTCCTCGCTTTTCCCACTGGTCCTATTTTCCTCTCTTTCTATCATTTTGTTGACACTGATTCTATTATACGACAAACTTCTACAAAAAGGGGAACCCTTTTCCATTTATTTAGTCAAAAAAAAAGAACGTCCCAGCAAGGTTGGGACGCTCTTGAGAAGCGAAAGGATCATCCGCGGTCACGGAGCATAAAACTCTTGAGAGTAGTAGGGTTGATGGAATGAATTGAACGCCACCCCAACGCCGAGGCGGGTAAAGTCCGGGTATAAAAGATTTTGCCGATGCCCGAGCGAGTGCATCCACGCTTCATGGACAAAAATCGCATCGTATTGTCCGTAGGCGATGTTCTCGCCCGCCACGCGATAAGCGATGCCATGGCGCTTCAGACGGTCAAACGGCGACAATCCTTGCAAGTTCGTATGAGAGAAGTAGTGATGGACCGCCATATCTTCGCTATGTTCACGGGCGGCCGCCGCCGCCTTCGCATCCCACGCGAGCGCCGGAAGCCCGTGCAAGCGGCGCGCCGCGTTTGCTAAATCAAAAATTTGATATTCATACGCTGTGCGCAGCTCCTCCGTCGTCGTTCCGTAAAACCCGGGCTTTTCATCCTCGAGCGCCCGATTGACGACAAGCACGCCATCCACCCGGTTGTTGTTGTACCGGTCATAAAAGAAGGTGACGTAGCGGCCGTTGACAAGATAGGTCCCGTATTCGTCATTTTGAATGTCGTAGACGGCATCCTTTTTTTGGATGAAGGCGAGCGGCCGGCCGTAGCGCGCTTCCACCACCGTTTTCGCCGTTCCGATGCCCGTTCCTTTTTTCGTTTGAACAATCGGGTGATTCGTGTACATCGCCGCCACCCGATCACGGTCATAGCTCACCATCAAAAAGTTTTTGTAACCGCCTTGATCATACGCCTCCCAATATAGGCCGTAGGCGTTTTTCGTCTTCCGCTTCGCCGTGCCGTACATCGCTTCGACCTTGGCGCGCGAGTCGCCGATCGCCACCCCGTTCATCGTGACATCCGCCATGCTTGTTTTCGCCTGCTGCACGCATAAAGCAGCGGCCAACTTCTCTCTTGACGGCGTTTCATAGCGGACGCGGGCATCGTTCTTGATCCGATATCCTCGGCCGACACCAAAATAGCCGCCGCCTAGCGCGTACACGCGATACACCGCACCGCTTGGCAGCGTCTTCACTGCTTTGTTCGACAACCATAGCTCTGTCGGCGCCACCACCGTCACCCGGCCGATTTGCCCGGGCTTCAGTTCAGCACCGTCCCACCACACTTTTTCCGTGCCGACACGTTCTCCGCATCCCCCCGCCTTGACCATGGATGAACTCGGCATCCAAAGCCATCCGGCCGCAGCCAACAGCATTCCGATTGCCACGGCCTGCACCCATTTTCTCACTTCCGTCCGCTCCTTCCTTTCTCTTTTTCTTTCATCATAGATGTCTTTCCGTCAAAAGAAAAGAGAAAAAAGAATGATTTCGAAGAAAAAGAGGGGGCTTTGGTGGCGCAAAGGTCAACATTTCGTCAAACAAGCTTCTCACCGGACTTGGCTAAGGGGCAAAATATAGGTTAAAATGGATCCAGGCGTGTTGATTAACCAATAATATCCATAAAAAACATAGAAAAAAGAGCACCTTTCCTGTAGAATGTAAGTAACAACACAAACAAACCTAGGAGGTGCTCTCTATGCACAAGCATACCACACTCCCAAATTTGATGCAAAAAATTGTTTCTGATGAAGATCTCCAGTCGATTACCGAAGCCGTTGGCTACCATGACACTTCGCGGACGTTTACGGTGCGCACGTTGGTTGATTTTTTTCTGCTGGCGGCACTTCACGAATGGAAAAGTTTCCGTCATGGTGCCGATGTGGCGAAAATGTACGGATTGCCGACGTTTCATTACTCGACGGTTTCTAAGAAAGCGAAAGAAGTTCCGTACGAGGTGATGAAGCGCTTATTTGCTTTGGTTGTTTCTAAGTGCAATCGCCAAACCCGCCGTTCGCTTCGCTTTCCAAAAGCATTGCGTATAGTAGACTCCACGACCGTCACCGTGGGGAAAAACCGCCTGACATGGGCACCCTATCATGGGGAACGATCCGGAGTGAAAATGCACGTCGCGTATTCCCCTGAGCAACAAATGCCGAGCGACATCGTAGAAACCGTAGGGTTGCGCCACGATGGACCGGTGGGAGAGCGGCTCACAGACGTACAAACGGTTCTTGTCGAAGATCGAGCGTACTTTAAAATTGAACGCCTCGATCGGTTTGTCGAACAGAAGCAACCGTTTGTGATTCGGATGAAAGACAATGTCGAGATCCATCAAAAAAAGAGCCTAAAGCGCCTTTCTTCCTCCTCTTCTTCTATTGTGGCGGATTTTACTTGCCAGTTAGGAACGAAACAATGTCGTTCCAAAAAGCGCCATCGCGTCGTGATCTTTCAGGATGCGAACGGGCATGAAATCCGTGTGGTCACGAACGTCTTAGAGGCATCGGCGGAAAAGATTGCCGAGATGTATCAAGAACGTTGGACAGTGGAAGTGTTTTTCCGATGGATCAAGCAATATCTAAACGTTCCGACCTTATTTGGCAACAACGAGCATGCGGTATACAACCAACTTTTTGCGGCATTTATCGCTTATGTGTTACTGAGATGGCTATATCATCGAACGGAAAAACGGACAACCTCGTCCCTTACCTTTCTTTCGTTTGTCCGTCGTTTTTTCTCTGGGCAACTTCCTCTCGAATGGAAATCCGAGATGGCAGCTGTCTTATTTGAGTATGCCCGAATATATGGGAGGAGTATGCCTAATTTTGGATAATCAACAGCCGTGAAATGGATCATATTATTCTTCCATTTTCGTGAGAGAGGAGCATACTTTAGGCTCTTCACCAAAAGTTGTACTTGATTTTTTCTGAACATACCCTATTTACGCTTGTGAGGGAAAATCAACAAATCAGTGATTTTTGCACATCTTTGTGCAGGAAACCGTATTGCTTGTCAAATACATGTTGTGGTGAAGAGCCAAAAAACCAACAATAATGAAATAATTTTCCTCATATAGGTTCTTCCTGAATTTTTTACCAATGAATTGTACCATGGGAGTGCTTTATTGTAAATAATTATTTTCATTTTCTGACAATAAATAACTCAAACTTTGCAAACTGAAATCGTTGGCTCCTTGGTAGGAATTAGGGCTTAATACTATTTATCTAGCTTCTATTTTATATTAACTGTCTCAAAAGTTATTTGAAACGGATTTTATGTTTCTACTAAAGTACAAAAAGAAAAGACCTGCAGAGATTTATCTCCGCAGAGCCTTTCGACAAACTTGGGAGCGTGACAGGCGATATTACTTCTCCCTTTGAATCCTTAAATATGATATTAGAGGTATCAACTCCGTTCGTTACCGTCCATAATTGAACATTTTCTGCGCCTTTAATCTCTTTTACATTGGCATTGTCGATTAATACTTCTTTTACTTCTGCACCGCTTAAGTCAATGACAGCATCTTTTGAAGTTGGGCTGATCACAATTTTTGTATTTTTTAAACCTTCCCCTTTAACAGTAGCTGAGTTCTTTAGCCAGATTCCCTCTCTAATTACTGAAGTGCCGTCCATGTTGATCAGAGAGTTGGCAGCTTGAATCGTTAGTTTTTTGGTTGAGAATCCAACAAGATTATATACCTTGTCATATTTCGGCTGTGTAGCACCTAATTGTATCTGAATTAGTACCGGATCATGGTCGCTTGCACGTCCGTGCACTTCCATAAAAGATGAGTTGATATGGACAATATCGACTATTGTTGATTGTGCCAAGTTATTAGATACTAAAATGTGATCAAGTACTTGGGAGTTCCCTTGATGCGTATACGAATAGCGCTCTTCTGCCGGAACTTTCTCGATCATATTTGTTAATTCGTTTCCTTTTAGTGTTTTTAAAGGATTTGAAAATTCGAAATCATTAAAGTCCCCTAATACCACAATATTTGCATTCGGATCTTTTGATTGAACATCTTTTACAAAATTGTTAACGATTCTTGCCATTTCAAGGCGTTTAGCCTCGCTTTTGAATTCTGGAGGCTGAACTTTCCCGAATAAAGGAAAGTCTCCGCTTTTAGAGTTGAAATGGTTTGCTATTACGATCACACTTTTTCCATTAAATTTAAACTGTGCTGCCAGCGGCTTACGGCTGGAATCAAACGCCGGGTTTGTTGGGTCAATGCGGCCTGGGTTTAATGTCAGTTTTCCATTTTCAAAACCAACTGCTTGTGTGGCAGTACCTTTTGTTCCTTCTACAAGAGATACCCGGTCTTGGTTATAAAGAAAGCCAACGCGAATATTTCCACCAGGAGCACCGCCGTCCCTATTATTTTCCGGAGCGATATCCGTATAAGCGTATTCTGGACCTCCAAGTTCTTTAATTTTGTTGATTAATCTCGCAAAACTTTGATCAGCATTGGTATTTCCGCTGTCTGTTTCCCCGTCATTATCCTGCATTTCTACTAAACCGATAATATCCGGCTGCTTCAAATTTTGGACAATTGCCTGTGCTAGCTTTGTTACCTTTGCGTCATCTGTTTTTGCTGAGAAATTCTCTACATTGTAAGAAGCAATTGTCAGTTTCTCTGGGTCTGGAGTAATCGTTGTTGTTTCACGAACGGTTGTTCCTTCAATAAGCTTTGGTAAATCACTTTTATTGCTTAACACTTTATAGTTGCTGAAACTATAACTTACAACCCCCTTGATTGAGCCATTAAAATAATCTCCCGTTTTTGCCACATAGTTTTCATCATTAATATCAATCATGATTCTTTCAGGGTTGTAGTCTGTTTCTGAAATTTTTAATCCACCAGCTATTGTATTCGTTGGAATTGATTCAGGGACAACGATGATCTCACCATATTTTTGCGGTGCAACAACCTTTGGATTATCTACCTGCACAAGCATTCCTTCTAAACTTTCAAAGAAGTCGATTCCATCTTCTTCCGGATCAAATTTAGTGAAACTGTCATTATCAATAACTTCAGTCGGAAGGGCTCGGTCTTTTCCAATCACAACTGGTGCAGGAAGCGGTTGTCCTCTTGAAATCACTTTTATTGATCCAGATGACGCATTTATTTCTGTAACAGTCAAATCTATTTGTGCTTTTTCAGAGTATCCTTCCAGTAACCATTCTTTTACCTGTCCTGTTACTTGAACAACGTCACCAACATTTACGCCATGAAGTTTTTTATAAACTAATATTCCTTCTGATGTCTTATCATCATTATCTGGCTGTAAATCTTGCATATAAAAGTTATTATCATCAACTACATAAGTTACGATACCTTCAACATCTGTTACATTTGATCCATTTAATGGTGAAATATGCCCAGCGCCCTGAATATCACGGATACGAATTTCTCCAGCTTGAACGATGTAATTAAAGGTAGCTACTTCACTGTTCGTTAAACCATCTTTAACACCAAAAGCCTTGATCGTAGTATTTTTAGTTATAGTAATTGGTTCACGATAGACGAGGCTGTTTGTCGTAGGTTCGCTGTTGTCTGTTGTGTAGTAGATTGTCGCGCCTTCTGTGGCTGTTGATAATGTTATCTTATCTCCTCTCTTCACTAGTCCCGAACCAGGAGTCGCTGTAATAGGTTGCACTTTACTTAAATCAGTAATAATATCAGCTGCATCACGAGGAATTAACTGGTATGTCCCATCAAATGCACCTAAGACGCCGGTAATAGATTCATAGGTTTTATTAACAGAAAGTAAGTTTACATCTTCCGGACGAATTACAAACGTATTTCCGTTGCCATCTTTGGCAATATAATTGCCGTTGGATAAAGATTCAACGGTTACATTGTGAACAGCTACAAGCATACCTTCTTTATCTTCGTTAAGTTGGTCTGCTGTTAACACTTGCGGCTGTGGAACAGTCTCGGATCCGATTACTTGTACATCACTTGCTTGAACATTGATTTCCAATAACGTTCTGTATTCTGCCAAAGTTCCTTTTACACGAACTTTATCTCCGCGTTGAACATTCAGTCCTGAACCGTATAGGACGATTCCAGCCGTTTCATCCTGGATATAGACGGTATTTTTTAATACAGCCGTCACGATTCCTGTAGTCCTCACCTGTGTGCCGACTGCTTGTTTTCTTACATCCGCAATCGATTGCTCTTGCAAAACTTTATAGACAAAAGTCTGAACTTCACTTTTTTCAAGCCCATTTGCTA
The DNA here is from genome assembly GCF_050994965.1 of Geobacillus lituanicus. Lineage (NCBI taxonomy): Bacteria > Bacillati > Bacillota > Bacilli > Caryophanales > Anoxybacillaceae > Geobacillus > Geobacillus lituanicus. The sequence continues at coordinate 56,356 of NZ_CP194773.1, forward strand.
CAGCGATTGCTTTAATCGTTACATCTCCGTCAATGGTTATTGAACCTGTATACTCTGTACTTGTTTCGGTTGGATCTGTTCCGTCCGTTGTATAATAGATTTTTGCACCTGGTGTTGCTGTTGATAGCGTTACTACTGTTCCCTTTTCAACCGCTCCGGCTGCAGGGGAAGCGGTGACTGATTCAACTTTTGCTGGGTTAGTATCTTCAACAAATGCATAAGATGTTGGAGACTTAAGACCAGGGACATTAAAATAAGCTTCTAGGCTTCCAGTAATTTGAACTTTTTTCCCTAAATTCGCTGCATTAGTCTTTAAGTTAAGGGCTGTTCTAATCGGTCCGCTTGGCAACTGTACCGGGATTATTTTTGATTTGTCTGTTTCATTTGGATTATCTGCTAGTGCAAGGTTCGTATCGACAGTAAATGGCCCTGTATGTGAATACGTAATGCTTGCGCCATTTCCTGATTTTACAACTCCAACTATATAACCTTCTACTGTTGCGTTTCCAGAATTATTGGCAATTGCTTCAGCAACTGTCATAACTTCAGCTGCTTTTGATACATTAACCGGGACGAACAGACTTATGGCCATAACCCAAATGAGCACTATGTTGAAAGTTTTCTTCCAACTTTTTATCTTCATTTTATCCTCCCTAGGTTTATATTTTTTCCATACATAGCCCCTGGCAATTTTGCCAAGGGCCTTGTTTAATTTTTTTAGTCAAGGAAATATGTTTCTCCTTCTACCGTAACATGGTTTAAAACGATCGCTGTGTTTCCTCTTAAATAAAGGTCACCTTTTACAATTGCATACTCTAATTTGTCAACTCCCGTTACATCAACAGAAACGTTGCCGTTGTAAACTTTAGGAGATTGTGCCGTTCCGCTGAAATCAGCTGCGTTTATAGAGGTTATAGCAGTCGCTACATCAATGATACGTCCTTCCACCGATGGATTTACCGTTTGATTTGGTTGAGCAGCTACGTAATCTCTGAACATTTCCCAGTCTACAAATCCCGGCTCGCTTACACGTCCTTCTTCAAATGCTTTCTTAAACATTGTGTAACCGTCTCCGCCTTTAGCAATGAACGTATTAGTTGCAACAAAATATGTCTTATTATCCTCTAGAGGAACATAGTTTGTTCCGTCTTCTTTTACCTCAATGGTTTTTACTCTATTTCCAGCTGGTTCTCTGCTGTCATAAGTAAACCTTAAACCTGAAACATGAAGAAATGCACCGTTTGAAGCAGGAGCTAGACTGACACTGTGCTCGAGAGCTGCCTTAATTTCTGACCCTTTTAACTCCATAATAGCGAGAGCATTTCCAAATGGCATAACCGTTTGAACTTCCGCTAAAGTAATTTCACCTGCATCAATCGAAGCACGGATTCCCCCACCATTTTGTAAAGCTATTATAGTATTAGGATTTATTGTTTTAGCTTTTGCAAGCATACCATCTGTAATTAAGTTTCCTAAATTCGTTTCTTTAGTACGTACATTGTTACGCACCCCATCTAATACGACAGCTGAATTTCCAATAACAGTCTTTTTCTTTTCTTCAATTTGATCATTGTACGGTTTTAGTTTTGCAGCAGCTTCCGGATCATCTTGTAGCACATAAACCTCTTTATCTCCTACTTTTACTTTTTGATCAATGTCGATCAGCTTGCCGGCATAGCCAACCACTTTCCCATTCTCATCAAACTCGACATCTAGCGTACCAAGGTACTTGCTATATTCATTCGCTTGAACAATAACAGTCGGCTCTTCTCCTGTTTTATCAACAACAGGTTCAACAAGCTTATCGTGAGAATGTCCGCCAACAATAACATCTATTCCTTCAACTTCCTTTGCCAACGTAAGGTCATTATCTCCACCGCCGTCGTTAAATCCTATATGGGTTAATGCGATAATTTTATTGACTCCTTGGGCTTCGAATGCTTCAACTGCTTTTTCCGCCTCTTCAATGTAGTCTTCAAAGACTACGTCTTCACCTGGACTTGAAATATTTTTCGTTTCAGCTGTTGTTAGGCCGAAGATACCGATCTTTTCTCCATTTACTTCTTTGATAATTCCATTATAAATTTTTCCATTTTCTGGATTTGAAGATATTTCATTACGGAAACTTACTTTTAGATTTTCATCTTTGGAGAAATCGACATTGGCGCTGACAAATGGGAACTTCGCCCCCTTCACAAAGTTAGCTAAAATTGCAGTTCCTTTGTCAAACTCATGATTTCCAAATGTCATGGCGTCATAGCCCGCAAGATTCATAAACTCTAAATCTGCTAATCCATTAAATTCATTAAAATACAATGTTCCAGAGAACACGTCTCCTGCATCTAATAACAATGAATTAGGGTTTGTTTGTCTTACCTGTTTAATTGCAGTGATGCGTCTTGCAATATTGTCTAAATGAGCATGTGTATCATTTGTGTGCATTACTGTTAATTTAAATGGGTTTCTCGTTCCACCTGATCCTGTATTACCTGTTGAACCAGTTTGTCCACCGGGATTGTTCTTTACTGTAACACCGATAGCCGTTTGCACCGTACCGTTATTTATTACTTCAATAGAACCCGTGACGGATGAATCTTTCTTAATCTCTTTAATTACAGAATCTTTAGCTACTTCAATTTTTGCATTAGCATTTTTAACAGTGACCGTAGCTTCTTTTAAGTCCCCTTTTAATTCGATTTTTTGTCCTGATTTTTCGGCAGCTAAGTTCACGGCTTGTACTTTCGCGCCCTGTTCCGCTTCCAATTTCGCTTCTGTCTTCACTTCGATTTCTTTCACTACAGCGTCTTTCGCTACCTTGACTTGTGAACCTTCTCCCGTTACCTCTACCTTCGTATTAGAGAAGTCGCCTCTCAATTCCACCCCTTTACTCGATTCGCTTCCTTTCGTGCCAACAGAAACGACTTCGTACGCGCCTTTTTCTTTAGAATCAAGAATAATCGTTCCTGTCGCTCCCGCCTTTTCTGTAAGAGATAATGTCTTAATCTTTGTTCCTTCTTCCGCTACGATATTAGCACCGTTCGCATCGTTGATTTTCAATTCTTCCGCTGTAACGTTTTTCTGACGCAAACTGTGATCAGCCACATCATCAACAATAATGACACCGCCTTGGTTGTTTACCTTGTTCACTTTCACATTTTCAAGGTAAACCGTTCCAGCGCCTGTTTCATTCCCTTTAATAATAATATTTCCATTGACCTCTGCATTTGCCAGTTTAATATATTGATCTTTTCCCGCAATGACGATAACGGATTGGTCGTATTTTTTCACTTCCGCTACCGTTCCGCCAAAAGTGGTTGGCTTGTCCGCTATAGTAGAATCTGCATTAAAAATTGCAAATCGCTTTTCCAAATCTGCCTTAACCGGATTTACGTAAGCCATCACGCTTTTTAATAGCTTGCTATTTTCTTTCAACACTCCAAGTTTTAAACCTTCGCTCACAAATTTTTCAATACGGTTTTTATGGTAAATCGCTTGATCAATCTTATTTTCTTTTAGCGCCGCGTTCAAACGGTCTGTCTCTATTTTAATGGAAACTGGATATAACGCCGCATCTTTCACTTGTTGTGCAGGTTTGAGATATGTTTGAACCAATGCTGTACGAGTAGAAGCACCATATACTTTATAAAAAGCAGGGGACTTTGTACGAATTTCTTTTGTTAAATCATGATACGCTTTTTCTGTGGAGTCATTTACGATATGGTTAGAAATGAATTTCTTTAATATATTCGCTTTCGCTTCAATTTTTTTACCTGCTGAAACGGCATCAATATAGAAGGTAGCGCGATCAACGTATACTTGAACATTTTGCGTGAGACGAGCCTCCAAAATTTCTTTCTCTTTTCCTTTTAGCTTCTTTACTTCTTCCCGAGCAGCTTTCAACGCAGATTTTGTCTCATTAAACAGCTTCATATCTGGATAATCTAACACATTTTTAGGATAAACCTTTTTCCGGTAATCGTAAGAAACTTGCCATTTTAATGCGCCAGCAAGTTTTTCCGCTTTGACAACCAACTTCTCAGCATTGGTTGTTATTGCGGCTTGAGACGGATTGGAAACCACCACTGCACTAGCGGCGAACGCAGACATAGCAGCAATAGATATTGCTAACTTTTTAGTTTTTTTCTTTCTCATTCTTCTTTCTCCTTTACTAAAAATATTGATTCCGAAAATAAGTATAATTATGGTAAATAAAATCTGTATATCAAAGTATCATATTTTTCATATTAGTACAAGATATGTAACGTAAATAAATTATTAATTTTTTATTAATTACTCATATTTCGCAACCTTTGCATAATATACAAAAAATAACCAAAATATTCGCATAAAAATAAATTTTTATACAAATATTGTAAAATAACTAATTTTTATTCACTCAAATCAGGCTTATTTTGAATTTTTATTCAGGGTGCGAAATGTGAGTTAATTATATATTATTTGAATATTATACTTTTAAATAAAAAAGAATAGATAAAGGTTTTCTCCCGTTCCACGGCGAATAAATAAAAGAGAAAATAGGGGAACGGAGAGAAAATATGATGCCAAATCACAAAGACGAGATCGAAAAGTTGTCCACTGCCATGAAAGAAGCAAAAAGTAAACGAGCATATGAACGCTACCAAGCGATTTATCTTCATTTGCAGGGATATACCAAAGGAGAAATCGCAACGATTATTGGTCGATCCAAGAAAACTATTTATAACTATATTCATGCCTACGCCCAGCGCGGTCTTGATGGACTGGAGATGAAATACTCACCTGGCGCCCCACGTCGATTGACCCCTGAGCAGGAAAAAGAGCTGGCTTTGATCATTGAACATCAGCTCCCCGTAGATGTGGGATTCGAAGCAAAATATAATTGGACGCTTGCGATAATCGCTGAACTCATTCAACAAAAGTGGGGGCCAACATACACGCTTCGCGGAACAAGTGACATTCTGCATCGGTTAGGGCTAAGCTATACGAAACCGACCTATACACTAGCCAATGCCGATGAAGAGAAACAAAAAGAATTCGTCGAAATCACCTTCCCTGAAGTAAAAAAAACTGGTAGATGGGAACATCGCCCATGTCCTCTTTCAAGATGAGTCGATGATTCGTGATTACCAAGCGATTCAAAAAACATGGTTTGTCAAAGGAAAACAACGAATCATTCCGACGTTTGGAAAACATCAAGGGCTGAAGCTGATTGGCACGTTGAACTACGAAACAGGGGAAGTGTTTTGCATCGAAGAAGAACGCTATGACGCGGAAACATTTCTTCGATTTCTTCAACTTGTGTTAGAACGCTATCCCACAGGCAAAATAGTGATGATTTTAGATAACGCTCGAATTCACCATGCCAAACTCATTCAGCCATTTTTAAAAGAACACGAAGATCGGTTAGAGCTCGTCTTTTTGCCACCATACAGTCCGCAATTGAACTTGATTGAAGGGCTATGGAAATGGCTAAAATCAGACGTGATTTACAACGTGTTCTATTCGAGTGTGCAAGAAATTAGAAAGAATGTCCAAGCCTTTATTCAGCGAATCAACCAGAAACCAGAACAAACGATCGATCGTTTGTGTGTTCAGTTGTAAATCTTTAATTCAACTTATATAGACGGCGGCCAAGCCTGGGTCTATTCGACTTCTCTTTTCGGATATCATACGCTGCTCGTCTATGGATTTGAGAACGGAAAGCTTGCCTTCTACGGCTACTCGTTCGATGCCGGCCAGGAGTATACAAACGATCAGCTCACAGCGATTTATAACAATCTGAAACAACAGCTCATCACGCTATTTGGAAACCAGTATGAACAGTCCGATTCTGGCCAAGGCTACCCGCCTGCACTCGTATTTCACAAAGACGGCCTTGTGATTGCCCTTTCCTATGATGCGGACGGGTTGGCGGTTACGGTCACGAGTGAACAATAACGTGCAAAAAGCGAGGCTGCCCTATTGATTCGGACTGCCTCGCTTTCTTGCTTACTCCCCATTCACCAACTTCAACTTCTCCTTTGACGGCGTTTCGTAGCGGATGTGCGTGTCGATGTCGGTCACGTAATACCCGCCGCCGACCGCGTACTGCCCGCCGAAGCGCGCATCATACCCGTAGACGCGGTACACTTCCCCAGGCTGTAAGATGCGGACGAACACAAGGCGCCCATCCTTCGTCCGTTTCCATAGATTGATCGGCTTTTGCACCGTCAAGCGGCCGATTTGCCCTTTTTTCAGCTCCACGCCATCCCAGTACACTTTTTTCACTTGGCCTGGAGGAGTGGTTGGCTTTCTCGGTTTCTCTTTTGGTTTCGATGGAGACGGTTTTTGCGGCGGTGCTGATGGAGGTGCTCCGTTTCCCGGCGGAGCTGTGCCGCCCGGCGGAACGCTCCCCCCAGGGGATGTGCCATCCGATGGACCACCGTTGCCTGGAGAGGTGCCGTTGCCTGGTGTTGTCCCTCCGTCATGGGACGGCGTTTCGCTGCCCGGCCAACCGCTTCCTGGAGAATCGCCGTTGCTTGGCGGCGTTGTCAATTTCCCTTCACGCAACTGCTTCGTCTCCAAATTTAGCACGTAATCTTTCGTATTTTTCGCAATGGCTCCACCGTCGTTTTTGAACACGGCTGCTTTGCTTTCCGCTGACGGTTCGATATGGATCGCCACTTCTTTTTGCTGCGGAGCCGGCGTAAAGGTGTAGACAAATGCCATTTGATCATTGATCGGCACCCGCTCGCCATTGATCGTCAAAACACCGTTTTTAATGGCATTGCCCTTGATCGTCACTTGACTCCCTTGTTTTTGCACCTCTTCGATGACCACCGGCATATCAATCCAGCGCAAAATGCGGTCTTCCACAACCATCGTATTGTTTCCTTCATTGTGAACGGTCACTTTCAAATCCGTGCCGATCGAGCCGTATCCATAATAACTGACATCATCATCCCCATTGTCTGCAGGCGTATGATCAGCCAGTCCTTCCTGATCCCACGACCCGCCTTTCACATACTTATACGTGATCGTTTCCCCTTCTTGCACTTCAGTTGTAAATTGCCAATCAGGCGTCACCGCTCCATTGCGCGACATTTCCCATGCCCCTGTGTTCCAGCCATTCAAACTGTTCGGAATCGTAATTCGGGCATCTAACGGCGTATAGTCTGGGGCTTTGACTTTAAAAATGACTTTCACCATCACAATGTCCGGCTTCACTTTGACCGTGTTGGACGCGGTGACATTTCCAGCGCGGTCATACAGCTTGACAACGTACGCATACTCGGTGCCGTTTTCGACCCCGTAATCAACGAACGATGTGCTGATGGATGTCGTCATATGAATGACTGTTCCATTGCGTTCGATGACTAGCAAGTATGCATCCGCATCATCTTTTCCTACAAACTGCCATGACAAATGAACTTGCCCTGACTCAACAGGCGGCGGCGTCAGCTCAATCGCCTCGGCCGGCGCTTTTTGGTCGCTGGAGTCGGCCGCAAACGTCACTTGTTTGGCTTCCGTATACACCCAATTCTTACCAAGGTTGGTCGTCAGCGCGTAGCGATACGTATACGTCCCTGCCACAAGCGGGGTGAAGGCGGCACGGAACACATTAGCGTCGCCATCTTGCCCTTGGTAAACCGCTCTATATTCTTTCCATGCTTCGTCATGCGGCCCTTTCACTTGCAGCACCGCTTGCAACCCATCGGCTGCTCCTTTGCTTGTCACACCGTCGATGTTCACTTTGACATCGATTGGTTGCGGCTGGGACAAGTCGAGTGTGGCATCGCTTAACGTGGTCACGAACTGGACATTGTCGCTCGTCAGCGGATAATGAGGAACGACGCGATTCGTTTCCACCTTTGGCGACTCATTCCCGTTCTCATCGACGGCGGTAACGGCAAAGTAATACGCAGTCCCGTTCGCCAACGAATCGATCGTCACGGAAGTCTCGTTCGTTTCCACCGCTAACGTATAACCAGCCCCTTGAATGGTTGATTGGTACACCCGATACTTCGACGCTTGCCCTTCCCAAGTAAGCGTCACGCGACCAACCGCGGCGCTTGCCTGCAAATTTCTGACCGCGGCAGGCATTTCTGCCGTCACCGTCCCAAACATCATCCGTCCATCCATCGCCGGAACAGTGACCTTCAATGTTCCGCCGGCGACTGCGGCCGTTACGCCGTCATGCAACTCATCCGTGAGTACGGTGCCATTCGGAAGCAAAGAAGCGACATCCAATGTCACCGTTTTGTCCGCATCACCGCGGTTGACGGCAATGAGCGCCACGTCACGACCGTATTGGCGGGCAAAGACGTATACATCCCCTTGCGCATACACGGTCTTGATGTCGCCATGGGCCAGCAATGACGAATGATGTTGACGAATTTGGCCGACTTTTCGATAGTGCGCCAACAAGTTTTGGTCTTCGCTGCCCCACGGATAGGTGCGGCGGTTGTCCGGATCTTTTGAGCCTGTTACTCCCGCTTCATCGCCGTAATAAATCGTCGGTGCTCCCGGATATCCCATCTGCAAAATCGCCGCTAGCTTGAGCCGCTTTTTTCCAAGTTCTTCATTATAATTCGGATCAAACTCCGCCCGCTCGAATGAATCCGTTCCGTTCCCAAGCAGAAAGACCGCCCGCGCCGTGTCATGGGAACCAATTAAGTTCATCAGCGCATAAAACGCTTCACTTGGGTAGTCTTCTCTTATGGCCGTCAGCCGTTTGTCCGCCTCTTCCGCATTTCCGTTTTTCAAAAAGTCAAGCACCGCCCCGCGGAACCGGTAGTTCATCACGGAATCGTACTGGTCGCCTAGAAAATATTTCGATGCGTCATCCCAAATTTCCCCTAAAATGAGCGGCTGCTCCCCTTCTTTTAACGTCGGACCGCGGTCGTACGACCCTTGAAGCAATTCTTGGCGGAACTCGCGCCAAAACGCCGGATCCACCTCATTGGCCACATCGAGCCGCCAGCCGGAGGCGCCGCGGGCAATCCAGCTTTTCGCCACCGAATCCGGTTCGCGGAAAATGTAGTTCGCGAGCGCATCGTTGTTTAATTCACTCGGATGCGGCACTTTTTCCCCCGTCACCGACTTAAACTCCGGCAAGCTGTCATAGCCCCACCATGACTGATACTTATAACGACCATCGACTTTTTCGTTTTCAATATTGAACCAAAGGTGAAACCCATACGGGCTGAACGTCTGTCCCTCTTGTTTGAACTTCTCTTCCACTTGTTTCCGCGCTTCTTCCTCGCTCAATCCTTTTTCATTCATCAAATCGTAAACCGCTTCCCAATATTCATACGCGCCGACGGTCGGATAGCGGTGGTAACGGTCGAAGTAAATCGAATCATCGGATACGTGGTTGAACACGCCGTCTAAGATGAGATGCATCCCCCGTTTCGCCAGTTCCTGAACAAATGCCTGAAACTCTTCCGGAGACCCAAACATCGGATCGAGTTCTTTGTAATTGCTTGCGTCGTATTTATGGTTCGAGGGCGCCGTGGCGATCGGGTTTAAGTAAATCGTGTTCACCCCAAGCGACTGCAAATAATCCAACTTCTGTCTAATTCCGGCGATGTCGCCGCCGAAAAAGTCGTTCGACCATTCGCCGTCGCCATCATAGCCGCTCGTCCCTTTCAAGCGCGGATTATCGGGCAACTCCGACCAAGCGCGATGTTCAATCGGCTGCGCCCCGCGTGCCTGCTTCTTGCTGTTATCATTTGAAGGGTTGCCATTAAAGAACCGATCCGGGAAAATTTGATACACAACCGCTTCTTTCATCCAGTCGGGCGTCCTGTAATCCGGATCATACACCGTCAGTTGAAACAGCTCCGCGCGGCTGTCCACCGCTTTCCCCCATTGCCCTTCTTGCGTATCTTCGCCGTATTCCACTTTCGTTCCGGCATCTTGCGCTATAAATTTATACCCGTACACCCCGGGCGTCGAAGGGGTGAACGCCACCTCCCAATATTCATCGTCCCCGAGCACGCCGACTTTTTCCATCGTGTAGACGTTGGCCGTGCCGGTCGTCGTATTTTTCACATACACATCCGCTTTCGTCAAATCGCCTTTTTTCGCCGCTAAGCGAAGCGTCACCTTCGTTCCCGCTTTCACCGCCCCAAACGGCTGGCGGTACAGCGCATCCCATGTGTTATGCTTGAGCCGCTCTTTTTGAACGATTCCATCTGAACCTTGCGGGCGATAATCGGTATAGACCTCTTTCGTCTTCGCATTGAAAAAGAACGTAATCGTCGTTGTCTCCAACACGTTTAAGCGTGCATTTTCTTGCGGATAGTTTTCATCCCAATTGGTTCCAAGCACGATTTTGTATTCATAAGATCCTTTCGGCACCTGTGCCGCAAACGTGTACACCGAATCAAAATCATCATCGGTCAACAACGCCGTCGATGTTCCCGGAGTCCATCCATTGTTGTCCCCTTCATAACCAATGGCTGGCAATACCGTCCCGACAAGGCGCGGCTGTTTTTCCTTCGCGATCGGCGCATACCAAGTCGAATCCGCGATCGCATGGGTGCGGTCGTGGTAGTAAAACGTTACCTTTGTCGGCTCGTTCAATGTCAATGTAAGATTTCCACCGTTGCGCCCACCAGCGCCGTAGTTTTCATCCCAGCTGCCGTTGATGGCGATTTTGTACTCATACGTCCCCGCCGGCAGCGTCCCCGTCAACGTATAAAGCCCATCGCCTTCATGATGCATCACGGTCGCTGTAGCCGACGGATCCCATTCCTTCGTATGGCCCAATTCATCTTGTAGCGTGCCGACGAGCGTGATCGTCCGTGGTTGCGAGGCCGTGGATTCGGCCGTCCACCGATGCGCTCCATTCCCTAGAGCGCTAGAACTTCCTGCCTCGTTCGCAGCGGCAACCGCCTGGAAAGGAGTCAATGCCAGCAACAACACCGATGCCAAAACCAATGATAGCATTCTCCTTGCCCTCTTGATCATCCCCCGCTCCCTTCTCCTTTGTTTGGCCAACTTCCTTCTCTCCTTTCCTTTTTATATTCTTTGTGCAATCGTTTGCAAAAAATGGTTGATGCAAACGATTTCATCAATCTTTATCTTATACGAATAAACAGAATATTTCAACTGTATTTTCCCCATGTTGAAAAACGAATCGTTCCGTTGTTCTATTTTCCATTCGTGTCAAACTCAAAATTGTTTAAATTCGATATTGAAAACGATTACAAATAAAAATTATAATAGACGTAAACGTTCGAGGGTTTGCTCCCTTTTTACTCTTTTTATGCAATCGTTTCCCTTAATTTTTTGGAAGCCAAACCGTCGAATGTAACATTTGATTAAGGGGGAAGGGCATTGTGCTAACGTTTCACCGCATCATTCGAAAAGGATGGATGTTCCTGCTCGCGTTTTTGCTCACTGTCTCGCTGTTCTGCGCAACAGGACAGCCCGCCAAGGCTGCCGCACCGTTTAACGGCACCATGATGCAGTATTTTGAATGGTACTTGCCGGATGATGGATGGCACGTTATGGACCAAAGTGGCCAATGAAGCCAACAACTTATCCAGCCTTGGCATCACCGCTCTTTGGCTGCCGCCCGCTTACAAAGGAACAAGCCGCAGCGACGTAGGGTACGGAGTATACGACTTGTATGATCTCGGCGAATTCAATCAAAAAGGGACCGTCCGCACAAAATACGGAACAAAAGCTCAATATCTTCAAGCCATTCAAGCCGCCCACGCCGCTGGAATGCAAGTGTACGCCGATGTCGTGTTCGACCATAAAGGCGGCGCTGACGGCACGGAATGGGTGGACGCCGTCGAAGTCAATCCGTCCGACCGCAACCAAGAAATCTTGGGCACCTATCAAATCCAAGCATGGACGAAATTTGATTTTCCCGGGCGGGGCAACACCTACTCCAGCTTTAAGTGGCGCTGGTACCATTTTGACGGCGTTGATTGGGACGAAAGCCGAAAATTGAGCCGCATTTACAAATTCCGCGGCATCGGCAAAGCGTGGGATTGGGAAGTAGACACAGAAAACGGAAACTATGACTACTTAATGTATGCCGACCTTGATATGGATCATCCCGAAGTCGTGACCGAGCTGAAAAACTGGGGGAAATGGTATGTCAACACAACGAACATTGATGGGTTCCGGCTTGATGCCGTCAAGCATATTAAGTTCAGTTTTTTTCCTGATTGGTTGTCGTATGTGCGTTCTCAGACTGGCAAGCCGCTATTTACCGTCGGGGAAATTACATTACGAAAACAAACGGAACGATGTCTTTGTTTGATGCCCCGTTACACAACAAATTTTATACCGCTTCCAAATCAGGGGGCGCATTTGATATGCCCACGTTAATGACCAATACTCTCATGAAAGATCAACCGACATTGGCCGTCACCTTCGTTGATAATCATGACACCGAACCCGGCCAAGCGCTGCAGTCATGGGTCGACCCATGGTTCAAACCGTTGGCTTACGCCTTTATTCTAACTCGGCAGGAAGGATACCCGTGCGTCTTTTATGGTGACTATTATGGCATTCCACAATATAACATTCCTTCGCTGAAAAGCAAAATCGATCCGCTCCTCATCGCGCGCAGGGATTATGCTTACGGAACGCAACATGATTATCTTGATCACTCCGACATCATCGGGTGGACAAGGGAAGGGGTCACTGAAAAACCAGGATCCGGACTGGCCGCACTGATCACCGATGGGCCGGGAGGAAGCAAACGGATGTACGTTGGCAAACAACACGCTGGAAAAGTGTTCTATGACCTTACCGGCAACCGGAGTGACACCGTCACCATCAACAGTGATGGATGGGGGGAATTCAAAGTCAATGGCGGTTCGGTTTCGGTTTGGGTTCCTAGAAAAACGACCGTTTCTACCATCGCTCGGCCGATCACAACCCGACCGTGGACTGGTGAATTCGTCCGTTGGACCGAACCACGGTTGGTGGCATGGCCTTGATGCCTGCGATCGCGTTGTAAAGATATTCCGCTCTATCATTGAGACAAAAAACACGGCCTTGCCCGCCATGAATGGCGGCACAAGGCCGTGTTTGATGTTACCATCCATTTGCTTGCTTCAACTTCTCCTTTGACGGCGTTTCATAGCGGATGTGCGTGTCGATGTCGGTCACGTAATACCCGCCGCCGACCGCGTACTGCCCACCGAAGCGCGCATCATACCCGTAGACGCGGTACACTTCCCCAGGCTGTAAGATGCGGACGAACACAAGGCGCCCATCCTTCGTCCGTTTCCATAGATTGATCGGCTTTTGCACCGTTTGATGATTGTACCGTGATTTTCTTCGCGAGGAAGTGAGACGAAATGACGATTTTCGACCTTTGAACCATTTCATATATATCTCAAACATTCCTGCTTCACCGTTAAATCCCTAGTTGAAGTTCGTGTACAGTATATTTGCTTTTTGTCACAACTCCCCGGTGCCGCAATGTTTCATGCACCTTCTCATTATACAAGCGAACGTTTTCATTCATGACCTTCCACTCAACCGATCGTTGATGGCAAAACCCATCGATATCATTGTCGAGATGTTTCACATAGCGATAGGGGCTAATGATCCCAATGCTGAGCCATGCTCCATTGCGAACCAACACGATATCCCCTTGTTCCATCGTATGGACAAACGCCCAGATTGCGCCAAGAGCGTTGCCAAGCTTCGCCCCCGAATAATGGTACACGTTGCGCAATCGCTCTTTCCGTTCATCTTTGCTTATGCCGTCCAAATTGCCAATCAGCGGCCAGCCAATCCCAATGACCTGGTCGCGAATGAATTCGTCGTACCGCTGAAAAAAAGCGGTACACGTTGATCGCCGTCAGCCAGTTTTTCTTGTCTAATTTTTGTCAGGCTCTCAGATATTACTGCTCCATTCATTTCGTCTACCCTATGCTTTTCTAATTTTTGAGCTGTTGTCTTCTTCGTTACTCCCATTTAAGAGTCCGGCTATTCCACATTTTCCAATATTCATTTTCTTTTAAAATTGAGTCATATACAGGAAAAAGAAAATCTCGAATTTTCTCCATGACGAAGGGAAACTGTAGATCTTCTTTTATACCCGTTCTTTGCAAAAATGCCTTCCACTGTTTGTTTCGGCTCTCATCTTCTGCAAAAGAAGATGAAAACACAGGATGTTCTTTTTCTAAATTCGTTCGACGTCTTTGAAAGGGTTCAAATATGGCTTCCCATAAAACACGTCCATCAAAATTCTCGGTTGATAAAAGCGTGAAAACATCATAAAAATCCTTCATTCTACTGTTGACAACAGATAGTGAGATCATCGCCTCAAACTTTTCAGCTATTACTGAATAAGTTGAGTAGACTCGAATCTCCGGGGGCTTCATATTTAATAAAGTAGGATACTGCATCTCTTGTGGTTTTGGGATCACGACATCACCAAATCCAATATCCAGTTGCAATTGCTTTTTTATTTTGCCAAGTGCTGCCGGAATTTTAATACGAATCCCTTCATAATCAGCACCCTCTTTAATTCGTTCAGCCGTAATGCCCTTTACATCAAATTCGACTCCATCTTCTTCAGTGGCTAACGCACAAATGGACTCAAACGCAGTTTTGATATATTGAATATCATTCGAAATTTGTCTGGCTAAAAAGTCAATATCTTTGGTTGGCCTAGATTTAAATTGTGTTAAGGAAAATAAAAAGAGACCGCCTTTTAGAACAAATTGATCCCGATAATGAGAAATGGAAAGTCGATATAGCAACCTTTCTTGAAAATACAACAATAAAATGAAATCAAAGGTTTTTCCGCTTTGTTTAGCAATATTCTTTAGTCTTTCTCCAACTGAAGCAGGTATATTTTTAATATTTCCCATTATAAAAGCACCTCTAAGTATTTTAATAAAACCGTCTTGATGCGCATTTTCTCAGCACATTCCACCAGTTTATTTATGTTTTTTTCAGGACTTTGTAAATAATTTCGCAAACCTTCTTTCATTAAATCGATTCCTATTTTTTCTCTGTATCGAATAATGTCGCAAATCGTTTTTTCACGATTATAAATGCTTATTTTATGGCCGCCTATTTCCACTTCTTCAATTCCATATTCAAACTGTTTTTTTGAAAAATAGAAAATTTTAATTGGCGGATAATCGGGCAAACTGGGTTTCCTTGATTTTCTTTCAATAGCAATTTGGTACTCCCACGGGTTATAAGTTGTTAACTCATAAAAAGACAATGCCGACAAAAGACAAAGAACACCATTCGGGATCACTTTTGATACTTCAACCACTTCTTCATTTTGATCATTTTCAAATGCAGCATAACGGTACAGCCCACGTTTTATCCTAATGATGTCTCCATTTTGCTCGAACTTTCGAATATAATATTTGCTCACTCCTTCTCTGGTTAAGTCTTCTGTCTTCGCAAATCCTTTTTGACGCACAAAAATATCTTTTATGATTTTGCTTACTTCTTTATTCATTCATGATCACCACTCCCTCTAGAAATGTTGATCTATCAAGGCTTTTCGGCCTCTCAGGGGTGCCGAAAAAATATTTTTCGACAAAATCTCTTACATCCTTTTTCAGTTTTGTGGATATCTTACAGACCTAGGGTGCGCTTCGCGGCCACGGCTGGTTATATTTTCCTGCCGTGGGGGGGAAGCGTATTCGATGCACCCTTTGGATCTCCGCGTCGCTGATGAGGACGAACCCTCCCATGTCTCCGGGCGTCTTCGCGCCAACATTCCCTCGTTCGGTCTCGTCATCAGGCGGAGGCCGGCCAAGCTCCTTTGGGGACTCAAGGTCGAATGGATAAAATCACGCCAGCTTCTCCGGTGTCATCCTGTTGTCCAACGATTCTTCCGTTCGCAGGGGGAGGCCTTAGGCCGCCCGTTGCACCTGGGACAAGACGTCCTGTTTCATTCGCTCCGCGTCAAAGGCTTGTTTCTTCGTACAAATCGCAAACAGCACATTCAACAGCTTCCGGCATAATGCGACGATGGACTGCTTTCCGGTCAGCGGGTTGACGGGGCGGGTCGTGTAATATTCATGCAGCTCGCGAAACGCCTCGTTGTGCCGGATCAGCGGAATCATCGCCCGAAACAGCACCGAGCGCAGCCGTTTCCGTCCCCGTTTGGAGATGTGCTTTTGCCCTTTGCGCTGGCCGGAGGAGTGCTCCTTGAGCGTCAGGCCCGCCAACTTCACCAATTGGCGCGGGTCCCGATAGTGGGCGAAGCTGCCGATCTCCGCCAACAGATCGATGATCGTGGCGTCTCCCAACCCGTCGACCGTTTTCAACCATTGATACTCCATCGTCGTTTGAACCAATGCCTTCAACTCGGCGTCCAGTGCGGCGATCTCCGCCTCCAATTGGCGGTATCGGCGGACGAGCGCGGCGATCTCAAACCGGGCCATCGTCGTCCCTTCCGTCACCCCAATGGAGTCCTTCGCGGCGTTGATCAACGCCTGAATTTTGGCCTTCTGCGGGCATTTCAGCCCTTCGCTTTGCCGGTACACCTCGATGAGCTCCTCGGCGGTCCGACCCGCCATATCGGCCGGAAACGGCGTCCACTCCAACACCGAAAGCGCCGTTTTTCCCAGATCGCGAAACACCGTCCAAAACTCCGGAAAATACCGATCCGTCCAGCGGACGATCGCATTTTTCACCGCCGTCTGTTCCTTGCGGAGCTTCTCTTTGAGCGTGCTTCCCACGCGCAAATCGGCTTCGATCTCGTGCAGCAGCCGGGGAACGAGGAATCGTCCGTCTTTTGCCAGTCTGGCAATGACCAGGGCGTCTTTGGCGTCGTGTTTCGTCGGCAGGTTGTCATCGAGTTCTTTCGACCGGCACACATGCGCCGGGTTGACCATGACCAACGGGATCCCGTGCTCCTCGAGGAAGTAGGCCAGGTTCAACCAGTAGTGCCCGGTCGGCTCCACCGCGACGATCACCTCTGACTTCCCAAACGCTTGCATCGCCTCCTGAATCGCTTTATACAGCTGCTGAAACCCCTCTTTCGACTGGAAGATCGGGAACGACTTGCGAAGCACGCGCCCCCGGTCATCCACGAAGCAGGCGTAGTGGGTTCGTTTCGCGATATCGATGCCCACGACAAGCGTTTGTTCCGTAACTTGATCAATTTTATAGTTTTGTGTACAATTCATTTGAAGTCCTCCTTGGCATGATGGTAGGTATTGTTTGACACCCCTGCATCATACCAAGAGGGCTTTTTTTGATCAAGTCCCCGGAAAAGCTCCTAACGGGAATGCTCTTTTCACCTAAAAGTCGGCATTTATCATTCATTGCAAACATTTCATCCTATTTCGCGCAGGAGACTCCCACTTCAACGACCAAAGGGAGTAAGTGGGAGAGGAATGCGCGTTCCCCCCTTTCTTTTGTGTATGATATAATAAAGGCGTGGAGAAAACCGTTCAATAAAGGCACTCCAATCACGGCTACTCGATGTATGGAGTTGGTTACAGGAAACGTTGTAACCGTAAAACATCGAGCGTAGGTCCGTCTGTTGTGTGTGGAAGCCAAGTACTGCCAACAGACACACCGAGAGAATCGGTAACGATGCAGGCATGACCTGCGTCGTTGGGTAGTCGTCAACCTGCCCCTGATGCAACCCCAAGTCAAGGAAGGAGGACGAAGTCCGTTTGCACTTCTGGGGAGTTGCAAGCCCCCACTTCAAGCGTTAGCTAAGTGGGGGTAGTTGACATACTTATTCTCCATTATTCACAATATCCCTCTTTTTTCACCTTAATGCATTCACTTATTATTATATGCCGACAATAAGTAAAATTCCTACCGTTATTTTCACATATAATACTGAACCATTTCGCTCATGAAAACGTGATCCACTCCACTCCCGGAAAGACATCGTGTTAATATGGAGGGAGAGACATGATCGGCTGGTTGCCTCATATATCGCCATTCAAGCAAAATAATGCCTATGGAGGCTCCATACCTGTTTATTGCAAAATAAAAATACAGAGTTCTGCAACGAAAAGTGCAGAGCTGAAGGCAAAGAAAAAAGGCTTGCCAGCCTCTAACATTTCCTCTACTGTGGAAGTTGTGAACACATAACCAAACAGTGGAGGAGCGAAAGGATGCTGGCAATGCCCGAAATTAATCGTATCAGAAAACTGCGTGAAAAGAAAGGGTTATCGATTGCGGAAATTTCCCGTGAAACGGGATATAACTGGAGAACGGTCAAGAAATACGCAGATGGAGACATTTCTGTCCAACCAACCATCAAACGCAAAAAGGGGATGATGGAGGAAGAAGGGTACGGGCAAATCATTGATGACTGGTTGGAGGAGGATGCCAAACTGCCGAGAAAACAACGGCGAACGAACAAGACGATGTTTGAAGCGCTTTGTCGTGACCATGGATTTCAAGGCTCGTATCGCACCGTTTGCGCGTACGTGCAAAAACGAAGACCGCAGCTCAAGCTCGAGAAAGAACAGCGCTATGAACGACTGGAGCACCCGCCAGGCGAGGCGCAGGTGGATTTCGGGAAGATGACGGTTGTGACGAAGGAGGGGAAGGAAGAAGAGCGATCGGTTTTGATCATGAGCTTTCCCTATAGCAACGCTGCGTTTGCTTATCCGCTGCCGGCGGAAAACAGTGAATGCTTCCTCCATGGGTTGACGCAGCTGTTTCGTCAGGCTGGGGGAGTGCCAAAGGCATTGCGCATTGACAATTTGTCCGCGGCCATTGTGTCGATTCGAAAAGGGGGAGAACGCCGATTCACCGAGGCTTTTGAGAAATTTCAACTCTACTATCGGTTTGATGTACAAGTGTGCAATCCATACAGTGGACATGAGAAAGGAAATGCGGAGCGAAAAGTCTATTACACTCGCAACCTTTGTTTCATCCCCGCTCCATTGATGGAGTCGGATCCGGAGCTGGTGGAGTGGCTGCATCGCAAGATGGTCGAGGACCGAAACCGTCCTCATTATGAAAAGGGGCGGTGGATCGAGGAACTATGGCAGGAAGAGCAACCGGAGCTGTTGGCGTTGCCGGAACAAGATCTTCCGATCTTCTCCCTCGATCACGCTTACGTGAATAAGTACGGAGAAGTGATGGTGGATGGGAAGGCGTTCGTCGTCCATGGCCTGTCCGTCCCCAACCGGGTGTTGGTGAAGAAAGAATGGAATCGTTTCGTTGTGTTCTCTTCCGATGGAGACGTCCATCTTGAAGCGCCCAGGCCGTATACGAACGTGAAACGCGAAATCCCTTGGAAAGAGATTTTCGCTGAGTGGGAGACCAAACCCCGGGTTGTCGGACATTCCCGCTACCGGACGTACTTGCCGGAGGCGATCCGAACGTATTCTGGCTGGCCCCCCGCCCCAGGTGGTGGCCCGTTTGAAAGGACTGCGAGCGCTGTTGGATCGGCACACGCTTTACGAAATCGCCCAGTGGCTCGAGGAGAGTCAGCGATGGGACTTGGCTCCTCATGAAATCGGCGTGTTGATGGAAGCGAAGCACTCCTATTACCCGGACAAGTGGGAAGAATCATACACCCCTTCCGTTCTAATCGACTATGAAACGGATTTAACGGTGTATGATCAACGTCTTCATCCCGCTCGGGAAGGGGGTGTCCAGAGATGAGAGCAGAGGTGAAAGAGATTTGTAAAGCGCTGCATTTGGCCTATATCGCAGATCGATTCGAGGAGGTGAGATTCGAAACGAAAGAACAGTTTTTGCGGGATGTATTGGCGCTGGAACTGTCGTGCCGCCAAGAAGCGAAACAGGCTCGGCTGATCAAGAAAGCCAAGTTTCGGGAGTTGAAATGGCTGAAGGATTACGAATGGTCGGGTCATATCCATTGGCCAGCCACGACATCGAGGGAGGAACTGTGTGACCTTCGCTTTTTGGAGCGAAAGCAAAACGTTCTGCTTTTAGGTTCACCTGGAACGGGGAAAACCCATCTCGCCACAGCACTTGGCATTCAGGCGTGCCAACAAGGCCATGAGGTTCGGTTTTTCCGCGTCGCGGATCTTGTCGCCCAGCTGGAAGAGGCGTTGAAAAACGGCACGCTCGGACGGCTGAAACGAAGCCTCGACCCATGCGAACTGTTGATTTTGGATGAACTCGGCTATGTGCCGTTTCAAAAGCAAGGATCGGAACTGTTGTTTCATATTATCGCCGACTGTTACGAGCGAAAAAGCGTCATGGTGACATCGAATCTAGAATTTGGACAGTGGAATCGGGTGTTTGGGGACAACCGTTTGACGGCAGCGTTGGTGGATCGCTTGGTTCACCACGCCCACATCTTGGCCTTTACGGGAGAGAGCTATCGACTGCGGAACGCTCTCTCCGCGATCCAGCCGTCCTCTGCCTCCGGTCTGGAACCTTAAGTCTTGAGCTGGCAAGCCTATGTATTTTTTCTTGCACTTCTCTGCATTTTTTGCTTGCAAAAAACATCCATACCATACTGACTGTGTTCCAAACTGTCCTTGGTCAACCGCAATGTCTATGGCTACACTTTAACAGCGACGTCACTGCCACTGACTATTACTCCGTCAAATGATTTGAACTGTGAGCATCATAACACCTTCATTCATTACCAACTAACTTGAACGCTCTCCCCCTATGCTTGCACTTAGAGGCGGGAGATTCTTGGGAACCCCCGCGGCAGGCTATGAACCAAGCCATCCCCGTGCATCCCACGGTTCAGCGATCTTACGAAGACAGCGATTCATCCCCCACTTATGCTCACGCGTAGAAGTGGGGTCTTCTCAATTCGGAATGATAAGCATGCAAAAAGCGAGGCTGCCCCATTCATTCGGACAGCCTCGCTTTCTTGCTTACTCCCCATTCACCAACTTCAACTTCTCCTTTGACGGCGTTTCGTAGCGGATGTGCGTGTCGATGTCGGTCACGTAATACCCGCCGCCGACCGCGTACTGCCCGCCGAAGCGCGCATCATACCCGTAGACGCGGTACACTTCCCCAGGCTGTAAGATGCGGACGAACACAAGGCGCCCATCCTTCGTCCGTTTCCATAGATTGATCGGCTTTTGCACCGTCAAGCGGCCGATTTGCCCTTTTTTCAGCTCCACGCCATCCCAGTACACTTTTTTCACTTGGCCTGGAGGAGTGGTTGGCTTCTCCGGCTGCTTTGGCGGGTTGGGCTTTTCTTCCTTCCAAAGCGGCAAGGCAAATTCATATTGGGCAAATCCGCTCGGCAAGGCGGTGACATAGCGGATGCTGCCGTCTTGCGGCAAGTATTTTTGCGCTTCCGGCGACGATTCAAACGTGACGGTCACCGGCGCTTTCCCTTTCACTGGCGCAAACCGCCAGTTGCCATCCGCTGACGGGTTGATCGTTCCGTTTTCCCGAATGTAATCGATGATCACTTGCCGGTTTTCATCCGGCGCAGCCAAAATCGTGTTTTTCCCGCCCGGATTGATGATCCGGTTTGTCGTCGCCCGATAGTTGTTCGTTGCGACGATAAATTCCATGTTCGGCGTCACTGGCTTGCCTTCGAATTTCAAGTTTTTAATCCGGTTCGCATTCGGATTGATCACATTTTGGTTTTTGTCGTATTTCGCCGGCTCGGTCACATCGATCTCGTACGTCACTCCATCAATAATGTCGAAGTTGTACGTCGGGAAGTCGTTGTTCACAAGCGGCTGAACGTCTGTCTTGTTCGGGTCGATTTGGTTGAATTGCCCCGCCGACCACTCAAGCCATTCTTTCAACTCGGCTCCCGTAATTTTCAACGCATACACCGTGTTCGGATACAAGTACAAATCGGCGACGTTTTTAATGGCGATTTCCCCTGCCGGGATGTCGGTATAATAGCTCGCCCCGCCGCGTCCGCCGGCTTTGAACGGAGCGCCGGCCGACAGCACCGGAAGGCCTTCATATTTCGTCCCTTTCAACATCTTTTCGACATACCATTTTTGCGCATTCGTGACGATTTGCACGGACGGATCGTCTTTGATAAGCGCAAAATAGCTGTTGATCGGGCTCGTTGTTTTTCCAACCGGGCTGCGGACGTACTGAATCGTCGCTTCATGTTCCGCTTGGATCGCCTGCTCAACGGCCGGGTCGCTGTCGACAAGCGGCGTTTTCGTCGCCTTGTCATACACTGGACGGAGTTGGGCTTTCGCTTGCGTCACTTTCCATTTTCCGTCGACTTGCTCGACCGTCAAATCGATCACGCCGAGCGTATCTCCCCATGAACCCGGCATCGTCACCGGAACACCGTTGATCGTGCCGGTTTCATTGTTGATTCCGTTTCCGTCCGGAAAATCTGGTGTCGTGCCTGGAAGGGCCGGGAATTTTTTATGCTGGTGGCCGGTCAACACGGCGTCGATCCCCGGAATTTGCGTCAAATAATACGATGCGTTTTCCATATTCGGGCTGTTTCCGCCGGTCTCAATGCCCGAGTGCGATAGCACAACGATCAAATCGGCCCCTTCCGCTTTCATTTTTGGAATATACTTTTGCGCCGACTGCACAATGTCTTTCGCAATCACTTTCCCTTGCAAATTCGCTTTGTCCCAATCCATAATTTGCGGCGGCACAAAGCCGATGACGCCGATCTTCAGCGTATGCTTCTCCCCGTCTTCATCAACGACTTCTTTCGCTAAAATTTGATACGGCGTGAAATAGTTGACATCGTTATCCGGATTTTGGTCATGATCGTCACGGTACACGTTCGCATTCACGATCGGCAGCTTGGCATCGTCATACACTTCATTGAGGAAATCCAAGCCATAGTTGAACTCATGGTTCCCAACCGTCGCCGCATCGTACTTCAACAAATGCAACAGTTTCACCGCTGGATGCACTTCGCCGTCTTGCAGCGGCTTCACTTTCGCCACATAGTCGCCAAGCGGCGTTCCTTGAATCAAATCCCCGTTGTCAAACAGAAGCGTATTCGGCTGCTCAGCGCGCGCCTGCTCGATCAAACGCGCCGTCTTCGACAACCCAAACTCATTCGTCGGACTATCTTTGAAATAATCGTAGTTGACGAGATTCATATGTACGTCCGTCGTCTCTAAAATGCGCAGCTTGACGACATCTCGGTCTTCCGCGCCCGCTGCGGTCGGCAACACAGCCGGAGCAAGCAGCCCCAACGCCAACACCACGCTCGCCGCCGCGTATTTCTTCCGTTTTTTCAATGCCCATCCCCCTCACTCAGATCAAATCATTGTCATCTCTATACATATTACCATAAAAGCAACAAAATTTTGATAGAAAAAACAAACAAAAAAATAGAGGAAATAAACAGACAATATCGAAAGAGATAGAGGAAAGCACAATGTCCTATTCTTGGGGATGGTTGATCTCTTCAATCTTCTTTTCTACATTCATGCTGTATATTATCATTGAAACCGCCGTCCGACGAGCGATTGACAGCTCAACATTAGCAGAACACATCAAAAAACCGTTGGAAGATAGAAAAAGAAGGAATGACAGCCGACATTAAAGGAGTGACACGCATCGTTCATCAATGTTATGATTAAATAAAAACTTGGAGCTTTTATTTGCAAGGGGAGTATGCAATGTTGCGGGACATCATCAATGCTGTTCTCGGTGTGATCATCGGGGTCATTTTAGGAGACCCTCTAAAGGAGGCTTGGGGGAAATTTGTCAAATACATGAAGCGCCTCCTTGCAAAGCCAAAAACTATTAAAGATCCCTCATATTTTACCATTGGGAATGAAACTACTTCGTTTATTGTTTGTGACGGAGATGGCGTTATGACCTACTCTCCTGAAAATATTGAAACAAGAGTAAACAACCATGCAGTTGAGCTTCCCAGTGATTTAAAAATTTTGAGGAGAGAAATAGAAAAAGCGGAAGATGCAAAGAAACAACGGGGGGAAAGCTACAGTTGGAATGGACCTTTGCTCTCTCTCGAAAAATATTCAATTCTACGAACAAAAGTGAATGAGGATATGAAAGTCATTTTTTCGTTCGTTCCTTCAGATTATTATACATTTAAAGCGTTAAATATGAATCTAGATAAACAACTTCCTTCCGGTTATACAATCCGAGAGAAATACTTGGCCGGAAACACAGTTAGGCAACCAATCCCAGCGCTAGCAAACGGCGTTGGCGTAGCCATCACTGTCATTACTTCAGACAATTACGTCATTTTAACCAAACGATCGCCTGAAAGCGGGGTGCGGCCAAACGAGTTGGATATTAGCGTTGTCGAAGCAATCCATCCTTCCCACGACCGTAAAGCGGTAGGACAAGGGCCGGACCTATTTAATACTGCTGTACGTGGCGCAGAAGAGGAGCTAGGCGTTGTCATCCCTAGGGAAAATATAAAATTTCTTGGGTTCGGTGTAGATGAACAATACTATCAATGGAATATCATCGGCATTGCGCACTGTAAAGAAAAAGCCGAAGAAATTATGAAACAACGCAGCAGAGGAATCCCAGGGAAATGGGAAATGGAACAAATACTCTTCATTCCGTTTAAAATTAGGGACGTATTATATACTATCAAAAATGAAAAAATGTGGTCCACAGCAAAAGTTGCTCTATACTGGTCACTCGTCTTTGAATATACAAAAAGAGGAGTAGATAAGGAAGCAGAAAAGCTGTTCAAATAATCCATTATTCGCAGAGAGAATATGCCTTGAAGGAATGTCTTTTCTAAAAGAGCAGGAAAAGAAGCAACCCAAGCAAAAATAGAAGGTCACCATTGCAACACAACGAAGAGCGCCCTCCACTGGCGCCCTTCCTCATTTCTATAGCAAATTGAGCAACGCCTTTTTGTTCGCTTGCACTTGGTCGTTCAACGCCTTGACTTTTTCTTTTAACTTCTGAATGTCTGCGTTGTTGGCGCCGACTTTCTTTTCAAGGGCGCGAATTTCATTCGTCACCGCCCGCAGCTGGTTGGACAGCGCGATGAGCTGGCCGATGAGGCCATCAATTTGCTCTTGTTTTTCTTCATCGAGTTCCTCTTGGTCTTCACCAACAGGTTGTGGAGAATTCGGAGACGGCGCCTCCGTTACCGTTTGCCCGCTGGAAGCTGGAGCGGCAGCGTCATTGGCCGCTATGGCTTGTCCACTCGGAGCGTCAGTTGCCGCTGTGACTTCTGTCGGTTGAGAAGCAGACGGCTCGCCCGTTGGCAACGAATCAGCAGGCGTCGTTTGCGTGTCCGTTGCCGATTCCGCTTCGCTCAATGCTTGAATGCGAGCGGTCACTTTGTCTAGCCGCTCTTCAATTTGGCCTACTTTTTTATGTAACTGCGCCAACTTTTGCGCAAGCCATTTTTGTTGCTTGGACGATTCCTGTTTTTTCTTCGCCTCTGTTTCCTTTTGTTCCGTCTTCTTCTTGACGACGACTTCCACTTTCTTCACCATCGTTTCGCGCTCATGCGCTTTGCCCGCAGGTTTGGCGGCCGCCCACGCCGGAGAGGCGACGAGCATCGACGCCACCAAAATTGGCCATCCTTTCTTCAACATTACCAATTCCTCCTTTATTTTTTGGTAATGGCAGCTGGCTGGCATAGGTTTCCCCTTAGCCCCTGTAGCTTTGTGACGCTAAGTTTCCTTAGCTGTACCTTTCATCATCATTGTACCATGATTTTCTTCGCGAGGAAGTGAGACGAAATGACTATTTTCGACCTTTGAACCATTTCATATATATCTCAAACATTCCTGCTTCACCGTTAAATCCCTAGTTGAAGTTCGTGTACAGTATATTTGCTTTTTGTCACAACTCCCCGGTGCCGCAATGTTTCATGCACGTTCTCATTATACAAGCGAACGTTTTCATTCATGACCTTCCACTCAACCGACCGTTGATGGCAAAACCCATCGATATCATTGTCGAGATGTTTCACATAGCGATAGGGGCCAATGATCCCGATGCTGAGCCACGCTCCATTGCGAACCAACACGATATCCCCTTGTTCCATCGTATGGACAAACGCCCAGATTGCGCCAAGAGCGTTGCCAAGCTTCGCCCCCGAATAATGGTACACGTTGCGCAATCGCTCTCTCAGTTCATCTTTGCTTATGCCGTCTAAATTGCCGATCAGCGGCCAGCCAATCCCTATGACTTGATCGCGAATGAATTCGTCGTACCGCTGAAACCCATGCGGTTTCGTTTTCATTTGAAATACATGCGCCATTTCCAATCCCCCGTTTCCCTTTCAACCTCCGCCTTAGCCACACCGTCCCATCCATCAAAAAGCGACAGGCGCGTAACCACTTCAACTTCTTGCATGCTTCTTAAGAACGGCGGTAATCGCCTCAATCGTTTCTTTGGCGCCATCCGTCCACGCTTCAAACTTAAAAGCAATCTTTTGCATGAGATCAGCTTTTTCCTACCGCGCTTCGCTTGGTACCCCCGACGAGTGTTGCGAACAAAAGTTCGCAATCCTCGTCGGGGATCATTTCGGAATGTCACCCACAAATATTTTACTCACACTCATCTCCCACCTACTCATTGGGCTTTGCCCTGCACATTCCTTGAAGGTGAGAGACTTCTGTCGGATAGATGTTAAAAAACAAGTTTCTTGGAGAATTTTCTCTCCAAGGAACTGCTTCGATAATATAAGCGTATTAATTATGCGCTAAACTTGAACATGCAAGTTATGATCCTGTCTACTTGTACCATCAATGATGAAAGGGGTATTCAATGCCTGCGAGATTTTAAAAAGTGTCTCTACTCTAGGGCTTGTAAGCCCCGCTTCAATTCTCCCAATCGTGGATTTTGGAACTCCAATACGGTCTGCAAGTTCCTGTTGAGACATATTCAGCTGCTTCCGTCTTGTTTTGATTTGTGCAGCTATAGTTCCCTCTAATTGAAGTTTTTGAACATGCTGCTCGCCTCGAATAGCTGCATATTTCTTAAAAAAATCACTCATTCTTTTTCCCTCCCAGTTGATCAATAAAGGTAAGGATCAAAAGCGCAATAACTTTCATATGCTGATTCGGCAGGCACAATATCCTCTCGTCTTATCGCTCCATTATACTGCTTGTCGAAATAATGGAGCAGTATGACTTTTGAAAAATTGTGGATCGCAAATATAATCCTGTGATTTCCATCTCTTCCACCCCTTATACCCCATCTGTAAAAATTATCATAACGAGTATTCATGCTAAGATGTTTCAATGATGGAGGGGTTATATCGTCCAGAAAGCTGTTGTCCTCTGGATCAGAAGGATATGGATTATGTTGAATAATCGTAAGTTGCCTTGCATATACATCAGCAACATGACACCATATACCCGGATGACCTTTTTGTCTAAGTTCTTGCTCTGCCTTATTCAAGAGATAATTTTCAAATTCCTTTACATTTCCTGTGTATATTACCTCAAACAACATCCTCTACCCTTTACATATATATTATTACACATATGATAGCATTTATGCTACTGAAACACAATAATTTATAATTAGGGAATACTGAACAACTTTTTTTCCTATAAATAAATTGCCATTCTGAGTCTCTGAGATAAAAATATCCGTCGAACGAACAAGTGAAAAAAAAGGCAAAAAAGTATCCCGAAGGATCTTTTCAAGGTTCATGACCAAGAATTGGAGGGCAATGACGGTTTCGCTTGTCTGTTGAAGGCGTGCTCGAATAAGACCAAGCCCATAAGCACGCTTGCCCTCGCCAAATTTGCCTTCGACGGCGTTCCGATCCAAGGCGTCTTGGCATTCAATTTGTTTGTGGGCGCTGCTTTCCTCCCTGTCTTTTGAAGGACGTCCCAGTTTCGGCTCGCTCAGACGGATGCCCAGTTTTTGGCCATACTGGCGGTTCTCTCGCATCCTGTCAATCTGATCTGCCAGTGCAGCTTCCGGATAAACGCCGTATCGTCTGCGGTAGGCCTCAACAGATTCCTGGAGGTATGATCCTTCGTGATAATCTGGTCTTCCGGAGAAGGTTTTGTCTGTGCTTCCGCCACCCATTCGTTGACCCGGTTAAGGATATCGCGGCCAAGCCGTTTCCGGAAATGAGTCATAGAAGAAGGGTGGAGAGGCGCTTCATCCTGGAACGACGGCAACCCGATGAAGTATTGGAGATACGGGTTTTCCGTAATCTGCCGGACGGTTTCTTCATCACTCAAATTCAGGCGTTCCTGAATGACCAGTGCCCCAAGTGCCAAACGAACCGAAAAAGCCTTGTTTCCCTGCCTTACATCACCTTGTATTCCTTTTCCGCTCTTGACCAAGGAATGAGGTTGGACAAGACCACCCAACGGTTATGTGGATTTAATTGTCCGCCAAACGGCAGAAAAAATTCATGTAGCAAGATCATTTGATCGTCATTATGTAAATTATCACTTTATTTCGGAACAAAAGAGCCATTTTTTTGCACATTCCTTCAGAAAGCCCTCTCCCCTTTTCTGAAAGAATGTGCTAAATTTTTTGTGAATGATTTCAGAAGAGAAAATCCATCGATTCAGAGGAGGGGGAGGAGGACGTGATCCAATTTCATGACTTTGGCATTGACGTCTAAACGTATGCAGAACGTGGAAAAGAAAACGACTTCCCTCTTCTGAAACAGTGTCCGCATTGCCGGGCCAAGCGCCCGTTGCACCGCCACGGTTACTATGAGCGAAACGCATTGACCCCACATGGTGATGATCGCATTTGGATTGTCCGGTATCGCTGCCGGGAATGCTTGAAGACGGTGAGTGTGCTGCCTTCCTTTCTCCTCCCGTATTTTCAGTATACGTTGTCCGCCATATGGCAAGTCGTGAAAGAGCAGTTGGGATTGACCGAGGGGACGAACCAGACTCCGTTCCTCCCGACAAAGGACGGCATCCTCTTTTATGTCCGACGGTTCTGCCGAAACCTATCAAGCCTTCACAGCTTTTTTACGAGGCGGTGGGGGATCATAGGCCCTATCGTGAAAAAAGAAAAGGAACGGGCTTCCTGGTGGATCCGGACGTTGGAGGAACACGGTCTCTATTCGGTCATCAGAGGCATATGGGAGGACGGATTCCGACACCCTTTTGCGAATCAAATGGGATCCTGATTTTGAATAAATATCCTGAATTAGAAATAGTTGAGGTTCCCACAAACCTTTCCTATCGACGGAAAAAAAGCGATCCGGTACGATAAGGGCAGACGGACCGGAACGGTCCTGATTCCAAGTGAGACAAGGAGGAGATTCGAATGGATGAGTCGATGAGACACGACATGGCCCTGTTTCGGTACGGGCTGATCGCTCCATTGGTGAATGGGCAGGTGGAACCGAAGACATATCTGAAAGAGGTGAGCGAACGAGTGCACCATGTCCCCCACCAGGGCGACAAACGAATCGCAGCCAAGACGATCCTCGATTGGTGCACCCGATATAAAAAAGGGGGCTTTGACGCCCTAAAGCCGAAGCGCCGTTCGGACCGCGGCCACTCAAGGCGTCTGTCGCCCGATGATGAGGATCATATTTTAGCCCTAAGAAAAGAACACCCCGCCATGCCCGTGACGGTGTTCTACGAACACCTGATCGAGTAGGGGGAAATCCCAAAAAATCATACCTTCCTCTAGAAATATTGACGTATCAAGGCTTTACGGCCTTTCAGGGGTGTCCAAAAAATATTTTTCGACAAATACCTTACATCTATTCCCAGTTTTGTGTATATCTTACAGACCCTGGGTGCGCTTCGCGGCCACTGCTGGGTATTTTTTACTGCAGTGGGGGAAGCGTATTCGATGCACCCTTGGACCTCTGCATCGCTGATGAGGACGAACCCTCCCATGTCTCCGGGCGTCTTCGCGCCAACATTCCCTCGTTCGGTCTCTTTATCAGGCAGAAGCCGGCTAAGCTCCTACAGGGACTCAAGGTCGAATGGATGATATCGCGCCAGCTTCTCCGGTGTCATCCTGTTGTCAAGAGAATCCTGTTTTACGCGAGAAGACAGGCACTAGGCGGCCCGGACTTGGACATGGGCGAAGACATCTTGCCTCATTCGTTCTCCATCCAACGCTTGCTTCTTCGCGCAGATGGTAAACAACACCTTGAGCAGTTTGCCGCACAACACCACGATCGATTGTTTTTTGGACAGCGGATTCACCGCACGGGTCGCGTAATAATCGTGCAACTCGCGAAACGCCTCATTATGGCGGATCAGGGGGATCATCGCCCGAAACAGAACCGAACGCAGCCGTTTTCGTCCCCGTTTCGAGATCCGTTTTGTCCCTTTGTGCTGGCCGGAGGAGTTCTCCTTGAGCGTCAGGCCCGCTAATTTGATCAGTTGCCGCGGGTCCCGGTAGTGGGCAAAGCTCCCGATCTCGGCCAACAGGTCAACGATCGTGGCATCTCCCAGGCCATCCACCGTTTTCAACCACTGATATTCCACGGTCGTTTGCGCCAATGCCGTCAGTTCCGCATCCAGCGCGGCGATTTCCTCCTCCAATTGGCGATATCGGCGGACGAGCGCGGCGATCTCAAAACGGGCCATCTGCTGTCCTTCCGTCACGCCAATGGAATGGCTCGCGACCTCAAGCAGTTTCCGGATTTTCGGTTTCTGGGGCGCTTTCAGCCCTTCACTTTGCCGGTAGATCTCCACAAGCTCCTCCACGGTGCGGCCGGTGATCTCCTCCGGAAACGGGGTGAGTTCCAGCACGGCCAGCGCCATTTTCCCCAATCTGGAGAAGACGGCGGAGAACTCAGGAAAATACCGGTCGGTCCAACGGATAATCGCGTTGCGCACGGCTGTATGCTCTTTTTTTGTTCAAGTCCTCGGAAAAAGCTTCTAACAGGAATGCTCCTACAATGCAAAAAGGCTATTGATGTACATCGTCATACATCAATAGCCTTCTACCAGTAATATGGTTTCACGGTCCGCTCTCTCCTTCCTGCTCACGACAGTTATATAATAATGTCGGGAGTTTTTTGGCGCTGGAAGCATGTCGGTTCCTTGACGCTCATCGAATCTGCCATGCATGGTTGGAATCCCTTTAGTTTTGTCGTGAGTTTTTGAAAAGAAATGTCGTGAGTTGGTCTCATTCCCGGCTGATTCGCTCCAAGTAGCGGATGTAGCTCTGCAGCATGTTGCGGTCGTGATGGTCTGCAATCCGACGCAGAGCGGCTTCGATTTCCCTTTGGCTAATCTCAATCTCCTCGTCCACCACCTCCTCCAACAACATTTGAATAAGCTCATCTTCACTAAGCATCTCGCCGTAGCCGTCCAATCCGTAGCTGTATTCCCGATAGTACGGCATCCCGTCAATGATAATGCGGTGATATTTTGCCATTTTCCCTTCCCCTTTCATTTGGTCTAGCCGTGAAAATTCTCGGACGAACATCCGCCAATCTCAGACATATATTTCGTAAGCGATTGGCTCCCCATTCTTTATCCACACTTCGTACAATTTCTCCGCTGTTTCCTCATTTCTTACAAATCCCGCTATCCACTCGTTTCCGTTCCCATCGACATATGCTAGGGTCTCAAAAAGCAGCGGATTCGGCAGCTTTTCCAGATGCTCTTCAGGCACAAGATAGTTGTCCAGCTCTTCGTGATAGAATTCGTACGCTTCATAGCCCACCTCGTCAATGGTAACTGCTACGTTGAACGTTCTTTTCATTGTCCTTACAAACCAATCCATGTGCAACATCTTCTCGTCTCCTCTCAAATATATCCTTTTTCTTTCAGCGACAAATATTGTTCGGGGCAAACAATCAAATGGTCTAGCACATCGATGCCAACGATTCTTCCAGCCTCTACTAACCGTTTCGTTACCTCGATGTCTTCCCTCGACGGCTCGCAATGACCGCTGGGATGATTATGGGCTACGATGATGGAAGCCGAGTTGGAGAGAATGGCAGCCTTCATCACCTCCCTCGGATGCACGATGCTAGCGTTCAGGCTTCCGACATGGCAAACGTTGATGGCAGTCGGCTGGTTTTTCGTGTCAAGGCAGACAACGACAAACTTCTCACGGTCGGCTTCCACAAGAAACGGCTTCAGCAACTTGTACGCGTCTTCCGGCGACTTGATTTGACGCTCCCTGTACAGCACGCTAGACTCACGAACGAGCTTCAGGCTGACAATGTTGACGCGCTTCGCTGGCTGCCCGACAGACACTTCTCTTTCTAGCAACTCTAGCTGCTGATGGTTGATGGTTTGATACTTGCTCATCCTTTTCCCTCCCAAAACAAAAATAGCCTCAATTCCCCGAAAGGAATTGAGGCTTTATGACTGTAGGTTCAAAATCATAATATATATTTGAAATCAAGCTTGATACAGATTCGGGCAAAAAGAAAAGCCCCGCAGAGATTGCTCTCCACAGAGCTTTTAGTCCACTTTTGGGTGGTGACAGATACCTATCCCAAACAAACTAGAAGCTATCCTTAATGTTACTTACTAATAACTGCGTCTTTTACAAAGTTGTTATTCATATCAACAACATTTGTACCAGAAATCTCAACAGTGATAGAATCACTTAAATTGAACACTGTAGTTGTAGTAGTAATTGTTAACTTGTTATTAGTTTTTGTAAATGTTAAGTCACTAGCATCTACATAAGTACCGTTCTTCTTAACTTTAATACCATTCACAGGTGTAGGCAGTGTGTTAAGGTTTTCAGAGAATGTAACTTGTAAAGTTTTGTTGTCTACAAGTTCAACTTTTTGTGCAGTTGGACGAACGTTTTCTGTTAAGTTAACAGCAACACCGTCTTTAGCTGCTTGAGTTAAAGTATTACCGTTTTTGTCAGTAATATCTTTTGCTGCCACAGTACGAATACCATTTACAGCAATAGTACCTTCTGGTAACTCTGCACGGATAGTGTTCTTATCACCGAAGAAATATAATTTTGTTCCAGTTGGTAAAGCTGCTCCGTTAATTGTAAATTTGTTTACATCTAATGCAGCAGATGTTAATTCAGTACCTGCAGCACCAATTTCAAACTCAAGTACACCAGGAGAGATTTCAGAAACAACTAATCCTAAAGTAGCAGATGTAGTGTTTTCTTGAGCTACATTGAAAGTAATTTTTGTTGTTGCTGTAGTGTTGTTATTATTTAAATCCTTAACAGCTCCAGCTGGTAAAGTAACTTCGTAGCTACCTGCTTTTAACTCACATTTCGCACCCTCTCGACGAAAATCGGGAGGATTTTTTCGTTCCGATGTCGAATGAATCCTTGACACACAAGGAAAGTGAAGGAGTTTTTCTCTCATGAACGTTCAAGTCAAAAAGGTCTATCGTAATGATTATTTGAATATAATAAGTGCCCTATTCAAGAAACTGGGCCTGCCCCAATTGATTGACCATCTCGTTCCCGTTGATCCACAGTGCCAGACTCGAGTCAGCGATGCCGTTCAGGCCATCATCTACAATCTGTTTGACGGCCGGCAAGCCCTTGTTCACTTGGAACATTGGGCTCAGGAGGTCGATTGTGAGAAACTCATCCGTCCCGATCTCCATCCTTCCTGGTTGAACGACGATGCGTTGGCCCGTCATCTCGATCGCCTGTATGAGGCTGGCATTCACAACGTCATCAGCACTTGCTTGATTCATATTTATCGCAAAGAAGGCCTTTCCCTCCGAGCCTTCCACGCCGATACGACGGACAAGACCGTTTACGGCGCGTATGAATCGGCCTCATTAGAGGCTTTGCAGATCACACATGGCTATAACCGCCATCATCGTTGGCAAAAACAGATCGGTTTCGGACTGGTCGGCAACGAGGACGGCATCCCGTTTTACGGCGATGTGCACGACGGCAACCTGCCTGACAAAACGTGGAATCCGGAGGTGCTGTCCCGTGTCCACGAACAGCTCAAACAAGCCAAGATGGAAGACGAATGGATTTACGTGGCCGATTCCGCCGCGATGACAAAAGACACTCTGGCGCAAACCAAAGCGGCCAACGCCTTTTTGATCACCCGAGGCCCTTCGTCGCTTCGGATCGTGAAACGGGCATTAGCGGAGGCCGATTCGCCTCACATCCCGTGGAGCGAACCCTTTACCCTGGCGGAGAGAAACGGCGCCACGTATCGGGTATGGGAAACATCCTCCACCTATGAAGGCCACCCCGTTCGGCTGATCGTCGTCGAATCGAGTGCGCTCGACCAGCGAAAAGGAAAGACGCTTGAAAAAGAACGAACCAAAGAAGCGGAGCTTCTTCGCGAGGAACAAGCCCGTTGGGAGCGTCACCCCTTCTCCTGCCGGGAAGATGCCGAACAAGCCTTGGCGTCCCTCAAGGCGTCCCTTCGCCCCCGGTTTCATCGGGTTGAGGCCGCGGTCGAAGAGACCGTACGCCTGAAAAAACGGCGCGGACGGCCGAAAAAAGGGGCGGAACCCGAGGTGGAGACGCTGTATTTCTTGCACCTTGACGTCGAATTCGACCAAGACGCGTGGGAACAGGCAAGACGGAAAGCGTCCCGGTTTGTCCTTGTCACGACCGTTCCGAAGGAATGGAAGGGCCAACCCATGGATGCCCAAGAGATCTTGAAGCTGTATAAAGGGCAGATCTCGGTGGAAATGAACTTCGCTTTTTTGAAAGATCCGTTTTTCACGGATGAGATTTACGTCAAAAAACCAGAACGGGTCGCAGTATTAGGCTATTTGTTTCTGTTGGCCTTGGCGATTTACCGCGTTTTTCAGCGCCGAGTGCGCCAGTTCATCACACCCGAACACCCATTAAAGGGCGCCGGAGGCCGCAAGCTGACCCGACCGACGGGGCAGGCGATTTTCCAGCTGTTTCAATATGTGAACGTCGTCCTCCTGGAGCTGCCGGATGGACGCATCCAACGCTCACTGGATCGCTCCCTCACCCCTGAACAACGAAGGATTCTGCAGGGGTTGGGGCTGGATGAGAGCATTTACGTGTAACGTCATACGGAACGACCAGCGATGGTAAAAAAAGGATTGCCATCGCTCGTCGTGTTGGTCAAAAAGTTATTCTGAAAAACTAAATAAAAAATCCTTTGTTTTGACCTTGTTAGGGTGCGAAATGTGAGTTTTAACTTAGAAGATGCAACAAAATCAGAGTCTGTAACAGTAATTACAAGATATTGGTTCTCACCAACATCTGTAGTATCACCGTCGTTGTTTGCGTCGTATACATAAGCAACTGTTGAAATTGCGGCAGCATTATCAACTTTTACAACGCCGTCTGTATCAATATAGCGAACATTTAAGTTGTTTCCAGCTGTTAAAGCAGAAGTACCTGGTGCAATTGGTTCATCAAACTTCACAATGATTTGGTCATTTTTATAAGATGTGCTCACTACTTTAGGAGCTGTCTCATCTTTAGTAATAGTTAATGTTTGTTTAAAATCAGAAGAAGTATTTCCACTAGCATCTTTTGAACCAGCTTTTACAGTAAATTCTTTAGTAACAAAGTTATTACCTGTAGGGATAAACGCAGAAGCATCTACTAAATATTCTTTTCCTTCAGTATCAACTTGTTCAGCAGATGTTGCGTACACATGAGTAGTACCATCTGATAACCATAAACGTTTGTTAGCTTGACCGTTAAGAGTGGCATCTACAACTGGTTCACTAAATTTAACGCGAATTTTAGAACCCTCAGCAGTCATTGATACTACTTGAGGAGCTGTTTTATCTTCACCAACAGTAACTTTTAAAGTCAATTCTGGTAAGAAGTTACCCGCTAAATCTTGAGCACCTACGATAGAGATTGTATGCTCACCAGGTGTAAGACCAGATAATGTAATTTTGCTAGCACCTGTTAAAGTATCACCATTAGTATTATCATCAGTAATTGTATAAGAAGTTGTTGGTACTCCATCTACAGCAACTGTAGCAGTGTTTGTTGATACAGAACCTAATTGTGTACCTTGCTTTTTAAGAGGTTCAGAGAAGCTAACTACTACATTAGGCGCTTTATACTCTACAGTAGCCGTTGGAGCTTGTTTATCTTCTAAGAATAATGGTGCTTGATACTTAGTAACGTCCTTGCCAGTAGCATCTTTAATATTTTCAACTTTAAATTCAACGTATTTGTTTAATTTAGATACAAATCCTGCACCGAAAGTTAAAGTAGCAGTCTTTTTATCTTCGCTTAATTCAACGTAACTATTCACCCCAGTGCTAGTGTATAAAAAAGCCCAGCACAAATAGGGCATTTCGGTCATAGAAAATGCCCTAGGTAGCGGAAAGAACTCGATCGATCGTTTCGCCTGCCAACAGAAGACATAACGAATCCCACACGTTTTTTTCGTGTTTCGTCAGTGTGGAAACGATGCTTCTTGCGATGCAAAACGACTGCGCGAATGTTTCTTCGCGAAACGTACCCGAAATGTTCTCTTTGACTTTGACCATGCGAAGATCGCGTTCGGCTTGGTTGTTGTCAAAGGGAACATGTACTTCACGTAAGAAACGCAGCGCTTCTTCCTTTCGTTTTTGAAGGCGTCGAACAAAAGCGAGTGCTTTTTTCGGAAGAGGCGTCATCGTTTCTAATCGGTGTTGTGCTCTTTCTAGGATGCGATCATACACTCGTTCCCACCGTCTCGCTTCTTCTTCGGAAAGTGCACCGTGATGGGCTTCGACGGCTTGCTTGGCGGCTAACAGAAACGTGGTCATGCGCATCGCCCACGTATGCCCTTGTTCGATGAATCCTTTTAACTCACGCAAATGATGGGCGTGACAAAGGGCATGGGTGGCATGTGTGTATTTCGGATATGTACCGAACGCATCGTGCATCATCGTCCCTTCATATCGGGGAAGAATCCCGATATCATCGGTCGCTTTTTTTCCACGAGAAGCGTGAGGAGCCAAGTATGTATATCTCGATGTACACGCGACATGCACCCATGCGAGTTTCCCATTGATGCGCAAACTCGTTTCATCGACATGCAGGATGTTGGATTCAAGTAAGGCGTCTTCGATGATGTCCATATTTGATTCCAGCGCTTCGCGTCCTCGTTTCACCATATTGGCAAGGGTTCCTGTACTAATCGAGTGTTGATATAACGCTTCGATTGTATCACTTAAACGCTTGTACGGGATCAATTGGATATGATGTAAATAAACAACGAGCGCCGTGAGCCGTGGACCGTATTGCACATGATTCGTGACATGGGATGGGAATTCGGCTTGTTGCACGCATCGACAATGTGGACACGATTTCACTTCACGTTCATGTTGTGTCACCTCGATCGCCACACGAGGGACATCAAACACTTGACGGATATCGACTTTGAACGGTTTGACTTCACACAAAGAAGCTCCACATCCTTGACACGTATGCACACGGTGGACGACACGATGATGTGGATGTTCCACTTGACGGAGCGTCTTCCCCTCATGTCCCTCTTGCCCACCAGGCTTTTTGCCAGACGGCTCGCGGGAGGAACGCTTTTTCTCAAAACGGTCAGAAGATGGGGGCAAATGGCTATTGGAGCTGTTTTTTTTCGTGCGTGCTTCCAGCTCTTGAACACGGTACTTCAGTTGTTCATTTTCTTTGCGTAGTTGTTTGTTTTCGTGACGCAAATGTTCATTTTCTTGAATGAGTTGATGAATGAGCTGTTTTTGTTGTTGAACTTTGCCGATTAAGCTCTCAACTGTAAATACAGCTTGTTGTACCGTCAACATGCGATTCACCTCCTTGTCTATCAGTATTCACATCATAGACA
This sequence comes from Geobacillus lituanicus, assembly GCF_050994965.1. Taxonomy (NCBI): domain Bacteria; kingdom Bacillati; phylum Bacillota; class Bacilli; order Caryophanales; family Anoxybacillaceae; genus Geobacillus; species Geobacillus lituanicus. The sequence goes on from NZ_CP194773.1 coordinate 93,872, forward strand.
AGGAAAGAAGAAAATATTCAGCTCACTTTATGATGTGGCTGAATAGTTACAATTCAACACGTGTAGGGTTAGTACCATCTAAGCTATAGTTTGCAACTACTTGAGCACCACCAGTTGCTGTACCAGCTTGAACTGCCTTATTGAACTTAACAACAACTTGTTTAGCGTTAATCGCACTTACACTCTCAACCTTCGGCGTCAATGCCGCTTCATACGCCGCATTGGCGTCTTGTGCTGCTTTTTGCAGTTCAGCTTTGAACGCATCGGTTACTTTCGATACGTATTGGTTGACTTGGTCAAGCGCCGCTTTCGCTTTGTCCAAGTTGCCGGCTTTGACAGCGTCTTGCGCTTCACGAGCTTTCATGGCAACGGTGATGTCGTAGATCAAGCTGTCGCGCAATGCTTGAGCATCGGCTTTGAACGTCGAACGGAGGAGTTCGCGCGTCGTTTGGCCGTATACGCGATCAAGGATGACCGTGCGCGTTTTGAGCTCGTACGAAATTTTGTGGTAGAGCTCTTCTGCTTTTTTCAGATCTTTCGCATCGACGGCTGCTTTGAGTTCTTGACGCATCGCGTCTAATTTTGTCGCATAGTTGTAAGCGTCGATGTACGTAGCCACGCGCGCTTCGCCCGATTTCGGGTTGGCTTTGAATACATACGTTTCGTATGTAGCTTGCAAGTCAGCCAAATACGCGTCTTTCTTCGCGCCGCCGGCTTTGTTCACAACAGCGACAGCGTTCGCATACGCTTGTTTTGCTTTGTTGTAGGCTGCGTATACATCGTTAATGTCCGGGAATTGGCCCGTTTCCGTTACCGTGTGGCTGTACGTATAGTACGCTTGCTTCATTTGCGCTTTCGCTTGGCTGACGACCGTCGCAACGTCCGTGGCTGCTTGGGAAGCATGCGGGTTGGCTGCGACGAAAGCGCTCGCTGCTACAGCGCTGGCTGTGGCGAGTTTGACTGCTTTCTTTTTGTCCATAAAGCCCAAAATCCCCCTTCGTTTTTATGAAACTTTAGAGCAATGGGTACTAAACGTTTCCGTTTAGTAGATTCATTGCCTAAAAGGTGCTAACATCAACCAATATCATCCTTGACGGCTAGATGCTGGGCTGATTAGAAAGCCTAGCATCTGTTGCTAGCACTTGAGCATAATTCCTCAATGCTCTACGTCTCCTATAATAATACATTTTTCTTCTAAATTCTAGTCCTAAATACAAATTTTTTAGAGAATATGCCTTTGAAATTATTGCCATCGATGGCGACATTGATATGAATATGCCTGTAACAGAAATTTAGAACGATATTTTGGCAGTTTGATGGTTTTGGTTGGCAAACATTTTGTGCAAAAACATCAATCGTTTTTCTTCACCGTGACGTCCATCGGTTGGCCAAGCGTCATTTTGACGACGTCATAGCGGTCATTCAAGTACAAATCGAGAAAGCGGAACTGTCCTGCGAATTGTTCCGGGCTGTTCGTGATGGAAAATTGCAGCTGCATTGCGTAATCGCCGCTGTTGGCGAGCTGTTCGGCGATTTTTTCGATCTCTTCCTTCGGCACGTTGTACGCTTTTAAGTAAGAGATCGAGTCGGCGATCGCTTCGGCGTTGTCGTTGAAGAAAATGGAGAGCGTCACCGTTGCGCCGTCGATGCGGCCTTCAAGCGGCAATGACATATTTTGGCCGTATAAGTACCAGCCGAACAGACGATTTCCTTTTTGCCGCTCAATGACGAACGGAACGGATTCATTTCCTGCCTGAAGAATGTATTGCCCTTTCAATGAGCGGGCGACAAGGGCGAGAAGTTCGTCTTTTGTGAACGGCACGTATTGGATGGCGTCCCCTTGTTTGGCATACAGTCCACCGCCGAGGCTGTAATAGACGGCGCCGCCTGCCCGTTTTTGGCTGTAGACGCGATACTCGCGCCCTTGTTTCACCGTCATGGCGGTCTGCCATGCCGCTCCGTTCAGGCGGTATAGAGGCGTGTCGCGCAAAATGGCGACTTTGCCGATCATGCCTTGTTTCCATTGGACTTGCCCCCATTGGACGGCGGCGTCAACTGTTTGTCCATTTCCTCCGAGGGCGATGGCGGCGGCGAGGCAGATGGCGGCTGCCATTTGGGATGCATGTTTCATCTTCGTTTTCCTCCTCATTTTGGTCATCGTTGTCGTTCCAGCATGCTAAAAGAACCGCTTCGCCCCCAAGTACCGCTGTTTCCAATACGATTGGTCGAGGCGGCTGATCGTCACTCCAGTCGAAGCGCCGCTATGGATGAACTGGCCGTTGCCGATATAGATGCCGGCATGCGATGGGCCGTTGGTGGTCGTGGCGAAAAAGACGATGTCGCCGACTTCCGGGGCGGAAACCGATACGCCTGCATTCCACATCAAGGCGACGGTGCGCGGGATGGGGACGCCTTGTTGCTGGAACAGGTAGAAAATGAAGCCGCTGCAGTCAAATCCCTCTTCCGGCGCATCGCCGCCCCAAACGTATGGGGTTCCGAGCAACTCAGCCGCATCGGCGACAAGTTCGATGACATCCAGCTTCGCCGCAGGGGCTTGTCCGATCAGGCGCTCGTATGTTTCGCCGTCAACAATGCCGGTCGCTGGGAGTTTGGCCGCTTGTTGGAAACGGCGGACGGCATCGGCGGTGGCAGTGCCGTAGTAGCCGGTGATGGCCGTGTAGAAGTAGCCGAGCTCTTTCAGCTTTGTCTGAATGCGCTTGACGTCTTCGCCGAGCGAACCAATCGAAAGGCGTATCGCTGGGCGTTCGGCTGTTGCAGGCGGGGGTGTTTTCGCTTTTACTGCGCTCGCGAGGAGGGCAGCGGTTTGGTTGTCGACCGCGCCGGTCACTGGCAGGCCGTTGTCGCGTTGAAAGCGGCGGATGGCGTCGGCGGTCAGCACCCCATAGTAGCCGGTGATGTCCGAATACGTAAAGTAGCCGAGTTGTTTAAGCTGTTGCTGCAGCTCGCGGACGTCGTCGCCGCGCGCCCCAACGGTCAGCGCCGCAGACGGTGAGGGCGAGGAACCTTCTTCTTTTTGCTTCAGCCGCTCAAGCGTCGCCCGGTCCGCCCGCCCGGTGGCGGGAAGTCCGTTCGCCCGTTGAAACTGCTTCACCGCATCGGCCGTCACCGCGCCGTAGTAGCCGGTGATTTGCGGATAGCGAAAATAGCCGAGCTGTTTCAGCCGGCGTTGCAAATCACTGACGGCCGCGCCGCGGGAACCGATGGCGAGCGTGTCGTTTGACGCAGGCGCGCTTTTGAGCTTCGCGTAGGTGGCGTCATCGACGATGCCGGTGGCTGGCAAGTTCATCGCCCGTTGGAACGCTTTGACCGCTTCTTCGGTAATGGCGCCAAAGTAGCCGGTCGCTTGCGGATACGTGAAAAAGCCTTTTTCTTTCAAGCGCTGCTGGAGCTGTTTGATTTCAGGAGAACTCATGCCTTTCTTCCATTCCGCCGCTTGGCTCTCGTCCGGCGCGAGAAAAAAGGCAGAAGCCATGGCAGCGGCGAAAACAACGTGATTCGGTTTCACGGATGCGCCCTCTCCCTTCGCCGTCTGTTTCGTTTTTCATCTTTCATCGAGGCCTCATGCGGGATAGTTCCTCAGGCCGGCTTGACATCCCGCAGCCAAAAATAGTAATGTTCTATATTTTCAGTATAACGGACGAAAGCCATGAAAGGAAACGATTTTTTTTATTGGAAGAAGGAAGAAGTTTATGCGCCGGAACGGGGCATGCTTCGCTTCGGAGGCGACGGATACGTGAACAAATACGACACGCATCGATCGTCGACAAGGTAAATCGACTGCAGCACTTCATAAATGAGCTGTTTTTCCATCGCCAGCCATTCATCTGCGCGGATCGGGATGTATTTTTGCCTCGGTTCGTTCCACTCATAAAGGGCGACGGTAAACTTTTTTTGGCGAAGATCGAGCTTGACGATAAACATGTAAAGCTGGCTCGTGCATTTAAATACAAAATAGAGCTGGGCTTCCTTTGAGCAGGTGATCGTGCGGAACAGCGCCTCGCCTTCCGATGCAAAACGCATCCGTCCACCTTCGTTTTTCAGCGAGCGCAGCGAATCGGTGAAACTGGCCGGGGCGATCGTTTTCAGCCGCACGGAAAACGGATTTTTCATTTCCTTAATATAGATGTGGCACATTTTTTGGGCGTGTTTCTCCCCGTTTCGTTCACAAATGACAAAATCGGCAAGATAGATGTTCACCTTGACCCCCTCTTTTTGGTTCGTAATTTCCCATTTTTAACTAATTGTACTATGTCCTTCCTGGACAAAAAAGATGCCGAACGACGAAATCACGGACAAATCTGTTCTGATTTAGAAACAAAGATAGAAATGAGCGAAAAAGGAACAACCATTGACTCCATGCTTTTCTATCTTTAAAGAGTAATGATGAAAAGCGTGGTGACGAACGATGACAAACTTGGGGGAGACGCTCAAACAACTGCGAAAACAACGGCGCTGGACACAGGAAGAGCTGGCCGAGCAGCTGAACGTGTCGCGTTCGCAAATCAGCAAATGGGAAAACGGCAGCTTGCTTCCAGATGTGCAGTCGCTTGAGAAGCTCTGCCAGTTGTTTGACGTCAGCGCCGATTTTTTGCTTGGCGGCGAAACGCGCCAGCGCGAGCTGTTGCGCGAAGTGACGGACATGTACGGAACGGCGGACGTGCACGAAACGGTGCTCGCGGCGTTGGACTACTTGCTTCATAACCAAGAGATGAGCGAAGCGGTGTACACGCTCGCGAAGCTGCCGGATAAAAAGCGAAAACATGTCGAAACGATGATCGTGACGATCGTAAAAGAGTGCTCCGAGCTCATGTAGCTCCCCTCATGCTGAAAAAAAGCGCTAACAACGACGTGCTAGCGCCATCCGTTGGGGGAGTGTTTGGGGACACGTTCTTTCTCTTGGGGATTCGCTTTGAAAGGCATGTATGGGGAAACGACTATACGTGCTCCGGCCATTCTGGTTTCTTTCCGGAGTGGAGAAATTGGACGGACTCCGCGACGACTTCGGTGACATAGACGCGTTGACCGTCTTTTTTATCGTAGCGGCGCGTTTGGATTCTCCCCGTCACCGCCACCATCGAACCTTTTCGGCAATAATTGGCGGTATGTTCCGCTGTTTTCCGCCATAAAACGCATGGAACGAAATCGGCGTCAATCCCCCCTTCCGCGTTGCGGAAATTTCTCGCCACCGCCAGTGTGACAGTCGCGACGGCAGCCCCTTCGGCCGTGTAGCGAAGCTCGGGATCTTTCGTCAACCGGCCGACCAACACGACTTGGTTGATCATGTGTTGGCGCATCCCCCCTTTCCTCCACCGCACCTTTATGATAACGAATCTCGTTTTGGGTCGTAAAATCGCGATTTTTGCATTTTTTTGCGCACTCTATGGATACAATCCAGCGAAAAAGGCGAAATCTTCGTCGACAATGGCGGGGCAAAATGGCGTTTTTGCCATCCGCCGGAAAATATGCAGATCGTTTTTCAGCAGGAAGGGCGGCATCCCGTTTTTCTTCCCTCGTCCGCCTGTGCTATAATCTTGGATAAGACAACGGTAACGAGGTGGACGAGATGAAAACGTTCAAGCTTGTCGGGCTCTCTGTCATCGACGACGACATGCACCGCCAAGACATCCCGTTTATTGACGGGTTGATCATCAACAAAGAAGACGGGCAAAACCGCTGGCTCGTGGAGGCGTATTTGGATGACGACTATGAGCCAATGTTTGTGAGCTTGCAGCGGCGTCCAGAGTTTCAACTGCAAGTGACGATCACCCACACGAGCAACGACCCGGCCAACATGCTCGTCGCCGTCCGTTCGATCACGAAAATGAACGGCCACATTAGCGTCTTGATGGAAGGGCTGATGATCCCGCGGCGCACCCATTTGGCGGAAGTCGTGCTGGCCGGCCTTGTCAAGAAAGGGCTGCAAGGCGAGGCGCTGCTTCAAGAGTTTCGCCAGCAAATGCATGAGCGAATCGATGCCAAGGCGCCGCAGGAACGGAAAAGGTAAAAGGCTGGAGAGCGCACTTTCCAGCCTTTTTGTTTGCCTTCCTGCAGGCAAGTGGATCATCCTCTTGGAAACGCCAGGGCATCAACCCGAACCGGGCGGGCGGTGACGATGCAGCGCTTCGGAGCGCGGCCGATGAGGCGAAACGGGTAGCACGTTGTCACCGTCAGCGTTGGGCGCGCTTTCTCGACCAAAACGGTCCGGTCGTCGTCATCGACGATGCGGATGTTGACGATGCGGTAATGGATGGCGGCGCGATCCGTCCGAATGATAAGCGCATCGCCGATCTCAAGCTCGCCAAAGCGGCGGAACACAGTATCGCGGTGCCCGGATAGCACGACATGCCCTCGTCCCCCCGGCCAATCGCTCGCTGGATAATGGCCGACACCTCGGCGCAATTCTTGTTCGCGGACGCCTTCATACACGGGAATCGCCGCCCCGAGCTTTGGGATGGCGAGTTCACCAAGGTAGACGCCAAGCGGTGCGTCTTTTTGCGCCGAACGTTCCGCTGGAAGGCTTGCGGCCGGCGGTGAGGAAGGCGCAGGAGCATCCCGCTTGACCGCCATCCAGCCGACGGTGTACCAATAGCCGTTCCAACCGGCCATCGCCGCTCCGATGACGATCGCCGCCAGCGCCGCCCATTGGGCGGCCCGGCGCCCCCACGAAACCCGCGCGGGCTTGCCGTTCACGTTCCTTCACCCTTTCAGCCGCCTGACCCGCCGGTAAAGAAGGAACCCGGCGGAAGCGAGCATCAGTCCGGCCAACGTATAGGTCAAATACGGTGACGCCGTCTCCGGTAGTTTTTCCCCATACATCTTTCCTTTCATCTCTACAGCGAGCAGCCCCGCGTCAATGCCTTTCTCCCCCGCGCGGACGATGTAGCCCGATGTCAACATCTCCCGCGTTATGGCGATATCGGCGACCTCCTCGCCTTGGCGGTTGTACAATCGAATGCGGATCGGCTCCGCTCCGGCCGCCTTTATGTCCGGCTCGTCCGCCTCAAGTTTAAGCAAGCGAAGCCCCTCTTCCCACATCGCCCGCAGTTTGCGGCGCTCTGTTTCCGTCCACGGCCCTTCCATCTCCGCAAACGGACGCAGCCGTTCACGAAGCGCCGCCAGCCGCCCAGCTAACTGCGGGTCGTCAAGCGAGGCAATATGGCGGGTGAGGGCGCGCACTTCTTGTTCCGTCATCCCGAGCGCCCCAAGCAAGTCGTTGATTTGCTGCATGGCGGCGTTGTGCTGCGAGTAAAAACGGATGGCCCGGTCTAAGTCTTCGATAAATGTGTAGTCTTGCACCGTTTCGCCAAACTGGCCAAGCAGCGCCTCGAGCTCCTCAACCGTCAGCCCGTGCCGGCGCAGAACGGCATGAAGCCGCTCGTCAGTGATGGGTGTGCCGAGCCATTGTTTCATCTCATCCATGGTGCGAAAATCGGCGGCTGTCAAGCCGTATTGATCCAAATAAGCCAACAGGTCGCTCACTGTCCAGCCGACGCTCTCAGCGTACTGCTCAAGCTCGCTTCGGCTGATGGCCGCCGCCCCAGCCGGAAACGAAGCGAAAACGGCGACAAGCACAGCCATTCCTAGCCATTGCCGCATTCGTTCTTCCTCCCTTCCGCTTTCTTTGACGTACATTGGTAGTATTTTCCGAACATGCCGCTCTTATGTACGCCAACCAGCGAAAAAAGAAGAAAGCTCGGCTTAGAGCGCTTGAACGTTCTCCCACCTACGCAAACGCTTAGAGATGGGAGATTCTCGGGGACACCTGCCATAAGGCAGACTGCCAGCCAGACCATTCCCGTCTGTCCCTGTGACTTGGCTGTTCCAACGAAGTCCTTCTTTCAAGATATTTTGAGCGGCGTTGGGGGACATCCATGATGGAAGACGCTGATTCATTCCCCCCTTCGGCTGATCGCGTGAAAGCGGGGGCTTCTCGGTACATAAGAACAGGCGCCCGAGTTTCGGACGCCTGTTTCGCGTTAGGAAAGGGGGCTTACGGTTGCCTGTTGGAAGTAGGCGTTGTACAAGGCGCGAACCGCCTCGTTGACGACTTCTTCTTTGACGCCGAACATCATGCTCACTTCGGACGAACCTTGGTTGATCATCTCCAAGTTGATGTTGGCGTTGGCGAGCGCAGTCGTGGCTTTCGCCGCCATCCCGATCGTTTTTTCCATCCCTTCGCCGACGACCATAATGAGCGCCAAGCCGTACTCAATCGTCACCTCATCGACGGCAAGCTCCTCGCGGATGCGGGCGAGGATGCGCTCATCTTTTCCATCCACGAGTTGATCTGCCCGCAAAATGATCGACATGTTGTCGATGCCGGACGGCGTATGTTCGTAGGAGATGCCTTCGTCTTCTAAAATTTGCAGCACACGCCGGCCAAAGCCAATCTCACGGTTCATTAAGTATTTGCTGATGTTGATGCTGCAAAAGCCAGTGTCGCTCGCAATGCCGGCGACTGGTTCGTCGATATGATTGCGCTTGGCGACGATCCACGTGCCTGGAGCGGCCGGGTTGTTTGTGTTTTTTACGCAAACGGGGATGCCGGCGCGATAGACCGGCTCAAGCGCCTCGTCATGAAAGACGGAAAATCCGGAATACGACAGCTCACGCATCTCGCGGTACGTGATTTCTTTCAACTTGCGGGCATCAGCGACGATCGACGGATTGACGCAATAAATCGAGTCGACGTCGGTAAAGTTTTCGTACACGTCCGCTTTGACGCCCGCGGCGACGATCGAGCCCGTGATATCCGACCCGCCGCGCGGGAACGTGACGATATGGCCCGACCGAGAATAGCCGAAAAATCCCGGGATGACCAAAACGCCGCGACGTTCGCGCAGCTGCTTCAGTTTGTCGTACGACTCCGGCAGCACTTGGGCGTTGCCCGGCTCATCGGTGACGATAATGCCGGCTTCAAGTGGGCTGACGTAGCTCGCCTCAAGCCCGCAATCTTGCAGATAGAGCGCCATGAGCCTTGCGTTATGGTCTTCGCCGCTCGCTTTAATGGCGTCAAACAACCGAGGCGGCTCGCTTCGATAGGCGCTGATTTTCGACTGCAAGTCATCGACAAGCTCGGCCAAAAAGCCGTCGGCTTCCAGCCCCAGCTCATTGGCAATGTCAGCATACCGCTTCACGATCGCTTCCATTGTTTCCTCATGCGGCTCGCCAGCCACAATTTGTTCGGCCAGCTGGATGAGCATATCGGTCACTTTCACATCGTCTTTGTACCGTTTCCCCGGCGCCGACACGACGACGATGCGGCGCTCGATATCCGAGCTGATGATATCAGCCACTTTGCGGAATTGCGCGGCGCTCGCCACCGAACTTCCACCGAATTTAGCTACTTTCATCGTTCATGACCCTTTCTGTCGAAAGTCTCTATAATTGTTTATCATATCACATTTTTCCGCCCATGGAACTATTCATTTTTTAGAAATTTCCGCGAACGTCCCAAAACGCCGCCATCGCCGGCCATGACTCTCTTCAAAACAGATGACGCCGTGCTTCGTCAATGGAAAGACGGTGCTGCAACAGCCCCCCCGCCTTGACAAACGGATGATGGTTCAGCACAGCGCCGTTTTTCCATCGTTCCTCCTCGATTTTTTCCGAAAACGGCCGCTCTGCCTCACGTTTGTGCCACATTGCCGCGGCGGACGTTGGCGATTCCTTCTTTGCAGACGCCATACGGCAGCCACGAGCAGTTGCGGCATAACTCGTCCAAATCATCCGGCTTGACCCGTTCCGCCGTCCGCCGGATCAGTTCGGACTTCCAATACACATTGCCCGGCTCCAAGCCTAAATGGCGAATGACGTTTCCGTCAAGCGAACGGACGTGGGCATCGGAATTCGGGCCGGCTTCACACGTTGTCTCCCCATGATGTGGGCAGGCGAGGCACGCTTCATCGAGCGCCGCGACGACTTCAATCGGGAAATCGTCGTGTTCATCGCGAATGCGGGCCACGATCTCCCACATTTTTTCCACGAACGACGGGCTGTAGCCCATGCCGCGAAACCCGTGCACACAAAGCAAATGATGGCCGCGCAAACGAACCGGTTTCATCTTCTCTCCCCTTCCTTTCTTTCCTTTGGCGGGTATTGGTCAAGGGCGAATCTGGCTCTGAGAATACCCTACGATGCCCAACGGGATGGCTCGTGTGGAGTTTTCATAGAACTTTTGACGCTGCCTTCTTTCCTCTCTTCAGACATATGCCGCCCGGCCCAATCGTTTCTATCGTTTTTGACTCCATCATACGTCAACTCTTTTCATTGAGCAACTGGCACCTCGATAACCAGCAGCGGACAGCTAAGCGACATCCCTTTCAGACCTATGCATCGTCTATGAAACGGTGGGCTCCCGGCCTTCGCCCAAACCGCCGTTTTCCTCGGTCAATTCGGAAAAATAACGGATCTGCTTTATACAGACAGCCGTCATGATACAATGAGAAAGGGAACGATGTTGCTGGGAAAGGACTGGCTGATCATGACGAAAGAAGAATTGGCACGCTCGCTTTCCGTCTTGCTTCATGAGCTGACGAAATCATGGCGGAAAGAAAAAATTCATTCCGATGTGCTCGAAATCATTATGAAACTGCGCATTCAAACCGATGACGACGACCAATACGTTGCCGATCTGCTCGGCAACATCGCGTTTGCGAGCGAATCGGCTCATGCGCTCAAGCAAATTTGGGGCTATATGCTGCGCGAGCAAACCTTTCTATCGCCACAGACGATCGAGGCGATGCTCACTGACGCCCAGCGCAAGATCCAGCGCCGACTGTCAGAGATGACGGCCCGCTATGAGCGTCCGTTTTTGTCCATCGATGACCCGCTCGAGCGGAAACGCCAGCTTGAGCGCTCCTACGGTGCGCTTCTTTTGTTCAACCGGATCGCCACCGACTTTTTGCTTGAGTTCGTCCGCGAAGAAAACGAAACGGCAGCGAGCGTCTTTTTCGCCGCCGACCCGAACGAGGCGATCGAAGTGTTCCATCATCTTTGCAGCGTCTACGCGAGCCGCTGGCTGGAAGGCCTGGAAGTCGATTGATGGACAAACCGTCGATTCAAGTCCTTGAAGCCAACCAAAGGTGCCCCAAAAGCGGCGGGGCGCCTTTTCTCATCACCATCTATACTGCCGCATTGGCATTTTCGATTTGACAGTATTGTCCAGCCATGATATTGTATTCATTGGAAAGAATTTTTATAATATTCTTTCGTTTGTAAGCGAATACAAAAAACTCAAATGAAGGAGGAATCGGGGATGATCTACGCACAACCAGGCCAGCCAGGCGCGCTTGTCACATTTAAAAAGCGCTACGAAAACTTCATTGGCGGCAAATGGGTGCCGCCGGTCGACGGCGAGTATTTCGAAAATATCACGCCAATCACCGGACAGCCGTATTGCGAAGTGCCGCGCTCAAAAGCGGCGGACATCGAACTGGCGCTTGACGCCGCCCATGCGGCAAAAGACGCATGGGGACGCACGTCTCCAGCGGAGCGCGCCCGTTTGTTGAACAAAATCGCCGACCGGATGGAAGAAAACTTGGAAATGCTCGCCGTTGCGGAAACATGGGAAAACGGCAAGCCGATCCGCGAAACGTTGGCGGCTGACATCCCGCTTGCCATCGACCATTTCCGCTACTTCGCCAGCTGCATTCGCGCGCAAGAAGGCACGATTTCGGAAATCGATTACGACACGGTCGCCTATCATTTCAAAGAACCGCTCGGCGTCGTCGGGCAAATCATCCCGTGGAACTTCCCGATTTTAATGGCGGCCTGGAAACTCGCTCCAGCGCTCGCGGCCGGCAACTGCGTCGTCTTGAAACCGGCGGAGCAAACGCCGACGTCGATCCTCGTTCTCATCGAACTCATCGAAGATTTGCTTCCGCCTGGCGTCGTCAACGTTGTGAACGGCTTTGGCTTAGAAGCCGGCAAGCCGCTCGCCTCGAATCCACGCGTGGCGAAAGTGGCGTTCACCGGTGAAACGACGACCGGACGGCTCATCATGCAGTACGCCTCGCAAAACATCGTGCCGGTCACGCTTGAGCTTGGCGGCAAGTCCCCGAACATTTTCTTCGCTGATGTGATGGACAAAGATGACGAGTTTCTCGATAAAGCCCTCGAAGGGTTTACGATGTTCGCTCTAAACCAAGGCGAAGTGTGCACATGCCCGTCGCGCGCCCTCATCCACGAGTCGATTTACGATGCCTTTATGGAACGGGCGCTTGAACGCGTCAAGCAAATCAAGCAAGGCAATCCGCTCGATACGGAAACGATGATCGGCGCCCAAGCCTCCTCCGAACAGCTCGAGAAAATTTTGTCATACATCGACATCGGCAAACAGGAAGGCGCTGAGCTCTTGATCGGCGGCGAGCGGAACATGCTCGAAGGAGAACTCGCCGGCGGCTATTACGTCAAGCCGACCGTTTTCAAAGGGCATAACAAAATGCGCATTTTCCAAGAAGAAATTTTCGGCCCAGTGCTCGCGGTCACAACGTTTAAAGATCACGACGAAGCGCTTTCAATCGCCAATGAAACGCTGTACGGCCTTGGCGCCGGCGTCTGGACGCGCGACATCAACACCGCGTACCGCTTCGGCCGCGGCATCCAAGCCGGCCGCGTCTGGACGAACTGCTATCACGTCTATCCGGCCCACGCGGCGTTTGGCGGCTACAAAATGTCCGGCATCGGCCGCGAAACGCACAAAATGATGCTCGACCATTACCAACAAACGAAAAACTTGCTCGTCAGCTATTCGCCGAAAAAACTTGGCTTGTTCTAACATTGGCCCACCTGCTCTTCCACGGCAAAAGGCAGCGCCGACGCGCTGCCTTTTGCCCACTGTTGCATCCGTCACCGCCAAAACCACGCAAACGCCTTTTGATGATGGAATGGAAAACGACGCAACAACCGTTCCATTCGACGAATCCAGCAAAGCTGCTCTAGGAGCCTGTCTTTGGCCATGATGCGAAAGGAGGTGCATCCGATGCCTGATGAACCGAAAGTCATCGCCACCGAAGCAGCGTTAGAATTGATTGAAAAATTAAAGGCGAAATACGGTCCGCTCATGTTCCATCAATCCGGCGGCTGCTGCGACGGCAGCTCGCCGATGTGCTACCCGCTCGGTGAGTTGATCGTCGGCGATTCCGACGTTTTGCTTGGCGAAATCGGCGGCTGCCCGTTTTACATCGCCAAGGCGCAATACGAATATTGGAAGCATACGCAGCTCATCATTGACGTCGTCCCCGGGCGCGGCGGCATGTTTTCGCTCGAAGGCCCGGAAGGCGTCCGCTTTCTCACCCGCTCGCGCGTCTTCGGCCAAAGCGCGGATGCGGGCGCAACGTAACCAGCCATCGCGAATCGTCACCGTGAAACCGCCATGCGCCGGGCATCACGTCGATGCGAAACCGCCTGGCGAAATGGGCCGCACGGAGCGAGCCGCCGGCTTCCATTGGCACCTCACCCCCGGATGCCTCATCGCTCCGGGGGAGTTTTGTTCGTCGCCGCCAAAAAGAAAGGCGGCCCGCCGCCTGAGCGAATGAGGCGCGGTCCGCCGTTTTCTTTTCTTCATTCGCATGCCGCTAGGCCTTCTCCTCTGCCTGCTTCAACTGCTTCATCGCCTCGGTCCGATCAGACAAGGTGATCCTTTTCAAACCGAACACCAACAACAAGCCCACAGCGATAAACACGAGCCCGAACAAAAAGACGGATTGCAGCGAGTCGACAAGCGACTGCTTCAGCACCGGCACGAACATGTCGCGCAGCAGCGCTGGAATCTTGGCCATCGCTTCCGGACTGAGCAGAACGGAATACAGCCCTTGCGGATCATCATGGATCATGCCGGCAAAGCGGTCGACAAGCCCTTTCGCCTGCGCCGGCAGCGCTTCGAGCTTTGGCATGAGCCGCTCGTCAAGCAAGGCGCTCGACCGGTGGTTCATGATGGCGCCAAGCACCGTCATCCCAAACGTCCCGCCGATCGAGCGGAAAAATTGGCTTGAAGACGTCACGACGCCAAGCTCCGATTTTGGAAAGCTTTCTTGCAGGGCGAGCGTCAAAATCGGCATCACGAGCCCTGTGCCAAGACCGAGAATGATCATATACATCGTCGCCGTCCATTTCGACGTCTCGACATCCATCGTGCCAAGCAGCCCAAATGCGGACGCCATAACGGCCATGCCGATGATCAGCTGCGGCTTCACCCCGATCCGGTATACCAGTCGACCGCCAAGGACGCTGCCGATGATCATCGTGATCATCATCGGCGTCATAATCGTCCCGGATTGGGTGGCGCTCACACCGACAATGCCTTGCATAAAAAACGGCACAAACATAATCGCGCCAAACATGCCGACGCTCATGAAAAAGCCGATGCCATTGAGCAGCGTAAACGTCCGATTGCGGAACAACCGAAGCGGAATGATCGGCTCCTCCGCCCGTTTTTCCGCCCAAACAAACAAAGCGAAAAAGACAACCGCGGCCGCAAACAACGAAACGATTTGCCACGACCCCCACGGATATCGGTCGCCGCCAAACGTCAACCCCAACAACAAGCTGACGACGCCCGCCGTCAACGTCGCCATCCCGGCGATGTCAAATTTCACCGGCCCTTCGGCTTTATATTTGCTTAACCCCATCGCAATCAGCACCGTGGCGAGAATGCCGACCGGCAAGTTGATGTAAAACACCCAGCGCCAGTTCAAATGGTCGACGATAAAGCCGCCGATTTGCGGGCCCAGCACTGAAGCGAGACCGTACAAACCGCCGAACACCCCTTGCCATTTCGCCCGCTCCTTGCCGGTGAACACGTCACCGATGACAATCATCGCCATCGGCATCATAATCCCGCCGCCCAGTCCTTGAATGCCGCGGTAAATGATGAGCTCGGTCATATCGCTCGCCATGCCGCAAAGCGCTGAACCAGCCATAAAAATGACCAACCCGCTCACATAGACAATCCGACGGCCCAATAAGTCGGCGAGCTTGCCGGCGATCGGCACGACCGTCGTCGACGTCAACATATACGCTGTCGTCAGCCACGTCATAATCCCCAATCCGTGAAGCTCCCCGACGATGCGCGGCATCGCCGTGCCGACGATCGTCCCGTCTAATGCCGCAAACAGCATGGCAATGATCAACCCGGTAATGAGCAACGGACGATGACGAATGGTGCTCGCTGGCACTGTTAACGCTTTTTCCATGGTTCTCTCTCCCATCCATTGAGTCGTTGATACGCTTCCATTTCTTGGCTCAGTGCGTCCAAAGCCGACGCAAGTCGAGGCGCCTGTTGATGGCGCAAATACAAAAGCAGCGCTTCAACGATATAGGCGCGCGGCGGCTCATTGCGCCCAAGCACTTCCTCCTCCAGCGCCGCTACGGCTTCAAGCACATCGTTCGCCTGCTTCGGATCGAGCCCGTTGGCGGCCTCCCGGACGGCGGCGAACGCCGAAACCAGCCGCTCCCGCTGGCGCTTGCGCTCGCGCTCTTCGAGTTCTATCCATGGCACGAGCGCCTCCTCGGTCAACAACGGGCGCTCGCCGGCCGCAAAGCTAGCAACAATGGCATCAATGCGGCGCACGAGAAAACGAGCCGCTGCGTCCGCATCAAACGCCTCCTCGCGAAAAAAGAAGTAAAACAAATATTGTCGGATGATGCCGTTGGTCATCATGGCGACATCATACACATACGGACCGACTTCCTCTCCGTACACCTCCGCCAGACGGGTGCAATACCATAAAAAAAGGCGCCCATGCTGGCGGAACATATATTGCCCTACTTCGGGGTTCACTCTCGGCAATTGTTCCACCATCACCATATGCAAAAATTCCTTATACTCGCGGACATGGGAGAAATGGGCTGCCAACTGGCGGATGAACCGCTCCTTTTCCGGGCCATCCCCGCCAGCCGCCGTGAAATCGGCCACCATTTTTTCACTGTAGTGGCGAAGTACAGCGAGCAGCAATTCTTCCTTCGAAGCGAAATGGTGGTAAAACGCCCCTTTGGAAATGCCCCACGCCTCAACCAAATCTTGAATCGAGGTGGCATGATACCCTTTTTCCGCAAATAGTTTCATCGCGGTTTCAATAAATCGAACACGCCGTTCATCCATGGCAGCGTCTCCTTCCTTTCCCATTCCTCTCCATCCACTGCAGATAAGACGGCAACAATATGCGCGGTTTCACGAAATCAACCCGCACGCCGCACCGCTGCAGCCATTCAACCAACCGCCGAACATCGGCCATTGTCCTCGCCTCCACACTCTATATGACCAAACAGTCAAAGCCATTATAAACTATCGTTACAAACTTATGCAACTAAAAAACGATGTTTTTTTGACCAATAAGTCATTTATTTATTCTCGTCCATTGAACAATTAGTCATTGTGTCTTCCACAAAAAAACAGCCGTCCGCAGCTTCACGCAAAAGCTGTGGACAGCCGTTCCCATTATTCGCATGACGCTGCAGCCGCCAGCGCCAAGGCACCCGCAACACCGGCGTTGTCGCCAAGCCCTGGAAGAACGATGTACTCGTCGATCTTCTCGAGAATCGCTTCGTGCTGAACATACCCATTGAGCAACTCCTGCACATGACGGCGCACAAGCGGCAACACGTGCGTCTGCTTCATGACGCCCCCGCCCGTGATCACCTTTTTCGGCGATAAAATGAGGATGTAGTTGGCGATCGCTTGGGCTAAGTAAAACGCCTCAAGCTCCCACACCTCGCTCCGGTCGGCCAGCTCCGCCCCCTTTTTCCCCCAACGCCGCTCAATCGCCGGGCCGGACGCCATGCCTTCCAAACAGTCGCCATGATACGGGCAGATGCCGGCAAACGCATCATCCGGATGGCGGCGGACGAACATATGTCCCATTTCTGGATGAAGCATCCCGTGAAGCAGACGCCCTTCCACGACGGCGCCGACACCAATGCCTGTCCCGACCGTCATATATAGGCAACTATCCAATCCTTGCGCCGCCCCCCAGCGCAGCTCACCGAGCGCCGCCGCGTTGACATCCGTGTCAAAGCCGATCGGCACGGGAAAATGCTGCTTCATCGTGCCGACAAAATCAAACTGCGCCCACGCCTGTTTCGGCGTGCTCGTAATATACCCGTACGTCGGACTGTCCGGACGCAAATCGACCGGGCCGAACGACCCGATGCCAATCGCCTCGATGCGGTGCGGACGGAAAAAGTCGATGACGTGCGCCATCGTCTCTTCCGGCGCCGTCGTCGGAAACACCGCTCGTTCATGGATGTTCCCCTGTTCATCGCCGATGGCGCAGACAAATTTCGTGCCTCCAGCTTCAATGGCTCCTAGGATCATATGTACGCCTCTCTTTCTTCATCTGCTCTTTTCTTGTATCTATCTTACTAGAAAAAGGGAGAGGGCATCAATGACAAAAAGCCGCTGATCAGCGGCTTTTTGAAACATAGCGCAATCGATTCTATTGTCTACCGGGTTTGTTGATCTACACTGCTGATTGGCTCACCCCTTCACCGAACCAGCCAACAACCCACGGACAAAATATTTGCCAAGGAAGATGTACACAAGCAAGGTCGGCAGCGCCGCCAACAGGGCTCCCGCCATTTGCACGTTCCATTGGACGATTTGACTGCCGGATAAGTTTTGCAAGGCGACCATGATCGGCTGTTTGTCCGATGTCGTGATCGTCACGGCGAACAAAAACTCGTTCCAAATGTTTGTAAACTGCCAGATCGCCACGACGACAAATCCAGTGATGGACAAGGGGAGCATAATATAACGAAAAATACGGACAAACCCAGCGCCGTCGATTTTCGCCGACTCAATCATTTCATCGGGGATCGCCGCGTAGAAATTCCGAAACATCAGTGTGGTGATCGGAATGCCGTAGACGACATGGACGAACACAAGCCCCGGAATCGTGTTGTACAGCCCGATTTCGCGCAAAAATTGGATGAGCGGAATGAGAATGCTTTGATACGGAATGAACATCCCGAACAAAATGAGCGTAAAGAGCGTATCCGCTCCTTTAAACTTCCATTTCGACAGTACATAGCCGTTGAGCGACCCCAGCAGCGCGGAGAGCAGCGTCGCCGGCACGACGAGCAAAATCGAATTCCAAAAGTTTGGGGCGAGCTTGTCAAATGCCGTCGCGTAGCTGCTCCAATCGATCGTTGACGGCAGCTTCCACATATCGGCCAATGTCACTTCATCGAGCGGCTTCAAGCTCGTTGTGACCATGACATACACCGGCAACAGGAAAAACACGCTCATGACGAGGGCCAACAAATACAAAAACGGCCGCGCCCACATGGATCTCGCCATCACGATCCCCCCTTGCGGCTTGAGATGAGATATGGAACGATAAAGATGGCGACCGACAGCAGCATCACGATCGCAATCGCCGCGCCGTTGGCGTAATAGTTGCCGCGGAACGTCGTTTCAAACATGTACACGCCCGGCACATCGGTGACAAAGTTCGCCCCCGGCCCGGTCATGGCGTAAATCAAATCGAAAATTTTGAGCGAAATATGAGCCATGATGATGATGACGCTGACAGTGATCGGCCGCAGCAGCGGCAAAATGATTTTCCAATACAATTGAAACTCGGTCGCTCCGTCCATCCGCGCCGCTTCCCGCACTTCATCTGGAATGGCGCGCAGGCCGGCGAGATACATCGCGACGGCAAAGCCAGTCATTTGCCAAACAGCCGCCACGACCACCGCAATGATGGCGACCGGGATGCCAAACTCAATCTTGCCCCAATGAAATCCGAACAGAATGTTCGTATCCGTATACCATTTTCCATCCAAGCCAAGCGGTTTTAAAAACAAGTTGACGCCCGTTGACGGGTTGAACAGCCATTGCCACACGACTCCGGTGACGACAAATGACAAGGCCATCGGGAAGAAGAAAATGTTGCGGAACAGCGACTCGCCGCGCAGTTTTTGGTCAAGCAAAATGGCAAGCAGTTGGCCGAGCACAATGACGGCGGCGATAAACAACACCGTAAACACAAGTGTATTGCGCAAGTCGGCCTGGAAGCGGAAATCATGAAACAAATACAGATAGTTTTTCAACCCGGCAAACGACCAATCCGGCACGAGCGAATTCCAGTTGCTCAAGGACACATACCCCGTCCAGCCGATAAACCCGTACACAAATAAGAAAATCAGTACGACCGACGGTGCCAAAAACGCCGCTGCCAGCCAATGATCGGCCGTCCATTTCCGCTTTTTCCGCACCGCGGGGACAGCCGCTGTCTTCTCGGCTGGCGTGATGTTGACCGTTTCCACTAAGATCCCTCCTCATGATGACGAAAAGGGGAAGAGAATGGCTCCCGTCCCCTTTTCCCGATTACTTCTTCAGTTCTGCGGCGGCCGATGCCAACGTGTCGATGAACGTCTTCACATCTTTTTGCGTCACGAAAATGTTGACGGCCTGATTGACCTTCGTGACAAACCCTTCCGGCGCTGCTGAACCGTGCGCTAAGCTCGGCGCCAGCTCCGCCGTCTTGAAGTCTTGCATCGTTTGTTTGCCGTATTCATCGTACTTGGACGGATCCGCGTCGATGCGGGCCGGGATGGAGCCTTTCAGCGGGTTAAACGCATCTTGCCCTTCCACCGAACCAAGCACCGATAAGAACTTCTTCACATCGTCCGGGTTTTTCACGCCTTTCGGCAGGCCGAACGTATCGGTAATGACCATAAACTTGCCTTCCGTATTCGGCACCGGCACATAACCGAAGTCTTGGTTCACCTTCAATTTCAAATCGTTGACAAAATAGCCCTTCACCCAGTCGCCCATCACGTACATGGCCGCCTTTCCTTCGGCGACGAGCTGGGCGGCGTCTTGCCAGTTGCGCGAGCTATGGTCTTCGTTAATATAGCCAAGCATTTTCTTAAACGTCTCAACGGCTTGTTTCACTTGTGGGTCGTTAAACGATAATTCTCCCGTCCAAAGTTTCTTGTAGTTTTCCGTTCCGAGCGTGCCAAGCAGCACGTTTTCAAACAGGTGCGTCGCTGCCCACGGCTCTTTGTCGCCTAAGGCGAGCGGCGTAATGCCCTTTGCTTTCAGCTTGTCGGCCACTTGGAAAAACTCGTCGAATGTTTTCGGCGGCTGAAGCCCGTTGTCGGCAAATACTTTTTTGTTGTACCAAAGCACGTTGCCGCGGTGAATGTTGACAGGCACGGAGTAAATGTTGCCGTCTTTGCTCACCATGTCAATCAACGCTTTCGGGAATTTGTCCATCCAGCCTTCTTTTTCATATAAATCGTTGAGCGGCTCCATTTTGCCGGCGGCCACCCAGCCTTCATTCAGCTCCGCTCCGCCGTGTACTTGGAACGTCGATGGCGGATCGTTTCCTTGCATGCGGCTCGCCAACACCGCCTTGGCGTTCGTTCCCGCCCCGCCGGCCACCGCCGCGTTTTCGACTTCAATATCCGGATATTTTTCTTGGAACAGTTTGATGAGCGCTTTTAAGCCGTCTTCCTCACCGGCTCCGGTCCACCAGCTGAAAATCTCGAGCTTCTCTCCCGCTTTTTGGCTGCCTTGTTTGGCGTCATCGGACGAAGAAGAGTTCGAGCTGCTGCAGCCCGACAGCGCCATACCGACGCCAAGCGCCAACGCCAGCCATGCGGATGCTTTCTTTCTCATGTTCCTCCCCCTTTTCCGTTTGTTTTTGAAACCCCTTTCAATGTTGAGTGTACCATGGGCCGCTTATCAATCGGCGGCTTGATTTCTTCACTTTTTTGCGTTTTTCTTCACTTTTTTGTTTTCCTTTCTCCTGTTGGGCAAACGGAAGGCTCGCTGGTACAGCTAACGGCCGGTTCGCTTCCATGGCGCGAAAAAAGCCCGTCTCCCCATCAGTGGGGCGGGCTTCGCTTCGGACGCCGGAAGAAGGGTGGAGCCTGCTTTGTCCGCGGGACTTACCTTTTGACTTGCCATGCACCTTCCTTGTTGGAGACAGCACTCCCCTTGTCAGCGCGCCTGTACTTTTTTCCGGTATTCGCTCGGCGACAGGCCGGTTTGCTTTTTAAAGACGCGGCTGAAATAGTTGGGGTCGTTGTAGCCGACTGAAAAACAAATTTCTTTTAAGCTTTGATCCGTCTCAGCCAGCGCTTCTTTCGCCCGTTCGATGCGCACGTTCGTCACATAGTCGATAAAGGTGATGCCAAACTGTTCTTTGAACAGTTTGCTGAAGTAGTATGGGCTCATCCCGGCTTGTTCCGCCACCTCCTCAAGCGTCAGCGGCTCGGCATAATGGCGGTCAATGTACTCTTTCGCCTTGCCGATTTTGCCATACGCTTGCTGCTGGCGCCAAACCTCGAGATCAGCGGCGATGCGGTCCAGTTCATCAAGCGCCGCTCGCTTCAATTCTGCCGCCGACCGGCAGGAAGCAAAGGAAGCGAGCCGCTCATAACGAATGCCCAGCTCCGATAGAAGACGCCCGAGCCACACAAAGGTCTCTTCCGCTTTGCGGCCGGCGGCCGGCAGTGAATGAGAAGAGGCCAGTTCCTCTATATACGTCAGACAAATCATCCGGGCTTGCTCGATGTCGCCAAGGCGCAGCGCTTCAAACAGCTGTTTATCCCGTTCCGCTTCCCCGCCGGCGCGCGTCGCTTCCGCCGGCAGAAACCCCACTTGTGCTTTTTGCCGGTCGGCGTAATAATGAGCGGCCGACAGCGCCTCATAGTACGAGGAACGAAGTTGGTCAAGGCGGGAAAACGGGGAGCCGAGCCCGATATACAGCGCGGCGCCGTACCGGGCCGAAAACTGCCGCGCCAAATCGAGCGCCAATGCCTGGATGACGGGCTTCCAGGCTGGCTCGCCATCGTTTGGGCTGCGGAAAAACAAGACCGGCAGGCGCCGGTTCGCCATCCGCCCGATCCAATAGCGCGTTGGCGCCTTCCCGCTAAGCTGCTTGTCCAGCCATGATTTCCATTCGTCAGCCACCCCTGCATCCGGGAACTGAATGACGAGGAACATCCCCGACGCAATCGAAAACGGCAGCAGTTCCTTCCATCGCTCCCACTCATCAGCCGATACGTCTTCTGTCATGAGGACGGACAGCCATTCGCTTTCCACAAGCGTCTGCAACCGGCGAATCTGCTCCTCGAGCTGGCGGCTGCTCTCCTCGTGTCGCCGCTTGGCCGCCACTTCTTGGCTGACCCGTTCCAAAGCCGAAATGACCTCCTCCTTCCGGCTCGGTTTCAATAAATATTCCTTGACGCCAAACCGCATCGCTTGTTTCGCATAGTCGAACAAATCAAACGCCGACACAATAATGAACTCCAGATCGAGGCCGTCTTGGCGAATCGCTTCGATCGCTTGCAGCCCGTCAAGGCCGGGCATTTTGATGTCAATCAGCATGATATCCGGACGATAACGCTTGGCGATCTCGACCGCCTCGCGCCCGTTGGCGCCCTCGGCGACCACCTCGATATCCGGAAGGTGGTCGCTAATCATTTTGCAAAGCGCTCTTCGCTCCAACGCCTCATCATCGACGATCGCCACTTTCACCGTTCATCCCCCCTTGCCATCTTGGCAGCCATAACCGCACCGTCGTTCCTTTTCCTAGTGCAGACTCGATTTCGGCCACATCCATCACTCCGTAAAACAGCTGCAGTCGGCGAATGACATTGTGCAAGCCGATGCCGGTTGAATGGCCGCGCCCTTGCTCACGGCGCGTCCGCGGTTCTTCGCCGCGGATCAACGCTTCAAGCTCCGCTTTCACCTGCTCATCCATGCCAACGCCATTGTCGCGCACTTCCACAACGACCCGCCCGTTTTCGGCGAAAACGGACACGGACAGCTCGGCTCCCTGCTCGTACGTCTCAATGCCATGGATGAACGCATTTTCAATCAGCGGCTGCAACGTGAGCGGCGGAATCGGTTGATCGAGGCAAGATGGTTCCGCCTCTAACGAAAACTTGATCCGATCAAAAAACCGCGTCTGCTGGATGAAGAAATATTCACGGGCGATGCGCACCTCATCGGCAAGCGTCACCGTCCGCTGCAAATCACCCAAGTTGTAGCGCAAAATGGCCGCCACCGCTTCAATCAGCCGCGACGTTTGCTGGGCGTCCTCCAAGTACGCCATCTTCGCAACCGTGTTCAGCGTATTGAATAAAAAATGCGGATTGATTTGGCTTTGCAAGCTTTTGAGTTCCAGCTCCTTCACCAGCCGGTCGAGCTCAGCCTTTTGTTTCATCTCCGCAATCAGCTGCTTTAAATTGCGGCGCATGTCATTAAACGTGATCGTCAACAGCCGCAGCTCATCGTTGGTCATCGGCTCAATATCCGGCCCGTCCAGCCGCCCGTCAGCGATGGATCGGGCAGCGCGCGAGAGAAGAATGATCGGCTTCGTTAAGTGGCCGGAAAAGAACACCGCCAGCAAGGCGCCAAGCAACAACGTCGTGACAAACAATCCCATTCCCATATAGCGGAAATAGCGGTTGCGCCGCTCCACTTCATCGTACCGCCGTTGGTAGGCCGTCAGCTCATCGTCAATCAAGTTTAACGTTTCCTCTTGCAAAAAGGACGCAATGTTCATCGTTTCATGCAAGTGGGATGAGTACAAGCCAATATTTCCAGCTTGAAAATGATAGACCGTCAGCGCCGCCTCCTCCAGCAAACTTTCAATCATATGTTCATAGTTTTCCGCCGCCAGCCGGTCGGACAGCACTGGCAAGATGGCGCCGAGCTGCCGGCGGCGTTGCTGCAGCCAGCGGAACTCCCGCTCATAAGCGCGTGCATACCGTCCTTCTTTTTCCGAGACGTACGCATTGAGCTGTTCCATCATTCGGTTTGCCCGCTGCGACACCTCATTGAGCAACAACAATCGGCGCATCCGTTGATCATAATCGCTCATCATCTCTTCGCTCGTCTGATACAAAAGAAACACCGCTCCGTTCAGCAAAAGCAAAAAAACGGTAAAGCAAAGCAGCATCTTCGTCCGAATGTTCATCTGAATTCCACCCCGCTGTCACCGGCGCTTTGTTGCCTGCATCGTCCTGCCGCTTCAAGTCGAACGTGTTCGAACGTCAAGGCGGCCATCTCTCATGCTTTAGCGCTCGCCAACCCTTCTCCGCTTTCAGCCCCCTCCCTACGGAGGCCTGGCAGGCCCCTTCATGGCGTGTTGACCTCATAATTGCGCGCCGGGCGCAGCGGCAAGTCTTTTTTCCGAATGACTTTCGTCTCCGTATTCGTCACCACCGGCACGTCTTTCCCGGCGACGATCTCGGCCATCATTTTGACAGCCTTGTATCCCATTTCATACGGCTCCTGCACCACCGTCGCCGCAATCGTTCCTTTTTGCAAATAGCGGATCGTCTCCGGCAGCGTGTCAAAGCCAATAATATACGTCTTTTGCTCCCGATGAAACTGCTCGACCACCTTGGCAACGCCAATCGCATCAAGCGCGCTCGTGCCGTAAAACGCATTCACATCCGGGTGCTTTTTCAAAATCGTATACGCCTTTTCCGCGGCTTGCACACGCGTAATGTGCGACTCTTCGATGGCAACGATGCGGATTCCTTTTTCCTGTCTCACTGCATCCTCAAATCCGCGCACTCGCAGCTGTTGGTGCGCCGCCGTCAAACTGCCGGTAATAATCGCGACCGTCGCCTTGCCCTTTGTATCCTCAGCCAACGCCCGTCCCGCGAGAAAACCGGCATAATAATTATCCGTTCCCACATAGGCGACGCGTCGGCTCGTTGGAGCATCCGTATCGATCGTCACCACAGGAATATTCTTGTCCGTGATTTCGTTAATCACTGGGACAAATTCCGCTTCCGTCAACCCTTGGGTGATGATCCCATCGACTTTCGCTGCCGCGGCTTTTTTCAAAATGCGCAAATGCTCATCAATATTCGCCTGCCGCGGGCCGATATACTCGAGGTCAACCCCCAGTTCTTTCGCCGCCGCTTTCGCTCCTTTTTCCACGAGCCGCCAGTAATCATTATCGAGTTCCTCCGGCACAAGCACGAAATGATAGGCCTCTTTTGTTGTTTCCGGAACCCGTTCCTTTTCTGATTTCGGATACGCATACACGTTCCAAGCGCAATAGGCGGTGAAGGAAGCGCTTCCAATCAGCGCGGCGATGCCGCCCCCGTAAAACAGCCGTTTCCACCAATCGCGCATCTTGATCCCTCCTACCGCCATTGTACACGAACGTCGGGGCGCTAGCCTAGACAAAAGAAAATGGATGAATTGCATCTATATGAAATCCAAATAGGGGTCAGTCCGGCCGGCATCATTCGCCATACGGCGATGGCCATGCCCATCATCAAGTGCAGAGCGAGCAAAAAAACCCCGTTCCGAAACAAGCTCGCTGCATCGGAACGGGGTCTCTCCACTCGTTTATCCTTTCAACTTTTCCACTGCCTCAACCGACAGTCCAGTCAATTCACAAATCGTTGGCACATCATATCCTTTCCCTAGCATCCGTTTCGCGATGTCCATCTTGCCTTTTTCGATTCCTTTTTCGATTCCTTTTTCGATTCCCTTTTCCATCCCCCGTTGCTCATACGACACGATGAGATCCGTCACTTTTTTCGCTTCCTTCGTTCCCATTTGGTTCACCTCGTTTCGCAATTGGATTTCCTCTTGTTCGGACAGCGTCAAATACGTCTCGAAAAATCCAAACAACAGCCGCTGTTTCGCTTCGTCAAGCTCCAAGCGGACGAGCATGCGCAAAAATTCTCTTTTCACTGCCACTCTCTCACTTTCATTATACCCCATTTTGCTTAACAAGGCGGCCGCGACCGGGTTGTCGCGGCGAATGTACTCACGCCATGGCTGTTTGCGCAGTTCAACAGTAAGAAAGCGGAAATCGACAACGGTTAGGAACGGAAACTTGATGGTGAACGAGGACGGTTCATCGCGGTGTTCGTCATAGCTGAAGATGGCAATGGGAAGAATGCGACGGCGGTATTTTTGAAACAAACGGCTGACATAAATGAACATGCGCTCGGGAAACGTCGGCTGCGTGTAACTTTGGTGTTCGATATGGACGATGATCAGCCCATCTTCCCCTTTCAATTTTGTTTCCACCAATAGATCCACACGGTGCTTTTCGCCGGCCGCCACATCCGTAAACACCTCTTCGGACAAAAAGGAGACGTGGCGGAAGTCGACTTGTTCATACACGTGCGGAAAAAACAGAAGCAAAAACTCTTCAAAAAACGTCGACAGCAACTCCTTAAACAACCGGTCGTGATCGATTCGCGTTTCGGACACGGTCTCCCTCCTTGTGATATTTGAACTTTCTTTATTTTCTTCGCCGCGCCTTGGGCAAAATCCTGCCGAAAAGGCTGGTGAAAAGCATTGATTTTGTCTAAAATAAGGGGAATGTGAATGGGAAGAAAGCCCTTGTGTTGTGCGGCTTTTCACGATGAAATGACAAAGCCGCCCCGGCGACAGGCGGCTTTGTCAATCGCTTTTCCAAACGATTTAGTTTCCAGCTACTGTTTTGGCCTGTTTAAAAAACTGCGGCAAATGTTCTTTATGCGCTTCAAGCATTTCGTCCAACATTTGTTTGGCGATGGTGTCAGACGGGACAAGCGGGTTGATCGTCATGGCGACGAGCGCGGTTTGGTAGTCGCCGGTGACCGCGGCCTCGGCAGCGACGCGCTCGAACGACTTGATTTGCTGGACGAGCCCACGCACCGCGACCGGCAAATCGCCGACGGCGATCGGTTTCGGTCCATCTTTCGTGATGACGCAGTTTACCTCCACCGCCGATTCCGGAGGGATGCTCGCAATGGCGCCGTTGTTTCTCGTGTTGACCGGCTGAATGTCGCGCTTGTCGTTGTAAATGGAGCTGATCAAGCTGCACGCGGCGTCGCTGTAGTACGCCCCACCACGCTGTTCGAGCTGCGGCGGCTTGATGGCCAAGTTCGGGTCTTTGTACAGCTCGAACAGCTCTTTTTCGAGCTGCTGCACAACCTCGGCGCGCGTCCCTTTCGTTTTCGCCGCCTCCAGCTCCTCGGCGAGCATTTTGTCTGTTTGGTAGTAATACCGGTGGTACGGGCAAGGCAGCACCTTCAACCCTTTTAAGAAATCCGGCTCCCAGCCAAGGTCAACGATGTTTTTCATCGTCACACCGGAGCGGTCTGGATGGGCGACGAGATCAATCACCTTTTCGGTCACCTCGACGCCGTCCAGATAGACGTGCAAGCCAAACACCATATGGTTCAAGCCGGCAAAATCAATGTGCACGCGGTCGGCATCAACGCCAAGCAGCTTGGCGACGCCCATGCGCATGCCGATCGGCACGTTGCACAACCCGACGACTTTCTCCTGCTTCGTATAGCGCAAGACGGCTTCTGTCACCATCCCAGCCGGGTTCGTGAAGTTGATCAGCCATGCATCAGGGCAAAGCTCTTCCATATCGCGAATGATGTCCAAAATGACCGGAATCGTCCGCAATCCCTTAAACAATCCGCCCGGGCCGTTTGTCTCCTGGCCGATCACCCCGTATTTGAGCGGGATGCGCTCGTCTTTCGCCCGTGCCTCTAGGCCGCCGACACGAAATTGCGTCGTAACAAAGTCTGCTCCTTCCAAGGCCCGGCGGCGGTCTAGTGTCAAATGAATCTCAATGGGCACACCGGCTTTTTCGACCATCCGTTTGGCCAGTGCGCCAACGATTTCGAGTTTTTCTTTGCCTTCCGGAATATCGACAAGCCACAATTCCCCGACCGGCAATTCATGATAACGCTTGATCAACCCTTCGACCAATTCCGGCGTGTAGCTCGACCCGCCGCCGATCGTCGCCATTTTCAATCGTTTATCCATACTCCTCTTCCCCTTTCGCCCTGTTGGGCATGGTATAATCAATGTAGGAATCAACCAGTGGGCTTGGAAGCGCCATCCTTTCCCAGCTATCGCACGTTCCGTCCCATGAAAGCGAGGTGTCCCGATGTTCACTCCTGAACAAATCGCCCAGTTCTCCGAGCTCGACTACGCCATTTACGACTATGTGATGAAACATCCTCATGAAGTCGCGTACATGCGCATTCGCGAGCTCGCCGAGGCCGTCCATGTCTCGCCGCCGACCGTGCTCCGCTTTTGCAAAAAGGTCGGATGCGAAGGGTTCAGTGAATTTAAAACGAAATGGAAGCTGTATTTGCGCGAGACAAAGCGAACCGCGATCATCAGCAGTCAAGAGGCGCTTAAGGAATTTTTCGAACGGACGCTGACCGCCGATTACGAGCGGACCATTCTGGATGCGGCAGCCGCGATCGCCCGGGCGGATCACGTGATTTTTGTCGGCTCCGGCAGCTCCGGCATTTTGGCTGAATACGGATCGCGCTATTTTTCTGCCTTTCAAAAGTTTTCCGTCTACATCAAGGACCCGTTTTTTCCGATTTACGGCCATTATTTCCACAACTGCGCCGTGATCGCCTTGTCGGTGTCTGGAGAGACGTCATATACGCTCGCCCAAGTGCACCGGTTCAAGGAAAACGGCAGCACGATCATCAGCATCACCAACCGGAAACATTGCACACTCGCGAACATCTCGGACTACAACTTGACGTATTATGCCACCGCCGAGCGGATGGGACAGACGGATGTGACAACACAACTGCCGGTCGTTTATTTGCTTGAGCGGCTCGCGAAGGAAATGTACCGGTTGCTGCCGACGCAGACTGACCGCGGGCCGAGCGGGCGGTGACAAAGCTACAGCTCGGCACCGTTCGTCGCAATCACACGCTGATACCATTTGTTCCCTTAAACGTTCGGCCCGGCTGTTTGGCAAACACATCCCATACCGATAATCCTTTTCCATCTTCGTTCCACGCCCCTTCGACTTGATACGCAGCTGATGCCGCACCCCATAAAAACCCGGGCGGAAACGGTTTCAGATGGCGATGCTCCATTCAGATCGTCTCCTTTCTCACAACAACGTCGATGAATCATTCTATCACCAATAAACCGTGTTTGGCGAAAAAAGTAAAGGGCGCGGCGGCTTTTTGTAACGAGACGAACGTGAAAAACAATTGTTTCTTCGGAGTAACAAACTGTTACAAAAAGGATAAGAAAAGCAAGCGCGCAGTATGCAAAAAGCAACCGTGAGGACGTTCCATGAAATGCGAGCAACGGCACTCTCCATCCTTGTAGAGAAACACAAGAAGAAAAAGGTGCTCCGTTCCATTGAGAGCACCCTTTTCCCCATAAAGGCCCGTCTTCAGCCCATTTATGTTTGGGAGAAATATTCAACCTAATCCATCGAGCCGCCATACAGATGAAGCGTTACGGCAAAAAGATTTTCCCCGGATTGAGAATGCCGTTCGGGTCAAACAGCTGTTTCAACCGTTTCATCCAAAGCACGGCGTCTCCTTTTTCTTCACGCAAAAACGCCCGTTTGCCGATGCCGATGCCGTGCTCGCCTGTGCACGTGCCGCCGCGCGATAAGGCATAGCGGACGATATGGGCGTGCACGCGTTCGATCCGCGCCATCTCATCCGCATCGTTCGGGTCAAAGGCAAGCACCGTATGGTAATTGCCGTCGCCGACATGGCCGAAAATCGCGGCGGTCATGTTCTGCTCGTTGACAAGCCGGCGCGTATCGGCGATCGCCCCCGGCAGCTCGGACAGCGGCACGCACACATCAGTTGAGAGCATCGCCTTGCCTGGATAGGCGGCTTGAATGGCGAACGCCGCATGGTGGCGCGCTTCCCACAGCTTCGCGCGGGCGAGCGAGTCGGTCTCGACCACAAACGAAACCGCCCCCTCCGCTTCGCACAATTCGTTGACAAGCTTTGTCCCTTCCTCGACGCTTGACGGGCTGCCGCTCAGTTCAATAAAGAGCGTCGGCTTCACCGGGTAATCGGTTTTTTTGTACGCATTGACCGCCGCGATCGTCGCCTCGTCAACGAGCTCGATTTTCCCCGGACCGACGCCCGCTTTCAGCACGGCAAACGCCGCTTGCGCTGCCGCCTCAAGCGACGGAAAGCACACTTTGATGGCCGTTGTCGCCTCCGGAATGCCATGCAGGCGGACAATAAGACGGGTGAACACGCCAAGCGTCCCTTCCGATCCAACGAACAAGCCGGTCAAGTCATAGCCGGCCGACGATTTCACCGCCAAGCTGCCCGTTTGCATGACCGAACCGTCAGCGAGCACCACCTCTAATCCGAGCACTTGATCGCGCATGACGCCGTATTTCACGCAGTTCGTGCCGCTCGCGTTCGTCGCCGCCATGCCGCCGATCGTCGCGTCCGCCCCCGGATCGACCGGGAAAAACAACCCGTATCGCTTCAGCGCCTCATTCAGCTGCAGCCGCGTCACCCCGGGCTCGACGATCGCCAAAAAATCATCGGGACGAATGTCAATGATGTGGTTCATCAACGTCAAATCGAGGCTAATCCCGCCTTGGACCGGAATGACGTGCCCTTCCAAGCTCGTGCCGGCGCCAAACGGTGTGACCGGAATGCGATGCTCGTTGGCAAACGCCATCACCCGGCTCACTTCCTCCGCCGTTTTCGGAAACACGACGACATCTGGCGCATGCGGCGCATGGTAGGCGATGCCTTTGCTGTGGTGTTCGAGCACCGTTTCATTGATGCTCACCCGCTCGCGGTCGCCGATCAATTCCAGCAGTGATTCGTATACGTTCATCGTTCTCCTCCTCACCCGATCGGATCAAGCGGCGCCACCCATCGATGCGCCGCCTTTTCTCTTGACGCACTCTGATGGTGGATCGATCGACCCGGATGGCATGGTTCGTTTAGTAACGGAGCAACGTTTCAATTCCTTCCGCAATCCGCTCGGCGTTCGGCAGCCAATCATCCTCCACCGACGGCACCGGATACGGCGTGTCGTAGCCGGCGATACGCACGATTGGAGCTGATAGAGAAAACAGCGCCCGTTCGCTGATCAAGGCCGCCACTTCCGCGCCAAACCCGCCTGTTTTCACCGCTTCATGGACGATCATCACCCGTCCTGTTTTTTCCACCGAAGTGATGATGGTGTCGATATCAAGCGGCTGCAGGCAGCGAAGGTCGATGACCTCCGCATTGACTCCTTTCGCTTGCATCTCGGCGGCGACTTTGGCGGCAAGCGGCACGGTCGCCCCCCAAGCAATGATCGTCACATCGTCTCCTTCTTTCACAACCCGTGCTTGGCCGAGCGGAATCGTGTACGGCTCTTCGGGCACTTCCATGCGAAACGCCCGATACAGCTTCATCGGCTCCAGAAACAGAACCGGGTCTTCATCGCGAATGGCGGAAATGAGCAGCCCTTTCGCATCGTACGGATTGGACGGCATGACGACTTTTAAGCCCGGCGAATGGGTAAACAGCGCCTCCAACGCATCGGAGTGCAATTCCGGCGTCCGCACCCCGCCGCCGTACGGGCTGCGCACGACGATCGGGCACGAAAACCGTCCGGCCGAGCGGAAGCGGATGCGCGCCGCCTGGGCCGCCAGCTGGTCCATCGCCTGGTACACAAACCCGAGAAACTGAATTTCGGCAATCGGGCGCATGCCGTTGATCGCCAGTCCAATAGACGTGCCGATAATGCCCGATTCCGCAAGCGGCGTATCAAACACGCGCCCCTCGCCAAACTGCGCAAGCAGCCCGTCCGTCGCCCGGAAGACGCCGCCGTTTTCGCCGACATCTTCGCCCAGCACGATGATGCGCGGATCGCGCTCCATCTCTTGGCGCATCGCTTCATTGATCGCTTCAATCATCGTCAATTCCGCCATTTATCTCACCCCGCTCCGTTGTTTGCGCCGCATCACTTCGTCTTTTTGCTCGGCCAGCAATTTGGGCGCCTCGCTGTACACACAATCGAATGCATCGACAATCGAACCGGACTTGCTGGCGATGGCCGCCTCGTACGCCGCGGTCACTTCATCATTCACTTGGGCGACAAGCGCGTCTTCCTGCGCTTCCGTCCATAATCCGCGCCGTTCCAAAAGCAGGCGCAGACGGCGGAGCGGATCTTTCGCCCGCCATGTCTCGACTTCTTCCGGCCGGCGGTATTTCGTCGGGTCATCCGCCGTCGTGTGCGGCCCGAGCCGATAGGTGAGCGCCTCGATCAACATCGGCCCCTCGCCGCGGCGAGCGGCTTCGACGGCCTGCTTCATCGTTTCGTACACCGCCAGCACGTCATTGCCGTCAACGAGCACCCCTTTCATCCCGTACGCAAGCGCCTTTTGCGCGATCGTCCGGCTGGCCGTCTGCTTCCGGTACGGGACGCTGATGGCGTATTGGTTGTTTTGGCAGAAAAAGATGACCGGCACGTTGTACACCGCGGCAAAATTCATCGCTTCATGAAAATCGCCCTCTGACGTCGCCCCGTCGCCGAAATACGCCACCGATACGTGCGGTTCGCCCTTCAATTTCGACGCCCACGCGCAGCCGACCGCATGAAGCGTCTGAGCAGCGATGATGATTTGCGTCGGAAAAATATTCACCCCATCCGGCATCCGTTTTCCCGACAGGCGGCCCTGCACGTAATGGAAAAACTGTTCAAGCGGCATGCCATGCATCAAGCATACCGCCACTTCGCGGTAGCTCGGGAAAATCCAATCGTCTTTATGAAGCGCAAGGGCGCTGCCGATTTGCGC
This sequence comes from Geobacillus lituanicus, assembly GCF_050994965.1. Lineage (NCBI taxonomy): Bacteria > Bacillati > Bacillota > Bacilli > Caryophanales > Anoxybacillaceae > Geobacillus > Geobacillus lituanicus. The sequence goes on from NZ_CP194773.1 coordinate 126,445, forward strand.
CGCCTCTTGGCCGCTGAACGGGGCGTAGGTCCCGATCCGCCCCTGCCGCTGCATGCGCAACAGCCGCTCATCAATGACGCGCGCCCGCCGCATTTCCCGATAGGCGCGAAGCAGCCATTCATCGGAAAACGCCGCTAACTTCTCCTCATCGCCATTTCCGTTTTCATCGAGAATTTGCACAATCTCGACCGGCAATTTGTCCGGGTCAAACATGGGCTTCCCTCCTCATCATTTTTTCATCACGGCCCAGCTGCTTCTCTTTGTCGCTCGCTCTCTTCCAGCACGAAGACATGTCCTCCTAACCGAGCGCCGCCTACCGCACGTCCAAGAGCAACACTTCCGGATTTTCCAAATAGTGCGCCACCGTCCGCATAAACCGCCCGGCCGGCTCGCCGTCAATGACGCGGTGGTCAAAGGTGAGCGACATTCCCATCATATCGCGGATGACAATTTCGTCACCGACGACAACCGGGCGCCGTTTGATCGCATGCGCTCCGAAAATCGCCACTTCCGGATAGTTGATGATCGGCGTCGCAAACCACCCTCTGCCCGCGCCGGTGCTCGTGATCGTAAACGTGCTTCCTTGCAGCTCGTCAAGGCGAAGCGCCTGGCGGTGCGCTTTTTCCGACAGCTCGGCGATCTCAACGGCGAGCTCGCGGATCGATTTTTGATCGGCGTCGCGGATGACAGGGACGACAAGCCCCGCTTTCGTCGCCGTCGCGATGCCGATGTGATAGCGTTTTTTCAAGACGATTTCATTCGTCTCTTCATCGAGCGAAGCGTTAAACATCGGATATTGCTTCAGCGCCCTTGTCACCGCTTTAATAATAAACGGCAAATACGTCAGCTTGATCTGCTCCTTGGCCAGCTCGCTGGCCAGGTTTTTGCGGATCTCGACGAGCTTCGTCACGTCCACCTCGTCCATCCCGGTCACATGCGGCGCCGTGTACGCCGATTTCACCATTTTTTCGGCGATTTTTTTGCGCAAGCCGCGAAGCGGGATGCGCTCTTCTTCTGGAACCACAAGCTCCGTGCTGGCGATGGACGTCCATGCGGCTTTGTCTGCCTTTTGCTCTATCGCCGTGCCCCCAACTGGCAAAACCGCGGCCCCGCTCCTTTCACGTTGCTCTGCCACCGCCACGGCTGCTTCCCGCTCGCGGACATATCGCTCCAAGTCGGCGAGCGTCACCCGGCCGCCTTCGCCCGTTCCTTCCACTTCATCGATCGGAACGCCCAACTCCCGCGCCCGCTTGCGCACCGAGGGCGCGGCAATCGCCCGCTTGCGCCCCACCGTTGGGCGCGGGGCTTCTATATGAACAGCAGACGCAGGCTCCTGAGCCAAATGGTCAGTCGGCGCCGCTTCGGCCGCCACCGCCGCCTCGGTTTCCACGACAATCAACGGCTCTCCAACCTTCACCGTCGCCCCTTCCGGCCCGGCAAGCGCCACCACTTTGCCAGCGACCGGCGTCGTCATTTCCACCATCGCCTTATCCGTTTGAATTTCAGCGATCGGCTGATCGGCCTTGACCACATCCCCTTCGCGAATGAGCCAGCGGATGATTTCCGCTTCATGCAGCCCTTCGCCGATGTCAGGCAATTTAAATTCGTAGATCATGCCATATCCCCTTCCCCTTGTTCTCATGCTGTGATGGGAAACAAACACAATGGTGCAGCATCAATTGGTGCGGCGATCATGAGGAAACATAGAAGTTAAGCGCTTACAAAAAACGTGGTGACCATTCGTTTTTTCTACCAAAATATAAAATGAATATTTTAAATTTTCCAACCTACAAGATTTATGATAGTCTATAGATTGTCAAACTGTCAATATAAGGAGAGGGAGGAATTGACATGCGCCTTGCCACGATTCACCATATCGCTTTGATTTGCTCGGACTATGAACGATCAAAACGATTTTATACAGAAATTCTCGGATTTCGCCCCATCCGGGAGCAATACCGCGCTGAGCGCCGTTCGTACAAACTCGATTTGGAGGCTGATGGCGGCATTCAGCTTGAGCTATTTTCCTTTGAAAACCCGCCGAAGCGCCCAAGCTACCCGGAAGCGTGCGGACTGCGCCATCTTGCTTTGGCGGTGGACAACCTCGATGAAGCCATTGCCTACTTGCGCCAACACGGCATCGATCCCGAACCCGTCCGCGTTGATGAAGCGACCGGCAAACGATTCACCTTCTTCCAAGATCCGGACGGGCTGCCGATCGAGCTGTATGAAAACTAGAGAGAAAAGCACAGTTGCTCCATGACGATGACAAAACGAAGCCTCTCCGTTGATTTGTGGTACAATGGGGGCGATACAAATGAAGGAGGCCAAACAACATGATTCGATTCGCAACCATCGGCACAAACTGGATCACCGAAGCATTTCTTGACGCCGCGCGCCTCGTCGATTCCTTCGAACTCGCCGCGGTCTACTCGCGAACCGAGGAGACCGCAAAGCAGTTTGCCGACAAAGTCGGGGCGCCGCGGACGTTCACGGACTTGCAAAAGCTGGCCGAAAGCGACGGCATTGATGCCGTCTATATTGCCAGCCCGAACGCACTTCATGCCGAGCAGGCGATTTGGCTCATGAACCACGGCAAGCACGTCTTATGCGAAAAACCGCTCGCCTCCAATGCGAAAGAAGTCAAAGCGATGATCGAAGCGGCCAATCGAAACGGCGTCGTATTGATGGAAGCGATGAAGGCGACGTTGCTTCCCACATTCCGGTCCATCCGCGAGCACTTGCCGAAACTCGGCCGCATCCGCCGCTATGTGGCGAACTATTGCCAATACTCATCGCGCTATGACGCCTATAAGCAAGGAACGGTGCTCAACGCCTTCAACCCCGCTCTCTCGAACGGGGCGTTGATGGACCTTGGCGTCTATTGCCTGTACCCGATGGTCGTTTTGTTCGGCCAACCCCGCAGCGTGAAGGCGCAAAGCGTGAAGCTCGAATCCGGCGTTGATGGCGAGGGCTCGATCGTGCTCGATTACGGCGACATGGACGCGGTCGTCTTTTATTCGAAAATCACGAACTCACACTTGCCTTCGGAGATTCAAGGGGAAGACGGAAACATGATCATCGACGCCATCCACACACCAGCCAAAGCGGAAATCCGCTACCGCGACGGACGCGTCGAGGACATCACCGCGCCGCAGGACAAGCCGCCGATGTATTATGAAGCACAAGAGTTTATCCGTTTGATCGAAAACGGAGAACACGAATCGGCCATCAACTCGCACCGCCATTCGCTTTGGACGATGGAAATCATGGACGAAGCGCGAAAACAAACCGGCATCGTGTTCCCGGCCGACGATCGATAATAAAAAGGTTCCAACCTAGTCTTCCTGGGGCTCGGTTGGAACTCTTTTTCTTTCTGTCTCATTGGATTTCCTTGGCTACCGATAAGCCATGGCTGTCACCTTCTGCTAAAATACGGGCCAAGCCATCCGCTTTCATGCGTCATGACAAACGTCCAGTTGAACTCACTGTCCACCACATATAGATCGATTTTGTCGTTTTCCGTTGCCAGATCGGCGGCTTTCAAGCCGGACGCATCCTCCACGGTGAACGCATCGTCGCCATGTTGAAAGAAAAGATAGCAACACGTTTTCTCTTCTTGATCAAACGCCATTTCCGCTTCTTCTCCTGTGAAACAGCCTCTCATCCCATAGCTGAACACATGCCATAAGTAGCCGTTGACTCCATTCCGATTACGAAGGTGGATGTGTTGTTTTTCTTCCGCTGTCAAATGGCCGGCAAACACCTCTTCCCACTGTTGTCGCCATTGCGCTCCGAAACCGGACTGTTTGCGGATTTTGATGTTTCGGCGAGCTAACTGATGAAATAACTCCATTTCGTTTCTCCTCCTGTGACCTAATGTGGCACCGCCTTCATCGATGTGCTCATTTCGTCTATCAACAAGATGGCTTCTCACCATCTTCGTCACGCTGAGCGGTTTTCGTCCGCCCAGCCAATTCTCCGTTTCCGGCCGCACTTCGACGAGCAGTTGCTGCGCACCCTATGCAAGATAGTTTCCCCGCTCTTTGCGCCTGCCTCGCTGCACCGCCCCTATTCCCCCGTCTCGGCAAACCGGCAAATGCGCTCGCCGATTTCATCGCGGACGCGGCGAAACACCGCGAGTTTCTCCTCTTCGGTCCCTTCCGCTTTCGCCGGGTCGTCAAAGCCCCAATGGACGCGCTTCACGTGCGGCGGTGTGACCGGGCAGTGGTCGGCCGCATGGCCGCACAGCGTCACGACCAAATTAGCGCGGTTGAGGAGATCCGGGTCGATGACATCAGACGTTTGGTTCGAAATGTCGATGCCGACTTCCTTCATCACTTTCACCGCATTCGGATTGAGGCCATGCGCTTTAATGCCGGCGCTGTGCACTTCCCATTCCTCACCAAGAAGTTGTTTCGCCCAGCCTTCCGCCATTTGACTGCGGCACGAGTTGCCGGTGCATAAAAAGTATATGACTTTTTTCTTCATCGATGGTTCCCACCTTTACGTTGATGTTGGATTGCCCGAAGAAAAATACTTTCGCTGAAACGCCAATGCTACGTTGACAAGCGCCAGCATCACCGGCACTTCAATGAGCGGACCGATAACTGCCGCAAACGCCGCGCCCGAATGAATGCCAAACACCCCAACGGCGACGGCAATGGCCAGCTCAAAGTTGTTGCTCCCCGCCGTAAACGCGAGCGTTTAAAGTCAGCACCCGCAGCGGGCCGTCGGATTCGCTCTCTCGATTTTGCGAATGTTTTCGCCTTGGTCCGGAACGTACGACAACACCGCTTGCAACAGGGAGTAGTATTCGCTTTGCGGCCGGAGCGAATAATACACCCATTGCCCCCTCCGCTCCTCTTGGATCAGCCCGGCGTCTTTCAACTTGCGAAGATGCTGGCTGATCGCTGGCTGGCTGGTCGAAAACACCTCAAGCAGCTCGCACACACAGCACTCCCGCTGATTCAAAATCGCCAAAATCGTCAGCCGCGTCGGATCGCCGAGCAGCTTCAACACCCGAGCGGCTGCTCCTATCTCCATTGCGAGTTGCGGCATATCACCCCTCCATTCATCATCATATCATGATTTGCTTATATAAAAACGAACATCCGTCATGAAACGGCCACGCCGACCAATGAAATGGTTTCCGTCAATCAGTATATAAATGATATAAGTTAACCATGATGTATCGACAAAAGCAAGAAAAGCGAGCGTGCCGCATGTTTCCGCCGTACGCCCGCCAATGTCAGTCCATCCGCTTTTTCGCCGCCGACAGAAGATCGATTGCCTTCGTCCCCACCCCGACGAATGTTTCCAAAATCGCTTGCGCCCCAGCGATCGAAAAAATAAAAATGAACGGCATGGCGATCTTCGGGATGAATAAATACCCAAGCGCGAGAAAAATCGCGCTCCATACGCCCGCGCACCAGTAACAGTTCAACAAATAGCCGAATTTCGATTTCGGCACTTTCTTGATTTCCGTACTCCCGTCTTCGTGTTGGATTGTCTCTTTTTTCATAAACGGATTGCGAATAAACTCCGTGATCTTATCAAAGACGATCAAGTGGGTGAACCGATAGCTGGCCAAAATGATCATGATGTACGTCATCCAGTCGAGTTCACGAAGCATGGCGAGTCCCTTTCTTTTGCGAGCTTTTCCTTTAGTATGAACCAAGATGCGTTTCTTTATGACCTCCGATGGTTAATGGAGCCGGTCGAGGGAAAGAGCGGAAATCACTACTCACATGTCACACCCTAACAAGGTAGAAACAAAGGATTTTTGTAGATTGGTTGGTTTTGTTATCCCCTCTTGTATATGCTATAATAGATGTACATTATAGCCAGCGTATGTCTCGTACATGTTTTTTCAAAACAGGCATATGCTATTGCTAAGGTGGTGATAGCGTATGCGCAGAAAGGAGCATCGCCAGTTGCGAAGATCAGCCATCTCAAGGCGAAAAGATGTGCGAGCACAGTCATTAAGATCGATTTATGCTAAACCTGCTGTGCGAAATCGATACGCAAACATCAATGCGTCTTTAAGTTCAAGCATTTGTTTTGATCGGTTGCCTTCTGCTCCTTTATTGGATGTTAGCCCTGATGGTGTTGTGACTGTGAATCCCAATAATCCTGTGCATCAACGGTGGCTAGATGAAGAATGATGCAGCCGGGTGGTATTTACGATATATATTTTCGTTTTCAGGAAGGGCAGGGCGGTACATATCGTCCTGTTCTTATTTTGGGTTTTAGAGGCAATCGAGCCATTGCTATTGGAGTGAACTACCCACCACCTACGCTTCGCTTAGAGGTGGGGGCTTCAAGCGACTTGTGTGTGTTCGCTGAACGGTAAGCCACACACAAGAACCCTTTACGCTTCCCTTCGTTCCGAAGGTGTCCGTTCTAGCCATATTCTATCCTATTCGTTGGCTAACGCCAACCGACATTCATCTCCCACTTTCACTGGTGCTGGCGCACCTTCACGTTTAGAAGTAGGAGACTTCTTTCGGAGGGAAGTTAAAAGTCACAAGATCAAAACCAACATCTCGATACCCTTATCGAATACCAATTGTTTATTGGAAATATGTTGGATTAAAGGCACAATCATATGTTCAGTATGACTGGTATAACGAAATTCCACCTACCGTTCGGTTTCGGAAATTTTACGGGATTAAGCCCCTTTTTATCAAGGGAGTTGCCGCTGCTCCCGTGCATGAAACCGTGCATCTGTATTAACCAGCATGTCTTAGAACACCTAAGGCGTTCGATCATTGCCTAACGCTCCTCTGCAAGCTTCTCACTTTTCCCTCCACCGTTCGCTTGCTTCATCCGCCCGTTTCGCCACCGCCATCATGCTCATGATGACGAGCATCACAAACGAACCCACAAACATTCCCGCGATAAACGCGACCATGGCCCTCTCTCCCTTTTCTCGCATACTCGTTATTGGCCATTCTTTCCGTTTACATCTAAATCTATACGATGGGAGAGCTTTGTTCTATTATACGCCGCGTTTGACCGCCCGATGCTTGGTCCTTGCCCAACAGCGGCAAGCCCATACAATCAAAAGCGCCAGGAGCGCCCCACATGAATCAATCGCCACATCTTTTGGCGTCGCCGTCCGCCCCGGTTCAAACGATTGGTGCCACTCGTCGGTTGCCGCATACACCGTCGCAAACAGCCAAGCGCCCGCATACGCAAACCGTTTTGGCGCAAGCGCTCGCCACACAAGCGCGGCCAAAATGCCAAACTCGGTCAAATGCGCCGCTTTGCGAATCAAAAAATTCAAAAATGACGACCCCTCTTCATCCCCGCCGCCGAACGGCAAGTACGATAAAATCACCTGCAGCACATGCGCCGTATTCGCCCCGGTGAACCAGGAAGACTCGCTGAAGCTGTAAATGACGAGGCACCAGAGAATGACGGGGAGCCAGCGGGAAAGGAAAGCTCTCATCGTTTCACCTGCCAACAACCTTTTTCCCAACAAAAAAAGGTATCTAAACAACAAACGAAAGTAGACACCTTGTTCGCTAAACCCTTTACCATCATAACAGGGATGGTGATATTTTTCCATTTTCTTTTTTGAAAGCTTCTTCACCGTTGTTTTAAAATCGTTCGCTCACAGGCTGGAAAGAAGACTTCTTTTCCGTTCCCCTTTTCTTTCACCCATTCCCCTTTTAACATCTTTCCGAAAGAAGTCTCCCACTTCTAAACGAAGTGAAAGTGGGAGATGAATTTCGGTTAGGTATAGCCTAAAATTGTCTCTTTTTTGTGTGTTATGATATAATCAGTTTTAGAAAAATGAAAGGCTGTTGTATCAATGAAATTAGACAATAATAACCATTCAGTGTTCCTATTGTATTATCATCTTGTGCTGGTTGTAAAATATCGCAGACAAGTGATTGATGATACCATATCTGACTATGCAAAAGATATGTTTGTGAGATTGGGTAAAAATTACAATATTTCCTTGGTCGAATGGAATCACGATATGGACCATGTGCATATTTTGTTCAAAGCACATCCAAATAGTGAATTATCCAAGTTCATCAATGCCTATAAAAGTGCAAGTTCTCGACTGATCAAAAAGCATTTTCCGCAAGTGAAAAGAAAACTGTGGAAAGAAGATTTTTGGTCAAGAAGCTTTTGCCTGCTTACAACGGGTGGTGTGCCCATTGAAGTAATCAAAAAATATATCGAAAATCAAGGTATGAAGTGATGTGGTGTCGATATGGCAAACAAAGCCTATCAGTTCCGTCTATACCCAACAAAAGAACAAGAAGAATTGCTCGCCAAAACCTTCGGTTGTGTCCGTTTTGTGTATAACAAAATGCTTGAAGAACGCATACAAATGTTTGAAAAGTTCAAGGACGATCAAGAATCCTTGAAACAGCAAACATTTTCGACCCCTGCCAAGTACAAAAAGGAGTTTCCTTGGCTAAAAGAAGTGGACAGCCTTGCGCTGGCAAATGCTCAACTAAATTTGCAAAAAGCGTTTCAACACTTCTTTTCTGGCCGCGCTGGATTTCCCAAGTTCAAAAACCGCAAGGCGAAACAGTCGTACACCACAAATATGGTAAATGGCAACATCAAGCTTTCAGATGGCTATATCAAGCTGCCCAAACTGAAATGGATCAAGTTCAAGCAACACCGGGAGATTCCTGCCCACCATATCATCAAGTCTTGTACGATCACGAAAACCAAAACAGGAAAATACTATATTTCTATTCTCACAGAGTACGAACATCAACCTGCCCTAAAAGAAGTACAAACGGTTGTTGGGCTTGACTTTTCCATGAGTACGCTGTATGTCGATAGCGAGGGTAAGAGAGCCAATTATCCTCGATTCTATCGCAAAGCATTGGAAACATTAGCGAAAGAACAGCGTAAATTGTCTCGTAAAAAGAAAGGCTCGAATCGTTGGCACAAACAGCGTCTGAAAGTAGCGAAGCTGCATGAGAAAATTGCCAACCAGCGCAAGGACTTTCTGCATAAGGAGTCGCACAAATTAGCGAAACGGTATGATTGCGTGGTCATCGAAGACCTCAACATGAAAGGGATGTCACAAGCCCTCCATTTCGGTCAAGGCGTTCATGACAACGGCTGGGGCATGTTCACCACTTTCCTTCAGTACAAGCTGGCCGAACAGGGGAAGAAGCTGATCAAAATCGACAAATGGTTCCCCTCGTCCAAAACGTGTTCGTGCTGCGGTCGAGTCAAGGAGTCTCTATCGCTTTCTGAACGGACATTCCGCTGTGAATGTGGATTCGAGAGCGACAGGGACGTCAATGCGGCCATCAATATCAAACATGAGGGCATGAAACGATTGGCGATCGTCTAATTTGTCCTCGAACCGTGGGGCACACGGGGATCGCTCGGTCAACTTCCCATCATGAGATGGGATTACCCGAGAAGCCCCCACCTCTAAGCGAAGCGTAGGTGGTGGGAGTATGTCACGGGAGATTCTCTCCGTGTTTATGTTTTCATGAACAAGGGTATAGTAGTAAAAGAAAAATCTGTACATTTTTTCTGGCCAGCATTATAATTTTTAGAAAGGAGAATCAATGAGGTGATCAATATGCCCTCCGCTTTGGAAACGAAAATGAGGGTGACACTGTCTTGCACGGAACAGACCAATAAACCGGATAAGGATCTTCCATTTGCCGAATTACGGAAAAAAATAGCCAAACCTTCTCCCTTTGGCAAAAAATTAGTGGACATCTACAAACAAGGACGGTAGCCGATTATGTCTTTTGTGATGACATATGAAGATGCCATAGATGAACATTTTGGACAAGCGTCTATATACATGCTCATTTGGATCTAATAAAAAAAACTTAATCGATCCAGATTCCGTCCTGTTGTACATCGATGAAACGCATATCCGATCGTATCATGTGTTGCGTACGACATGGTCAGAGGTTGGCCGTCAAAAGCAAGTGCCGACGTTCGGCCATCATGCTCACGTATCGCTGTTTGGCGCCGTTAACGTCCATGATGGCGAAACAGTTCTTTATCAAGCAGGAGCGGCCAATGCGACAACGTTTTTGGATTTCCTGCGGGTTCTCAAAGAGCGTTACCCGGATCGTCTCATCGTCTTGGTGCTGGATAACGCCCGAATTCATCATGCCAAAATGGTGAGAGAGTTTTTGCGGGAAGAAGGACGGAGTTTTCACTTCATTTACCTTCCTCCGTATTCTCCGCAACTGAACCCGATCGAACGCTTGTGGAAATGGCTGAAAGACACTGTCATTGCCAATGTGTTTCACAAAGATCAAAACGATATCGCCCAAGCCATTGCCCGGTTTGTGGACTACATCCATGAACGCCCGAAGGAAGTGCTACAACGCCTAGGGTGTGCAGTGTAATCCAGAAGTTAACTTTTCAAGGTGCATCTATCCTGAAAACACCATTTAAGACAAAAAACGGAGCCCACCTAGCCTTCGGAATCGGATTCCAAAGGAAGGTATTTCAGTATATATATGGTTAATAAGTGCTATGCACTCGTTTTTTCCAGTTTCACTTCGTACCCTAACCCCTCTAATCGTTTCACCGTTTGACGCACGATGCTCGCTTCTCGCTGCCGATCCCAGTAGTCGGCTCCCAACTCTCTATACGGTTCCTTTCGAGTTAAGATGTAATAGATCATTTCTAAAATCGTTCTCCCGACCGCGACACTCGCTCGATTTGCTCCTCTTCGTTTGGCGATCCGATGATACTTGGCCGATAGGTACGTGTTCTTCGTCCGGGCGGCGGCACGGGCGCATTCCACGAGGCACGACCTTAGCTTCTTGTTCCCTTTCCTCGTTCGACCTGACAACCGTTTCCCTGCACTCTCATGATTCCCGGGAGCCATTCCGGCCCATGAGGCCAAGTGCGCGGCGGTAGGGAACCGGCTCATGTCCGTCCCGATTTCCGCTGCAATTTGTTCCGCGCTTTGCCGCCCCACTCCCGGGATCGTATCGATGAGCTCCAGCGCTTCATGAAAAGGGCTCGTTCGTTCCTCGATTTCTCGATCCAATCGGGCAATCGCTTCATCTAAATACTCCACATGACGCCATTGCTCGGCCAGCATCATGCGTTGATGCGGCCCTATCACTCCTTTCAACGCGCGCCGGAGCTCTTCCGTTTTTTGTTTCAGCCGCCCTTTGGCGAGCTGGGCGAGGGCCGCCGGATCGTCTTTTCCTTCGATAAGGGCGCGAATGATGAGCCGGGCCGACATCCCGTTGATGTCGGATACGACCGAAGAAAGCTTGATATTGGCTCCTTCCAGCACTTTTTGGATGCGGTTGAGCTCCCGTGCCCGTTCCTCGATCAAACTGCGCCGATAACGGACCAGTTCCCGGAGCTCCCGCTGAGCCCGATGAGGGATGTAACTCCCTTTTAGCAATCCATGGCGAAGCAAGTCCGCGATCCATTCAGCATCTTTGACATCGGTCTTTCGCCCGGGAACCGCTTTGATGTGTTGGGCATTGACGACAAGCACTTCGATCGGCTCTGTTTCGAGGAGATTATACACCGGCTTCCAATATACGCCCGTCGACTCCATGGCAACGTGCGTCACCTTTTTTTCTTTCAGCCAATCCACCAACTCCTCGAGATCGTCGGTCAGCGTACCAAACGTGCGAATCTCTTTTCCTTCAGGGGTAAGGGCGCAAGCCGTAATCGATTGCTTATGCACGTCCAATCCGCAACAGCGTTCATACAAGACGCGCATCGGTCCCCCTCCCTGCTTCGTTCTCAAAAACAGCTGGTGCAGTAGCCTTTGTTCAAGCATTCTATCCTGCGTGCTTCCCTCAAGGGAGCGACATTCCGTAGTGCACCAGACTACTGGGGTCCGTCTATATATCGGACTTTTACGTACCATAGATACAACGACCTCATGACCCCAGCCGCAAGGAGACCATTCGACAGAAGGTTGTTTTCATCCTTCCGATGGTGACGAAATTTTTTTGTCATGGGAGTCTATATAATTAAATGAAATGCCTGGTAAATATTAGGTTGATTTTTTACATCCAATTCTTTTTTGTTTTTCATTCAAATAAATGTTTGAATAATAAAAGAAATGAGGTATAATATATTCAAACGGAAATTTGAATATGAAAGGGGGATAATGAATGAGTAAGAAAGATACATGTGAAATTTATTGTTATGACGAAGAAAAAGTCAATCGAATACAAGGGGAATTGCAAAAAGAAGATATATCCAGTGTTGTCCTGTTGTTTAAAGCACTGGCAGATGAAAATAGGGCAAAAATTGCCTATTCACTTTGCCAAGATGAAGAGTTATGTGTATGTGATATTGCCAATATCATTGGGGCTTCTGTTGCAACCACTTCCCATCATTTACGGACTCTTTATAAACAAGGGATTGTAAAGTATCGAAAAGAAGGAAAGCTAGCATTTTATTCGCTGGATGATGACCATATTAAGCAGTTAATCATGATTGCGTTAGCACATGATAAAGAGGTGAAAGTCCGTGTCTGAACAACAAGCAAAATTATCTAAATCAGAAGCGAAAACCTACCGTGTTCAAGGATTTACTTGTGCAAACTGTGCGGCAAAGTTTGAAAATAATGTAAAATCATTGCCAGGTGTTCAAGATGCTAAAGTAAACTTTGGAGCATCTAAAATTACCGTTTGGGGTACAACAACCATCGAAGAATTAGAAAAAGCAGGGGCTTTTGAAAACTTAAAGGTTCGGGAAGATAAAGAAAAAGCAGTCAAGCGTGAACCTTTTTGGAAGCAAAAAGAGAATATTAAAGTGTACATTTCCGCCGTTTTGCTTGTGATCAGTTGGTTTTTAGGGAAGCAATACGGAGAAGAGCATATCTTTGCGACAATTGGATATGCTGCAGCAATTTTAATCGGTGGATATTCGTTATTTATAAAAGGTTTCAAAAACCTAGTTCGATTGAATTTTGATATGAATACGCTGATGACAGTGGCGATTTTAGGAGCTGCAGCGATTGGTGAATGGGGAGAAGGTGCAACGGTTGTTATTCTATTCGCCATTAGCGAAGCCTTAGAGCGTTATTCCATGGATAAAGCTCGTCAATCCATTGAATCGTTGATGGATATTGCTCCAAAAGAAGCATTAATTCGTCGCGGAAATGAAGAAATGATGGTCCCTGTTGACGATATTCAAGTCGGAGATATTATGATCGTAAAGCCTGGTCAGAAATTAGCGATGGATGGAATCGTCATCAAGGGTACATCTACGCTAAATCAGGCTGCCATTACGGGAGAAAGTGTTCCAGTAACCAAAACAGTCGGTGATGAAGTCTTTGCAGGAACATTGAATGAAGAAGGGTTATTGGAAGTAAAAGTGACAAAACGAGTGGAAGATACAACTCTTTCGAAAATCATCCATTTAGTGGAAGAAGCTCAAGCAGAACGAGCACCTTCTCAAGCGTTTGTAGATCGTTTTGCCAAATACTATACACCAGCCATTATCATTTTTGCTCTTTTACTAGCCGTTATTCCTCCATTATTTATGGGTGCTGATTGGAGCGAATGGATTTATCGAGGTCTAGCTGTATTAGTGGTTGGTTGTCCGTGTGCGTTGGTTATTTCCACGCCTGTTTCGATTGTAACTGCCATTGGAAATGCAGCGAAAAACGGTGTGTTAATTAAAGGTGGTATTTATTTAGAGGAAGCAGGAAACTTAAAAGTGATTGCTTTTGATAAAACAGGAACATTAACAAAAGGTGTTCCTTCCGTCACCGATGTAGTCACTTATAATGGCAATGAAAATGAACTAATGACCATTACAGCAGCCATTGAAAAAGGCTCACAACATCCACTTGCTTCCGCCATTATAAGAAAAGCAGAAGAAGATGGATTGAATTTTAATGATGTATCGGTTGAAGAATTCCAATCCATTACAGGTAAAGGGGTAAAAGCCAAAGTAAATAACGCAATGTATTATGTCGGAAGTCCAGGTCTTTTTGAAGAACTTCTTCCAAATGGCATCCAATCAGAAATAAAAGAACAAATTACAACCCTTCAAATACAAGGGAAAACGGTCATGGCATTAGGGACGGAAAAAGAAATTCTGGCGTTAATTGCCGTGGCAGACGAAATAAGAGAATCATCCAAAGAGGTTATTCGAAAACTTCATCAAGTCGGTATTGAAAAAACGGTGATGCTGACGGGAGATAACCAAAGAACAGCCGAAGCCATCGGAAAACAAGTCGGTGTTTCCGATATTAAAGCCGATTTACTTCCAGAAGATAAACTGAATTTCATCAAAGAGCTTCGCGACAAGTATCGAAGTGTTGCGATGGTTGGAGATGGTGTGAACGATGCACCAGCTCTTGCAGCTTCAACCGTTGGTGTGGCAATGGGTGGTGCTGGAACCGATACAGCCCTAGAAACAGCCGATATTGTCTTAATGTCTGATGATTTAAGCAAATTGCCATATACGATTAAATTGAGCCGCAAAGCTTTAGCGATTATTAAGCAAAACATTACTTTCTCTTTAGGGATTAAGGCATTGGCATTACTGTTAATTGTGCCTGGTTGGTTAACGCTATGGTTAGCGATATTTGCCGATATGGGAGCAACATTAATCGTAACATTAAACAGCATGCGATTGCTAAATGTGAAAGAATAATGCAATAGTTGAAGAAGACACACAAAAAGACCGAATTTATTTCGGTCTTTTTGTGTGGTTTAACTCACATTTCGCACCCTAACAAGGTCAAAACAAAGGATTTTTTATTTAGTTTTTCAGAATAACTTTTTGACCAACACGACGAGCGATGGCAATCCTTTTTTTACCATCGCTGGTCGTTCCGTATGACGTTACACGTAAATGCTCTCATCCAGCCCCAACCCCTGCAGAATCCTTCGTTGTTCAGGGGTGAGGGAGCGATCCAGTGAGCGTTGGATGCGTCCATCCGGCAGCTCCAGGAGGACGACGTTCACATATTGAAACAGCTGGAAAATCGCCTGCCCCGTCGGTCGGGTCAGCTTGCGGCCTCCGGCGCCCTTTAATGGGTGTTCGGGTGTGATGAACTGGCGCACTCGGCGCTGAAAAACGCGGTAAATCGCCAAGGCCAACAGAAACAAATAGCCTAATACTGCGACCCGTTCTGGTTTTTTGACGTAAATCTCATCCGTGAAAAACGGATCTTTCAAAAAAGCGAAGTTCATTTCCACCGAGATCTGCCCTTTATACAGCTTCAAGATCTCTTGGGCATCCATGGGTTGGCCCTTCCATTCCTTCGGAACGGTCGTGACAAGGACAAACCGGGACGCTTTCCGTCTTGCCTGTTCCCACGCGTCTTGGTCGAATTCGACGTCAAGGTGCAAGAAATACAGCGTCTCCACCTCGGGTTCCGCCCCTTTTTTCGGCCGTCCGCGCCGTTTTTTCAGGCGTACGGTCTCTTCGACCGCGGCCTCAACCCGATGAAACCGGGGGCGAAGGGACGCCTTGAGGGACGCCAAGGCTTGTTCGGCATCTTCCCGGCAGGAGAAGGGGTGACGCTCCCAACGGGCTTGTTCCTCGCGAAGAAGCTCCGCTTCTTTGGTTCGTTCTTTTTCAAGCGTCTTTCCTTTTCGCTGGTCGAGCGCACTCGATTCGACGACGATCAGCCGAACGGGGTGGCCTTCATAGGTGGAGGATGTTTCCCATACCCGATACGTGGCGCCGTTTCTCTCCGCCAGGGTAAAGGGTTCGCTCCACGGGATGTGAGGCGAATCGGCCTCCGCTAATGCCCGTTTCACGATCCGAAGCGACGAAGGGCCTCGGGTGATCAAAAAGGCGTTGGCCGCTTTGGTTTGCGCCAGAGTGTCTTTTGTCATCGCGGCGGAATCGGCCACGTAAATCCATTCGTCTTCCATCTTGGCTTGTTTGAGCTGTTCGTGGACACGGGACAGCACCTCCGGATTCCACGTTTTGTCAGGCAGGTTGCCGTCGTGCACATCGCCGTAAAACGGGATGCCGTCCTCGTTGCCGACCAGTCCGAAACCGATCTGTTTTTGCCAACGATGATGGCGGTTATAGCCATGTGTGATCTGCAAAGCCTCTAATGAGGCCGATTCATACGCGCCGTAAACGGTCTTGTCCGTCGTATCGGCGTGGAAGGCTCGGAGGGAAAGGCCTTCTTTGCGATAAATATGAATCAAGCAAGTGCTGATGACGTTGTGAATGCCAGCCTCATACAGGCGATCGAGATGACGGGCCAACGCATCGTCGTTCAACCAGGAAGGATGGAGATCGGGACGGATGAGTTTCTCACAATCGACCTCCTGAGCCCAATGTTCCAAGTGAACAAGGGCTTGCCGGCCGTCAAACAGATTGTAGATGATGGCCTGAACGGCATCGCTGACTCGAGTCTGGCACTGTGGATCAACGGGAACGAGATGGTCAATCAATTGGGGCAGGCCCAGTTTCTTGAATAGGGCACTTATTATATTCAAATAATCATTACGATAGACCTTTTTGACTTGAACGTTCATGAGAGAAAAACTCCTTCACTTTCCTTGTGTGTCAAGGATTCATTCGACATCGGAACGAAAAAATCCTCCCGATTTTCGTCGAGAGGGTGCGAAATGTGAGGTTTAAAAATCAACATTGAAATTTAACAAAGCCCTGATTAAAAACAGTCAAAACTAACAAAACAAATGACCTAAATTTTAGAGATCTTAATTAATTAAATGGGATTTTAATATATACATCGATGCTTGTTTTATTTTGGCCTATATGGACTCCAATGATCCAAGGGGAGATAAGGTATGTGAAATCCTCCAAAAGTGGCATAACGAAGGTGTAACGAAATTAGGGATCAGTACACATGTATTTGGGGAAGTAGTACATAACTTATTCATTCAAGAAATTCTATTACCATTAGAAATCCACCATAAAAATCAATCCAATTTACGTTCAAAGTCTCGCCATAATCATCACCTTGGGGAATCAGAAGAAAGCGTATCCTTCCTATATAACGTTTGGAAAAAACAGAATGCCAAGTTTCTACAAGAAGAACGTTTTTATTAATATTTCAGAATTAATCAAATTAGTGAAGATGAATTATCCCTCAAAAAGAAACAAGTTGCAAATCTTCTACAACAATTCCATTGATCGATATAATGAATTTTTATCTGCCCTAAGGCAACATTTCCACATTGAATTCCTAACTGTAGATGAGCATTTTTCATTACAATAATTTCCATGGTTAGAGAGATAAACAGGGTACCCCTTACGCGATACGGAGCTGTTTTTTGATCACATCAATGGGAATATCTTGCTTTGCAGCGTCATAAATGAACTCGACGACGCTGTGGTCTTTCCGCGACCGAAGAAGCTCCAGCCCGGTGGAGAGGTTTTGGCGGGATTCGGCGATGCTGTACACGCAGGAGAGCAGCACCACCGCCCAATACCGTTTCACCGCCCGAATGTGGCGAACGCGGTATCCATCCAGCTTCAGTTGATCTTTCGCCTGCCGGAAAAAGCACTCGATCGTCCAACGCTGAGCATAGTAACGCAAGATGTCTTCGTCCCCGAGTTCCCGGTCGGTGCTCAAGATGCAATGAAGATGTTCCGGCGCCATCGGCTGATCCGCCTTCCAAGCCAGCAGCACCACCGCGTCATCGAGGCCATGGATGGCCCCCTCATAGCGATACACGCGATAACGCTCCTGCCCCACCGTGACGAGGCGGGTGTCTTTGGACTCGATATAGCGGGCGAACTGCTTGGCTTGGATGGCGATGCCTTTCGGGTAGAGAATCCGGTTCGTCTTGAGCATCGCGATGACATGGAATCCCTGTTTCAGACAGGCTTCGATGAGCTTCTTAGACGGATACCACGAATCCATGAGCACATACACCCGCTGAGCCCGCTTCACCTTGAGCGAGGAAAGCATCTCGATCGCCAGGTCGATCTTGCTTTTTCCCGCTTTCTTGTCATACAGGCGGAACGCAAATGGGAACGCCTGCGTGAAGGTGTGCACCATCAGCCAAACGAGCGAATGCCCCCAGACCGATTGATGATCTTTATGCGAGTAGTGCCAGTCGCACCCTTGAATGGCGTGCACAGCCCGTGACGAAGGCTTTGTTTTTTGGCAAATCGTATCATCAATCGAAACAAAAAGGGGTTGATTCTTCCGTTTGGCCAGTCGTTCGACCTGGGAAAGGATCCACTCTTGAAGCTTCCCAAGCAGCCTTTCCTCGTTCCAAGGGCTTTTCGTGAAAAAGTGACTGAGCGTCGTTCGATGATTCGGATGAAAGCTCCAGTAATGAATATCAGTCAATGTTCCCGAGAATCCCTTGGTGGTCAAGGCATCGACAATATGAATGAGATGCTTGATGACCGGTTTGGAAAGCTGCAGCGTCAACCCCAGCGTGAAGAAAAACTTGTGGATTCCTTGGTGATGTGCTAATCTATTCATGAGACATGAACCTCCTTGTGGATAGTTGGTGGTACATCTATTCTAACCAAGGAATCGGGTTCATGTCTCCTTTTTTGTTTAGTTGTCAATTTATGTCAGTGAATTTGCTCATCTACAGTTCCTAACAACAGATGCCTACATTCAAGATTTAGCCTTGGCTCAAATGCGGCTGTTCCAGCTCGAAGCCTATGATGCCTTGCACTACGCCATTGCAACATACCATCATTATGACTACTTCGCTACGCTTGATGGCGATTTTGTCCATACTCTTTACAACCAAGACCCCGACCCAGCGTCGATTACAAAAATTATAAAAATCGCCTAGCCTTGACGTTCTTGATCGAGTCGGGGTTGAAAAAGTAAGGGAGGCAGAGAACTCTATGCCCTCCTTCATTTCTTCTCCACTCACGCGAGCTGCACCAAGTTCAACCATGTGAATTGGTGACAAAGAAAGAGCATGCAATATATCGGATCCGCCTTTATGATGTACAAAAAAGCGGAAGCATCCTACTCTGCTTCCGCCAACAGTTTCAACGTCGCCGCGACAAACATTTGCACGCCAATCTCAAGCGCGTCTTCGTCGATCGTAAAGCGCGGATGGTGGTGCGGGTAGACGATGCCTTTTTCTACATTGCCCGCGCCGACGTAGAAAAAGCTGCCGGGCGCTTTTTGCAAGAACGCCGAAAAATCTTCGCCGCCCATGTTCGGTTTCAAGCGAGCCACTGCCTCTTCACCGAACAGCTCGCGCGCTGTTTCTTCGATGACGCGGGTCACTTCATCGTAGTTAATGACCGGGCGGTAGCCGTAGTCAAATTGAAACTCATACGAGGCGCCGTGCGCTTCGGTGATTCCCTTGACAATGCGCTCCATCCATTGCGGCACCGTCTGGCGCAGCTCGGCGTCGAACGTGCGCACTGTCCCTTGGATTTCGACCTCCCCTGGCAGGACATTATGGGCCGTACCCGCTACAAATTGTGTCACGGACAGAACAAGCGGCTCGAGCGGATCGACATAGCGTGAGACGATGTGCTGCAAGTTCGTCACGACTTGCGCCCCGATGGCGATCGCATCGATCGTTTGGTGCGGCATCGCTCCATGGCCGCCTTTGCCGATGATGCGGATGAAAAAGCGGTCGGGTGCGGCCATCATCGGTCCATACACAATGCCGATTTTTCCGCGCTCAAGCGGCGACCAAAGGTGGGTGCCGATGACGACGTCCACCCCGTCCATGACGCCAGCTTGCACCATCTCTTCCGCCCCACCCGGGAACAGTTCTTCCGCGTGTTGGAACAAAAAGCGAATCTCACCATGAATGTGATCACGAAGCTGGGCAAAAATTTTCGCCGTCCCCAACAGCATCGCCGTATGGCCGTCATGCCCGCACGCATGCATGACGCCTGGGGTTTTGGAGGCAAATTCAAACGTGTTTTCCTCTTGAATCGGCAACGCGTCCATATCGGCGCGAATGGCGACGACCCGGCCTGGCTTTGGGCCGACAAGGCGCGCCATCACGCTCGTTTTCGTCGGACGGGTAATCTCGAGACCGCCGAACGATTGCAGCGTCTCGTACACAAACTGCGCCGTTTTCTCTTCCTGGAACGACAATTCGGGATGGGCGTGCAAGTGGCGGCGCCAGGCGATGACGTCCGCTTTCACTTCATCGACGAGCCGTTTGATTTCTTCCTTTGTCATCACGTTTCCCCCTCTTTTCCGCTTTCCTAATATTATAAACGGAAATTTTTGAATTTTCATTTCCCTATATTCATGAAGAAAGGCAGCCCGCTGCACGTTTAGTGAGTGAGCTGCTGTCCCAAACGTCATTCGTGATGCTCCACCGTTTCCTTTATCGCGCTTTGCCATCCGACCACCCCCGGCCGCCCAATCGACTCGTAGATTAAGCCGGCGGCTTCGGCCGCCTTCGGGTCGTAGCAATTCCGCCCATCCACCACAAGCGGTGTTTTCATCAGCGTCTTGTAACGGTGAAGGTCAAATTGCAGCACAGCCGGCCATTCGGTGAAAATGAAACAAACATCCGCGCCGCGAATGGCTTCCTCGATCGTCTCGCAACAAACAACCGCATCGCCAAAACGGCGGACGACATGTTCGAGAGCGGCTGGGTCCCAGACGCGCACGACTGCTCCTTCGGCAATGAGCCGCTCGATGTTCGCCAAGGCAGGAGACTCGCGCACATCATCGGTGCCCGGCTTGAATGCGGCGCCAAGCACGGCGACCGTCCGGTTGCGGAAATCCCCAATGTGCAGACGCGCTTTGTCAAGAAGTTTCCATTTTTGTTTCTCATTGACGTCGATCGCCGCCCATACCGTTTTGAGCGAATAGCCGTGGGAAGCCGCCAAGGAATAGAGGGCATTTGCATCTTTCGGCAGGCAAGAGCCGCCATACCCGACGCCGGCGCGCAAAAAGCGGCGGCCGATGCGCGGATCCATGCCGATTCCTTCCGCCACCGCCTGAATATCAGCGCCTACCAACTCGCATACATTGGCGATCTCGTTGATGTACGAAATTTTCAACGCCAAAAACACATTGGCCGCATACTTGATCATCTCAGCGCTTCTCCGGTCCGTCACGACGTACGGGAGGGCAAACGGGGCGTACAGCTCCTTCATCACCCGTTCAGCCCGGTCCGAATCCACTCCCAATACAATGCGCGGCGCCTGCAACGTATCGCGCACCGCCGTTCCTTGCGACAAAAACTCCGGATTGGATACGACGTCGAATTTCACCTCCGGCCGTCCGTTTTCCGCCAAAAAACGGGCGGCTTCATCGCCAGTGCCGACGGGCACGGTCGACTTGATAACGACAAGGCAATCGCGTTCGGCCGCCCTGGCGATGCGTCGCAATGCGCCCCATACATCATCAAGCCGCACAGACCCGTCCGGCTGCGGCGGCGTGCCGACGGCGATCATGATCACTTCCGCCCGTTGATACGCTTCCACATCGTTGGTCGTAAAGCGAAGGCGAACGCCGTTTCGCTGAATAAGCGAGTCAAGCCCCGGCTCATAAATCGGGACGATCCCTTCATTTAATAGGCGAATTTTCTCTTCGTTCACATCGACGCATGTCACATCATGCCCTTTATCGGCCAGACAAGCCGCGGTCACAAGTCCAACATATCCCGTTCCCGCAATCGCTATCTTCACGATTCCTCACACCTTTTCATCCATTGCGGCGATCGTCGCTTGTCCTCATTATATCGAATCGCCTGCCGGTTTTCACGGGTTCCGCCCCGTTGCTCGAACAAAAAACTATTTTCCACACAAAAAAGAGAATGCCCCAAAAGCAACGAGGCATCCCCCCTTCTTCCATATATATACATCAGATTATTCCCCCGACCGGGCGTACATGACCTTTTGAGTCAGCCCTTTACGCCGCATGTTTCCGTTTCGTTGCGGACGGCCGATCGATCATCAAGCCAAGCGCAGCGCCGATCAGCGCAGGGACAACCCAGCCGAGCCCGACTGAAAACAGCGGCGCCCATGAGAGGAGCGGTTCTAACCATGCCGTCTCCAGCCCGATCGTTTTCAAACCGTCATACAGGCTGAACATGCCGGTAAAGAGCAACGCCATCCCGTACACTTTCGCCGAACCATGGTAAAAGCGGCGGAAAAACGACAGGGCGACGAGCACGATCGCCAATGGATACAGCATCGTCAACACTGGAACGGAAACAGCGATCAACGCATTTAAGCCGAGGTTTGACATCAAAAAGCTAAATAAGGTTAATACAATGACATACGTTCGGTACGAAACAGTCGGGGTGAGCTCTTGAAAGTATTGCGCACAAGCAGCGACTAGACCAACCGCCGTTGTTAAGCAGGCAAGCGCCACGATCACGCCCAACAGCAACTTCCCCCCGCTGCCAAACAGCAGCGATGACACGTATGACAATAGCTCGGCTCCGTTGGCAAATGAGCCGACACCAGCCATTCTAGCACCAAGGGTAAATATTATACTTTTTTAACTATTGTGTCAACCAACTTCCACCCTTTCGCCCTTGCAGCCCTCAGGCAAACGCCTTGAAAAGCTAATGGCCCTCTATGGTCAGCCAGCGGTGATCCAAACAAGGCGAGGCGACAAAAACGCAGTAGATTCGTTATCCACTTTTTAGAAAAGGGGCGTACTATTGAAAATAATGGCGCATGGCGTTCACGATGGCCGTCGTCACCGCTTCTTGATAACCGTTTGTCGCCACAACCGCAGCGTCCGACCGATTGCTTAAATAGCCGAGCTCAAGCAACACGGACGGCTTCTCGTTTTCTCGCAACACGTAATAGTCGCCAAAGGCGATGCCGCGAAACGGCAATGCGGAAAGTTGCCTGAACAGCCCTTGGAACGATTGCGCCAATTCGTAGTCCGCAAACCGATCGTAATAGTAAATGGTGATGCCGGACGCATCTGGATCAGCGGCGCTGTCGTAATGCAGGCTAATAAACGCGTCCGCCTGATACAGGCGGGCGGCGGCAACACGCGCCGACAGCGGCACATACTCATCGCCGGAGCGCGTCAGCACGACGCGAGCGCCGTAAGATTGCAGCTTGTTTTTTAGAAGCCTCGCCGTTCCCAACGTCAACTCCTTTTCCTTAACGCCAGCGACACTTTGGGCACCGCCGTCTTTGCCTCCGTGGCCAGGGTCAAGGACGATCGTTTTTCCGGCCAGCGCCTGAACAGGACCGCGCGTCCAGCTGTCTACATAAAGGCGGGAGTCGCTAGGCGCGATGGCTGAAAGCAGCGAGCGGTCAGCCGACTGGGGCACTTCCGCTTCCTTTTCATTAGCTTGTCCATCCTTTACCTGCACATATGCGGATGACACCCACCCATCAAGCCCTGTTGAGGAGGCAATTTTGTACCATCCCGGCTTCTTTTCCACAATGTCAACTTCTTCGCCACGAACAAGACGGCCGATCCGCGGGGCGTGAAGCGACGGTTCAGCTCGCACGTTGAGTGAATCGGCGGCCACCGTTCCAGTCTGTTGTGAAATCGAGCGGGCCTCGGCTGGCGCCAAATACGATGCAGCGACCCAACCGATGGCGTCTTCCGTCACGACCTGTTTCCAGCCGCCTTCTTCCCCAATCACCAACACCGTTTCCCCTTGCGCCAAATGTCCGATAATTCGCCCGTCTCGGCTCGGCTCTTGGCGAAGGCGGAGCCGGTCTTCTTGCACGACGGCTGTCTCTTTTGCCAACGCGACGTACCGCGCCGCGAGCCACCCGGTCCGATTTTTCTCCCATTCAATTTTCAACCAACCGTCTTTCACATCCACCAACCGGTACACGTCACCGCGGTGGACGCTTGCCACCGGGCGGTACGGCACCCCCGGTCCTTGGCGGACATTCACGCGGTCCGCCGTCACCACCGCCAGACGCTTCGTTTCTTCCGTTTCTTTTTCTCCTTTCACTCCCGACGGCCAAAGGACCGCCAGCAACCAAAGCAAACAAAACGATGCGGCGAGCCATCCCCCCCGCCTCATGCGCGCTCCCTCCTAGTTCCCTCTCATTCTACTATATGGTTCGCGCACAATAGGCCATTTCCTGTCTGTCGGCCAGGAAAACCGCTCGACAGAACAGGCGCCGCCAACGTCCATGAACCGACAATGAATGCCCTGTTTCCGCACAATGTCCTCCAGCGTGACAGCCGCCAACAAACAAGACGCGAATGCTGCCGAGAACGCAACAATGGCGCAAATCCCGTCTGCACAAGCGCCCTTCGATGCCTCAAATTGGCGCAATCGCATGGCTGCCCCATTTCCTCACAAGCGCCCATCATAGAAAAAGAGGATGCCTCGTGTCGAGACATCCCCTTCCCCTTTACACCTTGGCGGATGGCCGGTCAAACCGAACAAACGCCTCCATGTAAGGAGCGGCCTGCGGCGGGTAGACACGTTGGACGGCCGCCAATGCGCCGTTGTTGGTGAACGCGGCTTCCAAGCACATGCCGGGCTCGACGTACGATTTCACCGATAGCGGCAAGCGCCAGTGGAACTGTTCGCCCGTCTCCAACCAGCGGATCGCGGCCTTTTCCCGTCCGACGCTCACCACCTGAAACATCCCGGTTCGATACTCCTCTTTCCTTTCTACCATTCCTTTCCAAATAATGTCAGCCATCCCCATTGGCAAATCAGGGCGATGATACAATCGAAGAAGGCGGACCGCTTTTAACAACGGCTCCTGCAATTCCGTCACGAGTTGGCGCACGACCCGGGCATGGCTTGTCCGATAGCGGCCGTCCAGCCATTTCGTGAACGCCTGAACGCCGCTTAATACTTGTTTCGCTTGATTGATGCTTATGTCAGGAGAAAACATGACGTAGTGAAATGCCAAACATTGCTGCCAATGGCGCGCTTCTAGCGCATCCCACGATGACAGCGGCGTCGTCTGCAAGTAATGGCCGACCGCCGTCACACCGAGGCGGTATTTCGCTTTCGTCGCCTCTGATTTTCCTTCCGTTTTTTCTTGGTAAAAACGGACGAGGTCGGCGCCGAAAAAGCGCATTTTCCATTCCGCCGGCATGGCAAAATATCCGCCCTCATCGAGCCGTTGCAATACTTGAACAGACGTTGTCCGCTTGATCTTAGGCGTCACAAATGGCGAGAGCGGCAAACCGTAGCGGGAACGGATGCTGTTCGTATCGACCATCACCGGACTGCCTTCTTGGCGGAGAAGTTCGAACGCATGGTACTCATATGCGCGCAGCCATTGCTCCACTGTTTCCTGCTCGCCGCTCATGGCCAATTCGTGAACGGACCGTCCCCCCCATTCTTCATGCGGCACATGCAGCGTCTGCTCTAACATCACCGCACTGTTGGCAACGAGCGCCATATATGACGGCTCACCCGGCGGCAACTGGACGTCGTATGACAGCAACTTCACTCCTTTAGGGACAAGGTGTGTCTTCGCTGACCGCGATACAACCGTCGCCGGCAGCCCCATTGCC
Source organism: Geobacillus lituanicus (assembly GCF_050994965.1). Classification (NCBI taxonomy): domain Bacteria; kingdom Bacillati; phylum Bacillota; class Bacilli; order Caryophanales; family Anoxybacillaceae; genus Geobacillus; species Geobacillus lituanicus. The sequence goes on from NZ_CP194773.1 coordinate 151,790, forward strand.
TCAAGCGTCTTCGTCAGCACCCTCTCGGCGTCCGCATCAAAGGTGGAGAGCGTCATCGTCCGCCCCTGCCCCTCTACAAAGCCGGCTAGTTCGTTCAGATAAATCGGGCTGGAGGCAAGATCATCGCAATATTCATACGTCACACCGCGCAGTGAACCTTTGACGGCTTCGTCCGTTTCCTCATCCACGATCACGATTCCATGTCGTTCCAGCTGACGGAGGGCGTTGCGCGCATCAGGCATGTCGTAGACGACCGTCCATTGTTCAACTGCTTCCGTCCCGCGCTCCTGTAATGAAGAAGCACTGTGACACGCGTCGACAATATCAAGAAAACGGGAAAATGCCAACTCTTCGTACGGCATGTTCGTCTCTTGAAGGAGAGAACGCATTCGTTCCTCGGCCTTCTTCACTCCGTCCGGCCCAACGATGGAGGCAGCCCCTTGGATATAATGACCGCCGTCAAACGGCTCGAGAAACGCAAACATACCGCCCCAAGGCACTACATCCGGCATCGTCTCGCTAAATGGCAGAAACAACGTTTCCCCCGTCAATCGGTCGACCGCTGTCCCCCCGTCTTCACCGCGGTCCACAAACTGAACGAGACGCGGAACAAGCCGAACCCACCGGTCAAGCATGTTTCGCAGCTCCAACGATAAACGACGCCCTTTCTCGCGCCGAAACCATTCAACGCCGCGCATCCCGTTTGGGAAACGGTGAACGAACAAGTACCAAAGCGTTTCAAGCGGCTCAAGCATCTCACTGTGTTTCATTTCCCGAACGGCCTGACGGAACGCGTGCTTTATCGCCCGTTGTTCGGCGTAGGAGAGCGCCTCCTCTAAGAAACGGTGCACTTGTTGCGACAGCTCATACTTCTGTTCAAAAAACCGATGTTGCCGCGCCCTTTTCGCCTCTTCCTCCATCGCTTTGTTCATGCAGCATTTTTTATACTTTTTCCCGCTCCCGCACGGACACGGGTCGTTTCGGCCGACCGACATACGGCTCCCTCCTTGAATCAATTTCTTCGTTTTCTAATTTCTATCACCATTATTATTATTTTGATTCTTTCAGAAACAGGTTAAACTATAAGTATACAAAAACAATCCTAAAAAAGGAGACGATATTCATGGAAGAGAAAAGACTCATCGACTTGATCGACGAATTGATGACGAAGCTTAATTCAACGAAAACTTCCCATCCGCACGGTCGATGGACGGAAACACCAAAAAGCAAAAGCACGACATCAAAGAAACCGCGTCGCTCCAAAACCGCCTATCAGTTAAAAATATCCTTAAACGGCATCCGTCCGCCGATTTGGCGGCGCGTCCTTGTTCCCGGACATGCAACATTTCACGATCTTCATCTCATCATCCAAGAAGCAATGGGTTGGGAACAAGCTCATTTATACGAATTCGATTTCGGAAGCGTTCTCATCGGCATCCCTGACGGCTGGGATTCGTTTCAGCTGGAAAAAGAACTGATGGACGCCCGCCGCATCCCATTACAGCAATGGCTGACGGAAGAAAAACAAAAGTTTCTATATATTTACGATTTTGGCGACTACTGGCGCCATACCATCACCGTCGAAAAGATTGAAACACTCCCCAAACCGCTGGAACGCGCCACTTGCCTGAAAGGGAAACGGGCATGCCCTCCCGAGGATTGCGGCGGCGTCTATGGTTATTTGGAGCTGCTCGAATCAGCAGCAAACCAAGACTCCCTTACGGATCCGGAACTGCTTGAACGACTTGACTGGATGTATGACATGAAAGGCGAAGATTTTGATCCCGATGCGTTTAACATCGAGGAGGTGAACAAGCGGTTATCCTACATCCATCTGTAGCAAAGGGGGAGAAGGCGCCCAAACCAACGGCTGGGCACCTTCTCCCATGGATGCGCTGTATGTTCTTAACAAAACCCCCGTCCCGCAAATGTTTGCCAGACGAGCTCCTCGAGTTCTTCACGCAGTTCGGCTTCGTCGACTCCCTCAAGCAAACCGTCTTTTTTCCATGTTCGCATCGCCTTGTCAATCAAGCGGCGGACTTGATCGGTGTCCCAACCTTCGTCGTCAAACAGTTCTTCGACTTCGTCAAGCCATTCGTCAATCGCGGCATCCAACTCATCGCCGTCTATCATGCCTTCTTCGAAATCCCACTCATCATCAAGCCATTCCTCATCGTCATCATCCCACTCGCCATCCTCATCGCGATCCAGCATCTCGACCGCGAACAAGATAAATTCCATGGAAGTTGATTCGACTTCCTCGGCCGCCACTCCGTATCGTGCAGCCGCTTCCTCTGCATCCATGAACTCCTCTTCCGCCATCTGACCGGCAACATGGCGAAGCGCGGCTGCATACACGACCGGGTCATCGATGGCCGGTTCATCTTGTTCGCAATACATGCGCCAAAAGAACGCCGCATGGCTAAGCACCCGGGGCGATGTCTTTTCTTCTCTCCGCTTCAGCTCGTGAAGAACCGCTTCTTCGTCAGGATCGTTCCACTCCAATTCAGCCGACAGCTGCCATAGCCATTCGTGAAGAGCCAGATCGAGCGCTTCTGGAAACGATGTTCGCCAAAACGCGTCTGCCGCTTTCCCGCTTCGTTTTCTCTCCGCCTCAATCGCATGGGCGAGCCGTGTTCTTCCGTTCTTTGGAAACGGCAGAGCGGCTATAAAGTACGTAAACTCTTCCCCATATGGAAGGAGGAAGCCAAGCAAAACGTCCCCTTCTTCAGCCGGCGGAACGGGCTCGGACGTTAAAAAACGGACGCGTTTTTCTTCCCCGCTCACAAGATCGCGCACCATGAGACGCCGCTCTTCGTCGAAACGGACGATCTCACCAAACGACGGAATCCCCTCCGTCCATCGCTCCAAATGCGCTTGCACCGCCGGCCGCCAACGGTTGCGGCGCCGGTCTTGCATGTACGCCGAAAAGATTGTTGTCCCCTTCTCATCCACCGGCCGGCAAAAAACAGCCCAATCCGTCAACAATAAATGAGCGCCCACCTCTAACTCTTCCGGAAACCATTGAAACGAGCATTCCGCCATCGTTTCCACCAACACGTCCTCGTATCGCTCCGACGCAAACAAGACCACATCCTGCATGCATTCGACCAGCTCGCGCTCAATAATAGATGCAATCGATACCGCCTCTTGCTTTCCACAACAATGCTTGTACATTTTCCCACTGCCGCATGGACAAAGATTGTTTCGCGATGCCTTCACCATATAGCTACCTACTTTCTTTGTATCATAGTCATTGAACGTTCTCCCCCTCTACGCTAACGCTCGGGCCAGCTAAACACTTTGGGGAGACATTCACGATCAACGTGTGATGGAACTGCTTTCAGCAACACATATCGCAAGCACTTTGGGACTTCCGCCGCTCATGTCGAGAACATCGATTCGCATTCCATTTTTTATGCCTAACCAAAATCCTAGTTCTTCACCAAAAGGTGCCCTTGGCTTTTTCAAAACATGCCATATTTCCTTCTCCAAGGAGAAATCAGCCAATCCATGATTTTCATGCCGGTTGACACTCCGCACTCCTAAAGGTGTAGGATTCTTGGATCATTCGCGTCCTCATCCGTTTCTCGGTAAAACGAGAAAAACCCTGCTTCTCAAGCACACGTTATGGTGATGGACCAAAATCCTAAGAATATGAATGACTCTTACCATTGGGCTTGCCTGCATAATGGAGAATCATAGAGGCCGAGCCGAGAGAAACAAGCGCCCCGTCATTCATCGGGACGCCTACGGCCGGCGAAGCAAACGGGACAACGAGGCAAGCAGGCGCTCTTGAAACACAGCCCGTTCTTTCTCCACCTTGTCTGGCCACTCTTGCAACGCCTGAAGCCACGGCTCTACGTACGGTGAGAAAGACGGCGGATACACGCGGGCAAGATCGTCCAGCTTGCCGTTGCGATCGGTCGCGGCGACGATATACATGCCCGGCAACAGATGCGGCTCTGCCCGCTTCGGAATGTCCCATGTCACCGTTCGGTTATGGGCAAGCCAATCCAGCACCGCCTTCCCCTGTTCCACACGCTTGACGCGGAAAAACGAGAAACCGACGGAAAGGGGAATAGGCAAACCAAACAAACGAGCAAGCTGCCAAGCCATCAGTTCCTCATCCGCCTTTCCGTTCTCGCCCCTCCATTCATCCAGCAAAGCAAAGCAATGTTCCAATTCGCTTCTGACCTCTTCCAGCACGGCACAAACAACAGTTCGATGATTCGTTCCATAACGGCGGTCCAGCCAATCGGCCCACTCAAGCAACATATCGAGCGCTCGGCTCACCACTTCCCATGAAAACGAACTCCATCTTGACGGGATTTGCTCGACGATGCATTGTTTCCATTCTTCTTCTCCTACGTCCTCCCACGATGAAAACGTCCGCCCGGTCATATATTCACACACGAGCAAAACCACGGCCCAACACGCCTCTTTGGCCTCTTTTTCTCCGCTCACGATGACTTCGTTATAAAACACCAATGCGTCATCGGTAAAATACATCCCTTCCCATTCCGCGCGGATCAACAATGTCTCGGTTCCTTCCGGCCCCATCCATTTCATTTTCCATAAGTCCGAAAGACGATGTGATGAGCTAAACGGAGATGGGGGCAATCCATAACGGGAGCGAATGGGATTCACTCCGATGAGCACCGGCAAATTGGCTCGTTCTTGCATGTTAAACAAATGGAATTCATACTCTTTCAGCCACACATCCACTTCCTGCACACGCCCCTCGCGCGCCATTTCGTGAGGGGTTTTTCCATTCCATTTCTCAAGCGGGGTGTGAAGGGCTTTTTCCATTTGAACATCCAATCCGGCCATCGTTGCCACCCAAGGGGGAGAGTCTGGGTCTGAATCAATATGAAGCGAAACGTTTTCGATCCATTTTCGGCGCAAAACGGCTTCTGTCCCCCGTTTTCGTTCTTTTGGGGAATACCCAAACGCCTGCAGCAGCGACACGAGCTGTTCGGCCGTCCCTTCCTCCTCGGTAGACAACACGAGACGCGACCGATGAGCGGATAATGACCCGCCTAATTCAAACACATGAATCGGCTTGGGGGAAATCACTCCGACATAATGGTACACATTGGTGCACCATGAACCTTCCACTTTCTCCCCATCGTCATGATCAATGTGAGCGCGTCCGATCGAAGCAAGCTTCCTCATCGCCTCAGCGGCTTCCTGGCATTCGTATTCATACGTCCATCGCGTGCGCTCCTCTTGCACATCGTCCGCCCTCGGAGGATAGCCTGCATCAACGATATCGAGAAAATGTTCAACGGCTACCTTTTCATACGGCCAATCGGTTTGCGTCAACAAGACGCGAATGTTCTCTTCCGCCCGTTCCACGCCCTTCGGATCCACAATCGATGATACACCGCAAACGTAATAGCCGCCGTCAAAGGGCTCCAAAAAGGCAAACATGCCGCCCCAAGGGCGCACAACCTCCAATGTCTCGCAATACGGCATGAGAAGTTTCTCGCCCGTCAACCGGTCGACCGCCACTCCTCCTTCATCATGCAAATCGACAAATTGCACAAGGCGCGGCACAAGTCGAACCCAGCGGTCCAACATTTCCTTGAGCTCCGGAGACAGACGACGCCCTTTTTCCTGTTGAAACCATTCAACGCCGCGCAATCCATTCGGATAACGATGGAGGAAAAAACGCCAAAGCGTCTCAAACACCTTCAACTCTTCACGATGATCCTTTTGTTCGATCATTCGGCGAAATGTACGGTTGACCGCTTCGCGTTCATCATAAGACAGCGATTCATCCAAAAACCGCTGCACCATTTGCGACAGCTCATATTTTTGGTCAAAAAAGCGGCGCTGCCGCACCCGCTTGATTTCACGCTCCTGCTGTTTGTTCATGCAGCACTTCTTATACTTTTTCCCGCTTCCGCACGGGCACGGGTCATTTCGGCCGATTGCCATGCAAAATCCTCCCTTCTAATCATTCCTTTCCAAAACGGCGACCAAGATATTAAAAACTGTCGGAATCGCGCACAAAACCATTTTTCCCAATCCATTATGGATTCGGTCAAAACCGATCGTTCCCCGCCGCTTTTTTTGGAGTTTCACGAATGGAACGCATTCCATTCCCTGTTTCTACTTATAGAGGGCTTGGGTTGAGCCCAATGATGTTTGAATGAGAGAGCCCTTGTGGAACCGGCTTTCCTTTCTGACGAAATGCCGCTGACTTGCGCGCAGCGCCCGTTTTTCTGCCAGCTTCTAGATGAATCCCCGATCGGTGAAGATCTCCCACGCTACATCGCGGAGTTCTTTACGCAATTCTTTTTCATTCACTTCCTCAAGCAGGCCCTCATTCCTCCACGAACGGATGGCGCGGTCAATATGACGGTTGACTCGCTTCTCGTCCCATCCTTCACGCATCAACATCAGATCGATGTCATCGATCCATTCATTGATGCGCGCATCAAGCTCATCCCCTTCCTCTTCGAACCAGTCTTCCTCCCAGTCATCGAGCCATTGCTCGTCGTCTTCATCATCAACAGCCATCAGGAAAAAATCCAACGCCGCCGATCGCACATCTTCTGGCATCACGTCATACCGATCGGCGATGTCTTCCACCTCCGATCCTTCCGCCTTCATCAAATGCCCAGCCACATAGCGGAGCGCCGCCGCGTAGACGGGAACCGAATAAGGGAGGCGGGATGTTTTTCCGCAATAGATCGCCCATATGGCGAACGCTTGATTGAGCAGCGCCGCTGGCGCCTCCGGCTCGTTTTCATCGAGCTCGCGAATGACGGCCGCTTGTTTCGGATCATCCCATTTGAACTGTTTGGCGAACTGCCAAAGCCACTCCAAGACCACATCGGAAAGCACAGCGACGAACCGATCGCGCATCCATAAAGCCGATGGCCGACCGCTCCACTCCCCTTCTTGTTGAATCGCCCGAAGCAATCGATCTTTCCCTGACGCCGGGAGCGGAAACACCGCTGTGAAACACGTGAACACGTCTTGGTACGGCACAAGGAAGCCGAACACCACATCTCCTGTTTCGATCACGCTCGGCCATTGATCGGAAGTCAATAAATGAACGATCTTTTCCTCTCCCGTCAACAAATCCCGGACAACGGGGCGATTGTCGTCATCATAGCCGATGAACTCGCCAAGCGACGGAACGGCTCCTTCCCACCTCTCGATGTGCGCCTGAACGGACGGGCGCCACCGCTCCCAATGACGGCTTTTCCGGTAAGCAGAAAAGATCGTTTGTCCTGTTTCATCAACCGGCCAACAAAACAACATCCAGTTCACCGCCATGATCTGCACGCCAAGCTCGAGTTCCTCCGGCATCTCATCAAGCGGGAACTGGTCTAAAAGCTCTTCCGCCTCCCTCTCATACCGCTGCAAAACAAACTGACGCATATCATTCATGCATTCGATCAACTCGCGGTCAATCAATGACGAAATCGAAACCGCCTCTTTTTTTCCGCAACAATGCTTGTACTTTTTGCCGCTGCCGCACGGACAAAGGGCATTCCGCGACACCGTCATATCGTCACCCACTTTCCTTCGATTCGGCCTTGCCGTTATGTTCATTGTATCATAACAGAGAGAAAAGCAGGAATAAATCTCACGCCAAACAAACATAGCAACAGTACAATCCGCCATGCTATAATAAGTAGATATAAAGAATGAACGGAAAACGGGGGCTTTCTTCGGGAACCCATGATGCACAATGGACGGAAAGGACGGACTGATATGTTGCAGACCGCAATCTCCAAACCTCTGTTGCAAAAAGCCGCTGCCGACTTGCAGCGGGAATGGCCGTTTTCTCTCTTCCAACATGTCATCCAAAAAGGGCGGGAATTGTCACGGCAAGGGTTGGTGTATAACGTCACGGTCATAGACAGCGATTTTATCGAAGGAAAAGTCATCGACACCGCCATTCATGACGTGACGCTTGATTTGTCGGACATCTCCCTCCACAGCTGCACATGCGGGGCGGAAGATCTTTGCCCGCACGTACTGGCGCTGTTCTTTTACGTGTACGGAAATGTATTTGACAACGGCGAGTTGTTGCAGCAATGGAAACAAGGAAAGAAAAAACCGAACCGGAAAGCGGCATCGGTCCAAACACCGTCTGAACCAAACACAGCGGAATCGGTCGCCCAATGGCGGAAGCAGTTCGCCGACCTATTGGACGAGTGGAGCGCCCGCCACCGCCGCCGCAATGATTGGCCGTACCGCTTGTCCCATCAACTGTTTCCGCGACTCGTCAAAAACAGCCCGAAACACAGCGCTGTCCGTTTGTTGCATCGCTTTCATGCGGCCTTGTTTTTGCTTGACCATTTGTTCGAATACGGACGCGAACGCGGTTGGGACCGTGGGCTGTTGTTCGGATCATACGAGCAGTTTTCGTGGCAACAAGACGTCGATTATATCGCCGACGAATGGTTCGAAACGTTGGAACGGTTTCCGTCCGAACTGCTGCCCCCGTCTGTTGAAACGCACATCGAACAGACGATCCCGTATGTACGGGAGTTGTTGCTGCGGTGGGGAAAGGCGTCCCCTTCACTCGTCTACAGCCTATACACAACCGCTTGGGAGCTGCTGTTCACGAAAGAAGCGCAGCGCCGGCAAGAGAAAGAAACGCTGATCCGCCTGGCAACGGAAAAACAGTCAACCACTCTGTTGCTAGCTGCCGCCCATCTCGCCTTTTTACTCGGCGAAGATGACGAAGCGCTCGCCATCTACCGCCAACATCCCAAGGAAGCGGCTCCGTTTTTTATCGATTGGATGGAGCGGTTCGCATCCTCGCATTCGCCGGAACGTTTCGCATCATTTTGGGCGAAAGGAAAGCAAGAGCTTGCCTTCTACATATCCGCTCTTCCAGAGATGGAGCGGTCGCCGTTTGTCAACGAAATCGGTCGGCTGTACGAATCATACGCTCGCCAACACAACAAATGGGACGACTATGAGAAGCTGTTGGCCGCATGCTTCCCATACAGCGCGAACCGCTACGTTCATTGGCTGCTCGATCAAAGGCGCTACCATGATGTAGTCGACTTATACTTATGGGTGGACGCCACCGCCCATGACATTGATCCAACATTTCTCGCCATGCTGCAAAAACAAAACCCGGCGCTCGTCTTGCCATTGTATCACCGAGCGGTCATGCGTTTTGTCGAGGCGAAAAACCGCGCAAGCTATCGCGTCGCCGTGCAATATTTAAAAAAATTGCGTGCGTGCTACCGATCGTTGAAACGAATGAACGACTGGCAGATGTATCTTGAACAGCTGTTAGCCAAAACAGCGCGCATGCGCGCGTTTCATGAAGAAGTGGAGAAAGGAAAATTGCTTCTATGATGGAACAAGCGTTGCAGACGATCACCCTTTCATGTGAGTGGAGCGAAGAAGGACGATGCTTCTGGCTCAGCGGCCCGGACCGTGTTACGAGCTGGGCGCCGCTTGTGTTCGCCTGGCATGAAGAAACCTTTTACGGAACCTTGCTTGATGTCGCGACCGTCCACGGACGCGACGCGGTGCGGCTGTCCCCGTGGCAGGCGCTCACGTTTTTCGCCTGGCGTCCGTCCAACCGTTTTCTTTCCATCAAATGGGGAGATGAGTTCACCGCCCAGCTTGAAACATGGGCGAAGCAAATCATCGACGATGTGCGCACACGCTGCTTCCGTCCCGATTTCTCGGCGTGGAAACAAGGGCAGCCGTCTGAATGGGCCGAAGCTGAGCGGACGCGTTGGCGCGGACTCAAAGACGATCCGCACCCGCTTGTTGCGGCATGGCGGTCGCTGGCAATCGCCGACTGGCTGTCGCGCGACCCAGAGCTGCGCGGCATTTGGGGCGACATCGTTCGCGCTTATCCATTAATCGCCTCCCCCAGCGGCCAATGGATCGGAACGGAAGACGATTGGCTGGAACAAATCGGCTGGCTCGGCGACCGGCCGCCGTTTACGGTCGGGCTTCGCCTCGTCGAGCCGCCTGAGGACGGCGACGCATGGACGCTGGAAGCGGTGTTCATCTCCATCGACGACAGCGTCATCGCCTCTGCCCGTGATATTCCGCGCGCCTGGCGCCCATATGAATCATCGATCCAGCGCGCCATTCGCCGCATTTGCGCGATCGTGCCGTGGCTTGACGCCGGGGAGGGTCTGCGGACGGAACTGTCTAATGAAGAAGCGTGGCGTTTTTTGTCCGAAGACAGCTTAAAGCTCACCGAAGCGGGCGTACGCCTCTTGCTTCCCGACTGGTGGCACGACATCCGCCAGGCGCAGCTGTCGATCAAAGCGAAACTGTCGCCTTCCGTCAACGCCGAATCACTGTTCGGCCTTGAGCGGCTCGCTGATTTCGATTGGCGCGTCGCGACCAACGGGATTGAGCTGACGGAAGAGGAGTTTGCCGCTTTGGCGGAACAAAAGCGGCGCCTCATTCGCCTGCGCGGCCAATGGCTCATCCTTGACCCCGCCCTTGTCCGCCGCGCGCAGGCGCTCATGGAAAAGGCGAAAAAAGAAGGCGTGCCGATCCACGATATCGTGGCGCAAACGCTGTTTTCGGAAGCAGAGGAGCGCGAAGAGGCAACGGACGAATCGATCCCGATCCACATTGACGTCCATGATCAGTTCCGCGCGTTCATCCGCCAGCTCCAGCAGCTGGATGGATTGCCGAAAGCGAATGTGCCGCCGTCGTTTCGCGGCACGCTCCGCCCGTACCAGCAGCGCGGCGTCGACTGGCTCGTCTTTTTGCGCCGATTCGGCTTTGGCGCCTGCTTGGCCGATGACATGGGGCTAGGCAAAACGGTGCAGCTGCTTGCCTATTTGGCCTATGTAAAAGAAATGGAACGTCCAGACACGCCGGCGTTGCTCATTTGTCCGACCAGCGTGATCGGCAACTGGCAAAAGGAATGCGCCCGCTTCACCCCAGACTTGCGCGTCTACGTGCACCATGGACCGAACCGGGCGAAACACGATGCGTTCGTGCAAACAGCAGGCGAGGCCGATCTCGTCATTACGTCTTACAACCTTGCTCATTTGGACCAAGACGATTTAAAACAGATTCATTGGCATGCGATTTGCCTTGATGAAGCGCAAAACATTAAAAACGCGCAAACAAAACAAGCGCGCGCCATCCGCCGCTTGAGCGGAAAACATAAAATCGCCTTATCCGGCACGCCGGTTGAAAACCGTCTCGGCGAACTTTGGAGCATCTTCCACTTCCTCAACCCTGGCTATCTCGGCAGCCGTGCGGAGTTTGAGCGGCGCTTTGCCGGGCCGATTGAAAAAGAAGGAGATGCCCGCAAAAAAGCGGCGCTGCAGGCGCTCATCCGCCCATTTCTCTTGCGGCGGACGAAAACGGATGAAGCGGTTGCGCTCAACTTGCCGGATAAGCTTGAACAAAAAGAGTATTGCCCGCTCACGGCCGAGCAAGCAGCGCTGTACGAGCAGCTCGTCAACGATACGCTTGAGCGCGCCAAAAATGCCAGTCCGTTTGCGCGGCGCGGCTTGATTTTGCAAATGCTAAACGGTGTGAAGCAAATTTGCGACCATCCGGCGCTGTATTTGAAAGAACGCCGCCCCCGCCAGCTCGTTGAACGGTCGCACAAGCTCGAAAAGCTCATCGAACTGATCGAGCAAATTCGCGCCAACGACGAATCGTGCCTCATCTTCACGCAATACGTGCGAATGGGCGAGATGATCCAACAGCTGCTTTCCGACCTGTTTGATGAGCGAGTGTTGTTTTTGCACGGAGGCGTCCCGAAACAAACGCGCGATCGAATGGTCGAAGAGTTTCAAGCACGAAAAGCGCCGATTTTCCTTTTGTCGCTCAAAGCAGGCGGCACCGGGCTCAACTTAACAGCTGCCAACCACGTCATCCATTTCGACCGTTGGTGGAACCCGGCGGTGGAAAACCAGGCGACCGACCGCGCCTACCGCATCGGACAGACGAAATTCGTCCACGTCCATAAATTGATCACCGTCGGGACAATCGAAGAAAAAATCGACGAGATGCTCGAACAAAAACAAGCGCTCGCCGACATCATCACCGAAGGCGAGGCATGGATCACCGAACTGTCCGATGACGAACTGCGCGACTTGCTCGCCTTATCGGCTGCAGCGAAAGGAGGCGCTTGAGCATGGCGGAAGAAAAACGAAAGCGCAAGAAAAAAACGGCGGAAAACCCGTGGGAAAAGCTGCTGAAGCGGATGGAAGAAAAGCTGAACGAGCACGAAAAACGGCAAACGCAACGGGAAAGGGACACCACGCGGCTGATGAGCGCCGCCCCGACTCCATTGGACAAACAAAAAGCTCCATGAGCACGTTTTTGTCCTTCCCCGGCATGAAAATGATGAGTTTAGGCACGCGCATTTTCATGAAAAAATTCCGTGGGCGACGTTTTGCCCTCCCGCCCGGGCATGAACATGCCCCGTCAAGACGCGTGCCTTTTCATGAAAACAGCGTGGGATTCGTCCCACGCTGTCCGCTTTTAACGTCCTCTTGTCAACGAAACCATTCCGTCATGTCGATTTCAAGCCCGGGAACATGAACGGAGCGAACCGTTCCCGTTTTCACTTGAACATCCGCCTGCTCATATAGCCGTTCCTCATTGAGCCGGTATCCCGTCACAGCTGGCTTCATCGGATTGACAATCCCGCATTCGTGAACGCCGCACGCCATGTACAAATTGAACGTTGCGACAAGATCATGCGCCTGGTTCCACGGACTTAAAATCTCGACAATCAGCGGCGGAACCTCAATGTACTTCGTTCCATCCAACTCTTTCTCACCGCAAATGACCGTCAAATCGGGAACCATCGCCCATTACCGGCCAAAACGAAAAAAGGCCGGCCGCCCCCCTCTCATCAAAAGAAGGTGGGACGGCGCCGGTCCTTTTCCCTAAACGGAAGCGTACATTCGGTCGAGCTCTTGCGCCTCGTATTTCGCAAACGGGTCGATGAGCGAAATTTTTTGCGCCTCGGCGTCGCCGACGCCGGCGTACAGCTCAGCCGTGCCGTCGCCTTTGCGGATGAGTCCGCCGCTAAAGACAACGTTCGCCAAATCCGGCCGTTTCGCCGGCCCGTCTAAAAAGTGGGAGCGAAGCGCAAGCAATTCCAGCTCTGAACGCTCCATCGTCTCGGGATTCAACACGAACACCATCGGGTAGTAATGGCGGTTGCCGTGCTCGTCAAAGCAAGCGATATGGCCAAGCGCCCCCACAAGCCCGTTCGCCAGCAAATGCGCCTCATTCACGCCGCCCCATTCTTCATCCGTAAATTGGGCGTCCAAAATCGGCGCGGCCTCAATCACGTCCGGCGTCAACTCATCGAGCGAGAAAATGCGGGTGAACCCGATTTTCCCGCGTCCGCCTTTCTCCCCTTGCGGCCGGGTGAACACGCCGATCGAGCCATCTTTCAGCTCGACAAGGCGAATGTCTTTCATTCCGTCCGGCCCTTCGGCGAACTTTTCTAAGCGGCGAATGTTCGGTCCGCGGTAAAAGACCGTCCGCCAGCTCAGCTCGCCGTCAAACACCGGATGCGGAAACGTCTCCACGCCGCCGAACACCAACTGACCGTGAATGCGCGCCACAAACGGATCCTGCAAGGCGAACACCGGCGCCCCTTCACGAGGAACCCAGACGCCGTCGCGCTCGACGAAAAAGTACACTTCCGATTGCTCGCTGTCGCGCGCCTCGACGCGCCCAGCGATCACCCATTCTCCTTCATCCACAAACGGTGCGGAAATATTATAAACGTCCCGGTCCCCGACACCCGCAAAGCGGAGCTTTTCCGGCTCAAACGGCTGTGGGGCCAGGCGGAATTCATCGACTAATACTTGACATGTCTTCAATGTTGGCGATTGGAATAACATGATCATCCCTCCAGGCGTTGCCAAAAACGCCGTATGCATCGCTTTTGGCCATTTTCCCTGAACAGGTTCGAACAGGAAACGTTCTCCAACTTCCTTTCATGCCAGTCTAATCAATCGGACATGGATGGCTGCGCCACCTCCTAGGCTAGGCAAGGAAGTCAATGAAACTGGTTTGTGTGTTATATTATAATATGATATGAAGGATTGTGAAACACGTTATTCTTTGCCAAAAAAGCAGGGCCAAGACGAAGTCAAGGCCCTTTTTCTCCCTTTATTGGCGCTGTTGGACAAAACGGATGAATGCTTGATCAATATCCACCACCACAAACTCCACATCCTCGACCGGACCCAACACCTCGACAAACAACTGCGCCACGTTTTCTTTGTCAAGCCTTCCGACGCCTGTCCCTAGCGCTGGCAACGCCACCTTCTTGATTCCGTTCTCCCGACAGTGCGCGACAAGCCGCTCGAGACACGCCCGAACGATGTCATACGACGTCGCCCCTGCGGGCTGCTTCATCGTCACTAAGTGAAGGACCCCGCGAAACGGCAGCGAGCCTGCTCCTGTCACGTACAAATCGCCGGGCTTAGGGTCTTGCGCTTGACAGACGCGGATCGCTTCCTCCTCGATCACACGTCCCCCCGCCCGACGGATCGCCGCCGCCACGCCGCCGCCCATCGGCCCGATGCCGTTGGCGGCATTGCAAATGTACTCGACTCCTTCCACTTTGGTCAGATCGCCGACCATGGCACGAATCATCCGAACCCCTCCTTAGCCATGTTTATTCCCCCTCTTCCTCCGCCTCCATAAGCTCATCCAGAACACGGTTGATGGCAGACGATGCTTCATCGATGGCTTCCACTTGTATGAACTTCAATTCATCCTATTTCGCGCAGGAGACTCCCACTTCAACGACCAAAGGGAGTAAGTGGGAGAGGAATGCGCGTTCCCCCTTTCTTTTGTGTATGATAGAATAAAGGCGTGGAGAAAACCGTTCAATAAAGGCACTCCAATAACTGCTACTCGATGTATGGAGTTGGTTACAGGAAACGTTGTAACCGTAAAACATCGAGCGTAGGTCCGTCTGTTGTGTGTGGAAGCCAAGTACTGCCAACAGACACACCGAGAGAATCGGTAACGATGCAGGCATGACCTGCGTCGTTGGGTAGTCGTCAACCTGCCCCCTGATGCAACCCCAAGTCAAGGAAGGAGGACGAAGTCCGCTTGCACTTCTGGGGAGTGGCAAGCCCCCACTTCAAGCGTTAGCGAAGTGGGGGTAGTTGACCATCGATAATGCTTCGATAGCAGAATCTCCTTTTTGTCTTCATCCCTAAACAACGACAAGCTGTCATGCAAAACATGGAAATGCGACCGACTGATGGTTGAATTAGCTGCCCTTCGATCCCTTCGCCTCTGCCACCACCCGCTCCAAAAACGAAAGCAAGTCATCCCGCAGCTCCTCGTTTTGCAAGGCAAACTCAATCGTCGTTTCGATAAAGCCGAGCTTTTCGCCGACATCGTACCGCTTTCCTTCAAATTCATAGGCAAACACGCGCTGAATTTCATTCAACCGCCCGATCGCATCGGTGAGCTGAATCTCCCCGCCTGCGCCGGCTTCCTGTTTCTCCAAAAACAAGAAAATTTCCGGCGTCAACACGTAGCGGCCGACGATCGCCAAGTTCGACGGCGCTGTGCCCGGAGCTGGTTTTTCCACGAAGCGGCGCACTTGGTAGCGCCGGCCTTGCTGCTCGAGCGGGTCGATGATCCCGTAACGGTGCGTCTCTTCCTCCGGCACGCGCTTGACACCAATCACCGAGCTGAACGTTTGTTCATACTGCTCAATGAGCTGTTTTAAACAAGGTTTTTCCGCCTGGACGATATCATCGCCCAACAACACCGCAAACGGCTCGTCTCCAATGAAATTGCGCGCGCACCAAACCGCATGCCCGAGCCCTTTCGGCTCTTTTTGGCGAATGTAGTGGATGTCCACCTTCGACGGCTCTTTCACTTTCTCAAGCAGATCCAGCTTCCCTTTTTGCTTGAGCATCTGTTCCAGCTCGAACGCGTAGTCAAAATGATCCTCAATCGCCCGCTTCCCTTTCCCGGTGACGATAATAATGTCCTCAATGCCTGAGGCGATGGCTTCTTCGACAATATATTGAATCGTCGGCTTATCAACGATCGGAAGCATCTCCTTCGGCATTGCCTTCGTCGCCGGCAAAAACCGCGTCCCAAGGCCCGCTGCCGGAATGATCGCTTTGCGTACTTTTTTCATCTCCGATGGTTCCTCCTCTATCCGATGATCATCTGTTCTTTCGAGTCATGGCCAGTGTCTTTCATTGCCCAGCCGCAAACCGCTCTGCCGACCTGACCGATGAATCGGCGTTGTTTTTATTATACCAAATCCTGTTGAACGGAAAAGAAACGAAACGACGCAATGAGCGTTGAACGCTCTCCCACCTGCGCTCACGGTATGTTCGCGGCAAACCAAAAAAGAAACGCCCGGCCATCCAGGCGTTTCCGTTCTTACACCGCAACGTGCGGGCAACTTCGCTTTCATACTTTCACAAGCGAATCCAAAATCTCGCTAAGCTTCAGCTCCACGCACGCCATCGACGTATCCGCGGCGCCATAATACATTTTTACGATATCGCCATCGACAATCGCCCCGCATGAAAACACGACGCGGCCGAAAAAGCCGTTCACCTCATAATCCGCTTCCGGCTCGACAAGCGGCTGCTCCGAGCGGGCGAGAACTTTGGATGGGTCGTTCAAATCGAGCAGCACCGCCCCCATGCAATAGCGGTGGTCATCCGACGCGCCGTGGTACAACTCAAGCCAGCCGCGCTCCGTTTTGATCGGCACCGCTCCGCCGCCGATGCGGGCGCTGTCCCACTTTCCTTCGCGCAGACCGAACAAAAAGCGATGATTCCCCCAATGAAGCAGATTCTCCGACTCCGCGATCCACACCTCGGGGCGGCCGTTGCTTCTCGGCACCGGGCGATGAAGGGCGTAATACTTGCCGTTGATCTTCTCCGGAAAAATGAGCACATCTTTGTTTTCCGGCGCGAAAATCATGCCGTGGTGCGTCACCGTCTGAAAGTCTTTTGTCGACACCATCACCTCGCCGACTCCTTTTGGCGACACGGCGCTGAAATAAATGTAATACGTGCCGTCAATGCATGTAATGCGCGGGTCTTCAATACCGAATGTCTCGAGCTCATTCGATGGATAGACGAACGGGCGGTCGTCGATCACAAACCGCCGCCCGTCCCGACTGCGGGCGAGGCGCAAATACGAAAGCGATGTCAAGTAAGCGAATCGCTCCGTCCCCGCCTCTTTAATCACCCGCGGATCGGAAAAATCGTAGCGCGGATCGTCTTGGCGAAATTCGTAAACCTCGACCTTCCCCGTCTTTGGATTCCATACCGGCGCTTTCACGATATTCGGGTCATCCGACATCGGCCGCTCCGCCACCCGAAGAAGCAGCAACACCTCCCCTTGAAATTTCGCCACCCCGGCGTTAAACGCCCCGATCACTTCAAACCCGTCGTGGTGCGGCGGCACATCGTTCGGTGTAATCAGCGGGTTTTCTTCGTAGCGGTAAAGGTACATCGTCACCCCTGCCTTTCGTATTTCGTAAATGGATCAACGATTGTTAGTTTTTGCGCTTCTGCGTCACTTGTTCCAGCGTAAAAATCGGCCGTGCCGTCCCCTTTGCGAATCAGTCCGCCGCTAAACACGACATCCGCCAAATCCGGACGCTTCGCCGGGCCATCGAGGAAATGGGCTCTTGTGGCGATCAACTCCATGTCCGACGCTTCCCCCGTATTCTGGATTGAACGCAAACACCATCGGATAATAATGACGGTTCCGCTCCTGATCGAAACAAGCGATATGGCCCAAGACGCCGACGAGCCCATTGCCAAGCAAATGCACTTCGTTGGCGCCTCCCCATTCTTCATCGGCAAATTGGCCGTCAATCAATGGGGCATTCTCAATCGCCTCCACCGTCAACTCATCGAGCGCACCGATGCGGGTGAAGCCGATTTTTCCGCGTCCGCCTTTTTCCCCTTGCGGACGGGTGAAGACCCCAACCGACCCATCCCGCAGCTCGACAAGACGAATGTCTTTCATCCCGTCGGGACCGGTGAAAAAATGCGCCAATTCATTGATCGTTTTTCCGCGGTAAAACACCGTCCGCCAATACAACTTCCCGTGAAGCACGGGATGCGGAAACGTCTCCACGCCGCCAAACACGAGATGCCCGTGCACCCGCGAAACAAACGGATCCTGCAAGGCAAACACCGGCGCCCCTTCCCGCGGCACCCATGTCCCTTCACGCTCGACGAAAAAGTATACTTCTGATTGCTCGCTGTCTCTTGCCTCCACCCGTCCGGCAATGACCCACTCGCCATCGTCTTCAAACGGCGCGGAAATGTTGTACACATCCCGCCCCCCAACTCCGGCAAACACGAGCTTCTCCACCCGAAGCGGCTGAGGAGCACGCTGAAATTCCTCAAGCAGTGTCTGGCATGTTTTCATCGTCGGCGTCCTTGTCTGCATCACGTCTCTCCCTGCTCCCTCTTCCTATCATGATGTTTTTATTATTTTAATATGAACTGCATGCCTTCTGTGAACTACCCGCCACCTATGCTTCGCTTAGAGGTGGAGGCTTCAAGCGACTTGTGCGTGTTCGCCGAACGGTAAGCCACACACAAGAACCCTTTACGCTTCCCTTCGTTCCGAAGGTGTCCGTTCTAGCCATATTCTATCCTATTCGTTGGCTAACGCCAACCGACATTCATCTCCCACCTACTCACTGGGTTACACCCTTCGCGTTCCTTGAGGTGGGAGACTTCTTTCGGAAATCCGATAAAACGAAGGGTACAGCATCGGAATCGTCACGTGCCAAACCCGCTTCCAGCCGATCGCTCCGTCCATTTCCGCCGCTTCATACACTTCTTTCGTGCAGCTTTGACAACGGGCAGCTGTCGCAAATCGCGACGCCGAAAATCACGACCGTCGACATCGACCTGAAGCGCTACGGCAAACGAGCGGTGGAATTGTTGCGATGGCGGTGGGACAACCCGAACGAACCTTTTCAGGAAGTGCTATTGTCTACGAAACTGATCAAACGGGAATCCACAGCAACAAAACCAACGCGCTAGGGCGGGGCTGGCCTTTCGCCCCGCCTGTTTGATTTCCATTCACTTGAAGCCGCTTTGTTTCATTTCCTCAATCTCCGTCACAGGCAATCCGGTCAGTTCGTGAATCGTTTGCGCATCAAACCCTTTCATCAACATCCGTTTCGCAATGTGCCGTTTTTCTTGTTCCGCTCCCTCTTTGCGTCCTTCCTCCCGACCTCGAATTTTTCCCTTTTGCTCATATGAGATGATCAATTCCAGCACGCGTTCTTTTTCTTTCGTCTCCATTTGTTCCACCTCGCTTCGAAGCTGTTGTTCTTCTTCATCGGACAGCTTCACATACGTTTCAAAAAAGCCCATCAACAAACGCTGTCTTGCCTCGTCTAGCTCGAGACGCACCAACATGCGCAAAAATTGCTTTTTCAGTTCCACTCGTTCACTTTCAGTATACCCCATTTTGCTAAGCAGCGCAGCCGCCACCGGGTTGTCGGTGCGGATGAATTGGCGCCAGTTTTGCTTTCGCAACTCCACGTGGAAAAAGCGAAAGTCAAGCACATCGCCAAACGGAAAGGAGAGCGTGAACGAAGAGGGTTCATCTCGGATGGCATCATAGCTGAAGACGGCAATCGGAATGATCGGAGTGCGGTATTTTTCAAACAAGCGGCTGAAGTAAAGAAACATTCTTTCTGGAAATGACGATTGAACGTACGCTTGGTTTTCTACGTGAACAATGATCAATCCGTCTTTTCCTTTGAACTTCGTCTCGACGAGCAGGTCAACGCGGTACTTCTCCCCAGCCGTTACGTCCGTAAACAGCTCTTCGGACAAAAACGACAAATGGTTGAAATCAATATGCTCGTGCATATCCGGAAAGAAGAGAAGCACAAATTCCTCAAAAAACGTCTGCAACAACTCCTTGAACAACCGGTCGTGATCGATCGCCATACATTCACCTCACACGAATACGTTTCGTATTCTCTTTTTCGACATCATCAAGCAAAATCCTGCCGATGGCACAAAAATGGCTGTCCCTTTTCAAGAAGAGACAGCCAAGACGCCGACCGCAATGTGAAGCCCCCTCCATTCCTGGATATGAATGTTTCGCCACTTGCGCGCAAGGCCGAAAAGCAGGGGATGCCAAGGCGGCTACATCCCCGCCTTCCTTCCCCCAGCCGCCACTTTCACCCGGCGGAAACGGGCGACCACGTCATCCATCCCCCCGCTGCCGAACAACACGCCCGCGACGATGAAAAGAAAACCAGCCAGCTGCATCGGCGAAATCGGCTCGCCCAGCAGCCAATGCGCCCCAAGAAGCGAAAAAAACGGATTGAGATTGATGAACACCGCCGACTCAGCGGGACCAAGATGTTGAACAGCCTGATTGTAAAACATATGGCCGAGCGCCGTCGCGACGACCGCCGAAGCAAGGAAAATCATCCAAAGCGGAAGCGTACCTTCTTTCAAACTCGATAGGCCGCTCGGCTCGAGCACGAGGCTTAAGACAAACAGCCAAAGCGACCCGAAGACAAGCATCCACCCAGTCATCAACCGCGCCTCGACCGTCGCTTTTTTGATCATAATAAAGCTGATCCCTTGCGCCAAAACAGCCAAAAAGACGTACACATCCCCAATGGACAAATGGCCAAGGCCCCCGTCGCCGCTCGCCACAACAAACACGACGCCAAAAAACCCAAGCGCAATGCCAAGCAGCCGAAACAACGTCGGCCGCTGGCCTAAAAACACGATCGCCAACAGCGCCGTCACAAGCGGCACAAGCCCTAACACAAGACCCGCATTCACCGCTGTCGTCCTCGCAATTCCCAACGCTAAAAAGAAGTGATGGGCCACGACGCTGAACAAGGCGGCCACGCCAATCTGTTTCGCCTCCTTCCAACTGACTCGTTCCAGCTTGCCGATCCCCCATAAAAACAAAAGCACGACCAACCCGGCCGTTAGAATGCGCAGCGCTGTCAACGCGACGGGCGAAAAATGCTCCACAAGAATTTTCAACGCCGTCACATTCAGCCCCCAGGCGACCATGATCCCGACAAGCAACACATAAATGAATGATCTCTTCATCCCTCTCTCCCTCTCCTGCACGTTCGGTTTTTCTCAACATGGAAAAGGAAAAACGGAGCCGATGGACGCTCCGCTTTCCCACCCGTTTCCGCATAGAACGAATGAATTCAATTCCGCTGCAATGGCTTCTGCCCTCTATTTTACTACACCACAGCGGATTTTTTGACTCAAAAGCACCGTCATCTCAAGCCCGCGGCATGTTCTTCCTTTCTCCGCCCATATCCGCCGCCCATCGTGCATATGGTATAACAGAGAGGAGAGAAGACCCCATGTTTCCACGCTACCGTCAAAAAACGATCCGAGCCAGAGCTGGGGTGGCGGTTCTCACTGCCGCCGCCGTGTTGGTGGCGATTTTGACCCTGTTTCTTTCGAACGAACGAAATGAGGCGAAGGAAATCGTGGACACGTTTTACCGCTATGAACAGGCAGGGGATTTTGGCAGCTCTTGGGAGCTGTTTCACCCGCTTATGAAAAAGAAATTCCCAAAAGACGTCTACATCCAGCGCCGCGCCCACGTCTTTATGCAAGACTTCGGCGTCGAGACGTTCGACTACCGCATCGATGAGGTGGAAAACCTGTCGTCATGGTCGATGTCTGATGAGAACAAACCGCTTCACGACGTGTATCGCGTCCGCGTCATTCAGACGTTCCATAGCGCTTTTGGCGTGTTCGAAATCCATCAAGACGTCTTCGTCGCCACAGAAAAAGGGGAAAAGAGCATTTTGTTCCCTTACCGCCCGTAACCCCCAACATCGATGCGGCCCCGATATCGAACGGGCGCCGCTTTCACCGCTCCTTCCATTCCTCGATGATCTCAAGCGTCCGATTCATGCCGACATTGTATATCAACAGCTTAAGCAAGTTTTCCCGCTCCTCTTTCGTAAAAAAGAGATCGCCGTCAATGATCTCAAGCGGGACAGGGGAGAGCTCGGCATACAGCTCATCATCAACCTTCTGTCCTTCCGGTTTTAGGACAAACGTTCTCATTCGCGCCATCCTCCTTTTTCACCTACACGTTTTGACAAGAAACACCCGTTAGGCAACGCTCCCTGTCAAGTATAGACTAACGCACAGCGCGTTCATGCGCCTAGCAGCCGCACTGTATTCCCATGCCATGCACATGAGACGCTCTTCCTATTGCAGCAACCTCATCCGAATCTTCTCATACACTAATGTATCATCAATCGGAGCTATTTTCTCCATCCAGCGAAAAAAAGGAGCGAAATGCCATGTACAAACATATCGTCAAACGCGGGGAAACGATCGCCTCCATCGCCCGCGACTACCGCACATTCTGTTGAGGCGCTCCTTCGCGCCAATGGTTTGACCGCCGCGTCCGTCATCTTTCCCGGGCAGGAGATCGTCATCCCCCACCTTCCGCCGAAAGGATCGATTCCCTACACGATCCACATCTCGATCAGCCGCCGCCAGCTGACGTTAAAACACCGGGGACGAACGATCCGCACGTATCCGATCGGCGTCGGGAAAATGGTCACCGCCACGCCTGTCGGCGATTTTGTCATCGTCAACCGCCAGCCAAACCCGGGCGGTCCGTTCGGCGCCATGTGGCTCAGCTTATCCAAAGTCCATTACGGCATCCACGGCACGAACGACCCGTCCTCGATCGGCAAATACGTATCCAAAGGCTGCATCCGCATGCACAACAAAGACGTGCTCGAACTCGCCTCCATCGTCCCGAACGGAACAGAAGTGTTTATCCGGCCGTGAGGGCAAAACAGCGTCATTCATCCGTCTGTTCTGAGTCACAACCCGTTTTATTTTTCAAGAAGATGTCATTCACTCCCACCGAACGAACACCGTGTTTCCGCTCACGATGGCAGCTGACAATCGATCGGGCAAGTAGTATAATTAGGTCGAAAGCGAATGGAGTGAAGACGATGCCAGGCGGGATCTCGCATCACGCCAAAGACATTTTGTTCAAGTCGCTGAGCGCATTGTACCAAAACCAAGCCCTCGATGTATACGGACTTCACGGACTCCCACGGATCAAAGCACTGCTTCCAAACGAATTTCCGTCTGTACGGGCGGATGAACGGCGCGCCGACACCGTGTTTCTTCTCGAAGACGATTCCATTTTGCTTCTGGAATACGAAAGCAACGAACGATTTCTCGACAACCATTTAAAGTATCTTGATTATGCCTGCCGCATCCTTCACACATACTATCAACAGGAAAAACGAATCCGCCCGATTCGCATCGTTGTGATCTACACAAGCGATGTCACGACCGCCCGCGAACGGCTTGACGCCGGCGATGTGTTTCTTTCATCCAAAGCGGTGTTGCTTGGCGAATTCAACGGCGATGCGATTTTCCATGCCATTGAAGAAAAAGTCCACAACGGCGAACCGCTCACTCCGGAAGAAACGATGAAACTCATCCTCGTGCCGCTCATGCACACCCGCTTCGACCGGCAAACGATGATCGAAAAAACGATCGAACTGGCGAAAACGATCGACGACGAACCGAAACAGCTGCACATCATCGCCGGCGTCCTGACCGCCACAGACAAATTCATCCTATTTCGCGCAGGAGACTCCCACTTCAACGACCAAAGGGAGTAAGTGGGAGAGGAATGCGCGTTCCCCCTTTCTTTTGTGGTATGATAGAATAAAGACGTGGAGAAAACCGTTCAATCAAGGCACTCCAATAACGGCTGCTCGATGTATGGAGTTGGTTGCAGGAAACGTTGTAACCGTAAAACATCGAGCGTAGGTCTGTCTGTTGTGTGTGGAAGCCAAGTACTGCCAACAGACACACCGAGAGAATCGGTAACGATGCAGGCATGACCTGCGTCGTTGGGTAGTCGTCAACCTGCCCCCTGATGCAACCCCAAATCAAGGAAGGAGGACGAAGTCCGTTTGCACTTCTGGGGAGTTGCAAGCCCCCACTTCAAGCGTTAGCGAAGTGGGGGTAGTTGACCGACCGGTCATACGCCGAAAAAGTAAAGGAGTGGATCAAAATGAACAAAGTGTTTCGCCTGTTAGTCGAAGAACTTGAACAAGAAAGAGAAGAAAGTGATGCAGGAAAAAGAACAAGCGGTTAAGCAAGCCGAAAAACAGAAAGCCATTGAAATCGCCAAAAACTTCCTTGATGTCTTGTCCATCCACGAAGTGGCGAAACGGACCGGCCTGACCGTCGCCGAAGTCGCCGACCTTGCAAAGGAAATGGACAAATAGGCAGCACAAAAGAGCCGCAACCGCGCGGCTCTTTTCATCCTCCCTTTGCTGCTTGGCAAGATCTCAATTTCTTTTGTTTCCTTTTTTTCTTTTGTTTCTCCAGCCAAAATAGTATAATGGATATAAACATCAAGGAGGAAAAGAAAAATGAGTACTTTGTCCCGCAAAACAGAAACCCGAAAGACAGCCCCCCCACCTCTTCACGAAACTGTACTAAGCGACAACGTTCGACGTTATGTAGAATTGGTCCAACAGTCGCTTGAACTTGAGAAGCGAAAAAAAGAAATCTATTCCAACCTAAGCGACCAGGAAAAACAGAGCGTACGGCATATTCTTACCGAAATGGCGGAACAAACAATTCCAGATGATCTCCATGTCCGCGATGTGGCTCTTCTGCTTGATGTCACGCCGCAAATGGTGCGCCGTTATTGCGCAGAAGGAAAAATCGAGGCTTACCAACGGCTTGGAGACAGTGGAAAATGGATCATCCCGGCCGCACAGTTTTTTCACCACCCAAACTGGCCTTCATTTCTCCAAATGAGAGAACAGCTGAAAAGCCAGTCGATTCGTATCGCGGAAAAAATGGAAAAAGAGTTTGGAGAATAGGAGAAAGTTCTTCATGAGCGGAAACGGCACGGAAACAAAAGCATATTTGCTGGATACAAACGTATTCCGATACAAGTCAAGCCCATCTGCCCACACGAACCACAAAAAAGCCGCCAAGCGTTTTTGGAAAGATGTTTTGCAGGAAGTTCGCCATGAAGAGGCTGTGCTCTATATCCCTAAAGAAGTCATCCGAGAGCTTGAATTGCAATCCTACACACTTGGCGAAAAGGAAAGGCAACGGATCTCGGAATTGTTGGAAAATATAACGATAATGATTCCCGATTGGACAACTCCCGATATGGAACATCAAGTAAGGAAAATGGTGGCTTATATTCGCTCTGAATACCAGAGGAAAATCAATGCCATGAGAGACATGGAATACGGCAGCGTGTCTGATGCCCGTATCCTGCTAACCGCTTGGCAATACGACTGCATTCTCGTCACAGCCAATATAAAAGATTTTGCGCTTTATCCTCTTCTGTTTCCTCAACACGAACATAGACTGCTTAATCTTTTATCAAATGATTATATCATCATTTCCCCGAGCATATATGACACCATTCATCATGACCCAATATTCACGGGCATGCTCCAAGAATTGAATGACTTCATCAACAGATGATTTAGACCGCATCGTCTTCCTAAAAGCACAACAAAGTCATTTCTCTATTTGGCCGGTCGCCAATGGCAAACCGCAGAGCCGATCAAAACGAAACAAGCATTCCTTGTTATCACTTCCTCCCAGAATGATGTTCCTGATGCCGGAAACAACAAAGCGAATCGGCCTGACCGTCGCCGAAGTCGCCGATCTCGCGAAGGAAATGGACAAATAGGCAGCACAAAAGAGCCGCAACCGCGCGGCTCTTATCACTGGTCTTTTCCCTATGGCTCTTGGCGTGTGGAACAAGCAACAGTCGGACTTTTCCCTTGGCCTTTGGCCGCCAAAGCGAGCGCACGTCCTAGTGTGTCAATCCCTCTACTCGCCGCTTGCCAATCTCTGACGGGCCTCATCCGTTAACAACAAATACGGACGGCGTTTCCCCTCCTCCTGGCGCATCACTTTCTCCGTCCACGGGTGAAGCAAAAACAGCCCTAACTTTAGACGGGATTCCGGGTCCACCATTTTTTGCCGCACGCCATCTTCATGGGCGATGAGTTTTTCAATCACGTTGAGCATCGCCTTCTTGCTTAGAAACACTTCCTTTTCCTTCGAACTCAAGCGCACGGTAATCCCTTCATCGGAAAACGAGACGACGCGAAACGCTTCCTTCCCTTTGAACGTCGATACGACTTTTCCTTCGTACAGTTCAACCAACAACGATTTCCACATGTTCTCGGCAAACGTTTGTCGATCCATCCGTTTCACCCCCTATCCTTCTTTGTCCCTCATTCCATTCGCCCCATCCGCACCGCTCGAACTGAACGAACGCCGAACATCCGCCAATTGCAACGCCAGTTTTTCCAATTCATCAGCGCAAACGATCGCTTCCACAAACCGCTTCGGCAGCTGGCTGTATCCGATTTCCAGCCCTTTCAGTCCTCCCGCAATGGCTGCAATCGTATCGCTGTCTCCACCCATATTCGCCGCCGAAATGACGACATCTTCGAACGAGTCACAACGGAGCAGCCAATGCAGCACCCACCCCATCGTATGGACGACATACCCGTCAGGAGGGTAGACAGGCGTCACCATAAGCAGCGGCTCATAACGGGTATGCTCCACTTCTTTCCGAATCGCCTTGGCGAGCGGCTCTCCTTGAAGCACCCGAAAGGCGACGCGGTTGTAAATCAGGCACGCCTCTGTCGCCCGTTCGTCCGCATGCGTCATGCGGGAATGCAAAGCCGTTATTTCTTCCATCTTCTCTTGGTCCGCATATGCCAGCGCGATCGGCAAACAGCGCATCAGTGACCCATTGCCTGCACATCTTCCCCCTAACTCCTCGCAAGCCTGCACCGCGGCTGAAAACCAGTCGCCCTGATACCGCCTCAACACCGTGCGGATGATGATGCCGACATCGGGCGGGTCAGTCTCGTACCACCGCCAAAACTCTTCGCCAATGTCATGAATCGGGCATGTCGGATCGCGAATAATCCCCCGCGCCACCGCGATCGTCATCGCCGTATCGTCCGTTACTTCCCCGGGCTTCAAGTCAAGGAAACCGCCGCCAATGATGTCCGTCACCTTTCCATACTTACGGCGGACGTCATCAGCGCTCATAAACTCCGTCGTCGCCCCAAGCGCATCCCCGATCGCCACCCCAAACAAGCCACCTTTGATTCGATCCAGCACCCTGCAGGCTCCCCCCTTCTCTATGTGTCAACTACCCCCACTTCGCTAACGCTTGAAGTGGGGGCTTGCAACTCCCCAGAAGTGCGAGCGGACTTCGTCCTCCTTCCTTGACTTGGGGTTGCATTAGGGGCAGGTTGACAACTGCCCAACGACGCAGGTCATGCCTGTGTCGTTCCTTCAACGATGTACTCTATTCCTTTTCGTTGAAGGTTCATAGCACCAATGCGGTCATCGTTTAAGGTGTATCCGCATGTTCGACAACAAAAGGTGTGTGTACGCTTGTTTCGATTGGCTTTTTCCGTATGACCACACTTTGGACATGTCAAAGAGGTGTAATGCGGAGCAACCACCATCACTTTTGACCCATGCAAACGTGCCTTATACTCTAACATTTGACGGAACTGATAGAACGCCCACGATACAGTTTCATATCGGTCATGGATACGTACACGTTCTGTTTTTTCACGAATGCCTGTTAAATCTTCTAATACAAAAAGGGTACGTTCTCCATATTGACGAACGAGTGCCTTCGTGACAGCATGGTTCACATCCGTCATCCAACGGTTTTCTCGTTGTCCGATTGTTTTCAACTTCCGACGCGCAGAAGCCGTCCCTTTTTGCTGGAGGGTTTTTCGCATTCGTTTGTACTTCGCCCGCATATGCTTGATTTTTCGTCCGTTAAAAAAGGTAGTTTTCCCTTGCGAATCATAAGCTGCTGCAAGAAAGTTAACCCCTACATCGACACCGACCACTTGGCGAATGTTGTGTTCATCTACGGTCGGAATTGTTTTAGTCATGGGAATGTGCAAAAAGAATTTGTTATGCTTATAGACGAGTTTGGCTGTGCCAAACGTCCATGAGCCATCAAAATATTGTTCCATGCCTTTTGGTTCGAATGGCACTTTGATTCGTCGCGTATTGACAGAAAATAACCCTTGAACAATGGAGTAATCTCGATTCCAAACGAGATCATATTCAGGCTTTTTAAAGCGAACCAATGTCCATTCATGACCATTGCTTTTTAGGGAACGGTATCTAGCGATCACCGTTTTAATCACAGATTGCGCCATTTGTGAACGCAAAGCGTAGTTTGATCGAAGTAGACGATAGGTCATGTCGTGTAACTTGGCTTGTGCAAGCACTTTTGTGTCAAAAATCACAACAGATACAGCGTTGCACGCTTGTCGATAAGCGGAAAGGGTGGCTTTCAATACTTCTGCTTGTTCCGCTGTTGGGTAAATTTTTATTTTGGCTGTTAACGTCATGTCCATTTGTCTCACCTCTCTTTCACTAAATATATTTAATATATTATATCACCTCCCCCACTTACTCCCTTTGGTCGTTGAAGTGGGGGTCTCCTCGCCAAAGACGATGAACGGCCTCAATTGTCAAAACCATCGATTGCGATCCATCGCGGTTGCACACCACACTGCCCTAAAGGTCTTCAGGCCGACGTCAAGTTATTCCCCGGATTCCCGTCCGGATTCGTCCGCTCATAGCCGCCGCCCTGTTCCTCGGTCAAGTTCACATCAGTATTCCCGTCGCCGTCGCGCCAATATCCTTCAATCCACTGCCCGTCACGCCAATGTCCTTCCACCCAGTGTGGGCGGACATGATGCGTTCCCGGACTTTCGTCTGACTCGACGGCCGCAGCTGCTTCAAGGGACGCGGAACTGACCAGCTGACTCTGAACATCTGCACCATGGGTTTCCAAGTTCACATCTTCACTCCCCTCGACCCCATCACCGTAGTCTGCCCCATCGATCATGTCGACAATTCCTACGGCCAACGTTCCGATCGCCGCCGTTTTGGCGATGCTGGCCAGCCCGTTTTGCACCTTTTGGACGTCATCATCGCGCATCCCCTCATACACTTCCTTGCCGCTTTGGTATGTATGTTTAGCGGTCTCATATACGCCTTTCGCCGTGCGTGAAATCGACTGGCCGATGCTCTCGATCCCCCTCTCAATCTTCGCCTCGTCCTTTTGGATAAGGCCGGAAGCCGTATTCCACACGCCGTCGACTGCCTGGCCGAACGTGTCGCCAGCGAACTCAGACGCCTTTTTCACCCCGTTTCCGACCTCTTTGAGAAAGCGGCTGTCCGCCAGTTCGCCGACTGCGTTTACCGCCCCTCCAATCAATGCCCCTGTTGCTTTCCCTGCTAATCTGCCAAGTTCCCGAAACGCACTCAATGAAGTTCCCTCCATGTCCGTCGATGTAGATGTCCGTTGTTTAATTTCGACCTTTTTCCTCAGAACCCTTTTCCTTCCATAAAATTTTTAAGAACGAAGGCCCAGGACATAGAGACTTCCCAGCATTCCGGTGTTGACTAGTTCACAGATTTTTTCCCATAAATAAACCGCCCTGTCATCAGGACGGATTTCCCGTTGGCATATGGTTCGTTATACGATGTTCGTTTCCATAGATTCGCCAATCCCTCCTTTTAAAACTGTGTGACATCATCGCTCAACACGGAAAAAAATCAAGGCGTTATACAAAAAAGAGCGCTTTAGACATTATCGAGAGTTTGGTCATCATGCCGGTGTCGTAAGAAATTCCCGCCTCATACCATGAAAAAAACCTTCTATAGGGAAGGTGTATTTGGCATGCCTATCTTTATATATTCTCACGGTCACAGCCTCCAAAGATGAAAAGTGAAGCCTTGGAGCTACTCGCTCCAAGGCTTCACTTGATGGCTATGCAGGGGCCCTCATTTCCCATCACCATGATCCCGTTTCCGCTGGCGGCACCATTTCCGGATCTTTTTCAATTCCCGCTTGACGTTGATCATCTCATTATGTATTTTTACCCAGTCTTTTTCCCCCAACAATCTTAGGTCGATCATTTTCAAATGATCCCATGCTCGTTGAACCGTTTGTTCATCATAATTCCCAGGGTTAGTAATGATGTCTAAAAGCCTCTCCTTCGTATTGCCTAAACTTCTTATGATTTCTTTTAAATATTCTATTTCCATTTGTCTGCTGTCCAGCAGCCAATGTATCTGTTCCTGTTTTTCCATCAAGCTTTCCCCCTTTGATCTCCCCGCGGATACGTCGTTCCAAGGCATTTACCAAAAAAGATCCTAAAGGTCCTTTTCCTTGAAATATAAACCAAAACCTCTCCCCTACAACATCCGCCCATCCCGTTCACTCCACTTTCTTGCCCATCACCCGCTCGATCATCGCAAGCAGAGCCAGCCTTCTTTTTTCAAAAAACTGGTCAAAATCATCCGCTCTTATGGATGTCACATCAATGACATGCGTTTGCAGGATGTCATCCAACACCGTTGCCGAAATGCCGTTCCTCTCCTCCAATTTCTTCAAATATACACTTGGAGCATCACGGCCAATCATCCGATTCGTTTTATAGGACAATGGAGTTTTATTCATAATACAATCGTACTTCGCTTTCTCAATCCCTCGTTTTTCACAATAGTCACGAGGGAAAATATGGTGAATATCAATCGATTCGCCGTAATACGTCTGAATATCAATCGGCACCCCAGATAAGAAATCCCGCGCCCCTTCCCTCATGAGCAAGGCGTGCAACCCTTTATAAGCGGCGCTGTTTCGCGTGCGCAGCGTGAAGAGACGGTCAGCGGCGAAATGGGCATCCCGCACCGTCGTCGGCTCCGCACCGCCGCGAATCCATTCGACGACTTCCACCACGTCACGGGCAATCCGCGTCTCCGTCGCTCCTCCGTATAGTTCACCCAATACGCCACACCAATACCAGCGGGCAATTTGATCACGGACATGGACATTATGCGCTTCTTTCCCTAGTTCTACAAAAATGGCTGCCAGCGGGATCAACTGAGTGCCGTACGGCAAATCTCGCGCGGAAAACACATGCTGCTCATGCAAAAATTGAGCCGCCTGAATAAACCCTTCCGTCACCCGATCCGCCCATCTTTGGTAATCCGCCAACGTCAACTGCAAGATGTCGCGCCGCTTGCAACTGACCGCCACGCCGTCCCCCGCTTTTCGTCGATTGTACGTGGCCAACAACGCAACTGCCTGCAGGAAGTCGGTGCTGCTGATATCGGCCAACACTTTGTTGTAAATTTCTCCAGATCTCTTTAATTTCGCTTCCTTCTCTTCCCAATCATCCCTTAGCTTGAAATCTTCCGCCGCAAATGTGGCGGTAAGAAGCTCGAAGACGGTCAGAGAGACGCCCCCCGTGTTTACATTCTCAAACACTTGGCAAACCGCTTCTTTCGGAGTCGGCTTCCGAAGCATAATAACAGGCACTTGATATTGCTGAAAACGAGGAAATACATCCATCATGAGCTTTTGCCATTTCAACGACCGTTCCGCAAGCCTCGCTGGATCCGAAAAATAGCGCGTCTGCCACGCCAACAACCCCGCAGGATCGAAAAGCAAATTCACCGGAAGCATTCCCGCTTCGCATTCTTTCTCCAAGTCAGAACAATCAAGAACAACCCTCCCTCCCGGCCCGCGAATGATTCGATCTTCCGGGACGCTGACAATCGTTTCTTCCCGCTCGACGCTCGGATCTAACATTTTGTCAATGTCAATATAGTAGAACCGTTTGATTGCCTTGTCTCTCTTGTCTCTTGTCGCTACAGGCGCTTTCAATTTCAATGATTGAAACAACGCCGTCAGCCGCTGTTGACCGTCAAGAATCAGCCGTTCCGGTTCCACTTGGTTCACGTTATCGACCCCTTCGATCGGCCTTGAGGCAAAACGGACATTCGGATTTCCCGTCTGGAGCATCATCACCGCACCGATCGGATAAGAGAGAGAAACACTGATCAACAGATTTCGAATCCGCTCGTCATCCCAAACCCAGCCTCTCTGAAAATCAGGAAGCTGTGTTCGGCATTCTTGAATGCTCTCAAGCAAATCAAGCAAACTTTCGACCGTACTGTCAAACGTGGTAATCGTGCTCATATCCTTCCCCCTCGTTTCATGAAAAACCCTACACTTCCATACGATTTAATCGACCAATATGCCATCATCCAATGCATATTCCTGTTGCTTTCCAAAAAACACTTTATTCTTTCGACAATGGCATTCTTGTTCCTCCTGCCGCGCAACGTTTGGCAGAAACATCCCCCAGCCAACGAAAATTCGTAATTGAATATAGACACAAAATATTGTATATTTATAAACATACAATGACGACTGATCGCGAGGGATCCCAATGCAAATCGACCATGCCGTCACGAGCGATGTCAAAGACATGCACGCGCTCATCCAACACTATGCAAAAAAAGGACTCGTGCTGCCCCGCTCGCTGCTGTCCATCTACCAGCACTTGCAATGCATGTATGTCGCCAGGGAAAACGGTCAAATCGTCGGCACCGCCGGGCTGCATATCCTAGGGCACGATCTCGGGGAAGTGCGTTCGCTCGTCGTATCTCCTGACCATATGGGGAAAGGAATCGGCCGCCTGCTCGTTGACCATATTGCGAACGAAGCGGCCAGACTCGGGGTGAAGCGGTTAATATCCTTTACTTACCAAGTCGAGTTTTTTCGAAAATGCGGGTTTGAGATCGTAGATAAATCAACACTGCCGGAAAAAGTGTGGATTGATTGCGTCAACTGCCCGAAACTGGACTGTTGCGATGAAACGGCGATGATAAAATACATTTGATCCCCCTCCCACCCGCATGGCGGGAAAGGAGGGAGAGCCCTTGGAAAAACCTTTTCCCTTCGCTGTTTCGTTCTCCATACCCTTCACTAGAAAAGCGAATGTTCGAAACTGACAAGCCATCTTTTTTATGCCCTGAAGTTCCGCGGCTGCGCAGAACGGTTGTGTTCGTTTTGCATCAAACATCAGCCCTGCCCCCCCATTCAGGAGGAGATAATGCGCGTTTGTTTCAATTGTTCAATCAAATGTTGCACCTCATATTTTGCAACCTTTGCATAATATACAAAAAATAACGAAAATATTCACATAAAATCAAGTCCTAATGTTTATGTCAAATACGGCTCCCATCCAGTGCACTTAAGCTCTAGAAAATAGAACCGCTTTGCCCCCGGCTCGTGCGCCCCAGCCGCATTAAAGTAGCGAAAGATGATATAGTTGAGTCCATGCCAGAGGCAAAATCGGCCAAAACTAATGGATTTGTTCGTTAATCATATGAAAATTAATATTCACCGGTGTGAACTACCCCCACTTAATTTTCTAGCGAAAATTTGAAGTGGGGGCTTCCAAAGAAGTTTGACTGCTTCAAGCAATCCTTATTCTTTGAGGCGTGTCCACTTCGCCGCTAGAGCATAAGACACTCAGGTCTACAGCTTTACTTTTCTTTAAGATGTTTAATGCGCCATTGACATCAGCATTAATTAGTTCAGGCATTTCATATTTGTACTGAATCTCAAAGAACCTGGCATGATGCTTAGGAATGATTTCAATCTGCTTAATCTTTTTGTCCAGTAACACAGGCGGAATCGTTATCGTGATAGGCTTGTGAGTCTTTTTAAATAGGCGAGAATACGGTATCGTGAATTTGTTGCCGTCTATACGAATCTGGCCAATGATCAGTGAATGAAAGCCATCTTTTTTAAGATATTTTGGAATACTGATAGCCTTGTGGTCATATTTTCCTTGTTTGGCAAGACTGATCAAACCAAAGAAAGATTTAAAGGCTTCATTGACCTTTTTTAAAATTTGCTGTGCCATGTTGCTGTTTAACAGCTTATAGTTTTCGTTAGTTTTTGCAAGATGATAGTTTTTCTCATAATTAAGAAATTCCTTGTGTTCAAAATAGTATTGTCTGACATGGTACAATCCGACGTTGTACATGTTCTTGGCAATATGGCACAGTTCTCGAAGAGTCAAGTATTCTTCTTTGGTCAAACCATTTAGCTGTTGTTTGATACAAAAATACATTTTTTTCACCTCCCATCTAAACTATATTATACTATATTTTACTGAATCTATCCTATTTTCAGCAAAATATAGTTAAGGCGATTCATCTCCCACTTACTCCGCTTCGCTTCGTTGAAGTGGGAGTCTTCTCGCCTAATTAAGATAAATCGGCCCGGAAACACGATTTCGATACGCTTGAATTTGTTTCGGACTACATGTGCAATAGCGCGTTCTTGAGCCTAAATATCCACACGGACACGGATTCATCGCCCCAAGCAAAATAAAGTCCGCAGGATATGTCACCGTCGACGAAATACGGCTAATCGTCACTTTCCCCGTCTCTAACGGCTGGCGAAGCATATCCAGCGTCTTTTTCGCAAATTCCGCCATTTCATCGAGAAACAAAACACCGCGATGTGCCAGCGACACCTCGCCAGGCTTTGGGTGCGTTCCCCCGCCAAGTGACATACTCCCACCACCTACGCTTCGCTTAGAGGTGGGGGCTTCTCGGGTAATCCCATCTCATGATGGGAAGTTGACCGAGCGATCCCCGTGTGCCCCACGGTTCGAGGACAAATTAGACGATCGCCAATCGTTTCATGCCCTCATGTTTGATATTGATGGCCGCATTGACGTCCCTGTCGCTCTCGAATCCACATTCACAACGGAATGTCCGTTCAGAAAGCGATAGAGACTCCTTGACTCGACCGCAACACGAACACGTTTTGGACGAGGGGAACCATTTGTCGATTTTGATCAGCTTCTTCCCCTGTTCGGCCAGCTTGTACTGAAGGAAAGTGGTGAACATGCCCCAGCCGTTGTCATGAACGCCTTGACCGAAATGGAGGGCTTGTGACATCCCTTTCATGTTGAGATCTTCGATGACCACGCAATCATACCGTTTCGCTAATTTGTGCGACTCCTTATGCAGAAAGTCCTTGCGCTGGTTGGCAATTTTCTCATGCAGCTTCGCTACTTTCAGACGCTGTTTGTGCCAACGATTCGAGCCTTTCTTTTTACGAGACAATTTACGCTGTTCTTTCGCTAATGTTTCCAATGCTTTGCGATAGAATCGAGGATAATTGGCTCTCTTACCCTCGCTATCGACATACAACGTACTCATGGAAAAATCAAGCCCAACCACCGTTTGTACTTCTTTTGGGGCAGGTTGATGTTCGTACTCTGTGAGAATAGAAATATAGTATTTTCCTGTTTTGGTTTTCGTGATCGTACAAGACTTGATGATATGGTGGGCAGGGATCTCCCGATGTTGCTTGAGCTTGATCCATTTCAGTTTGGGCAGCTTGATATAGCCATCTGAAAGCTTGATGTTGCCATTTACCATATTTGTGGTGTACGACTGTTTCGCCTTGCGGTTTTTGAACTTGGGAAATCCAGCGCGGCCAGAAAAGAAGTGTTGAAATGCTTTCTGCAAATTCAATTGGGCGTTTGCCAGCGCAAGGCTGTCCACTTCTTTTAGCCAAGGAAACTCCTTTTTGTACTTGGCAGGGGTCGGACATGTTTGCTGTTTCAAGGATTCTTGATCGTCCTTGAACTTTTCAAACATTTGTATGCGCTCTTCAAGCATTTTGTTATACACGAAACGGACACAACCGAAGGTTTTGGCGAGCAGTTGTTCTTGTTCTTTTGTTGGGTATAGACGGAACTGATAGGCTTTGTTTGCCATATCGACACCACATCACTTCATACCTTGATTTTCGATATATTTTTTCTATAACTGATTATATTGTAATACACAAAAAAGAGACAATTTTAGGCTATACCTAACCGAAATTCATCTCCCACTTTCACTTCTTTTAGAAGTGGGAGACTTCTTTCGGAAAGATGTTAAAGAAACCGATGAAGCGGAATGATGCGGATGACGAAAAGGCGGATGGCCGCTCTCGATTTTTTCCCCTGCCAGCTGGTACAAACTGATCACCTCTAACTGCGCATCATGAGTAAGGCTCGGCAAAATCGTCGGAAACGTTTCCGCCAACAAACTTTTCCCGCACCCAGGCGGTCCAACCATTAACACGTTATGTCCGCCTGCCGCTGCGATCTCTAATGCTCGCTTTGCTTGATGATGGCCAATAATCGATTGAAAATCCCGATGATGCTTTCGCGGGGAGTCTATGATTTCAGGAGTGCGAAAAGCTGGGGATAACGAAAGAACACGTTGTCCTTGCAGATATTGCACCGTTTCTTCCAATGTCTGAACAAAGATACAATCGAGATCTTTCAAATGATGAAACGGAAGTGTGGGATCATACGGAAGGTATACTTTTTGAAAACCGAGCTTCTTTGCTGCCAATATCGCTGGAAGCATGCCATCCACCGGCTGAATCGCTCCATCCAACGATAACGAACCTAAAAACGCTGCATCGGGGGAAACCGGCGCTGTCAGCTTGCCCATTGCCTTCAAAATCCCAATCGCCATCGCCAAATCAAACATCGGGCTATGCTTTTTCCGCTCCGGCGGAGACAAATGAACAACAAGCCTTTTATCAAAAAAGTCGCATCCGAAAGCATAAAGCGAAGCAAGAACACGTTCCTTTGCCTCTTTCACCGACGCATCCGGCAACCCAACAATCACCATCGCCGCAATCCCAGGCACCTCCTGCACCTCCACCTGCACCCGATACCCTTCCAACCCCCTCAACCCAATGCTTAAAATCTTCACCGTCACTCATCCATCCCTCCCAATCACAGAACATTAGTTCTCACCTATCATTGTAATACCCTTCCATTTATCCTTCAATTACCAATATTTCGACAAATTTCGGGTGGTGACAGGCACCAAACCCAATCCGTTCGCCTCGGTCGATAAACACGCGCACATCCAAACAGCTTGTCTTGCCATCTTCCATTTCTTTCGCATATACAGAAATACAAACGCTCCATTCGTATTTCTCGTCGGTCCTTGTATTTCTCTTTCTGCACGGCCAAAGAGGTGAAGGATACCGTACACAAATATATTCGTTTTTATAACCGCCAACGTTTCCAAAAGAAATTAAACAACCTGAATCCTTATAAATATAGGACTCAGGCTGCTTAAATGTGCTTTTTTATCCCTGTCTACTTGACAGGGGATTCTTCAGAATTAGGTTTCCTTTTGAAAAATACGAAGTAAAACCGAGTTCTTATCGAATTCATATCCTACCTCATCTTGTTCTTAAAATTCTCTATTAAGGATTTTGCGGAATCGGATAGTGTTGCACTTTCCACAGTAGTTACTAACATTCCTGGAAAATAGTTTTGATAAATCTCCATTTTTTCTAACCATCTTTTGTCATAACTCTCTACGCCAATCATACCTAGATGCTCCCAATATATTTCCTTATCCCCTAGGTAGATAGTAAAATCAGGCTCAATCCATTTATCTTCGTCATAAAACAATTTCTTTTCGTATTCGTATTTTATGTTCTCTTGGTACAGCATATTAGCAATGATTACTTCCGATTTTGACCTTACATAATCGCCTTTTAATGTCTTGTATATTTTATTTACTTTATGCTTAGGGACTCCGAGATATAAGCCAATTTCTTGATGCAGTTCCTTCGAGGATACGTACCCATCCAGTAAATATGTTAAATAGTCAAGAAGCCCGTGTTTATACTTTCTTTTCTCCTCAATAGAGAAAGCCAGTTCTTCTAACTTGTCTTCCGGAAGGTTTTCAAAGTGGTTTCTAACAATCAAACACTTGTCGAAGTTCTTGGATAGCTTTGCTGTCCCATTTAATACCGAAGCGTATACAAGATCATTTATATAGCTTGGCGCTAAACCGCTCTTCTTAATTACACTAATGGTTCCTTTAGTTTTGGTACAATCATACAGCTTTTTTAGTTCCTCAACACGAATGTCTGTAAGCATTTTTAGGTTTGTGAATCCTTTAGACTCGATTGTTATGAAATGATGATCCAAAAAGTAAGGAAGACACTGTTGTATCTCTTCATCATCAAAGTATTGTAGTGTTTTAATTCCTTTTTCATTATTGGTAATCTTCTCATAAACTTTCTTGAGTTGTTCAATGGTTGGTAACGATTTATCGATAAAATGAGACTTTCTTACCTCTATATTTTTATTCGTGTACAATACATAAGCAATAGAAGCTTGACCGTCTCTCGCTGCCCTGCCAACTTCCTGATAGTACTGCTCTACTGATTCCGGAATCATAAAGTGGATCACAACCCGAATATCAGGTATATCAATTCCCATGCCAAAAGCATTTGTTGCGAATATAACGTCGATTTCTCCTTTTTTATATGAGCGAATAATTTCTTGTCTTTCTTTTGCAGACATTTCACCGTGAAAATGAGCGGCTTTATATCCTTTTTGAATCGCTTTTTCTGTTAATTCCTCGGTGCCCCTTTTATAGTGTTTTCGATAGATATAGACTAACACTTTTTCATGTTTATGTATTTGCAATAACTGCCAAAGCTTTTCTTCTTTCTCCTCTTCATTCGTAAACTTCAAAACTTTTAATTCAATCTCAGATCGAATCAGCAAATCGTTTTTAATAACATTATTGTTAGTAATTTTAAATTGCATGCATATGTCCATAATTTCTTTCGCATTTAATGTTGCTGTCAATCCTAGGATTCTCGGCCACTCTTCCCCTTTGTAAATATTGTTTAAAAAGTCTGGTATCCTTTTATAAAAAGGGCGGAAACTGAAGCCCCATTGACTCACACAGTGCACTTCGTCAATTGCAATTAACTTTATTTCATTTCTTCTTGATTTGATGCAGTATTCAAAGAACCCGTCCGTTGAAATTCGTTCCGGACTTACGAATATAAAATCAGGAGTGATTTCCTTATGATAAAACTTCTTGAGCATATCCGTCTGTTTATTAGGGGATACTCCTCCATGAATAGTTAAAACTTCATAACCATGCTCTCTAATTTTATCAGCTTGTTCATCGATCAAAGCAATTAACGGGGAAATAACAATTGTAATTCCATTTAAAGCCAAACCAGAAAGCCAATAAATAAGGGATTTTCCGCCACCAGTTGGCATAATACATAGAGTATTACCACTTTCCACTACATTTCTTACTACATCTTTTTGGAAATCTTTCAATGAAAATTGATTAGCAAGTTTAGGGAAGAAACGTTCATACAAACGATCCACATCAATAGTAGCCATCACTCTCATCCTTCACCTTCGCTTTTAGAAAGTCAATCTCTTCCGCATGATTTTGGGCAATAAAACTGAGAAAAGAATTTAAAATTACATATCGGTATTCACTGCTGATATTCACACCGTACTTAACCGCTTCCTTCTTTAATAGTAAGTACACCTTCAGAGCATAGAAGGCAAACAAGTCGTAAGGATAAAAGTAGTTTTGCTGTGTCGTGCCCTCTTCTACATTAATCATGAGAAACTCAGAGTCTTCGACACAGCCGAACGTTTTTTTGCTCGTTAAATACCATAATGCCCAAATAGCCTCTCTGCTACGATTAGGAAACGCAAAAGGGAAAAGCTTATAGAGCATATGGCTTTTAATACCACCTCCAATTACACCAGATACGGTGTAATCTTCCCTGTCCAAATCAGAATAATCCTAATTCCCTAACATCATCAATTAATTCATATTGATCCGCTTTATATACATCCTTCACATATCTTTGCGCGAAATCATATAGGTTCTTTACTACCCTTAGCATGTCATTCGGATCGGCTAGTGCAAAAGCCTTACGGAACTTGTCTAATTCTGTCGCTTTTTTATTTTGAAGAGTTGCGCGTATAATAGGACATTGGTTTTTCAATACACTATTTTTAAAGTAGGAAGGATCGTCTTCATATTCTTCTAGCGCATCTTCATCGAGTATATCTAGGTAACTCTGTCTGTCTTTATGAAAAGACTCTATACTTTCTTTTACAATGTTGCGAAACGATTTTGCATAATCCTTCCTTCTCCTTTCTACAACTTGACTGCGGCTGCCAAAATGTTCTGCAAGTTTTATAAAATTTTCATTTGATAGCACCCGACCGGCTTCCGTTTCGATGAACTTTTCAAAATAATGTGGGAAATTACTTCTAATTTCACACAAAACTTGCTCAATATGATCTTTTTCGTAACAAATATCTTCAATGTGGTTTGGAAAATACATCGTTAATTGTTCCCTCCCAATGCTATTACCGTACAAAAAGATGAAGAAGCAGTCTATTAGCATCACTGAATACCAATACTACTCCCTACTTGCTAGTTGTTGACGCGCTTGCGCTTTCAATCGCAAATACGAAACGTTTGTCTCACCTTTCAACCACTTCACCTTCTCCGTCCATGGAAGGAGAGAAAGTAATCCTAACTTTAACCGCTATTTAGGGTCGACCATTTTTGACGTACGCTATCTTCATGAGTGATTAACTTTCGGATTGCATTCATCATGTCCGTTTTACTGAGAAACACCTTTGTCCTTCAATGTCAGACTCACGAGAATTCACCCATCGGAAAAGGAAGCGATTTGAAACGTTTCTTTTCCTTTAAACGTGGAAACCATTTTTCCTTCATAAAACTTGTCTAAAAGTGCTTGCCACATTTTTAAGACCATTGACTGCTTATTCATTTACTTCCCCTTCAACATCAATGGAAGCCCTGTATTTCTTTTCGACAGCCGTTTCCTATATTCCTTTCCTATCAAGCATTTTTTGTGAATATTTGACTGTTACTTATGTACTATCTAACCAACATAATTTGCCGACCGTTTTTAACTGAGGATAAGCCCATTTCAGCTCTCTATTATTAAACGTACCGAATATTCGGTTAATTTAAGACAAAAAATAACCAGGCCTCCCTCACCATAAGGGCGGCCTGTCTTCCTTAC
The DNA here is from genome assembly GCF_050994965.1 of Geobacillus lituanicus. Classification (NCBI taxonomy): domain Bacteria; kingdom Bacillati; phylum Bacillota; class Bacilli; order Caryophanales; family Anoxybacillaceae; genus Geobacillus; species Geobacillus lituanicus. Next base: position 192,635 of record NZ_CP194773.1, read on the forward strand.
GCGTTGTGGCTATGCCACTTCCACGCGCTTGCAATAATCTCCTCAAGCGAATATTCCGCTTTCCAGCCAAGTTCTTCGTAAATTTTTTGCGAGGAAGCGACAAGGCGCGCCGGGTCGCCCGGGCGGCGGTCAGTATATTCAATAGTGGCTTTGCGGCCGGTGACTTTTTCACATGTTTCAATCACTTCTTTGACGGAATAGCCTAAGCCGTTGCCAAGGTTGTAAATGGCGGTTTTCTTTTTGCCTGACAATAAAGCTTCCAGCGCTAAAATATGCGCCTTCGCTAAGTCGGTGACATGGATATAGTCACGAATGCATGTCCCGTCTGGTGTATCATAGTCCGTACCGAAGACGGAAATTTTGTCGCGCTGGCCTAACAAATGCTGCAAGACAAGCGGAATCAAATGTGTTTCCGGGTTATGGTCTTCGCCAATTTCCCCCGACTCGTGCGCCCCAGCCGCGTTAAAGTAGCGAAGGACGACATAGTTCAAACCATACGCAGAAGCAAAATCCGCTAAAATTTGTTCGATCATCAACTTTGAGCGGCCGTACGGATTAATTGGATTTGTTGGGCAATCTTCCGTAATCAATTTGACATTCGGAATCCCATACGTCGCCGCGGTTGACGAGAAGATAAAGTTTTTCACATTATACTTTAGCATCGTCTCTAGTAACGTTAAGGTAGCGGCAACGTTGTTTTGATAATACTTCAGCGGATTCACCACCGATTCGCCGACTAAGCTGTTCGCCGCAAAATGCATGACGGCTTGAATCGGGTATTTTTCAAAAATCGGTTCAAGGTCCGCTTTGTTCCCTAAATCCCCTTGCACAAACACCGCGCGGTCATCCACTAAATAGCGATGACCAGTCGATAAGTTATCAAGCACAATTACTTGCTCTTTTTCCACTAACTCTTTCACTAAATGACTGCCGATATAACCGGCTCCGCCGACAACGAGAATCATATACAATCCCCCAATTATACATTAACGATTTGATGGACCATCGTCATTACTGCGTTTTCTAATTCGGTAACAAGTTCTTCGCTCTCTTGTAACGATGTTCCTCTCACGCCAAAGTAAAACTTCGCTTTCGGCTCTGTGCCTGATGGACGCAAACAGAACCATGCGCCATTCGCAAGATGATATTTCAACACGTTCGAACGAGGCAAGTCAATCGTCTGTTCTTCCCCAGTCGCCACGATGGTACGCTTGCTTATCAAATAGTCTTCGATCGCGACAACGCTAACGCCAGCGATTTCTTTCGGCGGTTCTTTGCGGAAGGCCGCTAAAATGTTCGCGATTTGCTCGGCGCCATCTTTTCCTTTTAACGTTAGCGAGCGCAATGATTCACGATAGTAACCGTATTTTTCAAAAATCTCTAATAACCCTTCATACAATGTTTTTCCCTGCGCTTTATAATAAGCCGCCACTTCTGCGGCAAAAATCGCCGATTGCACCGCATCTTTGTCGCGGACAAAGTCGCCGATTAAATAGCCATAGCTTTCTTCATAACCGAATTGGAACGTGTATTCTTTCGTTTGTTCAAACTCGTTAATTTTCTCACCAATAAATTTAAACCCTGTTAACGTATCAATTGTTGGCAATCCATAATGCTCGGCAATCGCGCGGCCGATTTCCGACGTCACGATCGTTTTCACAACGACACCGTTTTTCGGCAAAATTCCTTTTGCCTGCTTTTGTGATAATAAATATTCCAGCATCAACGCACCCATTTGGTTGCCTGTTAAAACGACATATTCACCATCTAAATTTTTCACCGCGACACCAAGCCGATCCGCATCCGGGTCGGTCGCCATTAAAATGTCGGCATCGATTTTTTCACCGTATTGAATCGCTAATGCAAACGCGGCATGCTCTTCCGGATTTGGCGAGGCAACAGTGGAAAAGTTCGGGTCTGGAAGTTCTTGTTCTTTTACCACCGTCACGTTTTCAAAACCAAATGCTTTTAAACCAGCGCGGACTAACTTATTGGCTGTGCCATGCAAAGGAGAAAAAACGATTTTTAACTCTTTCGCCACTTTCGCAACCATTTCTGGATTGAGTTGAATCGTTTTTAATTGCTGAAGGTAGGCTTCATCGATTTCTTCGCCGATATAGGTAAGCAATCCGTTTTCCAGAAGTTCTTGCTCGCTTGCTACTGCAACCGTCAATTCATTTTCGACCGCATTGACGTATTGAATAATCGCATCCGCCACAGCTGGCGGGATTTGTCCGCCATCTTGGCCATACACTTTAAACCCGTTATACTCCGGCGGATTATGGCTTGCGGTAATGACAACACCGGCAAACGCCCCAAGATAACGAACCGCAAACGACAGCTCTGGCGTTGGACGAAGCTCTTTAAATAAGTACGCTTTAATCCCATGCTTCCCAACCGTCTTTGCCACTTCCAACGCAAACTCCGGCGACTTATGGCGGGAATCATAAGCAATCACGACACCGCGCGCTTTCGCTTCTTCGCCTTGTTCAACGATGTAACGAGCGAGTCCTTCCGACGCTTTGCGAATGGTATAGATATTCATTCGATTCGTACCGGGACCAATTTCCCCGCGCATCCCGCCTGTGCCGAATTCTAAGTTTTTGTAAAAGCTATCTTCAAGAGCTTTTTCATTATGCTGCATGGAAATCAATTGTTGTTTCAATTCTGCATCTAGCTCTGGATAGGAAAGCCATTTTTCTACTGTTGCTTTATATGGCATCTTTCTGTCCCCTCCTTTGTTGTTTACGGATGTGATACAATTCCTTTGATTTGAAACGTTCCAATTTGAATAAAAGAGAAGAACGTATCGGAAAACGCAAAATCAGTCATAAATAAATAAATAAACTGTAGATGAGCAAATTTGCTAACATAAATTTACAAACTAAACAAAAAAGGAGACATGAACCCGATTCCTTGGTTAGAATAGATGTGCTACCAACTACCCACAAGGAGGTTCATGTCTCATGAATAGATTAGCACATCATCAAGGAATCCACAAGTTTTTCATGACGCTGGGATTGGCGCTTTATTTCTCGAAGCCGGTCATCAAGCATCTCGTTCATCTTGTCGACGCCTTGACGACCAAGGGATTTTCGGGGACATTGACGGATGTCCGGTACTGAAGTTTTCATCCGAATCATCGAACCACGCTCAGCCACTTTTTCACGAAAAGCCCTTGGAACGAGGAAAAACTGCTTGAGAAGCTTCAGGAGTGGGTTCTTCGCCAGATCGAACGCCTGGCCAAACGGACGAATCAACCCCTGTTCCTTTCGATTGATGATACCATTTGCCAAAAAACGAAGCCTTCGTCACGGGCAACGCACGCCATTCAAGGGTGTGACTGGCATTTCTCTCACAGCGATCATCAATTGGTCTGGGGGCATTCGCTTGTTTGGCTGATGGTGCACACCTTCACGCAAGCGTTTCCGTTCGCCTTTCGTCTGTATGACAAGACATCGGGAAGAAGCAAAATCGACCTGGCGATCGAGATGCTTTCCTCGCTCAAGGGGAAGCGGGCTCAGCCGGTGTATGTGCTCGTGGATTCATGGTATCCGTCCCAAGCGCTCATCGAAGCCTGTCTGAAACAAGGATTCCATGTCATCGCCATGCTCAAGACGAACCGGATTCTCTACCCGAAAGGTATCGCCATCCAAGCGAAGGAGTTTGCCCGCTATATCGAGCCAAATGACACCCGCCTCGTCACGGTGGGGAACGAGCGCTATCGTGTCTACCGCTACGAAGGCGCGCTCAACGGTCTTGATGACGCGGTGGTGCTGCTGGCTTGGAAGGCGGATCGACCGATGACGCCGGATCATCTCCATGTCATATTGAGCACCGACCGGGAGCTGAGTGACGAAGACATCTTGCGTTACTATGCCCAGCGCTGGACGATCGAATGCTTTTTCCGGCAGGCAAAAGACCAGCTGAAGCTCGATGGGTACCGTGTTCGCCACGTTCGGGCGGTGAAACGGTATTGGGTCGTGGTGCTGTTAGCCTGCGTATACAGCATCGCGGAATCTCAACAAGACATCTCTTCCGGCCTGGAGCTTCTTCGGTCTCGGAAAGGGCACAGCGTCGTCGAGTTCATCTATGACGCCGCAAAGCAAGATATTCCCATTGATGTGATCAAAAAACAGCTCCGTATCGCGTAAGGGGTACCCTGTTTGTCTCTCTAACCATGGAAATTATTGTAATGAAAAATGCTCATCTACAGTAAATAAATATAAAAATACACACAACTAAACAATAGGCTTTCAAAAGGGAGACCGATCGCGTGATTTCTAATTTTATCACAGAACATGTTTTTTAACGAATAATCCTCTTTTTTACATGTTTTATCTCACATTTCGCACCCTAACAAGGTCAAAACAAAGGATTTTTTATTTAGTTTTTCAGAATAACTTTTTGACCAACACGACGAGCGATGGCTATCCTTTTTTTACCATCGCTGGTCGTTCCGTATGACGTTACACGTAAATGCTCTCATCCAGCCCCAACCCCTGCAGAATCCTTCGTTGTTCAGGGGTGAGGGAGCGATCCAGTGAGCGTTGGATGCGTCCATCCGGCAGCTTGAGGAGGACGACGTTCACATATTGAAACAGCTGAAAAATCGCCTGCCCCGTCGGTCGGGTCAGCTTGCGGCCTCCGGCGCCCTTTAATGGGTGTTCGGGTGTGATGAACTGGCGCACCCGGCGCTGAAAGACGCGGTAAATGGCCAAGGCCAAGAGAAACAAATAGCCCAATACCGCAACTCGTTCTGGCTTTTTGACATAGATCTCATCCGTGAAAAAAGGGTCTTTCAAAAAAGCGAAGTTCATTTCCACCGAGATCTGCCCTTTATATAGCTTCAAGATCTCTTGGGCATCCATTTGTTGGCCCTTCCATTCCTCCGGAACGGTCGTGACGAGGACAAACCGGGACGCTTTCCGTCTTGCCTGTTCCCACGCGTTTTGGTCGAATTCGACGTCAAGGCGCAAGAGATACCGCGTCTCCATCTCGGGTTCCGCCCCTTTTTTCGGCCGTCCGCGCCGTTTTTTCGGGCGTACGATCTCTTCGACCGCGGCCTTGACCTGATGAAACCGTGGGCGAAGGGACGCCTTGAGGGACGCCAAGGCTTGTTCGGCATCTTCCCGGCAGGAGAAGGGGTGACGCTCCCAACGGGCTTGTTCCTCGCGAAGAAGCTCCGCTTCTTTGGTTCGTTCTTTTTCGAGCGTCTTTCCTTTTCGCTGGTCGAGCGCACTCGATTCGACGACGATCAGCCGAACGGGGTGGCCTTCATAGGTGGAGGATGTTTCCCATACCCGATACGTGGCGCCGTTTCTCTCCGCCAGGGTAAAGGGTTCGCTCCACGGGATGTGAGGCGAATCGGCCTCCGCGAATGCCCGTTTCACGATCCGAAGCGACGAAGGGCCTCGGGTGATCAAAAAGGCGTTGGCCGCTTTGGTTTGCGCCAGAGTGTCTTTTGTCATCGCGGCGGAATCGGCCACGTAAATCCATTCGTCTTCCATCTTGGCTTGTTTGAGCTGTTCGTGGACACGGGACAGCACCTCCGGATTCCACGTTTTGTCAGGCAGGTTGCCGTCGTGCACATCGCCGTAAAACGGGATGCCGTCCTCGTTGCCGACCAGTCCGAAGCCGATCTGTTTTTGCCAACGATGATGGCGGTTATAGCCATGTGTGATCTGCAAAGCCTCTAATGAGGCCGATTCATACGCGCCGTAAACCGTCTTGTCCGTCGTATCGGCGTGAAAGGCTCGGAGGGAAAGGCCTTCTTTGCGATAAATGTGAATCAAGCAAGTGCTGATCACCTTGTGAATATCGGCCTCATACAAGCGGTCGAGATGACGAGCCAACGCATCGTCGTTCAACCAGGAAGGATGGAGATCGGGACGGATGAGTTTCTCACAATCGACCTCCTGAGCCCAATGTTCCAAGTGAACAAGGGCTTGCCGGCCGTCAAACAGATTGTAGATGATGGCCTGAACGGCATCGCTGACTCGAGTCTGGCACTGTGGATCAACGGGAACGAGATGGTCAATCAATTGGGGCAGGCCCAGTTTCTTGAATAGGGCACTTATTATATTCAAATAATCATTACGATAGACCTTTTTGACTTGAACGTTCATGAGAGAAAAACTCCTTCACTTTCCTTGTGTGTCAAGGATTCATTCGACATCGGAACGAAAAAATCCTCCCGATTTTCGTTGGGAGGGTGCGAAATGTGAGTTTTATTTTAGTACATTGACCCATTTTCTTTACTCGAAGCATTTTATTGACAGAACGTTCTCCTATTCTCCAAAAAACAAGCTGAAACTATTTTTTAAATCCTATTATCCTTGTAACACAAGATTGGCTTTTCTTTATAGAACGTGTTGCAAAACGCATAACGAATGCATAAATGCACATAAAAAATCCACCACCTTGGAAATCATATACAGTGACCAAAACCAACTACCAAGGGGTGGACACTATCATGATTTCCAATTTAGTGATCGAACATGCACTCATGGGTGAAATAGATCCTCTTTTAGAGGCATTATTTCGATACATCGACCAACTTTCTTTTCTGGAAACACCGTATGTGACAGGAAGACCCCCAGTGTCTAAAAAGGCACTACTCAAATGTTTCTTTTTGAAAACCTACTTCGCGATGGATTCTTTGCGGCAGTTGGTGAACATCCTCCACCGGTTTGGTTATTTCCGACGGATTTGTGGACTTCTGGAGGTTCCTCATCTGTCTACTTTTTCACGAGCCAGTCAATGGTTTCAAGAACAAGGATTTTCCGATTTGAATGCCCAACTTCTAAACGATTTAGGCGTTCAAAAACCAAAAGTAGTGATGATCGATAGTACGGCTCTTCGAAGCAGCCTGTATGATTCCCAAGCAAAGTGGGGCATGTCGACTCGGTACCACTGGTTCAAAGGATATAAACTGCATCTGTGTACCACCACGGAAGGGATCATTTTATCCCATGTTTTGACTACCGCCAATCGAAATGACGCAGCAGTGGCACCGAAACTGCTTTCGTCTCTGCAAGGATGGGACATCGAGTTTGCACTTGGTGATGCCGCCTATGACAGTGAACAGATCCGTAAAACAGCCGAGCAATTGGACATCTTTTTTGTTTCCCCGATTAACCGACGCAATAGCGAGGAACGAAAAGATGCCTATGGTCGTGTGATCCCCGTACTTCTTGAAAACTCGATTTGGGAAGTGGCTGTTTGGTCTCCGTAGCACCATCGAACGAGTATTTAACCAATTAAAGGTTAATGGGTTGGAACAACCTCGGTGGTACGGGCTTCATCGCTATCTATTACATGTGCAATTATGCATACTCATCCATAATTTTGAGTTTTTACTCTAGTTTTGCAACACCATCTTTATAGAATAATGAAAAAATGGCTGTTTCGAGTCCACAATACGAATGAGCATATTAGATTGGATACTAAGCTTGAACTACCACATTAGTTGAGGTTACATATATTTATACATGCTTATCGGCAATTTTGAGTATTGATTTTGGTTTTACAACACCATAACACCATATTAGATTTTAAAGAGATCTATTTTTTATAACCTACAAATTACACTATCAGGACAAGATATATTTAATATTTAATTTCTTTACTACTTCAATAGTTTTTGGTGAAGGATTAACTAAAAATATTTTATTTGAAATTTTCATTATGTGAATATCATCGTGGTGATCTGTATACAATGTATCGACTTCTTTTATCTTTAACTCATTTAATATAGAATATACATTTTTAAGTTTAACTTCTCTTATATTTTCCTCCCATTCTTCTCCTAAATTCATGGATGTTGCACAGCAATAATCAAAACCATATTTTTCTGCAATTCTTTTTGCATAAATCTCAGGAGCTGCAGTAGCTAGAATCCAAGTTTCACAACAATTTCTTTCTTTTAGTCTATTTATAATATCTTCATTAGTATACATAGTAATAATCCCTATAAAATGATCCATATCTAGAACATCATGAACTCTATTGGTAATTTTTATTATTTTATATTTTAATTGACTATGAGAGATTTGACGTAATACTCTTAGCAAGACATAATACAGAATTTGCAAAGCTAACAAAGGCCTTTTAAATACTAATTGCATAAACAAAAACTTCATCCAAACATGAAATGTATTTTTATTAATTAAAGTAAAATCTAAATCGACCACAATACATTTATTCACTTTTTCTCAACCCTTTAAAATCTTTAGACCAAGGGAAACGAATTAATACCCTTTTATATAAAGAATAATCTGGACTTATATAAGGATTAAGGTGGGTAACTGTTAAAACCGCAGTACGCACGTCTAGACTATTATTAACACTTAAAATATTTTGCTTAACATCAATCATAGTTTTTCCGCTATCAATCGCATCGTCTATTAATAAAACTCTTCGGGACTTTAGTATTTGTTTTTTAAGTTCTTCGGATAGCTCAATTTTACGGTTAGAGATATAGAATTGCTCTTTCTTTTGAAATACCTCTGATATATATATTTCGTATATTCTTAAAACGTCTAATAGAAGATAAGGCATTAAACGAGATAATTTATCAAACATTAATCTTTTCTTTACTTTTGTACCTTTTCTCTGTAAAACAACTTCGTTGTAATTACAGTCAACAAAATAATCCATCTGTTTAATGTATTGAGCTACATACGCTCCTCCTGTTTTAATTCCAATTATAAGATCTGGCATCCACCCTGAATTTTCAATCATTCTTCCTAATTGTTCACTTTTTTCTCTTAAGGATTTTTCATTTAAGGTAATTACCTTTAACATAAATTGATTACCACATCCTATTAAGTATTCTCTCCCATTGTGAGCAAACATTTTTGATTTCAAATCTTTCTACCTTATTTTCTTCTGATTGTAAATTTTTTGCATCAAATTTATAACTTCTCGTTAAATAAGACTTAATGCTTCTTGCCATAACATCAACATCTTCCGGCTCAATTAGAATACCGTATCGTCCATCTTCCAATATTTCCCTAGGACCAGCCGGACAATCAGTTGAAATAACGGGTAAATCTAGACCCAAGGCTTCAATTAGAACCGTAGGTAACCCTTCGTATCTAGAAGATAGTATAAATACATCACTATTAGCCATAATAGGATAGGGATTAACAAAACCTGGAAGGATGACATCATCTTTTAGATTTAAATCCGACACCATATCTTCTAAATATTTTCTCATAGATCCTTCACCAAGGATTACTAAAGTACCTTCTAGTCCCTCTTTTTTTACCTTAGCAAAAGCTTTTAGTAAGAGGTCAAAACCTTTTTGATATTCTAATCGCCCAACAGAAAGTAATATAGGTTTGCTTTCTATAGATTTAAACCATTCTGGTAAATTTCCACTTGCCAATTCTCTAATTTTACTAAAATCAACAGGATTATATATATATGATACTTTATTTGCAAACTCCGGGAATAACGATTGAATTGACATTTTCGCATCATTACTAACAGTTACAATTCCGTCCATATTTTTGTATAAAATTTTAGTAATATTTTTATATATTATCCTTTTTAAAAATGGAACACTTTGTAAATAATAACCTAAATGTTTATGAACCCAACCAATAACCGGCTTATTACATAAACGTGCAGCCCAAGTAGCAAAAAAATGACCTTTAAGCTCCAAAGCCCCAACAACAATATCTACCTCTTTTACCGCAATTAGCAACTCTTTAAAGATTTTAAAGAAATTCAAATACAAAGATTTTTTTCCTTTAATTCCATACTTTAGATTAATATTCTGTGGAACATTATTGAGGTATTCCCCAGAATACCTCAATAAAAAAAGAGTAACCTCAAATTTATCTTTATTTATATTTCTCACTAAATCGAGTGTTACTCTTTCGGCTCCTCCACCTGATAAGTCAGGTAACACAAATAAACATTTAGTTCTTTTTCGGGTTTGAGGTTTCAAATTTTAAACTCTCCCTTTCTATAAAACTCAGTGTACTTACAAAAAAGAAAAATATGACAATGTATACACTCGCAAACCAGTCGAGAGAAAAAAACAAACCAAAAACGCCTAGTAAAATGTAATAAACTAAAGCATCAGCTAGTGTTTTGACTATTTTTTGTTTTTTTGTATCAGACAAATTTAACGATACATTATGCCAACGTTGAATTAATCTCTTAATATAGAAAGCAATATATATAAAGAACACTACTCCGTATTCAGCTAATAGACCAAATATCGAGGATAATACAGGAAACCAGCCACTTGATACAAATATATTATATTCAAAATTGTGAGTAGCCCATTCAGGCATATTTTTGAAAATATAATAATCTAAATATCCTCTTCCGACTCCAATAAAAAGGTTTTCCTTTATAGTTTGAATTAACGCTAAAGTATTCCCAAATCTATTAGCAGTTGAAGCCACATCAAAATCGGCTATTTTATTGAGATAAACACTAAAAATATCCCCAAAATATAAATTTTGATTTCCATATCCGTAAAATATTAAAGGTAATAATAGTATAAAAGCTAATAATACTAATTTCCTTATAATTGACGCCTCCCTAAACCAAAGGAGTAGGATTAGTGCAGCCATTATTAGTCCTAAGCTTGTTTTACTCATGGCTAGTATAATCAGTATTAAAGCTAGAAATACATAAATACTTATCAAACTCTCTCGCTGGGTAAAAATATTAAACCTATTCTTTACAGAGGAGACTAAAAAGGGAGCAAAAATTATTGATAAAAATAAAGCGTTTGTCGAAGCTTCCTCTGTTAAGCCATTAACACGCTGGGTAGTTTCAACATAACTACCATTCACATAAAATCTATGCACTTCTTCTCCAGGTAACTCAGGTCCCCAACGAGCTTCAATAGTTGAAGCTATAAAGTTAACCGGTACTTCAAAAATGTTTGGAAAAAAAATATAAAATAGTTGAATATATGAAACTACCAAAGCAAAAATTAAAGCAATTTTTCCACCTCTTAAAAATTTATTAATTGCATTATAGGAATTTATAGTTAATCTCATTCCAAAGTAGTAAATAGTAATAGACAAAATAAATACAATTAAAGCAATATATTGCCTGATAATATTATAATCATATTGAATGATATCAATACGGTATGAACTAATAAGCATTGCACAAAACTGAATTATAAAAAGGACACCTAAAAAAATTACCCATCTCTGAGTTAGAATTAATTTAGGGATTTTTCCTTTTGATTTAATAATATATAAAATTATTAAAAGTATAAAAAAATAAAATTGTATATGTTTACCATGGTAAAAAGGTACAGAATCAAAAAAACTTTTAAACAAAGTTGATATGGGCCAAAGGAGATACTCAAGCATTCTAGTCACCTATTTAATAAGGAGATTTTATAAATCCCTGAACTAGTCCCCTCAGAACTACGCTAACACTTTTAAATGAAAACTTATTTCTCAATAAAAAGTTAATTATATTTTTTGTAAGAATTGCACTATAACGAATTTTTTCATAAGAAGTCCAAGCATCGCTTTTTAGTATCATCCAAATTTTGTTTCGAACTTCAAAAAAGAATCGATCCGCTGAAGCCTCAATTGGAGAATATTTTGTAACCGTCTTATGTGTTACAACACTCTTAGGAACTAAAAAGCCATTCTCTTCCTTCAAAATTCTACCGGTATACTCAACATCATCATTCCAAATAAAATATTTTTTCATTGGAAAACCATACTTCTCAATTGCATATGAATTTATTAATACTGATACAAAGGAAACAGATCTCAATGGTAATAGACCATATTCTAAACCGAGAAAAATTTGATTCCAATTTCTTCTTTTGATTTGTGGGAAGTTCATTGGATGAGGATCGCCATCTATCCAATTAACCCGACTTCCTAGTATTAATGGGTTTACATCTTCTTTTTTTAATAATTCATTAGCATTCATTAGCTCCTCTAAAGCATTGCTAGAAGGGATTGTATCATCATCCATAATCCATAACCACTCAAAATTTTCCCTATATCCTATTTTTAAACCTTCGTAGAAACCACCAGCTCCACCTATATTTATTTCAAGACGGATATAACTAATTTTTGGATTATCTAATAGCCCTTTTTCTCTCAGAATATACTTGTGTTCCATCTGTACTTGCATTATCTATAACTATTATTAAATCTATTGGAAATGTTTGATTTAATAAAGACTCTAAACACTCTATGAGAAGATTTTTCCTATTATAAGTTACTACAACAGCTGCTACTTGCCTTTGACTTTTCATAACTTCTCTCCTATTTTTCAAACATATTATTTTAACAGTAAAGGTTATCATTATTAACTACATTAAATACTCAATTTCACTGTGTATAGGTTTTTGCTGAGTAGCTGTTAATATCATTGAACTTAAAAATAGTAGATTTTTTATAAAACCATGGTATAAAATACCTTTTAAAATATTAAACTGCCTTATTTATTCTTTCTTCGAAAACTCTTAATGCCTTAGCTACAACCATATCCATATCATAATATTGGTACTCTGCTAAACGACCAATGAAAATTAAATTATCATATTTTCTTGCTTCTTCTTTATACAGTCTATATAGTTCCAAGTTATTTTCATTCTTAATCGGATAATAAGGAATATTTTCCCCTGGAATATACTCTTGAGAAAACTCTTTTACAGTTGTTGTTTTATCAGAAGATTGATTTGTTAAATGTTTAAATTCCGTTATCCTTGTAAAATTATAATCGTTTGGATAATTGACAGTTCCTACTTCTTGTACTTGTTCTTGGTTAAATTGTTCAAACACAAAGTTTAATGAGCGATAAGGTAATTGTCCAAACTTATAGTCAAAGAAATAATCAATTGGACCAGTATAAATAATTGGCCCACGAAATTTTTGCCCGAATAAATTTGCTTCACCTGTTTCAAAATTAAATTGCAGTACCTCTTTGTAATCCGTGTTTAGTAAAATCTTAATATTTCCATGATCTAGCATTCTTTCGAACAGTTTGGTGTATCCTTCCTTCGGCATCCCTTGATAAGGATCTTGGAAGTAGCGGTCATCCCGACTAATGTATACAGGCACCCGTCCTGTGACAGAAGGATCTAACTCTTCTGGCGTAACGCCCCATTGCTTTGTTGTGTAACCAAGAAACACTTTCTCATATATATAATCGGCTAAAAACTTCAGATCTGTATCTTCCACTTCACGCAATTTTAAGATAGGTACTTTTTTATTATAACCAAAATTTTCGATAAGTTTCTTCTCTAAACGTTCAGCTAAATTTTTAGGGAATACTTGATTAATAGAGTTTAAATTAAACGGAATTGGTACTTTTTGTCCATCAATAACCCCAAGTACTTTATGATGATATAAATGCCAATCCGTAAAATTTGATAAATAATCCCAGACTTTTTTTACTTTCGTATGAAAAATATGAGGTCCATAGTTATGGATTAAAATACCTTGACTGTCATACGAATCATACGCGTTTCCTCCAATATGGTTGCGTTTTTCAATCATTAATACCTTCTTATTTAATTGTGTTGCAATTCGTTCTGCTAGTACGCTACCGGCAAATCCTGTTCCAATAATCACATAATCAAACATGTTTACCCTCCAGAAGTTTAATTCCTTTCGAATGTAAATACATAAACATTGTCAAAGTAACAAAAAACTCCGAAATAGTGACACCAAAAGCTGTTCCTATATGTTTAAACGCAGGTACCAAAATGATAGCTAAGAAAACATTTAATATGCTAGCCAGCATTAAAATATTTGAGAAAGCTTTCTTGTATCCTAGATTCAACATTGTTTGGATGCCGAAAATGTTACTCAATCCTATTATAAATGGTAAAAAAGCAATAATTTTTAGTACTATAATAGATTGCTTGTAATTATCTCCTAAAGCAATATCTATTATGTTTTCCGTTAATACAAAAATCATTAAAGATATTAGGAAAGTACAACCACCGACTATCAAAAGAATTTTTTTTATAAAGATTAGCCCTTTCTCACGGCTTTCTGACATTAATCGGCTGATATAAGGATAAATCGCTTGTGAAATTGGATTGATAATCCCAGTTGCAGCATTTATTATTTTTTCAGCGCTTGCATAATATCCTACAACTGTATTATTAGTAAATAAACCGAGAATAAATGTATTGCTAACTGTATATAAGCTAATAGCTACTGTAGAAATAAATACATGCCACCCTTCTTTTAATTGGTACTTAATATCGCTCCAACTAGGGTATACAAAATTTACGCCAAAAGTTCTTTTTATCATGCCTAAAGATATGAATCCAACTAGTATGGTCCCGAGAGAGTTAAGCAATGGAACAAATAGGATATCATTGCGCTGCTTTACTAACAAGAAAATGCCTATCGTAAAAATTGTTTTAGCAATGATATTAAGAATAGTTATATACCTCATTTTTTCTATTCCCTGGAAAAACCAAATAGGGAAAAGAACGTTACCGATAACCATTCCGAATGTTACTAGATATACTAGTTTATGGTTTTGAAATTTTGGGAATAACAAGATCAATAAACAAAGTATAAAGAAACTTATTATCATAAAGAATAACTTAATAGTCATCACCGTACTAAAAATACTTTGAACTCTTTTTTTATTATCTCTATAAATCGCAATTTGATTTGTAGCAGATAGATTAAATCCATAGTCAACTAAAATAATAAAAAACTGAATGAATGATTGAGCAAACGCCACTAATCCGTAGTTGTCTGGACCTAAAACCCTCACTAAATAAGGTAGTGTAAGCAAAGGAAGTATATAATTTAGCCCTTGCAAAGTTGCTAAAGATAGAAAGTTTTCAAATAATCTTTTTTTATCGGACATACATACTTTTCCCCTATAATCAATAAGCTCCCTTTCTTAGAAGGACCATGAACACTGTTTTTACGAGAATCACTATATCTAAAAACAACGATTGGTTATATACATAAAATAATTCCACTTCTACTCTTTCAGGATACCCGACTTCACTTCTTCCACTTACCTGCCAATAACCTGTAATTCCTGGCTTAACTGATAAAAACTTTGAAACCTCTCTTCCGTATTCTTTTAGTTCTTCTTCAACCACTGGTCTCGGTCCAACCAAACTCATTTCCCCTTTTAACACGTTAATCAGTTGGGGAATTTCATCAAGACTCGTTTTTCGCAAGAAGCGTCCTAAATTTGTAATTCTTGGATCTTCATGCGGTTCTAGCTTATAATTGTTTCTTAAATATTTTTCATACAGTTCTTTATCTGCTTTCAGTTTTTCCTCTGCATTGACGATCATGGAACGAAATTTATAAATATAAAATCTTTTTCCGTTTTTTCCTACACGAACTTGTTTGAAGAAAATTGGTCCTTTCGAGTCACCGAATAAATAGAAGATGCTGATAATCAAAAAAAGTGGACTTGTTAAAACAAGTCCAATGATTGCCCCGACAATATCGATTGTTCTTTTCGTAATAGCGTATAGTTTAGATGTATTTTCTAAACTTTGAAAGGAAGTGTATTCTACTCTTTGATTAGAAACGACCGCTTCCTGCGCGATATTCGACTTTGCCAACTCCCCGGTCCTCCTTTTATTTCTCTTCTACTTTCAGATCATTTAGTACTCTCTCCATGAATTGAATAAGATCTTCTCTTAACTCATCATGTTGCAACGCAAACTCAATCATCGTCTTAATAAACCCGATCTTTTCACCGACGTCGTAGCGCTTGCCTTCGAATTCGTAGGCAAAGACGCGCTGGATTTCGTTTAGCTTTTGAATCGCGTCGGTGAGCTGGATTTCGCCGCCGGCGCCGGCTTCTTGTTTTTCAAGGAATAAGAAGATTTCCGGTGTAAGTATGTATCTTCCCATAATGGCTAAGTTGGACGGTGCGGTGCCGGGCGCTGGTTTTTCGACGAATTGGCGGACTTGGTAGCGGCGTCCGTGCTGCTCGAGCGGATCGATGATGCCGTAGCGGTGTGTTTCGTTGTCAGGTACTTTTTTGACGCCAATCACAGAGCTAAGTGTTTGTTCGTATTGATCGATTAATTGTTTTAAACACGGCGTTTCCGCTTGGACGATGTCGTCACCAAGCAGAACGGCGAACGGTTCGTCGCCGATAAAGTTGCGCGCGCACCAAACGGCGTGGCCGAGCCCTTTCGGTTCTTTTTGGCGAATGTAGTGAATGTCGACTTTCGATGGCTCTTTTACTTTTTCGAGTAAGTCGTATTTGCCTTTTTGAATTAAGTTTTGTTCAAGCTCAAAAGCGTTGTCGAAATGGTCCTCGATCGCGCGTTTTCCTTTTCCTGTGACGATGATAATATCTTCGATGCCAGAGGCGACCGCTTCTTCGACGATGTATTGAATCGTCGGTTTATCGACAATCGGAAGCATTTCCTTAGGCATCGCTTTCGTCGCTGGCAAAAATCTTGTGCCGAGCCCCGCTGCTGGAATGATCGCTTTGCGTACTTTTTTCATGGTACGT
The DNA here is from genome assembly GCF_050994965.1 of Geobacillus lituanicus. Classification (NCBI taxonomy): domain Bacteria; kingdom Bacillati; phylum Bacillota; class Bacilli; order Caryophanales; family Anoxybacillaceae; genus Geobacillus; species Geobacillus lituanicus. Next base: position 209,117 of record NZ_CP194773.1, read on the forward strand.
AACCCCCTATGTATAGTTGGCCCCTATGCCCCCGCGCATCGGTGCAACGCTGGCTGCGCCGATGCGCCGATGCATATGGGCATAAAAACAGCCCCTTTTCGGGACTTAGTTTGGCATTTTTGATTTCAGATTCAAGATTTCTTTTTCATGATCGATCAGTTTGTCAAACATCACATCGGATCGGCGCTGCAAGTACGAGACGGTGACATCGACGGATTTTCTTATGCTGGTGACATCGTTTAAAATGAGTGCTTGATTGTGTTTGGAAACGCGCAGCTCTTCGAGGATTCGCTCTTGCATCTGCTTCATGCCGGCCATCTCGTGTTCTAGTGTTTGTTGGCCTTGTTGCAGCTGGGTGATGTCTTTTTGAATTTGGAAAACCGTCGTTTCCAATGTCCGTTGGCCTTCTTGCAGTTGGGCGACATCACGCTGCAACGCATTCTGGCCTTCTTGCAACTGGACAATGTCTTTTTGAATTTGAGAAACCGTCGTTTCCAATGTCCGTTGGCCTTGTTGCAGATGAATGACCTCACGCTGCAACGCCTTCTGCCCTTCTTGGAGCTGGGCAACGTCCTTTTGAATTTGGGAAACCGTGGTTTCTAATGTCCGTTGACCTTCTTGCAGTTGGGTGACTTCCTTCTGAAGCTGGGATACATCTTGCTGCAGCTGCGATACGTCTTGACGAATGTGCCCGACTGCGCCTTCCAACCGTTCGAGCCTGTCGTGGACTGGTTTCAGTTCTTCTTGCAAGACGGAACGAAGCAATTCTTTCAGCTCTTGGCTCATGGCTTCACCTCCTTGACGCCATTATAGCATGGCGCGGCAGGGAAACGTTACAACGTGTATTCTCCTTGTCCGGAGTCATTCAGTGGAATGCGTTGATGAGGAACTTCATGCCCCAATTCGAGGTTATTCATCCTCTCCATCCTCTTCCCCGATCTGGAATGCATACGTCTCTTCATTCAACTGCCAAATGACTTCATTGAACGTTTCCGCCGGAAAGCCGTTTTCGGTCGGAATGAGCGGCGTGATGATCGTGTCTTGGCCTTGCATGCGGAACTGGTACGCCCTCACCTTTTTCGGATCAATCGCGTCCTCATCGACATAGCCATACGTTTTCATCAACTGTTCTCTCTTTGGATGCTGGTGAAGTTTGATCAAATTGTTCACCTGTTGGAACAAAATATCGCTATGGGTGGTCAACCACACCGGCATGCCTCGGTTGGCCAACTTGACAAGCGCTGTCGCTAATATGCGCTGGACGCGTGGATGCAGATGCGCTTCTGCCTCTTCAAAAAAGAGTGAACGGTACGTTGCTTTTGATTTTAAAAACAAAATGAGCGGCGACAGTTCAGTTACAAGCGACGATGTGACGTATAACGGCAAGCGCTCTTGTTTGCCTTGTGGGCAATAGTAGAACGATGGAATCGGTCCTTTTTCTTGGTCCATGGTTCCGTTGGCAATCTCGGTTTCAATAAATCGTCCGATGTCCGCATATTTCGACTGTCCGCTTTCCTCCAAACGCAACAACGCTTGCAAGAATCGATAGACAGGCAACGTGAAGTCAAGGGATGGTTCCTCATGTTCTTCGTTGATCATCCGTTCCATCATCTCTTGCACCAGCGCCTTGTAAGACAACATGAACCCTGTTCTCGAAGCGGGCAAATACAGCGCTTCGCCAATGGCCCGCCCTTGGATGCCGCCTTGTCTGGATGGTGGGTAAAACGGCGATGTAAGTCCATCCATCAGCAAATTCCACGTAATGTATTGAGCCATGCGATACCGCTCTGTCGCTTGTCCCTTGCTTCGATCCGTATACGGGATGCGAATATAGTGTTTCCCCGTCGAAAAACGAGCGCCTTGGAGCGAATCTTTCTTTTCAAAGATGATTCGCAGCGGTTCAGAACGGCGGTACCGCTCGATGCTTAACGAACCGATCGGGATTTTGCGCCGAAAAATCGTTCGAACCAACTCGCTTTTTTTGTTTCTGAGAACATCATTAAACCATTGGACAAACAGTTGCGCTTCACGGTCTTGGATGAGGCAGTCATCGCCGATAGACGATTCAAGAAAGCGATCGATTTCCTTGTACGTGGACGTGTTCGGAGGGTCTTTTGGAAACAGCTTGCGCCCCTCGGACAACACCCCCCAAAGAAGCGACATCAGATAGCTTTTCCCACTGTTGTTGTCGCCGACAAACAACATCAACGGGGCAATATCGATTTCCCCCTGTTTGATCTTTCCGAATCGCTCAACCTTTAACGCCCAAGTTTGTTCCATGCGCGTATCGCCTCTTTTCACAGATTACGGATCCTCTATCTTTCTATTATAAACGATACGCCTGACTCATAATCACTGAATTAGATAAAAACGAGTGAAAAATCGGGCATCTAACCCGCCCTCACACCACACCCTCGACGACGGGCGTCTAAGGTGGTAGGACCGTCATCGTCCCCACCCACGGCATGGCCGAGTGCCTCCGTTGATAACGGTAAGGAGACATCACCGAAAATGAGTTGAAAACAAGAACGGAGCGGCCCGTCTTTAAGACAAGCAAATCATTTATGCGAAGCTCTTGCCGCATAAGTCAAATGATCTTAAAGAAAGGGCCGCCTTTATATATGAGCAGGCTTACGTCACTCATCGACATCGTTGTCGATCATTCCACAACTATCGAGGCCATATTTCGACAACGAAAGGGCAAAAGAAAAGGCATATGTCCTATACAATGTTATATCATCATTTCATTCAAAAGAGTCCTAGAAACTTCTTCTTTTTTTTCACCCGCTTCGGTTCGTCGCGGAACACGGCTTGGCCGCGGACGAGCAGTTCGGCGTTTTCGCGGAAGTAGTAGAGCGCCTCGGTGCCGAATTCTTTGCGGACCGTTTCGTACGCCGCGCGCAGGCGGAACGGGCGGTTCGTGATGTTATGGGCGTCGGAGGCGATGAAATGGGCCAAGTTCGCCTCGATCAGTTGGAACGAGAACGTTTTGATTTTCTTGCCGAAATGGCCGGTGACGCTGGAAGCGGTCAGCTGGGCCAGGGCGCCGCGTTTGACGAACTGGTACAATCGCTCGGGCTGCTCGATGATTTCGGCGTTTCGCTCCGGGTGGGCGATGATCGGGATGAGCCCGTTCACTTGCATGTCAAAGAGCAGCTGTTCGGCGTATTTCGGCACGTGATCGGGCGGAAATTCGATTAAGATATACGGTGTATCGGCGAGCGTCATCACCTCGTGCCGATGAAAGCCATCCAAAAGATCGCCGTGCAGGCGCACTTCCTGGCCTGGCAGGACGGTCAAGGCGATGCCGCGCCGTTTCAATTCGTCGTTCAGCTCCGCCGCCAATGACAAGACGGACGATTTCGGGTTGTCATAGACCCCGTTTCGGTGATGGGGAGTGGCGATGATCGTCGCAATCCCTTCGCTGGCTGCCGCTTGCGCCATGGCGATGGCGTCTTCCATCGTGGCCGCCCCGTCATCGAGGCCAGGCAGAACATGGCTATGGATGTCGATCATCGTCACTCCTCCTCGCTTTTCCGTTCTACTAAACAACTATTATGGTAACATAGGAAGAATGAGCTATCAATAGACGGAAAGTGTCGAATGTTGTCGAAGTGGAAATAAAATTCCACCGGTTGAGGATAGGAGTGGCAACCGTTCTGCTTGTCTTCCAGTTGTTTTCTGAGGCAAAACGGTCTATAATCGAAGTGTTGTGAGACATTTTTTATGATAAAGGAAGAGTACCGATGCGAACAAAACGGCGAAAAAAGAAGAAATGGATCCGCTGGCTGGCGGGGCTGTTCGTTGTGTTGCTTGCCGGGATAGGAGTGTTTGCCTATTCCGTTTACCATCATGTGAAACAAACGGCCAATGAGATGCATGAACAAGTAAACTGGAAGTCGGAGAAGCGCCAAGAAGAAGTGTCGTTCGAACGGAAAACGCCGATTTCGATTTTGTTGATCGGTGTCGATGAACGGAAAGGGGATAAAGGACGCGCCGATACGCTCATTGTGATGACGGTCAATCCGAATAAACAATCGATCGAAATGGTGAGCGTGCCGCGCGATACGAGAACGGAGATTATCGGAAAAGGGACGAAAGATAAAATCAACCACTCGTACGCCTTTGGCGGAGTGGAGATGACGATGGCGACGGTTGAGCATTTCTTAGATATTCCGATTGACTATTACATTAAAGTCAACATGGAAAGCTTCCGCGACATCGTGAATGCCGTCGGCGGGGTGACGGTGAACAACCCGTTCGCGTTTACGTATGAAGGGACGCACTTTCCGAAAGGCGAGATTACGTTAAACGGCGATGAAGCGTTGAAATATTCGCGCATGCGGAAAGACGACCCGCGCGGCGATTTCGGGCGCCAGGATCGGCAGAAGCAAATTATTCAAGCGATTATTGAAAAAGGGGCAAGCTTCTCGTCGCTCGCAAACTACAGCGATGTGCTGGCGGCGATTGGGAAAAACATTAAGACGAATTTGACGTTTGACGAGATGAAAAACATTCAGGAAAATTACAAAGACGCCCGCAAGCAAATTAAGCAGCTTCATATTACCGGACAAGGAACGAAAATTAACGGCATCTATTATTTAGTTGTGCCGGAGAGCGAGCGTCTGGCGATTTCGAATGAATTAAAAGAGCATTTGGAGCTGAAGGCGACGGCGTCGCGGTAAATGAGGCGCGCACCCATATCGGGTGCGCGTCTTTACTTAGCAATAAAGTATTTCGCCAAGGCCTCGGCCCATCGTTTGGCGCCTTCTTTCGTCGGCAAGTCGCTGTCCGGGTCGATGAAGGTGGCGAATTCGTCGCTTTCATCATCCGGCCAGGCGGGCCAATGATCGAGGTATGTATAGCCGTTCTCTTTGGCGAACGCTTGCAAGGCGGCGACTTGTTGGGGGTAGTACGTCGCATTGGCGATCGGGTTCGGCGGCTGCAACATCACGACCGCGTTCGGGGCCGCATTTTTCAGTTGCCCGATCATCGCTTGAATATGTTCGAGCGAATCGTCGATCGTGACGACTCCGTTGTCGTTTAAGAGAAATGGTTCTAGCAACACAAGGTCGGGTTGTTCCTCCGCCCAGTCGGCGGCGATGCGCTGTTCGTCGGCATCGGCTGTGGTGAACCCTTCATATTGATAGACAGTGATATCGAACACGCCCTTTCCGTATGCTTCGTCGAGGGCTTGTTTGAATAAATCAGGCCAACCGCCTTTCTCCGGAGTGGACTCCGAACCGGCGATCACGAGGCGGATCGGGCGGTTTTCGTTGACCGCCTGTTTCATGACATGTTGTGCTGCGGCGGGCAGTTGCTTGGCGCGGGCGAGCACCGTTTCTGCTTTATGGGCCATTTCGTCTTGTTTGGACGTCGTTTCCATTTTGGCGCGCGCCTCTTTTACTACCGCGGCGATATTTTGTTCCCAGTAGAAATGGCTCGCGACGATCAAAGTGAGGCAGGCTGCGGCGACAATGACAATCAACACAACGTTTTTCAACCGTTCTCTCCCCCTTCGTTTCTCTATCGCATGAACGGCTTCCCGCGCGCTGGGGAAGCCGTTCGTTGTTACTTGTATTGGTAGTAATAATAATGCCCGCCGTCGCGATGTTTCCGCTTGTTCAAGACGACGCCGAGCAGCTTGGCGTTCGCGGCTTCGAGCAGCTCTTTCGCCTTGACGGCCGCCTCGATTTCCGTTCCCCCGCTTTCGATGACGAGGACGGTGCCGTCGCATTGGTTGGCCAGCACTTGTGCGTCCGTTACCGCCAAGACAGGCGGGGTGTCGAAGATGACAAGGTCGAACGTCTCGTACAATTGTTCGAGGCATTGGGCCATTGCGTTCGAGCTAAGGAGCTCGGCCGGATTCGGCGGGATCGGGCCGGAGGTTAAGATCGACAAATGGTCGATCTCGGTCACCTGGCACGTCGGCAACAGCGGCGCCGAGCCCGTCAAAACGTTCGTTAATCCCATGTAGTTGTTTAACCGGAAGGTGTAATGGACCGTCGGTTTGCGCAAGTCGGCGTCAATGAGCAATGTCTTTTTTCCTTGCTGGGCGAAGGCAACAGCCAGATTGGCTACTGTCGTCGATTTTCCCTCACCTGGTCCAGTCGATGTTACAATAAGCGAGCGAAGCGGGCGGTCGATGAAGGAAAATTGAATGTTCGTCCGAATCGTCCGATATTGCTCGGCAATGGGTGATTTTGGATCTTCCGCTGTAATTAAGCTTCGTTCCAATCGTTTGAATTGTTGACGGTTGCTACGAGCCAATGGTTTCACCTCTTGTCTTCATGACGGATGGCTTCCCTTTTGCTTCGGTTTGTTTTGGATTCATCATGCTTACTGCCCCGAGCACCGGCAAGCCGAGATGTTTTTCGACGTCAGCTTCGGTTTTGATCGTGTTGTCCAAGTACTCGAGCAGGAAGGCGATCCCGACGCCGGTCATGAGGCCGACGACAAAGGCGATGGCCATGTTCAGCAATGGCTTCGGTTTGACTGGGGTTTGGTTTTCTTTCACTTCCGCTTTCGAGAGAATCGTCACGTTGTCGATGTTCATGATTTTGACGATTTCGTTTTTGAACACTTCGGCTGTTTTGTTGGCGATGTTCGCCGCCATGGCCGGATCGGGATCTTGGACGGTGACGGAGAACACTTGCGAGTCTTTTTCGCTTGAGACTTGGATTTGTTCGTTCAGCTCGTCGAGCGTCTGGTCAAGGTTTAACTCGTTTTTCACTTTTTCCAAAATGGTTGGACTTTTGATGATGACGCTGTACGTGTTGATGAGCTGCACGTTCGTCTGGATTTCGTTGAAGTTGTAGAACTGCTGCTCCGATTTCGCCTGGTTGACGAGAATTTGTGTCGATGCCTGGTAAATCGGCGTTAATAGAAAATAGCTGACCACACCGCTTACAACGGTCGCCAGCGCGGTGATCAAGACAATAAGCCAAAGCCGTTTGCGCAACGTTTCGAACAGTTCGCGCAAGCTGATTGTTTCTTCCATTGTGTACCCCCTAATCCCTCTCATCGTGTCGTTTACGGACGAATCCTAGAACATTATATCGAAAATAGGCGAATATATCTAGAAGAAATTGGTGCTAATTTGCGCCAAATAAAAAGGCCGCCTTGATTGGCAGCCCTTTTTTCGTTATTCATCTTTATTGTCTTTGTCGTTCGCATCCCGCGGGTCTTCAATCGGGTCTTCGCGGTCCGGAACCGTATCGCGCTCATCGTCGCCCGGTCCGTTGTTCGTATCGTCTCCCGGCGGGAGTTGATTGTTTTGGTTGTCGTTCAAATCGGTATCGCGGTTGTCCGGGATGCCGTCATTGTCTTTGTCGTTGTCGACGTTATCGTTTTGGTTGATGTCATCAGCCGGGTTCATGTCTCGGTCGTTGACATCGTTTTGGTTGTTTGGCGGCGGCGGATTGTTGTTGTCGCGGTTCATATTGCATCCAGCCGCTAAAAAGAGGGCGACAAGAGCGCTGAACAGCCGGATCAGCAATGCTTTTTTCTTCATCCTATCTGCTCCTTTCTATTGGTTGTGGTGACCTTATGTAAGGCCGGTCCTTGTTTATCTTTCCCAGAAAGAAACGTTTCATTCGTTCGCTATATAGCGCAGCCGACAAAAAACGCGCTCCCCCGAAGGAACGCGTTTTGTTCAGTCAGCTCGTTTGTCGCCAAGAGCGAACATCAACTCCGTTTCGCAGACAAGCTCGCCGTCGACGGTGGCGATGCCTTTGCCTTTGCCGATGGCGCCGCGGGCGCGGAGGATTTCGACTTCCAAGCGGAGCTGGTCGCCCGGCTTGACTTGCTTTTTAAAACGGCAGTTGTCGATGCCGGCGAAAAAGGCGAGGCGGCCCCGGTTTTCCTCGCTCTGCAGGAGGACGACGGCGCCGACTTGGGCGAGCGCTTCGACGATCAACACGCCAGGCATGACCGGGTATTCGGGGAAGTGGCCGGCGAAATAGGCTTCGTTGGCGCTGACGTTTTTGATGCCGACGGCGCGCTTTCCTTCTTCGATTTCCAGAATGCGGTCAACAAGCAAAAACGGATAGCGGTGCGGGATGATCGCTTGGATTTGTTGGATGTCAAGCATAGAAACACTCCTTTTTCATGATCATCAAGACGATGACGCGGCGAGGTGCTGCTTACGTCCCTTTTTCGACAAAGTCGAGGATGTGCTGCCACGTCGAGGGGCGGAACACGTCAAGCCACGCTCCGTCGCCGATGGCGCTGTAGCCAACGACCGCGCCGGCGGCGAGGCTTAAGGCCATCAAGGCGGCGACGATGATGAGCCGAAGCCCAATCCGGATGAGCCGGGTGCGCGCGAAACGGCGCGGCTTGGCGCCGCCGCTTTCGGCCGGTTCGACCTCGGATGGCGGTTCGTTCGCTTTGTCCGCCGGTTGTTCTTCCGGCAAGGCAGCGGCCGCGCCGATGTCGGGCGGGCTGGCGGCGGAGCGTTGCTGTTTTCGCCGCGCAACGCGGGAGAGCGGCTCGTTTTTCGTTTCATTGCTCATGGCGATCTCTCCTTATGAGGAGCGCAAGTTGTTGATGATCCCGAGCATCTGTTCGGAAATGGAAACGGCGCGGGCGTTCAGCTGATAGGCGCGGTTGGTCGCGATCATGCCGGTCAATTCCTCGCCGAGGTCGACGTTCGATTGCTCGAGAGCCCCTTGTTTCATGGCGATGTCGTTGCGCAAGGCGCCGTTCAATTCCCGCGCGGCGCCGGGGACATCCGGCAAGGTGAAGACGTTGTCGCCTTGCGCTTCGAGAAGCTGCGGACGGTCAATGGCGGTGACGCCAAGGTTCACGCGGGCAACAACCGCACCGCTGGCATCAGTGGCCGTCAGCGTCCCGGTTGGGGAGAGCTGAAAGCCGGTTGTGCCGGTGGGAAATTCGATGGGCCGATTCGCTTCATCGAGCACCGGGCGACCGTCGCTTGTCACGAGGGCAAGACGCCCGTCCATAGGAGTGACAGAAAAGTTGCCAGCGCGGGTGTAGCCGATCGTTGTGTCACCGTTGGCATTGGCGACTTGAACGCGAAACCATTGGTTGGCGGCGGTGAAGGCGAAATCGAGCGCGCGGCCGGTCTCGACGAGCGTTCCTTGAGCAGACACAAGCATCGTCGAGGCGAGGCGCGCCCCGTTGCCGTAACGCACGCCAGGCGGCGTTTGGCGCGGCGCTTCGTCGTTCGGCAGACGGTCGACTTGCTGGGCGAGGAGCTCAGCGAAGCTCGCTTCGCGCCGTTTAAAGCCGACGGTGTTGCTGTTGGCGATGTTGTGGCTGATCGTATCAAGCCGCTCTTGCAAGGCGTTCATCGTGTTGGCGGCGGTGAGCATCGAACGAAGCACGGGCTTGTCCTCCTTTTGTCATCATTTCAGGCGGCCGACTTCATTGACGGCCTTGTCCAAGCTGCGGTCGTACGCTTGGATGATTTTTTGGTTTGCTTCAAACGTTCGGTAAGCCGCGAGCAAGTCGGTCATCGTCCGCTCAACGTCCACGTTCGACCGTTCGAGAAACCGCTGCTTGACGGTATACGTGACATTGCCGGGCGCCTGCGGCAACGGCCCTGCCGTGCTGCGGAACAGGCCGTTTCCTTCCTTCACCAATGTTTGCGGGTTGGCGGCGAAGACGACGCCGAGGCGGGCGATTTCCCGGTTTCCGGCGATGATCGTCCCGTCGTCGCGGACGGCGAACGTTTCATTCGGAACGGCGATGCGCTCGCCGTTGCCATCGAGCACATACCAACCGTCTTGCGTGGTGAAATAGCCGTCCGGGCTCACGGTGAAATGGCCGTTGCGCGTGTACCGGATGTCGCCTTGGCCGTTTTCGACGGCAAACAAGAGCGCCCCGCGCTGCCCGCTTGCCGGGTCGACCGGGACTTGTCCATCGACTAAGGCTACATCAGTGGAGAGACCGGTTTCTTTAATATCCCCTTGGCGGAAGTTCGGGATGAGTTCTTGCATATAGACACCCGTCTGGAGCGGCCCGATCGCCGTTTGCGTCAGAATGGCGCGCGGCGGGGCGGTCGGGATCGGCTCGTCCTCGAGGCGGCTCATCAACAGTTCCGGAAACGCTCTCATCGCTCCTGCATCAGCTTTGTATCCCGGCGTTTCGGCGTTCGCCAAGTTGTTGGTCAGCATCTCGACGCGCCGCTCCTGGGCGAGCATGCCGCTCGCGGCGGTATACAATCCTCTTAGCATGACAGCTCCCTCGCTTGTCCATGAAAATTCGTGGCAGAAAGCCGCTGCCGGCGTTGGCGGGCGGCTTGTTGATTCCATTATAGGCGGGCGGGGGCGGCAGCCGCATCCCCTGCTTTTCCTTTTTTACACCAACTGCGATTTCGGCGCGCGGTCGATGTTCTCAAGCATCAGCCCGGTGCCAAGGGCGACGCAGTCCATCGGATTTTCGGCGATGAACACCGGCAGCTTCAGCTCTTCGGCAAGCAACTGATCGATGCCATGCAAGAGGGCGCCGCCGCCCGTTAAGATGACGCCTCGGTCGATGATGTCGGCCGACAGTTCCGGCGGCGTGCGCTCGAGCACGCTTTTCGCGGCTTGTACAATCAAGGACACCGGCTCGCGAAGCGCCCGTTCGATCTCCTCCGAACGGACGGTGATCGTGCGCGGCAGTCCGGTGACGAGATCGCGGCCGCGGACGTCGATTTCTTCGGTCCGTGCGCCTGGGAATACCGTTGCGACTTTGATTTTAATCTCCTCGGCCGTTCGTTCCCCGATGAGCAGCTTATATTCGCGCTTGATGTAGTTTAAAATTTCCATATCGAACTTGTCCCCGGCCATTTTAATGGAAGAGGCGGTGACAATGTCCCCCATCGAGAGAACCGCCACGTCGGTCGTGCCACCGCCAATATCAACGACCATGTTTCCGCACGGCTGAAAAATGTCCATTCCGGCGCCAATGGCTGCGACTTTCGGCTCTTCCTCCAAGTACACTTTTTTGCCGCCGCTTTTTTCTGCTGCCTCTTTGATCGCTTTCCGTTCGACCGATGTCGTGTTCGTCGGGCAACAAATCAAAATGCGCGGTTTGGCGAAAAAGCCTTTTAGGTCGAGCTTGCTTAAGAAATGCTTCAGCATCGCTTCCGTAATGTCAAAGTCCGCAATGACGCCGTCTTTGAGCGGCCGAATGGCAACAATATTCCCAGGAGTACGTCCGACCATTCGTCGTGCTTCTTCGCCGACTGCGAGCACTTTGTTCGTGTGTTTATCAATCGCCACGACGGACGGCTCATTGAGCACGATGCCTTTGCCTTTGACGAAAATGAGGACGTTCGCCGTGCCTAGGTCAATGCCGATATCTCGTGAGAACATACATGCTCCTCCTTGCCTCTGCCCTAAAATCATTCCTAATAGATTATTCTACCATATTTGCCCCCCGGAATGATACTGTAAACGGCAGATGGCAAGGAAAAAGTCAGTTGTTTTTCACCGCTTGCTTTTTGTACTTCTTCTTCGTCGCTTCACCGCCGCGCAAATGGCGGATCGATTTATGGTAATCGAGGATTTGCTTCACTTCTTGGGCCAGCTCCGGATTGATTTCCGGCAGCCGCTCGGTCAAGTCTTTATGCACGGTGCTTTTCGACACGCCAAACTCTTTCGCGATGACGCGAACGGTTTTCCTCGTCTCCACGATATACTTGCCAATCTTGATCGTACGCTCTTTGATGTAATCGTGCACACCACTCGCCCTCCCTAGGTTGGATGTGAGAAGTGAGAAGTGTGAAATGAGACTCGTCTTGCCACTGATGAGCGCCGCTTTCGTTGGATGTCTTGGAAGCGTCTTCGCCGCGTCGCTTGCCGGTTGTGAACGATCCCCACCTCAACCACTCTCATTGCTGTTCAATTTGTAACATTTTATTAGACAAAACGGGCATATATACCAGAAATATCAAGGCGGACAACGGTTTTTTCACAATTTTTTTGCGGTTTGTAACGGAGGGGAAATGGGAAACGACTATATGTATAGAGAGGAAAAAAGGAGGAGCTGGCATGGGCAAAGGAAAAATGATCGGCGTCGCAGCCGTGTTGGCCGGGGTGGCGGCGGCGAGTGCGCTGTTTATGTATAATAGCGGCAACGAGCGCCCGCAGGCGAAAGATGATTTGCTTGGCCCCGCTCCAGCGGGCAAACCAGCGCCCGCAGGCGGGAAAGGGATCATCGCCGGAACGTTGGAGCCGTCGCTCACATACGAAAAGCAAAACGATGCTTACGTGTTTACGTTTACGGTCAAAAACCAAACGGAGCGCGTGCAAACGGTGACGTTCACGAGCTCGAAAAAGTATGACTACATTTTGTACCGCGATGGCCAAAAGGTGAAGCAGTACAGCGAAGGGAAGATGTTTGCACAAATTTACGAAGAGCGCACGTTAAAACAAGGGGAAGAACTGTCCTTTCAGGAAACGTTCCGCGGCCTGGAGCCCGGAACGTATACGCTTGAGTGGTGGCTCGCCGACCAAAACTGGCCGAACGCGCGGGCGAAAGTGACGTTTACGGTGCAATGAGGCTTCGGGCGAATGACAAGTCAAACGGCCGGCCGCATGCGGCGCATGCCAAACGCCGCTCGTGCCGAGTTGGCCAACAGCCCGGTGAGAGAGGGCGCCCGTTCGCCTGTCAACGGCAACAATGACGACAAGAGGGATGCTTCCGTCACTGTGAGGAAGCATCCCTTCCATCTTTCTTTAGCCATAGAGGCCATTCATGGCGAGAGAAACACCGCCCCGTACACGAGCGCCAAGGCGATGACGTACGCCGGATGGAGGCGCCATTTGCCGAACATCAACAAGGCGCTGGCGGCAGCGAGACACACCATTTGGACGAGCCCGGCTCCTTCGTACGACTCGCGAAAAAAGTCGATCGCCATGATCCCAAGCATGACGGCGATCGCCGGGCGGATGTAGGCGGTGAGCCGCTTTACTTGCGGCGCGTCTTTCCATTTGTACAAGAGCTGCAAAAGAGCCATCAGCAAAATAAGCGACGGGGCGACGCTCGCAAACACGGCGACGGCGGCGCCAAGAATGCCGGCTTGTTCATAGCCGATATAGCCGGCCATTTTCGTCGCGATCGGGCCGGGCAACGAGTTGCCGATCGCCAGCACTTCACTGAATTCATTGACCGTCATCCACTGATAGCGATCGACGACTTCGTGCTCGACAAGCGGGATGGACGCCGGGCCGCCGCCATAGCCCAAAATGCCGGGCCAAAAAAAGGCGAGAAACAGCTGCCAATAAATCATGACGACGCCCTCCTTTCTCCGCCTTTGTCTCTATCCGCCGCCTTGGGCTTGCTTCGGCCGACAAACGCCGCCACCAGCAAAATGGCAACGACAAGCGCCGGATGAAGGCCGAGCCACTGCAAGGCGACAAAGCAGGCCAACAGGAGCAGAGCGGCCGGCCAAATGCCGAGGGCGGCGCACGCCTGCTTGGCGAACTGCCACGTCATTTCCGCCAACATGACCGCCACGACCGGCAACACCGCTTTTGTCATCCCGGCAACCCACGGCGTGTCTTTGAACGACGACAGCGCGGCCAGCAGCACGATCATCAGCACGACCGTCGGGGCGGTCGTCGCCAAGACGGCGTTCACTAAGCCGAGCGCGCCGCCGACACGGTAGCCGATATAGCCAGCGAGCTTCGTCGCGATCGGGCCAGGCAAGGCGTTGGCAATGGCGAGAATTTCCACAAACTCTTCATCGGTCATCCACCGGTATTTTGTCACCACTTCGGCGCGCACGAGCGGGATCGAGGACGGCCCGCCCCCGTACCCGAGCATGCCGACGCGGAAAAAAGCAAGAAATAAATGCCATTGGTTCATCGAAGTCATCCCTTTATCGTGAGTCTCACCAAGCGGCGACCGCCCCGTCCGTGCGCGGCTCCGTCCCGGCGGCAAGCACGCCGGTGTCAGGATCGCGCCAAATGATTTGTCCGCGGCCGAACGGACCTCCGTCTAAGGCAAAGCGAATGTCATGCCCTTTGCGTGCGAGCGCTTCGGCGATATGGCGCGGGAAGTGCGGCTCGACGAGCACCGTTTTTCCTTCCATCCACTGCCAGCGGGGCGCATCGAGCGCCGCTTGCGGGTTCAAGTCAAAATCGATGGTGTTCATGATCACTTGCAAATGCCCTTGCGGCTGCATAAATCCGCCCATGACACCGAACGGGCCGACCGGCGCGCCGCCTTTGGTCAAAAAGCCGGGAATGATCGTATGGTACGGCTTTTTCCTTGGCGCCAGCCCGTTCGGATGGCCTTCATCAAAGGCGAAGTTATGGCCGCGATTGTGCAAGGCAATGCCCGTTCCTGGGACGACGAGGCCGGAGCCGAAGCCCATGTAATTGCTTTGAATATAGGACACCATATTCCCTTCGCCGTCGGCGGCGGCCAAATAGACCGTGCCGCCTTTGGGCGGCGTCCCCGGCTCCGGCGTGAGCGCCTCCGCGCCGATTTGCGCCCGGCGCATGGCGGCAAACGACCCCGACAACAGCTCGTCTGGGCTGCAGCTCATATAACGGCGGTCGGCGATGTACGCTTTGCCATCGGCAAAGGCCAGCTTCATCGCCTCGATTTGCCGGTGGTGCGTCTCGACATCCGGGACGCTTGGCACGTCAAACCCGCTCATGATGTTGAGCGCCATCAACGCGACAAGCCCCTGCCCGTTCGGCGGAATTTCCCACACTTCATAGCCACGGTAGGAGACGGAGATCGGCTCGACCCATTCCGGTTCGTACTCGGCGAGGTCGTCCGCCGCCAAAAAGCCGCCGTATTGCTTCGAGAAGGTGGCGATTTTTTCCGCCAGCTCGCCGCGGTAAAAGCTTTCCGCCTCCGTTTCGGCAATGGAGCGGAGCGTCGCCGCATGGTCCGGAGACGCCCACACTTCCCCGATCTTCGGCGCGCGGCCGCCCGGCGCAAACGTCGCAAACCACGAGGCGAACTCCGGCCCGTTCAGCGCTTCTTTGTACACCCGATAAGCGTTCGCCCAGTATTTGCCCAGCACCGGCGATACTGGGTAGCCGTTTTCCGCATAGGCGATCGCCGGAGCGAGCGTTTCGGCAAGCGGCAGGCGGCCAAAGCGCTTCGCCAGCGCCGCCCACGCCGCCGGCGCACCCGGGACCGTCACCGGGGCGAAGCCGTATTTCGGCATCTCCGTATAGCCGCGCTCTTTCAACGCTTCGATCGAGATCGCTTTTGGCGCATAGCCGCTCGCGTTTAATCCGTACAGCTTCCCGTCTGTCCAAACAAGGGCGAACGCATCGCCGCCGATGCCGTTCGACGTCGGTTCGACAACCGTTAAGCAAGCAGCCGCAGCGATCGCCGCATCGATGGCGTTGCCGCCTTTTTTCAGCACCTCAAGCCCCGCTTGCGCCGCGAGCGGCTGCGATGTCGCCACAACGCCGTTTTTGGCGAACACCGTCACTCGCTGCGATGGGTATGGGTGGTATAGGTAGTCCATGGCCGGTATGTCCCTTTCTTTTGTTAAGTAAATTGAATCAAGTTCTTAACAAACGGAATATTTCCTCTTTCCATCCATTTTAAAAGAAAACGGGCACTATTTCCAGCTTTGTTTGGCGAAATAGGTCTAATATTTCGAAAAATTTTGCTGCTTCATGGCCGCTACAACTTCAACCCCGTCCGGCTCTTGAAGCGGCGAAGCAAAATATGACTCTCCACTCTCGTGATGCCTTCTAACGCATACAGTTCATTGTTGATGAATTTTTCGAGGGCGGCAAAGTCTTCGACAAGGACGTGCATATGGAGCGTGCTTGGGCCGGTCATTTGGTAGCAGCTCGCCACGTTCGGATTCTCCGCCAGCTTTTGCGCCACTTCGACCAAATACGCCGGCTCGCAGTCAACCTCGAAAAACGCCGACACTTGTTTGCCGAATTTCTCCGAATTGATGACAACGGTAAACTTCTCAATGACGCCGTGTTTGACGAGCTGGTTGACCCGCTCGCGGACGGCGACACGCGATAAGTTGAGCTTTTTGCCGATGTCGACGTACGACATGCGGCCGTCTTCAATCAACAGTTCCAGAATTTTGCGGTCAATGTCGTCTAGTTTCACTGCCTTGTCACCTGCCTGCGCATCCATTTTTCTATCATTATATCGGTTGAAGCGGTGCGTGGGAAACCTTTTCTTTCCGTTGCGCTCCTCTTGAACGAGAAAAAGACCCTTCTGTTTGTCTTGCAAACAGAGGGTCTTTTCCTTTTGTCAGGCGCTATGTCGATCAAGCTCTCGCCATGCCGATCGAGGCATTTGGCGTTTTGTAGGAAGACGTGTCATCATGTTGGTCTTGCTCATGGTCGCTTGGCGCCGTTGTGTTTTCGTCAGCCGGCGTTTGTTCGGTTTCCTTGGCCGGGCTTTGTTCACTCGGCGCGGTTTCGTCGCTTGGCGTCACGTTCTTCTCTTCGCTTGCGTTGGCGTTATCTGTTCCGGCGTTGTCTTCGGCTTTGTCGGTCAAGGCGGTCAACGGTTTGTCGATATAGTCGATCGGGTTGACCGGTTTGCCGTCTTTGCGAATTTCAAAGTGGACGTGGATGCCTGCTTGTTTGTTAAACTCGCTTTGCCCTGCCTTGCCAAGCACTTCGCCTTGTTTCACCGTATCGCCTGCTTCCACTTTCACGTCGGCAAGCGATTGATAGACGGTCGTGACCCCTTGTTCATGATTGATTTCCACAACGTAGCCTAAAATCGGGTCTTTTTCCGCTTTCGTTACCGTGCCGCTTAATGCAGCCGTAACGTCAAACGTTTTGCCGTCCTGGCGCACAAGGTCGATCCCTTGGTTCGGATGGTACGTATGATCGTAAAAGACGAGGGCTGCTTCCTGTTCTTGTTCTGATGCGTTGTCATCATAGAACGGTGTTTTGACTTGCACGGCGTTCGGGTCAAGCACAGGCATCGCGATGTTTTCGACCGCTTCATTGACCGGAACAGCCGGGTTTTCCTGCTGGGCGGTGCCGTTTTTCGCGACGTTGTCTTCGCCCGCGTCCTCTTGTTTGCCCGCTTGGAACCAAAGCGCGCCCGCGACGATCAACGCCGCGCAAGATAGATAAATAGCCGGAAATACCCAACGCTTGCGGAAGAAACGCTTCAGCGACGGTTGTTTTTGTTCCTCTCTCATGTTCATCACCTCAGCAACCATTTTGAACAGAAAGAGGAAAAGATATACACGCCGAACACCATTTTTTTGCTTATTTTTTGATATTCTCCCGCATTTTATGCAAAAAAAAAATCGGGGCAGACGCCCCGTCATTGTTTGGCGGTCAACTTGTTCAAAAAGGCGGTCGCTGAAGAGATGCGGACGCCGCGGTAATAATGTTTCACGATGTCGGCGTACGTTTTTCCTTCTTGGGCCATAAAATTGGCGCCGTATTGGCTCATGCCGACGCCATGGCCGTAGCCTTTCGTCGTGATGATGATGTCATCGCCTTTCCGCACCCACGTAAAGTCGGTCGACGGCAAGCCGAGCCGTTCACGAATTTCGCGGCCCGTGAACGTCTTCCCGCCGATTTTCACCTCTCCGACGCGGCGGCCGGGCGTGCGCGATAAAATGACGCCGACGGATCCGTCTTTTGGCAGCGCGATCCCGAGCCTCCGCTCAAATTCGGCGACAGACATCGTTTTTCGCTGATAAAACTTCGGGGATTGTTTGTCCCATGGGCTGGCGACGCTTTTTAAATACGGGATATCGTTTTGCCAGTACGCTTCGGAATTTTCCGTATAACCGTTGCTTGTGGAAAAGAAGAGCGCTTCAATCGGTTCGTTGTTGTACGTTAAAATTTGCCCGCGCGTATCCAGAACCGCTTTGGTCACTTTTTTGATCTTCCAGTCGTAATCGCTTCCCCATAACTTCCGCAGTTCGTCATCGCTGTAATACACTTGGTGCGCCACTGTGTCGGTCACATTCGCCCCTTGCGGCAGGCGGAACGGCTGGTTGGCGAGCATCTGTTTGACGATGTACGTTCGCGCCGTTAAGGCCTGCGCCTTTAACGCCTCGAGCTCAAATTCAGCCGGCATTTCCGCCGCCACCACCCCGATGACGTACTGTTCAAGGGGGATTTTTTCCACGCGCTGTTCTTTGCTTCGGTAAACCGCCACGTCAATGGACGGCCCTTCGGCTGCCTGCGAACGCTGGAGTTGTTCGTGCTTCTGCAACTGTTCCGTCAATTTCGCCACCTTCCCGTCGTAAAACGGCAGGACAAGCGCTGCGGGAATGACGAGGATGGCCACAAACAGGCATAGTGCAAGTACCATTACCGGTTTCAGTCGTTTCACCATAGCCGAGCCCCCAATATGCATTTTCTAAGCCCAAGCGGACATGATCAACCAATGCCTGCATGGCTTCAGTTCGTTACTTATAGTTATGGGCTCGGACAAGTATATATGACTGTTTTCTTTCGCGTCTCCTCCCGTCCTGGAACGGGCGGATGCGCGCCCTCCTCCGTGCAGCTGAAAGCGGAGAGCCGGCGTTGGCCGGCCAGGCGGGGCGAGAGAATGCAAAAAACGACCATTCCCCGCCGAAACAGGCAGTTCACGGTCGTTTTTTCGCCATTATCCGTTCCATTCGATCGCTTGGATCGGGTCGAGTTGTTCTGTTTCTTCCCGAACGCGTTCAATGTCAGCGCCAAGCGCGGCCAGTTTTTCATGAAAGCGGACATAGCCGCGGTCAAGATGACGAAGCTCGGTCACGCGCGTGTAGCCGTCCGCCGCAAGTCCAGCCAAAATCAAAGCGGCGGCAGCGCGCAAATCGGTGGCCGCTACTTCAGCGCCTTGCAGCTGGCACGGACCGTTAATAATGACAGAGCGCCCTTCAATTTTAATATCAGCGTTCATCCGGCGGAATTCTTCCACATGCATGAAGCGGTTTTCAAAGACGGTCTCGGTGACCATGCTCGTGCCTTCCGCTTTTAACAGGAGCGCCATCATTTGCGATTGCATGTCAGTTGGAAAACCTGGGTATGGCATCGTTTTAATGTCGACGGCTTTCAACGTTTCCGGACCGATGACGCGCACACCGTTTTCTTCTTCGATAATCGTCACGCCCATTTCTTCCATTTTGGCAATGAGCGAACTTAAATGCTCGGGAACCGCTCCTTGCACGAGGACGTTGCCGCCGGTGATGGCGGCTGCCACCATAAAGGTGCCAGCTTCAATGCGATCCGGGATGACGGTGTGGGACGTGCCGACAAGCTCGTCGACCCCTTCAATGCGGATTGTGCCAGTGCCGGCGCCGCGCACTTTGGCGCCCATCGCGTTCAAAAAGTTCGCCAAATCGACAATTTCCGGCTCTTTGGCGCAGTTTTCGATCACGGTTGTACCTTCCGCGAGCACCGCGGCCATCATAATATTTTCCGTTGCCCCAACGCTTGGAAAGTCCAAGTATACTTTGGCGCCGCGGAGACGGCCGTTCACTTCTGCATCGATAAAGCCGTTGCCGACTTTCACGGAGGCGCCCATTGCTTCAAATCCTTTTAAATGTTGATCGATCGGGCGCGAACCAATGGCACAGCCACCCGGCAAGGCGACGCGGGCTCGGCCGTTGCGGGCCAACAGCGGCCCCATGACGAGCACGGAAGCGCGCATTTTCCGCACATATTCAAACGGCGCTTCCACCGTCAGCGGAGCGGTCGCATCGACCGTTACCGTATTGCCGGCGATTTGCACATCGGCGCCTAAATAGCGGAGCACCTCACTGATTGTATATACATCGGAAAGAGCAGGCACATCATGAATCGTACTAGTTCCTTTTGTCGCTAATAAGGTGGCAGCGATGACGGGCAAAACGGCATTTTTTGCGCCTTCCACTTTGACGGTGCCGCTCAACCGGTTTCCGCCACGGACGATGATCTTTTCCAAGGTATTCCCCTCCGCGTCCAATTTCTCTATATTAATATTCAATGGTAATGATTGGGGTTCCAACAACGACGCGCGTCTTGCCGCCCAATCTTTCCCTCAAGGCGAGTTGCAGGTTGATCGGCTGTTGCTTGGCGGCCGGGAGAACGTTCTTCCACTGCCCAGTATATGCAGACAGGGAAACGAATGACTCTTCCCGCAGCCACTCGACCGGTTTCGCTTGAAAGTCGCGCACCAGCCGAGAAGCCTGATCGAACAAACCACCTTTCATATTACCATTGAACTCGCCTTCAATACAAGCATAAAATGTAGGGTCGTTCACAAATAGGCCGTTCGTCTTCATTTGAATGCGGCGTGCTGCTTCTTTCCACCCAATCCGGCTCCATTTGGGGCCCGTTGCTTCATAGAGGATATACGTTTGCGGCGTACCGTTTGTGACGGTCATCACGAGCTGGATTTGTTCTTGGAAGAAGGCGTGCTCGTTTTTGCCGATCGCTTTTTGCCAATGTCCGCTTTTGGCAAACGACCAGTGAAACGAACGATATGTTTGTTTCAATTCCGCCATTTTTTTGAAAAAGTCCGCATCATTTTGAATATCGTGGGCATACTCTCTTGTGTAAATGACCCAGCGGCCAAGCGAAGCACCGTGTTGCGCCAGCGTGTGCGCCATCGTTTCCATCGGTTTTGACCATTCGTCCCCCTGCGCGCCTTCCGTCCGGTATTGCCAGGCGGCGAAAAACAGGCTGGCCAGCATGAGCGCCAACAGCCATTTCATCCGGTTTTTTCTCATCTTCGTTCCCTTCCTCTCCTTACTTGTTATTGTTGCCACCAGGACAGGGAACATACGTCCAAAAAATCGACAACCGGCGATTTTTGAAATCGTTTTCATGCATAAAAATAGAGTGGACGGATCGTCCACTCGGCCGAAAAAGACCCGGCCACCCATGCAGATCAATGGCGCCATATGGAAGATGCGTCGGCAGCGCGCGGCCGATCGCATAGCCTGTTGCGGCCAAAACGAGCGTGTCGGCGGCATGAAGCCTGCCCTGCCGCGGACGGGGCGCTGCTAGTCGCGAAACAAATACGGCAAATCGGTCGACCATGCCCAATAGTCGAGGAAAAAGTTCGCAACCGTTGAGCCGATCGCAATCGTCAATAAAATGTACAGCAGCCGCCCTTGGACGACGCGGTTCGGCTTCAGAAGCACTTCAAGCCGGACAGCTTGCAGCGTCCACCACGTCACCGCCATGAACACTAAATGAATGATAATCGACAGCAGCGCCTGTTGACCGATGATGGGCATCACCGCGCTCCACCTCCTCCTAAACCATGCAAACGTCCCCCATCCTCTTGATGAGGCGCTTTCCCCTCTGTTCAACAAAAAAGAGGAGAGGGTTCCCTCTCCCCTTATTGTACCGTTACGGCAAAAAATCGCCAAAGTGGCCGAACTGGGCGAGCACATCGTAGGCAAGCCCCGGCATCCAGCCGATCACCAGCGTTCCGAGCGCGCATACGACGACAGCGGCCGACAGCCCGGCCGGCAGCCGGCCAAGCGGCGCGAGGGAAGCCGGACGGAAAAAGAGTTGAACGAGCAAATTGAAGTAGTATACATACGAGATCACCGTCGTCACCGCCATCACCGCCGCGAGCACGTAATGGCCCGGCTCGGTGACGACAAGGCCGATGAACAAATAGAGCTTGGCGATAAAGCCGGCCGTCCCCGGAATGCCGGCGAGCGAGAGCAAGAACAGCCCGAGGGCTGCAGCGAGCAGCGGGCGATGGCGGTACAAGCCGGACAGCCCATCGAAATCATCGGAGCCGGTCTGGTGCGCGATATGCGCAACGATGGCAAACGCCCCGATGTTCATAAACACATAAGCGAGCAAGTAAATCCAAAGCGAATCGATCATCGCCCACGACATCGCGGCAACCCCGGCGAGCAAGTAGCCGGCGTGGGCGATGCTTGAATAGGCGAGCAGCCGCTTTAGGCTCCGCTGCCGGAGCGCTACAACGTTGCCGACGATCATCGTCAATCCGGCCAAAACGGCGATCACCGGCTGCATCGACAACAAGAGCGACGACGGATCCCGACCGGCAGCCGGCGCGGCGGCAAACATCGTCACAAACAGGCGGAGCAAAAGGATGAAACCCGCCGCTTTCGACACGACGGCAAAAAACGCTGTCGCCGGAACCGGCGCCCCTTCATATACATCCGGCGCCCACATATGAAACGGAACGGTCGCCAGCTTAAACGAAACGCCGATCAACAAAAGGAGAAAGGCGAAACCGAGCACGTACGGCTCGTTCGTCTCTTGCAGCCGGCGCGCAATGTCGCCCAGGTTTGTCGTTCCAGTCAAACCGAACACATAGCTCATGCCAAACAGCATGATAGCGGTGGCGATGCCGCCGTTAATGACGTATTTGAGCGCCGCCTCGTTGGACGCCGTTGCCGTTTTGCGCAAACCGGCCAAAATGTAAGACGAGACCGTAAGCAGCTCGATGCTGACAAACAGCGTCAACAAATCGCCGCTTGAGGCCACCATCATCGCCCCAAGCAAGGCAAACAGCATCATGTAGGCAAATTCGCCGCGGTAGCGGCCGCCTTCTTTCGGCTCCCAATCGACGACCAGCAGCAAGGCGAGCGCTCCTCCAGCCAGCAGGATGAGCTTGAATGCCTTGGCAAACCCATCGAGCCGGAACGTATCATGCAAAATCGAAACCGGATCGGCCGGAATCATCGCCGCCGTCGCCGCCAACGCAATGACAGCGGCAGCCGCCGCGCCCCAGGCGAGCGGGCGGCGGCTTCTTTCGCTCGGCATCGCCAAATCGATCAACAACAGCACAACCGCCGCCGCAAGGATGACCCATTCGGGCGCCATCATGCCCCAATTTGCCTGCCATACGTCGTTCATATCGATCAACCTCCTAATCCGTTCATCATCGTCTCAAGCGCGGCGGCGAGCGGCGCCGCCAACAGCTGCGGATAGACGCCAACCGCCACAATCAAAGCGACGAGGATGAACGCTGGCACGGCTTCTTTTGCGCGCAAGTCGGCAGCATCCCTTTGCGCTTCACGCAAACTGGGCGCCTGCGGCTCACGAGTGCGGCCGAACGTAATCTCAAGCACGGCCCGCAGCGAATAGACGGCGGCAAAAATCAGTCCGAGCGCCCCGGCGGCCGCCAACGCCGGCTTCGTGGCAAACAGCCCGAGAAAAGCGGTGAATTCGCCGACAAATCCGGCAAGGCCCGGCAAGCCGAGCAAGGCGAGCGCGGCGGTTAACAAGTACCCGGAAAAGACCGGCATCGCTTTCGTCAGCCCTCCAAGGCGGTTCAGTTCGGTCGCCCGCATCCGCTCCGTGAGAATGCCAACGAGCAAAAACGACAAGGCGGCGATCAGTCCGTGGGCGACCGATTGAAAGACCGCTCCTTGGATGCCGGCTTCATTGAGCGCCCCGAGTCCGACGAGCACCACGCCCATGTGCGACACGCTTGAATAGGCGAGCACATGTTTCAACTCGCTCTGCCGGAGCGCCAACAGCGCGCCGTACAATACGTTTATGACTCCCACCACCGCGATGGCGCCAGCAAACGTGCGAAACTCGTCCGGAAACAAGCCGATCCCGAAGCGGATCATCCCGTACGCCGCAATCTTCAACAGCACCCCGGCGTGAAGCATGACGACCGGCGGCGGCGCTTCGACGTGCACGCGAATGAGCCAGCGGTGAAGCGGAACGGCCGGCAGCTTGACGGCAAACGCCAACAACAGCCCGCCAAGCAGCCAATGCCGCCCCTCTTCGGTGAGCGGGGCGATCAGCTGCCCTTGAGCGACCGGGTTATGTAACATCTCACGGAGCAACGCGAAGTTTGCGGTCCCGGTGCGGGCGACAAGGACGGCGATCACAACAAGCAGCAGCGCCGAGCCGAGCCCGTTATACACCAAGTAGCCGTAGGCCGCCCGTTCGCGCTCAAACCCGCCCCATTTGCCGACAAGCAAAAACATGGCGACAAGCGTCACTTCGAGGAAGAGGAAAAACCAGATGAAATTGGCGGCGGCAAATACGCCGAGCATGCCGATCTCCAATGCGAGCAGCCACATAAAATATCCTTTTTTCTCCGCTTTGACCAACAAGGACGCGGCAGCCGCCAAAGTCGCCAACACGGCGGTCAAGACGAGAAACACAAGCGCCAGCCCATCGATGCTGAGCTCATAGCGGATCACATACGCTGCATCCGTTAAAAACGGAAGGTTGGCAAGCCGCACCCAATCGTGCGCCTCATCGAGCTGCTCAAGGCGAAAGCCGCGCCCCGACTCGATGAAGGCAAACAGCGCCAAAAAGAGCGGCGGCACGGTGGCGGCGGTTCCGAGCCATTGAATCGTTTTCGTATCCGTTTTGCGGACAAACGCTAATAAAAGGATGCCTAACAGCGGTGAAAAGACAAGCAGCGATAAAAAGATCATAGCCAGTCTCCCCCTGTCAACGCGAAGATGACGACCAAAATCGCCAATCCGGCCACCGTCACCGCTCCATACGTCTGCGCTTGCCCGTTTTGCCCGCGCGAGCCGGCGGACGCAGCCGAGCCGACGATGCCGGCGGCAAGCCGGGCGAGCCCTTCTACAAGGAAGCGGTCGACATACGCAAGCAGGCGGCTAACGAATGACACGAACGCCACAATCGTCCACCGGTATAGTTCATCGATGTAATAGCGATGGCGCAACAATTCATACGTGTGCGGAGCGCGCGCCGACAGCCAGTCGCGCGGCACTGCCCGCTTCCCATACATGAGCCAGGCAAGGAAAATCCCGGCGAGCGACACAATGGTCGCCACCACCGCGATCCATCCTGGCGCCGCTTCATGATGGTAGGATCCGTCCGTCAGCCACTCGCCGAGAAACGAACCGAACCACGGCGTTTGAATGTACCCAGAAGCGACCGACAGCACGCCGAGCACCGCCATCGGCCCGACCATGGACGCCGGCGCTTCATGTGCCTCGCCTTGATGACGCGCCGGCCCGGCAAAGACGAGGAAAAAGAGCCGGAACATATAAAACGACGTCAACAATGCGGCCGCAACCGCGAGCCAAAAGAGGAGGCGCGGCCCGTTCGTCCAGGCGGCGGCCAAAATTTCGTCCTTGCTGAAAAAGCCGGCAAACAGCGGAACGCCGCTGATCGACAGCGCCCCGACCAAAAAGAGCGGCGCGGTCCACGGCAGCCGCCGCCAAAGTCCGCCCATCTCTTCGATGTTTTGCGTATGGACGGCGTGAATGACGCTGCCGGCGGCCAAAAAGAGCAACGCTTTAAAAAAGGCATGCGTCGTCAAATGGAAGATGGCGGCGACATAACTGCCCGACCCGAGCGCGAGCATCATATAGCCGAGCTGGCTGACGGTCGAATAGGCGAGAACGCGCTTAATATCCGTCTGCACCAATCCGATCGTCGCGGCAAAAATGGCCGTCACCCCGCCGACCACCGCGACGGTCATCATGGCTGCCTCGCTTGCTTCATAAAGCGGAAACAACGCGGCGACGAGGTACACCCCGGCCGCCACCATCGTCGCAGCGTGGATGAGCGCCGACACCGGCGTCGGCCCTTCCATCGCATCCGGGAGCCACGTATGGAGCGGAAACTGCCCGGACTTGCCGATGGCGCCAATAAAAATGAGAATAGCCGCAAGAGTCGTCATTCCCGGCGACAGCGTGCCGTCGCCGACAGCGCGGAAAATGTCGTCGTAATCGAAGCTTTTCGTCTGCCAAAACAAGAGCAGCATGCCGATGAAAAAGCCGACATCGCCGACGCGCGTCATAATGAACGCTTTTTTCGCTGCTGCCTTCGCTTCTTCTTTGTCATAATAGAAACCGATCAGCAAAAACGAGCCGAGCCCGACGAGCTCCCAAAACATGTACGCCTGCAGCAAGTTCGGCGACAGCACAAGCCCAAGCATCGCAAACGTAAACAGCCCTAAGTACGCATAAAAGGTCGAAAACCGCTCGTCTCCCGCCATATACCCTTGCGAATAAATATGGACGAGCCAGCTGACAACCGCAACGACTGCGAGCATCCAGGCGTTTAACGCCGTAACGGAAACCCCGGCTGTGAGCGTCACGTCGCCGACGGTCATCCATGTCCAATTCACCTCATGCGTCGTCCCGCCGAGGCGGTCGGCGAGCACACCAATGGCCGCCAGCATCGACAGCAACGTAGCCGCGATGCCGACATAGGCGCTCGCTTTCCCCCATTTCCGCCCAAACAACAGCAGCAAGACAAATGAACAAAGCGGGAAGAGCGGCACAACCCAAGCTAGGTTCATCATCGTTCCCCATCCCCTTTTCTAATGTTTCAATGAATTGGCTTCATCGACTTGAACCGTCTTCCGGTTGCGGTAAAAAGCGATGAGCGCCGCCAAGCCAACGGCTGCTTCCGCCGCCGCCACGGCGATCGCAAACAGCGCGAATACATGCCCGTGAACGCCGGGATGGGGGCCGTATTTGGCAAAAGCCACGAAATTGAGGTTGACCGCGTTTAACATCAGTTCAATACAAATGAGCACAATGACCGTATTTCGCTTCGTCAGCGCCCCATACAAGCCGATGCAAAACAAGATGAGCGCCAACGCCAAGTAAGCCGATAACGTCATTCGTCCCCCGCCTCCTTGCCGTCTTTTTTCGCCAGCACAATCGCCCCGACCAAGGCGACGAGCAAAATGACGGACACGATTTCAAACGGGACTGTGTAATACGAGTACAGCCATTTGCCGATCTCCCGTGCGTTGTCGCCGGCGAGTGCGCTGCCGTCGGCGCCGAAATCGAGGCGGCGGATGCCGAAGTAGACGGCAAGGCCAAAGGCGATAACCGAGATGGCGGCAACAGCCCGATGCCAGACGCCGCCGGTCGTTTGGCGCTCCGTGTCGTCGGCGTGATGGCGCGTCAACATGATGGCAAACAGCATGATGATCGTAATGGCTCCCGAATAAATCAACACTTGCACGACAGCGACGAACTCGGCCGACAGCAGCACATACAGCCCGGCAATGCCGAAAAACGTCGTGACGAGGGCGATGACCATATGGACGACGTTTGTCAGCTGGAGCATCGTCACCCCGCCGGCAATCGCCGCGAGGGCGAGCAGGAAAAAGGCGATGTCGGTTCCGCTCACGGCTTATTCTCCCTTCTTACGTTCGTATCGTTTTCATCCAGCCAGGCCAAATCTTTGTACAACGCATCGCGGCTGTATTCGGCGAGCTCGAAGTTGTTTGTCATGACGATCGCTTCCGTCGGACACACTTCAGTGCATAAGTCGCACAAAATGCAAATTTCGAAGTTAATATTGTACGTCTCAATCACTTTTCCTTTTTTCGTCGGATCCGGATGCTTCTTCCCAGTCAGCTGGATGCATTCGGTCGGGCAAATGTTCACGCATTGGTTGCAGACGATGCATTTTTCCGGATAAAATTTTTGAATGCCGCGAAACCGGTCCGGGAGCGGGAGCGGTTCGTGCGGGTAATCGTACGTCACTTTTTCACGCGTCAGCTCTTTTAACGTATACGCCAATCCTTTCATTAATCCGATCATCGGTCTCCCCCTCTCATGGGAACATGGCGTTCCGGCATAACCGTCCCCTAAAGCGCAGGGCGGCCATGCACATCAGCGCGGCTGCCTCCTTGCCTAAGCCGGATTGGGCCTCGTCCGCTTTTCGATTTAGAAGGCCGGTGACAAACTGCTGTCACGAGCAAATCAACGGCATTTCGCCAAAAAAGAAGGCTGATTCCACAGTTTTTCTCTAATTGAGAAACAGGTGGAGCTAGCAGTATTTTGTACTAAATCACCAACCTCTTAGAAAAACCACGACTTGATCAGCGCCGTCAGCACAATGTTGACGAGCGAAAGCGGAAGCAACACTTTCCAGGCGAACTCCATCAGCTGGTCGGCGCGCACGCGCGGAAACGTCGCCCGAAACCAAATGAGGACGAAAACAACTGCACAAAATTTCAACGCAAACCAAACCGCTCCGGGAATCCAGCCGAGAAACGCGACCGGATGCCAGCCGCCGAGAAACAAAATCGTGATCAGCGCCGCCATGGCAAACATGTACACATACTCGGCAAGCATGAAAAACGCCCATCGGAATCCCGAATATTCAACATGAAACCCTGCGACAAGCTCGGACTCCGCCTCCGGCAAGTCAAACGGCGTCCGGTTCAATTCCGCCACCGCTGCCACAAAGAAAATCAAAAAGGCGAGCGGTTGGGCGAAAATGAACCATAGATCGTCTTGCGCTTTCACAATGTCCACTAAGTTCATGCTTCCGGCCAAAAGCACGACGCCAAGCGCTGACATGACGAGCGGAATTTCATACGAAATCATTTGCGCCGCCGCGCGCATGCCGCCAAGCAGAGCGTATTTGTTGTTCGACGCCCAGCCGCCGGCGACAACGCCGATGGTCGTCAAGCCGGAGACAGCGATATAATACAGAAGGCCGACGCCGATATCGGCGAACCGGAATGAATCGGTAAACGGCAATACCGCCAGCACCATAAACGACGGCGTAAAGGCGATGATCGGCGCCAACACGTACAGCGGACGGTCGGCTGCTTTCGGGATCGTATCCTCTTTCAAAAGCAGCTTCAACACATCGGCAACGGTTTGCAACAGTCCGAAGCGGCCGCCGACCTGGTTCGGGCCGATGCGCCCTTGCATAAACCCCATCACTTTCCGCTCGGCCAAAATGCCGTATGTGACAAACCCGAGCACGACCGCCAAAAGCAACGCCCCAAGCCCGAAAAACAGGGCGATGTTCGACCAACTTGGCGTCGATTCAAGCCATTGCTCCATCATCCATCGACCTCCCCGAGCACAATGTCAATCGACCCGAGAATGGCAATGACATTGGCCAAGTTTTGCCCTTTGAGCAACTTCGGGAGTATTTGCAGATTGTAAAACGACGGACGCCGGAATTTGAGGCGGTACGGCTCCTTTTTGCCGTCGCTCGCAATATAGCAGCCGATCTCGCCGCGCGGCGCCTCGATGCGGACGAACGTCTCGCCCGGCGGCGCTTTTATGATGCGGGGCACTTTTCCCATGATCGGCCCCTCAGGCGGAAATTGCTCGCACGCCTGCTCGATGATGCGAAGCGACTGCTCAATTTCCGCCATCCGGCATTCATAGCGGGCAAGGCAGTCGCCGCCCTCGCGCACCGGCACATCAAACTCAAAGCGGTCATAGATTGAATACGGTTCATCTTTGCGCAAATCCCATTTGACGCCGGTCGACCGCAAGTTGACGCCGCTGAGCGAATAGCTGATCGCTTCTTCTTTCGTATACCGCCCGACGCCTGTTACGCGCTCGCGGAAAATTTCATTGCCGGTGACGAGGTCGTGGTAGCCGGCCAATTTCTCCCGCATGTACGGGACAAACTGCTTCACTTTGTCGATCCAACCGTCCGGCGCGTCCCATTTAACGCCGCCGATGCGCATGTAGTTGAACGTCAGCCGCGCCCCGGACAGCTCATTTAATAGATTAATAATCATTTCGCGTTCGCGGAATGCATACAAAAACGGGCTTGTCGCACCAAGATCGAGCAAATACGTCCCCCACCAAACGAGGTGGCTGGCGATCCGCCCGAGCTCCATCGCAAGAACGCGCAAATACTCGGCCCGCTCCGGCACTTCAATGCCCATCATCGTTTCGACCGCATGGCAAAGCACATAGTTGTTCGTCATCGCCGACAAGTAGTCCATCCGGTCGGTGTACGGGATGATTTGCGTGTATTGCAGCCCTTCGGCGATTTTTTCCGTCCCTCGATGCAAGTAGCCGATGACCGGCGTCGCCTCTTGAATGATCTCGCCGTCAATTTTTAAAATGAGGCGGAACACCCCGTGCGTGCTCGGATGCTGAGGGCCGACGTTTAAAATCATTTCTTCTGTGCGCAGCATCATCTACACCTCCGCATCATACGGCTCATAATCTTTGCGCAGCGGATGTCCGACCCATTGTTCGCCGAGGAAGATTCGAATCAAGTTCGGGTGTCCGCGGAAACGGATGCCAAGCAAATCGTACGCCTCGCACTCCGGCCAGTTCGCCCCCGGCCAAAGCGGGACGAGCGAATCGACTTCCGGGTTGTCGCGCTCGATTTTGACTTTCAACGCCACCGGCTGCCGGTTCGGATAGGAATACAAATGGACGTACACTTCCATGTGCGTCTGAAAATCGGTTCCGTGCAGCTCGGACAAGTAGTCAAACCGGAGCTGTTCATTGTATTTTAAAAACTCGGCTACTTTGTAGTACGCCTCTTTGGGAACAACAAGCGTCGGCACGTCTTTCGCCAGCCGGTTGATGTATGCATCCTCGAGCACGTCCGAACCGAGATGCTCATGAATGATGCGGACATATTTCTCAAGCAGCGGATCGTTCGGCGATGGAGCGGCATACCGTCCGGTTCCTCCGTCAGTTTCTTCGGCCTTTGTCCGGGCGGCCGCTGCCGCTTTTTGTTTCGCCCCCTCATCGCCAGCGCCGCCTTGTTGCTTCGCCAAGGCCGCCGCCCGCGCTTTTGCCGCGGCCGCAGCTTTCGCTTTCGCCGCGGCGGCCGCTTTTTGCTTGGCTAGCTCGTCATCGTCGCCCGACGCTTCAGCGGCTTTTTGTTTGGCTAATGCAGCAGCTCTCGCCTTCGCGGCCGCAGCTGCCTTTTTCTTCGCCAACTCAAGATCATCCTCCGCACCGCTTTCCGCCGCCTCGCGCTGTCTCCGCAGTTCCGCCGCCCTCGCCCGCGCTTCTTCCGCCGCTTTCTTCTTCGCCGCCTCAAGGTCGTCCCCGGCCCCCGCTCCCGACGCCGCCGCCTCGCGCTGACGACGCAGTTCGGCCGCTTTCGCCCGTGCTTCCTCCGCCGCCTTTCTCTTCGCCGCCTCAAGGTCGTCCCCGGCCCCCGCTCCCGACGCCGCCGCCTCGCGCTGACGACGCAGTTCGGCCGCTTTCGCCCGCGCTTCTTCCGCCGCTTTCTTCTTCGCCGCCTCAAGGTCGTCCCCGGCCCCCGCTCCCGACGCCGCCGCCTCGCGCTGACGACGCAGTTCGGCCGCTTTCGCCCGCGCTTCTTCCGCCGCTTTCTTCTTCGCCGCCTCAAGGTCGTCCCCAGCCGCCGCTCCCGACGCCGCCTCGCGCTGACGACGCAGTTCGGCCGCTTTCGCCCGCGCTTCTTCCGCCGCTTTCTTCTTCGCCGCCTCAAGGTCGTCCCCAGCCGCCGCTCCCGACGCCGCCTCGCGCTGACGACGCAGTTCGGCCGCTTTCGCCCGCGCTTCTTCCGCTGCTCGTTTTTTCGCTGCTGCGAGATCTTCAGCTGATGCCGGCTGCGCTGCATCCGTCTCTTTGTTTGCCGGTTGGGTGGACAAATCCGAAGGCGCTTTCACACCGTCGTCAGGGACGCTGTCGGATGACTTGGCTTGTTCAGCTGCTTGCCTGGCGGCGAGCTTTTCGCGCGCCAACTGCTTCGCCCGTTCCGCCGCTTCTCTTTTTCGCTGGGCCAAATCTTTTTCCTCATCCATCGGTTACAACACCTTCTTCCCTGTTTTGGCTTCAAGGCGAATTTTTTCTTTTAATTTATGAATGCCGTAAATGAGCGCCGCAGGGTTTGGTGGACAGCCAGGTATGTACACGTCAACTGGGACGATTTGGTCAACCCCTTTGACGACGCTGTATGATTTCACATACGGGCCGCCGGCTGTCGCACACGAACCCATGGCGATGACCCATTTCGGTTCGGGCATTTGGTCATACAACCGGCGCAAGAGCGGCGCCATTTTTTTCGTCACCGTGCCCGAGACAATCATGACGTCTGATTGCCGCGGCGAGGCGCGGAAAAACGAACCGAACCGGTCGAGGTCGTAATGGGCGCCGCCGACCGCCATCATCTCGATAGCGCAACAGGCAAGGCCGAACGTCAGCGGCCAGAGCGAATTGCTGCGCGCCCACCCTTTTAACTGCTCGAGCGTCGTCAAAAAAACGTTGCGCTTCACTTCTTCCATTTCCGCTTGCGAGAAGCCATCCCATTTTACATCCATCGTAACACCTTCTTTTTCCAAGCGTAGATCAAACCAATGGCAAGCAAGAAGATGAAGATCACCATTTCAATCAAGGCAAACAGGCCGAGCTGGTCGTAAACAACCGCCCAAGGATATAAAAACACCGTCTCGACGTCAAAAATCACAAATAGCAAGGCAAATAAATAATAGCGGACTTGAAACTGGATGCGCGAGTCGTGAAAGGGTATGTTACCGCTTTCATAGGTCGTTGCCTTCGCCTCGTCCGGCACATGCGGCCGCAACAAGCGTCCAACCGCAAGCGCCCCGATCGGCAGCAACACCCCGAGGCAAAGGAAGACGAAAATAATCAAATAACTGTTCGCATAGACGTTGCTCAACACGCTCGCCCCCCTTCCGGTTTACTACATACGTATGGTGTTAATGATGAAATTTTTCAATAATTCCTTCGATTTCATTATAACATTTATATCCAGCCGTGTCAGCAAAACTTCAAGTTAACACTGTCAACACTGTATCCATTCATGTAAGCGCTTCATCTTTGTTGAAACGACGGAATGCGAGGAACGAAAAAAGAGAGAGCGTTTGCCTCTCTCCTTGACGGACGATTCTTCCGTTTTCATCAAAAAAAGCAGGGGAAAAACTCCCCTGCTTTTTACTTCATTTCCGCAACGCTCAAACGGTTCATGGCGCGTTTTAACGCCAGTTCGGCCCGCTTGAAGTCGATGTCATCCTGCTGGCTTTGCAGGCGGCGCTCCGCCCGCTCTTTCGCCGCTTTGGCGCGGAGGACGTCAATGTCCTCCGCCCGTTCGGCGGCCTGAGCCAAAATCGTCACGTTGTCCGGGCGGACTTCGATAAAGCCGCCGCTGACCGCCACGTAGTCGGTTTTGCCGTCTTTTTTCAAACGGGCGGCGCTGATCTCGAGCGGGGCGACAAGCGGGATATGCCCCGGCAAAATGCCGAGTTCGCCGCTTTTCGCCTTGACGCTCACCATCTCAACATCGCCTTCGTACACCGGGCCATCAGGAGTGACGACGCTCACGTGGATCGTTTTCATTGTCCAATCCCCCTATCCCGGGTCACACTTCGACACCCATAGCTTTCGCTTTTTCTACCACTTCTTCAATGCGGCCGACTAAGCGGAACGCATCTTCCGGAAGATGGTCGTATTTGCCCTCCAAAATTTCTTTAAAGCCGCGCACCGTTTCTTTCACTGGCACATACGAACCCGGTTGGCCCGTGAATTGCTCCGCCACGTGGAAGTTTTGCGACAAGAAGAACTGGATGCGGCGGGCGCGGTGGACGACGAGTTTGTCTTCATCAGACAGTTCATCCATCCCCAAGATGGCGATGATGTCTTGCAATTCTTTATAACGTTGCAGCGTTTGCTGCACTTTGCGGGCGACTTGGTAGTGCTCCTCGCCGACGATTTCCGGCGCCAGCGCGCGCGACGTCGAGGCGAGCGGGTCAACGGCCGGATAAATCCCCATCTCCGCGAGCTTCCGCTCCAAGTTCGTCGTCGCATCCAAGTGCGAGAACGTCGTGGCCGGAGCCGGGTCTGTATAGTCGTCGGCCGGGACGTAAATCGCTTGAATCGACGTGATCGATCCTTTCGCCGTCGACGTGATCCGCTCTTGCAATTGGCCCATCTCCGTCGCCAATGTCGGTTGGTAACCAACGGCCGACGGCATGCGGCCTAACAGCGCCGACACTTCCGAACCGGCCTGCGTGAAACGGAAGATGTTATCGATAAAGAGCAACACGTCTTGGCCTTGTTCATCACGGAAGTATTCGGCCATCGTCAAGCCGGTCAAGGCGACGCGCATCCGCGCCCCCGGCGGCTCGTTCATTTGCCCGAACACCATGGCGGTTTTGCTGATGACGCCGGAGTCTTTCATTTCATGGTACAAGTCGTTTCCTTCACGCGT
Source organism: Geobacillus lituanicus (assembly GCF_050994965.1). Taxonomy (NCBI): domain Bacteria; kingdom Bacillati; phylum Bacillota; class Bacilli; order Caryophanales; family Anoxybacillaceae; genus Geobacillus; species Geobacillus lituanicus. Next base: position 242,917 of record NZ_CP194773.1, read on the forward strand.
CCGTTCGCCGACGCCAGCAAAGACGGAAATCCCGCCGTGCTCTTGGGCGATGTTGTGGATGAGCTCTTGGATCAAGACCGTTTTCCCTACGCCGGCGCCGCCGAACAAACCGATTTTTCCGCCTTTAATGTACGGGGCGAGCAAGTCAACGACTTTAATCCCGGTTTCCAAAATTTCGACTTCGGTCGCCAATTCCTCGAATTTTGGCGCCGGACGGTGAATCGGGTCGCGGCGGGCGTCAGCCGGAATGTCGCCTTCGAGGTCGATCGGTTCGCCCAAGACGTTAAATACGCGGCCGAGCGTCACTTCGCCGACCGGCACCGAAATCGGTGCACCGGTATCGATGACTTCCATGCCGCGGATGAGGCCGTCTGTGGACGCCATTGCGATCGTCCGTACTGTATCATCGCCAAGGTGCAAGGCGACTTCCAATGTCAAGTCGATGTCGACTTCGTTTTCGTTGCGCGCTTGATGTTGAATTTTCAGGGCGTTGTAGATCGCCGGCAAGTGGCCGTTCTCAAACTTGACGTCTACAACCGGACCCATGACTTGGATAACGCGTCCTCTTGTCATCGTTTTCCCTCCTAACTTGCTAGTCCGCTATTGCAAGGCGTTTGCTCCGGCGACAATTTCCGTAATTTCTTGCGTAATCGCCGCTTGGCGAGCGCGGTTGTAGGAAAGCGTCAATGTGCGAATGAGCTCGTTCGCATTGTCCGTTGCGTTCTTCATCGCCGTCATGCGGGCGGCGTGTTCGCTTGCTTTTGCATCGAGCAATGCGCCGTAAATGAGGCTTTCCGCATACTGCGGCAATAAGACGTCCAAAATTTCTTCTTGCGACGGTTCAAATTCGTACACCGTGCGCTGCTTATTCTCCGCCAAGTCAGTGAGCGGCAGAAGCTTCCGTTCCGTCACCTCTTGCTGGATCGCGCTCACGTAATGGTTGTAATACATATACAGCTCGTCAAACGTACCGTCGGCGAATAACCCAACCGTTTTGCGGGCGATTTCTTTAATATCGGCAAACGACGGCTGGTCCGGCAAGCGGGTGATGTCGAGAATGACCGGCATGTTCCGCTTGCGGAAAAAGCTCAACCCGACGCGGCCGATGACGATGATCGCATATTCGTCCGGAGAAGCATGGCGTTTTTGGATCGTTTGGTACACGAGGCGCAGCACGTTGCTGTTGTACGCGCCAGCCAGACCGCGATCCGACGTGATCACGAGATACCCGGTCTTTTTCACCGGGCGCGAAACGAGCATCGGATGCGAAGCCCCCCCGGCGCCAAGCGCGACGTTGGCCACGACTTCTTGAATTTTCTCCATATATGGAACGAACGATTTCGCGTTTTGCTCCGCTCGGTTCAGCTTCGACGTCGAGACCATTTCCATCGCTTTTGTAATTTGGCTTGTCTTCTTCGTCGCATTGATGCGCGTTTTAATATCGCGTAACGATGCCAAAGGTTTCACCACCTTTTTGCTGCACGGGTTCTAACAGGCGTGAGGGGGCGATATGCCCCCGCCGGCCTTATTGTGAAACGACAAACGTTTTCTTGAACGCTTCGATCGCTTGATTGAGATCGTCTTCGTTCGGAAGATCTTTCGTCGTGCGGATGTGCTCAAGCAAGTGTTGGCCGTTTTGGTCGAGCCACAAGTAAAACTCTTTCTCGAAACGGCGCACATCTTCAACCGGAATGTCGTCCAAAAAGCCGCGCGTCAATGCATAGATGATCAACACTTGTTTTTCGACCGGGATCGGCTGATGCAAATCTTGCTTCAGCACTTCGACCGTGCGCGCCCCGCGGGCGAGCTTCGCTTGCGTCGCCTTGTCGAGGTCGGAGCCGAATTGGGCGAACGCCTCCAGCTCACGGTAAGCGGCCAAGTCCAAACGGAGCGTCCCGGCTACTTTTTTCATCGCTTTGATTTGCGCTGCCCCACCGACGCGCGAAACGGACAACCCTGCGTTGATCGCTGGGCGGACGCCGGAGAAGAACAAGTCCGATTGCAGGAAAATTTGCCCGTCCGTAATCGAGATGACGTTCGTCGGAATGTACGCGGAAATATCGCCCGCTTGCGTTTCGACGAACGGAAGCGCAGTCAACGAACCGCCGCCTTTGGCATCGCTCAATTTCGCTGCGCGCTCAAGCAGGCGGGAGTGCAAGTAGAAAATATCCCCCGGATACGCTTCACGGCCCGGCGGGCGGCGAAGCAAGAGCGACAATTCACGGTATGCCGCGGCTTGTTTCGATAAATCGTCATAGACCACTAACACGTGTTGGCCTTTATACATGAAATACTCGCCCATCGCCACACCGGCATACGGCGCCAAGAACAAAAGCGGAGCCGGCTGCGACGCCGAAGCGGTGACGACGATCGTATAGTCGAGCGCGCCGTGTTTGCGGAGCGTTTCGACAACGGTGCGGACCGTCGATTCTTTTTGCCCGATGGCGACATAAATACAAATCATGTTTTGGTCTTTTTGGTTGATGATCGTGTCAATGGCGACGGACGTTTTCCCCGTTTGCCGGTCGCCGATGATGAGCTCGCGCTGGCCGCGGCCGATCGGCACGAGCGCGTCGATCGCTTTAATCCCGGTTTGCAGCGGCTCATGCACCGATCTCCGGTCCATAACGCCCGGCGCCGGGCTCTCGATCGGGCGCGTTTCGGTCGTTTCCACCGGGCCTAAGCCATCGACAGGCTGGCCGAGCGGGTTGACAACGCGGCCGATGAGCGCCTCCCCGACCGGCACTTCCATGATCCGGCCTGTGCGGCGCACTTCGTCTCCTTCTTTGATGCCGGTATACGGCCCTAAAATAACAATCCCGACGTTGTTTTCTTCCAAGTTGAGCGCCATGCCCATCACGCCGTTGGCAAATTCAACAAGCTCGCCGGACATGACGTTATCAAGCCCATGAGCGCGCGCGATCCCGTCGCCGATTTGGATGACGGTGCCGACATCGCTCACTTGGATTTGCGATTCGTAGTTTTCAATCTGCTGCTTAATGAGCGCGCTGATTTCTTCCGCTCTAATGCTCATGCCTTTCACCCCTGTCTCCAAATGTTAACCAATGAGCTGCCGCTGAATCCGTTCAAGCTGCCCGCTGACGCTGCCGTCATAAATGCGGTTGCCGATGCGCAGCTTCACGCCGCCAATCAGTTCCGGGTCGACGATATTTTCAATGTGGAGCGTTGCTTTGCCAACCTTTTTGGCAAACACGTCAGAAAGCGCCTGCAGTTCTTCGTCCGTCAACGGGCGCGCCGAATAGGCGATCGCTTCAGCGATGCCGCGCGCATCGTTGGCAAGGGCGATAAACTGGTCGGCCAGTTCAGGCACAAGGCCGAAGCGATGGCGCTCAAGAAGAAGCAAAAGCGTGTTTTGCACCGGAGCAGAAACGCCGGCGAACACTTCACGAACAAGCGCTTTTTTCTTTTCTAAAGAAAGATTCGGGTTGGAAAGAAGCGATAAAAACTCGCCGTTTTCCGCCAACGCTTGGCGTACGGCGCGGACGTCTTCCTCGATCCGGTCAAGCTGCTGTTGTTCGAGCGCGATTTGGAACAAAGCGGATGCATACCGTTTGGCGATCACTTCTTGGTTCATCGCGCTCCTCCTGCCTCTTGAACGTCTTTGATGTACGCTTCGATCAGCTTGCGTTGATCTTGCTCGGTCAGCTCTTTTTCAATCACTTTTGAGGCGATCAAGACAGACAACGACGCCACTTGTTCGCGGAGCGCGGCCATTGCCTGTTCTTTTTCGCGCTCGATTTCTTGTTTCGCCGTTTCTTTTACCCGTTCCGCTTCCGCACGGGCCGAGGCGACGATTTGTTCTTTCTGCTCTTCGGCAAGCTTGCGCGCATTTTCGATGAGCGCTTGCGCTTCTTGACGCGATTGCTTCATCAGTTCACGCTGCTCTTCAAGCAGTTTTTCCGCTTCTTGGCGGCGTTTTTCCGCTTGGTCGATTTCGTTCGCGATATGCTCCTCGCGCTGTTTCATGACGCCCATAAGCGGTCCCCATGCAAACTTGCGGAGCAAAATCATCAGCAAAATGAAAGCGACAAGCTGAAAAATGATGTCCCCGCTATTGACCGCCCCAGCAGTTGCGCCGAGCGCCCATGTTTGTCCTGGTGCCAACATGTTTCGTTCACTCCTTTCGGCCTTATCTCCTGACCGGACATTCCTTTCGCGCAACTATGCATTAGGTGAATATACAAAAACTGATACATATACATAAAGCAATGGCGAAGGTTTCCAACTAATCTTCGCCATTTATTTTTTAATCTTCCATGTTGTGGAAGGCGCTTGTTAACATTCCGTTAACAAGCGCTCCTCATCCGTTATTGTCCTTGCACCATAAACGCGATAACCACCGCGATGATCGGAATCGCCTCAACAAGCGCAACCCCGATAAACATTGTCGTTTGCAACATGCCGCGAGCTTCCGGCTGGCGTGCAATTCCTTCAACTGTACGAGAAACGATTAAACCGTTGCCGATACCCGCGCCGAGCGCGGCAAGACCAATAGCGATTGCTGCAGCTAATACACCCATCTGTGAAATCCTCCTTATTGATCAAAAGTTGATATTTAAAAAAAATATTATCATTAATGGTCATGGCTGACTTTATGCGCCATATAAACCATTGTCAACATTGTAAAAATAAACGCTTGAATAGCCCCGACGAAAATACTGAACGCCTGCCATACCATCGTCGGAATGATCGCGGCGATCGTTCCGCCAACACCTGTAGCCAAGCCGCCGACAAGCAATGCAAGCAAAATTTCGCCGGCAAAAATGTTTCCATAAAGACGAAGACCGAGCGTCAATGTGTTGGCAAACTCTTCAATGATTTTAAGAGGAAACATAAACCACATTGGGCTCGTAAAACCTTTTAAATACTCGGAAACGCCGCGCAACTTAATGCCATAATAGTGGGAAAGGGCTACAACCATCATGGCCAGCGCCAATGTAATGGCCGGGTCAGCCGTCGGTGATTTCCACCATAGTTCATCATGGACAACGACAGAAAATGGAAGACCTAACATATTAGCGACAAATACATACATGATCAACGTTAAGCCAAGTAAATGGAAGCGTCCCCCTGTCTCCCAGTCCATGTTGCTTTTGATAATTCCTTTCACAAAATCGACAACCCACTCCAAAAAGTTTTGCAAGCCTGTTGGTTTCATGGAAAGGTTGCGCGTCGCCGCAATGGCGATAACCAGCACGATGACACAGGTGATGGTCACCATTAATACGTTGGCCAAGTTAAATGTAAGGCCAAACAGTTCGTAAAGCGGCGCCTTATGATCCACCAATACTCACCTCGCTTTCTACACAGCTGATTAGTCATTATGTAAAAAATGATTTGCTACCAATAGGATATATGGGGTGGCCAAGCCGATGACGACCGGCATAACGGACAAATGTTGGGGATACCGGGACACAAACAGCGCAACGGCGGCAGCCAGCGCAAATCGAATCATGGTCCCAAGCGAAGGAGGGCGCCGTCCCTCGGCCATCGCTTCTCCTGCTTTTATGACACGCCGGGCCAGCAAGCGAATGCTGTACAGCCCTGTTGCTGTTCCAATGAGCAAACTAAAAAACCACGCTTCATAACTGGTCAATATCCATCCTACCGCATAACCCACCATTAGCACCGACGATTGCTTTTGTATTCGTTTTATGATCCTATCAATCATTGCTTCTTATTCCCCAAAAAAACGCCGAATTGTTTTCAGCGTGGCGAACACTCCCGCTGCTAAGCCGAGCAACAAACCAATAACAAGGAAAAGCGGTTCACTGTCCAATTGTCGGTCAACCCATCTGCCGCCAAATAAACCAACTAATGTACAGCCGACTAGCTGTGATGTGATCGCTGACATCAAGCCGATGGCCCGAAAAGGATGACGGTTATTTTTTTTCATAATGGTTACCATACCTCGCCCGTTTAGACCAGAGATCATTTCCGACAGTGAAAACCTTCTCAATCTACCCCTTGTAAGCATACAATACCGCTTGGTCAATGTCAATGTGTTCCCACATAAAACATCATTCACACAGAGCAAATATTAATAATTTGTGACAATTTCTCATTTTCTTTTCACAAAAATGGTGTATAATGATATATTTTTGTTTTTGGACACTTCCCTGCCTACAGCAACCGACTCACTCTGGACGCGTCCCTGTTTCGATGTCGAAAGAGGGGCCCCGTTTGGACGCGGCCCCCTCTTTCGACCGTACAGGCAACGGCCTGCTTCGGGTTATTTCGTGCCAAACAACCGGTCGCCGGCGTCGCCAAGGCCGGGGACGATATAGCCGTGGTCGTTCAGCCGCTCATCAAGGGCAGCGATGTAAATGTCCACATCCGGGTGCGCGGTTTCCACCGCTTTAACCCCTTCCGGCGCGGCGATGAGGCACATGAACTTAATGCTTTTTGCCCCTCGCTTTTTCAGCGCTTCGATCGCCGCCACCGCCGAGCCGCCGGTCGCGAGCATCGGGTCGACGATGATGAAGTCGCGCTCCTCGACATCGCTCGGCAGTTTGACGTAGTATTCGACCGGCTTTAACGTTTCCGGATCGCGATACAAGCCGATATGGCCGACTTTCGCCGCCGGGATGAGCTTCAAGATGCCGTCGACCATGCCGATGCCGGCGCGCAAAATCGGGATGACGCCGAGCTTTTTGCCGGCAATCACTTTCGCTTTCGCTTTGCTGACGGGGGTTTCGATCTCGACTTCCTCAAGCGGCAGATCGCGCGTAATTTCAAACGCCATCAACGTCGCCACTTCATCAACCAGCTCGCGAAACTCTTTCGTGCCGGTGTGCTTGTCGCGAATATACGTCAATTTATGCTGGATGAGCGGATGGTCAAACACATACACTTTTCCCATAAGTCATCTCCTCTTCCGTATGTATGCGGTACACTTCTATACATTCTACTGGAAAACGAGCGCCTGTTCAACTGGCGAACGAATGAAAAAGGCATACCGCCAGGCTGATGCGGCGGTATGCTTTCATTTGCCCCATTTTTAGTCTTGGTAGAGCGGGAATTTTTCCGTTAAAGCCGCGACGCGTCGGCGCGCTTCTTCAAGCGCCTGTTCATTGTCCGTGTTTTTCAGCACAAGACCAATAATGGCGGCGATTTCGTCCATTTCTTCGAGGCCAAAGCCGCGCGTCGTCACCGCAGCCGTGCCGATGCGGATGCCGCTCGTGACAAACGGGCTTTCCGGATCGTACGGAATGGTGTTTTTATTCACTGTAATGCCAACTTCATCCAACACTTTTTCCGCCGTTTTTCCGGTCAGCTGCTGCGGGCGCAAATCGACAAGCAATAAATGGTTGTCCGTGCCGCCGGATACGAGGGTGAACCCTTCGTTTTGCAGGGCGGAGGCAAGCCGTTTGGCGTTATCGACAACGCGCTTCGCGTACGCTTTAAAGTCGTCCTGCAACGCTTCGCCGAACGCCACCGCCTTGGCGGCAATGACATGCATCAGTGGCCCACCTTGAATGCCAGGGAAGATCGATTTATCGATTTGTTTCGCAAACTGTTCTTGGCATAAAATCATCCCGCCGCGCGGGCCGCGCAACGTTTTATGCGTCGTCGTCGTGACGAAATGGGCGTACGGCACCGGGTTCGGATGGAGACCTGCCGCAACAAGACCGGCAATATGGGCCATGTCGACCATTAAATAGGCGCCGACTTCATCGGCGATTTCCCGGAATTTGGCGAAATCGATAATGCGCGGATAGGCGCTCGCGCCGGCGACGATCAGCTTCGGCCGATGAAGGCGCGCTTTCTCGCGCACGTCGTCATAATCGATGACATGGGTTTCCGGGTCGACGCCGTATGCGACAAAGTTGTATTGCACACCGCTGAAGTTGACTGGACTGCCGTGCGTCAAATGGCCGCCGTGCGACAAATTCATGCCAAGCACCGTGTCGCCGGGTTTCAGGACGGTGAAATAGACGGCCATGTTCGCCTGCGCCCCCGAATGCGGCTGGACGTTCGCATGCTCCGCCCCGAACAATTGCTTCGCCCGCTCGCGCGCCAACTCTTCGACGATGTCGACGTACTCGCAGCCGCCATAATAGCGGCGGCCCGGATAGCCTTCCGCGTATTTGTTCGTCAGCACCGATCCTTGCGCTTCCATCACCGCGCGGCTGACAAAGTTTTCCGAGGCGATGAGCTCAATCTTGGCATGCTGCCGTTTCCGCTCTTGCTCAATGGCCGCAAACACTTGCGGATCTTGTTGTGGCAAGTAGTTCATCAATAGCTCCCCCTTATGCGAAATCAGTGAATATTCGTTTTTATTTTATCAGCTTCAGCTAGGCAAGTTCAAAGGAAAAATGAATGAAATTGTTAGAAAGAACAGAAATTGTTCGGGTTTTCTAACGTATAGACGGCGCGGGCGCCACCGATCAGCTTTGGCCGCGTCTTCGCCAGCGTGACGTACGCATGGCCGACATGTTTCACCGAAACACGCACTGGGACGGCGACCGGTTTTAGATGCATGCCGATCAACGTATGCCCGATATCGATGCCGGCATCGGCGCGGACCGCTTCGACAACAACGGGATCTTCCAGCTGCCGGTAGGCATACGCGGCCATCGCTCCGCCCGCTTGCGGCACTGGGATGACGGACACGATCTCGAGGCCATGGACACGCGCCGTTTCCCGTTCGACGACGAGCGCCCGATTCAAATGTTCGCAACATTGAAAGGCGAGCTCGATCCCCGTTTCGCGCCGCCATGCATCAAGTTCAGCAAACAACATGGCTGCCACATCCGTCGACCCGGCGGTGCCGATTCGTTCACCGAGCACTTCGCTCGTGCTGCAGCCGACCACCACGATCTGGCCGCGGCCAAGCGGCGCCTGCCGGCGAAATTCGCGCAAAATCGTTTGCCATTGCTGCTGCCATTCGGTCAATCGTGCGTCCATGTTCCCCCTCCTTCTCTTCGGGCGCGCTGCAAACGCCCGCTCATTCCGCCCAAACAGCCAAGCCTCGACCGTTTCTTAGCGTCCGTTTTCATACTCGGCGATTTTGCCGATCCGCCGCGCGTGGCGGCCGCCTTCAAATTCCGTTTCGAGCCACGCTTTGGCAATTTCGCGTGCCAATCCCGGCCCGATGACGCGCTCGCCCATCGCGAGGATGTTGCTGTCGTTATGCATGCGCGTCAGTTTGGCGCTGTAGACGTCATGGCAAAGAGCGCAGCGCACTCCTTTTACCTTATTGGCGGCGATCGTCATGCCGATGCCGGTGCCGCAAATCAAAATGCCGCGGTCAAATTCGCCGCGCGCCACTTTTTCCGCGACAGGGAGCGCGTAATCCGGATAATCGACCGATGTTTCACAATCGCAGCCGAAATCGGTGTACTCGATTCCCATTTCATCCAACAGTGCTTTAATTTCCTCACGAATGCGAACTCCACCATGGTCAGAAGCAATCGCAACTTTCATCACGTTCGGGCGAGGAACCCTAGGCTTCGCCGTGATAGCGAAAGCCAGGGAGGAATCGCCCTTCCTCCTTTCGATAAATCATATTTGCCTGTGCATCAACGGGTGCGAAACCGGGCGACAGCCGCCTGCAATTGTTCGGCCTGTTCCACCAACTCGCCAGCCAGCTTATGCACATCGTTGATCGATGCAGCCTGCTCCTCGGTCGCCGCCGCCACTTCGAGCGCGCCGGCGGACGTCTGCTCAGCAATCGCCGCCACTTCTTGCGTTTGCGCCGCGGCCCGCTCCATATGCCCCATTTGACGCTTCGCCAGCTCAGCGATGTCATGGACGGCGCGGATCACTTCATCAGCTGAGGCCGCCATGGCCGCAATGGCCTCATTCGTGCGCTCCCCTTTCGCCGCCTCAGCGTTGGCGGCGGCCACCTGCTTGTCCATTTGCGCCACCACACGGGCGACTTCATTTTGAATGTTGCCGACCAGTTCTGCGATTTTCTTGACCGCCTTGGCGCTCTCATCCGCCAGCTTGCGCACTTCCTCGGCGACGACGGCAAACCCCCGGCCGTGCTCGCCGGCGCGGGCTGCCTCAATGGAAGCATTGAGCGCAAGCAAGTTCGTCTGTTCGGCGATGTCCGCGACAAGCAACGTAATGTTGCCGATTTGATTGGCGTGTGCTTCGAGCTGCTTGACAGCCGCCCGCGACCGTTCTTGATCGTCAGCTAGCTGATCGATGCCGCTAATGAGCGAATCGGTGATATCGCGGCTTGCCTTCAGCGTTTCGGCCATCCCATATACCGACTGTTCCGCTCGCTCGGCTGTTTCTTTGACTTGCACGGCGATGGCAAGCACATCCTCGGCCGCCGCAGCCGCTTCTTGGATCGCCTCGGCCGAAGACGCCGCCCCTTTGGAAATGTCGTCAATCGTCGCCGCAATATCGCGTGCACGGCTTGACGCTGTTTCGGACGCCTGCCTCATTTCTGCTGTCTTTTCCGTCGTGCGCGCTGCGCTCTCTTCCACATTGGCGACGACGGCGCGCAAATGGCCGAGCATCCGGTTGAACGCGACAGCCAGCGAGCGGATTTCATCATGGGAAGAGGGCAGCGGAACATCCTCATCGATATGTCCTTCTGTCGCCTTTGCCGCCGCTTCCTCGAGCCGTTGCAGCGGCCTTGTAATCCAGCCAGCGGCCAAATAGGCAAGCACTCCGGACCAAAAGATGCCAAGGAGCAGCACGATCATCGTGAACACGCTTTTGTTCCATGAGGCGAACCACTGATCATACAAAACGTACAAGAAAAAGGCGCTCGTTGAATACGTGATCAGCGCCAACGCTGTCGTAAAAACGATGAGCTTCAGGCGCAAACCGAACCGATGACTTGTCCCCCCCATTTGTGTTCCCCCTCACTTCTCAACCTCGTTGTTCTGTTTGCAACTTTTCCGCCAAGCGGTCAATGAGCGTCTCCAGCTCATCGCGCGCCGCCCGGTACACTTCAATCGGCCCGCCGAACGGATCGGCGATGTCGCCGTCTGTTCCCGAGACGAACTGCTTCAACGTAAACGTTTTGTCCTTCGCTTCTGGGAAACGCTCGACGATCATGTCTTTATGGCCGGATGTCATCGCCAGCACGTGCGTCGCCCAGTCGATATGCTCTTTTTTCAGCTGCGAGGAGCGGTGGGCCGCTTCGATTCCTTTTTCCTTCAACACCATCTTGGCGTGAACCGACGCCTCGCTCCCTTCCGCCGCAAACACGCCGGCCGATTTCACCTCGACGCCTGGCAGCTGCTTATTCTCCAGCAGCGCAGCGGCCATCGGGCTCCGGCATGTATTGCCCGTGCAAACGAACAAAATGCGATATGGCATACAACCACCTCTTCACATCAATGACTTACCATCAATATACCATAGGGAAAAGAGCAAAAAAAGCTCTTCAACGCAACACGTACTTGACAAGCAATGCGGTTTTCTGCGCAAGGATCGGCAAAAAGTGCTGATTTTTCCTTACAACTCACATTTCGCACCCTCTCGACCAAAATCGGGAGGATTTTTTCATCCCGGTGTCGAATAGGTCCTTGACACACAAGGAATGCAAAGGAGTTTTTCCATCATGGACGTTCGAATTCGGGCGATTTATGAAAGTTCCTATTTGAATATAATAAGTACCATTTTCAAAGATCTTGGCCTCCCTCAGCTGATTGACCGGCTGGTTCCGGTGGATCCTCAATGCCAAACCCGAGCCAGTGATGTGGTCGGGCTGCTTCTCTTGGATATCTTGAGCGGCCGGCAAGCCCTCGTTCATTTGGAACGGTGGGCGCATGACATCGACTTGCCCAAGCTGATCCGGCCAGGATTGGATCCGTCTTGGTTCAACGACGATGCCATTGCTCGCCATTTGGACCGGCTGTATGAGGCCAATATCCATCAAGTCCTGTCGTCTTGCCTGGTGCAAATCTACAAGAAAGAAGGCCTCCCTCTCCGTGTCTTTCACGCGGATACGACGGACAAGACGGTTTACGGTGCGTATGAATCCGATTCGTCGGATGGGTTGCACATCACCTATGGCTATAACCGCCATCATCGCTGGCAAAAACAGATCGGCTTCGGCTTGATCGGCAACGAGGACGGCATTCCGTTTTACGGCGATGTGCACGACGGCAACGTGCCGGACAAAACGTGGAATCCCGAGGTGTTGTCGCGAGTCCATGAACAGCTGAAGCAAGCGAAGATCGAAGACGAATGGATTTACGTGGCAGATTCCGCTGCGATGACGAAGGACACGCTGGCGCAAACGAAAGCCGCCAACGCCTTTTTAATCACGAGAGGGCCGTCGTCGCTCCGGATTGTCAAAACGGCGCTTTCGGAGGCGGATGCCCAACCCGATTCGGCGTGGAGCGCCCCCTTTGCGCTGGCCGAGAAAAACGGCGCCACGTACCGGGTATGGGAAACGGCCTCAACATATGAAGGCCAGCCCGTACGGCTGATCGTCGTCGAATCGAGTGCGCTCGACCAGCGAAAAGGAAAAACACTCGAAAAAGAGCGGGTCAAAGAAGCGGAGCTTCTTCGCGAGGAACAAGCCCGTTGGGAGCGTCATCCTTTCTCTTGCCGGGAAGACGCCGAACAAGCCTTGGCGTCCCTAAAGGCATCCCTTCGTCCCCGGTTCCATCGAGTGGAGGCCGCGGTCGAAGAGATCGTGCGTCCGAAAAAACGGCGTGGACGGCCGAAAAAAGGGGCGGAACCGGAAATGGAGACGCTGTACACCCTTCGGCTGAGCGTGGAATTCAACCAAGACGCGTGGGAGCAGGCGAGACGGAAAGCGTCCCGGTTTGTCCTCGTCACGACTGTTCCAAAGGAATGGAAGGGCCAACCCATGGATGCCCAAGAGATCTTGAAGCTGTATAAAGGGCAGATCTCGGTGGAAATGAACTTCTCCTTCCTAAAAGATCCGTTCTTTACGGACGAAATTTACGTCAAAAAACCGGAACGAGTGGCGGTGTTGGGCTATTTGTTTCTGCTGGCCTTGGCCATTTATCGCGTCTTCCAGCGCCGAGTGCGTCAGTTCATCACACCTGAACGCCCGTTAAAGGGCGCAGGAGGCCGGAAATTGACCCGGCCAACCGGACAAGCGATTTTTCAATTGTTTTGGTATGTCAGAGTCGTCCTGTTGGAACTGCCGGATGGGCAAATCCAACGCAGGCTGGGGAAACCGCTCACCCCTGATCAGCGAAGGATTCTGCAAGGATTAGGGATGGATGAGAGCATTTACTTGTAAAGGTTATACGGAACGACTAGCGATGGTAAAAAAAGGATTGCCATCGCTTGTTGTGTTGGTCAAAAAGTTATTCTGAAAAACTAAATAAAAAATCCTTTGTTTCTACCTTGTTAGGGTGCGAAATGTGAGTTACAAGCGTAAATAGGGTATTGTTCAGAAAAAAGCAAGCGCAACTTTTGGCGAAGAGGCGCAAAAAAGCAGGCAGTCCGCCTTTTTTCGCTGAAGGAAAACCGCCTGCCGCCGTTTATAGAAAAAGCAACTTGAGCCCGAACGCCAGCAAAATGCTGCCGCCGAGCGCTTCGCTGTACGAGCCGAGCCATTGCTGAAAATGACGGCCGACAAAGAGCCCAAGCCATGTCAGCACCGTGCTGAACAGGCCAAACAGCAAAATCGTCACCATCGTCCGCGCTCCGAAAATGCCGAGGCTCAGCCCGACGGAAAAGCTGTCGAGGCTGACGCTGAACGCAAAAAAAAGCAGCCCGGCGCCGTGCGGAAATAGTTGCGACCCGTCCTCCCGCTGGAACGAAGCCATAATCATCTGCGCGCCCAGCCATAGCAACAGCACCCCGCCCGCATATGTCGCGATGCTTCCAAACTCGCGCGACAACAAACGGCCGACCAACATGCCGATTAGCGGCATTACAATATGAAATAACCCGATCGTCACCCCGATATAAAAAATTTGCCGGAGCCGAAGGCGCAGCAGCCCCATCCCTAGGGCGACCGAAAAAGCATCCATCCCTAACGCCAGCGCCATCAGCGACAGGGCGATGATCTCGCCGATTAACGCGCCCATTTCTCTTCCCTCCCGGACTGGCCTTACTGCTAGCATATGCGCGTCCGGAGCTCTTTAGAAGCGGCGCGTGGCCCAGCCGCTTCCTGCCAACCCAAAGGCGAATGGCGGCGTTGTCCCGCCCTGCACGCCCACGGAACGGCCGCAGCCCGGCAAAGCAGCGATGGACAAAAAAACGACGATTTCCAAAGGCCGTTGCAACCGCCCTTGAAAACCGTCTCCATTTTGTTGCAAGCCGCGCGGATGAAAGATAGACCGCCCCCAAACCGTCTCCGTTTTGTTGCCGGTTCAGCCCGGCGGCGCCGCTTTTTCTCGCCTGCCGGCCGCGTCATCCATCATCTAGCCGCTGATCACGCGCCCCCCGGCCGCTTTGCGCAGCCGGTTCATAATCGCCGCGCCGAGGCCTTCTTCCGGAAATGCCTCGCTATAAATGAGGTCGACGTTCGTTTCATCAAACCGACGCAGCGTGTCATACAGGCGATGGGCGACGGTCGGCAGCTCGCGGCGCGTTCCGCACGCCAGCACGACATCGGCCGCATACCGGTCCTTGTTTTCCTCGGTCGTCAACACGCCGACCGTTTTCCCTTCCGCCCGGCTTTCGTCCACGAGCTGCTGCAAAAACGCCGGTGGGCCGGCGACAATCCAAAGCGGCGCTTTCGGGGCATAATGCGTATATTTCATGCCGGGCGCTTTCGGCGCTGCCTGTTCGTCCCCGCCGCCGGCCGCCTCGGCGACATGACCAATCACTTCGCTTAACATTTCTTTTGTCACCCCGCCCGGACGCAAAATCACCGGCACGTCCCCGCTGCAGTCGAGCACGGTCGATTCCACGCCAATGCCCGTCGGACCGCCGTCAATCACCCCGGCGATTCGCCCGTTTAAGTCCGCGAGCACGTGCGCGGCTGTCGTCGGGCTCGGCCTGCCGGAGCGGTTCGCGCTTGGAGCGGCAAGCGCCAGACCGCTCGCTTCAATCAAGGCGAGGGCGAGCGGATGGTCCGGCATGCGGACCGCAACGGTCGGCAGCCCGGCCGTCACTCGCTCGGACACGGCCCCCGCTCGTTTCGGCAAAACGAGGGTGAGCGGCCCCGGCCAAAACCGCTCCATTAACGTTTTCGCCATCGGCGGGATCGAGGCCGCTACCGCCTCCGCTTGCGCACGGCTGGCGACGTGGACGATGAGCGGGTTGTCGCTTGGCCGCCCTTTGGCTTCAAAAATTTTCTCCACTGCCGCCGTATTGGCGGCATCCGCTCCTAAACCGTACACCGTTTCGGTCGGAAACGCGACTACTTCCCCCGCCTGCAGCCATTCGGCCGCCTCTCGTATTTGTGGATAAACTTGCTGTTTATCAACAATATTATCCACAATCCAAACACGTGTTTTCAATCGTTTCACCTTCTCCATCGCCGTGATTCATCTTGAAAATGGCGGATTTTTTTACAAGCGTCAGATCGCCGCCCGATTTCTTCCCACAGTTATTCACAAATTGTGAATAAACTTGTTGTTTTTGTGGATAACTTTGTGGATAGATGCTTATGGAATGAGATGGCTGAGCCATTCTTTGAAGAAAAATTTGACTTCCACCGGCTGTTCCGGCTCGGCCATGACGACGAAGGACGATTCTTGATCATCCGTGTCCCCTTTGTCCTTCTCGCCATCCGCATGGATGGACGGAACGGCGCGATCTTCGGTTTCCGCCATCGCATCCCTCTCCTCTTTCGGTTCGTCCTGCTCGATGGCCTGCTCGCCGCTTCGCATCGCCTCAGCTTCCGCTTCGGCGGCCTCGCTGTTTTGCGTCGACCCGGCTTCCATTGACCGGACGCTCTCAGCCGACACCGGTTCATTCGTTCCGGCAGGCGATCGGTTCGCCGCCATCATGACGGCATCGCTGTTGGAAAAATCGAGAAAACAAAGCGGCGGAAACAAGACGCACCACCAGTTTGCCCCTTTTCCTTCCCCGAGCGTAATGAGAAGGGCATCATACGTGCCGGCTGGATACACATAATTGCCGTACACTTTCGTCGGAAACTGAACTGAGCCAAACTGCACATGGTACGACTGGCTGCTTTGCTCTTGGCGAAGCACGCGGGCGACTGTTTGCTCGATCTCCGGCAAGTGCGAGCGGATGACGCGCTTCGCTTCGTCCACCGACGTAAGCTCCGCCACCCAGCCGTTGATTTGCGCATTGACCGCATCGCGCACTTTTCGCTTTAGCTGTTGGTCTTTGTCGGCGTCACTGTTCGCCAAGATGCGCAGGCGAATCGCCTCATCGGGAATGGCGACAACGGCGTTTGCCCCGGCGTTCGTCTGCTGGCCGTACAAGTGAACGAGCACACCTGTGATTAATAGAGTGATATATAAACAAATCGCGAGCGAATGTCCCTTGATCACCATGATCGGCACCGTCCTTTCATCTTCCATTGTGGACGGCGCCGCTTCATTTTAAACCTATCAATCTAATTTTTTTCTTGTCATATATACCATCCGCTCTTTGCCGTTCAAATCAACGGCGACCTCAATCTCAGCATCTGGAAACGCTGCAGCCAAGAGCGCCGCCACCGCTTTTCCCTGCCCGGCGCCGATTTCAAATGCCGCGAGCGAAGGGACACCGAGCACAAGCGGGAGCTCGCGGGCAAAGCGGCGGTAAAAGTCAAGCCCATCGCGGCCGCCAAACAGCGCCGTATGCGGCTCATGCTCTTTTACGACAGGCGAAAGGACCGCCGCATCCATCTCCGGGATGTACGGCGGGTTGGACACGACAACATCAACCGTCTGTCCGCCTTGTATAAACGGCTGCAGCAAATCGCCGCATCGAAATGCGACGCGCGCGCCAAGCCGTTCGGCGTTTTCCTTGGCGACAGCGAGCGCTTCTTTGGAAATGTCGGTGGCGGTCACGGACAGCCGCTCGTTTTCAAGCGCCAGCGTGATGGCGATCGCCCCGCTGCCGGTGCCGACATCAACGACATCGATCCGTCGGCGGCCGGCAAACAGGCGGGGAAGGCGCTCGAGCACCCCGAGCACAAGCTCTTCCGTTTCCGGACGTGGGATCAACACGTGGCGGTTGACGAGAAACGGCCGGCCATAAAACCATTCATAGCCAATCAAATATTGAATCGGCACATGCTCCATCGCATGGCGACGCACATCGGCCGCAAACCGTTCGTACAACGCTTCCTCAACCGGCTCCCGCCAACGGGCGAACAGCCCGGCCCGATCGACGGCCAAATGATGGCACAGCAGCCACTCCGCCGCCCGTTCTTCTTTTCCATGGGCGCGCAAAAAAGAAGAAGCCCAGGCGAGGACTTCGTGGACGTTACGACGCATCGTTCGCTTGCTCCAATTTTTTCGCCTGATCGTCCAAAATGAGCGCCTCGATAATTTCGTCGAGGTGGCCATCGAGCACTTGATCGAGCTTTTGGATCGTCAATCCGATGCGGTGGTCCGTGACGCGGTTTTGCGGGAAGTTGTACGTCCGGATGCGCTCGGAACGGTCGCCGGTGCCGACTGCCTGCTTGCGCGTTTGGTCATATTCGGCGCGCGCTTCTTGCTGGTACTTGTCATAAATGCGGGCACGCAATACTTTCATCGCTTTTTCTTTGTTTTTGATTTGCGATTTTTCGTCTTGGCACGTGACAACAATGCCGGTCGGAATATGGGTGAGGCGCACGGCCGACATTGTCGTGTTGACGCTTTGCCCACCCGGTCCGCTTGAGGCGAACGTGTCGACGCGAATGTCTTTTTCATTGATTTCGACTTCGATTTCTTCCATCTCCGGCAGGCAGGCGACCGTCGCCGTCGACGTATGGATGCGTCCGCCTGACTCCGTTTCCGGGACGCGCTGGACGCGATGCGCGCCGTTTTCAAACTTGAGCTTCGAATATGCGCCTTTTCCGTTGACCATAAAAATGATTTCTTTATAGCCGCCGAGGCCGGTCGGGCTCGCTTCGATCACTTCCGTCTTCCACCCTTGCGATTCCGCATAGCGCGTATACATCCGGTACAAGTCGCCGGCAAACAGCGCTGCCTCTTCACCGCCGGCGGCCGCGCGGATTTCCATAATGACGTTTTTCTCATCGTTCGGGTCTTTCGGCAAAAGCAGCACTTTCAGCTTTTCAACGAGCGCCTCTTCCCGTTCTTCCAGCTCGTCAATTTCCTCTTTCACCATCTCCCGCAGCTCCGGATCGAGCTTTTCCTCAAGCATCGCCTTCGCTTCCGCGAGTTGGTCGCGAACCGATTTGTATTCACGGTACGTTTGCACCGTTTCCGCCAAATCAGCCTGCTCTTTCGAATAATCACGCAGTTTTTTCGGATCGTTGATGACTTCCGGATCCATTAAAAGTTCATTCAGCTTCTCATACCGTTGTTCGACAGCTTCCAACCGGTCAAACACATCACTCACCTCTGTTTTTTCCACACAGTCTAATTTCAAATTATATCATGAAAAAAGGCCAAACAAAAACTCCCGCTGTTCGCAAGCGGGAGCTTTTAGTTCAAGCGCACAACAATTTCGTACGTCGGAATCGCTTTTGTCAACAATTTGTCGATGCGGCTCGCCTCGCGCCGCCGCTCTGCAGCAGACAACTCATCCGGCACATCGACGGTGACATACATATTGCCGCCGTGAAACCAAACGGAAACGGGGCGATAGTCGGTGTGCCGCTCGATCAGCTGCATTGCTTTGCGCGTATCGGCGCGCTGATTTTCGCTTCCTTCGGTCAAACTGATGAAGTTCGGATTTTGCCGCGTTTTTTCCGGATCGTCAAAGTTGTTGTACAAGTCGCGGTCGGCATCGATTTTCGGCCGTCCGTCCGTCATCAGCCGCGTGCCGTTTTTGTCTTCGCTTTGCTGACGGTAGGACGGGTGATCCGGGTTGAGCGAGCAGGCAGAAAGAAGCAAAACAACCCCTAACAGCCAGATGCGTTTCATCATTTCGCCTCCCTGCTGTTAGGATGTCCGCAACAGGCAAGAATATGTACGCCTTCATTCGCCTGCCCGTTCGGAAAGCGGGCGGCCGTACCATTTGTTCGGTTTGCCCGGCACTTCATGGTGATGGCGGCAGCGCGGTTCGTACGCTTCGCTGGCGCCGACCAAAATGACCGGATCATCATAAGAGGCAGGCGCCCCGTTAATGAGCCGCTGCGTCCGGCTGGCCGGGGAGCCGCACACCGTGCATACCGCTTGCAGCTTCGTCACCGACTCGGCGATCGCCATCAGCGCCGGCACCGGCCCAAACGGTTCGCCGCGGAAATCTTGATCCAACCCGGCGGCGATGACGCGATAGCCGCGGTCGGCGAGCGTTTGGACGACGTCGATAATGTCATCAGAAAAAAATTGCACTTCATCGATGGCGACGACATCGGTGGCGGCGGAAATGTAACGAAACATTTCCGCCGGCGTCGCGACCGGAATGGCGATCACCGAATTGCCGTTATGCGACACGACGGCATCTTCGCGGTAACGGTTGTCGATCGTTGGTTTGAACACCTTCACTTCCTGTTTGGCAAACTGAGCGCGGCGGATGCGGCGGATCAGCTCTTCCGATTTGCCGGAAAACATGCTGCCGCAAATGACTTCGAGCCAGCCGGACTGCGTCATCACGTACATCGGGCCCTCTCCTTTCGCTCCACACTGTCATCGAAACGATGAGCGCCCCTGCCAGGCCAGGCCAAAACGGCCGGGGCGCCCTGGCGACAGGGGCCGTCCATCTGGTTTCACGAAAAAGCAGGCAAGCGGTGCGCTTGCCTGCTTTCGTCCGTCCTTGATTACTTAAGGCCGTATTTTTTATTGAATTTATCGACGCGGCCCGCTGCCGAAACGAATTTTTGTTTGCCCGTGAAGAACGGATGGCATTCCGAGCAAATCTCAACGCGCAGTTCGTCTTTGACCGAACCGCTTTCGAACTCGTTTCCGCATGCGCAGCGGACGATTACTTTTTTGTACGCTGGATGGATCCCTTGTTTCATCGTTTTCATCTCCTTCCGCCCTGTATCTCATCGAAACAGAGTTATTCGTTCGTGCGGGCTCAGCCAAGCCAAGACTTCTCCCGGTTTGGCCGGGCGCCGCGCATGGAACGACCGGGGCTTCGCGGAAGCGGCCCGGCCGGTGCAGACGGTTCATCGTATGAACACATCGATGTTGGTCCAAACACACATGTTAAGATTATAACAGCTTTTCCGCTCATTTGCAACGGGCGATTCCCGACAAATTCCGCCAGCTTGTTATAGGCGAAGCGGGCCGCCGTTTCTCCATTCTTGCTCAAGCAGCGCGAAAAACTCTTCGTTTGATTTTGTGCGGCGCAGTTTGTTCAAAAACCGCTCGATAAAATCCGGCGAGTCGGCCATCGTTTTGCGAATCGCCCACAGTTTTTCTAAATGTTCTTTCGGGATGAGCAGCTCCTCTTTGCGCGTCCCGGAGCGGCGAATGTCGATGGCCGGGAAAATGCGGCGCTCGGCGAGCGAGCGGTCGAGATGGAGCTCCATGTTGCCCGTCCCCTTGAACTCTTCGTAAATGACGTCATCCATGCGTGACCCGGTGTCGATGAGGGCGGTCGCCAAAATCGTCAGGCTGCCGCCTTCTTCAATGTTGCGCGCCGCGCCGAAAAAGCGCTTCGGCCGATGAAACGCCGCCGGATCGATCCCGCCCGAGAGCGTGCGCCCGCTCGGCGGAATGACCAGGTTGTACGCGCGGGCGAGGCGCGTGATGCTGTCCATCAAAATGACGACATCGCGCTTATGTTCAACAAGCCGCATCGCCCGCTCCAAGACGAGTTCAGACACCCGGATATGGTTTTCCGGCACCTCGTCAAACGTCGAGCTGACGACTTCTCCTTGCACCGACCGCTCAATGTCGGTCACTTCTTCCGGCCGCTCGTCAATGAGCAAGACGATCAACTCGACATCTGGATGGTTCGTCGTAATGCTGTTGGCGATTTCTTTCAGCAGCATCGTTTTCCCGGCTTTCGGCGGCGCGACGATCAATCCGCGCTGGCCGAAGCCGACCGGCGCGATCAAGTCGATGATGCGGGTCGACAGCTTGTCCGGGGTCGTTTCGAGCTTCATTTGCCGGTTCGGATAAAGCGGTGTCAACGCCGGAAAGTGGACGCGTTCCTTGGCGATTTCGGGGTCTTCGCCGTTGACCGCTTCGACATGAAGCAAGCCGAAGTAGCGTTCGTTCTCTTTCGGCGGCCGCACCTTGCCGGATACTTTGTCCCCATTGCGCAGATCAAAACGGCGGATTTGGGAAGCGGAAATGTAAATGTCTTCCGAGCTCGGGGAATAGCCGACCGGACGTAAAAAACCGAATCCTTCCGACGGAATGATTTCGAGAACGCCTTCCATGAACGAGAGGCCGTCTTGTTCGGCACGCGCTTTCAAAATGGCAAAAATAAGCTCTTTTTTCGTCAACTTGCTGTAATAAGAAATTTTGTATTGCTTGGCGAGCTCATACAGCTCTTTGAGCTTCATGTTTTCTAAAGCCGCTAACGTTAATTCCATTTTGACACCACACTTTGCAAAGTTTCCTATTCTCCCATCGTGTTTGTTCGGGCATCGTTCGACAGGCGAAGGGATCTCATTTCGTATAAGAAGATAGTCAACTACCCCCACTTCGCTAACGCTTGAAGTGGGGGCTTGCAACTCCCCAGAAGTGCAAACGGACTTCGTCCTCCTTCCTTGACTTGGGGTTGCATCAGGGGGCAGGTTGACGACTACCCAACGACGCAGGTCATGCCTGCATCGTTACCGATTCTCTCGGTGTGTCTGTTGGCAGTACTTGGCTTCCACACACAACAGACGGACCTACGCTCGATGTTTTACGGTTACAACGTTTTCTGTAACCAACTCCATACATCGAGTAGCAGTTATTGGAGTGCCTTTATTGAACGGTTTTCTCCACGCCTTTATTCTATCATACACAAAAGAAAGGGGGAACGCGCATTCCTCTCCCACTTACTCCCTTTGGTCGTTGAAGTGGGAGTCTCCTGCGCGAAATAGGATGAAGGCTGAAATGAAGTAGAATGGCAGAGCTTATTTTTGCATAAGCAACACGACTATTTTACCCTTTTTTCCGCTTTTTAATCAATCTTTTTTTCGTTCCGGGCAAAGCGGCGCCTCTCGATGCCGGCGCCGCCAAGACGGATGGAAAGGAAAGCCGCGGGATTGTTGTCGTTTGATTCCAATGAGCGGTGTAGGCGCTCCGGCCCGTCGGCGGAACGTCTCACTTAATGACCAAATTCGGTTTTTTCTTCAAGCTGTGCCGCCCTTCGATAAAGCGGACGGTGCCGGATTTGGCGCGCATGACGACCGAGTGGGTGAGGCCGTACGCCCCCTTGAGCTGAACGCCGCGCAACAGTTCGCCGTCCGTGACGCCGGTGGCGGCAAAAATGGCGTCGTCCCCTTTCACCAGGTCGTCCATGCGCAGCACTTTGTTGACGTCAATGCCCATTTTCTTGCAGCGCTCGAGCTCGGCCTCGTTTTGCGGCAGCAGTTTTCCTTGCAGCTCGCCGCCGAGGCATTTTAACGCAACCGCCGCGAGCACTCCTTCCGGCGCACCGCCGGAGCCGAACAAAATGTCGACGCCGGTATGGTCGAACGCCGTGTTAATGGCGGCGGCGACATCGCCGTCATTGATGAGCTTAATGCGGGCGCCGGCTTCACGCAGCTCATGAATGAGCCGCTCATGGCGCGGACGGTTGAGGACGATGGCGACGACGTCTTCAATATCCTTATTTTTCGCCTTCGCCACCGCTTTTAAATTGTCGATGATCGGCGCCTCAATATCAATCATGCCGACCGCTTCCGGGCCGACCGCGATTTTCTCCATGTACATATCGGGCGCATGAAGCAAATGGCCGTGGTCGGCGACCGCGACGACCGCCAAGGCGTTCCAGCCCCCGGACGCGACGATGTTCGTACCTTCGAGCGGGTCAACGGCGACGTCAACGCGCGGGCCGTAGCCGTTGCCGAGCTTCTCCCCGATATACAGCATCGGCGCTTCGTCCATCTCCCCTTCGCCGATGACGACCGTCCCTTTCATCGGCACGGTGTCAAACACATCGCGCATCGCTGAAGTAGCGGCCTCATCAGCTTCATTTTTTTTTCCGCGACCCATCCAGCGGGCGGCGGCGAGCGCCGCCGCCTCGGTCACGCGCACGAGCTCCATCGATAAGCTTCGTTCCATCGCTGTTCTCCCCTTCCCCTTTGCTGTTGGACTATCAAACATTTTTCACTTGCTCGATTTCTTCATCCGTCATTTTTTCGCGCCAAATGGCGGCGCCGAGTGCGGACAGCTTCTCGACTAAGCCGCTGTAGCCGCGGTCGATATGCTCGACGCCGGTAATTTCCGTCACCCCATCAGCCATCAGTCCGGCAATCACAAGCGCGGCCCCGGCGCGCAAATCGCTCGCCTTCACTTTCGCCCCTTGCAATTGGACCGGGCCGGTGACAATGGCCGAGCGGCCTTCCACTTTTACGTTGGCGTTCATGCGCCGCAGCTCATCGACGTGTTTGAAGCGGGCGCTGTAAATGGTATCCGTGACGATGCTTGTGCCGTTCGCTTTTGTCAATAAGGCGGTAAACGGCTGCTGCAAATCGGTTGGGAAACCGGGGTAGACGAGCGTCTTGACGTCAACCGCTTTCAAAACATCAGAGCCGCAGACGAGAATTTGGTCTTCTCCCGTCTCGACGCGCACGCCCATTTCGCGCAGTTTGGCCGTCAGCGATTCGACGTGCTGCGGGATGACGTTGTCGACGACGACTTCATTGCCCATCGCTGCAGCGGCAATCATGTACGTGCCGGCTTCAATCCGGTCCGGAATGATGGCGTGGCGGCAGCCCGATAATTTTTCGACGCCGTCGATGCGGATGACATCGGTGCCTGCGCCTTTAATTTTCGCGCCCATGTTGGAGAGCAGCGTCGCCACATCAATGATTTCCGGCTCTTTTGCCGCGTTTTCGATAATCGTCCGCCCTTTGGCGCGCACCGCCGCCAGCATGATGTTGATCGTCGCGCCGACGCTGACGACGTCCAAAAAAATGCGGGCTCCGCGAAGCTCCTCAGCGCGCAAATAGATGGCGCCCTGCTCGTTCGTGACGGTGGCGCCGAGCGCTTCAAACCCTTTAATGTGCTGATCGATCGGGCGCGGTCCGAGGTGGCAGCCGCCCGGCAGGCCGACGACCGCTTTTTTGAAGCGTCCGAGCATCGCGCCCATCAAATAGTATGAAGCGCGCAGCTTTTTCACCTTTCCGTTCGGAAGCGGCATGGAAACCATGTTCGTCGGGTCGATGACCGCCTCCTTGCCGTCAAATGAAAACGAACCACCGATTTCTTCGATCAAGCTTCCTAAAATGCGCACATCGGAAATGTCCGGCAATCCTTCGATCGTCACCGGCGACTCGGCCAAAATCGCTGCCGGAATCAAGGCGACCGCGCTGTTTTTCGCACCGCTCACTTTGATTGTTCCCTGCAGCCGATCCCCGCCGATGATTTTGATTTTATCCATCGTCGTCTCCCTTCTTTGCTCGGAAGTGGCTTCACCTTTCGGATGAGAAGACAAGGCCGGGCGGGCTCAGCACCCCACCCCGGGCCGGGCGGGGTGAGCCCGCTTGCCTTTAGAGGCAAACGCCTTATTTTCATTGTTGCCGATTCCAGTCGGCAAGAAACTTCTCGATTCCTTGATCGGTGAGCGGATGGTGGAACAATTGCATCAGCACTTTGTACGGGACGGTGGCAATGTGCGCCCCGCGCAACGCTGCTTCCGTCACATGGTGCGGGTGGCGGATCGAAGCTGCGATGATTTCCGTTTCGATGCCGTGAATGTTGAAAATGTCCGCAATCGTGGAAATGAGCTCTAAGCCATTATGGCCGATGTCATCGAGGCGGCCGAGGAACGGAGAAACGTATGTCGCGCCGGCGCGCGCCGCCAATAGCGCCTGGTTGGCGGTAAACACGAGCGTCACATTCGTTTTAATGCCTTTTTCGCTGAACGTTTTTACCGCTTTTAACCCTTCCGGCGTCATCGGCACTTTAATGGTAATGTTCGGAGCGATTTTCGCCAGCTCTTCTCCTTCCTCAATCATGCCGGCCGCATCGGTCGAAATGACCTCGGCGCTCACCGAACCGGAGACGATGGATGTAATTTCGCGCAGCCGGTCATGGAACGAAACGTTTTCTTTCGCCACTAAGCTCGGGTTGGTCGTGACGCCGGCCAAAATGCCGAGCTCATGGGCGTGTTTAATTTCTTCCAAATTGGCGGTATCAATGAAAAATTTCACTACGTATCCCTCCTTGTCATTATTTGGACGCAGGCAGGCAAGCCCGGGTGACGACCGAAAGCTGCCTGCCAGGCCGATCTTGCCGTTTGCTCGTTATTGCGCCGCTTTTCCGGACGAGCCGAATTCGCGCATTTTGCCGATGACCGTCGCTTTGATCGCGTCGCGGCCCGGACCGATAATTTTGCGCGGATCGTAGACGTTCGGGTCTTTGGCAAGCAGTTCACGGACCACTTTGGTAAAGGCGATTTGGTTTTCCGTATTGACGTTGATTTTCGATGTGCCAAGGGAAATGGCGCGCTGAATTTGTTCAGTTGGAATGCCGGTGCCGCCGTGCAAAACGAGCGGAATGCCGGTCAAATCGCGGATTTGCTCCATTTCGGCAAACCCGAGCTTCGGCTCCCCTTTGTACGGGCCGTGCACCGAACCGAGCGCCGGAGCAAGGCAGTCGATGCCTGTCCGTTTGACAAGTTCTTCACATTCTTTCGGATCGGCGTAAATGACGCCTTCGCCGATGACGTCATCTTCCTGCCCGCCGACAATGCCGAGCTCGGCTTCAACCGAGACGCCGCGCGCATGGGCGTACTCTACGACTTGTGAGGTAATGCGGACGTTTTCCTCAAACGGATGATGGGAGGCGTCAATCATGACCGAGGTGAACCCAGCATCGATCGCCGCTTTGCATTTTTCAAAGCTCGAACCATGGTCAAGATGGATGGCGACCGGAACGGTGATGTTCATGTCTTCCATTAAGCCTTTTACCATGTTGACGACCGTTTTAAACCCGCCCATGTAACGGGCCGCCCCTTCGGAGACGCCGAGAATGACCGGTGATTTTTCTTCTTCGGCGGCCGCTAAAATCGCTTGCGTCCATTCCAAGTTGTTGATGTTGAATTGGCCGACCGCATATTTGCCGCGCAGCGCCTCGTTGAGCATCTCTTTCATCGATACTAACGGCATGGTTACATCCTCCTTAGTTGATCGTCGTCTTTGTCGCCATGGCGAAACATAGGCCGACAGGCGCAAAATGCATCTACGTTAATAAGCATACCAACTTGCCGGCAAAACAGCAACCATTCCCTTCGTTAGTGCAGCTGACACAAAAAAGAGCTTTACGAAGAAAGATGGCTTTTGACGGCGGCGCGCAAGTCGTCGATGTCAAATGGCTTGGCAAAATGCATGAGCGCCCCAAGCTCTTTCGTTTCCTGAATCATATCCAGCTCGCCGTACGCGGTCATAATGATCACTTTGATGTCCGGGTCGATGTCTTTGAGCCGCTTTAAAATTTCAATGCCGTCCATGCCGGGAATTTTCATATCGAGAAGCACGAGGTCGGGATGGTGTTTGCGGACGATTTCCAACGCCTGCATGCCGTTGGCCGCCTGATAAGTCACGTACCCTTCCCGCTGAAACACTTCATTTAACAAGATGCGGATGCCGTACTGGTCGTCGACGATTAAAATTTTGTTGCCCACATTTATGCACCTCTATTCCCTGTTTTCTCCCTATTAATGTTTCGCATTTCCCGAACGTATTTCCTGCTTGCTTTTCGGATCATTTACGGATTTTGTATAATAGCGGCGAAAGGAGGCCAAATGATGAAAATTTTGGCGACGCAAACGATCGGGCTGCTGCAAAAAATCGCGGCGGACGAGGAGTGGGCGCTTGAGGACGGGGCGCGCCTGCTCGCCCAGGCGGTCGTCGGCGACGGGCGCATTCTGGCTGTACGGAGCAGGCGAATTGGACGCGGTTGTCACCGCCGCGCTTCTCGGTCCGGATCGGCTGCCAAAGGCGGCGCGCATCGAATCAAGGGAAGCGGGCGATTGGAACGAAACGGACCGGGCGCTCGTATTCGCCCGTTTTTCCAACGACAACGAAGCGATCCGCCTCGTGGAACAGCTGCAGGGGCACGGCGTTGATACGGTCGCCGTCTCAGCGCTCGTCAAAGACGAGCCGGGCTTGGCAGAGCTGGCCGCTGTCCATATCGACAGCAAACTGTCCCGCCCGCTCGTGCCGACGGAAGACGGGCGTCGCATCGCCATGCCGACCGTGACCGCCGCTTCGTTCATCTACTATGGGCTTGTCGTGTTGCTTGATGACATTTTGCAAGAATATGCCTAAAAAGAGAGGGTGTCCCGTTGCGTTGGGACACCCTCTTTCTTGCTGCGCCGCCGGAGGCTATACCGTCCCCTTGCCTAGGGCGGCATATCCTTCTTTTGATTGCAGCGCCGCTTTGACAAACTCGCGGAAGAGCGGCTGCGGCCGCGTCGGGCGCGAGGTGAATTCAGGATGGAACTGCGCGGCGACAAACCACGGATGGTCTTTCAGCTCGATGATTTCCACAAGCCGTCCATCCGGGCTCGTGCCGGAGAAGACGAAGCCATGCTCTTCTAATAGATGGCGGTATTGATTGTTGAATTCATACCGATGGCGATGGCGTTCGTAAATGACTTCATCGCCGTACGCAGCGTAGGCGAGCGTTCCTTCCTGCAGCTTGCACGGATACAGGCCGAGGCGAAGCGTGCCGCCTAAATCTTCAACATCCTTTTGCTCTGGAAGCAAGTCGATGATCGGATGCGGCGTATTCGGGTCAAACTCGGACGAATGGGCGCCAGACAACCCGACAACATGGCGGGCAAATTCAATCGAGGCGAGCTGCATTCCTAAGCAAATGCCCAAAAACGGCACGCGCTGCTCGCGGGCGTAGCGGATCGCCTCAATCTTCCCTTCGACCCCGCGGTCGCCAAACCCGCCCGGAACCAAAATGCCGTCCGCGTCTTTCAGCAACTCCGCCACATTGTCGCGCGTGACGTGCTCCGCATTCACCCATTGGATCTCAATGTCTGTATCAAATGCATAGCCGGCATGGCGAAGGGCCTCGACGACCGAAATGTAGGCGTCCGGCAGTTCAACATACTTGCCGACGAGGGCGATTTTCGTCGTTTTCGATAAGTTGCGCACTTTCTCGACGAGCGCTTTCCACTCCGTCATATCTGCTTCACGGCAGTTGAGGCGCAAATGTTCACAGACGATTTGATCGAGCTTTTGTTCTTGAAGCATAAGCGGCACCGCATAGAGCGTGTCCGCATCGCGCGCCTCGATGACCGCTTTCGGATCGATGTCGCAAAAGAGGGCGATTTTCTCTTTCATTTCCTGCGGCATCGGCATTTCCGTGCGCACGACGATGACGTTTGGCTGAATGCCGAGGCTGCGCAGTTCTTTCACGCTGTGCTGCGTCGGCTTCGTTTTCATTTCCCCGGCTGCCTTGATGTATGGCACAAGCGTGCAATGAATGTACATGACATTTTCGCGGCCGACGTCGCTTTTGATTTGGCGGATCGCTTCCAAAAACGGCAACGATTCAATGTCGCCGACCGTGCCGCCGATCTCCGTAATGACGACATCGGCGTTCGTCTCTCTTCCGGCCCGGAAGACGCGCTCTTTAATTTCGTTGGTAATGTGCGGAATGACTTGCACCGTGCCGCCTAGGTAATCGCCGCGGCGCTCTTTGCGGATGACGGCGGAGTAGATTTTCCCGGTCGTGACGTTGCTGTATTTGTTCAAATTAATATCGATGAACCGCTCATAATGGCCTAAGTCCAAATCCGTTTCCGCGCCGTCATCGGTGACGAACACTTCGCCGTGCTGATACGGGCTCATCGTTCCCGGGTCGACGTTAATGTACGGGTCGAACTTTTGAATCGTCACGTTCAGGCCGCGATTTTTCAAGAGCCGCCCGAGCGACGCAGCTGTGATCCCTTTCCCGAGCGAAGAAACGACACCGCCCGTCACAAAAATGTATTTCGTCATTTTGTCTTCCCCCTTGCCGAAGTTACAATAACAGTGTTTGCGAAAGGGCAAATAAAAAAACGCTCCGCTTACCATATGTAAGGGAGCGACTGATGAATTCGTCCATTTTTCAAGAGCCCAACACACATTGTACCGAATTCCTCAAACAAAGTCAAGCGGTTATTCGTCTTCCTCCGCTTCCTCGAGATCCAGCTCTTCGTCAAGCGGTTCATCGTCCAAATCAAACGGTTCGTCGTCGAGAATGTTCTCATCGTCAAAAGCAACGTCTTCGTCCAGATCGAATTCCTCGTCTTCGAGCAGCTCTTCGTCGTCAAGCTCGAGCTCTTCCTCATCGTAGTCACCAAGATCGTCGTAATCGAGATCCTCTTCGTCAAGCAGCTCTTCGTAATCATCGTATTCATCATCAAGCGCTTTTTTCTTCTTCTTCGGCTTGACGATCGTCACCGTTTCGTCTTCCGTCTGGTCAAACGGATACCACGCACGCAGCCCCCAGACGTTTTCCCCAACGCAAATAAACCGCCCGTCGATGTTTAAATCGGTATAATATTGGGCAAGCCGCGCGGCGATGTCGTCTTCCGCCATGCCGGTTAATGCCGCGGCTTCGCGGACGATTTGGTCGAACGGCAGCGCCTCGCGCTTGTCAAGCAAAATGAGGTTCGCCAGTTCGACGAACGACATCTCCTGCAATTCCTCTGGCGAGTATTGCTGCTGCAGGCTCAAGTTCAGCACTCCCCTTCTATATAATGAAACAAATGAATGCAAGTGGAATACATACCATTCATTATAAACAAATTGTCGGGGTTTATGCTACATATTTGGCGAAAAAAGCAAAAGAGAGCCGCCCCTGCAGGCGGGACGGCCTTCGTTCCTCTTGATCCGGCGTCTCTTCCTTTTCTCCTCTTGGCAACGTTTGCGCCGTTCTACATATTCCGCCGGTATTGCCCGCCGACTTCGTACAAGGCGCGGGTGATTTGCCCGAGGCTGGCGACTTTCACGGTTTCCATCAATTCTTCGAAAATGTTGCCGCCGCTTGTCGCCACTTGCTTCAGCCGTTCGAGCGCTGGACCGGCTTTGTCTTTATTCCGCTCTTGGAATTCGCGCAAATTGCGGATTTGCGTCTCTTTTTCTTCATACGTCGCCCGGGCGAGCTGGATGTTGTTCAGCTCCTCCTCTGACGGCGGATTCGGGTTTAAGAACGTATTGACGCCGATGATCGGCAGCTCGCCGCTATGTTTTTTCGTTTCGTAATAAAGCGACTCGTCTTGAATTTTGCCGCGCTGATATTGCGTCTCCATCGCCCCGAGCACGCCGCCGCGGTCGTTCAACCGTTCGAACTCTTGCAGCACCGCTTCTTCCACTAGGTCGGTCAGCTCTTCGATAATGAACGACCCTTGAAGCGGATTTTCGTTTTTCGCCAAGCCAAACTCTTTTGTAATAATGAGCTGGATCGCCATCGCCCGCCGGACCGACTCCTCGGTCGGTGTGGTGATCGCTTCGTCATAGGCGTTCGTGTGCAACGAGTTGCAGTTGTCGTAAATCGCCAACAGCGCCTGCAGCGTCGTGCGAATGTCGTTAAAGTCAATCTCTTGCGCGTGCAGCGAACGGCCGGACGTTTGAATATGGTATTTCAGTTTTTGGCTTCGTTCGTTGGCGCCGTATTTTTCGCGCATGACGACCGCCCAAATGCGGCGCGCAACGCGGCCGATGACCGAATATTCCGGATCGAGGCCGTTGCTGAAGAAAAACGACAAGTTCGGCGCAAAATCGTCAATGTGCATGCCGCGGCTCAAGTAATACTCGACATACGTAAAGCCGTTCGCAAGCGTAAACGCCAGTTGCGTAATCGGGTTGGCGCCGGCTTCGGCGATATGGTAGCCGGAAATCGACACCGAATAATAGTTGCGGACGCGGTGCTTGATGAAATACTCTTGGATGTCGCCCATCATTTTCAAGGCAAAGTCGGTTGAGAAAATGCACGTATTTTGCCCTTGGTCTTCTTTTAAAATATCGGCTTGCACCGTGCCGCGCACCGTTTGCAGCGTATACGCTTTCACTTGTTCGTACTCTTCCGGCGTGAGCGGGCGGCCAAGCTCGGCCTCTTTTTTCTCGACTTGCTGGTCAATCGCCGTGTTCATAAACATCGCCAGCAAAATCGGGGCCGGGCCGTTGATCGTCATCGACACCGAGGTGAGCGGATCGCACAAGTCAAATCCTTTGTACAGTTTTTTCATGTCATCGAGCGTACAAACGCTGACGCCGCTTTCGCCGACCTTGCCGAAAATGTCCGGCCGGTAGTCCGGGTCTTCGCCGTAAAGCGTCACCGAGTCAAACGCCGTGCTGAGCCGTTTCGCTTTGTCTTCTTTGCACAAATAGTGGAAGCGGCGGTTTGTGCGCTCCGGCGTCCCTTCGCCCGCAAATTGCCGTTTCGGGTCTTCGCCTTGGCGCTTGAACGGGAAGACGCCGGCTGTATACGGGAACGAGCCGGGGACGTTTTCTTTATACACCCAGCGCAAAATTTCCCCGTAGTCTTTGAATTTCGGCAAGACGACTTTCGGAATGTCCAAACCGGACAACGTTTTCGTCGTCAGTTCGGTGACAATTTCTTTGTCCCGCACTTTTGTCACGAATGTCTTCGCCGCATATTTCGCTTTCGTCTCTTCCCATGTCGCCAAAATGCGCTTCGATTCGGGCGTCAGCTTCGCTTCGTAATCGGCTTTGAGCGTTTCGAGCGCGCGGATCACGTCTTCAGCTTCGTCCCGTTCCTTCGCCGCTTCGATGGCCCCTTCGATTTGGAAGAGGCGTCGGGCCACCTCGACTTGCTGCTCGGCGCGGCGGTGGTACGAGCGGACCGTCTCCGCGATTTCGCGCAAATAGTAGCGGCGCTCATTCGGGATGATGACGTTATGCTTTTCAACGTTGGCAACGGTTTTCAAATTCGTCTTCCAGTTCGTTCCCGTTTTCCGGTTGATCGTATCGACAAGTGCGACAAAAAGCGTATTCGTGCCCGGGTCGTTAAACTGGCTGGCGATCGTGCCGTATACCGGCATTTCCGATAGATCGCGGTCAAACAGCTGATGGCTTCGTTGATACTGCTTCTGCACTTGCCGTTTTGCATCTTCCGAGCCTTTGCGTTCAAACTTGTTAATGGCGATCAAATCGGCGTAATCGATCATATCGATTTTCTCAAGCTGCGTTGGCGCTCCGAATTCGCTTGTCATCACATACATCGAAACGTCGCACACTTCGGTAATGGCGGCATCGCCCTGGCCGATCCCGCTCGTTTCGACAATGACGAGATCAAAACCAGCCGCTTTGACGACCGAAATGGCGTCGCGGATCGCCGGCGACAGCTCAGAGCGGGAATGGCGCGTCGCAAGGCTCCGCATATAGACGCGCGGCGAATGGATGGCATTCATCCGGATCCGGTCGCCTAACAGCGCCCCGCCCGTTTTTTGTTTCGTCGGGTCGACGGACAAAATGGCGATTTTGATATCCGGAATTTCATTTAAAAAGCGGCGCACGAGCTCATCGGTGAGCGAACTTTTCCCCGCCCCGCCCGTGCCGGTGATGCCGAGGACCGGCACACGCTTTTCCATCGTCTTCACTTGCGCAATCGCTGCTTCAGCGGCGGCCGCCGCCTCATCCGTCGCCTCGGCGCGGTACTCGCACAGCGTAATGAGCCGGGCGACCGCTTGCACATCGCCGGATGCCAGCCGCTCGATTTCATCGGTCACCGCCGTGACGGTCGGAAAATCGCATTCTTCAAGCATGACGTTAATCATTCCTTGCAGGCCGAGACGCCGTCCGTCTTCCGGCGAAAAAATGCGGGCGATGCCATACTCGTGCAGCTCCTTGATTTCGCGCGGGATGATGACGCCGCCCCCGCCGCCGTAAATGCGGATATGGGATGCGCCCCGCTCTTGAAGCAGGTCATACATATATTTAAAAAACTCCATATGCCCGCCTTGGTACGAGGAGACGGCAATGCCTTGCACGTCTTCTTGAATGGCGGCGTTGACGATTTCTTCGACCGAACGGTTATGGCCCAAATGGATGACCTCGGCGCCGCTCGCCTGCAAAATGCGGCGCATAATGTTGATGGACGCATCATGGCCGTCAAACAAGCTGGAAGCCGTGACAAAGCGGACGTGGTGTTTCGGGCGGTAAATATGCGCCATTCTCTCTCCCCCTTTGGTTTACACTTGCTGTTTTTCCATAATCCCCTTTAACAAAAACTCCGTCTGCAGTTCAATATATTCTTCGAGCGTATACATTCTCCGCAGCGCCCAACGGCGGAACGCCCACATTTGCCCGAGCACGATGATGTTGTGGGCAAAGAGGCGAATTTCGCTTTCGGAAAGCTGCAGCGCCCCGCTTTCCACGCAGGTGCGCAAAATATGCTCAAAAATGGCTGTCATGTCAAGCTCTTTATTGAGCACGTATGGAAGCGATTCTTTGCTTAACGCCTTTAATTCTTGGTACATGACAAGCACTTCGTCGTCCAGTTCATCAACGACGCGAAAATAATGGGCGATCGCACGCCGCAGCCCTTCCAATGTGCCATGGTGGCTGCCAAGATCTTGCTCGGT
The DNA here is from genome assembly GCF_050994965.1 of Geobacillus lituanicus. Classification (NCBI taxonomy): domain Bacteria; kingdom Bacillati; phylum Bacillota; class Bacilli; order Caryophanales; family Anoxybacillaceae; genus Geobacillus; species Geobacillus lituanicus. The sequence continues at coordinate 276,586 of NZ_CP194773.1, forward strand.
CCGCTCCCGCACCTCGTCGTAAATGCGGTCGCACACTAAATAGAGGACGTCTTCTTTTTTTCGGATGTACTCATAAAGCGTGCCGATGCTAAATCCGGACGCTTTGGCGATCTCCCTTGTCGTCGTTTGGTGGAAGCCTTTTTGTTTAAACAGCGAAATGGCGCCTTTAATCATTTCATTGCGCCGTTTTTTCACAAGCTTTTCGTCTTTGACTGAGGCGATTACTTCCCGCTTTTTCATGACCGGTTCCTCTCCCCCCTATCCCCGTTTGGCGGCGAAGCGGCGCCCGCTCCCCCCGCCGTTGGTGCGGGCGCTAAGAGTGCAAAGCGGAATGGACGGCTTCGCCAGTCCATCGATGTGCCGAGCGGTGCGCAAACGGCGGCCAGCCGCCGCGGTGCCGCTGAACAGAGGCGCGGCGTTAATCGCGCGTCAACGCGCGCGAGATGACAAGACGCTGAATTTCCTGCGTTCCTTCGTAAATTTGCGTAATTTTCGCATCGCGCATAAACCGCTCAACTGGATAGTCTTTCGTGTAGCCGTTGCCGCCGAAAATTTGCACCGCCTCAACGGTCACTTTCATGGCTGTGTCGCCGGCAAACAACTTCGCCATCGCCGACGCTTTGCCGTACGGCAGGCCGTTTGACTCAAGCCATGCCGCTTGATACGTCAAGAGCCGCGCTGCTTCAATCGCCGTCGCCATATCGGCGAGTTTAAAGGCGACGCCTTGCTGCTCGGCAATCGGTTTGCCAAACTGGACGCGCTGCTTGGCGTAATCGACTGCGGCGTCAAGCGCCCCTTGAGCGATGCCGACCGCTTGGGCGGCAATGCCGTTTCGGCCGCCGTCAAGCGTCATCATGGCGATTTTAAACCCTTCTCCTTCTCGGCCGAGCAAGTTTTCTTTCGGGATGCGGCAATCTTCGAAAATCAGCTCGGTCGTCGGCGACGAACGGATGCCGAGTTTCTTTTCTTTTTTGCCGATTGAAAAGCCCGGCGTCCCTTTCTCGACGATAAAGGCGCTGATTCCTTTATGCCGCTTTTCCGGGTCGGTGACGGCAAAGACGACGTAAATTTCCGCCTCGCCGCCGTTGGTGATCCATACTTTCGACCCGTTTAACACGTAATGGTCGCCGTCTTTTACAGCGCGCGTTTTCATCGACGCGACGTCAGACCCGGCCCCCGGCTCGGACAGCCCGTACGCCCCGAGCTTTTCCCCGGTCGCCAAGGCGCGCAAATACTTCTGCTTTTGCTCTTCCGTGCCGAACTTGTAAATCGGCCAGCTGGCGAGCGAAATGTGGGCGGAGAGCGTCACCCCGGTTGAAGCGCAGACGCGCGACAGTTCCTCAACGGCGATGACATACGCCAAATAGTCGCTGCCGATGCCGCCGTACTCTTCCGGCCACGGAATGCCGGTTAAGCCGAGTTCCGCCATTTTGTTGAAAATGCTGCGGTCAAACCGCTCTTCTTCATCGCGTTCAGCGGCTGTCGGCGCCACTTCGTTTTCAGCAAATTCGCGCACCATTTTTCGCAGCATTTCATGTTCTTCGCTTAGTTGAAAGTTCATCTTTCCATTCCCCCGTTATTGTATAGTCAAATAGAGCTAGGAATAGAGCTTTCGCATCTAGTTTGGATTGGTTCATCAACATGCCTGACTACAAATGCTTGCTGATGACGATGCGTTGGATTTCGCTCGTTCCTTCGTAAATTTGCGTAATTTTCGCATCGCGGAACAGCCGCTCGACGGGATAATCTTTCGTATAGCCGTTGCCGCCGAAAATTTGCACCGCCTCAACGGTCACTTTCATGGCTGTGTCGCCGGCAAACAACTTCGCCATCGCCGACGCTTTGCCGTACGGCAGGCCGTTTGACTCAAGCCATGCCGCTTGATACGTCAAGAGCCGCGCTGCTTCAATCGCCGTCGCCATATCGGCGAGCTTAAAGGCGCCGCCCGCCTCGCCGCCGCATGCATGGCTTAGGCGGTTCAACGGCATATAGGCGAAACCGATTGCCGGCTGATGCCGCCGCGCTTATTCGTACGTGTAAAATCCGCGGCCTGTCTTGCGGCCGAGCCAGCCGGCTTTGACATATTTGCGCAAAAGCGGGCACGGGCGGTATTTGTCATCGCCAAACCCTTCGTGAAGGGTTTCCATAATGTACAAGCATGTATCCAGGCCGATAAAGTCGGCGAGCGTGAGCGGCCCCATCGGATGGTTCATGCCGAGCTTCATCACCTCATCGATGGCTTCCTTCGTCGCCACCCCTTCATATAAGGCATAAATGGCTTCGTTGATCATCGGCATTAAGACACGGTTGGAAATAAACCCTGGAAAATCGTTCACTTCGACCGGCACTTTGCCGAGCTTCCGGGTGACCGCCTCGATCGTTTCGTATACGTCATCCGCTGTCGCCAAGCCGCGGATGATTTCGACCAGTTTCATGACCGGCACCGGATTCATAAAGTGCATGCCGATCACGTTCTCCGGCCGCTTCGTCGCCGCTGCGATTTCCGTGATCGGCAGCGACGACGTATTCGAGGCCAGGATCGCCTCCGGGCGGGCGATTTCGTCGAGCTCCGCAAACAGTTTCGTTTTCACATCCATGTTTTCGACGACCGCCTCAATGATGAGATCCGCTTTGGCGGCATCACGCAGGTCGGTGGAACGGACGAGCCGCGACAGCGCGGCGTCTTTGGCTTCGGCTGTCATCTTGCCTTTTTCCACTTGGCGGCCGAGCAGCTTGTCGATAGTGGCCATCCCTTTATCGAGTTGGGCTTCGCTAATGTCGTATAACAACACGTCATAGCCGGCGACAGCGCATACTTGGGCGATGCCTGACCCCATTTGTCCGGCGCCGACGACCATAATCGTTTTGACGTCCATCACTCGATCCCCCTATATAAAATTCGCAAACGCTCTTGTTCGTTTATTGGCTCCGTCCCGGGACAACGCAGATCGCAAACTAGCGGCCGCAGCGCCCAAGGAGGCGGCAGGCCATCCATATTCCAAAACCGCGGCCGCCCCACCGCCAAGCAAACCGCCTCCTGTATGGCGACAACGCCCTCAGGCGGCATGACGCGTCACGCCTCGCCCCGCTGGCGCGCGGCCGCGATGACGCGGCAGGCCATGCTTTATACTTCGATTAAGATGGCGTCGCCTTGGCCGCCGCCGCTGCAAATCGCGGCAATGCCCAGCCCTCCGCCGCGGCGCTTCAACTCATGGGCGAGCGTCAAGATGATGCGCGCGCCGCTCGCGCCGATCGGATGACCGAGGGCGACAGCGCCGCCGTTGACGTTTACTTTTTCCGGATCAAGCCCGGCGATTTGAATGGCGGCAAGCGCAACCGCGGCAAACGCTTCGTTCACTTCGAACAAGTCAATGTCGTCAACGGTCTTTCCTGTTTTGCGGAGCAGTTCGTTGATGACAAGCCCCGGCGTTTTCGGGAAATCTTTCGCCTCGACGGCGATGGCCGTGTGGGCGACGACCGTCGCCAGCGGCTCGAGCCCCTCGCGGGCGGCGCGCTCCTGGCTCATCAACACAAGCGCGGCAGCGCCGTCGTTGACGCCTGGGGCGTTCCCGGCCGTGATCGTGCCTTCGGGATCAAACACCGGTTTCAGTTTCGCCAACGCTTCAAGCGACGTATCTTTGCGCGGCGCCTCGTCGCGTTCAACGACAAGCGGCTCACCTTTGCGCTGCGGAATCGAAACCGGCACGATTTCTTCCGCCAGCCGCCCGGCTTCGATGGCGGCAATGGCGCGCATATGGCTGCGGTACGCCCACTCGTCTTGCGCCTCCCTCGTAATGCCGAGCTCTTTCGCCGTATTCCCGCCGTAGACGCCCATATGAACGCCGGTGAAGCTGCACGTGAGGCCGTCATACACCATTAAATCTTTCACCGTGCTGTCGCCCATCCGCAGCCCCCAGCGCGCTTTCGGAAGCACATACGGGGCGTTGCTCATCGATTCCATCCCGCCGGCGACGATGATATCAGCCTCGCCTAAACGGATGAGCTGATCGGCAAGCGTCACGGCGCGCATGCCGGACGCGCATACTTTGTTCACCGTCTCGGTGCGGACGTGCCACGGAATGCCGGCATGGCGCATCGCCTGCCGCGACGGAAGCTGCCCTTGTCCGCCTTGCAAGACGGTGCCCAAAATGACATGATCAACTTGTTCGGCGCTCACGTTGGCGCGGACAAGCGCCTCTTTGACGGCGACGCCGCCGAGCTCAGGCGCTGACAGCGCTTGCAAGGCGCCGCCCAATTTTCCAAACGGGGTGCGCACCCCGCTCACAATCACTGTTTTCCCCATGGTTCCTTCTCCCCCTTTTTCGAATAAGAAAGCGATTACAAAACACAGACTGAACGCTCGCTCGATAGCAGTGCGAAAGAGAAGGCGTACCGCTGTACACCTCCCCTTTCATTATACTTATTATTTTAAAAAATATAAATTGTCTATGCAATTATTTTTATGATGCGGCTTCTTCTTTTTCCTCGCCAAACACCGATTTCGCCAACAGTTCGGCGACATCGTACGTCGCGACGCGATCTTCCACTTCCTTCGCTTTCGTGCCGTCCGACAGCATTGTCAAGCAGTACGGGCAGCCAGAGCTGATGACCGTCGGATTGACAGCAAGCGCCTGCTCGGTGCGAGCGACGTTGATCCGGTTGCCGGTCGTCTCTTCCATCCACATGAGGCCGCCGCCGGCTCCACAGCACATTCCTCGCTCGCGGTTGCGCTCCATTTCAACAAGCTCGACGCCCGGGATGGCGCGCAAAATTTTCCGCGGTGCGTCATAGACGTCATTGTAGCGCCCTAAGTAGCACGAGTCATGGAACGTAATGCGTTCATTTACCGGATATTTTGGCACCAAGCGCCCTTCTTCAATGAGCTTGGCGAGCAATTCGGTATGATGGTACACTTCGGCGTCCAGTCCGAAGTCCGGATATTCGTTTTTGAACGTGTTGTAAGCGTGCGGGTCGATTGTGACAATTTTCTTGACGCCCGCTTTTTCAAACTCGGCGATATTGTTCGTCGCCAGCTCTTGGAATAAAAATTCATTCCCTAACCGGCGCGGCGTGTCGCCCGAGTTTTTCTCCTTGTTGCCTAAAATCGCAAATTTGACGCCTGCTTCATTCAGCAGTTTGGCGAAGGCGAGGGCGATTTTTTGGCTTCGGCTGTCATACGACCCCATCGAGCCGACCCAGAACAAATACTCGATTTCCTCTCCTGCTTTCGCCGCCTCTTTGACGGTCGGCACATGCACATCATCGCGCAGCTCACGCCAGTTTTCCCGCTCTTTCCGGTTCAAGCCCCACGGGTTGCCTTGACGTTCGATGTTCGTCATCGCCCGTTGCGCATCCGGATTCATCCGCCCTTCCGTCAACACGAGATAGCGGCGCAAATCGATGATTTTATCGACGTGCTCGTTCATGACCGGGCATTGGTCTTCACAGTTGCGGCACGTCGTACAGGCCCAAATCTCTTCTTCGGTGATGACGTCGCCGATGAGGCTCGGCATTTCAATCGCCGCCGCCTGCTCGGATGCCGCAGCGAACGCCAGCTGGTTGCCTTTCGTGTTTTTAAAGGCGAACACAGGCACCCACGGGGCCCGCGACGTGACGACCGCCCCTTTTTCGGTCAAATGGTCGCGCAGCTTCAAAATCAAATCCATCGGCGACAACATTTTCCCCGTGCCGGTCGCCGGGCACATGCTCGTACAGCGGCCGCACTCGACACAGGCGTACAAGTCGATCAATTGCTTTTGCGTAAAATCTTCAATTTTGCCGACGCCAAACGACTCTTGGCTTTCGTCTTCAAAGTTGATCGGCGAAAGCTTCGGCCGCGTCAGCCGGCTGAAAAAGACGTTGATGGGCGCCGCAATCAAGTGGGCGTGCTTCGACTGCGGAACGTATACAAGGAACGTCAGCAAAATCAACAGATGCACCCACCAGGCGATAAAGAAGAGCACCGCAGCCCCCGTTTCGCCGACCCAGGAAAACGCGGCAGCAATAAGCGAGGCGACCGGTTCGCTCCATGTCGCTTCCTCGCCATGCCAAATCATGCTCATGCCGTTGCCGAACAGAACCGACAACATCAACCCGCCGATGAAAATCAAGACGAGTCCGGCTTTAAAATCGCGCTTTAAGCGGACGAGCTTTTCAATATAGCGACGGTAAAAAGCGGCAAACACCGCGATCAAAATGAGCAGGGTGACGATTTCCTGGAAAAACGTAAACCCTGGATACAGCGGCCCAAGCGGCAAATGCGCCCCCGGCGCAAGCCCTTTGATGATAAAATCGATGGCGCCAAACTGAACGAGAATAAACCCATAGAAAAAGACGACGTGAATGATCCCGCTTTTTTTGTCCTTAAGCAGCTTTTTCTGGCCAAACACGTTGACCCAAATGTTACGCAGCCGCTCATTCACTTTTTCATCAAACTCGACCTTTTTGCCGAGCTTAATGTACATCGCCCGCGTTTTTACGGCATATGCAAACAAGTAAATTGCGTAAGCGGTTACAAGCAAAAACGCGAGCCAGTTCACCAACAATAAGGCGTTCATCTTCTCTCCCCTTCCTCCACTTTTCAGCGAATGTATTGCCATAACAAAAGAAATTTTCAGAATTATACTTACGTCTATTTTACAAATGAATGAGCGTTCAGTCAATAGCCTTTTTATGAGAATTTTGCCGTTGCCGGGCCCGTGCAGCGGAACGTCAAGCAGCGAAGAACGCGGACAGGGCGGAAGCGGGTGTCCGCTCTGCTATTTTTGCGCGTTGTAGGACACATTAATAAGTACTGAAGCGACGCACAGGAGGGAAAAATATGCTCATCATTGCCGTTATTGTGATCATATTCGCACTCGTTTATCTTGATAACAAGCTTGGCCGGCTGATCCTCCGCAACGGGCGCAAAAAAGTCGTGTACCCAAAGCGGCGGAGCGATATGGCCTTGTATGTGAATGGACGGCATTTATTTGCCGATTATTTTGCCGAGCTGCGCCGCGCCCGCGATCATATCCATATTTTGTTTTATATCATCAAGCATGACGAAACGACGGCGCCATTTTTCCAACTTTTAAAGGAAAAAGCGGCGGAAGGGGTGGAAGTGCGCTTGTTGACGGACTGGGTCGGCAGCTTCGGGTTGCCGAAAACGCTCATCCGTTCGCTGAAGGCAAGCGGCGTCGAATTCGCCTACGCCCGCCCGCCGCGCTTTCCGTTTTTCATTTACCGCCTCAACCGCCGCAACCACCGAAAAATTACGGTCATCGATGGAAAGGTCGGGTATATGGGCGGTTTTAACATCGGCCGCGAATACAGTGGAAAGGACGCTAACATCGGAGAATGGCGCGACTATCACTTAAAAATCAGCGGAGAAGGGGTGCACGACTTGCAAGAACAATTTTTGCACGATTGGGAGGAGGCGACGGGCAAAACCGTCGCTGACAAACGCCGCTACTTCCCACCCCTTCACGCCGGCGCCATCCGCCACCAGCTTGTCGCGACTGAGGGCGCCGCGCTTGAAGAGCAGTATATCGATGCGATCCGGCAGGCAAAACGAGAAATTATGATCGGCAGCCCCTACTTTATCCCGAGCCGGCCGTTGTTTGACGAGCTTATGCGCGCGATCCGGCGCGGGGTGCGCGTCACGGTCATTGTGCCGCTGCGGGCGGACCATTTATTTGTCCGCGAGGCCGCTTACCCGTATTTTTATCAAATGCTGAAGGCCGGAGCGCGCATTTACCGCTTTTACCAAGGATTTTACCACGCCAAAACGATTGTCGTCGATGAGGAATGGTGCGATGTCGGCACCGCCAACTTTGACCGGCGCAGTCTGTTTCTCAACGGCGAAATCAACTGCTATGTATTCGACCGCGCGTTCACGCAGGTGGTCAAGCGGGCGATCCAACGCGACCTGACGCGCGCCGAGCCGCTGACGCTCGATTTTTGGCGGAAGCGTTCGCTCCTTGACCGCGGCAAAGAATCGATTTCCCAGCTGATTTCCGCCTGGTTGTAGGCAACACGAAAAAAGCCGGCGATGTTCATCACCAACCCGCCTAACAGCGGCTTTCCCCGAGGAGGAACTTGGCAAAATCAGCTTTTTTCGTGCAAAACCCGGCGCTTGGACGAACGCCCGGACAAAAGGGCAAAGGAATCCCAGCCGAAACCGCCAAACAAAAAACCCGGCCGGCTCCATGTTGGCGATGTGAGATCGCTGCGGGCGCCGGCCGGGATTGAATCAGTTGGCCATCCTGTATCTTCTATTCATTTCCAAAACAATGTCAACCATTGAAACAGCCGCATCCCAAGATACACTCCAACAATGCCGGCAATGCCAGCCAACGCCGGAGGGGCCGGAATCGGCAGGCGGAACAGCGTGAACAAAAAACCGACAACGATGCCGGTGACAAGCGACAGCACCACTTCTTTCACAAGCAAATCCTCCATCGTTGTTTTTCCTTATGATGCCCAGACAAAAAGGGAAGCAGTCGCTCCCCTCCTTTGTTGCATCTGTTACATTTGTTCCGGGGCGGAAACGCCGATCAACGCCAACGCGTTTTTCAGCGTAATTTGCACCGCCTTCACCAACGCGAGGCGGGCTTTCGTTTTTTCGATGTTGTCCAAATCAAGCACTTTTTCCGCGTTGTAGAAGCTATGGAGCGCCGAAGCCAGCTCAAACGCATAGGCGGTGACGCGGTGCGGCATCCGCTTGAGCGCTGCCTCGGCGACGACGTCCGGGAAGTCGCCGAGCACTTTGAGCAGCTCGATTTCTTTTTCCGTCTCCACTAAATGATGCAAAGCGAGGTCGCCTTCGTACGACACGTTTTGCTCTTCCGCTTGGCGGAGAATGCTTGAGACGCGGGCATGCGCGTATTGGACGTAGTAAACCGGATTTTCATTCGACTGCGACACGGCCAAGTCCATGTCAAAATCCAAATGCGTATCGCCCGAGCGCATCGCAAAGAAATAGCGGACGGCATCGACGCCGACTTCTTCCATCAGCTCGCGCATCGTCACCGCCTTGCCGGTGCGCTTGCTCATTTTGACGCGCTCGCCGTTTTGGTATAAGTTCACCATTTGGATGATTTCGACTTCGAGCGCCTCCGGATCGTAGCCGAGCGCGGCGATCGCCGCTTTCATGCGCGGAATGTAGCCGTGGTGATCCGCTCCCCAAACGTTAATCAGCTTGGTAAATCCGCGCCGCAGCTTGTCTTGGTGGTAGGCGATGTCCGGAAGCAAGTACGTATACGTGCCGTCCTGCTTAATTAAGACGCGGTCTTTGTCGTCCCCAAACGCCGTCGAACGGAACCATGTCGCCCCGTCCTGCTCGTAAATGTAGCCGCGCTCGCGCAAAGTGGAAAGCGCTTCGTCGATTTTGCCGCTTTCATAAAGCGATGTTTCCGAGTACCAGACGTCGAACGGAACACGGAATGCGGCCAAATCTTGTTTAATTTTGTCGAGCTCATAACGAAGGCCGTATTCGCGGAAGAAAGCAAGCCGTTCCTCTTCATCGGCGTGGACGAACCGATCGCCATATTCCTCAGCAAGTGTTTTGCCGATTTCGACAATGTCGTCGCCGTAATAGCCGTCCTCCGGCAACGGCATATCGACACCGAGCGCCTGGAAATAGCGGGCTTCGACCGATTTCGCCAAGTTGTAAATTTGCTTGCCGGCGTCGTTAATATAGTATTCGCGCGTCACGTCAAACCCGGCTTTCGCCAAAATGTTGCAAAGCGAATCGCCGACCGCCGCGCCGCGGGCATGGCCCAAATGCAAGTCGCCGGTCGGGTTGGCGGAGACGAACTCGACTTGCACTTTTTCCCCGTTGCCGACGTTCGATTCGCCATACGCTTGTCCCGCCTGCAAAATCGCCGGCACGACCGCCGTCAAATAGCGGTTGTCCATGTAAAAGTTAATAAATCCCGGACCCGCCACCTCAATGCGCGCCACCGATACGCGCTCGCGATCAAGCTGCCCGACGATGGCTTCGGCAATCGCCCGCGGCGGCTTTTTCGCAATGCGGGCAAGCTGCATGGCGATGTTCGTCGAGTAATCGCCATGCGCCTTGTCGCGCGGCACCTCCAGCAAGACGTCCGGCAGCTCATCAGCCGAAACGAGCCCGGCTTTCACCGCCGCTTGGCGAATTTCTTCTTTCAGCTGTTCTTTCATTTGTCCGACAATGTTCATCGGCTTATACCCCCTTAAATGTCAACGTCAACGTATGGCGTCCGCTCCGCTCGTTTTGCAAGAAAAGCTCGTAGGAGAGAAAGAGCCGCCCCCGCTTCCGCTTATCGTCATAGTGAAATTCGATCGCATCCGTTTTCGCCGCCATCGCCCACCGCCCAAACACCGTTCCGTAATGGCCCGGCGTTTCTTGCCGGCGGCGGAACGTTTGCCGCATCTCGACCGCTCCGGAGCGAAGGATGGTCACCTCGTCAGGCGCGATTTTCACAATGTTGTTCACCCGCCCGAGTTCGTTTTCCTCCTCAAACTGCAAATAGCCTGTTTCCCCTTTTATGTAATACACCCCGTCCGCCTCAAGCACAACCGTCTCTTGGCGCGGACCGTCGCGAATGACAGCCACTTGGCGGAGGCGCGCCGGGATGCCGTTTGTTTCCTTCATATCGATGAACACACCTTTGCGAACAAACAGTCATAGTTTATAGTATAATGAACTGTTCCGCTCCATTCAAGAGGGGACAAACCCGATGGCAGATTTCCGCTCCAGTGGGCAAAAAAAAGGGGCTGGCCCAAAAGGTTGTTTTTCCTTAAACAAAACACAACATATCGTTATCTTAATGATTGTTTTATGCCTACATACGGTAATAAGAAAAGGTGTCCCGATCCTTTTGGGACACCCTCTGTTCCATCGGTATTTTATGATGACGCCCGAACATTTTTTAACACGTTAATAGCAAAAAGAATGACACCTATCACGACGAGCACCCCACCAATCGCTGTCACCGGCACGAACGCTTCGTTGCCGTAAACGACGAAAATGAGACCGATCATCATGACCGGCAGGCCGATATTGTGCAGCCAGAAATGCACTTTCGCCCATTTCGTCGCCGCCGCTTGTGGAAATAAATGATAGATGATGCCAGCAAGCGTCAAGGCCGTCCAGCCAAGCAAGTTGATATGGACATGGACCGGGGTCAGCGCAAACGAATGGGTCATCGACATGCCAAGCCCCATACAGACGCCAATGACAAAGTACACAACGGAAATTTTGATCAGCTTCACGCCCATCTTCATTCCCCCTCTCCTTTTTCTGTAAATACATTAATTATTACGCTCCGTACGCTCATATTCCTGCATCTTTTGTCCCACCAAAGAAAAAAGCACCCTCGCAAACTTGCGATTTAGGCGCTTTTTCTCATTTTTCACTTCCCTACCCAACCAAGCAGCATTTCCCGCACAAGCTTGCTCGCCGTATTGGCCGTTTGTTCGGAGTGGTCGTAAATCGGCGCGACTTCCACCAAATCGGCGCCGACAACGCGGACGTCGGAGCGGGCGATCTCATGGATCGCGGCTAGCAGCTCTTTCGATGTAATGCCGCCGGCATCGACCGTTCCCGTTCCGGGGGCATGGGCCGGGTCAAGCACATCGATGTCGATCGTCACATACACCGGGCGGCCGGCGAGCTTTGGCAACACGGAGCGGAGCGGTTCAAGCACCTCAAACTTGGCGATGTACATACCGTTTTCTTTCGCCCACTCAAACTCCTCTTTCATCCCGGAACGGATGCCGAACGAAAAGACATTCGTCGGGCCGATCAAGTCAGCGACTTTGCGGATTGGCGTCGCGTGCGACAGCGGCTCGCCTTCGTAATGTTCACGCAAGTCGGTATGGGCGTCCATGTGAATGACGGCCAAATCCGGGTAATAGTCGTACACCGCTTTGATGACCGGCCAAGAGACGAGATGTTCGCCGCCGAGGCCAAGCGGAAACTTGCCGGCGTCAAGCACCTTTTTCACGAACTGCTCAATCAGCTCTAAACTGCGGGCCGCATTGCCAAACGGCAGCGGAATGTCTCCAGCGTCAAAGTAGCGGATGTCTTTGAGTTCGCGGTCCAAATATGGGCTGTACTCCTCAAGCCCGATTGACACTTCGCGGATGCGGGCCGGGCCAAACCGCGAGCCAGGCCGGTAGCTGACCGTCCAGTCCATCGGCATGCCGTAAATGACCGCTTCGCTCTCTTCGAAGTTCGGGTGGCTGCCAATAAAGACGTTGCCTGAATAAGCTTCATCAAAACGCATCGATCTGCCCCCTTATTTCACTAGGTCCGCGACAAATTTTGGCAAAACGAAGCACGCCTTATGCAATTCTTTCGTGTAGTATTTCGTCTCAATGTCATGGAACCGGTCGTCGCTCACCGCAAGCGGGTCGTATTGTTTCGAGCCGAGCGTAAACGTCCAGAGCCCGCTCGGATACGTCGGAATGTTCGCTGTATACAAACGGGTGATCGGGAAAATTTCTTTCACATCGCGGTAGACGTTGCGGATCAAGTCTGCTTTAAACCACGGATTGTCCGTTTGGGCGACGAAAATGCCGTCCTCTTTCAGCGCGTTGGCGATGCCGGCATAAAACCCTTTTGTGAACAAGTTGACCGCCGGGCCGACTGGTTCCGTCGAGTCGACCATGATGACGTCGTATTCGTTTTCGCTTTGCGCGATATGCATAAACCCGTCATCGACTTTCACTTCGACGCGCGGATCGTCAAGTTGGCCAGCGATTTCCGGCAAGTATTTTTTCGAATACTCGATCACTTTGCCGTCGATTTCCACAAGCGTCGCTTTTTTGACGCTCGGGTGCTTCAGCACTTCACGAATGACGCCGCCGTCGCCGCCGCCGACGACAAGGACGTTCTCTGGCTTCGGATGGGTGAACAATGGGACGTGGGCGACCATTTCATGATAGACGAACTCGTCTTTTTGCGTCGTCATCACCATGCCGTCTAAAATGAGCATGTTGCCAAACTCCGCCGTTTCGACCATATCAAGTTTTTGGAACGGCGTCTGTTCTGTATGTAAAGTGCGGATGATGCGTGCGGTGATGCCAAAATGCTCCGTTTGCTTTTCGGTAAACCAAAGTTCCATTCGGTAACATCCTTTCTCCGAGCGTTGCTTACTATACAAGTTTTCCTTAGCCAACGAAACACTAAACATGAAAAAGTATAGAGCAATCTAGCAAAAATGCAAGAGGAACAAGTTTAAAATAAAAAATTTTTTTTCATACTGGTAAGAAAAAGCGGAAAACCTCGCTGGCGAAGCCTTGACAAAAGCAAGGCGGCGCATCCAGCCGGGCGTCCGCCCGCATGTCTAAAACAACGCCAAAACCGTTGAGGTGATGCGCAATGGAACCGATCCCGGGCAGCCGTTTTCGCGGCACATGGAAATATGTGCGCGCCGCCGTCTTTATCGGCTTTTTTCTCGCCATCTTTGCCTTCGCCGCTCTCGGGAGCTTTATTTTGTTTGCCAAAATCGAAGGCGCCCCGCCGGTCGCCGTGCCGCAAACAACGATTTTTTATGCGGACGACGGCCGCAAAATTGGGGAAAGCGACCATGGACAAAAGCGGTACTGGGTTCATCTCGGTGACATTTCCCCGCACGTCATCGAGGCGACGATTGCCGTTGAGGACCGAAAGTTTTACGAACACCACGGATTTGACTTGAAACGGATCGCCGGCGCGGTGCTCGCCAATCTCGAGGCCATGGACAAAGTGCAAGGAGCGAGCACGATCACCCAGCAATATGCACGCAACTTATTTTTAACACATGAGAAAACGTGGTCGCGAAAAATCCAGGAAGCGCTGTACACGATCCGCCTTGAAGCCAATTACAGCAAAGAAAAAATTTTAGAAGGCTATTTAAATACGATTTACTACGGCCATGGCGCCTACGGCATCGAGGCAGCAGCGCGCTATTATTTCGGCAAGCACGCGAGCGAGCTGACGCTCAGCGAGGCAGCGATGCTCGCCGGCATTCCGAAAGGGCCGTATTACTACTCGCCGCTTGTCAACGAGGCGCGGGCAAAAGCGCGGCAAAAAATCGTGCTCACCTCCATGGTGGAAGCCGGCTACATCAGCCGCGAAGAAGCGGAGCGGGCGTACCGTGACAAGCTCGTTTACATCCGCCACCGCGAACGAGAGCAGCCTGTGGCCCCGTATTTCCAAGATGTTGTGAAACAGCAGCTGCGCACGAAGCTTGGCTTTGATGAGCGGACGATTGAGCTCGGGGGGCTGCGCGTCTACACAACGCTCGACCGACGCCTGCAGCGAATCGCCGAAGAACAAGTTAAACAAGTCATCAGTCCCCATTCTGCCATCCAGGCGGCATTGGTGGCCATGGATCCGCGCACAGGGGAAGTAAAGGCGCTCATCGGCGGACGCAACTACGAAGAAAGCCCGTTCAACCGCGCTGTGCAAGCGGAACGCCAGCCAGGGTCGACATTTAAGCCGTTTTTGTATTACGCGGCGATCAAGCAAGGATTCACCCCATCGACGCAACTGCGCAGCGAGCTGACGACATTTACGTTTAACGGCGGCCGATCGTCGTACACCCCCCATAATTACAATGACTACTACGCCAATGGCCCGATCACGCTCGCTCAGGCGCTCGCTGTATCCGACAACGTCTTTGCGGTGAAAACGCTCCAGTTCATCGGCGCCGACAAACTCGTCGAAACAGCGAAAGCGCTTGGCATTACAAGCAGATTGAAAGCAGTGCCGTCATTGGCGCTTGGCACCTCGCCCGTGAAAGTGATCGACATGGTGGCCGCGTACAGCACACTGGCCAACTACGGCAAACAAACCGAACCGGTGTTTATTCAAAAAGTCGTCGACGCGAACGGAAACGTGCTGTATGAACATAAGCCGGAGAGCCGGCAAGTGCTCGACCGCGACGCAGCGTTTGTGACGACCCATTTAATGACCGGAATGTTCGATCCAAAGCTTAACGGCTATACGACCGTCACCGGGCAATCGATCGCCGATGAAATGACGCGCCCGTACGCCGGCAAGTCCGGGACGACGAAAACGGACAGCTGGATGATCGGCTTCGCCCCGCAGTTGGTCGCCGGCGTCTGGACCGGCTACGACCGCGGCGAAACGATGAGCCGCTTTGACGAAAAGCAATACGCGAAACAAATATGGATCCGCTTTATGGAGAAAAGCCTCGCCGGCGAGCCGAAAAAATCGTTCAAGCCGACCAAAGGCGTCATCGGTGTCTACATCGACCCGCAAAACGGCAAGCTGGCGACCGATTCGTGCCCAGTGAAGCGGAAAACGTATTATATCGCTGGCACAGAACCGGTTGACTATTGCACCGATCATGTAAAAGAGGAGAAGAAGAAAAAAGAAGACGGAAAAAGCTGGTTCGAGAAATGGTTTCCATGGTTTTAAACAAGAAAATCCCCTGCGTTTGCCCGCAGGGGATTTTCTTGTCCTAGTTTTCCTGTGTTATACATGTAGATTTAGTTTATCCTTTTTTCCAGATAAGAACAAGCCCTTAGGCAAACATGTTCACAAAACCGTCACAATTCGCCTTCGAGTCCTTTTTTCAGTTCATCGCTCGAGCGATTCCACATCCCGATGTCGTGGCCTTTCAAAAAGTCGGCGAGCACCCGCTTCGACTTAGCGTCCATATGATCGACGATGATATGCCGTTTCAGCGATTTATCGAGCCGGTTCACATGTTCCGGCAATAACTTATAACCACGGCGCGCCTCACGGTCGACCGTCATTTCGCACGCCGTCACCCCGGCGTAATACGGACCGTCCTCGCGACGCTCGATCGTCACCCAGACGATCCAATACGGCTTGCCGTTTGGCACGGCGGAGCGATCCGGCAAAAACTTGATGCCGCGCTCAACAGAGCTGCGGGCATGCATCGCCCCCATATCAACGAACGCTTCACCCGCTTCGACGTCAATGATGACCGGCGACACGTTTTCTAGGCTCAACGCCCCGGCGCCAAAGCCGCGGTGCCCGTCGGTCGGGTCGTCTTTGATGATATTAAAGCCGATGTTTTTTTTCTTTTTTTGCTCCATCCGCTTGTTCCTCCTTCCTACATAAACAAGCTGGCCACAAGTGACTGCAAGTTCTCAAGCACAAACGGCAGCGCCACTTGAAACACCGGCTCAATCGTATAGCGATCGAGCGGCGTCAGCACGAGAACAAGGAAAATGAGCGCCCCGTACGTTTCCCACTGCGTCATTTTCGCCCGCAGCCCATCCGGGGCCAAGTCTTCAATAATACGATACCCATCAAGCGGCGGAAACGGCAATAAATTAAACACAAACAAGACGGCGTTCAAGCTGATAAAAATTTGGAAAAACAGATCAAACCCGGCCGCAAACCAATCTGGCAGCGCCCGCATGATGCCGAAATCGATCATGGCGTACCAAATGACAAATCCAAGCCCGGCGAGCGCGAGGTTGCTTAGCGGCCCTGCCACCGAGACAAGAATGCCGGCAAGGCGCGGGTTTTTGAAATAAAAGCGATTGACTGGCACCGGGCGCGCCCAGCCAAACCCGGCGAGAAAGATCAGCAAAGTTCCAAGCAAATCCAAATGGGCAAACGGTGACAATGTCAGCCGTCCCTCGTTTTTCGCCGTCGGATCGCCGAACTTGTAAGCAACGTAGGCATGGGCGAACTCATGCACAGAAAACGCCAGCGCCAGCGTCAACAGCACGTACGGAATTTCGCTTAACGAATACGGCAAAATGTGTTCCACTTGATTAACTCCTTTTCCCCTGTATTCACTATCCTTAGTATACATGATTTACCGCCAAAAGTGGACTGAACTTCACGGTTCCATGGTATAATAAGCGCGATAGCACTCGACAAGGAAATGGGGGGAATGATGATGCCGTATGTCACGATCAAAATGCTCGCCGGCCGCACGGATGAACAGAAGAAAGCGCTCGTTGAAAAAGTGACGGACGCCGTCGTCGAGACGACAGGGGCGAAACGGGAGAGCGTTGTCGTATTCATTGAAGAAATGACGAAAGACCATTACGCCATCGCTGGAAAACGGCTGAGCGACGCGGAGTAACAAACAGGGGGACGCCATCGGGCGTCCCCATTGCTTTTTGAAATAAAAACGAATATTATTATATTTGTCTTTCATATTGTTCGTCTTTAGGAGGTTGCCTATGATTCGTCTTCCGCACCATGCCAGCAATCGCAAAACAGAGGTTCTCGCTGGCCTGACGACCTTTTTCACCATGGTGTACATCATCGTCGTCAATCCGATCATCTTATCAGACGCCGGCGTCCCGTTTGAACAGGCGTTCACCGCCACCGTCACCGCCACCGTCATCGCCACCGTCGTCGGCACGCTTTGGATGGCAATATTCGCCAACTATCCGATCGCCATTGCCCCCGGCATGGGGCTGAACGCGTATTTTGCCTATTCCGTCGTCGGCTCGCACGGCGGCATTTCGTACGAAACCGCGTTTTCCGCTGTGTTTGTCGCGGGATTGCTGTTTTTGTTGCTGTCGCTCACCCCGCTCCGCAGCAAGCTGATCGAAGTGATCCCCGACAGCTTAAAACATGGCATCACCGCCGGCATCGGGCTGTTTATCGCCTTTATCGGCCTGCGGCTGACCGGAATCATCCAAGCCCATCCGCAAAATTTGGTCGCGCTCGGCTTCATCTCGTACCCGCTCTTAAAAATCGCCCGCGGCCGCTGGCGCGATGTGCCGTTGCTGCTGTACGTGCTTGCCGTGCTGTTCTTTTTGCAGCTGGCGTTTTTGCCGCATTAATCCAAAAGAAGAAGGTGTCCCGGAAACAATGGGACACCTTTTCGTCTATGGCCAGCTGATGGTGTGTTGAAACAGTGTTTTTCATCTTCCCTACACACCAGCGCCCTTGTTGCAACGGCTCCGCAGCGCCTCAATATACGCATACGCCTCTTCGATCTCGTCCTCCGTATAGCGCTGCTTGCTTTTTACGACAGCGATTTTCTCTTTTACCTCATCTTTTGACAAATGTTCAAAATAGAGCACCGTGGAGACAAGCTCCAAAAAGCGTGCGTTTTGTCCGTTCATCGCCTGCATGCATTCGGCAAGGCCCGGCATCTCCCAGTCGTAATGGCGCAAAAACTGTTCGCCCGCTTCGGTCAGTGTATAGCGGTATTGCACATAGCCGCTCTTTTTCTCTTTCACTTCATGCAAAAAGCCGAGCGCGCACAGCTCTTCGATGCGGCACGTCAACTCTTCCGAATACGGGCCGTAAAAGTGGAAGTCGAACTTCTCATAAAACGGAAAGTCGAGCTTTTTGGCGATGTAAATCATTTTTTGCAGCTTTTTGCGGCCGACAATTTCCCCGGCGGCCGCCAACGCCTTCATTACTTTCGCATGCTCTGTGAGCACTCTCCGTCATCTCCTAACCCTTTAAAATTTCCATAATCTTTTTCTTCACTGTCCGCTTCGTCGACAAGTCTTCCAGGAAATCAGCGGGGAAATAGAGCTTATGGTCGGTGCGCCGCTTGCCGGAAATGGCGTCAACCAACACCGATTCGCGCGACAGCTCGCGAAGCTCCCCGTTTGGCATCAACAAATAAATCGGCAGGCGCTCTCCTTCCTCGCCCGGCCGGTAAAAATCGTACGGCAAGTCGGACGATGAATCGACGACCAAGTAATAGTCTGGATCGATCCCGGCCTTTTTGAACAAGCCGGTCAGCTCGATCAGCTTCGCCATTTGCTCGTTTGTCGGATGGAACTCCGTATATTTGAACAGGCGGCGGTGGACAAACCGCCGGCATAAGTCGCTTAAAATCGGATCTTGCTCATATTGCCATTGCTGGAAGTAAAACAGGATGATCGCTTCATCGAGCGCCAAATAGTCGCCGAGCGTTACATGGCCGGCAAAAAACGATAAAAAATGGGTTGGCTTCGTCGCAAACGTATACCCGTCCTCGTACAGCTTTTTCGCCCGATGCAAAATTTTCGTCAAAATGACTTCCGCACTGCGCGTCACGGGATGAAAGTACACTTGCCAGTACATTTGGTAGCGGCTCATGATGTAATCCTCGACCGCATGCATGCCGCTCCGCTTAATGACGACTTGGTCTTCGCGCGGACGCATGACGCGCAAAATGCGCTCCATGTCAAAATAGCCGTAGCTGACGCCGGTGTAGTAGGCATCGCGCAACAAATAATCCATCCGGTCGGCGTCAATTTGGCTCGAAATGAGGCTCACAACAAGCTTGTTCGGGTACGTTTTGGCGATCACTTCAGCGACCCTTCGCGGAAAATCGTCATCCACTTGGCGAAGTGCGGCGTTCACTTCTGTATCGCCTAAAATGATGGCCTGTGTAAAATCTTCGTGGTCAAGGCGAAACACCTTCTCAAATGAATGGGAAAACGGGCCGTGTCCTAAATCGTGCAAGAGCGCCGCGCATAGGCAAAGAAGGCGCTCGCTATGATCCCAATGATCGCGGCCGACAAACACGTCGTCAATGATGCGGCGGATGATTTCGTAAACGCCGAGCGAATGGTTAAACCGGCTGTGCTCGGCGCCGTGAAACGTCAAATATGTCGTGCCGAGCTGCTTGATGCGGCGCAGGCGCTGAAATTCTTTTGTGCCGATCAAATCCCAAATCACTTTGTCGCGAACATGTATGTATCGGTGCACCGGATCTTTAAACACTTTTTCTTCGTCAAGCTGCCCGCCGGAATACATCGCATCCTCCTCTTCCGTCTCCAACATACATCTATTATACGCCGTTTCTTTTGGCAAAGAAATAGTTGACTTTTTTCTCCGTCTTTCTCCATTATTGACGGAAAAAACAAAAAATCACCTTCTTTCGGCAAAGAAGGTGATCGGTTATCGCTTTTTCAACCTTTCAGCAATTTTATCAATCAGTTCGTCTTCCGTCAGCGCCGCCACCGGACGGTTGTTGACGAAAGCAAACGTCTTTTTCCGCCCTGGGCCGCAATACGACTGGCAGCCTATCTTGATGACCGCATCCGGATCCAGCTTTTTGAGGCGCGGAATCAATGTTTTTAAATTCGGCGCCTTGCAGTCGTCGCAAACGCGAAACTCATTCGCCATCACTCGTCATCCCTTTCCGCAGCGTTTGCTTTGTGTATTCTACCGCTTTCGTGAGAAAATTGCAAGTTGGCATGCTTTCACCCTTGTAATTTGCCAATCCCATAAACTTGCAACGTATAATTTTTTTCCTTTTGGTCCACCCTTTTACTAGCATGGGAAAAAGGAGTGGAGAACAGTGAAACAACGGCAAGACGCTTGGACGGAAGAAGACGATTTATTGTTGGCAGAGACCGTATTGCGCCATGTGCGTGAAGGGAGCACCCAACTCAACGCCTTTGAAGAAGTCGGCGACAGGCTGAACCGGACATCGGCCGCCTGCGGCTTTCGCTGGAACGCGGTCGTCCGCCATCGCTACGAAGAAGCATTGCAGCTGGCAAAAAAACAGCGAAAAGAACGGCTGCGGCTGCTGGCCAAACAAGGCGGCGCGAAAAAGCGGCGTCTGTACGAGCCGCCGATGCCATCACTCGAAGAGCTGGGAGAGGTGATGCAGCTGCCTGCCGTCATCCCGTCCTCCCCGCCGCAACAAGTGACGCTGGATCAAGTGATCGCTTTTTTGAAAACGTTCCAATCCCATGAACGGAAACGGGAGACGCTGATCAAAGAAAACGAGCGGCTGCGCCGCGAAATTGAAGAATTAAAGCAAAAAAATAAAGAACTTGAAGAAAAGGTTGCGAAATTAGAAGAAAATTCGTCGACCGTCCAAGAAGATTTTGAGACGCTCGTGAAAATCATCAACCGAGCGCGCAAAATGGTGTTAAAAGAGGAAGAAGAGCGGGGGCTGACCTTCCGTATGGACCCGAACGGCAACTTGGAAAAAATCGCGGAGTAAATAAAATAAGGATGCCCTGTCCATGGCTGCGCCTTGATCGCACTCTCTCCGGTGCGGCCGAGACACGGAGCATCCTTTTTGCCTGCCGGCGGCGTCAGGCGATGAACGCAGGCTCTTGCTGCTGGGCGGACCGCCCCCTTATTCTCCTGCTAGGAGCTCGCCCTTGAGCGCCGTTTCATTCCGCTCGACGATGCGCGCCCAATACTGCTCATACCAATTCCATTCGCCGTTCTCGAGGGCAGACGAATATAGCTCGCCGCCAAACGACTGCAGCGTGCGCCAAAGGGCGACAAGCAGCTCATCGATCGACAACTCGCAGCCGAGAAGCTCAGACAGCGACGCCATGACAGCTGGGACAACATCGGGGTAGGCGAATTTCGTTTTCTCTCCTTGGCGGCCGAGCTCATAAAAGCGGCGAATCAGCTCAGCCCGCGCGGCTCCGCTCCCGTTGACGCAAAGGTAGATTTGCACGGCAACGCCGCCGCGCACGCGCCGTTGCGAAATGCCGGCAAACTTTTTGCCGCCAATGCTCAAGTCATAGCTCCCCGGGCAATACGAACCGACGATTTCCCCCGCCTCAACGCGGGCGCCGTATGAGGCAAGCATGGCGGCCATGAGCGCATACATCGCCTCATACCCTTGCTCGATGGCAATCGTGTTTTTCGTTTCCGGAAAAATGAGCGAAATATTCAACACCCCGCTGTCAAGGACAACGGCCAACCCGCCGGAATTGCGGACGACGACGCGATACCCTTCCTGGCGCAAAAACGAAATGGCCTCATCGATGTACGGAAGCTTCGTATCAGCGGCGCCTAAGACGACGGTATTCTCATGCACCCACGTGCGGACGACCGCATCCGACTGTCCCGCACCAACCGCGGTGCATAATGCATCATCGATGGCAAACGATTGTTTCGCATCAAACAGCGGACCGAAATGCGACTGGTCGATGACCCGCCATTTCGGCTGCCGCAGCAATTCATGGCCCATCGCAGCAAACCCCTTACGTTGAACGTTCCGCTCTCATTATACCACATCAAATTGGAACGATTACGGCCATTAAAAAAGAAAGCGGCTAAACAGCAGCCAGCCGCCTTCTTTGACACGAATCCATGCATGAAACAAGGTGTCGCCCATTCTTTGGCAAAACGAACCGGTTCCGACTCCTCTTGCTCAGTTCGCCGCCTCTTTACTCCCCAAGCGACTGCGCCGCGGTGATGAGCGCGAGCTTGTAGGCGTCTTCGGCGCTGCAGCCGCGCGATAGGTCGTTCACCGGCTTGTTCAGCCCTTGCAAAATCGGGCCAACCGCTTCAAAGCCACCAAGGCGCTGGGCGATTTTGTAGCCGATGTTGCCCGCCTCAAGGCTCGGGAAAATAAAGACATTTGCGTCCCCTTGAATGACCGAGTCCGGCGCTTTCTTTTTCGCCACCTCTGGCACAAACGCGGCGTCAAATTGAAACTCACCGTCAAGGATCAGATCCGGCGCCATTTCTTTCGCCAACCGCACCGCCTCAACGACTTTTTCCGTCTCCGGCGACGAGGCCGACCCTTTCGTGGAAAAGCTTAACAGCGCTACGCGCGGCTTAAGGCCGAACATTTTGGCCGTCCGGGCGCTCTCGACCGCGATTTCAGCCAAATCTTGACTGTTAGGAGCAATGTTGATGGCGCAATCGGCAAACACATATTTTTCGTCGCCGCGCACCATGATGAACACGCCGGACGTTTTGCCAACGCCTGGCTTCGTTTTAATGATTTGCAAGGCTGGTCGGACCGTATCCGCCGTCGAATGTGCCGCCCCGCTGACGAGGCCGTCGGCCGCTCCCGTATAAACGAGCATCGTACCGAAATAGTTTTCATCGAAAAGCAACTCGCGCGCCGTTTCTTCTGTCACTTTCCCTTTGCGCCGCTCCACAAACGCCGAAACTAGCTCATCAAACCCGCCGTAGCGGCGCGGGTTGACAATCTCCACCCCTTCAAGCGGCAAGCCAAGCGCCGCTGCTTTCACCCTTATCGCTTGCTCATCGCCAAGGACGATCGGCTGAAGCACTTGCTCCGTCGCCAAACGGCTCGCCGCCGTTAAGATGCGGTCATCGGTTCCCTCCGGAAACACGATTTTTCGACCCGTATCGGTTACTTTCGCTTTTAATGCCGTAAATAAATCGGTTGTCACGATTCATGCCTCCTTCACGGTTGGCCCGCCTGTCTCCAGGCATCAGCCTTTCTCTACATTAAGCATACCGCTTCGATACGAAAACGCAACGATCGTAAGCCCTTCCAATCAATAATTCACCTTTTGGAACAATTCAGTATCTTTTGCTTTATGCACGGACACCCGCTTTTTTGGCCAAACTATGATATAGTGGTACTGTACAATTGATTGAATAAAGGAGTGACGATGATGAGCGAAGCGGCCCAAACGTTGGACGGTTGGTATTGTTTGCACGATTTCCGCACGATCGACTGGAGCGCGTGGAAAACACTTCCAAACGAAGAGCGCGAGGCAGCGATCAGTGAGTTTTTAGCGCTTGTCGATCAATGGGAGACGACGGAAAGCGAGAAGCAAGGAAGCCATGCCGTCTACACGATCGTCGGGCAAAAAGCCGATATTTTGTTCATGATTTTGCGGCCGACGCTGGATGAGCTGCATGAAATCGAAACAGCGCTTAACAAAACGAAACTCGCCGACTATTTATTACCTGCGTATTCGTACGTTTCGGTCGTGGAGTTGAGCAACTACTTGGCGTCCGGCAGCGAAGATCCGTACCAAATTCCAGAGGTGCGCCGCCGTTTGTATCCAATTTTGCCGAAAACGAACTACATTTGCTTCTATCCGATGGACAAGCGGCGCCAAGGCAACGACAACTGGTACATGTTGTCGATGGAACAGCGGCGCGAACTCATGCGCGCCCACGGCATGACCGGCCGAAAATACGCCGGCAAAGTGACGCAAATCATCACCGGCTCCGTCGGCTTGGATGATTTTGAATGGGGCGTCACCTTGTTTTCAGATGATGCACTCCAGTTCAAAAAGCTCGTCTATGAAATGCGCTTTGATGAAGTGAGCGCCCGCTTTGGCGAGTTTGGTTCATTTTTCGTCGGCACTCGCTTGTCGGTGGAAAAAGTTCCTTCGTTCTTCCATGTATAAAAAAGAGGGGCCCAAACGCGGCAGGGCCCCTTCGCTTATTTTCCTGTTCTTCAAGCAACCGGCGAGCTCCTCCCCCTGAAAGGTCAGCCAAACGAGCGATTTCTTCCGCCGTCATCCCTTTGCACATCATGTTACGGGTCTTTCTTGCGCAACGGGTTTCCCTTTTTGGTCAACCTCCCCTGTTTCTGTCATATCCAGCCCAACTGCCCCATACATATAAATCAGAAATTCCTCCGAGAAATCGCCTGTCTGTCTGTCACCATTTTCTTGTTCCACCAATAGCCTATTACTGTCGAAATTCACAACGACTGAGGTGACGATATGGGTCAGATCGCTCCCTCCATTGTAGCCCACACAGAAGAGGAAGTAAAGTTGTTGGCTCGGCTCATGCGAGCCGAAGCGGAAGGAGACGGGCGGCTTGGGATGCTCATGGTCGGCAACGTCGGCGTCAACCGCGTCATCGCCGACTGCCTTGACTTCCGCGGCATCCGCTCTATCCGGCAAATGGTGTTTCAAAGCCCGGGCGGCTTTGAGGCGGTGCAAAAAGGGTACTTTTACCAACGGGCGCGCAAAGTGGATATAGGCCTAGCCCGCCAAGTGCTCCGCGGTTGGCGCTACCACCCAGCGACAAACGCCCTTTGGTTTTTTAAACCACCTGAAGGTCAACCGTGCCCACCGCAATGGTTTGGCCAGTGGAACGTCGGCCGCTACAAATCGCATTGCTTTTTTGCACCGACTCCATCCGACTGCCCACGTGTCTATTCTTAATATTGAGGAGGGTTCTTTATGCCGAACAATCCAGAAAATCAATTTTATCCACTTGATGAGGAGCAACAATCATTTTATTATTCGCCGTTCGGTCAAGAACGGCAACAACCGTATGCATCCTATCCATACGGCTATCCGTATCCGCAGCCGTACTATCCGGCGGCATACCCGTATTATTACTATCCGCAAGCGGCTGCCGCTCCAATGATGACACCGGCGACAGCCGCCGCTCCGACGTTCGGTTTGCAGGCGCCGACGTTTACGGCCCCGACACCGATGCCGACCACCACCGTCCCATCGATTCCAGGGATGCTGCCGATTGAAGAATCGTACATTGAAAACATTTTACGGTTAAACAAAGGAAAAGTCGCCACTATCTATGCGACGTTTGAAAACAACCGTGAGTGGAATGCCAAGGTGTTTCGCGGCGTCATTGAAGCGGCTGGACGTGACCATGTCATTTTAAGCGACCCACAAACAGGCACACGCTATTTGATCCCGATGATTTACCTCGATTATGTCACGTTTGAAGGAGAAATCGCCTACGAATATCCGTTTGCCGGTGCCTCCGCCACGCCGCTCGCCTCCTATTCGCCGCGCTGAGTGCAAGCGCAAAACCGATGTTCGATGAGCAGGCTGCCCCAGGGTAGCCTGCTTTTTTTCATCCGATGCGACGTCCATCACAAGTTGCTGACGCCTAGTTGTCTATCATGGTGGCAAACGAAACAAAAAAGGTGCCTTCTATGATTGGGACGGCGCGTGATTTCCTGTTCGGGGTACACCTTGCCCGCGCTTCGCTTACAGCCATTTCAACGCCGCATAGCCGATCATCACCCAGGCGACCAAAAAAGCGACGCCGCCAAACGGAGTGATCGCGCCAAGCGGCTTAATCTGCGTTACACTTAATACGTACAAGCTCCCGGAAAACAACACGATGCCGGCGAACATCACCCAGCCCGCCGCACCGATCAGCCCGACATTTGGCGCCTTGCCAGCGAGCAATCCGACAACAAGCAGCCCTAATGCGTGGAACATCTGATATTGGACCGCCGTTTTCCAAATCTCCAAATAACGATCCGGAATCTTCCCTTCAAGCCCGTGCGCGCCAAACGCTCCCAATGCGACGGCTAAAAACGCATTGAGCGCGCCGAGAAGGACGAATGTTTTCATAGCTGTTCCGCCTTTCTAATGAAAGATTGTTTTCCCTCATTCATTAATAATAATGGGAATGTTCCCCGACAACAAATTACTAATGAATGTCAGCCACTTCACTCGACAGAACCGGTCAATCGGGAGCGCCACCGGCAAGACCCGCATCCAAGCCGGTGAACCGCTTCTTGTTTTTTGGCGCAAACAAGGACAAGCGGTTTAAAGGAGTTCTGTTGATCAAGAATCCCTGTGGAGAAGGCCGTTCCACGGGGATTCGCTGTCCCACTCTCAGAAATCCAGCAACGACTCCCCGTTCGCCTCATCGTCAATGTCAGGGGAGCGTCCCCCGACAGAAACGGCTCCAAGCGAAAGCCCGCCAGCAACCGAAATCGGCCCGCCGACGGCAAGCGACTCTGTCGAGACAGACGGAACGGACGGCTGCGGCTGGCCTGTCGTTTCCAGCATCAAATCGCATAAAACGCGAATGGCAGCGACATGTTCACGCATCCGCTGCGGGTCATGGGCCGCCTTTGCCTTGCGCAATTCGTCTTCCATTTTGGCGACAACCGCCGCCAAAGAGATCGTCATGATGTCTTCCCCCTTTCTTCATTCAGCGCGGGCGCCGATGTTCTCGATTTGCCAATCGATCGGTTCGCGTCCGTGCTTGGTTAAAAACGCGTTCGTCCGCGAAAACGGGCGATGGCCGAAAAAGCCGCGCGCGGCGGAAAACGGGCTCGGGTGCGGCGCTTCAATAATCAGATGGCGCGGATTCGTAATCCGTTCTTTTTTCTCTTGCGCGTTCCGGCCCCAAAGCAAAAAGACGACCGGATCGTCTTTTTCGTTGACGAGCTCAATGACGCGGTCGGTGAAATATTCCCACCCTTTGCCGCGATGGGAGTTCGCCTGGCCGCGGCGGACCGTCAACACCGTGTTTAACAACAGCACCCCTTGCTCGGCCCATTTGACGAGATAGCCGTTATCTGGTATATAGCAGCCAAGGTCGTCATGCAGCTCTTTAAAAATGTTCGCTAAGGACGGCGGCACCGGCACGCCCGGCTTGACGGAAAAACTAAGCCCGTGCGCCTGTCCCGGGCCGTGGTACGGATCTTGCCCGAGCAGCACGACTTTGACGTTTGCATACGGTGTATAATGAAGGGCGTTGAAAATATCGTGCATATCGGGATAGATCGTCCGCGTCCGGTACTCCTCTTTTAAAAACTCGCGCAGCTTTAAGTAGTACGGCTTTTGAAACTCCTCTTCAAGCAGCGGAGCCCAGTCGTTTTTGAGAATCGGCATTGCGAGCAACTCCTTTGCCATCGGCTTTTTCCCTTTTATCATTGTAGCCCAAAAGACGCCAGCGTCAAAGCGAAGTGAATGTTCAGATTGAGGCAACCATAGCGAAACCTGTTTCCCCAACAGGAAATGCGCCAATCCCCTGCCGCAGCCAAACCGGAACACGCCGGTCGCGGCAGGCGGAATAGAGGACAAAAATCTCCTTTTTTATTCTCTTCGCCCATTGTTTCCATCTTTCCATCATCATGTCCCCTTTTCATTCGACATTCCCTGTTTCAACAAGTATAAAATATGGGTATAGAAAGCGTAAACGCCAAAGGCCGGACAAGCTAAGCCGTCGGCGCCAACGCAACACCGGGATATCCATCAAACGCACAGTGGGGTGAAAGAAATGGATCAGAAACAATTCCGTCTTGTTCATGACGAACAGCCGGATCGGCACGTTGTATACATAAAAGGCGAACTGGACCTGGCGGCAGCCGAGCAATTTCAACGCACCGTCGAACCGCTCGCCGGCGATGCGTCCAAACCGCTCGTTCTTCGTCTCGAAGATTTAACGTATATTGACAGCACCGGGATCGGCATGTTTGTAGCACTGTTAAAAACGCGGCATCAACTCGGGGCGCCGTTTGCCATTGAAAACGTGCCGCCGAAAGTGCGGCGTCTGTTCGATTTAACTGGAGTATCCTACTTTTTTTCCGAAATGAACGATGCGTCAGAAAGGATCGGAGGCCAATCATGAAAGAGCACGAAACGATCGTACAGCTGTCGATTCCAGCCGATGCACAGTTTCTTGACATCGTGCGTTTGGCGTTATACGGGCTGGCTGCCAAAATGGGATTTTCCTATGAAGAAATCGAAGATATGAAAGTCGCCGTCTCCGAAGCGTGCAACAACGTCGTGCTTCACGCCTACAACGGAAGAAGCGGCGATATTCACCTCCGTTTTGAGATGAGCGCCGATGCGCT
Organism: Geobacillus lituanicus; assembly: GCF_050994965.1. Classification (NCBI taxonomy): domain Bacteria; kingdom Bacillati; phylum Bacillota; class Bacilli; order Caryophanales; family Anoxybacillaceae; genus Geobacillus; species Geobacillus lituanicus. The sequence goes on from NZ_CP194773.1 coordinate 304,794, forward strand.
TTCCATCGTCATTAAAGATGAGGGAAAAGGGTTTGACTACAAACGGGCGACCAAACAGGCGGCGTCGCTGTCCGGCAAGCCACTCCAAGATGTGAAAGTCGGCGGCCTCGGCCTCTTTTTAATGAAAGCGCTCATGGATGACGTCCGCGTCACGACCAAAGGCGGAACGGAAGTCCGCCTGACGAAATTCCGCCTTCACGGCGAAGGAGAGCATGCCCATGACTGTATATCCCCCTCCTCTGTCCAAGAGCAAGCTTGACGCCCTTATTTCCGCCTATCAACAAACGAAGACGGAAGAAGCGGCGACAGCGTTGCTCGTGCGTTTTGAGCCGCTCATTGCGGCCGCAGCGAAAAAAATGGCGCGCAGCCGCCCTGATTTTTACGAAGACTTGTTTCAAGTCGGCCGGCTGTCGTTTTTGCGCCTTCTTGACCATTACGACCCGAACCAAGGAACAAACTTTGAATCGTATGCGATGAAAAGCTTGATCGGCTATATGAAAAACTATTTGCGCGACAAAGCGTGGTATATCCAAGTGCCGCGCCGGGTGAAAGAGAAAGGAAGCAAAGTGCAGCAAGCCATCGACGAACTGACCGTCAAGCTCGAGCGGTCGCCGAACATAGATGAAATTGCCGCCCATTTAGGCTTATCGGTGGAAGAGACGATCGAGATTTTAGCCGGCCGCGACCATTACCAGGCGATTTCGCTCGACGCCCCGGTGCAAGACGGGGAAAAGGATGCGACGACGATCGGTGAATTCGTCGCGGATGAAGCGAACGAAATCGAGTCGCTGATCGAGCGAATGGATTTAGAGCAGGCGATCGGCAAACTGAGCGAGCAAGAACAAATCGTCATCGACGCCGTCTTCCGCCGCGGCGAGACGCAACGGTCGCTCGCTGAACGGCTTGGCGTCTCGCAAATGACGATCAGCCGCATTCAAAAGCGGGCGATCGAAAAGCTGAAACGGCAGCTGGCCGCTGCCTACCCGTCGTAACAGCCAAAAACGCCGCCGGCCGGCTAGGGCGGCATCAGCGGCGGCGGAGCAACAACAACGTCTGGTCGTCTTTTTGTTCGTATTGGTGGTACGCCTTGATATGCTCGTACAAATCGCGGACGATTTGCGCTGCCGGCTGGTCCAAATTGACGCGGGCAACCATCGAGGCGAGGACGGAAAAATCATCGTCCGCCTCTTCGCCGCGTTTTTCGGTCACCCCATCGGTGTACAGCAGCACAAAATCACCCGGCTCGAGCACTACCGACTTCGTCTCAAACGAAAATTGCGGAAACAACCCGAGCGCGCACCCTTTCGCGTGAAGCGGCACGCATTGTTTCGTTTTCGCCCGGTACCAAAGCGCCGGTTCGTGCCCAGCGCACGCGTACGAGAACGTATGCGTCTTTTCGTTGTAATTGCCGACAAACATCGTGACAAACATCGACGGCTCGGTGTAGTCGTAGGCGAATCGGTTCAGCAGGTCAAGATACACGTGCGGCTGCGTTCCGTAATGAACGGTCCGGTCTAAAATAAATTTCATCAATGTCATCAGCATCGCGGCTGGAATGCCTTTTCCCGACACATCGGCAATGCCGACTGAGACCGATGTTTGATGGACGGCAAAGTGGTAGAAATCGCCGCTCAACACTCGGGCAGGGACGCTGAGGACGCTGATGTCGACGTACGAAGGCAAATCCGCCTTCGACGATGTCTGCAAAAGCGACCGCTGCATATTCGCGGCAAGCGACAGTTCAAAGTCGAGTTGTTCGCGTTCACGCTCAAGCCGCTCTTTCTCTTTTTTCTCCGTCATGTCGCGCAAAACGGCGACAAGCCCTGTCAGCGCACCGTTTTCCATCACCGGCGCCAGCGTGTAGCCGACCGGCAGGCACACGCCGTCATGGCGGCGAAACGGCTCCTCCTCGACGCGAATCACCTCGCCGCTTTTCAGCTGTTTGACAACACGGCGCAGCCGCTTCCAGTCCCACTTGTCGCCGTCTGGCCCGGCGAGCGAGACAAAGGAAAACAGCGGCTTCCCTTTCGCTTCCTCCGGATCAAGGCCAAGCAAACGGCCCGCTTCCGGGTTCATCCATACGATCCGGCCGTCGCGGTTTAACATCATCAATCCCTCGCCAAGGGCGTTCGCCATCATTTCCAGCTGCTGTTTGTGCTGTTTCAGCTCCACGTACGGTTTTTCGACCGTCTCGACGTACATTGCACGCACGACATACAAAAATCCGGCCATTTCATACAGCTGCCCCCATAGCGCATGGCCGCCGCCAAGCATAAGCAGCCATTGGCCGAGGGCAAATAATAGAAGCGCCATAGACCAGTATAGGGAAGCGGGAGCCCTCCCTTGCCGAAAACGCCGCCATGCGAACACGGCCGCCGCTGCATCAAGCAAACCGACCGCTCCTTCCCCTGCGCGCCACCAAAACGGCCAGCGGCTCGTCCCATGCGCCGGCCAAAACGGGGACGTGATGTGGATGAACAAACTAACAGCCGCCGTATACAAAAACGCGGCCAAAAACGCCTGCCAGCGTTGCCCGCTTTGCCGTTCCATCACCTCATCGCGGCGCGAAAACAGAAAAAGAAGCCCCCAGGCAAGCGTCAATCGGGCCGAGAGCGAAAAAGGGGACGCTTCCACACCATCAGATGCAAAAGACAAGACAACATGCAGCGAAAACAACAAGCCTGAGGAGAAAAACAGCGCCCCCATCATCAGCCGCTCCATTGACAACGTATGCGGAAACACAGACCATCCTTGCACGGCGACAAGCCAGCAAACGACCATCACGGCGAGCCCTAAGGCAAGATGAATAGAATGATAGAATCCAGGCGAAACAGGCAGCCTGCCGGCCGCAAACAGAAGCAAGCCAAACATTCCGGCCGCCAGCACGGCCATCGCGCTGTGCAGACGCACCAGGCGATATCGTTCGTATTCCTTCACCAACGAGGAACCTCCACTCTTCATTCTATATGGCTTATTATACCATACGGCTCCCCGCCAGCGTATATGCACGTCACGGCCGTTTGGTTTGTCCAATAAAAAAGGAGCCTCTCCGGATGAAGAGGCTCCCAGGCCAAGTTTGCGGCCATTTTCCGCGCAATACCCGTTCTCCCGTTAAAACGTGTGCGCCAAGTCTTTCGCCCGGGCGATGGCGTTCGCTTTGATTTCTTCCGCCTTTTCCGGCACCGCCGCATGCCCTTCGACAAATACCATTCTATTGGTGATGGGAGATATCCTGCAACGACAAAATAATGGGAATGTATAGCGCAAAAAAATATTGCAGCGTGGCCGAACTTTAAGGACAAGATGTGATACAATTCGGAAAGGGAAAACCAAAGTAGTGCCTCGTTTCAAGACACATTACTTTCTTCGAAAGGAAGTTTATCCTTTTTTAGCTCAGACTTCCGCGGTAAAGGTAGAAGAATTAACGACCGTAAACAAAGTACGATTAAAGCAACATATCGGCAATATAAACGAGGATGACTTAAATAAGATTATGAACCGTGTAAAATGGGTATTTGACCTGTAACGTATTTACAATGTATTGACGACGTATTTATGACGTATTGACATTTCCCTAGGTTTTTTCTATACTTAGAGTACAAAATAAGTTGTCTGTCTCGTCACAGACCATTTCACACGTGAAAAAACGTGGATTCGTTTGTTTTGACAACGGAGAGGAGCCTAAATGGTTCCTCTCTTTGCATATTATCGCCAAGAGAATCATAACCTAATGATAAGTTGCCTGCCGCGTCGCAGGCCATTTCACCCCGTCAGCGGGGAATTCATGGTTTTTGCCCCAGTACTTCGGTGCTGGGGTTTTATGTATTTATCGAGGAAAATTTCTCACGAAGAAATAGGGACTTTATTGATCAGGCTATACCATACGGCTCCCCACCAGCGTATATGAACGTCACGGCCGTTTGGTTTGTCCAATAAAAAAGGAGCCTCTCCGGATGAAGAGGCTCCCAGGCCAAGTTTGCGGCCATTTCCCGCGCAATACTCGGCCTCCCGTTAAAACGTGTGCGCCAAGTCTTTCGCCCGAGCGATGGCGTTCGCTTTAATTTCTTCCGCCTTTTCCGGCACCGCCGCATGCCCTTCGACAAACAACCCTTCAAATGACGGAACACCGAAAAATTGCATAATGACGCTTAAGTACCGATGCCCCATCTCCATCTCCGCCGCCGGGCCTTCGGAGTAGAAACCGCCGCGCGCTTGAATGTGGAGCGCTTTTTTATCAGTAAGCAATCCGACCGGCCCTTGTTCCGTATATTTAAACGTCTTGCCGGCGACCGCCACGGCGTCAATGTACGCCTTTAACACCGGCGGGAACGAAAAGTTCCACATCGGCGTGACGAATACGTATTTGTCGGCGGAAATAAACTGCTCGCACAGCTCGTTCATCCGCCCGACTTTCGCTTTTTCTTCGTCAGACAGCTCTTCAAACGATTTCCCGGAGCGAAGTTTGCCCCAGCCGCTGAACACGTCGACGTCGATTTCCGGAATGTATTCCTTGTATAAGTCGAGATGAATCACTTCATGATCCGGATGCACTTGCTTGTACGTGTCGATAAACGCCTTCCCGACCGCCATGCTGTAAGACTGCGTGTCATCGTGCGGATGGGCGGTGATGTACAATACGTTTGTCATGATGCATACTCCCTTTCGTGATGATCTCGGCACTTTAGTGTTTGCACTTTGTTCAAGCGGCATTCACTTATTTTGAATTCAAATATCTCCAACAAGAGATAATTATATAAAGATCCGACACATTTGGCAAACGATTTGACCGCAAAAAAAAATTGCCTTTCTCCAAGGCAATGTTACTCGCTTTGTTCCACGACAAACGGGTTGCCGCTGATTTGTTTTCGTATCTCATCGGTGAGCGTAAACGGTTCGCTTTTGACACCGCTTTCATTTTCGCTAGGCAGATGACCGCTGCCATCGTAGTAGATCGGTTTTCCTTCCATGATGGCTAACCTCCTTGATTCGTGCAGGATACAGGAACTAGTCTGTGCTTCTATTTTACCATTTATGCGGCGGGAATTCGATCGTTTTTTGAAATTCGAGTCGGCCAAGACTTGGTGGAGAACGTTTTTTGGCTCCCTATGGAATTTTGAAATCACGGGTGATTGGGCCATTTTCAGGAGTTTATATCCGTAAGCGCTTTTGTACTCTCATCCCTCATCATGAGGTGACTCCGTTTAGTCTCATTTTTTACATCCAACCACCATCGCGAAGAGCCGGCAACGCTTGATCGATGGGCGTCCCCGATGACGGTTGAAGACACAGGATGTTTTGTCGCCTCACATCCGCCACCGCCGTCCTGCCTCCCGTTTGGCCTGTTCGACTCACTTGGCCTTCTTCGGGGCCGAGGCTGCCCTCTGGGGTTCTTCCTCCTCCAACTTCCCTTTCTCCGCCCTATTCCATCGATTTGGGTGATCATGGTCCATAAACGCCCGAAGCCGCTTCCCTTTCTCTTAGCGGGAAACAGAGTCCATCCGCTTCCACCAACAGCACCCGACCATATCGTTGGGAAACAGAGGGGAGGAGCGAGACAGGGGCCTCCAACACCAGCTGACGAATCACCTCATGGCTGAGGACCGCATCTCTCACGATCGACTCCAACGAACGGGCGGCTTTGCGGTAGGAAGAGCACCCCACAACCAACTTGACTGCCGTTTCCCCCTAGGCAAGGACCGATCGGTTAGACTCCATTAAAGCCCTGTTCAGCATTGAGCAAGAAAATATAGGCGCCCACTTGTCGATCGCAGTCTTAGTTCCGTTGAATGGATTAATTTTATTTTGCGGTAATCGGATTGGAAAATATCTTGTTGCGGAAGACGTATTTTGGAAATATTTTGGTGATGGGGTCACGAATGTCGTTAATCGGGTTGCCATAAGGGATAATATGTTCAAATAAAATTTCTAAAACCCTCTGCTTTCGATATAGGTTTTGACAAACTCGCCGTAAGCTTTCTTATCTATTATCGGATTCACATAATCTAACTTTCGATCTTTATAAGTATAGTTATCTCGAATCCAATGAAAGTCTTTATCGTTATTACTAACTAATATGGCATTATGTAGAAGAGCTGCAGCTGCAACAAGAGCATCTGGTGCTTTAATACTCTTTTTGCGTGTACTGTCCGCTCTCGCTTTTCTTCTTATGTCAGCTGCTAGCTCCATATCTTCTCTAGTGACTTCATAGATTTGATCAGCCATTTGAATATATCCTTTTCTATTTTCTCTTATATCAGGATCTGTTTCGATTTCGAAATGAGACATGATCTCCATCTCAATGAAGGTAGTCATAATAATCTCTACCTCATCTTCAATCAGCTGTTCAATGAACTCTACTGCATCAGGGTAACCCATTTCATGTGCTGCGTATATATTTGTATCGATTAGTACTTTGGTTGACAATGCTTAATCCTCCCACTCTTCTCTATTTGCAATTCTTAATGATTCCAACACGCCTTCTTTGCTAAATAACTTCGTACTGCCAGCCAGACGTTTGTGTAACGCTTTCTTTTCTTCCTTGGTTAGCTTCTTTTTTTTAGATCGCACTTGAATGACCTCCTTCATTTGCTCTTCTGTTAGAACAGATGGTCCAATTCGGTAATGATGACGGTTTTGACGCACTATTCTCTTTAAAATTGGGCGTTTTGCCGTTCCAGTTGTTATATGATATGCGCCACGGCTCCTTTTTTTGTTAGTGCTCATTTGCATCCCCACCTTGGTTGAGGTTTTATACATAATTATATCATGTTTCAAGAAGTCAGGTTATTAATTTTACTGTAGATGAGCAGGCTCTTCACCACAAGTTGTAAATGAACCTTCATCATTTACACTCCCGTTTCCGTTTTTCGCTGAGACACAGATGGAATAGCAGGATTTTGTACGAGATCATCGCCTCTCTAGGATCCGCATGTGAAATCTTTGCGAGCAAAGCATTTTGGCTCTTTTAGATGACCTCAAACCGTCAAACTCAGAGGGGTGAAGGATCAAAAAAAGAGGCTGTCTGCGAAAGCTCGGTTTCACGATCTTTTGAGACAGCCTCCGTTCCCGTCATCAAAAAGCGATTTTTTCCTCTAAAAAGGCTTTGAGCTCCCCAATCGGCAGCCGCACTTGCTCCATCGTGTCGCGGTCGCGCACGGTCACTTGGCCGTCTTGTTCAGACTCGAAATCGTATGTGATGCAAAACGGCGTGCCGATTTCATCTTGGCGGCGGTACCGCTTGCCGATCGAGCCGGTTTCGTCATAGTCGACCATGAAATGTTTCGCCAGCTCTTCATAAATGCGGTGCGCCCCGTCCGCGAGCTTTTTCGACAGCGGCAAGACAGCCGCTTTGTACGGCGCAAGCGCCGGATGCAAGTGCATCACCGTTCTCGTCGTGCCGTCTTCCAGCTCTTCTTCGTCATAGGCGTCGATCATAAACGCCAGCGTGACGCGGTCAGCGCCAAGCGACGGCTCAATGCAGTACGGGATGTAGCGCTCGTTCGTTTCTTGGTCGAGATAATGGAAGTCCTCGCCCGAGTATTCCATATGCCGCTTCAAATCGTAATCCGTGCGCGACGCGATGCCCCACAGCTCGCCCCAGCCGAACGGGAAATGGTACTCGATGTCCGTCGTGGCGTTGCTGTAGTGGGACAACTCTTCTTTCGCATGGTCGCGCAGGCGGATGTTATCCTCCTTCATGCCGAGCGACAGCAGCCAGTCCTTGCAAAACTGTTTCCAATAGTCAAACCATTGCAGCTCCTCACCGGGCTTGCAGAAAAACTCGAGCTCCATCTGTTCGAATTCGCGCGTGCGGAACGTGAAGTTGCCCGGCGTAATCTCGTTGCGGAAGCTTTTGCCGATTTGCGCGATGCCAAACGGCAATTTTTTGCGCATCGTGCGCTGGACGTTTTTGAAGTTGACGAAAATGCCTTGCGCTGTCTCTGGACGCAAATAAATTTCGTTGGCGCTCGACTCGGTGACGCCTTGGTACGTTTTAAACATTAAGTTGAACTGGCGCACGTTCGTGAAATCGCGGCTGCCGCATTCCGGGCAGGCGATGTCGTATTCCTTGATGAGTTCATCCATCTTGGCAAGCGGCAACCCGTCAACGATCATCTCGATCCCTTTTTCCTCGAGCGCCTTCTCAATCAGCTTGTCGGCGCGGTGGCGCGCTTTGCACTGTTTGCAGTCGACCATCGGATCGTTGAAGTTGCCTAAGTGACCGGACGCTTCCCACGTTCTCGGGTTCATTAAAATGGCGGCGTCGAGCCCGACGTTGTACGGTGACTCTTGAACGAATTTTTTCCACCACGCCCGTTTGATGTTGTTTTTCAGCTCAACGCCAAGCGGGCCGTAATCCCATGTGTTCGCCAGCCCGCCGTAAATTTCCGAGCCCGGAAACACGAAGCCGCGATGCTTGGCGTGGGCAACGATTTCTTCCATTGTCACAGCCATCTGTTCATCCTCCTCCATTCATCATTTGTTACCATGAAAAACGCCCTCGCCCCTAGGCCTTGTGCCTAGGGACGAGAGCGTAGCTCCCGCGGTTCCACCCTAGTTGATGCGCAAATCACGCATCCCCTTTTTGCCATTTCCGCTCCGGACTGCCGTTTCATTAACCGTCTTCACCGGGCTCCCACCGCCCCCGGCTCGCTTCGGAAGAGAGGGTTAACTACTATTGATCCGTCATCGCGATCCATATATGATTTTGTCCACTATCATAGCAAACCAGAAAGACCTATGTCAATGGTCGCTCGCATTTTTTTGCGCCCAAAACCGCGACACGACGGGCTTCCCGTCCCAGATGACTTCGCTTTTCGCCCGGCGCTTCGCGACTTCCGGCTCGTCAAGCAAGAGCCAAAAATTTTTCATCGGCAAGTCCCCAAGCCCATGCTTCTCGCAAAGCCGCCGCAAATATTGGCGCCGCTTGTCGTTCATATGTCGCGACACGTTGTCGCCGTCCGGGCTGAACGCGTACAACACGGTCGCCGCCGCGACACGGGCGACGCGACAGACGACCGCCGCGCGCAAAAAGAAGTCCCAATCCCAATAATGGTGAACGGACGGGTCAAAATCGCCGATGTTGTCATGAAGCGCCTTCCGATAAACGCTCCCGGACGGCACATACGTCGAAAACGTACGCATCGCCTCCAAATCATACTCATAAGCAAACAAAAACCGTGCCGACGGGATGCGTCGGTCGTTTTCGGTTCGATACTGAACAATTTCCGCATCGGCATAGGCAAAATCGGCGTCACGAAGCGCTGTGACCATACGTTCGAGATGGCACGGCAACACGAGGTCATCGTCGTCGCAAAGCATGATGAATTCGCCGCGCGCCGCCTTGACGCCTTCGTTGCGGGCGGCGACATGTCCTTCGTTGTCGCGGCGGTCGATGAGACAGATGTCAAGCTCTGGATACAAGGCGGCGACATCATGAACGGGGATGCCGCCGTCATTGACAATGATCACCTCAAAATGGCGGTATGTCTGCCGGCTCAACGCCTCGAGCAGCTCGGCAAGCGGATACGGGCGATTGTACGTCGGGATGACGACCGATACGAACGGGCGCAAGGAATCCACCGCCTCTCTTCATGATCCGAACAAAAAAGGGGCTGACCCAAAACGCGAATGCGTTTTGGGATCAGCCCCCACTTTTTTGCCTCAAATATAGAAGAATCGCCCTTTTTTCTGGTAGAATAGAGTCACCAAAACCACTACCACCGAAAGAAGGGCGATTCTTTTATGAAACATGATCATATTTCCTTTAAAGAGTATACCATGGACAACCTCTCTTTGCCAAGCAACATCGCCGATCTCATTCCACGGGATAACATGGCCCACGTGGTTCATGAGATGGTTGAACGCATCCCGATGGAGACGTTTCTTGCTTACTACAAAGGAGGGGGCGCCTCCGCCTATCATCCGAAAATGATGACCAAAATTCTCCTTTACGCTTACACCCAAAAAATGTATCATGGCCGTGAGATTGCACGGCAGCTCGAAGTCCACCTTCCCCTCATGTGGCTAAGTGGATTTCAAAAGCCGGACTTCCGCTCCATCAATCGGTTTCGTTCGGAGCGGATGAAAGACCTGATTGACGACCTGTTCCGGGAAATGATCACGCTGCTCGTGGCCGACGGCTATGTCAAGATGGAAGATTATTTTGTGGATGGAACGAAAATTGAAGCGAATGCCAACCGGTACACCTTCGTTTGGCGCAAATCGGCTGAGAAGTACCAGGAGAAACTCCAAGCCAATGTCGATCGGCTGATTGCCCAGATCGAGGCGATCGTGGAAGAAGAAAAGGCGGAAGACATCGACCCTTCGCCGGCCTTTACGTCAGAAGAAATCCGAAAGAAAACCGAGGAGTGGGAAAAACGGTTGGAGGCCGAGCCGGACAACCAACCGTTGAAGAAGGCCATCAAGAAGATGAAGGAGGACTACTTGCCCCGCAGTGAAAAGTATGAACACCAACTCCATGTATGCGGGGATCGCAACAGCTATTCCAAGACCGATGTGGATGCCACCTTCATGCGGTTGAAGGAGGATCACATGCGAAACGGCCAGCTCAAGCCGGCCTATAACGTACAGGTGGGTTCTTCCGGCCAATTTATTTTGGGGTATTCCCTTCATCAGAGGCCGGGCGACACTCGTTGTCTTCTCCCGCATTTGGAGACCGTTCGAGAGAAGTACGGCGTGGAACCCGAACGTTTGATCGCTGACGCGGCTTATGGCTCGGAAGAGAACTACGTGAAGCTGGAAGAGAAGCACATATCGGCCTTGATCAAGTACCATACGTATGAGAAGGAGAACACGCGCAAGGTCAAGAAAAATCCGCATCATCAGCAGAATTGGACCTATGTGGAAGAAGAAGACGTTTGGATTTGCGCCAATGGGAAAAAGCTGGTTCGCACCGGAACTTCGAAACAGACCACGGAATCAGGATACACCTCGGTCACCCGACACTACCAATGCCATGAATGCGAAGGATGTCCGTTCCGTTCGGCCTGCACGACTTCCAAGTATGGACGAACCACGCAATGGAACCCCGTCTATCATGAACAAAAACAGAAAGCCCGCGAACGGTTGGAGAGTGAAGAAGGGCAAGCCCGATACCGCCAACGCCAAACCGACATTGAGAGTGTATTTGGGCAAATCAAACAAAATCGCGGGTTTCGTCGCTTTGTCCTGCGAGGCCTCCAAAAAGTTTCCATCGAATGGGGGCTGGTTTGTGCTGCCCACAATCTTCTCAAAAAAGCCGCTAGGGACAAGCAATTGTCCTTGGTGGCGTAAATGAGGGGGAGAACAGAGTCGGAATTTTGTTCCGTTTGGTAAAATATACAAAAACCAGAGAGGGCTGACTCCAAAAGTCCGCTTTTTGGCGGACTTTTGGGTCAGCCCCTCCGTTTGATTTGTCAACTTAAGCGAGCTCTTGCTGCTTCGTCTCTTTGCCGAGGACGGCGACAGAAAGAACGGCGACAAGAACAGCGAGGCAAAACAGCGTGAAAATCATCGTCACCGACACCCCTTGGGCGACAAGCGAGCCGACCAACAGCGGGCCGAAAATGCCGCCGATGCGGCCAAACGCCGCCGCCATGCCGGCGCCGGTCGCACGAATCGATGTCGGATACTGCTCCGGCGTATACGCATACAGCGCTCCCCAAGCGCCGAGGTTGAAAAACGACAAGAAAATGCCGGATGCCATCAGCCCGACGAGCGACTCGGCCGTGCCGAAAAAGTAAGCGCTCAATGCGGTGCCAAGCAAGTACGTGACCAAGACAAATTTCCGCCCCGCCCGCTCGATCAGCCATGCGGCGCTGAAATAGCCGGGCAATTGCGCCAGCGTCATGATGAGCACATATTCAAAGCTTTTAATTAAGCTGAATCCTTTCATGACCATGACGCTTGGCAGCCATAAAAACATGCCGTAATACGAGAAAACGACACAAAACCAAAGGATCCAAAGCATGACCGTCTCTTTCCGATAAGGAGCGGACCATACGTGGACGATGTTTTTCCATACCGTCTCTTCTTTTCTTACAGCCGCAAACCGCGGCGAATCGGGCAGGCGGAGGCGCAAATAGATCGCATACAGCGCTGGAATCGCCGCCAGCCATAACGCCGTCCGCCATCCGTAAGCCGGGATAACGAAATACGAGATGAGCGCTGCCAATAGCCACCCGCCGGCCCAAAAGCTCTCGAGCAGCACGACAGCCCGGCCGCGATCCTTAGCTGGCACCGCTTCTGAGACGAGCGTTGACGCGACCGGCAGCTCGCCGCCAAGTCCCATGCCGATCAAAAAGCGGAGCGCCAAAAACGCCGCCAACGTCGTCGTCAGCGCCGACAGCCCACTGCCAAGCGAGAACAGCAACAATGTGAAAATAAAAACGTTTTTCCGCCCGATCCGGTCCGCAAGCAATCCGAACACGAGCGCCCCGACCGCCATGCCGATCGAGTTGACGCTGCCGATCCAGCCGACTTGGCCGGCCGTCAAATTCCAGTCTTTTTGCAAGGCCGCCATCAAAAACGACAACATGCCGACATCCATCGCGTCAAACAGCCAGCCAAGGCCGGCTATGCCTAACAGCTTGCGCTGGGAAATCGCGGTTTGGTTCATGTGTATCTTCCTATCATTATTAGTGTAAAGACATATTCATTATAAAAGAAAATCATTGGCCTGTGCACTATACGGTTGATAATTTTTGCGAAAAATCAGCTCGAAGCCTTGAATAACAGGATCAAACACCAACATCGCGATCCAGCCATCGTTCCATGGTTGGAACAAAAAGTTCGGCTAAAATCAGCTGCCATGCTTTTCATGATAGGCGCCAGTACAACCTTTTGGCAAAGCATCAAATCCTTTCTTCGTTCCCTCGTTCATGATGTTGATTTCGACCTCACATTTCGCACCCTTCCGACGAAAATCGGGAGGATTTTTTCGTTCCGATGTCGAATGAATCCTTGACACACAAGGAAAGTGAAGGAGTTTTTCTCTCATGGATGTGCAAGTCGAATCGGTCTATCGCAATTCTTATTTGAATATCATAAGTGCTCTATTCAAAAAACTGGGTTTCCCCCAATCGATTGACCATCTCGTTCCCGTCGATCCGCAGTGCCAGACTCGAGTCAACGATGCCGTTCAAGCCATTCTCTACAATGTGTTTGACGGCCGGCAAGCCCTCGTTCACTTGGAACAATGGGGGCACACGATCGACCTGGAGAAACTCATCCGTTCCGGGCTCCATCCTTCCCAGTTGAATGACGATGCGTTGACCCGTCATCTCGATCGTCTGTATGAGGCCGGCATTTACCGCGTCTTTCAGCGCCGGGTGCGTCCGTTCATGACTCCCGAACACCCGTTGAAGGGTCCTGGAGGCCGCAAGCTGACCCGTCCGACGGGACAGGCGATTTTTCAGCTGTTTCCATACGTGAACGTCGTCCTGTTCAAGCTGCCGGATGGACGCATCCAACGCTCACTGGATCGCTCCCTCACCCCGGATCAGCGAAGGATTCTGCAGGGATTGGGCATGGATGAGAGCATTTACGTGTAACGTGATACGGAACGACCAGATATGGTAAAAAAAGGATTTCCATCACTCGTTGTGTTGGTCGGAAAGTTATTCTAAAAAACGAAATAAAAAATCCTTTCTTTCAACCCTGTTAGGGTGCGAAATGTGAGTACTAATATGGGTTATATGAACTTTTTGTGAACGACAAATTGCGACATACTTTTACTTTTTTAACCTTTTATAGTATTCATTGAAATAAATAAACCGATAAAAGGGAGGGGGAATTTATGAAGCTGTCTATGAAGTTGTTCAAAAGAATTTTATCTCCTGTTTTAGCTCTGTCTGTTTTGGCGGTAGCAGTACCTACTTCTGTTTTTGCCGCAGAGACAAACACGGTGTCACAACTCACCCCTTCTGTGGCGAAGGTCAACACAGTGTCGCCAAAGGTAGAAACACAGGGTATCAAAACTGCAGCTCTCAAGAAAGCGGTATTGACGTTAGCAGACATGCTGGAATCGCAAGCCATTAAAAAATTGCTCGACTTTGTTGAGGACTACGGCAGTAAAAAGGTAGCAGATACTATCAGGGAATATGCCGATAATATTGCTGATACCTTGCGGACCATAGCTTCTTGGAAAGACCTTTCTATCCAAATCATTCAAGATCAAGTTAGCGGGGCGTTATATGATCTGGGAGTACCACTGAGTACAGCGAGACAGGTTGGTTGGGTCATTTCAAAATTCGTAGACTGGGTATTACTATAGTACAAGGAGGGTGCTATGAACGAGGAAAGAATCAAGGATCTTGAAGCAAAATTGAGTCTAGCCACCGACGCAATTACGTTACTCTTAGATATGGTGAACAAGGAGCACAAAAGCTTTGCGATTCTGGCCTTAGCCACTGGCTTTACTGCCGACGAGTTGGAACGCCTGGAAAAGCTGTTTTATCACGCTGGCAAATCACAGTGGGACAAGGACACATTTGTGGCAGAGTTCGAGAAGCAGCTTCCCAAAAGAAGTGCAATGTTGAGAAGCATTTTGGAAGGGCTAAAGTCAGATGGAAAGTTCGTATCGTTATGCGAGAAGTATTTGGATTGACAGAAAAAACCCGCCCATGTCGAGGCGGGTTTATTTTTCTTCAAAACATCCAAATCTTCACCAAACGATTCTGTCAATGTCAAGAGAGTATGGAGATCGCGAAACTCAAAAACCTGTCGCTACTGGCCAGCATGACCGGCGACGTTGAGTGGCAGCATGAGTTGTGCGCGAGGCTGGAGAAGTTGTCGGGATGAAAAAGGAGCCCTTCTCGCTTGATATTATCCCTCTAGTGTAGACAGTTGGGAAAATGCCCATACTGTCATGAAAAACACTGGAGGGATTTGTTTATGTTCGAGACCAAGCAAACACCGAAAGGGAAGACCACCTATTCCGTGGAGTTTAAATGGAGGGCTGTCCAGATGTACATCGAAGAAGGATGGGGATATAAGCGGATATGCCAAGAGTTATAGGGATTCCCTGCATAGCCATCAAGTTAAGAAAACAGGAATAAATATATGCCTGATTTGACCATCCTTTTGAAGACCTCATAATGTCTTAGAAAGGGTGGTTTTTTTGAAGACGTCCTTATCTCTCCGAGAAGAATGGCATTGTTTTTTAGACGGATTAAGAAGCGTGTTATCGTGCGAAGAACTTGAACATATGGCCCGAGATCATCAATTTATTCAACGAAAGGGGAAATTACGCGCCCATGATTTTGTGGCACTTTGCACATTTCTCCAGGAAGGAGGCGGTCAAAAATCATTGGTGCAGCTTTGCAGTGCTCTAGCTCTCAAGCAAAACACCTTTCTGAGTGCGGAAGGGCTCAATCAACGGTTTAATGAAAAAGCGGTGAGTTTCCTCAAAGCGGTGTTTGAAAAACTGCTCATTCATCAGACTCAGGAAGCCCGTCACTTATGTCAAAGACATTCGCTGTTTCGCCGGATTCGCATTCTCGATTCCACGTCGTTTCAACTGCCTCCTGAAATCCGGGGGATTTACGAGGGATGTACGGGGCCTGGGGTGAAAATTCAGCTAGAATATGAATGGCTAGAAGGGAAGTTTCTCCATGCGGATGTCGAAGATGCCCGTCATCACGACGCCGCCTACGGAGCGTCCCTTCTATCGACCATCCAAGAGGGAGACCTTTGTTTGAAAGACTTAGGCTATTTTTCGCTTGAGGGATTGCAAGCCATTCATGACGCCGGAGCCTTTTATATTTCCCGGCTCAAACACAATGTAGGGATTTACCAAAAAGAAGGAGACCGATTTCGAAAATGGGAACCAGAGGATTTCCTTGCGGTGTTACAACCCGGAGAAACCATGGAACTGGAACATGCGTATGTCAGTGGAAAGAAAGTTCATCAACCGCGGCTCATTGTGTATCGGCTGACCGAAGAACAGGAGCGACAGAAGGAAGGACAATGGAAACAGAAGGCGAAACGAAAAGGGGCCGCGTACGTGACGCGACGCCCCCACTCAATATATGTATATATCACCAATATTCCAGCGATTTATACCTCTTTGCACGAAATTCATACGCTGTATTCTCTTCGCTGGCAAATTGAAGTGGTATTTAAGACATGGAAATCCCTGTTTCACATTCATCGATTCAAACCGATGAAAGGGGCTCGCTTTCAGTGCCACCTGTATGGAACGTTGATTGCCTTATTGATCAGCTCCACTGTCATGTTTAAAATGCGGGAATGGCTCTATCGAAAACAGAAAAAGGAATTGAGCGAATATAAGGCGATGAGTATGATCAAGGAGTTCGGTATGGATTTCTTTCAAGCCTTATGGTGTTCTGAGGCGTTAGTTGTCCAACTCCTTTTAAAACTGTGTGACATCATCGCTCAACACGGAAAAAAATCAAGGCGTTATACAAAAAAGAGCGCTTTAGACATTATCGAGAGTTTGGTCATCATGCCGGTGTCATAAGAAATTCCCGCCTCATATACCATGAAAAAAACCTTCTATAGGGAAGGTGTATTTGGCATGCCTATCTTTATATATTCTCACGGTCACAGCCTCCAAAGATGAAAAGTGAAGCCTTGGAGCTACTCGCTCCAAGGCTTCACTTGATGGCTATGGGGATTCCCTGCACGAAAACGATCAGACTTTGGGTAAAACGTTATCATGAACATGGTCGAAAAGGGCTCGAAGAACGGCGCGGGACATCCAAGTCTCCATTCAAGGGAAGACCCCGAAAAAAAGAGTGCAGTTTAGAGGAAGAGAATCGAAGACTGAAAGCTGAGGCGGAGGCGCAAATAGATCGCATACAGCGCCGGAATCGCCGCCAGCCATAACGCCGTCCGCCAGCCGTAAGCTGGTATGACGAAATACGAGATGAGCGCTGCCAATAGCCAACCGCCAGCCCAAAAGCTCTCGAGCAGCACGACAGCCCGGCCGCGATCCTTAGCTGGCACCGCTTCTGAGACGAGCGTTGACGCGACCGGCAGCTCGCCGCCAAGTCCCATGCCGATCAAAAAGCGGAGCGCCAAAAACGCCGCCAACGTCGTCGTCAGCGCCGACAGCCCACTGCCAAGCGAGAACAGCAACAATGTGAAAATAAAAACGTTTTTCCGCCCGATCCGGTCCGCAAGCAATCCGAACACGAGCGCCCCGACCGCCATGCCGATCGAGTTGACGCTGCCGATCCAGCCGACTTGTTCGGCTGTCAAGTTCCAGTCTTTTTGCAAGGCGGCCATCAAAAACGACAACATGCCGACATCCATCGCGTCAAACAGCCAACCGAGACCGGCAATGCCTAACAGCTTGCGCTGGGAAATCATCGGTTGATTCATGTGTATCCCCCTGTCATTATCGATGTAAAGACATCGTCTACTGTTCATTATAGAGGGGGACGGAAGTAAATTCAATCCCGTATTGCTCATTGTCTCACAAAAGGAACTACAACAGTAATAAACAAGCCGCCGAAAAGCGAGTGCTCTCGGCAGCTTTGCTCGTGCCAATCCGTCTTATAATTCCCATTTCTCGATGTCCATCTGAAGATGCCCATGAGCGCCAAAGAAAATCGTTTGGTCGTCCGGATGCGGAAAAAACCGCGCAGTGAACGTCTCTTCGCCATCATTGACGAACAGTTCGATCGATGACGTATCAAGGAAAACATGAAGCGAACGAAGACGTGGCAATCGACATTGCCGCTTCTCCGTCAGCCCGTTCACAAAGCTTTTCCGTTCAAGCGTCAATACCCCTTCGTCACTATTGTAAACAAGGCGAGCCGCATGGCGAAAGTAAATTTCCATCATGCTTCCGAACAGTTCGATATTGTCGAGGCGAAGTTCGATCGCATCTCCCTCGAGTCCCGGCCATGACCTCAGCTCATTCACCACAGTGGCGCTTGGATATGCTACTTTTTGTTTGCGCAACTGTTTCAGCTCTTCCACTGGCGTCTGTCTCAGCTTGCCGCCAGTGAGGCGAAGTTCGCGCGGCAAGGTGAGCGCGTGCACCCAGCGGTGGCTCACTGTCGGCTGGCGGTCTTCATCCTGGTCCGGCACACCCATCCAGCCGATGAGGATGCGCCGCCCGTTCCGGTCAAGCATCGTTTGCGGAGCGTAAAATTCAAAGCCGCGGTCAAGCTCCTCAAACGTCCCGTGAAGGAATTCGGCCCGTTCGTAGTCGAAGCGGCCGACAAAATAACCTGACTGGTAGACGTTTTGGTAGCGCATGCCGTCCGGTTTTAATCCTTGCGGGCAGACGATGAGCACGTCTTGCCCATCTAATGGAAACAAGTCTGGGCATTCCCACATATAGCCAAACGGACCAAGCCCGTTCATGTTGCCGCCAGCAATTGGGCCAAGATGCTCCCAATGACAAAGATCAGCGGAACGAAACAGCACCGCTTTTCCATCGCCGCTTTCGCTTTGCGCCCCCAGGATCATATACCAATGGCCCTGATACCGCCATACTTTCGGATCGCGGAAATGGGCCGTATATCCGTCCGGAAGTGTAATGACGACGCCTTTTTTTGTAAAATGAATGCCATCTTCCGATACGGCCATGCATTGGTACGTTTGGCGGTTTCCTTGTTCATCTTTCACATTGCCAGTGTAAAACAGCACGAGTTTTCCATCGCAACTAATCGCACTGCCGGAATAGCAGCCATCTTTGTCATACCATTCGCTTGGCGCTAACGCAATCGGCGCTGCTTGCCAATGAACCAAGTCTGGGGATGTATAATGCCCCCAGAACTTGGCGCCATGGCCGGTGCGAAACGGCATCCATTGGTAGAAGACGTGATACGTTCCGTGCCAGTCGATCAGCCCGTTTGGATCGTTCATCAACCCGACAGGAGGCATGAGATGGTAGCGAAGCCGATACCGGTCACGATTGACAAGAGTCTCATATTTTTCGACTTCAGCGTATGCTTGTTCAATAAGTTTCTGTTCCTGTTCGGATTTCATCCGCTTGTCCCCTCACTCTTCTTCTTCACGGAACTTTAGAAGGAATGTCGCCACAAACGCTGAAACGACGGCAATGGCAAAACCGATTAAGTAGTGCATTAAGTTCGTGAGCCCTTCCGGCGCAACGATGGCGATCATCGGGATGCCGGTCAACCCGTAGGCATTAGCTACTACATTCGTAAATACGACGTACGCTCCGCCGAGCGCGCCGCCAATGGCCGCAGCGATAAACGGCTTCCGGTATTTTAAGTTCACCCCGAAAATGACTGGCTCGGTAATGCCTAAAAAAGCTGACAAGGCCGCCGGCAACGCAATCTCTTTTGTTTTTGTCCGCTTCGATTTGACAAATACAGCCAAACCGGCGCCGCCTTGGGCGACGTTGGCCATCGACCAAATTGGCAGTAAATAGTTGACCCCAAGTTTCGCCAACAAGTTCGCTTCAATGGCATGAAAGCTATGATGCACACCGGTAATGACGATCATCGAGTACAATCCGCCGAAGATAAGGCCAGCTAACGCACCGCCATAATGGTAAACAAAGTTCAACACCTTCGTAATCCCATCGCCAATCAAATTGCCGAGCGGACCAATGGCCAAAATCGTAATAAATCCCGTCAAAATGACGGTCACAAATGGAACAACAAGCAAACTGACCGCATGGGGAACAACTTTTCGCAATCCACGCTCCAATTTGCTCATCACATACGTCGCCAGCAAAATCGGCACGACCGTCCCTTGATACCCGACCATAGCGATATCAAAGCCAAGAAAATGCATATAGTTTGGCTTGGCCTCGGCCAATCCCCACGGGTTTAATAGCGCCGGGTGAGTCATAATACCGCCGATGACCGCCCCTAAAAACGGCGTACCGCCAAATTCTTTCGCCGCGCTAAAGCCGATTAAAATCGGCAAAATAATAAACGCCGCACTCGAAAACATATCAAGCAAAATATACAGCGGGCTGTCTGCCGCCACCCATTTGAACGCCTTCATCATCCCAAGCAAACCCATTAACAAACCGCTCGCGACAATGGCTGGGATGATTGGGACAAAAATGTTTGACAACGTCTTCGCAAAGCGGGCGAGCGGATTCATTTTTTGCTTGATGGCTTCTTGATGGGCATCAGCATCACCTTGCTGTATCCCTGCTTCCCGGACAAACGCCTCATACACTTTATTCACCACGCCGGTGCCAAAAATAATTTGAAACTGTCCGGAGCTGGAAAACGCCCCTTTAACCCCTTCAATGTTTTCAATGTCTTTCGCCTCGGCCTTTTTGTCATCTTTTAAGACGAGGCGAAGCCGTGTCGCGCAATGAGTTACGCTAATGATGTTTTCTTTCCCGCCAAGGAGCGGGATGAGTTGTTTAGCAATGTGTTCATAATTCATCGGTGAACTCCTCCCCTTCTGAATGATGGTGAAATGAAAAACAAAAAAGACCTAAAACATACAAAGGGCGATCTAGCGGCATGACTCACTTGCCGTTCCCTTCATACGTTTTAGGTCTTGCCTGCTCGAAGCAGTCACAATCCCGCAATATTTCGTTGTCCGTTTTGCATTATACGACAACTTGCTGTTTTTGTCAACGCTTTCGCAACCGTTGGATATGGAGGACGATATAGGCGAGTTCCTCCTCCGGAAAACGGATGCCATATTCCTTCTCTGCATAGCTTGCCGCTTTTTGTGTACACGCCCATTCCCTTGCATATTTTGTCTGAATGAGCGCAAGCATCTCCTCATCCATCGAATGAATCGGCTCCCCGTTTTCGATGCGACTTAAGGCAAAGCGCAAATGAGTGAGCAGCCGCTGGTATGAAATGCTTTCCTTATCGATCGATATGCCGAGCTCCGTTTGGATAAGGTCAACGAATTCATGAATGAGCGTCGTCTCGCGCATCGTTTTGTTCATGCTGGCGGCATCGAGTTTCGCCGTATGAATATGAAGGGCGATATGGGCCACCTCGTCATCGGGAATCTCGATGCCAAGCCGCTCTTTGATCAACTGTTTCGCCCATAGCCCAATTTCATACTCCGCCTTATATAGCACTTTAATTTCATTGAGCAATTTGTTTTGAATGCGGTAACCTTGCTTCAACCGCTCGATGGCAAACGACAAATGGTCAGTCAGCGCAATATGAATATGGTCGTTGAGCGGTGCTTGCAGTTTGTCTTCCGCATAGCTGATAATTTCTTCGGCAATATCGATATGTTCTTCTGGCAACGTGCGAAGCAATTGCTGGAACTTCTCATTTTCTTCTTCCATGACGAAAATTTTCTCAATGCGGCCCGGGGGGATGAGATCGTTTTTCCGCTTTTGAAACGCAATCCCCGGGCCCATGACAATTTTCTCTTTGCCTTCGTCGAGCACGACAACAGCGTTGTTGTTTAAAATCTTATGGATGCGAAACGCCATATGTCCTCCCTTCCGCCCTTATTTCATTTTCACATGAAATAAGACCGTCTCGCCTTTTTTGGCTGATGCCTCGGCCTTTCTCTCAAGGCTTTTGAGGGCATCCCCGTTCGTAATGATGATGGGCGTCACCGCGCTTTTCGCTTTCTCGCGCACAAGTGGCAAGTCGACAGAAAGAAGCCGATCGCCCCGCTTCACTCGGTCGCCGGCTTTGACATAAGCGGTAAACCCTTCCCCGTTCATCGACACGGTGTCGATGCCGACATGGATGAGCAACTCCACACCCGCTGCCGAACGCAAGCCGATGGCGTGTTTCGTCGGAAAGAGCTGAATGATTTCGCCATCGACCGGAGCGACGACATCCCCATCCGCCGGGTCGATGGCGATGCCATCGCCCATCATGTTTTGCGCAAACACCGGATCCGGCACGTCTTCAAGCGGCACAATCGTCCCGTCAAGCGGTGCGGTGATCATCTCTTCCTTCGGCTGTTGCTTGCCAAACCATTTTTTGAACAACGAACGTCATCCTTTCTTTTCTAAAATCACAATAAGCTTCTCTACTTACTTTTGTTGCACGTGAAATTAGAAGACATAAAAAAAGACCTAAAGCACCGCAAACAGAGCCGCTTTAGGTCCATAGGCGGCGTCTTTCCTGGCATGAGACCTCTCCTTTTAAGGTAGAGAAAGACGCCGCATTTGTCAAATAGGCTATATTCGTTTTACTTGATTAACCCCTTTTCATTGGCAATTTGTTTAAATTTTTCGACTTCGTCTTTCACATATTTTGTAAAATCTTCAGAGTTCAAATAAGACGGTTGAACAACAATCGATTTCAGTTTCTCTTGGTACTTAGGATCATTGAGCATTTCTTCAATTGATTTTTCCCACTTTTTCACGATTTCGTCCGGAACTTCTTTCGGCGCGGAAACCCCATACCATTGAGTGACAGTAACCCCTGTAATCCCTTGCTCTTCAAGTGTTGGGACATCCGGAAAATAAGGGCTTCGCTCCGACGAAGCGATGCCTAATATTTTCAGTTTTCCTGCTTTGACTAGGTTGGCGACCTCGCTGACCCCTTGCACTCCGAGCACAATATGTCCGCCAGCAACTTTCGGAAGCGCGTCTCCGGAGCCGTTTGTCATAACAAGCTTAGCTTTTGAAAAATCAGCGCCAATGCTGTCCATCCATTGGATGACGCCAAACGTTGCAATAGCAGTTGTGCCATTGCTGGCGAACGTCAATTTATCCGGGTTTTGTTTTACCCACTCGCTAAACTCTTTTAAATTGTTCCAAGGAGCATCGGCTTTTACTACATAAGCAAGCGGGTCAACAGCCAATCTGGCGATAAAGCGTAAGTCATCGAGTTTAAATGGCAAATTCGGATTTCCCGCAAAAAGCGCTGAGCCGGCGGAAGCGCTTTGTGTCAAGATTGAATAGCCATCTTTTGACCCTTTTTTCAGCACTTCCAACGTACCGGTGGCTCCACCTGCCCCCGGTTTATTGACAACGTTAATTGGTTGCCCCCACTTCTCGCTTAAGTATTCACTCATCGCCCTTGCATTTAAATCCGTTCCCCCGCCAGCAGCAAACGGAACGGTGATTTCAATTGGCTTTGTCGGATACTTTATCTCTTTTTCGCTTGACCCAGCTGGACTGTTCTTTGCCGTTTCCTGCGAGCAACCAGCTGCTAGCACTCCTAGCAAAACAACACTTGCCAATAAATTCGCAACCTTTTTCATTCTCTTCATGCTGAAAATTCCCCCCTACTAATTTCATTTATTTTATTTATTTCATCGCCAGCGTATTAGCCAGCGATGTCTACATCTGAACCGACCGCCTGCTTGGCACTCGACTTCGTGCGTCGAACCAGGGCAAGTGAAACAACGAGAAGAATGGCAGCACCGATTAAAATTGACAAAGAAAGCGGACGTTCCACAAAAATGGAAAAGCTGCCTCCTGACATCGATAGCGATTGAACAAAAGATTGTTCGAGCATTGGCCCAAGAATATAACATAAAATCAACGGAACGACGGGCCAACGGTATTTATGAAAAATGTACCCGAGTATACCAAACAAGATCGTCACAAACACATCCAATACGTTATTTCTGACAGTGTAAGAACCGACAAAGCAAAGGACGAGAACAATCGGGCTGATCACCCCAAACGGAATTTGCGTCAACTTGGCCCAAAAACCGACTAGTGGAAGGTTGAGAATGAGCAGCATGACGTTTCCGATAAACATGCTGGCGATCACTGTCCAGACGAAACTTCCATTTTGTTCAAACAATACCGGACCCGGGGCCAATCCGTAAATCATGAGCCCAGCCAACAAAATGGCCAGTGGAGCAGAGCTTGGTATTCCCAGGGCAAATAAAGGAATAAATCCTGCCGAACTCGTGGCGTTGTTTGCCGATTCCGGCGCCGCTACCCCTTGAATGGCACCTTTTCCAAAGTTCTCTCTATTTTTAGATACTTTCTTTTCTACATCATAGGCTAAAAAGGTGGAGACGGCTGTCGAACACCCTGGCAAAAGACCGAGCAAAAAGCCAATGAAACTCCCCCGCATGATAGACGGAAGACTTTGCTTGAAATCAAGCCACTTGGGATATACACTCCCAATGTTGTTCGCCGAAATGGCGGCATGTTTTTCTTCTATCCCTTTTAGCACTTCTGTAACAGCGAACAGACCGATAATAATGCTGATCATATCGAATCCGGCGCTTAACGCATTAATACCGAAATCAAAACGGACTTGCCCTGAAGGCCCCATACCGACCATAGCTAGCAAATAGCCAAACAGCCCCATAATCAGTCCTTTCAGCAAGGAATTCCCTGCAAGGCTGACAACAACTGTAAGCGCTAACAACATTAACGAAAAATATTCGGGCGGTCCAAACTTTAGCGCTTGATCAGCCAACAACGGAGCGAAAAACACTAAACCGATCACTCCGATGATCCCCGCAATGAAAGAAGCAATGGCGGCAATGCCAAGCGCGGCGCCTCCCCTTCCTTGTTTGGCCATCGGATAACCATCAAGGCAAGTTGGGACGGATGATACTTCTCCGGGAATGTTGAGCAAGATGGCCGTTGTCGATCCCCCGTACATCGCTCCGTAATAAATGCCGGCGAGCATAATAATCCCTTGGGTCGGACCGAGTACTGTTGTTAAAGGAAGCAAAATTGCAATCGCTGATGTCGGGCCGAGCCCCGGCAACATGCCGACTAAAGTGCCGATGAACGCCCCAATGAGAGCAGCAAGCAAGTTTAATGGGGCAAACGCTTCTGAAAACCCTGATAAAAGCATGCTCAATGCTTCCATGCCTATGTCCCTCCTGCCCTATATCCCAACCATTCCTTTAGGGAACGGAATGGATAATAAATAGACGAAAGCAACGTACAAAAACGTTGTCAACAAGGCGCCCAACAGCAACGCCTTAGGGAAAAACGGATACGAACCGATTATTCGGAACAGCAAAACAGAAACAATCAACGTACTGACAACGTAGCCGACAAACTGAAATAAAATCCAGTAAACGAACAAAAGTCCAAGCGTGCCAATGATGCTCAACATTGTCTTTCGGTCGGGAAACTCTGCGTCAAACGACTCACCCTTTGTGAAGAGGAGTGAAATACCTAAAACAACCATAAGGAAGCCAACAACAGCAGGCATTGTATGATCGCCAACCAACATACTCGTCCGAGTCGGGTATAAACGTGCAGCCTCAGCCAGCGCGATTCCGCCTGCCAAAATGGTGACAATCCCACCAATGCGGTCTGCGGATATAATCCTCATCCTTTTCCCTAGCTGTTTCATCGCATTCACACTCGGGCAAAGAAAGGAGAGCCATCGTCCAAACAGTTCAGCCGCCTCATTTGGGCTCTCTTTTCGCTCCGATCGGAAATGCGACAACTAGGTTTTCACCTCCTTATTGACACAGATTGAGCCTTTCACATTATTGAGACGCCCGTAACCGCCGGCAAATTTCTTCCGTCACTTCCTTTGTCGTCGCCGTGCCGCCGAGATCCGGCGTTTTGATGCCGTCAGCGGTGACATCCTCAATCGTTTGCAACAAAAGGGCGCCGAGCTCTTCTTCGCCGAAATGGTCAAGCATCAGTTTCGCCGTCCAAATTTGCCCGATCGGGTTGGCGATGCCTTTGCCGTAAATGTCCGGCGCCGAGCCGTGCACCGGCTCAAACATGGATGGGTACTTGCCGTTGACGTTGATGTTCGCCGCCGGGGCGATGCCGATGCTGCCCATAATAGCGCCGCCAAGGTCCGTCAAAATGTCGCCAAACAAGTTGCTCGCGACAACGACGTCAAACGTATGCGGCCTTGTCACGAAAAAGGCGGCCAATGCATCAATATGGTACGACGCGGTCGCGACATCCGGGTAGTCGCGCTTGACGTCGGCGAACACTTCATCCCAAAACGGCATCGTATGGAAAATGCCGTTCGATTTCGTCGCGCTCGTCACATGCCGTTTCCGCTTCCGCGCCAGCTCGAACGCATAACGCATCGCCCGCTCCGTCCCTTTGCGGGTAAAGACAGCGTTTTGAATGGCGATTTCGTCTTCCCCGCGGTGGATGCGCCCGCCGACTTCGCTATATTCCCCTTCGCTGTTTTCGCGGACGACGATGAAATCAAACTCGCGCGGTTCGGCAAGCGGCGACGACAATCCGCGAAAATATTTCGCCGGGCGGATGTTGATCACCTGTTCAAATTCGCGGCGGATTTTCAGAAGCAGCCCCCATAACGAAATATGGTCAGGGACAAGCTTCGGATTGCCGACCGCTCCAAGGAAAATGGCGTCAAAGTTCCGCAACGTCTCAAGCCCATCATCTGGCATCATTTGGCCGTGTTCAACATAGTAATCGCAGTTCCATGGAAATTCCGTAAAGGAAAAAGAGATCCCTCCATGAACATCCGCGACCGCCTGCAGCACATCCAACGCCGCAGGCACGACCTCTTTGCCGATGCCATCACCTGGAATGACGGCGATGTCCCATTGTTTCAGGATTTCTTCCCCCTTGCTTGTTCGCATTCCTTTGCTAACAAGTTTTTTAAGTGAAGCAAGTCATGTTCAATATGCACTTTCATTTCTTCCGCCGCTTCATCCGCTTTTCGTTCTTTCATTTTAAAAAAAATTTGCTTGTGCTCTTCTAAAATTTGGTTTGCCCTCCCTGGCCCGTGCACGTTCAGCGTCCGATAGTAATACGTTAGCGACCTAAGTCCTCCTAGCAACTTTCCTAGTTCGCTATTACCGCTGAACAAAACAATACAATCGTGGAACTGGGCGTTGAATGCAATCACGGATTCAAGATCCCCGATTATAATATTTCGTTCTGTTTGGTAAAGCACTTCCTCAATCTCATCCAATTGAGAGGCAGACATCCGTTCGCAGGCCAGTTTAACAGCCAATGATTCAAGGGACATGCGGCATTGATAAATCTCCTCCACATTCCTCATCGTCGGTTCGTACACAGTGATCCGCGATTTATGATCAATCTGGAGCAATCCCTCTTTTTCAAGCGCCCTTACAGCCTCTCGCACCGGACTTCTACTTACATTTAACTCTCTGGCCAGCTTTGCTTCGTAGATACGTTGTCCAGGCTTGAATTCTCCTTGAAGAATTTTCTTGCGCAATAAATGATAAATTTGCTCGTAAAAAGGAGCGGATCGGTCCGGTTGATCCTGACTCATTTACCTTCACCTACTTTGTCGACTGTCGACAGATATAACCTAAGTCCATTTTATTTGACGTATCCTCTTTCGTCAATAAAATGTTTTTATATTATGAAATTATTAAATATTTGGAAATAAATTCTTGTCTTTCGGGGATAGATCATTCCCTTAACCTAAAATAAACGATAATACACCGTCCCCGCCATTTCACAAGGATAGCGAACAAAAGCAGGAAGATCATACAAATCTCAGGCGCGTGCCCTCGTTTAAACAGGACCGTATTGAGTCACCTCAAAATATACCCATACGTGTTGATTTACAGCTGACGGCGCATAAGTTATGATGAAACCGTTCATAGAATTGTGAGGAAATGTTTAACCAGAGGCGGCTAATGACTGCTGCTTAAATGCGATGCTTTTCGTCTCATAATTTTATGCTGGGGGGGGGAAAACACCGATATGCCCTCGTACACCGACCCGTTCCGCGGCGAATTTGACAGCCTTGAAGAGTTTGCCGACCGCGTCAGCGATGTGCTGAAATGCCCGGTGACGATCGAAGATGCGAACCATCGGCTCATCGCCTACAGCGCCCATGACGATTACACCGATCCGGCGCGGACGGCGACGATCATCAGCCGGCGCGTCCCGGAAAAAGTGATCAACAGCTTATGGAAACAAGGCGCCATCCCGGCGCTGCTCAAAAGCCGCGAGCCGGTGCGCGTGCCGCCGATTCATGACGTCGGCCTCGGCAGCCGCGTCGCTGTGTCGATCTGGAAAAACGATGAGGTGATCGGTTTCATCTGGGTGCTGGAAACGAACCGGACGCTGTCGCCTGAGGAGATGGAATGGCTCAAGCTCGCCGCCAAGGCAGCGAAAAACAAAGTGTTGCAGCTGTATATGCGCAAAAACAAAAAAGAAGAGCGGGTGCAGGAGCTGTTTTGGAAGTTGCTGACGAGCCATATCGCGGCCGAAGACGAGATTCGCACCCATCTCGCTGCCATGCAAATCCCGACCGCACCGCAGTTTGCCGTTGTCGTCTTCCGCTTTGCCGCTGATTTGACCGCCGAAATGGAGCGGCAAATTTCCTACTTATTGCAAACAACCCAGCAACTCCCGCTCCTTCTTTATACGACCGACGGCCGCGATGTGATTTTGCTGGCGGCGCCCAAAACCGACCAGCCGCTCAAAGAGCTGAATGCATTCATCGAATCGTTCGCCGCCAAAATGAAAGAACGATTTCACATCCACGATGTGCAGTGCGGATTTGGCGGCGTGTACAGCGTCTATCGCCTCATTGAAAAAAGCTACCGCGAAGCGCTCGCCGTGCTAGCGCTGAAGGAGAAGCTTGGGGATGACATCAACGGCGTCTACGGCTACGCCCAACTCGGTATTTACCAATTTTTTGACTTTTTGCTTGAAAAAAAACGGCAAGGAGGCTGGACCAACCCGGCGCTTGAGAAATTGCAAGCCTATGACCGCAAACATCACAGCGACTTGGTGAAAACGTTTGAAACATTTTTTGACCATAACGAAAATGTGCAAGAAACCGCTGACGTCCTCAACGTTCACCCGAACACGCTTGCTTATCGGCTCAAGCGGATTGCCGACATCGCCGAGCTTGATCTCAATGACATGAATCAAAAAATCAAATTATACATCGATATTAAATTAGCGAAATACGAAGCGCGCGGTTGAATTTGTGGAAATCCACAAAACCCACGCGCTTCTTTCTCTTTTTTGAACAATGCCCGGCCCGTTCCGTCTCTTTTATACTATAAGTAAGGCCACTTTTGATGAGGAGGAACCATATTCATGATTATTGGAGTGCCAAAGGAAATTAAAAATAACGAAAACCGTGTCGCCATTACGCCGGCTGGCGTATTGTCGTTCGTTCAGGCAGGACACACGGTGCTCATTGAGAAAGAGGCAGGGGTTGGGAGCGGTTTCAGCGACAATGATTACGCCCGTGCCGGAGCACAAATCATCGAGCGAGCGGAAGATGTGTGGGCGCAAGCAGATATGGTGATGAAAGTGAAAGAGCCGCTGCCAAGCGAATACCGCTTCTTCCGTCCGGGGCTTGTGCTGTTCACCTACTTGCATTTGGCCGCCGACCCAGAGTTGACGCGCGTGTTAAAAGAAAGCGGCGTTATCGCCATCGCCTATGAAACTGTGCAAGTCGGCCGCACGCTGCCGCTGTTGACGCCGATGAGCGAAGTCGCCGGGCGGATGGCGGCGCAAATCGGGGCGCAATTTTTGGAAAAGCCGTACGGCGGCAAAGGCATTTTGCTTGGCGGTGTCCCTGGCGTCGCCCGCGGCAAAGTAGTCATCATCGGCGGCGGGGTCGTCGGCACGAATGCGGCAAAAGTCGCGGTCGGCCTCGGGGCAGATGTCACGATCATCGACTTGAACGCGGATCGCCTGCGCGAGCTTGACGACATTTTCGGCAACCAAATTACGACGCTCATGTCCAACCCGATGAACATCGCCGAAGCGGTCGCAGAGGCCGACCTTGTCATCGGCGCCGTCCTCATCCCAGGGGCGCGGGCGCCGAAGCTCGTCACCGAGGACATGGTGAAAGCGATGAAACCGGGGTCGGTCATCGTCGATGTCGCCATCGACCAAGGGGGCATCGTCGAAACAAGCGACCACGTCACGACGCAC
This sequence comes from Geobacillus lituanicus, assembly GCF_050994965.1. NCBI lineage: Bacteria > Bacillati > Bacillota > Bacilli > Caryophanales > Anoxybacillaceae > Geobacillus > Geobacillus lituanicus. The sequence goes on from NZ_CP194773.1 coordinate 334,519, forward strand.
GACGACCCGACGTACGTCAAACACGGCGTCGTCCATTATGCGGTCGCCAACATGCCGGGTGCTGTCCCGCGCACCTCGACGATCGCCTTGACGAACGTCACGATCCCATACGCCTTGCAAATCGCCAATAAAGGCGTCATGCAAGCCATTACGGACAACCCGGCGCTCGAGCTTGGCGTCAACGTCGCCAACGGCGAAATCACGTACGAAGCCGTCGCCCGCGACCTCGGCTATCGCTACGTCCCTGTCCGCGAAGCGCTCGGGAAAGCGCTGGCTGCCAACTAACCGTGATGGACGTAGGCGGCAACGCGCGCTGCCGGCCGCCTGTTCATCATTGTCCATTCCCATGATCGCCCGCTCATAGCGGGCGGCTTTTTTTATCTTAATTAGGCGAGAAGACTCCCACTTCAACGAAGCGAAGCGGAATAAGTGGGAGATGAATCGCCTTAACTATATTTTGCTGAAAATAGGATAGATTCAGTAAAATATAGTATCATATAGTTAGATGGGAGGTGAAAACATGTATTTTTGTATCAAACAACAGCTAAATGGTTTGACCAAAGAAGAATACTTGACTCTTCGAGAACTGTGCCATATTGCCAAGAACATGTACAACGTCGGATTGTAAATTGGCAAACTTGTCATTGGCTATGCGGAAACATGGCAACGCAATATTAATCTAGGAAAAAAGACAAATCAAAACTTTGTCAATATTCCTCTCGGTAACATAAAAGAAAAACTAGAATATCTTTGTGAATTTTACGGCATTGAATTCTTGAAACAGGAAGAATCCTATACGTCTCAAGCCAGCTTTTTTGACGGCGATGAGATTCCTGAATATAATGCCAACAATCCAAAAGAATATAAGTTCAGCGGCAAACGTATTAAGCGCGGCTTGTATCGAACAAAGTCTGGCAAACTAATTAATGCTGATGTCAATGGCGCATTAAACATCTTAAAGAAAAGTAAAGCTGTAGACCTGAGTGTCTTATGCTCTAGCGGCGAAGTGGACACGCCTCAAAGAATAAGGATTGCTTGAAGCAGTCAAACTTCTTTGGAAGCCCCCACTTCAAATTTTCGCTAGAAAATTAAGTGGGGGTAGTTCACCGCATGCGGGAAACAACCGACCGCGTTTTAGAATACATTGATGGCGCTGTGTTGATGTCTCCCTCCCCTTCGACCCAGCACCAACGCATATCGGGACGGCTGCACGTCCAACTGTTCCATTTTTTAGAAGGAAAGCCGTGTGAAGTGTTTCATGCCCCGTTTGGTATCGAACTAAAGAACGAACGAATCGAAGGCAAGAAAATTGTCGTCCCTGATTTAACCGTGATCTGTGATCGAAGTGGATTAACGGATACAAAATTTGTCGGCGTCCCAACGCTGATCATGGAAATTTTAATCCCTTCCAACCAGGCGTATGATCTCGTGTTCAAATTGAATTTGTATATGCAATACGGAGTCTATGAATACTGGATCGTGAACCCCATGCATCGTGTTGTGCAAATCTACTCGCTCAATGACAATGGACAATATGAACAAGCCGGCGTCTGGAAAGAAACCGGCATGGCCTGTTCACGTGTGCTGGATGGCTTTTTTGTTGATGTGGAACGTGTGAGTAAAATATTTGTGGGTGACATTCAGGAATGATTCCCCGACGAGGGTTGCGAACTTTTGTTCGCGACGCTCGTCGGGGCCACCAAGCGAAGCGCGGTAGAAAAAAGCAAATGTCATGCAAAAAGGACTCTCTCCCTGCTATGATGGTGATGACCAACATCCATAAAACAGGAGGGAGAGAGTCCATGAAACATCTTACCACAGAATGGCCTTTATTAAAAGAGCTGGAGGAACAATTAGTCAGAACTCTTCAAAAGGTGTTCGCTGTCTTGTTGGCGGCCCTTTTGGAGGAGATTGATCAACAACTGGCGGAAGCGCGGGACAAGCGCCGGTATCAGCTGAAAGACAAACGGCCGACTACGATCCAAACGCTGTTTGGAGAAGTGACGTTTCGACGGAACTACTACTATGACCGGCAAACGGGGAACTATACCTTCTTGCTGGATGCCGAATTAGGCTTTGATGGGGCCCGATCGATCAGTCCTTGCCTCGAGGAAACGGCGGTCGAGTTGGCCGTAGAGTGCTCTTCCTACCGCAAAGCGGCCCGTACGTTGGAGTCGATCGTGGGGTATGCGGTCATGAGCCACGAGGCGATTCGCCAACTGGTGCTGGAGGCCCCTGTCTCGCTGCACCACCCTGTTTCCCAACGGCACGGCCGAGTGCTGTTTGTGGAGGCGGATGGGCTGTTCATTTCCCGCCAGGGGAAAGGGAAACGGGCGAAAGAAGAGAAAATCCTGGCGGTTCACGAGGGATGGAAACGAAACGGTTCGCAGCTCGAGCTCGTGAACCGGCGCCACTACCTCCATGAAGGGGCGGGAGACGTGTGGGAACGGTTTGAGGAGTGGCTGATGAACGAATATGCCTATGACCCGTGCCGGGACCTTTTGATCATCAACGGCGACGCGGCGTCGTGGATCACAGCCTGCCGGGAGTATTTTGGGAAGCGGGCGTGCTTTCAGCTGGATCGATTTCATGTGGCGCGGGAGCTGCGTCAGTGTCTGTCCGGCCATCCGCGTTGGCGGGAGGTGCGGAAGAAGCTGGCGAAACAAGACGAAGAGGGGCTTCTCGTGGAGCTGAACAGCGCGGTCGGCACGTTGGAGGACGAAGGCAAAGAACAACAGCTGGCCGCCTTGATTCGCCGGATCGAGTCGATGCCGGGATGCATCCGGGACTATCGGGAGTGGCTGTCGGAGCAAGGGGTGGAGACGACCGGCATGCGTCCGATGGGCCACGCCGAGAGCGTGATGAGCCGGTTTGCGCATCGGGTGAAATCCCGCCGCAGCTGGAAAGACCAAGGGCTTCGGGCGTTTCTGAGGGCGATGGCGGCCCGAATCGACGGGATCGGGTGGAGAAAGGGACGGTGGGAGGAGCAAGAGCCCCAGTCGGCCGTCTCGGCCTCAACAAAGTCCAAGCGGATCGAACAGGCCAAACGGAAGGCCGGACGGTTATGGGCAGATGTGGTGCGTCAGAATCTACCGTGTCTGCAGCGGTCATCCGGGACGCCGATCCATCAAGCGTTGTCGGCGCTCCGGGATGGTGGTTGGGTGTAAAAAAATGGAATACAATATCATCACTTCAAGATGAGGGATGAGAGTCCGAAAGCGCTTACGATATTAATTCCTGAAAATGGTTCTATAACTAGTGATTGACAACACCCGTAGTGAACCGAAAAAATGTTCTCCACAAAGTCTTGACTGACTCATGTGGAACAACTATTTCGTCCTTGAGGGCGGCTTCATGATATAATGTTATGAAGCAAAGGAGTGATGATGATGACGATGCCAAAAGCGTTAACGATCGCCGGCTCGGACAGCAGCGGCGGCGCCGGGCTGCAGGCGGACTTAAAAACGTTCCAAGAGCTTGGCGTTTACGGCATGACGGCGATCACGACAATCGTCGCCATGGACCCGCACAACCGGTGGGCGCACCAAGTGTTCCCCGTTGACCTAGCAACGATCGAAGCCCAGCTTGAGACGATCATCGTCGGCGTCGGCGTTGATGCTCTCAAAACGGGGATGCTGCCGACGACGGACATCATTGAACTGACCGCGCGGACGATTGAAAAACATGGTTTGAAAAATGCGGTCGTCGATCCAGTTATGGTGTGCAAAGGGGCGGATGAGCCGCTCCACCCGGAAAATACGGTGTGCTACCGGGAAACGCTTGTACCAAAAGCAACGGTCGTGACGCCGAACTTGTTTGAGGCGGCGCAGCTAGCCGGCCTGCCGCGCATTGAAACGGTTGAAGACATGAAAGAGGCGGCTGGACGCATTCATGAGCTCGGAGCTCAATATGTGATCGTCAAAGGCGGACGGAAAATTCCGCACGACTATGCGGTTGACGTCCTTTATGACGGTCAAACGTTCGAACTGCTTGAATCGGAACGGATCGACACGACGTATACGCATGGCGCTGGCTGCACGTTCTCAGCCGCCATCGCCGCCGAACTGGCAAAAGGCCGGCCGGTGAAAGACGCCATCGCCACCGCCAAGGCGTTCATCACCGCCGCCATTCGCCATTCGTTCCCGTTAAACGAATACGTCGGCCCGACGCATCACGGCGCGTACCGACGCTACGGCGAACAATAATAGACAAGACCTCGTCCTTGTCTTTTTCCGCAACTCCCCTCCTTGAAATAGGAAGGGAGCGGGGCCTGCGCATATTGAAAAATCAAATGCCTCGAAACGGTTTGCATGGTGCTAAAATAGATGCCATATGGAAATAGAAAGGAAGGTGCCGCCATTGCGCGTATCCGCTGTCCAATATCATTTGCATACGATCCGTTCGTTTGACGAATTTGCCGCGCAAGTGACGCATTACGTCAAAACAGCGCAAGAGTTTGACGCCGAGTTTGTCTTGTTCCCAGAATTTTTCACGACCCAATTGCTTTCCATTCCACTTGATGACGGACGTCAAGCAGCGATCGACGACTTGCCGGACTACACGGAGCCGTATTGCGGGCTGTTTACGTCGCTCGCCAAAGACACGGGCATGTATTTGATCGGCGGTACGCATGTCATCCGCGAAAACGGCAAGCTGTACAATGTCGCCCACTTGTTTGCACCGGACGGAACGATCCATCGCCAAGCGAAGCTGCACATCACCCCGACCGAGGCCAACGAATGGAACATCGCCCCGGGTGACGGACTGCACGTCTTTGAAACGGACAAAGCGACGATCGCCATTTTGACGTGCTATGACATCGAGTTTCCGGAAATCGTTCGCCTGGCGCGCGCGAAAGGGGCGGACGTCATCTTCTGTCCGTCGTGCACCGACGATCGGCACGGGTTTTACCGTGTACGGTATTGCTGCCACGCGCGGGCGGTCGAAAACGAAGTGTATGTCGTCACAACCGGCACGGTCGGCTCGCTTCCAACGGTCGACTTTATGCGCGCCAACTTCGGCCAGGCGGCCGTCATCACGCCAAACGACATTCCGTTCCCGCAAGGCGGCGTCCTTGCGGCGGGCGAGATCAACAGCGACATGGTCATTACCGCTGACCTTGACTTGTCGCTCCTTCGCAAAGTGCGGGAAAAAGGATCGGTCGCGACATGGCGCGACCGGCGCATCGACTTGTACCCGGATTGGAATCAAGTGAAATAGTCCTAAACGACAAAAAGGGTGCCCCTGCGCAAGGGGACACCCTTTTGCCTATTTTTAGGACAGCAACTGCTTGAATCGATCAAATTGTTCAGCTACTTTCCCTTCTGGCTCCTTCGTCAGCAAGCTGACGATCACAATCGCTGCCAAGCTGGCGGCAAAACCGGGGATCATTTCATACAACAGCCCTTTTAAGTAGGCGGATTGCGTCCAAAGAATGACCGTCAATGCCCCAGCGACCATGCCGGCGAGCGCCCCCCATTTCGTCATCCGCCGCCAGCATAAGCTAAGCAAAATGACGGGGCCAAACGATGCGCCAAACCCAGCCCACGCATAGCCGACCAAGTTTAAAATGGTGTCGTTTTTCGTATACGCCAGCGCTGTCGCGACAATGGCGACAAGGAGCACCGACAAACGCCCGACGAAGACAAGCTCCTTATCCGAAGCCGCGCGGCGGAACACGACTTTATACAAGTCTTCGGTCAGCGAGCTCGACGTGACGAGCAACTGTGACGAGATCGTGCTCATAATCGCCGCTAAAATCGCCGCCAGCAAAAACCCGGTAATAATCGGATGGAACAAAATGTGTCCGAGTTGAATAAACACCGTTTCCGGATCATCAAGCTTCATGCCGCGCTGCGAAAAATAAGCGATTCCAAAAAGACCCGTCAACATCGCTCCGACAACGGAGAAAATCATCCAGCCCATGCCGATGCGCCGGGCGCTTTTCATTTCTTTCACCGACTTAATGGCCATAAAGCGGACGATAATGTGCGGCTGGCCGAAATACCCGAGCCCCCAGGCGAATAACGAAATGATGCCAAGAACACTCGTTCCTTTCCATAAGTTCAACAAGTTGGGATCGATGTCGCGGATCGTCTCCATCGTATCTACTGGCCCGCCTGTATGGAACAGCGTCACGACCGGCACTAAAATCAACGCGATGAACATAATCGCCCCTTGGACAAAGTCCGTCCAGCTGACGGCCAAAAAGCCGCCAAACAGCGTGTAGGCGACAACAACACCGCCGACGATCCACAATCCCGTATGGTAGCTAACACCAAACGAGTTTTCAAACAGAACGCCCCCCGAAACGAGGCCGGACGAGACATAAAACGTAAAAAAGACCATAATGACAATCCCAGAATACCATTCGCAACAATTTCGTGGCATCCCCGAATCGGTTTTCCAAAAACTCCGGAATCGTAATCGAGTCGTTCGCTACTTCCGTATAGACGCGCAAGCGCGGCGCGACAAACAACCAGTTTGCATAAGCGCCAAGCGTCAAGCCGATGACGATCCAGGCGGCGCTCACCCCATCGACATACATCGCCCCCGGCAGCCCCATGAGCAGCCAGCCGCTCATGTCGGAAGCCCCGGCGCTGAGCGCCGTCACCGCCGGTCCGAGCGTCCGGCCGCCAAGCATATAATCAGACAAATTGGACGTCCGTTTATACGCCCAATAGCCAATCCAAAGCATGCCGACTAAATACACAATGACGGAAAATAAAACCATATGGACTCTCCTTCCTCTACTGTCTTGTCACCACTTTCATCATAACGAAATTGATAGTATTTACACAATAGTATTTATTTTTCCATACCGCTATAATAAACAAATTGACAAAACCTTTGCCAACTCTACCCTCTTCCTGGTATAATATTCTGTAAATTCAAAATCAATCGTTTATGTCTTTTTATACATAAAAAATTATTTTATAAAAATGCACACGAAATGATATTAGCCATATGCCCTTCAGTTAATTTGGCGAAAAACATTGAAAAATGCGCCTTTTCCCCATTTATACGGCGGTGCCAAAATGTTCAAACAATTATTTTTATAAAACCTATTGCATAATAACAAAAATATTGATAGTATGATAATCGTTCATCGACAATGATTCCAAAGGGGGATTTTATAGGATGTTAAAAATGAAGAAAGGTTTGATCGTAGCGGTCGTTGCTGTGTTGTTTATGGCGCTCGCCGCTTGTGGCAAGTCGACAGAAACAAGCTCTCCGTCAGGCGCTGAAAAAGAAGGGAAGCAAAAAATCACCGTCGGGACGGACGCGGCGTTTGCGCCATTTGAATATATGCAAAAAGGGAAAATTGTTGGGTTTGACACCGACCTTTTGGATGCGGTGATGAAAGAAGCCGGCTTGGATTATGAATTAAAAAACATCGGCTGGGATCCGCTGTTCGCTTCGCTGCAAAGCAAAGAAATCGACATGGGCATTTCCGGCATTACGATTACGGACGAGCGGAAACAATCTTATGATTTCTCAGCTCCGTACTTTGAAGCAACACAAGTCATCTTAGTCAAACAAGGCAGCCCGGTGAAAAACGCCCTTGACTTAAAAGGGAAAACGATCGGCGTTCAAAACGCGACAACCGGTCAAGAAGCTGCGGAGAAGCTATTTGGCAAAGGCGATCATATTAAAAAATTCGAAACGAGTGTTGTTGCCATTATGGAACTGCTAAACGGCGGTGTTGATGCTGTCATCACGGACAACGCGGTGGCAAACGAATACGTGAAAAACAATCCCAATAAAAAACTGCAAGTCATTGAGGATCCAAAAAACTTCGCTTCAGAATATTATGGTATGATCTTCCCAAAAAACAGCGAATTGAAAGCAAAAGTGGACGAAGCATTAAAAAACGTCATCAACAGCGGCAAATACACTGAAATCTATAAAAAATGGTTTGGAAAAGAACCGAAGCTTGATCGATTAAAACAACAATAAGCGTGCGAACAAAGAAAATGCGTAACTACCCGCAAGTTACGCATTTTTCTTAGAGAAAGGTGAGATCGATGGATTTTCGTTTTGATATTATTGTTGAATACGCCCCTTACTTTTGGCAAGGGCTGCTCGTAACGATCGGCGTATCATTAGCCGGCATCGTGTTCGGCCTCATTCTCGGCCTGTTCATCGGCCTTGGCAAAATGTCGTCCAACCCGATTATTCGTTTGCCGTTTTCGTGGTACATTAACTTTTTCCGCGGTACGCCGCTTGTCGTGCAAATTTTGCTCGTCCATTTCGGCGCCATGCCGCTCTTTTTCGCCCAGCCAAATGCCGTCGCTTCCCTGGCCGTCTCGCTGTCGCTCAACTCGGCCGCGTATGTGGCCGAGATTTTCCGCGCCGGCATCCAGTCGATCGACAAAGGGCAAATGGAAGCGGCCCGCTCGCTTGGGATGACGCATGCGCAGGCGATGCGCTACATTATTTTGCCGCAGGCGTTAAAGCGAATGATTCCGCCGTTTGCGAACGAGTTTATCGTCTTAATTAAAGATTCGTCGCTTGGGATGGTCATCGCCGCCCCGGAAATCATGTATTGGGGGAAAGCGGCCGCGGGTGAGTATTACCGCGTTTGGGAGCCGTATTTAACAGTGGCGTTCATCTATTTGCTCTTAACGCTTTCGTTAAGCAAACTGTCACACTATCTTGAAAGGAAGTATTCGACCCAATGATTGACGTACGCCAGCTGAAAAAATCGTTCGGTTCGCTCCAAGTTTTAAAAGGAATCGATGTCCATATTCGCGAAGGAGAAGTCGTGGTCGTCATCGGCCCATCGGGGTCGGGAAAATCGACGTTTTTACGCTGTTTAAACTTGCTTGAGGATTTCGATGAAGGTGAAATTATTATTGACGGCATTAATTTAAAGGCGAAAGACACGAACTTAAATAAAGTGCGGGAAGAAGTCGGAATGGTGTTCCAGCGCTTTAACTTGTTTCCGCATATGACGGTGCTGAACAATATCACGCTGGCACCGATGAAAGTGCGGAAATGGCCGCGTGAAAAAGCGGAAGCGAAGGCGATGGAGCTGCTCGCCAAAGTCGGGCTGCAAGACAAAGCGCACGTCTACCCGGACTCCCTCTCCGGTGGGCAGGCGCAGCGCGTCGCCATCGCCCGGGCATTGGCCATGGAACCGAAAATCATGCTGTTTGACGAGCCGACGTCAGCGCTTGACCCGGAAATGGTCGGGGAAGTGCTCTCGGTCATGAAGCAGCTGGCCAATGAAGGGATGACGATGGTCGTCGTCACCCACGAGATGGGCTTTGCCCGTGAAGTCGGCGACCGCGTCCTGTTTATGGACGGCGGCTACATTGTCGAGGAAGGGAAGCCGGAAGACTTGTTCGACCGTCCGCAGCATGAGCGGACGAAAGCGTTTTTATCAAAAGTGCTGTAAAACGTCGTCTTGCCTGTTTGAGGCAAGACGACTTTTTTAGGCACATATCATGCCCCCTATAATGCAACCACGTTGCCTCTCCATCTCTTCAATGTTCCGTCAACGGCTCCCCCATTTCAGGCATCTATGACACCACAAAAGCTCTTCTGAACGTGAACTACCCCCACTTAATTTTCTAGCGAAAATTTGAAGTGGAGGCTTCCAAAGAAGTTTGACTGCTTCAAGCAATCCTTATTCTTTGAGGCGTGTCCACTTCGCCGCTAGAGCATAAGACACTCAGGTCTACAGCTTTACTTTTCTTTAAGATGTTTAATGCGCCATTGACATCAGCATTAATTAGTTTGCCAGACTTTGTTCGATACAAACCGCGCTTAATACGTTTGCCGCTGAACTTATATTCTTTTGGATTGTCGGCATTATATTCAGGAATCTCATCGCCGTCAAAAAAGCTGGCTTGAGACGTATATGATTCTTCCTGTTTCAAGAATTCAATGCCGTAAAATTCACAAAGATATTCTAGTTTTTCTTTTATGTTACCGAGAGGAATATTGACAAAGTTTTGATTTGTCTTTTTTCCTAGATTCATATTGCGTTGCCATGTTTCCGCATAGCCAATGACAAGTTTGCCAATTTGATTTTCAATACAGTAGTTAATGATGTAACGGCAAGTCTTGTTGATATAATCATTCACTTTATTATTGCGATTCATAGCAAGCAAAGCCTGTTTACGAGTGGTGCCTTTGATTTTTTGCTTATCTTTTATGCTTTGAAGTCTGGCATTTTCTTTGTTAAACCATTGATTTATACTTTTTAATCTCCGCCCATCAATGATGAATGATCTGCCGTCTGATGTGACACAAGTGGCAAGATTGTTTAATCCTAAATCAATGGCCAGTGCTTTTTGGTCGTTTAATTCTCTTTGATCTTCAGGCATTTCATATTTGTACTGAATCTCAAAGAACCTGGCATGATGCTTAGGAATGATTTCAATCTGCTTAATCTTTTTGTCCAGTAACACAGGCGGAATCGTTATCGTGATAGGCTTGTGAGTCTTTTTAAATAGGCGAGAATACGGTATTGTGAATTTGTTGCCGTCTATACGAATCTGGCCAATGATCAGTGAATGAAAGCCATCTTTTTTAAGATATTTTGGAATACTGATAGCCTTGTAGTCATATTTTCCTTGTTTGGCAAGACTGATCAAACCAAAGAAAGATTTAAAGGCTTCATTGACCTTTTTTAAAATTTGCTGTGCCATGTTGCTGTTTAACAGCTTATAGTTTTCGTTAGTTTTTGCAAGATGATAATTTTTCTCATAATTAAGAAATTCCTTGTGTTCAAAATAGTATTGTCTGACATTGTACAATCCGACGTTGTACATGTTCTTGGCAATATGGCACAGTTCTCGAAGAGTCAAGTATTCTTCTTTGGTCAAACCATTTAGCTGTTGTTTGATACAAAAATACATGTTTTCACCTCCCATCTAACTATATTATACTATATTTTACTGAATCTATCCTATTTTCAGCAAAATATAGTTAAGGCGATTCATCTCCCACTTACTCCGCTTCGCTTTGTTGAAGTGGGAGTCTTCTCGCCTAATTAAGATAAAAAGCCGGCCGAACCCCGGCCAGCCTCGCTTTACAACACAAACTGCATCACCCAAATCGAACCGGCGACAACGACAACAGCAATAAAGAAGCTGTATACCATGTTGAACGTTTGCACTTTGCCGCTGTCGCTTTCGTTGACGTGCATGAATAGAAACAGCTGCAAGCTCGCTTGGATGATCGCGAACAAGACGATGATGACGATCACGGCTTTAAGCGGCAGCCCAGACGAGAGCGCCACCCAAAGAGCCGCAAACGTCAAGACGAGCGACAACAAAAACCCAATGATATGTTTCCACGGAAATGATTCGCGATGGCTGTTTGCGCCCATGTTAGATCACCATCCCTAACAAATAGACGAGCGTGAAGATGAAAATCCAAACGACGTCTAAAAAGTGCCAATACAAACTGACGATAAACACTTTGCGCGCCGTTTTCGGCGTAAAGCCGCGCTGGAGGAGCTGGATGATGATCAAAATCATCCAGCCAATTCCTACACTGACGTGGGCGCCGTGCGTGCCGACGAGCACGAAAAAGCTTGATAAAAATGCGCTCGTCTGCATCGTCGCTCCTTCATGGACGTAATGGATGAACTCGCGAATTTCAACCGTAATAAACCCCACCCCAAGCAGAAGCGTCACGAGCAGCCAGGCAATCAGCCCGCTCATGCGGCCGCGGCGCATTTCAAAAATGGCCAACCCACATGTGAAACTGCTCGTCAACAGCAACAACGTTTCGATCAAAACGTCTTTTACCTCAAACAGCTCCGCTGCCGTCGGCCCCGAGCCGGTCCGTTGGAACAAGACGAGATACGTCGCAAACAGCGTCGCAAACAGCGCGACTTCCGCCCCGAGGAAAATCCAGAAACCCAATATGTTCAACCGACTTTCTTGCGTCCGATACTCCAGCGGCACCGTTTCCTCATAGCGATGTGCAGCTTCTCCCATTCGTCACGCCCCCTTCCGCGCCGCTCGTTCCATCCGTTTGATTTCGTCAACCGGAATATGGTAGCCATCATCGTCTTCAAATGAGCGGAGAATCAATCCAAGCACAATGAACAACGCACCAACGATAGCCAACGCAAACCACTTGAACACAAGGCCGAACCCGGCGACGAAAAACGCCACCGACATCCAAAACGGGCGTCCTGAGTTGCTTGGCATATGGATCGGCTTCAAGTCTTCTTCTTTCACGTGGAAGCCGCCATACTTTTTCTTCATCACCCAATACGCGTCCACATCTTCGACAACCGGCGTCACCGGGAAATTGTAATGCACCGGCGGCGACGCGGTCGCCCACTCAAGCGTCCGTCCGTTCCACGGGTCGCCGGTCATGTCGCGCTCGCCGTAGCGGGCGCTGTAATAAATGTTGTAACAAAGCACGATAAACCCGATGCCCATCAACACCGCCCCGACCGTCGCGACGACGTTGAGCGGCGTCCAGCCGAGACCAGCCGAGTACGTGTACATGCGGCGCGTCATCCCCATCAACCCTAGGAAATACATCGGGAAGAAGCAGATGTTAAAGCCGATCATAAACAGCCAAAACGTCCACTTGCCAAGCCGTTCATTCAAGATATGGCCGAACATTTTCGGATACCAATAATGCAAACCGGCAAAGCAGGCGAACACCGTACCCGCGATCAACACGTAATGGAAATGGGCAATCAGAAAATAGCTGTTATGGTATTGATAATCGGCCGCCGCCATCGCCAACATAACCCCCGTCACGCCGCCGATGACGAAGTTCGGAATGAACGCCAGCGACCAAAGCATCGCCGTCGTAAAGCGGATCTTCCCTTTTCGGAGCGTAAACAGCCAGTTAAAAATTTTCACCCCGGTCGGAATGGCGATCGCCATCGTCGTGATCGAGAAGGCAGAGTTCACGGCCGGCCCTGCGCCCATCGTAAAGAAGTGGTGCACCCAGACGATAAAGCTTAAAAACGCAATGCCCACGATCGAACCGACCATCGCCTTATAACCGAACAGCCGTTTCTGCGCAAACGTGCTGACCACTTCCGAGAAAATGCCGAACGCCGGCAAAATGACGATATACACTTCCGGATGGCCCCAAATCCAGAACAAGTTCGCCCAGAGCATCGACATGCCGCCGTTGGCCATCGTGAAAAACTGCGTATCAAACAGCCGGTCAAACGTCATGAGCGCCAAGGCGACCGTCAACACCGGGAAGGCGAAAATAATGAGCACGCATGTGATGAGAATCGTCCACGTAAACATCGGCATGCGCATCAACGTCATGCCCGGCGCACGCATTTTCAAAATCGTCACCAAAAAGTTGATCCCCGTCATCAACGTCCCGATTCCCGAAATTTGCAGGGCAACCGCATAGTAGTTGTTGCCAACGCCATGGCTGAACTCATTCCCCGCGAGCGGGAAATACGCCGTCCAGCCGGCGTCCGGCGATCCGCCGATGACAAAGGAAATGTTAAACAGCATGGCCCCGAAGAAAAAGAGCCAAAAACTTAACGCGTTCAAATACGGAAACGCGACGTCGCGCGCCCCAATTTGCAGCGGAACGACGATGTTCATCAAGCCGATGATGAACGGCATCGCCATAAACAAAATCATAATCGTCCCGTGCGTCGTAAAAATTTCATTGTAGTGCTGGGCATCAAGAAATTTCATATTCGGAGCCGTCAGCTGCGCCCGCATCAAAAGCGCATCGACGCCGCCGCGGAAGAGCATCAAAACTGCGCAAATAATGTACATGACGCCGATTTTTTTATGGTCGACGGTAGTGAGCCATTCGTTCCACAGCCATTTCCATTTTTTAAAATACGTCAAGACGAACACAATGCCGATTATCGTTAAAACGATCGCGACATCAGCCGCGTAAATGAGCGGCTCTCCGGTTACGAAAAACTCGCTCCATTTCATGGTCTCTTCCTCCCTTCCTACTCCCCATGATGATGAGCGTCTGTCGCATCGCGGCTGCCATCATCTGCTGATTCATGCTCGGCATGGTGGCTATTTTGCTTCGCATGATCAATCCAGTCTAAATGAGTGTTTGAAAACGTCATCCGGCCGACAAGCCCTGGCTTTAAAATTTGCGCGTACTTGTCCTCATTAAGCTTCGGCGCCGTCGTTTTCACCTCATTCACCCATTGTTTAAAATCTTCACCCGTTTGCGCGACAACCTCAAATTCCATATGTGCGAACTTTTCCCCGGAAAAGTTGGCGCTCCGCCCCATATACGATCCTGGTTTATCAGCTTGTAAAATCAGCTCTGTCTCCATGCCGTCCATCGCATATTTTTGTCCGCCTAGCTCCGGCACCCAAAACGAATTCATCGGTCCGACAGACGTGAGCTTGAATTTGACCGGCACGCCAGCCGGGATATGGACGTAGTTGACCGTTTCAATGTTTTCTTCCGGATAGCTGAAAATCCATTTCCAGTTCGCCGCCGTCACATGAATGGTAATCGGCTCCACCTTGTCTGTCGGCGGTTTCTCCAAAGCAAATGTCGCCTTCACAGTTGGAACAGCAAGCGCGATGACAATCAAAATGGGAATCGCCGTCCAAACGATTTCAAGCAGCGTATTTCCTTCCTCTTCCGGCGGCTCGTAACCGGCGTTTTCCGGCTTTTCGCGATAGCGGATGAGCACAAAAGCAAACAAGGCAAAGACGACAACAATAATAAACAGCATAAAACCGACCGACCACATAATTAAGTCGTATTGCGTCCGCGCCACCGGCCCTTGCGGATTTAACACCGCCGTGCGCTCGACGCAGCCGCCAAGCAAAAGCAAAAACGGCAAAGCTAACATGGCGCGCCATATCGCCTGTTTCATCGCTCTGTATCCCCCTTTATCCGCCCCGGCATCCAGGGCGTCTTCCATCGATATGTCTTTGTTTTCTACCATATCAAAATTGAAAATGTTTGAAACCAACACGCGCAAAAGTTCATAAATCAGCAAAACATTTGTCACAAACTGTTCAATCATTGTTCAAGAAATCGCCACTAGTTTTCCTCGATTAGGGAACTATTGATGGGAAAAGGGATTCAAGGCGGGGAATGCCATAAAAAAACGGCCGGATCCCCACGTTCCAAAAATCCGGCCGTCTCTTGCGTTCAAATGGTATACCCTTGCAGCTCGAGCTGTTTGCGGATGCGCGGATTCAACGTTTGCCACATCCATTGTTTGTAGAGCGCTTTTTTTTCATTAGACGATAAATAATAGCGCGTTCCGGCTTGGCGGCGGGCGCGCTCCGTGACATCGTACAGCGCCAGCGCCGCGGCAACGGAAATGTTAAAGCTTTGGACGAAGCCGTACATCGGGATGACGAACGTCCCGTCTGCGAGTTTCAGCGCCTCATCGGATACGCCGCTATGTTCGTTGCCAAATAAAAGCGCCGTCGGTTTGGATACATCGATGTCGGAAAGAGGAATCGTCCCCTCGCCAAGATAGCTGGCATACACTTGATACCCTTGCTGTTTTAAGTCGTTGATGGCGGTTTCGATATCAGGCTGCCGGTGAAGCGTCAGCCATTGGTCAGCATGGCGCGTCACGAGCCGGTTTGGCGAAAATGGCGCTTTTCCCGTGACGATATGGATGTCTTGAACGCCGAACGCCTCGGCTGTCCGCAGCACCGCTGCCTGATTGTGCGGGTCGTCGACCGCTTCAATCAAAACCGTAATATAACGGGTGCGCTCGTTAAGAACGTCATACATTCGTTTTAATCGTTTCGGCAAAATCATTTCCCAAACCGGACGCGTCTGCTCGGTCAGCAGCCCTTCTTGCTGCAGCTGGGCAAGAAACGTCTTCATGTCCCGTTCTTCCATGTCGATCACCTTCGCTCCGTTCCTCTTCGCCTGTGCTTCCTATTGTACAAAATAGGATGCCGCTGGGCAAAACGGGGCTGACCCAAAAGAGCGGTAATGCTCCTATCTGGGGCGACATAGAAAAATAGACCACCACGAAAAACCCGGTAAAACCGAGGATTTCAGAGGTGGTCTCTTTCACATACTTCGGTTACATTTCATCAAAAAGGGACTTTTGAGTCAGCTCCGTTTCCTTTTCATTTGTTGGCAACTGCACAACCCGTCCCTCATCTTTCTTTGACGCCGATGTACGCCTGGCGCGGGTGGTTCGGCTGATCCGGATATTTCAATCGGATTTTCCCTTCGTCGACCAGCTTCCCTAAGTAGTTGGTGCGCAGCCCATCCGGCGTCCGTTCCAACAGCGTCGCCAACTCTTTCAGCCGCAGCGGTCGCTCGCAGCACAGGCGGACGATCATCTCTTCCATAACCGCCGGAGCCAACCGCTTTTTTCGACGTGCCAGTTCTGCCATCTCCCACAGCCGCTCATCGATCGCCTCGTTTCTCTCTTCTTCCTCCCTTTCATCAACAGATATAGCATTATTTACGGAGTTTGGTGTTTTATTAACGGAGTTTGCACCTTTATTCACGGAGCATGACGGGATATTTACGGAGTCAACCTCGTTTTTTACGGAGTTCGCCTCCCTATTCAAGGAGTTTGTCGAGTTGTTTACGGAGTTTTGTTCGATAATAACGGAGTTGAGCTCCTTATTTACGTAGTTGACCTCGTTACTTCCGAAGTCCACGTCATGTTGATCCGCACCGTGTTCTATCCATGCTTGTTCTTGCTGTTGCAATGATTCATTGATTTCTGTTTCAATTGTCGCCCCCGCCTCAGCTGGAAACAACAATGGGCATAACGTCACGATCGTGCGGTCTGGATTCGTTTGCTGCAAAATATCGACCGGCTGGACAAGCGCCCGTTCCTGCCAATCATGCATGCGCTTCAAACCGGATCCTGCGCGTTTGCATACATCGATCAACAAAAACATTTTAAAGATGTTCGGGTTGCGCAGATTGCTCATTTGCCCAGCCATGGCAGCTTCGACCGGCAGGCGGAACCGGCCCGGGTTGGCAAATCGAAACGCCCCGTCCTCTTTTTCAACGGTAATGCCGCCTTCTTCCCCGTAATCGGCATGAACGATGGCATTAGCGAGCGCCTCGGCGAGCAGAGCACGCCCTTCCTCAAGCCAAACGTGGCGCTCCAACTCCGCCAACACGCGGAAATAAAAATCATAGGCGTTGCCGGACCACGTTCCATCCTGCGATGTGAACCGCTTCGCCCATCCTGCCGCCTTTGCACCGTCATATTCCCGGTATTCTAAAAAATATTGCGGCAGCACCTCGGTAATGATCCGCTCTTCGCTGAACATCACGAGTCCGGCGAGCGTCAGTCCTTCTTTGCTGCTGTCGCGCAGCTTGCCCCAAGCGCCGATTTTGTATAAAAACTCTTTCGTCTCAAGACTGTTCCATGGATGCCCCGGTTTGGCGCGGGCAAACTGCTCCCGGTAATGGCTGACGGTCTCAAAATTGAGCTCGCTCAAGCTGTAATGCTCTAAAATGAAGCTGTCTGCCAACCCATTGGCGCGTTCATGAAACGAATGTGTATATTTATTCACTCTTGATCTTCCTTTAACATTATTTTTGCAAAACAGTCTTGACCTCTTTTTTTCTATTGTACCATCTTTTATTCTCCTTGCGGACGATTGCCAAAAAAAGAAAAGGGTTGTGGATATGTGGAATAACGGTCCATGGCAAAGAGCAAACTATGGAAAACCACTATTGACAGGCAAGGAGGCATCCGTATGTCATCCCTCCCTTCGGTCATAGAGCCGTATTGGCGTGATTCCGTGCCGCTTCCGTCCTTCCCGAAGCTCGAAGAAGACGTTTCGGTCGACGTCGTGGTTGTAGGCGGCGGCATTTCCGGCATTACAACCGCTTATTTACTGGCGACGCAAGGTGTGCGCGTCGCCCTTCTCGAAGCGGACCGGCTGTTGAACGGAACGACCGGCCATACAACGGCGAAGCTGACTGCCCAGCACGATTTGGTGTACGATGAATTCCTAAACCACTTTGGGGCGGAAAAGGCGCGCCTATATTATGACGCTTGCATGGACGCACTTGGCTTCGTCCGCCGCACGATCGAGCAGCACGGGATCGACTGCGATTTTTGCGAACAAGACGCCTACACATATACGACGTCTTCTTCATCATTACAAAAATTAGTAAAAGAATGGCAAGCGTACGAGCGTCTAGGAATTGACGGCGCTTTTGTCGAATCGATTCCGCTCCCGCTGCCGGTCACAGCGGCCGTCGTGATGAGGAAGCAAGCGCAGTTTCATCCGCTCAAATATTTGGTCAGACTGGTCGAAGCCATCAAACAGGCCGGCGGCATCATTTACGAGCACACGCCGGTCGCCGACATTGAACAAGGAGAGCGGCTGTCCGTCGTGACGCGCAGCAAACGGCGGGTCACATGCGACCACGTCGCCGTCTGTTCCCACTTTCCGTTTTATGACGGCGGATTTTATGTTTCCCGCATGTATGCTGAGCGCTCGTATGTCATTGCCATCACAGCTGCAGAGCCATACCCGGGAGGCATGTACTTGAGCGCCGACAACCCGAAGCGATCGGTCCGTTCCGCAGCGGCAAATGGCGAGACGCTTATTCTCATCGGCGGGGAAAACCATAAGACCGGCCAAGGGGTGCCGACAATGCGCCATTATGAGGCGTTGTCCTCGTTCGCCTCGCAGTTGTTTACGGTAAAAGACATTCGTTACCGTTGGTCGGCCCAAGACTTGACGACGCTTGATAAAGTGCCATATATCGGCCCGATGACGGCAGGGACGCCAAACATTTATGTCGCGACAGGGTACCGGAAGTGGGGGATGACAAACGGCACAGCGGCGGGGATGATGTTGTCCGACCTCATTCTCGGCCGCGACAACCGGTATCGCGACTTGTACTCTCCGTCGCGCTTTTACGCCGACCCGAGCGTGCGGCAATTTTTCACGACAAACCTCGATGTCGCCAAACACTTGATCGTTGGAAAAATCGAACTAGCTGTTCGCCAGCCGCAAGATTTGGCGCGCGGAGAAGGGGCGGTCGTCTTGGTCAACGGGAAACGGGCGGGCGCCTATAAGGACGAAGCGGGAACGCTTCATGTCGTTGATACGACGTGCACCCATATGGGCTGCGAGCTGGAGTGGAACAGCGGCGACAAGACGTGGGACTGTCCATGCCATGGCTCGCGCTTCTCGATCGATGGCGATGTGATCGAAGGACCGGCGAAACAGCCGCTCGCGTGCATTGAACTTGATGACGTGAAGTGACGCGCTGACGCGAGACGGCGGCGCATGCAGAACATCGTTGCAGTGGACATGTCGACCTTGAGTTCCAATGGGGGTTGGGAGCGTATGTTCCTAACCCCCTTATCGTTTTCATTTGCCGATCGCGCATTTCGTGATAAGATGAAAATGAGAGTGGACTGTACGTTGTATGATGTTTTCGGGAGGGATGACGCATGGACTTTGAACCGATTTTTCTCACCCCTGTCTTCCAAGAACGGATTTGGGGCGGCATGAAGCTCGCCGAACGATTCGGCTACGACATTCCGTCTTCGCAAACAGGGGAATGCTGGGCGGTGTCCGCCCATCCGCACGGACAGACAGTCGTCGCCCGTGGACCGTTTGCCGGGATGACGCTTGGTCAATTATGGGAGGAACGCCGCGATTTGTTCGGCCACTTCCCGTCTGATCGCTTTCCGCTGTTGACGAAAATTTTGGACGCCAACGCCGACTTGTCCGTCCAAGTCCACCCGGACGATGAATACGCCAAAACGCATGAAGGCGGAGAGCTCGGCAAAACGGAATGTTGGTACATCATCGATTGCAAGCCGGGCGCTGAGCTCATTTACGGCCATTACGCCGAGACGAAGGAGCAGCTGCGCGCCATGATGGAGGCGGGGGAGTGGGAGCGCTTGCTCCGGAAAGTGCCGATCCGCCCGGGCGACTTCTTCTATGTCCCAAGCGGCACGATCCACGCCCTTTGCGAAGGAACGCTCGTCCTCGAGACGCAGCAAAGCTCGGACACGACATACCGCGTCTACGACTACGACCGTGTCGACAGCCAAGGGCGCAGGCGGGAGCTTCATCTTGACAAAGCAATAGATGTCACGACTGTCCCGCACCGCGACATCGACATCCGCCCCCATGTCGCCGAATTCCCGGGCGCGACTGTGACGACATTCGTGGAAGGCGACTACTTCGGCGTCCAAAAATGGGACGTCCGCGGCGCGTTCGAATCAGAGCAGGCAAAACCGTTTCTCATCGTCAGCATCCTCGAAGGCGAAGGCGAGCTTGTCCGCAAAGGACAGACATACTTGCTTCGCCGGGGCGACCATTTCATTTTGCCGCATCAATTCGGCCGTTTCACCATTCGCGGCTCCCTCCAGGCGATCGCGTCGTGGCCGCGGACAGGCAAATAAACGACTGACTTCCTCAACCAATGGGTTGCAACATACAAAAAAGGTGTCCTCTTGCCTTTGGGACACCTTTTTCTATTGTCCACCCGAGAAGGGGACGGCTGAACAGAACATGCCGTTCAACAATAGGATTTCACCCGTCAACTACCCCCACTTAGCTAACGCTTGAAGTGGGGGCTTGCAACTCCCCAGAAGTACAAGCGGACTTCGTCCTCCTTCCTTGACTTGGGGTTGCATCAGGGCAGGTTGACAACTACCCAACGACGCAGGTCATGCCTGCATCGTTACCGATTCTCTCGGTGTGTCTGTTGGCAGTACTTGGCTTCCACACACAACAGACGGATCTACGCTCGATGTTTTACGGTTACAACGTTTCCTGTAACCAACTCCATACATCGAGTAGCAGTTATTGGAGTGCCTTTATTAAACGGTTTTCTCCACGCCTTTATTATATCATACACAAAAGAAAAGGGGAACGCGCATTCCTCTCCCACTTACTCCCTTTGGTCGTTGAAGTGGGAGTCTCCTGCGCGAAATAGGATGAAGAAATCCCATCATCTTCCCCGCTTAGGAGAAAGATGTCCCTTTCATTTGACCGAGACGATACACAGAGGCAATATGCCGCGCCGTTTGCGTCACATACTGTTCCGCCTGCTCGAACGCTTTCTCAAGCGGAATGACGCCGGGAACAATTGTAAAGAGGGCGTCAATGCCATGGTCTAAGACGACCGCACTGTCGTCGCCCAGCGATCCGGCGATGCCGATGACCGGGACGCCGAACTGTTTCGCCGTTTTGGCGACACCGATCGGCGTTTTTCCGAATATCGTCTGTCCGTCGATCCGTCCTTCACCGGTAATGACTAAATCGGCGCCTTTGACGCGCTTCGCGAGCTGAACCGTCTCGATCACAATATCAACGCCGCGCTTCAGCTCAGCCGGGAGAAACGCAAGCAGCCCCGCTCCCAAGCCTCCGGCCGCGCCGGCGCCGGGAATGTCGCCGACTTGTTTGCCGAGATCGCGTCGGATGACATCTGCGTAATGCGCCAAATTCCGGTCGAGAACCGCGACCATATCCGGTGTCGCCCCCTTTTGCGGGCCGAAAATGGCGGACGCGCCTCTCGGTCCGGTGAGCGGATTATCGACATCGCACGCGACATCAATGCGCACGTTCTCCAGACGCGGATCGAGCCCGGACAAGTCGATCGACTGCAAATAAGCGAGCGCTCCGCCGCCCGGACCGATGTCCCGGCCGTCTTCGTCCAAAAGCCTTCCCCCAAGCGCCTGCACCATGCCGGCCCCACCGTCGTTCGTCGCACTGCCGCCAATGCCGATAATCAAATGAGTGGCGCCGGCGTCAAGCGCTGCTCGGATCAGTTCTCCCGTCCCCCGTGTCGTCGTCACCAATGGGTTGCGCCGGTCGCGCGGGACAAGGTGCAGCCCCGAGGCAGCCGCCATCTCGATGACCGCTGTCTTCCCGTCGCCAAGCAAACCAAAAAACGCCCGCACCGGCTCGCCGAGCGGCCCGGTCACTTCCGTTTCGACGATGCGGCCGCCGGTCGCATCAACGAGCGACCGCACCGTCCCTTCCCCGCCGTCGGCCATCGGCACCTTAACGTATTCCCCCTCCGGAAACACCGTGCGAAACCCACGCTCGACCGCCTCGGCGACTTCGAGCGCAGAAAGGCTTTCTTTAAATGAATCAGGGGCAATAACGATTTTCATTCTTTTTCCCTCCTCTTTTGTCTCCATCCAAACCTTGAAAACGAAAAGTCATCGGAAACGGCTGTCTTGGCACAAACGATGACAATAGCCTCCACTATAAGTTGTTCGCCAACCGAAGCGCTGCTTCCTTTGAGCGCAAACAAATCGCCAACATACTTACGCCACGAACAAGCCATGGCTGCTCGTAGCCGTCATAAGCGGGAAAAGAGAAGCGCCAAACACCTCAGCCGCCGCAATCGTATTCGGATTCGGCGATATGATATTTCCGGCCTTTCCGTCGCCGACAACGCCGCAATCGCGCTAGCTGTACTGGAAGAACCACCTATGCTTTATCTGCTTCCCTTTTCATTCAGCGAAATAAGCACGATCCAGCTGTATAGTTCACGAAAGAACCGGCATCGATTGGAACCAACTTTCACTCAATATGTGTCAAATTTTGTGGAAAAAAGGCGAAAAACAATGCCATTTCGTCTATTTTCACAATTGTGTATATAGTACTATAATAGATGTAACCATATGTTCGTTTGTTCCAATTGGGAACATCTTGATTCTATAAAAAAGACGGTTTCCAAATTCACCGTTCGCCATCGGCGGCTATAATCCGTATTTTTGCTGAAAGCCACTGGCATGTGAGCAGCCTTCCTTTTCTTTTTTTTGGAATCACTTCATCAACGCCGAAGTTGTCAGAGGTCAGATTTATAGGAGAGAGAGCCGAGATGTTACTCCGAGCACGACCGATGATTTTTGCTGTTTTTTCCGCATCCATTGTTGTTGTTTTTGTGTCAAAACCGCCTTCCTTCGATCGTACATATATGATCGCCTTGCTGTTTTATTGGCTGTTTTCCAGCTTGTATTCGCACTTGCGCGTCGTCGATAAAACAAAAAACAATATCCCGGTTGACTACGGCATCAACTACAGCTTATCGTTCTCCTTGTTTGCTGGCCCACTCGGGCTGCTTATTTTTGAATCGCTGTTTCGCTTGACTGAACATCTGACAAAGAAATATTTAAAAACAGCGGAACCGGATGAATGGCTGCACACGTTGTACAACATCGGCTCATTTGTGACGTTCAACTCATTGGCGTTCGCTCTATACAACCTCCTTAACCCGCTGTTTCAATCCGTTCCGCTTATCGGTTTTTGGCTGCTCGTTTTTCTGCTCGTCGTCATCGTTTCATTGCTGACTGATTGCTGTCTCATCATCGTTTTTTATCTCACCGGCGATATTCGGACACAAGGCGAAGCGCTTGAGTTTATTAAAACAAGAAGCTGGACGGACATGGGAAAAACGGCGCTGACAAATGGTCTGTTATTTCTCTTTTTGCAAGAACAGCGGTGGGATATGCTTTTAAGTTTGTTTTTGCTTAATTACTTTGTCA
This sequence comes from Geobacillus lituanicus, assembly GCF_050994965.1. NCBI lineage: Bacteria > Bacillati > Bacillota > Bacilli > Caryophanales > Anoxybacillaceae > Geobacillus > Geobacillus lituanicus. Next base: position 357,956 of record NZ_CP194773.1, read on the forward strand.
GTCGCTCGTTTTTTTCCAAATCGCAAAGCATCCGTCATAAACTGGAGCGCGATCAGTTTGAGAAGATGGCGTACACCGATTTTCTCACCGGCGTCCATAACCGCGCCTACATGGACAAAACGATCGCCAAGCTGAATGGAACAGGCGAATGGATCGGCGTTGTCGTCGCAGATATTGACAATTTTAAATCGATTAATGACACGTACAACCACGCTGTTGGCGACGAAGTGATCCGCCATTTTGCCTCGACGTTGAAACAATTTCTTCAGGAAGATGATTTTTTGTTCCGCAGCGGCGGCGAAGAGTTTACGATGTTTTTGCGCCATCGCACGTTTGAAGAGAGCGTCCGGCTTGTCGAGGAGATTCGAGAAGCCGTGCGCCGCAGCACCGTGTTGGTCGATTATATGGCGGCGAAACGTCCCATTGCCTATACGTCATCGTTTGGTCTTTACTTTTGTCAAGCAGAAGGAACGATGTCAATTGAAAAAGCGTACATTTATGCCGACCATTTATTGCTCCGTTCGAAAGAAAGCGGCAAAAATAAAGTATCAGCCCAATGCGGGGGAGTTGCGTGACGGGGCAGCTCCTTTTTGTTTTCTCCGCACCGTCCGGCCTAAGCAAAAACGGCGCAGCCACCATACATTAACGAAAAAATGGGGCTATCCTCGGCTGCACTGCCAAGGCAAACTTCTTCATCCTTTTCAGTAATGGATGACAGAAGAGGAATAGTTCAATAAGGTGGTGAGGGCCCTTTGATTGATCTTGTTACGGCGACTAACGACGCATACCCCTTGCCTCTTGGGGCGATGTTAAAGTCGTTGTTTGCCGATAAAACGTCCGAACATCGTGTCACCATTTATGTATCACACGAAACATTATCGGAACAAAACCAGCTAAACTGAGAAAAAAGTATTAAAAAAACATCCCCCAAAGTAAAAGGGGACGGCTCACTTGTGATACGGCTCCCCCCGGTTGATCCGAAATGCGCGGTAAATCTGCTCGAGCAAAATGAGACGCATGAGCTGGTGAGGAAACGTCATTTTCGAAAACGACAACGCCTCGTCAGCGCGCGCCATCACTTGTTTGCTTAAGCCAAGCGAGCCGCCGATGACGAACACTACCTTGCTTTTGCCATAGGTGGCGAGCTCATCGAGACGGGCGGCAAATTGCTCGGACGATTTCATCTTTCCTTCAATCGCAAGCGCGATGACGTGGGCGTCATGCGGAATTTTCGCCAACAGCCGCTCGCCTTCCCGCTGTCTGATTTGCTCTTCCTCAAGTTCGCTTGCCCGTTCGGAGGTTTTTTCATCGGCGACCTCAATTATCTCAATTTTTGCATATGCGGACAGACGCTTTGTGTACTCATTGATCCCTTGAATTAAATATTTTTCCTTCAATTTGCCCACAGCGGCAATGGAAATATGCACACATCATCCCCACCTTACAAACAACTTATCAACAATATTTATCCACATATACACAACACATATCCACATATTGTGCAAAAACATCAGCATCCTACGGCATAGACAGCCTTTTTCTCGCAAAAACGGCACAGTTTTTCGCTGTTATCCACAAACATGACATCAGGGGCCTGCTCCGTCTCATCCACATATTCGTCAATGGCCATATCGATGTGCTCCTCACATGTGAATATCATCATTCTCGCTCCTTTCCTTGTGGAAAAAAGAAGGAGCGTTTCCGCTCCTCCATCGTTTTCGTTTAATACGACTCACGCGCCAACTTCATCGTGACCGTGCGTTTTTCCCCATCACGATAAAACGTGACTTCCATCCGGTCGCCGATCGATTTTTTCGTATACAAATATTTGCGCAAGTCGAGCACATTGCGGATTTTTTCGCCATCAAGCGCCACGATGACATCAAACTGTTTTAAGCCTGCCTGGGCGGCTGGCGACATCGGCACGACTTGGATGACCGCGGCCCCTTCTGTTACATTCGGCGGCAAATGAAGCGTCGCCTGCAAATGGTACGATGGGATGTCGCTCAGCGAGCGAAGTTCAACGCCCATATATGGACGGCGCACTTGTCCGTATTTTTCCAAGTCCGAAATGATCGGAATGGCTGTGTTGATCGGGATCGCAAATCCGATGCCTTCAACCGCCTCTTGGGCGATTTTCATCGAATTAATGCCAATGACTTGCCCTTTGATGTTGACGAGGGCGCCGCCGCTGTTGCCCGGGTTAATGGCTGCGTCTGTCTGCAATACTTCCGCATTCCAATCCGGAGCGCCGTCCTGGTCCAAGTCAACTTCCACCGTCCGGTTCGTCCCGGAAATAATGCCTTGCGTCACCGACCCGGCGAACTGCAGGCCGAGCGGGTTGCCGATGGCGATGACCGGCTCTCCTGGCTTTACCGCGTCGGAGTCGCCGAACTCAGCCACCTTTTTCACATGCTTTGCATCGATTTCCAGCACAGCCAAGTCCATCAGCACATCGCTGCCCAGCAGCTTCGCCGGCACTCTCGTCCCATCTTTGAGGCTCACTTCGAGCTGACTGGCGTTTTCAACAACATGATGGTTCGTGACGATAAACGCCCGTCCTCCCGCTTTCTTGTAAATGACGCCCGATCCGACGCCAGCCTCGCCTCCTTGCGACCAGAAGCTGGCTTCTTGAATGTTGACAACGCCGACAACCGCATCCGATACTTGGTCGATCGCCTTTGTCACCGCCGTCGTCACATCGACGGAAACGCTTTGCCGAACCGCAGGAGCTTCACTTTCCCCTTCCGGCTCCCCTCGTTCCTCTTGCGACGGCACGACGTCGTACGGGAGGACGTCCCAACGGGAAAGCGCCGGAATGGACATGAGGACGAGCAATCCTCCTAACACAGCGCCGACAAGCGTGGACAAAAACGAACCGCTGCGCCGTTTCCGTCTCGTTTGCCCGTGCGCTTCGTAATGGTCATCGTAATACCCCACATTCACCACCCTTTCCGCATTCGTCTCCATCCCTCATTATAATCATCAATAGAGAAAAAAATCCAACAAACACATTTTCCCCAGTTTAGCCAAAACGCCTCTCATACATACGCCAACGCGGTCGCCCGACGGGGATCGGTGTCGTATAAATGAAAGCGGGCGCCGACTGCCAGCCCTCTTTGTTCCAACATTTGCGCCACAGTCATGCGCGCCAGCTCTTTCATATTGTTATCTTGACTTAAATGAGCCAAATACACTTGTTTTGTCCGCTCCCCGATCACATCGGCAAGCGCCAGCCCTGCTTCCTCGTTCGAAATATGGCCGACATCGCTTAAAATGCGGCGCTTGACGCTCCACGGATACCTCCCCATCCGCAGCATCCCGACGTCGTGGTTGCTTTCAAACACGAACACATCAGCATTTTCGATCGTCTTTTTGATCCGCTCGCTCACGTAGCCGGTGTCGGTGAGCAACGCAAGCTTTTTTCCCCCGTAGTGAAAGACGTAAAACATCGGTTCAGCCGCATCGTGAGAGACGCCAAACGATTCGACATCCACATCGCCGAACGTCCTCACCGCGCCGAGTGGAAAGACAAATTTTTGTTCGGCCGGAATGTCGCCGACGGCCTGTTCCATCGCCCGCCATGTTTTTTCATTCGCATACACAGGCAGGCGGTATTTGCGAGCGAGCACCCCAAGCCCTTTAATGTGGTCGCTATGTTCATGGGTGACAAGCAGCCCATCAAGCTCCTTTGGATGGCGGCCGATTTCGGCAAACAGCTGCTCAAGCTGCCTGCCGCTCAACCCGGCGTCGACGAGCAAGCGTTGGCGGTCCGTTTCAACGTAAAACGCGTTGCCGGTGCTGCCGCTGGCCAGTACACTAAATCGCATCGTCATTCAAGCTCACTCCAACACACTTCCTTCATCGGTAATGACTTGTCCTTCAAACGCATTCACAAAATAATCTTCTTTCCGATTGACGACGATATGCCATGTCGGCGTCAACACTTGGGAAGCGGTAAACTGGACGAGGCCATAGTAGCCAAGCTCCACTTTCGTGACGCGGTCGCCCGGCTGCAAATGCCCTTTCCGGTACAGCGTCTCAAGAGCTTTAATGGCCGGAACGATGTCTTGTTTCCGCTCGTATTTTTCCAAGTCATCGAGCATCGTCTGTTCATAAGAAACCGCTTTTTGCTGCTTATTGACATGAATGATGAGCTTGCTGTTTTCGTTGCCATAAATCATTTTGCCTTCGTACACTTGGTAACAAATTACCGTTCCTTCCCCTTCATCAAATGACCAAAGGGCGTACTGCTCCCCATCCAAAATATAGCGCCGCAAAAACTCGCGCAACTGGTACGGGTCGCTGACATTTAAAGCAATGGGATGGAGAAACGTTCCTTTCAATTTCGTTTCTCCTTCTTCGATTTTTGCTTTTTGCGCGGACAGTTTTTTCGTATCGGCGGCGGTAAACGCTCGGCTTTTGCCGCTGACGTACGCCGCTTTCGTCACTTCTTTCGGCAGCTCCACATACGTGATGCCGTTCGCTTCGAGCTGCTCTTCAATGGTCGTTTCCAAAATGACATCAAGCTGGCTGCTGTTTCGTTTTTCCATAAACTGATACACTAAAAAGCAGTCGAGGATGAGGAACACAATGATGAAAATCGTCTTCGTTTTACTCCAATCCATTCGTTCCCCCTCCTCCGCCGTCCCCATCGTCGCTCACTTTTTTCCACGTTTGCTCGTACAAATAAAACCACGCCGGTTCCAGACGAATCACTTTCTCCCGTTCCGGATCTTTGACGAGCTCGTAGCCGATGGCGATATCTTTCACGAGCGATTTGCGGACGCCTTTCGCTTGTTCAAGCTGTTTGACGATCTCACGGCCGGACGGCAGCGTTTTCGGGGTTCGGGTGCGGTCGGGGATTTCCAGACGGAAGAGCGGGCGCTGATATTTCATTAAATCGCTCGCCCCCCACGTCTCCACGATTTCCGACATGCCGTATTCATTAAAAACCGGATACCCGTTGACAACAAGCCGGAAAATGACTTTCCGATCTTCTTCACTCCAACGGGCAAAATGGTATACATCAGTCCAGCCGCCATGTTCATTGACAAAATCAATGCTTTTTTGAATGAAGTGAGTTTCTTGATCAGTTTGGCCCATATTGGAGACACGGGCTGCCGGATTGACATACAGCAGCATGCGCTGAAGGAAATCGACGTCCATCAGCCGCGAACCATCGGTGTACTCCTCGCCAAACGGAATCAAGTCCTTTTTCACAAAGCTCGGGTCGCTAAACAGCGCTTCTTTAAACTTATCGGCGTCCAACTCATCGGTGTAGTATTGCAAACTGCTAAGCTCCACTTCTTTTTCCGGCAAATAAAGCTGCTTCGTCTCGCTGACCGGATAAGCGAAATAACGGGGAAAATGGTTGGCCTCCTTCGCCAGCCGGCTGATGGCGTCCTGCGAAGCGTCACTGGCGGTCGCCTTATAAATTTTGTGCTTATCGGTTGCGATAAAATAGACTGGGAATTTATCCCCTTCACTGAATGGAACGAGAATGCGGTCAAATGCCAGGCCATCAAGCCCTCTATCTTCCACCGTGAAGATCAACCGGTAAATATCGATCGGCAGCTCGTCTGGGTAAATGATTTCCAGCCGCTCTTTTCCGTCTAAAAACGACAAAAACTTTCCTTGCGGGACGGAAGATGAAATGTTCTCAAAATCGTCGAGCGCCCATTTTTTGACTTCTTTCAGCACTTCATTTTTCTTTTCCTCTTTCGTGAGGGCGTAGTGGGCTCCGCCTTTATGGATGAGCACCTGCTTTGGCTGCACGACCATCGCCGTATCAACTTGCGTATTGCTGACGGAAACGTGCTGAATATACTCGTCGTTTTGCAGCACGTCATATTTAGGATGATACGTCCATAAAGCAAACGTCATCATAATGCTGATGAGCACAAGCGACGTCAACACAACTGTTTTGATCGCTTCATACATCGTACCAGTCATCCTTTTGCTCCCGTTCTAGCGGCAGCGTAAAATAAATCGTCGTCCCTTTATGTTCTTTGCTTTCCGCCCAAATCGTCCCGCCATGGGCGAGCACGACTTCTTTGGCAATGGCCAGTCCGAGGCCGGTGCCGCCCAATTTGCGCGACCGCGCCTTATCGACCCGGTAAAAACGCTCAAAAATTTTCGCCAAATCGGCCTTCGGGATGCCGACCCCTTCGTCGCTGACGCTGACAATGATCTCGTCGGCCAGCTCGCGGACGCGGAACGTGATCGTCCCGCCTTGCGGAGAGTATTTCAACGCATTGGAAATGATGTTGTCCAATACTTGTGTGATTTTGTCCTCATCCACTTCGATGAAAATCGCCTGGCGCGGAATTTTGCGAACGAACCGGATGTTATCGCTTTTTGTCAGTTCAAACCGGTCAATCACTTTATGAAAATAAGCCGAAAAATTGATCCATGTCTTTTTCAGCTTGTAATCTTTGCTGTCGAGCTTCGACAGATGAAGCAAGTCGTTGACAAGCCGGATCATCCGCTCTGTTTCGTTTTGGACGACGTGAATAAACCTTGGCGCAATGTCTTTATCTTGCCAGGCGCCATCCGCCAATGCCTCTAAATAGCTTTTCATTGTCGTCAAGGGCGTGCGCAGCTCATGCGAGACATTGGCGACGAACTGCCGCCGCTCGCGGTCGATTTTTTCTTGCTCGGTGATGTCGTGCAAAACGACAATCAGCCCGTTGACAAACCCACCCTCTTTTTGAATGACCGATAGTGACGCCCGCAAAATGTACAATTCCTCATCGGTGCTGAAATCCAAAATGAGTGAGTCGCGTTCCTCGAGCAGCGTTTCAAACGTATATTGGTCAGCGATGCCGAGCACGTCGACGATCGAACTCGACAGCACTGTTTCACGTGAAACATTCAAAATGTTTAACGCCGCATCATTAATGAGAATGACGCGGCCGCGGCGGTCGGTCGCGATCACGCCATCGGTCATGTGCGTCAACACCGACTCAAGCTTGCGCCGTTCGCCTTCCGTTGTCGCCTGCGCTTCCTGCAGTTTTTTCGTCAAGTTGTTAAAGGTCATCGCCAGCTGGCCGATTTCATCATAGCCGTACACTTTGACTTTGCGGGAAAAATCGCCCCTTGTCATCGCCAGCGCTTGCCGGCGCATATCGGAAATCGGCCGGGTGATGGTGCGCGACAAAAAAATGCCGAGCACGGCGGTAATGACGAGCGCGATCCCCGTCCCAGTCGCCAAAATCATGTTGATTTGCCGCATTTGCGAAAAGACGTTTTCCATTGAGGCAATAACGTAAATGACCCCTTTGACTTCCCCGCTCGTCTTAATCGGAGTCGAGGAAATGTACATACGATGGCCTGTCCTTGAATCAAGCATCATCCGGTCGACAGTTTCGCCGGTGACGAGCGAACGCTTCACGTAAATCTCCGTCGTCCGCTTCCCGACGATGTTTTGCATATACGGATTCGACGTCGCCAACACCTTCCCTTTGGCATCAATGACGCGCACTTCGGAAATATCTTGGGAAACGAAATCATGAAGAAGCGAACGGATGTCTTCTTCCAATGTCGGGTTTTTTTCATCGCGCTCCCGATTCATTGCCTGCTCGACGTTATAGGCGAGCAGCGTCACCCGTTCGTTCAGTGAGTTTTTGAAATTTTGCACAAGCTCCGTTTCCAACTTACGGACAAAATACACGCCGATGATTTGCATGGCGACAAGAATGAGCAGCACATAAATAATAACAAACTTAAAGCGGATCGAACGAAATGGCCCTACTTTTTTCATGCCGACTCATGACTCCTGTTCCGGGTTGCGCAAATAATAGCCGACGCCCCGTCTTGTGACGATCCACGACGGATGGGAAGGGTTGTCTTCGATTTTTTCACGCAGCCTTCTTACCGTCACATCGACCGTGCGCACATCGCCGTAATAGTCGTAGCCCCAAACCGTTTGCAGCAAGTGTTCGCGCGTCATCACTTGGCCGATATGTTTCGCCAAATAGTGGAGCAGTTCAAATTCGCGATGGGTCAACTCGATCGTCTCCCCCCGTTTTTGCACGACGTACGCATCTGGACGGATGACAAGCGGCCCGATGACGATTTCATTCGTTTCATTCTCCACTTCCTCTTGGTTGGCTGTTTGCGCATGGCGGCGCAAGTTCGCTTTGACTCGCGCCAGCAGCTCGCGCGTGCTGAACGGCTTTGTCACATAATCGTCCGCCCCCAGCTCCAAACCAAGCACTTTATCAATCTCGGAATCTTTCGCCGTCAGCATGATGATCGGCATGTCGTATTTTTTCCGCACCTCGCGGCATACTTCCATGCCGTCTTTCAGCGGCAGCATAATATCCAATAAAATCAAATCCGGCATCGTTTCTTCCACTTTTTGCAGCGCTTCCTCGCCGTCATAGGCGCAGATGACTTCGTACCCTTCTTTTTGTAAGTTAAATTGCAAAATATCGGCAATCGGTTTTTCGTCGTCAACAACTAAAATGCGTTTTTCCATCTCGCTCACGTCCTTCCTTTTGCGATGGAATGCTATCATTATTAATTTACCACGTTATAAAAACGAAATCATCCTTTGCCCGCTGCCATTTTGAGGAGCAAACCATAGGCTTGCCTTCGACAGTCAAAAATGGATGAGCCACTTTTCCGCCAAGGATATGTTAAACGATTTCGTTGCATCTATACAGTGAAAAGAGCATAGACGCACGCGCATGACCTCGACCACGGACGGGACCGCTTTTCCTCCGCGAATGAAAAAAGCATAGACGCATGTGCATCTATGCTTTGGTGTTCACCGCTAGCCGCTTATGCATAAACGCTGCGGACGACGTTCGTTTGCGAGCGGTCCGGACCAACAGAGAAAATCGAAAGCGGGATGCCGGTGAGTTGGGAAATGCGTTCGACATAGTGGCGGGCATTGGTCGGCAGCTCGTCCAAGCTTCTCACCCCGGTGATATCTTCCGTCCAGCCCGGCAGCTCTTCGTAAATCGGCTCGCATTCCGCCAAAACTTTTAAGCTGGCTGGAAACTCCTCGATCACTTCACCGCGATATCGGTAGGCGACGCAAATTTTCAACGTTTCAATGCCGGTCAACACGTCAATCGAATTGAGCGACAAGTCGGTGATGCCGCTCACCCGGCGGGCATGGCGAACGACGACGCTGTCAAACCAGCCGACGCGGCGCGGACGTCCGGTTGTCGTCCCATATTCGCGGCCCACTTCACGAATGCGGTCACCGATTTCATCATGCAGCTCGGTCGGGAACGGCCCATCGCCGACGCGCGTCGTATAGGCTTTTGCCACTCCGACGACGTGCTTGATTTTCGTCGGGCCAACGCCAGCACCGATCGTCACCCCGCCGGCCACCGGGTTGGAAGACGTAACAAACGGGTACGTCCCTTGGTCGATATCGAGCATGACGCCTTGCGCTCCTTCAAACAGGACGCGGCGTCCTTCATCAAGCGCGTTGTTCAATACGACCGATGTATCACAGACGTATTTTGCGATTTGCTGGCCATACTCGTAATACTCTTCAAAAATGTCCTCGAAGCGGAACCCTTCGGCACCGTACACTTTTTCGAACAACATGTTTTTCTCTTCCAAGTTGCGGGCCAGCTTTTCCGCAAACACATCGCGGTCGAGCAAATCGATGATGCGGATGCCGATGCGCGCTGCTTTATCCATGTACGCCGGCCCGATTCCTTTTTTCGTCGTGCCGATTTTATTGGCGCCTTTCCGCTCTTCCTCAAGCCCATCCAATTTCAAATGATACGGCAAAATGACATGGGCGCGGTTGCTGATGCGCAAATTATCGGTCGAAACGCCGCGCTCATGCAAATAGGAAAGCTCGGCGACAAGCGCTTTCGGATCAACGACCATGCCGTTGCCGATGACGCAAATTTTGTCTTTATAAAAAATGCCCGACGGGATTAAGTGAAGCTTATACCGCTCTCCGTTAAACACGATCGTGTGTCCGGCGTTGTTCCCTCCCTGGTACCGGGCAATGACTTCCGCGTTTTCCGATAAAAAGTCTGTAATTTTCCCTTTTCCTTCATCGCCCCATTGCGTGCCGACAACAACGACTGACGACATGGCGAGCACCTCCAGTTTCCTCGGTCTAAACATTGTCAGTGTATCAGTTTTTCGGTGCAAAGTCAATGAAACACGAACATTTTAAACAGTTATAAACTTTTTGTTCGTCTATTAAACCCGAAAGGAGGCGCCTGCCGCCAACGTGAGCCGGTTTACGCCCCCGGCGGAATTTGCGCCTCATCGAAGCGGCGCTCTAGGTTGACAAACTTATTATACTCTTTAATAAAAGCGAGCTGCACCGTTCCGACTGGACCATTGCGCTGTTTGGCAATAATGATTTCAATGATGTTTTTGTTCTCAGAATCTTTGTTGTAATAGTCATCGCGGTACAAAAAGGCGACAATGTCGGCGTCTTGCTCAATGCTTCCGGATTCACGAATATCGGACATCATCGGCCGTTTGTCTTGGCGCTGCTCGACGCTGCGCGACAGCTGCGACAAGGCGATGACCGGCACTTCAAGCTCGCGGGCGAGCGCCTTCAGCGAGCGGGAAATTTCCGATACTTCCTGTTGGCGATTTTCTTTGCTGCGTCCGCTCCCTTGAATGAGCTGCAAATAATCGATGACAATCATGCCGAGCCCGCTTTCCTGCTTAAGCCGGCGGCATTTGGCGCGAATGTCGCTGACGCGGATGCTCGGCGTGTCGTCGATATAAATGCCGGCGTTCGATAAACTCCCCATCGCCATCGTCAGCTTGCCCCAGTCTTCCGGCGTCAATTTGCCGGTGCGCAAGTTTTGCGCGTTAATGTTGCCTTCGGCACAAAGCATCCGCATCACCAGCTGCTGGGCGCTCATTTCCAAACTGAAAATGGCGACATTTTCATTCGTTTTCGTCGCTACATTTTGGGCAATATTTAAGGCGAACGCTGTTTTCCCAACCGACGGCCGGGCGGCCACGATAATCAAATCGCTCCGCTGAAAACCGGACGTCATCCGGTCAAGCTCGGTGAACCCGGTCGGGATGCCGGTGATTTCCCCATTCCGGTTATGGAGCATCTCAATATTGTCATACGTTTGCACGAGAATGTCCTTAATATTTTTAAAGGCGCCCGAATGCTTCCGTTGGGAAACCTCCATAATTTTGCGCTCAGCTTCATCAAGCAAAACGTCGATCTCGTCTTCCCTTGTATATCCGTCTTGCGCGATCGATGTCGCTGTGCGGATGAGGCGGCGCAGCACCGATTTTTCCTCGACGATGCGGGCGTAATATTCGACGTTGGCCGCTGTCGGCACGGCGTCGGCGAGCTCGCTTAAGTAGGAGACGCCGCCGATTTCCTCAAGCTGCTCGGAAGCGGCGAGTTCCGCCGTCACCGTCACCAAATCGACCGGCTCCCCCCTGTCGGCGACGCGAAGCATGGCGTGAAAAATTTTTTGATGGGCTGCACGGTAAAAATCCTCTGGGATTAAAATTTCCGAAGCAGGCACTAACGCAGCGGGATCCAAAAATACGGCGCCAAGCACCGCTTGCTCAGCTTCAATGCTTTGTGGAGGAATTCGTTCTGAAAACAGCTCGCTCATCGTTTCACCACCTTTTCCCCCGTTGTATCTTTCTCTGTTGCAGCTAATAAGCAAAGGAGCCCCGCCGCAGCGGGCGGGGGCATCTTCGCTTCCTGAAATGAGACGTCGCCGTTATTTTTGTTCTGTCACATGCACTTTCAGCGTCGCCGTTACCTCTGGGTGGAGTTTCACCGGCACGTTCGTGTATCCAAGCGCGCGAATGGCATCGGCAAGCTCAATTTTGCGCTTGTCGAGCTTCAAGCCGTGTTGGGCTTGCAGCGACTCGGCGATTTGTTTGCTCGTAATCGAGCCGAACAAACGGCCGCCTTCTCCTGCCTTTGCTGGAATGGTTACTGTCAGCTTCTCAAGCTGTTCTTTCAATTTTTTCGCATTCGCCAGCTCCTCGGCCGCCTGGCGCTGCTCTTTTTGTTTTTGCGCCTCGAGCGCTTTTAAATTGGCTGGCGTCGCTTCAATGGCCAGCCCTTGTTTAAATAAGAAGTTGTTGGCATAGCCGTCGGCGACGTTTTTGATTTCCCCTTTTTTCCCTTTTCCTTTGACATCCTTTAAAAAGATGACCTTCATGATGGCTTACCCCCCTCAAAATAGTCATGAATGGCTTCGCGCAGTTGCCGCTCCGCCTCTCCGACCGTCACCCCGGACAGTTGGGCGGCAGCATTTGTCAAATGTCCGCCTCCGCCCAACTTCTCCATAATGACTTGCACGTTGATGTCGCCAAGCGAGCGGGCGCTGATGCCGATCGTCCCATCTGCCCGCTTGGAAATGACGAAAGAGGCGGCGACGCCGCTCAGCGTCAGAAGCGTATCGGCGGTTTGCGCGATCAACACTTGATCGTGCACCTCGTTCTCGCCCCCCTTGGCGATGGCGATGCCGTGTTCATCAATCACCGTCCGCTCGATCAATTTCGCCCGTCTGACGTAATTCGTTACGCTTTCCCGCAGCAATTTTTGCACAAGCACCGTATCCGCTCCTTGGGCGCGCAAATACGACGCCGCATCGAACGTGCGGGAACCGGTGCGGAGCGTAAAACTCTTTGTGTCAACGACGATGCCGGCAAGAAGCGCCGTCGCCTCCAGCATCGACAGCTTCACCCGCTTCGGCTGGTACTCAAGCAGCTCGGTGACCAATTCCGATGTCGATGAAGCGTACGGTTCCATGTAGACGAGAATCGGCGCTTCAATAAACTCTTCGCCGCGACGATGATGATCGATGACGACGATATGATCCATGCGGTACAGCAGTCGTTCTTCAATGACAAGCGACGGACGGTGCGTATCCACGACGATGAGCAGCGTATCTTCTGTCACGAGCTCAAGCGCCTGCTCCGGTTTGATGCATCTCGACCATAAATCAGCATGTTTTCTCATTTCTTCGAGCAGCCGTTGCGCACCTGCATCCGTTTTTGCCTGGTCAACAACAATAAACCCTTCCTTTTGGTTTGATTGAACGACCTTTAAAATGCCAATCGCCGCCCCGAGCGCGTCCATATCCGGATATTTATGCCCCATAATGAGCACCCTATCGCTTTCAGCGATGAGCTCGCGAAGCGCATGGGAAATGACGCGGGCGCGGACGCGTGTCCGCTTTTCCATCGGGTTCGTTTTTCCGCCATAAAACTTCACTTTTCCGTTTCCGTGTTTGATCGCTACTTGATCGCCGCCGCGCCCGAGCGCCAGATCCAAGCTCGATTGCGCAAGCGTCCCAAGTTCTGGCAGTGGGGATACGCCGGCGCCAATGCCGATGCTCAACGTGAGCTGGGCTTGGTGTTTGGCCGTCTGCTCGCGCACCTCATCCAAAATAGAAAATTTGCTTTTTTCCAACAGGGTCAATATGTGCTCATTCAATACGGCAATGAATCGATCCGACGACGTTCGCTTTAAAAAGATGCCGTAATCGTTCGCCCATCGGTTCAACACAGAGGTTACAAGGCTGTTCAATTGGCTTTTCGCTTGATCGTCCATCCCTTGCGTAATTTCATCATAATTGTCAAGAAAAATGATCGCCAGCGCCAACCGCTCTGCCTCATATTGCCGTTTCAGCTCCATATGCTCTGTAACATCGAAAAAGTAAAGAAGCCGTTCGTGGCGGCGGACGATGACTTTCAGCTGTTTTCCGTTCAGTTCCATAATCTCCTCGTCCGCCTTTCCTTTTTTGACGAAAGCGGCCAACGGTTCGGACAGCTCGGCAAGCGAGCGGCCAACCAACGTCTGTTCCTTAAAGCAGGAGGCTAAAAACCGGTTCGACCATTCGATTTTCCCTTCCTCATCGATGAGCATGATGCCGATCGGCATCTGCATAAGCGCTTCCTCGCCGACTTTCTTCACCCGATACGACAGGTTGGAAATATATTGCCCCAGCTCTTGATACAAAGAGCGCTGTGACCAAATGACATAATAAAGCGTAAACCCAACGGTGAGAAAGCCGATCAGCCCAAGCAGCCAGTGGAAATAAAACAGGCCGGCCGCCATGAGCACCGCTAAGGCGGCTAACGCATAGGACGGATAGCGGTATGCTTTCCTCTCGTAAAAATGGGACATTCAAGTCAGCTCCTACACTGAAGAAATGGCTCACCTTATCCAATTATTTAAATGCGGCGGCGCAAATCAAATCCTAAATCAATTATACCGAATATCGCCACAAGATAAAGTAGAAAAGGCAGGAATAAACAAACAACCGTCCCAGCGATCACCACGCCTTTCGCAATGCCTTTTTTGTAGGCGGCGTAATGCAAAAACGAAAATCCTTGTACTGCCATGGCAAGCTGCAGCACATAAGAGAGGTTCAATACAGCAATATAAGGGAAAGTTCCCTCGGCAAACGGAAACATGGAAAGAACAAGCACCATGATGTATATCCATAGCACGCTTTTTGGCAAGGAGAGCTCACGAAACGGCGGCCACGTGCCGACCGGGAGCTTCAGCCGCTTCATAATGGGCAGCGAGACCATGATGGTCACGTAGGCGAGCGCCAACGCAGCGATGACAAACAGCGTCGGAACCATGTAGCCGATCAGTTCGATTCCTTGTTCAAGCTGCTTTTGCATCTCAGCTGGCGGCTTTTGGCCCATCGCTTCCATCATGCGCATCGCCGTATCAAACGACTCGCGCACTAAACCAAGCGTATCCCGGATCATGTCAACTTGGAAAAATTGAATCGAAATGATGTAATTAAGCACGATGTTGGCTAAAAACACGAGGGCGCCGACAAGCCAGATGAGATAGCGGTTTTTCTGTTTCGCCAACATCGCGCCGACCGTTATGCCAACAGTGCCAAACATAAGCGCCATCGGCAGCGACAAAAACGAACCGATAAGGCTGGAGACAACGAGAGCCGCAACGAGCAGCAACCAGGCAGGGGCAAGCCCGTGACGCATCGTAAACACCATAAATGGAAGCGCTAAAAACAGGGCAGCGACAAAGCCGATCACCGGCACGTACAACGCCATCAAAAACAAAACGGCAAACAGCGCGAGTTCGATGGCTGCTTCAGTGAGGGCGTGCGTTTTCCGCAATGAACATTCTCCTTTCCATCTATATAAGTTGCAATAAAGATTTTCCGATTGTTCGATTCTGTTTTCCTTCATAACAAGTCATTTTGATAGAATGCAGCGGGCGCTCTACTGGATGTAAAACAAAGTTTCAACTTATATAGTTTACTCAGCATAAATAGAAAAAGCAGTAAGGTCCCCCTTACTGCTTTTTTCAGCTCACTCATCGGCAACGTACGGCAACAGCGCCATTTGGCGCGCCCGTTTGATTGCGACCGTCAGTTTGCGCTGATATTTCGCGCTCGTTCCCGTCACACGGCGCGGTAAAATTTTGCCGCGTTCAGAGATGAATTTTTTCAGCAAATCAACGTCTTTGTAGTCGATGTGCGTGATGTTGTTTGCCGTGAAATAACATACTTTGCGGCGTTTGCCACGACCGCCTTTCCGTCCTGCCATGCTTCGTTCCTCCTTTCCGCTTCTATCGTTTCCATGATCGTTCAAAACGGTAAATCATCGTCGGAAATATCAATCGGCTGGCCGTCATTGGCAAAAGGATCTTCATCGAGGCGGCCAACCCCTTTCTCGCTTGAATGACGGTGGTTCTGATCTTGTCCGAATGGGAACGGATCCCCATAGTATCCGCCTGCTGCTGCCCCACGCTGCTCATTGCTTCCTTTTGGCTCAAGAAATTGGACGTTGTCAGCCACCACTTCCGTCACATACACGCGTCGGCCTTCCTGGTTTTCATAGCTGCGGGTTTGCAGCCGGCCGTCAACCCCGGCCAAGCTCCCTTTTTTCAAGAAGTTGGCGACGTTTTCCGCTTGGCGGCGCCAAACGACGCATTGAATAAAATCCGCCTCCCGCTCGCCCTGCTGATTCGTAAACGGGCGGTTGACTGCGAGCGTGAACGTGGCAACAGCCACTCCGCTTGGAGTGTAGCGCAACTCCGGATCTTTCGTTAACCTGCCGACCAAAATGACGCGGTTAATCATCAGAACCACCTCGTACCATATACAAAAAATTATTCTTCTTCTTTCACAACGATATGGCGGATAATGTCTTCGCTGATGCGCGCTAAACGGTCAAATTCTTGCACCGCTTTCGGCTCTGCCGTGACGTTGACAATCATGTAGTAGCCGTCGCGATATTTTTCAATTTCATAGGCTAAACGGCGTTTGCCCCAATCCGTCACATTCGTAATCTCCGCACCGTTTTCTTTCAACACGTTGTTAAACCGCTCGACGAGAGCTTGTCTTGCTTCATCGTCCATGTTCGGGCGGATGATGTACATGATTTCGTATTTTCTCACGCTCGTCACCTCCTTTTGGTCTAAACGGCCCTTCCCGTCGAAGGGCAAGGAGCAATAATCATTACTCACATTCGTTGATTATACCATGACTGGCGGCAATAAGCAAGGCTATTCCGCTTCATTCCGATGACGGAAACATTCGCCAGAATTAGCACTGGAAGTTCACCACGCCGCCAACCATTTTCCTTTCTCCGCGGCATTGCACATGGAACTCACGCAGTCTGCCGCCCCTTGGCCGCGGACTCTGTCGACAATGGCATTACACATTGAACCGGAAGTGCATGATGTCGCCGTCTTGCACTTCGTAATCTTTCCCTTCCAGCCGCACTTTGCCGGCTTCGCGCGCCGCCGCCATCGAGCCGGCAGCGACTAAATCGTCGTATGAAACGGTTTCAGCGCGAATGAACCCGCGCTCAAAGTCAGAGTGAATAATACCGGCGCATTGCGGCGCCTTCATCCCTTTGCGAAACGTCCATGCCCGCACTTCTTGTTCACCGGCGGTAAAAAACGTCGCCAGCCCAAGCAAGCTGTAGGCGGCGCGAATGAGCTGATCGAGGCCGGATTGTTCAATGCCGAGCTCTTGCAAAAACTGCTGTTTTTCCTCATCGCTGAACTCGGCGATTTCTTCTTCAATTTTTGCACAGACGACAATCACTTCCGCATTGTCGCTTTTGGCAAACTCACGCACTTCCGCAACGAACGGATTGCTCTCCGGATCAGCGACATCGTCCTCGCCGACATTGGCGACATAAAGCATCGGTTTGGTCGTCAGCAAGTGCAGCTGCTTGACGACTTTCATCTCTTCATCGGCAAACTCGATCGTGCGCGCCGGCTTGCCGGCTTCGAGCGTCTCTTTCAGCCGCAGCAAAATTTCGTATTCAAACGCCGCCTCTTTGTCTTTTTGCTTGGCGATTTTGCCCACCCGCTCCATTCGTTTGTCGACCGTCTCCAGGTCAGCAAAAATAAGCTCTAAGTTGATCGTTTCAATATCGGCGAGCGGATCGACTTTGCCGGCGACGTGGGTGATGTTTTCATCGCTGAAGCAACGGACGACTTGGCAAATCGCATCAACTTGACGAATGTGCGACAAAAACTTGTTGCCAAGCCCTTCCCCTTTGCTTGCTCCTTTCACGATCCCGGCGATGTCGGTAAACTCAAAAACCGTCGGCACGGTCCGCTTCGGCCGGAACATGTCGGTCAGGACGGTCAACCGCTCGTCCGGCACTTCCACGACGCCGACGTTCGGTTCAATCGTGCAAAACGGATAATTGGCCGATTCGGCGCCTGCTTTTGTAATGGCGTTAAACAACGTCGATTTGCCGACGTTTGGCAACCCGACGATTCCTGCTGTCAATCCCATTCGTTCCACTCCTCTTTCCCGTTCGCATCTTCCCTCATTATATGGGCTGGCACAAAAAATGACAAGCTTCAATGCGCACAGTTTGCAGCGCCGGAACGAGAGGGTAATGCTGAGAATGGTTGGAACGGAGCGGATGGATCGTCAACAACCGGTACGGATACTTGGCGGCCAATGCCGGATGAGCTTCTTCCGACTCAGCCGGGTACATGATTTGCAGCCGGCCGTCCATTCCTTTTTGCCGGGCAATGTTCGAAGTGAATTCATATTTGCCGCTTGGCGTTTGGAAACGGCGGTCATGCCATGGCACCGGCTCGACGGGCAGAAGAACGCGATGCTCGGCTTTGATCCGCTCGAGCGTAATCCCGTGTGTTTCCAACGGGCGCAGCGCCATGGCGAGAAACTGCTCGCGCGTATAGGCGAACGCATCGCCAAAGCCAAGCCGTTTGGCCAGCTCCGTCCAAATCCAAAGATCAGGCTTCGCCTCGCCCGTCGGGTCGACGAGCTTCGGCCCGTAATTCAAATACGCATGGTACATTGACGAACAATAAACGTCTTCTTCCTCAAACGAAGCCGCAACCGGAAGGACATAATCAGCAGCGGCGGCGGTATCAGTCATAAACTGTTCAAAGACAACAACAGTGTTGACCGAGGCAAACGCCTCTTTCATTAAATTCGTATTCGGGCTGACGCAAAAGCCCCTTTTTGATGAGATGCAACCGAAGTATGGGAAAGAGACCCCCTCCTGAAACCCTTGGCTTTACCGGATGTTTCGTGGCGGTCTATGTTTCCATGCTGCTCCAGATAGGAGCGTTACCGCTCTTTTGGATCAGCCCCTTTTGTCATTCTTCATGCCTGACTAACACTTTTTTCATTTTGCGAATAAACTCTTTGCGCGGCAACAGAACGCTGTGGGCGCACCCCTCGCATTTGATGCGGATATCCGCGCCTAAGCGGATCACTTTCCAACGGTTCGTGCCGCACGGGTGCGGCTTTTTCATCTCAACGATATCATACAAGCCAAATTCCTTCTCTTCCATCTGCTCACCTCCATGATTGTCATGATTTCTGCCCTTGCCATTTGGCATCAAGCGGCTCCTCTCCGCTTCGCCGATGCAACACGAACCTTGGGTATGCCATTTCGATTCCGCGTTCGTCTAAAAGCATCTTTACTTCTTTGCGGATGGCTCTTGCCACACCGACATGGCACATCGGCTTCGTTTCGCATGTAATACGAAGCACCATTTCCGAGTTCACTAAGTTTTGCACGCCAAGCAACTGCGGCGGTGCGACCATATCCTCGTATTTGTCCGGCAACTGCGGCAGCAGTTCACGAATCGCTTTTTCTGCCTCTTCAATATCTTCTTCATAGGAGATGCTGATGTCCACTACCGCCAAACTGTTGTGAAGTGAATAGTTCGTCACTTGCGTAATGCTGCCGTTAGGCAAAATATGCACTTCTCCCGTCCAGCTTTTAATTTTCGTCACCCGAAGCCCGATCTCTTCCACATACCCTTCAAAATTGCCGATGCGGACGTAATCGCCGACCGCAAACTGGTCTTCAAAAATGATGAAAAACCCGGTGATGATGTCTTTTACTAAGCTTTGCGCCCCGAAGCCGACGGCCAGGCCAACAACCCCGGCCCCAGCCAACAACGCTTTGACCGGAACACCAAACGTATCTAAAATCATCAACAGCGCAATAAAATATAGTACGTACGTAATCACATTGTCTAACAGCCGCGTTAACGTCATCTCTCGCCGTTCCGAAATGCGGATCGGTGCTTTCTCCCGCACTTTGAACATATTATGAACGGCTATTTTCAACACTTTCACTGTTGCGGCGCATATGAGTAGGATAAGAACAATCTTAAGCGCCCCTGTTCCAATTCGAAGCCATAACTCCTCATTCGTCAACAGCTCGAGCAGCCGGTTAACCGTTTTTTCCATCGCATTCAATGTTGACGACACCTCAACCTTTTTCTATTCTGCGCTTTTATTTTAACAAGATGGACCGCCGATTTGTAGTCAAATGCAGGCAACGGGCGAAAAAGAAAAGACAAGAAAAGACAAGAAAACAAACATCGAGATGTATATGATTTTTTTATTTTCCGTATACTGTTAATAATTTTGAACCGAAAGTAGGAGTGAATCGCATGAGCATACCGTCGATATTTTTCTCTTCCCGGGAAGAAAGGAATCGCGTTTTTTATGATGAACAGGGGGCGGCATCGTCCATCGCCTGGCGAATCACTTCGCTGCTTCCCGATCCGCTCGTTCAACCGATTGCCGTCGTCTGCATCGGCACGGACCGTTCGACCGGCGATTCGCTTGGACCGCTCGTCGGCACGATGCTGAAGGAGAAGCCATTGGCCCGTTTTCACGTATACGGAACGCTTGAAGAGCCGATTCATGCGGTCAACTTGGAAGAAAAAGTGGGGGCCATTCAGCTGATTCATCGCGATCCGTTTATCATCGCTGTCGACGCTTGCCTCGGACGGTTGAAAAGCGTCGGGGCCATCACCGTGTCGAAAGGGCCGGTTCGCCCCGGAGCCGGAGTGAACAAGCAACTTCCCCCTGTCGGCGACGCCCATATTACTGGAGTCGTCAATGTGAGCGGGTTTATGGAATTTTTCGTCTTGCAAAATACGCGTCTTCATCTCGTCATGAATATGGCGAAAACGATCGCCAACGGCATTTATGAAGCGGAGCGGCACATCATCCGCAAAGAGCGAGCCGCCCAACCGCTTCTGAAAGACCGGCATTCCTTATGGTAAACAGCAAAATCCCCTCTCATCCGGCTGTTGTTCTTAAAGAGGGGATTTCTTTTGCGCGCCTTGAACGCCCGGTTTAGGCGCTCCCTCTGCACGGACGTCGTTTGTCCGCTCTCGGCCGAAGAGGCGGCCGTCTATTAGACGAATGAAAGAACACACACGGCAGCCGCCACGACAAGAATGCTCGGCAGCAAATTCGCCACGCGAATGTTCTTAAAATTCCGCCGGTGGCCGTTGATTCCGCGATGAATGAATCCAGCACTTCCCTTGGCACGAACCGTTCAATTTGCGTGGCCAGCAGCGCGATGCCGCCTTCGTACAGGACAACGGGCAGGGCGGAGAACATGACGCCGATGCCGAGCGTCGTCGTCAAAATGACGCTCGCAAAGCCGTCTAAAATCGCCTTCGTATACAAAAGACGCTATGATCGCCGCGCAGTCCGCTGTCAAGCGCCCCAACAATCGCCATCGCCCCGATGACAAACAACAGCGTCGCGCTCACAAATCCTTTGGCAATGCCGCTTTCTTCGCTGCCGCCGACTTTCTTTTCCAGCCATCGTCCGAGCCGGTTCAGCTTTTCCCCCCAATTCCACCATTCGCCGAGAATGCCGCCGAAAACAAGGCTGAAGATGACAATGAGAAACTGTTCGCTTTTCATTCCCATTTGGAGGCCAAGGAGCGCCACCGCCAGCCCGATTCCTCCCATCACCGTCTCTTATACCCGTTCGGGAATGCGGTGAAACCATTTTCCAATCAATGCCCCGGCTACAATGCTGAGCCCGTTCACAATCGTTCCTAGCAATACCATGATGTTCAACCCTCTCTAGCTCCAGCAAAAATAAACCGGCCTTTATTGCCAGGCCGCTCTACTCGTCGAACTGCACATCAAGCAGTTCCAATATTCTTTGCAAGTCTTCCGGAGAAAAAAACTCGATTTCAATTTTCCCCTTTTTCTTCGTCTGTTTGATCGTGACGTTTGTGCCGAATTTTTCGCGCAACAGCGATTCGCTCTCACGGAGAAACACGCTTTTTTCCGGCGGTTTCCGTTTCGATGTTTCACGTGAAACATTTTCGTTGATTTGCCGGATCAGTTTCTCGAGCTGGCGGACGTTCAGCCCGTCGCGGACAATCCGCTCGATCACGAACTTCATTTTGCTTTTTTGCTTCAGCCCGAGCAGCGCACGTCCATGGCCCATTGACAGCGTTCCATCGGCAAGCAGTTTTTGCACGTCGGGAGGAAGCGACAAGAGGCGCACATGATTGGCGACGTGTGGGCGGCTCTTTCCGACGCGGCTGGCGACTTCCTCCTGGGTCAGATGCAGTTTGTCCATCAACATTTTATAAGCCATCGCTTCTTCAATCGGGTTCAAATCTTCGCGCTGCAAGTTTTCCAAAAGGGCAAACTCCATCATTTGTTCATCGGTCAGTTCGCGCACGACGACCGGCACAAACTGCAGGTTCGCCTCTTTTGCCGCCCGGTAGCGCCGCTCGCCGACGACAATTTCAAACCCTTTGACCGACCGGCGGACGATGAGCGGCTGCAAAATGCCGTGCTGCAAAATGGACTGTTTTAACTCTTCGATCGTTTCGGGCTGAAATGTTTTCCGCGGCTGGTATGGATTCGGATGAAGGACATGAATGCTGACCTCCTGCACCACTCCCTCTTTTCCGTCGAGTTCGAGGTTGTGAAACAGCGCATTAATGCCTTTGCCAAGACCTTTAGCCACGCTCAAGCACCTCCTTCGCCAACTCTAAATACACTTCCGCCCCCCGCGATTTGACATCGTACAAAATCACCGGCTTGCCGTGGCTTGGCGCTTCGCTCAGCCGCACGTTTCTCGGGATGATCGTTTCGTACACCATTTCGCGAAAATACTTTTTGACCTCCTGAATGACTTGCAACCCTAAATTCGTCCGCGCATCGAGCATGGTCAACAAGACGCCTTCGAGGCGCAAATTATAGTTTAAGTGGCGCTGCACAAGCCGAATCGTGTTCAGCAGCTGGCTGAGCCCTTCAAGCGCATAATATTCGCACTGGACGGGAATCATGACGGAATCGGCCGCCGTCAGCGCATTCAGCGTCAGCAGCCCTAGCGAAGGGGGGCAATCGATAATGATAAAGTCGTACATGGCTTTCAGCGGCTCAAGCGCATTTTTGAGCCGGATTTCTCGGGAAATGACCGAAACAAGCTCAATTTCTGCACCGGCAAGTTGGATCGTCGCCGGGATGACATATAAGTTTTCAATGTTCGTCGGCCGAATGACCTCTTTCGCCTTCATATCGCCAATAATGACATTATAAATGCATTCGTCGACATCGCCTTTTTCAATGCCGATGCCGCTTGTCGCGTTTCCTTGCGGATCGGCGTCAACGAGCAGCACTTTTTTTCCGAGATGCGCCAAACAGGCCGACAGGTTGACAGCTGTTGTCGTTTTTCCGACTCCGCCTTTCTGATTTGCAATAGCAATGACTTTGCCCACGGTGCCACCTACCTCTATTCCTTACTCGTAAATTCTATTTTACCATGAAAAAAGGAAAATGACTTTGTTTTCTGAAAGAAAAAAACCTCATCAGCTGCGCTTGATGAGGCAAAAGGCGACTTGATGATTATTTTTTCGCGATGCGAATCGTAATTTGATAGTAATCGTCAAATTCCTCTTCTTCGGAATGGACGGATACGCCGCTGTTTTCCACCATGGAGAGCGATTGGCGGATCGTGTTGACGGCGATGCGCATATCGCGGCTGAACGCCTTCCGTTTCGGCTTCGGCTTTCGCTCGCCAGCCTCGAGCATCTTGACGACCCTGTCTTCCGTCTGCTTGACGTTGAGCTGTTTGTCGATGATTTCTTGCAACAGTTTCAGCTGTTTCTCTTTATCTTTCAACACAATTAACGCGCGTGCGTGGCGCTCAGTGATCGTCCGCTGCAACAGCGCCTCTTGCACTTCCTGAGGGAGTTTTAGGAGACGCAGCTTGTTGGCGATCGTTGATTGCCCCTTGCCAAGGCGCTGGGCGAGCGCCTCCTGCGTCAAATCGTGCAGCTCGATCAGCCTGGCGTACGCCATCGCCTCTTCGATCGGCGTCAATTCCTCGCGTTGTAGGTTTTCGATGAGGGCGACGGAGGCGGTTTCTTTGTCGTTTAAGTTTTTCACAATAGCGGGGATTTCCGTCCAGCCAAGCTTTTGCACCGCCCGCCATCTCCGCTCGCCGGCAATGATTTCAAATTGGCCGTTTCCGCATTCACGCACAACGATCGGTTGAATAATGCCATGCGTGCGGATCGTCAACGCCAATTCATCGATTTTCTCCTCATCGAACACAGCGCGCGGTTGGAAACGGTTTGGAATAATGCTGGAAACGGGAATATGGCGCACTTCTTCCCGGTCTTTGTCTTCTCCCATTTCTTCTTGCTCTTTTTCTCCAAAGCTGAACAAGCGCGAAAACGGATGCTTCATCCCCCTACACCACCTTTGGACATACTTGGCCGATATTCTCTGTTTTGCCCGGCATACGCCGCTGCTTTAGGCCGTCTTTTGTTTCCCTTGGCATAGGACGCAAAGCGGAGGGACGGACCCCCGCGCCGTCTGCAAGGGGTTTTATTGAATCGGTTGTTTGCTCGGCATTCCCGGCTTGCGCGGATATCGAGCCGGCGTCTTTTTCGTTTTGCGGACGAAAATGATCGTCCGTTCGCCCTCTTCGAACGGCAGCATGAACGTTTCCACCGCCGCCACCTCCCCGCCAAGCACAGAAATTGCCTTCTCCCCCTCTTTCAGCTCTTCCGGCGCTGAGGCAGCTTTCATCGCAATGAATGTACCGCCTGTCTTCACAAGCGGAAGACAAAGTTCGGCAAGCACCGGCATGCGCGCCACCGCTCTAGCCGTGACGACATCGAACGATTCGCGCATCCCCTTTTGGCGGGCGAACGTCTCGGCGCGGTCATGGTACAGCGCTACATCCGCAAGTTCCAGCTCTGCTGCGAGATGCTCCAAAAAGCGGATGCGCTTTTGCAGCGAATCGACGATCGAGATGCGCAGCTGCGGAAAGCAAATTTTGAGCGGAATGCTCGGAAACCCCGCCCCGGCGCCGACATCGCAAAGCGATATAGGCGCGGAAAAATTGTAATAGAAAGCCGGAGAAACCGAATCAAAAAAATGCTTTACATAGACGCCGGGCTTGTCCGTAATGGCAGTCAAATTCATTTTCTCATTCCATTCCACAAGCAGTTCATAATAGCGCTCAAACTGCGCAAGCGCCCGGGAAGAGAGGGAAATCCCTCTCTCTTCGAGCATGGATTGAAATTGTGTCGCCTCCATATGCCAATCCTTTCCCTCATGATTTATTCATTCGACACGCGCGCGATTCTTCCTTGTTCCAAATACACTAATAATATCGAAATATCGGCGGGATTGACGCCGGAAATGCGCGATGCTTGGGCAATTGAGAGCGGCCGCACTTGCTTCAGTTTTTGCCGCGCCTCGGTCGCCAGCCCTTGGATGGCGTCGTAATCGATATCTTCCGGGATTTTTTTGTTTTCCATTTTTTTGAGCCGCTCGACTTCCTGCAGCGATTTTTGGATGTAGCCTTCGTACTTGATTTGAATTTCGACTTGCTCGGCCACTTCCGGAGCGATGTCCTCGTCCGCCGGCGCCAGTTTTCGAATATGTTCATACGTCATTTCCGGACGCCGGAGCAAATCAGCGGCGCGGATGCCGTCTTTCAGCTCGCTTCCGCCCGCTTCGCGGATGACTTCCTGCACTTTTGGCGTCGGTTTGATGATCACCGTTTGCAGCCGCTTTTTCTCCCGCTCGATCGCCTCTTTTTTCGCCAAAAATTTTTGATACCGCTCTTCGGAAATGAGGCCGATCCGATAGCCGAGCTCGGTCAGGCGCAAATCGGCGTTGTCGTGGCGGAGCAACAACCGATATTCAGCGCGCGAGGTGAGCAAGCGGTACGGCTCGTTCGTCCCTTTCGTCACCAAGTCGTCGATTAAGACGCCAATATAGGCGTCCGAACGGCTTAAAATGATCTCCTCGCGACCGAGCGCACGGTGGGCGGCGTTAATGCCGGCCATAATGCCTTGGCCCGCCGCTTCTTCATAGCCGGACGTACCGTTGATTTGCCCTGCGGTGTACAAGTTTTTCACAAGCTTCGTCTCGAGCGTCGGCCAGAGCTGGGTCGGCACGATCGCATCATACTCGATCGCATATCCCGCCCGCATGAGCTGCGCTTTCTCAAGCCCCGGAATCGTTTCAAGAAGCTTGCGCTGAATATGTTCCGGCAGGCTCGTTGACAGTCCTTGCACGTACACTTCTTCCGTTTCCCGCCCCTCCGGCTCGAGGAAAATTTGATGGCGCGGCTTGTCATGGAACCGAACGACTTTATCTTCGATCGATGGGCAATAGCGCGGTCCGGTTCCTTTAATCATGCCGGAGTACATCGGCGACAAATGCAAATTTTCATCGATGATTCGGTGCGTTTCCTCCGTCGTGTACGTCAGCCAGCACGGCAGCTGATCCGTGATGTATGTTGTCGTCTCGTACGAAAACGCCCGCGGCTCTTCGTCGCCCGGCTGAATTTCCGTTTTGCTGTAATCGATCGTCCGGCTGTTGACGCGCGGCGGCGTGCCCGTTTTAAAGCGGACGAGCTTAAACCCAAGCTCCTCTAAATGCTCGGACAGCTTGATCGACGGCTGCTGATTGTTCGGTCCGCTCGAATATTTAATGTCGCCAATGATAATCTCCCCGCGCAAAAACGTCCCGGTTGTGATGACGACCGCCTTGGCGTAATAATGAGCCCCCGTTTGCGTAACGACGCCTTTGCAGACGCCGTCTTCCACGATGAGCCGCTCGACTTTGCCCTGCAGCAGCGTCAAGTTTTCCTGCCTTTCAAGCGTCTTCTTCATTTCCCGCTGGTACAGCACTTTATCAGCCTGGGCCCTCAGCGCGCGCACGGCCGGGCCTTTCCCGGTGTTGAGCATCCGGATTTGAATGTATGTTTTATCGATGTTTCTTCCCATTTCCCCGCCGAGAGCGTCGATTTCACGCACGACGATCCCTTTTGCTGGGCCGCCGATCGACGGGTTGCACGGCATGAACGCAATCATATCAAGGTTAAGGGTGATGACGAGCGTTTTCGCCCCGATGCGCGCAGCCGCCAATGCCGCTTCACAGCCGGCATGGCCGGCGCCGACGACGATGACGTCATACGATCCTCCTTGGTAATCCATGCTTGTTTCCTCCTTGCTTATTTTCCTAAACAAAATTGAGCAAACAGCTGATCAATCAAACTTTCGTGCACTGTATCACCCACGATTTCGCCAAGCAGCTCCCACGCCCGGCGCAAATCGATTTGCACAAGATCGACCGGCATGCCGGCGTCAATGCCGGCCAAGGCATCGTCAATCGCCTGTTTCGCCTGCTCGAGCAAGGCGATATGGCGGGAGTTGGAGACGTATGTTAAATCGCCGGCTTCCAGTTCGCCGCCGAAAAATAAGTCAGCAATCGCCTGTTCCAATTCATCAATTCCTTGTTCGCGCAACAACGACGTCGCCACGACCGGACGGCCGGCCGCCAGCTCGTTCACGCGCTCCATGTCAATCTTCTTGGGCAAATCGGTCTTATTCACAATGACGATGACATCCATCCCTTCCGTCATCGCAAACAGCCGTTCATCTTCTTCTGTCAGCGGTTCGTGGTAGTTTAAAACGAGCAAAATTAAATCGGCCCGCTTCAACATTTGCCGGGAGCGCTCGACGCCGATTCGTTCGACAACATCTTCCGTTTCCCGGATGCCGGCCGTATCAATCAAGCGGAGCGGCACGCCGCGGACGTTGACATACTCCTCAATGACATCGCGCGTCGTCCCCGGGATATCGGTGACGATCGCCCGATTTTCATGGGCGAGCGCATTTAACAGCGAAGACTTGCCGACGTTCGGCCGTCCGATAATGACCGTGGCCAACCCTTCGCGCAAAATTTTCCCCTGATTGGCGGTCGACAAAAGCTTTTCAATTTGCCGGCGCACATATTGCGCCTTCTCCTTTAGCAGCCGCGGCGTCATCTCCTCGACATCATCGTATTCGGGATAATCGATGTTCACTTCAACATGCGCCAGCGTCTCCAAAATCGTCTGCCGCAGCTCGCGGATGAGCTTGGAAAGGCGCCCCTCCATTTGCTGCAAGGCGACATTCATGGCCCGGTCCGTTTTCGCCCGAATCAAGTCAATGACCGCCTCCGCTTGGGACAAGTCAATGCGCCCGTTTAAAAACGCCCGCTTCGTAAACTCGCCCGGCTCGGCAAGCCGCGCTCCGTTGGCGAGCACTAACTGCAAAACGCGGTTGACGGAAACAAATCCGCCATGGCAGTTAATTTCCACCACGTCCTCGCGTGTAAATGTTTTCGGTGCCCGCATGACCGACACCATCACTTCTTCGACGACCCGGCCGCTTTTCGGGTCGACAATATGCCCGTAATGGATCGTATGCGACGGGACGTCTTTCAGCCGCTTCCCGCTCGGGCTCCGAAACAGCCGGTCAGTGATCTCCACCGCCTCATCTCCGCTCAGCCGGACGATGGCGATCGCCCCCTCGCCCATCGGCGTTGAAATGGCGGCAATCGTATCCAATTGTGTCACCGCTTTTCACCTCGCTTTTCTCCGTTTCTTCTATATCCACAGCCTTTCTCAGCCGCATGTTCCCTGTGCATAGTTGTTTAGTTCAATTTTAACTTATCCACATATGAATAACAATATGGCACGCTCAGCCCCGCTGTGGAAAAATATATTGCTGGCCCATTTTCGCGCAGCCGCAAGTACACAAGCGAAAGAGGGCAAAAAAAGAGGCCTCCTCCACAATTCGTTAGAGGGGCGTCCTTTTCGTTGGCGATTTTTTGCTTGTTATCGGGGAAACAACAATAAGGCGGTGCGGGTCAACTCCAACCGAATAGGTAGAGACATGCTTATGGCCGGCCAACGCAGCATGGATGATTTTGCGTTCATGGGCAGGCAACGGCTCCAGCCTCACTTCTTTGCCTGTCCTGACCGCCTGAGCCGCCAGTTTGTGCGCCAGTTCCACAAGCGCCTTTTCCCTTCGTTCGCGATAATGCTCCACGTCAACCGCAATCGACACATATTCCTCCGCATGGCGATTGGCGACAAGCTGCGCCAAAAACTGGAGAGCATTTAAAGTTTGGCCGTGTTTGCCGATCAACAAACCGACCGGCCCCCCATGGATGTGGAGCGTCACTTGCTTGCCGCGGCGGACAGCTTCGACGTCTGCCTCTTCCGCTCCCATATGCGCAATGACTTGCTGCAAGAAGCGCACCGTCTCCTCAACCGGATCCATTTTCAACACCGCTTTGACAACCGCCGGCCGGCCGCCAAACAAGCCAAACCAACCTCTTTTCCCTTCATCGAGCACAACAATAACCGCACGCTCTCGAGGCACGCCAAGCTGCGCGAGCGCCAACTGCACCGCCTCTTCGACTGTCCGGGCAGTCGCGGTCACTTCTTTCACTTTTTCGCTCCTCCTGAATGGGCGGCAATCTCCGGCCCTTTAATGAGATACGTTTGCACAATGGAGAAAATATTTCCGACGACCCAGTACAGCGACAAAGCTGCCGGGAAGTTGATGGCGAAAATGACGATCATAATCGGCATCATCCAAAGCAACATCGCCATTTGCGGGTTTTGCTGAGCGGAGCCGGCCATCATGATCTTTTGCTGGATAAACGTCGTCACCCCGGCAATGACCGGCAAAATAAAGTACGGATCCTTTTCGCCAAGGTCAAACCATAAAAAATTATGTTGGGCAATTTCCCTTGTCCGCATAATCGCGTGGTAAAAACCGATTAAAATCGGCATTTGGATTAAAATCGGCAAACAGCCGGCCATCGGATTGACCCCGTGCTTTTGGAACAAGAGCATCATTTCCTGCTGGAGCTTTTGCTGTGTCTGAGCGTCTTTCGAACTGTACTTTTTACGCAACGCCTCTATTTCCGGCTGAAGCGCTTGCATCGCTTTGGCATTGCGCGTCTGTTGGATCATCAGCGGCAAAATCAACAAACGGATTAAAATAGTGACGACAATAATCGACAACCCAAAACTTCCGCCGAGCAGCCCGGCCACATATTTGATCAGCCAGGAGAGCGGATAAACGATATACTCATTCCAAAATCCTTTGCTTTCCGGAGTGATCGGCTGATTGATTTCCGTGCATCCGGCCAGCATGGCAGCCAATGCACCGATCAAAGCAATGAATAGTATTCGCCTTTTCACCTTCTTTTTCCTCCCACATGTACAAGTTCACTGTATGTATTTTATCATCTTTTTCCGCCCTTGTGAGAGCGTTTTTTCAGGCTAAATCCGGCGTTCAGCCTCCTTTTTCAGCCCCCCGGCTTTCCGCAGCACATGGATCAAACTTTTTTTCACTTCCGCGTAGCCCATTTCCGCCGCAGGCTGCCTGGCAATAATGACATAGTCCTTGCCAGGGGCGACCTCTTCTTTCAATTCAAGAAAGCATTGGCGGACGTATCGTTTGATCCGGTTTCTGACAACCGCTTTGCCAAGCTTTTTGCTGACTGACAGCCCAATGCGAAAATAAGGCTGCTCAGGACGGTCAAGCGTGTAGACGACAAACTGGCGGTTCGCCACCGAGACGCCCTGCTGAAACACCTCTTGAAATTCCTCGTTTTTTTTGATGCGATATTTTTTTTTCATGCCCCTAAAACACTCCATTTGCCTAGTTTCCCGCCGCCAAAACATTGAGAAAAAAGACCACTGAAGCTTCAGTGGCCTATTATGCAGACAATACTTTTCTTCCTTTGCGACGGCGGCGCGCCAATACTTTTCTCCCATTTTTCGTGCTCATGCGCGCGCGGAACCCGTGCACTTTGCTGCGCTTCCGTCTATTTGGTTGATACGTCCGTTTCATCTATGACACCTCCCTGAAGGAATAACTGTTACGGGCAGTCTTTCTCATTATATTGAACAATCTCAGCAAATGTCAACCGCCCCTTTCTCTTTTCTTGAGGCGGCCTTGATGTGGATAAATTTTTCTGCCCCCAACCACAATCCACAACATTTATCGACATTTTTTTCACATACGCAATGGTGTGGATAACGTTTTTTTCACAGCCTGTCCGTTTTGTGGATAATCAAAAAATTCCGTTGCAACAAGCCGCTTTATTTGCTATTATTATTGTGTTTTCACTATGGTCGACAATGGATAACTGTGTGGATAAAAAAACCTATCCACACTTGTGGATAGGTTGTGGATATGTTTTTTCACATCTTGTTTATAATGTTGTCCACAGTTGGTGGATTTTGTCGAAAAGCCGTCTTTTTTCCTTAATATATCTTTTCCACAAACTTATTTTTTTAAACAAATGATTATCCTCTGAATTAAAAGGGAGGGGCAACGGGTGGAAAATATCCATGATTTATGGGATCGCGTGCTTCAGGAAATTGAACGGAAAATCAGCAAGCCGAGCTTTGAGACTTGGCTCAAGTCAACGAAAGCCCACTCTTTGCGTGGTGACACGCTCGTCATCGTAGCCCCGAACGAGTTTGCTAGAGACTGGCTTGATTCCCGCTATTCCCATTTAATTGGGGAAACGATCTACGCCATTACCGGCGAAGAGCTGGCCGTCAAATTTATCATTCCGCCAAACCAGGCTGACGAAGAACTCGAGTTTCAACCGGCCAAAAAACAGCGGAAGCAGTACGAGGAAGCGAATGATTTCCCGCAAAGCATGTTAAATCCGAAATATACATTCGACACGTTTGTCATCGGCTCCGGCAACCGGTTCGCCCATGCTGCATCACTCGCGGTCGCCGAAGCCCCGGCCAAGGCGTACAACCCGCTTTTCATTTACGGCGGAGTCGGACTTGGAAAAACGCATTTGATGCACGCGATCGGCCATTACGTCATTGAACATAACCCGTCCGCGAAAGTTGTCTATTTATCTTCAGAAAAGTTTACAAACGAGTTTATTAACGCCATTCGCGACAACCGCCCGGACGATTTTCGCAACAAGTATCGAAACGTTGACGTTCTGCTAATCGATGATATTCAGTTCTTGGCTGGAAAAGAACAAACGCAGGAGGAATTTTTCCATACGTTTAACACGCTGCACGAGGAAAGCAAGCAAATCGTCATTTCAAGCGACCGGCCGCCTAAAGAAATCCCGACGCTTGAAGACCGCTTGCGTTCGCGCTTTGAGTGGGGGCTGATCACCGACATCACGCCGCCTGATTTGGAAACGCGGATCGCCATCCTCCGAAAAAAAGCGAAAGCGGAAGGGTTTGACATTCCGAACGAAGTGATGCTTTATATCGCCAATCAAATCGATTCGAACATCCGTGAGCTCGAAGGCGCCCTCATCCGCGTCGTCGCCTACTCATCGCTTATCAATAAAGAAATCACGGCTGACCTGGCAGCGGAAGCATTGAAGGATATCATTCCGAGCGCGAAGCCCAAAGTGATCACGATCCAAGACATTCAGCGCGTTGTTGGACAGCATTTCAATATTAAGCTTGAAGACTTTAAGGCAAAAAAACGGACAAAATCGGTCGCGTTCCCCCGGCAAATCGCCATGTATCTCTCCCGCGAACTGACCGACTGTTCGCTGCCGAAAATCGGCGACGAATTTGGCGGCCGCGATCATACGACGGTCATCCACGCCCATGAAAAAATATCAAAGCTTTTGCAAACCGACACGCAGCTGCAGAAACATGTGAAAGAAATCCAAGAAAAGCTGAAGCAACTGTGAATAACCGCCGCTGTCTTACGCACAGCTTATCCACATGTGGGCAAGCTGTGCTTGCTTCGCTTTTCTTGGTTATCCACATACCAACAAGCCATACTACTAGTACTACGGTTTTTATTTTTTATATTTTTATAATTTATTTCCGATCACCATTAAAACGAGGAGGAACAGCAAGTGAACATCTCGATTGACCGTGAAGCGCTGGCAAGAAGCGTCCAAGATGTGATGAAAGCTGTATCGACGAGAACGACGATTCCGATTTTGACAGGGATTAAACTGACAGCGACGGCCCTTGGGGTGACATTGACAGGCAGCGACTCCGATATTTCGATCGAGTCGTTCATTCCGCTTGAAAAAGAAGGTCGGCTGCTCGTTGATGTCAAAAGGCCGGGAAGCATCGTGCTGCAAGCTCGCTTTTTTGCTGAAATTGTCAAAAAGCTGCCGCAGCAAACTGTCGAGATCGAGACGGAAGACAACTTTTTGACTGTCATCCGCTCAGGCCACTCGGAATTCCGTCTCAATGGCTTAAATGCCGACGAATATCCGCGGTTGCCGCAAATTGAGGAAGAAAACGTCTTTCAAATTCCGGCTGATCTATTGAAGACAATCATCCGACAAACTGTTTTTGCTGTTTCAACATCGGAAACGCGTCCCATCTTGACAGGTGTCAACTGGAAAGTGGAGAATAACGAACTCGTCTGCACGGCGACAGACAGCCATCGTTTGGCGATGCGAAAGGTAAAAATTGAAGCAGGACATGCTGTGTCGTACAACGTCGTCATTCCGGGGAAAAGCCTAAACGAGCTGAGCAAAATTTTGGACGACGGCAGCGCTCCGGTCGATATTGTCATAACGGCCAACCAAGTGTTGTTTAAAGCGGAACATCTTCTTTTCTTTTCCCGGCTGCTTGACGGAAACTATCCGGAAACAGCCCGCCTGATTCCGACAGAAAGCAAAACAACGATGACCGTCAATGCGAAAGAGTTTTTGCAAGCGATTGACCGGGCATCACTGCTTGCAAGGGAAGGGAGAAACAATGTCGTGAAACTGACGACGCTCCCGGGAGGGCTGTTGGAAATTTCCTCGGTTTCTCCAGAAATCGGGAAAGTGACGGAACAGTTGCAGGCCGAATCACTTGAAGGGGAAGAGTTAAACATCTCGTTCAGCGCAAAATATATGATGGATGCACTCCGGGCCCTTGATGGCACCGATATTCAAATCAGTTTCACCGGGGCAATGCGCCCGTTCGTGCTGCGTCCGCTTTACACCGACTCGATGCTGCAGCTCATTTTGCCGGTAAGAACATATTGATGTATGTCGGAAACGCATAAAAGGCGATCCAGTCATGGACGCCGTCCTTTTCGGAATGCCTCCGATGGAGAGGATGGGGACAATTGCGTCCCATTCTCTTCATCGGCTTTCTTTGCGGACGGGCGATGTTTTCGATAAAATAAAGGAATAGGCGACTTAGAGGAAAGCGAGCGATGAACGGATGGAACAAACGGTGACGATTAAAACGGAAACGATCACGTTAGGACAGCTGTTGAAGCTTGTGCAGTTAATTGATACAGGCGGCGCTGCGAAATGGTTTTTGCAGGAATACAACGTGCTCGTCAATGGCGAAAGAGAGACCCGGCGCGGGCGGAAGTTAAAAGACGGCGACCGGGTGGATGTTGAGCAAATCGGCACGTTTGTCGTTGTACGGGCAGAGTAGGTGAAGATCGGGTGTTTTTAACCGACTTAGTGTTAACGAACTACCGCAACTACGAACATGAAATGGTGAATTTCAGCCAAGGCGTCAACGTCATTCTCGGGGAAAATGCCCAAGGGAAGACAAACATGATGGAGGCCATTTATGTATTGGCCATGGCGAAATCGCACCGCACATCGAACGATAAAGACCTTATCCGTTGGAATGAAGAGTATGCTAAAATAGAAGGAAGAGCGGAAAAACGAAGCGGTTCTCTTGCCCTTGAACTGCTCATCTCAAAAAAAGGGAAAAAAGCGAGATGCAACCATATTGAGCAGCGACGGCTCAGCCAATATGTCGGGCAGTTAAATGTCGTCATGTTCGCTCCGGAAGACTTGAATCTGGTCAAAGGAAGTCCGCAAGTGCGGCGGCGGTTTATCGATATGGAAATCGGACAAGTATCCCCCGTTTATATACATGATTTGGGTCAATACCAAAAACTGTTGCAGCAGCGCAACCACTGCTTGAAGATGATGCAGACGCGCGAGAGGGGCGACGAGGCGGTGCTTGACGTATTAACCGAACAGCTCGCCGTGCTGGCGGCGAAGATTACGTTGCGGCGCCGCCAGTTTTTGTCGCTGCTTGAGCAGTGGGCGATGCCGATCCACCGTGAAATCAGCCGCGGAGCTGAACAACTCGGCATTCGGTATGAACCGTCGGTCGACGTATCAGAAAAGGCAGAATTGTCGAGAATAGTAGAAGCATACTGCGAAACGTTCGCTTCCTTGCGAAAACGGGAAATCGAGCGGGGAACGACGCTTGCCGGCCCGCATCGCGATGACATCGCGTTTATCGTCAACGGAAAAAACGTCCAAACGTTCGGTTCCCAAGGGCAACAGCGCACAACCGCGCTGGCGGTGAAACTGGCGGAAATTGAGCTCATCTTTTCCGAGTTAGGTGATTACCCCATTTTGTTGCTCGATGATGTGCTGTCCGAACTTGATGACTTTCGGCAAACCCACCTCTTAGATGCGATCCGAAAAAAAGTGCAAACTTTCGTGACCACAACGAGCATTGACGGCATTAAGCACGATATCATTCAAGAAGCGGCTATTTATCGAGTCCACTCCGGTTCGGTAGCTGCCCCTTCTTGACCGCAAAACGTTGAACGTTTGCAAAGAAAGCGTAGGTGATCTGGCATGACAATGGAACAACGGGTTGAGCGAGCGTACGACGCGAGCCAAATCCAAGTGCTCGAAGGCCTTGAAGCAGTTCGAAAGCGCCCGGGGATGTACATCGGCTCGACGGGGCCTAAAGGGCTGCACCACCTCGTTTGGGAAATCGTCGACAACAGCATTGACGAAGCATTAGCCGGCTATTGCACGGAAATTCATGTGACGATCGGAAAGGATAACAGCATCACGGTCGCTGACAACGGGCGCGGCATTCCAGTCGATGTGCATGAGGCAACCGGACGGCCGGCTGTTGAGGTCATCATGACCGTTCTGCACGCCGGCGGGAAGTTCGGCGGCGGCGGTTATAAAGTATCCGGCGGCTTGCACGGCGTCGGCGCCTCGGTCGTCAACGCCTTGTCGGAATGGCTGGAAGTTTACGTATACCGAGATGGGAAAATCCATTATCAAAAATACGAGCGGGGCGAGCCATGCACCGATCTGCAAGTCATCGGCGAGACGGACCGAACCGGGACGACGACCCGCTTTAAGCCGGATCCGGAAATTTTTACAGAAACGACCGAGTTTGATTACGAAACGTTGGCCGCCCGGCTGCGCGAGCTCGCCTTTTTGAACCGCGGCTTGAAAATCACCTTGACGGATGAACGGGCTGACAACCGGAAAAGTGAATACTTTTATGAAGGCGGCATCCGCTCTTACGTCCGCCATTTGAATCGGACGCGGGAAGTGTTGCACGAAGAGCCGATTTACATTGCCGGCGAGCGCGACGGCATCGCTGTCGAAATCGCCTTGCAGTACAACGACGGCTATACGAGCAACATTTATTCATTCGTGAATAATATCCATACGCACGAAGGCGGCACGCATGAATCCGGCTTTAAAATGGCGTTGACGCGCATCATCAATGACTACGCCCGCAAACAGCAAATTTTCAAGGACAATGATGCCAATTTGACGGGGGAAGATGTGCGGGAAGGGCTGACGGCCATTGTGTCAATCAAACACCCCTCCCCGCAATTTGAGGGGCAGACGAAAACAAAGCTCGGCAACAGCGATGCGCGCACGGTGACGGACGCTGTCTTTTCTGAACAATTTGAAACGTTTTTGCTCGAACACCCGACCATTGCCCGAAAAATTGTCGAAAAAGGGATGATGGCCGCCCGCGCCCGCCTGGCGGCCAAAAAGGCGCGCGAACTGACGCGGCGCAAAAGCGCGCTTGAAGTCTCCAATTTGCCGGGCAAACTTGCCGACTGCTCGTCAAGAGATCCGTCGATCAGCGAGCTGTATATCGTGGAGGGGGATTCGGCGGGCGGTTCAGCGAAACAAGGGCGCGACCGCCATTTCCAGGCAATTTTGCCGTTGCGTGGGAAAATTCTCAACGTTGAGAAGGCAAGAATCGACAAAATCTTGTCCAACAACGAAGTGCGGGCGATCATCACCGCTCTTGGCACCGGCATTGGCGAAGAGTTCGACATCTCAAAGGCGCGTTATCATAAAGTCATCATTATGACCGATGCGGACGTCGACGGCGCTCATATCCGCACGCTTCTTTTGACATTCTTTTATCGCTACATGCGTCAATTTATCGAGCACGGCTATGTGTACATCGCCCAACCGCCCCTGTATAAAATCGAACAAGGAAAACAAGTGCGCTACGCTTACAACGACCGCCAGCTCGAAAAAATTCTTGCTGAGCTGCCGGAACAACCGAAGCCGACAATCCAACGCTACAAAGGGTTGGGCGAGATGAACCCAGAGCAACTTTGGGAGACGACGATGAACCCGGAAAAGCGAACATTGCTTCAAGTCAGCTTGCAAGATGCCATTGACGCAGATGAAACGTTTGAAATTTTAATGGGCGACAAAGTCGAGCCACGCCGCCAATTTATCGAAGAAAACGCCCGTTATGTGAAAAACTTGGACATTTAGGATGAAAAGAGAGGGATGGGGCCGCCCTCCTCGCTTCTTTTTGCCGACGGGGCCAACCGGGGCGCAAACGAAGCGGCGCCCGCCGTCCGCCTATGTCTGCTCCCTGTAAAGGCAGACCGGGCCGAAGAAGGCTCAAAAGGGAGGTTTATATGAATGGCAGAACATGAACAATCGCGCATTCGCGAAGTCAATATCAGCCAGGAAATGCGCTCGTCGTTCCTTGACTACGCCATGAGCGTCATCGTTTCCCGCGCCTTGCCGGATGTGCGCGATGGGCTGAAACCGGTGCACCGCCGCATTTTATATGCCATGCATGACCTCGGCATGACCGCTGATAAACCGTATAAAAAGTCAGCCCGCATCGTCGGCGAAGTGATCGGGAAATACCACCCGCACGGCGACGCCGCCGTGTATGATACGATGGTGCGCATGGCGCAAGACTTCAACTACCGGTACATGCTCGTTGACGGGCACGGCAACTTCGGGTCGATCGACGGCGATGCAGCAGCGGCCATGCGTTACACGGAAGCCCGCATGTCGAAAATCGCCATGGAGCTGTTGCGCGACATCAATAAAGACACGATCGATTACCAAGATAACTACGACGGTTCAGAAAAAGAACCGGTTGTGCTGCCGTCACGGTTTCCAAACTTGCTTGTCAATGGTTCGTCAGGCATTGCCGTTGGGATGGCGACGAACATCCCTCCGCATCAGCTTGGCGAGGTCATCGATGCGCTGTTGGCGTTAAGCCGAAACCCGGAGATGACCGTTGCCGACTTGATGGAATACATTCCTGGTCCGGATTTCCCGACGGCCGGGCAAATCATCGGCCGCAGCGGCATCCGCAAGGCGTACGAAACGGGACGGGGATCCATTACGTTGCGCGCCAAGGCTGAAATTGAGCAGCATGCCAATGGCAAGGAAACGATTATTGTAAGCGAACTCCCCTATCAAGTGAACAAAGCAAAGCTGATTGAACGGATCGCCGAATTGGTGCGCGAGAGAAAAATCGACGGCATCACCGATTTGCGCGATGAATCGGACCGGAGCGGAATGCGCATCGTTATTGAAGTGCGGCGCGATGCGAACGCGAAGGTCGTGTTAAACAACTTATACAAACATACCGCCTTGCAGACGAGTTTTGGAATCAACATGCTCGCCTTGGTGGATGGCGAGCCGAAAGTGTTGAACTTAAAAGAATGTTTGGAGCACTATTTGAACCACCAGAAAACGGTCATCCGCCGTCGAACTGCCTTTGAGCTGAAAAAGGCTGAAGCGCGCGCCCATATTCTTGAAGGCTTGCGCATTGCCCTTGACCATTTGGATGAAGTGATCGACCTCATCCGTCGTTCGCGAACGACAGAAATAGCGCGCGAAGGGTTGATGGAGCGGTTTTCGCTCAGCGAACGGCAGGCGCAGGCGATCCTAGATATGCGCCTGCAACGGCTGACCGGCCTCGAGCGGGAAAAAATTGAACAGGAATATCAAGAGCTTCTCCGCCTCATCGCTGAGTTGAAAGCGGTGTTGGCTGACGAAGAGAAAGTATTGCAGATCATTCGCGATGAGCTGGCCGAAATCAAAGAGCGGTTTAACGACGAGCGGCGCACAGAGATCATTGCGGGGGCTGTCGAACAGTTTGACGACGAAGACTTAATCCCGCACGAACATGTCGTCATTACGCTCACTCATAAAGGATATATTAAGCGCCTGCCGTTATCGACGTATCGAAGCCAGAAACGCGGCGGCCGGGGCGTGCAAGGCATGCATACAGCCGAGGATGATTTTGTCGAACATTTGCTCGTCACTTCTACTCATGACAACGTGCTGTTTTTTACAAATAAAGGGAAAGTATACCGGGCGAAAGGCTATGAAATTCCGGAATTCGGACGCACCGCCAAAGGGCTGCCGATCATCAACTTGCTTGAGCTCGACAAGGATGAATGGATCAACGCCATGATTCCCATTGAAAATGAGTTTGATAATGAACTTTATCTCGTGTTTGCGACAAAGCAAGGGATCGCCAAGCGCTCTCCGCTCTCAGCTTTCGCCCACATCCGCAACAATGGGCTCATCGCCATTCACTTGCGCGAGGGGGATGAGCTGATTTCCGTCAAGTTGACGGACGGTAAAAAACATTTGATTATCGGCACGAAAAGAGGGATGCTCATCCGTTTTCCAGAAACGGATGTGCGGACAATGGGCCGCAGTGCGACGGGAGTCAAGGCCATCTCACTCGATGACGGCGATGAAGTCGTTGGCATGGAAATCTTGGAAGACCATCATGATGTTCTTGTTGTGACGAAAAAAGGGTTCGGCAAACGCACCCCAGCTTCGGAGTATCGCGTGCAAAGCCGGGGCGGCAAAGGGTTGAAAACATGCAATGTCACGGAACGGAACGGTCCTGTTGTTGCAGTGACAACAGTCGTCGGCAATGAAGATTTAATGGTCATTACGACAGGCGGCGTGCTGATCCGCATCGCTGTCAGCGATATTTCCAGGACAGGGAGAATTGCCCAAGGCGTCAAGCTCATTCGCCTCTCGGACGAAGACGAACATGAGTGTGTAGCGACAGTTGCCAAAGTGCCAGAGGAAGAAAAAGAAGAGAAAGAGGAAGAAGGGAATCCCGCTTAATTGAATGGCGTTCCGCCTGCAGGTGCGGGGCGCCCTTTCGTTTGAAAATGCGTGCGTCTGTTTTTACGGCGAATCGGAAAGCGAAACGCGCTTATTGGGCTTTCCAATTGCGAAAGTGCTGTTATTGCAGCCTATATAGATGCAACGAAATCGTTTAACATATCCTTGAAGGAAAAGTGGCTCATCCATTTTTGACTGTCGAAGGCAAGCCGTAGGCTTGCCTCCGTCACGATAAATCGTGCTACGATAAAAACAAAAAGACGGGGGGCTACATGGATGGTTCGCGTGAAGCGCTCCCAGCTTCGCGAAGGCTGTGTGCTTGCTGAAGATGTAATCGGCAAAACGAAACGGCCGATTATGACAAAAAACACTATTATTACAACACCGTTGTTGCAAGTGCTTGAAAAATTTCTTGTAGAGGAAGTGGAGATTGAGCCGTTTCTCGCAAACGGCGAACCATTTTCGCCGGGGGATTCGGCCGCGGCGGAGGATCAATGGCCGCTCTCTTTATATTTAGAGACCGTCCGTCAATACAAGACATGGTTTCAATCTTGGCGGTCCGGCTTGCCGGTCGACATCAATGAAATAAGGGAAGCTGTCATTCCCCTTTTTGAACACATGACAGGCTGCAAGCGGGAATTGCTTGCGTTGCACCATTATGCGACAAAAGAGGAATATTTATATCATCACGCCGTCAGTGTAGGATTGCTCGCCGGCTTTTTAGCCATGGAGCTCGGGTATAGCCGCGGGGAATGCCACCAAGTCGTTTTAGCCGGCGTCTTGTCCGACTGCGGCATGGCAAAAATGAGCAAACAAATTTTAACGAAGCCGTCGGCGCTCACTGAAGTGGAGTTCCACGAAGTGAAGCAACATCCGATTCTCGGCTACCGCATGGTGCAGAAGATCACAGCGTTAAGCCATGGAGCGAAGCTAGCCGTTTTGCAACATCATGAGCGAAACGACGGCAGCGGCTATCCGCTCAAGTTAAAAGCGAAAAAAATTCACCCCTACAGCCAACTCGTCGCAACAGCGGATGTGTACCACGCCATGACGTCAGAGCGCTTGTATCGGCGCAAACAACCGCCGCTTCGGGCTATTGAAACGATGTTGCGGCAGCAAGCCGGCAGATTGAGCGCAGACGCCGTCGCTGTACTGTTGAACCGTCTCGTCGGCCTGCAAACAGGATCCGTCGTCAAACTATCCAACGGTGAGACAGCCGAAGTCATGTCGATTCAGCCAGACGAGCCAACCCGGCCGGTTGTCAAAGCAGCGAGGACGGGACGATTGCTTCTGTTAAGCACTCAACATGATATATATATTGAGGAGGTTTTGCGTGCACCAATGGATGAATAGTCGACCGAAAAGGCCGGTGAAAAACAATCATTTTCTCTTGCTGCTGTTGTTCATCGCCGAAAGAGGAAGCGGATTTCAGCAGGTTTCTCAGCTTGAGAATAACGCATTCCGCATTGTTTTTTGAATTAAATTGCCAACCGTCCAAAAAATACCGTTGCATAAACAACATCAACATGATACAATCAACTTTGCTTGCGCCGGCAACAACGAAATAAAAAAACTATTGACTTTTTATCGCCCATCAGTTATTATGTAATAGCTGTCATCATTAAAGTAAAGATCAAGCTCCTTGAAAACTAAACAAAACGCAAGCGTCATGAAAAAAACTTCGGCCGCATTGGCCGAAGGAATCAGCCAATCAACTTTCTTTGGAGAGTTTGATCCTGGCTCAGGACGAACGCTGGCGGCGTGCCTAATACATGCAAGTCGAGCGGACCGAACGAGAGCTTGCTCTTGTTTGGTCAGCGGCGGACGGGTGAGTAACACGTGGGCAACCTGCCCGCAAGACCGGGATAACTCCGGGAAACCGGAGCTAATACCGGATAACACCGAAGACCGCATGGTCTTCGGTTGAAAGGCGGCCTTTGGGCTGTCACTTGCGGATGGGCCCGCGGCGCATTAGCTAGTTGGTGAGGTAACGGCTCACCAAGGCGACGATGCGTAGCCGGCCTGAGAGGGTGACCGGCCACACTGGGACTGAGACACGGCCCAGACTCCTACGGGAGGCAGCAGTAGGGAATCTTCCGCAATGGGCGAAAGCCTGACGGAGCGACGCCGCGTGAGCGAAGAAGGTCTTCGGGTCGTAAAGCTCTGTTGTGAGGGACGAAGGAGCGCCGTTCGAAGAGGGCGGCGCGGTGACGGTACCTCACGAGAAAGCCCCGGCTAACTACGTGCCAGCAGCCGCGGTAATACGTAGGGGGCGAGCGTTGTCCGGAATTATTGGGCGTAAAGCGCGCGCAGGCGGTCTC
>NZ_CP194773.1:402500-417500 GCF_050994965.1 Geobacillus lituanicus
GCCACCATTTAAAGAGTGCGTAATAGCTCACTGGTCGAGTGACTCTGCGCCGAAAATGTACCGGGGCTAAACGTGCCGCCGAAGCTGCGGGATGACCGTTGGTCATCGGTAGGGGAGCGTTCTAAGGGCGTTGAAGCCAGACCGGAAGGACTGGTGGAGCGCTTAGAAGTGAGAATGCCGGTATGAGTAGCGAAAACAGAGGTGAGAATCCTCTGCGCCGAAAGCCTAAGGGTTCCTGAGGAAGGTTCGTCCGCTCAGGGTTAGTCGGGACCTAAGCCGAGGCCGAAAGGCGTAGGTGATGGACAACAGGTTGAGATTCCTGTACCACCTCCTTCCCGTTTGAGCGATGGGGGGACGCAGGAGGATAGGGCGAGCAGGCGGCTGGAAGAGCCTGTCCAAGCCGCAAGGCTGATCCGTAGGCAAATCCGCGGATCATAAGGCCAAGCGGTGATGGCGACGGAGTCATCCGGAAGTCCCCGATTTCACACTGCCAAGAAAAGCCTCTAGCGAGGGAAGAGGTGCCCGTACCGCAAACCGACACAGGTAGGCGAGGAGAGAATCCTAAGGCGCGCGGGAGAACTCTCGTTAAGGAACTCGGCAAAATGACCCCGTAACTTCGGGAGAAGGGGTGCTCGTTTGGGTGAAGAGCCCGAACGAGCCGCAGTGAAAAGGCCCAAGCGACTGTTTATCAAAAACACAGGTCTCTGCGAAGCCGAAAGGCGACGTATAGGGGCTGACACCTGCCCGGTGCTGGAAGGTTAAGGGGAGCGCTTAGCGGAAGCGAAGGTGCGAACCGAAGCCCCAGTAAACGGCGGCCGTAACTATAACGGTCCTAAGGTAGCGAAATTCCTTGTCGGGTAAGTTCCGACCCGCACGAAAGGTGTAACGACTTGGGCGCTGTCTCAACGAGAGACCCGGTGAAATTATACTACCTGTGAAGATGCAGGTTACCCGCGACAGGACGGAAAGACCCCGTGGAGCTTTACTGCAGCCTGATATGGAATTTTGGTATCGCTTGTACAGGATAGGTGGGAGCCTGGGAAGCCGGAGCGCCAGCTTCGGTGGAGGCGGCGGTGGGATACCACCCTGGCGGTATTGAAGTTCTAACCCGCACCCCTGAGCGGGGTGGGAGACAGTGTCAGGCGGGCAGTTTGACTGGGGCGGTCGCCTCCCAAAAGGTAACGGAGGCGCCCAAAGGTTCCCTCAGAATGGTTGGAAATCATTCGGAGAGTGCAAAGGCACAAGGGAGCTTGACTGCGAGACGGACAGGTCGAGCAGGGACGAAAGTCGGGCTTAGTGATCCGGTGGTTCCGCATGGAAGGGCCATCGCTCAACGGATAAAAGCTACCCCGGGGATAACAGGCTGATCTCCCCCAAGAGTCCACATCGACGGGGAGGTTTGGCACCTCGATGTCGGCTCATCGCATCCTGGGGCTGTAGTCGGTCCCAAGGGTTGGGCTGTTCGCCCATTAAAGCGGTACGCGAGCTGGGTTCAGAACGTCGTGAGACAGTTCGGTCCCTATCCGTCGCGGGCGCAGGAAATTTGAGAGGAGCTGTCCTTAGTACGAGAGGACCGGGATGGACGCACCGCTGGTGTACCAGTTGTCCCGCCAGGGGCACCGCTGGGTAGCTATGTGCGGACGGGATAAGCGCTGAAAGCATCTAAGCGTGAAGCCCCCCTCAAGATGAGATTTCCCACCGCGTCAGGCGGGTAAGATCCCTCGAAGATGACGAGGTCGATAGGTCCGAGGTGGAAGCGTGGCGACACGTGGAGCTGACGGATACTAATCGATCGAGGGCTTAACCTAACAAGAAAAGTGGAGGCCGCCTGCTTATCGGCGAGGCGCGCTGGAGGGCCTGCGAGCGGGCTTAGCCCGCCGCAGCAGGACCGAAGCGTCGCGAGCCGATGGCGGCCGGAACTAGACAGCGAAAAGCGCAGGCGAGCGGCGGCGAGCCGGAGCTAGACAATGAAAAGTGGAGGCGCCGCGGCTTCTTCCCGAAACGGTTATCTAGTTTTCAGGGAACGAATTCCTGACAACCTCATATGGCCTAGTGGTGATAGCGGAGGGGAAACACCCGTTCCCATCCCGAACACGGAAGTTAAGCCCTCCAGCGCCGATGGTAGTTGGGGCCAGCGCCCCTGCAAGAGTAGGTCGCTGCTAGGCGGAAAACAGAGCACCCCATTGTGCATAACGCGCAATGGGGTGCTTTTTATCAACCCGCGCTGGGAAGCCTTTACTCCCGCGCGTTCGTGCAGGTGGGAGAGCATTCAATCATTTGGCTTGGCCCAAAACTTATGCATTAAATATTCGTTTAGCAGCAGGGGCACTTTGTCCGCCGATATGGAAAGAAATTGAAGAATAAAAATGTACGCCTTGCTTGAGTAAGAGTGAAGAAGTTCGCTCCACCACTCTGTTTCGTAGCGGGAGATCATGCTCAAATTGTACAGCAGCAAATAATGGGCATGGATTTCCGGGAGCGCAAAGATTTTTTCCTTCTTCGTTGGGATATGGTATGTTCCGTTCGAATGGAATAAAAACGGCCCTTCCTTAATCGGCGATAGCGGCGATTCCATTTTGAAATAAAGAAATTCCCCTTCCTCCTTGGCGAATGTCAGCTGTTTTTC
This sequence comes from Geobacillus lituanicus, assembly GCF_050994965.1. NCBI lineage: Bacteria > Bacillati > Bacillota > Bacilli > Caryophanales > Anoxybacillaceae > Geobacillus > Geobacillus lituanicus. The sequence goes on from NZ_CP194773.1 coordinate 405,127, forward strand.
GTGCCCTTCCTCGCTCATGTACTGGATGAAGCGGAGCTGCGACATATGGTAATGGTCCAAAATCGCCTTCGGAATGGCCAGCATGGGCGGTGAAACCGTATGTACGACCGGCAACGATAATGGCTTTTTTCGCTCGCTTAAACAAAAAAATGTTTCGTGCAGTTCGCAGATTCGTTGCAACAGCATGCCCATGCGAAATTTTTCCCCCGCCTCTTGTTTCACATGAAACATTTTTTCAGAAAAATGAGTGAACAAACCGTTTTTTTGGATTTTGACTTCGTCATCTAAAAATTCATAGCCTTGTTTTTTGCGCTTTCTCGTTGACACTCCATGGGCTAAAACGGATGTCGATTCAGGATAGTCCGGATCGACGGTGAGCAGGCACGCCTTTATCAGCTGCACCATGCCATAAAACAAAAGAACCGGTTTAATGGACAATGGCGACTGCCTGGCGGCGGCATAAAAGTTTTGCCCATGCTCCAAATAATATAAAAATGGATAACAGTTTGTATAACTGCGCTGAACAGCGTCTTCCCGTTGTTGCTGTTTGTAGCATTGCAGCAAAAAGCGCTGGGCGACGTCAGCGGAGCGGAAAATAGAAAAGTTGACAGCTTTACCGGGATTTCCGAACATTTTTACCCCCCTTGCCATGGAATTGTAAGAAGATAACTGAAAAGTTGGACATTTTTTTGATTCCTTGACAGTAGTTTAACCAGTTGTTAAGCTACTAATAATATTTCCGGACAAGGGGGAGAAAACATGTGGGAAGCGAAATTCGCAAAGGAAGGCTTGACGTTTGATGATGTTCTTCTCATTCCAGCAAAATCGGACGTGCTGCCGCGTGATGTTGATGTCACAACGAAGTTAAGCGATACGCTCCAGTTGAACATCCCAATCATTAGCGCCGGCATGGATACAGTAACCGAAGCGGAAATGGCTATTGCGATGGCGCGTCAAGGCGGTCTTGGCGTCATTCACAAAAACATGTCGATTGAGCAACAGGCGGAACAAGTCGACAAAGTAAAGCGGTCAGAGCGCGGTGTTATTACGGATCCGTTTTTCTTAACGCCTGATCATCAAGTGTATGATGCGGAACATTTAATGAGCAAGTATCGCATCTCCGGCGTGCCGATCGTCAACAATGCCGAGGAACAAAAGCTTGTCGGCATTATCACGAACCGCGATTTGCGCTTTATTCAGGATTACTCGATTAAAATTTCCGAGGTAATGACGAAGGAGAACTTGGTTACAGCCCCGGTAGGGACTACGTTAGAAGAAGCGGAAAAAATTTTGCAAAAGCACAAAGTGGAAAAATTGCCTCTCGTCGATGAAAATGGAGTTCTAAAAGGGCTTATTACGATTAAGGACATCGAAAAGGTGATCGAGTTCCCGAATTCGGCGAAAGATGCGAAAGGGAGGCTGATTGTCGGGGCGGCCGTCGGGGTGACGGCGGACACGATGATTCGCGTCAAAAAGCTTGTTGAGGCAGGGGTTGATGTCATTGTCGTTGACACGGCGCACGGCCATTCGAAAGGCGTCCTAGAGACGGTGGCCAACATCCGCCGCCAATACCCGGACTTGAACATCATCGCCGGCAATGTCGCGACAGCTGAAGGGACGCGCGACTTGATTGAGGCTGGGGCGAACATTATTAAAGTCGGAATCGGTCCGGGGTCCATCTGCACGACCCGGGTTGTCGCCGGGGTTGGTGTGCCGCAAATTACGGCGATCTATGACTGTGCGACTGAGGCGCGCAAACATGGCGTCCCGATCATCGCTGACGGCGGCATTAAATACTCTGGCGACATCGTGAAGGCGATTGCCGCCGGAGCTCATGCGGTCATGCTCGGCAGTTTGCTCGCCGGCGTCTCGGAAAGCCCAGGCGAGACGGAAATTTACCAAGGCCGCCGCTTTAAAGTATACCGGGGCATGGGGTCGGTCGCGGCGATGGAGCGCGGCAGCAAAGATCGTTATTTCCAAGAAGACGCGAAAAAGTTTGTCCCGGAAGGCATCGAAGGGCGTGTGCCGTACAAAGGGCCGCTCGCCGATACGATTTATCAGCTTGTCGGTGGCTTGCGCGCCGGTATGGGCTATTGTGGAACGAGGAACTTGGATGAGCTGCGGGAGAAAACGCAATTTGTCCGCATGACGGGCGCAGGGCTTCGCGAAAGCCATCCGCATGACGTGCAAATTACGAAAGAAGCGCCGAACTACTCCATGTTTTGATCAAGGCTGCGTCCATCAGCCTAACTTTGACGGAGACAGATTCTCCGTCTATTTTTTTGGCCGCCTGTATGTTACAATAACGGTTGTGTGAGGAGGGTTTCGATGTGAAGAGGAAACGAAAGTGGTTGTTTTGGTTGCTGTCTGTTTGTCTTTGCTTAACACTATGGCCGTTTCAACAGACGGCGAAGGCGGAAAGCGCTCCGCTTGACATCCGGGCGGACGCCGCGATTTTAGTGGACGCGAAGACGGGAAGAATTTTATATGAGAAAAACATTGATACGGTGCTTGGCATTGCCAGCATGACAAAAATGATGACCGAGTATTTGCTTCTTGACGCCGTTAAGGCGAAACGTGTCAAGTGGGATCAGACGTATACGCCGAGTGAGTATGTGTACCGGTTGTCGCAAGACCGGGCGCTGTCCAACGTTCCGCTGCGCAAAGATGGCAAGTATACAGTGCGCGAACTGTACGAGGCAATGGCCATTTATTCGGCCAATGGGGCTACGGTCGCGATTGCGGAAATCATTGCTGGGTCAGAGAAAAATTTCGTGAAAATGATGAATGAAAAAGCGAAACAGCTCGGGTTGAAAGATTATAAATTCGTGAATGCGACAGGGTTAAGCAACGAAGACTTAAAAGGATTCCACCCGGAAGGGACAAACTCGGATGAGGAAAATGTCATGTCTGCGCGAGCCATGGCCACCCTTGCCTACCGGCTGCTGAAAGACCATCCAGAGGTGCTGGAAACGGCGAGCATTCCCCATAAAATGTTCCGAGAAGGAACAGAGGACGAAATTAAAATGGACAACTGGAACTGGATGCTACCAGGGCTTGTGTACGAATACGAAGGGGTAGACGGGTTGAAAACCGGCTATACGGAATTTGCCGGCAACTGTTTCACCGGGACGGCGAAGCGGAACGGCGTCCGTCTAATTTCCGTCGTGATGAATGCCAAGGATGCAAGCGGAAAAACGACGAAAGAGGCACGTTTTAAGGAGACAGAAAAACTATTTAACTATGGATTTCATCAATACTCGCTCCAAACGCTCTATCCGAAAGGGTATCAGCTGAAGGGGAAAGAGACGATTCCAGTCGTGAAAGGGAAGGAAAAAGAAGTTCGCGTCGCAACGGCGAAAAAGCTGTCTCTGCTCATCAAAAATGGCGAGGAAAAACAGTACAAGCCGGTTTATGTATTGGATCAGAAAAAAATGACGAAAGAAGGAAAATTGATCGCTCCGTTGAAAAAAGGAGAGACGGTCGGATATATGACGCTTGAATACAAAGGCGATGACTCGCTCGCGTTCTTAAGCCCGGACATGCAAAAAAACATCCGGGTGCCGCTCGTTACGATAACCGAGGTGGAGAAAGCCAACTGGTTCGTTCTCTCGATGCGTGCGATTGGCGGACTGTTTGCTGATTTATGGACAAGCGTTGCCAAAACGGTGAAAGGTTGGTTGTAACGCTGCTCCCCGGTTAAGGGGAGCTTTTTTCCATTGTGATTTTTGTAAAAATTGAGGTAAAATGAAACAGTGGAATCATCCTTTTGCGTATATAGCAAATCATAAGGATAGGAACAGGGGGAATCAACGTTGGCATTGACAGGTACAGACCGCGTCAAACGCGGCATGGCGGAAATGCAAAAAGGCGGCGTCATTATGGACGTCGTCAATGCGGAGCAAGCGAAGATTGCTGAGGCGGCAGGGGCTGTCGCAGTCATGGCGCTCGAGCGCGTCCCGGCAGACATTCGCGCCGCTGGCGGTGTCGCGCGCATGGCTGATCCGACGATCATTGAAGAAGTGATGAACGCTGTATCAATCCCAGTCATGGCAAAAGTGCGCATCGGGCATTATGTGGAAGCGCGCGTCCTTGAGGCGCTCGGCGTCGACTATATTGACGAAAGTGAAGTATTGACGCCGGCTGATGAAGAGTTCCATATTGACAAACGGCAGTTTACGGTCCCATTTGTATGCGGTTGCCGCGACTTAGGAGAGGCCGCCCGCCGCATTGCTGAAGGGGCATCGATGTTGCGGACAAAAGGGGAGCCAGGGACAGGAAACATCGTCGAGGCCGTTCGCCATATGCGCAAAGTCAACGCGCAAATCCGCAAAGTTGTCAGCATGAGCGAAGACGAACTTGTCGCCGAGGCGAAACAGCTTGGGGCTCCGGTTGAAGTGCTGCGTGAAATCAAACGGCTTGGCCGCCTCCCGGTCGTCAACTTCGCCGCTGGCGGTGTCGCGACACCAGCTGACGCCGCGCTCATGATGCACTTAGGCGCCGACGGTGTCTTCGTTGGTTCGGGCATTTTTAAATCGGAAAATCCGGAAAAATACGCTCGTGCGATCGTTGAAGCGACGACTCATTATGAAGACTATGAGCTGATCGCCCATCTATCGAAAGGGCTGGGCGGCGCAATGCGCGGCATCGATGTCGCGACACTGCTGCCGGAGCATCGGATGCAAGAACGAGGCTGGTAAGCCGGACAAAGGAGCAAGATCACAATGAAAATAGGTGTACTCGGACTGCAAGGAGCTGTGCAGGAACATGTCCGCGCCATCGAGGCGTGCGGCGCCGAGGCGGTCGTCGTGAAGAAACCGGAGCAGCTTTCGGGACTCGACGGACTCGTGCTCCCGGGCGGCGAAAGCACAACAATGCGGCGCCTCATGGACCGGTACGGATTGATGGAGCCATTGAAGCAATTTGCCGCTGATGGCAAGCCGATGTTTGGGACATGCGCCGGGCTCATTTTGCTGGCGAAACGAATCGTCGGGTATGATGAGCCTCACTTAGGCCTGATGGATATTACGGTCGAGCGGAACTCGTTTGGGCGGCAGCGGGAAAGCTTTGAGGCGGAGCTGTCGATCAAGGGGGTTGGCGACGGGTTTGTCGGCGTCTTCATCCGTGCTCCGCACATTGTCGAGGTCGGCGACGGGGTCGATGTCCTCGCGACATACAATGACCGCATTGTCGCGGCCCGGCAAGGCCAGTTTCTTGGTTGCTCGTTCCATCCAGAGCTGACCGACGATCATCGATTGATGCAATACTTTCTCAACATGGTCAAAGAAGCGAAAATGACGTCAAGCCTTAAGTAAAGTGATCAAGCGAAAGCGATGAGAGGAACAAGCAGCAGACCCCCTTTCTTTCAGAGAGCCGGTGGGTGGTGCAAACCGGCAGGAAGCGCCTGTGAATCCATCCTCGAGCAAAACGTTGAACGCCAAAGCGGGTCAGTAGGCGTTTTCGGCAGCCGCCGTGAACGGCAAAAAGGGAAGGCATCGCAAGCCTTCAGGGTGGCACCGCGGGGTCGCTCCCGTCCCTTTTGGGGACGGGGGCTTTTTTATGTATAATATTGAATGGAAAAGGAGGTAAAAGCCATGCTGGATGTGAAAATATTGCGCGCCCAGTTTGAAGAAGTGAAAGAAAAACTAATGCAGCGCGGCGGAGATTTGGCGAACATCGACCGGTTTGAACAGTTGGACAAAGAACGCCGCCGTTTGATTGCTGAGGTGGAAGAGCTAAAAAGCAAACGCAATGATGTGTCGCAGCAAATTGCCGCCCTTAAGCGCGAGAAAAAGGATGCGGAGCCGCTGATCGTCCAAATGCGCGAAGTCGGCGACCGCATTAAGCAAATGGATGAGCACATTCGCCAACTGGAAGAGGAACTCAACGCCCTGTTGTTATCGATTCCAAATATTCCGCATGAATCCGTACCGGTCGGCCAGTCGGAAGAGGACAATGTCGAAGTGCGGAGATGGGGGGAGCCGCGTTCGTTTTCGTTTGAACCGAAACCGCATTGGGATATCGCCGACCAGCTTGGTCTGCTTGATTTTGAGCGGGCGGCTAAAGTGACAGGAAGCCGGTTTGTGTTTTATAAAGGGTTGGGCGCCCGGCTTGAGCGGGCGTTAATCAACTTTATGCTTGACATCCATCTCGATGAATTCGGCTATGAAGAAGTACTGCCCCCCTATTTGGTGAACCGGGCAAGCATGATTGGAACCGGGCAATTGCCGAAATTTGCCGAGGATGCGTTTCATTTGGACAGCGAAGACTATTTTCTCATTCCGACAGCGGAAGTGCCGGTGACGAACTTGCATCGCGATGAAATTTTATCTGCAGATGATTTGCCGCTTTACTATGCAGCGTACAGCGCCTGTTTCCGCGCTGAAGCTGGTTCGGCCGGCCGCGACACAAGAGGGCTCATCCGTCAGCATCAGTTCAACAAAGTGGAGCTTGTTAAGTTTGTCAAACCGGAAGATTCATACGAGGAACTGGAAAAATTGACACGGCAGGCGGAAACGATTTTGCAGCGGCTCGGGCTTCCGTACCGCGTTGTCGCCTTGTGCACCGGAGACCTTGGATTCTCGGCGGCGAAAACGTACGATATTGAAGTTTGGCTGCCAAGCTACGGCACGTACCGGGAAATTTCGTCGTGCAGCAACTTTGAGGCGTTCCAAGCTCGCCGCGCCAACATCCGCTTCCGTCGCGATCCAAAAGCGAAACCGGAATACGTGCACACGTTAAACGGCTCAGGGTTGGCCATCGGCCGAACGGTCGCCGCTATTTTGGAAAACTACCAGCAAGAAGATGGATCGGTCATCATCCCAGAGGCGCTCCGCCCATACATGGGCAACCGGGACGTCATCCGTTAAAATCGTTGGTTGACTTTTCCCGGCAGACGTGTTATAGTGAATGACGTTGGCGGCGGAGAAAAAGAGGCGGCGGACGCCGGCCTCGAATGCTTCTCTGCCAAAGCGATAAAGAACAGTACTGACGCGCATAAGAGGAGATTGCCATCCGAAACGGCTGATCGGAATCGCCGTTTCCAGCCATAAAAAAACCCGCCGGGAGAAAGGCGGGTTTTTTTATCTCTTTGGCGCGGGCGGCCTTATCTTTTGACGACTGCAAACTGGTCGGAAAGGAGCAGCCAGTTTTGCGGGAAATCGAAGCCCAGTTTCCAATAGCTGACTCCGCGCAGGCCAAGTTCTTTCACGAGATTGAATTTTGCCTGAATGGAGCGGGCGTCCTCAAACCATACTTCGTGCTCGCGCCCGTTTTCATCGCGGTAGCGAAAATGCGGCGCCTGCGCCTCGGTGTCGTATTCAATCGCGACGTTATACCTCGCGGCGAGGGCGATGGCCTGCTGCGGGCTGATGGCGCGGGCGTACGGTCCGCCCGGTACGTACGGCAGTGTCCAATCATAACCATACAAATTTTGCCCCATTAAAATCTTTCCGGGAGGCATTTCCGAGACGGCGTACTTGAGGACACGGCGGACAGGGCCGATGGGGGAGACCGGCATCGGCGGACCGCCGCTGTAGCCCCACTCATACGTCATTATGACGACAAAGTCGGCAATTTGTCCATGGGCGCGGTAGTCATGGGCTTCGTACCAACGTCCGCGCTGGGTGGCGCTCGTTTTTGGCGCCAGGGCGGTCGACATCATCCATCCTTCCCGTTCAAATCGCCGTTTCGCTTTGCGCAAAAACGCATTATACGCCTCACGGTCTTCCGGGCGCAAATATTCAAAATCAAAATGGATGTCGCGGAAGCCATACCGTCTGGCGGTGGCGACAATGTTGTCGAGCAGGCGGTTTTGCAGCGTTTCATTCGTCAAAATAAGCGCGCCCAGCTCGTCGCTGAACTGCCCGTTTTCAATGTTGGCGACAACCATCACGAGCGTGACGCGGTTGGCGCGGGCGATGGCGGGAAAGTCGTCAAGCGGAGGCTCTTGGAGTGTCGCGTCGCGCCGAATGGCAAAATAAAAGGGACTTAAATACGTTAAATGTGGAGCGGCTTCGCGGGCGCTTGCTTCCAACGCCGGACTGACGGTCGCACCGCGCGGTTCAATATAGGCGTTAAACTCCGCTCTCCGCTTGGCTCCGGGCGGAATGTAAAGACGCTGGCCGACCCGCAATGGCGCATTTAACGAGAGGCGGTTCACTTCCGCGAGACGCTGCATCGGAATGGAAAACCGGCGGGCAATCGACCATAAACTGTCTCCGGGTTGCACCCAATAAAAACGACCGACGATCGGAATCACGAGCGCCTGACCGACGACAAGACGGTCGGGATTTGGCAGCTTGTTCGCCCGAACAATGTCCTCGACCGTCGTTTCATATGCTTTAGCGATCCCGCTTAACGTTTGTCCTCTCTGTACGACATGGATCTGCATCGCTTGACCTCCTAGTTGCGTCTTCATTCTCCATATTTTATGATGGAAAAGAAAGAGAAATGACCGTTTGTGCAAAGGGGTATATGATGAGCAACGATGAGTATTACATGAAGTTGGCGATTGAAGAAGCAAAAAAAGCTGAACGGATCGGCGAAGTGCCGATCGGGGCCATCATCGTTCAAGACGGCCGCGTCATCGCCCGCGCCCATAATTTACGGGAAACGGAACAGCGCGCGATCGCCCATGCGGAGGTTTTGGCCATTGACGAAGCGTGCCGGGTGACCGGCTCATGGAGGCTTGAACGGGCGGTGTTATACGTGACGCTTGAACCGTGCGCCATGTGCGCGGGGGCCATCGTTCTTTCCCGCATTGAGCGGGTCGTATTTGGAGCTAGCGACCCAAAAGGGGGATGCGCCGGGACGTTAATGAACTTATTGCAGGAAAGCCGGTTCAACCACCAGGCTGAGGTTGCAAGCGGCGTGTTGGCGGAGGAGTGTGGGGCGCTGCTGAGCGGCTTTTTCCGCCGATTGCGCGAACAAAAGAGAAATGTTGGCGGAAGTTCCAACTAAAATTCGGCCTGTGTACATTGCATTTTCCCTATAAACGCGCTATACTGATAGTGCCGTGCTAAGCGGGGAGGTAGCGGTGCCCTGTACTCGCAATCCGCTCTAGCGAGGCTGAATCCCTTCTCGAGGTTAGTCTGTTGTGAGGCCTGTCTCAAGTAAGTGGTGTTGACGTCTGGGTCCCGCGCAATGGGATTCCGTGAACCCTGTCAGGTCCGGAAGGAAGCAGCAGTAAGCGGATGCTCCCATGTGCCGCGGGGGCGCCTGGGCTGAGCCAACTGCTTGAGCAACGCTCGGGGCAGCTAATCGACAGAAGGTGCACGGCCTTACATAAGCAACAAGAGGGTGTCCCAAAAGCAATGGGACACCCTTTCTTCATTGACAAGATGCAGAGGCAATTTGCTTCGGCAACACGATCATATTGTATCTCTTTTACATAGAGAGACGATCTTTTGGGACAGCCTCTTTTTATTTTAAAATAGGGCAGAACGTTATATAATAGTGGAGATGAGAGGAAGAGGAGGGCCGTTTTCCGTGGCATACCAAGCGTTATACCGTGTTTTTCGGCCGCAGCGTTTCGCGGACATGGTCGGCCAAGAACACGTGACGAAAACGTTGCAAAGCGCCCTGCTTCAACATAAAATATCGCATGCCTACTTATTTTCCGGACCGCGTGGGACAGGCAAAACGAGCGCGGCGAAAGTGTTCGCCAAGGCGGTCAACTGTGAACAGGCCCCGGCGGCCGAGCCGTGCAATGAATGTCCCGCTTGCCTCGGCATTACAAACGGAACGATTCCCGATGTGTTGGAAATTGACGCTGCTTCCAACAACCGCGTCGACGAAATCCGCGACATCCGTGAAAAAGTGAAATTTGCGCCGACCTCGGTCCGTTATAAAGTGTACATTATCGACGAAGTGCACATGCTGTCAATCGGCGCGTTTAACGCGTTGTTGAAGACGCTTGAGGAACCGCCCAAACACGTCATTTTCATTTTGGCCACCACCGAGCCGCATAAAATCCCGGCGACGATCATTTCCCGCTGCCAACGGTTCGATTTTCGCCGCATCCCGCTGGCCTCCATCGTTTCGCGGTTGAAATATGTGGCGAACGCCCAGGGCGTAGAAGCATCCGACGAGGCGCTGTCAGCTATCGCCCGCGCTGCCGATGGAGGGATGCGCGACGCGCTCAGTTTGCTTGACCAGGCGATTTCATTCAGCGATGGGAAGCTTCGGCTTGATGACGTGCTGGCGATGACCGGAGCGGCATCATTTGCCGTGTTGGCTGATTTCATTGCCGCCATTCATCGGAAAGATACAGCGGCTGTTTTGCAACAGTTTGAAGCAATGATGGCGCAAGGAAAAGATCCGAATCGTTTGGTTGAAGATTTGATTTTGTATTATCGCGACTTGTTGCTGTACAAAACGGCCCCTCATGTGGAAGGAGCCATCCAAATTGCGGTCGTTGACGAAGCGTTCACCTCGCTTTCGGAAGCGATTCCTCTTTCCGATTTGTACGGAGCGATTGAGCTGTTGAACAAAAGCCAGCAGGAGATGAAGTGGACGAACCACCCGCGTCTTCTCCTCGAAGTGGCGCTCGTCAAGCTTTGCCATCAGCCAGCGGCTGCTGCTCCATCGCCGACCGCTTCTGAACTTGGGCCATTGATCAAGAGGATTGAAACGCTGGAAATCGAGCTGCGCCGCCTAAAAGAGCAGGCGCCTGCCGTCCCGCCGGAGGCGCCTTCTGCGAAAAAAACGGCGAAAGCGGTGAAAACCGGGGGATATAAAGCACCGGTCGGCCGCATTTACGAATTGTTGAAGCAGGCGACGCATGAAGACTTAGCCTTGGTGAAAGGCCGCTGGGCCGACGTACTTGATGCGCTGAAGCGGCAGCATAAAGTGTCGCACGCCGCTCTCTTGCAGGAGAGTGAACCGGTCGCAGCAAGCGCTTCAGCATTTGTGTTAAAGTTTAAGTATGAAATTCACTGCAAGATGGCGACCGACCCGGCGAGTTCGGTCAAGGAAAATGTCGAAGCAATTTTATTTGACCTGACGAACCGCCGTTTTGAAATGATCGCCATTCCGGAAGAGGAATGGGGGAAAATAAGGGGAGAATTTATCCGCAGCAAAGAAGCGAAAGCGGAAAAAAGCCAGGAAGACCCGTTGATCGCCGAAGCGAAACGGCTGTTTGGCGAGGAATTGATTGAAATCAAAGAATAAACGAATTGAAGGAGGATGCCAACCATGATGCGTGGCGGAATGGGAAATATGCAAAAAATGCTGAAGCAAATGCAGAAGATGCAAAAAGAAATGCAAAAAGCACAGGAAGAGCTGGCAGAAAAAACAGTGGAGGGCACGGCAGGCGGCGGCATGGTGACGGTCATCGCCAACGGCCATAAACAAATTTTAGAAGTGAAAATTAAAGAAGAAGTCGTTGACCCGGACGATATTGAAATGCTCCAGGATTTAGTTTTGGCAGCGACAAACGATGCACTCAAAAAAGCTGATGAGCTGGCCAACGATATGATGGGGCAGTTTACGAAAGGACTCAACATTCCAGGGCTGTTCTAGGGGGAAGCTATGCATTATCCAGAACCGTTATCCAAACTGATTGACAGTTTTATGAAATTGCCCGGAATCGGTCCAAAAACGGCCGCCCGCCTCGCGTTTCACGTGCTGGCGATGAAAGAAGACGTTGTGCTTGAATTCGCCAAAGCGCTCGTCGACGTAAAGCGGCATATTCATTATTGCACGATTTGCGGGCATATTACAGATGCGGACCCTTGCTACATTTGCAAAGACGAACGGCGCGACCGGACGACCATTTGTGTCGTCCAAGACCCGAAAGATGTCATCGCTATGGAGAGAATGAAAGAATACAATGGCTTGTACCATGTGCTGCATGGAGCCATTTCTCCGATGGAAGGCATCGGTCCGGAGGACATTAAGATCGCCGAGCTGCTGGCGCGGCTGCAGGATGAGACGATCCAAGAAGTGATTTTAGCGACTGACCCGAACATTGAAGGGGAAGCGACAGCGATGTATATCTCACGCCTGCTCAAACCAACAGGAATCAAGGTAACCCGCATCGCCCACGGCTTGCCGGTAGGCGGCGATTTGGAATATGCGGACGAAGTGACGTTGTCAAAAGCGTTGGAAGGACGCCGCGAACTGTAGAGAGAAAGAAGGTGGGGATCGGTTTGTTATGGCGGCGGAAGGGGAAATTAAAAAGACAATTTGACGAAAAGTTGATGGCCGAACTGCAACAAGCAAGAGCGGAGTGGTTTGAACAAAAACAGCTCATTGAAAAAAGCGTTGACCCGTCTCGAGAGGTGCTGAGCGCGCTCCAACTGGCGGAGGCCAAGTATTTTTTTCTTCTCCGCGAAGCGAAGCACCGTCGTGTTACACTGAAGAAAGTGCGT
>NZ_CP194773.1:422500-657500 GCF_050994965.1 Geobacillus lituanicus
CCGGTGGTTCCGCATGGAAGGGCCATCGCTCAACGGATAAAAGCTACCCCGGGGATAACAGGCTGATCTCCCCCAAGAGTCCACATCGACGGGGAGGTTTGGCACCTCGATGTCGGCTCATCGCATCCTGGGGCTGTAGTCGGTCCCAAGGGTTGGGCTGTTCGCCCATTAAAGCGGTACGCGAGCTGGGTTCAGAACGTCGTGAGACAGTTCGGTCCCTATCCGTCGCGGGCGCAGGAAATTTGAGAGGAGCTGTCCTTAGTACGAGAGGACCGGGATGGACGCACCGCTGGTGTACCAGTTGTCCCGCCAGGGGCACCGCTGGGTAGCTATGTGCGGACGGGATAAGCGCTGAAAGCATCTAAGCGTGAAGCCCCCCTCAAGATGAGATTTCCCACCGCGTCAGGCGGGTAAGATCCCTCGAAGATGACGAGGTCGATAGGTCCGAGGTGGAAGCGTGGCGACACGTGGAGCTGACGGATACTAATCGATCGAGGGCTTAACCTAGAAAAGTGAAAGCGCCGCGATTAGCTCTCGAAGCCAAATGTTCTTCACCCGCAGGGGTGCTAGCACCCCGAGGGGGAAGGTTATTTGGCAGAAGAGAGCTAGGCGCTGGAACTGGACAAAGAAAAGCGGAGGCGAGCGGCGGCGAGCCGGAGCTAGACAATGAAAAGTGGAGGCGCCGCGGCTTCTTCCCGAAACGGTTATCTAGTTTTCAGGGAACGAATTCCTGACAACCTCATATGGCCTAGTGGTGATAGCAGAGGGGAAACACCCGTTCCCATCCCGAACACGGAAGTTAAGCCCTCCAGCGCCGATGGTAGTTGGGGCCAGCGCCCCTGCAAGGGTAGGTCGCTGCTAGGCGGAAAACAGAGCACCTCATTGTGCATGACGCGCAATGGGGTGCTTTTTTTACCCTTTATCGTCTACTAGTATAGAATGTTATCAGTGTGGGAAACATAGAGAATGGGAGGTGGAGAGCGTGGGGGCGCCGGTGATTGGGAAAAATCGACGTGAAAAAGTTTGTCTCGTTTGTGAGCAAGAAAAAGAGAAGGGCATTTTCCTTTTTGGCCATTTTCTTTGTATTGACTGCAACCAAGCGATTGTACAAACGAATACGGATGATCCAAATTACGCATTTTATGTGCAGAAGCTTCGGAAAATGGTTGCGTCGAAAATTTACTCATGAAGGCCTGTACAGGGCCTGTTTTTATTTTTCTTCGGGAAAAATGGCGGCCGCTGTCTGTTCATTTTCTTTCCGGCTGGTTCATGTTAATATTATTTTTAGCATTTCCCATCAGGCTGGCGAAACACAATGATTTCGGCCGACCCGTGTTTTGGGCTGCAAGGGAAGAGCTGTTTTGAAAAGGTTTCTCATCTTGGAAAAAGCACGTTTGGGGCCGATGGTTCAACCAATCATCAGCCTTCATACATATCGGGTGTCTGTGTACTTTTGGTGCATGCGGCCGTTGCACTTCGTAAATGATGATTAGGAAAGAGGATCATGATGGATCAAGCGAAAACTCCTTTATATGATGCATTGGCACGGCATTGGGCCCGCCGCCCCGTGTCTTTCCATGTGCCGGGGCATAAGTATGGGGCGTTGTTTCCGCCGCAGGCAACGGAATTTTTTGCGCCGTTGCTGGCTCTTGATGCGACGGAGATCGGGGGGCTTGACGATTTGCATCATCCGGAATCGGTTATCGCTGAGGCGCAGTCATTGGCGGCTGAACTGTATGGGGCTGCTAAGACATTTTTCCTTGTCAACGGGTCAACAGCGGGCAATTTGGCGATGATTGCCGCTGTATGCGATAAAAATAAACAGAAAGTCATCGTACAGCGCAACTGCCATAAGTCAGTGATGCATGCGCTGCAAATCGCGGGGGCGGCTCCGGTTCTCCTTTCCCCCGAATTTGACAGCGATGTACGCGTCGCCTCGCATGTTCGTGCCGAAGCTGTCAAGGAAGCGCTTGAGCTTCATCGCGATGCGGCGGCTGTTGTGTTGACCAATCCAAACTATTACGGGATGTCCATTGATGTAACGGACATCGTCCGCTTTGCCCATGAACGCGGCGTTCCCGTTCTAGTTGATGAAGCGCATGGCGCCCATTTTGCGGCTGGCCCGCCGTTTCCTCAGTCAGCGCTTGCCTGCGGCGCCGATGTCGTTATCCAGTCGGCGCATAAAACGCTGCCGGCGATGACGATGGGAGCGTTTTTGCATGTAAACAGCGAGCGGGTTGATCTTGAACGGTTGAAATATTTTTTGCAGTTGTTTCAGTCAAGCAGCCCGTCTTACCCGATTATGGCCTCGCTCGATTTGGCGCGGCGCTACGTCGCTCAGCTGACGGCGGACGATGTCGCGGCGATTGTCGCTGAAATTGACGGATTTAAGACAGCGCTTGATCGTATTAGCGGGGTGGCGGTCGTTTCCTCCCGTCAGCCCGGTGTTCAAACCGATCCGCTGAAGGTGACGGTGCAGACGCGCAGCTCGCTGACGGGCTATGAACTGCAGCGTCGTCTTGAGGAAGAAGGAGTGTTTGCCGAACTGGCTGATCCTTCCAATGTTTTGCTCATTTGCCCGCTTGCTGCCACTGGACGGTTGATGGAGGCGGCGGAGAAAATCAAATGGGCGTGGCGCGATCTGCCGGTTGAGGAAACGCCGCCGTTTGACTTCATCCCTTGCGTACATCCTCCGATGTCGACGGTGGTTCCATACGATGAGTTGCGCCATGTGCGGACAAAAGCCGTCGCGATCGAGGAGGCGGAAGGGTGCATAGCGGCGGAAACGGTTATTCCGTATCCACCCGGGGTGCCGCTCGTTTGGGTTGGGGAGCGGATTGACGGGCGCCATATTGAGCAGATTCGCCGTCTTCTCGGCCATCGGGCGCATATACAAGGAGGGAGCCGGCTTAGGCACGGGCAGCTGGTCGTCTATGAACTCGAATGAGAGAAAGGATGCCGTGAACGATGAACGGGTATTTTTTTTCGTTTGAAGGGCCGGAGGGGGCTGGAAAAACGACGATGGTCGGCAAGCTCGAATCGTTGTTGCGCAAGCGTGGATTTGACGTGATGGCGACGAGGGAGCCGGGCGGGGTGCGCATCGCCGAGGCGATTCGCGCCATTATTTTGAATCGCGATTATACGGAAATGGATGGACGGACGGAAGCATTGCTGTACGCGGCGGCCCGGCGCCAACACTTGCTCGAGAAGATCGTGCCGGCGCTTGAGGCGGGGCGCATTGTTCTTTGCGACCGGTTTGTGGACAGTTCGTTGGCTTACCAAGGGTTTGCCCGTGGGCTTGGCATTGAGGAGGTATGGAAAATTAACGAGTTTGCCATTGATGGATATATGCCATCGCTCACCATTTATTTCGATCTTGACCCAAAAATCGGGCTCGAACGGATTCGGAAACATACGGGGCGGGAGGTCAACCGGCTCGACCTCGAGGCGTTGTCTTTCCATACGAAAGTCAGGGAGGGGTACTGGAAGCTCGCCAAGCGGTTTGCCGACCGAATCGTGGTGATCGATGCGAGCCGGCCGCTCGATGTCGTGTTTGACGAGACGGCCGCGGCAGTGCTCGCCTGCCTGGAAGGAAGATCAAAGCGCGATTTCCATGAATCCGACCGTGATGATTTGCCATAAACATGATAGAATAGAAGGTAAGAAATGAGAGAGAGTGATGGCGATGCGATGGGAGCAGCTGGCCAAGCATCAGCCGGTGGCGGCGAAAATGCTGCAAAGCGGCCTTGAAAAAGGGCGGATTTCCCATGCGTACTTGTTTGAAGGGCAGAGGGGGACGGGAAAAAAAGCCGCTAGCTTGTTGTTGGCAAAAAGCTTGTTTTGCTTGTCCCCGTCAGGAATCGCCCCGTGTTTGGAATGCCGCAACTGCCGGCGCATCGATTCCGGCAACCATCCGGACGTTCGGATGATCAGCCCGGATGGAGGGTCGATCAAGAAAGAGCAAATCGAATGGCTGCAACAAGAGTTTACAAAAACAGCCGTTGAGTCGGATAAGAAGATGTATATCGTCGAGCACGCCGATCAAATGACAGCCAGCGCAGCCAACAGCCTGCTGAAGTTTCTGGAGGAGCCGCATCCGGGAACGGTGGCCGTGCTGTTGACCGAGCAATATCACCGAATGTTAGGAACGATTATTTCCCGCTGTCAAGTTCTTTCTTTCCGACCGCTGCCGCCGGCGGAACTCGCGGCCCGGCTCATGGAGGAGCGCGTGCCGCCTTCGTTGGCGTTGCTGGCGGCCCACGTGACGAACAGCTACGATGAGGCGTTGGCGATCAGTCAAGACCGTTGGTTTGCTGATGCGCGAACGTTAGTGCTACAATTGTATGAGATGCTCGGCAAACCGGAACTGCAGTTGCTGTTTTTCATCCACGATCGTGTGGTTCCGCACTTTTCGGAAAAACACCAGCTTGACCTTGGCCTCGATTTGCTTTTATATATATACCGCGATTTATTGCATATTCAGGTGGGACGGAGCGAGGGCGCCCTCTATCGCGACCATCTTGACCGCCTGCAGCAGTGGGCGCTTTCTTGCCCGCAGCGGCGGATTTTGGACAGCATGGAAGCGATTTTGCAAGCGAAAGCGCGTTTAAATACAACGAACATGAGCCAGGCGCTGTTGATGGAGCAGCTCGTTCTTCAATTAAAGCGGTAAAGGAGGGGGAGCGTTGTATACTGTCGTCGGTGTCCGCTTTAAAAAAGCGGGGAAAATTTATTATTTTGATCCAGGTGATTTCATCATTCCCGTCGGCGAATTTGTCATCGTCGAAACGGCGCGCGGCATTGAATACGGAAAAGTCGTCGTCGCCAATAAACAAGTCGATGAAAACGATGTGGTGCTGCCGCTGAAAAAAGTGATCCGCGTCGCGAACGAAAAAGACAAATGGGTCGTTGAAGAAAATAAAAAAGCGGCGCGCGAGGCGTACGACATTTGTTTGCGCAAAGTGGAAGAGCACGGGCTGGAAATGAAGCTTGTTGATGTTGAATATACGTTTGACCGCAACAAAGTCATCTTTTATTTCACCGCCGATGGCCGCGTCGATTTCCGTGAGCTTGTTAAAGACTTGGCCTCGATTTTCCGGACGCGCATCGAGCTGCGGCAAATCGGGGTGCGCGATGAGGCGAAAATGCTTGGCGGCATTGGACCGTGCGGCCGCATGCTTTGCTGTTCAACCTTTCTTGGCGATTTTGAGCCGGTGTCGATCAAGATGGCGAAGGATCAAAACTTATCGCTCAACCCGACGAAAATTTCCGGGTTGTGCGGACGTCTCATGTGCTGCTTAAAATATGAGAGCGAGGAGTACGAAACAGCGAAAGAACAACTTCCTGATTTAGGGGAATATGTCGAAACGCCGTATGGCTTTGGCAAAGTCGTCGGGTTAAACATTTTGGAGCGGGTGTTGCAGATCGAATTGCCGGAGCACGGGCGGGTCGTTGAATATACGCTCGATGAGCTGATGAAGAACGGGACGCTGTCCATTCGTGTCGCAGATTAATTTGGGGTGGGGCCATGTGGAAAAGGTAGACAAAAAAGAAGTGTTTCAATTGGTGGCCAATATGGAGGAGCAGCTGAGCCATTTTTACCGTGAGCTTGTGCAGCTGAAGCAACGCGTATCAGAACTTCTCGAGGAGAACCATCAGCTGCAGATTGAAAACGCCCATTTGCGCCGGCGGCTCGAGCAGATGTCGGAAGCATGGGATGAGGAGAAGAAAAAAGAAACGAAACAGGGCAAAAAGCTGCTTGACATTGGCGAAGGGTATGACAATTTGGCACGCCTTTACCAAGAAGGATTCCATATTTGCCACGTCCACTACGGAAGCGTTCGCACGGAAGGCGATTGTTTGTTTTGCTTGTCGTTTTTGAACAAAAAATAAAGGCAGTGCTCCCCTTTCCATTTCGGAAAGGTTATTTTTTTCTATGGAGGATTGTGCGCAAAATGGTGGAATTGTACGCAGATGAACGACTTGATTATTTGCTCAATGAGGAGCTTCGCATTATCCAAAGTCCGTCTGTGTTTTCCTTTTCCCTTGATGCCGTGCTGCTTGCCCATTTTGCCTACATGCCGATTCAAAAGGGGAAGATTGTCGATTTATGCACAGGCAATGGGGTCATCCCGCTGCTGTTAAGCCGGCGGACAAAGGGGAAGATTATCGGCATCGAAATTCAGGAGCGGCTTTGCGACATGGCGAGGCGGAGCGTCGCATACAACGGACTTGAAGGACAAATTGAAATCATACACGGTGACATTAAAGAGGCGCCGCAGCGCATCGGCTACAGCCAGTATGATGTTGTCACATGCAACCCTCCGTATTTTCCGACTGTCGGCCGAGAGGAGCTAAGCAAAAATGAACATTTTGCCATCGCCCGCCATGAAATTTACTGCACGCTGGAGGATGTCGTTCGTGTCAGCAGCCAGCTGCTGAAACAAGGCGGAAAGGCGGCGTTCGTCCATCGGCCTGGACGGCTGTCCGACCTTGTGATGTTTATGCGCCGATACCGGCTTGAGCCGAAACGGCTTCGGTTTGTATATCCAAAAGCGGGCAAAGAAGCGAACATGATTTTAATCGAGGGGATGAAAGATGCGAACCCGGACTTAAAAGTGTTGCCCCCGCTCATCGTGTATGGCGAGGATGATGAATATACCGAAGAAACGAAGCGCATTCTATACGGCATCATTTCATCGTAAAGGGGCGGGAGACGGATGCTTTGGCACCAAAAAAGCTTTGCTGACCGAGATAAACAAGGAACGCTGTACATCGTGCCGACGCCGATCGGCAATTTGGAGGATATGACGTTTCGGGCTGTGCGGATCCTGCGGGAGGCGGACGTGATCGCTGCGGAAGACACAAGGCAGACGAAAAAGCTGTTGTCGCATTTCGACATTCATACGCCGCTCGTCAGCTACCATGAACACAATAAATATGCGAGCGGCCGGCAGCTTGTCGAATGGCTGAAAGAAGGGAAAACGGTGGCGCTGGTGAGCGACGCCGGCATGCCCGGCATTTCCGACCCTGGCTATGAGCTTGTTGCTGCTGCACTGGATGAACGGTGCCGCGTCGTGCCGCTTCCCGGAGCCAACGCGGCAGTGACGGCGCTCGTCGCCTCCGGGCTGCCAACGGAGCGTTTTTTGTTCGTCGGTTTTTTGGACCGGTCGAAAAAAGAAAAACGAGAGCAGCTGCTGTCGTTGAAAACAGCGCGGGAAACGTTGATTTTTTATGAGGCGCCCCATCGCTTGAAAGAAACGCTTGCTGTCATGTACGACGTGTTCGGTGAACGGCGCATTGCTCTTTGCCGTGAGCTGACGAAACGGTTTGAGGAATTCATCCGCGGCGATTTGAGCGAGGCGGTTGCTTGGGCCGAGACGGCGGACATCCGCGGCGAATTTTGCCTCATTGTCGAAGGGGCGCGCGGCGGTGGACATGAAGCCATGCAAGAGGAGGGGGCATGGTGGCAGCCGCTGTCGATTGTCGAACATGTCGACTATTATGTTCAAGAGCAGGGCCTTTCCGTAAAAGAAGCCGCAAAGCAGGCAGCGGCTGATCGGCATATGTCCAAACGCGACGTCTATCAACAGTACCATCAGCAGCAAGAAAAAAAGAGTTTCTCTGAAACCAGAGAAACTCTTTTTTTACTCGTTGTCCGCCGCTTCTTGCAAATGCTGGCGGATTTCCTGCAGCAAAATTTCCGCGCCTTCGCGGCTTAAAATGATTTTGCCGCCCGCTAATTTAAAGTTGTCGTCCGATACTTCCCCCGTGACGACGCATGTCATATTCGGCTTATATTTTTTCAAAATGATGCGATCGTCATCGACGTAAATTTCCAATGCATCCTTTTCGTTAATGTCCAGTGTACGGCGCAACTCAATCGGGATGACGATACGGCCCAACTCATCGACTTTACGTACGATCCCCGTCGATTTCATCGTCTGCTCTCCTCTCCGCAATGATTTTTGTCGTTTATTCGTCAATATTCGACAAATTTCCTACACCCTAATCATATCAGTGTTTCCATTATGCGTCAATCCTTTAATATGTAAAATTTAAAAAAAATGTATATTGTTATTGTGGAAAAAAGTTTGTGGTTGGGTATAAAGGAACATGAACCATTTTATTTGCCAAAACTCTATTCCTCTATAATAAATTCGCGGCGATTGCCCAAAATAAGGAGGTATTTTTGCCCATTTGCGTATATTTTTTTCGTCAAGGAGAAATAGATGTTTTTGTACAATGAAAAAATTATGTAAAATAGAAGTAACGCCGCTCTCGTCCTCAGGACGGGGGCTTTTGTGCGCAACAGTACGAGGGAGGGCCTAACCGATGGAGAAAAAGACGTTTTATTTGACGACGCCGATTTATTACCCAAGCGACAAATTGCACATTGGCCATGCTTATACGACCGTGGCGGGGGATGCGATGGCTCGCTATAAGCGGCTGCGCGGCTATGATGTCATGTATTTGACCGGAACGGACGAACATGGGCAAAAAATTCAGCGCAAGGCGCAAGAAAAAGGGGTCACGCCGCAGCAATATGTCGACGACATTGTCGCCGGCATCCAAGAGTTGTGGAGAAAACTGGACATTTCATACGACGATTTTATCCGGACGACACAGGAGCGGCATAAAAAAATTGTCGAAAAGATTTTCGCCCGTCTTGTCGAACAAGGCGATATTTATTTAGGCGAGTATGAAGGCTGGTACTGCACGCCGTGCGAATCGTTTTACACCGAACGGCAGCTTGTTGACGGCAACTGCCCAGACTGCGGCCGGCCTGTTGAAAAAGTGAAAGAAGAGTCGTACTTTTTCCGGATGAGCAAATACGTCGACCGCCTGCTGCAATATTACGAAGAAAATCCAGATTTCATCCAGCCAGAATCGCGGAAAAACGAGATGATCAACAACTTCATCAAGCCGGGGCTCGAGGACTTGGCTGTATCGCGGACGACGTTTGACTGGGGCATTAAAGTGCCAGGTGACCCGAAGCACGTCATTTACGTCTGGATCGATGCGCTGGCCAACTACATCACAGCGCTCGGCTACGGTACGGACAACGATGAAAAGTTTCGCAAATATTGGCCGGCGGATGTCCATCTCGTCGGCAAGGAGATCGTCCGCTTCCATACGATTTACTGGCCGATCATGCTGATGGCGCTCGGCCTGCCGCTGCCGAAAAAAGTGTTCGGACATGGCTGGCTGCTGATGAAAGATGGGAAAATGTCGAAATCGAAAGGCAATGTCGTGGATCCGGTGATGATCATTGATCGTTACGGGCTTGATGCACTCCGCTACTATTTGCTGCGGGAAGTGCCGTTTGGCTCTGACGGGGTGTTTACGCCGGAAGGGTTTATCGAGCGCATCAATTACGATTTGGCCAACGATTTAGGCAATTTGTTGCACCGGACCGTCGCGATGATTGAGAAATATTTTGGCGGCGCGATTCCGCCGTACCGCGGCCCGAAAACGCCGTTTGATCGAGATCTTTCCGAAACGGCGCGCGAGGTTGTCCGTCAATATGAAGAGGCAATGGAGCGGATGGAGTTTTCCGTTGCCCTCTCCGCCGTTTGGCAGCTGATTGGCCGAACGAACAAATATATCGACGAAACGCAGCCATGGGTGTTGGCGAAAGAGGAAAGCAAACGGGAGGAACTTGCCTCTGTCATGGCCCATCTAGCCGAATCGCTCCGCCATACGGCGGTGTTGCTGCAGCCGTTTTTGACGCGCACGCCGGAGCGCATCTTCACCCAGCTCGGCATCAGCGACCGTTCATTGAAAGAGTGGGACAGCCTGTACGATTTCGGCCTTATTCCGGAAGGGACGAACGTGCAGAAAGGGGAGCCGCTCTTCCCACGCTTGGATATCGGCGTTGAAGTCGAGTACATTAAGGCGCATATGCAAGGCGGCAAACCGGCGGAAGCGGCCAAAGAGGAAAAACAAGCGGCTCGGGCGGAGGAAATCTCCATCGACGACTTTGCGAAAGTCGACTTGCGCGTCGCCGAAGTCGTGCACGCCGAGCGAATGAAAAACGCCGACAAGCTGCTGAAGCTCCAGCTTGATCTCGGCGGCGAGAAGCGGCAAGTGATTTCCGGCATCGCCGAGTTTTACAAGCCGGAGGAACTCATCGGCAAAAAGGTCATTTGCGTCGCCAACTTAAAACCGGCCAAGCTGCGCGGCGAATGGTCGGAAGGAATGATTTTGGCCGGCGGCAGCGGCGACGGCTTTTCGTTGGCAACCGTCGACCAGCACGTGCCAAACGGCACAAAAATCAAATAATGCAACGGATGAGGGGGTGTCGTCGTTGACACCTCCTTGTTGCTATTTTGTAATGGAAATGTTACTAAGTTGTGACATACGTAACCAATTTCTATGCTACACTTAACATCAAGGTGGAAAAGAGGGACTTCGTATGCTTTTTGACACTCATGCTCATTTGAACGCCGTCCAATATGAGGAAGACTTGGAGCAAGTGATCGAGCGCGCCCGCGCTGAAGGAGTTTCGCACATCGTGGTTGTCGGGTTTGACCGGCCGACGATTGACCGGGCGATCGAGCTCGCTGAGCGATATCCGTTTATTTATGCAGCGGTCGGCTGGCATCCGGTCGATGCGATTGATATGACCGATGACGACTTGGAGATGATTGAACAGCTCGCCGCCCATCCGAAAGTGGTGGCCCTCGGCGAGATGGGACTCGATTACCATTGGGACAAATCGCCAAAAGACGTGCAGCAAGACGTTTTCCGCCGGCAAATCGCGCTGGCGAAAAAAGTGAAGCTGCCGATCATCATCCATAACCGTGAGGCAACAGCTGATATTTTAAAAATTTTGCAAGAGGAAAACGCTGCTGAAGTCGGTGGGATTATGCATTGTTTCAGCGGCAGCGTTGAGGTGGCCAAACAATGCATTGACATGAACTTTTTCATTTCCCTTGGCGGCCCGGTCACGTTTAAAAATGCGAAAAAGCCGAAAGAAGTGGCGAAAGAAATTCCGCTCCGCCATTTGTTAATCGAGACGGATTGCCCGTATTTAACGCCTCACCCTTTCCGTGGAAAACGAAATGAGCCGAGCTATGTCAAATACGTTGCCGAGGCCATCGCGGAAATTAAAAACGTTTCTTTTGCCGAAGTAGCGGAAACAACGGCGGAAAATGCCAAAAAATTGTTCGCCATCGACCGCTAAAATTAGGCGTCGAATAGCGGGGAGGCTTGTCGAAGGTGCGGCGAAGACGATAAAATTCTACAAATTCAGCCGATATGAACCAACCGCGTGTCGACAAGTCTTCCTTCCTTTTTCACTGAATTTTCTGCATAATAGAGTATGCTCGCGCGTACATGTTAGAGGGAGAGGGGATTTCAGAGGAAAAGGAGGCGTTTCCGATGTTGCCAAACAGGAGAAAGTGGCTGGACTTATGGAGGAAAAATGCGACCGTCACGGCGAGCGGATTTCTCGCCATCTCGGCAACCACAGGGGTGGCCGGCTACGAGATGGCCAAAGATGATGTAACGCTCACGATCAACGGAAAAAAGCAGGAAATCCGCACTTATGCGAAGGATGTGGAGGAACTGCTTGAGGAACAAGGCATTCAGCCTCGCAAGGAAGATTACGTCTATCCGTCTCTAAATACACCGATCACCGACGATCTTCACATCATTTGGGAAGCAAGCAAAGAAGTGACATTGACGATCAATGGAAAAAAGAAAAAAGTGTGGACGACGGCCGATACGGTCGGGGAATTGCTCCGTTCGCAACACGTGGCAGTCGGGCCGCATGACAAAGTGGCGCCGTCGCTTTCCGCCAAAGTTCAAAAAGGCATGAACATCGGCATTGAAAGGGCGTTTCCGGTTCGCCTAAATGTCGGCGGCAAACAGCAACAGGCATGGACCACTTCGACTACGGTCGCTGACTTTTTGAAACAGCAAGGGATCTCGTTGGGCCAATGGGACCGAATTGAACCTTCCTTGCAAGAAACAGTCAAAGCTGGGATGACGGTTTACATCGTTCGGATTAAAAAAGTCACCGATGTAGTGGAAGAGCCCGTCGACTTTGCCGTGGTGACGAAGCGGGACGATTCGCTGCCAAAAGGAGAGCGGCGCGTCATTGCACCCGGGGAAAAGGGAAAAATCGAAAAAACGTATGAAGTGACATTGGAAAACGGCAAAGAAGTGGCGCGCAAATTGCTGGCGACAAGAACGATAAAAGAGAGCAAACCGCGCATTGTCGCCATTGGCACTAAAACGGTGCACCCGGTTGCATCATCCGGCCGGCCGTCCTCGCGCGGCGCCGATCAAGCCGCGAAGGAGTTTTACGTCACCGCCACCGCCTATACCGCCTATTGTGCGGGTTGCTCAGGCATAACGAGCACAGGCATCAATTTGCGCCAAAATCCTTCCGTCAAAGTGATTGCCGTCGACCCGTCCATCATCCCCCTCGGGTCGAAGGTGTATGTGGAAGGATACGGATATGCCATTGCCGCTGACACCGGCTCAAGCATTCGCGGATATAAAATCGACGTGTTTTTCCCGGAACGGTCGGATGCGTTTGGTTGGGGCAGAAAGCGTGTCAAAATACGGGTGCTGCCATAGAAAGGCGATTGAAGAATGCAAGCGGAGGGGTTTTTCCCCTCTGCTTTTTTTCGCTATAATGGCATTGGGCCGCAACAATGCGCGTATTGCTCCATCTGTCTAATTAGACTTCTGATGCAGAAAAAAGTTTCAACAAAGTTGAAAAAATAAAATAGGGGCATGGAGCGGCGGCGGTTCGCTCTACCCTTTATTTTACCGGAAAGGAGGCATTGCAGAAATAGGAAAAATCGCTCATTCCGCTGTTTCTGCAATGATGGGATGAAGATTAAAGAAGTGATTGTCGTGGAAGGGAAAGATGATACAGCGGCGATCCGGCGCGCCGTTGATGCCGATACGATCGAAACAAACGGGGCGGCGGTGGGGGCGGAAGTCATCGAACGGATCAAGCTGGCGAAAGAGCGGCGCGGGGTGATCATCTTCACCGATCCCGACTTCCCCGGCGAGAAAATCCGCCGCACGATTGCCGAGCAAGTGCCGGGATGCAAACACGCCTTTTTGCCGCGCGAAGCCGCGAAAGCGAGAAGCGGGAAGGGCATTGGGGTCGAGCACGCTTCCCCCGACGACATTCGCCAGGCGCTTGCGAACGTGTATGAAGAGACAGCCGATTGGGAAGAAGAAATTACGTTTGCAGAATTGATTGAAGCCGGACTGGTTGGCGGGGAGATGGCGCGCCGGCGCCGGCAGCGGCTCGGGGAGGAGCTGAAAATCGGTTATGCCAACGGCCGACAGTTTCATAAGCGGCTGAAAGTGTTCCGCATTTCCCGAGACGCCTTTTACGCCGCGCTGGCGCAAGTGATGCGGGAGGAGGCGGGCGATGCATAAAGACATTGCAACACCGGGGCGGACGAAAGAAATTTTGGAGCGGTATGGTTTTTCGTTTAAAAAAAGCCTCGGACAAAACTTTTTGATTGACGCGAACATTTTGCGGAAAATTGTTGATGCTGCCGGCGTCTCCAGCGATACGGGGGCGATTGAAATCGGACCCGGCATCGGGGCGTTGACCGAACAGCTCGCACGGCGGGCAAAAAAGGTCGTCGCCTTTGAAATCGATGGCCGGCTGCTGCCGATTTTGGCGGATACATTGTCCCCCTACGACAATGTGCGCATTATTCACCAAGATGTGTTGAAGGCGGATTTGCATGCGGTCATTGCGGAAGAGCTGGCCGATGTGAACGACCGGATGGTGGTCGCTAACTTGCCGTATTATGTGACCACACCGATCATTATGAAGCTGCTTACCGACCGGCTCCCAATCCGCGGCATCGTCGTCATGCTGCAAAAAGAGGTGGCCGACCGCCTCGCTGCCAGGCCGGGAACGAAAGATTACGGCTCGCTGACGATTGCTGTGCAGTATTACACAGAGGCGGAAGTCGTGATGGCGGTGCCGCGCACCGTGTTTATGCCGCAGCCAAACGTCGATTCCGCCGTCATCCGGCTGACGAAACGGGCCCATCCGCCTGTCGCTGTTGAGGATGAGGACGTGTTTTTCCAAGTGGTGCGGGCGAGCTTTGCTCAGCGCCGCAAAACGCTGCTCAATAATTTAGTGAGCAGCTTGCCAGGCGGAAAAGAGAGCAAAGAACAAATCGAACAGGCGCTTGCTGCGGTGGGCATCGATCCGCGCCGCCGCGGGGAAACGCTTCATATAACCGAGTTTGCCTCGTTAAGCAACGCATTGGCGCCGCTTTTTCGCCGTTGAGGCCGCAGCAGCTGAAAACAGGCGTCTATCACCTATTGTCCGCGTCTGCATATCGTATGGATGACAACGATTATGCAATGGAGTGAGCGGTGATGGACGTCAAAATCGGCGATATTGTCGCCCGCAAGTCTTACCAATGCGACGTATTGTTCCGCGTCATTGACCTTAAAGAAAAGGACGGGGAATGGGAAGCCATTTTATATGGCGAGGACGTGCGGCTTGTGGCCGACGCCCCGTGCAGCGACTTGGTCATTATCGATGAGCGGGAGCAACAAGAACGAAAAAGGCGGGAAATCGAACTGATTGAACAGTCATACCGGCTGTTTCGCCAAGATTATCAGATGATCAAGCAAAAAGTCGAGTATCGGGCAACCGGCGGGTACCGGGTGGAGAAAGATTTTTTTCAAATTCCGGGACGCGTCCTTCATTTGGACGGCGACCCGTTATATTTGCGCAAATGCATGGATTTGTATGAACGGGTTGGGGTGCCGGTGCACGGCGTTTACTGTGAGGAAAGCGAGATGCCGGAAAAAGTCGGCTCCTTGATTGAGCAGTTTCGTCCGGATATTTTAGTCATTACCGGTCATGACTCGTATTCAAAGTCAAAAGGGAAGCTTCATGATTTGAAAGCGTACCGCCATTCACGCCATTTTGTTCAAACAGTGAAAGAAGCGCGCAAAAAAGTGCCGCATCTCGATCAGCTCATCATTTTCGCCGGCGCCTGCCAATCGCATTTTGAATCGCTCATCCGCGCGGGGGCGAATTTTGCCAGTTCGCCGGCGAGGGTCAACATTCACGCCTTAGATCCGGTTTATATCGTTTCTCGTCTCAGTTTTACCCCGTTTACGGAAACGGTCGATGTGTGGGATGTGCTTCGCAACACGCTGACCGGGGAAAAAGGGCTGGGTGGAGTCGAGACGAAAGGTGTGCTCCGCACCGGGATGCCGTTTCGCCTGATCGACGAACGGGGGGAAAACCGCCGCAATTGACGGGCGGTTTTTTTATGTCTTTTGCCATATTTTTTACAAAAAAGTTCCACAAGGTACATAAAAAGAAGGATATTGTAGAAAAATATTCATTGACAGCAATAAAAACACGCTGATATAATTTTTATTTTTTGACTTTGAAGACCATCTTTGTTATAATTGCAAATAGTGAGGTGGATGACGAATGCCAAAAACTTTATCCGATATTAAAAAAGCGCTGGACTCTAATATCGGGAGACGTTTAACGCTGCGGGCCAACGGCGGACGCAGAAAAATGATCGAGCGTTGCGGCATTTTGGCGGAGACTTACCCATCGGTATTTGTCATTGAACTGGATCAAAAAGAAAACTCGTTTGAACGTGTATCGTTCAGCTACGCCGACGTGTTGACAGAGACCGTAAAGCTGACGTTTTGGGACGATGAGCAAGCAGGGGGGCAGTAGACAAATTTGTTTGCTGCTTTTTGTTTTGTCATAAATAGGCGGACATAAAGCCGCCTTCCTCACTTCATACTAAAACTGCCGCAGCCGCCTTTCATCTGCCCCATGACCAGGCGAGTCAGCCGGCTGTTGCGCCGGCGGGTTGCACAACGTTTCGCACCTTAACGCCAACGAACATGGAAAGGGGTTGCTGACATTGGGTCGACGCCGCGGGGTTATGTCGCAACGCTTAAAAGAAGAGCTGGCAAAAGAGCTGGGCTTTTACGATGTCGTGCAGCGTGAAGGGTGGGGAGCCATCCGCGCGAAAGACGCAGGAAACATGGTAAGATTGGCGATTGAACGGGCGGAACGGCAGCTGGCCGGAAAAACGGAATAGCGCCGGCGGCGATGGCGCGCTGCGGCAAGGGTGCCCTAGCAGGGGCGCCCTTTTTACATATATCGTTTGGCGACGGCACCAGGACATGGTAATATGGTAAAATGGGTTGATGAAAAAGCGCGAATGTCACGCGGGAAAACGCTGAAAATAGGAAACAACGGGCGGATAGGCGGCTGACCAGAAGCCGTTTATCATCAATGTGCGTGGAAGTAGGTGAAGATGAGTGAGGCTGTCGATCAAAGCGCCGGCAAAAATTAATTTATCACTTGATGTTCTTTATAAACGCCCCGATGGCTACCATGAAGTGAAAATGGTGATGACGACGATCGATTTGGCGGACCGCATTGAGCTTATTCCGCTGCCTGAGGAGGATGTGATCCGCATTGTGTCGCAAAACCGCTTTGTGCCGGATGATTGCCGCAATTTGGCGTACCAGGCGGCGAAACTGATGAAGGAGACGTTTTCGATCCGCCAAGGGGTGGCCATTTCGATTACGAAGCATATTCCGGTGGCGGCCGGCCTGGCAGGGGGAAGCAGCGACGCGGCCGCAACGTTGCGCGGGCTCAACAAGCTTTGGCAGCTCGGATTGACCGTCCGGGAATTGGCTGAGCTTGGTGCGCAAATCGGCTCGGATGTTGCGTTTTGCGTCTACGGCGGAACAGCTGTGGCGACCGGGCGCGGCGAAATCATCACCCCCATCCCGTCGCCGCCGCCATGCTGGGTGGTGTTGGCCAAGCCCCCAATTGGCGTGTCGACGGCCGATGTGTACCGAAATTTGCAGCTTGAGCATGTCTGCCATCCGGATGTCGATGCAATGGTGAAAGCGATCGAACGGCAAGATTATGAGGGCATTTGCCGGTTGGTCGGCAACGTGTTGGAGGAAGTGACCTTAAAAAAATATCCGGAAGTTGCGCATATTAAAGAGCAAATGAAACGGTTCGGAGCTGATGCGGTGCTGATGAGCGGAAGCGGGCCGACAGTGTTTGGGCTGATCGAGCATGATTCGAGAATGCAGCGGGTGTATAACGGACTGCGGGGCTTTTGCGATCAAGTGTTTGCGGTCAGGCTGTTGGGGGAGCGGCATTCGCTTGATTAAACACGTACATTTTTGTTAAAATAAATTTATAATATTCGGTTTTAGGAGGTCGGCTATGAAGCTTAGGCGAAGCGGCCGTTTAGTCGATATGACGCATTATCTTCTCGAACGGCCACATCAGCTCATTCCGCTGACGTTTTTTGCCGATCGGTACGAATCGGCCAAATCATCGATCAGCGAGGACTTGACGATTATTAAACAAACGTTTGAGCAGCAAGGAATCGGGACGGTTCGGACGCTGCCCGGCGCGGCCGGCGGCGTGCAATACATTCCGAAAATGGCTGCCGGGGAGGCGGAGGAAGTGATCGCCTATTTGTGCGAGCAATTGTCGCGCCCGAACCGGCTTCTTCCCGGCGGATATTTGTATATGACCGACATTCTTGGCGACCCCCGTATTATGAACAAAATCGGCCGCCTTTATGCGTCGATGTTTGCCGACCGTCCGGTGGATGTCGTCATGACCATTGCCACCAATGGAATTCCGCTCGCATATGCGATCGCCAATTTTTTGTATGTGCCGGTTGTGATTGTCCGCCATGACAATAAAGTGACGGAAGGGCCGATGGTGAGCATCAACTACGTATCCGGCTCGTCCAAACGCATCCAAACAATGGTTTTGTCGAAGCGCAGCCTGGCGGAGGGAGCCAACGTGCTGATTGTCGATGACTTCATGAAAGCGGGCGGCACGATCAACGGTATGGTCAGCTTATTGCAAGAGTTTAACGGCAACGTCTCCGGCATCGGTGTGCTCGTTGAGTCTGAGGAAGCAAAAGAGCGGCTTGTCGACGAGTACATCTCGCTCGTCAAACTGTCGGCGGTGGACGTGAAAGAAAAGCGGATCACCGTCAAGGAAGGCAATTACAAAGCGTTTTTTTAGGCAGCCTGCTGCCTGATTATAAAACTTTAGAAAGGGGATTTCTTTCAATGAAAAAAGTGGAAACGACCAATGCGCCGCAAGCGATCGGCCCGTATTCGCAAGCGATCATCGTCAACAATATGGTTTACAGCTCTGGGCAAATTCCGCTCACTCCAGAGGGGGAAATGGTAAAAGGCGACATTCAGGCGCAGACGCATCAAGTGTTTCAAAATTTGAAAGCGGTGCTGGAAGCCGCCGGCGCCTCACTCGACACAGTCGTGAAAACAACCGTTTTTTTAAAAAGCATGGATGATTTTGCGGCCATGAACGAAGTGTACAGTCAATATTTCCCGAACCATAAACCAGCGCGCTCATGCGTTGAGGTGGCTCGGCTGCCGAAAGACGCCCTAGTTGAAATCGAAGTCGTTGCCCTCGTGCGATAAAGAGGGGCGCATCCATCTTTTCCCCTGCTGAAATTTAGAAAAAATTTTTTGAAAAAGGAAGGAAATTGCCGAAAGGCGTGGAATTAATTACATCGAGTCTTATATAGGGGAAAAGGTGGTGAACATAATGGAAGTGACAGACGTAAGATTACGCCGCGTCAACACCGAAGGACGGATGAAAGCGATCGCCTCCATTACGTTGGACAATGAGTTCGTTGTCCATGACATCCGCGTCATTGACGGGAATAACGGCCTGTTTGTCGCGATGCCAAGCAAGCGTACACCGGACGGGGAGTTCCGCGATATCGCGCATCCGATCAACTCCGCTACGCGCGGAAAAATTCAAGAGGCGATCTTAGCTGAGTACCACCGCCTCGGGAAGCTGGAAGAAGAACTTGAAGAAGCGGGCGCTTCGTAAACATATGAAAGGGGGCTTAGGTGAAATTCACCAAGCTCCTTATTTTTTGCCAGCCGCATTGTTTCCTTGAAAAGTGCCGTTGATTCATATATATTCAATTATGGGCGAACTACTCCCACTTCGCTTTGCTTGAAGTGGGAGCTTCTCAGTTCCATGACGAAAGCCATTCTTTCGTCTCCCCGAGCGTCACTTCGGGTCGTCCCAACCCTGGTTCGACGATTTGGGGTTTTTTCGCGCCTTTGAATATGGTATGCATGGAAGGCTTCGCTTGTTTTCGCATTGAATGTTCTCCATGCAACCCGCTATATCTAGTTTACAAAGAACATGATATACATTGATTTGATTATGTGTTTTGGCTGATGCCACCGGCATTCCCCCGCTGGTCGTGGGGCTTCGTCTTTCACGCGCTTGAAGCGGGGGGATCTTCTCTTGGGACTATGATTAAAAGGATAATTGGAGGCTTTTCACATGAAGCGATATGCGGTCGTTTTGGCGGCCGGACAAGGAACGCGGATGAAGTCGAAGCAGTATAAGGTGCTTCATCCCGTTTGCGGCAAGCCAATGGTTCAGCACGTCATGGACCAAGTATCCAAACTTGGGGTGGAAAAAACCGTCACGGTCGTTGGATTTGGGGCGGAGCAGGTGAAAGAGCAGCTTGGCGCCCAATGCGAGTACGCATTGCAAGAGGAACAGCTTGGGACGGCGCATGCGGTGATGCAGGCAGCCCCATATTTGCAAGGCCTCGAAGGGGTGACGATCGTCGTCTGCGGAGACACGCCGCTCATCACAGCTGAGACGATGAAGGCGCTCGTCGAGCACCATTTAGCCGCCAAAGCGAAGGCGACGGTATTGACAGCCATCGCTGACGACCCGGCTGGATATGGCCGCATCGTCCGCAACAGTGCCGGCGGCGTTGAAAAAATTGTTGAACATAAAGATGCGAATGAAGAGGAACGGGCTATTCGCGAGATTAACACTGGAACGTATTGCTTTGACAACCAAACATTGTTTCAAGCGCTTACAAACGTGACAAACAACAACGCCCAAGGAGAATATTATTTAACCGACGTGATTGAAATTATCAAAGCGGGCGGCGGCACAGTATCCGCTTATCAGGCGCCGTCATTTGAGGAAACGATCGGGGTCAATGACCGCATCGCCCTTGCCGAGGCGGAGCGGATCATGCGCGAGCGCATTTGCCGCCGGCATATGGAAAACGGGGTTACGATCATCGACCCGGGCTGCACGTATATTTCCGCCGACGCGACGATTGGCCGCGATACGGTCATTTATCCCGGCACAGTCATCGAAGGCGAAACAGTGATCGGCGAGGATTGCACGATTGGACCGCATGCGGAAATTAAAAACTGTCATATCGGCCACCGCACGTCCATCCGCCATTCGGTCGCCCATGACAGCGAGATCGGCAACGATGTCACGATCGGCCCGTTCGCCCATATCCGCCCGCTGTCGAAAATTGATAACGAGGTGCGGATCGGCAATTTTGTCGAGGTGAAAAAATCGACGTTCGGCAAAGGAAGCAAAGCCTCGCATTTAAGCTATATCGGCGACGCGCAAGTCGGCGCCGATGTCAACCTTGGTTGCGGGTCGATTACCGTCAACTATGATGGCGTGCATAAGTATATGACCAAAATTGAAGACGGGGCGTTTATCGGCTGCAACGTCAACTTGATTGCCCCGGTTACGGTCGGCCGGGGCGCTTACGTCGCCGCCGGATCGACGATCACCGACGACGTTCCCGGCCGCGCCCTCGCCATCGCCCGCGCCCGGCAAGTCAATAAAGAACATTATGTTGATCGCCTGCCAGGCAAGAAAAAATCTTAATGGAGGTTTATCATGTCTGAATGCCAGCACCAACTAAAGTTGTTCGCCCTTAACTCGAACATGAGGCTAGCGAAAGAAATTGCGGAAGTCATGGGGATCGAGCTTGGCAAATGTTCCGTTTCCCGCTTTAGCGACGGGGAGATCCAAATTAACATTGAGGAAAGCATCCGCGGCGACCATGTATTTGTCATTCAATCGACGAGCGTCCCGGTCAATGAGCATTTAATGGAGCTGCTCATTATGATCGATGCGTTAAAGCGGGCGTCCGCGCGCACGATCAATATCGTCATCCCGTATTACGGCTATGCCCGCCAAGACCGGAAAGCGCGGGCGCGCGAGCCGATCACGGCCAAGCTGGTGGCGAACTTGCTTGAGACGGCCGGGGCGTCGCGCGTCATTACGCTTGATTTGCATGCCCCGCAAATCCAAGGGTTTTTTGATATCCCGATCGATCATCTAATGGGCGTGCCGATTTTGGCTGATTATTTTAAAAGCAAACAGTTGGATGACATTGTCGTTGTGTCCCCGGATCACGGCGGCGTAACGCGGGCGCGCAAACTCGCCGACCGTCTGAAAGCGCCATTGGCGATCATCGATAAACGCCGGCCGCGCCCGAACGCGGTGGAAGTGATGAACATTATTGGGCAAGTGAGCGGGAAAACGGCCATTTTGATTGACGACATTATCGACACGGCCGGCACGATTACGCTCGCGGCGAACGCTCTTGTTGAACATGGGGCGAAGGAAGTGTACGCGTGCTGTACACATCCGGTGCTGTCCGGCCCGGCGATCGAGCGCATTCAAAGTTCCAAAATTAAGGAACTGGTCGTCACCAATTCGATTGCCTTGCCAGAAGAAAAGAAAATTGATAAAATTGTAGAGCTGTCGGTGGCGCCGCTCATTGCTGAAGCGATTACGCGCGTGTATGAAATGAAGTCTGTCAGCGTCCTGTTCGACTGACATAAAGCATGTTTAGCCCTTCTTGTTTTAGGATAAAGTAGACAATAGATTCTAATTCAGGAAGGTGAGGAAACATGGCGATTGTGTTGGAAGCGAAAGAACGCACAGACAAAAAACGTTCGACATTGCGCCGTATTCGTTCGCAAGGGGGCATTCCAGCGATTTTGTACGGCAAAAAAGTCGAAAACAAAATGATTTTTGTCAGCGCTGCTGAACTGGAGAAGGTGCTTCGTGAAGGTGGGCGCACGAGCTTGATAACGTTGAAAGTCGGCGGCGACGACTATTCGGTGCTCTTGCGCGAGCTGCAGCGCGATCCGCTGCGCGGCGAGCTCCTTCACGCTGATTTTCAAGCGGTCGACATGTCGACAGAAGTCGATATTGACGTAGAAGTGCGATTGGTGGGCGAAGCGCCGGGGGTAAAAGACGGCGGCGTGTTGCAGCAAAACTTGCATGAGTTGTCGATCCGCGTCTTGCCGGCGAACATTCCGCCAGCGATTGAAGTGGACATCTCCGGTTTGCAAGTCGGCGATACCGTCACGGTTGGCGATGTGCAGACAGATGGAAAATTTGAAATTAACCATGAACCTTCCGAAGTGATTGCGACGATCTTGCCGCCGCAGCAGGAAGAGGAAATTCATAGCGGCGAGCAGCAAGAGCCGGGGCAGCCTGATGCCGAGGAAGGAAGAGAGACGACGCCAGAAAAGTGACAGACGTAACCGTTTCGGTTACGTCTTTTGTAGTATCATGCATAGAGAGGGGCGCAACGATTGAAGCTGTTTGTCGGGCTTGGAAATCCGGGCAAGGAATACGAGCAAACGCGGCACAACATCGGTTTTTTCGTCATTGATGAGCTGGCCAAACGTTGGGACGTTTCGTTGAAAACCGCCAAGTTCCGCGGCCTGTTCGGAACGGCGTCCGTTTCCGGCGAAAAAGTGGCATTATGCAAACCGTTGACATATATGAATTTATCAGGGGAATGTGTTCGCCCGCTCATCGATTACTATGGCATCGCCATTGAAGATGTCATTGTCATTTACGATGACCTCGATCTTCCGCCAGGAAAAATCCGCCTTCGCTTGAAAGGGAGCTCCGGCGGTCACAACGGTGTCAAATCGCTTATCCATCACCTCGGCACCGAGCAGTTTAAGCGCATTCGCATCGGCATCGGCCGGCCGGCCGGCGGGCAGCCGGTGGCGGATTATGTGCTCAGCCGTTTTACGGAGGAGGAGAAGCCGGCGGTCGCTGAAGCGGTTTTGCGGGCTGCTGATGCGTGCGAACAGGCGGTGGCGGCGCCGTTTACCCAGGTGATGAACGAGTTTAACAAGTGAATATTTTCCTCCAAACTGGTGCACAATGTGAGTACGGAAGGCATGGGGCGCCGGCTCCATCCGCCCTGTGGACGGAACAGCCCAGTGAGGAGGTTTGCTTCGATGGCATTGCATTACTATTGCCGCCATTGCGGCGCCAAAGTCGGAACTATTGACCAGGTATCCGTCTATAGCGAAAAGCTCGGATTCCACCATTTAACGGAAGAGGAACGGCTTGATATGATTTCGTACAAGCCGAACGGGGATATTCACGTCAAAACCATTTGCGAAGACTGTCAAGAAGCGTTGGCGCGAAATCCGGAGTGGCATCAATACGAAAAATTTATCCATTAGGCGCAGCTTTGGGCGACCAAAGCATTTTTATGTTTTGGCTGAACGCGGAAAGAGAAAGAAACTAGCATTGAGAGGAGGGAGAATAGGGGTGCTTTCATTGCATCGCTATTTAGCTGAGAACCAAGATGTTCGCACCATCATAGAAGGAATCCACGCCCGCCTGAAAGAACAGCTTGTCGCCGGGCTGTCGGGGTCGTCCCGGTCTGTTTTTGTTTCCACGCTTTATAAGGAAACGGGACGCCCGTTGCTCGTAGTGGCTTACAACTTGTTTCAGGCGCAAAAAATGTATGATGACCTCGTTTCGCTGCTCGGTCCGGACGAGGTGTTTCTGTATTCCGTCGATGAAGTGATCGCCGCCGAAATGGCAGTCGCCAGTCCGGAGCTGAAGGCACAACGCCTCGAAATTATGAACCATTGGGTGCAAGGCGGTAAGGGGATCGTCGTCTGTCCGGTCGCCGGCCTGCGGCGCTTGCTGCCGCCGCCATCGCTTTGGAAACAGTATTTGTTCACGTTCACGGTTGGACAAGAGCTGGATCTCGAGCAGTATAAACAGCGGTTTGTCCAAATGGGATACAAGCGGGTGGCAACTGTTTCCGCCCCTGGGGAGTTCAGCATCCGCGGCGGCATCGTGGATATTTATCCGCTCACGGCCGAGCTCCCGTACCGGATCGAGCTGTTTGATACGGAAATCGAATCGATTCGCACGTTCACCCCCGATGATCAGCGCTCGCACGGGCAAGTAGAGAGCATCGCCATCGGCCCAGCCGACGAAATCATTCTCGACGAGGGGACGCGGCAGCGGGGGATTGAACGAATTGAAGCCGGTTTGGCGGCCAGCCTCGAAAAAATGAAGGATGACGCCGCCAAGCAGCGGATGTACGAACAGATCCATGCCGAATTGGAACAGTTGCGCGAGGGCCGGGAAATCGAGCAACAATATAAATATATGTCCCTTTTCTATGAGAACGTTTCAAGTTTGCTAGATTATATGCCGGAAGACGGCGTGCTGCTGATGGATGAAATGAGCCGGTTGCAGGAGACGGCGGAGCGGCTCGACCGCGAAGAAGCGGATTGGTATACAAGCCTGCTTGACAGCGGGAAAATCATTCATGATGTGCCCATTTCGCACTCATTTTCTGAATTGTTGCGAAAACATCGATTCCAGCGGGTTTATTTGTCCTTGTTTTTGCGCCATGCGCCTTATACCCATCCGCAAAATGTCGTCAATATTACGTGCAAGCAAATGCAAAACTTCCACGGACAAATGGCGCTTCTCCAGTCTGAAGTCGAGCGTTGGAAGAAAGCGAATTACGCCGTCGTCTTTTTGGCGCCGGATGCCGAACGGGCAAAAAGGCTGCAGTCAGTTTTGGAAGATTATGGGATCGATGCAGCGCCGCTTCCGCCTGAGGCCGCACTGCTTTACGGCAAATGCCAACTTCTCGAAGGCGATTTAAATACAGGATTTGAGCTGCCGCTGCAAAAGCTGGCTGTCATTACGGAAGAGGAACTGTTTAAGAAGCGAGCGAAACGCCCGGTGCGCCGGCAAAAGCTGTCCAACGCCGAGCGGATCAAAAGCTACGCTGAACTGCAAGTCGGCGATTACGTCGTCCATGTCAACCACGGCATCGGAAAATATTTAGGCATCGAGACGTTAGAAATCAATGGAGTGCATAAAGACTACATCCATATCCAATATCAAGGCGGCGACACGCTGTACGTCCCGGTCGACCAAATGGACCAAGTGCAAAAGTACGTCGGTTCGGAAGGAAAAGAGCCGAAAATTTATAAGCTTGGCGGCTCGGAATGGAAAAAAGTCAAAAAGAAAGTGGAATCGTCTGTTCAAGATATCGCGGAAGATTTGATCAAGTTGTATGCCGAGCGCGAGGCGAGCAAGGGGTACGCGTTTTCGCCGGACACGGAAATGCAGCGCGAATTTGAGGCCGCGTTTCCGTATCAAGAGACGGAAGACCAGCTCCGGTCGATTGAAGAAATTAAGCGCGATATGGAAAGCGAAAAGCCGATGGACCGCCTCCTTTGCGGCGATGTCGGCTACGGGAAAACGGAAGTGGCGCTGCGCGCGGCGTTTAAAGCCATTATGGACGGCAAGCAAGTCGCTTTTCTTGTGCCGACGACGATTTTGGCTCAGCAGCATTACGAAACGGTGCGTGAGCGGTTTCAAGGATTTCCGATTAACGTCGGGCTGCTCAACCGGTTCCGCACGAAAAAACAGCAGGCGGAGACGATCAAAGGGTTGAAAGACGGCACAATCGATATGGTCATTGGCACGCACCGGCTGCTGTCGAAGGATGTCAAGTTTAAGGATTTAGGGTTGCTCATCATCGACGAGGAGCAGCGGTTTGGCGTGGCGCATAAAGAAAAAATCAAGCAGCTGAAAGCGAATATCGACGTGCTCACCTTAACGGCGACGCCGATTCCGCGGACGCTTCATATGTCGATGATCGGCGTGCGCGATTTATCGATCATCGAGACGCCGCCGGAAAACCGGTTCCCGGTGCAGACGTATGTCATGGAATATACGCCGGAGCTTGTCAAAGAGGCGATTGAACGTGAGCTCGCCCGCGATGGGCAAGTGTTTTTCCTCTACAACCATATTGAAGACATCGACTTGAAAGCGGAAGAAATCGCCCAGCTTGTCCCGGAAGCACGCGTCACGTTCGCGCACGGGCGGATGTCAGAAACCGAACTTGAATCAACGATTTTAGCGTTTTTGGAAGGACAATATGACGTGCTCGTGACGACGACGATTATTGAGACAGGCGTCGATATTCCAAACGTCAATACACTCATCGTGTACGATGCCGACCGGATGGGGCTGTCGCAGCTGTACCAGCTGCGCGGGCGCGTCGGCCGTTCGAACCGCGTTGCCTACGCGTATTTCACCTACCGGAAAGACAAAGTGCTGAATGAAACGGCGGAAAAACGGCTGCAAGCCATTAAAGAGTTCACCGAGCTTGGCTCCGGCTTTAAAATCGCCATGCGTGACTTGTCGATCCGTGGCGCCGGCAATATTCTCGGCGCTGAACAGCACGGCTTTATCGACTCGGTCGGATTTGACTTATATTCGCAAATGTTGAAAGAGGCGATCGAAAAACGGCGCGGCTTGAAACGGGAAGACGAGCGGCCGGAAGTGACGATCGACGTGGAAGTCGACGCCTACATTCCGGATGCCTACATTTCCGATGCGCTGCAAAAAATCGAGATGTACAAGCGGTTTAAAGCGGTCGAGACGCTCGAAGATGTTGAAGCGCTGCGCGAAGAGATGGTGGACCGCTTCGGCGATTATCCGGATGCCGTCGCCTATTTGCTGCAGATTGCCGAGATCAAAGCGCTGGCGAAACAGCTCGGTGTTGAATCGATTAAGCAACATAAGCAGCAAGTTGACATTCTATTCACTGAAGAAGCGTCGAAAACGGTGGAGATTCAGCGCTTGTCCGGCGTCGGCCGCCAGTACGGGCGCCTGTTTGGGTTTGGCATGGAGGGGGTGAAGCTGAAAATTGTGCTTTACATTAAGCAAATGAAAGCGCACGAGTGGCTGGCGATTTTATATGAGACGTTGAGGGAATTGTCCGGAGTGAAAAACGAAAAGTCGATCATCGCCTAGCTATAAAGAAAAAATGAGGCGTTATGTTCATTTTATACGTTTACGGTTTTGCTGATGTGGCGATAGTGAAGGATGGGCAATTTTATCTAAAATGGCCAAAATCACTTTCATCGTGCATAGAACGTGGATTGTGAAGGATACTAATGACAACAATGGTGAATTCCCCATTACAACAGGATTCATCGGAGTATCCTTCAAATCCTAGATGAAAGTGAGGGTATACAAGGCATGAAAGCAACCGGTATTGTTCGTCGGATTGACGACTTAGGCAGGGTTGTGATTCCGAAGGAAATTCGCAGAACATTACGCATTCGCGAAGGAGATCCGCTCGAAATATTTGTCGATCGCGATGGAGAGGTCATTTTGAAAAAATATTCGCCGATCAGTGAGCTCGGCGACTTTGCCAAGGAGTACGCCGAGGCGCTGTTTGACAGCCTCGGACAGCCGGTGCTCATTTGCGACCGCGACGTATTTATTGCCGTCGCCGGTGTTTCGAAAAAAGAATACATGAACAAAAGCGTCAGCCCGTTAGTGGAGAGAGCCATGGAAGATCGCAACTCCGTTCTCCATACGGAGGAGGGCGAGGTCGAGCTGGTCGACGGGATGACGGAAACGTTGAAGTCGTATACGATCGGCCCGATTGTGGCCAACGGCGATCCGATTGGAGCCGTCATCATTTTATCGCGCGAGAAAACGCTCGGCGAAGTTGAACATAAAGCAGTGGAAACAGCGGCCAGCTTTTTGGCCCGGCAAATGGAACAATAAATGGAACGCAAAAAGAGGGTGTCCCAAAAGATCGGGACACCCTTTTTGATCGGGCCGCACTTTATCGTTGATGGGAGAAGGTCGGGATCTTTTCCTTTCTGCTTTGTCTGCAATGGGGTTGCTATGTTGGTTGGTCCGTTCCCGTTCCGCTGGACTGAGGCCATGGCCGATGGGCGGCTCCCGCTTTTGTCTCATCGCCTGCATTGCGCTATAATATCGAGCGTAGCCGTTTGTTGCGGTAATGTTGACGGTTTGCGCGGCCAGTGCTCTTGATGGACTGTTCGCCATCTGGCGCCATACAAGCGGGAGGAGAAGGGGCATGGGAAACGTATGGAAAGGTGCAGCTGCCTTGACTGCTGCCACTTTGCTTACGAAGCTGTTAAGCGCGCTCTACCGCATCCCGTATCAAAATATGGTCGGGGATGTCGGTTTTTATATTTACCAACAAGTTTACCCCATTTATGGAATCGTTGTCGCGCTGTCGCTGACCGGTTACCCGGTTGCCATTTCGAAGCTCATCGCTGAGCGGCTGGCGGCGCGGGACGAGGCGGGCGCGGCCGCTGTCGGCCGCATCGCGCTGCTGCTGTTGGGCGGGGCGGGAGCGGTGTTGTTTGCCGTGTTATATATAGGAGCCGGCGCCATTTCGTCATGGATGGGCGACAGGCAGCTTGAAGGGTTGGTGCGGGTGCTTTCATTTTCATGCTTATTCTTTCCGCTCATTGCGGTGTTGCGCGGCGTTTTTCAAGGGCGCCATGACATGGCGCCGACGGCAGTGTCCCAAGTCGGCGAGCAGACGGTGCGTGTGACGGCGATTTTAGGGTTGTCTTATTGGGCGATCAAGCGCGGCGCTGACGCCTATGCGTGCGGCATGGCTGCGGTCGGCGGGACGTTGGCGGGCATGGCGGCCGCGCTTCTCATCTTGCTCTTTTATCTGGTCCGGCGCGGACGGCAAAAACTGGCCGGGCGTACGCCACCCGGCTCGGTGCGACAGGCGGGATGGCATTTGCTTACAGTTGGAACGGTCATTTGTTTCACCAACATGGTGTTGACGCTTGTTCCGCTTGTCGACTCGTTTTTGTTCGTCCCGCTTCTCCAAGAAACCGGGCTGGAGTTGAATGAGGTGAAAGAGTTAAAAGGGGTGTACGACCGCGGCCAGCCGCTGATTCAGCTTGGCACGGCTGTCGGCACATCGCTTTCATTGGCGCTTGTTCCGTTCGTTTCCGGCATGCGGCGCGGGCGGGAGCTGTCCTTTCTGCACAGCATGCTGCCGATCCGGTTCGCCGCGGTCATCGGCGTCGGCGCTTCATCGGGGCTCATTTGCCTCATTCGCCCGATCAACACCATGCTGTTTGAAAACGACCGCGGTTCGTTGGTCCTTGCCGTCTTGTCCGCTTCTGTCTTTTTTGCGACGATGGCGTTGACTGTCTCCGCTTTATTGCAAGGAATGGGGAAAGAGTGGACAGCGGCGGCCGGCGTGGCGGTGGCTTTGGCAGGGAAAATCGTCCTTATGCGCTGGCTTGTGCCGTCGTTCGGCGCCCTTGGCGCCGCCTTGGCGACAACAGGGGCTTATGCGCTTATGGCAGGCTTCTTATACGTGCGTTTGCCGCGTGAATGCCGGTCAGCGCGCGCCCGAGTATGCATATATCCAATTGTGAAGGCGGCTGTCGCCATGATGGCGGTGCTGAAGTTGTATACATGGTTAATGGACGCTTCAGGCGGGGGACGCCTATGGGCGTCCGCCGAGGCGCTTGGCGGCGTCGTTCTCGGCGCGGCTGTCTATATCGCATGCATCGTGAGGGGGAGTGTATTTTCCGAACAAGAGTTGTCCGCTCTCCCGTTCGTTCACAAATTTCATTTACGATTAGGAAGCAGGTGATCAGCGGTGAATACGATTTATATTTTCGGCCTTGGCGCCGGGGATGTGGAGCAGCTGACGGTCGGCGTGTATCGAAAGCTAAAAAAGGCGCATCCGCTTTTTTTGCGGACGAAGGAGCATCCGGCGGCCGAAGGGCTTCAAGAAGAGGGCATCGCGTTTACATCGTTTGATGATGTTTACGAAAAGCATGAGCAATTTGCTGATGTATATGAAGAAATTGCCGGCACTCTCATCGAGCAGGCAAAACACGGGGATGTGTTTTACGCTGTCCCTGGCCATCCGCTTGTCGCCGAACGGACGGTGCAGCTGTTGTTGGAAGCGGAGCAACGCGGCGATTGCCGGGTGGTCATCGAGGGCGGGCAAAGCTTTTTAGATGCGTTGTTTACAGCGGTGCGCATTGATCCAATCGAGGGGTTTCAGCTGTTGGATGCGACCGCTTTCCAAGGGGACGAATGGTCGCCATCGCTGCATGCTGTCTTTTGCCAAGTGTACGACCCGTTCGTCGCTTCGAATGTGAAATTGTCGCTGATGGAACAGCTTCCGGACGACTATCCGGTCTATATTGTGACCGCGGCCGGGACGAAGAGCGAACAAGTGAAGCAAGTGCCGCTCTATGAATTGGACCGTCAGGCGGCGCTTGACAATTTAACGAGCGTCTATGTGCCGCCGGTCAAGGATGAGCCGCTGCTATACCATCGGTTTGAAACGTTGCGCCGCGTCATCGCGACGTTGAGAGGGCCGCACGGCTGCCCGTGGGACCGGAAGCAGACGCATGCGTCGCTGAAGCGGTACTTGCTTGAAGAGGCGTATGAGTTGCTTGAAGCCATTGACGATGATGACGATGACCATATGGTCGAAGAGCTCGGTGACGTGCTGCTGCAAGTGATGCTCCATGCCCAGATCGGCGCTGACCGTGGGATGTTTTCGATTGATGACGTCATCCGGACATTGACTGCGAAGATGATTCGCCGCCATCCGCACGTATTTGGCGATGCGACGGCTGAAACAGCTGAGCAAGTTACAGCGAACTGGGAAAAAATTAAGGAGAAGGAAAAAGGGACCGGCCGGCCAGCGTCGATTTTAGCGGATGTTCCAAAAAGCCTGCCGGGGACGATGCGGGCGTATGAGCTGCAGAAAAAAGCAGCAAACGTCGGCTTTGACTGGGACGATGCCGCTCCCATTTGGGAAAAGGTAGAGGAAGAAATGGCGGAGTTCCGGGCTGAAGCGTCGGGCGGCCGCCGCGCGGCGCTCGTCAGCGAGTTCGGCGACGTATTGTTTGCGCTTATCAACCTTGCCCGCTATTATGATATTCAGCCC
The DNA here is from genome assembly GCF_050994965.1 of Geobacillus lituanicus. NCBI lineage: Bacteria > Bacillati > Bacillota > Bacilli > Caryophanales > Anoxybacillaceae > Geobacillus > Geobacillus lituanicus. Next base: position 453,448 of record NZ_CP194773.1, read on the forward strand.
GAAGAAGCATTGCAGATGGCGAACGACAAATTCGCCCGCCGCTTCGCCTACATTGAGGAGCAAGTGCGAAAAAGCGGCCGACCGATCACATCGTTCTCGCTCGCTGAGCTCGACCGCTTTTGGGAAGAAGCAAAAGAAAACGAACAGTAAGGGGGAAAGGGCATGCGCCTTGATAAATTTTTAAAAGTATCCCGCCTCATTAAACGCCGCACATTGGCAAAAGAAGTCGCCGACCAAGGCCGGGTGTGGATCAACGGCCACGTCGCGAAGGCAAGTTCAGATGTAAAAATCGGCGATGAACTGACGATTCAGTTCGGGCAAAAACGGGTAACGGTAAAAGTGACTAGCGTAAAAGAAACGGTGAAAAAAGAAGAGGCAGCCGAAATGTACGAGCTCGTTCGCGAGGAACGGACGGCCCCTGATCCGGATCAAGGAGGCGTTTAACGGATTTCCGAAAGACGTCTCCTGTCTCAGGGAGCGCGAAGGGCGAAGCCTAGTGAATAGGGGGAAGTGAATTTCGGCCGGCAATCGCCAATTGAATATCATTCGGTTCTTGTTCGAACGGGCGCCTTCAGAACGAAGGGAAGCGTCAAGGATTCCTGTGCAGGGCTGCCGTTCAGCGGAGCACGCACAAGGCGCTGGAAGCCCCCGCCTCTAAGTGAAGCGCAGGCGGTGGGGGTTCACTTTGTCCTTAAGGCTTGTTCTAAACGATCCCCCGCTGACATACATATGGTACAGACAGCGGATGAGAAACAACGGGCGGCCTAGCCGGCTTTCATTCTAAATCGGAAATGCGGGGGATGAACATGAACCGACATGAGGAATTTGGCGGAAACACGAACAAAGGCCCGGTCCAAGAACACGACGTGATCATGCGCGGCCGGCGCCTCCTTGACATTACCGGGGTCAAACAAGTGGAAAGCTTTGACAATGAGGAGTTTTTGCTTGAGACGGTCATGGGTTTTTTGGCGATCCGCGGGCAGAATTTGCAAATGAAAAACTTTGATGTCGACAAAGGCGTCGTTTCGATTAAAGGGCGCATTTTTGACCTCGTTTACTTAGACGATCATCAGGAGAAGGCTAAAGGATTCTTTAGCAAGTTGTTCAAATGACCATCACCACACAGTTCCTCACCATGCTCGCGATGATTGGCATGGGGGGCTGGCTCGGCATGGCGCTGGACACGTACAATCGGTTTCTCAACCGGCGTGAACGGGCGCACTGGCTCGTTTTCGTGAACGATGTACTGTTTTGGGTGGTGCAGGCGCTTCTCGTATTTTATGTGTTGCTGCTCGTCAACAATGGCGAGCTTCGCTTTTATCTGTTTTTGGCGCTGTTGTGCGGCTATGCCGCCTATCAAAGCCTGCTCCGTTCGTTGTACGTTCGGGTGCTGGAATGGCTCATTCAGCTGGCGGTCAGAACCGGAAACATCATCGCCCAGCTGTTCCGTTACATCGTGATCCGCCCGCTCGTTCTTCTCGGGCAAATGGCGCTTGCGCTTCTTTTGTTTGCCTGGCGGCTTGTGATATGGATGGGACGATTTTTGTTGCTTGCGGTTTGGAAAGCCGTTGTTCTTCTGTTTGCCCCGTTTCGTTGGACGGGCATCGCCGTTTGGCGGTGGATTCCGCCGTCCCGCCGGGCCTGGGTGGAAAAATTTTTTCGCCGTTTGAAGGGATTTGCTGGACAAATCAAGAATACACAAGAGAAAATAGGCATGTGGCTGGCGAAATGGCGAAAGTAAAAGAGGTGCAAAGGCAATGAACATGCCCAGGAGAACAAACGTGACGAAGCTGGCATCGACGTATGCGGCCGAGCAGGAGGAGAAACAGCGGAGGGCGTCGCGAAGACGGCGAATTTTGGCCATCCGTTTTGCCTTTTGGTCGTTGCTGTTGGCCGTGGTCGCCTCCGTCCTTGTCTATGCTTTGCACCTGCAGGCAAAGACGGTTGATGCGAAAAGGGCGGAAAAAGAAAGGTTGACCAAACAGCTTGCGGAACTGAAACGCCAGGAAAAGCAGCTGAAAGAGGAAATGAAAAGGCTGCATGATGATGACTACATCGCTGAGCTGGCGCGAAAAAAATATTATTTGTCAAAGGATGGGGAAATTATTTTTGTGTTGCCCGAAAAGTAACAAATCCCTCCAATGCCCGTTCAATACGGGCATTCGTCATATTGACACTTATTTTTTTTATTCGCTATAATGAAAGCAACACCATCTTTAAAGCGTTTTAAGGAGGAGCACTTTTTTTATGTCGATTGAAGTAGGCAGCAAGTTACAAGGCAAAGTCACAGGCATTACGAAATTCGGGGCGTTTGTGGAGCTGCCGGAAGGTGTGACAGGACTCGTTCATATCAGCGAGGTAGCCGATAACTACGTCAAAGATATCAACGACCATTTGAAAGTCGGCGACACGGTGTATGTCAAAGTCATTAACGTCGGCCAAGACGGAAAGATCGGCTTGTCCATTCGCAAAGCAAAGGATACGCCTTCTTCGCAGCGGCCGCGCCGGGCGCATGACCGCTCTGCGGCTGACAGCTTAGAGCAAAAAATCAGCCGTTTCCTGAAAGAGAGTGAAGACCGATTGGCGTCGTTGCGCCGCCATACCGAATCGAAGCGGGGAGGTCGTGGATCGAGACGCGGGTAACTTGCTGCTGAATGAATGCCGGAAAGATGACGAATAGGGGGACAACAAAGCATCCATGGTCATGGATGCTTCTTTGTTGGGTTTGGCGAAGGAAAGGATGTATTTTCCTGAACGATACATATTGACAATCGGTATGGGCTCCAGTATTATATTAAATGTTGCCACACGGCGGTGTAGCTCAGCTGGCTAGAGCGTACGGTTCATACCCGTGAGGTCGGGGGTTCGATCCCCTCCACCGCCACCAAAATTCAATATGGCCCGTTGGTCAAGTGGTTAAGACACCGCCCTTTCACGGCGGTAACACGGGTTCGAATCCCGTACGGGTCATCATCATTGACGAACGAGCATGCGCCATGAAGCGACATGCTCGTTTTTCGTTTTTGTCTGCTTCTGTCGGAACAAAAACGTTGCCTGCACATTGTCGGGAAAAACGTCGAACGATTTTTTATTTTTCTCCGTTGTTTTGACAAATTTTTGGCAATTTCAAATATATAATAGGGGGTAATAGAAAAGCAAAGGAGAGGATCGGGAATGGAAAGAGTAGAAAGAGGGACGTTGCGCCGTATTTCGGAAGTGCCGATTCATGACACGCAAGCGACTGTATCGCGTTGGATACGCCATGTGAAGCTGCGCCTTGGCCACTTGTTCGTCCATCAAGGATTTTTGCTTCTTCTCGTCGGCTTTTTACTTGGACGAGCACTCATTTTGGCGAAGCTGACCCCGTTTGCGCTGCCGTTTTTCGTTTCCGTCTATATGTTGCGCCGTGACAAGGCGGCCTTTGCTTTGATTGCCCTAATGGCCGGCGCATTGACACTGTCGTTCGATGTTTTGCTGTTTGTCGGCGTTTCCATTTTCGGCTTTCTCTTTATTTACGGATGGGTGCGCAGGGTGATCAGCGAATCGTTAAAAATCGTCCCGTTCGTCGTCTTTGCGGTCTCATTGGCAGCGAAATGGCTGATCTCCTACTACTGGGTCGGGGAGCGGACGGTTTACGGGACGGCCATGGCGGTTGTCGAAGCCGGGCTTTCGCTTGTGCTTACACTGATTTTTATGCAAAGCATCCCTTTGCTGACGGTCCGGAAACACAAACATGCCTTGCGGGCTGAGGAAATCATTTCATTGATTATTTTGCTTGCCTCGATGTTGACAGGGATGATCGGTTGGTCGGCGTATGGCTTGTCGCTTGAGCATGTGATGTCGCGTTATCTCGTGCTGCTGTTCGCATTTGTCGCCGGGGCGGCGACCGGTTCGACTGTCGGAGTGGTCACCGGCCTCATTTTGAGCTTAGCGAACGTCGGCAACTTGTTGGAAATGAGCTTGCTTGCCTTCGCCGGGCTGCTCGGTGGGCTGCTTAAAGAAGGGCGAAAGCTTGGGGTCGCGTTCGGGCTTATCGTCGCGACGTTGTTAATGGGTTTATACGGGAATGGAAAGGCGGAGCTTGTGCCGACGTTGCTTGAATCAGGCATCGCCATTGTGCTGTTTTTGTTCACGGCCCGCTCCTTGACAGAGAAAATCGCCAAATACATTCCGGGTACGGCCGAATATATCAATGAGCAGCAACAATACGTCCGCAAAATTCGCGACGTGACCGCCCAGCGCGTTTCACAGTTTTCGAACGTCTTCCAAGCATTGGCGGAAAGTTTTTCACCCGAACCATTGTCAGATGACAGTGAACATCAGGAGCGCGAAGAAGACTACTTTCTTGGCGATATTACGGGGCAAACGTGCCAAACGTGTTTCAAAAAGGCCCAGTGCTGGGTGACAAACTTTAGTACAACCTATGCGTATATGAAGCGAATGATGCATGAAGCCGAAGAAAAAACATTGGCGCACAACCATCAGCTGCTGCGCGAATGGGAGCGCCATTGCGTAAAAGCAGGCAAAGTCGTTGACGCGATGGAAAAGGAGATGGTCATTTATCAGGCGAATCGCAAACTCAAACAGCAAATTTATGAAAGCCGAAAACTCGTCGCCGAGCAGTTGCTGGGCATTTCCCAGGTGATGGACGATTTCGCCAAAGAAATGCAAAAGGAACAGGAAAACCATTATTTGCAGGAAGAGCAAATTTACCACGCTTTGCAAGAGTTTGGCATTGAAATCGGCCACGTCGATATTTACAGTTTGGAAAAGGGAAATATCGATATTGAAATGAGCATTCCGTATTGCGAGGGGCGCGGCGAGTGCGAAAAACTGATCGCGCCGATGCTGTCGGACATTTTAGGGGAAACAATTGTTGTCAAGCGTGAAGAGTGCGCCGCTTACCCGAACGGCTACTGCCGTGTTGCCTTTGGTTCAACCAAAGCGTTTGTCGTGGAAACGGGAGTCGCGTTTGCGGCTAAAGGGGGCGAGCTCATTTCCGGCGACAGCTATGCGACGATTGAGCTTGGCACCGGCAAATATGCGGTTGCCATCAGCGACGGCATGGGCAACGGCGAACGGGCGCACTACGAAAGCCGCGAGACGCTGCGCCTGCTGCAAAAAATTTTGCAGACAGGGATGGACGAATCGATTGCCATTAAATCGATCAATTCGATTCTGGCGCTGCGGACGACAGAGGACATGTATGCGACGCTCGATTTGGCCATCATCGACTTGCAAAACGCCGCGACAAAGTTTTTGAAAATCGGGTCGACGCCGAGTTTCATCAAGCGGGGCAACAAAGTGATCAAGGTAGAGGCGAGCAACTTGCCGATGGGGATCCTTAAAGAGGTCGAATTTGATGTCGTCAGCGAACAGTTAAAATCGGGCGACTTGCTCATCATGATGAGCGATGGGGTGTTTGAAGGGCCGATGAACGTAGAGAACCATGATGTATGGATGAAGCGAAAAATTCAAGAGTTAAAAACGAACGACCCGCAGGAAGTCGCTGATTTGATCATGGAAGAAGTGATCCGCCAATGCGGCGGGGAAATTGAAGACGATATGACGGTCGTTGTCGCGAAAGTGCGGCACAACACGCCAAAATGGGCGACGATTCCCGCGTATATGTATATGAAAAAGGCGCAGTAATGCGCGTATAAAAATGTTCCCTGGCGGCGATGATGGTAATACTTATTCGCCAAGGAGGGGAACGAACATGCGGAAGGGAACGTTGCGGCAAATTTTGTTGATTACGGACGGCTGCTCAAACCATGGCGAGGACCCGGCTGCGATGGCGGCATTGGCTCGCGAACAAGGCATTACAGTGAACGTGATCGGCGTGTTGGATCAAGACACGATTGACGAAAACGGACGGCGGGAAATTGAAGCGATCGCTGCCGCTGGCGGCGGCATGAGCCAAATCGTGTACGCGAAACAGCTGTCGCAGACGGTGCAAATGGTGACGCGCCAGGCGATGACGCAGACGCTGCAAGGGCTCGTCAATCGCGAGTTGAAACAAATCTTTGGTTCTGACGTTTCGCTTGAGGACTTGCCGCCGGACAAGCGCGGCCAAGTGATGGAAGTCGTCGATGAACTTGGGGAAACGGCCGCACTTGATGTGCTCATCTTAATCGATACGAGCGGAAGCATGAAGACGAAACTGCCGATGGTCAAAGAGGCGCTCCTTGACTTGTCGCTCAGTTTAAACGCGCGCATGGGCGAAAATCGCTTTTCTGTGTTTATTTTCCCGGGCAAACGGAATTACGCTGAGAAAATGATGGATTGGACGCCGAAAATTGAAGAGCTGTCCACCATCTTTCCAAAGCTTTCATCAGGCGGGTTGACGCCGACCGGACCGGCGTTGCGTGAAGCGATGGCCTATTTCGGCCGCAATCGGTCGCTAAGGAGTTGGATCCATGATGGCGATGAGCCATACATCGAAGGATCGTCTTGGTAATCTTCCGCCCGGCACGGTCATCACTGGCAAATGGCACGGCCATTCGTACCGGTTGCTGCGTCGGCTCGGCAGCGGGGCGAACGGCGTCGTCTATCTGGCGGAGAGCGGCCGCCGCCGCGTTGCGCTGAAACTGAGCGACGACTATGCGTCGCTAGCCTCGGAAATGAATATATTGCGCCGTTTTGCCAAGGTCCAGGGAGCCGCCCTCGGGCCTTCTTTGCTGGAAGCCGATGATTGGCAAAGCCCGTTTGCCCGGAGGGTGGTTCCGTTTTATGCCATGGAGTACATTGAAGGGGAGCAGTTCTCCGCTTTCGTCCGCCGGCGCGGAAAAGAATGGGCGCCGGTGCTGCTTATGCAGCTTTTGTCTGTGCTCGGACGGCTTCATGAAGAAGGATGGGTATTCGGTGATTTGAAGCCGGACAATTTGATCGTCACCGGGCCGCCGCCGTCCGTCCGACTGTTGGATGTCGGGGGGACGACGATGCAGGGGCGGGCGATCAAAGAGTTTACCGAGCTGTATGACCGCGGCTATTGGGGGCTCGGGTCGCGCAAAGCAGAGCCGTCGTACGATTTGTTTGCGGCGGCGATGGTGATGATTGCCGCCTGTTATCCGGGGCCGCTCGAGAAAAAAGGGAACGGGAGGGCGCAACTTTTGTCCATCATTGAAACGGATCGTTTTTTAGCCCAATATAAAGAAGTTTTGCAAAATGCGCTTGACGGCCGGTATGCGAAGGCCGAGGACATGCGCCGCGACTTATTGGCTGCCTCTTCCCGCCGCGTGGCGGCACACTATGAGGTCAAGACAGCAGCGGCCGCACCGAACCGCCGGTCGGGGCGGCGGGCCGCCAAGCGCCGCAAAACGGGCAGGATTGCCGAAACGGTGCTGATCGCTGTCTTGCTGCTTGGCGCGTACGGTTTTTATATATACTGGCATCTGTCGATGTAACCTAGTAAAATAAAGAAACGGAAGTTTTGAGAAAATGGGGCGGTCGTGTTACGATGAAGCTAAAAGAGGGTAAAGAGGGTTTCGGCGATGATGGATAAAGTGCGCGCCTTTATTGACAGGCACGGACTGCTTTCAAAAGGGGCGACAGTCATTGTCGGCGTTTCCGGGGGCCCCGACTCGCTTGCTCTGCTGCACGTGTTTCTTTCGCTTCGCGATGAGTGGAAGCTTCGCCTTGTAGCGGCCCATGTCGACCATATGTTTCGCGGGCGGGAATCGGAAGAGGAGATGGAGTTTGTGAAACATTTTTGCGCCGAACACCGTATTTTATGTGAGACGGCGCAAATCGACGTTCCCGCTTTCCAGCGCCGCACGGGCCTTGGCGCCCAAGAGGCGGCGCGCAACTGTCGATACCGCTTTTTTGCCGAACTGGTGAAAAAACATCAAGCCCAGTATGTCGCTGTCGGCCATCACGGCGATGACCAAGTCGAGACGATTTTAATGCGGCTTGTGCGCGGCAGCACAGGAAAAGGATATGCCGGCATCCCCGTCAAGCGGCCGTTTCACGGCGGGTATCTCATCCGCCCGTTTTTAGCCGTCAGCCGGGCGGACATCGAGGAGTATTGCGAAAAGGCAGGGCTCGCCCCGCGCCGCGACCCAAGCAACGAAAAAGACGACTACACGCGCAACCGGTTCCGCCGCTATATTATTCCGTTGCTGAAACAGGAAAATCCGCGCTTGCATGAGCGATTTCAACAATATAGTGAAATGATGGCGGAAGATGAGCAGTTCTTGGAGGAATTGGCAATCGACGCGCTGAATAAAGTAATGGAAAAACAATATAATGAAGTTGTGTTGCATCTCCGCCCGTTTCTCGCATTGCCTCGGCCGTTGCAGCGTCGGGTGTTGCAGCTTTTGCTGCTTCGCCTTTACGACGCCGTTCCGGCGGCGTTGACTTTTGTACATATCGGTCATATACTGATGCTTTGCGAACGCGCCCGCCCTTCCGGACAAATTGATTTGCCAAAAGGGCTCAAAGCGATCCGCTCGTATGACCGCTGTTTGTTTACGTTTGGCGTCCAAAGCGGCGCTCCAAGCTATCAGCTTGACTTGCCGGTTCCAGCGCTATTGCCCCTCCCAACCGGTGGTGCAATCGTGAGTGAATTTAGGGAACACTATCCGAAGGGACGGCTGGGAAACGATTCGTTTGTGGTTGACCCCGATGCGGTGTCCCTTCCGCTTCGCGTGCGGACGCGCCGCGAGGGCGACCGGATGGTGCTGAAAGGGACGGGAGGCACGAAAAAAATTAAAGAGATTTTCATTGAAGCCAAAGTTCCGCGGACGGAAAGGGATGGCTGGCCGATCGTCGAAGATGCCGACGGCCGCATTCTCTGGGTGCCCGGGCTGAAAAAATCGGCTTTTGAAGCCGAAGACCGCGGGCAAGCCCGTTATATCCTGCTCCATTATGAGGCGATGAACAGCTAGGAGGAAAAAAGATGGGAATGAAAGACGATATTCAAAAAGTGTTGATCACTGAGGAGGAAATTCAGGCGAAAGTCAAAGAACTCGGCGGCTTGTTGACGAAAGAGTATGAGGGGCGTTTTCCGCTCGCCGTCGGCGTCCTCAAAGGGGCGATGCCGTTTATGGCCGATTTGCTCAAACATATCGATACATACTTGGAAATGGATTTTATGGATGTGTCAAGCTACGGCAATGCGACTGTTTCATCCGGTGAAGTGAAAATTGTCAAAGACTTAAATACATCGGTTGAGGGCCGCGACATTTTGATCATTGAAGACATTATCGACAGCGGGTTGACGCTCAGTTATTTGGTGGATTTGTTCCGCTACCGGAAAGCGAATTCGATTAAAATCGTCACCCTCCTTGACAAGCCGTCGGGCCGGAAGGCGGATATTCAGGCTGATTACACTGGATTTACCGTCCCCGACGAATTCGTTGTCGGCTATGGCCTCGATTATGCTGAAAAATACCGCAACCTCCCGTTTATCGGCGTCTTAAAGCCAGAAGTGTACCAAAAGTGAAGCGATTGTCGTGCACCGGCCGAATTGTTTGTATTTAAGCAAATTTCTATGCTAGTATTGAGTATAGTGTGTTTCATATGGGAGGAGGCAAGAAATGAACCGGATTTTCCGCAACACCATCTTTTATTTGCTGATTTTCCTCGTCGTGATCGGCGTCGTCAGCTTTTTTAACGGCACGAACCAGCGGACTGAGCCGATGACGTACGATGCGTTTATCACTCATCTGGAAAACGGGGACGTTGAGTCGTTTTCCATTAAGCCGGAGCGCGGCGTATATGAAATCAAAGGCCGATTGAAAACATACAATGAAGGTCAGTATTTTTCCACTTATGTCATGAACAGCGACAAAGTGCTGGACCGCATTGATGCAGCGGCGGCACGGACGCGGGTGGAAGTTGTGCCTGCGGATGAAACGAGCGGATGGGTGACGTTTTTCACTTCCATCATTCCGTTTGTGATTATGTTTATTTTGTTTTTCTTTCTGTTGAATCAGGCGCAAGGCGGCGGCAGCCGGGTGATGAATTTCGGCAAAAGCCGGGCGCGGCTGTATACGGATGACAAGCGGAAGGTCCGTTTTCGCGATGTGGCTGGAGCGGACGAGGAAAAAGAAGAGCTCGTGGAAATTGTTGAGTTTTTGAAAGATCCGCGCAAATTCGCCGAACTCGGCGCCCGCATTCCAAAAGGGGTGTTGCTTGTCGGGCCGCCGGGGACCGGGAAAACGTTGTTGGCGCGCGCGGTTGCCGGGGAAGCGGGCGTGCCGTTTTTCTCGATCAGCGGGTCGGATTTCGTAGAAATGTTCGTTGGGGTTGGCGCTTCGCGCGTGCGCGACTTGTTTGAAACAGCGAAAAAGAACGCACCGTGCATCATTTTCATCGACGAGATTGACGCCGTCGGCCGCCAGCGCGGCGCCGGCCTTGGCGGCGGCCATGATGAGAGGGAGCAGACGCTCAACCAGCTGCTTGTGGAAATGGACGGTTTTAACGGCAATGAAGGCATCATCATTATTGCGGCAACAAACCGGCCGGACATTTTAGACCCGGCGCTGTTGCGCCCGGGCCGCTTCGACCGGCAGATTACCGTCGACCGGCCGGATGTGAAAGGGCGCGAAGCGGTGTTGCGCGTGCATGCCCGCAACAAGCCGCTCGATGAGTCGGTTGATTTGAAGGCGATCGCCATGCGCACGCCAGGATTTTCCGGCGCCGATTTGGAAAACTTGTTGAACGAGGCGGCGCTCGTTGCAGCGCGCCGCAACAAAAAGAAAATCGACATGAGCGACATCGACGAGGCGACCGACCGCGTCATTGCCGGACCGGCGAAAAAAAGCCGCGTCATTTCGGAAAAAGAGCGGCGGATCGTCGCGTTTCACGAAGCTGGGCATACGGTCATCGGCATGGTGCTTGCCAACGCGGAAATGGTGCATAAAGTGACGATCGTTCCGCGCGGCCAAGCCGGAGGCTATGCGGTCATGCTGCCGAAAGAAGACCGGTACTTTATGACGAAAGCCGAATTAATGGATAAAATCACCGGCCTGCTCGGCGGGCGCGTCGCCGAGGAAATCGTGTTCAACGAAGTGAGCACGGGGGCCCACAACGATTTTCAGCGGGCGACAAACATCGCGCGCCGGATGGTGATGGAGTTCGGCATGAGCGAAAAGCTTGGTCCGCTGCAATTCGGCCAACCGAGCGGGCAAGTGTTTTTAGGACGCGACTTGCATAATGAGCAAAATTACAGCGATAAAATTGCTTACGAAATTGACTTGGAAATCCAGCGCATCATTAAAGAGTGCTACGAAAAGGCGAAGCAGATTTTAACGCAGCACCGTGACAAACTGGATCTAATCGCCACAACGCTGTTGGAAGTCGAAACGCTTGATGCGGAACAAATTAAACATTTATTTGAGCACGGCACGCTGCCGCCCGACCGCAAAGGCCGCGATGAAGCAGGCAAGGGCGACATCGACGTGAAAATTAATATTCAAAAGAAAGAGGAGTAATCGATGTCTCTATTCAGAGGCATCTTTTTTTTAGCCGCGGCCCCGTAGGTTGGCGCTGTTTTTTTCCGCGGGAAAATCAAGTATGATATGATAGAGAAAGGAACTTATTGAAGAAAAGTGGGGAATGAGGCCATGATTTTTGTGTTGGACGTCGGCAACACCAATACCGTGTTGGGGGTTTATGACGGCGATGAATTAAAACACCATTGGCGCATCGAGACGAGCCGGGCGAAAACGGAAGACGAGTATGGCATGACCATCAAGGCGCTCTTGAGCCATGTCGGCTTGCAGTTTTCCGACATCCGCGGCATCATCATTTCTTCGGTTGTGCCGCCGATTATGTTTGCCCTTGAACGCATGTGCTTAAAATATTTCCACGTAAAGCCGCTCGTTGTCGGACCGGGCATTAAAACCGGGCTGGACATTAAATACGATAATCCGCGCGAAGTGGGCGCCGACCGGATCGTCAATGCGGTCGCGGGCATCCATTTGTACGGCAGCCCGCTCATTATTGTCGATTTTGGCACGGCGACGACGTATTGTTATATTAACGAACATAAACAATATATGGGAGGGGCTATTGCCCCGGGAATTATGATTTCGACGGAGGCGCTGTTTGCGCGGGCAGCAAAATTGCCGCGCATTGAAATCGCCCGTCCGGACGATATCATCGGCAAAAATACAGTCAGCGCCATGCAGGCCGGCATTTTATACGGCTATGTTGGACAAGTGGAAGGCATCGTGTCGCGCATGAAGGCGAAAAGCAAAGTTCCGCCGAAAGTCATCGCCACTGGCGGCCTTGCGCCTCTCATTGCCGGCGAATCGGACGTGATCGATGTCGTGGATCCGTTTTTGACGCTGACAGGCTTAAAATTGTTGTACGAGAAAAATACCGAGAAAAAAGGATGAAGGGCTTGGTGAAGATGGGAGATTACTTAGTCAAAGCGCTCGCCTATGACGGACAGGTGAGGGCGTATGCGGCAAGGACGACGGAGACGGTGGCGGAAGCGCAGCGCCGCCATCAAACGTGGCCGACCGCCTCGGCGGCGCTCGGACGGGCGCTGACGGCCGGCGTTATGATGGGAGCAATGTTAAAAGGGGATGAAACGTTGACCATCAAAATTGATGGCGGCGGGCCGATCGGCACGATTTTAATCGACAGCAATGCCAAAGGGGAAGTGCGCGGCTATGTGACCAATCCGCACGTGCACTTCGAGCTGAATGAACACGGGAAACTCGATGTCGCGCGGGCGGTCGGCAAAAACGGGATGCTGACGGTCGTCAAAGACCTCGGGCTGCGCGACTTTTTCACCGGTCAAGTGCCGATCATCTCGGGGGAGCTCGGTGAGGATTTCACCTATTATTTCGCTTCTTCCGAGCAAATCCCGTCGTCCGTCGGCGTCGGCGTGCTCGTCAACCCCGATTACACGATCCGGGCCGCGGGAGGGTTTATCATTCAATTGATGCCTGGAACGGAAGAACAAACGATCAGCCGCATTGAGGAGCGGTTGAAACAAATTCCGCCTGTGTCGCGCATGATTGAAAACGGCCTAACACCGGAGCAAATATTGGAACAATTAGGCGGCGGCGTCCGGGTGTTGGAGACGATGCCGGTGTCATTTGTCTGCCGCTGTTCGCGCGAGCGGATCGCGGATGCGCTCATCAGCCTGGGGCCAGGGGAGATTCAAGATATCATCGACAAGGAAGGGCAGGCGGAAGCGTCGTGCCATTTTTGCAATGAAACATACCATTTTGCGAAAGAAGAGCTCGAACAGCTGAAGCAACTTGCCGAAAAACGGTGAAAACGCGAAAATGATTGACAATTTCACTAATAGCTGATACATTGGAGATAAATTCGATAAAATTAATCGGGATTAGGGGTGGAACCATGGCACGCACAGTCAATTCTGTAACGGAACTGATCGGCGATACACCAGCCGTGAAACTAAATCGTATCGTCGATGAGGACAGCGCTGATGTTTATGTAAAATTGGAGTTCATGAACCCGGGCAGCAGCGTCAAAGACCGGATTGCATTGGCGATGATTGAGGCGGCGGAAAAAGAAGGGAAACTGAAGCCAGGCGATACGATCGTCGAACCGACAAGCGGCAACACCGGAATCGGGCTGGCAATGGTCGCGGCGGCGAAAGGATACAAAGCAGTGTTGGTCATGCCGGATACGATGAGCTTAGAGCGCCGCAACCTGTTGCGGGCGTATGGAGCTGAGCTGGTGCTCACGCCGGGCGCTCAAGGAATGCGTGGTGCGATCGAAAAAGCGGAAGAGCTCGCTCGCGAGCATGGCTATTTTATGCCGCAGCAATTCAAAAACGAAGCCAACCCGGAAATTCATCGTTTGACAACGGGCAAAGAAATCGTCGAACAAATGGGCGACCAGCTTGACGCGTTTGTGGCCGGCATCGGGACGGGCGGAACGATCACAGGCGCCGGCAAAGTGTTGCGTGAAGCGTATCCAAACATTAAAATTTATGCGGTTGAGCCGGCTGATTCGCCGGTCTTGTCGGGCGGCAAACCGGGCCCGCATAAAATTCAAGGAATCGGAGCCGGATTTATCCCGGATATTTTGGATACAAGCATTTACGATGAAGTCATTACCGTCACAACCGACGAAGCGTTTGCGGCTGCCCGCCGTGCCGCCCGCGAAGAAGGCATCCTTGGCGGCATTTCGTCCGGCGCTGCCATTCATGCGGCGTTGAAGGTGGCGAAAGAGCTCGGCAAAGGGAAAAAAGTACTTGCCATCATCCCGAGCAATGGGGAGCGCTATTTGAGCACGCCGCTTTACCAATTCGAAGACTAAGCAGCTTTACTTTCGGCAGGGGTGACCCTGTCGAACTTTTTTATGTTTATGGGTGATATGAGCGCCGACTCATTGTACAATAAGGATAATGATGAGCGTCGTAAGGGGGTTGGCTGTGATGAAACAAAGACGAAGGCGGCTGAAGCGGACCATTCATTACAGCGGGCGGGATTGGTTTTATCAGTATGAGCAACTGGCATACGGCCGGCGGCACCACGTGTTGCTGGAGAGCGGACAAGGGGGAAGATACAGCATCATCGGCCTCAATCCGAGCGGGATCATTCGTGCCGCCGGGCATCAGCTGTCCATTATCTATCGTGGAAAAGAAACGGTGCTGAACGGGCCACCGCTCGAGTTGCTGCAGCAATGGTTTTCACAACGTGTGGCGCCGGGGGAGGGGGAGCCGCTCCCGTGCCAAGGCGGGTTGGTCGGCTATATCAGCTATGACGCTGCTCGTTATATCGAACGGCTTCCATCGCTGGCTGTAGATGATTTGCAGCTGCCGTCTATGCAGTTTTTTGTATTTGACGATGTGGCGATTTACGATCATCAAACCGATCGCCTTCATTTGCTCGCTTATGCAGATGAAGGGGAAGAAGGAGAAGCGGAGCGGCGGTTGGAGATGTACGAACGGCTTTGGCTTGAAGAGCGAAGCAGCCCGCCGGTTTGGCCGTCCGTTGTCTCATCGGCTTGTCCATCGGTTTCCATGACAAAGGAGCAGTTTATGGAAGCGGTCCGCCGCGTTCAACATTATATTGCAGCGGGCGATGTGTTCCAAGTCAATTTGTCGGTGCGCCAGTCCCGTCCGCTGTTGACCCACCCGTTCGCTGTTTACAAACAACTGCGGACCATTAACCCGTCGCCGTACATGGCGTATGTGCATACCCCTGAATGTCAAATTGTCAGCGGTTCGCCGGAGCTGCTCGTCCGCAAGCAGGGAGAACGGCTGGAAACACGCCCGATAGCCGGAACCCGCTCGCGCGGACGCACGGAAGCGGAAGACGGGCAAATCGCCCGCCAACTGCTAGCCAGCGAAAAAGAGCGGGCCGAGCACGCCATGCTCGTTGATCTTGAGCGGAATGACCTTGGGCGTGTCTGTGTCTATGGGACGGTGCGTGTCGATGAGTGGATGACGGTGGAAAAGTATTCGCATGTGATGCATATTGTTTCCCACGTATCCGGCATCATGGCTCCGGAACATGATGCGTTTTCTGTTATTCGTGCGATGTTTCCCGGCGGAACGATCACCGGCGCTCCGAAAGTGCGGACGATGGAAATCATCGAAGAATTGGAGCCGGTTCGCCGCGGTTTGTACACCGGTTCGATCGGCTGGATCGATTTTCAAGGGAATATGGAGCTAAACATCGCCATCCGCACGATGGTTGTGAAAAACGGGCTGGCCCATGTGCAAGCAGGCGCAGGCATTGTCATCGATTCCAACCCGGAGCACGAGTACAAAGAATGTTTGAAAAAAGCCGCTGCCCTCTGGAAGGCGAAAGAGCTGAGCGAAGCAGAGACTTTATTTCAGAGCATGAGGTGAGAAGGATGATCGTCATGATCGATAACTATGATTCGTTTACGTACAATTTGGTGCAATATTTAGGGGTTTTAGGCGAAGAGCTGCTCGTAAAGCGGAACGACGAAATTACGGTGGACGAGATTGAGCGGCTTCATCCCGATTTTATCATGATTTCCCCCGGCCCATGTACACCGAATGAGGCGGGAATCAGCTTGGCCGTTATCGATCGCTTCGCCGGCCGCATCCCGATTTTTGGCGTCTGCCTCGGCCATCAGGCGATCGCCCAGGCGTTCGGCGGCCGCGTCATCCGTGCCCCAAGGCTGATGCACGGGAAAACGTCGTCCGTTTACCATGACGGGGAAACGATTTTCCGCGGCGTGCCAAGCCCGTTTACAGCGACGCGCTACCATTCCCTTATCGTTGAGAAAGAGACGCTTCCAGACTGTTTCATCGTGTCGGCTTGGACGGACGAAGACGAAGTGATGGCCATTCGCCATAAAACATTGCCAATCGAAGGAGTACAGTTCCACCCGGAGTCGATTATGACCAGCCATGGGATGCAGCTGCTGAAAAATTTTATTGATACGTACAAAAAGGCGTGATGGGCATATGTATGTGTATGTCAATGGGGAGATTGTCCCGTATGAGGAGGCGAGGGTTTCGGCGTTTGACCACGGTTTTTTATACGGGATCGGCTTGTTTGAGACGTTCCGCACGTATGAGGGACATCCGTTTTTGCTTGACGATCATTTAGCGCGGCTAAATCGCGGGCTTTCCGAGTTGCGCATCCAAAAGCAGGTAAGCCGTGCGGAGGCGCTCGGGATCATCGAGCGGTTGCTCAGGGCCAATGGTCTTCAGGACGCCTATGTACGTTTCAACGTCTCGGCTGGGGTTGGCGGTCTTGGCTTGTCGATGGAGCAGTATAGCCATCCAACGGTGATCGTCTATATGAAGCCGCTGCCGCCATCCGCCCCTCCAGAAGGGAAAGAAGGGGTCGTTTTAACAACGAGGCGGAACAGCCCTGAAGGCGATGAACGGTTAAAATCGCATCATTATTTAAACAATATAATTGGAAAGTGGGAGCTTGGCCGCCGTGTGGATGTGGAAGGCATTTTTTTAAATCGGGACGGGCAAGTAGCCGAGGGAATCGTTTCGAATATTTTTTGGGTCAAGGACGGCGTTGTCTACACCCCGGCGCCGTCTGTTGGCATATTAAACGGCGTTACGAGGCAGTTCGTCATCGCCTTGCTCGAACGGCTTCATATCCCGATTAAAGAGGGAGCGTATCCCCTGTCCCATTTGCAGGAGGCTGATGAGGTCTTTATTACGAATTCACTGCAGGAAATTGTGCCGCTTCACCGCATCGGCCGCCGCTCTTATAGCGGAAAACATGGCCCGGTGACCTGTGCGCTGCAACATCATTACCGCCGCTTTACCGATACATTATGGACGAGGAACGAACTGAAAGAAAGGATGAACGAATGATGGCAACGATGACGCGTTCCTTTGTATTAAAATGCCGCGGGCATGAGCTGGATTTGCGCCAAAAAACGTTGATCATGGGCATTGTCAATGTGACGCCTGACTCGTTTTCCGACGGCGGCCGGTTTTATGAAGTGGAAAAAGCGGTCGAGCATGCGAAACGGCTCGTGGCGGAAGGAGCCGACATCATTGACATCGGCGGTGAATCAACTCGTCCGGGGGCGGATCCAGTGCCGCTTGATGAAGAGCTACAGCGCGTCATTCCGGCAGTCAAAGCGATCGCCGATGCGGTGGACGTGCCGATTTCCGTCGACACGTATAAAGCCGAGGTCGCAAGGCAGGCCATTGAAGCGGGAGCGCATATCATCAACGACGTTTGGGGCGCCAAAGCCGATCCGGATATGGCCCACGTCGCCGCTTCGTACGGAGTGCCGATCATTTTAATGCACAACCGTCACGATATGGCATACCGCGATCTCATTTCCGACATGATCGCCGACTTGAAGGAGAGCATCCGTATTGTCAAACAGGCGGGAGTAAAAGAGGAAAACATTATTGTAGATCCGGGGATCGGATTTGCCAAAACGGTTGAACATAACCTGGAAGTGATGCGGCGTCTCGATGAGTTTGCTGCTTTGGGATACCCACTTTTGCTTGGCACATCGCGCAAACGGTTTATCGGCCATGTGCTCGATGTGCCGGTTGAGGAGCGGGTCGAAGGAACGGGGGCGACGGTTTGCCTTGGCATCGTGAAGGGGGCGCATATCGTCCGCGTCCATGACGTATTGCCGATCGCCCGCATGGCGAAAATGATGGATGCGATGCTCGGGAAAGGAGAGAGCGGCCATCGATAAAATTTATATTCAAGGTATGGAATTTTACGGTTATCACGGAGTGCTCCGAGAAGAAAACGTCCTCGGCCAGCGGTTTTTGGTCGATGTGGCCCTTGAGCTCGACTTGCGTCCAGCCGGCCGGAGCGACCGTCTCGAGCATACGGTGAACTATGCGGAAGTATACGAGCGCTGTCGGACGATCGTGGAAGAGAGGACGCTCGCCTTGATCGAAGCGGTTGCCGAGGCGATCGCGGATGAGCTGCTTGCCGCTTTCCCCGCCGTTCAGCGGTGCACGGTGAAAGTAATCAAGCCGAATCCGCCCATTCGCGGCCATTATCAGCATGTCGCCGTTGAAATCTACAGGGGGCGGTAAGATGGAAAACATTGCGTATATTGCTTTAGGTTCCAACCTTGGAGATCGTGCGTACTATTTGCGTTCAGCCGTCGCGGCGCTTCATCGCCATAAGGGAATTTTTGTCACATCGGGTTCGTCCATCTATGAAACCGACCCGGTCGGTTACGTCAACCAAGACAAGTTTTTAAACATGGTGATTGAGGTGGCGACCGCTTTGTCGCCATTTGCTTTGTTTGACGTGACGCAACAAATCGAACAGGAATTTGGCAGGAAAAGGGAAACTCGCTGGGGGCCGCGCACGTTAGACCTTGACATTTTGTTGTACAATCATGAAAATATTGAAACAGAGCGACTTGTCATTCCGCATCCGCGCATGGCGGAGCGGGCGTTTGTTTTAATCCCGTTGCTCGAGATCAATTCCCATTTGACAATACCGAACGTTTCGGAACCGTTAGCAGACATTATTGACCGACTACCCGACAAAAAAGGAGTTCGTGTATGGAAGCAGAAAGATGGGGAAGACGTATTCGCGCTTTTCGAAAGCTGAAAGGATATACACAAGAAAAGTTGGCCAAGGAACTCGGCATTTCCGTTTCGATTCTCGGCGAAATTGAACGGGGGAACCGGATGCCGTCCGACACGCTTGTCGGACAGATCGCCGAGCGGCTGAACGTATCGGTTGAGGAGCTGGCACCGCCAAAGTTCGAATCAAACAGGTAGAAAGGAGGCGTTTTTATGTTTCGCATTGGTGATGTGGAAATTCAAAACCGTGTCGTCCTTGCGCCGATGGCAGGCGTGTGCAATTCGGCTTTCCGCCTGACCGTAAAGGAGTTCGGCGCCGGTCTTGTATGCGCAGAGATGGTGAGCGATAAAGGAATCGTATACAACAATGAAAAGACGTTAAATATGCTCTATATCGACGAACGCGAAAAGCCGCTCAGCTTGCAAATTTTCGGCGGTGAAAAGGAAACACTTGTCAAAGCAGCGAAATTTGTCGACAAAAATACAAATGCCGATATTATCGACATCAACATGGGCTGCCCAGTGCCGAAAATTACGAATTGCGATGCCGGAGCGAAATGGCTCCTCGACCCGAACAAAATTTACGATGTCGTCGCCGCCATTGTCGACGCCGTCGAAAAACCCGTCACGGTCAAGATGCGAATCGGTTGGGATGACCAACATATTTACGCTGTTGAAAACGCCCAAGCGGTCGAACGCGCCGGCGGCAAAGCCGTCGCCGTCCATGGACGGACAAGGGTGCAAATGTATGAAGGGAAGGCGAATTGGGACATCATTAAGCAAGTCAAAGAGGCCGTCAACATTCCAGTCATCGGAAACGGTGATGTCAAAACGCCGCAGGATGCCAAGCGGATGCTCGAAGAAACTGGGGTTGACGGCGTGATGATCGGGCGGGCGGCGCTCGGCAACCCGTGGATGATTTATCGCACGGTCCGCTATTTAGAAACAGGGGAGCTCATTCCCGAACCGACCCCAAGGGAAAAAATCGATGTCTGCCTGCTGCACTTGGACCGTCTGATCGCCCTTAAAGGCGAGTACATTGCGGTGAAAGAAATGCGCAAGCACGCGGCTTGGTATTTAAAAGGCATTCGCGGCGCAGCGAAAATCCGCAACGCCATCAACGAGTGCGAGACGCGGGACGAATTGGCCGCGCTCTTGCTTCAAGTCGCCGAAGAAGCGGAAAGCCGGGCGGCGAACGCCGAAGCCGTTTAACGGATTTCGGAAAGAAGTCTCCCACCTCAAGGAACGCGAAGGGTGTAACCCAGTGAGTAAGTGGGAGATGAATGTTGGTTGGCGTTAGCCAACGAATAGGATAGAATATGGCTAGAACGGACACCTTCGGAACGAAGGGAAGCGTAAAGGGTTCTGGTGTGTGGCTTACCGTTCGGCGAACACGCACAAGTCGCTTGAAGCCTTCACCTCTAAGCGAAGCGTAGGTAGCGGGTAGTTCACACAACGGAGATGACGTTCATGCAGCGGAAGACTGCCAGCGGGTGCTGGCAGTATTTTTCGTAAAAAATCGCTAAATGGAGTGAATGAGGTATGAGCCATGAAGAATTGAACGACCAACTGCGCGTCCGCAGGGAAAAGCTGAAAAAAATTGAGGAATTGGGTGTCGATCCGTTTGGCAAACGGTTCGAGCGCACGCATAAAGCGGAAGAGCTGTTTGAACTGTACGGAGATTTGTCAAAAGAGGAACTCGAAGAGCAACAAATCGAAGTCGCCGTCGCCGGCCGCATCATGACAAAGAGAGGCAAGGGAAAAGCGGGCTTTGCTCACATCCAGGACGTGACGGGACAAATTCAAATTTACGTCCGCCAAGACGATGTTGGCGAACAGCAATACGAGCTGTTTAAAATCTCCGACCTCGGCGACATCGTCGGCGTGCGCGGCACGATGTTTAAAACAAAGGTCGGCGAACTTTCGATCAAAGTATCGTCGTATGAATTTTTAACAAAAGCGCTGCGTCCGTTGCCGGAAAAATACCACGGCTTAAAAGATATCGAGCAGCGCTACCGCCAACGCTACCTCGATTTAATTATGAATCCGGAGAGCAAAAAGACGTTCATCACCCGCAGTCTCATTATTCAATCGATGCGCCGCTATCTTGACAGCCATGGCTACTTGGAAGTCGAGACACCGATGATGCACGCCGTAGCAGGCGGTGCGGCGGCGCGCCCGTTCATTACGCATCATAATGCGCTCGATATGACGCTGTATATGCGGATCGCCATCGAGCTGCATTTGAAACGGCTCATCGTCGGCGGCTTGGAAAAAGTGTATGAAATCGGGCGCGTTTTCCGGAATGAAGGCATTTCCACCCGCCATAACCCGGAGTTTACGATGCTCGAATTGTACGAGGCGTATGCCGACTTCCGCGATATCATGAAATTAACGGAGAACTTGATCGCTCATATTGCCACGGAAGTGCTTGGCACAACAAAAATCCAGTACGGCGAACATCTTGTCGACTTGACGCCTGAATGGCGGCGCCTCCATATGGTCGATGCGATCAAGGAATATGTCGGCGTCGATTTCTGGCGGCAGATGAGCGACGAAGAGGCGCGGGAGCTGGCCAAAGAACACGGTGTCGAAGTCGCGCCGCACATGACGTTCGGCCATATCGTCAATGAATTTTTTGAACAAAAAGTAGAGGATAAACTGATCCAGCCGACGTTCATTTACGGCCACCCGGTCGAAATCTCGCCATTAGCCAAGAAAAACCCAGACGACCCGCGCTTTACCGATCGGTTTGAGCTGTTCATCGTCGGGCGCGAACATGCGAACGCCTTTACGGAACTAAACGACCCGATCGATCAGCGTCAACGGTTTGAGGAGCAGCTGAAGGAGCGCGAACAAGGAAACGATGAAGCGCACGAAATGGACGAAGATTTCCTCGAAGCGCTCGAATACGGCATGCCGCCGACGGGCGGACTCGGGATCGGGGTCGACCGGTTAGTCATGCTTTTGACCAATTCACCGTCCATTCGCGATGTATTGCTCTTCCCGCAAATGCGCCATAAATAACCACGATCGTCCCCTGTTGCGAACAACGGCAGGGGACAGTTTGTTATGAGAACTCGATTCAAGAAAAAGCCGGCTGCTGCCAGCCCCTAAGAAGGCCGGTGAAAAACAACGGATTCGTTTGGTTTTTGAGAAATCGAAAGGAACGAAGTTATAGTGTTGCAAAGTTTCTCAATTTGCCGCCCGTCCTAGACAAATGGAAAGATCTAAACCGGAAAATCGTTGATCATTACTATCGTCTTGGCAAATCATATTTGCATCATACACCACTCGCATTTGCCTATAACACGTACCAACGCTAATTTTCGTTCGACGATTGACTTTTGGTCATAGAATGTATATAATGAGCAATGTTGTTTTTGAGAACAAAACAAAAAACGAAATGAGTTGACAAGCTTTCTTCAGTGTGTTATATTATGATAGCACGTGAGACGTCAATAATGACGCACAAAACGATATTGACAAGCAAACAAATCTGATTATAATATAACTTGTCTGTTCTGTTGACTGCCTAGTGATGATAGCGGAGGGGAAACACCCGTTCCCATCCCGAACACGGAAGTTAAGCCCTCCAGCGCCGATGGTAGTTGGGGCCAGCGTCCCTGCGAGAGTAGGTCGTCGCTAGGCAACAGCGTGGAGGATTAGCTCAGCTGGGAGAGCACTTGCCTTACAAGCAAGGGGTCGGCGGTTCGATCCCGTCATCCTCCACCATTTATATACCATGAGCCATTAGCTCAGTAACGAGCGTTGCATCTTCGGATTTGCTTCGAGTTGCCCCGACGCACTTGACTTCTTCGAATAAGCTTGTAGAGGAAGGGGCAGGTAGAGTGAAATGAAGCTTAGAGTGTATACCCAACCATGAGCCATTAGCTCAGTAACGAGCGATGCATCATCGAGTTTGCTTCGAGTTGCCTCGACGCACTAGGCATCTGTGAAACAGCTGGGAGAGGAAGAGGCAGGTAGAGTGAAACGAAGCTGTAGAGTGTTATCCTAACCATGAGCCATTAGCTCAGTAACGAGCGATGCATCATCGAGTTTGCTTCGAGTTGCCTCGACGCACCTAGCTTCTTTGAATAGGCTGGCAGAGGAAGAGGCAGGTAGAGCTAGGTAGTACCTGGAGTGTATACCCAACCATGAGCCATTAGCTCAGTAGGTAGAGCATCTGACTTTTAATCAGAGGGTCGGAGGTTCGAGTCCTCCATGGCTCACCACCAACTATATATTTGCGGGTGTGGCGGAATTGGCAGACGCGCTAGATTCAGGGTCTAGTGCCCTTTACGGGCGTGGGGGTTCGAGTCCCTTCACCCGCATAATGATTTGGGCGGAAGTAGTTCAGTGGTAGAACACCACCTTGCCAAGGTGGGGGTCGCGGGTTCGAGTCCCGTCTTCCGCTCCATTTATTTGCCTATTAGCCGGGGTGGCGGAATTGGCAGACGCACAGGACTTAAAATCCTGGGGTAGGTAACTACCGTGCCGGTTCGAGTCCGGCCCTCGGCACTTGCGCTCGTAGCTCAATTGGATAGAGCATCTGACTACGGATCAGAAGGTTAGGGGTTCGAATCCTCTCGAGCGCGTTAGCGGGAAGTAGCTCAGCTTGGCAGAGCACATGGTTTGGGACCATGGGGTCGCAGGTTCAAATCCTGTCTTCCCGATAGCGTCCGCATGGGGCCTTAGCTCAGCTGGGAGAGCGCCTGCTTTGCACGCAGGAGGTCATCGGTTCGATCCCGATAGGCTCCATTATCGTTCCTTGAAAACTGAACGAAACGAAGCGCGACGAAAAGCGGAGGTCCGCGGGTCGCCGCGATGGGCAAATGTTCTTCGCCTGCAAGGGTGCTTGCACCCGGAAGGCGAAGGTTATTTGACCCCGAGCGGCGGCGGACCGAAGCTGGACAATACGAAAAGCGGAGGTCCGCATGGGCCGAAGCAAAAGCCAATCAACTTTCTTTGGAGAGTTTGATCCTGGCTCAGGACGAACGCTGGCGGCGTGCCTAATACATGCAAGTCGAGCGGACCGGATTGGGGCTTGCCTTGATTCGGTCAGCGGCGGACGGGTGAGTAACACGTGGGCAACCTGCCCGCAAGACCGGGATAACTCCGGGAAACCGGAGCTAATACCGGATAACACCGAAGACCGCATGGTCTTCGGTTGAAAGGCGGCCTTTGGGCTGTCACTTGCGGATGGGCCCGCGGCGCATTAGCTAGTTGGTGAGGTAACGGCTCACCAAGGCGACGATGCGTAGCCGGCCTGAGAGGGTGACCGGCCACACTGGGACTGAGACACGGCCCAGACTCCTACGGGAGGCAGCAGTAGGGAATCTTCCGCAATGGGCGAAAGCCTGACGGAGCGACGCCGCGTGAGCGAAGAAGGCCTTCGGGTCGTAAAGCTCTGTTGTGAGGGACGAAGGAGCGCCGTTCGAAGAGGGCGGCGCGGTGACGGTACCTCACGAGAAAGCCCCGGCTAACTACGTGCCAGCAGCCGCGGTAATACGTAGGGGGCGAGCGTTGTCCGGAATTATTGGGCGTAAAGCGCGCGCAGGCGGTCTCTTAAGTCTGATGTGAAAGCCCACGGCTCAACCGTGGAGGGTCATTGGAAACTGGGGGACTTGAGGGCAGGAGAGGAGAGCGGAATTCCACGTGTAGCGGTGAAATGCGTAGAGATGTGGAGGAACACCAGTGGCGAAGGCGGCTCTCTGGCCTGCACCTGACGCTGAGGCGCGAAAGCGTGGGGAGCAAACAGGATTAGATACCCTGGTAGTCCACGCCGTAAACGATGAGTGCTAAGTGTTAGAGGGGTCACACCCTTTAGTGCTGCAGCTAACGCGATAAGCACTCCGCCTGGGGAGTACGGCCGCAAGGCTGAAACTCAAAGGAATTGACGGGGGCCCGCACAAGCGGTGGAGCATGTGGTTTAATTCGAAGCAACGCGAAGAACCTTACCAGGTCTTGACATCCCCTGACAACCCAAGAGATTGGGCGTTCCCCCTTCGGGGGGACAGGGTGACAGGTGGTGCATGGTTGTCGTCAGCTCGTGTCGTGAGATGTTGGGTTAAGTCCCGCAACGAGCGCAACCCTCGCCTCTAGTTGCCAGCATTCAGTTGGGCACTCTAGAGGGACTGCCGGCGACAAGTCGGAGGAAGGTGGGGATGACGTCAAATCATCATGCCCCTTATGACCTGGGCTACACACGTGCTACAATGGGCGGTACAAAGGGCTGCGAACCCGCGAGGGGGAGCGAATCCCAAAAAGCCGCTCTCAGTTCGGATTGCAGGCTGCAACTCGCCTGCATGAAGCCGGAATCGCTAGTAATCGCGGATCAGCATGCCGCGGTGAATACGTTCCCGGGCCTTGTACACACCGCCCGTCACACCACGAGAGCTTGCAACACCCGAAGTCGGTGAGGTAACCCGCAAGGGAGCCAGCCGCCGAAGGTGGGGCAAGTGATTGGGGTGAAGTCGTAACAAGGTAGCCGTACCGGAAGGTGCGGCTGGATCACCTCCTTTCTAAGGACGAAAAGCGGAGGCTCGCGGGTCGCCGCGATGGGCAAATGTTCTTCGCCTGCAAGGGTGCTTGCACCCGGAAGGCGAAGGTTATTTGACCCCGAGCGGCGGCGAGCCGGAGCTAGACAATTCGAAAAGCGGAGGCCGCAATGGCCAACTGTCGATACACAGCGCTTTCGTTTCGTTCGGTTTTGAGGGAATGAGAAATTCCTTCACTTGTTTTGCGCCTGCGTCTTCTAGCAGATTCAAGGAAGATGGATTCCTCGGCGCAAAGCTGCAAGGAAGCAGACTCAAGGCAGTCGCTTCGTTCAGTTTTGAAGGAATGAGAAATTCCTTCAAAAGCGCCTGTGCCTGCGTCTGCTAGCAGGTTCGGGGAAGCAAGATTCCTCGGCGCAAAGCTGCAAAGAAGCAGACTCAAGGCAGCAGCTTCGTTCCTTGAAAACTAGATAACCGGAAAAGCGGAGGCTCGTAATTTCGCCTAAAGGCAGCCCGCGTCCTGCGGGCAACGGCGAAATATCGCCATCGTGGCGATCGCGATGGGCAAATGTTCTTCGCCTGCAAGGGTGCTTGCACCCGGAAGGCGAAGGTTATTTGACCCCGAGCGGCGGCGAGCCGACGCTAGACAATAAGGAAGAAGCCGAGAGCGCTGTAGGTTAAGCTAGAAAGGGCGCACGGTGGATGCCTTGGCACTAGGAGCCGATGAAGGACGGGGCAAACGCCGAAACGCTCCGGGGAGCTGTAAGCAAGCGTTGATCCGGAGATGTCCGAATGGGGGAACCCACTGTCCGTAATGGGGCAGTATCCATGCCTGAATCCATAGGGCATGGAGGGCACACCCGGGGAACTGAAACATCTTAGTACCCGGAGGAGAAGAAAGCAAACGCGATTCCCTGAGTAGCGGCGAGCGAAACGGGAACAGCCCAAACCAAGAGGCGTGCCTCTTGGGGTTGTAGGACCGCTCATTGTGGGAGTGAGAAAGGAACGGGGTAGACGAACCGGTCTGGAACGGCCGGCCAGAGAAGGTGACAGCCCTGTAGTCGAAACTTCGTTCCCTCCCGAGCGGATCCTGAGTACGGCGGGACACGGGAAATCCCGTCGGAAGCAGGGAGGACCATCTCCCAAGGCTAAATACTCCCTAGTGACCGATAGTGCACCAGTACCGTGAGGGAAAGGTGAAAAGCACCCCGGAAGGGGAGTGAAAGAGAACCTGAAACCGTGTGCCTACAAGTAGTCAGAGCGCGTTCATGCGTGATGGCGTGCCTTTTGTAGAATGAACCGGCGAGTGACGATGGCGTGCGAGGTTAAGCCGAAGAGGCGGAGCCGCAGCGAAAGCGAGTCTGAACAGGGCGAAAAGTACGTCGTCGTCGACCCGAAACCAGGTGATCTACCCATGTCCAGGGTGAAGGCCGGGTAACACCGGCTGGAGGCCCGAACCCACGCACGTTGAAAAGTGCGGGGATGAGGTGTGGGTAGGGGTGAAATGCCAATCGAACTTGGAGATAGCTGGTTCTCCCCGAAATAGCTTTAGGGCTAGCCTCGGGATGGAGAGTGTTGGAGGTAGAGCACTGATTGGGCTAGGGGCCCTCATCGGGTTACCGAACCCAGTCAAACTCCGAATGCCAACGACTTATGCCCGGGAGTCAGACTGCGAGTGATAAGATCCGTGGTCGAGAGGGAAACAGCCCAGATCGCCAGCTAAGGCCCCAAAGTGCACGTTCAGTGGAAAAGGATGTGGAGTTGCAAAGACAACCAGGATGTTGGCTTAGAAGCAGCCACCATTTAAAGAGTGCGTAATAGCTCACTGGTCGAGTGACTCTGCGCCGAAAATGTACCGGGGCTAAACGTGCCGCCGAAGCTGCGGGATGACCGTTGGTCATCGGTAGGGGAGCGTTCTAAGGGCGTTGAAGCCAGACCGGAAGGACTGGTGGAGCGCTTAGAAGTGAGAATGCCGGTATGAGTAGCGAAAACAGAGGTGAGAATCCTCTGCGCCGAAAGCCTAAGGGTTCCTGAGGAAGGTTCGTCCGCTCAGGGTTAGTCGGGACCTAAGCCGAGGCCGAAAGGCGTAGGTGATGGACAACAGGTTGAGATTCCTGTACCACCTCCTTCCCGTTTGAGCGATGGGGGGACGCAGGAGGATAGGGCGAGCAGGCGGCTGGAAGAGCCTGTCCAAGCCGCAAGGCTGATCCGTAGGCAAATCCGCGGATTGTAAGGCCAAGCGGTGATGGCGACGGATTGATCCGGAAGTCCCCGATTTCACACTGCCAAGAAAAGCCTCTAGCGAGGGAAGAGGTGCCCGTACCGCAAACCGACACAGGTAGGCGAGGAGAGAATCCTAAGGCGCGCGGGAGAACTCTCGTTAAGGAACTCGGCAAAATGACCCCGTAACTTCGGGAGAAGGGGTGCTCGTTTGGGTGAAGAGCCCGAACGAGCCGCAGTGAAAAGGCCCAAGCGACTGTTTATCAAAAACACAGGTCTCTGCGAAGCCGAAAGGCGACGTATAGGGGCTGACACCTGCCCGGTGCTGGAAGGTTAAGGGGAGCGCTTAGCGGAAGCGAAGGTGCGAACCGAAGCCCCAGTAAACGGCGGCCGTAACTATAACGGTCCTAAGGTAGCGAAATTCCTTGTCGGGTAAGTTCCGACCCGCACGAAAGGTGTAACGACTTGGGCGCTGTCTCAACGAGAGACCCGGTGAAATTATACTACCTGTGAAGATGCAGGTTACCCGCGACAGGACGGAAAGACCCCGTGGAGCTTTACTGCAGCCTGATATGGAATTTTGGTATCGCTTGTACAGGATAGGTGGGAGCCTGGGAAGCCGGAGCGCCAGCTTCGGTGGAGGCGGCGGTGGGATACCACCCTGGCGGTATTGAAATTCTAACCCGCACCCCTTAGCGGGGTGGGAGACAGTGTCAGGTGGGCAGTTTGACTGGGGCGGTCGCCTCCCAAAAGGTAACGGAGGCGCCCAAAGGTTCCCTCAGAATGGTTGGAAATCATTCGGAGAGTGCAAAGGCACAAGGGAGCTTGACTGCGAGACGGACAGGTCGAGCAGGGACGAAAGTCGGGCTTAGTGATCCGGTGGTTCCGCATGGAAGGGCCATCGCTCAACGGATAAAAGCTACCCCGGGGATAACAGGCTGATCTCCCCCAAGAGTCCACATCGACGGGGAGGTTTGGCACCTCGATGTCGGCTCATCGCATCCTGGGGCTGTAGTCGGTCCCAAGGGTTGGGCTGTTCGCCCATTAAAGCGGTACGCGAGCTGGGTTCAGAACGTCGTGAGACAGTTCGGTCCCTATCCGTCGCGGGCGCAGGAAATTTGAGAGGAGCTGTCCTTAGTACGAGAGGACCGGGATGGACGCACCGCTGGTGTACCAGTTGTCCCGCCAGGGGCACCGCTGGGTAGCTATGTGCGGACGGGATAAGCGCTGAAAGCATCTAAGCGTGAAGCCCCCCTCAAGATGAGATTTCCCACCGCGTCAGGCGGGTAAGATCCCTCGAAGATGACGAGGTCGATAGGTCCGAGGTGGAAGCGTGGCGACACGTGGAGCTGACGGATACTAATCGATCGAGGGCTTAACCAAGAAAAGCGGAGGCGAGCGGTTCGCCGCGACGGGCAAATGTTCTTCACCCGCAGGGGTGCTAGCACCCCGAGGGGGAAGGTTATTTGACCCCGAGCGGCGGCGAGCCGGAGCTAGACAATGAAAAGTGAAAGCGCCGCGGCTTCTTCCCGAAACGGTTATCTAGTTTTCAGGGAACGAATTCCTGACAACCTCATATGGCCTAGTGGTGATAGCGGAGGGGAAACACCCGTTCCCATCCCGAACACGGAAGTTAAGCCCTCCAGCGCCGATGGTAGTTGGGGCCAGCGCCCCTGCAAGAGTAGGTCGCTGCTAGGCTAAGCAGAAAGCACGCCTTTTTCTTCATTAGGAGAAAAAGCGTGCTTTTTCGTTTATCTGACCGAGAAGCGTTTTACTGGGCGAAAAAACGGATATTCTATAGATAGTCTCCCTTGTTTCGGTAACCCTTGCAATTTTTCGTCATACATTGTATAGTAAAAGTAAGGTCAAATATAGTCAAAGTCAACAAGATGGCGGTGATGCTTCCTCCCAAGGAATGCCCGTTTATTATTGGACAGGGAGCAGCTTGACCGCCAAGCAGCTTGGTTGTGAGGAAGGTGGGAGGTAGAGTGCCAAACATTTCCGACATTATCGAGCAATATTTGAAGCAAGTACTCAATATGAGCGACCAAGACATCGTTGAAATTAAACGAAGTGAAATTGCTAATAAATTCCAATGTGTTCCCTCGCAAATCAACTATGTCATCAACACGAGATTCACGCTCGAGCGCGGATATATTGTTGAAAGCAAGCGCGGTGGCGGCGGCTATATCCGCATTATGAAAGTAAAGACGAAAAGCGAGGCGCAGCTGATTGACCAGTTGCTCGAGCTGATCGGCCACCGCATCAGCCAGTCGAGCGCCGAAGATGTGATAAAACGACTTATGGAAGAAAAGGTGATTTCGGAGCGGGAAGCGAAAATGATGTTGAGCGTGATGGATCGCTCCGTTTTATATATCGATTTGCCCGAGCGGGATGAACTGCGGGCGCGCATGTTAAAGGCGATGCTGACGTCGCTAAAGTATAAGTAGGGGAGGGGGAGGCATTGATTTGCCAAGAATGCAAGCAACGCCCGGCGACGATGCATTTTACGAAAATAGTCAACGGGGAAAAAACGGAATTTCACCTTTGCGAGCAATGCGCCAAAGAACATGGTCATACGTTTATGCTCTATGGCCATGACGACTTTCCGCTCAACAATTTGTTAGCGGGGCTTCTCAACTTTCAAGCTCCGATGAAAGAAGTGACGGCCAATGCGTTCCCGAATCCGGATTTGCTTCAATGCGAGACGTGCCAAATGACATACCACCAGTTTACGCAAATTGGGCGGTTCGGTTGCGCCGACTGCTATCGGACGTTTGCCCGTTACCTTCCGCCGATTTTAAAACGGCTTCATAGCGGAAATACTGCTCATTCAGGGAAAATTCCGAAGCGAAAAGGCGGCGTCCTCCATTTGCGGAAGCAGCTGGCCACGTTGAAACAAAAGCTTCAGGAATTAGTTGCCCG
The DNA here is from genome assembly GCF_050994965.1 of Geobacillus lituanicus. Classification (NCBI taxonomy): domain Bacteria; kingdom Bacillati; phylum Bacillota; class Bacilli; order Caryophanales; family Anoxybacillaceae; genus Geobacillus; species Geobacillus lituanicus. The sequence continues at coordinate 484,054 of NZ_CP194773.1, forward strand.
CGAGGAATTTGAGCGGGCGGCCGAGGTGCGCGACCAGATTCGTTCGTTAGAGGACGAACTTCGCCGACGTGGAGAGGGGGAGATGTAGCGGTATGTCATTTGGAAAGTTTTTCAACACAGCGGTCAGCGCTTGGATGAGCCAGGAGGGGCCGAATTCGGACATCGTGTTGAGCAGCCGCATCCGGCTGGCGCGCAATATTGTTGATTTTCGTTTCCCAACGCTGTTTAGCAGCGAAGAGGCGAAACAAATCGTTGCCTTGTTTGAGCGCGCGTTCGTCCATCGTCCGTATGGGGAAGCGGGACGGTTTGAACTGTTGAAAATGTCGGAGCTTCAACCGATTGAAAAACGGGTATTGGTGGAAAAGCACTTAATCAGCCCGCATTTGGCTGAAGATTCGCCGTTTGGCGCCTGCCTGCTTTCGGAAAATGAGGAAATCAGCATTATGATCAACGAGGAAGACCATATCCGCATTCAGTGTCTGTTTCCAGGGCTTCAGCTTGCCGAGGCGCTTGAGGCGGCGAGCGAGTTGGATGATTGGATTGAAGGGCATGTCAACTATGCGTTCGATGAACGGCTTGGTTACTTAACGAGCTGTCCGACGAACGTCGGAACAGGGTTGCGGGCGTCGGTGATGATGCATCTTCCGGCGCTGGTGCTGACGCAGCAGATCAACCGCATCATCCCTGCCATCAACCAGTTGGGACTCGTCGTCCGCGGTACGTATGGGGAAGGAAGTGAGGCTTTAGGGAACATTTTCCAAATTTCGAACCAAATTACGCTCGGAAAATCAGAAGAAGATATTGTCGCTGATTTGCATACGATCGTTGAGCAGCTCATCGCCCAAGAAAGGGCGGCTCGCCAGGCATTAGTGAAAACGTTGGGCATACAATTAGAAGACAAGGTATTCCGTTCATACGGCATATTGGCCAACTGCCGCGTCATCGATTCGAAGGAGGCGGCGCAATGCCTGTCGGATGTGCGTTTAGGGATCGATTTAGGATATATCAAAAACATCCCGCGCAACATTTTAAATGAGCTGATGATTTTGACGCAGCCAGGATTTTTGCAACAATATGCCGGAGGGGTGCTTCGCCCTGAGGAACGGGATGTCCGCCGGGCGGCGTTGATTCGGGAACGCTTAAGGATGGAAACACGAAGAAAGATGGAGGGTGATGAACGATGATGTTTGGCAGATTTACGGAACGGGCGCAAAAAGTGCTGGCGTTGGCGCAAGAGGAAGCCATCCGCCTCGGCCATAACAATATCGGAACCGAACATATTTTGCTTGGGCTGATCCGTGAGGGGGAAGGAATCGCTGCTAAAGCGCTCATGGCGCTTGGACTTGGCCCGGATAAAATCCAAAAAGAAGTTGAATCGCTCATCGGCCGCGGCAATGAAGTGTCCCATACGCTCCATTACACGCCGCGGGCGAAAAAAGTGATCGAGCTGTCAATGGACGAAGCGAGGAAACTTGGCCATTCGTATGTCGGCACGGAGCATATTTTGCTTGGCTTGATCCGCGAGGGGGAAGGCGTGGCCGCTCGCGTGCTGAACAACCTCGGGGTGAGCTTGAACAAGGCGCGCCAACAAGTGTTGCAACTGCTCGGCAGCAATGAATCGGTATCGGGCCACGGCGGTGGGGGAGCTTCGCATGTAAGCACGCCGACGCTTGACAGCCTTGCCCGCGATTTGACGGCGATTGCCCGCGAAGGGCGGCTTGATCCGGTCATCGGCCGCAGCAAAGAAATTCAGCGTGTCATTGAAGTGTTGAGCCGACGGACAAAAAACAACCCGGTGCTCATCGGTGAACCGGGGGTTGGAAAAACAGCGATCGCGGAAGGATTGGCCCAGCAAATCGTCAACAACGAAGTGCCGGAAACGCTGCGCGACAAACGGGTCATGACGCTCGATATGGGGACGGTCGTCGCCGGGACGAAATACCGCGGCGAATTTGAAGACCGGCTGAAAAAAGTGATGGACGAAATTCGCCAGGCGGGCAATATCATTTTGTTCATCGATGAACTCCATACGTTAATCGGCGCTGGCGGAGCCGAAGGGGCCATCGACGCGTCGAACATTTTAAAGCCGGCCTTGGCGCGTGGAGAATTGCAATGTATCGGTGCGACAACGCTTGATGAATACCGCAAATACATTGAGAAAGATGCTGCGCTCGAGCGCCGCTTCCAGCCGATTCACGTCGATGAGCCGACAGTTGAAGAGTCGATTCAAATTTTAAAAGGGCTGCGCGACCGGTATGAAGCGCATCATCGCGTCTCGATTTCCGATGAGGCGATCATTCAGGCAGTCAAACTTTCCGACCGGTATATTACCGACCGGTTCCTGCCGGATAAAGCGATCGACTTGATTGATGAAGCTTGCTCGAAAGTGCGTCTCCGTTCGTTCACGGCGCCGCCGAAACTGAAAGAACTGGAGCAAAAGCTTGAAGAAGTGCGAAAAGAGAAAGATGCGGCCGTGCAAAGCCAAGAATTTGAAAAAGCGGCGTCGCTGCGTGATATGGAGCAGCGGCTGCGTGAAGAGCTTGAAGAAACGAAACGTGCGTGGAAAGAAAAACAAGGCCAAGAAAATTTGGAAGTGACGGTCGAAGACATTGCCGCGGTCGTCTCGAGTTGGACCGGGATTCCGGTATCGAAGCTGGCCGAGACGGAAACCGAGCGGCTGTTGAAACTGGAAGAAATTTTGCATTCGCGCGTCGTCGGCCAAGACGAGGCGGTCAAAGCGGTGGCCAAAGCGGTGCGCCGCGCCCGGGCTGGCCTCAAAGACCCGAAACGCCCGATCGGTTCGTTCATTTTCCTCGGCCCGACCGGCGTCGGGAAAACGGAATTGGCCCGTGCATTGGCCGAGGCAATGTTTGGAGATGAAGATGCCCTCATTCGCATCGATATGTCCGAGTATATGGAAAAACACTCGACATCGCGGCTCATCGGTTCGCCGCCGGGGTATGTCGGCTACGAAGAAGGCGGCCAGCTGACCGAAAAAGTGCGCCGCAAGCCATACTCGGTCGTTCTGTTGGATGAGATGGAAAAAGCGCATCCGGACGTGTTTAACATCTTGCTGCAGGTGCTCGAAGACGGGCGGTTGACTGACTCGAAAGGGCGGACGGTTGACTTCCGCAACACGATCATCATTATGACATCGAACGTCGGCGCGGATGCTTTGAAGCGGAACAAGTATGTCGGCTTTAACATCCAGGATGGAAACCAGCAATACAAAGACATGAAAAGCAAGGTCATGGATGAGCTGAAAAAAGCGTTCCGTCCGGAGTTTTTGAACCGGATCGATGAAATTATCGTCTTCCATTCGCTTGAAAAAGACCATCTAAAACAAATTGTCCGTCTGATGGCTGATACGCTGGTGAAACGGCTGAAAGAGCAAGATATTGACCTTGAATTGACGGAGGCGGCGATTGAGAAAATCGCTGCTGAAGGTTTCGATCCGGAATACGGGGCTCGCCCGTTGCGCCGCGCTTTGCAAAAACATATTGAAGACCGTTTGTCCGAAGAACTGTTAAAAGGCACGATCGCCAAAGGACAAAAAGTCGTCGTTGATGTGAAAGATGGGGAATTTGTCGTATTGGCAAAACAGGCCGTGATGTGATGAAAAAAGGTATGCGGCACGATGCTGCCCATACCTTTTTTCCATATGGAACACAAGAGAGAAAGGGTTAGTTCAATGGCGAAAAAGAAGACGAAATTTGTTTGCCAAGAGTGCGGATACGAATCGGCGAAGTGGCTCGGCCGCTGCCCGGGATGTCAAACGTGGAACTCATTCGTCGAGGAAATCGAGCCGGTCAGAACCGCTGTGCGTGGGGCGTTTCTCCATTCGGAGCCGTCCGGGTCCGCTAAACCGGTTCCGATTACCGCCGTTGCCGCGGTGCAAGAGCCGCGCATCGAAACGAACAGTGCAGAGTTCAATCGCGTGCTCGGTGGGGGGATCGTCAAAGGGTCGCTCGTCTTAATCGGCGGCGACCCCGGCATCGGCAAGTCGACGCTGTTGCTGCAGGCCTCAGCGCAACTGGCGGCGGCTAGGCATACAGTGTTGTATGTATCGGGCGAGGAATCCGTCAAACAGGTAAAACTGCGCGCTGGGCGCCTTCGCGCCGAGTCCGATCATCTGTATGTGTTAGCGGAGGCGAATTTGGAATATATTGTATCAGCGATTGAAACGATTCAGCCCGCCTGTGTCGTGATTGATTCAATCCAGACGGTGTACCGGACGGATATTACGTCAGCGCCGGGCAGTGTCGCCCAAGTGCGCGAGTGCACCGCTGAGTTGATGAAAATCGCCAAAACAAAAGGCGTCGCCATTTTTATCGTCGGCCATGTGACGAAAGAAGGGGCGATCGCCGGGCCGCGCATTCTCGAGCATATGGTCGATACCGTCCTTTATTTTGAGGGGGAGCGGCATCATACGTACCGCATTTTGCGGGCGGTGAAAAACCGCTTCGGTTCGACGAATGAAATCGGTATTTTTGAAATGCGCGACATCGGGCTGCGGGAAGTGGAAAATCCGTCCGAAGTGTTTTTGGAAGAGCGATCGCACGGGGCGGCGGGTTCGACGGTGGTGGCGGCCATGGAAGGGACGCGCCCGGTTCTGGTGGAAATTCAAGCGCTCGTTTCGCCGACAAGCTTCGGCAACCCGAGGCGGATGGCGACCGGCCTCGATCATAACCGTGTGTCGTTGCTTATGGCCGTATTGGAAAAGCGGGTCGGGCTGCTGTTGCAAAACCAAGATGCCTATTTGAAGGTGGCGGGCGGAGTGAAGCTTGATGAGCCGGCCATTGACCTAGCCATCGCCGTCAGCATCGCCTCAAGCTTTCGCGATCGGCCGACCAATCCGACCGACGTCATTATCGGTGAAGTCGGGTTGACCGGGGAAGTGCGGCGTGTCTCCCGCATTGAACAGCGTGTGCAAGAGGCTGTCAAACTAGGTTTTTCCCGTGTCATTGTACCGAAAAACAATTTGGCAGGTTGGCAGCCGCCGGCAAGCGTTCAGGTGATCGGCGTTTCCCATGTGGCCGAGGCGCTCGAGCACACGATGATTTGAATGCTTTCTTCGGGGGAACGGGCAAATAGGAAACGGCTGGGGGCGCTCGCTAAAGCATCCTCTTGCTCCGCCCCGATCATGTTTTGCATGAAATGACCGAACTTTTTGTTTCGAACAACGTAAATATATATAGGGGGGCAACGTCCTTCCGCTGTGCACGGGCGTCCAGCGCGAATTGTTACAAGCGGATGTCGAATGTTCAAAAATGGTTAAAAATTGGGTTTCGGTTGGTTTCAAACATTGGAAACTGTTTATAATGTTAGATAGGGAGGTGAAGATGAGCCGATGGTCAAACGTGTCGTACAACTATTTTTTTTCGCCGTAGGCGGAACGCTGGGCGCCATGTTTTTGCCTGATTTGCTTGCGCTGTTGAATGTAAGCGACATGCCGCTCATCCATAATTCCTATACGTTGGCGGTGTTGGGCGCTGTTCTTTTCTTTTTGTTGACGTTTTGGCTTGTGGATTATGTTGTGGACATGGTGCGCTGGGTCGAGGAAACATTGGTAAGGGCGCCTGCTGCTGACGTGCTGTTTGGCAGCCTCGGGCTGATTTTTGGTCTTATTATTGCGTTTTTGGTCGTCATGCCGCTGCAATCGTTTCGAATTCAAGTGTTGAACACGGTGCTGCCGATTTTTTTGACGATCTTGCTTGGCTATTTAGGGTTTCGTGTCGGCTTAAAGAAACGGAATGAGCTGATGAACTTATTTTCTCTTTCCAATCGAATGACAAAGAAAAAAGGCGGAGAAACCGAGAACGAGGCGCCGAAAGGTGCAGCGGTGAAAATTTTGGACACAAGCGTCATCATCGATGGGCGGATTGCGGACATTTGCCAAACCGGGTTTTTGGAAGGCCCGCTTGTCATTCCCCGTTTTGTGTTAGAGGAGCTCCAGCATATCGCCGACTCCTCCGATGTGCTGAAGCGAAACCGCGGCCGCCGCGGCTTGGATATTTTAAACCGCATTCAAAAAGAGATGGCGATGAAGGTGGAAATTCATGAGGCCGACTTCAGCGATGTGCAAGAAGTCGACAGCAAGCTCGTCAAACTAGCCAAACAGCTTCAAGGCGTCGTCGTCACAAACGATTTCAACTTGAACAAAGTGTGTGAGCTGCAAAACGTGCGCGTCCTTAATATCAACGATTTGGCTAATGCCGTCAAGCCGATCGTCCTGCCGGGCGAGGAGCTGAATGTGCATGTCATTAAGGACGGAAAGGAACATAACCAGGGCGTTGCTTACTTGGATGACGGAACGATGATTGTTGTCGAAGACGGCAAAGAATATATCGGCAAACGGGTTGACGTCCTAGTCACCAGCGTGTTACAAACATCTGCGGGGAGAATGATTTTTGCCAAGCTGAAGTTGTTGCAAAAAGCGCTGTAAACAGAACAGGGGAAACGTCCAATGAACTACGAAGCGATTGTCTTGGCGGCCGGACAAGGAAAGCGGATGAACGCCGGTATGAATAAGCAGTTTATTGAACTAGGCGGCGAACCGCTCATCGTCCGGACGCTGAAGGTGTTCGACCGCGATGAACGGTGCGCCCGCGTCGTGCTTGTCGTGAATCCGGCGGAGCGAAGCCGCTTTGAGCAACTTGTCGTTCGTTTTCGTATCAAAAAAGTGGCAGCGTTCGCTGAGGGCGGCGAGGAGCGGCAACATAGCGTCTATAACGGGCTGCAGGCGTTAGAGGGACGGGGCATTGTCCTGATCCACGACGGCGCCCGCCCGTTTATTCACGTCCGCCATTTGCATGAGCTGGCGGATGCAGCCGCCCGATACGGGGCAGCGGTCCCGGCTGTGCGGGTGAAAGACACGATCAAAAAAGTGGACGGTTTGTTTGTCGAACAGACGATTGATCGTTCCAGCTTGTGGGCGGTGCAGACGCCACAAGCTTTTCGTCTGTCTTTGATCGCCGAGGCGCATGAGGCTGCGAAACGGGAAGGCTATCTTGGCACGGACGACGCCAGCCTCGTCGAGCGGCTCGGCAAGCCGGTGAAAATTGTAGAAGGGGACTACCGCAACATTAAACTGACGACTCCGGAAGACATTTTGTTTGCCGAGGCGATTTTAGCGAGCCGCGTCGCGGAGTAAACGGAGGTGAAGACATGTTTCGCATCGGACAAGGGTTTGACGTTCACCAGCTCGTTGAAGGGCGTCCGCTTATCATTGGCGGCGTACATATTCCGCATGAGAAAGGGCTGCTCGGCCATTCGGATGCCGATGTGCTGCTCCACGCGGTGGCGGACGCGTGCCTTGGAGCGATTGGCGCCGGCGATATCGGACGGCATTTTCCTGATGATGACCTGCGCTATAAAGACGCGGACTCAACCGAATTGTTGGCGCACGTATGGACGCTCGTCCGGAAGGAAGGGTATGCATTGGTGAACGCCGACTGTACGATTATCGCCCAAAAGCCGAAAATGGCTCCGTACATTGAGGAGATGAAAGCCGTGATCGCCCGCTTGCTTGAAGCCGAGCGCACACAAGTGAACGTCAAGGCGACGACAACGGAAAAACTCGGGTTCACCGGGCGCGGGGAAGGCATTGCCGCCCAAGCGGTCGTGTTGCTTAAAAAGAGCGGGGAGTAAGGCGCAGCCGTTAGGCGCCGAATGGGGCGAGCCGTCCGTTTTGAACTTTGCTGCGATAAACGGTACAATAAGGGTACAAGTTTGGGTGAAAGTGGAGGGTTGGACGATGGCAAAAGATGTGCGCGTGCGTTATGCGCCGAGCCCGACCGGCCATTTGCATATCGGAGGGGCGCGGACCGCGCTGTTTAACTATTTGTTTGCTCGCCATCACGGCGGAAAAATGATCGTCCGCATCGAGGATACGGATATCGAACGGAACGTAGAAGGCGGCGAACAGTCGCAGCTCGAAAACTTACAATGGCTCGGCATCGATTATGACGAGTCCGTTGATAAAGATGGCGGCTATGGGCCGTACCGCCAGACGGAGCGGCTTGATATATACCGGAAGTATGTGGACGAACTGCTCGAGCAAGGACATGCGTACAAATGTTTTTGCACGCCGGAAGAGCTTGAGCGGGAGCGGGAGGAGCAACGTGCGGCCGGCATCGCCGCTCCGCAATACAGCGGCAAGTGCCGCCGTTTGACGCCGGAGCAGGTCGCGGAACTTGAGGCGCAAGGCAAGCCATATACGATCCGCCTCAAGGTGCCGGAAGGGAAAACATACGAAGTCGACGATCTGGTGCGCGGAAAAGTGACGTTTGAATCGAAAGATATCGGCGATTGGGTCATTGTGAAGGCGAACGGTATTCCGACGTACAACTTTGCCGTCGTCATCGACGACCACCTTATGGAGATCAGCCATGTGTTCCGCGGTGAGGAGCATTTGTCCAATACGCCGAAGCAGCTGATGGTGTATGAATATTTTGGCTGGGAGCCGCCGCAGTTTGCCCATTTGACGTTGATTGTCAACGAACAGCGGAAAAAGTTGTCCAAGCGCGATGAGTCAATCATTCAGTTCGTGTCGCAATACAAAGAGCTCGGCTATTTGCCGGAAGCGATGTTCAACTTTTTCGCCCTCTTAGGCTGGTCGCCGGAAGGGGAGGAAGAAATTTTTTCGAAAGACGAGCTCATCCGCATCTTCGACGTTTCGCGGCTGTCAAAGTCGCCGTCGATGTTTGACACGAAAAAGCTGACATGGATGAACAATCAATACATCAAAAAACTCGATTTGGACCGGCTCGTCGAATTGGCTTTGCCGCATTTGGTGAAAGCCGGGCGCTTGCCGGCGGACATGAGCGACGAACAGCGGCAGTGGGCGCGCGATTTAATCGCACTGTATCAAGAGCAAATGAGCTACGGGGCGGAGATTGTTCCGTTGTCCGAGCTGTTCTTTAAGGAAGAAGTCGAATACGAAGATGAGGCGCGCCAAGTGCTCGCCGAAGAACAAGTGCCCGACGTGCTTTCGGCCTTTTTGGCCCATGTGCGGGACCTCGACCCGTTTACAGCCGACGAAATTAAAGCGGCGATTAAGGCGGTGCAAAAGGCGACCGGACAAAAAGGGAAAAAGCTGTTTATGCCAATTCGCGCCGCGGTGACCGGGCAAACGCACGGGCCGGAGCTGCCGTTTGCCATTCAGCTGCTCGGCAAACAAAAAGTAATCGAGCGGCTCGAGCGGGCGCTGCAAGAAAAATTTTAGCGGAATAGGTATGCACGTTTTCGTAGTGCGTGTGGTATAATAGTTGAACAAGCGCATAGTGAAAAAGCGTTGACGAGGAGAAGTAGGAAACGCCGTCATCCCAGAGAGAGTCGCCTTGGCTGGAAGCGGCTTATGCCCGGCGTTATCCGAAATGCGCCTCGGAGTCTCCTTTCGAACCGGAACAGGGACGTTCTGCAGTAGAGAGGAGCGGAGCCTCTCCGTTATCGGACTCGAGCGAGTGAAACGGCGTTTTCCCGTTTCGCTAAACAGAGTGGAACCGCGCCAAAAGCGTCTCTGTGTCTTCGGCACAGGGACGCTTTTTTATTCAAAACAACTTAGAGGGATGGAGGGAGGACATGATGTTTAAAACGTTAAAAGAGGATATTGAGGTCATTTTTGAACAAGACCCGGCGGCAAGAAGCTACCTGGAAGTCATTTTAACGTACTCCGGCCTGCATGCCATTTGGGCGCATCGGATCGCTCATGCGCTTTACAAACGGAAATTTTACTTTCTTGCCCGGTTGATTTCGCAAATCAGCCGCTTTTTCACCGGCATTGAAATTCATCCGGGCGCCAAAATCGGCCGCCGCTTTTTCATCGACCACGGCATGGGTGTGGTGATCGGCGAAACGTGCGAAATCGGCGACAATGTCACGGTCTATCAAGGGGTCACATTAGGAGGGACGGGGAAAGAAAAAGGGAAGCGGCACCCGACGATCAAAGACAACTGTTTGATCGCTGCCGGCGCGAAAGTGCTCGGGTCGATTACGATCGGCGAAAACTCGAAAATTGGCGCCGGGTCGGTCGTGTTAAAAGACGTGCCGCCCAACTCAACCGTCGTTGGCATTCCGGGCCGCGTGGTTGTGCGTGATGGAGTGAAAGTGAAAAAAGATTTGAACCACACCGACCTGCCAGATCCGATCGCCGACCGGTTCCGGGAGCTTGAAGAGGAGATCGTCCGGCTGAAAAGCGAGTTGGAGGCATTGAAACAGCAAGAAAGATTGAAACAGCAAGAAAGGAAGAGCGAGTATGAGCAGCATCCGGCTTTATAATACGTTGACGCGAAAAAAGGAACCGTTTGAGCCGCTTGAGCCCAACAAGGTCAAAATGTATGTATGCGGTCCGACCGTTTACAACTATATCCATATCGGGAACGCCCGGGCCGCCATCGTCTTTGACACGATCCGCCGCTATTTGGAGTTCCGCGGCTACGACGTGACGTACGTATCCAATTTTACCGATGTCGACGACAAACTGATTAAGGCGGCCCGCGAGCTTGGCGAAAGCGTTCCGGCGATTGCCGAGCGGTTTATCGAGGCGTATTTTGAAGACATTCAGGCGCTTGGCTGCAAAAAGGCGGACATCCACCCGCGCGTGACAGAAAATATCGGGACGATTATCGAATTCATCCAAGCGCTCATCGACAAGGGGTATGCGTACGAGGTGGATGGCGACGTCTACTACCGGACGCGCAAGTTTCCCGGTTACGGCAAGCTGTCGCACCAATCGATCGATGAATTGCAGGCTGGAGCGCGCATCGAAGTCGGCGAGAAAAAAGACGACCCGCTCGATTTCGCCCTTTGGAAAGCGGCGAAAGAAGGAGAGATTTGTTGGGACAGTCCATGGGGGAAAGGGCGGCCGGGTTGGCATATCGAATGCTCGGCGATGGCGCGCAAATATTTAGGCGATACGATCGATATCCACGCCGGCGGCCAAGATTTGACGTTCCCGCACCATGAAAACGAAATCGCCCAGTCAGAGGCTTTGACCGGCAAACCGTTTGCGAAATATTGGCTGCACAACGGGTATTTAAATATTAACAACGAAAAAATGTCGAAGTCGCTCGGCAACTTCGTGCTCGTCCACGATATCATCCGGCAGATTGACCCGCAAGTGCTGCGCTTCTTTATGTTGTCGGTGCACTATCGCCATCCGATCAACTACAGCGAAGAGCTGCTCGAGAGCGCCCGGCGCGGGCTCGAACGCTTAAGGACGGCATATGGCAACTTGCAGCACCGGCTCGGAGCGAGCACGAATTTAACCGACGACGATGACAAATGGCTGTCGCGCATCGCTGCGGTCCGCGAATCGTTCATCCGCGAAATGGACGACGATTTCAACACGGCGAACGGCATTGCGGTTCTATTTGAGCTGGCGAAACAAGCGAACTTGTATTTGCAGGAAAAGACGACATCGGAAACCGTTATTGGCGCCTTTTTGCGTGAATTTGAACAGTTGATGGACGTGCTTGGCCTCGATCCAAAGCCAAAGCAAGAAGAGCTGCTTGATGAGGAAATCGAGGCGCTGATCCAACAGCGCAACGAAGCGCGGAAAAACCGCGATTTCGCGCTGGCTGACCGCATTCGCGACGAGTTGAAGGCCAAAAACATTATTTTGGAAGATACGCCGCAAGGGACAAGATGGAAACGGGGATCATAAGCAATGGCGCAGTTTGAGACCGTTCATGATGTCAAACAATTAAATGGCTTGGCGCTCGCCTATATTGGCGATGCGGTTTATGAAGTGTACGTGCGCCGCCACTTGCTGGCGATGGGCAGCGTACGGCCGCACGAGCTGCATCGGCGGGCGATCCGCTACGTGTCGGCCCGGGCGCAAGCAAGAGTCATTTTAACCTTGCTTGATGAAGGCGCGTTGACGGAAGAGGAGCAAGCCATCGTCCGCCGCGGCCGCAACGCGAAATCAGGCACGATTCCGAAAAATACGGATGTGCAGACATACCGGCACAGCACCGCGTTCGAAGCGTTGATCGGCTATCATTTTTTACAGGACAACGGACGGCGGGTCGATGAGTTAATCGGCCGTTCATTTGCGATTATTGAAAGGGAAGAAAGGGCGTTGGAATGATGGATTACATTATCGGCAGAAACCCGGTCATCGAGGCGCTCAAATCCGGGCGCGACATCAATAAAATCTGGATCGCGGAAGGAGCGCAGCGCCACGCCGTCGAGCCTGTCCTCGAATGGGCGAAGCGGCGGGGCGTGCTCGTCCAATATGTTCCGAAGCGCAAGCTTGACCAAATGGTTGACGGGGTGCACCAAGGGGTGATCGCCCAGGCGGCCGCATACCGCTATTACGAGGTCGACGATTTGTTTGCCCGCGCCGCCCGACGGGAAGAAGCGCCGTTTTTCCTCATTTTGGACGAAATCGAAGACCCGCATAACTTGGGCGCCATTATGCGCACCGCAGATGCGGTCGGAGCGCACGGGCTCATCATCCCGAAACGGCGGTCGGTGGGGTTGACGCCGACCGTAGCGAAGGCGTCAACCGGAGCGATCGAGCACGTTCCGGTCGCGCGCGTGACGAACTTGGCGCGGACGATCGACGAGCTGAAAGAGCGGGGCGTTTGGGTGGCTGGCACCGATGCAGACGCCAAAGATGACTACCGCTTCCTTGACGGCACGATGCCGTTGGCGCTGGTCATCGGCAGCGAGGGAAAAGGCATCAGCCGGTTAGTGCGGGAAAAGTGTGATTTCTTGTTTCGGCTGCCGATGCGGGGGCACGTCACTTCGCTCAACGCTTCTGTCGCCGCCAGTTTGCTCATGTACGAGGTGTACCGAAAGCGGTATCCGCTAGGGGAATAGCCGATGAACGTTTTAATTGTCGACGGTTACAACATCATCGGGGCATGGCCGGCGCTGCGCCGGCTGAAAGAGGAAGGCGATCTGGCAGCGGCAAGGGATTTGTTGATTGACAAACTGGCCGATTACAAAGGGTTCACCGGGGATCACGTCGTGGTCGTGTTTGACGCCCATCTCGTGCAGGGAAACGAGAAAAAGTATAAAAACTACGATATCGATGTCATTTTTACAAAGGAAAATGAGACGGCGGACGAACGGATTGAGCGGTTGGCGAAAACACTCATCAACGCGCGCACCAAAGTGTATGTCGCGACATCGGATTATACGGAACAATGGACGGTGTTCGGTCAAGGCGCCTTGCGCAAATCGGCGCGCGAACTTCTGCACGAAATCGAAGAGGTGGAGCGGGATATTTCAAAGAAGTTGCAGTCAATGAAGCAGCATACCCCGACCTTGAAAGTGCCGCTCAATGACCAAGTTGCCGAAATTTTTGAAAAATGGCGGAGAGGGCAAAAATGAGCGGTTGACGCTGTAAAAATTTGTACTGTATAATAAATGTTAGCGATTGATGCGGTCGGGGGGATCAGCGTGGGGGAATGCTTAAAAGTAGACAAGCCAAAGGATTATAAACATTTAGAGGATGAACAGCTTGTTACACTTGTTCACGAAGGGGATGGAGAAGCGCTTGATTTTTTGATCCACAAATACCAAAACTTTGTGCGCGCCAAAGCCCGCTCATACTTTTTAGTCGGGGCTGACCGCGAGGACATCGTGCAGGAAGGGATGATCGGGCTGTACAAGGCAGTCCGCGATTTTAAGGGGGACAAGCTTTCTTCATTTAAAGCGTTCGCAGAACTATGCATCACGAGGCAAATGATTACCGCGATTAAAACCGCGACCCGCCAAAAGCACATTCCGCTCAACTCTTACGTTTCCTTGGACAAGCCGATTTACGACGACGAGTCGGACCGGACGCTGATGGACGTGTTGTCCGGCACGCAGGTGACCGACCCGGAAGAGCTGATTGTCAACCGCGAGGAAGTTGACGATATTGAGCTGAAAATGGCGGAATTGCTCAGCGATTTGGAGCGAAAAGTGCTCGCGTTGTATTTGGACGGGCGCTCGTACCAAGAAATTTCCGAAGAGTTAAACCGCCATGTCAAATCGATCGACAACGCCTTGCAGCGCGTCAAACGGAAGTTGGAGAAATATTTGGAATATCGAGAAATCAGTTTGTAGGCGGCGCATCGGCCGATGGCCGAACGGAGGCCAAAAGATGGCATTGACAGCGGAAATGCTGATATGATAAATTTTTATGGACATCTCGCGGGAACGGTCAAACGTTTATGTTAACGAGCAACGTTGGCTCGCGCGCAATGCGGGAGCCGAAACTGCACGGCTGCAAAACAGGCCGGTTGCCTTGGTGCAGGCGCTTGGCGGCCAACAAGTTTTGCCCGATGAGCAACAATCATACCGTCCATCGCGAGACGAAGCAGGCGGTGGGGACAGTTTTGAGCAATCGTGGAGGTACGAGGGATGCAGCGAGTAACCAACTTTTTCAAAGAAGTCGTGCGGGAGTTGAAAAAAGTAAGCTGGCCGAGCCGGAAAGAACTAGTGAACTATACGGGAATCGTATTGGCTACGGTGGCGTTTTTCACCATCTTTTTCGCCGTTGTCGACCTCGGCATTTCGCAGTTGATTCGCCTTGTATTTGAATAAGCGGGCGGATGATATGCTATAATGAAATATAATCGTGCGAACATGGAACCCGGAAACGGGTTTTTGTTTTGCGCAGAAAACAAAATGAAAACCGCCCTAGGGAGGCTCGCTGATGGAGAAAAACTGGTATGTCGTCCATACATATTCGGGATACGAAAATAAGGTGAAAGCCAATTTGGAGAAACGCGTTGAATCAATGGGAATGCAAGACAAGATTTTCCGTGTTGTCGTCCCGGAAGAAACGGAAACGGACATCAAAAACGGCAAACGGAAAACGACGAAAAAGAAAGTGTTCCCCGGTTATGTGCTTGTCGAAATGATCATGACCGACGATTCGTGGTACGTCGTGCGCAACACGCCGGGCGTGACCGGATTTGTCGGTTCGAGCGGGGCTGGTTCGAAACCGACGCCGCTCATGGAGGAAGAAGTCAAAATGATTTTGAAGCGGATGGGCATGCCGCTTACTGAGATTGATGTCGACTACGAGGTGAATGAAACGGTCCGGATTAAAGAAGGGCCGTTTGCCAACTTCACTGGAAAAATTGAGGCGATTGACCTCGACAAACATAAGGTGAAGCTGCTTGTCGATATGTTTGGCCGCGAAACACGGGTGGAATTGGAGTTTTCGCAAATAGAAAAAATCTAATGGAAAAGAACTTGCAATCGTTATTGAAAAGTGATACTATTTTAAAGTCAGTATGTCTTGAATCTTAGACAAGGCATGCAGCGATGAACTTATACGTGCTGTATAAGGGAGCGAACGTGCTTGATGCGCTAATCCTCCCGGCCGAAACGGGAGATATGAAAGCGGCTCGTCAGATTGGAGCCGGATGGAGTGGGAGGGGCAATCCCTAATACCACATCACGGACTTAAGGAGGTGTGTCTCGTGGCGAAAAAAGTAATCAAGATCGTCAAACTGCAAATTCCTGCAGGGAAAGCAAATCCGGCGCCGCCAGTAGGTCCTGCGTTAGGTCAAGCCGGTGTTAATATTATGGCGTTTTGCAAAGAGTTTAATGCCCGTACCGCTGACCAGGCAGGCTTGATCATTCCGGTTGAAATTACGGTTTTTGAAGACCGTTCGTTTACATTCATCACGAAAACGCCGCCGGCCGCTGTACTGTTGAAAAAAGCGGCGGGCATCGAATCGGGCTCCGGCGAACCGAACCGCAACAAAGTAGCGACGATCAAACGTGACAAAGTGCGCGAGATTGCTGAATTGAAAATGCCGGATTTGAATGCAGCGAGCATTGAAGCAGCCATGCGTATGGTTGAAGGCACGGCTCGCAGCATGGGCATCGTGATCGAAGACTAAGGCTGGTGTGTTGTCCGGGGGGTTGCGTATTCCGCAACCTCTCTCTCCATGGGCAAAAAAGTCTTTTATGAATGAAGGACAGTCCTTTTCAGAAGGTCGCTGTCTGCTGAATGGTTCGCCTTCGAAAGAAGCGAAGGTTGTTTGATCGTGGGAGGTTTTTTCCGCTAAAACCACAATTGAGGAGGATTTTACATGCCGAAAAGAGGAAAAAAATACTTAGAAGCGTTGAAGCTCGTTGATCGCTTCAAGGCTTATCCGGTTGCAGAAGCGATCGAGCTCGTGAAAAAAACGAACGTCGCGAAATTTGATGCGACGGTGGAAGTTGCGTTCCGGTTGGGCGTTGACCCGAAAAAAGCGGACCAACAAATTCGCGGCGCTGTCGTCCTGCCGCACGGCACGGGGAAAGTAGCGCGCGTGTTAGTGTTCGCAAAAGGGGAAAAAGCGAAAGAAGCAGAAGCAGCTGGCGCTGACTATGTCGGCGATACAGAATACATCAATAAAATCCAGCAAGGCTGGTTTGACTTTGACGTCGTTGTTGCCACGCCGGATATGATGGGCGAGGTCGGGAAACTCGGTCGTATTTTGGGTCCGAAAGGGTTAATGCCAAACCCGAAAACCGGCACGGTCACGTTTGACGTTGCGAAAGCTGTGCAGGAGATCAAAGCTGGTAAAGTGGAATACCGCGTTGATAAAGCCGGCAACATTCATGTGCCGATCGGCAAAGTATCGTTCGACAACGAGAAACTGGTCGAAAACTTCGCCGCCGTCTACGAGGCGATTTTGAAAGCCAAACCGGCGGCAGCGAAAGGGACATACGTCAAAAACGTGACGATTACGTCAACGATGGGTCCTGGCATTAAAGTGGACCCGACGACGGTGGCTGTTGCACAATAACGGTTGACTTTCTGCGTCGAGTCTGATAAAATGCCATTTGGCTGAACAAACGAATATCATTTATACCGTAGACAGTAGGTGCCGTTCCCGGCTTAATTTCCTACCGAGGTATGTGGACGATAAGCAGCGCGCCATAGGCCGGCAGCAGCCGGCGGTCGTGCGTTGAACGCTACCTCCATGTCTACGCGGCATGGAGGTTTTTTATTGAGCCGCCAAACGGTATAACTGGTATTCCACCATTTTCTTTGCAGGAGGTGCAGGACGTGTCGAGCGCGATTGAACTGAAAAAACAAGTGGTTGCCGAGATTGCGGACAAATTCCGCGCCAGCAAGGCAACCGTCATCGTCGATTACCGCGGCCTGAACGTGGCGGAAATGACCGAGCTGCGCAAACAGTTGCGCGAAGCAGGCATTGAGTTCAAAGTGTATAAAAACACGATGACCCGTCGGGCGCTCGCGGAAGTCGGCCTGGAAGGATTGGATGAGATGTTTACCGGCCCGAACGCCATCGCGTTCAGCAATGAAGATGTTGTGGCGCCGGCAAAAATTTTAAGCGAGTTTGCGAAAACGCATGAGGCGTTGGAGATCAAAGGCGGCGTCATCGAAGGGAACATCGTCAGCAAAGAAGAAATCGATGCGTTGGCGAAGCTCCCGTCCCGCGAAGGGTTGCTTTCGATGCTGCTTAGCGTTCTCCAAGCCCCGATCCGCAACTTTGCGCTTGCGGTTAAAGCGGTGGCTGACAAGCAAGAAGAACAAGGCGCGTAATCGTGCATACCGATGTGCATAACACACCATCAACCAAACAAGGAGGAAATGATGATGACGAAAGAACAAATCATTGAAGCTGTGAAAAATATGACGGTATTGGAATTAAACGAACTGGTAAAAGCAATCGAGGAAGAATTCGGCGTAACGGCGGCAGCTCCGGTTGTTGTCGCTGGCGGTGCGGCAGCCGGCGCTGAAGCAGCAGCTGAGAAAACAGAATTTGATGTCATTCTCGCTGATGCTGGCGCGCAAAAAATCAAAGTTATTAAAGTTGTCCGCGAACTCACTGGTCTCGGCTTGAAAGAAGCGAAAGACTTGGTTGACAACACGCCGAAACCGATCAAAGAAGCCGTTTCGAAGGAAGAAGCAGAAGAAATTAAAGCCAAACTTGAAGAAGTTGGCGCAAAAGTTGAAGTGAAGTAATGGCGTCATTGCAAAAAAAGAGGCTGACCCAAGCAAGGGAAAGCCTCTTTTTTGTTACACTATATATCGGGAGCCGAAGCGGCTTGCCGACAGAGGAGGGATGATGGTGAGCGAACATTATTATTCAGCTGCTCCCACGTCGGAGCGAAACCCGCAAACGTGGACGTTTACGCTCCGGGGGCATGAATTTCGCTTTACAACCGACAGCGGAGTGTTTTCCAAACGCGGTGTCGATTTTGGCACGCAGCTGCTGATCGAAACGTTTGAGGAGCCGGAAGTGGCCGGCGACCTATTGGATGTCGGCTGCGGATATGGGCCGATCGGGCTTGCCTTGGCTCGATCGTTTCCAAACCGGCATGTTCACATGATTGATATCAACGAGCGGGCGCTGGAGCTGGCGCGGGAAAACAAGCAGGCAAACGGGATTGACAATGCGGTGATTTACAAAAGCGATCTTTTTTCAGAAGTCGGAGAACGGCGATTTGCAGCCGTTGTCACCAATCCGCCGATCCGGGCCGGCAAGCGGGTTGTCCACGCGATTTTTGAACAAAGCCGGGACCACTTGCTTGACGGCGGGGAGCTATGGGTCGTCATTCAAAAAAAACAAGGGGCGCCATCAGCGCTTGAAAAGCTGAAAGAACTGTTTCCGTTTGTTGAGGTGGCTTCCAAGAAAAAAGGATATTATATCATAAAGGCAAAAAAATGTTGACACTCTTTTTTGGTTGTGGTAACATTATAAAATGCTAAATATGCACATTTCCCACATAAGGGGATGACGTATATTTTTGGACATGATGGAAAAAATGATAAAATCAATATACAGCTAAACATATGGTTTTCTACTGGATAGAAACCATTTTCTTTTTTTCTCCATCCAACGCCTGGTTTCCTCGCACCGGGAGCGTGTGAAATCCCCTTACCGAAACGGCGGCGTCATAGCTGAACCGTTTCCGTCCGGATGGCGGGGGCCAGCCGCATGCATGCCTAGCGCTTTGCCCCGGAATGGCGGAGCGGCCGACGGCCTTGGCGGCATATGCCGCCAAGGCGGCTGGATCAATGCGATGTTCCGCTTCCGGTTTTCACTAATGTCTACATTTGAGGGGTGAATCACTCTTGACAGGCCGACTAGTTCAATACGGGCGACACCGCCAACGCAGAAGCTATGCACGCATCAGCGAAGTGCTGGAATTGCCGAACTTGATCGAAATTCAAACGTCCTCCTACCAATGGTTTCTCGATGAAGGGCTGCGGGAAATGTTTAGGGAAATTTCCCCGATTGAAGACTTTTCCGGCAATCTCTCGCTTGAATTTATCGACTATAGTTTAGGAGAACCGAAATATACGGTCGAAGAGGCGAAAGAACGCGACGTTACATATGCGGCGCCGCTTCGCGTCAAAGTTCGCTTGATTAATAAAGAAACGGGCGAAGTGAAAGAACAAGACGTGTTTATGGGCGATTTTCCGCTCATGACGGAAACCGGAACGTTTATTATCAATGGGGCGGAACGCGTCATTGTTTCCCAGCTCGTCCGTTCGCCAAGCGTCTATTACAGCGACAAAGTTGATAAAAACGGCAAACGCGGCTATTCGGCAACCGTGATTCCGAACCGCGGCGCATGGCTTGAATATGAAACGGACGCGAAAGATGTCGTTTACGTCCGCATCGACCGCACCCGCAAGCTGCCGGTGACGGTGCTTCTTCGTGCGCTCGGATTCAGCTCCGATCAAGAAATCATCGACCTGCTCGGCGATAACGAATATTTGCGCAATACGCTCGAAAAAGATAATACCGACAGCACGGAAAAGGCATTGATTGAAATATATGAGCGCCTCCGTCCGGGCGAGCCGCCGACGCTTGAGAACGCGAAAAGCTTGCTTGCGTCCCGCTTTTTTGACCCGAAACGCTACGATTTGGCGAGCGTCGGGCGCTATAAAATCAACAAAAAGCTTCATATTAAAAACCGTTTGTTCAACCAGCGGCTGGCGGAAACGATCGTCGATCCGGAAACGGGAGAAGTTATCGCTGAAGCTGGAGCGATGATCGACCGCCGGACGCTGAACCGCCTGCTGCCGTATTTGGAAAAAGGAGTCGGGCTGCGGACGTACCGTCCGGCTGAGGGAGTGGCGGATGGTCCGATTGAGGTGCAGACCGTGAAAATTTATGCACCGAATGATCCGGACAACGAAAAGGTAATCAACATCATCGGCAACGGCTTTATTGCGGAAGATGTCAAACATATTACGCCGGCGGACATCATTGCATCGATCAGCTATTTCTTCAACTTGCTCCACGGCGTCGGCGATACGGATGACATCGACCATTTGGGCAACCGCCGTCTCCGTTCGGTCGGCGAATTGCTGCAAAACCAATTCCGCATCGGCTTGTCGCGCATGGAACGTGTCGTGCGCGAGCGCATGTCGATTCAAGATACAAACACGATCACGCCGCAGCAGCTGATCAACATCCGCCCGGTGATCGCAGCGATTAAAGAGTTTTTCGGCAGCTCGCAGCTGTCGCAGTTTATGGATCAGACGAACCCGCTCGCTGAACTGACGCATAAGCGCCGCCTTTCTGCGCTTGGCCCCGGTGGATTGACGCGCGAGCGCGCCGGGTTTGAAGTGCGCGACGTTCACTATTCGCACTATGGGCGGATGTGTCCGATTGAAACGCCGGAAGGTCCGAACATCGGGCTCATCAACTCGCTGTCCACTTACGCGAAAGTGAACAAGTTTGGTTTTATTGAAACGCCATACCGGCGCGTCGATCCGGAAACAGGGCGGGTAACGGACCAAATCGATTATTTGACAGCCGATGAAGAGGACAATTACGTTGTAGCGCAGGCGAACGTGCCGCTTGCGGAAGACGGGACGTTCCTTGAGGAAAACGTCATCGCCCGTTTCCGCGGCGAGAACATCGTCGTCAAGCGCGACCGCGTCGACTATATGGACGTGTCGCCGAAGCAAGTCGTCTCGGCGGCGACGGCGTGCATCCCGTTTTTGGAAAATGACGACTCGAACCGCGCCTTGATGGGGGCGAACATGCAGCGGCAAGCGGTGCCGCTGTTGGAACCCGAAGCACCGATCGTCGGCACAGGCATGGAGTATGTTTCGGCGAAAGACTCGGGCGCGGCGGTGATTTGCAAGCATCGCGGCATCGTCGAACGCGTAGAAGCAAAAGAAATTTGGGTGCGCCGGCTCATTGAAGTCGACGGCAAAGAAGTCAAGGGTGATCTAGATAAATATCGGTTGCTGAAATTCGTCCGGTCGAACCAAGGCACGTGCTACAACCAGCGGCCGATCGTGAAAAAAGGCGATATCGTGGAGCAGGGCGAAATTTTGGCCGATGGCCCGTCGATGGATAAAGGCGAATTGGCGCTTGGCCGCAACGTGCTTGTTGCCTTTATGACATGGGACGGCTACAACTACGAAGATGCGATCATCATGAGCGAACGGCTCGTCAAAGAAGACGTGTATACGTCAATCCATATTGAAGAGTATGAAGCCGAATCGCGCGACACGAAGCTCGGTCCGGAAGAAATTACACGCGACATCCCGAACGTCGGTGAAGATGCGTTGAAAAACTTGGATGAGCGCGGCATCGTCCGCATCGGCGCAGAAGTGAAAGACGGCGATTTGCTCGTCGGCAAAGTGACACCGAAAGGAATGACCGAGCTGACGGCTGAGGAGCGGCTGTTGCATGCGATCTTCGGCGAAAAAGCGCGCGAGGTGCGCGATACGTCGCTGCGCGTCCCGCACGGCGGCGGCGGCATTGTCCTTGACGTCAAAGTGTTCAACCGCGAAGACGGCGACGAACTCCCGCCGGGCGTGAACCAGTTGGTGCGCGTCTATATCGTGCAAAAGCGGAAAATTTCCGAAGGCGATAAAATGGCAGGCCGCCACGGAAACAAAGGGGTTATCTCCCGCATTCTTCCGGAAGAAGATATGCCGTTCTTGCCGGATGGCACGCCGATTGACATCATGTTGAACCCGCTCGGCGTTCCGTCGCGGATGAACATCGGGCAAGTGTTTGAGTTGCATCTTGGCATGGCGGCGAAAAAACTTGGCTTGCATATCGCTTCCCCAGTCTTTGACGGAGCGACGGAGGAAGATGTTTGGAACATTCTTGAAGAAGCCGGCATGGCGCGCGATGCCAAAACGGTGCTGTATGACGGGCGGACGGGCGAACCGTTTGACAACCGCGTGTCGGTCGGGATCATGTACATGATCAAGCTTGCCCACATGGTCGACGACAAACTCCACGCTCGCTCGACCGGCCCGTACTCGCTTGTCACCCAGCAGCCGCTCGGCGGTAAGGCGCAGTTCGGCGGCCAGCGCTTTGGCGAGATGGAAGTATGGGCGCTTGAAGCGTACGGTGCGGCGTATACGCTGCAGGAAATTTTGACCGTCAAGTCTGACGATGTGGTTGGCCGCGTCAAAACGTACGAAGCGATCGTCAAAGGGGAAAACATTCCGGAACCGGGCGTGCCGGAGTCGTTTAAAGTGTTGATCAAAGAGCTGCAAAGTCTAGGGATGGACGTCACGATTTTGACGAGCGACGAACAGGAAATCAACATGGAAAACTTTGACGACGATGATGATCATGCGCCGGATGCGATCATGGTCGATGTGAAACCGGCTGAACCGGAAGAAGCCAGCGAAGAAAAAGATGCGGTAACGAAAGAGTAACCGGCAATGGCGAAAAGGCGGGGAGCGTTTCCCCGCCCGCGGCCATTGAGGCGAACGGATGACGAACAAGCCATGGAGCAAAACCGACGGATCAAAGAGGGAGGTATACCCCTTGCTAGATGTCAATAAATTCGAGTACATGAAAATCGGGCTCGCTTCCCCGGAGAAAATTCGTTCTTGGTCGTACGGTGAAGTCAAAAAGCCGGAAACGATCAACTACCGGACGCTAAAGCCGGAAAAAGACGGCTTGTTTTGCGAACGCATTTTCGGCCCGACAAAAGACTGGGAATGCCATTGCGGCAAGTATAAGCGCGTCCGCTACAAAGGGGTTGTCTGCGACCGCTGCGGCGTTGAAGTGACGCGGTCAAAAGTCCGCCGCGAACGGATGGGTCATATTGAGCTCGCTGCTCCGGTTTCCCACATCTGGTATTTCAAAGGCATCCCGAGCCGGATGGGGCTTGTGCTTGATATGTCGCCGCGGGCGCTCGAAGAAGTGATTTATTTTGCCTCTTACGTCGTCACCGATCCCGGCGATACGCCGCTGGAGAAAAAACAACTGCTGTCGGAAAAGGAATACCGCGCCTATCGCGAGAAATACGGCCAGTCGTTCCAAGCGTCGATGGGGGCGGAAGCGATCAAAAAGCTGCTTCAGGACATTGATTTGGATAAAGAAGTGGCGGCGTTGAAAGAAGAACTGAAGACGGCGCAAGGACAGCGGCGCGCCCGTATCATTAAACGGCTTGAAGTGCTTGAGGCGTTCCGCAGCTCCGGAAACGACCCAGCGTGGATGGTGCTAGATGTATTGCCGGTCATTCCGCCGGAATTGCGCCCGATGGTCCAGCTCGATGGGGGCCGGTTTGCGACATCGGACTTAAACGATTTGTACCGCCGCGTCATTAACCGCAACAACCGGCTGAAGCGCCTGCTTGACCTTGGCGCGCCGAATATTATCGTCCAAAACGAGAAACGGATGCTCCAGGAAGCGGTCGACGCCCTGATTGACAACGGCCGCCGCGGCCGTCCGGTGACCGGGCCGGGGAACCGCCCGTTAAAATCGCTTTCCCACATGCTGAAAGGGAAGCAAGGGCGCTTCCGGCAAAACCTGCTCGGCAAACGCGTTGACTACTCCGGCCGTTCCGTCATTGTCGTCGGTCCGAACTTGAAAATGTATCAATGCGGCCTGCCGAAAGAAATGGCGCTCGAGCTGTTTAAGCCGTTCGTCATGAAGGAGCTTGTGGAGCGGGGGCTGGCGCACAACATTAAAAGCGCGAAACGGAAAATTGAGCGCGTCCACCCTGAGGTATGGGATGTGCTTGAAGACGTCATTAAAGAGCATCCGGTGCTGCTCAACCGCGCCCCGACGCTTCACCGTCTCGGCATTCAAGCCTTTGAGCCGACGCTCGTCGAAGGCCGGGCCATCCGCCTTCATCCGCTCGTTTGTACGGCATACAACGCCGACTTCGACGGCGACCAAATGGCGGTGCACGTGCCGCTGTCGGCCGAGGCACAAGCGGAAGCGCGCCTGTTGATGCTGGCGGCGCAAAACATTTTGAACCCGAAAGACGGAAAGCCGGTCGTGACCCCTTCCCAAGACATGGTGTTAGGAAACTATTACTTGACGATGGAACGCGAAGGGGCGATCGGCGAAGGCATGGTGTTCAAAGATACGGACGAAGCGCTGCTCGCTTACCATAACGGTTATGTCCATCTCCACTCGCGCATCGCCGTCCATGCCGGCTCGCTGAAAAATGAAACGTTTACCGAGGAGCAAAACAACAAACTGCTCTTAACGACGGTCGGCAAACTGATTTTCAACGAAATTTTGCCCAACTCGTTCCCGTACATTAACGAGCCGACGACGGAAAACATCGAAGGGCGGACGCCGGACAAGTATTTCCTTGACAAAGGGGTCGACGTGCGCGAGGAGATTCGCAAGCGCGAGCCTGTGCCGCCGTTTAAGAAAAAAGTGCTCGGGCAAATTATTGCTGAAGTGTTCAAGCGGTTCAAAATCACCGAGACGTCAAAAATGCTGGACCGCATGAAAGACCTCGGTTTCCAATATTCGACGAAAGCCGGGATTACGATCGGCGTCGCTGACATTGTCGTCTTGCCGGAAAAACAAGAAATTTTGGATGAGGCGCAAGCGAAGGTCGATACCGTCTTAAAGCAGTTCCGCCGCGGGTTGATCACCGACGAAGAGCGGTATGAGCGTGTCATCTCCATCTGGAGCGCGGCGAAAGATAAAATCCAAGACCGCTTGATGAAATCGCTCGATAAGCGCAACCCGATCTTTATGATGAGCGATTCCGGAGCGCGGGGGAACGCGTCGAACTTTACGCAGCTCGCCGGGATGCGCGGCTTAATGGCCAACCCGGCCGGCCGG
The DNA here is from genome assembly GCF_050994965.1 of Geobacillus lituanicus. Classification (NCBI taxonomy): domain Bacteria; kingdom Bacillati; phylum Bacillota; class Bacilli; order Caryophanales; family Anoxybacillaceae; genus Geobacillus; species Geobacillus lituanicus. The sequence goes on from NZ_CP194773.1 coordinate 509,061, forward strand.
ATCATCGAACTGCCGATCAAATCGTCGTTCCGCGAAGGGCTGACGGTATTGGAGTACTTTATCTCGACGCACGGCGCCCGAAAAGGGTTGGCGGATACGGCGCTCAAAACGGCCGACTCGGGATATTTGACGAGACGTCTCGTCGATGTGGCGCAGGATGTCATCGTCCGCGAAGAGGATTGCGGCACCGACCGCGGCATTTTGGCACGCGCGCTGACGGATGGCACGGAAGTTGTCGTCAAGCTTGAAGAGCGGCTTGTCGGCCGCTATGCGCACAAAACGGTGCGCCATCCGGAAACCGGTGAAGTGATCGTCCGTAAAGATGAAATGATCACTGAAGACATTGCAAACGAAATTATTAAGGCGGGCATTACGGAAGTGTGGATCCGCTCCGTCTTTGCCTGCAACACGCGCCATGGCGTATGCAAAAAATGCTACGGCCGCAATATGGCGACGGGCATGGATGTGGAAGTTGGCGAGGCGGTCGGCATTATCGCCGCTCAATCGATCGGTGAGCCGGGCACGCAGCTGACGATGCGGACGTTCCATACGGGCGGCGTCGCCGGGGACGACATTACCCAAGGTTTGCCGCGGGTGCAGGAGCTGTTTGAGGCGCGCAATCCGAAAGGGCAAGCGGTCATTTCCGAAATCGACGGCACGGTCATTTCCGTGAACGAAACGCGCGACAACCAATATGAGATCGTTGTTCAAGGCGAGGTCGAAACGCGCACGTACGTTGCTCCATACAACGCGCGGATCAAAGTGGAAGAAGGACAGCGCGTCGAGCGCGGTCAGGAGCTGACAGAAGGCTCGGTCGACCCGAAACAGCTGTTGCGCGTGCGCGACATTACTTCTGTGCAAGAATACTTGCTCCGCGAAGTGCAAAAAGTATACCGGATGCAAGGGGTTGAAATCAGCGATAAGCATATTGAAGTGATGGTGCGGCAAATGCTGCGCAAAGTGCGCGTTGTCGATGCCGGCGATACGGATGTGCTGCCGGGCACGCTTTTGGACGTCCACCAGTTTACCGATGTCAACGCCCAAGCCATCCGCGAAGGAAAGCGACCGGCGACAGCCCGCCCGGTGCTGCTGGGTATTACGAAAGCGTCGCTTGAAACGGATTCGTTCTTGTCCGCGGCTTCGTTCCAAGAAACGACGCGCGTCCTGACCGACGCCGCCATCAAAGGGAAGCGGGATGAGCTGCTCGGCTTGAAAGAAAACGTCATTATCGGCAAACTTGTCCCAGCCGGAACGGGCATGGCCCGCTATCGAAAAGTAAAACCTGCCGTCAAGAAGGAAACGGCTGGCGATACGGTTCCATCGAAGTAAAAAGCAGAGATCGGCCGGTTCAAGGCAACCTTTGACCGGCCGGTCCTTGATGAAAAAAATCCAGTTGACAATGAACAAAGAAAATGGTAGTCTAATAAAGGTGTTCCAACAACCTGGTACTTTGGAGGATATGTTACATGTCTTATGAAAAAGTATTGCAGGCTGGGAAAATCGTCATTGGAACCAAACAAACGATAAGGGCTTTAAAGGAAGGGAAAGCAACGGAAGTGATCGTAGCGGAAGATGCCGATTTGCCGATTATCGAAAAAGTGACCGCTGCTGCCAATGAAGCGAACGTGCCGGTCACGAAAGTCGACTCGATGAAAAAGCTCGGCAAAGCATGCAAAATCCAAGTCGGCGCGGCTGCGGTGGCGATTCTCCGTTGACCAGTTTGCCTTTAAACCTTTGTTTGCATACATGATGAACCACCTGGATATGTGGGCTTAAACGATACATGTGAAAGGAGGAACTTTTTCATGCCTACAATCAACCAATTAGTCCGCAAAGGACGCGAGAAAAAAGTATTTAAATCGAAATCCCCTGCGTTGAACAAAGGGTACAACAGCTTCAAAAAAGAACAAACAAACGTGGCGTCTCCGCAAAAACGCGGCGTCTGCACGCGTGTCGGCACGATGACGCCGAAAAAACCGAACTCGGCGCTTCGGAAATATGCCCGTGTCCGTCTGACGAACGGGATCGAGGTAACGGCTTACATCCCGGGGATCGGCCATAACTTGCAAGAACACAGCGTTGTGCTGATCCGCGGCGGACGTGTTAAAGACTTGCCAGGGGTGCGCTACCATATCATCCGCGGTGCGCTTGATACGGCTGGCGTTGCCAACCGGATGCAAGGTCGTTCGAAATACGGCGCGAAAAAACCAAAAGCAGCGAAAAAATAATGAAGTGAAGAAAAAATAATGAAGTGAAGAGAATGTTTTCCTGAAGGGAGGAAAAACTATGCCACGTAGAGGCCCTGTTGCTAAACGTGACGTATTGCCAGACCCAATTTATAATTCAAAACTTGTTACCCGTTTGATCAATAAAATTATGATCGACGGAAAAAAATCAAAAGCGCAAAAAATTCTTTACACTGCCTTTGATATTATTCGTGAACGAACGGGTAAAGATCCAATGGAAGTGTTTGAGCAAGCGCTGAAAAACGTGATGCCGGTGTTGGAAGTGCGCGCTCGCCGCGTCGGCGGAGCGAACTACCAAGTTCCGGTCGAAGTCCGTCCGGATCGCCGCGTCTCCCTCGGATTGCGCTGGCTTGTGCAATACGCCCGCCTTCGCGGAGAGAAAACGATGGAAGAACGCTTGGCGAACGAAATTATGGATGCTGCCAACAACACGGGCGCAGCGGTGAAAAAACGCGAAGATACGCACAAAATGGCCGAAGCGAACAAAGCGTTTGCCCACTACCGCTGGTAAGAATAGCTGCTTGAAAGGAATAGGTGAAAAGGCGCAATCGACGGCCTGTTCACCTATCTTCCTACATATTTCGGCTTTTTGGCCGCGTGCGCGATCATTTCTCTGCAGAACAAGAGGATGGAGGCGCCATCTATCTATTTTATTTTGAAGGAAGGAGAAAATAACCACTATGGCAAGACAGTTCTCCTTGGAAAATACTCGCAACATCGGGATCATGGCGCACATTGACGCCGGGAAGACGACGACGACCGAACGGATCTTGTTCTATACCGGCCGTGTTCATAAAATCGGGGAAGTGCATGAAGGCGCAGCCACGATGGACTGGATGGAGCAAGAGCAAGAGCGCGGGATCACGATCACGTCGGCGGCGACAACGGCACAATGGAAAGGCCACCGCATCAACATCATCGATACGCCGGGGCACGTCGACTTCACGGTTGAGGTTGAACGTTCGTTGCGCGTATTGGATGGAGCTATCACGGTTTTAGACGCGCAGTCAGGCGTAGAGCCGCAAACGGAAACGGTTTGGCGCCAAGCGACGACGTATGGCGTTCCGCGGATCGTGTTCGTCAACAAAATGGACAAGATTGGTGCGGACTTCTTGTATGCGGTGAAAACGCTCCATGACCGCTTGCAAGCAAACGCTCACCCGGTGCAGCTGCCGATCGGCGCTGAAGACCAGTTCTCTGGCATTATCGACTTGGTTGAAATGTGCGCATACCATTACCACGATGAGCTCGGCAAAAACATTGAGCGCATTGAAATTCCGGAAGAATATCGCGATATGGCAGAAGAGTACCATAACAAGTTGGTTGAGGCGGTCGCTGAGCTGGACGAAGAATTAATGATGAAATATTTGGAAGGCGAAGAGATCACGAAAGAAGAGCTGAAAGCCGCCATCCGCAAGGCGACGATCAGCGTTGAATTCTTCCCGGTCTTCTGCGGCTCGGCGTTTAAAAACAAAGGTGTTCAGCTGCTTCTTGACGGTGTTGTCGACTACTTGCCGTCTCCGGTAGACATTCCGCCCATCCGCGGGGTGATTCCGGATACGGAAGAAGAAGTAACGCGTGAAGCGCGCGACGACGCTCCGTTTGCGGCGCTGGCATTCAAAATTATGACCGACCCGTATGTCGGGAAATTGACGTTCTTCCGCGTATACTCGGGAACGCTCGATTCCGGTTCGTACGTCATGAACTCGACGAAACGCAAACGCGAACGGATCGGCCGCTTGCTGCAAATGCACGCCAACCATCGGGAGGAAATCTCGAAAGTATACGCCGGCGACATTGCGGCAGCAGTAGGTTTAAAAGATACGACAACCGGCGATACTCTATGTGATGAGAAAAACCTCGTCATCCTAGAATCGATGCAGTTCCCAGAGCCGGTTATTTCGGTCGCGATCGAACCGAAATCGAAAGCGGACCAAGACAAAATGGGTCAAGCGCTGCAAAAATTGCAAGAAGAAGACCCGACGTTCCGCGCTCACACCGACCCGGAAACAGGGCAAACGATCATTTCCGGGATGGGCGAGCTGCATCTTGACATCATCGTTGACCGGATGCGCCGTGAGTTCAAAGTTGAGGCGAACGTCGGCGCGCCGCAAGTTGCTTACCGCGAAACGTTCCGCAAATCGGCCCAAGTCGAAGGCAAATTCGTTCGCCAGTCCGGCGGTCGCGGTCAATACGGTCACGTTTGGATCGAATTCTCGCCGAACGAACGCGGCAAAGGCTTCGAATTCGAAAACGCCATTGTCGGCGGTGTCGTTCCGAAAGAGTATGTGCCGGCCGTTCAAGCTGGTTTGGAAGAAGCGATGCAAAATGGCGTCTTAGCTGGCTATCCGATCGTCGACATTAAAGCGAAACTGTTCGACGGATCGTACCACGACGTCGACTCGAGTGAAATGGCGTTCAAAATCGCCGCTTCATTGGCGCTGAAAAACGCCGCGACGAAGTGTGAGCCGGTTCTCCTTGAGCCGATCATGAAAGTCGAAGTTGTCATCCCTGAGGAATACCTCGGCGACATTATGGGTGACATCACGTCTCGCCGCGGTCGCGTTGAAGGGATGGAAGCGCGCGGGAATGCCCAAGTCGTGCGCGCGATGGTACCGCTGGCCGAAATGTTCGGTTATGCGACATCGCTCCGTTCGAACACGCAAGGGCGCGGAACATTCTCGATGGTATTTGATCACTACGAAGAAGTTCCGAAAAACATCGCCGATGAAATTATCAAAAAAAATAAAGGCGAATAATTGATTTCTCTTGCTAGTTCCGCTATAAATACTTATGTAAGTAAGACTTGGGAACATTTTGTTCCCAAGCATCCTATACTTACCTAACTATACAAATTCATATTTTACTTTTAAGGAGGATCTTTCTCATGGCTAAAGCGAAATTTGAGCGCACGAAACCGCACGTCAACATTGGCACGATCGGCCACGTTGACCATGGGAAAACGACGCTGACAGCTGCGATCACGACGGTTCTTGCGAAACAAGGGAAAGCCGAAGCAAAAGCGTACGACCAAATCGACGCAGCTCCGGAAGAGCGTGAACGCGGGATCACGATTTCGACGGCCCACGTCGAGTATGAAACGAGATGCTCGTCACTACGCGCACGTTGACTGCCCGGGCCACGCTGACTACGTCAAAAACATGATCACGGGCGCAGCGCAAATGGACGGTGCAATCCTTGTTGTATCGGCAGCTGACGGTCCGATGCCGCAAACGCGCGAACACATTCTTCTCTCCCGCCAAGTCGGCGTTCCGTACATCGTTGTTTTCTTGAACAAATGCGACATGGTGGACGACGAAGAATTGCTTGAACTCGTTGAAATGGAAGTTCGCGACCTTCTCTCTGAATACGACTTCCCGGGCGATGAAGTGCCGGTTATCAAAGGTTCGGCATTAAAAGCGCTCGAAGGCGATCCGAAATGGGAAGAAAAAATCATTGAATTGATGAACGCGGTTGATGAGTACATCCCGACTCCGCAACGTGAAGTTGACAAACCGTTCATGATGCCGATTGAGGACGTTTTCTCGATCACAGGCCGTGGTACGGTTGCGACGGGCCGTGTTGAGCGCGGTACGCTCAAAGTCGGTGACCCGGTTGAAATCATCGGTCTTTCTGACGAGCCGAAAGCCACGACGGTTACGGGTGTTGAAATGTTCCGTAAACTTCTTGACCAAGCAGAAGCTGGAGACAACATCGGTGCGCTTCTCCGCGGTGTATCGCGCGACGAAGTTGAGCGTGGTCAAGTATTGGCAAAACCGGGCTCAATCACGCCGCATACGAAATTTAAAGCACAAGTTTACGTTCTGACGAAAGAGGAAGGCGGACGCCATACTCCGTTCTTCTCGAACTATCGTCCGCAATTCTACTTCCGCACAACGGACGTAACAGGCATCATCACGCTTCCGGAAGGCGTTGAAATGGTTATGCCTGGCGACAACGTTGAGATGACGGTTGAGCTGATCGCGCCGATCGCGATCGAGGAAGGAACGAAATTCTCGATCCGTGAAGGCGGCCGTACAGTTGGCGCTGGTTCCGTATCGGAAATCATCGAGTAATCAAGAAAAAAGGATGTCCAATCGTTGGACATCCTTTTTTCTTTATCCTGGCTGCCAGAGAATTCTATTCATCACCGTTCTTTCAATCTTTGACGCGGCTTTGCCAAACTTCACCGTTTGGGTGTCTTGTTGAAAATGAGGCGGCCGCTATGTATAATGAGGAAGTGTGGGAAAAGCGAAGAAATCACTTGCAATCTCGCTTACATACGAGTATAATATCAAATGTTGGTCTTTGACTGCGATGAAGTGGAAGGTTGCTGACACACCCGGCCGCTTTGCCACGGCGGTGTGCAGGAAATTTCCATGGAGAAGTCTATTTTCAAAATAGGCGAAGAAGGAGGGAAACCAAAATGGCAAAAGAAAAAATCCGTATTCGTTTAAAGGCTTATGATCATCGAATTTTAGATCAATCGGCAGAGAAAATCGTCGAAACGGCAAAACGTTCTGGGGCGAAAGTGTCGGGGCCGATCCCGCTGCCGACGGAAAGAACGGTCTATACGATTTTGCGTGCCGTTCACAAGTACAAAGACTCTCGTGAACAATTCGAAATGCGGACACACAAACGTTTGATTGACATTATCAATCCGACTCCGCAAACGGTTGATTCGTTGATGCGGCTGGATTTGCCGTCGGGCGTTGATATTGAAATTAAACTTTAATCGATTAGGAGGTGTGACGAATGACGAAGGGAATCTTAGGCAGAAAAATCGGTATGACGCAAATATTTGCGGAAAATGGCGATTTGATTCCGGTTACTGTCATCCATGCAACGCCAAACGTCGTGTTGCAAAAGAAAACGATCGAAAACGACGGTTATGAAGCGATCCAATTAGGGTTTGAAGATATTAGCGAAAAACGCGCCAACAAACCGCAAATTGGCCATGCTGCCAAAGCAAACACGGCACCTAAGCGCTTCATTCGTGAAATTCGCGGCGCCAACATCAATGAGTATGAAGTTGGCCAAGAAGTAAAAGTGGACATTTTCAGCGAAGGCGACATCGTCGATGTCACAGGCATTTCCAAAGGGAAAGGGTTCCAAGGGGCCATTAAGCGCCACGGCCAGTCGCGCGGGCCAATGGCTCACGGTTCTCGCTATCATCGTCGCCCGGGTTCGATGGGTGCCATCGCGCCAAACCGCGTATTCAAAACGAAAAACTTGCCGGGACGCATGGGCGGCGAGCGTGTGACGATTCAAAACTTGAAAATTGTCAAGGTCGATCCGGAACGCAACTTGTTGCTCATCAAAGGGAACGTACCGGGCCCGAGAAAAGGATTAGTGATCGTAAAAAGCGCCGTTAAAGCGAAAGCGAAGGCGAAATAACATTTGGCCGAGAAAGGAGGAACTACGTAATGCCAAAAGTAGCATTATATAACCAAAACGGGCAGACAGTCGGAGAAATCGAGCTGAACGATGCCGTTTTTGGGATTGAACCGAATAAACACGTATTGTTCGAAGCTGTCATTATGCAGCGCGCCTCGATGCGCCAAGGAACGCACAAAACGAAAAACCGCGCGGAAGTGAGCGGCGGCGGCCGCAAACCGTGGCGTCAAAAAGGGACAGGACGCGCCCGCCAAGGTTCGATTCGCGCTCCGCAATGGCGCGGCGGCGGCACGGTCTTTGGTCCGGTTCCGCGCAGCTACAGCTACAAATTGCCGAAAAAAGTCCGCCGTTTAGCGATCAAATCGGCATTGTCTTCAAAAGTGCTCGAAAACGACATCGTGGTACTGGACCAATTGTCGCTTGAAGCACCGAAGACGAAGGAAATGGTCAAAATTTTAAACAATCTCTCGGTGGATCGGAAAGCACTCATTGTGACCGACGAACTCAATGAGAATGTATATTTGTCGGCGCGCAACATCCCGGGCGTCAAAGTCGTTCCAGCCAACGGCATCAACGTGCTTGACGTGTTAAACCACGATAAGCTCGTCATTACGAAGGCGGCCGTGGAGAAAGTAGAGGAGGTGCTTGCATAATGAAAGACCCTCGCGACATTATTAAGCGCCCCATCATCACGGAAAACACAATGAATTTGATCGGGCAAAAGAAATATACGTTTGAGGTCGACGTCAAAGCGAACAAAACGGAAGTGAAAGACGCGGTCGAGAAAATTTTTGGCGTCAAAGTCGAGAAAGTCAACATCATGAACTATAAAGGGAAATTTAAACGCGTCGGCCGCTACAGCGGCTATACGAACCGCCGCCGCAAAGCGATCGTTACGCTGACGCCAGACAGCAAAGAAATCGAACTGTTTGAAGTGTAAGACTAAAAGCGAAGGAGGGACATTCCGATGGCGATTAAAAAATACAAACCGACATCGAACGGCCGTCGCGGCATGACGGTGCTTGATTTCTCGGAGATCACGACAGACCAGCCGGAAAAATCGCTGCTTGCTCCATTAAAGAAAAAAGCAGGCCGCAACAACCAAGGGAAAATTACCGTTCGCCATCAAGGCGGGGGTCATAAGCGTCAATACCGGATCATCGACTTTAAGCGTGACAAAGATGGAATTCCAGGACGCGTTGCTACGATTGAGTACGATCCGAACCGCTCGGCGAACATCGCGCTCATCAACTATGCAGACGGTGAAAAACGGTACATCATCGCGCCGAAAAACTTAAAAGTCGGCATGGAAATCATGTCGGGTCCGGATGCGGACATTAAAATCGGGAATGCATTGCCGCTTGAAAACATCCCGGTCGGTACGCTTGTCCACAACATCGAATTGAAGCCGGGCCGCGGCGGGCAATTGGTGCGCGCAGCCGGAACGTCGGCGCAAGTGCTCGGGAAAGAAGGCAAATATGTCATCGTTCGCCTCGCTTCGGGCGAAGTGCGCATGATTTTGGGCAAATGCCGCGCTACTGTCGGTGAAGTCGGCAACGAGCAGCACGAACTTGTCAACATCGGGAAAGCAGGGCGCGCTCGCTGGTTAGGCATCCGTCCGACTGTTCGCGGTTCGGTTATGAACCCAGTTGATCATCCGCACGGCGGTGGTGAAGGGAAAGCACCGATCGGACGCAAGTCGCCGATGACGCCGTGGGGCAAACCGACGCTCGGATACAAAACGCGCAAAAAGAAAAACAAATCGGATAAATTCATCATTCGCCGCCGTAAGAAATAATGAACGAGCGCAATTCAGAAGGGAGGTTCACTTATGGGTCGCAGCTTGAAAAAAGGTCCGTTTTGCGATGAACATTTGATGAAAAAAATCGAAAAGCTCAATGAAACTGGGCAAAAACAAGTGATCAAAACATGGTCTCGCCGTTCGACGATCTTCCCGCAGTTTGTCGGCCATACGATCGCCGTATATGACGGCCGCAAACATGTACCGGTATACATCACAGAAGACATGGTCGGGCACAAATTGGGTGAATTTGCGCCGACGCGCACGTTCCGCGGCCATGCTGGCGATGACAAGAAAACAAAACGGTAATGAGAGGAGGTTCTGGATATGCAAGCTAAAGCTGTTGCGAGAACCGTTCGCATCGCTCCTCGTAAAGCGCGCTTAGTCATTGACTTGATCCGTGGGAAGGAAGTGGGCGAAGCATTCGCGATTTTGCGCCACACGCCAAAAGCGGCTTCCCCGATCATTGAAAAAGTGTTGAAATCGGCTGTTGCCAACGCTGAACACAACTATGACATGGACGTCAACAACTTGGTCATTTCCCAAGCGTACGTTGATGAAGGTCCAACGTTGAAACGTTTCCGTCCGCGTGCGATGGGCCGGGCAAGCGCCATTAATAAACGCACAAGCCATATTACAATCGTCGTGTCAGAAAAGAAGGAGGGATAATCCGTGGGTCAAAAGGTCAATCCGATCGGTCTGCGCATCGGCATCATTCGTGACTGGGAATCGAGATGGTATGCGGAAAAAGACTATGCAGACCTCGTGCATGAGGACTTAAAAATCCGTGAATACATCAACAAACGTTTGCAGGACGCAGCCGTTTCCCGCGTAGAGATTGAACGCGCCGCCAACCGCGTCAACGTGACGATCCATACGGCGAAACCGGGCATGGTCATCGGGAAAGGCGGTTCGGAAGTGGAAGCGCTCCGCAAAGCGCTCACGCAATTGACCGGCAAACGCGTTCACATCAACATCGTTGAAATCAAAAAACCGGATTTGGATGCGAAACTTGTTGCGGAAAATATTGCCCGCCAGCTTGAAAACCGCGTATCGTTCCGCCGGGCGCAAAAACAAGCGATTCAACGGGCGATGCGCGCCGGGGCGAAAGGGATCAAAACGATGGTGTCCGGCCGCTTAGGCGGTGCAGAGATTGCACGTTCGGAACATTACAGCGAAGGGACGGTTCCACTCCATACGCTGCGCGCTGACATTGACTATGCGACGGCAGAAGCCGATACGACGTACGGAAAAATCGGCGTGAAAGTATGGATTTACCGTGGGGAAGTCCTTCCGACAAAGAAAAAAGCTGAGGAAGGAGGAAAATAATCATGTTAATGCCAAAACGCGTCAAATATCGCCGTGAACATCGCGGACGGATGAAAGGCCGCGCCAAAGGCGGTACGGAAGTTCATTTTGGTGAATTCGGCCTGCAAGCGCTGGAATCGGCTTGGATTACGAACCGGCAAATTGAGGCCGCCCGTCGGGCAATGACCCGCTACATGAGACGGGGCGGAAAAGTATGGATTCGCATTTTCCCTTCGAAACCGTACACAGCGAAACCGCTTGAAGTGCGGATGGGTTCCGGTAAAGGGGCTCCGGAAGGCTGGGTTGCCGTTGTCAAACCAGGCAAAGTGATGTTTGAAGTGGGCGGTGTTTCCGAGGAAGTGGCACGTGAAGCGTTGCGTTTGGCTTCTCACAAACTTCCGATCAAATGCAAATTCGTAAAACGTGAAGAAACTGGTGGTGAAGCGTAATGAAAGCGAAAGAAATCCGTGAGTTAACCACTGCCGAAATCGAACAAAAAATTAAAGCGTTGAAGGAAGAGTTGTTCAACCTTCGCTTCCAGCTGGCGACGGGCCAACTGGAAAACACGGCGCGCATCCGCCAAGTGCGCAAAGACATCGCCCGTATGAAAACGATCATTCGCGAACGTGAGCTCGCTGCCAATAAATAATGTTTGAGAGGAGGTTTGCGGAATGAGCGAACGCAATCAACGAAAAGTGTACGTCGGACGGGTCGTATCAGACAAAATGGACAAAACGATTACCGTTTTGGTTGAAACGTACAAAAAACATCCGTTATACGGCAAGCGCGTGAAATATTCAAAAAAATATAAAGCGCATGACGAACATAACGAAGCGAAAGTGGGCGACATCGTCAAAATCATGGAAACCCGCCCGCTGTCGGCAACGAAACGGTTCCGCCTCGTCGAGATCGTTGAAAAAGCAGTTGTTCTGTAATCATTTCATTCCAGTTCGGGGAGATAAGTCCGAAAGGAGGTTTCGTCGATGATTCAACAAGAATCTCGCTTAAAAGTAGCTGATAACTCTGGCGCACGCGAAGTGCTTGTCATTAAAGTGCTCGGAGGCTCGGGCCGCCGCTATGCGAACATCGGCGATGTTGTTGTCGCTACGGTTAAAGATGCGACGCCAGGTGGCGTTGTTAAAAAAGGTCAAGTTGTAAAAGCGGTGGTCGTCCGCACAAAACGCGGGGTGCGCCGTCCGGACGGTTCATATATCCGTTTTGACGAGAACGCCTGTGTCATCATCCGCGATGACAAAAGCCCGCGCGGCACGCGTATTTTTGGGCCGGTTGCCCGCGAACTGCGCGACAAAGATTTCATGAAAATCATTTCGTTAGCCCCGGAAGTTATCTAATGGGACGGAAGCACGTTTCAAGGAGGTGCGAATGCGATGCATGTAAAAAAAGGTGACAAAGTGCAAGTAATCTCCGGCAAAGACAAAGGCAAACAAGGCGTCATCCTGGCGGCGTTTCCGAAGAAAAACCGCGTCATCGTTGAGGGCGTCAACATTGTGAAAAAGCATGCGAAACCGTCGCAAGCGAATCCGCAAGGCGGCATCATCGAAAAAGAGGCGCCGATCCACGTGTCGAAAGTGATGCCGTTAGATCCGAAAACAGGCGAACCGACGCGCATCGGCTACAAAATTGTCGACGGTAAAAAAGTGCGCTACGCGAAAAAATCCGGAGAGATTTTAGATAAATAATCGTGACGCAGGAAAGGAGGTACCTTTATGAACCGCCTAAAAGAGAAGTATGTAAAAGAAGTCGTTCCTGCTCTGATGAGCAAGTTCAACTATAAATCGATCATGCAAGTGCCGAAAATCGAAAAAATCGTCATCAACATGGGTGTCGGCGACGCGGTGCAAAACCCGAAAGCATTAGACAGCGCCGTCGAAGAGCTGACGTTGATCGCCGGCCAGCGTCCGGTTGTGACGCGCGCGAAAAAATCGATTGCGGGCTTCCGTCTCCGCCAAGGGATGCCGATCGGTGCAAAAGTAACGTTGCGCGGTGAACGGATGTATGAATTTCTTGATAAGTTGATCTCGGTCTCGCTCCCGCGCGTGCGCGACTTCCGCGGGGTATCGAAAAAAGCGTTCGATGGCCGCGGCAACTATACGCTCGGCATTAAAGAGCAGCTCATTTTCCCGGAAATTGACTACGATAAAGTGAACAAAGTGCGCGGCATGGATATCGTGATCGTCACAACGGCCAACACGGACGAAGAAGCGCGTGAACTGCTGGCGTTGCTGGGCATGCCATTCCAAAAATAATGATCCCATAAGGCAAGGGAGGCGAAATCGTGGCTAAAAAATCGATGATCGCGAAACAAAAACGGACGCCGAAGTTTAAAGTAAGAGCGTATACCCGCTGCGAGCGCTGCGGCCGCCCGCATTCGGTTTACCGCAAGTTTAAACTTTGCCGTATTTGTTTCCGTGAACTCGCATATAAAGGTCAACTTCCTGGCATCAAAAAAGCCAGCTGGTAATCAACCCATTGATTGGGAAGGAGGTAAAACAAAATGGTGATGACAGATCCAATTGCTGATATGCTGACCCGCATTCGGAATGCGAATATGGTTCGTCACGAAAAGCTCGAAGTCCCGGCTTCGAAAATCAAGCGGGAAATCGCCGAAATTTTAAAGCGCGAAGGGTTTATTCGTGATTATGAATATATCGAAGACAACAAACAAGGCATTCTCCGCATCTTCTTGAAGTATGGCCCGAACAATGAACGCGTCATTACAGGGCTGAAACGCATCAGCAAACCCGGTTTGCGCGTATACGTCAAGGCTCATGAAGTGCCGCGCGTCTTAAACGGCTTAGGCATCGCGATTCTTTCGACATCGCAAGGCGTCTTAACGGACAAAGAAGCACGGCAAAAAGGCACGGGCGGCGAAGTAATCGCCTACGTTTGGTAATTTATTTGCTCAAGAATGGAGGTGTGTTTGACATGTCACGTGTCGGCAAAAAACCAATTGAAATTCCTGCCGGTGTCACCGTTACTGTGAACGGCAATACCGTTACGGTCAAAGGGCCAAAAGGGGAATTAACCCGCACGTTCCATCCGGATATGACGATCACCGTTGAGGGCAATGTGATCACCGTTACGCGCCCAAGCGATGAAAAACATCACCGCGCGCTCCACGGCACGACGCGCAGCTTGCTCGCCAACATGGTCGAAGGCGTTTCGAAAGGGTATGAAAAAGCGCTCGAACTCGTTGGTGTCGGGTACCGGGCGTCCAAACAAGGGAAAAAGCTTGTGTTGAGCGTCGGTTACTCCCATCCGGTAGAAATTGAGCCAGAGGAAGGGCTCGAAATCGAAGTGCCGTCCCAAACGAAAATTATCGTCAAAGGGGCAGACAAACAACGCGTCGGCGAATTGGCAGCCAACATTCGTGCTGTACGTCCGCCGGAGCCGTATAAAGGCAAAGGCATTCGCTACGAAGGCGAATTGGTGCGCCTGAAGGAAGGCAAAACTGGTAAATAACGCGGCATAGCGAAGCGAAAGGAGTGACACTCGATGATCACAAAAGTTGACCGAAACGCGGTCCGCAAAAAAAGACACGCGCGCATCCGGAAAAAAATCTTCGGCACGACTGAACGTCCGCGGTTGAGCGTGTTCCGTTCGAACAAACATATTTATGCACAAATTATTGATGATACAAAATCAGCAACGATTGTCAGCGCGTCGACATTGGATAAAGAGTTCGGCTTAGATTCGACGAACAACATTGAGGCGGCGAAAAAAGTCGGCGAACTTGTCGCCAAACGGGCGTTGGAAAAAGGCATCAAACAAGTCGTTTTCGATCGCGGCGGATATTTGTACCATGGCCGGGTGAAAGCACTAGCGGATGCCGCCCGCGAAGCCGGTCTGGAATTCTAATCACAAAGGAGGGACAACGATGCGTCGTATCGATCCAAATAAACTCGAACTCGAAGAGCGTGTAGTCGCGGTCAACCGTGTAGCAAAAGTCGTGAAAGGCGGACGTCGCCTGCGCTTTTCAGCTCTCGTCGTCGTCGGCGATAAAAACGGCCACGTCGGATTTGGCACCGGGAAAGCGCAAGAAGTTCCGGAAGCGATCCGCAAAGCCATTGAAGATGCGAAGAAAAACTTAATTGAAGTGCCGATCGTCGGCACAACGATTCCACATGAAGTCATCGGCCACTTCGGCGCTGGGGAAATCATTTTAAAACCGGCCTCTGAAGGTACCGGGGTTATCGCCGGCGGTCCGGCCCGTGCCGTATTAGAGCTGGCGGGCATCAGCGACATTTTGTCAAAATCGATCGGCTCGAACACGCCAATCAACATGGTGCGCGCCACGTTCGATGGGTTGAAACAATTAAAACGCGCCGAAGACGTAGCAAAATTGCGCGGCAAAACAGTCGAGGAACTGTTAGGATAAGGAGGGAACGATCATGGCAAAAAAACTGGCGATTACCCTCACGCGCAGCGTGATTGGCCGTCCGGAAGATCAGCGCATTACCGTCAGAACGCTCGGCTTGCGGAAAATGCATCAAACGGTCGTCCATAACGACAATCCTGCCATCCGCGGGATGATCAACAAAGTCGCTCATCTGGTCAAAGTGAAAGAAATTGAGGAATAATCGTAAGGAGGTGCTTCGCCATGAAACTTCATGAATTGCAACCAGCGCCGGGTTCCCGGAAGAAAGCGGTTCGTGTCGGCCGCGGGATCGGGTCAGGCAACGGCAAAACGTCCGGACGTGGTCAAAAAGGTCAAAATGCCCGCTCGGGTGGGGGGGTTCGCCTCGGTTTTGAGGGCGGTCAAACACCGTTGTTCCGCCGTTTGCCGAAGCGCGGCTTCACGAACATCAACCGGAAAGAATATGCAGTCGTGAACTTGGAAAAACTGAACCGTTTTGAAGACGGAACGGAAGTAACGCCGGAATTGCTCCTTGAAACGGGCGTTATTAGCAAGTTGAAATCGGGTGTGAAAATTTTAGGCAAAGGCCAAATCGAGAAAAAACTGACGGTCAAAGCACATAAATTCTCAGCATCGGCGAAAGAGGCCATTGAAGCGGCTGGCGGTAAAACTGAGGTGATTTAATGTTTCGGACAATCTCCAACTTTATGCGCGTCAGTGATATTCGAAACAAAATCATTTTCACTCTTCTTATGCTGATCGTGTTCCGCATCGGAACGTTCATCCCGGTTCCGAGCGTGAACACTGATGTGCTCAAGCTGCAAGATGAATTAAATGCGTTCGGCGTCCTGAACATTTTTGGCGGCGGGGCGCTGCAAAACTTTTCAATTTTTGCCATGGGGGTTATGCCCTACATCACCGCGTCGATTATCGTCCAGCTGCTGCAAATGGACGTCGTTCCGAAATTTACAGAATGGTCGAAGCAAGGCGAGGTTGGCCGGCGTAAATTAGCTCAGTTTACCCGCTATTTCACGGTCGTGCTCGGGTTTATCCAAGCGCTTGGCATGTCGTACGGCTTCAACAATTTAGCCGGCGGGATGCTCATTCGAAATCCGGGCATCGGCACGTATTTGTTGATCGCGGTTGTCTTGACGGCCGGCACCGCATTTTTAATGTGGCTCGGCGAACAGATCACCGCGAAAGGCGTGGGCAATGGCATTTCGATCATTATTTTCGCCGGAATTGTCTCAGGCATTCCGACGGTCTTGAACCAAATTTACGCCCAACAGTTTGAAAATGTCGGGGAAGATTTGTTTTTGCGCATCGTCCGGCTCCTGCTCGTGGCGTTGGCGGTCATCGCCGTCATCGTTGGGGTCATTTACATCCAGCAGGCGTTCCGGAAAATTCCGATCCAATATGCCAAACGGCTTGAAGGCCGGAGTCCGGTTGGCGGCCATTCCACCCACTTGCCGTTAAAAGTGAACCCGGCCGGGGTTATTCCAGTGATTTTTGCGATCTCATTTTTAATTGCACCACCGACGATCGCATCGTTTTTTGGCACGAATGATGTAACATTGTGGATTCGCCGAACGTTTGATTATACCCATCCGATTGGCATGACGATTTACGTCGTGCTTATTATCGCGTTTACGTACTTTTATGCGTTCGTCCAAGTCAACCCGGAGCAAATGGCGGAGAATTTGAAGAAGCAAGGCGGCTACATTCCAGGCATCCGTCCTGGAAAGAATACACAAGAGTATGTAACGAGAATTTTGTACCGGCTGACGCTCGTCGGCTCTGTCTTTTTAGCGGTCATTGCCGTGCTGCCGGTGTTCTTCGTGAACGTTGCGAACTTGCCACCTTCTGCGCAAATTGGCGGTACGAGCTTGCTCATTGTCGTCGGCGTGGCGCTGGAGACAATGAAACAGCTTGAGAGCCAGCTGGTGAAACGCCATTACCGTGGATTCATCAAATAAAGAAGGCAAGAGCGGGCATCCCTTGCCGATAGGGGGAGTTAGGATGAATTTAGTGCTGATGGGGCTTCCGGGTGCCGGCAAAGGCACGCAGGCCGAGAAAATCGTAGCGGCTTACGGTATTCCGCACATTTCAACGGGCGATATGTTTCGGGCGGCGATGAAGGAAGGAACGCCGCTAGGGCTTCAAGCGAAGCAATATATGGACCGCGGCGACCTTGTTCCGGATGAAGTGACGATCGGCATTGTCCGTGAACGGCTGAGCAAAGACGATTGCCAAAACGGTTTTTTGCTCGATGGATTCCCGCGCACGGTCGCTCAAGCGGAGGCGCTGGAAACGATGTTGGCCGACATCGGCCGCAAACTTGACTATGTCATCCATATCGATGTCCGCCAAGACGTTTTAATGGAGCGCTTGACCGGCAGACGGATTTGCCGCAACTGCGGAGCGACGTACCATCTTGTTTTTCATCCGCCGGCGAAACCGGGTGTTTGCGATAAGTGCGGGGGGGAATTGTACCAGCGCGCCGATGATAACGAAGCGACAGTGGCGAACCGGCTCGAAGTGAATATGAAACAAATGAAGCCGCTCCTTGACTTTTACGAACAAAAAGGTTATTTGCGCCACATTAACGGCGAACAGGACATGGAAAAGGTGTTTGCCGATATTCGTGAATTGCTCGGGGGACTTGCTCGATGATCATTTGCAAAACCGCGCACGAAATCACCCTCATGCGCGAGGCTGGAAAAATTGTTTCCGCTACGTTGGAAGAGTTGAAAAACCATATTCGCCCCGGGGTCACGACAAAGGAACTGGATGCCATCGCGGAGGAAGTGATTCGTTCCCATGGCGCCGTTCCATCGTTTAAAGGATACCAAGGGTTCCCGGGAAGCATTTGCGCTTCAGTCAATGAGGAGCTTGTGCACGGCATTCCCGGCGACCGTGTGTTATGCGAGGGCGACATTATTACGATCGATGTGGGTGCCCAGTATGAAGGGTATCACGCCGACTCCGCCTGGACGTATCCCGTTGGGGAGATCGATGCGGAGACGAAGCGGCTGCTCGACGTAACAGAACAATCGTTGTATGTCGGACTCGCCGAGGCGAAGCCAGGCGCTCGTTTGACGAACATTTCTCATGCGATTCAAACGTATGTTGAAGCGCACCATTTTTCCGTCGTTCGCGAGTATGTGGGGCATGGAATTGGTCAACACTTACATGAAGACCCGCAAGTCCCACATTATGGGCCGCCGAATAAAGGGCCGATTTTGCGTCCGGGGATGACGCTATGCATCGAACCGATGGTCAATGCGGGCAGCCGCCATGTCAAAACGTTGGCTGATGACTGGACCGTCGTGACGGCGGACGGAAAACGGTGTGCCCATTTTGAACATACGATTGTGATTACGGAAAATGGCTATGAAATTTTAACGTGAACGGATCGAGGCAGAGCCGCCTCGAGGCGCTCGGGCAGATCGGCGAACCGTTTTCAACGTTTGCAGTTGTCTAAAGCTGTTTTGTCGATTCCGCGATCAAGGCGGCCGCTTACCGACCTTCCCGTTCACCGTGGACAATTGCGCCGCCTTATGTCCGTCCGGTTTTGCGTAACACAATGTTACTCATTCGAAGGAGGGGGAGCCGCTCGATGGCAAAAGACGATGTCATTGAAGTAGAAGGCACCGTCATTGAAACATTGCCAAATGCGATGTTTCGTGTAGAATTAGAAAATGGGCATACGGTATTGGCCCATGTGTCCGGCAAAATCCGCATGCACTTCATCCGCATTTTGCCCGGCGACCGAGTGACGGTGGAATTGTCGCCCTATGATTTGACGCGTGGACGAATCACGTATCGGTATAAATAAAAGATTGCACTCCGTTTAATAAGGAGGTAAACAACATGAAAGTGAGACCATCTGTCAAACCGATTTGCGAAAAATGCAAAGTTATTCGCAGACGCGGCAAAGTCATGGTCATTTGTGAAAATCCAAAACACAAACAACGTCAAGGGTAATTTCCAAGGAGGTGTACTACGATGGCACGTATTGCAGGTGTTGACATTCCGCGCGACAAGCGCGTAGTCATTTCGTTAACATACATTTACGGGATCGGCAAACCAACGGCGCAAAAAATCTTAAAAGAAGCAGGGGTATCGGAAGACACGCGCGTCCGTGACTTAACGGAAGAAGAGCTTGGCCGCATTCGCGAAATCGTCGGCCGCTTAAAAGTGGAAGGGGATTTGCGCCGCGAAGTATCGTTAAACATTAAACGGCTGATGGAAATCGGTTGCTATCGCGGACTCCGCCATCGCCGCGGATTGCCGGTTCGCGGCCAAAACACGAAAAACAATGCCCGCACGCGCAAAGGTCCGCGCCGTACGGTAGCGAATAAGAAAAAATAATCACGCAAAGGAGGTCATTTGACGAATGGCACGCAGAACAAACACTCGCAAACGCCGGGTGAGAAAAAATATTGACACTGGCATCGCTCATATCCGTTCGACTTTCAACAACACGATCGTGACGATTACGGACGTTCATGGCAACGCCATCGCCTGGGCGAGCGCCGGTTCGCTCGGATTCAAAGGCTCGCGTAAATCGACGCCGTTTGCGGCGCAAATGGCAGCCGAAGCGGCAGCGAAAGCGTCGATGGAACACGGCATGAAAACGGTCGAAGTGAACGTCAAAGGTCCGGGGGCTGGCCGTGAGGCAGCGATCCGTGCGTTGCAGGCAGCCGGGTTGGAAATTACGGCGATCAAAGACGTCACTCCAATCCCGCACAATGGATGCCGTCCGCCAAAACGTCGCCGCGTGTAACGCCCCTGTATAGAATTTGAACCATTGTCAATAATGGGATATGATAAAGACCGTGACAGGGAAGCCGGCTTTGGCCGCCGGCAAGCTGAAAGAGAGAGATTCATGGGGGAATGTTGTTAGGCGTGTACCGTTTGGTCGGGGTCTCGACGTTTTGAAGGAGGGTATAATAATCGATGATTGAAATTGAAAAGCCGAAAATTGAAACGGTCGAACTGAGCGAAGATGCCAAATACGGCAAATTCGTCGTCGAACCGCTTGAGCGTGGATATGGTACAACTTTAGGGAACTCCTTACGTCGTATCCTATTGTCTTCACTCCCTGGTGCGGCTGTGACATCGGTGCAAATCGACGGTGTACTGCACGAGTTTTCAACGATTGACGGCGTCGTCGAGGATGTGACAGCCATCATCTTGAATATCAAAAAATTGGCGTTGAAGATTTATTCAGATGAAGAGAAAACGTTGGAAATTGATGTGCAGGGTGAAGGAGTTGTCACGGCTGCCGATATTACTCACGACAGCGATGTAGAAATTTTAAACCCGGACCTTCATATTGCTACGCTGGCGGAAGGCGGTCGCCTGCGCATGCGCATGACCGCCAGACGGGGACGTGGGTATGTCCCGGCCGAGGCGAACAAGCGCGAGGACCAGCCCATCGGCGTGATTCCGATCGACTCCATCTATACGCCGGTCTCCCGTGTTTCCTATCAGGTCGAAAATACACGGGTCGGCCAAGTGACCGACTATGACAAATTGACGATCGACGTTTGGACCGATGGGAGCATCGGGCCGAAAGAAGCCATTTCCCTTGGGGCGAAAATTTTAACCGAGCACTTGAACATTTTTGTCGGCTTGACGGATGAAGCGCAAAATGCTGAAATCATGGTAGAGAAAGAGGACGATCAAAAAGAAAAAGTGCTGGAAATGACGATCGAGGAGCTCGATCTGTCTGTCCGTTCCTACAACTGCTTGAAGCGTGCCGGCATTAACACCGTTCAGGAGCTGACGCAAAAAACGGAAGAGGATATGATGAAAGTGCGCAACCTCGGCCGCAAATCGCTCGAAGAAGTGAAAGCGAAGTTAGCGGAGCTGGGGCTTAGCCTCCGTAAAGACGATTAAGCGCCAGCCCCGCCCGGTGGGGCGGACATGCGCGTTGGCCATAGATTTGGCGTTAAGCGCCGATCGACTACGACAGCAATGAGGAACACATCATTTTAAAAGGGAGGGACATTTGATGTCGTACAGAAAACTAGGACGCACGACTTCTCAACGGAAAGCATTGCTTCGCGATTTAGCGACAGATTTAATCATCAATGAACGCATCGAAACGACGGAAGCGCGAGCAAAAGAATTGCGCGCGGTTATCGAAAAAATGATCACGCTCGGCAAACGCGGCGATTTGCATGCCCGTCGTCAAGCAGCGGCATTTATCCGCAAGGAAGTCGCCAACAGTGAAACCGGCCAAGATGCACTGCAAAAGCTGTTCAGTGACATTGCGCCGCGCTACCAAGACCGCCAAGGCGGCTATACACGCATTATGAAACTTGGTCCTCGCCGCGGAGACGGGGCGCCGATGGTCATTATTGAGCTCGTGTAACGGTTTCATTTCAACAAGGGCGAGACAGTTTCGTTTGAACTGGATCTATGCCCTTTTTTTGTTTACCATCATTTAGCAAGGCACGGCCGGAAACGTGCCAAGGCGAGGAGAAACAATCATGGCCGAACCGATCCTTTCGATCGAAGGAGTGTATTTCCGTTATCCGAATCAATCGGAGTATGCAGTGCAAAACGTGAGCTTCCAGGCCGGACGCGGGGAGTGGCTGGCGATTGTCGGCCATAACGGATCCGGCAAGTCGACCGTTGCCCGGCTGTTAATCGGTTTGCTTCGGCCGGAGCGGGGCGTCATTCGCCTGTTTGGGCGCCCTCTCGATGAAACGACCGTCTGGGAGGTGCGCCGGCGCGTCGGCATGGTGTTTCAAAATCCAGATAACCAATTTGTCGGGACAACTGTCGAGGATGATATCGCCTTTGCCCTTGAAAATAATGGTGTTCCGCGCGATGAAATGATTGAGCGCATCCGTGAAGCCATCCGCCTGGTGCATATGGAGGCGTTTCTCGAACACGAGCCGCACCGGCTTTCCGGCGGGCAAAAGCAGCGTGTCGCTATCGCCGGCATTTTGGCGCTTCACCCTGATATGATCATTTTGGATGAAGCGACATCGATGCTCGACCCGCGGGGAAGGGAAGAGGTGCTCGAGACGGTTCGCCGCTTGAACCGGCAACAGCGCATTACAGTATTGTCGATCACGCACGATTTGGAGGAAGCGGCGAAAGCCGACCGCATCATCGTGATGAACAAAGGTGAGGTCATGGCGGAAGGGACGCCGGAGCAAATCTTTCGGCTTGGGGGCAAGCTCGAGCGCATCGGCCTTGATTTGCCGTTTGCCGTGAAAATGGGCAGCCGTTTGCGGGAACAAGGCATTCCGCTTCGTTCCGCACACTTGACGACGGAGGAGTTGGTCGAAGAGCTATGGACATTGTATTCGAAAAAGTAGAACATGTATACAATGCCCGTTCGCCGCTCGCCCGCCGGGCGCTGTATAATGTGAATGTGTCGATTCCCAGCGGGGCATACGTCGCCATCGTTGGCCACACCGGTTCGGGCAAATCGACGCTCCTTCAACACTTAAACGGCTTGCTGCAACCGACAAGCGGCACGATAAAAATCGGCGATGAGATCATCACCGGCGACAAGCGGCCGAAGCAGCTCAAACCGCTGCGCAAAAAGGTTGGGATTGTGTTCCAATTTCCGGAACACCAGTTGTTTGAGGAAACGGTCGAGAAGGATATTTGTTTTGGCCCGCTTAATTTCGGCGTTTCCGAAGAAGAGGCGAAACGGAAAGCGCGAGAGCTTATCAAACTAGTCGGGCTCAGCGAGGATGTGTTGGCCAAATCGCCGTTCGATTTAAGCGGCGGGCAAATGCGGCGCGTCGCCATTGCCGGCGTGCTGGCGCTTGAACCGGAAGTGCTGGTGCTTGATGAACCGACCGCTGGGCTGGACCCACGCGGGCGGAAAGAGATTATGGAGATGTTTTACCGTCTTCATTGCGAAAAACGGTTAACAACGGTGCTCGTGACTCATAGTATGGAAGATGCCGCCCGCTATGCCGACCAAATCATCGTCATGCATGAAGGGACGGTGTGGGGGCAGGGAGCGCCGGAAGAGGTGTTCCGCGATGCCGATCGGCTTGCCGCCATTGGCCTTAGCGTACCGGAGACGGTCAAGTTGAAGCGGGAGCTGGAAGCGCGGTTTGGGGTCGCCATTCCCTCTCCGTGTTTGACGATCGAACAGACGGTGGAGGCCATCCAGCAACTGTTTTCTAGGGTGAGCATTCATGACTAATCATTTCATTATCGGCCAATACGTGCCTGGCCATTCGCTCATTCACCGTTTAGATCCGCGGGCGAAGCTGCTGATCGTATTCGCCTATGTTTTCATCGTTTTTTTGGCGAATAATGCAGTGACGTATGCGGTGCTGTCGTTGTTTACGTTTGCTTTTGCAGCCCTGTCGCGCATCCCGCTTTCTTTCATTTTGCGCGGCTTAAAGCCGATTTTATGGGTCGTGTTGTTTACGTTGTTATTGCATGTATTGATGACGAAAGAAGGGGATGTCCTCTACCGGATTGGCGCGCTGTCCGTTTACGAAGGCGGCATTCGGCAAGGAATTTTTATTTCCATGCGATTTTTGCTCCTTGTGCTCATGACGACGATGCTGACGCTGACGACAACGCCGATTGAAGTGACCGATGGCGTCGAAAGCTTGCTTAGTCCATTGAAAAAATGGCGCGTGCCGGTTCATGAGCTCGCCTTAATGATGGCGATTTCGCTCCGCTTCATTCCAACTTTAATGGAAGAAACAGAAAAAATTATGAAAGCGCAAGCCGCCCGCGGCGTCGACTTTTCCGGCGGCCGGTTCTCTGAGCGGATGAAGGCGATCGTCTCGCTTCTTGTGCCGCTGTTTATCAGTTCGTTCAAGCGGGCGGATGAGCTGGCGACGGCGATGGAAGCGCGCGGCTACCGCGGCGGCGAAGGGCGGACGAAACTCCGCCAGCTTGCTTGGAAGCCGGCAGACACCGTGTTGTTAGCCGCTACGGCCCTGCTGGCGCTGTTGCTCTTTTTATTACGCTCATAGCGGAGGAAGGCCATGACGAGACGGATCAAATGCGTGGTAGCGTATGACGGCACCCATTTTTCCGGTTATCAAATTCAGCCGGGAAAACGGACGGTGCAAGGCGAGATTGAGGAAGTGCTCAAACGGATGCATAAAGGGAAAGCCGTGCGTGTAACGGCTTCCGGGAGGACGGATGCCGGGGTTCACGCCTATGGGCAAGTCATCCACTTCGATACGGCGCTTGTGCTTTCTCCTGAACAGTGGAAAAGAGCGTTAAACGCCCAGCTTCCGGACGATATCGCCGTTCGTTCGGCAGAGGAGGCAGACAGCACCTTTCATGCCCGCTTTTCGGCCAAGGCAAAAGAGTACCGCTACAAAGTGTGGACTGCCGCCGACCGCGACGTCTTTCGCCGCCATTACTGCGCGTGGCATCCATACCCGCTGCATATCGGCGCCATGGATGAAGCGCTTCGCCAACTGATCGGGACGCATGACTTTACGAGCTTCTGCTCCGCCAAAACGGAAATGGAGGATCGCATACGCACCATTTACCAGGCAGAGGTGGAAACCGACGGTTCGATGATGGAATTCCGGTTCATCGGCAGCGGCTTTTTGTACAACATGGTGCGCATCATCGTCGGCACAGTGCTTGAAATTGGCCAAGGGAGGCGGTCCCCGGCAGACATTGCAGCATTGCTTGCAGCCAAAGACCGGAGACTCGCTGGCCCGACGGCGCCGGCGGAAGGATTGTATTTATGGCGGGTGTACTATGATGATGAGTTTTTCGCCGTCAGTTGACCGGTGGTGAACACCGTGTTCGAAAGTCGTCTCACGCTTTTAGATGACAAAAAACCGGGGCGCCATAAGTGAAGACAACGAGTCCCCGTGTAACATCTTCTTGACATTGGCGTTCCGGCAAGCTATTATATCATATGGCATGTATTTTCCACGATTAGCCCCGGACAGCAATCGTGTTGAAATAAACAACTTTACTTGTTCATTTTTCTTTTTAGGAGGGAACTACATTGCGTACGACTTATATGGCGAAACCGAATGAAGTAGAGCGTAAATGGTACGTTGTCGACGCAGCCGGCAAAACGTTGGGTCGTCTGGCCAGCGAAGTCGCAGCGCTGTTGCGCGGCAAACATAAACCGACGTTCACTCCGCACGTTGACTGCGGGGATCATGTGATCGTCATCAATGCTGACAAAGTGGAACTGACAGGGAAAAAGTTAACGAAAAAATTGTACTATCGCCACAGCTTATATCCAGGCGGTTTGAAAGTGAGAACGGCGCTCGAAATGCGCACGAATTATCCGGAACAAATGATTGAACGGGCGGTGCGCGGCATGCTTCCAAAAGGCAGCCTTGGCCGTCAAATGTTCAAAAAACTGCATGTTTACCGCGGAAGCGAACACCCGCATCAAGCGCAAAAACCGGAAGTATACGAACTTCGCGGATAATTGACAAGGGAGGGTATTTATTTTGGCACAAGTACAATATTACGGTACAGGTCGTCGCAAAAGCTCGGTTGCTCGCGTCCGCCTCGTCCCGGGCGATGGACGCATCATCGTCAACAAACAAGACATTCGTGAATATATTCCGACAGAAGCGCTTATCGAAATGGTAAAGCAACCGCTTGTACTGACAGAAACGCTCGGCAGCTACGACGTGTTGGTGAACGTTCACGGCGGCGGATTTGCCGGCCAAGCGGGCGCCATTCGCCACGGCATCGCCCGCGCGTTGCTTCAAGTCGATCCGGAATTCCGCACCGTATTGAAGCGCGCTGGCTTGCTGACGCGCGATGCCCGCGTCAAAGAGCGGAAAAAATACGGGCTCAAAGGCGCCCGCCGCGCTCCGCAGTTCTCGAAACGTTAACCGTGTTGTCCAACCCAGCCAGTTTGGCTGGGTTTTTTGCTTATTTCTGCCTTTGGCCCGCGCGCATGTTTGCGTTCGATCGTTAAACACTACATCGTAAAGGAGCGTGAAACACGATGACAGTCATCACTTCATTCGCGGAAAAAAGGCAGGAAAAGCAGCTCCGCTATGAGCGGAAAATGCTGCGGGAGTTGTCGCTGGAGAAATTGCGGGCCAAAGTGTTGGAACATTTTGCCTCTTTCTATCAAATGTACC
Organism: Geobacillus lituanicus; assembly: GCF_050994965.1. Taxonomy (NCBI): domain Bacteria; kingdom Bacillati; phylum Bacillota; class Bacilli; order Caryophanales; family Anoxybacillaceae; genus Geobacillus; species Geobacillus lituanicus. The sequence goes on from NZ_CP194773.1 coordinate 535,284, forward strand.
GGATTTTCCCATCTACTGTTGAGGAAGACTGCATTGACCTGGCCATTGAAGCGTATTTGCTCGGCGCCCATTACAGCCGGTTCGGCTATTATGGGGAGTCTGTGGACAGCGTGCGCCGACGTTGCGCGCAAGAGGAGAAATATTTAATTGACACACTTTTTGATTTTCTCTGCTTTTGGGGCAACATCGACGACGATCTGCTCGGCCAGTCGCTCTATTACGCCTGCGAGCAATATATCGTCGGCTGGTGGACCGAAGGGTTTGAACGGGGAAAAAAACGGCGCCGCCTAAAACTTCACTGAATAAGTTCTATTCCCGCCCCTTGTCCCATATAAGATAGAGAAGGGAAACGCGCGGGAGGAGAAACGATGAAAGAAAAATGGAAGTGGCTTGTCGCCTTTACCGCGGCTGCCATTGCGGGAATTTTGTTATTTCCGTCTTTATTTTCTGATCTGACCTCAACAAAACCGTGGAATCTCCCATTGTCCGGGCGAATTATCGTCCTAGACCCCGGCCATGGCGGGCCGGATGGCGGGGCGGTCGGCGGCGAGGTGCTGGAAAAAGAAATCGCGCTCAACGTCGCGAAAAAATTGCGGGACTACTTGCAGCAACAAGGAGCGCTCGTTCTGATGACGCGAGAGACAGACCGCGATTTGGCCAGCCCGTCCACGCGCGGCTACAGCCGGCGGAAAACGGAAGATTTGCACGAACGAACATCATTCATTAACCATTCCGATGCGGATTTGTTTATCAGCATTCACCTCAATGCCATTCCATCCCCGCGCTGGCGGGGGGCACAGACGTTTTATTACGGCTCGCTCATCGAAAATGAGCGGCTCGCCAAATTCATCCAAGCCGAGTTGCGGCGCAACTTGGAAAACACCCACCGGGTAGCGAAAATGATTGATACCGTTTATTTGCTAAAGCATGCCAAAAAGCCCGGAGCGCTCGTTGAAGTTGGATTTTTATCGAATCCGGACGAGCGGGAGCTGCTCGCCTCTGACCATTACCAGACGAAACTCGCCGCCTCGATTTACAAAGGAGTGCTGCGTTACTTTTCGAACGAACCTACCCCTCGCGAATAGCGAGGTTTTTTATCGTCCCGAAGCGGGAAAGGCCCTGCTTCCAAGCGGGGAAGAACGGCCAAGGCGAGAGAACCGTTCTCCCCCGTCCAAAAGCGCGCCATCGCCATTCATCTCACATTTCGCACCCTAACAAGGTCAAAACAAAGGATTTTTTATTTAGTTTTTCAGAATAACTTTTTGACCAACACGACGAGCGATGGCAATCCTTTTTTTACCATCGCTGGTCGTTCCGTATGACGTTACACGTAAATGCTCTCATCCAGCCCCAACCCCTGCAGAATCCTTCGTTGTTCAGGGGTGAGGGAGCGATCCAGTGAGCGTTGGATGCGTCCATCCGGCAGCTCCAGGAGGACGACGTTCACATATTGAAACAGCTGGAAAATCGCCTGCCCCGTCGGTCGGGTCAGCTTGCGGCCTCCGGCGCCCTTTAATGGGTGTTCGGGTGTGATGAACTGGCGCACTCGGCGCTGAAAAACGCGGTAAATCGCCAAGGCCAACAGAAACAAATAGCCTAATACTGCGACCCGTTCTGGTTTTTTGACGTAAATCTCATCCGTGAAAAACGGATCTTTCAAAAAAGCGAAGTTCATTTCCACCGAGATCTGCCCTTTATACAGCTTCAAGATCTCTTGGGCATCCATGGGTTGGCCCTTCCATTCCTTCGGAACGGTCGTGACAAGGACAAACCGGGACGCTTTCCGTCTTGCCTGTTCCCACGCGTCTTGGTCGAATTCGACGTCAAGGTGCAAGAAATACAGCGTCTCCACCTCGGGTTCCGCCCCTTTTTTCGGCCGTCCGCGCCGTTTTTTCAGGCGTACGGTCTCTTCGACCGCGGCCTCAACCCGATGAAACCGGGGGCGAAGGGACGCCTTGAGGGACGCCAAGGCTTGTTCGGCATCTTCCCGGCAGGAGAAGGGGTGACGCTCCCAACGGGCTTGTTCCTCGCGAAGAAGCTCCGCTTCTTTGGTTCGTTCTTTTTCAAGCGTCTTTCCTTTTCGCTGGTCGAGCGCACTCGATTCGACGACGATCAGCCGAACGGGGTGGCCTTCATAGGTGGAGGATGTTTCCCATACCCGATACGTGGCGCCGTTTCTCTCCGCCAGGGTAAAGGGTTCGCTCCACGGGATGTGAGGCGAATCGGCCTCCGCTAATGCCCGTTTCACGATCCGAAGCGACGAAGGGCCTCGGGTGATCAAAAAGGCGTTGGCCGCTTTGGTTTGCGCCAGAGTGTCTTTTGTCATCGCGGCGGAATCGGCCACGTAAATCCATTCGTCTTCCATCTTGGCTTGTTTGAGCTGTTCGTGGACACGGGACAGCACCTCCGGATTCCACGTTTTGTCAGGCAGGTTGCCGTCGTGCACATCGCCGTAAAACGGGATGCCGTCCTCGTTGCCGACCAGTCCGAAACCGATCTGTTTTTGCCAACGATGATGGCGGTTATAGCCATGTGTGATCTGCAAAGCCTCTAATGAGGCCGATTCATACGCGCCGTAAACGGTCTTGTCCGTCGTATCGGCGTGGAAGGCTCGGAGGGAAAGGCCTTCTTTGCGATAAATATGAATCAAGCAAGTGCTGATGACGTTGTGAATGCCAGCCTCATACAGGCGATCGAGATGACGGGCCAACGCATCGTCGTTCAACCAGGAAGGATGGAGATCGGGACGGATGAGTTTCTCACAATCGACCTCCTGAGCCCAATGTTCCAAGTGAACAAGGGCTTGCCGGCCGTCAAACAGATTGTAGATGATGGCCTGAACGGCATCGCTGACTCGAGTCTGGCACTGTGGATCAACGGGAACGAGATGGTCAATCAATTGGGGCAGGCCCAGTTTCTTGAATAGGGCACTTATTATATTCAAATAATCATTACGATAGACCTTTTTGACTTGAACGTTCATGAGAGAAAAACTCCTTCACTTTCCTTGTGTGTCAAGGATTCATTCGACATCGGAACGAAAAAATCCTCCCGATTTTCGTCGAGAGGGTGCGAAATGTGAGATTCATACATCTGAAAAGAACACTCAATGTAACGAATGTCGAAAAGCCGGGACAGGCAGGGGGACGAAATGGAAGCCATCTGGCGGTTTATGGTATAGTAAATATATAAGGGAACTATTGATTTGAAAAAGGGTTGGTGAATACGATGCTGACGGAAAACGAAGTGCGAGCCATTCTTGAAAACATGAAAGACCCGTTTTTAAACAAGACCTTTAAGGAAACAAACGCCATTCAAGAAATTAAAATTAAGGAAGAGAAAAACCATGTCAGCGTAAAGATCGCGCTTGCCAAAACCGGCACGCCTGACCAACTGCGCGTGCAAACGGCGATCGTCCAGCAGCTGAAAGAGGCTGGCGCCGCATCCGTCGGCTTGCGGTTTGCCGAACTGCCGCGCGAAGTGGTTGAGAAATATAGCGACAATCCGCAAAAAACGACGTATATCGCCATCGCCAGCGGCAAGGGCGGCGTCGGAAAATCAACGGTTTCCGTCAACTTAGCGGTCGCGCTCGCCCGGCTTGGCAAAAAAGTCGGGTTGATCGACGCCGATATTTATGGGTTTAGCGTTCCAGACATGATGGGAATTACTCAGCGTCCGACAGTGCGGGGCGATAAAATCATCCCCGTCGAGCGGTTTGGGGTGAAAGTCATTTCGATGGCCTTTTTCGTCGAGGACAATGCTCCGGTCATTTGGCGCGGCCCGATGCTTGGAAAAATGCTGAACAACTTCTTCAAAGAAGTTGAGTGGGGCGACTTGGATTACTTGCTGCTCGACTTGCCTCCAGGCACCGGCGATGTCGCGTTAGACGTGCACACGCTTTTGCCGTCATGCAAAGAAATTATCGTCACCACTCCGCACCCGACCGCCGCGTTTGTCGCTGCCCGCGCTGGGGCAATGGCGCTGCGCACCGACCACGAAATTATCGGTGTCATTGAAAATATGTCGTATTACGAAAGCCGGAAAACGGGTGAGCGGGAATACGTCTTTGGCAAAGGCGGCGGGGAAAAGCTGGCAAAGGAGCTGAACACGGAGTTGCTCGGGCAGCTGCCCCTTCAGCAGCCGGACTGGAACGATGATGATTTCGCTCCGTCCATTTACGCCGAAGATCATCCGATCGGAAAAATTTATATGGATATCGCCCGCAAAATAGCGGAGAAATATTAAGGGGAATAACGAAAAAGGTGTCCGATGGCGCGGAACCGCATTGCATCGCCTGCTCTTTGGAACGTTGCGATCCCGTCCCCCGCCGGACACCTTTTTTTGATTGATTATCCTCCCCCGCCTTGTTGGTTGCCTCCGCCGCTTTCTTCCCCTTCTCCTCCTTCCCCTTCTCCTTGTTTTTCAGCGCCTTGTTGGAGCGATTCCGCCGCTTTTGTCAGCATATCTTGAATTTTGGCTTGGTACAGCGGGCTGTTTAGCGTTTCTGTAACTACCTTTTGCAAGTGTTGGCGGAACTCTTTGCTTTTGACTACTTCGATCATGGCCTTTTCCATTTCTGGATCTTTTAAAATGTCCATCATCATCTGTTGATAGTCGGGATCCTTCATCAGCGCTTTTATCATTTTTTCATGTTCCTTTTGCAGTCCCTTGGCAAAGCTTTCGGCAAATTTCGGGTCTTTTAAAGCGGTTTCCCAAAATTTTTTCCCTTGTTCCGATGTCAGCACCTTTTCGAGTGTATCTTTCACAGCGGCTTGATCCATCACAAGTTGCTGCTTCATCTGATCTTCCGACATAATATCTTGAATCGCCTTTTTCCCCTCGTCGGTTTTTAAAATGTCAACAACCATCTTTTTCGTTTCGTCATAATCCGGGGGAGGGGGGCTGGTTTCTTGAGGGGCACAGGAACCAAGAATGAGAAAACTGAGCAAGAGGAGCGGTAGGCATTTGTTCATGAAAGTGAGCTCCTTTCTGCAAAAATCCCTCACCTTTAATATGAATGTTGGGGAAAAAAATATACATGGGGGAGATCGGAGCTGGCTTTTTCACAAGGGCGCTGGTAAAATGGTAAGCGGGTTATGCTGAAACGATGGAGGATGAAGCTGTGAACAGCCGCAAATGGGTGCGTTTATTTTTGACCACGCTGCTGATCGGCGGAATCGCGACAGCAGCCGTCGGGATAGTTTTGAATTGGAAAGAGTTTGGACATCTCCTTGTACGTTTCGAGGTCATTGAATTTCTTGCCGTATTGCTTTGGCATGTCGGCGTCGGCTTTATTTTCAGCGTCATCAGCCAGGCGGGCTTTTTTGCCTATTTGACCGTCCATCGGTTCGGACTTGGCATGTTCCGTTCCCTCTGGAACGCTGTCCAGCTTGTTTTGATCATGTTCGTGCTGTTCGATCTAGTCTATTTCCGCTACATGGTGTTTGCGGATAAAGGCGATTCGATCATCCCGTATGTATTGACCGCCTTGTTTATTTTGGCGGTTGGCTTAGCCGTTGCCTACATAAAAAGCGCGCAGACGAACAAAGGGGCATTCGTCCCGGCGCTGTTCTTTATGGTCGTGGTAACGGTGATTGAATGGTTTCCCGTTTTGCGCATCAATGACCGAGACTGGTTATATTTGATGCTGATTCCGTTACTAGTATGCAATGCATATCAACTTCTTATACTGCATAAATTGACAGGCGGCGCAGGATCGTCCGCGTAAAGCGCCGCCTGTTCTTTTTTGTCGGGCCGCTCATTCTAAAAGGAAACATGATCAGGATATCATCCAACTGCAACGGCCATGCTAAAGTCTTGAGGGAAGGCTGGCGGCTTTTAGGCGAAAACCCGCCTCCCGCCCTTTTTAGTCGATCCCTTTGCTTTCTGCTTTACCGTTGGCCAGCAGCTCAGAGAGGCTGGCGTTTTTATAGCCGTTTTCTTTCATGGCTGCAATAATTTTCGGCAGCGCCTTTGCCGTTTGTTTGGCCGAGTCGGACGCGTGAAGGAGCACAATATCGCCCGGCTCCAAATCGCTTGTGACGTTGGCGACAATTTGCTCTGTGCCGGGATTCAGCCAGTCCTTCGAGTCAACGCTCCAATGCACAACCGTATAGCCGAGAGACTCCGCAACTTTTAGCACCTTTTTGTTAAAATTCCCTCCCGGGGGGCGCAGCAACTCGACGTTTTTCACACCTAACATGTCGAACACTTTCTCCGCCATCATTAAATCTTGGCGGATTTTAGCGTTCTCGAGTTCTGCATAATTGACAAAATTATACCCCATGCTGCCGATTTCATGCCCTTCCTCTTTGATCCGCTTTACGACGGACGGATGGCGTTCAGCCCATGAGGCTGATAAAAAAAAGGTTGCGTTTTTAATCCCGTGTTGCTTCAATACGTCCAAAATTTTTTCCGCGTTCTCATCCCCCCAGCTAATGTCAAACGTCAATGCCACCTCATCGCGGTCATTGTCCACCTTGTACACGGCCTTAGGCCCAGAGGAAAGCGAAAACACGGGTCGGTTCATTTCATAAGCGTATAGGATGACCGCAGTGAAAAAAGCAGAACAAATAATAATGAGAGCTTTTTTCAATGTCCGCCCATTTAGTGCGTAAAACATGGCTTCCATCCCTCCCTAAACAGTTGTCCTATGTACATCTTATGCGGCGGTCTATGGCGGTTATGAAACATAATTGCCACTCCTTGGCGCCAGAGTAGGCAAAAGCGGGGGTGGGGATAAACATGGATTGGGATCCGCAAACTTCCTAAAAATATTATCTTGCATTTTTGGAGGTAAAGTGGTATATTTTTAAACGTCGCTGTTCGGAAAAGCAGTTTGGCAACAGCGAAGCAAAAAAGTGGTTGACATCAAAAAAGTGTTATGATAATATAAAAGAGCTGTTTGCAAAGGGAAATTTACAGCGTTCCTTGAAAACTGAACGAAACGAAGCGCGACGAAAAGCGGAGGTCCGCGGGTCGCCGCGACGGGCAAATGTTCTTCGCCTGCAAGGGTGCTTGCACCCGGAAGGCGAAGGTTATTTGACCCCGAGCGGCGGCGGACCGAAGCTGGACAATACGAAAAGCGGAGGTCCGCATGGGCCGAAGCAAAAGCCAATCAACTTTCTTTGGAGAGTTTGATCCTGGCTCAGGACGAACGCTGGCGGCGTGCCTAATACATGCAAGTCGAGCGGACCGGATCGGGGCTTGCCTTGATTCGGTCAGCGGCGGACGGGTGAGTAACACGTGGGCAACCTGCCCGCAAGACCGGGATAACTCCGGGAAACCGGAGCTAATACCGGATAACACCGAAGACCGCATGGTCTTCGGTTGAAAGGCGGCCTTTGGGCTGTCACTTGCGGATGGGCCCGCGGCGCATTAGCTAGTTGGTGAGGTAACGGCTCACCAAGGCGACGATGCGTAGCCGGCCTGAGAGGGTGACCGGCCACACTGGGACTGAGACACGGCCCAGACTCCTACGGGAGGCAGCAGTAGGGAATCTTCCGCAATGGGCGAAAGCCTGACGGAGCGACGCCGCGTGAGCGAAGAAGGCCTTCGGGTCGTAAAGCTCTGTTGTGAGGGACGAAGGAGCGCCGTTCGAAGAGGGCGGCGCGGTGACGGTACCTCACGAGAAAGCCCCGGCTAACTACGTGCCAGCAGCCGCGGTAATACGTAGGGGGCGAGCGTTGTCCGGAATTATTGGGCGTAAAGCGCGCGCAGGCGGTCTCTTAAGTCTGATGTGAAAGCCCACGGCTCAACCGTGGAGGGTCATTGGAAACTGGGGGACTTGAGGGCAGGAGAGGAGAGCGGAATTCCACGTGTAGCGGTGAAATGCGTAGAGATGTGGAGGAACACCAGTGGCGAAGGCGGCTCTCTGGCCTGCACCTGACGCTGAGGCGCGAAAGCGTGGGGAGCAAACAGGATTAGATACCCTGGTAGTCCACGCCGTAAACGATGAGTGCTAAGTGTTAGAGGGGTCACACCCTTTAGTGCTGCAGCTAACGCGATAAGCACTCCGCCTGGGGAGTACGGCCGCAAGGCTGAAACTCAAAGGAATTGACGGGGGCCCGCACAAGCGGTGGAGCATGTGGTTTAATTCGAAGCAACGCGAAGAACCTTACCAGGTCTTGACATCCCCTGACAACCCAAGAGATTGGGCGTTCCCCCTTCGGGGGGACAGGGTGACAGGTGGTGCATGGTTGTCGTCAGCTCGTGTCGTGAGATGTTGGGTTAAGTCCCGCAACGAGCGCAACCCTCGCCTCTAGTTGCCAGCATTCGGTTGGGCACTCTAGAGGGACTGCCGGCGACAAGTCGGAGGAAGGTGGGGATGACGTCAAATCATCATGCCCCTTATGACCTGGGCTACACACGTGCTACAATGGGCGGTACAAAGGGCTGCGAACCCGCGAGGGGGAGCGAATCCCAAAAAGCCGCTCTCAGTTCGGATTGCAGGCTGCAACTCGCCTGCATGAAGCCGGAATCGCTAGTAATCGCGGATCAGCATGCCGCGGTGAATACGTTCCCGGGCCTTGTACACACCGCCCGTCACACCACGAGAGCTTGCAACACCCGAAGTCGGTGAGGTAACCCGCAAGGGAGCCAGCCGCCGAAGGTGGGGCAAGTGATTGGGGTGAAGTCGTAACAAGGTAGCCGTACCGGAAGGTGCGGCTGGATCACCTCCTTTCTAAGGACGAAAAGCGGAGGTCGCAATGGCCAACTGTCGATACACAGCGCTTTCGTTTCGTTCAGTTTTGAGGGAACGAGTCATGTTCTCTCAATGACAAAAATCGTTCCTTGAAAACTAGATAACCGGAAAAGCGGAGGCTCGCGGGTTGCCGCGATGGGCAAATGTTCTTCGCCTGCAAGGGTGCTTGCACCCGGAAGGCGAAGGTTATTTGACCCCGAGCGGCGGCGAGCCGACGCTAGACAATAAGGAAGAAGCCGAGAGCGCTGTAGGTTAAGCTAGAAAGGGCGCACGGTGGATGCCTTGGCACTAGGAGCCGATGAAGGACGGGGCAAACGCCGAAACGCTCCGGGGAGCTGTAAGCAAGCGTTGATCCGGAGATGTCCGAATGGGGGAACCCACTGTCCGTAATGGGGCAGTATCCATGCCTGAATCCATAGGGCATGGAGGGCACACCCGGGGAACTGAAACATCTTAGTACCCGGAGGAGAAGAAAGCAAACGCGATTCCCTGAGTAGCGGCGAGCGAAACGGGAACAGCCCAAACCAAGAGGCGTGCCTCTTGGGGTTGTAGGACCGCTCATTGTGGGAGTGAGAAAGGAACGGGGTAGACGAACCGGTCTGGAACGGCCGGCCAGAGAAGGTGACAGCCCTGTAGTCGAAACTTCGTTCCCTCCCGAGCGGATCCTGAGTACGGCGGGACACGGGAAATCCCGTCGGAAGCAGGGAGGACCATCTCCCAAGGCTAAATACTCCCTAGTGACCGATAGTGCACCAGTACCGTGAGGGAAAGGTGAAAAGCACCCCGGAAGGGGAGTGAAAGAGAACCTGAAACCGTGTGCCTACAAGTAGTCAGAGCGCGTTCATGCGTGATGGCGTGCCTTTTGTAGAATGAACCGGCGAGTGACGATGGCGTGCGAGGTTAAGCCGAAGAGGCGGAGCCGCAGCGAAAGCGAGTCTGAACAGGGCGAAAAGTACGTCGTCGTCGACCCGAAACCAGGTGATCTACCCATGTCCAGGGTGAAGGCCGGGTAACACCGGCTGGAGGCCCGAACCCACGCACGTTGAAAAGTGCGGGGATGAGGTGTGGGTAGGGGTGAAATGCCAATCGAACTTGGAGATAGCTGGTTCTCCCCGAAATAGCTTTAGGGCTAGCCTCGGGATGGAGAGTGTTGGAGGTAGAGCACTGATTGGGCTAGGGGCCCTCATCGGGTTACCGAACCCAGTCAAACTCCGAATGCCAACGACTTATGCCCGGGAGTCAGACTGCGAGTGATAAGATCCGTGGTCGAGAGGGAAACAGCCCAGATCGCCAGCTAAGGCCCCAAAGTGCACGTTCAGTGGAAAAGGATGTGGAGTTGCAAAGACAACCAGGATGTTGGCTTAGAAGCAGCCACCATTTAAAGAGTGCGTAATAGCTCACTGGTCGAGTGACTCTGCGCCGAAAATGTACCGGGGCTAAACGTGCCGCCGAAGCTGCGGGATGACCGTTGGTCATCGGTAGGGGAGCGTTCTAAGGGCGTTGAAGCCAGACCGGAAGGACTGGTGGAGCGCTTAGAAGTGAGAATGCCGGTATGAGTAGCGAAAACAGAGGTGAGAATCCTCTGCGCCGAAAGCCTAAGGGTTCCTGAGGAAGGTTCGTCCGCTCAGGGTTAGTCGGGACCTAAGCCGAGGCCGAAAGGCGTAGGTGATGGACAACAGGTTGAGATTCCTGTACCACCTCCTTCCCGTTTGAGCGATGGGGGGACGCAGGAGGATAGGGCGAGCAGGCGGCTGGAAGAGCCTGTCCAAGCCGCAAGGCTGATCCGTAGGCAAATCCGCGGATTGTAAGGCCAAGCGGTGATGGCGACGGAGTCATCCGGAAGTCCCCGATTTCACACTGCCAAGAAAAGCCTCTAGCGAGGGAAGAGGTGCCCGTACCGCAAACCGACACAGGTAGGCGAGGAGAGAATCCTAAGGCGCGCGGGAGAACTCTCGTTAAGGAACTCGGCAAAATGACCCCGTAACTTCGGGAGAAGGGGTGCTCGTTTGGGTGAAGAGCCCGAACGAGCCGCAGTGAAAAGGCCCAAGCGACTGTTTATCAAAAACACAGGTCTCTGCGAAGCCGAAAGGCGACGTATAGGGGCTGACACCTGCCCGGTGCTGGAAGGTTAAGGGGAGCGCTTAGCGGAAGCGAAGGTGCGAACCGAAGCCCCAGTAAACGGCGGCCGTAACTATAACGGTCCTAAGGTAGCGAAATTCCTTGTCGGGTAAGTTCCGACCCGCACGAAAGGTGTAACGACTTGGGCGCTGTCTCAACGAGAGACCCGGTGAAATTATACTACCTGTGAAGATGCAGGTTACCCGCGACAGGACGGAAAGACCCCGTGGAGCTTTACTGCAGCCTGATATGGAATTTTGGTATCGCTTGTACAGGATAGGTGGGAGCCTGGGAAGCCGGAGCGCCAGCTTCGGTGGAGGCGGCGGTGGGATACCACCCTGGCGGTATTGAAGTTCTAACCCGCACCCCTTAGCGGGGTGGGAGACAGTGTCAGGTGGGCAGTTTGACTGGGGCGGTCGCCTCCCAAAAGGTAACGGAGGCGCCCAAAGGTTCCCTCAGAATGGTTGGAAATCATTCGGAGAGTGCAAAGGCATAAGGGAGCTTGACTGCGAGACGGACAGGTCGAGCAGGGACGAAAGTCGGGCTTAGTGATCCGGTGGTTCCGCATGGAAGGGCCATCGCTCAACGGATAAAAGCTACCCCGGGGATAACAGGCTGATCTCCCCCAAGAGTCCACATCGACGGGGAGGTTTGGCACCTCGATGTCGGCTCATCGCATCCTGGGGCTGTAGTCGGTCCCAAGGGTTGGGCTGTTCGCCCATTAAAGCGGTACGCGAGCTGGGTTCAGAACGTCGTGAGACAGTTCGGTCCCTATCCGTCGCGGGCGCAGGAAATTTGAGAGGAGCTGTCCTTAGTACGAGAGGACCGGGATGGACGCACCGCTGGTGTACCAGTTGTCCCGCCAGGGGCACCGCTGGGTAGCTATGTGCGGACGGGATAAGCGCTGAAAGCATCTAAGCGTGAAGCCCCCCTCAAGATGAGATTTCCCACCGCGTCAGGCGGGTAAGATCCCTCGAAGATGACGAGGTCGATAGGTCCGAGGTGGAAGCGTGGCGACACGTGGAGCTGACGGATACTAATCGATCGAGGGCTTAACCTAGAAAAGCGCAGGCGAGCGGTTCGCCGCGACGGGCAAATGTTCTTCACCCGCAGGGGTGCTAGCACCCCGAGGGGGAAGGTTATTTGACCCCGAGCGGCGGCGAGCCGGAGCTAGACAATGAAAAGTGAAAGCGCCCCGGCTTCTTCCGACGGTTATCTAGTTTTGAAGGAATGAACTTCCTGTTGACAAATAAAGCAGGGTGGATATAATAATTATTGTCTAAAGCAAATCGATCATCCATTGCCTAGTGGTGATAGCGGAGGGGAAACACCCGTTCCCATCCCGAACACGGAAGTTAAGCCCTCCAGCGCCGATGGTAGTTGGGGCCAACGCCCCTGCAAGAGTAGGTCGCTGCTAGGCAATGTTATTCACTTCGCAATAGCTCAGCGACGAGCTTTAGCATCGTTGAATTTACTTTGAATTTACTTTGAGTTGTCCCGACGTATCTGACTCTTTATGAATTGGCTGGCAGAGGAAGGGACACTGATTTTTAGCATGTTGGACTTTTATTTCAAATTGCCTCGACGCATCTCGCTTCCTTGAATTAGTTGGCAGAGGAAGAGGCAACAAGCACATTGAGAAGATGTGCATGACATATAGTTTATTCATCATTCCGCAATAGCTCAGCGGTAGAGCAACCGGCTGTTAACCGGTAGGTCGTAGGTTCGAATCCTACTTGCGGAGCCATTTTTATGCTTCCATAGCTCAGTAGGTAGAGCACTTCCATGGTAAGGAAGAGGTCACCGGTTCGAGCCCGGTTGGAAGCTCCATTTCTCACTGGCCCGTTGGTCAAGTGGTTAAGACACCGCCCTTTCACGGCGGTAACACGGGTTCGAATCCCGTACGGGTCACTTTCGTTCAAATCAACCGCCCTTCGAAGGGCGGTTGATTTGAAAATGTATAGCCACATTGCAACAGTGACATAATAATTACTGGATATCGAATCGTTTCACAGCGTTGGGCTATAGCCAAGCGGTAAGGCAACGGACTTTGACTCCGTGATGCGCTGGTTCGAATCCAGCTAGCCCAGCCATTATTTTTTTGTACATAAAATTTACATGCTATGGGTCATTCGTTCAGCAACGAGCGCTACATCTTCGAATTTGCTTCGAGTTGCCCCGACGCACTTGACATCTTCGAATAAGCTTGTAGAGGAAGGGGCATCGTTGTCTCGGAGTGTTATTGAACCCATGAGCCATTAGCTCAGTAGGTAGAGCAACGAGCGTTACATCATCGAGTTTGCTACGAGTTGTCCCGACGCATCTGACATCTTCGAATATGCTAGTAGAGGAAGGGACATCGTTCACTGTGAGTGTATACCTAACCATGAGCCATTAGCTCAGTAGGTAGAGCAACGAGCGTTGCATCTTCGAATTTGCTTCGAGTTGCCCCGACGCACTTGACATCTTCGAATAAGCTTGTAGAGGAAGGGGCATCGTTGTCTCGGAGTGTTATTGAACCCATGAGCCATTAGCTCAGTAGGTAGAGCAACGAGCGTTACATCATCGAGTTTGCTACGAGTTGTCCCGACGCATCTGACATCTTCGAATATGCTAGTAGAGGAAGGGACATCGTTCACTGTGAGTGTATACCTAACCATGAGCCATTAGCTCAGTAGGTAGAGCATCTGACTTTTAATCAGAGGGTCGGAGGTTCGAGTCCTCCATGGCTCACCATAGCGCGGAAGTAGTTCAGTGGTAGAACACCACCTTGCCAAGGTGGGGGTCGCGGGTTCGAGTCCCGTCTTCCGCTTGGGCGGGGCCTTAGCTCAGCTGGGAGAGCGCCTGCTTTGCACGCAGGAGGTCATCGGTTCGATCCCGATAGGCTCCATCAAGAGCAGACTGCTTGACAACCACAAGCAGTCTGCTCTTTTTTGTTATATCGGTATAAATATTCAAAATTTTGTCAAGTTGAGTCATCCCCTTTCTTTCCTCTACAATAAAGACGTAACGAAAGGAGTGGGAGACAGCATGAAGCCAATTTCAATTATCGGGGTTCCGATGGATTTAGGGCAGACACGCCGCGGCGTTGATATGGGGCCGAGCGCGATGCGTTATGCAGGCATCATCGAACGTCTGGAACGTCTTCATTACGATATTGAAGATTTGGGAGATATTCCAATTGGGAAAGCAGAGCGGTTGTCCGAGCAAGGGGATTCGCGGTTGCGCAATTTGAAAGCGGTTGCGGAGGCGAATGAGAAACTCGCGGCGGCGGTTGACCAAGTCGTTCAGCGGGGGCGCTTCCCACTTGTGCTGGGCGGCGACCATAGCATCGCCATTGGCACGCTCGCCGGGGTGGCGAAACATTATGAGCGGCTTGGAGTGATCTGGTATGACGCGCACGGTGACGTCAATACGGAGGAGACGTCGCCGTCTGGAAACATTCATGGCATGCCGCTGGCGGCGAGCCTCGGGTTTGGCCATCCGGCGCTGACGGGAATCGGTGGATACAGCCCCAAAATCAAGCCGGAACATGTCGTATTGATTGGAGTCCGTTCGCTTGATGAGGGAGAGAAGCGGTTTATTCGCGAAAAAGGAATCAAAATTTACACGATGCATGAGGTTGACCGCCTTGGGATGACGAAAGTGATGGAAGAGACGATCGCGTATTTGAAAGAGCGAACGGATGGCGTCCATTTGTCGCTTGACTTGGATGGCCTTGACCCAAGCGACGCACCGGGGGTTGGGACGCCTGTCATTGGAGGATTGACATACCGCGAAAGCCATTTGGCGATGGAGATGCTGGCCGAAGCACAAATCATCACTTCAGCGGAATTTGTCGAAGTGAACCCGATCTTGGATGAGCGGAACAAAACAGCATCAGTGGCTGTAGCGCTGATGGGGTCGTTGTTTGGTGAAAAACTCATTTAATGCATGTGAGCAAAGAGGGTTGGTTGCGGGATTCACGGATATGATGATGATTTGTTCCCGCTGTTTGTGAAAGAGGGGCTGCCATTTGTTTGGTGTCTCCTCTTTTTCAGTTGTATGATACAATAAATATGTTGCATGAAACTTTTCTTGATCGAGCGCCGTAATATACAGTAAGCCGTGAGGCGGGGGTATTGTATTTTATGGATCTATTTATTAAAAAGAGAATTAAGGCGATCCAAAAAGGGGATCAAAACGCATACGCGGATCTTGTCGATTTGTATAAGGACAAGATTTACCGCCTTTGTTATCGAATGCTCGGCAACCGGCACGAGGCGGAAGATGCGGCACAAGAGGCATTCATCCGCGCTTATGTCCATATTGATACGTACAACCCGGAAATGAAATTTTCCACATGGCTGTACCGGATTGCGACGAATTTAACGATCGATAAGCTGCGGAAACGGAAGCCTGATGTGTATTTGGATGAAGAACTAAACGGTACGGACGGATTGACGATGCAGGCGCAGCTTCCTTCCCGCGAAACATCCCCGGAGGAGGCAGTGGAAAGCCTGGAGCTGCAAGAGACGGTGCAGCGAGCGATTGAGCAGTTGCCGGAAAAATACCGGAGCGTGATCGTGTTGAAATATATGGAAGATTTGTCGTTGCAAGAGATTAGCGAGATTTTAGGGTTGCCGGTCGGCACGGTGAAAACGCGGCTGCATCGCGGCCGCGAAGCGTTGCGCAGGCAATTGGGTCATTTATAAGAGGGTGGGAGACTATGGAATGTCCGAAAGAAATCGTGTTGCTCATGCACAGCTATTTTGATGGAGATCTCCAGCCAGAAGGAGAGCAGCAGCTGAAAGAACATTTGCGTTCGTGCGCTGCGTGCGCTGCCCATTTTCACGAGCTGAAAAAGACGGTTGCTTTCCTCCAATATGCCGCCCACGTTGCGGCGCCGCCGTCGTTTGCAGCCAAGGTTATGGAGGCGATGCCGAAAGAGAGAAAGACCGCGCGGCTGCGCCGCTTCCTGCATCGCCACCCGCTGCTTACGGCTGCCTCGTTGTTTTTAGCGCTCACTTTCGGCAGCTTAGCTTCTTCATGGGGGGAAAGAGGCGCGTTTTCCGTCTCAGCTGATGAACATGTCATCATCCGCGATCATACAGTGATCGTGCCGGAAGGGCAAACAGTTAAAGGGGATATTACAGTTCGCAATGGATCGATTCGGATTGAAGGAACGGTCGATGGGGATGTGACGGTGATCCACGGGAAGAAATATATGGCGTCTGCTGGACAAGTAACCGGGGAAGTAGAAGAAATTAATCAAGTGTTTGAATGGATTTGGTATAATATTAAAGAGAGGGTTCACCATGCGCTCCAATCCCTTGAATGATGGCAGCCATCGTCCGATGGCTTTTTCCATGACCATCGGAAGGTTGGAATTAGAGATAAAGGAAGTGTGAAGATGTCCTTCGAAGAGCTCCCCATCGTGTCATATTTGTTAAAAGTGGTTGATATCCTTGTCGTTTGGTATGTGATTTACAAGTTGATCATGATGATTCGCGGGACGAAGGCCATTCAGCTGTTAAAAGGCATTTTTTTAATTATTTTGGTTCGTTTCGTGAGCAATTATCTCGGTTTGACAACGCTGCAATGGCTGATGGATCAGGCGATCATTTGGGGATTTCTCGCGATCATCATTATTTTTCAGCCGGAATTGCGGCGCGCCCTCGAGCAGCTTGGCCGTGGACGGCTGTTTACACGCAGCACAGTCAATGAAGACGAGGAACGGCTGCAGATGGTGGAAGCCATCGTCAAAGCCACGGAGTATATGGCGAAGCGGCGCATCGGGGCGCTCATTTCGATCGAGCGGGAAACCGGAATGGGTGATTATGTGGAAACGGGGATTACGCTTAACGCACATGTATCGCCGGAGCTGCTCATTAATATTTTCATTCCGAACACCCCGCTTCATGACGGAGCGGTGATTATTCAAAAAAATCAAATCGCTGCGGCCGCTTGTTATTTGCCGCTATCGGAGAGTCCGTTCATTTCAAAGGAACTCGGGACGCGCCATCGGGCGGCGCTCGGCATCAGCGAAGTGACTGACAGCGTCACCGTCGTCGTGTCGGAAGAGACGGGAGCAGTATCGTTGACGAAAAACGGCGAGCTGTACCGTGATTTAACGATCGATGAGTTTCGGGAGCTGTTAACGGGGGAACTTGCTCCTGCGACGAAGGCGTCCGCTTCTTCCCGTTGGCAGTGGAGGGGGAAGAAACATGGATAAGTTGATGGACCATCCTTGGTTTATTCGTGTCGTCTCTTTATTGCTGGCGATTATGCTGTATATGTCGGCCAATGTCGGGGCGAAAACCGGTGAAACGCGCAACACGTTTGGCCAGGAAGATACGGAAACGTTGATCGATATTCCGGTGGTCGCTTACTATGATGAAGACAACTTGGTCGTATTCTGGCGTCCCGAAATACGTGAACGTTACGCTCCAAGGCCCGGCAAGCATCGTCAAACCGACGGCTCTGCAGCGAAATTTCGAGGTGTATGTCGATTTAACGGAATTGCCGTTAGGGACATACACGGTGCCGATCAAATACAAGGACATCTCGGAAAAGCTGAAGGTGAATATCCAGCCGGCTTCAGTGAAAGTGACGATCCGTGAAAAAGTATCGAAACGCTTTTCGGTCGGCGTCGAATTTTTCAATCGAAACAAAATGCCGGATGGCTATTCCGTTGGAGAACCGACTGTGAAACCAGATGCCGTGACGATTACCGGGGCGAAGGAACTAATCGACGAGATTGCGTTTGTCAAAGCCATCGTCGACTTAGATGGGGCGACGGAAACGCTGACGAGAGAAGCGCGCGTTCGGGTGTACGATCGACGGGGAAATGAGTTGGATATTGAGCCAGAGCCATCGTCGGTGGAAGTAACCGTGCCGGTGAAAAGCCCGAGCAAGACGGTGCCGGTTCAAGTGCGAAC
Source organism: Geobacillus lituanicus (assembly GCF_050994965.1). Classification (NCBI taxonomy): domain Bacteria; kingdom Bacillati; phylum Bacillota; class Bacilli; order Caryophanales; family Anoxybacillaceae; genus Geobacillus; species Geobacillus lituanicus. The sequence continues at coordinate 553,026 of NZ_CP194773.1, forward strand.
AACTGGGGAGTTGCCGGATGGTGTGCATCTTGTCAGCATCACGCCGGAGCCGGATCGAGTGACGATTTATGGACCGAAGGAAGTGTTGAACCATATTGACAAGCTGGAAGGATTGACCGTTGATTTGGACGACATTACCGACGATGCGACGGTAGAACTTGACGCTCCGCTCCCTGATGGCGCAAAAAACGTCGATCCAGACAAAATCAAGGTGCATATTGATGTGGAAAAAGACATCACGCAAACGTGGAAAGACGTGCCGATCGCCGTCGTCGGCTTGCCGGATTCATACAAAGCTGAATTTGTCAAACCGCTTGAAGGCAAAATTACGGTTCGCCTTGTCGGTCCGCCCGATGTCGTCCGCGGGTTGACAAAAGACGATATTCGTTTGTATGTCGATGTCGGTGGACTTGACACCGGCGAACATCAAGTTCCCATTCAATGGAACCACCCTAAACAAGTCCAATGGCAGCCGTCATCAGAAACGGCGATGGTTCACATTAGCGAAAAAGCAGTTGCACAATAAATTGTACAAGTAAGGAGAGAGTGACCGAATGGGCAAATATTTTGGCACTGATGGTGTACGTGGAGTCGCAAATCGTGAATTGACGCCAGAGTTGGCGTTTCAAATCGGCCGCTGCGGCGGATACGTGCTGACCAAAAGCGCTGAGCGCCCGAAAGTACTGATCGGGCGCGACACCCGCATTTCCGGCCATATGTTGGAAGGCGCCCTTGTCGCCGGGCTTTTGTCGATCGGGGCGGAAGTGATGCGCCTTGGCGTCATTTCCACGCCAGGCGTCGCCTATTTGACGAAGGCGCTTGGAGCGCAGGCCGGCATTATGATTTCCGCCTCCCACAACCCGGTGCAAGATAACGGCATTAAATTTTTCGGTCCGGACGGGTTCAAGCTGTCGGATGAGCAGGAAGCGGAAATTGAGGCGCTGATCGACAGCGCGGAGGATATGCTGCCGCGGCCGATCGGGGCTGGGCTTGGGCAAGTAAACGACTATTTCGAAGGCGGACAAAAGTACTTGCAGTATTTAAAACAAACGATTGATGAAGAAGATTTTTCCGGGATGAAAATCGCCCTCGACTGCGCGCACGGGGCGACGTCATCGCTGGCGACGTACTTGTTTGCCGATTTGGATGCGGATGTCGTGACAATGGGGGCGTCGCCCAATGGGCTCAACATTAACGAAGGGGTCGGGTCCACCCATCCGGAAGCGCTCGCCGCATTTGTCAAAGAAAAAGGAGCCGATGTCGGGCTCGCCTTTGACGGCGACGGCGACCGTCTCATTGCCGTCGATGAGAACGGCAACATCGTCGATGGCGACCAAATTATGTACATTTGCGCCAAATATTTAAAAGAAACCGGCCGCCTCAAGCACCAAACCGTCGTCTCAACCGTCATGAGCAACCTTGGGTTTTACAAGGCGCTTGAGGCGCAGGGAATCAAAAGTGTACAAACGGCGGTCGGCGACCGCTATGTCGTCGAGGAAATGAAGAAGAACGGCTATAATCTCGGCGGCGAGCAGTCCGGACATATCATCTTCCTTGACTACAACACGACGGGGGACGGAATGTTGACGGCGCTCCAGCTTGTCAACATCATGAAAATCAAAGGCAAGCCGCTTTCCGAATTGGCGGGGGAAATGAAAAAATACCCGCAGCTGCTTGTGAACGTCCGGGTGGCCGATAAGGAAAAAGCAATGGAAAACGAACAAGTGAAAAAAGTGATCCAGGAAGTGGAGGCAGAGATGAACGGCAATGGCCGCGTTCTTGTCCGCCCATCGGGGACTGAGCCTCTTGTGCGCATTATGGCGGAGGCCCAAACCGAGGAAGCGTGCCGCGCCTACGTTGAGCGGATCGCGGATGTCGTCCGCCGTGAAATGGGAGTGGAATAACCGACCGCTTGGACAACCACCCTATGCATAGACGGAACGTTCGCTTCCGTTTATGCATAGGTTATTTTATATAAAGGGATGGATAGATGATAGTTGACGCCGCTGGGAATGTCCTGTAATATTAACGTTGTTGCCTTTTTCTTGAAAGGAGGCGATGGAAGGGCGAAGAGCGGAACATGGTGAAGTGATGGCTTGCCGCAACCGTGGGCATGGCCAACAAAGCAAAAAGGTGGTTGGTTGTTGCAATCGTTTTGACGACAAAAGCGCCTGGACTAAGCGTTGGACGGAAGAACGCTTAGTTGACGAGGAGGAGGTTTATCGAGGTTTTCGGCGGATGCCTCCCGGCTGGAGCGATGACAGCCGCAAGTCCTCTCTTAAAACAAAGGGGCGACCCTTTGCACAAAGGGGAGGATGTCATCGCGCAAATCGAAAGGGGAGTCTGCCGCATTGACGGTGAGGCCCCGTTGTTCTTTGACAACTGAACATGGAAGGATCTCATTAGCGGCAGCCTCCAAGATGAAAAGGAGGAACATTTGCCATGTGCGGCATTGTTGGCTATATCGGTTATCAAGATGTGAAGGAAATTTTATTGCGCGGATTGGAAAAACTCGAGTATCGCGGCTACGATTCGGCGGGGATCGCTGTGTTGAACGAAAGCGGCGTGCATGTGTTTAAGGAAAAAGGACGGATTGCTGATTTGCGCCGCATCGTCGACCCGAACGTCAACGCGACGGTCGGCATTGGCCATACACGCTGGGCGACACACGGGGCGCCAAGCCGAGTGAACGCCCACCCGCATCAAAGCGCTTCAGGCCGTTTTACGCTCGTGCATAACGGTGTCATTGAAAACTATGAAATGGTCAAGCGCGATTATTTAGCCGATGTTGCGTTTCAAAGCGACACGGACACGGAAGTGATCGTTCAGCTCGTGGAGAAGTTCGTCAACGACGGACTGGCAACGGAAGAGGCGTTCCGAAAAACGCTCTCGCTGCTAAAAGGATCGTACGCCATCGCCATGATCGATGCGCAAGACGAAAACACCATCTATGCGGCGAAAAACAAAAGCCCGCTTCTCGTCGGCTTGGGCGATGGATTTAACGTTGTGGCGAGCGACGCGATGGCGATGCTTCAAGTGACGAATCAATTCGTCGAACTGATGGATGGGGAGCTCGTTATCGTCACGAGCGAGAACGTCACGATTCAAACGCTCAACGGCGAAACAGTCGAACGGAAGCCATTTACGGCTGAGCTCGATGCGAGCGACATTGAAAAAGGGACGTATCCGCATTACATGTTGAAAGAAATTGATGAGCAGCCGTTCGTCATCCGCCGCATCATTCAAAAATACCAAGACGAAAACGGCGGATTGACGATTGACCAAGCGATCATCAACGAAGTGCTGAACGCTGACCGCCTGTACATTGTCGCGTGCGGAACGAGCTACCATGCAGGTCTCGTCGGCAAGCAGTTGATCGAATCGTGGGCGAAAATTCCGGTGGAAGTGCATATCGCCAGCGAATTTTCGTACAACATGCCGCTGTTGTCGGAAAAGCCGCTCTTCATCTTTATCTCGCAAAGCGGCGAAACGGCCGACAGCCGCGCCGTGCTCGTGCAAACGAACAAACTCGGCTATAAAGCGATTACGATCACGAACGTCCCAGGTTCGACGCTGTCGCGGGAAGCCGATTATACGCTCCTGTTGCACGCCGGTCCGGAAATCGCCGTTGCCTCGACAAAAGCCTATACGGCGCAAATTGCTGTGCTTGCGATTTTGGCCGCCGCGGCGGCGAAAGCGAAAGGCTTTGAGCTGGACTTTGACTTGACGAAAGAGCTTGCCATCGTCGCCAATGTGATGGAAATGCTGTGTGATGCGAAAGAAGAAATGGAGAAAATCGCAAGCGACTACTTGACGCTGACGCGCAACTGCTTCTTCATCGGCCGCGCCGTTGACTACTATGTCTGCCTAGAAGGCGCGCTGAAGCTGAAGGAGATCTCGTACATTCAAGCGGAAGGGTTCGCCGGCGGCGAGCTGAAACACGGCACGATCGCCTTGATTGAGGACGGCACGCCGGTCATCGCCCTCGCCACCCAAGAGCACGTCAACTTAAGCATTCGCGGCAACGTAAAAGAAGTCGTCGCCCGCGGCGCGAACCCGTGCGTCATCTCGATGCGCGGCCTGGAAGGCGACGGCGACCGCTTCATCATCCCGGCTGTCCATCCGGATCTTACGCCGCTTGTCTCCGTCGTGCCGTTGCAGCTGATCGCCTACTATGCCGCCTTGCACCGCGGCTGCGACGTCGACAAACCGCGCAACTTGGCGAAGAGCGTGACGGTGGAGTAAGCGGTTCATTGGTCGGAAAGGCTGTTATTACCGTCAAATAAATCCTGTCCTGAGAAAATAAAATCTGTCCAAGGAAAATAAATAATGTCCACGAAGCCGAGCGTGGTTAGGGTTTTGCCCTGATTCATGCTTGGCTTCTTCTTTTGTTGAAAGTGGTACAGGGGAAAGGGGAAAGGAAAGAACATTGGTCTATCAAGCAGTTTCCCAATATACCCCCTCCCGCTATGTTCCGATTGAGCTTCTCCATTTGTTCACTCAAATGATTTCCCTGGACATTTCCCAACGTTCCATTTTTGAGCCCCCTGTCAACTTTTCCCTAAATTCTTCCAATTTGGCGGACACTTTTTATTTTCCTGGCATTTTGTACCAACTCGTTCCTCAAGTCCTGAAACCCTTGTACAGCAAGGGATTGGAGGCCTTGGTGGAGCTTGAGTGGGATGGACATGAATTAATTTCCCTTAACATAGTAGGGAAATCAAAATGGGTTGATCGGACTCTTGCGGTTGGTTTGCGAAAGGGGGCAGGGGGGAAGGGGATAGAACATTAGTTTTTCTGTTATGGTTGTGATAAAATGATTTGCAGAAAGCACAGCAAAGGAGTTGAGCCTATTGACCGTCTAAAAGGTAATTGAACAAATAAGCCATGAACTAAACGGAATACCTGGCGTTGTGGGGGTCGTTTTGGGTGGTTCAAGAGCAAGGGGCACAAATCACTCGACTTCCGATATTGATATTGGCATTTATTACGATGTATCGGCAGGTTTTGATATCAAAGCAGTGAGCAAAATCGCGACAAGACTCGATGATCAACACAGAGAACATTTGATCACTTCTCTAGGGCAATGGGGACCCTGGGTTAATGGCGGCGGATGGCTGGTGGTTCAAGGGTATCATGTTGACTTTTTGTTCCGTGACATCCATCGGGTGGCCCGCGTGATTGATGAATGCTTGCAAGGAAAGGTTTCGGCCCATTATCAGACGGGTCACCCGCACGCTTATCTCAATGTCATGTACATGGGTGAAATCGCCATCTGTCAAATCCTGTCCGACCCAACTGAACAAATTGCCAAATTAAAAGCGAAGACGGTACCTTACCCCAAAGCGGTCAAAAGATGCGATTGTGGGCTTTTTCTTGTTTGAAGCCGCTTTTTCTTTGATGTTCGCCGAGGATAGCGTGGATAAGGACGACATTTCCTATGTAGCGGGTCATGTCTTCCGCTCGATTTCGTGTTTGAATCAGGTGATCTTTGCAATCAATGAAGAATACTGCATCAACGAGAAAAAAGCGGTTCGGATGATTGAGGGTTTTCGTGCCAAACCCCGCAATTACAAGCAAAGGATAGACAATATCATAACGTTGCTTTCCTCGGACCAGAAAAGCACAAAGAAAGCCGTAGAATTCCTTCGGGAACTGATTGCTGAAACCGAAGAATTAATAAAGAATTAGTGAATGTCATTCATCACGATCCCCAATGGAAATCAGGGGCGGATATTCGAAATAAGGAATTCTTTTATGAGGAGAGGGACAAGTGAAGGCGGTAGAAACCAATTTATTGAAATTTATGCAAGGCACAAAACAATTCATCATCCCGATTTATCAGCGAAAATATAGCTGGACGATGAAGCAGTGTCGCCAGCTTTGGAACGATATTGTAAGAGCGGCGGAAGACGAAAAGATCAAGGGCCACTTTGTTGGCTCGATTGTCTACATCGAACAAGGGTTATATCAAGTATCATCCGTTCCGCAACTGCTCGTCATTGATGGACAGCAACGATTGACCACGTTGACGTTACTGTTGCTTGCGTTGGGCAAAGCCATCGAGGAAAGCGGACAATCCTTGGATATTACGAAAAAGAAGATCATGAATTACTATCTGGTCAACAGCGAAGAAGAGGGGGAACTGTATCACAAACTCATCTTGACGGAGAGCGATAAGGACACGCTGATCAACTTGATTTTAGACAAAACACTCCCCGAAGAATACTCCCCGAGAGTGTACGAGAACTACAATTTTTTTGCGGAATCCATCAAAAACAGTGGTATCGATCTGAACAAGCTGTACAAGGGAATCTCCAAGTTGATTATTGTAGATATTTCGTTGGATCGTGACCATGATAATCCACAGTTGATTTTTGAAAGTCTTAACTCAACGGGGCTTGATCTGTCGCAAGCCGATTTGATCCGAAACTTCGTTTTGATGAAACTGGAGCCGAAAGAGCAAGCGGAACTGTACAGGGAATACTGGTATCCGATGGAAAAAAGCTTCGGGAATCTGACAAATTCCGCTTTGTTTGACCGATTTATGCGTGACTATTTAACGGTGAAAACGGGGCGAATTCCAAACATTCAAGAAGTATATTCCAGCTTTAAGGAATACGTATTTCAGCATAGTGAACTGAGTGTTCAACAAATTGTCGAGGACATTTATCGATATTCCCAGTATTTCGTAAAGCTCGTGTTCCAGACGGAAAAGGATAAAGAAATCAATGAAGTGCTTAAAGATATCAATACGCTAAAGGTCGATGTCTCGTATCCGTTCTTGCTTGAGGTATATGACGACTATGAGCGTCAAATTTTATCAAAATCGGAATTTATCGAAATCCTAAAGCTTGTTGAAGCTTACGTTTTCCGCAGAGCGGTTTGCGGGGTTCCGACCAATTCATTGAACAAAACGTTTGCGACCCTCAGCAAAGAGATCGACAAGGCGAATTATGTGGAAAGCGTGCGGGCGGCGTTTTTGCTCAAAGATTCCTATAAACGGTTTCCGACCGATGAGGAGTTCAAGCGGGAACTCATGATTAAGGATGTGTATAATTTCCGTAATCGAAATTACCTGCTTCGGAAGCTGGAAAATTTCAATCGGAAAGAGATTATTGATATCGAAGCCTATACGATTGAACACATCATGCCGCAAAATCCAAACTTGTCTCCAGAGTGGAGACGGGATTTGGGGGCCAAATTGGGAAGAGGTGCACAAAACGTATCTTCATACGCTGGGCAACCTGACACTGACCCGATATAATTCCGAGCTCGGTGATCGGCCGTTTAAGGAAAAACGGGATATGGAAGGCGGGTTTGCAGACAGCCCGCTGAGGTTAAACAGAGAACTAGCCAAACTTGAAACTTGGAATGAGGAGGCAATCCTCAAACGTGCAGAGCTTCTTGCAAATTTGGCGTTAAAAGTCTGGGAATACCCACAGCTATCGGATGATATTCTGGCTAAATACCGAAAGAAAGGCTCCGAAAATGATAGTGTGACTTATACGATTGCCGATCACCCTGAATTACAGGGAGATATGTTGGCGTTATTCGAGGAATTGAGCAAACGAATTTGTAACCTGGACAGCTCGGTTCGCATGGAGTTCAAAAAGTTATACATTGCTTTTAAGATGTCAACAAACTTCGTCGATATTGTGCCGCAGAAAAGCAGACTGCGGTTAAGCTTAAATATGCCATTCGATGAAATACAGGATCCTCGAGGTATTTGTAAAGATGTGAGTAACCTCGGTCGTTGGGGGAACGGTGACGTTGAATTTGGCGTTTCTTCTTTAGATGAAATCGACTATGCGATGTTTCTGATCAGACAGTCATATGAAAGGCATCGGGAAGATGAATAGTTGAGAAGAGGAGTGATCGTGTGAGTAAAATATTTGTGGGTGACATTCCGAAATGATCCCCGACGAGGGTTGCGAACTTTTGTTCGCGACGCTCGTCGGGGCCACCAAGCGAAGCGCGGTAGAAAAAAGCAAATGTCATGCAAAAAGGACTCTCTCCCTGCTATGATGGTGATTGTCAACATCAACCGAAAACAGGAGGGAGAGAGTCCATGAAACATGGTGTTCGCTGTCTTGTTGGCGGCCCTTTTGGAGGAGATTGATCAACAACTGGCGGAAGCGCGGGACAAGCGCCGGTATCAGCTGAAAGACAAACGGCCGACTACGATCCAAACGCTGTTTGGAGAAGTGACGTTTCGACGGAACGACTACTATGACCGGCAAACGGGGAACTATACCTTCTTGCTGGATGCCGAATTAGGCTTTGATGGGGCCCGATCGATTAGTCCTTGCCTCGAGGAAACGGCGGTCGAGTTGGCCGTAGAGTGCTCTTCCTACCGCAAAGCGGCCCGTACGTTGGAGTCGATCGTGGGGTATGCGGTCATGAGCCACGAGGCGATTCGCCAACTGGTGCTGGAGGCCCCTGTCTCGCTGCACCGCCCTGTTTCCCAACGGCACGGCCGGGTGCTGTTTGTGGAGGCGGATGGACTGTTTATTTCCCGCCAGGGGAAAGGGAAACGGGCGAAAGAAGAGAAAATCCTGGCGGTTCACGAGGGATGGAAACGAAACGGTTCGCAGCTCGAGCTCGTGAACCGGCGCCACTACCTCCATGAAGGGGAGGGAGACGTGTGGGAACGGTTCGAAGAGTGGCTGATGAACGAATATGCCTATGATCCGTGCCGGGACCTGTTGATCATCAACGGCGACGCGGCGTCGTGGATCACGGCCTGCCGGGAGTATTTTGGGAAGCGGGCGTGCTTTCAGCTGGATCGATTTCATGTGGCGCGGGAGCTGCGTCAGTGTCTGTCCGGCCATCCGCGTTGGCGGGAGGTGCGGAAGAAGCTGGCGAAACAAGACGAAGAGGGGCTTCTCGTGGAGCTGAACAGCGCGGTCGGCACGTTGGAGGACGAAGCGAAAGAGAAGCAGATGGCTGCCATGATCCGCCGGATCGAGTCGATGCCGGGATGCATCCGGGACTATCGGGAGTGGCTGTCGGAGCAAGGGGTGGAGACGACCGGCATGCGTCCGATGGGCCACGCCGAGAGCGTGATGAGCCGGTTTGCGCATCGGGTGAAATCCCGCCGCAGCTGGAAAGACCAAGGGCTTCGGGCGTTTCTGAGGGCGATGGCGGCCCGAATCGACGGGATTTGGCGGAGAAATGGGCAGTTGGTGGAGGAAGAAGAGACCCGAACGGCGGCCTCGGCCTCAACAAAGTCCAAGCGGATCGAACAGGCCAAACGGAAGGCCGGACGGTTATGGGCAGATGTGGTGTGTCAGAATCTACCGTGTCTGCAGCGGTCATCCGGGACACCGATCCATCAAGCGTTGTCGGCGCTCCGGGATGGTGGTTGGGTGTAAAAAAATGGAATATCGTATCATCGCCTCAAGATGAGGGATGAGAGTCCGAAAGCGCTTACGATATGAATTCCTGAAAATGGTTCGCTAACTAGTGATTGACAACGCCCGTAGTGAACCGAAAAAATGTTCTCCACAAAGTCTTGACTGACTCTTGTTTCTACATCAATTTGCTTATCCATGCCAATACCGATAATATGAGAATAATAGTGATTATTTTGATGAAAAGACCCTTTAGGTCTATTTTTTTATTTTTTATTTGGAAAAACAAAATAAACAAAGAAATAATTAAAAGCAAAATATAAATAATTTCACTCATGAGATTTCCTCCCTATAATAAACAATGTCAGCTTTTCCATCATTTAATACAATTTTCTTGTTCACAAGATACATTAATTCATCAGTGTGACTAATAAACAAACAAATTTTGTCATGAAGTAAATCCAGTAAAATGTTTTGAAAAGCCTCTTTTGCGTTTGGATCCATATTCGATGTAGCTTCATCAAATATCAAGACATCAACATCCTTCATAAATATTCTTGCAAAAGCGATTTGCTGAATTTGTCCTTTGGACAAGTTTTTCCCATTATCAATAATTTTTTTATTTAAATCCAAACCATCCAAAAAGCCATATTCAAGAAGTCTATCTAATCTTTTTTGAAATTCTTCCTCAGACAACACCCGATTTCCAATCCGAATATTTTCCTTTACACTTCCTTCGAATAGATAGATATTTTGCGGAACAATCCCAATTTTGGATCTTAAACTATTTATATCTAACTCTTTCAGTTCATAATCATTAATGGTGATATTCCCAGAATAATTTTTATAAAAACCCAATAAAAGTTTGGCTATAGTAGTTTTACCAGATCCATTTTTTCCGATAAATGCTATCCGATCTCCAGAATATAGATCAAAACAGATATTATTAAGAATACTTTCATTCGATGTATCGTATTTAAATGATACATTTTCAAATTTTACAAACTTGATGCAATCTATTTTTTACCTGTGCTTTCCTCTATGTTCTCTGTGTTATTAGAGGATAACATGCTGTTAATTCTTGAAATAGCAGCAATAGCAGGTTGTATACTTAACTTAAAACTCTGTAACATAATCAACGGAGAGTATATCATGCCAACATATTGGGGCATGGACACATAATCTCCTATAGTCAGCTTTTTATTGGTTATGAAAAAACCAATTATACCTATAATGAGCGTCTGAACCACCAAAACCATCACGTTTAGCATTTGGGAACTTTTACTGGCAGTTTTGCTTTGATGAATTGTCTTCAATGCTAATTGGTTGACTTCTTTTGTAATAGACTGATTCATGTGTTCTTCCTCGTTTAGTTCTTTTAATGCAATTATCCCCTCTAATGCAGAATGTATTTTGTTATTCGTATTTGCAGTAGCTTCAAGCATTTCTCTAGAGTATTTGTTTAAGGATGTGATAGAAGTGTTAGAAATAATATAAACCACTGGAATGAACGATACACATGCAACGAATATTTCAATGCTTTTGGACAATATGTACATTAAAGCGCCTATCATTGATATTGTGCTGGAAAGAAAGTTAAAAACAGTTGGAGTAAATATCGATGATAAAGAATTCACTTCGTTCAATCTTGATAAGATATAAGCTGTTGATTGTTTATCAAAAAATGATACAGGCATTTTTAATATCTTCTGAATGATTTCGTTCTTGACGTTGGCTATAATCTTAGCAGATGTTGCAGATATTAAATAATCACTAAAATGATTTAAAACACCTCTTCCAATATATACTCCTATTAGAATAGATGAGTAAACAGCAATGTTAAAAACATTGTTTTTCATAATTCCTTCATCAAAAACCATTTGTGATAATATAGGAATGATGTTGCTAAGGAAAGAGATGAATAGGGTGAGCAATACTAGAATAACAACATTTTTTAAGCTTTTTTTTAAATAGAACTTTAATATTTTCAATTTCCTTCCTCACCTCCATAACCAAGAGGTTACATCGTTAAAAATTTTTCATTCGATATTTTCTTTAAAAGAAAATGGAGCGTGATTACAAGGAAAAGCAATATACCAATAATGGTTCCAATAATCTTGTATCGATGTATATTCGTAAAGGTTAATACATAAAACATCGCTCCAAACATAGAAGTAACTTTTAATATGACAATATTATCAACCAGAAACGTGACGACGCATAACACTATTCCAAAGAGCAAGTTAATAAACGGCAATAATAATAAAGACAGCAAGTATTGAGAAGGGATCTGAATCCCCAGGTACAACTGATATCCATAGAATAGAAACGAATACATGCTGCTAAGGATTGTTGCGATAAAAACAGAAAAAAGTACCTTGACAATTAATATCTTCTGTATAGAAAAAATTTGCAACATTTTCTCATATACTCGATTTTGTTTATCTGTCTTAATGGATTCAAAAAGTATTTGTAACAGAAAAATAATCGATGTCGTTCCTAAAATGAGATTAAATTTAATATGAATAGGGATAGAATTTAATCCATAGATGAAGTACAACACTAGAACAAATTCAATTGCTATTAGAAGCAACATCTTTTGCATTTTCTTCTTCAGAAAAAGATATTCTTTCCACAATAGAGCCTTCATTCCGTCAACCTTCTTTCTTATTCAAACGTAAGTAAATATCTTCAAGTATTGCTTCATTTTCTAAAACATCACGTATTTCTATATTCAAATGGATTAATTTTAATAAAACATCGTTCAATTTATAAATTTGTTTATCTAAAATCACCTCATGATCTTTCACCAGAACATTTGGAAATTCTTCTTTAATTAGAATTGATTGTTGTTGATTGATTTTTGAGATGGTTCGTATTCTGACAAGAGAGGATTGAAAATCAGATTTTAATTTATTCAGTTCCTCTTTCACTTTTATCGTTCCATCAACAATCATAACAATTCGATTACACATATGTTCAATGTCATCAAAATTATGAGATGTAATGACAATGCAACTTTCCTTAGGATATTCCTGTATAAATTTCTTTATTAAAGATCGATTTTCTACATCCAAATTTACTGTAGGTTCATCCAAAATAAGAAGTTTGGGGGAATGAATAATAGAGCAAGCAAAAGCAAGTTTTTGTTTCATTCCAGAAGAAAGCAAAGACACCTTTTTGTCTGCCATCTTATCCATGTTTAGCCTATCTATCAGTTCCTCCACTACATGGATAGGGGATTGATAAGTTTGAGACCAAAATATGAGATTTTCTCTCACTGTAAACTCTTCTATAATCCCTTTGGTAGAAGGCAAATACCCAATTTCGTGATTGGATATGTTTCTATTGATTTTCCCAGATGTTGGAGTATACAATCCCAAGATTATTCTTAATAAAGTGGTTTTCCCAGAACCAATTCCCCCAATAATGCCCACACGATCCCCTTGGTGTAACGACAAGTTGATATCTTTTAGTATGTAATTTTTATTATCAAATGATTTAGCAATATTGTGCAGTTCAATATAATTCAATTGTTTCCCTCCTACATTCTACTTCTTGGCTTTTAATTATCCTTATTATAACTCCGTATAAGAACAAAGAGATTTTTGGGTTAAACTGTTAGAAAAAGCAACCTCTGCGGCTCTGCAATCCATACACATTCGTTTAAATTCGCAAGTACCACAAGGTTCAATATTTTCCAATGAAAGCTTCCAATATTTCAGGACTTCTTCTTTTCTGTCAAATAAATCAAGCAGACTGTTATGTTCTTTAAGATCCATCAGCACTTCCGATTCTAATCTTGGACACGGAACCACTTTTTTATCGGAAGTGATTGCTAAGCTGCCTGTTAAACAAGGATGATATATTCCAAGATCAGGCGTGTTGATTATCCAATAAAATCCAAAGGGTATAGAAAAAAGAGCACCTTTCCTGTAGAATGTGAGTAGCGACACAAACAAACCCAGGAGGTGCTCTCTATGAACAAGCATACCACACTCCCGAATTTGATGCAAAAACTTGTTTCGGATGAAGAGATTCAACTGATTGCCGAAGCGGTTGGGTATCGTGATTCGTCTCGAACCTTTACGTTGCGCGAGTTGATTCACTTCTTCCTGCTGGCCGCCATGCATCAATGGAAAAGCTTTCGCCACGGAGCCGATGTGGGGCCTCTGTATGGATTGCCGCGATTCCATTATTCAACTGTATCCAAGAAAGCGAAAGAAGTTCCCTATGACATCATGAAACGCTTGTTGGCGTTGATCATTTCCAAGTGCAACCGCCAAACCCGCCGTTCGCTTCGGTTTCCCAAACCGCTTCGGGTGGTGGATTCGACGACCGTCACGGTCGGGAAAAACCGCCTGCCATGGGCGCCGTATCACGGCGAACGCGCCGGAGTGAAGCTGCACGTCGCGTATTCGCCGGAATCCTCGTTGCCGGCAGACGTGGTGGAAACCATCGGACTGCGTCATGATGGCCCGGTGGGAGAACAGTTGACGAACGCTCAACAAGTGCTGGTGGAAGACCGGGCGTATTTCAAAATCGAACGCCTCGATCGATTTGTGGAGCAGCATCAGCTGTTTGTCATTCGGATGAAGGACAACATCGAACTTCATCAGAAAAAAAAGCTTGAAACGCCTTTCCAGCACATCCTCATCGGTTCAAGCCGACTTCACGTGCCAGTTGGGGACGAAACAATGCCGCTCCACCAAGCGTCACCGGGTGGTGATCTTTCGAGATGCGAATGGCCGCGACATTCGGGTCGTGACGAACCTCTTCCATGCGTCTGCGGAAACCATTGCCGACATGTACCAACAACGTTGGACTGTTGAGGTCTTTTTCCGTTGGGTGAAGCAATATCTGAATGTCCCGACCTTGTTTGGCACGACGGAAAATGCGGTATACAACCAACTGTTTGCGGCATTCATCGCGTATGTGTTGCTGCGATGGCTGTATGATCAAACCAAAAAACAGACGAACGTCTCTCTTTCCTTCATTTCGTTCGTTCGCCGTTTTTTCTCTGGGCAGCTTCCTCTCGATTGGAAATCCGGGATGGCCGCTGCTTTGTTTGAGTATGCCCAAATTTATGGAAGGCGTATGTCTAATTTTGGATAATCAACACTCGTGGTATAATTTATAAAAAATGAATTCAATATGTTGCATTGAAACTCCTTCCGAAGTCGAGAAAAAGGAAAAACCCCTTGATATTCAAGGGGTTTTTCTAGTTTTGTAGGGAATTGTTGAATGCAACATAATATCTATAAGGATCTAACCTGTTCGGGTTTCATGGCGGCGAATGGCCACCGCTTTTTGAGGGTTTCTTTTCCTCGCGATGTTTCCGTTTGCCCGTGTGCTCTTGTCACGCCAGACTGAGCCATTGCATAAGATAGTGGCAGATTCCAAGTGTGAGGAGAGTGAACAGGCAATTGAATCCGAATTACGTCCATCCGTATATTAGCACTCAGTGGCCCTACCCGATGTCCAGTTACTTCCCCCCTCATTATGGCTGGTGGAGCTGGTCACCGTATGCTTATGGTATGCTACAACATGCAAGGAACGACAGGTTTCCTCCCATCAAATTGAGAGATTACGGCGGAAAACCGTTCGTTGTCAATATTGAGAGAGCCGCCGAGCAAAATCAAAATTTCCGAACCGCATTATGGACAGGAAAACATTTGCAAGTGACGTTGATGAGCATTGAGGTAGGAGGAGATATCGGACTGGAAGTTCATCCGAATGTGGACCAGTTTATTCGTATTGAACAAGGACAGGGTCTTGTGCAGATGGGGGAACGAAAAGACCGTCTGGATTTTGAAAGAAGAGTGTCCGAAGGTGACGCGATCATGATTCCAGCTGGGACGTGGCATAATGTGACCAATATAGGGCATGTTCCCTTGAAGCTATATTCCATTTATGCTCCGCCCGAGCATCCGTTTGGCACGGTTCACAGGACGAAAGCCGAGGCCATGGCCGATGATCGGTGACTGATTTGGCAGTTTCGTTGGAAACCAGAGTTATGTCAGGTTTTCAATTGATTATGGGAAAAAGTAGCCGCAGAGCCCTTCGTCAGGGGTGTTCTGCGGTTTTTGCTTTCAAACGAGGGGTGCCGCCTGCAACATTTAGGGGTTCGTTTGGCAGAACGTCGCGGCTGATCAAAGCGTTTGTGCAGCTTGTTCGCTTCGGTTGGGCGCAGGCGCAATCTTGCGTGTTTCCGGTTGTCATTTTTGCCTCATTGGCGCTGACGAAGATCGCGCCGCTTCCGCTATTGCCGCGGTATGATTGGCTGCTTGTTATTTGCCTGCTCATGCAATGGTGGATGGTGCGGTCAGGGATGGAAACGCGGGATGAACTCAAAGTGATCACCTTGTTCCACGTCATTGGACTTGCGCTCGAGCTGTTTAAAGTGCGCATGGGTTCGTGGTCGTATCCGGAAGAGGGGTATACGAAAATCTTTGGCGTGCCCTTGTACAGCGGCTTTATGTATGCGAGCGTCGCCAGCTATCTTTGCCAGGCGTGGCGAAGGCTGAAGGTGGAGTTGGTGCAATGGCCGCCGTTTTGGATGGTCGTTCCTCTCGCTTCGGCGATTTACTTGAATTTTTTCACCCACCATTATTGGGTGGACGTTCGTTGGTGGCTCTCAAGCCTCGTCATGCTTGTCTTTTGGCGGTCATGGGTGACGTATGAGGTCGGGGGAGTCCGCTACCGGATGCCGCTTGTTTTGTCCTTTTTGCTGATCGGGTTTTTCATCTGGATCGCGGAAAACATCGCCACCTTTTTTGGCGCTTGGCAATATCCAAACCAGGCGAAGGCGTGGAGCCTTGTTCATCTTGGGAAGGTGAGTTCGTGGTGTTTGCTCGTTATTGTCAGTTTTCTCATCGTGGCGACGTTAAAGCAAGTGAAAACAATGGCTGTGACAGGGGCAGTGGAGCGTTCACATGAAGATGGAAAATCGTTGTAAGCCGAGCAGGGCGGGGATTTGGCTGGTCGTTGCTCGGCTTTTTCCTTGATGAGCCGCCCGCTCCTCACGGAAGCTGTGCCTTGATTTCTTCAATTTGCGCGAGGTGGCGCTGTTCATGGTAGCCGACAAATTCCACCCATTGCTTCAAATTCAGTGGCCCAAAAATGGGATGCGGGAACGACTTGGCTTCCAAGTCAGCCGGATTGGCTTGCTCCGTGATTTGGCGCAACCGCTGCCGCGGTTGATGCAATTTTTCTTCCAGTTCGTGTCGAGTGAAAAAGCGGTTGTCCGGGCGGGCGAAATCAGGCGCCTCCACTTTTTTGGAACGGTCAACGGTCAAGTGGATCGGTTTCTCCTCAACCGGCTGACTCTCGCCATGCTTTAATGTACGGGTGATCATAGATACGATCGATGTTTCAATTAAGTACAGGTAACTATTCAGCCACATCATAAAGTGAGCTGAATATTTTTTGCTTTTCCTGTCTATGATGTGAATATTGATAGACAAGGAGGTGAATCGCATGTTGACGGTACAACAAGCTGTATTTACAGTTGAGGGCTTAATCGGCAAAGTTCAACAACAAAAACAGCTCATTCATCAACTCATTCAAGAAAATGAACATTTGCGTCACGAAAACAAACAACTACGCAAAGAAAATGAACAACTGAAGTACCGTGTTCAAGAGCTGGAAGCACGCACGAAAAAAAACAGCTCCAATAGCCATTTGCCCCCATCTTCTGACCGTTTTGAGAAAAAGCGTTCCTCCCGCGAGCCGTCTGGCAAAAAGCCTGGTGGGCAAGAGGGACATGAGGGGAAGACGCTCCGTCAAGTGGAACATCCACATCATCGTGTCGTCCACCGTGTGCATACGTGTCAAGGATGTGGAGCTTCTTTGCGTGACGTCAAACCGTTCAAAGTCGATATCCGTCAAGTGTTTGATGTCCCTCCTGTGGCGATCGAGGTGACACAACATGAACGTGAAGTGAAATCGTGTCCACATTGTCGATGCGTGCAACAAGCCGAATTCCCATCCCATGTCACGAATCATGTGCAATACGGTCCACGGCTCACGGCGCTCGTTGTTTATTTACATCACTGTAGATGAGCAAATTCACTGACATAAATTGACAACTAAACAAAAAAGGAGACATGAACCCGATTCCTTGGTTAGAATAGATGTACCACCAACTATCCACAAGGAGGTTCATGTCTCATGAATAGATTAGCACATCACCAAGGAATCCACAAGTTTTTCTTCACGCTGGGGTTGACGCTGCAGCTTTCCAAACCGGTCATCAAGCATCTCATTCATATTGTCGATGCCTTGACCACCAAGGGATTCTCGGGAACATTGACTGATATTCATTACTGGAGCTTTCATCCGAATCATCGAACGACGCTCAGTCACTTTTTCACGAAAAGCCCTTGGAACGAGGAAAGGCTGCTTGGGAAGCTTCAAGAGTGGATCCTTTCCCAGGTCGAACGACTGGCCAAACGGAAGAATCAACCCCTTTTTGTTTCGATTGATGATACGATTTGCCAAAAAACAAAGCCTTCGTCACGGGCTGTGCACGCCATTCAAGGGTGCGACTGGCACTACTCGCATAAAGATCATCAATCGGTCTGGGGGCATTCGCTCGTTTGGCTGATGGTGCACACCTTCACGCAGGCGTTCCCATTTGCGTTCCGCCTGTATGACAAGAAAGCGGGAAAAAGCAAGATCGACCTGGCGATCGAGATGCTTTCCTCGCTCAAGGTGAAGCGGGCTCAGCGGGTGTATGTGCTCATGGATTCGTGGTATCCGTCTAAGAAGCTCATCGAAGCCTGTCTGAAACAGGGATTCCATGTCATCGCGATGCTCAAGACGAACCGGATTCTCTACCCGAAAGGCATCGCCATCCAAGCCAAGCAGTTCGCCCGCTATATCGAGTCCAAAGACACCCGCCTCGTCACGGTGGGGCAGGAGCGTTATCGCGTGTATCGCTATGAGGGGGCCATCCATGGCCTCGATGACGCGGTGGTGCTGCTGGCTTGGAAGGCGGATCAGCCGATGGCGCCGGAACATCTTCATTGCATCTTGAGCACCGACCGGGAACTCGGGGACGAAGACATCTTGCGTTACTATGCTCAGCGTTGGACGATCGAGTGCTTTTTCCGGCAGGCGAAAGATCAACTGAAGCTGGATGGATACCGCGTTCGCCACATTCGGGCGGTGAAACGGTATTGGGCGGTGGTGCTGCTCTCCTGCGTGTACAGCATCGCCGAATCCCGCCAAAACCTCTCCACCGGGCTGGAGCTTCTTCGGTCGCGGAAAGACCACAGCGTCGTCGAGTTCATTTATGACGCTGCAAAGCAAGATATTCCCATTGATGTGATCAAAAAACAGCTCCGTATCGCGTAAGGGGTACCCTGTTTATCTCTCTAACCATGGAAATTATTGTAATGAAAAATGCTCATCTACAGTACATCATATCCAATTGATCCCGTACAAGCGTTTAAGTGATACAATCGAAGCGTTATATCAACACTCGATTAGTACAGGAACCCTTGCCAATATGGTGAAACGAGGACGCGAAGCGCTGGAATCAAATATGGACATCATCGAAGACGCCTTACTTGAATCCAACATCCTGCATGTCGATGAAACGAGTTTGCGCATCAATGGGAAACTCGCATGGGTGCATGTCGCGTGTACATCGAGATATACATACTTGGCTCCTCACGCTTCTCGTGGAAAAAAAGCGACCGATGATATCGGGATTCTTCCCCGATATGAAGGGACGATGATGCACGATGCGTTCGGTACATATCCGAAATACACACATGCCACCCATGCCCTTTGTCACGCCCATCATTTGCGTGAGTTAAAAGGATTCATCGAACAAGGGCATACGTGGGCGATGCGCATGACCACGTTTCTGTTAGCCGCCAAGCAAGCCGTCGAAGCCCATCACGGTGCACTTTCCGAAGAAGAAGCGAGACGGTGGGAACGAGTGTATGATCGCATCCTAGAAAGAGCACAACACCGATTAGAAACGATGACGCCTCTTCCGAAAAAAGCACTTGCTTTTGTTCGACGGCTTCAAAAACGAAAGGAAGAAGCGCTGCGTTTCTTACGTGAAGTACATGTTCCCTTTGACAACAACCAAGCCGAACGCGATCTTCGCATGGTCAAAGTCAAAGAGAACATTTCGGGTACGTTTCGCGAAGAAACATTCGCGCAGTCGTTTTGCATCGCAAGAAGCATCGTTTCCACACTGACGAAACACGAAAAAAACGTGTGGGATTCGTTATGTCTTCTGTTGGCAGGCGAAACGATCGATCGAGTTCTTTCCGCTACCTAGGGCATTTTCTATGACCGAAATGCCCTATTTGTGCTGGGCTTTTTTATACACTAGCACTGGGGTGAATAGTTACAAGTACAGGTGTTCGAGCACTTGGGCGATGGTCCAACTCCCTTTCGCCGCCCGGGTGTTCAGCTGTTCGTCCGACAGCCCGGAAACGCTTTTGATCAGCTGTTGGCGCACCCGCTCATTATGATCCATCATGTTTCCCTCATTTCGATGTAGATTTGGTTTCATCGTATCATAAGGAAGATCAACCGTAAAGCCGTTTTGTGTTCGCCGTGATCATGGTTTTGACTTGTTCGATATGAGCGTCGATCATCCACAGCGACCTCCCCTGTCCTTTTTGCCGTCCCGCTGGCTGAGGCTTTTCGCCTTTTCATCCCCATTCCTTATCAATCTGGTACTTGCGGATGCGGTATTGCAAGTTTTGTCGGCTCAAACCAAGCGCTTTGGCCGTTTTGGTGATGTTGAAGCCGTGATGCTGCAGCGCCTTGCGGATGTAGTAAATTTCGACTTCTTCCATGTATTTGTCAAGAGGCAAAATGTCTTCCGTATCAAATAAAAAGTCCGTTTTCGTTTCGTCGGGCGCCAGCTTGGCTCGAAAAGGGGCAGGCAGATGGGCGAGGGTGATGGTTTGTTCTTGTTCCATCGTCGCCATCGTTTCCAAAATGACGGCCTCAAGCTCGCGCACGTTGCCGGGCCAGCTGTAAGCAAGAAACGCCTCTTGCACGTCATCGCCGAGTCCTTCGACATGTAGGCCATAGCGCTCGTTGCCTTGACGGATGAAATGGATAGCGAGCGGCAAAATGTCCTCTTTCCGTTCGCGCAACGGCGGCAGGACGATGCAGTGGACGGCAATTTGGTAGTAAAGCGATTTGATCAATTCTCCGTTTTGGACCGCGTCAATCGGGTCGCCGCTTGTCGAGGCGATGAGGCGAACGTCCGCACGAACCGGTTCTTGGCCATGGGCGCGGACAAACTGTTTTTCTTGCAGGAAACGGGCAAGTTTTTGTTGAAGCGGCAGGCTTAACGAGTCAATATCGTCAAGCAGGACGGTGCCGCCGTCCGCTTGTTCAAACAAACCGGGCTGGATCTCGCCGTCTTCTTCGCTGCCAAACAGCATCGTTTCCATCCAATCGTCCGGAAGCGACAAACACGTTTGCGCAAAAAACGGCTTGGCCCGCCGTTCGCTTTCGTGGTGAATGCAGGAAGCGACCAAGTCTTTTCCTGTCCCTTTCTCCCCAATGAGCAGCACAGACGCCTCGGAGCGGGCGGCATGACGAGCAAGGCGGATGGCCTTTTGCATGGCTTCGCTTTGGCCGATGATGTCTGCAAACGTGCGGCTGGCTTCCTTGCGTTGGTGGTGTTCTTGGATCAGTTTGCGGAACTTCGTGATGTCTTTGGCGATTTCCACGGCGCCGATGATGCGCCCGTCTTTTTGCAGCGGGTGTGTTTGATTGACCGTTGTCACGGCTTGTCCTTTGTTATTGAAATAGGTTTGCTGCTTGTTCAGAATGCTTTCACCGGTGCGCAGCGCTTCAAGCAATGTGCTCGGCTGCTCCGGGTTGAAGCGGAAGACGTCCAAAATGTTTTTATCGAGCACGTCCTCGATGTTCATGCCCTCGATGTCCCGCATTTTTCGGTTGTAAATGACGGTTTTCCCGTGTTGATCGACGGCATGGACGCCAAGGTCAATCAGTTCGAGAATTTGCTCATACATTGATAAAAGCGTTTCCATATCCCGGTTCACGATCAGCACCTCTCTTTTTTGTATTATAGCATAAGGTGGACGGGAGGACAGGAAGGGAAAGAAAGATGTGAAAAAATTTTTTGCTAAATATATTGAAAATAGAAAAAAATAATTTCGTAATAAAGTTGTAATACATTATAAATTGAAAAATAATTTTGCATAAAAGGAGGTTGCTATTCGTTTGATAAAAATGTAAGCGGTTGCGAAATCGATCATAGAGAGGGGAGAGTTTTCGGATGCAACCAGTGCAAGAACTGAAACGAGAGCTAAAAAGCAGGCATTTATTTATGATCGCGCTAGGCGGAGTGATCGGCACCGGTTTGTTTTTAGGATCGGGTTATACGATTCATGAGGCGGGGCCAGGCGGGGCCGTCGTTGCTTATCTTTTTGGCGGATTGGTTATGTATTTGACCATGCTTTCGTTAGGAGAATTGGCCGTGAGAATTCCTGATGCCGGGTCGTATCAGACGTATGCGACGAAATTCATCTCGCCGGCAGTGGGGTATTGCATCGGTTGGCTGTCATGGCTGAACTGGTCGGTGACGGTCGGCATCGAGCTGCTCACGGTCAGCATTTTGATGAAGCGATGGTTTCCTGATGTGCCGACATGGGTGTTTTGTGCGGTCTTCGCTTTGCTCTTGTTTTTGATCAACGCCTTGTCTGTCAAAGGATTTGGCGAGGTGGAGTTTTGGTTTTCGAGCATCAAGGTGCTGACGGTGATCGCCTTTATTGTTCTTGGTCTGGCAGCGATGTTCGGAGTCATCCATATGAAAAATGGACAACCTGCTCCGTTTTTCTCGAACTTTACAGACCATGGGGGCTTGTTTCCAAATGGATTTTGGGCCATCTTTACGACGATGATCCTCGTGAACTTTTCGTTCCAGGGGACGGAATTGGTCGGCGTGGCGGCAGGGGAAAGCCGCGAGCCGGAAAAAACGGTGCCGGTTGCGTTGCGCAACACCGTATGGCGCATTTTGATCTTCTTTATTTTGGCCATTTTTGTGCTGGCTGGTTTGTTTCCGTGGGAGAAAGCCGGCGTTGTGGAAAGCCCGTTTGTTGAGGTGTTTGACAACATTGGCATTCCGTATGCAGCCGATATCATGAATTTTGTCATCATTACGGCGGTGCTGTCGGTGGCCAACTCGGGGTTATACGCGACGTCGCGCGTCCTCTGGTCGATGTCGCGCCAAGGCATGGTCAGTCCGTTTTTCAGCAAGCTATCGAAACGCGGCGTGCCCATCAATGCGCTTATTGCCAGCATTGCCATCGGCTGCTTGTCTCTGTTGTGCAGCGTGTATGCGGAAGATACGGTGTACGTCTGGCTGACGGCGATCGCCGGATTTGGCGCCGTCACGCTGTGGGCTTCCATCGCGCTGTCAAGCTATTTCGGCCGGAAAGCGTTTTTGCGCGAAGGCGGCGATGTGCGCGATCTGAAATACAGGACGCCGTTGTATCCGTTCGTGCCGCTGGCCGCGTTTGCGTTGAATATGGCGACGATCATCGGGCTGGCGTTTATTCCAGATCAACGGATCGCGCTTTACTGCGGCATTCCGTTTTTGCTCGCTTGCTACGGGTACTACCACCTTGTGGCGAAAAAACGGGTTCAGCCCCTAGCCGCAGAAAAAGGGGAGCTCAAGGCCGCCAAGTAAAAATCATTGAAAAAAGCCATAATCATTTGCATAATATAACTATGAAACCGTTTTATAACGAAAAATTTTTTTGCCTTTAAAAGGAGGATGACCAAATGGTGCAGCCGTACAGACACGAACCGCTCACCGACTTTACCGTAGAAGCAAACCGTGAGGCGTTTTTAGCAGCGCTCAAAAAAGTGGAATCGGAGCTTGGGCGCGATTATCCGCTTGTGATCGGCGGCGAGCGGGTGATGACGGAGGACAAAATCATTTCGATCAATCCGGCGAACAAAACGGAAGTCATCGGCCGGGTGGCGAAAGCGAACAAAGAGCTGGCGGAGCGGGCGATGAAAACCGCTGATGAGGCGTTCCGCACTTGGAGCCGGACAAGTCCGGAAGCGCGGGCCGATATTTTGTTCCGGGCGGCGGCGATCGTGCGCCGGCGCAAGCACGAGTTTTCCGCTTGGCTGGTGAAAGAAGCGGGCAAACCGTGGCGTGAAGCGGACGCCGATACCGCGGAAGCGATCGATTTTATGGAATATTACGGACGGCAAATGCTGAAGCTGAAAGACGGCATTCCGGTTGAGAGCCGTCCGGGGGAAACGAACCGGTTTTTCTACATTCCGCTTGGCGTCGGGGTTGTCATTTCGCCGTGGAACTTCCCGTTTGCCATTATGGCCGGCACGACGGTCGCTTCGCTTGTCACGGGCAATACGGTGCTGTTGAAACCGGCAAGCGCAACGCCGGTCGTGGCGTATAAATTTGTGGAAGTGTTGGAAGAAGCGGGGCTTCCGGCTGGTGTGTTGAACTATATTCCGGGCAGCGGAGCCGAAGTCGGGGATTATCTCGTCGACCATCCGCGCACACGATTTATCAGCTTCACCGGATCGCGGGATGTCGGCATCCGCATTTATGAGCGGGCGGCGAAAGTGCACCCAGGGCAAATTTGGCTGAAACGCGTCATCGCGGAAATGGGCGGCAAAGACGGCATCATTGTCGATAAAGAAGCGGACCTCGAACTGGCGGCGCAATCGATCGTGGCGTCGGCGTTTGGCTACTCTGGGCAAAAATGTTCGGCGTGCTCGCGCGCCATTATCGTCGAAGATGTGTATGACCAAGTGTTGAATCGCGTTGTCGAGCTGACGAAGCAGCTCAACGTCGGCGATCCGGCGGAGCAAGCGACGTTTATGGGACCTGTCATCGACCAAGGGGCGTACAACAAAATTATGGAGTATATCGAAATCGGCAAGCAGGAAGGCCGTCTCATGACCGGCGGGGAAGGAGACGACTCGAAAGGGTTCTTCATCCAGCCGACCGTGTTTGCGGATGTCGACCCGAACGCGCGCATCATGCAGGAGGAAATTTTCGGACCGGTCGTGGCGTTTGCGAAAGCGCGCGACTTTGACCATGCGCTTGAGATTGCGAACAACACCGAATACGGTCTGACAGGAGCCGTCATCTCGCGCAATCGGGCGAATCTTGAAAAAGCGCGGCACGAGTTCCATGTCGGCAACTTGTACTTCAACCGCGGCTGCACAGGGGCGATCGTCGGGTATCATCCGTTTGGCGGCTTCAACATGTCAGGCACTGACTCGAAAGCGGGCGGCCCGGACTATTTGATCCTCCATATGCAAGCGAAAACAGTGTCGGAAATGTTTTAAACCAAAAAAGGGCGGCGGCGTCCGCCCTTTTATAGCGAAGAAACGCAGATAAGGAAAGGAGCGGTTGATGATGGCTACGAAGTCCGAACAGCTCATTGAACAGACGGAGCGATACGGAGCACGAAATTATCATCCATTGCCGATTGTCATTTCGGAAGCGGAAGGGGTATGGGTGAAAGACCCGGAAGGCAACCGCTATATGGACATGTTAAGCGCCTATTCGGCCGTCAACCAAGGACATCGTCATCCGAAAATTGTGGAGGCGTTGAAGCGGCAAGCTGACCGCGTCACGCTCACATCGCGCGCCTTCCATAACGACCAGCTCGGCCCATGGTACGAAAAAGTGTGCCGGCTGACGAAAAAAGAGATGGTGCTGCCGATGAACACCGGCGCCGAGGCGGTAGAAACGGCGCTCAAGGCGGCGCGCCGCTGGGCGTATGACGTGAAAGGCGTCCCTGACAATCAGGCGGAAATCATCGTTTGTGAAGGCAATTTCCATGGCCGGACGCTCGCCGCGGTGTCGTTGTCGTCCGAACCGGCTTATAAACGCGGTTTTGGTCCGCTTTTGCCCGGGGTGAAAATCATCCCGTACGGGGATATCGAAGCGCTCAAGGCAGCGATGACACCGAATACGGCGGCGTTTCTTGTCGAACCAATCCAAGGGGAAGCCGGCATTCGCATCCCGCCGCAAGGCTTTTTAAAAGCGGCCTATGACGTGTGCAAAGAACACAACGTGTTGTTCATCGCCGATGAAATCCAAACCGGGCTAGGACGGACGGGGAAGTTGTTTGCTTGCGACTGGGAAAATGTTGTGCCTGATATGTATATTTTAGGGAAAGCATTGGGCGGCGGGGTGTTCCCGATTTCGTGCGTCGTCGCCAACCGCGACATTTTGTCGGTGTTTGAACCGGGCTCGCACGGGTCGACGTTCGGCGGCAATCCGCTCGCTTGCGCGGTGTCGATCGCGGCGCTTGAGGTGATCGAAGAAGAGCGGCTGGCGGAGCGGTCGCTTGAGCTTGGCGAATATTTTTTGGCAAAGTTAAAGCAAATCGAAAACAAGGACATTAAAGAAATCCGCGGCCGCGGCTTGTTTATCGGCGTCGAGCTGCATGGACCGGCGCGTCCGTATTGCGAAGCGCTGAAAGAACAAGGGCTGCTTTGCAAGGAGACGCATGAGACGGTCATCCGTTTTGCGCCGCCGCTCATTATTACGAAAGAAGAGCTCGACTGGGCGATTGAGCGGATTGTAAAGGTGCTGTCCCAACCGGCTGCGGTTTAAAAAAGTGGAAAAAAGGTGTCCCGAAAGTACAGCGGGGCGCCTTTTTGTTTTGCGGGGAATGGCGGTTTTCTGTTAAGATAGGGAAAGGATTGCATTGACGCTGCATAAACATCCTACATAAGCGAAGGACGAGTGAATGGAGGAAGAACGCGTGCAGGCTTGGATCACTGATTTTATGGAGCAATTCGGATATATCGGTATTTTTTTGATGATCGCGCTTGAAAATATTTTCCCGCCGATTCCGTCGGAAGTCATTTTGCCGTTTGGCGGGTTCATGACGACGTACACGTCTTTGACGGTGCCAGGCGTCATTGTGGCAGCGACAGCGGGATCGATCGTTGGGGCGATCGTGCTGTATGGGATCGGCCGGCTGTTGTCCGTTGAGCGGCTTGAGCGGATCGTTGACCGCTGGGGCGGATGGCTGCGGGTGAAGCCGGAAGACATTGCCAAGGCGAACCGGACGTTTCATCGCTACGGGGTGTGGGCCGTTTTTTTCGGACGCATGATTCCGCTTGTACGCAGCTTGATTTCCATTCCAGCGGGCATGGCGAAGATGAATATCGGGCTGTTTGTCTGGCTGTCGGTATTGGGGACGCTCATTTGGAATACGATTTTAATCTCCGTCGGCGCGGCGCTCGGTGAGTCGTGGGGGAAAGTGTCCGAGGTGATTGGCGCGTACGCTGATGTTGTCTATATCATCATCGCGATTGTCATTGTCGTTGCGGTTGTCCGCTTTTGGAAAAGACGCCGGGTTTTATGAACCGGCGTCTTTGTTTGGCGGGTGTCATCGCTCGAACCCGTTCTCATAACGGGCAGCGGATGTCAACGCTTTAACAACAAGTAAATGAAATACGGCGCGCCGATCAAGGAGACGATGACGCCGGCGGGAAGCGGCTCGGCGAGAACGTTGCGCCCGATCGTGTCAGCTGCAAGCAGCAGCCAGCCGCCAATGAGCATGGAGGCCGGAATGACCCGCTCATGGCGTGGGCCAACGATCGACTTGGCGATATGCGGCGCCATTAAGCCGATAAAGGAGATGCCCCCGGTTACAGAGACGGCGGCGGCCGCGACGGCAATAGCTGTTGTCATAAGCACGAGCCGCTCGCGGCGGACGTGGACGCCGACCCCGATCGAAACAGGGTCGCCTAAGTGCAAAATATTGAGATGCTTCGCCCGATATAGCGCCACCAGTGTGCCCGCAGCCAACCACGGCAGCACGGCCCAAATAAACGGCCAATCATCGCCCCAAATGTTGCCGGAAAGCCAGCGGGCGATAAAATCGACTTTTGTCCGGTCGGCGGCGGAAATGAGGACGATCATCAGCCCAGATAGCGCCATCGACATGCCGACGCCGGTTAAGATAAACGGCACCGGCTGCAGCCCGGTTGTTTTCTTGTAGGAGACGGCATAGATGGCAACTGCTGTCAGAATCGCCCCGGCGAAGGCAACGAGCGGCAAGGCGTAAAGAAATGTTCCGGCCTCAATCGGAAAAAACAAAAAGAACAAGGCGACGCCCGCGCCTGCGCCGGCGTTGATCCCAAGCACGCCCGGGTCGGCGAGGTCATTGCGCGTGAGGCCTTGCAATACGGCCCCGGATAAGGCGAGCGCCATGCCGGCCAACAAGGTGATGAAAAGGCGCGGCAGGCGAAGGGAAAACAAAATGAATTCCTCTTCCATCGAACCGTAGCCCAATAGTGTCGGGACGATGCGGTTATATGAGAGCGGCGCATCGCCGGTGCTTAAGGCGACGGCCGCTGTTGCGGCAATGAGCAACGCAAGCACGGCAAAGAGCGAAAAACTTTTTTTTCTCATGAAAAGCCCCTCCCTTGTTTCCGCACGACGAAGAGGAAAAACGGCAAGCCGATGACGGCGATGATGGCGGCCACCGGCGTTTCAAACGGGGCATTGACCGTGCGCGCCGCCGTGTCGGCCAGCACCATGGCGCTGGCGCCGACAGTCGCTGACAGCGGGATGACAAACCGGTAGTCGGCGCCGGCTATTGCCCTCACGAGGTGAGGAACCATTAAGCCGATAAAGGTGATATTGCCGGCGATGGCGACCGACGCTCCTGTTAATAAAAACACAGCGAAAAACGGCCATGTTTTGACGGTCGTTGTTTTTTGCCCAACGCCAACCGCGACGTCTTCACTCAAACTAAGGATCGTCAGCTGCCGTGAATACCATGCGGCAATAGCGAGCCCGGTCGTGATGAGCGGGATGACGACCGACAATTGTTTCCATGAAGCTCCGGCCACCCCGCCTGACATCCACATCGAGACGTCTTTGGAAATGTGGAAATACAGTCCGATTCCTTCGGCGATGGCGAATAAAAGCGCCGAAACCGCCGAGCCGGCCAAGACGATGCGAAGCGGTGAAAACCCTCCTTTGCGGGCGGCGCCGATGCCAAAGACGGCCCCTGCCCCGGCGGCCGCACCAAGCAAACAGGCGACCGTGATCAAAAGATAATGGGCGGAAGGGAAAAAGGCCATTGTCATGGCCAACGCTGCGTTTGCGCCGGCGGTGAGGCCAAGGAGACCGGGGTCGGCAAGCGGATTGCGCGTCATCCCCTGCATGATCGCTCCGGCGACGGCAAGGCCGGCGCCGACAAAGGCGGCCGCTGTTTCGCGCGGCAGACGGAGCTCGCGAATGAGATCAAGCTGTTTGCTTTGTTGATCGGAAAACAACGCCCGCCATACGTCGCTCCATGTCGTATCGGCGACGCCGACTCGCATCGAGCCAAACCAAACGGCGACAAGCAGGCCAAGCGACAGAAAAAACATATAACGAAACGGCCAACGCCGGCGGTCTGCGTCCATTGGTGACTCCCCCTTTGACAAAAAGAAGGACGGGACATTCACTGCCCATGAACGCCCCGTCTCGTCGTTATTGGCCTAAAAAATGCTTTTTAAAGAAATCGAGCTGGTAGTCTAACGTAATCGGGTCGTTGAAATAAAATGCCTTCGCATCGGCGACAAACATATGGCCGTTTTTGACAGCAGGGATGTTGTTGAACGTGTTCGTTTCCATAAACGATGTGTCGCCGTCGTCGTTTTTGCTTAAGATGAGATAATCGCCGACAAACTGCGGGAGCGCCTCAAGGGAAACGGCATAGTAGCCCGGTTTGAGCGCCTTTTCTTCTACAGCTTTTGGCATTTTCAGCTTCATTTCTTGATACAAAATCTCAGTGCCGCGCGCCCAGTTGTTGCCGAACACATACAGCTGCTTATCAAAGTTTTCGACTACAGTGACGGTCGCGTTTTCGCCAATTTTGGCCCGGATTTCTTCCCCGGCTTGTTGCGCCCGTTGTTTGAAATCGTCGATCCACGCTTTCGCTTCTTTTTCTTTATTCAACAGTTTCCCGATTTCCAAAAACTGTGTCAAATAATCGACTTTGCCGTATGTAAAGGTGACGGTCGGCGCGATTTTGCTTAATTTGTGGACGTTTTTCGTATTGGATAATCCGATGATTAAGTCTGGTTTTAACGCCATAATTTTTTCAATGTCGTAACTATTCACCCCAGTGCTAGTGTATAAAAAAGCCCAGCACAAATAGGGCATTTCGGTCATAGAAAATGCCCTAGGTAGCGGAAAGAACTCGATCGATCGTTTCGCCTGCCAACAGAAGACATAACGAATCCCACACGTTTTTTTCGTGTTTCGTCAGTGTGGAAACGATGCTTCTTGCGATGCAAAACGACTGCGCGAATGTTTCTTCGCGAAACGTACCCGAAATGTTCTCTTTGACTTTGACCATGCGAAGATCGCGTTCGGCTTGGTTGTTGTCAAAGGGAACATGTACTTCACGTAAGAAACGCAGCGCTTCTTCCTTTCGTTTTTGAAGGCGTCGAACAAAAGCGAGTGCTTTTTTCGGAAGAGGCGTCATCGTTTCTAATCGGTGTTGTGCTCTTTCTAGGATGCGATCATACACTCGTTCCCACCGTCTCGCTTCTTCTTCGGAAAGTGCACCGTGATGGGCTTCGACGGCTTGCTTGGCGGCTAACAGAAACGTGGTCATGCGCATCGCCCACGTATGCCCTTGTTCGATGAATCCTTTTAACTCACGCAAATGATGGGCGTGACAAAGGGCATGGGTGGCATGTGTGTATTTCGGATATGTACCGAACGCATCGTGCATCATCGTCCCTTCATATCGGGGAAGAATCCCGATATCATCGGTCGCTTTTTTTCCACGAGAAGCGTGAGGAGCCAAGTATGTATATCTCGATGTACACGCGACATGCACCCATGCGAGTTTCCCATTGATGCGCAAACTCGTTTCATCGACATGCAGGATGTTGGATTCAAGTAAGGCGTCTTCGATGATGTCCATATTTGATTCCAGCGCTTCGCGTCCTCGTTTCACCATATTGGCAAGGGTTCCTGTACTAATCGAGTGTTGATATAACGCTTCGATTGTATCACTTAAACGCTTGTACGGGATCAATTGGATATGATGTAAATAAACAACGAGCGCCGTGAGCCGTGGACCGTATTGCACATGATTCGTGACATGGGATGGGAATTCGGCTTGTTGCACGCATCGACAATGTGGACACGATTTCACTTCACGTTCATGTTGTGTCACCTCGATCGCCACACGAGGGACATCAAACACTTGACGGATATCGACTTTGAACGGTTTGACTTCACACAAAGAAGCTCCACATCCTTGACACGTATGCACACGGTGGACGACACGATGATGTGGATGTTCCACTTGACGGAGCGTCTTCCCCTCATGTCCCTCTTGCCCACCAGGCTTTTTGCCAGACGGCTCGCGGGAGGAACGCTTTTTCTCAAAACGGTCAGAAGATGGGGGCAAATGGCTATTGGAGCTGTTTTTTTTCGTGCGTGCTTCCAGCTCTTGAACACGGTACTTCAGTTGTTCATTTTCTTTGCGTAGTTGTTTGTTTTCGTGACGCAAATGTTCATTTTCTTGAATGAGTTGATGAATGAGCTGTTTTTGTTGTTGAACTTTGCCGATTAAGCTCTCAACTGTAAATACAGCTTGTTGTACCGTCAACATGCGATTCACCTCCTTGTCTATCAGTATTCACATCATAGACAAGGAAAGAAGAAAATATTCAGCTCACTTTATGATGTGGCTGAATAGTTACTCAATGTCTTCATCGGTCACGACTTCGGCATCTTTCAGTTTTTCTTGAAAAAGCGGGCTCATTTTCGACCACGAATCCACGCCAACAACGGGGACGTCCAAGGCCAGCACATGTCCGGCAAACGTCGATAAGACGACGACGCGCTTCGGATTAGCCGGCACTTCCACCGGTCCGTTTTCCGATTGGTATGTAATCGTTTCTGTCTTTTTTTCTTTTGGTGAAGCGCTGTTGTTCTTTTGATCGTCCGCCGCGTTGCCGCATGCGCTTAGCACAAGCGCGAACATCAGCAATAATGCAAGCCATGTTTTCCTCATGATGAATAAACCTCCCTGAGCAATTGATAAGTGAAGCAAATTGGTTTGTTCGTCCGCGGGTCGCGGCCGATGTCGGCGTCGATGCCGAACACGTCGCGGAGCACTTCGCGACAGATAACGTCTTCGCTCCGCCCGGACTTGATGATGGCTCCTGCTTTCATAGCGATGATATAGTCGGCAAAGCGGGCCGCCTGGTTGATGTCATGAAGCACCATGACGATCGTCCGCCCTTCTTCTTGGTTCAGCCGCTCAAGCAGCTCGAGCACCTCAAGCTGATGGGCGATGTCCAAATACGTCGTCGGTTCATCCAAAAAGATGATGTCGGTCTCTTGGGCGAGCGCCATGGCGATCCAGACGCGCTGCCGCTGCCCGCCCGAGAGCGCATCGACCGGCCGGTGCTTTAAGTCGGCCGTTTTGGTGACGTCAAGCGCCCAGTC
Organism: Geobacillus lituanicus; assembly: GCF_050994965.1. Classification (NCBI taxonomy): domain Bacteria; kingdom Bacillati; phylum Bacillota; class Bacilli; order Caryophanales; family Anoxybacillaceae; genus Geobacillus; species Geobacillus lituanicus. The sequence continues at coordinate 584,877 of NZ_CP194773.1, forward strand.
AATCGCTTCATAATCCCGCTTTGTCAGCCGTCCGAATCCTTTTTGATACGGAAAGCGGCCGTACGAGACGAGCTCAGCGACCGTTAATCCGCTTGTCGCTTCCGGCGTCTGCGGCAAAATGGCCATTTTTTTCGCCAGCTCTTTCGTCGGTTGCTGGGAAATGGCTTGGCCGTCTAAAATGACCGCGCCCGATTGTGGGGAAATGATGCGCGTCAACGTCTTGAGCAGCGTCGACTTGCCGCACCCGTTCGGCCCGATAATGGCGGTGATTTGCCGATCGGGAATGCGGACGGACAATCGTTCAAAAATCGTCCGGTCGTCATAGCGGACGGTGAGCTCCTCGGCATACAAGCGAACCATGCGGCCACCTCCTTTTGGACTAAGAAAATGAAAATCACTATCATTAACAATCTTTATTATAACGAAATTCTTAAAAAAGACAATGAATTTTCTCATCGAAAAAACAAGTTTTATGATGGAAAAAAGAAGAATTTTTTCGTTCCGATGTCGAATGAATCCTTGACACACAAGGAACGTAAAGGAGTTTTTCTCTTATGAACGTTCAAGTCAAAAAGGTCTATCGTAATGATTATTTGAATATAATAAGTGCCCTATTCAAGAAACTGGGCCTGCCCCAATTGATTGACCATCTCGTGCCCGTCGATCCGCAGTGCCAAACGCGAGTCAGCGATGCCGTTCAGGCCATCCTCTACAATGTGTTTGACGGCCGGCAAGCCCTTGTTCACTTGGAACATTGGGCTCAGGAGGTCGATTGTGAGAAACTCATCCGTCCCGATCTCCATCGTTCCTGGTTGAACGACGATGCGTTGGCCCGTCATCTCGATCGCCTGTATGAGGCTGGCATTCACAACGTCATCAGCACTTGCTTGATTCATATTTATCGAAAAGAAGGCCTTTCTCTCCGAGCCTTCCACGCCGATACGACGGACAAGACCGTTTACGGCGCGTATGAATCGGCCTCGTTAGAGGCTTTGCAGATCACACATGGCTACAACCGCCATCATCGTTGGCAAAAACAGATCGGTTTCGGACTGGTCGGCAACGAGGACGGCATCCCGTTTTACGGCGATGTGCACGATGGCAACCTGCCCGATAAAACATGGAATCCCGAGGTGCTGTCTCGTGTCCATGAACAGCTGAAGCAGGCCAAAATCGAAGACGAATGGATTTACGTGGCCGATTCCGCCGCGATGACGAAAGAGACCCTGGCGCAAACCAAAGCGGCCAACGCTTAAGGAATGGAAGGGCCAACCCATGGATGCCCAAGAGATCTTGAAGCTGTATAAAGGGCAGATCTCGGTGGAAATGAACTTCGCTTTTTTGAAAGATCCGTTTTTCACGGATGAGATTTACGTCAAAAAACCAGAACGGGTCGCAGTATTAGGCTATTTGTTTCTGTTGGCCTTGGCTATTTACCGCGTTTTTCAGCGCCGAGTGCGTCAGTTTATTACTCCAGAACACCCGTTGAAGGGTCCTGGAGGCCGCAAGCTGACCCGGCCGACGGGACAGGCGATTTTTCAGCTGTTTCAATATGTGAACGTCGTCCTGCTGGAGCTGCCAGACGGGCGCATCCAACGCTCACTGGATCGCTCCCTTACCCCTGATCAGCGAAGGATTCTGCAGGGATTGGGCATGGATGAGAGCATCTACGTGTAACGTGATACGGAACGACCAGCGATGGTAAAAAAAGAATTGACATCGCTCGTTGTGTTGGTCAAAAAGTTATTCTGAAAAACTAAATAAAAAATCCTTTGTTTTGACCTTGTTAGGGTGCGAAATGTGAGTCAAATCCGATAATCGAATTGGCTCGGATCCCCGTGATGCGATAGTGGTCAACCAGAACCGAGAACACCGTCTCGATCACTTTGCGTTTTTGTTGGATCCACTGCTCCCATGTCTCAGACGCACGATGTTTCTGGTTTTTTCGAGACGGAGTCCAAAGCGCCATTTGGTATTCTTCGTACAGCCTTTTTTGCAAGTCACGGCTAATGAATCCTTTGTCCCCGAAGTTATAGGGATGAGGAATTTGAGTCATCACGCTTTCGGCTGCGATTCGATCGTGGCAAGATGCTTCCGTCACCACATATCCCATCGGCAGACCTTGATCGGTCACTTGAAGGTGTAGCTTAAACCCGTAGTACCATTGCTTTTTCGAAGCACAATACCCGATGTCGGCGATCTCTTGAAACCGTTTGACGCGATGCATTCTTGCCGTATGGCACAATGGGAGCGGCAAACTGTCCACGACGGCATAGGCATGATGTTGGCCGCGTTTTGCTCACGACGGTGATCCATTTGATAGCGAAGCCAAGCGCCCGGCAGCGGCGGTTATACCGGGAACGCTCAGGGAACAAGACCTTGGGAAACAAATTCCCAATCACAAACCGATGCCAAGCCCGTTCGGAAGTGAAGCCCAACAACTTTCCAAGGACATGGATGGTGATGATGACTTCGTCTTTTTGTTTCAACAAATGACGATTTCGACGTTGAAGAGGAATCTGGATACTCGATAGTTGAGCCGATACAAAAAGCAAAATCGATGCATATTGTTTTTGAAGTTTGATGTTGTAAAATGAAAGTGCTCTTGCATGGGAATTTCTCCTTTTGATGTTTGGTTGCACTTTCATTTTAAGGAGATCCTCATGCAAGGGCTATTTTTTATGCTTGTCTGATTTTATCTAGCACCACGGGTTCCAGAAGATATTATTGAAAAATCGAAAGCCATGGTGCTGTTCGGCTTAAGCGTCCTGGAAGAATACGGCGGCCTTGGCTTGTCGATGGTCGGCAAATGCGCCATTTATGAAGAACTCGGGAAAACGCATAACGGCTATACGACATTAATCGGCGCTCATACCGGCATCGGTACGGTCGGCATCGTCGAGCTCGGCACCGAGGAACAAAAGCGGCGCTACTTGCCAAAAATGGCGACAGGCGAATGGATCGGCGCCTTTGCCTTAACCGAGCCGAGCGCCGGCTCGAACGCCGCCGCAATCGGCCGTGTGCCAAGGCCAAGCATCATCGCCCAGCCGCCGGCAAGCTCCACCATCGTCACGATGTAGGCGAGCCAGCCGGGAAGCCCCATCGCCGCAAACGAATCGGCCGCCGCCTCAAGCCCCCGCTGCCATTTCACCCAGCCATGGGCGAAAAAGATGAACCCGGTGACAATCCGCAACAGAAAGACGCCGAATTCCTGGGAATGCATGAGATTCTCCCTCCTTGTCCCAACAGCATGGTAGTACAATGTATGCGGGTGGGTCCGCCCCCATGCCTTTCGTTCGCCATTTGACTAGCGATGGGTTACAATGGAGGGGAAGCGCGTCAAAAGTAGAGGAGGATGGCCATGAAAATTGAAGTATGGTCTGATTTTGTCTGCCCGTTTTGCTATATCGGCAAACGCCGATTGGAACAGGCGCTTGAGCCATTTCCGCACCGGGAAGACGTTGAAATCGTATTCCGCAGCTTTGAACTCGATCCAAACGCACCAAACGAGACCCCATTGACGATTCATGAAATCATCGCCAACAAATACGGCATTTCGCTCGAGGAAGCGAAGCGGGCGAACGCCGATATCGGCCGGCAGGCGGAGGCGGTCGGTTTGACGTTCCGCTTTGACACGATGAAGCCGACGAATACGTTTGACGCCCACCGGTTGGCTCAATATGCGAATGAAAAAGGAAAGCTTCAAGATGTCGTCGAGCGGTTGTTTTACGCCTATTTTACGGAGTCGAAGCGAATCAGCGACCGCAATGTGCTGCTTGCGATCGCCGAAGCAGCCGGGCTTGACCGGACGGAAGCGGAAGAAGTGTTGGCCAGCGGCCGCTACACACAAGAGGTGCGCCGCGATGAGGAAGAAGCGGCGGCGTTGGGCGTCCGCGGCGTGCCGTTTTTCGTTCTGAACCGGAAGTATGCGATTTCCGGCGCCCAGCCGGTTGAGGTGTTCCGGCGGGCGCTGGAGAAGGTATGGGAGGAAGAACAATCGCGGCCGCTGCAGCCGCTGTCGACTGATCAAGGCGGGACGTGCACCGACGAAGGGTGCTCTATTTAAGAAAATAAATCAAAAGGAAAAGCCGGTTAGGGATGCCTAGCCGGCTTGCTGCTTTGCTGTCATCGAGGTCGGCGTCGGTTTGTAATCATAATGCGCCTCGTCGATTTTGTGGATCAATTCCATCGTGACATGGCGGTGGGAAAGGAAATATTGCACCCATTGTTGTGCGCGGGACATGCGTATTCCTCCTTTGGAATTTATTTCCTCGTCCTATTATACCACAAATAGAGGAAATGTTGGCGGCTAGTGTTTCTCCTTGTTTTGGTCCTTTGCCTGTCACCTTTTCCTTTCAAATGCTTATTCTATTAATAAAATAAGGAAAAATGTGGAGTGGATGTCCCTATATTGTCTTCGTGAAAAACGCCGGACATGTAAGGAAGGGGAGGAAACGACGATGCCGAAAATTTTTATTGACCCCGGTCATGGGGGAAGAGATACCGGAGCGATCGGCAACGGGTTGTTGGAGAAAGACATTACGTTGTTTATCGCTCTTGAAATCAACCGTCTGCTGCAAAATGAGTATGAAGGAGTGTTGGTGCAGCTGAGTCGGACAAAAGATGAAACGGTGCCGCTTGAGGAGCGGACGGATCGGGCCAATCAATGGGGGGCGGATTTATACGTGTCGATTCACGTGAATGCCGGTGGCGGCACGGGGTATGAAGATTATATTTATAATCGGCTCGATGACGATTCGGTAACAGCCCGCATCCGCGATGCCATTCATGAAGAAGTCGTCAAGGCTACAGGATTTCGCGACCGTGGGAAAAAGAAAGCAAACTTCCATGTGCTGCGCGAAACAGTGATGCCGGCGGTTCTCACGGAGAATGGATTTATTGATCGAAAAGAGGATGCAGAAAAATTGAATGACACCCAGTTTTTGCGAACAGTCGCCCGTGGGCATGTGAATGGAATGGCACGGGCATTGGATCTGACAAAAAATCAAACCTCTTTTTAACTTCCCTCCGAAAGAAGTCTCCTACTTCTAAACGTGAAGGTGCGCCAGCACCAGTGAAAGTGGGAGATGAATGTCGGTTGGCGTTAGCCAACGAATATGATAGAATATGGCTAGAACGGACACCTTCGGAACGAAGGGAAGCGTAAAGGGTTCTTGTGTGTGGCTTACCGTTCAGCGAACACACACAAGTCGCTTGAAGCCCCCACCTCTAAGCGAAGCGTAGGTGGTGGGTAGTTCACCGCGTGTGACAGTGGATGGAACGCAAGTCGGGGCATTTGCGGAGAAGGAAAATGTGCTGCGTCAAGTGGAGCGTTATTTAGGAAGAGCGAAGCGGATTGTGCTTGAACAAGTCGAGGAATGACGGGAACGCTTGCCTAGTTTCAGCTGGGCGAGCGTTTTTTTGTCCGTTTGTCCTAGAAGGGTAGTGATGGAGTGAAAAAAACACGAAAAACACGGTGTTCTCAAGTTGAGAAGCCTTTTAAAACCAGGCATTCTCTCGCGTCCCAAAACACTGATTAAGCGAAAGTCACCGTTTTTCACCGGCCTTCTAGAAAAAAAGAGGGAAGCGCTTATTGTGCGCTTCCCTCTTCATTTTCGCGTTTGTTGTAATCGTATTTCGACGGATCGACCGGTTCGAAGCCTTTTGGGGTATAGAACCGAAGCAAATCGCCGTAAACAACCTTATCCGACAGGTCGAGCTTCGTGCGGACGATTTGTTCGAGACGTTGAATCTCCGGCGTTTCTTCAAGCGGCTCGCCCGTTTTCGTATCATAGTACTTGCCGTTGACCGCTGTCACGGTTGGCGTTACGAAGTCACCGTTGCGGAACGGGATGATTTCTTGATGGTCCGGCGACAACAAGTCCGTTCCGAAGTGGACGTAATTTTTCGTGTCGATGCCAAGCAAATGCAGCAAAGTCGGCAACAAGTCGATTTGGCCGCCGAATTCATGAATGACGCCGCCTTTTATGCCTGGGACATGGATGAACAGCGGCACTCGTTGTAACTGGGCGTGTTCATACGGCGTGATTTCCTTGCCTAAAATTTGCGACATGGCCTTGTTGTGATTTTCCGAAATGCCATAATGGTCGCCGTACAAAATAATGACCGAGCGGTCGTACAGACCGGATTTTTTCAAGTAATCAAAGAACTCTTTGATGGCCTCATCCAAGTAGCGGGCCGTTTGGAAGTAACGGTCGACCGTTCCGTCTCCCGTCGTTGCCGGCGGGATTGTGGCATCTTCCTCGCTGATCGGGTACGGGAAGTGGTTCGACAGTGTAATAAATTTCACATAGAACGGCTCTTTCAACGTTTCCAACAGCGGGATCGACTCCCGGAAGAACGGTTTGTCTTTCAACCCGTAGTTCAAGACGTCCTCGTCGTTCATATCATAGTAGCTGGCGTCAAAGAAATGATCGAACCCTAACGATTTGTAAATTTCATCGCGGTTCCAGAACGATTTGTAGTTGCCGTGGAAAACCGCGCTTGTGTAACCGTATTGGCGCAAAATGGCAGGAGCCGCATGGTACGTATTTTGCCCTTTCGTCGTGAAGACGGCCCCTTGCGGCAGGCCATAGAGCGAGTTTTCGAGCATAAACTCTGCGTCCGATGTTTTCCCTTGACCCGTTTGATGGAAGAAGTTATCGAAATAGAATGTGTTCGGATCGCGGGTGAGCGAGTTTAAAAACGGCGTCACTTCCTGGCCATTCAGTTTGTAGTTGATTAAAAAGTTTTGGAATGACTCCAAGTGAATATAGATGACGTTCATTCCTTTGGCGACGCCGAAATACTTCGGATTCGGCTCAGCATACGTCGCCTGCACATGGTTCAATACGGTCGTGATGTCGCTTTTGTTCGCGAACGCCCGTTGTGTCGACGATTTCATGCTTTGGATCGTGTCATAGATCAAGTAGTTGTATATCCCTAAATATTTGACGATATAGTTGCGGTCAAACGTTCTAGTCAACAGCTGCGGGCGGTCGGCTTCCGCGAGCGCCAAGTTGACGCTGAACATTAAAATGGCCGAAGCAAAAATAACGCCTTTTTTGACGCGACCGGCCCGCACCGGCGGAAGCGGGAACCGTTTCGAGAACACGATCACTGCCAAAATGATCGTGTCCAAGAAATAAAGCGGGTCATACCATCTGAGCAATTCCAAAATGCTGCCGCCGAGATCGCCAAAGTTTTTCGTTTGCGTCAACGTCGGCAATGTAATAAAATCGCTGAAAAAGCGATAATAGACGATATTGGCGTATAAAATGAACGACAAAATGAAATTAATAGTAACGAGCCGCCTATATACCCGTGTTTCTCTGCCCAATAGGGCTAAGCCAAAGAAAAACACCGCCGAGCTGATCGGATTGATCAACAGCAAAAACTCCTGCATGGAGTTGCTGATGCCAAGGTTAAATTCCGCTAGATAGGCGACATACGTCTTCAGCCAAAACAAGAGCACCGCCAAAATAAAAAAACCAATATATTGGTTAGGGAGAGAACGGCATTTTGTCAACAATTTCTTTCCAATCGTTTTCACGTTCTCTTCTCCTCCTTTGTCTCGTATTCTCGAAAGATCCATTTCTATTTCTATTCTTCTATGAACAGCTTCCGCGCATAGCAGCCAGCATTTTGTCCTGACATCATTTTACATCGGAACGTCTCCATGTCAAGTAGCATAATACGTCTTTTGCCAAAAGTCAATGGAATGTTTTTTAAGGATTGACGGGCGCCCCCTTCCTTGCCACCTCGTTTCCCTGTATGGCGATGGACTGCCACTCATATAGACGAATGGAAATCGAAAAGGTTTCAACTGCCCTTCTGAAAACGTCCCGATGCGCGTGGCCATGCCCTTTACCCATTTTATTAGACAACGAGGACATTATGATAAAAATTATTGGCTGTACCCGGCTTGTTTTTGGTATATTTTTTCTATGCATTATCCACAAACTATAAGGAAGAACTGGATGAAGGGAAAGAGGTAAGCCATGCCAATGAATCCGAAAGGCAAATTTTTTGATCCGCCGAAAATTCTCGTGTCCGGATTTGCGCTCATTATTTTGATTGGAGCGCTGCTGTTGATGCTTCCTGTTGCGACCGTGGATGGAAAGGGGTTGCCGTTTTTAGACGCGCTGTTTACAGCGACTTCCGCGACGTGCGTAACTGGACTTGTTGTCGTCGACACCGGGACGACGTTTACCCTGTTTGGCCAGCTTGTCATTTTGGCGCTCATTCAAGTCGGTGGGCTCGGATTTATGACGTTTGCGACGCTGTTTGCCTTTTTGTTTGGCAAACGCATTTCGTTGAAAGAACGGCTCATCCTCCAAGAGGCGCTCAATAATTTGACGATCGAGGGCATCGTTCGGCTCGTCAAACGCATTTTCCTTTTTACTGTTGTGATTGAAGGGATCGGCGGGGTGTTGCTCTCAATCCGCTTTGCCTTTGACATGCCGCTCGGCCGGGCGATTTACTTTGGCTTTTTCCATGCGATTTCGAATTTTAACAACGCCGGGTTTGATTTAATGGGTGAGTTCCGCAGCTTGACCGGCTATGTGGACGATCCGGTCGTCAGCCTTGTTGTGCCGATTTTGATTATTTTAGGCGGAATCGGCTTTATTGTCATGAATGAAGTGTACGAGTATAGGCAGACGCGCCGCCTTTCCCTTCATACGAAGGTCGTCGCCATTACGACGGCATGGCTGCTAGTAGCCAGCATGGCGCTGATATTGCTGCTGGAGTGGAACAATCCGAAGACGATGGGGCCGCTGTCGCTCTCAGGCAAGTTTCTGTCCGCGTTTTACCAGGCGGTCACTCCGAGAACGGCGGGCTCGAATACGCTTAACATCCCGGATTTGACGCAGCCGACGCTGTTTTTGATCGTGTTTCTCATGTTTGTCGGCGCTTCCCCGGGTTCGACGGGCGGCGGAATCAAAACAACGACCTTTACGACGTTGCTCGGCGCGGTTTGGTCGCAAATTCGCGGGAAGGAAGACGTCATTTTGTTCCGAAAACGAATTGTCTATGATACGGTATACAAGTCGCTGACCGTGACCATGAGCGGGCTGTTTATCGTCATGTTTGTAACGATGGTGTTGACGATCACCGAGAGCGGAAAAGACTTTCTCATGATTTTATTCGAAGCGACGTCGGCGTTTGGGACCGTCGGACTGTCGATGGGACTGACTCCAGAGTTGTCTCCGCTTGGAAAGGCGGTCATTATCTTGACGATGTTTGCCGGCCGCGTCGGTCCGCTGACGATCGCGTACGCGGTCACGCTGCGCCGTCAGCCTGATCCGTTCCGCTATCCGAAAGGGAAAATTATGATTGGATAGAGGCAAGACAGGAAAAAGAAAGAAAGCATAAAGATAAGGACGGTTTATGCGAAAAAGCGGCTCAAAGGCAGAGAAAATCGTTGTTTTTTCCGCTTTTTCTCTGTTTACGGAGAAAAGGGGGAGGAGTAATATATGGAAGCAGAAACAACTGAATATTTAGCGCTGAATCCGTCATGGAGCGGGGGACCCACTTGTTGCAACGCTCGTTGCTAGGGGTGAATCCGAAAGGACGGGCATCTCTCCAAGCCCGAACCCGACAGCTAACCTCGCAAGCGCTTTGGGGAGGGACGAGTATGGTTTTGAACCAAACGTAGCCGTTGAGCGCGTCCTCAGCGGTTTTTTCTTTTTGAATCAACTCGACATCACGAAAGCGGAAAAAGAAGCAGACCGCGCGCCGGTGACAGTGCTCTTGCCGCAATTTATCGTGAAAAAATGGTGGCATACATTTTTGCATAACCAAACCGCCATCATCTTGCGCTTTTTCTTGATCATGAAAAAAGATGTGGTCATTGCGACGCTGCCGTATCATTTGCGGGAATAATGTCGAGAAAAGGGGAAACATTTCCCCGGAAATCGATGCGTGTCGAATGGCAAGAAAGTCCCCTCTCTGTACGGAATTGCATATCGTACGGCAGGGGGGATTCCTATGTGGTTATGGGTGTCCATGATTTTGCTCGCTTTCAGCGTGAGCATGGACAGTTTGAGCGTAGGCATTACGTATGGAATGGGTGGTGTCCGTTTTTCCTGCTTTTCGTTGGCGCTTATTGCATGCATGTCTGGAATGATGGTGTTTGCGTCCATGAACATCGGCCGCCTGTTGGCGCTTGTTTTGCCATTGCAAGTCGAGCGAGGGCTTGCTTCGGTCATTCTCATGGCGCTTGGCGGTTGGGCGATTTATAACGTCTATAAACCAAAGGGAGACGGGAGCGAGTTTTCGATGGAGCCTGATGAAGCAGGGGGGGCTAACCGTTTCAGCGGCACTGTTCAAGTATTGAAACGCCCCGAACTTGGCGATCTTGATCGTTCAGGCACGATCAGTCAAAAAGAAGCGTTATTAATCGGCATTGCTCTTTCGATGGATTCCTTTGGCGCCGGGATCAGTTCGTCGCTTTTGCATTTTCCGCCGCTTTCGTTTGCCTTGCTGGTTGGTATGTTTAATCTTGTGTTCATCCGAGTCGGCTTATCGTTGGGGTACATGGTGTCGAAAACGGGAATCATGAAAAAGACGACAATGCTGCCTGGGGTTGCATTGATCGTCTTGGGGTTGATCAAATTATTTCGGTGACACCATGTTGGCGGCTTGTTCGTAATTCAAATGTGAAAATAGGTTGATGAAAAAGGAGAGAGGTCCGATGTGGAAAAAGTTTTTATCGAAATTCGGCATTGGCGCTGCCAAAGTGGATCTCGTGCTGCATCGCCCTCATGTGCGCCTTGGTGAAACGTTGGAAGGGGAATTTTTGCTGGAAGGTGGTTCGGTCGCCCAACACATTCGGAACCTAGATGTCGTATTGCAATTGGAGGTGCACGCGGAAGGAAAGGCATATCGCCGAACCGCAGCGGTGATCCCGGTCGCTTCCTCGTTTACGATTCAGCCCGGTGAGCGGAAAGTGCTCCCGTTTTCGTACGCACTGCCGCTCCATTTGCCGATCAGCCGCCCAACGGTCCGTTATACGTTCGTCACCCGGCTCGATATTGCCGATGGGGCGGATGCATATGACCAAGACGCCATTCACATTTTGCCGCCGACGGCCTTGGAGCAAGTGTTTTCCGCTTTGGCCGCCCTGGGATTCCGGGAGAAAGCGACATCCGGAAGCATTACGCCGCATGGCCAGGAATTTGCGTTCTTCCCGACGAGCGAATTTCAAGGGATCGTCCAAGAAGTCGAGTTTTTTGCCCTCGTCGAGGGAGAAGGGGTGCGTTTGTATCTGGAGATCGACGTCCGCCACGGCTTTGGCGGGGAACGCGAAATGAAACGGGAGCTGTTGATCACTCATGAACAGCTTCGCGATTCGGCGGCGGCAGCCCGTCTGCTTCGAGAAGCCATCGAAGAGGCGGTGCAGGCGGCTGGGGAGTTCGGCCAGCTGAGCGGGCATCCGTTGGCAACGCCACATTCGCCAATCTATAGCCATCCCGTAGGCCATTATTCACCCGTCCATCATTCGCACCATGGCGGACATGGATGGGCCGGAGCCATTGGCGGATTCGCGGCTGGCATGTTGGCGGGAATGGTAGCGGAGGAGTTGCTCGACGATGCCGTTGATGATGTGGCTGACGGTCTGGATGTCGATGACTGGTTTGACGGCGGCGATGGATTTGATGGCGGGGATTGGTTGTAAACAGGATGGAGGAAGGCGTTTCGCCTGAGGCGAGACGCCTTTTTTTGCTGGTGCGGGAAGCTTGGACAATAGTGACCATTTCCTTTTGGCAGGCATATACAGTAAATGGAAATCAACCAATGAAAAACAAGGGGAGAACGTGATCCATATGCATGGACAGATGCACGGCCATCGCCATTTGGCTTGGCATGAAACGTTGGAGTTGCATGAACTGATCGCTTTTCAAGCAAACGGTCTCATAAAAATGAAAAAGGCGGTCGGCAAAATCGACTGTCCTGAATTAAAAGGATTGTACCTTGAGACGATTCAAGGGCTGGAAACGAATTTGCGCGAGCTGCTTGCCTTCATTCCGGCGGCACCGATGATGGAAGAAAGCCGCGACCATGATGATGGCGACCGCGCCTTGCACGCTGGCGACTTGCTTGGCTTTTCAAAAACGGCAGTGCGTAATTATGCTGCTGCCATTACCGAGGCGGCGACGCCGGTGCTGCGCAAAACGTTTGTCAAACATCTGCTCAAAGCCATTGACACGCACGAAAAAGCGTTCAACTATATGTATGAACGAAGTGATTATCCAGCGTACGATCTCGTCCAGCTCCTTCACAACGATGTTCGCAATGCGCAAAAGGCGTTGTCAATGGGATATGAACGATGATGATGGCGAGGGGCTGACCCAAAAGTCCGCCAAAAAGCGGACTTTTGGAGTCAGCCCTCTCTGGTTTTTGTATATTTTACCAAACGGAACAAAATTCCGACTCTGTTCTCCCCCTCATTTACGCCACCAAGGACAATTGCTTGTCCCTAGCGGCTTTTTTGAGAAGATTGTGGGCAGCACAAACCAGCCCCCATTCGATGGAAACTTTTTGGAGGCCTCGCAGGACAAAGCGACGAAACCCGCGATTTTGTTTGATTTGCCCAAATACACTCTCAATGTCGGTTTGGCGTTGGCGGTATCGGGCTTGCCCTTCTTCACTCTCCAACCGTTCGCGGGCTTTCTGTTTTTGTTCATGATAGACGGGGTTCCATTGCGTGGTTCGTCCATACTTGGAAGTCGTGCAGGCCGAACGGAACGGACATCCTTCGCATTCATGGCATTGGTAGTGTCGGGTGACCGAGGTGTATCCTGATTCCGTGGTCTGTTTCGAAGTTCCGGTGCGAACCAGCTTTTTCCCATTGGCGCAAATCCAAACGTCTTCTTCTTCCACATAGGTCCAATTCTGCTGATGATGCGGATTTTTCTTGACCTTGCGCGTGTTCTCCTTCTCATACGTATGGTACTTGATCAAGGCCGATATGTGCTTCTCTTCCAGCTTCACGTAGTTCTCTTCCGAGCCATAAGCCGCGTCAGCGATCAAACGTTCGGGTTCCACGCCGTACTTCTCTCGAACGGTCTCCAAATGCGGGAGAAGACAACGAGTGTCGCCCGGCCTCTGATGAAGGGAATACCCCAAAATAAATTGGCCGGAAGAACCCACCTGTACGTTATAGGCCGGCTTGAGCTGGCCGTTTCGCATGTGATCCTCCTTCAACCGCATGAAGGTGGCATCCACATCGGTCTTGGAATAGCTGTTGCGATCCCCGCATACATGGAGTTGGTGTTCATACTTTTCACTGCGGGGCAAGTAGTCCTCCTTCATCTTCTTGATGGCCTTCTTCAACGGTTGGTTGTCCGGCTCGGCCTCCAACCGTTTTTCCCACTCCTCGGTTTTCTTTCGGATTTCTTCTGACGTAAAGGCCGGCGAAGGGTCGATGTCTTCCGCCTTTTCTTCTTCCACGATCGCCTCGATCTGGGCAATCAGCCGATCGACATTGGCTTGGAGTTTCTCCTGGTACTTCTCAGCCGATTTGCGCCAAACGAAGGTGTACCGGTTGGCATTCGCTTCAATTTTCGTTCCATCCACAAAATAATCTTCCATCTTGACATAGCCGTCGGCCACGAGCAGCGTGATCATTTCCCGGAACAGGTCGTCAATCAGGTCTTTCATCCGCTCCGAACGAAACCGATTGATGGAGCGGAAGTCCGGCTTTTGAAATCCACTTAGCCACATGAGGGGAAGGTGGACTTCGAGCTGCCGTGCAATCTCACGGCCATGATACATTTTTTGGGTGTAAGCGTAAAGGAGAATTTTGGTCATCATTTTCGGATGATAGGCGGAGGCGCCCCCTCCTTTGTAGTAAGCAAGAAACGTCTCCATCGGGATGCGTTCAACCATCTCATGAACCACGTGGGCCATGTTATCCCGTGGAATGAGATCGGCGATGTTGCTTGGCAAAGAGAGGTTGTCCATGGTATACTCTTTAAAGGAAATATGATCATGTTTCATAAAAGAATCGCCCTTCTTTCGGTGGTAGTGGTTTTGGTGACTCTATTCTACCAGAAAAAAGGGCGATTCTTCTATATTTGAGGCAAAAAAGTGGGGGCTGATCCCAAAACGCATTCGCGTTTTGGGTCAGCCCCCTCTTTCCTTGCAGCGGGGAGGAGCGGATGGACCGACGGCGAATACATAAAAGCGGAGAAACAGCTAAGCCTAATGGAGCTAGAAGAGAGGAAAGATCGTAAACGAAGGAGGCGCCATCGATGCGTTGCTATATCGTTTTCGACATTGGCGGCACGTATGTGAAACATGCCGTCATGAACGAGCGCGGTGATTTTTTGGAAAAGGGGCGCTACCGTTCGGAGCGTCATGACTTTCAACGGTTTCGCGACGACTTGCTTCGCGTCGTCCGCCACGCGCAGGCGAGTTACGAACTTTCTGGCATCGCGATCAGTTCGGCAGGCAGCGTCGACAGCGACATCGGTGTCATTGGCGGAAGCAGCGCCTTGCCGTGCATTCACGGCCCCAACTTTAAAGACGTATTCGGCGGGGCGACGGGTCTGCCGGTGGAGCTGGAAAATGATGCGAACTGTGCGGCGCTCGGCGAATTATGGAAGGGAGCGGGCCGGGGCTGCCGCGACATCGCCTTTGTCATCGTCGGCACCGGCATCGGCGGAGCAATTGTGAAAGACGGACGCATCCATAAAGGCGCGCATTTGCATGGCGGAGAGTTTGGCTATATGTTGATGGATGTCCGTTATGCAAACGGAACCCTTGAATGCAAAACATGGAGTGAACTGGCGGCGACGAGTGCGCTGATCCGGATGGCGGCCGAGGAAAAAGGGATGCAAGAAAGTGAACTGGACGGGGAAAAAGTATTTGCGTTGGCAGAGGGCGGCGATGAAGCCGCGCAAAAGGCGATCGATCGATTTTACTTCTCCTTGGCGCAAGGCATTTTTAATTTGCAGTATGCGTACGATCCGGAAAAAATCATTGTCGGCGGGGGCATTAGCAGCCGTCCTGATTTCATCAGTGAAATCAACAAGCGGCTTTCTGCGCTGCTGTCGGTTGTTTCGATCGCGAAAGTCCGCCCCGTTGTGGAGGCGTGCCGCTTCAAAAACGATGCGAACTTGCTCGGCGCTTTGTACCACTACCTAGAACGGCGCGGGGAGCTGGGGGCAGGCCCATTTCCGCCCGCTGACTGATGACTGACGCTCTTCCCGGCATCACACCCATCCAAAAACGTGCGGGTAGTAGAAACGAATGATTTGTAGTACAATAGAGCAGGCACGGCCGAAGCAGGGTGTTATTTTGCCCGCCCGGCCCATATGTATAAAAAGGACGACCCCGCGCAGAAAGGATGGAACGAATGAACTGGATCGAGCTGTTGAAGGCGGTTATTTTAGGGATGGTCGAGGGGCTGACCGAGTTTGCCCCTGTGTCTTCGACCGGGCATATGATCATTGTGGACGATCTTTGGTTGAAATCGACCGAGTTTTTAGGCAAGTACGCGGCGAATACGTTTAAAGTCGTTATCCAGCTCGGCTCGATTTTGGCCGCTGTTGTGGTGTTTAAAGACCGATTTCTTGATTTGCTTGGTTTCCGCGGCCGCCATCCGGGCGGACATCCGCGGCTGACGCTTCTTCACGTCATCGTCGGCCTGCTTCCAGCCGGGGTGCTCGGCGTCTTGTTTGAAGACTACATCGACGAACATTTGTTTTCTACGAAAACGGTGCTCATCGGCCTTGTGCTCGGCGCGCTGCTCATGATCGCCGCCGACAAATTCGCGAAAAGAGCTGCGCGGGCGCAGACGGTCGACGAAATTACGTACAAACAGGCGTTTCTCGTCGGATTGGTGCAATGCTTATCGTTATGGCCCGGTTTTTCCCGCTCCGGTTCGACGATTGCCGGCGGGGTGCTCGTCGGCATGAGCCATCGCGCCGCCGCCGATTTCACGTTCATTATGGCTGTTCCGATCATGGCCGGGGCGAGCGGGCTGTCGCTGTTGAAAAACTGGCAATACGTCACGGCTGCCGACATCCCGTTTTTCATCGCCGGTTTTTTGAGCGCCTTCGTCTTTGCCTTGCTGGCGATCCGTTTCCTCCTGCAGCTCATCAACCGCATCCGCCTCGTGCCGTTTGCGGTATATCGGATCGTGCTAGCCGTTGTTATTTCTTTGTTATACTTTTAGTCGCGCCGCTTGGCGGAGGTGTTCCGCCGGGCGGTTGTTTGTTATCTTCTTTTACTCTGTTGGCTGGCATGCATTCCGCTTAGGGGAACAAAAGATGATGGATTGTAGAAGACCAAGGATTTAAGGGGAAATGTTGTGCTTCAACAAGGTTTTTCAAATAGAAAAGTCTTGAAACATCATCATTTGCTTTTGGGCGAGCTCCCCAAACCGCATGAATTCGTTGTTTTTCGCCAGTCCGTCTTCTAAAAAATGTTAAGAAAAGTAAAAAAATAGTTGTTGCTTATCTGTACTATGGATTATAATACGGATAAGCCGTTTAGTCGAGTTGCTTATTTCCATGCCTATGCAAAATAAGGCGATGCCGAAAAAACGGCCGTGGTTGGCCGCGTCAGGCATCGCCTGCTTTCACCGGCGGGCGGTGTCTTGAATGATGGAAAGCAATGTTTGCAGCGGATCGCTTCCGCCGGCTTTCTCCATGTTTTTCCGGTAGCGCTCTTTGTTTTCATATAGGCAGCGAATGGCGGCATAGAACGATTCGTTTGTCAAGTCTTCTTCCATCAGCACTTCCGCATAGCCCGCGTTTTTAAACGAGCGGGCGTTGAGAATTTGGTCGCCGCGGCTTGCCGCTTTCGAGAGCGGGATGAGCAGCATCGGCTTGCGCAAGGCGAGCAGTTCGAAAATGGCGTTTGCGCCCGCGCGAGAGACGACGATGTCGGCCAAAGCCAACAAGTGTGGCAGCTCTTCGTTGACGTATTCGAACTGTTTGTATCCTTTTTGGTCTGCGAGGCTTGGGTCGATGTTTCCTTTGCCGCAAATGTGGATGATGTCAAATTCGGCAAGCAGCGTTGATAAGTTGGCGCGCAAGGCGTCGTTGATTCTTTTCGAGCCTAAGCTGCCGCCCATCGCCAGCAGCACCGGTTTTTTGCCGTCGAACTGGCACATCCTCCGCCCTTGGGCAACGCTGCCGTGCTTCAGTTCCTCGCGGACGACGGCGCCGATGTAGACCGCTTTATCGGCGCTGACGTGTTGCTTCGTTTCCGGAAAGGTGAGGCAAATTTTCGTCGCAAAGGGCATGGCGATTTTGTTTGCAAGACCGGGCGTCAAGTCGGATTCATGAATCACCGACGGTACACCGTTCAGCCAGGCGCCAAGAATGACGGGAACGGAGACGAATCCGCCTTTGGAGAACACGACGTCCGGCCTTTCTTTTTGGATAAGGCGGTACGCCTGCCAAACGCCTTTTAGCACGTTGAACGGATCTTTAAAGTTTTTCCAGTCAAAATAGCGTCGCAGTTTTCCGGTCGAAACCGAATAGTACGGTACGCCGTCGATGCGGCCGATGATCTCCCGTTCAATTCCCTCG
Organism: Geobacillus lituanicus; assembly: GCF_050994965.1. Taxonomy (NCBI): domain Bacteria; kingdom Bacillati; phylum Bacillota; class Bacilli; order Caryophanales; family Anoxybacillaceae; genus Geobacillus; species Geobacillus lituanicus. The sequence goes on from NZ_CP194773.1 coordinate 602,426, forward strand.
TGAGAGCCGATGTAGATGATGTCCCAGCCTTGTGCTTTTAGTTTCGGAATCAAGGCGACGTTGACCATCACATGGCCAGCCGTGCCGCCGCCGGTTAAGACGATTTTCTTTCGCAATGCAGATCACCTGTCTTTTTGCAAGATGAATAACGTACAATGCGGCCGTCCCGTTCCGGCCGTCCGGCGGAACGGATATGCCGATGAATTGCTCTTTGCGGCTAGAGTTTCATACCGATTATGTATTATAGCAGATGCAACGTCATTTATGGAGGAAACCGATCGGCTGGACGTTTCGTATAGAAAAAGGGAACGCTTGGGCGTCACATGAAAATTTCATTGTTTTCCTTATTGATTTTTCATCGAAATTATATATAAATTTAGTAGTCTGTATTATATATTATTTATTATAGTAGTCTGTTCGCACGTTGTGATTTTTTAAAGGAAAAAATATTGCGAGGTGAGGACGATGTTGGCATGGCTTTTCGGTTGTCTGATCGCTGGAATCATCGTTTACGGGGTTGTGCCGACGATCGTCATTCGCAAAAAGCGGGTACTGTTGTTTCGGGAAGGAACAGCGCCCGATTGCCTTGCTTTGACGTTTGATGACGGTCCTGACCCGTATTATACGCCAAAACTGTTGGATTTATTAAAGAAACACGGTGTCAAGGCGACGTTTTTCGTCGTCGGCCGCAAAGCGGAACGTTATCCGGACATTGTGCGGCGCATGGTGGAGGAAGGCCATGAAGTCGGCATTCACAACTATCGCCATATAAGCAACTGGCTTGTGCCGCCGTTTTGGCTCGATTGGGGGGTGCGCCGCGCCGCTGCGGCGATTGAGCGGGCGACGGGCCAACGACCGATTTATTACCGCCCTCCGTGGGGGCATTTTAACGCATGGGCACCGATCGTACAAAAACGGTATACGACCGTGTTATGGACGCATATTGTTGGCGACTGGAACGCCAAACTGGGGGCAATGGAGTTGTTCCGCCGGTTAAAAGGAGCGTTGCGCGGCGGAGCTGTGATTGTTCTTCATGACAACGGCGATGCGTTGGGGGCCGACCGGCATGCGCCGGAGCAAATGTTGTCAGCGCTTGAGCTGCTGCTGAAAGATGAAGCAGCGAGAAAGATGCGCTGGGTGACGATTACAGAAATGAGAAACGCGCAAACTAACAAACGAATCTCGTCGATGTGATGGGGGAGCCATGGAAACAGGTGTATGGTTGCCGTACGTTCAGTCGTACGGATATGTGACGCTGTTTTTGTTTTTATTTTGCGGCATTGTCGGCATCCCAGCGCCGGAGGAAAGCTTGCTTTTTTTCGTCGGTTTGATCGTCGCCAAGGAGCAGCTGCTGCTTTGGCCGTCGCTCGCGTCATGCTGGGGAGGAGCGATGACCGGCATGGTGGCGGCGTATGGCGCCGGACGATGGTGGGGGGCGCCGTTTATGAAAAAGTACGGCAAATACGTGGGAATTACGGACGAGCGGTGGGGGCGGGCTCAGCTTTGGTTCCGCCGTTATGGGAAATGGGGCATTTTGTTCGGCTGTTATGCGCCAGGCGTCCGGCAAATCTGCCCGTATATGGCGGGGGTAAGCCGGTTTCCGTTTCGGCCGTTTTTGCTGCTTGCAGCGCTTGGAACGGCTGGATGGGTCGCCCCGCTGATGTTCGTTGGGCTGCTGCTCGGCCGGCATGTCCATATTCCCCTCGTTTTTTTCCCGCTTGTCGGATTGGCGTTGTTTTTGCTGTTTTTGCTTGCGGCGTGGATCGGACAGCGGAGGCGCAAAAAATCTTTCGAAAGCTAAAGGGTGCGATCGATGATGAAAGTGTTGTTCTTGCCGTTGTTTCAAATGAACACGGGACACCATAAAGTCGCGGATACGTTGATCGATTTTTTGCGGCGCCAGTTTCCGGCGGTCGAAAGCAAAAAAATCGATTTTTTGAGCTATTGCAATGAACTGATGGAAAAAATGGTGTCAGAAGCGTATTTGCGCTGGATTCGTTCACATCCCGCTTCCTATCATCGCGTGTACAAAACGTTTATGTATCAAGAGCCGCCGCGGTTCGAGTTTGTTTCATTTGAGCCATGGCTGCCATATTTCGAAAGCAAAATGAAAAAAATGCTCGAGCAGGAACGGCCGGATTTGATCGTTTGCACCCACTCGTTTCCGTCTCGCATTTTGCAGCAGCTTAAGCGGAAACAGGCGTTGTTTGTTCCTGTGGTGAACGTCTATACCGATTTTTTCATGAACAGCGTCTGGGGGAAACGGTTTATCGATTATCACTTCGTCCCCCATCCAGAGGCGAAATGGGAGCTGGTCACAAAATACGGGATTGACGAAGGGCGCATCGTGGTCACAGGCATTCCGGTTCATGATGCGTTTCGGAACACGACGGAAACGCGGCGAAAGAGGTGGCCGGCCCATATACTTGTCGCCGGCGGAAGCCAAGGGCTTGGCAATATGATGGCCTTTTTGCGGGCGGCCCGGGCATCGACGCTGTTTCGCTATTCCGTGCTATGCGGCGCCAACCGCCAGTTATACGACGAAATTTCCAGCTGGAATCTCCCGCACATCCGTCCGCTCCCGTACATTGCCGACCCGGAAGAAATGAACCGGCTGTATGATGAGGTGGACGCGGTGGTGACAAAGCCGGGTGGAGTGACGGTGAGCGAGCTGCTTCATAAACGCATTCCGATGTTTACGATCGATTGTCTGCCGGGTCAGGAGCGCATCAATTTGCAATATTTGCAGCGGAACGGCTTGATTTACCATTTAGCTGAACCAGACCGCGGCGAGCGGGCCATGTTGCGCCTGCTCAATGATGATGTTGAGAAAAACCGGTTTTTCCGCCGTGTGTCCGACTATTTCGCCGGGGTGGAGAAAACGGGGCAGGAAGCGCTCGCCGAAATGGTGGCGGCGATGCCGAGGCGTCGCGCCCAGCGTGTGCTTCACCCGTAGCGTGGGCCATCTAACGGACGTTAGATGGCATTTTTTTGTGCTAGGCGGATGCACCAAGAGTAGCGAAACAAGCTGCATCGTACATATAAAATATCAGACCGTTGGGCGCGAAACGTGTTACAATAGGAACGATGGCCAAGGAAAGAGGAGGAACGAAGATGAAAACGAGAGTCGGAGTGTTGTACGGCGGGAAGTCGCCGGAGCATCAAGTATCGTTGTCAACGGCGATGGCAGTGATGAACGCCATCGATCCCCATAAATTTGATGTGATTCCGATTTACATTACTCCACAAGGGCAGTGGATTAAAGGAAAGCGATTGACCGGACCGGTCAAAGAAGTGAAACAGCTGCAGTTCACGTCGACAGCGACGGCCATGATCCCGATATCTTTAAACCAGGTGCCGGCGTCGGAATCGTCGTCTGCGGACAGCGAGGAAACGATTGACGTCATCTTCCCGCTTTTGCATGGGCCGAACGGCGAAGACGGAACTGTGCAAGGACTGCTCGAAATGTTAAACCTCCCGTACGTAGGCAACGGTGTGCTTGCCTCGGCCGTCGGCATGGATAAAGTGATTATGAAAAACTTGTTTGCCCAAGCCGGGCTGCGCCAGGCGAAATATGTGGCGGTGACCAAATATGACTGGCAAAAAAGCGGGGAAGCCGTTTACGACCGGATCGAACGAGAGCTTGGCTACCCGTGCTTTGTCAAGCCAGCCAACGCCGGTTCGAGCGTCGGCATTTCCAAATGCAAGCAGCGCGGCGATTTGCACAAGGCGTTTGCCGAAGCGTTTAAGTATGACCGGAAAATCATCATTGAAGAAGCGATCGTCGGCCGGGAGATCGAGATCGGCGTCATCGGCAATGATGAACCGATTTGTTCGGTCGTCGGAGAAATTGTGCCAAAAAAGGAATTTTACGACTATGAGGCAAAATATGAAGACGGACAAACGGAACTGATTATTCCCGCTAAGGTGACGCCAGAGCAGTATGAAACGATTAAGGAAATGGCCATTGCCGCGTTTAAAGCACTTGACTTGTCCGGGCTCGTGCGTGCCGACTTTTTCCTCGCTGAAGATGGCACTGTGTATATTAACGAAATTAATACGATGCCGGGATTTACCCCGTACAGCATGTTTCCGCTTCTTTGGCAGCACAGCGGCGTGCCGTATCCGGAACTGATCGAGCGCCTCATTGCGCTGGCGTTGGAACGGCATCAAGAAAAGCAGACGATCACGTACACATTTGAAAAATAAAGAGGGTGAAAGCGGATGATGAAACGGACGGTGCGGCAAATTGCGGAGATGTCAGGCGGTCGGTGCGTGAAGCCGGAATGGGAGACGATTGCCGTCAGCGGCGTATCGACAGACACGAGAGCGATCCAAGCCGGCAACTTGTACGTTCCGCTTATTGGCGCGAAGTTTAACGGCCATGCCTTTGTGAACGAGGCGGTGCAAAAAGGAGCGGCAGCAGTGCTGTGGGCGGAAGCGGAAGGGACGCCGCCAGAAGGCGTTCCGGCGATTATCGTTGACGATACCCTTTCGGCGCTGCAGCGGCTTGCCGCCCGTTACCGCCAACAGCTTGGGCTGAAAGTGGTTGGCGTGACCGGCAGCAACGGCAAAACGACGACAAAAGATATGATTGCTGCGTTGTTGGCGGCCAACTACCGCGTGCAAAAAACAGAAGGCAACCTTAACAATCATATCGGCGTGCCGTTGACGCTGCTTTCGCTCGAGGAAGACACAGAGATTGCCGTTGTCGAAATGGGGATGAGCGGATTCGGAGAAATCGAGCGGCTCACGTTGATTGCCAAACCGGATGCAGCCGTCATTACCAACATCGGGGAATCACATTTGCAAGAGCTTGGTTCACGGGAAGGCATCGCCAAGGCGAAGTTGGAAATTTTGGCGGGTTTGCACCATGATGGTTTATTCGTCTACCACGGCGATGAGCCGCTCTTGACGGAGCGCGTGCCGAAGTTGCCGATTCCCCGCCATGTCGTGACGTTCGGGGCGGGCGAACAGAACGATTACTATCCGACCGATGTGCGCATTGAAGCGGGAGGAACATCGTTTGTCATCAATGCGCTCCCCGGCCGGACGCTGTTTATGCCGGTATTAGGCAAGCATCATGTGTACAACGCGCTCGCCGCCATTGCGGTCGCCCGCTTTTTCGGCATCGATTGGGAAGGCATTGATGCGTCTCTCTCCCGCCTGCAAGTGACGCGCATGCGTACGGAAGTCGTCAAGACGAAATATGGCTTTACCGTCATTAATGACGCCTACAATGCTAGCCCGACATCGATGCGCGCCGCCTTGACGCTGCTTGGGGAATTAGGCGGCTACCGGCAAAAAATCGCCGTATTGGGCGATATGTTGGAGCTTGGTGACGAAGAAGTGGCGTTTCATCGAGAGATCGGGGAGGTGCTGCGGCCGGGAATGGTGGACTATGTGTTCACTTACGGGCCGCTTTCGCACCATATCGCCGCGGCGGCCGCCCCATTTTTTGATGATGGACGGGTGAGGGAGTTCGACGATAAAGCAGCGTTGGCCGAGGCCGTGCGTTCCGTCGCGACTTCGGATGACATTGTTTTATTGAAGGCATCGCGCGGCATGAGATTGGAAGAACTGCTCCGCTATTGGGTGTAAAATTAGGCCAGCCGGAAAAACTAAGAGCGGCGTCATGGGCACCGCTTTTCATTCGGGCGGGGGTGGAAATGATGATCGGCTGTTTATGTATTCACGGGTTTACGGGAAGTCCAGAAGAAGTGGCGCCGCTGGCCGATTATTTGCGAGAGCGGACCGATTGGATGATCGAAACGCCAACCTTGCCGGGCCACGGAAGCGAACTGCGGTTGAAAGGAATTACATACGACCAATGGATCGCAGCGGCGGAACAAGCGTTTTTAGCGCTCCATCACCGTTGCAGTGTGGTGTATGTCATTGGGTTTTCAATGGGTGGAGTGATCGCCGTCTACTTGGCGGAAAAATACCCGGTCGCCAAACTCGTGCTGCTAAGCGCTGCGTTTTACTATGTCAACCCGCGCCAATTATGGCGCGACATCCGCGAGATGTTTGCCAATGGATGGAAAGGAGCGCGGGAGCACCCACTGTTTCTCCGCTATCGAAACAAAATGATGGCGACGCCGTTTTCAGCTGTCAGGGAGTTTCGCAAACTCGTTCGCGATGTGCGTCCCCGACTTCCGCGCGTCGCGGCACCCGCGCTCATTGTGCAAGGAGAAAAAGATGGGATCGTGCCGTTAAAAAGCGCCTGCTATTTATATGAACGCATGGGGTCTTCAGAAAAAAAGCTGTTGCTTTTGCCCAATTCGTTCCATCATGTTTGTCATAGCATCGATCGGCACGTTCTGTTTGCTGAGGTGGAAACATTTTTGCGCGCTGCCCATGCCCATCATTGCAAATCACCGCATAACATGGTATGATAACTGTCAAACCTTTCTCTCGGATAAAGGGACGATTTTTTATAAGGAGTTTGGATAACATTGACGACATTTCAAGAATTAGGATTAAGCCAAGAAGTGATGAAAGCGATCGAGCGGATGGGATTTGAAGAGACGACTCCGATTCAAGCAAAGACGATTCCGCTCAGTCTGCAAAATAAAGACGTAATCGGTCAAGCGCAAACCGGAACGGGGAAAACGGCGGCGTTTGGTATTCCGATTGTGGAAAAAGTGGACGTAAAAAACGGCGCCGTTCAAGCGCTCGTTGTCGCGCCGACGCGGGAGCTCGCCATTCAAGTGTCGGAAGAGCTGTATAAAATCGGCGCGGTCAAGCGGGTGCGCGTTTTGCCGATTTACGGCGGTCAAGATATCGAGCGGCAAATCCGCGCTTTGAAAAAACATCCGCACGTCATTGTCGGCACGCCGGGCCGCATTCTTGACCATATCAACCGCGGCACGCTGCGTCTTGAGCACGTGCATACCGTCGTGCTCGATGAGGCGGATGAAATGCTCAATATGGGCTTTATCGAAGATATTGAGGCGATTTTAAGCCATGTGCCGGCCGAGCGGCAGACGTTGCTGTTCTCGGCGACGATGCCGGACCCGATCCGCCGCATCGCCGAGAGGTTCATGAATGAACCGGAGCTCGTGAAGGTCAAGGCGAAAGAGATGACCGTGCCGAACATTCAACAGTACTACTTAGAAGTGCACGAGAAAAAGAAATTTGACATTTTGACGCGGCTTCTTGATATTCAGGCGCCGGAGCTTGCGATCGTGTTCGGCCGCACGAAGCGGCGCGTTGATGAGCTTGCCGAGGCGCTCAACTTGCGCGGTTATGCGGCGGAAGGCATCCACGGCGATTTAAGCCAGGCGAAGCGCCTGTCGGTGTTGCGCAAGTTTAAAGAAGGATCGATCGAAATTTTAGTCGCAACCGACGTTGCCGCGCGCGGATTGGATATTTCCGGCGTGACGCACGTATATAACTTCGACATCCCGCAGGATCCGGAAAGCTACGTCCATCGGATCGGGCGGACAGGTCGCGCCGGGAAAATGGGTGTGGCGATGACGTTTGTCACGCCAAGGGAGATCGGCCAACTTCACCATATTGAGCGGACGACGAAGCGGAAAATGGAGCGGATGAAGCCGCCGACGCTCGATGAGGCGCTGGAAGGCCAACAGCGCATTGCCATTGAGAAGCTTCTCAATGTGGCGGAAACGGAAAACTTGTCGTTTTACAAGCGGGCCGCCGAGGAGCTGCTGGAAGAGCATGATTCGGTGACGCTTGTCGCCGCCTGCTTGAAAATGTTGACGCGCGAGCCGGATACTACGCCGGTAAAACTGACCGAAGAGCCGCCATTAGCGGTCAAGCGGGAGAAAAAACGGGGCGGCCGCCCGGACGGCTCCGCGCGCGGACGGACGAAAAAACGGCGGATTACGGCGCATTAAGCGCCGTTTTTTCATGGCCGGACGACATGAAACGACGGCGGTCCGGGGCGGACGGTCAAAAACGGAGCGAGCAGCCCGCCGGTGACAAAGCCGAACAGATGGGCGATGAGGTTGCCGTCCGGCTCCATCAAGCCGAGCAACAGGTTGATGGCCATAGCGGCCAACAGCAACTGGGCGTGCCGGGGGGCGATGAGGTCGCGGCGAAAAAGGGCGAGATAGCTGTACATGCCAAATAAGGAGAAAATGGCGCCCGACGCCCCAACATGGCTGTACATCGGCGGAAGAAGCAAGGCGGTGGCAAGGTTGGCGCCGACGCCTCCCCCGATATAAAGAAGCAAAAACTTCCTTTTCCCAAGCGCTTGCTCGAGCCACGAGCCGAACAACCATAAGGAGAGGCTGTTCGCGGCTAAATGGTCGAAATCGAGGTGCAATAAAAGCGGGCTGACAAGCCGCCAATACTCCCCATGGCGGATGGCGCCGTTCGTTCCGACGATGCTCTGCCAGACTGGCTCAAGCGCCGGAAGAGGAAGCGTGAACAACCCCCATAAGCCAACATGGACGAGCAACAGGATGAATACGGCGGGGCAAAGGCGAGGCAGCGGCCGACCGTCCCCGGTACGGTGAAACATGAACGAGCCTCCTTTCTTGGCAGGAAACCAAACATAGGGATTGCTATAAGCCATCTTATGCGCGACGGCCGGAAAAAATTTGTCCGCGGCCGGCAAATCGATAGCAGGGGGGAACGCGATGATCATCGGCATCGGCATCGACATTGTGGAATTGGAGCGCATTCGGTCCATCCTTGCCCGCAGCCGCAAACTTCCGGAGCGGATTTTAACGCCGCGGGAGAAGGCGCGGTTTGATGAGTTGCCGCCTGCCCGGCAGGTGGAATTTCTCGCCGGACGGTTTGCGGCGAAGGAAGCGTACGCCAAGGCGCTCGGGACAGGAATTGGACGGCATTTGTCATTTCAGGATATTGAAATCGCCACAGACGCCTATGGAAAACCGCGCATTGCCGCTCACCGCGAACGTGAAGTCGTTCATCTTTCCATTTCCCATAGCCGCGATTATGCGGTCGCCCAAGTCGTCATCGAGCGATTGGAACCGTTCAAGCCGTTCGATCTTTGTCATAGCTAGTCTGCATATTCCCGGGTGTTGTCTCATATATTGTAGTGCATGGACAGAAACCGATATATGAGGCAAAGGGGTTGAAGCGATGGGCAGAAAGGTGCTTATGGCATTGGTCGGCATCATCTTTCTATTTGTGTTAGCTGGCTGCGGGTCCAAATCGCAGGAGGAAGTGCTCAAGGCGCTGAATGAAAAGATGGATGAGCTGACAGGCTACCAAGCGGAAGCGAAAATGACGTTCCGCACCGGCGCCGAGCCGCAAGTATACCATGTGGAAGTGTGGCATAAGCAGCCGTCGTACTACCGCGTCAGCTTGAAAAACGCCGACAAAGGGCAAAGCCAAATGATTTTGCGCAACGATGAGGGGGTATTCGTCTTTACACCCGCCCTCAACAAAAGCTTCAAGTTTGTCAGCGATTGGCCGAAAAACAGCAGCCAAGCGTATTTGTACGAATCGCTCGTCAAAGACATTTTGAGCGATCCAAAGGCAAAGTTTAAGGCAACGAAAAATCATTACGTGTTCGAGACAAAAACGAACTACCCGAACAGTGAGGTCGTCCCAACACAGGAGATTACACTGCGCAAAAAAGATTTGGCGCCGGTCTCGGTCAAAGTGATGGATACCGACCGGAAAGCATTGTTGACGGTCGAATTCTCCAATGTTGAATTTAACAAAAAGTTTGATGACGATGCGTTCGACACGTCCAAAAACATGACCGGGGCGCGTCTTGAGGTGCCAACGATGGCCGAAGGAAAAGAACAAGTGATGGAAGTCATGTACCCCGATTTGAGCCGGCTGCCTGAAGGAGTGAAAATGCTCGAGGAAAAAGAGGTCAAAAGTGAGAGTGGCAAACGAGTGATTATGACGTTTGGCGGCAAAAAATCATTTACGCTCGTTCAAGAAAAAGCGGAAGTGCTTCCGGCAACGAGCATGCCCGTCTTGGTGAACGGCGATCCCGTCGATTTAGGCTTCACCGTCGGCGCTCTCACCGATCGAACGCTGACATGGTCGTACAACGGGGTGGAGTTTACGCTCGCCTCGGACGATTTGACTCTACAAGAAATGATAATGGTGGCCAGCACAGTGCAGGAAAAAGCGGCAAAATAACGATGCCATCCGAAAAAAGGCGTGTCTCCCCGCTTCCGAAAGCAGGGGAGCCGCCTTTTTTCTATTGCCCGATTGGAGTTGCGGCACCGGTGCAGCCAACCGCAGCGCCCGTCCAACGTTTTTCGCTGTCTTCGCACGCTTTCCCCTATTCCTTCTTCCGCAATGGCATGGTAAACTAAAAAAGGACAAAAATGATTTCGAGCGCTTTCAAGTTTGCGCAACAGGAAAGGCAGCGAGAAACCATGAACGACTTTCATCGCGATACGTGGGCGGAAGTGGATTTGGACGCCATTTACGACAATGTGGCGAATTTGCGCCGTTTGCTGCCGGACGACACGCACATTATGGCGGTCGTGAAGGCGAACGCCTATGGACATGGGGATGTGCAGGTGGCAAGGACAGCGCTCGAAGCGGGGGCCTCCCGCCTGGCGGTTGCCTTTTTGGATGAGGCGCTCGCTTTAAGGGAAAAAGGAATCGAAGCGCCGATTCTAGTTCTCGGGGCTTCCCGTCCAGCTGATGCGGCGCTGGCCGCCCAGCAGCGCATTGCCCTGACCGTGTTCCGCTCCGACTGGTTGGAAGAAGCGTCCGCCCTTTACAGCGGCCCTATTCCTATTCATTTCCATTTGAAAATGGACACCGGCATGGGACGGCTTGGAGTGAAAGACGAGGAGGAGACGAAACGAATCGCAGCGCTGATTGAGCGCCATCCGCATTTTGTGCTTGAAGGGGTGTACACGCATTTTGCGACTGCGGATGAGGTGAACACCGATTATTTTTCCTATCAGTATACCCGTTTTTTGCACATGCTCGAATGGCTGCCGTCGCGCCCGCCGCTCGTCCATTGCGCCAACAGTGCAGCGTCGCTCCGTTTCCCTGACCGGACGTTCAATATGGTCCGCTTCGGCATTGCCATGTATGGGCTTGCCCCGTCGCCCGGCATCAAGCCGCTGCTGCCGTATCCATTAAAAGAAGCATTTTCGCTCCATAGCCGCCTCGTACACGTCAAAAAACTGCAACCAGGCGAAAAGGTGAGCTATGGTGCGACGTACACTGCGCAGACGGAGGAGTGGATCGGGACGATTCCGATCGGCTATGCGGACGGCTGGCTCCGCCGCCTGCAGCACTTTCATGTCCTTGTTGACGGACAAAAGGCGCCGATTGTCGGCCGCATTTGCATGGACCAGTGCATGATCCGCCTGCCTGGGCCGCTGCCGGTCGGCACGAAGGTGACACTGATTGGTCGCCAGGGGGACGAGGTGATTTCCATTGATGATGTCGCTCGCCATTTGGAAACGATCAACTACGAAGTGCCTTGCACGATCAGTTATCGAGTGCCCCGTATTTTTTTCCGCCATAAGCGTATAATGGAAGTGAGAAACGCCATTGGCCGCGGGGAAAGCAGTGCATAATCTGCTTCAAAAGACAAAGGATAGAAAATGGAGAAATGACTTTGCAGCGCCGTTGTTTAATGGTATCATGAAGTGGAAGCAATGAATGGCTGCAGTTCGTGGAGGTGTATATTTGTGTCGGAATCTGGCGCAACAACGGAAATCATCGTTCGTTTGCCGCAGTCGCTGCTGACGGAGCTCGACGTCCTCGTCAAACAGGAGAACGGCAATCGCAATGAACTTATTTACCAGGCGACGAAAATGTATATCCGGGAGCGGAAAAAGCGGCAAATTCGCGAAGCGATGAGACGTGGCTACATGGAAATGGCGAAAATCAATTTATCTATTGCTTCTGAAGCGTTTCATGCTGAATACGAGGCCGACCACACCGTTGAACGCTTAGTTAGCGGGGGGTAATGCTTTGATTGTCAAACGTGGCGACGTGTATTTTGCGGACCTTTCCCCGGTTGTTGGCTCAGAGCAGGGCGGCGTCCGCCCCGTGTTGGTGATCCAAAACGATATCGGCAATCGCTTCAGTCCAACGGTTATTGTAGCGGCGATCACGGCGCAAATCCAAAAGGCAAAGCTGCCGACGCATGTCGAGATCGATGCGAAGCGTTACGGGTTTGAGCGGGACTCGGTCATTTTGCTTGAACAAATCCGTACGATTGATAAGCAGCGGCTGACTGACAAAATCACCCACCTGGATGATGAGATGATGGACAAAGTCGATGAAGCGCTGCAAATCAGCCTAGGACTGATCGACTTTTGAAGCAAGCGCAAGGAAATCTTTCCGCTTCAACGTGAGGGACGCCAAAACAGCAAGTGTTGCTGTGGGAAGATCAATCGATGCGCGTGGAAGCAGCATGGGTGCGCAACGCCTCATGGCAGCGATGTCGGCTCACCGGCCAAACGGGCAGATCGGCTCATGGAACGGTCTGTCCCCTCTATTGGCATTTATGTGTATTCTTTCACAAAGAGGCTACGAATAAGTAGCTCTTTTTTTGTCATCCCCGGTCCGGAACTCTCTCCCTGCCCCAAGCTCGGTGCAACCGGCGGGGAATGATGGCTTCCTCTTGCTTCGAATGGACAAAAGATCAGCGGGCGCGCCCGGATTGCGGTGCGGTTGCGGCTGGGACATCGTGCCGCCCGGAATATGTTGCGTGAAGAAACGTCGTTTGCCGTCTTCGGAAGGCGGCCGAAGTGTGGAATACGCAGAGACGGTCTAGCGGGCAGCTGTTTGCAAACATTGCTCATTTTCAGGAGTGAGTGTAGATGGGAGAACGTTCAAGGCTGTGCATAAGGAGGGAACGGGTTGGCGATTGAACAGCGTTTGATTCAAACGATCGCTGCTGAACAACGGCTGGCAGCCAAACAAGTTGAAAACGTCATCACCCTGCATCAGGAAGGAAATACGATTCCATTTATCGCCCGCTACCGGAAAGAGATGACGGGGGCGCTCGATGAAGTGCAAATTCGTGCGGTGCTTGAGCGCTGGGAGTATTTGCAGCATTTAGAGCAGCGGAAAGAAGAGGTCATTCGGCTGATCGATGAGCAAGGGAAATTGACCGAAGAGCTGAAAAACGCGATTATCAGCGCCACGAAACTGCAGCAAGTCGAAGATTTGTACCGCCCGTACCGGCAAAAGCGGCGCACGAAGGCGACGATTGCGAAAGAAAAAGGGCTTGAGCCGCTTGCCGATTGGCTTCTTTCCTGCCCTGCCGCCCCAGCTCCGGAAGAGCAGGCCCGGGCGTTCATTGATACAGAAAAAGGGGTCGCAACGGCAGACGAGGCGCTGCAAGGGGCGAAGGACATCATCGCCGAGCGGGTGGCCGACGATGCCGCTCTTCGTCAATGGGCGCGGGAACAGACGTGGCGGAAAGGGATGATCGTGTCCACCGCGAAGGCGTCGGAGAAGGACGAAAAAAACGTATACGAGATGTATTACGACTACGAAGAACCGGTGGCGAAAATCGTCCCCCATCGCGTCTTGGCGCTAAACCGCGGCGAAAAAGAGGAGGTGCTGCGCGTCTCGGTCCAAGCGCCTGCCGAAGAAATCATCCGCTATTTGCAGCGGCAAACGATCGTCAACGAGGCGTCCCCGGCCGCTCCCGTCGTGGCCGAAGCGGTGGAAGACGGATACAAACGGCTGATGGAGCCCGCCATTGAGCGCGACATCCGCAATGAGCTGACAGAAAAGGCGGAAGAGCGGGCGATCCATATTTTTGCCGAGAATTTACGCAAACTGCTTCTTCAGCCGCCATTGAAAGGAAAAACGGTGCTCGGCATCGACCCAGCCTATCGGACTGGGTGCAAGCTCGCCGTTGTTGATGAAACAGGGAAGCTGCTTCATATCGATGTCATTTACCCACACCCGCCGCAAGAGAAAAAGGATGAAGCGAGGACAAAGATTCTTCGTTTACTTGACGACTATCATGTGGATATGATCGCCATCGGCAACGGAACAGCCTCTCGGGAAACTGAACAGTTTGTCGCCGACACGCTGAAGCATGTGCAACGCGATATCTTTTATTTGATTGTCAATGAAGCAGGAGCGAGCGAGTCAGTCAAGACTTTGTGGAGAACATTTTTTCGGTTCACTACGGGTGTTGTCAATCACTAGTTATAGAACCATTTTCAGGAATTAATATCGTAAGCGCTTTCGGACTCTCATCCCTCATCTTGAAGTGATGATATTGTATTCCATTTTTTTACACCCAACCACCATCCCGGAGCGCCGACAACGCTTGATGGATCGGCGTCCCGGATGACCGCTGCAGACACGGTAGATTCTGACGCACCACATCTGCCCATAACCGTCCGGCCTTCCGTTTGGCCTGTTCGATCCGCTTGGACTTTGTTGAGGCCGAGACGGCCGACTGGGGCTCTTGCTCCTCCCACCGTCCCTTTCTCCACCCGATCCCGTCGATTCGGGCCGCCATCGCCCTCAGAAACGCCCGAAGCCCTTGGTCTTTCCAGCTGCGGCGGGATTTCACCCGATGCGCAAACCGGCTCATCACGCTCTCGGCGTGGCCCATCGGACGCATGCCGGTCGTCTCCACCCCTTGCTCCGACAGCCACTCCCGATAGTCCCGGATGCATCCCGGCATCGACTCGATCCGGCGAATCAAGGCGGCCAGCTGTTGTTCTTTGCCTTCGTCCTCCAACGTGCCGACCGCGCTGTTCAGCTCCACGAGAAGCCCCTCTTCGTCTTGTTTCGCCAGCTTCTTCCGCACCTCCCGCCAACGCGGATGGCCGGACAGACACTGACGCAGCTCCCGCGCCACATGAAATCGATCCAGCTGAAAGCACGCCCGCTTCCCAAAATACTCCCGGCAGGCTGTGATCCACGACGCCGCGTCGCCGTTGATGATCAAAAGGTCCCGGCACGGGTCATAGGCATATTCGTTCATCAGCCACTCCTCAAACCGTTCCCACACGTCTCCCGCCCCTTCATGGAGGTAGTGGCGCCGGTTCACGAGCTCGAGCTGCGAACCGTTTCGTTTCCATCCCTCGTGAACCGCCAGGATTTTCTCTTCTTTCGCCCGTTTCCCTTTCCCCTGGCGGGAAATGAACAGCCCATCCGCCTCCACAAACAGCACTCGGCCGTGCCGTTGGGAAACAGGGTGGTGCAGCGAGACAGGGGCCTCCAGCACCAGTTGGCGAATCGCCTCGTGGCTCATGACCGCATACCCCACGATCGACTCCAACGTACGGGCCGCTTTGCGGTAGGAAGAGCACTCTACGGCCAACTCGACCGCCGTTTCCTCGAGGCAAGGACTGATCGATCGGGCCCCATCAAAGCCTAATTCGGCATCCAGCAAGAAGGTATAGTTCCCCGTTTGCCGGTCATAGTAGTAGTTCCGTCGAAACGTCACTTCTCCAAACAGCGTTTGGATCGTAGTCGGCCGTTTGTCTTTCAGCTGATACCGGCGCTTGTCCCGCGCTTCCGCCAGTTGTTGATCAATCTCCTCCAAAAGGGCCGCCAACAAGACAGCGAACACCTTTTGAAGAGTTCTGACTAATTGTTCCTCCAGCTCTTTTAATAAAGGCCATTCTGTGGTAAGATGTTTCATGGACTCTCTCCCTCCTGTTTTATGGATGTTGGTCATCACCATCATAGCAGGGAGAGAGTCCTTTTTGCATGACATTTGCTTTTTTCTACCGCGCTTCGCTTGGTGGCCCCGACGAGCGTCGCGAACAAAAGTTCGCAACCCTCGTCGGGGAATCATTCCTGAATGTCACCCACAAATATTTTACTCACACGGAGCGAGCGTCTACTCGGCTTCCGACCTTGCGCGCGCCGAGTTTCCCGACTTGCAAGTTGAAGAGCGGAGCGCGGTCTCAATCGCCCGCCGCGTCCAAGACCCGCTCGCCGAACTGGTGAAGATTGACCCGAAATCGGTTGGCGTCGGCCAATACCAGCACGATGTGTCGCAAAAAAAGCTGGCGGAGTCGCTCCGTTTCGTCGTGGAGACGGTCGTCAATCAAGTCGGCGTCAACGTCAACACGGCGTCCGTTTCGTTGCTCCAATACGTCTCGGGACTGACGAAAACCGTCTCCGAAAACATTGTCAAACGCCGCGAAGAGCAAGGGAAATTCCGCAGCCGCGAGGAGCTGAAAACGATCCCGCGTCTTGGGGCGAAAACGTATGAGCAATGCATCGGGTTTTTGCGCATTGTCGACGGCGACGAACCGCTTGACCGCACGCCGATTCACCCCGAGCGGTACGCGGAAGTGAAGCAGTTGTTGCAAAAGTTAGGATTTACAACCGCCGCCATTGGCAGCAATGAGCTTCGCCAAGCGCTGCAAGCCATCGATGTGAAAGCAGCGGCATCCGAATTCGGCATCGGGGAACTGACGCTCCGCGACATCATTGACGCGTTGTGCCGTCCGGAGCGCGACCCGCGCGACGAGCTGCCCAAGCCGATATTGCGAAAAGACGTTTTGAAAATGGAAGACTTAAAGCCAGGCATGGAGCTCGAAGGAACGGTGCGCAACGTCGTCGACTTCGGCGCCTTTGTCGACATCGGCGTCAAACAGGACGGGCTCGTGCACATTTCCAAGCTAAGCAAACAATACGTCCGCCATCCGCTTGATGTCGTCTCCGTCGGCGACGTCGTCAAAGTGTGGGTGGAAAGGGTTGATGCAGCGAAAGGAAGAATTTCATTATCGATGCTTCCGCCGGAATAAGCTGGAGAGGCTGTCCCGTACTGCCCAATGAACAGCAGGGACAGCCTCAAACACATGTTACGAACAGTGCTTTCTCCGATAAAAAAACCAGCATTGGTTTAACAACTTGATTTGATCCCGGTTTTTCTCATAATAGGCTCGTCTCATTTGATTTTTTAGCCATGTAGGCACATCGTCCACCCCCTGATGCGGAAAGGTAGTATATAATGTATGTAGCTGCGCATTGTCCTGTGCTGAAAACATAAAAAGGGGGGCGCCTGTCATGGATCAAAAACGCTTGCAAGCGCTCGTTGAACAAATTTCCATGAGCACATTTGGCAAGCCGTTCCGCCATACCGCTTTCTTCAACCCTCGTTTGCGCACTACCGGCGGGCGCTACATGTTGCAGACGCATAACATTGAGCTCAATCAAAAACATTACGAGCAGTTCGGCGAGGAAGAATTGATCGCCATTATCAAACATGAGCTTTGCCATTACCACTTGCACCTTGAGGGAAAAGGCTACCGCCATCGCGACCGCGACTTCCGCGAACTGCTGCAAAAAGTGGGGGCGCCTCGCTATTGTCGTCCAATCGGCCAAAAAACAGACAGGTCGAAAACGATCTATACATACATTTGCACATCTTGCGGCCTGACGTACACTCGAAAAAAGCGCATGAACACCGCCCGCTACGTCTGCGGGAACTGCCGCGGGCGGCTTAAACTAGCGAACCAACGCCGTTGAACGCTTCCTTGCTTATGCCGAACCCTATTAGGAACATCCGCCGTGTCTTTCCCGAAGGAAACGAAGCTTTTTATGGAGCTCTTGTATCACGGCCCGGATATGCGAACGTCCTCTTCGAAAAGAGAGCAGTATCACATTTTGCAAAAAAAGTGGTTGACAATTAAATTGGCCATATGCTAAATTATAAAAGCCGTCGCCAAACGGCGATGAAACAAACAGCAAAAAACATGTTGACAAAGAGTCGACAGCTCAATATAATAAACAATGTCGATTGTGAAAGTGTAGGAAATCTGATCCGTTCCACAATAGTTCAGCGACGAGCATTAGCATCATCGAATTCACTACGAGTTGCCTCGACGCATCTTGCCTCTTTGAATTATCTGGTAGAGGAAGAGGCAACGAGCACATCGTGGAGTATAGCATATAATTTCTTCATCATTCCGCAATAGCTCAGCGGTAGAGCAACCGGCTGTTAACCGGTAGGTCGTAGGTTCGAATCCTACTTGCGGAGCCAGTGTTTGGAGAAGTACCCAAGTGGCTGAAGGGGACGGTTTGCTAAACCGTTAGGTCGTGACTTAACGGCGCGCGGGTTCAAATCCCGCCTTCTCCGCCACTTTCAATAGTCGCATGGCCCGTTGGTCAAGTGGTTAAGACACCGCCCTTTCACGGCGGTAACACGGGTTCGAATCCCGTACGGGTCACTTACAGCGCGGGGGTTTCCCGCGGATTGCGGTCCCGTAGTGTAGTGGTTAACATGCCTGCCTGTCACGCAGGAGATCGCGGGTTCGAGTCCCGTCGGGACCGCCATTACACCAATCGCTGGGCCATAGCCAAGCGGTAAGGCAACGGACTTTGACTCCGTGATGCGCTGGTTCGAATCCAGCTGGCCCAGCCATTTTTTATCGCTATACATACCCGCAAGCTTGCCAAATCGGTGGGAAAGAAAGTATTATGAGCCATTAGCTCAGTAGGTAGAGCAACGAGCTTTGCATCGCTGAGTTCGCTTCGAGTTGTCCCGACGCATCCTGCATCTTCGAATATGCTAGTAGAGGAAGGGACATCGTTCACTGTGAGTGTATACCCAACTATGAGCCATTAGCTCAGTAGGTAGAGCAACGAGCGATGCATCATCGAGTTTGCTACGAGTTGTCCCGACGCATCGTGCATCTTCGAATACGCTAGCAGAGGAAGGGACATCGTTCACTGTGAGTGTATACCTAACCATGAGCCATTAGCTCAGTAGGTAGAGCATCTGACTTTTAATCAGAGGGTCGGAGGTTCGAGTCCTCCATGGCTCACCATTTGCGGGTGTGGCGGAATTGGCAGACGCACCAGACTTAGGATCTGGCGCCTCACGGCGTGGGGGTTCAAGTCCCTCCACCCGCACTGATTAGTTCATACGCGGTCGTGGCGGAATGGCAGACGCGCTAGGTTGAGGGCCTAGTGGGGGCAACCCCGTGGAGGTTCAAGTCCTCTCGACCGCATTTCACTAAACCAAAACATCATGTTGACAAAATAATGAGTGGTTGTTATAATAAAATTTGCTGTTAAAAATGCGCTCGTAGCTCAATTGGATAGAGCATCTGACTACGGATCAGAAGGTTAGGGGTTCGAATCCTCTCGAGCGCGCCATGATCGGGAAGTAGCTCAGCTTGGTAGAGCACATGGTTTGGGACCATGGGGTCGCAGGTTCAAATCCTGTCTTCCCGATTTGAATATCTTCATCAATTGCTATACGGGTGTAGTTTAGTGGTAAAACCTCAGCCACGAGCACTGCCTCATCGAATCCGCTTCGAGTTGCCCCGACGCATCCAGCGTCTTTGAATGTGCTTGCAGAGGAAGGGGCACGGAAGAGCGTGGCGGATGTTGGTTCGAAATCATATGCGGGTGTAGTTTAGTGGTAAAACCTCAGCCACGAGCATCGGCATCATCGAATTGGCTTCGAGTTGCCCCGACGCATCTGGCTTCTATGAATCAGCTGGTAGAGGAAGGGGCATGGAAGCAGCGTGGCGGATGTTCAACTAAATGATATGCGGGTGTAGTTTAGTGGTAAAACCTCAGCCTTCCAAGCTGATGTCGTGGGTTCGATTCCCATCACCCGCTCCACGAAGAAGCAAGAAGAGAAAAATGCAGGAAGTTACCTTGTTCCTTGAAAACTGAACGAAACGAAGCGCGACGAAAAGCGGAGGTCCGCGGGTCGCCGCGACGGGCAAATGTTCTTCGCCTGCAAGGGTGCTTGCACCCGGAAGGCGAAGGTTATTTGACCCCGAGCGGCGGCGGACCGAAGCTGGACAATACGAAAAGCGGAGGTCCGCATGGGCCGAAGCAAAAGCCAATCAACTTTCTTTGGAGAGTTTGATCCTGGCTCAGGACGAACGCTGGCGGCGTGCCTAATACATGCAAGTCGAGCGGACCGAACGAGGGCTTGCTCTTGTTTGGTCAGCGGCGGACGGGTGAGTAACACGTGGGCAACCTGCCCGCAAGACCGGGATAACTCCGGGAAACCGGAGCTAATACCGGATAACACCGAAGACCGCATGGTCTTCGGTTGAAAGGCGGCCTTTGGGCTGTCACTTGCGGATGGGCCCGCGGCGCATTAGCTAGTTGGTGAGGTAACGGCTCACCAAGGCGACGATGCGTAGCCGGCCTGAGAGGGTGACCGGCCACACTGGGACTGAGACACGGCCCAGACTCCTACGGGAGGCAGCAGTAGGGAATCTTCCGCAATGGGCGAAAGCCTGACGGAGCGACGCCGCGTGAGCGAAGAAGGCCTTCGGGTCGTAAAGCTCTGTTGTGAGGGACGAAGGGGCGCCGTTCGAAGAGGGCGGCGCGGTGACGGTACCTCACGAGAAAGCCCCGGCTAACTACGTGCCAGCAGCCGCGGTAATACGTAGGGGGCGAGCGTTGTCCGGAATTATTGGGCGTAAAGCGCGCGCAGGCGGTCTCTTAAGTCTGATGTGAAAGCCCACGGCTCAACCGTGGAGGGTCATTGGAAACTGGGGGACTTGAGGGCAGGAGAGGAGAGCGGAATTCCACGTGTAGCGGTGAAATGCGTAGAGATGTGGAGGAACACCAGTGGCGAAGGCGGCTCTCTGGCCTGTACCTGACGCTGAGGCGCGAAAGCGTGGGGAGCAAACAGGATTAGATACCCTGGTAGTCCACGCCGTAAACGATGAGTGCTAAGTGTTAGAGGGGTCACACCCTTTAGTGCTGCAGCTAACGCGATAAGCACTCCGCCTGGGGAGTACGGCCGCAAGGCTGAAACTCAAAGGAATTGACGGGGGCCCGCACAAGCGGTGGAGCATGTGGTTTAATTCGAAGCAACGCGAAGAACCTTACCAGGTCTTGACATCCCCTGACAACCCAAGAGATTGGGCGTTCCCCCTTCGGGGGGACAGGGTGACAGGTGGTGCATGGTTGTCGTCAGCTCGTGTCGTGAGATGTTGGGTTAAGTCCCGCAACGAGCGCAACCCTCGCCTCTAGTTGCCAGCATTCGGTTGGGCACTCTAGAGGGACTGCCGGCGACAAGTCGGAGGAAGGTGGGGATGACGTCAAATCATCATGCCCCTTATGACCTGGGCTACACACGTGCTACAATGGGCGGTACAAAGGGCTGCGAACCCGCGAGGGGGAGCGAATCCCAAAAAGCCGCTCTCAGTTCGGATTGCAGGCTGCAACTCGCCTGCATGAAGCCGGAATCGCTAGTAATCGCGGATCAGCATGCCGCGGTGAATACGTTCCCGGGCCTTGTACACACCGCCCGTCACACCACGAGAGCTTGCAACACCCGAAGTCGGTGAGGTAACCCGCAAGGGAGCCAGCCGCCGAAGGTGGGGCAAGTGATTGGGGTGAAGTCGTAACAAGGTAGCCGTACCGGAAGGTGCGGCTGGATCACCTCCTTTCTAAGGACGAAAAGCGGAGGCCGCAATGGCCAACTGTCGATACACAGCGCTTTCGTTTCGTTCGGTTTTGAGGGAATGAGAAATTCCTTCACTTGTTTTGCGCCTGCGTCTTCTAGCAGATTCAAGGAAGATGGATTCCTCGGCGCAAAGCTGCAAGGAAGCAGACTCAAGGCAGTCGCTTCGTTCAGTTTTGAAGGAATGAGAAATTCCTTCAAAAGCGCCTGTGCCTGCGTCTGCTAGCAGGTTCGGGGAAGTAGCTTCGTTTGCGTCTGCGTCTACAAGCGGATTCGGAGAAGCCGAATTCCTCGACGCAAGACTGCAGAGAAGCAAATTCAAGAAGCAGTCTCGTTCCTTGAAAACTAGATAACCGGAAACGCAAAGGAAGAAGCCGAGAGCGCTGTAGGTTAAGCTAGAAAGGGCGCACGGTGGATGCCTTGGCACTAGGAGCCGATGAAGGACGGGGCAAACGCCGAAACGCTCCGGGGAGCTGTAAGCAAGCGTCGATCCGGAGATGTCCGAATGGGGGAACCCACTGTCCGTAATGGGGCAGTATCCATGCCTGAATCCATAGGGCATGGAGGGCACACCCGGGGAACTGAAACATCTTAGTACCCGGAGGAGAAGAAAGCAAACGCGATTCCCTGAGTAGCGGCGAGCGAAACGGGAACAGCCCAAACCAAGAGGCGTGCCTCTTGGGGTTGTAGGACCGCTCATTGTGGGAGTGAGAAAGGAACGGGGTAGACGAACCGGTCTGGAACGGCCGGCCAGAGAAGGTGACAGCCCTGTAGTCGAAACTTCGTTCCCTCCCGAGCGGATCCTGAGTACGGCGGGACACGGGAAATCCCGTCGGAAGCAGGGAGGACCATCTCCCAAGGCTAAATACTCCCTAGTGACCGATAGTGCACCAGTACCGTGAGGGAAAGGTGAAAAGCACCCCGGAAGGGGAGTGAAAGAGAACCTGAAACCGTGTGCCTACAAGTAGTCAGAGCGCGTTCATGCGTGATGGCGTGCCTTTTGTAGAATGAACCGGCGAGTGACGATGGCGTGCGAGGTTAAGCCGAAGAGGCGGAGCCGCAGCGAAAGCGAGTCTGAACAGGGCGAAAAGTACGTCGTCGTCGACCCGAAACCAGGTGATCTACCCATGTCCAGGGTGAAGGCCGGGTAACACCGGCTGGAGGCCCGAACCCACGCACGTTGAAAAGTGCGGGGATGAGGTGTGGGTAGGGGTGAAATGCCAATCGAACTTGGAGATAGCTGGTTCTCCCCGAAATAGCTTTAGGGCTAGCCTCGGGATGGAGAGTGTTGGAGGTAGAGCACTGATTGGGCTAGGGGCCCTCATCGGGTTACCGAACCCAGTCAAACTCCGAATGCCAACGACTTATGCCCGGGAGTCAGACTGCGAGTGATAAGATCCGTGGTCGAGAGGGAAACAGCCCAGATCGCCAGCTAAGGCCCCAAAGTGCACGTTCAGTGGAAAAGGATGTGGAGTTGCAAAGACAACCAGGATGTTGGCTTAGAAGCAGCCACCATTTAAAGAGTGCGTAATAGCTCACTGGTCGAGTGACTCTGCGCCGAAAATGTACCGGGGCTAAACGTGCCGCCGAAGCTGCGGGATGACCGTTGGTCATCGGTAGGGGAGCGTTCTAAGGGCGTTGAAGCCAGACCGGAAGGACTGGTGGAGCGCTTAGAAGTGAGAATGCCGGTATGAGTAGCGAAAACAGAGGTGAGAATCCTCTGCGCCGAAAGCCTAAGGGTTCCTGAGGAAGGTTCGTCCGCTCAGGGTTAGTCGGGACCTAAGCCGAGGCCGAAAGGCGTAGGTGATGGACAACAGGTTGAGATTCCTGTACCACCTCCTTCCCGTTTGAGCGATGGGGGGACGCAGGAGGATAGGGCGAGCAGGCGGCTGGAAGAGCCTGTCCAAGCCGCAAGGCTGATCCGTAGGCAAATCCGCGGATTGTAAGGCCAAGCGGTGATGGCGACGGAGTCATCCGGAAGTCCCCGATTTCACACTGCCAAGAAAAGCCTCTAGCGAGGGAAGAGGTGCCCGTACCGCAAACCGACACAGGTAGGCGAGGAGAGAATCCTAAGGCGCGCGGGAGAACTCTCGTTAAGGAACTCGGCAAAATGACCCCGTAACTTCGGGAGAAGGGGTGCTCGTTTGGGTGAAGAGCCCGAACGAGCCGCAGTGAAAAGGCCCAAGCGACTGTTTATCAAAAACACAGGTCTCTGCGAAGCCGAAAGGCGACGTATAGGGGCTGACACCTGCCCGGTGCTGGAAGGTTAAGGGGAGCGCTTAGCGGAAGCGAAGGTGCGAACCGAAGCCCCAGTAAACGGCGGCCGTAACTATAACGGTCCTAAGGTAGCGAAATTCCTTGTCGGGTAAGTTCCGACCCGCACGAAAGGTGTAACGACTTGGGCGCTGTCTCAACGAGAGACCCGGTGAAATTATACTACCTGTGAAGATGCAGGTTACTCGCGACAGGACGGAAAGACCCCGTGGAGCTTTACTGCAGCCTGATATGGAATTTTGGTATCGCTTGTACAGGATAGGTGGGAGCCTGGGAAGCCGGAGCGCCAGCTTCGGTGGAGGCGGCGGTGGGATACCACCCTGGCGGTATTGAAGTTCTAACCCGCACCCCTTAGCGGGGTGGGAGACAGTGTCAGGCGGGCAGTTTGACTGGGGCGGTCGCCTCCCAAAAGGTAACGGAGGCGCCCAAAGGTTCCCTCAGAATGGTTGGAAATCATTCGGAGAGTGCAAAGGCACAAGGGAGCTTGACTGCGAGACGGACAGGTCGAGCAGGGACGAAAGTCGGGCTTAGTGATCCGGTGGTTCCGCATGGAAGGGCCATCGCTCAACGGATAAAAGCTACCCCGGGGATAACAGGCTGATCTCCCCCAAGAGTCCACATCGACGGGGAGGTTTGGCACCTCGATGTCGGCTCATCGCATCCTGGGGCTGTAGTCGGTCCCAAGGGTTGGGCTGTTCGCCCATTAAAGCGGTACGCGAGCTGGGTTCAGAACGTCGTGAGACAGTTCGGTCCCTATCCGTCGCGGGCGCAGGAAATTTGAGAGGAGCTGTCCTTAGTACGAGAGGACCGGGATGGACGCACCGCTGGTGTACCAGTTGTCCCGCCAGGGGCACCGCTGGGTAGCTATGTGCGGACGGGATAAGCGCTGAAAGCATCTAAGCGTGAAGCCCCCCTCAAGATGAGATTTCCCATCGCGTCAGGCGAGTAAGATCCCTCGAAGATGACGAGGTCGATAGGTCCGAGGTGGAAGCGTGGCGACACGTGGAGCTGACGGATACTAATCGATCGAGGGCTTAACCTAGAAAAGTGGAGGCCGCCCGCTTATCGGCGAAACGCGCTGGAGGGCCTGCGAGGAGGCTGTCGTCGCCGCAGCAGGACCGAAGCGTCGCGAGCCGATGGCGGCCGGAACTAGACAGCGAAAAGCGCAGGCGAGCGGTTCGCCTCGGCTTCTTCCTGAAACGGTTATCTAGTTTTGAAGGAATGACTTTCCTTCTTGACAACATTTATTTTTTAAGTATAATAAATGATGTCAAAACTGAATCGCTTGCCTAGTGGTGATAGCGGAGGGGAAACACCCGTTCCCATCCCGAACACGGAAGTTAAGCCCTCCAGCGCCGATGGTAGTTGGGGCCAGCGCCCCTGCAAGAGTAGGTCGCTGCTAGGCAATCTTATTCACCAGGGAGTAGCAACACGCCTAATTCCCTTTTTTCTTTTTGTTTTGCGAGTTTGATCTCAGGACTGCCCGGGAGGCTCAATATGGCCTTAGTAGGGCAGTCCTTTTGTTTTGTATGGCTGTTTTTTTGGCGCCGGCAGTGGCAACGTTGCCGTTCCTTATGGTAAAATTTCAAAAGCGGAAGCAAAGATGATAAAATGGAATAAGGTGGAACACCATGAAGCAGTTTGAACTTACCGTGCATTCTCCGGAAGAGACGAAGGCGGTTGCACGCCGGCTCGGAGAACGGCTTCAGCCGGGGATGGTCATCGCGTTAGAGGGAGATTTAGGTGCGGGAAAAACAACGTTTACGAAAGGGATTGCCGAGGGGCTGGGCATTGTACAAAACGTCAACAGCCCGACCTTCACGATTATCAAGCAGTATGATGGGCGGCTGCCGCTTTATCATATGGATGTGTATCGGCTTGAAGACGAATGGGAGGATCTCGGATTTGATGAATATTTTAACGGTGATGGTGTTGCGGTTGTCGAGTGGGCCCATTTGATTGCGGGGCAGTTGCCTGAGGAGCGGCTGACCGTTTCTTTGTTTCGCCATGGCGGCGATGAACGGAGACTTGTCTTTGAGCCGTCAGGGTGGCGCTATGAACAGCTATGCAAGGAGATTTTTGCGTCATGAAAATATTAGGGATTGATACATCGAATATGCCGCTAGGCATTGCTGTGGCGGATGGGGATGTTATTAAAGGGGAATTCATTACGAGTGTCAAAAGAGATCATTCTGTCCGGGCGATGCCGGCCATTGAGTCGCTGCTTCGGCAGTGCGGAATGGCGCCCAATGAGCTTGATTTAGTTGTTGTTGCGAAAGGCCCTGGATCTTATACCGGGGTGCGGATCGGTGTCACCATTGCGAAAATGCTCGCTTGGTCGCTCGGCATTCCGATAGCCGGCGTCTCGAGTTTAGAGGTGCTCGCCGCTAATGGCCGGTATTTCCCCGGTTTGCTCGTCCCGCTGTTTGACGCGCGGCGCGGACAAATTTACACCGGGTTGTACCGGTACGAGGACGGCGCGCTCCGATGCCTTGAAGCGGACCGGATTGTGGCGGCGGACGAGTGGGCCGATCATTTACGCAGACGGGGAGAGGATGTATTGTTCATCGGGGCCGATGCGCCGGTATATAGTGAGCTGTTTCGGAGCCGCTTGGGCGGGCGGTTTTTCATGACGCCGCCGCCGTTGACATTGCCGCGGCCAAGTGAGCTCATCATGCTCGGAAAAGAGAAAGAACATGAGAATCCGCATACGTTTGTGCCGAATTACATCCGTCTTGCGGAAGCGGAAGCGAAATGGCTTGCGAAACAAAAAGGGGACGGGGACGATGGGGATCGATGTGCAATTCCGGCCGATGACCATTCATGATATCGATGAGGTCGTGCAAGTCGAACAGGCGTCGTTTACCGCGCCGTGGAGCCGGGAATCTTTTTATAATGAACTGATGTACAATCGTTACGCGAAATATATTGTCATGGTGCACCGCGGACGGATCATCGGGTATGCGGGGATGTGGCTCGTGATTGATGAAGCGCATGTGACGAATGTCGCTGTGCTGCCACAGTTTCGCGGACAAAAACTCGGCGAAGCGCTTATGCGCCGCCTTATGGAAACAGCCAAGCAGCATGGGGCGGCGACGATGACGCTGGAAGTGCGCGTCTCGAACCATGTCGCCCAGTCGTTGTACCGAAAGCTTGGGTTTCGCAATGGCGGCATCCGCAAACGGTATTATCCGGACAATTTTGAAGATGCGCTAGTGATGTGGGTGAAACTGACATGAATGAAAACGTGCATGTACTAGGTATTGAAACGAGCTGCGATGAAACAGCGGCGGCCGTGGTGAAAAACGGAAAAGAGATTTTATCGAATGTTGTGGCGTCGCAAATGGAAAGCCATCGGCGGTTTGGCGGTGTTGTGCCGGAAATTGCCTCGCGCCATCATGTCGAACAAATTACACTCGTCATGGAGGAAGCGATGCGGCAGGCTGGCGTATCGTTTTCCGAGCTTGATGCCATTGCGGTGACGGCCGGACCGGGGTTGGTTGGGGCGCTCCTTGTCGGGGTGAACGCCGCAAAGGCGCTCGCGTTTGCCCACGGGTTGCCGCTCATCGGGGTGCATCATATTGCTGGTCATATTTACGCCAACCAGCTCGTGGCGGAGATGAAATTTCCGCTGTTGGCGCTTGTCGTTTCCGGCGGGCATACGGAGCTTGTTTACATGGAAGGCCACGGGGCGTTTCAAGTCATTGGCGAGACGCGCGACGACGCTGCTGGTGAGGCGTATGACAAGGTGGCGCGGGCTTTAGGCCTTCCGTACCCAGGAGGACCGCACATCGACCGGTTGGCTCATGAGGGCGAGCCCGTGATTGATTTGCCGCGAGCGTGGCTTGAGGAAGGTTCGTATGATTTCAGCTTCAGCGGCTTAAAATCAGCGGTTCTCAATGCGCTCCACAACGCGAAGCAGCGCGGCGAGGAGATCGATCCGAGACAGATGGCCGCGAGCTTTCAGGCCAGCGTCGTCGATGTGCTGGTGACGAAAACGGTGCAGGCCGCCAAAGAATACGGCGTACGACAAGTGCTGCTCGCCGGTGGGGTGGCGGCCAACCGCGGGCTTCGGGCTGCACTGCAGGAGAAAATGAAAGAGCTCCCCGATGTGGAGCTTGTCATCCCACCGTTATCGCTATGCACCGATAATGCGGCGATGATTGCCGTTGCGGGAACCGTGTTATATCAACAAGGAAAGCGGGCTGATTTGGCGCTCAACGCCAATCCAAGCTTGCCGCTTGTCTAGAAGGTCGGTGATTTAGTACAAAATACTGCTAGCTCCACTTGTTTCTCAATTAGAGAAAAACTGTGGAATCAGCCTTCTTTTTTGGCGAAATGCCGTTGATTTGCTCGTGACAGCAGTTTGTCACCGGCCTTCTAGGAGGTTGGGGATTTCATCCTATTTCGCGCAGGAGACTCCCACTTCAACGACCAAAGGGAGTAAGTGGGAGAGGAATGCGCGTTCCCCCTTTCTTTTGTGTATGATATAATAAAGGCGTGGAGAAAACCGTTCAATAAAGGCACTCCAATAACTGCTACTCGATGTATGGAGTTGGTTACAGGAAACGTTGTAACCGTAAAACATCGAGCGTAGGTCCGTCTGTTGTGTGTGGAAGCCAAGTACTGCCAACAGACACACCGAGAGAATCGGTAACGATGCAGGCATGACCTGCGTCGTTGGGTAGTCGTCAACCTGCCCCCTGATGCAACCCCAAGTCAAGGAAGGAGGATGAAGTCCGTTTGCACTTCTGGGGAGTTGCAAGCCCCCACTTCAAGCGTTAGCTAAGTGGGGGTAGTTGACGAAAAACCGGCCCAAAACGCACTTTTCTCAAGTTAAAAATCCTTTTAAAGAGCGGATCGCTTAGGGCAGGCGGTCTGCTCTTTTTTGTTTGGCAAGCGGAATGGCCGTCGGGTGGGGACTTGTTGTGCATAGTTTTATCCATAGGTTGTGGACAATGTGGAAAAGTAAAAAAAACATGATAACGGCGAGGAGTGCAATACACAATCATTTTTTCATAGAGGAAAGGGATTGGTTGTGGATAATGTGGAAAAGTCGGTGAATAACTTCTGTTTTGCACAGAAAAGTGTGGATTTCTTTGTGGATAATGTGATTAACACAAAAACGGGGCTGACCTAAAAGGTCGCCTGCCTTCAAGATAGGCGCACGTCTAGTGCGGCAGAAACAGCAAGCATATATATGCAACGAAAGAGGGTGTTCCAATCCTTTGGGGACACCCTCTTGTCAGTCATCGTCCTTCACCTAAGAAGCAGCTTTCATGAACAAGGCAAAAGGCTGCTAAATGAGTTTGGCCTGTGATCGGCCTGGCGCGGTGATGCGCACGAGCAGTGCACATGAAGCCGCTAGATGCCCGTGTTGGCGTTCCCTGGCAGCGGATTGGCTCAAAACGAGGCGTAGAGCTGTTCCCACTCGGCCAATAACGTTTCAAGCTGCTGTTTCCGCTTTTCGTTTTCTTGCGTGAGCTGCTGCACGGTTTCATAATCGCCGTATACAGACGGGTCGCACAGCTGCTGCTCGGTTTCAGCGATTTGTGCTTCCAGTGCGGCGATCTCGGCTTCGATCTCTTCCAGACGGCGCTGCCGTTGGCGCTGTCGTCTTTTTTCCTCTTTTTCTTGCTCGTATGTGGATTTGGCTGTTTCGCCGCTGTCCGGTGATGCGGGCGGGTGGGAGTCCAGGCGCGCCAATTCGCGCATTTCTTCTTTTTTCGCCACGTAATAGTCATAGTCTCCTAAATATTCGACAAGCCCATCGCCCGAGAGTTCAAACAGCTTTGTCGCGATGCGATTAATGAAATAGCGGTCGTGGGAGACGAACAAGATCGTTCCCGGATAGTCGACAAGCGCCTGCTCGAGCATCTCTTTGCTGTCAAGGTCGAGATGGTTGGTCGGTTCATCCAACAAGAGAACGTTGGCTTTTTGCAGCATGAGTTTGGCGAGCGCCAGGCGTGCTTTCTCTCCGCCGCTTAAGGCGGAAACCGGTTTTAAGACGTCGTCGCCGGAAAACAAAAAGTTGCCGAGCACGGTGCGAATTTCTTTTTCGGTTTTGTCCGGGTAGGCGTCCCACAACTCGTCGAGCACTCGTTTGTTTGTCGACAGTTCCGCCTGGTTTTGGTCGTAATAGCCGATTTTCACATTTGCACCGTACCGGAGCTTTCCGGATTGAACTGGGAGCTTTCCGGCGATCGTCTTCAACAATGTCGACTTGCCGATGCCGTTTGGTCCGACCAAGGCGACACTCTCCCCCCGTGTGATGCGAAAGCTGATTTGGCGGATGACCGGTGCGCCTTCGCGATAGCCGGCGGTCAATTGCTCTGCGGTGAGCACCTCATGGCCGCTCGGCCGCTCAATCGCAAAAGAAAAAGAAGCTGATTTTTCATCTCCGGCCGGGCGTTCAAGCCGCTCCATTTTTTCAAGCTGCTTTCGCCGGCTTTGCGCCCGTTTCGTTGTCGAGGCGCGGGCGATGTTGCGCCGGATGAAGTCTTCAAGGCGGGCGATTTCCTCCTGTTGCTTTTCGTATCGTTTTAGCTCTTGTTCGTATTGCTCGACCCGAAGCTCCAAATAGCGGCTGTAATTGCCGCTATACCGCTTAAGCGTCGCGTTGGACAGCTCGTACACTTCGGTGACGACTTTGTCCAAAAAGTAGCGGTCATGGGAAACGAGCAGAACGGCGCCGGGGTATGCCTGTAAATATTGCTCGAGCCATGTGAGCGTATCGAGGTCCAAATGGTTCGTCGGCTCGTCTAAAATGAGCAAGTCCGGCTTGGCCAACAGCAGTTTTCCAAGGGCGAGCCGCGTCCGCTGTCCGCCGCTTAGCGAGGAAACGGGCGTTGTTTGGTAATCGTATGACGAAAATTGCAGCCCGTGCAAAACAGAGCGGATGTCGGCTTCATACTGATAGCCCCCTTGTTCTTTGTATTGCTCTTGCAGGTTGTCATACGCTTGAAGCATTTTTTCGTAGCGGGCCGGATCGGCGAGCAGATCCGGGTCGCCAAGCTGGGCGCCGAGCTCTGCCAGCTGCGCTTCGATCGCCCGGAGCGGCGCGAATACGTCCAGCATCTCGTCCCAAATGGAGCGTGACGAGTCGAGCCCGCTGTTTTGCGCCAAATAGCCGATTTTGATATGGCTTGGCTTGATGATTTCACCGCTGTCGGAAGAAAGTTCGCCGGCGATGATCTTCAGCAGCGTCGATTTGCCTGCGCCGTTGCGGCCGACAAGAGCAATGCGGGCGCGGGACTGTATTTCTAGTTTTATATTCGATAAAATAAGGTCAGCGCCAAAATATTTCGTGAGCCCATTCACTTGCAAAATGATCATGTCCGTCACCTCGCGAATAGTTTAACGCAAGTCGCGAAAACGGTCAAAGACAGATAACGAAAAATGGTGTATAGTGATAAATGGAGGAGATTGTCTTGGCATCGTTTACGCATTTCAATGAACAAGGCCGGGCGAAAATGGTCGACATTACACACAAGGAAGATACGGTCAGGATAGCGGTGGCGAGAACGAGCGTCACCGTCAACGAAGAGATTTATGAAAAGATGACGAACAATGCCATTGAGAAAGGTGATGTGCTGGCGGTAGCCCAGGTGGCCGGGGTCATGGCGGCGAAAAAAACGGCCGATCTCATTCCGATGTGCCATCCGCTTATGTTAAAAGGCATCGATATTGCCTTTGCTTGGGAAAAAGAGGCGGAAGCGTATAAACTTGTGATTACCGTGACGGTCAAAACGAAAGGGAGCACAGGAGTGGAGATGGAAGCGCTGACGGCGGCCTCGGTATGCGCATTGACTGTGTACGACATGTGCAAATCGCTCGATAAAGGAATGACGATCGGTCCAACGTATTTGGTCGAGAAAACGGGCGGGAAGTCCGGCCATTATCGACGGAAAACCGATTAGCTGGGGGATGAAACGATGAGCAACGAACAACCGAAAATCCCGCAGGCGACTGCCAAGCGTCTGCCGTTATACTATCGGTTTTTGAAAAATTTACATGCCTCAGGGAAGCAGCGCGTGTCCTCCGCCGAGCTGAGCGAGGCGGTGAAAGTCGATCCGGCGACAATTCGCCGCGACTTTTCGTATTTTGGCGCGCTCGGCAAAAAAGGATACGGGTATAATGTCAATTATTTGTTGTCGTTTTTCCGCCAGACACTTGAAGAGGACGAAGTGACCGAAGTCGCTCTGTTTGGCGTCGGCAATTTAGGCACCGCCTTTTTAAACTACAACTTTTCGAAAAATAACAACACGAAAATTGTCATGGCGTTTGATGTCGATGAACGGAAGGTCGGAACGACAGTCGGCGGGGTGCCGGTCTATCATCTCGATGAGCTGGAGGAGCGGCTTCGCGGCGACATTCCGGTCGCGATTTTAACCGTGCCGGCCGCCGCAGCTCAAGCGCTGACCGACCGCCTTGTCGCGCAAGGAATTAAAGGCATTTTAAACTTTACTCCGGCGCGGCTGAACGTGCCAAACCATATTCGCGTCCATCATATCGATTTAGCCATTGAGCTGCAGTCGCTCGTCTATTTTTTGAAAAACTATCCATCGCCATCGTAAAAAGGAGAGAACAACACATGAAATATTTGTTGCTCGTTCTTGTCATTTTGTTGCTGTTTGGCACGAAAAAGTTGCCGGAGTTGGGACGGTCGTTCGGCCAGTCGCTTCGCGAGTTTAAAGACGCCACAAAAGGGCTCGCTGATGACGAAGAAACGAAAACCGACCGATGACAAGGCAGGATGGGGAAACGATGAATGACAAAGAAATGTCCGTGTATGAACACCTCGGAGAGCTGCGGAAACGGCTGATCATCGTGCTTCTCTTTTTCGTTGCGGCGCTTGTAGCCAGCTTCTTTTTTGTCGATGACGTCATTGTGTATTTGCAGCACACTGCGGAAGCGAAACAGCTGACGATGAACGCGTTCCGCCTCACCGACCCGATCAAAGTGTATTTTCAGTTTGCCTTTGTCATCGCCGCTGTACTGACCGCTCCGGTGCTGCTCTATCAAATTTGGGCGTTCGTCAGTCCGGGGCTGTATGAAAAAGAGCGGAAAACAACGCTCAGCTACATTCCAGCATCGATCATTCTATTTTTAGCCGGGGTTGGTTTTGCGTATTTCGTCTTGTTTCCATTTGTCGTCCGGTTTATGAATCAGCTGGCGGAACGGCTCGGCATTCAACAGATGATCGGCATTAATGAATATTTTCAGTTTTTGCTGCAGCTCGTGCTGCCGTTTGGCATCGTGTTTCAGCTGCCGATTGTTGTCCTGTTTTTCACCCGCTTAGGGCTTATTACGCCGCAGCTTCTTGTTCGCATCCGCAAGTATGCGTATTTGGCGCTGCTTATTTTAGCGGCCGCCATTACGCCGCCGGATGTGTTGTCGCAAGTGATCGTCATGATTCCACTGACGCTTTTGTATGAGGGGAGCATCTGGGTTGCCAAAATCGGCTATCGAAAGGCGCAATTAGCGGCGGAGGAAGGAAGCGGCGATCCATATTGAGGGCAGCATCAAGAGGACGGTTCATACGGCGCCAGGCAAAAGGGGCTGACCCAAAACACGAATGCGTTTTGGGATCAGCCCCCACTTTTTTGCCTCAAATATAGAAGAATCGCCCTTTTTTCTGGTAGAATAGAGTCACCAAAACCACTACCACCGAAAGAAGGGCGATTCTTTTATGAAACATGATCATATTTCCTTTAAAGAGTATACCATGGACAACCTCTCTTTGCCAAGCAACATCGCCGATCTCATTCCACGGGATAACATGGCCCACGTGGTTCATGAGATGGTTGAACGCATCCCGATGGAGACGTTTCTTGCTTACTACAAAGGAGGGGGCGCCTCCGCCTATCATCCGAAAATGATGACCAAAATTCTCCTTTACGCTTACACCCAAAAAATGTATCATGGCCGTGAGATTGCACGGCAGCTCGAAGTCCACCTTCCCCTCATGTGGCTAAGTGGATTTCAAAAGCCGGACTTCCGCTCCATCAATCGGTTTCGTTCGGAGCGGATGAAAGACCTGATTGACGACCTGTTCCGGGAAATGATCACGCTGCTCGTGGCCGACGGCTATGTCAAGATGGAAGATTATTTTGTGGATGGAACGAAAATTGAAGCGAATGCCAACCGGTACACCTTCGTTTGGCGCAAATCGGCTGAGAAGTACCAGGAGAAACTCCAAGCCAATGTCGATCGGCTGATTGCCCAGATCGAGGCGATCGTGGAAGAAGAAAAGGCGGAAGACATCGACCCTTCGCCGGCCTTTACGTCAGAAGAAATCCGAAAGAAAACCGAGGAGTGGGAAAAACGGTTGGAGGCCGAGCCGGACAACCAACCGTTGAAGAAGGCCATCAAGAAGATGAAGGAGGACTACTTGCCCCGCAGTGAAAAGTATGAACACCAACTCCATGTATGCGGGGATCGCAACAGCTATTCCAAGACCGATGTGGATGCCACCTTCATGCGGTTGAAGGAGGATCACATGCGAAACGGCCAGCTCAAGCCGGCCTATAACGTACAGGTGGGTTCTTCCGGCCAATTTATTTTGGGGTATTCCCTTCATCAGAGGCCGGGCGACACTCGTTGTCTTCTCCCGCATTTGGAGACCGTTCGAGAGAAGTACGGCGTGGAACCCGAACGTTTGATCGCTGACGCGGCTTATGGCTCGGAAGAGAACTACGTGAAGCTGGAAGAGAAGCACATATCGGCCTTGATCAAGTACCATACGTATGAGAAGGAGAACACGCGCAAGGTCAAGAAAAATCCGCATCATCAGCAGAATTGGACCTATGTGGAAGAAGAAGACGTTTGGATTTGCGCCAATGGGAAAAAGCTGGTTCGCACCGGAACTTCGAAACAGACCACGGAATCAGGATACACCTCGGTCACCCGACACTACCAATGCCATGAATGCGAAGGATGTCCGTTCCGTTCGGCCTGCACGACTTCCAAGTATGGACGAACCACGCAATGGAACCCCGTCTATCATGAACAAAAACAGAAAGCCCGCGAACGGTTGGAGAGTGAAGAAGGGCAAGCCCGATACCGCCAACGCCAAACCGACATTGAGAGTGTATTTGGGCAAATCAAACAAAATCGCGGGTTTCGTCGCTTTGTCCTGCGAGGCCTCCAAAAAGTTTCCATCGAATGGGGGCTGGTTTGTGCTGCCCACAATCTTCTCAAAAAAGCCGCTAGGGACAAGCAATTGTCCTTGGTGGCGTAAATGAGGGGGAGAACAGAGTCGGAATTTTGTTCCGTTTGGTAAAATATACAAAAACCAGAGAGGGCTGACTCCAAAAGTCCGCTTTTTGGCGGACTTTTGGGTCAGCCCCTTTATTGTCTCGGTGTGAAGAACAAGCGAAAGGCGGTGCCGAAATCAAAAGCGGCCAGCGCCGCCAACGCGATGGTTGAGACGTTCCAAATCGTTTCATGAACGCTTTCGATCGCCAAATACGTAAACAGGAAGCCCAAGATGAAATACGGAACAGAAAACAGCCGCGGATGGCGCGTCATAGCCAAATCCTCCAAATGGCCAGCGGCAGTTCCGCTTGGCGCATCATGTTTTCCAATTCATCAGCCAACAAAATTTGAACGGCAACAACAAACGTGTTCATTGCTACATGGGCGAACATCGGCACGAAAATGCGTCCGGTTTTGGCGTATAAAAAGGCGAACACCATCCCCATGGACGTGTACAAAAGCAAATGCTCCGGCTCCATGTGGACGAGAGCGAACAGAAGCGAGCTGGCCAGCGCTGCCAACCAAAAGTTGTATTTTTCATAAAGCGAGCCAAAAATGATTTTGCGGAAGATGAGTTCCTCCAAAACCGGGCCGATGACCGACGTGACGACGACGAGCAATGGCGTCAGGCGGATGATGTCGATGATTTGCCTTGTGTTTTCCGAGCCCGGCTCAATGCCCAATAGACGCCATTCGATGTTGGCGGCAACGCTTTGCGCGGCAAGCGCCAAAAAGACGCCCGAGATCGCCCACATCCATGACGAGGCGAGCGGCAGCCGCCGCATTGTCCGTTCATCGCGGTCGCCGCGCAGCAGCCATAAAATGATGGCAAAAGCCAATAAAAAGCTGATGACCGCCCAATAGCCGGAGGCAATTTTCGCTGCTTCGAGACGTGTTTGCGCGCCTTGGCCGGCGCCGAGGGCGCGAAGGAGCGGCACACCGACAAAGGAGGACAGCTGCATGGCGATATAGGTGATGATGACATACCAGTAACGGCGCTTCAAATCGTTTTACCCCTTTATTTCAAATATATCCGTATTGTAGCACATGTTCGGCGAAAATAGTAAGAAAACTGCATCCTCGCATCCCACCTGACCGCCGTAAAAAAAATTAACCGGAGCCGTTTATCAGTCCGAGGAATGTGAAATAATGAAAACGGGCTCCGCGCGGATGGGGAGTAGAGGCAAAACAACCGGCTCCTTTTGCTCTTTCTTCTTTAGGAGAGAAAAACAGTTATTTTTTTGTATTTCCTACTTGCAAAACGGAGAAGAGTTCATTAATATTATAAGTGTGTTAGCACTCAATAATGATGAGTGCTAATAAGAACGGCGAAAACTATCGTTAAGGAGGTTGTTTCCCGTGTTGAAGCCATTAGGCGATCGCATTGTCATTGAAGTCGTGGAAACTGAAGAAAAAACGGCTAGCGGCATCGTGCTGCCGGATACGGCGAAAGAAAAGCCGCAAGAAGGCCGCGTTGTCGCTGTCGGTGCAGGCCGCGTGCTTGACAACGGCCAACGCGTTGCGCCGGAAGTTGAAGTCGGCGACCGCATCATTTTCTCGAAATACGCCGGCACGGAAGTAAAATACGACGGAAAAGAATACTTAATTTTGCGCGAAAGCGACGTTTTGGCTGTCATCCGCTAATATATTGCGTTCACCACATAAACATTCCGGAAAACTGACATATCCTTAACTTTATGACACGAATACTTACCTTTTTCACGGCATGCAGTGAAACAAATTCATAAGGAGGTAACGGGGTATGGCAAAGGAAATTAAGTTCAGCGAAGAAGCGCGCCGTGCGATGTTGCGCGGGGTGGACAAACTCGCAGACGCAGTGAAAGTCACATTAGGTCCGAAAGGCCGCAACGTCGTATTGGAGAAAAAATTCGGTTCTCCGCTCATCACGAACGACGGGGTAACGATCGCGAAAGAAATCGAACTCGAAGACCCGTTTGAAAACATGGGCGCGAAACTGGTCGCTGAAGTCGCCAGCAAAACGAACGACATCGCTGGGGACGGGACGACAACGGCTACCGTATTGGCTCAAGCGATGATCCGTGAAGGATTGAAAAACGTGGCAGCTGGCGCCAATCCGATGGGCATCCGCCGCGGGATTGAAAAAGCGGTAGCGGTAGCGGTTGAAGAATTAAAAGCCATCTCCAAACCGATCAAAGGAAAAGAATCGATCGCCCAAGTGGCTGCGATCTCGGCTGCTGACGAAGAAGTCGGCCAATTGATCGCTGAAGCGATGGAACGCGTCGGCAATGACGGCGTCATCACGCTTGAAGAATCGAAAGGCTTCACGACGGAACTCGACGTTGTCGAAGGGATGCAATTCGACCGCGGTTACGTTTCGCCGTACATGATTACAGATACGGAAAAAATGGAAGCTGTTCTCGAAAATCCGTACATCTTGATTACGGACAAAAAAGTATCGAGCATCCAAGAGCTGTTACCGGTTCTTGAGCAAGTCGTGCAACAAGGCCGTCCGCTCTTGATCATTGCGGAAGATGTTGAAGGCGAAGCACTCGCAACGCTTGTTGTCAACAAACTGCGCGGCACGTTCAATGCGGTTGCTGTCAAAGCGCCTGGCTTTGGCGATCGCCGCAAAGCGATGCTCGAAGACATCGCGATTTTGACAGGCGGCGAAGTCATCTCCGAAGAGCTTGGCCGTGAACTGAAATCGACCACGATCGCTTCGCTCGGCCGTGCGTCGAAAGTGGTTGTTACGAAAGAAACGACGACGATCGTCGAAGGCGCTGGCGATTCGGACCGCATCAAAGCGCGCATCAACCAAATCCGTGCGCAGCTTGAAGAAACGACGTCCGAATTCGACCGCGAAAAACTGCAAGAACGCTTGGCGAAACTCGCTGGCGGCGTAGCGGTCATCAAAGTTGGCGCAGCGACAGAAACGGAATTGAAAGAACGCAAACTGCGCATTGAAGATGCGCTCAACTCGACTCGTGCTGCGGTTGAAGAAGGCATTGTCGCTGGCGGTGGCACGGCGTTGATGAACGTCTACAGCAAAGTTGCGGCCATCGAAGCGGAAGGCGATGAAGCAACGGGTGTGAAAATCGTCTTGCGCGCGATCGAAGAACCGGTTCGTCAAATCGCGCAAAACGCTGGTCTGGAAGGCTCGATCATCGTTGAGCGCCTGAAAAACGAAAAACCGGGCATTGGCTTCAACGCGGCAACAGGTGAATGGGTCGACATGATCGAAGCTGGTATCGTTGACCCGACGAAAGTCACTCGCTCGGCGCTGCAAAACGCTGCCTCTGTCGCCGCCATGGTCTTGACGACAGAAGCGGTCGTTGCCGACAAACCGGAAGAAAACAAAGGCGGCAATTCGGGCATGCCGGATATGGGTGGCATGATGTAATCTCGCCGCAAAAGCCTTGGAACACTGGGGGTTTCCCCGGTGTTCTTTTTCTTTTTGACTATATATGCCTCAGCCAGGTGTTCTTACAGCCGCTGATCGGGTGAAGGGCAGCTGTTGTTTCTCCCTCATATCGCTATTCTATTGCACCTTTTCCTCCGCTGTGCTAGTTATCGCACCTCAATGAAAAACGCATAAATCGCATTCCCTTTTTTCCAAGAGGCGTGAATGGCATAAATGTATGCCCCTTTCTTTTCCGGAAGAGGAATGATTCCGTTTTGCACCGGGCGCCAGTCGGCATCTCCGCCGTTCCATACACCCGCTTCGATCGTCAACGGGCGGTCGTCAAATTGGAGGTGTAATTTTGCCCCAGGGGCAACCGGATGGGGATTCATGTTTTTCACGAGCAGCGGCGGGGCGGCAGCGTCGGCCACGACTCCGCGGCCGCCTGTTGACCATGTATATGTTCCGAGGCGGTGGTCGATTGTCTCTCCGTCGACGGCCAATCGTAAGTCAGGCGGTTGGATGTCGCCCGATTGGCAACCGGACAGCCATACAGCGATGAGGAGCCATAGCCATCTATTTTTCATGTCGTTTTCCCCTTTCTCAGTTAGACGTTTTGCCTGCTCATTTGTTTCATTGTCGATTGTGATTTTGGGTAAAATTAGAAATGGAAAGGCGATATCCAAAGGAGGAGAATGGAATGAACGTGCGGATTGAACGCGACTCGCTCGGCGAGGTGAAGGTGCCGGCCGATAAATACTGGGGGGCGCAGACGGAGCGAAGCCGGCAAAACTTTCGCATCGGCAAAGAAACAATGCCGCTTGAACTCATTTATGCCTATGCCGAGCTGAAAAAGGCGGCGGCGATCGTGAACCATCAGGCTGGAAAGCTGAGCGAAGCGAAGCAGCGGGCGATTGTGGCCGCGTGCGAGGAAATTTTGGCGGGCCGATGGGATGACCATTTTCCACTCGTCGTCTGGCAGACGGGAAGCGGGACGCAGACGAATATGAACGTCAACGAAGTCGTGGCGAGGAGGGCGAATGAGCTGCTAGGTGACGGGGAGGGGCGCATTCACCCAAACGATGATGTCAACATGTCGCAAAGCTCGAACGATACATTCCCGACGGTGATGCATATCGCGATCCACATGAAAATCCAAACACATCTCCTGCCGGCGCTTGATGGCTTGATCGGAACATTCGCTGCGAAAGAACGCCAATATGAAAAGACGATCAAAATCGGGCGCACCCACTTGCAAGACGCGACGCCGCTCACATTTGGGCAGGAGATTTCCGGCTGGCGGACGATGCTGGAAAAAAGCAAGGCCATGATCACCGAAGCGAGTGAGAAGCTGCTTGATTTGGCGATCGGCGGCACGGCGGTCGGAACCGGAATCAATGCGCCGCCGGGATTTGGCGAACAAGTGGCCGAGCAGCTGAAGGCGCAAACCGGCTATCCATTCCGTTCGGCAACAAACAAATTCCATGCGTTGACCAGCCATGACGAGATTGTTTACGTCCACGGGGCATTGAAAGCGCTCGCTGCCGATTTGATGAAAATCGCCAACGACATCCGCTGGCTGGCGAGCGGGCCGCGCTCCGGGCTCGGGGAGATCACGATTCCAGCCAATGAACCGGGGAGCTCGATCATGCCGGGGAAAGTGAATCCGACGCAAAGCGAAGCGATGACGATGGTCGCTGTTCAAGTGTTCGGCAACGACGCCACGATCGGTTTTGCGGCAAGCCAAGGCAACTTCCAATTAAATGTGTTCAAGCCGGTCATCGCCTATAACGCCATTCAGTCCGTGCAGCTGCTCGGCGATGCGATTCGTTCGTTTGATGAGCGGTGCGCCAAAGGGTTGGAGGCGAATGAAGCGAAAATGAAAGAATACGTAGAGCGGTCGCTCATGCTCGTGACGGCGCTGAGCCCGCATATCGGCTATGACCGGGCGGCGGAAATCGCGAAGCTCGCCCATCGCGAAGGGTTGACGCTCAAGGAAGCGGCATTGAAAACCGGGTATGTGACAGCTGAGCAGTACGAAGAATGGGTGAGGCCGGAGAAGATGATTTAGCGGCACAAAACGACGGGTAGATCAGCCGTGAGCGAATAGGCGGGCCAAAAACGCTCATCCCGATTCAAGGGATGAGCGTTTTTCCATTGAGACAGCCTCCTGCCGCCAGCTGGCTGCTTTGCACCGGTCAAATGTTAAGCAAACAGGCGAATGAGTTCATTAATCGACAAGACGGCAAACAGCGCCAGACAAAGAACGAGCAGCGCATTCGAGAGCCAATGGTTGCGCCCTTCGTCCGGAAGCGCTTTTTTCGAATTGAGCAAATAAAGAAGCGTCACAGCCAAAAATGGCATAAACAGCGCGCCGAGCGCCCCGTAGGCGATGATGAGTCCGACCGGCTTGCCGATGAAATGCAAGAGCATCGGCGGGAAGGTGAGCCAAAAGACGTAGAAGCGGAACGCTTTTGACTGGTTGAGCGATTCGGCTTCAACCCGCGTTTTCCGCATGTTGCGAACAAAATCGGCGAACAAATACGAAACGCCGTTCCAAACGCCGATGACCGATGTAAATGACGCCGACCAAAAGCCGAGCAAAAAGAGCCAACGGGCAGCCGGGTGCAGCTCGTTGCCCATGATCGAAGCGAATGACACAAGCCCCTGCTCACCGCTGATCGTCGTGTCAGTGCCGTACAACAAGGCGGCCCCAAGCACGAGAAGCGACAACGTAAAGATGGCGGTGACAATATAAGCGACAGCGGAATCATAGCGCATCGGCGATACGTAAGCTCGCCCTTTCCAGCCGTTTTCCTGCAGCCAATATCCGTATGACGCCATGGTGATAGAGCCGCCGACGCCGCCGATCAGCCCGAGAGCATACAAAAGCGACCCTTTCGGCAAATCCGGAACGGCCGTTTTCCAAAGATCATCGAGCTGCGGCAGGACAAGAAGCGCCGAGCCGACCACGGTAATGAACATGAGCCCGACGAGCACATTCATGACCCGCTCAAACAATTGGAATCGGCCGGACCAAGTAATCGCAAAGCCAGCCACCCCATGGATGACGGCCCACGCCCAAAGCGGAATGGACGGGATCATCGCTGACATCGCCAAGGCGCACGATGACGTACCGGCCGCGCCGTATACGAATCCCCAAATAATGGCGTACACGCCAAAATAGATTGAGGCCCATTTCCCCATTGACTGCCAGCCTTCGAAAATGGTTTTGCCGCTGAGCAAATGCCAACGGCCGACCCCTTCATTCAACACAAACTTGAACAATGCACCGACGATGATCGCCCACATAAAGACAAGGCCGTAGTTCGTTCCGGCGACAAGGGCGGCCACCAAATCCCCGGCCCCGACTCCGGTCGCTGCGACGATCAGCCCCGGGCCGATCATCGTCCACTTCGATTTCCCCATTTTTCTCTTCCCCCTTGTTGCAAATGGATTCCAAAAGTTCCGTATATTCGATATTATAGTAATAGTATAAACTGCGCCTTGTCTACCGCTGAAAGACCCATTCATTACTATAAAAGGAGTTTGATGTCATGGCGATTTACGAGCCGCTGCTTCCCCCTTTTGAAAAGGTGGTCCGCAACATTGAGCAAGTCATCGTCGGAAAACGCGACGTCATCATCCTCAGCTTAACAGCGTTATTGGCCAGAGGCCATGTGCTGCTCGAGGATGTGCCCGGCGTCGGCAAGACGATGTTGGTGCGTGCGCTGGCGAAATCGTTCAACGTGGAGCTGAAGCGCATTCAGTTTACGCCGGATTTGCTGCCGAGCGATGTGATCGGCGTTTCCGTCTACAATCCGAAAACACAGCAATTTGAGTATAAACCCGGACCGATTGTCGCCCACATCGTGCTCGCGGACGAGATCAACCGGACGTCGCCGAAGACGCAATCGGCGCTCCTGGAAGCGATGGAAGAAGGAAGCGTGACCGTTGACGGCGTCACCCGGGCGCTGCCGCAGCCGTTTTTGGTGATGGCGACGCAAAATCCGATTGAATATGAAGGAACGTACCCGCTCCCCGAGGCCCAGCTTGACCGGTTTTTAGTGAAACTGCACATGGGCTATCCGTCTCCCGATGAGGAAATCGAAATGTTAAACCGTCTCGAAAAAGCGGCGCCGCTTTCGGAGATCGGGCCGGTGATGCCGCTTGATGAACTGCTCACTCTGCAGCGAAAGGTGATGGGCGTGCATGTGAGCGACACCGTGAAGCGGTATATCGTCGATCTCATCCAGCAAAGCCGTGTGCACGAAGCGGTCTATTTGGGCGTCAGTCCGCGCGGGGCCGTCGCTTTGATGAAGGCGGCGCAGGCGTACGCGTTCATCCATGGCCGCGATTTTGTCATCCCCGATGATGTGCAACAGCTCGCTCCGCATGTGCTCGCCCACCGTCTCTTGATTCGTCCTGAAGCAAAATGGGACAAGCTTGACGCCGCTGCCGTCATCAAACAGCTTCTAGCCCGTACGCCGGTGCCGGTGCAAGGACGGCGATAAAAGCGATGAACGCGAAGCGAATGAAGAAGGGGAGGCGTTGGCTCCCGCTTGTTGGATTGTTGCTGTTGACCGCCATCTTGTTTTCCTACGCCATGTTTCAAGGCGGATTTGTCAGCTGGTTTTTGTTTTACAGCTTTTTGCCGTTTGGACTGCATGCGTTTGCCGTCGCCTTGTATCCGATCAGACGCGTTGCGGTGAGCCGGACGGTGCCGGCGAAGCGCTATCATGCAGGAGAACCGATTCCGGTGACGGTCCGCATGGAGCTGCCTTGGGCGATTCCGCCCGCTGCCCTCACCGTTTCGGGCCAGGAGCCGCGGCATGGAGGGGCGATGGCCGCGTGGCCGTTTCGACGCCGCCTTTCTTGTGCGTGGTCGCTCTCGTTGCCGCGCGGCCGCCATCAGTTGGACATCGTGCGCCTCGAGGCTTCTGACGCCCTCGGCTTTGTGAACAAAGCAGAATCGTTTTCGGCGCCGTGCACGATCATCGTGTATCCCCGCTATTGGCCTTGGCCGGCAGAAATGGTGCGTGAATGGTTCGCCTATGGAAAAGCGGCCCGCCCGCTTGCTTACCGCCGCGATCTGGCGGTGGCGGCCGGCGCCCGCGAGTACGCGCCCGGTGACAAAATGTCGTGGGTGCATTGGAAGGCGTCAGCGCGAAGGCAAGCGTTGATGACAAAAGAGTTCGATGAGCCGCGCAATGACGATTGGATCGTCGTGCTCGACGGCGCCGCATCGCCATGGTTTGAGGAGCTTGTCACGCTGGCGGCGTCCATCGCGAAAGCGTTGATCGATGAAGGAGTCCCAGTCGGCCTGCTCGTGACTGGAAAAGCCCGTTCTTATTTAGCGCCGCGGCGAAGCGAGGAGCAGTGGCCGTCGCTCCTTCTCCGTCTGGCGGAAGCGGAGGCGAACGGATCAGCGCCGCTTGCGTCTCAATTGGCGGAGGAGGGGAACTGGAGAACAGCGGCCGGTTGCGTGGTCGTGACGTCGAGGTTATCCGCCGAGTTGGCTGCGCAGCTGCGAGCGATGGCGTCAAAACGCTGCATAGTGTTGTATGTGG
Organism: Geobacillus lituanicus; assembly: GCF_050994965.1. Taxonomy (NCBI): domain Bacteria; kingdom Bacillati; phylum Bacillota; class Bacilli; order Caryophanales; family Anoxybacillaceae; genus Geobacillus; species Geobacillus lituanicus. Next base: position 646,227 of record NZ_CP194773.1, read on the forward strand.
TCAACCGTGAATGGGGAGAGGACGAGCGGAGGTGGGCGGACGGACTCCGCCATGCGGGGGTGCACGTATCCCACATGCCCCCTCAATCATGGCAAACTGTCCGGCAAGGAGGAGAAGACGGATGAGGCGGTTAGGGACAAGGAAGTTGTCTGCTATGCTGCCCAACGTCCTAGCGGCTTGGCTGCTCACGGAATGGCTTTGGCCGTTGGAAGACGTGACGGATACAGCGCATATTAGAGTGTTTGCGGCCTTTGTCGCCCTTTGCTTCGGGATGTATTGGCTCCGCCTTCCGATCTGGCTGTCCGCTTTGGGGAAAGCGGGATATATATGGTGGTCGCTCGCTTGGCTGTTTTCGTTCCATTCGGCCGCCTCGCTGCCGTATGCCTTATGGCGGGATGGCGCGGCTTGGCTGCAGGGGGGACGCTTGTCCATGCCGAGCGATGCCGTGCGCACCTTTGCCTTTTTTCTGCTGCTATGGGCCATCTCGTTTCTGTTTCATTGGCTGATTGTCCAGAAAAAACGGTGGTTTGTCCCATACGCATTGACAGTTGGGTATATCGCTGTGCTTGATACGTTTTTTCCGTATAGCGGGAACGACGCGATCGTTCGCCTTGTGGCGCTTGGCTTTTTCGCCTTCGTTTGGCTGCATGGCGAGCGGCTGCAGGCAAAAGCGCCGTCTTTTCGCATCGGAACGTGGCGGGTGGCCGCTCTATTCATTCCGGCTGCTGCTTTGGCGGCTGGGTATGCGGGACCAAAGCTGCCGCCCCAATGGCCGGATCCGGTTGCGTTTATCCGCAGCGATCATGCCCAGCCGGAAGAAACGAACGATGACTCACCTTCTCCTGGCGTGGCAAAAGTGGGATACGGACAGAATGATTCCCGCCTCGGCGGGCCGTTTATCGCGGATGATACCGTCGTCTTTACGGCGAAAGATCGAGGGCTTCATTACTGGCGGATTGAGATGAAAGATATTTACACCGGCAAGGGATGGGAAGTGTTTCCGAGCGAGCAAGTCCGCTCGTTTGCCAACGGCGAAGAGCTCAAGTATGAATGGTGGAGCGATCAAGTTGAGACAGTGGAGCAAAAGGCGGAGATCGAGCGGCGCGATCAAGGGTTTCATCTCGTTTATCCGCTTGGGTTGCGGCGGGTGGAAGCAGCCGAACCGGTCGTGTACCGCATGGATGTGGCGACAGAGAAAATTTATACGACCGATGACAGGGCGAATGCGTTCCCTGTTGGCAAGTATTCATTGACCTATTGGGAGCCGGATTTTCCGATTGCGGCGTTGCGCGCCGCGCCCCCAGTTCGAGACCCTCTTCTGTTGAAACGATATACGCAGTTGCCAAAGACGCTTCCGCAAAGGGTGCGCGACTTGGCGAAGCAAATCGCCGCCGGAGAACAGACGGCTTACGACAAAGTGAGAGCCATTGAGCAGTATTTTCAACTTGGGCAATATACGTACGAAACAAAGGATGTCGCCGTTCCAAAAGAGAACGAAGATTACGTCGATCAATTTTTATTTGAAACAAAACGGGGGTATTGCGACAATTTTTCGACTTCTATGGTCGTGCTCGTGCGTTCGCTCGGCATTCCGGCGCGCTGGGTGAAAGGCTATACGTCCGGAAGGCTGGTCAGCGAGCAAGACGGGGAAAATCTTTACGAAATCCGCAACCATGACGCTCATGCGTGGGTTGAGGTGTATTTTGAAGGCGTCGGCTGGGTGCCGTTTGAGCCAACGCGGGGGTTTGTCAACCCGTATGCGTTTTCACTTTCTCAACAGAATGAGGAGCAACAAGCGCAGCCCTCGCAGCCGGAACCACAGGAACAGCCGCGCGTGCCGCTCGAACAATTGATCAAACGATCATCGCCAGAGCAAGACCGCCATTGGTGGGAGAAGCTGGCCGACAGTTGGTCATGGCAAATGGTGCTGGGCGTGTTCGCGATGCTAGCGGCATTGGGCGGAACGATTTACACGACAAGACGAAAATGGTGGCCGCGCCTTACGCTCCTTCGATTCCGCCGCCGCCAAGTTGACGGCCCGGAATGGCTTGTCCCCGCTTACTTGGCATTGTTGCGTCAGCTGCATGACTACGGGCTGAAACGAAAAGAAGAGGAAACGTTGCGTCAGTATGCCATCCAAGTGGATCGTTTATTCGAAACCGATGAAATGGAACGGCTGACCAAATCGTATGAACAAGCGGTCTACGGCGCAAACAGCAGTCGGATCGACCTCCGTGAGGCGCGCCAATTGTGGGAAAATTTAATAAAAAGGACGATCTCTTGACCGCCTGCCGGCAAGTTGATAGAATGAATTCAAATTTGCATACGGATAGACGAAAGCCCTTCATATAAGCGCAAGAATATGGCTTGCGCGTCTCTACCGGGCCGCCGTAAACGGCCCGACTATGAAGGCAGAAGACGCTGCTATTCTGCCTTCATCCACGTTTTGGGCAACGGCAGCGTTTATTTTTTGGACGGGGTGGAGAACATGAATCAAGAAATGATCGTCGTATTGGACTTCGGAAGCCAATATAACCAACTGATCACCCGCCGCATCCGTGAATTTGGCGTGTACAGCGAATTGCATCCGCATACGATTCGCGCCGACGAGATTCGCGCGTTGAACGCCAAGGGGATCATTTTTTCCGGCGGCCCGAACAGCGTATATGATGAGCAGGCGTTTCGGTGCGACCCGGCGATTTTTGAGCTCGGGCTGCCGATTTTAGGGATTTGCTACGGGATGCAGCTGATGGCGCACCACTTAGGCGGCAAAGTGGAAAAGGCGTCGCACCGCGAGTACGGGAAGGCGCTCATTCAAGTGAAACATGACTCCCTGTTGTTCCACGGTTTGCCGGACGAACAAGTCGTCTGGATGAGCCATGGCGATTTGGTTACCGCTCCGCCTGACGGCTTTGTCGTAGATGCCACAAGCCCTTCCTGCCCGATCGCAGCGATGAGCGATGAACGGCGGAAGTGGTATGGAGTGCAGTTTCATCCCGAAGTGCGCCACTCGGTCTACGGCAACGATTTGTTGAAGAAGTTCGTTTTCGATGTATGCGGCTGCCGGGGCGACTGGACGATGGAAAACTTCATCGATGAGCAGGTGCGTCGCATTCGCGAACAAGTGGGCGAAAAAAGAGTGTTGTGCGCCTTAAGCGGCGGGGTTGACTCGTCGGTTGCGGCTGTATTGGTGCACCGCGCCATCGGCGATCAGCTCACCTGCATTTTTGTTGACCACGGCCTTCTTCGCAAAGGCGAAGCGGAAAGCGTCATGAAGACGTTCCGTGAGCAATTCCAGATGAATGTCATCAAAGTCGATGCGAAAGAGCGCTTTTTGGCGAAACTAAAAGGGATCACAGACCCGGAACAAAAGCGGAAAATCATCGGCAACGAGTTTATTTACGTCTTTGACGATGAGGCGGCGAAGCTTGAAGGCATTGAATTTTTAGTGCAAGGGACGCTCTATACCGACATTATCGAAAGCGGCACGGCGACGGCGCAAACGATCAAATCGCACCATAACGTCGGCGGTTTGCCGGAAGATATGAAATTCGAACTGATCGAACCGCTCAATACGCTGTTTAAAGACGAAGTGCGCGCTCTTGGCACACAATTAGGCATTCCGGACGAAATCGTTTGGCGCCAGCCGTTCCCGGGTCCGGGGCTTGGCATTCGCGTCCTTGGCGAGGTGACGGAAGAAAAATTGGAAATCGTCCGCGAATCGGATGCGATTTTGCGCGAAGAAGTGAAAAAAGCGGGGTTGGACCGCGACATTTGGCAATATTTCACTGTTCTTCCCGACATCCGCAGCGTCGGGGTGATGGGTGATGCCCGCACGTACGATTATACGGTCGCCATCCGCGCCGTAACCTCGATCGACGGGATGACCGCCGATTGGGCCCGCATTCCGTGGGATGTGCTGGAACGCATTTCAACGCGCATCGTCAACGAAGTGCCGCACGTCAACCGCGTCGTCTACGACATTACAAGCAAGCCTCCGGCGACGATTGAGTGGGAATAAAAACGAACAAAAGACGAGCATTTCCAAAGAAATGTTCGTCTTTTTTCTTGACAAGCGACCGACAGGCTGATACAATAGCCGTGGAATCATGAATATTGTCGAATTCCGTCGTATAATCCCGGGAATATGGCTCGGGAGTTTCTACCAAGCTACCGTAAATAGCTTGACTACGAGGGATGTGAAATAGAGAGCCGATGTCCTCTCTCTGTTCGTCATTCCTTCTTAGTCAACGCTTCTGGTAGCTGCAGAAGCGTTTTTATTCTTTATAGGGGGGACAGACGTGAGAAAGTATTTTCAGTTTGATGAGCTCGGCACGAATTATCGGACGGAGATCATCGCCGGGCTGACGACGTTTTTGTCGATGGCGTACATTTTGTTCGTCAACCCATTTACCTTGTCGTTAGGGGCGGTGAAAGATTTTCCTGACGAACTGCGCATTGACCAAGGAGCCGTCTTTGTCGCCACGGCTTTGGCGGCGGCATACGGGTCGATTTTAATGGGAGTGCTGGCCCGCTACCCGATCGCCTTGGCGCCGGGGATGGGGCTGAACGCTTTCTTCGCCTTCACGGTCGTCTTGCATATGGGCATTCCGTGGCAAACGGCCTTGGCGGGAGTGTTTGTTTCCGGCATCATTTTTACGATTTTATCGCTCACCGGCATTCGAGAAAAAATCATCGATGCCATTCCCGTTGAACTGAAATATGCCGTCAGCGCCGGAATTGGGCTGTTCATCACGTTCATCGGCCTGCAAAACGCCGGCATTATTGTGAATAACGACGCCACCCTGGTCGGATTGAGCGATTTGAAGGATGGCAATACGCTGCTCGCCATTTTCGGATTGTTCATCACCGTTGTTTTAATGGTGAAAAAGGTAAACGGCGGCGTCTTTTACGGCATGGTCATTACGGCTGTCGTTGGCATGATTTTCGGACTGATTGAAGTGCCGAAACAAATTGTCGGCGCGATCCCGGACATTTCCCCGACGTTCGGCGTCGCGATTGAACACTTGCCAGATATTCTTTCGCTGAAAATGCTTGGCGTCGTCTTGACATTCTTTATTGTCGACTTTTTCGATGCGACCGGCACCCTTTTGGCAGTGGCCAACCAAGCCGGGCTGTTGAAAAACAACAAACTGCCGCGCGCCGGCAAAGCGTTGCTTGTTGACGCGACAGCGGTCATGGTTGGGGCGGTGTTTGGCACATCGACGACGACATCGTATATCGAATCGTCGGCCGGCGTCGCTGCTGGAGGACGCTCCGGGTTTTCCGCGGTCGTGACGGGGATTTTGTTCTTGCTGGCGCTGTTCTTCTCCCCGCTCCTGAGCGTCATTACCGCACCGGTCACCGCACCAGCGCTCATCATCGTCGGGGTGTTGATGGCTTCGTCGATCGGCGAAATTGACTGGAAAAAGTTCGAAGTCGCCGTGCCGGCGTTCTTCACCTTGATCACGATGCCGCTCTCCTATAGCATTGCCACCGGCATCGCTGTCGGCTTCATCTTTTACCCGATCACGATGCTGTTGAAAGGCCGCGGCAAAGACGTTCATCCGTTGTTGTATGTCCTGTTTGTCGTCTTTATCTGCTACTTCGTCTTTTTGCGGGAATAGAAGAGGAGTGAACTACCCCCACTTAATTTTCTAGCGAAAATTTGAAGTGGGGGCTTCCAAAGAAGTTTGACTGCTTCAAGCAATCCTTATTCTTTGAGGCGTGTCCACTTCGCCGCTAGAGCATAAGACACTCAGGTCTACAGCTTTACTTTTCTTTAAGATGTTTAATGCGCCATTGACATCAGCATTAATTAGTTTGCCAGACTTTGTTCGATACAAGCCGCGCTTAATACGTTTGCCGCTGAACTTATATTCTTTTGGATTGTCGGCATTATATTCAGGAATCTCATCGCCGTCAAAAAAGCTGGCTTGAGACGTATATGATTCTTCCTGTTTCAAGAATTCAATGCCGTAAAATTCACAAAGATATTCTAGTTTTTCTTTTATGTTACCGAGAGGAATATTGACAAAGTTTTGATTTGTCTTTTTTCCTAGATTCATATTGCGTTGCCATGTTTCCGCATAGCCAATGACAAGTTTGCCAATTTGATTTTCAATACAGTAGTTAATGATGTAACGGCAAGTCTTGTTGATATAATCATTCACTTTATTATTGCGATTCATAGCAAGCAAAGCCTGTTTACGAGTGGTGCCTTTGATTTTTTGCTTATCTTTTATGCTTTGAAGTCTGGCATTTTCTTTGTTAAACCATTGATTTATACTTTTTAATCTCCGCCCATCAATGATGAACGATCTGCCGTCTGATGTGACACAAGTGGCAAAATTGTTTAATCCTAAATCAATTGCCAGTGCTTTTTGGTCATTTAATTCTCTTTGATCTTCAGGCATTTCATATTTATACTGAATCTCAAAGAACCTGGCATGATGCTTAGGAATGATTTCAATCTGCTTAATCTTTTTGTCCAGTAACACAGGCGGAATCGTTATCGTGATAGGCTTGTGAGTCTTTTTAAATAGGCGAGAATACGGTATCGTGAATTTGTTGCCGTCTATACGAATCTGGCCAATGATCAGTGAATGAAAGCCATCTTTTTTAAGATATTTTGGAATACTGATAGCCTTGTGGTCATATTTTCCTTGTTTGGCAAGACTGATCAAACCAAAGAAAGATTTAAAGGCTTCATTGACCTTTTTTAAAATTTGCTGTGCCATGTTGCTGTTTAACAGCTTATAGTTTTCGTAGCTGTTTAGTGCAAAATGAAAGTACAGAGTTCTGCAACAAAAAAGTGCAGAGCTTCATGGCATAAAAAAAGGCTTGCCAGCTCCTAAAATACCCTCTACTGTTTAAGGTTGTGAAGAACAAAACAGTGGAGGTAATGAAAGGATGCTAGCAATGCCTGAAATTCATCATATCAAACATTTGCGTGAAAAGAAAGGGTTATCGCTTTCCGAAATTGTCCGCAGGACGGGATTTAACTGGAGAACAGTCAAGAAATATGCGGATGGAGACATTTCGGTCAGACAAAAAATAAAGAGAAAACGGGGAATGATGGAGGAAGAAGGATACGGTCAAATCATTGATGACTGGCTGGAGGAGGACGCCAAACTGCCAAGAAAACAACGGCGGACAAGCAAGAAGATGTACGAACAATTAAAGCAGGAACATGGCTTTAAAGGGTCTTATCGAACGGTTTGCGCCTACGTTCAAAAACGAAGACCTCAGCTTAAGCTGGAGAAGGAACAACGTTACGAGAGGCTGGAACACCCTCCGGGGAAGCGCAGGTGGATTTCGGCACCATGTCCGTTGTGACGAAGGAGGGAAAAGAGGAAGACCGATCAATTCTGATTTTGAGCTTTCCGTACAGCAACGCCGCGTATGCGTATCCATTGCCGGCGGAAAACAGCGAATGTTTTCTTTACGGGCTCACTCAGCTGTTTCGCCAAGCCGGAGGCGTCCCGAGAAAACTGCGCATCGACAATTTGGCGGCGGCGGTGGTTTCGATCCGAAAAGGAGGCGAACGTCAATATACTGAAGCATTTGAGCGATTCCGGCTTCATTACCGGTTTGACGTACAGGCATGCAATCCGTATAGCGGACACGAAAAAGGGAATGTCGAACGGAAAGTTTACTATACTCGTCAACGCTGCTTTGTCCCTGCTCCGTTGATCGAGGGGGACGAAGAACTGGCGGAGTGGCTGCATCACAAGATGATCGAAGATCGAGCCCGCCCCCACTACGAAAAAGGGAGAACCATTGAGGAATTATGGCAGGAAGAACAAAAGGAGTTGCTTGTCCTGCCGGAGAGAGATCTCCCGATCTTCTCCTTCCACCACGCTAATGTCAATAAATACGGGGAAGTAACGGTGGATGGGGAGGCGTTTGTGGTTCATGGGATCCCGGTTCCCAACCGTGTCCTTGTCAAAAAGGAATGGGATCGTTTCATGGTTTTGTCCCAGGAAGGGGAGGTGTACCTGGAAGCGCCAAGGCCGTACACGAAAAAGCAACGGGAGCTCCCTTGGAAGGACATTTTGGCGGAATGGGCGCAAAAGCCCCGGGTGGTGGAGTATTCGCGGTTTCGAGTTTACTTGCCGGAGGCCATTAGGAAATACTTCATGGAACAACCGAAACAGACGGCATCACGCATTCGAGGGGTGCAGAAGCTGCTGGACCGGTACACCGTCTATGAGATCGCCCAGTGGCTTGACAAGTATCAACGGTGGGATTTGGCTCCCCATGAGATCGGGGTGTTGATGGAGGCGAAGCGTTCGGAGTATCCCGCGAAATGGGAAGAAGCCTATACCCCTTCCGTTTTAGTCGACTATGAAACCGATTTACATGTGTATGATCAACGTCTTTGTCCGTCAAGGGAAGGGGGAAGCCGGGCATGAAGATGGATTTAAAAGAGATTTGTAAAGCCCTGCATTTGGCGTACATCGCGGATCGATTCGAGGAGGTGGCCTACGAGACCAAGGAACAGTTTTTGCGTGATGTGTTGGCGTTGGAGCTGTCGTTCCGTCAGAAAGCAAAACAGGCTCGATTGATCAAGAAGGCGAAGTTCCGGGAGTTGAAATGGCTCAAAGATTACGAATGGTCGGATCAGATTCATTGGCCGACCACGACCTCGAAGGAAGAACTTTGCGACCTTCGCTTTTTGGAGCAAAAACAGAACGTCCTGCTTTTAGGTTCGCCGGGAACAGGAAAAACCCATCTCGCCATCGCATTAGGATTAAAAGCGTGTGAACGGGGCCATGAAGTTCGGTTTTTCCGTGTCGCCGATCTTGTCGCCCAGCTCGAAGAGGCGTTAAAAGACGGCATCCTCGGACGGCTCAAACGGCAAATCGACACATGCGAGCTGTTGATTTTGGACGAACTTGGCTATGTACCTTTCCAAAAGCAGGGATCGGAACTGCTGTTTCACATCATTGCCGATTGTTATGAACGAAAAAGTGTCATCGTGACATCGAATTTAGAGTTTGGACAGTGGAATCGAGTGTTTGGGGACAACCGCCTGACGGCAGCGCTGGTGGATCGTTTGGTCCATCACGCCCACATTCTCGCGTTTACGGGAGAGAGCTACCGCTTACGGCACGCGCTTTCTGCCGTTCAGTCGCTCCCTTCTCACTCGGTTGAAAGGTAAATTCATTGAGCCAGCAAGCCTATGTATTTTTTCTTGCAATTCTCTGCACTTTTTGCTTGCAAAAAACACGTAGCAATCCTCGAACGAATTTCTTGATATTCAGGGTACATTTCAGTCGCTTTTTGTTGAATTAGCTGTTGGAACTCACTTGGGCTATAGGAAAAACTAGAATGATGTGCTATTGTTTCGTAAGCATTTTTCTCTAATTCCCATAACTTTATCACGTCTTCTCTAAATTCTCTCATAAACTGCAAATCTGATTTTGCCTTAAAAAAAGACATTCCGACATACCCCTTATGTAAAATGATTATTCGTGTTTTTCTTATAGATTATAATTTCTTTTTCGATAAAATCATGGTATACAGACTAAATTATACCAAATTAATGTACTTTTTGTCTATAAATATTCGTTAAATTTGTATATAACGCAAATCTTTATAACCCGATATAATCTCCCTGCTTTTTTTGTAGAGTGACAGAATTCCATCATAAACATTATGATAAATGTGTAGTCTACAATATTACCTTTAATTGTATCGAGAGCGTAAAAGACTTTTCTAAAAGCAACAATCTTAGAAAAGAATCTATAAAAAAGGAACCGATAAAGGCTCCTTTTAACTTAATTTCTATTGTTGAAGTTAAGCTAACAGCTTAACATAACGCGTTCCCTTGAGTGGTCTCTTCAAAAGGTTTATAAAAACACCTTTTTTCTATTGGTCCATTTTTGTTTCCTGCATATAATGAATCGGTTCATACAGTTGTCTTATACATAGTAAACCAACAATTATAAATGTTAATAAACCAAGTAAAATAACGGTCCAATGAAACCCTATCCAATCAAGCAATACTCCTGTACACAATACAGAAACCTGTTGAACAAAACTTTCCAGCATCCTTCTCAAAGAGAAAAACCTTCCTAGATATTCGTCTGGAATTAATTCCTGGCATACCGTGTTGGATAAGGGCATGAAAATACCAACAACATAACCGAATAGAGCAAAAGAAACAACAGGAAGCCATCTCCATTCTGCTAAGAATAAAGACATTTGAGCAACACCAATGAGGAGGCACGATATCAATAATAATGGGACGGAATTTTTACCTTTCTTGAGCCGACTCGCAGTTAAACCAGCAATAAAAATGGATAAACCTTCTGCTCCGTACAACAATCCTTTAATCAAAGATGAATCTTGCAATTGACTTATATTGATCACCATCAGATTAAATCCGCCAATAAAAATAAATGGGAAAACCGTTAAGATAAGAATCATCTTAATTACTGGAAGACGATTAATTACCGACAATATTTCATGAAATGATCGATGACCTTTTATATTGCGACCTGTTTGTTCTGATGAATGACGACTGGTTATGGAAGGTTCCTCTATACGTAAAAATAATGTAGACATTAGTAAGAGGAAATAGGCAATAATCGCGATTATAAACAAAGTAGTCACAGAAACATATACAAGCAAAACACCGGCTAGAACAGCCCCAAATATTCTTGCTAATGTGACAAGGTTAAAGTTTAGTGCATTTGCCTTTACTAAGTGTTCTGGTTGTGTAACTTTTGGAATGGAAGATTGAACAGCGGGAAAATAAAAGGCTGCCGCTCCTCCAATAAATATACTGTACATAAAAACCCACATAAAATTTTCTTGCCAAATTGCAATAAACATTGCACATACCGCGATAATCCGCATAATAGATACCCAAAATATAACAGTTTTTTTGGATGTTTGGTCGACCACTTTTCCGGCAAAAGGGCCAATAACTATGCTGAACAAAATTCCGGAAACCAAAATTACCGATTGAAGAAAAAACGAATGAACATGTTGTTGTAAAAACTCCAGCGTTCCGATAACGCCAAACCAGATACCAAGTTCAGCAATAAATAACCCTCCAAGAAGAATAAGTAAATTTTGATTTTTCCACACAAGGAATCCTCTCCTAACAATTATAGTTTTATTGGATAAATGTCTGTTAAGAAAATATTAATGCAAGAAAAAGGGAACGCATTTATTTTCCTAACTATAATTTTTCGTAACTATTCAGCCACATCATAAAGTGAGCTGAATATTTTCTTCTTTCCTTGTCTATGATGTGAA
>NZ_CP194773.1:662500-3235596 GCF_050994965.1 Geobacillus lituanicus
GGGCGAAAAGTACGTCGTCGTCGACCCGAAACCAGGTGATCTACCCATGTCCAGGGTGAAGGTAGGGTAACGCCTACTGGAGGCCCGAACCCACGCACGTTGAAAAGTGCGGGGATGAGGTGTGGGTAGGGGTGAAATGCCAATCGAACCTGGAGATAGCTGGTTCTCCCCGAAATAGCTTTAGGGCTAGCCTCAAGGGAAGAGTCTTGGAGGTAGAGCACTGATTGAGCTAGGGGCCCTCATCGGGTTACCGAACTCAGTCAAACTCCGAATGCCAATGACTTATCCTTGGGAGTCAGACTACGAGTGATAAGATCCGTAGTCGAGAGGGAAACAGCCCAGACCACCAGCTAAGGTCCCTAAGTGTACGTTCAGTGGAAAAGGATGTGGAGTTGCAAAGACAACCAGGATGTTGGCTTAGAAGCAGCCATCATTTAAAGAGTGCGTAATAGCTCACTGGTCGAGTGACTCTGCGCCGAAAATGTACCGGGGCTAAACGTACCACCGAAGCTGTGGGATGACCGCTGGTCATCGGTAGGGGAGCGTTCTAAGCGCGCCGAAGCGAGACCGGAAGGACTCGTGGAGCGCTTAGAAGTGAGAATGCCGGTGTGAGTAGCGAAAACAGAGGTGAGAATCCTCTGCACCGAAAGCCTAAGGGTTCCTGAGGAAGGTTCGTCCGCTCAGGGTTAGTCGGGACCTAAGCCGAGGCCGAAAGGCGTAGGTGATGGGCAACAGGTTGAGATTCCTGTACCACCTCCTCACCGTTTGAGCAATGGGGGGACGCAGGAAGGTAGGGCGAGCAGGCTGCTGGAATAGCCTGTCCAAGCGGTTAGGCTGCCAGATAGGCAAATCCGTCTGGCATAAAGGCTGAGCCGTGATGGCGAAGGGACCATCGGTCCCGAAGTCCCCGATCCTACACTGCCAAGAAAAGCCTCTAGCGAGGTGAAGAGGTGCCCGTACCGCAAACCGACACAGGTAGGCGAGGAGAGAATCCTAAGGTGCGCGGGAGAACTCTCGTTAAGGAACTCGGCAAAATGACCCCGTAACTTCGGGAGAAGGGGTGCTCTCTTGGGTGATGAGCCCGAGAGAGCCGCAGTGAAAAGGCCCAAGCGACTGTTTATCAAAAACACAGGTCTCTGCGAAGCCGAAAGGCGACGTATAGGGGCTGACACCTGCCCGGTGCTGGAAGGTTAAGGGGAGCGCTTAAGCCGCAAGGCTGAAGGTGCGAACCGAAGCCCCAGTAAACGGCGGCCGTAACTATAACGGTCCTAAGGTAGCGAAATTCCTTGTCGGGTAAGTTCCGACCCGCACGAAAGGTGTAACGACTTGGGCGCTGTCTCAACGAGAGACCCGGTGAAATCATACTACCTGTGAAGATGCAGGTTACCCGCGACAGGACGGAAAGACCCCGTGGAGCTTTACTGCAGCCTGATATGGAATTTTGGTATCGCTTGTACAGGATAGGTGGGAGCCTGGGAAGCCGGAGCGCCAGCTTCGGTGGAGGCGGCGGTGGGATACCACCCTGGCGGTATTGAAGTTCTAACCCGCACCCCTGATCGGGGTGGGAGACAGTGTCAGGCGGGCAGTTTGACTGGGGCGGTCGCCTCCCAAAAGGTAACGGAGGCGCCCAAAGGTTCCCTCAGAATGGTTGGAAATCATTCGGAGAGTGCAAAGGCACAAGGGAGCTTGACTGCGAGACGGACAGGTCGAGCAGGGACGAAAGTCGGGCTTAGTGATCCGGTGGTTCCGCATGGAAGGGCCATCGCTCAACGGATAAAAGCTACCCCGGGGATAACAGGCTGATCTCCCCCAAGAGTCCACATCGACGGGGAGGTTTGGCACCTCGATGTCGGCTCATCGCATCCTGGGGCTGTAGTCGGTCCCAAGGGTTGGGCTGTTCGCCCATTAAAGCGGTACGCGAGCTGGGTTCAGAACGTCGTGAGACAGTTCGGTCCCTATCCGTCGCGGGCGCAGGAAATTTGAGAGGAGCTGTCCTTAGTACGAGAGGACCGGGATGGACGCACCGCTGGTGTACCAGTTGTCCCGCCAGGGGCACCGCTGGGTAGCTATGTGCGGACGGGATAAGCGCTGAAAGCATCTAAGCGTGAAGCCCCCCTCAAGATGAGATTTCCCACCGCGTCAGGCGGGTAAGATCCCTCGAAGATGACGAGGTCGATAGGTCCGAGGTGGAAGCGTGGCGACACGTGGAGCTGACGGATACTAATCGATCGAGGGCTTGACCTATAAGCGGCTTCTTCCGACGGTTATCTAGTTTTGAAGGAATGACTTTCCTTCTTGACAACATTTATTTTTTAAGTATAATAAATGATGTCGAAACTGAATCGCTTGCCTAGTGGTGATAGCGGAGGGGAAACACCCGTTCCCATCCCGAACACGGAAGTTAAGCCCTCCAGCGCCGATGGTAGTTGGGGCCAGCGCCCCTGCAAGAGTAGGTCGCTGCTAGGCAGGCAAAAATGAGGGAGCTGTTTGGTTCTCTCATTTTTTTGCCTATTTCAAATGAGTCATTTTGAATGACGCCATTTTTAATCCTCTCCCCCAAAATGTAAAGCGTGATCATCGTTTCCTAGACCCCCTTTTTCATAAAAGCGATAGGAAACGGAAACTCCCGAAAGGGTGTCCTGCACGCCATGGGACACCCTCTTTTTTTATATGCGGCGGTTGACGGTCTGCTGCCTATTGGGACGATCATTCCCCTTTTTTAATCATAATTTTCTTTTTGGGTTCTTCGGGAATGAGGCGATGCAAGTGAATGAAGAGCAGGCCATGATGGTATGTCGCTTCAATGCGGTCCTCTTTGACCGGGAATGGCAGTGGAACGGTTTTTTCAAACCGGCCTTGGAAAATGCCTTCTTCTACTAATTCAAACCCTTTAAAGTTGAGATTGACTGTCGCCTTCACTTCCAGCGTTTTGTATGATACATACACTTCCGCGTCCTCGATTTTTTTCAGTCCGGGAAGGCTAATGACGATGAGCAGTTCGTTGTCTTTCTTGTATAGGTTCATGCCGGATGATGATTTGTTTGCCGACGGCAGCAACGGCTGAATGCTCCCCCAAAAATCGGTTTGGAAAAACTGCTGCCAATGCTTTGTCCAATCGGAAAACGGTGTGAACGGGTTTTGATCAGCCATGGCGTTTCCCTCCTCTGCTCCTTCATCATATGCCGCCCCGTCTGTTTGGTGATTGATAAAATACGAACATTTCCTTTTCAAAAATATTAAATGTTCGATTTTGCCTTGACACTTTGTTTCAAAACTTGTTAATATAAAAGTAGCTTCATAGTGTATCGCAATGTCCCTCATATAATTTTGGGAATATGGCCCAAAAGTCTCTACCCAATCACCGTAAATGATTGGACTATGAGGGAAAGGATCGGTTTTGGCTTTTTTTCGATCAGCAACTGTCAAAGCCCAGAACGATGCTTTCCCTCGCTTATAAGAGGGAATGTATGTTCTGGGCTTTATTGTTTTGCATTAAAGGGGTGGAACGTATGAGCCCGATCGTCGGGGTTGTGATGGGAAGCCATTCGGATTGGGAAACGATGCGGCATGCTTGCGCTGTTCTTGAGGAATTGGGGATTCCGTTTGAGAAAAAAGTCGTGTCGGCGCATCGGACGCCGGATGAGATGTTTCGGTATGCAGAAACGGCGGAGGAGAGGGGCATTAAAGTCATTATTGCTGGGGCCGGCGGTGCGGCTCATTTGCCGGGGATGATTGCGGCGAAAACGACGCTGCCGGTGATTGGGGTTCCTGTGCAGTCGAAGGCGTTGAACGGTTTGGATTCATTATTGTCGATCGTGCAAATGCCGGGTGGGGTGCCGGTGGCGACGGTGGCGATCGGCAAGGCGGGGGCGACGAACGCCGGGTTGCTCGCGGTGTCGATCGTTGGACTGTTTGAGCCGCGCTATATGGAGGCGCTCAAAGCGCGGCGGGAAGCGATTCGAAAACAAGTCGTGGAAAGCAGTGATCAGCTTGGCTAAGCGGTGGATTGTTCCCGGACAGACGATCGGCATTATCGGTGGGGGGCAGCTCGGGCGGATGATGGCTTTGGCGGCGCGTGAGATGGGGTTTCGCATCGCCGTGCTGGATCCGACGTCTGATTCCCCGTGCGGGCAAGTGGCCGATGTGGAAATCACCGCGCCGTACCATGATTTGGATGCGATAGCTGAACTGGCGCGCGTGAGCGATGTCATTACGTACGAATTTGAAAATATCGATGCGCAGGCGCTTGAGTGGCTGGAGGCAAACGCCTATGTCCCGCAAGGAAGCCGGCTGCTGGCGGTGACGCAAGACCGGGCGCTGGAGAAAGCGGCGATTGTCGAAGCCGGGTTGCCGGTGGCGCCGTATAGGGAAGTGGACGGATGGGATGAGTTGGAACAGGCCGTTGCCATGACCGGCTTTCCGTGCGTCTTGAAAACGCGGCGCGGCGGTTATGACGGCAAAGGGCAATATGTGCTGCGCGGCGAAGGCGATCTAGCCAAAGCGGCTGATTTGCTTGGACTTGGCCCATGCATTTTGGAAGGCTGGGTGCCGTTTGTGAAAGAAATGTCGGTCATTGTCGCCCGCAACCTCGATGGTGAGACGGCTGTTTTTCCAGTGGCGGAAAATATTCATGTCGAGAACATTTTGCATCAAACGATCGTTCCGGCCCGAATTCCGGAAAGCGTGCAAGAGCGGGCCATTCGCTACGCGGAAGTGTTGGCCGCATCGTTTTCGCTCGTTGGGACGCTGGCCGTTGAAATGTTTTTGACGGCGGACGGGGATATTTATATTAATGAGTTGGCCCCTAGACCGCACAACTCGGGTCATTATACAATCAATGCATGTGCGACGTCGCAGTTCGCCCAGCACATCCGCGCCGTCTGCAACTGGCCGCTCGGCTCGACGGAGTTGTTGAAGCCGGCGGTGATGGTCAATATTTTAGGCGAGCACGTCGAGCCGGTCATTCGGCATATCGGTGCGTTCGACGGGGGGACCTACGTCCATCTGTACGGCAAACACGAAGCGAAGCCGAAGCGGAAAATGGGGCATGTGACGGTGCTGGCAGACGATGTTGAGGAAGCGCTGAGGCGAATCGAGTCGTGGCAAATTTGGCAAGATCGGAGGCTGGAACGAAGATGATTGAACGCTACACGAGACCGGAAATGGGAGCCATTTGGACGGAGGAAAACCGCTTTAAGGCGTGGCTTGAGGTGGAGTTGCTTGCCTGCGAAGCGTGGGCCGAACTTGGCGTCATTCCGAAAGAGGACGTCCGCCGCTTGCGGGAAAACGCGTCGTTTGACATCCGCCGCATTAAGGAAATCGAAGAAGAAACGCGCCATGATGTCGTAGCGTTTACGCGGGCGGTTTCGGAGACCCTCGGCGAGGAACGGAAATGGGTGCATTATGGTCTCACGTCGACCGATGTCGTCGATACGGCGCTCGGCTACTTGTTAAAGCAGGCGAACGCGATTTTGCGGCGCGATTTGGAAAACTTCATTCAAGTATTGAAAGAGAAAGCGCGCGAACATAAATATACGGTCATGATGGGGCGCACGCACGGCGTCCATGCCGAACCGACGACGTTCGGGCTGAAGCTGGCGCTTTGGTATGCCGAAATGCTCCGGAATTTGGAGCGGTTTGAACAAGCAGCTAAGATGGTGGAAGTCGGGAAAATTTCCGGAGCGGTCGGCACGTATGCCAACATTGACCCGTTTGTCGAGCAATATGTGTGCGAGAAGCTCGGACTGACGCCAGCGCCGATTTCGACGCAGACGCTGCAGCGCGACCGCCACGCTTACTATATGGCGACGCTCGCGCTCATCGCGACATCGATTGAAAAGTTCGCCGTTGAGATTCGCGGCCTGCAAAAAAGCGAGGTTCGTGAAGTCGAGGAGTTTTTCGCGAAAGGGCAAAAAGGCTCATCAGCGATGCCGCATAAACGCAATCCGATCGGTTCGGAAAATATGACCGGCATGGCGCGCGTCATTCGCGGCTATATGGTGACAGCGTATGAAAATGTGCCGCTTTGGCATGAACGCGACATTTCCCATTCGTCGGCTGAGCGCATCATTTTGCCGGATGCGACGATCGCGTTGAACTATATGCTGAATCGGTTCGCGAACATTGTGAAAAACTTGTTGGTCTACCCGGAAAATATGAAGAAAAATATGGAGCGCACGTTCGGGCTCATTTACTCGCAACGCGTGTTGCTCGCTTTGATTGACAAAGGGATGACGCGCGAGGAAGCGTACGATTTGGTGCAGCCGAAAGCGATGGAAGCGTGGGAGCGACAAGTGCCGTTCCGCTCGCTGCTTGAGGCGGATGAGCGGATTACAAGCCGGCTTACCAAAGAGGAACTCGATGATTGCTTTGACTACCGCCATCATTTGAAACACGTCGATACGATTTTTGCCCGCTTAGGATTGGATTGAGCAGAAAACGGCTGGCTTTGGGCCGGCTGTCCGAGCGGAAAATTTTCAATCTTCTGGATAACGGAGGCGTTCATCATGCCGACAAAACAACAGCTGCTGTACGAAGGGAAAGCGAAAAAGATTTACGCGACCGATGCGCCGGGCGTGCTTTGGGTCGAGTACAAAGACAGCGCGACCGCATTTAACGGCGGGAAAAAGGCGACGATCGCCGGCAAGGGGCGGCTCAATAACGAGATTTCCAGCTTGTTGTTTTTGAAGCTGCGCGAAGCCGGCATCGCCAATCATTTTCTTGAAAAGCTGTCGCCGACCGAGCAGCTCGTCCAACAGGTGACGATCATTCCGCTTGAGGTGGTCGTGCGCAATGTTGTAGCGGGCAGCTTAGCGAAACGCATCGGCTTGGCGGAGGGAACGCCGCTTGAGACGCCGCTTGTCGAGTTTTACTACAAAAACGATGATCTTGGCGACCCGCTGCTCGTGGAAGACCATATTGCGATTTTAAAACTTGCCAGCCGCGAGGAGATTGACCAGTTGAAACGCGAAGCGCTCAAGGTGAACGACGTGCTGGGCGCCCATTTTGCGGAACGAAAGGTGAGATTAATTGATTTTAAGCTGGAGTTCGGCCGCACGGCGGACGGGTCGATTGTTTTAGCCGACGAGATTTCGCCCGATACGTGCCGGCTGTGGGACGCTGACACGAACGAGAAGCTCGATAAAGACGTGTTTCGCCGCGATCTCGGCAGCTTGACGGAGGCGTATGAAGTCATTTTACAACGATTAGGGGGAGAATCGGCATGTACAAGGTAAAAGTATATGTGACGCTGCGCGAAAGTGTGTTGGATCCGCAAGGGACCGCGGTGAAAGGGGCGCTGCACAGCTTGTCATATACGGAAGTGAAAGATGTACGAATCGGGAAGTTCATGGAGCTTGTGATGGAAGAGAGCGGCCGCGACATCAACGAGATCGTTCGCGAGATGTGCGAAAAGCTGCTCGCCAATCCGGTGATTGAAGATTACCGCTATGAAATTGAGGAGGCCGTCGCCCGATGAAGTTTGCCGTCGTTGTATTTCCGGGATCGAATTGCGACGTCGACATGTATCATGCGATCGCCGATGAGCTTGGCGAGGAAGTCGAGTACGTCTGGCATGATGAGGACAACTTGGACCGGTTTGACGCCGTTTTGCTTCCGGGCGGATTTTCGTACGGCGATTACTTGCGTTCCGGAGCGATCGCCCGCTTTTCGAAAGTAATGGCTGCCGTCAAACAGGCGGCTGATGCCGGAAAACCGGTGCTTGGCGTGTGCAACGGGTTTCAAATTTTGCTTGAAGCCGGCTTGCTTCCTGGGGCGATGCGCCGCAATCAAGGGTTGAAGTTCATCTGCCGGCCGGTGCAGCTTGTGGTGGAAAACAATGGGACGATGTTTACATCCGCCTACGAAAAAGGGGAAGTCATTACGATTCCGATCGCCCATGGCGAAGGGAATTATTATTGCGATGAACAGACGCTCGAGCGCTTAGTGGAAAACAAGCAAATCGTGTTCCGCTACTATGGGGAAAACCCGAACGGCAGCCTCATGGATATTGCCGGCATCGTCAATGAGCGGGGCAATGTGCTTGGCATGATGCCGCATCCGGAGCGGGCGGTCGACGCCTTGCTCGGCAGCGCGGACGGGCTGAAACTATTTCGATCGATCGTCAACTATTGGAGGGAGACGCATGTCGTTACTGCTTGAGCCGAGCGCGGCGATGATCAAAGAACAACAATTGTACCGCGAGATGGGATTGACGGATGACGAATTTGCGCGCATTGAGGCGATTTTAGGAAGGCTGCCGAACTACACGGAAACCGGCATTTTTTCGGTAATGTGGTCGGAGCACTGCAGCTATAAAAACTCGAAGCCGGTGCTGAAAAAATTCCCGACCGACGGCCCGCACGTGCTGCAGGGGCCGGGCGAAGGCGCCGGGATCGTCGACATCGGCGACGGGTTGGCGGTGGCGTTTAAAATCGAAAGCCACAATCACCCGTCGGCGATCGAGCCGTATCAAGGGGCGGCGACCGGGGTCGGCGGCATCATCCGCGACGTCTTTTCGATGGGGGCGCGGCCGATCGCGCTGCTCAATTCACTTCGGTTTGGCGAACTGACGTCGCCGCGCGTCAAATATTTGTTCGAGCAGGTCGTCGCCGGCATTGCCGGGTACGGCAACTGCGTCGGCATCCCGACGGTCGGCGGTGAAGTGCAGTTTGATCCGTCGTATGAAGGGAATCCGCTTGTCAACGCCATGTGCGTCGGGATCATCCGCCATGAGGATATTCAGCGCGGCATTGCGACGGGAGTCGGCAACACGGTCATGTACGTCGGGGCGAAAACGGGCCGCGACGGCATCCACGGGGCGACGTTTGCATCGGAAGAGTTGAGCGAACAGTCGGAAGCAAAGCGCCCGGCCGTGCAAGTCGGCGACCCGTTTATGGAAAAACTGCTGCTGGAGGCGTGTTTGGAAGCAGTCAAGTCGGATGCGTTAGTCGGCATTCAAGATATGGGGGCGGCAGGGCTCACGAGTTCATCCGCCGAAATGGCAAGCAAAGGCGGATTTGGCATTGAAATGAATTTGGATCTCGTCCCGCAGCGCGAGACCGGCATGACGCCGTATGAAATGATGCTGTCTGAATCGCAGGAGCGGATGCTGCTTGTCGTCAAGCAAGGGCGGGAAGACGAAATCGCTGCGATTTTTGCCAAGTATGGGTTGGAAGCAAAAGCGATCGGCAAAGTGACCGATGACAAAATGCTTCGTCTCTGGTTCCGCGGCGAGGTGGCGGCGGAAATTCCGGTGGACGCGCTGGCGAAAGACGCGCCGGTTTACCATAAGCCGTCGAAAGAGCCGGTTTACTACCGCGAATTTCAAGCGATGCCGCCGTATATTCCGCACATCGAAGACTACAACCAAACATTGCTCGGGCTTCTCGCCCAGCCGACGATTGCGAGCAAAGAATGGGTGTACGACCAATATGACTACATGGTGCGGACGAATACGGTCGTCGCCCCCGGATCGGACGCGGCCGTCGTGCGCATCCGCGGCACGAACAAGGCGCTTGCGCTCACCACGGATTGCAATTCGCGCTACTTGTACTTGGATCCGGAAGTGGGCGGGAAAATCGCCGTCGCCGAGGCGGCGCGCAACGTCGTTTGTTCGGGGGCGAAGCCGCTCGCGATTACGGACTGCCTTAACTTTGGCAGCCCGGAAAAGCCGGAGATTTTCTGGCAGCTCGAAAAAGCGGTCGACGGGATGAGCGAGGCGTGCCGGGCGCTCGGGACGCCGGTGGTGAGCGGCAACGTCTCGCTGTACAATGAAACGAACGGTGTGGCCGTCTACCCGACACCGGTCGTCGGCATGGTCGGGCTCATTGAGGACCTTTCGCATATTACCACCCAGCTATTTAAGCAAGTGGGCGACCTCATTTACGTGATCGGCGAGGCGAAGCCGGAGTTTGGCGGCAGCGAGCTGCAAAAATGGCTGGAAGGCCGCATTTTCGGAAAAGCACCGGAGATTGACTTAGAGGTGGAGGCAAGACGCCAGCGCCAGCTGCTGGCGGCGATCCGCGCTGGGGTCGTGGCGTCGGCGCATGATGTGGCGGAAGGTGGGTTGGCGGTCGCGTTGGCGGAGTGCCTGATGGGGGCTTTAGGGCTTGGCGCCAAGGTGACGGTCGGTGGCGACCTCGTCAGTGAACTGTTCGGCGAAACGCAATCGCGCTTTGTTGTTTCAGTGAAAAAAGAACATCAGGAAGCGTTTGAACAGCTCGTGGAAGCGAAGCGAATCGGCGAAGTGACAGGCGACGGCATCTTGACAGTGAACGGGGAACAGGGGGAAACGGTCATCCGCCTTTCGGTTGACGAGATGCGAAACGTCTGGAAAGGGGCTATTCCATGCTTGCTGAAATCAAAGGATTGAACGAGGAGTGCGGCATTTTCGGCATTTGGGGGCATGAAGACGCCGCCCGGCTCACATATTACGGGCTTCACAGCCTGCAACACCGTGGGCAGGAAGGGGCCGGCATCGTGGCGGCGCATAACGGGAGCTTATCCGGTCATAAAGGGCTGGGGCTGGTGACGGACGTGTTTCAAAGCGGCACGCTCGATGCACTCAAAGGGGCGGCGGCCATCGGTCATGTCCGCTATTCGACGGCGGGCGGGGGCGGCTATGAAAACGTGCAGCCGCTCTTGTTCCGCTCGCAAACCGGATCGATGGCGCTCGCCCATAACGGCAACTTGACGAACGCCATCGAGTTGAAGCTCGCGCTTGAAGGACAAGGAAGCATTTTTCAGACGACATCGGATACGGAAGTGTTCGCCCATCTCATCCGCCGCAGCCAAGCGCCGACGTTTGTCGGGCAAATGAAAGAGGCGCTCAGCCAGATCGAAGGGGCGTTTGCGTTTTTGCTGCTGACGGAAGAAGCGCTCTATGTGGCGCTTGACCCGCACGGCTTCCGGCCGCTGTCGCTCGGTCGGCTCGGCTCGGCGTATGTCGTGGCGTCGGAAACGTGCGCGTTCGACGTCATCGGCGCCACATACGAGCGGGAAGTGGCGCCTGGGGAATTGCTCATCATCAGTCATGAAGGGGTGCGTTCGGAACGGTTTGCTCCTAGGCAGCCGCGGTCGATTTGCAGCATGGAATACATTTACTTCGCCCGCCCGGACAGCCATGTCGACGGCATCAACGTCCATACGGCCCGCAAAAACTTAGGGAAACGGCTGGCGCTTGAGGCGCCGGCAGAGGCCGACATCGTCACCGGCGTGCCGGACTCGAGCATTTCGGTCGCCATCGGCTATGCGGAAGCGAGCGGCATCCCCTATGAATTAGGGCTCATCAAAAACCGTTACGTCGGCCGGACGTTCATCCAGCCGTCACAAGCGCTTCGTGAGCAAGGCGTGAAAATGAAGCTGTCACCGGTGCGCGGGGTTGTGGCCGGCAAGCGGGTCGTGATGGTCGACGATTCGATCGTGCGCGGGACGACAAGCCGGCGCATCGTCACGATGCTCCGTGAAGCGGGGGCCGTGGAAGTGCATGTGCGCATCAGCGCCCCGCCGATCACCCATCCTTGTTTTTACGGCATTGATACGTCATCAAGGGAAGAATTGATCGCGGCGAAATATTCGGTCGAAGAGATTCGCCGCTTGATCGGTGCGGATTCACTGGCGTTTCTCAGCCAGGAAGGGATGCTTGAGGCGATCGGGCGCCCGGACGTCTCGCCAGAGCGCGGGCAATGTTTGGCATGTTTCACTGGCCAATACCCAACCCGCATCGGCCGGGCTGTCCGACCGTGCTTGACGGTGAAATAACATCGCGATGGAGAACGCGATTCGGTGTGAAGTTGGCTGCATGGCGGCCAAAGGGAGGATGGAATGTGGCAAACGCATATAAAGAAGCAGGGGTTGACATTGAGGCGGGTTACCAAGCGGTCGCTCTCATGAAACAGCACGTACAAAAAACGATGCGCCCGGAAGTGCTGGGTGGGATCGGCGGCTTTGGCGGTTTGTTCGATATATCGGCGCTTGGCTATCGCCAGCCGGTGCTTGTCTCCGGCACGGATGGCGTCGGCACGAAGCTGAAAGTGGCGTTTTTGCTTGACCGACATGATACAATCGGCATCGACTGCGTCGCGATGTGTGTCAACGATATTCTTGTCCAAGGAGCGGAACCGCTCTTTTTCCTTGACTATATCGCCTGCGGCAAGGCGGTGCCGGAAAAAATCGCCGCCATCGTCAAAGGAGTGGCCGACGGCTGCGTCGAAGCCGGCTGCGCCTTGATCGGCGGGGAAACGGCGGAAATGCCGGGAATGTATGAGGAAAATGAGTATGATTTGGCAGGGTTTGCGGTCGGCATTGCGGAAAAAGAACGATTGGTGACCGGGCAAACGATTCAAGCGGGCGATGTGCTGATCGGACTGCCTTCAAGCGGTCTCCACAGCAACGGCTACTCGCTCGTGCGCCGCATCGTGTTTGACCAAGCGAAGTTGGACGTTGACCGCATTTACGAGCCGCTTGCGGTTCCGCTCGGCGAGGAGTTATTGAAGCCGACACGCATTTATGCGAAACCGTTGCGTTCTTTGCTGCAGACGTTTACGATCAAAGGGATGGCTCATATTACCGGCGGCGGATTTATCGAAAACATTCCGCGCATGCTGCCTTCCGGGCTGGGTGCGCGCATTGAGCGCGGCTCATGGCCGGGGCTGCCGATTTTTGATTTGTTGCGCCAAAACGGCGGGCTTGAGGAAGAAGAGATGTTTTCCGTCTTTAATATGGGCATCGGCCTTGTGATGGCGGTCAGCCCGGAGGCGGCGGACTCGGTTGTCGATGCGCTGGCCCAGCAAGGGGAGGCCGCATACATGATCGGCGAAGTCGTCGAAGGGGAAGGCGTGTCGTTTGCCGGAGGGAACGGCGCATGAAACGGTTGGCGATCTTTGCGTCCGGGAGCGGCACGAACTTTCAAGCGATCGTCGACGCAGCCAAGCGCGGTGAGGTGCCCGCGGAAGTAGCGCTTTTGGTGTGCGACCGCCCGGGGGCGAAAGTCATTGAACGGGCGGCGCGTGAAAACGTGCCGGCGTTCGTGTTTTCGCCGAAAGAGTATCCATCGAAGGCGGCGTTTGAAAGCGAAATTTTGCGCGAGCTGAAGGAGCGGCGCATCGACTGGATTGCGCTCGCCGGCTATATGCGTTTGATCGGGCCGACGTTGCTTTCCGTCTATGAAGGGAAAATCGTCAACATTCATCCGTCGCTGCTGCCGGCGTTTCCGGGCAAAGATGCGATCGGCCAAGCGTATCGGGCGGGCGTTTTGGAAACAGGCGTCACCGTCCATTATGTTGATGAAGGGATGGACACCGGGCCGGTCATCGCCCAGTGCGCCGTCCCGATCGTGCCCGGTGAGCCGATCGAGGTGCTTGAGGCGCGCATCCATCAAGTTGAACATGAGCTGTATCCAGCGGTGTTGCGCATGCTGCTAGGGGAGAAGGAACAACAGGAAGAAAGGATCGAGAATGATGGCAGTGAAACGAGCATTGATCAGCGTGTCCAATAAAGAAGGGATCATTCCGTTTGCAAAGCAGTTGGCGGAACTTGGCGTCGACATCATTTCGACCGGCGGGACGAAACGGGCGCTTGAAGAGGCCGGCGTTCCGGTCATTTCGATCTCCGATGTCACCGGGTTTCCGGAAATTTTGGACGGGCGCGTCAAAACGCTGCATCCAGCCATCCATGGCGGCATTTTGGCGGTGCGCAGCGATGAGCGCCACCAAGCGGCGCTTAAAGAGCACGGCATCCGCCCGATCGATTTGGTCGTCGTCAACTTGTACCCGTTCCAGCAAACGATCGCCAAACCGGACGTGACGCTGGCCGAGGCGATTGAAAACATCGATATCGGCGGCCCGACGATGGTGCGGGCGGCGGCGAAAAACTATGCCGATGTCGCGATTGTCGTTGACCCGGCCGACTATCCAATGGTGATCGAAGAGCTGAAAACAACCGGTTCGATCCAAGCAAAGACGCGGCAGCAGCTGGCGGCGAAAGCGTTCCGCCATACGGCGGCGTATGATGCGATGATCGCCGAATATTTGACCGGTCTCACCGGCGAAGAGTATCCGGAAACGCTCACCGTCACCTACACGAAAAAACAGTCGTTGCGCTATGGCGAAAATCCGCATCAATCGGCGGCGTTTTACGCCAAACCGCTCGGCGCGGCGTTCTCGATTGCCAAAGCGGCACAGCTGCACGGAAAAGAGCTGTCGTACAACAACATCAACGACGCCAATGCGGCCATCAACCTCATTCGCGAATTTCAAGAGCCAGCCGCAGCGGCGATCAAACATATGAACCCGTGCGGCGTCGGGGTCGGTGCCACGCTTCTTGAGGCATTTACGAAAGCGTACGAGGCCGATCCGGTCTCGATTTTCGGCGGCATTGTCGCCGTCAACCGGGAAGTGGACAAAGAAACAGCCGAACGGATGCACGACATCTTTTTGGAAATCGTCATCGCCCCATCGTTCAGCGACGAGGCGCTCGCCATTTTGACGAAAAAGAAAAACATCCGCTTGTTGACGCTTGATTTTGCCGCGCCGGACGTTAAGGAAAAAACGCTCGTTTCCGTCAATGGCGGCTTGCTTGTGCAAGAGGCCGATAAGTATACGCTTGAAGACGCCGAATGGAACGTCGTCACGAAACGCGAGCCGACCGAGGCGGAGCGCGAACAGCTTCGATTTGCTTGGAAGGTTGTCAAACATGTGAAATCGAATGCGATTGTACTCGCCAAAAATGGGATGACGGTCGGCGTGGGCGCCGGGCAAATGAATCGAGTCGGCGCGGCCAACATTGCCATTGAACAAGCCGGGGAACAGGCGGTTGGCGCTGTGTTGGCGTCCGATGCGTTCTTCCCAATGGACGACACGGTTGAAGCAGCAGCAAAAGCCGGCATTACCGCGATCATTCAGCCGGGCGGCTCGATTCGCGACGCCGACTCGATTCGCAAAGCGGATGAGTACGGCATGGCCATGGTGTTTACCGGTGTGCGCCATTTCAAACATTAAACGGCGGCAAAAAGGAGAGGAAGACAATGAACGTTCTGGTAGTCGGACGCGGCGGGCGCGAGCATGCCATCGCCTGGAAAGCGGCGCAAAGCCCGCTTGTGGACAAGCTGTACGCGGCGCCAGGCAACCCGGGCATCGGGGAAGTGGCGGAGCTCGTCGACATTGATGAGCTCGATATCGACGCGCTTGTGCAGTTTGCCAAGCAACGCGCAATCGGTTTGACGATCGTCGGGCCGGAAGCGCCGCTGGCTGCCGGCATCGTCGATCGGTTTCTGGCTGAGGGGCTTCGCATTTTCGGCCCAACTCAAGCGGCAGCGCTCATCGAAGGAAGCAAGGCGTTTGCGAAGGAGCTGATGAAGAAATACGGCATCCCAACGGCGGATCATGCGACCTTTGCGTCGTATGAAGAGGCGAAAGCGTACATTGAACAAAAAGGCGCGCCGATCGTCGTGAAAGCGGACGGATTGGCTGCCGGAAAAGGCGTGACCGTCGCCCAAACGGTGGAAGAAGCGCTGGCCGCCGCGAAGGCAGCGCTTGTCGATGGCCAGTTTGGCACAGCCGGCTGCCAAGTCGTGATCGAGGAGTATTTGGAAGGCGAAGAATTTTCGTTTATGGCGTTTGTCAACGGCGAGAAAGTGTATCCACTTGCCATCGCCCAAGACCATAAGCGGGCGTATGACGGGGATGAAGGTCCGAACACCGGTGGGATGGGAGCGTATTCGCCAGTGCCGCAAATCTCAGCGGAGACGGTGGAAACAGCGATGGAAACGATTTTGCGCCCGGCCGCCAAAGCGTTAGTGGCTGAAGGCCGGCCGTTTACCGGCGTGCTGTATGCTGGGCTGATCGAAACGGCAACCGGGCCGAAAGTGATCGAATTCAACGCCCGTTTTGGCGATCCCGAGGCGCAAGTCGTGCTGCCGCGGCTGAAAACCGATTTGGTTGAAGCGATCCTCGCGGTGATGGAAGGAAAAGAGTTGGCGCTTGAGTGGACGGACGAAGCGGTGCTCGGCGTCGTGCTGGCTGCCAAAGGCTACCCGGGCGCCTATGAGCGCGGAGCGGCCATTCGGGGGGTGGATCGGCTTGATTCCGATGTGCTGCTATTCCATGCCGGGACGAAGCAAGAAGACGGTGCACTGTACACGAACGGCGGCCGCGTTCTTCTGGCAGCAGCGAAAGGGAGTACACTCGTTGAGGCGAAGGAAAAAGTGTATGAACAGTTGACGCGAATCGAGAGCGACGGGCTGTTTTACCGCCGCGACATCGGCCGGCGCGCTATCGAACGCGCCTCCGCCGCATATACACGTATGAAAGAGCGATAATTCCCCCGATTAACGCGGCCAATACGAACGACATATCGGTCATATATTCCAGCAACATGGTCAATCACTCCTTTGGGTGGAAGGTGTCCCGAATCTGGGACACCTTTTTGGCGTGATAATGGAACAATTCGGGCGGGGTCGAAGCCAACTTTCCTGAGAAGTCCGGGCGGCTCAAGACGCAAGTTCCAAGTAAATGGACGACAAGGCCGAAGCCAGTTCCCCGCAAAGTGGATGCCTCCGAACTTGACGAGACGCGGTCGCAGCATCTTCGTCCGCCGGCGCAACACACGCCAGCACGACAGGAAACAGGTGCCATATGCAACCTTGTTCCAAGTTGACCGCATGATGTTCGTTACGTTGGATTGACAACGGCTTCTTTTTGTTCTTCAAGCAGCTGCTGGCGCTGCATGTTGTCAAACAAGGCCGTCAGCGGGCAAAAACGGGTAATCCCTTCACCGACTTTCATGGCCCCAAGCAAAGCGGCGAACAAGTACGATGTGCACCATGGCCGCCGGGCCAGGCGGGCGGTCGCCCACGCGACGACAGTCAAACCGAGCGTAATGCGAATGAGCGCATTCACAATGCCGATATTTGCCATTGGCTTGCCCCTCCTCATCTTTTTATTGTGAAAATCGCTTTCGTACGTTAAAATGATTATATGGAATGATTAGGAAACAAGGGACGGGGTGTCAATGGGCGAACAACGTTACCGCTGGAAAGGCAGCGAACTGCGTGAACAAGCAGCAGTGATTGAAGGCAAACAATCACCAACGAAAGTATTGGTGAATGCGACGTATTTGCACTCGTATTTTCGTGAATGGATAAAAGGAAATATATGGATTCATGGCGACCGCATCGTGTATGCCGGAGAGCGTCTTCCCGACCGGGTCGACGAGGCATGCGAAGTCGTCGACTGCCGCGGGTATGTGCTCGTTCCCGGCTACATCGAGCCGCATGTCCATCCATTTCAATTATATAATCCCCATTCCTTTGCCCGTTATGCAGCGGCGCGCGGGACGACGACGCTAGTGAACGATAACTTGTTTTTCCTTTTGCATCTGAATGATGACGAGGCGCTTTTGTTTTTGCAACAAATGAATACGCTTCCAACTTCGATGTATTGGTGGTGCCGGTTTGATGGCCAAACGGAGCTGGAGCGCGAGGATGAGCAATTGTCCAACGTACGGATCAAACGATGGCTTGACCAGGAAACGGTCCTCCAAGGCGGCGAGCTGACATCATGGCCGAGACTCGTCAGCGGCGATGACATCGTTTTGTATTGGATGCAAGAGGCGAAACAGCGGCGTCGCAAAATCGAAGGGCATTTTCCGGGAGCGTCGGAAAAAACGCTTGTTAAAATGGCGCTGTTTGGCGTGGATGGCGACCATGAGGCCATGACGGGAAAAGAGGTGCGAACCCGTCTTTGGCACGGTTATACGGTCACGCTCCGCCATTCTTCGATTCGTCCGGACTTGCCGGTGCTGCTTGAGGAAATGAAAGCGCTCGGCATTCGGCATTACGACAAATGTTTGTTGACAACCGACGGTTCGCCGCCGTCCTTTTACGAAGGCGGGGTGATCGATTGGCTCATTCGCATCGCCATTGAGCATGGCGTTCCGGTGATCGATGCGTACGCGATGGCGACGATCAACGCCGCCCGCCATTACGGCATCGAGCATCTTCACGGCAGCATTGCCACCGGCCGCATCGCCCATATCAACTTCCTGCGTTCGGCCCACGATCCGACTCCGGTGCAAGTGCTCGCCAAAGGCGAATGGGTGAAGCGCGACGGAGAAGCGCCGATCCCATGGACGGCGCCCGCATGGGAACAGTTCGGCATCCGGCCGCTGTCGCTGTTATGGGAACTCGGGTGGGATGATTTGCAGTTTTCGATGCCGATGGGATTGCGAATGGAAAATGCCGTTATTTTAAAACCGTATTCCGTCTCGATCGACACATCGCGCGACCGGCTAGGGCATGATCATGATGAAAGCTTTTTGGTGCTGCTTGACCGGAATGGACGCTGGCACGTCAACACGATGCTCAAAGGCTTTTCATCAGCGCTCGGCGGGTTGGCGAGCTCGTACTCGAATACGGGCGATTTGGTTTTAATCGGCAAACATAAGGAAGATATGTTGCTCGCTTTCCGACGGATGAAGGAAATCGGCGGCGGCTTGGTGCTTGCCGAAAATGGCGAAATCGTATTTGAACTTCCGCTTCCGCTTGGCGGCATGATGTCCGCGCTGGAGATGGAGTCATTGATCGACAAGGAAAAAGAGTTCGTCCGTCTGTTGCGGGAGAGGGGATACCGCTTTGAAGACCCTGTGTATTCGCTGCTCTTTTTGCAGTCGACCCATTTGCCGTATGTGCGCATCACCCAGAGCGGCATTTACGATGTCATGCACAAAACGGTACTCTTTCCTTCGATAATGCGGTAAAATAAAAAAGAAAGGGTTGTGTGTCCATTGAAACATTGGCTGTTCGTCATCAGCTGCGCGGCATTGTTGTTAGGGGGCTGCACGACCAAAAGCGAGCCGAAGCAGGCTGAACCAGCCAAACCGGCTCCTCGGCAGGAGCAGCCGCCCAAGCCTCCGGCGGAGGAAAAACAAACGTTCCCGCTGACCGGGCTGCCGGCGAAAGGGGACGTTCATCAGCGGGTTGTCGGCGTGATGGTCAACAACCATCCGAAGGCGCGCCCACAGTCGGGATTAAGCAAGGCGGACATCGTGTATGAGGTGCTCGCTGAGGGGGATATCACCCGCTTTTTGGCGCTTTACCAAAGCGAACAGCCGGAACGAGTCGGGCCGGTGCGGAGTGCGCGTGATTATTATATTGATTTGAGCGAGGGCTACAATGCCATTTATGTTTGCCATGGATGGAGCCCGGAAGCGAAAGCGCGGCTCGAGCAGGGGGAAACCGATTATTTGAACGGGCTCTTTTATGACGGAACGCTGTTTAAGCGCGTTTCCTTCCGCAAGGCACCGCACAACTCGTACATTACGTTTGCCAACATTGAAAAAGGGGCGGAACAAAACGGGTATGCTTGGACGGACGATGTCGCTCCGCTGCCGTTTCGCGCGGACAAACCGAGCGGGGAAAAGGTAGGGACGGTCCGCATCGCCTATTCGCACCGCTCGTACGCCCAAGTGGAATACCGCTATGCTCCGGAACGGCATGGGTATTACCGATACAGCGGCGGCGAGCAGACGGTCGATTACGATACGCGCGACCCGGTTGTGGCGCAAAACGTGATGATCATCGCCGCCCGCCATCAAGTGATCGACAGCCATGGGCGGCGCGACGTTGACCTCACGTCCGGCGGCCAAGGCTATTTGCTGCAAAACGGCATCATCCAGCCGATTGAATGGAAAAACGTTGACGGCCGGCTGCTGCCATACCGCGATGGGGCGCCGGTCGGGTTCGTGCCAGGCAAAACGTGGATCAATATCGTTCCGGAACTGGCGATCGTGCAATGGCGGTGACCCGAAAACGGCCGCCGGCGGGTTTTCCAAACCATAAACATAAAGAGGAGAGCGCCAACAGTCCACCAAATCGTTTTTCGCCAAAGCAAGGAGGAGACAAACATGCAAATCGACAAGCTGCGCGGCAGAGAGCTTGATCAACTGTTTAAAGCCATCTTGTCGCTGCGCGATTTGGAAGAGTGTTACCGTTTTTTCGATGATTTATGCACCGTCAACGAAATTCAGGCGCTTGCCCAACGTCTGGAAGTCGCCCGCATGTTGCGGGAAGGGTATACGTACCATAAAATTGAAACGGAAACCGGAGCGAGCACGGCGACCATTTCGCGCGTCAAACGCTGCCTCAACTATGGAAACGATGCCTATGCCATGGCGCTTGACCGCATTAAAGAGGAACAACCGCAAGAAGAGAATGAAGCGGTGACAGACTAAGCAGGCAAGGAGATTCCTTCCATTCGCAAAGGAACTCCTTTTCTTTTTGCGGATTTGTTATAATGAAACAATGGAGAACGGAGTGGAAGGGGTATTGTCATGGAAGAGATTCGCGCCTGGCGCCATGTGTTTAAGCTCGACCCGAACAAACCGATCGATGATGAGCGCCTTGAGCGCCTTTGCGAGTCGGGGACGGATGCCGTCATCGTCGGCGGAACGGACGGGGTGACGCTCGATGGTGTGCTCGATTTATTGGCCCGCATCCGCCGGTTTTCGGTGCCATGCGCGCTTGAAGTCACAAATCTTGAGGCCTTGACGCCGGGGTTTGATGCGTATTTCATTCCGATCGTGTTAAACAGCCGCCATGTCGACTGGGTGGTGGGCCGCCATCATGAGGCGGTGAAACAATATGGCGAGATCATGAATTGGGATGAGATTTTTGCCGAGGGGTATTGCATTTTAAATCCGGAATGCAAGGCGGCAAAGCTTACCGAAGCCGACGCCGGCCTGAGCGAAGACGATGTGGTGGCCTACGCCCGCCTCGCTCAACATTTGTACAAGCTGCCGATCTTTTATCTTGAATATAGCGGCATATACGGCGACCCCGCCTTGGTGGAAAAAGTGAAACAGGCGCTCGGCGAGACGCAGCTGTTTTATGGCGGCGGCATCACCGCACCGGAGCAAGCGGCTGAGATGGCGCGCCGGGCGGATACTGTTGTTGTCGGCAACGCCGTTTACGAATCGTTTGAACAGGCGCTGCTGACCGTGGACGCCGTAAAGCGGGCGAATGAGGCGAAATAGAACATATGGTGTATTGGTGGTGAAAACAATGAACTTTTTATCGGAACAGCTGCTCGCCCATTTAAACAAAGAGCAACAAGAAGCCGTCAGGACGACGGAAGGCCCGCTGCTCATTATGGCGGGGGCGGGAAGCGGGAAAACGCGGGTGTTGACGCACCGCATCGCCTATTTGATGGCGGAAAAGCATGTGGCGCCGTGGAACATTTTGGCCATTACGTTTACGAACAAGGCGGCGCGCGAAATGCGGGAACGTGTGCAGTCGCTCTTAGGTGGGGCGGCGGAAGACGTCTGGATTTCGACGTTCCACTCGATGTGCGTCCGCATTTTGCGCCGCGACATTGACCGCATCGGCATCAACCGCAATTTTTCCATCCTTGATCCGACGGACCAGCTTTCGGTCATGAAAACGATTTTAAAAGAAAAAAACATAGACCCGAAAAAATTTGAGCCGCGGACGATTTTAGGCACGATCAGCGCGGCGAAAAACGAGCTGTTGCCTCCGGAGCAATTCGCGAAGCGGGCCTCGACGTATTACGAAAAAGTCGTCAGCGATGTGTATCAAGAATACCAACAGCGCCTGCTTCGCAATCATTCGCTCGATTTTGACGATTTGATCATGACGACGATCCAACTGTTTGACCGCGTGCCGGATGTGCTTCACTATTACCAATATAAGTTTCAGTACATCCATATTGATGAGTACCAGGATACGAACCGCGCTCAATATACGCTGGTCAAAAAGCTGGCGGAACGCTTTCAAAACATTTGCGCCGTCGGCGACGCCGACCAATCGATTTATCGGTGGCGCGGGGCGGACATCCAAAACATTTTGTCGTTCGAGCGCGACTATCCGAACGCAAAAGTCATTTTGCTTGAGCAAAACTACCGCTCGACGAAGCGCATTTTGCAAGCGGCGAACGAAGTCATCGAGCATAACGTCAACCGGAAGCCGAAACGGCTTTGGACGGAAAACCCGGAAGGAAAGCCGATTCTTTATTATGAGGCGATGAACGAAGCGGACGAAGCGCAGTTTGTCGCTGGACGCATCCGCGAGGCAGTGGAGCGCGGCGAACGCCGCTACCGTGATTTTGCTGTCTTGTACCGGACGAACGCCCAGTCGCGTGTCATGGAGGAAATGTTGCTGAAAGCGAACATTCCGTATCAAATTGTCGGCGGCTTAAAGTTCTATGACCGGAAAGAAATTAAAGACATTCTCGCCTATTTGCGCGTCATCGCCAATCCGGACGATGATTTAAGCTTGCTTCGCATCATTAACGTGCCAAAACGCGGCATTGGCGCCTCGACGATCGACAAACTCGTCCGCTATGCAGCCGAGCATGAGCTGTCCTTGTTTGAGGTGCTCGGCGAGCTAGAGATGATCGGGCTTGGCGCCAAAGCGGCCGGGGCGCTCGCCGCGTTCCGCAGCCAGCTCGAGCAATGGACGCAGCTGCAAGAATACGTCTCCGTCACCGAACTCGTCGAAGAAGTGCTCGACAAATCGGGCTACCGCGAGATGCTCAAGGCGGAGCGGACGATTGAAGCACAAAGCCGGCTCGAGAACTTGGATGAGTTTTTGTCGGTGACGAAGCATTTTGAAAATGTGAGCGACGATAAATCGCTCATCGCCTTTTTAACCGAATTGGCGCTCATTTCCGATTTGGACGAGCTGAACGGGACGGAACAGGCCGCTGAAGGAGATGCCGTCATGTTGATGACGTTGCATGCCGCCAAAGGGCTCGAGTTTCCGGTCGTCTTTTTGATCGGCATGGAAGAAGGCATTTTCCCGCACAACCGCTCTCTCGAGGATGACGATGAGATGGAAGAAGAACGGCGGCTGGCGTACGTCGGCATCACCCGCGCGGAGGAAGAACTTGTGCTGACGAGCGCACAAATGCGGACGCTGTTTGGCAACATCCAAATGAACCCGCCGTCGCGCTTTTTGAATGAAATTCCGGCGCATTTGCTTGAGACAGCCTCGCGCCGCCAAGCGGGCGCCTCCCGCCCGGCCGTTTCGCGCCCGCAGGCAAGCGGCGCCGTGGGATCGTGGAAAGTCGGCGATCGGGCGAACCACCGGAAATGGGGCATCGGCACCGTCGTCAGCGTCCGCGGCGGCGGCGACGACCAAGAGCTCGACATCGCCTTCCCGAGCCCGATCGGCATTAAACGACTGCTTGCCAAATTTGCGCCGATTGAGAAAGTGTAGGAAAGGAGAACAGGTGAACGTATGGACCGCCAACAAGCCGAACGGCGCGCGGCCGAGCTGCGCGAACTGTTGAACCGCTACGGGTACGAATATTATGTGCTTGACCGCCCGTCTGTTCCAGATGCCGAGTATGACCGGTTGATGCAAGAGCTCATCGCCATTGAGGAACAATATCCGGAGCTCAAAACGAGCGATTCGCCGACCCAGCGCATCGGCGGTCCGCCCCTTGAGGCGTTTCGCAAAGTGGCGCATCGCGTTCCGATGATGAGCTTGGCGAACGCGTTTGGCGAAGGAGACTTGCGCGATTTTGACCGCCGCGTCCGTCAGGAAGTCGGGGAAGCGGCGTACGTATGCGAGCTGAAAATCGACGGCCTCGCCGTCTCGGTCCGCTATGAAGACGGCTATTTCGTCCAAGGGGCGACGCGCGGCGACGGGACGACGGGTGAAGACATTACGGAAAATTTGAAAACGATCCGCTCGCTGCCTCTCCGTCTGAAAGAACCGGTGTCGCTTGAAGCGCGCGGCGAGGCGTTTATGCCGAAAGCGTCGTTTTTGCGCTTGAATGAGGAGCGAAAAGCCCGCGGCGAGGAGCTGTTTGCCAACCCGCGCAACGCCGCGGCTGGCTCGCTCCGCCAGCTCGACCCGAAAGTGGCGGCCTCGCGCCAGCTGGATTTGTTTGTATATGGCTTAGCCGACGCCGAGGCGCTTGGCATCGCTTCACACAGCGAAGCGCTTGATTATTTGCAGGCGCTCGGGTTTAAAGTAAACCCAGAGCGACGGCGCTGCGCCAATATCGATGAGGTGATCGCCTTTGTCAGCGAGTGGCACGACAAGCGGCCGCAGCTGCCGTATGAGATTGACGGCATCGTTATTAAGGTGGACTCATTCGCCCAGCAACGGGCGCTTGGCGCGACGGCGAAAAGCCCGCGCTGGGCGATTGCCTACAAGTTCCCAGCCGAGGAAGTGGTGACGACGTTAATCGGCATTGAGGTGAACGTCGGCCGCACGGGTGTCGTCACGCCGACGGCGATTTTAGAGCCGGTGCGCGTCGCCGGCACGACAGTGCAGCGCGCCACCCTTCACAATGAAGATTTTATACGGGAAAAAGACATTCGCATCGGCGATGCGGTCATCATTAAAAAAGCGGGCGACATCATCCCGGAAGTGGTCGGCGTCGTCGTTGACCGGCGCGATGGGGATGAAACGCCGTTTGCGATGCCGACGCACTGCCCGGAATGCGAAAGCGAGCTCGTCCGTCTCGAGGGGGAAGTGGCGCTCCGCTGCTTGAACCCGAACTGCCCGGCCCAGCTGCGCGAGCGGCTCATCCATTTTGCCTCAAGGGCGGCGATGAACATCGAGGGTTTGGGCGAAAAAGTCGTCACCCAGCTGTTTAACGCCGGCCTTGTCCGCGATGTCGCCGATTTGTACTGCCTGACGAAGGAACAGCTTGTCGGGTTGGAACGGATGGGGGAAAAGTCGGCGGCCAACTTGCTTGCGGCGATTGAGGCGTCGAAGCAAAACTCGCTTGAACGGCTGCTGTTTGGCCTTGGCATTCGCTACGTCGGAGCGAAAGCCGCCCAACTTTTGGCTGAGCATTTTGAAACGATGGAGCGGCTCGAACGGGCGACGAAAGAGGAGTTGATGGCCGTCCCCGAAATCGGAGAGAAAATGGCGGATGCGATCACGGCGTTCTTCGCCCAACCCGAAGCAACTGAGCTGCTCCAGGAGCTGCGCGCTTACGGTGTCAATATGGCTTACAAAGGGCCGAAGCGGTCGGCTGAAGCGCCTGCTGACTCTGCCTTCGCCGGCAAAACGGTCGTCTTGACCGGCAAGCTCGCGTCGATGTCGCGCAATGAAGCAAAAGAACAAATTGAGCGGCTTGGCGGGCGCGTCACCGGCAGCGTCAGCCGCAGCACCGACCTTGTCATCGCCGGCGAGGATGCCGGATCGAAGCTGGAGAAAGCCCAGCAGCTTGGCATTGAGATTTGGGACGAATCACGATTTTTGCAAGAGATCAACAGGGGGAAACGATGAAACAAATCTCACTACTGCGCAGTTTCGTTGCTTGTCGTTGGACGAATCGGGCCCGAAAACGGTTGGCCGTTATCGGGCTCGCTTCGATTTGTTTGTTGTCTGCGTGTGCGCCGAAGTTTGACAAAGGTGAGGAAGTCGTGCAAGACAAAGGAAGCAAAGAGCAAGAAGCGGTCATCCCGAAATACAACATTTCTGATTCGTATTACCGCGTTGTCTTGCCTTTTAAGCCGTCCGGGGCGCGCGGGCGGGTCGTCAACGACGTCAACACCCGGCTTGATGTCGATGAATTTGAAACCGGGCTGATGCGCTTGGCATCTGAGCAATTTTCCCCGGATGAATATTTGTTGCAGGAAGGGCAATATTTGGACAGCGAAACGATCGGGCGCTGGCTCGCCCGCAAGCGGACGGAAAGCCAGCTGAAGG
Source organism: Geobacillus lituanicus (assembly GCF_050994965.1). Classification (NCBI taxonomy): domain Bacteria; kingdom Bacillati; phylum Bacillota; class Bacilli; order Caryophanales; family Anoxybacillaceae; genus Geobacillus; species Geobacillus lituanicus. The sequence continues at coordinate 688,188 of NZ_CP194773.1, forward strand.
CAGAGAAAATGAAACCGGAAGACAACATCGGCTTAAACCCGCCGATCAGCGACAAAGGAACGAATGAGCAAAAAAACAAACAAAGCCCGATTTACCTGGCCAGCATTTTGGAGCACGACTACTTAGTGAAAGTCGATAACGACAAGGTGAAGCTTGGTGGCGTCGCCATCGGCCTGGCGTTGAATTCCGTCCACTACTACTCAACCGAGCAAGGGTATCCACGCGAAGTGAAAATCAAAGACGATGTCATCGAACGGGAAGGAAAGCGGATCGCCGCCGAGGTGTTGAAGCGGCTGCGAAATATTAAAGGGCTCGGCAACGTGCCGATCACGATTGCCTTGTACAAACAGGCGCCGCGCTCGTCCGTGATTCCGGGCCACTTTTTCGCGGTCACCCATGTTGACGACGGAAGCGCCACGATCGATGATTGGGAAGCGGTGAACGAGGAATATTATTTATTCCCGTCCGATGAGGCGGAAAAGAACCATCGCGATGACTGGATCAAATTCAATAATTTTAAATCAGACGTTGAAGACTTTTTCCCGAACTACACCGGCATCGTCGGCAGAGGATTGTACGTCAACGACCAGCTTCAGAAGTTAACGATCAACATTACGATGCCGTTTTACGGCAAAGCGGAAGTGATCGGCTTTACCCAATACGTGACCGGCTTGGTGATGGAAAAATTCCCGGACTACATTACCGTTAATGTCTACATCGCCTCAGCCGGTCAGCCGGAAAGCCTCATCGTGCGCCAGGCGAAAGCAGACGAGCCGTTTGTGCATATTTATCAATAAGGTCGGCATCATCGCGTTATTTGGGATACGGCGAACGGAGTGATCCGAACATTTGATTCTCCAAAAATGAAGGAAGCGGAAAGGGCTGCAGCAGCGGCCCTTTTTTGCGTGAAAAGGCCGTCCGAACGATGGTGGAAAGAACAGGGAGAGCATTGTATAATGACGGTAGGAAAATGAGCGCAGCACTCGAAAACGGATGCAAAACGAGCAACAGGTTATGGCAGGAGGCGGGTGTGAGACTTGAAGGCGATTTGCGTGTTTTGCGGATCAAGCAATGGAAACGATGGGAGATATAAGGAAGCGGCGAAAGCGCTCGGAACGTTTTTAGCCCGAAGCGGCATTACGCTCATTTACGGCGGAGGGACACGGGGCTTGATGGGAGAGGTTGCTGAGGCGGCGCTGCGTCATCAAGGGCGCGTGGTTGGGATCATTCCGCTGAAAGTTTTGGAGAAACATACGGGTGGGACACGGTTGGACTCCCCCTTTGCCATCTATGGTTTGCGATAATCAAGAAGCGGTTACTCCATCTTATTCAGCGGCAAAGGGGAGTATGTGGGAATGCATTCGCCAAGGGCTGGCACGGCGCCTAGCGCGAGGGGGCGCAGCATGTGGCAATACAATGGCCGTCAAGAGCCAGATATGATGTACGTGGCGCCCTCGATTTCGATGCGGCGCGGTTTCTGCACGCCCACAAGCCGGCACGAAAACGGGCGCGTCGATGGATGACGGCGGTCAGCCTCATAGAACCGAATCGCAATGCCGCCGACAGCGAGCTCCGCGTATGCTCCCGCTTCATCGCGCCCGACATCGGGTTCGGGCAAGTCAAACAGCCGGCGGTAGCCGTTGACCGTCCGCTGGAGATCGAGGGTGTAGAGGCTAATTGACGACAGCGAAACAGAGCCAATCGGGTGTCTCATGAGCGGCGCCAGCTCGTTCATGCGTACGTCATCACGGTCGCCCCATTGAATGAAAAACGGATAGCGAAACGCGCCGTCTGTGTCGTCTTCGATAAACAGCATCGACCATGTGAGCTGCTTGCCGTCATCGCGCTCGCGGCTGCCGGGGAGCGGACCGACTGGGGCGAATCCTTTGCTTTTCAGCTGCGCCGCCACCGCTTCGATGTCGTTCGTGCGAAAGGCAAACTGGGAGAAGCCGCTTCCTTCTTGGCGGTCGGCGACAAGCTGAGTGATGAGCGGGTTTCCGCACGTTCTCGCCGTCTGTATATCGGCAATGCCGATCCACTCGATGTAGCGCAAATGCTCCACGTAACATAAGGCGTTGTACGTTCCCCATGATGGATGACGGCCGCCGTGGATGGCCACAAGCCCCCATTGTTCAAACGCCATTTTCACTTGCTCCGGTCGTTCGACGAGATGGACGAGATGGTCAAACGCGACATGCATGGCAGCGGCCTCCTCTTAGATGAATCGATCAGCGGAACAGCATTTCTTTCAGCTTGTAAATGATTCGTTCGTTGTCGACGGTGCGGTGGGCGATAAAATTCAAGTCCAGCTTGATGTCTTCGATTTGGGCAGCCAATTGTTCGTAACGGGAGTCCATTTTTTGTTCGAGGCGGTCCACCGTTTGTTTCAATGAGGAAAATTCCCGGTGAAGCTGGTGGACGTCAGCGGCGAGAGCTTCCAGTTTGGCGTCTGTTTCGTCTTGGCGGTGGAGGAGAGCAGCCACGATGCCGTTTAATTCCGTTTGCCCAGCGCGAAGCGAATCTTGTTCTTGACGCAGACGCTGTTGTTCCAGGCGGATTTCCTGCTGTTCTTTTCGAATCTCTTGTTGTTCTTTTCGAATCTCTTGTTGTTCTTTTCGAATCTCTTGTTGTTCTTTTCGGATTTCTTGCTGTTCTCTCCGAATTTCTTGTTGCTCTTTTCGAATTTCTTCTTGTTCTTGGCGAATGGCGATTTGTTCCCGCTCGAGCCGCTCTTGGCCCTCTACGAGCTTTTGCAGCGTGCCATCCATGGCGCTTAGGCGGTCGAGCACTTGGGCGAGCAAAGCGTCACTCATCGTCATGATTCCCCCTTTTTCGTCCGTTACAGCCATTATAGTACATATGTTCGGGATTGTCAATCAAGAAAATTTGAACATCCATGGCGGACAAACTCCTTCACATTCCTTGTTTGTCAAGGATTTATTCCATATCGGTGCAAAAAAATCCTCCCGATTTTTGTCAGGAGGGTTCTCCCATGGAAGCGAATACTTTTGGCAATGCGATGAAGATTACGTAATCTGCATATGTCCATGGATGATTTTGATTTGGCAGCGACATGCAATTTCCCTCCTTGTGCTTTCATTTTATCGTATTTCTTTGAATAAAAAAAGGCGTCACGAGCGATTCCTTCCTGTGTCTAAAATAGGAGCTCGTCCTTTTCCTCCCATCAACCGTTTACTCATGCGTGTGCCATCCCATCGTGCGCTGTTCAGGAAAACGAAATATTCCTACATCAAACATCAAATCCCCCCGGTTTCACGCCTGCCTTCGCTATTGGGAGGTGTTATGGAACGTTGTATTCATTTGCATCGTGAATATATAGATTGATTCTCGCCCAGAACACGTGGCAACGGTTGCTTCATTGGATAAAAGTTTGGTATCATCATGGTATTGTGATAGGTCGAACTCGTTGGAGGTGAAACTATGTCGCGAATTTCTATTGACCAAGTGAAACATGTCGCCGATTTGGCGCGGTTGGCGATTACCGATGAAGAGGCGGAAATGTTTACGAAACAGCTCGATGCGATCATTACGTTTGCCGAGCAGTTGAATGAATTGGATACGGAGAACGTTCCGCCGACTTCGCACGTGCTTGATATGAGAAATGTGATGCGCGAGGATATTCCAGAACCGGGGCTGCCGCGCGAGGAAGTGTTGAAAAACGCGCCGGATCAGCAAGACGGCCAGTTCCGTGTGCCGGCCATTTTAGAGTAAGGAGGGGGATTTATGTCGCTTTTTGACCATTCCGTATCAGAATTACATACGTTGCTGCAGAAAAAAGAAGTGTCGATTTCCGATTTAGTCGACGAATCGTACCGACGCATCGGCGAAGTGGAAGAAAAAGTGCAAGCGTTTTTAACATTAAATGAAGAACAGGCGCGGGCGAAAGCGAAGGAGCTCGATGACCAGCTCGCCAAAGGCGAAGAAACGAACCCGCTGTTCGGCTTGCCGATCGGCATTAAAGACAACATCGTCACAAAAGGATTGCGCACGACATGCGCCAGCAAAATTTTATACAACTTTGACCCGATTTACGACGCGACCGTTATGGAGCGGCTGAACGCTGCGGGCGCCATTACGATCGGGAAGCTGAATATGGACGAGTTCGCCATGGGTTCGTCGACAGAAAACTCTGGCTTTCAGCTGACGCGCAACCCATGGGACTTAGAGCGCGTTCCGGGCGGCTCGAGCGGCGGTTCGGCGGCGGCGGTGGCGGCAGGGGAAGTGCCGTTTGCTTTAGGTTCGGATACGGGCGGTTCGATCCGCCAGCCGGCGGCGTTTTGCGGGGTTGTTGGTTTGAAGCCGACATACGGCCGCGTCTCGCGCTTCGGGCTTGTCGCGTTTGCGTCGTCGCTGGACCAAATCGGTCCGATTACGCGCACGGTCGAAGACAACGCCTACTTATTGCAGGCGATTGCAGGCGTCGATCCGATGGATTCGACATCGGCAAACGTGCCGGTGCCGAACTATGTGGAGGCGTTGACCGGGGACATCAAAGGATTGAAAATCGCCGTGCCGAACGAATATTTAGGGGAAGGCGTCGACGAAGGCGTGCGCCAGTCGGTGCTGGCGGCGCTTGCCGTGCTTGAGAAGCTCGGTGCAACGTGGGAAGAAGTGTCGCTGCCGCATTCGAAATATGCCTTGGCGACGTACTACTTGCTCGCTTCGTCGGAAGCCTCGGCGAACCTCGCCCGCTTTGACGGCGTCCGCTACGGCTACCGGACGGACAACGCGAAAAACTTGATCGATATGTATAAACTCACACGGAGCGAAGGATTCGGGGCGGAGGTCAAGCGCCGCATTATGCTCGGGACGTTCGCGTTAAGCTCGGGCTATTACGATGCGTATTACAAAAAAGCGCAAAAAGTGCGGACGTTGATCAAGCGCGACTTCGAAAACGTATTTGAACGATATGACGTCATCATCGGCCCGACAACGCCGACGCCGGCGTTTAAAATCGGCGAGAAAACGAGTGATCCGCTGACGATGTACGCAAACGACATTTTAACGATTCCGGTCAACCTGGCGGGCGTGCCGGCCATTTCCGTGCCGTGCGGCTTTGTCGACGGCTTGCCGGTCGGCTTGCAAATCATCGGCAAGCACTTTGATGAAAGCACGGTCTATCGCGTCGCCCACGCCTTTGAACAGGCGACTGACTACCATAAGCAAAAACCGGTGTTGTAAGGGGGGTTAGGTGATGAACTTTGAAACGGTCATCGGACTTGAGGTGCACGTCGAGCTGAAAACGAAATCGAAAATTTTCTCCAGCAGCCCGAACGCGTTCGGAGCGCCCCCAAACACGCAAACGAACGTCATTGACTTAGGGTATCCGGGCGTGCTGCCGGTGTTGAACCGGCAGGCGGTCGAGTTTGCGATGAAAGCAGCGATGGCGTTAAACTGCGAAATCGCGACCGAGACGAAATTCGACCGCAAAAACTATTTTTATCCGGACAACCCGAAAGCGTACCAAATTTCGCAATACGACCAGCCGCTTGGCAAAAACGGCTGGATCGAAATCGAAGTGAACGGGAAAAAGAAAAAAATCGGCATCACCCGCATTCACTTGGAAGAGGACGCGGGCAAATTGACGCATACAGGCGACGGCTATTCGCTCGTGGATTTTAACCGCCAAGGGACGCCGCTCATTGAGATCGTCTCGGAGCCAGACATCCGCTCGCCGGAAGAGGCGTACGCCTACTTGGAAAAATTAAAAGCGATCATCCAATACACGGGCGTCTCCGACTGCAAAATGGAAGAAGGATCGCTCCGCTGCGACGCCAACATTTCGCTCCGGCCGATCGGATCGGACCAATTCGGTACGAAAACGGAGTTGAAAAACTTAAACTCGTTCAACTTCGTCCGCATGGGGCTCGAGTACGAAGCGAAGCGGCAGGAGAAAATTTTGCTCTCGGGCGGCGTCATCCGTCAAGAAACGCGGCGCTTTGACGAAGCGACAAAAACGACCATCCTCATGCGCGTCAAAGAAGGCTCGGAAGACTACCGCTACTTCCCGGAGCCGGACTTGGTCATGCTTTATATTGACGACGAATGGAAAGAGCGCGTCCGCGCCTCGATTCCGGAGCTGCCGGACGCCCGCCAGAAGCGGTATGTCGAAGAGTGGGGCCTGCCGGAATACGACGCCAAAGTGCTGACATTGACCAAAGAAATGGCCGACTTCTTCGAAGCAACGGTCGCCAACGGCGCTGATCCAAAACTGGCGTCGAACTGGCTCATGGTCGAAGTGTCCGGGTACTTAAACGCCGAACAAAAAGAGCTGCATGACATCGCCTTGACGCCAGAAAGCCTAGCAAGCATGATCAAACTCATCCAAAACGGCACGATTTCGTCGAAAATCGCGAAAAAAGTGTTCAAAGAGCTTGTTGAAAAAGGCGGCGACCCGGAGAAAATCGTCAAAGAAAAAGGGCTCGTGCAAATTTCCGACGAAGGAGCGTTGCGCAAAATTGTGCTCGAAGTGCTTGACGCCAACCCGCAGTCGGTGGAAGACTATAAAAACGGCAAAGACCGCGCGCTCGGTTTCCTTGTCGGCCAAGTGATGAAAGCAACAAAAGGGCAAGCGAATCCGCCGCTTGTCAATAAGCTGTTAATAGAGGAAATTGGAAAACGTTGATGAAACAAATAGGAGTCCTGCCCACCGGCAGGCTCTGTTTTCAATAAAAATTTTTTCACTATTAAAAAAATACAATTGACAAACGTTGTGATCGAATGATAGATTTTCTATAAAAAACCAATTGATTTAGTAGGATATGAAATCTCGAAGGGTCAAAGAGGGGGAGAGGAAACGATGAGCCATGAACAAACTTTCCGCCCGGAAACGCTTGCCATCCACGCCGGGCAAAAACCGGATGCGGAAACGGGCGCGCGGGCGGTGCCGATTTACCAAACAAGCTCATATGTGTTCCGCGACAGCGAGCACGCAGCCAATTTATTTGGCTTGAAAGAGGAAGGGTTTATTTATACGCGCATTATGAACCCAACGAACGATGTGCTTGAAAAACGGATCGCGGCGCTTGAAGGCGGCATTGGGGCGCTTGCGCTCTCATCAGGGCAGGCGGCGGTGTTTTATTCGATCATCAACATCGCCTCGGCGGGCGATGAAATCGTGTCGTCGTCGTCCATTTACGGCGGCACGTACAACTTGTTCGCCCATACGCTGCGCAAGTTCGGCATTACGGTGAAGTTTGTCGATCCGTCCGATCCGGAAAACTTTGAGCGGGCGATCACCGACAAAACGAAAGCGTTGTTTGCGGAAACGATCGGCAACCCGAAAAACGATGTGCTTGACATTGAAGCGGTCGCCGACATCGCCCATCGCCACGCCATTCCGCTCATTGTCGACAACACGGTGGCCAGTCCATACTTATTGCGGCCGATTGAATTCGGCGCCGACATCGTCGTCCACTCAGCGACGAAGTTTATCGGTGGGCACGGCAATTCGATCGGCGGCGTGATTGTCGACAGCGGCAAGTTTGACTGGAAAGGGAGCGGCAAGTTTCCGGAGTTCACCGAACCTGATCCGAGTTATCATGGTTTGGTGTATGTGGATGCCGTCGGCGAAGCGGCGTACATCACGAAAGCGCGCATCCAGCTGTTGCGCGACTTAGGGGCAGCGCTGTCGCCGTTTAATGCGTTTTTGCTTTTGCAAGGATTAGAGACGCTTCATTTACGGATGCAGCGTCATAGCGAAAATGCGCTCGCTGTTGCTAAGTTTTTGGAAGAGGAAGAAGCCGTCGAATCGGTCAATTATCCGGGGCTTCCAAGCCATCCGTCACATGAACTCGCGAAAAAGTATTTGCCAAACGGGCAAGGTGCGATCGTCACGTTTGAAATCAAAGGCGGCGTCGAAGCCGGGAAAAAACTGATCGACTCGGTCAAGCTGTTCTCCCATTTGGCCAACATCGGCGATTCGAAATCGCTCATCATCCACCCGGCCAGCACAACGCACGAGCAGCTGAGCCCGGACGAACAGCTGTCCGCCGGCGTCACCCCGGGCCTTGTGCGTCTGTCCGTCGGCACGGAAGCGATCGACGACATTTTGGACGACTTGCGCCAAGCCATTCGTCAAAGCCAGACGGTGGGGGTGAAATAGTTAGGAAGGACGAAGTCACCCGGCGAGCGGGTGGCTTTCAAAGTGCGGGGAGTTCTATACGGAAAACGCTTGACGATGGTTCTTTATTCGAATATGCGTTCCCTATTCGCATGATCTGAGGGAGAGACTCATTAGTATTGACGCCAGCCTGTTCCGGCCGTTCCGAGGTGGAAGGGCAGGGACGCGGTGTTCGAATTCTTGTTGGGGTGGCGCCAAAGGGCTGATTACAGCCCCTTGGGCGTCACTTTCTTTTCCACTTTGCGCAGCAGCCAGTCAAACACAATCGCCAACATGGCGGCTGGGATGGCGCCGGCTAAAATTAAGTTTTTGTCGGCGATGCGCAGACCGCGGTCGATCAAGTCGCCAAGCCCGCCGGCGCCGATAAACGTCGCTAAGGCGGCGACGCCGATCGTCAGCACCGTCGCGGTGCGCACGCCGGCCATAATGACGGGAAGCGAGAGGGGAAGCTCGACCATCCATAAAATTTGCCGCGATGTCATCCCCATCCCTCGTCCGGCGTCAACGAGCGTCGGGTCAACGCCGAGAATGCCCGTGTACGTGTTACGCAAAATCGGCAATAGGGCATAAAGCGTCAAGGCGATAATCGCCGGCAGTTTGCCGATGCCGAAAATCGGCAGCATAAACCCAAGCAACGCCAAGCTCGGAATCGTTTGGATGATGTCGGCAATGCCGATAATCGGCTCGGCGAGTTTGCGATACCGCGTCAACACCACACCGAGCGGCACGGCTATGACGATCGCAATGCTCATAGCGATGGCGGATAAGAGCACATGTTCTTGAAAGGCGATCCAAATATCATTCTTTCGTTCGATAAACGTCTGCAATAATTCCATCGTATCCCTCCTTGGCGGAAAAGCGGCAGCGGGTGGCTGTCGCTTGGTCATGGGCTGAGACCGAAAACTTGAAAAGGTTTTGGTTCACTAGCGGAACGAATCCCATCGGCAAGCCCGCTTGGAGCGGCCTTGTCTTTTCAAAATGAGACGTGTGATTCAGGCGGGACGACGGCCGCGGCAACGTTTCTGGCTAGATGACAAGAAACGGGGCGGCATCGTTTTTTCAAGCCCCCATTCGCCCGTCTTCGTTGGCATTAGGCATGTTGCTGGAACGTCCACTCCGCGAGTGCGCGCATCATGCTCGAGCGCGTGATCCCGCCGACGAGCCGGTCGCCGTCCAACACCGGAATGATGCGCACATCCGGGTCTTGGAACAGGGCGGCGACGTTGGTGACGTCCGCTTCTTTCGACAACGTCGTCACATCGTAGTCGGCGATGTCGGCGACTAATAAATGTTCTTCTTGGTAGCGCTGTTCGATTTGTTTTAAGGTGACGATGCCGAGAAAGACCTGCTTTTTATCCGGGCATCCGTCGTGTAGGCGGTGATGACGTCAATCTCTCCATTTTTCGCCGCTTCGTATTGCAAGTCTGGGTCGATCGTCACTTTTTTCTTGAACTGAAACCCGTACGTATCAACAAGCCCGTCATAGCCGTCGCTTCGCTCAAAAACTCGGCGTCTGACCCAAAGGTAAGCTTTTTCAGCTGATATCATACAAATGAACGGGGATAAAAAAAGCAGCAAAAAGACGCGGAGGGAGGTGAAAAAGCGTCACAAACAAAGGATACCGTAATTTGGGTGCGGCTGGCAAATTTGGTATCGGCCGATATGTTTGTCTCTCGCTTGCTCTCGCGGCGATGAGCGTTCTCTCCTCCTTGATCCTGAAAAATGCTCGGGAATGCTTGCGAATCCTCCTAGATGCTCCGAATTCGAGATGTTTGCATAAGCCTCGTGTTCATCCATCGATGCGCCAGCCAGGCATGACCCGCGCCGTTCATCGAGAGTGCGGGGTTATGCTACCACTTGCCGCGAGAAGGCCGGCGCCTTGGCAAATGGTCAAGGTGAAGGCTAATCGATAAACACTCGAACAAAAAAGGCAGCTCACGGCTGCCTAGTGAAAAGGGAATAGGTGTTGAACATTTCTCTGTGGGGAACGTGTTACGCATAAACAAGGCGATGAAGGGCGCTTTCCGTTTTGAAGACGCGGGCGTTTAAAACAGAGAGTCCCGCTTCATGTTCGGCGAGGGCAGGCAGCACTTTGTCTTCAAGGATGGATGTGATACGGGTGAGGTCGCCTTTCATATGATGAAGGTCGTGCGCCATCGCCTCGTATTTGGCGGTCAGCACTTCTTGCCCATGGCGGAGCGCTTCAACGATCGCCTTCGTTTCGCTTGTGCGCTCATCCAGCAAGTCGATTTGTTGCGCAAGCGTGGTCGTCTGCTCGTTCAGTTGAGCGACTTGGTGTTCGACAGTGCCCATGCGTTCGTTGAGTTGGGCGACTTGGTGTTCGACAGTGCCCATGCGTTCGTTGAGTTGGGCGACTTGGTGTTCGACGGTGCCCATGCGTTCGTTCAGTTGGGCGACTTGGTGTTCGAGGTTGCTTGTCCGCTCGTTCAGCTGAGTGAATTGTTGCTCAAGGGCGCTCGTCCGCTCATTGAGCTGGGCCATTTGCGCTTCGAGAGCGCCCGTTCGTTCATTAAGGTTGGCCGCCAGCACTTCAAGGGCACCCGTTCTTTCATTGAGCTGGGCCACTTGCCCCTCCAAGGCGCCAACCCGTTGCTCGAGCGATTCGACCGCCGCGCGCGTCGCTTTCACTTCATGCAAAATTTCCCGCAGCAACGCTTCCATTCGTTTCACCTCCTTTTCCCCTCTATTTTACAAAAAACGCGCGCCGATGGCGAGAAAAAATAGGAAAACGGTTTTTGCTAGAAAAAGAGCGGAGAAAATCGTTACAATAAACATAGGAAAAAATCGAAGCAAAGGTGGACGGAAATGGATGCCACATGGCTCAAACCCATTGTCGAAACCAAATATTTATCGACCGAAAACGCGCACCGCTACCGGGCGATTTTGCGCTATTTCTACATTCAGCACGAGCGGATGCGCCAATATTTGTTTCCAGAAGAAGTGTACGCTTTTTTAAAGCAGCACGAGGAGTTTGCCGATTACACAGAAGATGACTTGCAGCAAGACCTCGACCAGCTCGTGAAATGGAACAACTTGATCGCCCGTCAAGAGACGTCCCACGTGCGGACGATTGAAGAGTTTAAGAAAAAGCGGTTTCGCTACCAATGCAGCCCGTACACGGTGGAGATCGAGCGGATGATCCGCACGCTTGAGCAGCTTGGGGATTCGTTCGGAGGATCGCTTGAGAAAACGCGGTTTGACCGCTTGTATGCTTCCCTTTCCCGCATCGAGGCGATCATCGCCTCCGGGTTTCAGGAACAGAGAGATGAAATGTACCAAGTATGGGAAGAGACGTTCGATTATTTCAAGAAAATCATCCAAAATTCCGCAGACTATATGGCCTATTTACATAGCGAAAACGTGGAAGAGCGGATGACGTCCGAGTCGTTTCTCGTCTATAAAGAGCAGTTTACGGCGTACTTGCGCGATTTTATCGTCGCCTTGCAAAAAACGTCGATGCAGATTGAACAATTGCTTGAAGATCTGCCGGAAGAAGGGGTTCGGCAGTTCATCGGGCATGTCGTCGACTATGAGCGGTCGATCCCGCGCTTTGCCGATTCACTGCCGCCGCGCGCTGTGCAGATTGAAGAAAAATGGGAGACGTGGCGCAGCTTGTGTGAATGGTTTTTAGGCCGCAACGGGCGCGAGAGCGAGCTTTCGTTTTTGCAATACCAGACAAATGAGGCGATTCGCCGTCTGACGCGCGTCGTGCAGCGGCTTGGCGAGCGGCATCATCATTTTCGCAGCCGCAAAGGCGACTACTTGCATTTGGCGCGCTGGTTTTCCCGCCTTGAATCGATTGAAGAGGCGCACTGCCTGTCAGCGGTCGTATTCGGCTGCTTCCATACGAAACATCTCGTCGCTGATGCGGAGGCGACCGACAACATATACCGCGACGTATGGGACGAGCCGCCAGCCGAGTGGGTGACGAAGCCGCGCGTCCGCCATTACGGGGAAAAGAAAAAGCCGCAGGCGATTGAAGACAAAGAACGGGAGAAAGAAGAAGCGCGCCTTCGCTATTTGGAAGAAAAAGAGCGCGAGGAAGCGGCGCTCAGACAGCTTGTGACCGATGGAAAAATCGTGCTGGCTGACCTTCCCGAGGTGACTCCATATGTACGAAAAACGCTGCTCGGTTGGATCGCCAAGGCGATGGGGCGCGAGGGGCAAGCAATGAAGACGGAAAACGGGTGGGTGGTCAAAGTGGTGAACAAAGAGGGGACGATTTGCCTTCGCGCAGAAGATGGGGAACTCGTGATGCCGAACTACGAAATTCATGTGCTTTCGGGAGGTGAGTGAGGATGGAAACGGCGTTTGACGACAAGGCGAAAGAAGCGCTCGCCGCGCTGTTTGAGCAGTTTTGGATCATTCGCGACCAAGAGCCGGATTTGTACCAGCTCGTCCGCGAGCGTGAACATGTGTTGAAACGGTATGTGGAGGAGAAGTTTGGGTATCGACTCATCGTCCACCGCTATTTCGCCAAGCTCGAGAAAATTCCCGCCGATCCCGAGCCGTGGATGGGCATCGAGTCGTTTCAAGATCCGCTCGATTATGCGCTGTTTTGCTGCTTGATGGCGTATTTGGAAGGCAAGGCGGTGGAAGAAAAGTTTTTGCTTTCTGACGTATGCGAAGAAATTCGCGCCATGTACCCGGGGGATCTACCAGTCGATTGGACGAACTACGCGCATCGGCGCGCGCTCATCCGCGTGTTGAAAACGGCGGAACAAATCGGTCTTGTCCGCCGGATGGACGGGGAGATTGAAGCGTTCGCCCAGCATGTGGAGGAAGAAGCGCTGTACGAAGTGCCGGTGCTCGCCCGCTATTTTATGCGTACGCATCCGAAAGATTTGTTGCAATATGAATCGATCGACGAATTGCTCGCCGAGGAGTGGAAAGCCTCGCCGCAAGATTATCGGCGCCATCGCCTGTATCGGAAGCTGTTTTTATCCCCGGCGGTGCATCGGACGGAAGGGGACGAGCAAGATTTTTACTACTTGCGCAACTTCCGCCATCGGCTGCGCGATGACATCGAAGCGCATACGCCGTTTCGGTACGAGTTGTACAAAAACGCCGCCATGTTGACGTTGCCTGAGCGGCAGGCGCCGTACACGACATTTCCCGACCAGAAAGGAACGTCGGAGATCATCCTTCATTTTGCCGCCTTGGTGCGCGAGCGGCTTGGGGAATATCCGCCGGATGAATACGGCCGCATCCGGTTGACGTCTGAACAATTTTCCGCCTGGCTTGCCGATTGCCGCCGCCGTTACGGGGCGGGGTGGGGGAAAACGTACCGCGACATGTCGGCTGCCGAGCTTGTCCGCGAAGTGCTTGCGGCGCTCAACGAATGGCGCATGGCTGATATAGAGCGCGACACCGGAATGATCGTCCTTTATCCCCTCCTCGGACGGGTGTCGGGACGGTATCCAGATGATTTTGACGCGAAAGAGGGAGGAGAACATGGCGAATCCATGGGTGCTTCATCGTGCGGGGCTGATTAATTTTTGGTATTACGACGAGCAGTATTTTCATTTCGCTGACGGCAAGCTGCTGTTGCGGGGAAGCAACGGGGCGGGCAAGTCGGTGACGATGCAAAGCTTGATCCCGGTGCTTTTAGACGGCAAGAAGACGCCCGATCGCCTCGATCCGTTCGGTTCACGGGCGCGGCGCATGGAAGACTACTTGCTTGGGGAAAAAGACGTCGTCAATCGCGATGAGCGGACGGGGTATTTGTTTTTGGAATACAAACGAAAAGCATCCGACCAATACGTCACAACGGGCATCGGCCTGCGGGCAAAGCGGCAAAAAAGCCTCGACTTTTGGGGGTTTGTCATGTTCGACAACCGCCGCATCGGCTATGACCTTCAGTTGTATAAACAAGAAAAAACAGGTGAAAAAATCCCGCTGACGAAACGCGAGCTCGCCGCATTGCTCGGTGCGGGCGGGACGGTCGTCGAGACGCAAAAAGAGTATATGGAGCTCGTCAATAAGCATGTGTTTCGCTTTGAATCGCTCGAGGCGTTTCAAGAATTGATCGAACTGCTCATTCAACTGCGCAGCCCGAAGCTGTCGAAAGACTTTAAGCCGACGGTGATTTATGAGATTTTGGAAAGCTCGCTACCTCCGTTGACCGATGACGAGCTCCGCCATCTATCGGACACGATCGAAAACATGGACCAAGCCAAGCAGCAGCTTGAGCAGCTCGAACGCGACGAACGGGCGTTGAAGCGCCTTTGCGATCAATACCGCCTGTACAACGAATATATGATTGCCGAAAAGGCGGCAGAATACGTAAAAGCGGTCAAGCAGGCCGAACAGCTCGCCGCCGAGCAACAACGCCTTCACGATGAAGAAGAAAAGACGCGAAAGGCGCTTGATGAGCTTGAGGAGTCCATCACCCACCTCGGCCGCGAAGAAGACGTGCTGCGAGCGCGCGAAATCGACTTGGCCGGCCATGAAGTGTTCCAGCAGGCGGAAAAGTATGAACAGCTGAAAGCCGAACGGCAGCGCCTAGAGGAACGGCGGGAGCGGCACGAGCAGACGATTGCGGAAAAAGAACGACAGGAACGTCAGCACCGCCGCCGCCTCGATGAAGCGGAAGCGCGGCTGGATGACCTTGAACGGAAACTTGAAGACGAGTTGGCGCAGCTGCGAGCGGATGCGGAAGAAGGAGCCTTTTCTTTGCATGAAACGAACGAAGACGATTTTCACCGCCATCGCCAAAAGCAACAAGAGTTTTCGTTTGCCGCTTGGAAACAGGAAGCTGACCGCCATATCGAGCAGCTCGAGGAGTTGGCGCGTCTTTGGCGCAGGCATGACGAGGTGAAACGACGCTATGAAGAAGCGAGCGGCGAAGCGGGCGAAAGGCGGCGGGAAATGGACGAATGGCGCCATCAGCAGCGGAAATGGGAAGAGCTGTTCGAAGAGGAGAAAGAGCGGTTTGAACAAGCCGTGCTTGCCTGGGTCGAGCAGGGAGGAATCGACGTTTCCGAAACGGACATTCAGGCGTTTTTGCAACAAACAGGCGCGCTTTATGAACAGTATTCGCTCGATGATTTGAAGCGCCCATTCGTGCAAGCGTATTACGATGCCGTCGGCAAGAAAAAGGATGAGAAATGGCGGCTCGAGCATGACATCCGTCTGTTGGAAGAAAAACGGGCAGATCGCGAGGCCGAACTGCGTCAATGGCGGGAACAACGCGACCCCGAGCCTGAACGGGATGAACAAACCACTGCCACCCGGTTGGCGTTGGAGGAGAAAGGCATTCCGTTTGTCCCGCTTTATGCCGCGGTCGAATTTGTCGACGATGTGCCTGACGATGTGCGCGAGCGGATCGAATCGGCGCTTTCGCACGCGGGGCTGCTTGACGCCCTCATTACTGCTCGCGAGATCGACGTCGCCTGCGACCGTGTGCTCATTCCGAAACCGGTCCATATGGCGCACACGCTTGCTGATTATTTGCGCCCAGATGCCAATGCCCCTGTGTCAATGGAGCGGATTGACGAAGTGCTCCGAAGCATCGTCATCACCGATGCCGACCAAGAAGGCGGCATGACGATCGATGAAACGGGGCGCTATTCGCTCGGCCTTGTCCGCGGCCATGCGCCGCGGAGATCGAAGGCGATGTTCATTGGCCGTGCAGCGCGCGAACGGTGGCGGCTTGAAAACATCGCGGCGCTGGAAGCCGAGATCGCCGCGATGGGGCAAGAGATCGACCGTCTGCGCGGGGCGCATCAGGCGGTGGAAGCGGCCATCCAAGCGCTCGCCGACTGGTTTGTGTCCTTCCCATCGGACCGCGATGTGCGCACCGCGTTTGAGGAAGGGCAAGAAGCCCGCCGCCAAGCCGAAAGCAAAGAACGGGAATGGAAGCGGCAAGAAGAAAAAGCCGCCCTCCTCGCGCGCGAATGGAAACAAATCAAACAACAGCTCCACGACGAGTCGGCCGAGCTCGATTTGGCCTTTACTTTAGACGGCTGTGAACAAGCCCAGCTCGCCATGAAATCGTACGTCCGCCATTTGCACGAACTCGAAGTGCTTTACCGCGAAACGCGCCATACCGAGGCGATGATCGCCCAACAGCGCGAGCGGCTCACGGCGCTGGAAACGGAGATCGACGAAGCGAAAGGCGAACGAAATCGGCTTCGGGATGAAACCGAGCGGCTCGCCTTGCGAATCGCGGAGATGGAGCGGACGCTCGCACAAATGGGGGCGGATGACATTCGCGCCGAAATCGCCCGCATTCAAGAACGGTTGGCGTTTTTGCGCCAAGAAATTCCGCGCCTTGTCAACGAACGGGCGCGGACGGAACAGCGGCTCATGCGCTTAGTCGAAGAGCGGGAAAAAGGGGCGCAGCGGGAAGCGTTCGCCCGCGAGCTCGCCGCGATGTGGGAAAAGTCGTTTGCCCGTGAAGCGGCGCTTGGGCTTGTGGATCTTGATCGTTCCCGCTCCCTCCTGGAGCAGGCGAAAGAAGCGAAACAACGGTACGAAGCAGTGTTAAAAGAGACGCGTTCCTCGCTTTTGGCGCGGCTGAACACCGTCTTTTTCCAAGAGTCGTCCAACTTGACCGAATACCGGGCGTCCTTCGAGCCGCTGGAAGAACAAACGAAGCCCGAATGGACCGCCGTTGCCCCAGACGATGAGATGGCCATGAAAGCCGCGGACTGGCGGGAGAAACAAGAACGGCACGTCATTTACCTCGACTACAAAGGCGAGCGCGCCACGCCGTTTGCGGTGCTGGCGGAAGTGGAGCGCGACATCGCCTTGCAGCACGAGTATATGAAAGAACAAGACCGCGAGCTGTATGAGGACGTCATTTTAAAATCAGTCGGCCGCATTTTGCGCAGCCGCATCCAGCGCGCCGAACGGTGGGTGAATGAGATGAATAAACTGATGGGCGGCCTCGACACATCATCAGGGCTTGTGCTGTCCATTCAATGGAAGCCGAAAACGGCGGAGACGGAAGCGGAGCTGGATACGAAAGAGTTGGTCCGTCTGTTGCGGATCGATTCGCGGCTGCTTAGAGAGGAAGATTTACAGCGAGTGACGAACCATTTCCGCTCGAAAATCGCCCGCGCCCGCGAATTGCTTGAAGAGCGCGGCCAAGGCAACACACTCCATCAAATCATTAAAGAAGTGCTCGACTATCGGAAATGGTTTTCCTTCACTTTGTACTATGAAAAAACAAACGAGCCGAAACGCGAGCTGACGAACCACCGTTTTTACCAATTCAGCGGCGGGGAAAAGGCGATGGCGATGTACATTCCCCTTTTCGCCGCGGCGTATTCGCGCTACCAAGAAGCGGGCGATGATGCCCCGTACATCATTTCGCTCGACGAGGCGTTCGCCGGCGTCGATGAAAACAACATCCGCAACCTGTTCGGACTTGTCGAACAGCTCGGCTTTAACTACATCATGAACTCGCAGGCGCTTTGGGGCGACTACGACACCGTGCCCGCGTTGTCCATTTGCGAACTCGTCCGTCCGCGCAATGCGTCGTTTGTGACCGTCATTCATTACCGTTGGAACGGGCGTGTCAAACAGCTGATGGTCAATGATAAAGAATGGGAGACGATCGAGACGTGAGCACGGCCAAGGAGGCGGCTGCCTTTTTCCGCTCTGAACCGGGCTTCCGCCGTCTGTTTATCGAGATGAAGCACAAGTACGAGTCGCTCGGCCGCGTCGGCGGCGCGGTGTCTTTAGAGGCGTTCACCGATGAAGAGCGGGAGGCGGTGGCCGCCTTTTTCGGCAAAGACGTCTCCCGCGTCTCCCTTATCGCGTTTGAAAAACAGCTCGGACAGACGAGGTTTGCGGGCGTTGGACTTGTCGAGCTGCTTGAACAGTACTTCGGCGCCCCGCTTGTCTCAAACAAAGAACGGCGCCAGGCGGAGGAAGAGGAACGGGATCGTTTTTTTGCGCGTCTGACCGAGGAGCATCATTGGGTTGAGTCGGTCCGCCCTCAGCGCTTCGTCCAAACGGCGTACGAAACCGACCGCCGCAGCCTGGAGGAGGCCATCCGCCTTGTCAGCGCCGCTTTGGGCCGCCTCCCGCTCCCGTCATACATGCGCCTCCCGCTCTTTGCCCAGCAAGTGGCGGGCGACCCGCACGCGTTCGATTTGTCCACGCTACCGGGGAGATTGTTGCTTTCGGCGTTGCAAGCGACCGTGCCTGGGGACTGGGACATGGCATCTGTAGAGAGCGTCAACGAGTTGCTCCAGTCCGTCGGCTTGCTCCGTGAGGATATCCTGAACTTTGTCACATGCGCCAACATCCTCGCTGAAACCGAGGGCGGCCCGCATCCTGTTTTCTCCGCTGCCTGGGAGGCGAACACGGCGCTGAACATGCCGCTTAGAGATGTGCTGTCGCTTGTCCGCGCCCGCCCTGCCCATGGGGGGACGGTGTACATCGTCGAAAACGCGGGCGTCTTTTCGACGTTGCTTGACACCCGCGCCCCGCTTGTCAGCACGAACGGGCAAATGAATTTGGCGACGATGAAGCTGCTCGATTTGCTCGCGGCCTCTGGCGCCAAGCTGTATTATTCCGGCGACTTCGATCCGGAAGGATTGGCCATGGCAGAGCGGCTGCTTGAACGGTATGGACAGGCCGTCACGCTCTGGCGCTTTTCCTTGGACGATTATGCGGCCGCCAACCCAGTCGTTGAACTCACACCCGAGCGCCTCGCCAAACTCGCATCCGTCACATCGGAACCATTGCGGCCGGTGAAAGAAGCCATCGGGCGAAAGAAAAAAGCCGGGTATCAAGAGGCGATCATTGGGAGGTTGACAGGGGATATCAACGGGTAGTCCATTCACGAGCTAGAGGAAGGACAAGGGAAGGAGCCCAAAGCGATCGGGCCTCCTTCCTAAAAAGTTACATTCATGAGAAGGAATTGCGTCGCGTAGAGCGAATACATATCGTGAATTCCATGTCGCAAGGAGGGAAAACGTGGCCAAACAGCGAATCGATCACGACCGGTTGTTCAAAGAGCTGCTGTCGACGTTTTTCGAAGAGTTTTTGCTTCTTTTCTTTCCCAACGTGTACGAGCACATCGACGTTCACCGCCTTACTTTCCTCACAGAAGAACTGTTTACCGACGTGACGGCCGGAGAGAAGCACCGCGTCGATTTGTTGGTGGAAACGAAGATGAAAGGGGAAGATGGGCTCGTCATTGTTCATGTCGAACACCAAAGCTACGCACAGCGGACCTTCCCCGAGCGAATGTTCCTCTACTTCAGCCGCTTGTTTCAAAAATACCGCCGCCGTATTGTTCCGATCGCCATCTTCAGCTATGATGAACACCACGATGAACCTTCCTCATTGGTCGTCCAGTTTCCGTTCTTGACCGTTCTCGATTTTCGTTACTTGACGGTGGAGCTGCGCAAACTGCCGTGGCGCGCGTACATCCGCCATGACAATCCCGTCGCCGCTGCCTTGTTAAGCAAAATGGGGTATAATGAAGAAGAAAAGGTCGAAGTGAAAAAAGAGTTTTTGCGCATGCTCGTCCGCCTTGAGCTCGATGAGGCGAAACAGCGGCTGTTGTTCGGTTTTTTTGAAACGTATTTGCGGTTGTCCGAAGAGGAGGAAGCCAAACTGCGAAACGAGGTGAGCCAAATGGAGACGAAGGAGGCGAAGCAAGTGATGGAGCTCATCGTCTCGTACGAACAGCGGGGAATGGAAAAGGGAATCGAGAAGGGAATCGAGAAGGGAATCGAGAAGGGAATCGAACAAGGGATCAAACAAGGCATTAAACAAGGGCGCCAAAAAGGGATTGAGGAAGGGAAGCTCGACGTGGTGAGGAGAATGCTGGCGAAAGGGTATGATGTCGCCACGATCCACGAACTGACCGGGCTGCCGGTTGAGAAGATCGAACGGGTGAAGGGGTAAGCAGAGCAG
This sequence comes from Geobacillus lituanicus, assembly GCF_050994965.1. Taxonomy (NCBI): domain Bacteria; kingdom Bacillati; phylum Bacillota; class Bacilli; order Caryophanales; family Anoxybacillaceae; genus Geobacillus; species Geobacillus lituanicus. The sequence goes on from NZ_CP194773.1 coordinate 708,235, forward strand.
ACTCTTCGCCGTCGAGCCTCACATTGTCGTCGACCCCCAATCGTGCAAAAATCCCGGGGGATCGACGACAATGTTCTTTTGCGCCAAAAATCCTACAGCCATAACGGCTGAACGATATTGACAGAATATTTGAAACGTGATATTCTGAAAACAGCCAAAAGGGGAAAAGCTTGATTTTATGCGCATGGTTTGGGTTTTTATCGTACCTATGAGGGATTGAAACCCCGATCCTAACCTCATCATTTTCTCGGGGCGTGGAGTTTTTATCGTACCTATGAGGGATTGAAACAGTGTTTAAAGGCGGTTTCTATATCGCGTTCACAATCGTTTTTATCGTACCTATGAGGGATTGAAACAATGTGGAGAAGCGGATGGGGTATACGGACCGAAAACCGGTTTTTATCGTACCTATGAGGGATTGAAACTCGATATGATAAGCTGTCTGAACCTGCTATGCGTTCGTTTTTATCGTACCTATGAGGGATTGAAACCCTGCATAAATCATGTGTTCCGTTAGACGAGGTGGATTTGTTTTTATCGTACCTATGAGGGATTGAAACATCCTCTTGATTCTGTATTCTTGACCGTTGTATTCAATGTTTTTATCGTACCTATGAGGGATTGAAACTTCCCTGCGGGACATTTTTCTGCTCCCGGATGATCGTTTTTATCGTACCTATGAGGGATTGAAACCCAATTGTTGACCATACATATTCGCAGTGAGATGAAGTTTTTATCGTACCTATGAGGGATTGAAACTTTTTCGTCAGACAAAAATAAAGCAACGAGGCACGTTTTTATCGTACCTATGAGGGATTGAAACAAACGAAACTCATGACAACGTGATGACAATGTTACGAGGGTTTTTATCGTACCTATGAGGGATTGAAACTAAGCATGAGACGCGGCCGATGACGGATTGGCGCGAGTTTTTATCGTACCTATGAGGGATTGAAACGTGTAATCACTCGCGCGAGCGCGTCGAGTGATTCGCACGTTTTTATCGTACCTATGAGGGATTGAAACATGATATTTAATACGGTTGTCTTTCTTTATTTTGTCAGTTTTTATCGTACCTATGAGGGATTGAAACCAATATGAGTACTTGCCGGAATTGACAAGGACGGAGACAGTTTTTATCGTACCTATGAGGGATTGAAACTATTAAAAATCTTCTGCCTTGGTGATCCCCTGCCCGTTTTTATCGTACCTATGAGGGATTGAAACGGCATGACGATCTCCGCGCTCGGTTCCTATGTGATCGGGTTTTTATCGTACCTATGAGGGATTGAAACTGGATGCATCTTCAGAAATATTACCTACTTTTTCAGTTTTTATCGTACCTATGAGGGATTGAAACGATCGTGCAAAACGCCATGTGACGTTTCAGCATCGAGTTTTTATCGTACCTATGAGGGATTGAAACGGTGCGGCAGTTGTCACGAAGGAAATGCTTGCTCGTTTTTATCGTACCTATGAGGGATTGAAACGAGGATAGCATGATCAATCTTGCAAACTATGTATATACATGCAACATGAAGAGTTAACTTCTCAGTCATCCTGCACACCCTAAGCGCTGCAGCACTTCCTCCGGACGTTCGTGGATGTAGTTGACAAACCGAGTAATGGCTTGAATGATATCGTTGCGATCCTTGTGAAATACATTGGCAATCACCGTATCTTTCAGCCATTTCCATAAGCGTTCGATCGGGTTCAGTTGCGGAGAATACGGAGGAAGGTAAATAAAGTGAAAACACTGTCCTTCTTCCCGCAAAAACTCCTTGACCATTTTGGCATGGTGAATGCGGGCGTTATCCAACACCAAGACCATGAGACGGTCCGGATAGCGCTCTTTGAGCATTCTCAAGAAATCCAAGAACGTCGCAGCATTGGCGGCAGTTGTTTGATGAAGCACCGTTTCACCATCATGGACGTTGACCGCGCCAAACAGCGATACGTGGGCATGATGGCCAAACGTCGGCACTTGTTTTTGGCGGCCGACTTCCGACCATGTGGACCGCAAGACATGGTAAGAGCGGATATGGGTTTCATCGATGTACAGAAGAACAGCATCTTCTGTCTCCTTGGTGATCAAGTTTTTTTTATCAGATCCATTTGTTTTTCAAATTGCTTTTGCTCATCCGGATTTCCTTTCGCCAGTGTGTACGTCGGTCGTGTCCACGACAGCCCTTTGCGGTGCAGGAGTTTTCGCAACGCTTCGCGGGAAATGGAAACACCGAATTGCTTTGCGACATAGGATTGCAGGAGTTTGGTGTTCCACGCCGAAGCGACGTCCCAGCCCAGTTCCGCGGGAGTGGTGGTCAATACAAGCTGTTTGATCTTTTCTTGCTGTTCTTCCGTGAGAAACGGCTCCCGCCCGGGGGCGAAATCCCGATGAAGCAGGAGTTCAAGGCCGCCTTCGTTGAACAGCGACACATAATGGGAAACAGTTTGTCGGCACACGTTGACCATGGAGGCCACCTCTTTGCCCAAATAGCCTTCCATGACCAGGCGAACCGCCATCACCCGTTGGCGAAGAAGGGTGTTTTTGATTTTCCGTTCCTGTTTGCGAAGGGTCCGAGGTGTCCATCCGTGATCGTTGGTGATTTTGAGACGTTTCATGCAGAGTTCCGCTCCTTTTCCATGTTTTTCATTAGGAGCAGTATAACCAGAGTGGGCACCGCTTATGCGAAGGTTAACTTTTCAATGAGCATATATATAGAAGAGTTTTTATCGTACCTATGAGGGATTGAAACATATTGACCGGGCTTGCAATGTCTACTGATCCGATTTTAGTTTTTATCGTACCTATGAGGGATTGAAACAATCAATTGAAGTATCAATAGCAGCTGCCAGATATGTTTTTATCGTACCTATGAGGGATTGAAACATGTCATCCAAACCGCTTCTTTCGGCCGATCGCGAGTTTTTATCGTACCTATGAGGGATTGAAACTCTTTGTGTGCCATCACATATTGCATGACAGCTTGTTTTTATCGTACCTATGAGGGATTGAAACCTCAATTAGAGGGCGAACTCGAACAGCTCAACAGTGTTTTTATCGTACCTATGAGGGATTGAAACAAGCGCTAGAGCAAAAAGGATTAATCACAATAATAGTTTTTATCGTACCTATGAGGGATTGAAACAGAGGCGAGCGTCACCAAATCAATTGGCTCGCCGTTCGTTTTTATCGTACCTATGAGGGATTGAAACACGATACGATGGAAAGCACAAGCGGCTGGGTCAATGGTTTTTATCGTACCTATGAGGGATTGAAACCTTACAATAAGCCGTAATTTTTACAGCCATTTCTCTGTTTTTATCGTACCTATGAGGGATTGAAACTTTCTTCGGTAAGCGGGATTCCTTTCTCTTTCCAAGTTTTTATCGTACCTATGAGGGATTGAAACACCGAGCAGTAAGGTCTCCCCAGCAACTCAGCCAACGTTTTTATCGTACCTATGAGGGATTGAAACCACTCCAGCGCTCCTACGGGCTTTTCCCCGCTCCCGTTTTTATCGTACCTATGAGGGATTGAAACATTGATAAAGGAATGGATCGGCAAGATTGCATCCAGTTTTTATCGTACCTATGAGGGATTGAAACCAAGTAGTTTCAGAATACACTACTCTAAAACCGGTACTCATATTGTTCCAACAATAAAGAAAGGTGAGGAATGATGAAGCTGTGGGAATATGTCGGTAAAAGGGTAAGAATTATATACAAAGACGGAGATGTGCTAGAGGGATTTGTCCGTGATTACTGCGATGGAGAGGATAGTGAGGATGGGATTGACAGCTTGGTAATTACAAACCAAGAGGCAAAAGAACTGGGGATTGTTTATGGGGTTCTAGAAAACGAAATAAAATCTATTGAAATTATTGGTTAAAAGCGCTGAATCACATTTAGGTGGTTGAGTTTTTATCGTACCTATAAGGGATGAAACCTGCGCCAACGTCATAAAACGTTCGGCGTTTTTTTATGAGAGTTACATGTTTTGCGGTAGCATCGTAATTCTGAATTTTATAAAAACAGTCTCGATTTTTATACCATTTTTTTGTCTATATGGTATAATTAGATTAGTCCAAACGATGCGGAGGGGTGATAGATTGATCGAAGCAATCGCCCGAATCGGAAAGATGGTGCTCGAGAAGCAAGGAGAAGTGTCGGTCATTGATCAGCTGGTTGAGAATCCAGGTTATCCTTCTTGTGTGCTCATTTCATTGCGTGTGGATGGTGAGGGAAACGCTGTCTGGGAAGGATGCGAGGTTGAGGAATGCGGAAGTGATTATAAGAAATATTTGTTTCGTTCCGGATCAACGCGCGGAATCAATTATTCTCCGACAGCGAGAATTACGACGATCGAAAATACATATGATCAAAAAGTTCTCGGATGGTTTCGCAAAGTGAATCGGGTGATGGATGACCCGTTTCTCCGTTCTATCGAGCATGTGCTTGTGCAGCAACAAGAAGCGATTTTGCACGAAATGAAAGACAAGCTTTCGCTTTCTGGCGAACGTGCCATCGTCTCATTGAAAATCAATGGTGCTTATTTGTACGGTTGGACGCCATTTCAGGACGCTTTTTTGTATTTGGTGAATGAAAAAGATATGGAATTGGCAGCCCGCCATCAAGTGTGCGCGATTTGCGGAGAACGCAAGGAAACGGTGATTGGTAAGTTATCCGTCTTTCGTTTTTATACGTTGGACAAACCGGGGTTTATTACCGGGGGGTTCGATGAGGCAAAGGCATGGCGAAATTATCCTGTCTGTTTGTCCTGCAAATCCCATATTGAGGAAGGAAGAAAATTTATTGAATCGTATTTGCAGTATCGGTTTTATGGGTTTTCTTATTTGGCGATTCCCAAGCTGCTGATTCCTGCCGGTCGTGATGTATTGGATGAGCTGTTGGAGTATTTGGTGAATGGGAAAAAGGATATCCGCATCCATCAAGACCAAGCGGAATCGTTTATGACTACGGAAGAAGATTTGCTTGGAACGTTGCAGGATTATGACAATTCTCTTTCGCTGCAGTTGTTGTTTTTGCAGAGAATTCAAAGTGCGGAGCGGATTTTGTTGCTGATTGAGGATGTATTGCCGTCGCGAATCAGCGAACTGTTCCGAGCGAAAAAGGCGACGGAAACATTGTTGTACAGGGAAGGTAATCATCCCTTCCATTTTGGCTTTATTCGCACGTTTTTTCCTATCGGTGTCTATGATAAATATTTTTTGCAAGTGGTGGAATGCGTATTTCAAAAGAAAGCGTTGCCGCTTTCGTTTTTTGCTTCTTTTTTTATGGAGCAGTTGCGGGCTGATTTTCACGATTATGAAACCGGTGATGGGTTCTTTGCCGCTAAGACGCGTCAAGCCATTGCGGTCATGGTTTTCTTGGAGCAGGCTGGAGTATTGATAAGGAAAGGGGATCGGGTGGTGGAAGGAAAATTTGCCCGTTTGTTCGAAGCATATGGAGGACAACTGGATTCAAAGGAGAAACAAGCGGTTTTTCTGCTTGGGGCATTGACGCAAATGCTGCTGGACATCCAGCAGAAACAACGCGGCAGCAAGCCATTCTTGCAACAACTCATGGGGCTCAAAATGGATCAGCGGGCCATCAAAGGGCTGCTTCCGAAAGTGATTGGAAAGCTGGAAGAATATGAGTCTTACTACGGCGGGCATCGCCAGCTCGCTGAAGAAATTTCCCGTTTATTTTTGTCCTCTTCCCCAAGGTGGAAATTGTCGGTGGATGAACTGAATTTTTATTTTGCATGTGGGATGAACCTAACATCGCAAGTCAAAGAAATCATCTGGAGTAAGGAGGAACAGTAATATTATGGTGAAACAGCGTTCAGAACTGCTCTTTTTGTACGATGTGCAGTGGGCGAATCCGAATGGCGATCCGTTGGATGGCAATAAGCCGCGCATTGATGAGGAAACAGGGAAAAACATCGTCACCGATGTGCGCTTAAAACGGACGATTCGCGACTACTTGTATGAGTATCGCGGGCAAGAAATTTTCGTCCGTGAAATTGCGCAAGATGATGAGTATATTCAAGATGCGAAGGCAAGAGCGGAAGATTTTTTGGTTCGAGACGGGGGGAAATTAGAAAAATCAAAATTAACCTTAAGTGAAATGAAAAAAATCATCAATGATGAGGTGTTGCGTCAATGCATTGATGTAAGGCTGTTCGGCGTCACTTTGCCGATTGAAAAAAGCTCAAGGGAAAAAGGATCGATTACTCACACAGGGCCTGTCCAGTTTAAAATGGGGCAGTCGCTCCATCGTGTCAAGCTGGAATATATCAAAGGAACCGGCGCGTTTGCCTCGGGCGGGCAAATGACGCAGAAGACGTTTCGTGAAGAATATGTGCTTCCGTATTCTCTTATTGCGTTCTATGGGGTGGTCAATGAGACCGCGGCCCGTTCGACGAGACTGACAGAAGAAGATGTAGAGCTGCTGGTTGAAGCGATGTGGGAGGGGACGAAAAATTTAATTTCCCGCTCGAAAGTCGGCCATGTCCCAAGGCTGCTTTTGCGTGTCGTTTATCAAGAGCCTCACTTCCATATCGGCGAACTGGATCAATACATTTCCCTGCATACGGAAAAGGCGGAAGAGGAAATTCGCGATGTCCGAGATTATGTGCTGGATGTATCTCCGCTCATTAAGGTATTGGTTAGGGAAAAGGAAAAGATTGCGAAGATTGAGCTGCGGCAAGATGAAAGGCTTGTGTGCAGCGAACAGCTCGCTGACCGATTGCGTCAAGAAGGCATTGTTGTGGATATTCGATCATAAGGAATGAGCGCGATGAATGTGCTTGTATTTGATATTCGGGCCGATTTCGGGCATTTTCGCCAGCTGTACTCGACTTCTTCTCCGCTCACATATTCTTTCATTCCGCCGACCGCGCTTTTTGGATTGCTCGGTGCGATCACAGGTGTGGGAAAAGAGGAAAACGAGTATTTGCGAGTGTTCAACCATGAGACAACCAATGTGGCCATACGCCTCATGGGGCCAGTGCGGAAGACAAGAGTGGGCATCAACTATGTGAACACGAAAGGGAACATATGGGTGCCGAAACAGCGGCGTGAAGGAGCGCGGACGCAAATTCGCGTGGAATTTTTGCGTTTTCCACACTTCCGTTGTTATGTTTCTCTCAAGGACGAGGAACGATTTTCGCAGCTTGTGGATCTTGTTCGCCAGCATAAAAGCGTATACACACCATGCCTTGGTTTGAGCGAATGTTTGGCAGATGTCCAGTTTGTCGCGATCGAAGAGTTTCGCTTCGTTGAAGTGGATGGAGAGGATCACGTGCCGATTTGTTCGGTGATCCCTGGAAACAAAATACAAGCGCTGCAAGTAGAACCGGGCAAAGAGTATCGCAAAGAGCGAGTGGCTTGGAAGATGAATGTGGAACGGGTTGTTTCCCAGTACGAAGAGGTGGTGTTTGAGGCGGGAGGACAGCCCATTCTCGCCTCGGTCCCTCACTATTGGGAAAATGAACAGAGGGAACGGATCGTCTTTTTCTATTCCGATGGAAAGGGAGAGTAAGATGTATTCCCATCCCCATTATTTATTGTCCGAACATATGCGAGGGGTGGAGCAGCTTTCCTCCCTCTTTTTGTCTGAGAAATCCGTGCGCTTGGCAGAACCGATGCTGTTGAGGCAAATGAACCGCTGGATTGCGCTTTTCCATGATCTGGGCAAAAGCCATGCCTTCTTCCAGCAATACATTCAATCGCCTGATGCGTTTCAAGGTTCACCAGCGCTCAAAAGCCATGCTCTTTTATCGGCAGTCTTATTAGCGGTGTTCCTGAAAGAGAAGGGGATTGACGAGTTTTGGCGGCTGTTGGCTTTTCTTGTCGTGAAACGTCATCATGGAAATTTAGATGATTGGCTGGAAGAGTTAAAACGGATGGGCGAGGAGACGAAGGCTTTGCTCAAGCGTCAAGTCGAAGCGGTCGATTATTCAGTGTTGGCGGAACAAATGGCGCTTGCTGGCTTTGAAAAAGAGGAAAATTGGACGAAAGAAACGTGGATGGCATGGGTGGATGAGTTTTTTACCGAGGCTCGGTCATTGCGCCGTTTCATCATGTCGTGGAATCGAAGAAACGAATCCCTTGTTCCGTATGTGCAAGCGTTGTTTCTTTTTTCTCTGTTAATTGACGCGGACAAGTCGGAAGCGGGGATTGTGCAGAAGCAGCCATGGTCATTTTCTAAGCGTAAAGATGTCCCTGTGGATCTCATTTTGCGCTACAAACAGCAGCAATCATGGCATCAAACAGGGCTCAACCAGCTAAGGGAACAGGCGTTTCAAGAGGTAGACAGGGCGCCGATTGATCTACGTCAACATTTTTACCGTCTGAATTTGCCCACGGGGATGGGCAAAACGCTGGCGAGTCTGCACTTCGCTTTGCGTCTGCGAGAAAAAATTGAACAGGAGCAGGGAGTCAAACCACGCATCATCTATAGCCTTCCATTTCTTAGTGTCATTGACCAGACAGCCAATGTGCTCAGAGAAGTGTTTTCTGTCAATGGAGTTGAGGAAGATCGCCAATTGTGGCTCGCGCACCATCATCTCGCTGACATTCGTTATACGACCAAACAAGATGATGAACGATATGATGTCGATTATGAAGCTGCCAAACTATTGATCGAAGGTTGGCATTCGGAATTGATTGTGACGACTTTTGTTCAATTGTTTGAAACCATCTTTTCCAACCGTAATGCCTCCTTACGCAAGTTTCATCGGTTGGCCAACTCGATTGTTCTCATTGATGAAGTGCAGGCTGTTCCTCACCGATACTGGTTGGCCATTCGTCAGTTGTTTGCGGTCATGGCAGAAGAACTTGGTTGTTATTTTCTTTTCAGTTCGGCCACCGATCCGAAATGGTTTCCGGAGGCGGTTTCGCTCGTGGATGAGCAGGTGTATTTTCAACCACTTTCCCGTGTGACGTTGTATCCCCACATCGATGAGTCTTGGACAATCGAGGAGTTTGCTCGCCGAATACAATGGGAAGAGGGAAAAACCTATTTATTCATTCTCAATACGATTGAAAGTGGGAAAGCGTTCTACCATGCACTTCTCGAGGAGGGGGTCGACGAGACAGAGATCACATTTCTATCTACTCATATTCCTCCAAAAGAGCGCCTTCGCCGAATTATGGCAGTGAAACGTGGAGAGTATCGAATTGTCGTCAGCACCCAGCTGATTGAGGCGGGCGTAGATGTTGACTTTGACGTAGTCTATCGTGACATAGCACCGCTTGATTCCATTCAACAAGCTGCCGGGCGGTGCAATCGCCATGGACGGCGTAAAGGAGAAGTTCATGTGGTGCGCTTGACAGACAACAGGCGGTTATATGCAAGTTATATTTATGATGCCATACGACTCGATATTACACAAAAATTGCTAAAGGGGAAGAGGGAAGTAGAAGAGGGGCAGTTTTTACAACTGATTACATCCTATTTCGAAACATTGGCGGCTCGGATGAGCAATGCCGAATCGGAGCGGTTGTTAAAAGGGATGATGACGCTGTATTTCGATGGCGAGGAAACGATTGATCGAATTCCTGTGTCTCATTTTCGTTTGATTGAGGGAGATGGAGAAAAAATCAATGTCTTTATTGAATTGGATGAAGAGGCTGCTGATGTGTTTCGTGAATATGAGGAGATTTTGCGCCTTGGTGACCGTTGGGAACGTCGGAAACGATTCGCCGCTCTAAAAAGTAGATTTTCCCAATACGTGATTGCCATTCCTGTGAAAGTGGATCATCGGCCGCCGATTGTCCACGGTATCGGGTATGTGGGGAGAGATTCATTGAACGATTTTTACGATGAGACGCTTGGTTATCGGACAAAAAGCGAAGGATTGATTTGGTAGGTGGGTTCAATGGAGTATGAAATGCCTGTCACCGGCACGGATATTTGGTACTACTACATTTGTCCGCGTGAAGTATGGTTGATGAAACATCAAATTGCCCCCGATCAAGAAGACGAAGCATTGGAAATCGGACGATTTCTTTCTGAAACTTATTATGCCAGGGATAAAAAAGAGCTATCGATCGGCCATATTGTCATCGACCGCATTCGTCAGGAAAATGGCGAACTGGTTATTGGAGAAGTCAAAAAATCGTCCAGTTATTCTAAAAGCGCCCGAATGCAGCTGCTGTACTATTTAGATACATTAAGGCAGGCAGGGATTGAGGCAAAGGGAGAATTGTTGTTTCCGAAAGAGCGGAAGAAAGAGCAAGTCGAATGGACAGAAGAAGCGCGAAGTGAGTTGGAACGCGCCATTACAGACATCCGTCGCATCGCGAGAATGCCTGTGCCGCCACCGCCAAAAAAGATCTCATTCTGTGGTAAATGTGCCTACCGTGAATATTGTTGGGCGGAGGAATAAACCATGAAGAAAACGCTGTATATTTTCCAAAATGGCGAACTGCGCCGCAAAGACAATAGTCTCTATTTCGAAACGGAAGAGCGCAAGCGGTATATTCCTGTTGAAAACACGAATGACATTTATATTTTTGGCGAGGTGGACGTTTCGAAGCGATTTTTGGAGTTTGCCGCACAAAAGGAAATCATCGTTCATTACTTTAACCATTACGGGTATTACGTTGGTTCTTTTTATCCACGGGAACACTTGAATTCAGGTCATGTCGTATTGAAGCAGGCGGAACATTATCTTGATCCTCGAAAACGGTTGGAACTTGCCCGTCTGTTTGTCCAAGGCTCCATTCGTCAAATGGAGCGGGTGCTAAAATATTACCGCCCTCGTCTTTCCGAACCAGAGGAATTGGAAAAGGCGCTGCAATCGATTGAACAAGAAGAGGCGAAGCTTGATCAGGCGGAAACGGTGGAGCAGTTAATGGCGGCAGAAGGTCATATTCGCGAGGCATACTATGCATCGTTTGATTCCATCATTCGCCATCCGGACTTTGTGTTCGAGAAACGGACAAAGCGTCCTCCACATAACCGTTTAAATGCGCTGATCAGCTTTGGAAATTCGATTGTGTATACAATGTGCCTCAGTGAGATTTATAAGACATATCTAGACCCGCGCATCGGGTTTTTGCACAGTACGAACTTTCGCCGTTTTTCCTTGAACTTGGACATCGCGGAAATTTTCAAGCCGATCATTGTAGATCGCTTGATCTTTGCATTAGTGAATAAGAAAATGCTGTCCAGTAAACATTTTGAGAAGTTGACAAACGGCATTATGCTGAATGAAGAAGGAAGAAAACTGTTCGTCAGTGAACTCGAGAAAAAAATGCAGACAACAGTCCAGCATCGTCATCTTGGCAAGTCTGTATCCTATCGCCGTCTGATTCGACTTGAACTGTATAAAATTCAAAAGCACATTCTTGGCGAAAAAACGTACGAGCCATATGCGGCTCGCTGGTAGGTGGGATCGTTTGTTTGTGATTCTTGTGTATGATTTCAATGAAAAGCGTGTAGCCAAGGCGTTGAAGATTGCCCGCAAATATCTCCACTGGGTGCAAAACTCTGTATTCGAAGGGGAAATTACGTCAGCCAATTACGAAAAGTTAAAGATGGAATTGCGCCAACTTATGGATCCCGATGAGGATTCAGTTATTTTTTACACGTTTCGCACCCAAAAGTATTCGAAAAGAGAAGAAATGGGGCTGAAAAAAGGTGGAGATGAATTCATTCTATAAGTCAAATGGTATACACTAAGGAAGGCAGGAAAAAACATGAGATTGACAGTGACCATGAGCGGACGGCAAGGGACGGTTTCCTTGCCGTTGCATTATCAGCATTTGTTGCAAGGGATGTTGTATCGTTCGTTAGAAAATGAGCAGTTAGCTGCATTTTTGCATGACAAAGGATTCCGTCACGGGAAACGGTCATTTAAACTCTTCACGTTTAGCCGTTTATTTGGAACGCACCAAGTGGATCGGGGAAAAAAAGCGATTCGGTTTTTGGATGATTTCCAATGGCATATCGACACTGTTCTCCCAGAGCTGACTCAGCAACTTGGACAGCGATTTTTGTTGCAGAGAGAGATTGAGCTTTACGGACAGCTGATCGAAGTGAAAAGTGTCAAAATGGAGAACATCGACATACGCGAAAACGAAATTGACATTGTCATGCTCTCTCCATTGACCGTATATAGCACATATGAAACGTTCGACGGAAGAAAGAAAACGCAATTTTTTGACCCCGATGATGAGGTGTTCCCCCACCTGATTGAATTGAATTTCCGTCATAAATATGAAGCGTACTACGGCGTTCCGCCGACGGAAAGACTGTTGATCGAGCCGGTTCACGTTCATCATCGTCATCGTGTGGTGACAATGTTCAAGAATATGTATATTACAGGGTGGCTTGGCTATTACCGCCTCTGTTCTTCGCCAGAACAGTTGACATTTTTATATCATGTTGGTCTAGGCGGCCGAAATTCACAAGGATTTGGCATGTTTCGCGTCAAAAGTGGATAAACGAGTCATGGGATTGTCGTCGACCTCCAATCGTGCAAAAATCCCGGGGGATCGACGACAATGGTTTTTAGCGCCTCAAGCCTACAGCCATCAAGGTTGAAAGCCGTTGACAGAATTTTTGAAACGTGGTATGCTGAAAACAGCTCCAAACCGAAAAGCTTGATGGAACAAGCATTTTTGGGGGTTTTTATCGTACCTATGAGGGATTGAAACACGCGCCGAACTACGACGTGATCGCGACGCCGATCAGCGTTTTTATCGTACCTATGAGGGATTGAAACGGTAATGGCCTTGGATTTTTGCCTTTCAAAAAATATGTTTTTATCGTACCTATGAGGGATTGAAACAATCCAGCGTTCAACTCTATCATCTGTTTCAACGCCTCGTTTTTATCGTACCTATGAGGGATTGAAACGAAGACGCATATCGCTACTTGGCTAGAGTGCTTCCGTTTTTATCGTACCTATGAGGGATTGAAACTGATGATGTAAGAACTGGAACGAAGACAAAAGTGACGTTTTTATCGTACCTATGAGGGATTGAAACCCTCTTTTTCCTCTGGTGTATGTTTCGAAATTGGCTGTCCGTTTTTATCGTACCTATGAGGGATTGAAACAAAACTTCTCCGAACCAGCCCCCAATATCTTCACCAGTTTTTATCGTACCTATGAGGGATTGAAACAGGCATTGGGCACGATCAATTTGCGCTGGGAGTATCGTTTTTATCGTACCTATGAGGGATTGAAACAGCAGGACATGGAAATATGCTGACGGCGTTGCGATGTTTTTATCGTACCTATGAGGGATTGAAACCCGATAATCGCTGTAATATTGATTCCGCGTTCTTGGTTTTTATCGTACCTATGAGGGATTGAAACAGCCACATTCAGCTTAACTGGGTGTAACCCCACACCGTTTTTATCGTACCTATGAGGGATTGAAACTGATTCACTTCTGGTAAATTATTTGGATTTGGTAAGAGTTTTTATCGTACCTATGAGGGATTGAAACGTTCCTCCAGTGTAGCCGTTGCAATTTGTTCCGCCGGTTTTTATCGTACCTATGAGGGATTGAAACATTCGTATTCTTCTTCTGTTGGCATCGGAATATTTAATGTTTTTATCGTACCTATGAGGGATTGAAACATGGTGTGAAGCAAAATGTAAATTTGGACATGGTAAGGTTTTTATCGTACCTATGAGGGATTGAAACTTTTTCACGCTCCGCGGCCCCCTTACCCGCTTCGTCGTTTTTATCGTACCTATGAGGGATTGAAACAGCTATACAAGGATGGGCGAGTGCGGGCTGGATATAGTTTTTATCGTACCTATGAGGGATTGAAACTGAGAGCTTCCTCGCTTCCGCAAGTCGGCGACAAGCGCCGGTTTTTATCGTACCTATGAGGGATTGAAACAGTTCCTCCAATCTTAATCCATAATAGCCTGTACCTGTTTTTATCGTACCTATGAGGGATTGAAACACATACAATCACGAACACTTGCGCAAGGAAGCCCCTGTTTTTATCGTACCTATGAGGGATTGAAACTGAGTAATAAGGTCGCTCGTTCTTATCGCCTCTCGTTTTTATCGTACCTATGAGGGATTGAAACCCGCTTCCACACCATATCCTTCAAAATGATAGGTGGTTTTTATCGTACCTATGAGGGATTGAAACAAAAATGCTATCCCTGCTGAAGAAATGAGAGCCGGAGATGTTTTTATCGTACCTATGAGGGATTGAAACAAGACTAAGCAAGCGGTCTCTGGGATCAATTTGATTTGTTTTTATCGTACCTATGAGGGATTGAAACGCCCGGCGACGGTCGAAGTCGATCGTCACATATACAACGTGTTTTTATCGTACCTATGAGGGATTGAAACCAATCCAAAAAATAATGAATTCGTTTTCCATCCATGTTTTTATCGTACCTATGAGGGATTGAAACCACTTGTAATGTAATCACTCGACGCGCTCACCGCGTTTTTATCGTACCTATGAGGGATTGAAACTGTCCGCTATCTCCCATACATCCATGCCATCCGAGTTTTTATCGTACCTATGAGGGATTGAAACGCCAAAACGGCCAATCCATCCATTCCCGATCCAATGTTTTTATCGTACCTATGAGGGATTGAAACAAGATTTGGACGAAAAGTTCGAGGCGTTTGCGAAAGTTTTTATCGTACCTATGAGGGATTGAAACCCCATCGCCACAGCCAATTTATCGTAGTCCAATACAGTTTTTATCGTACCTATGAGGGATTGAAACGCCCGGCGACGGTCGAAGTCGATCGTCACATATACAACGTGTTTTTATCGTACCTATGAGGGATTGAAACCAATCCAAAAAATAATGAATTCGTTTTCCATCCATGTTTTTATCGTACCTATGAGGGATTGAAACTGCGATGAGATGCTTGGTTTCTCCGAAACTCACGGTTTTTATCGTACCTATGAGGGATTGAAACTCCGATACACGAAGACCCTATGCATTTGATTCCTGAATCGTTTTTATCGTACCTATGAGGGATTGAAACTCCCATGACGCTTGGGACGGTGAAGAGTTCGACGGCCTCGTTTTTATCGTACCTATGAGGGATTGAAACTTGTACCTTTGATCGTAACGGCTGGATGAAATCTGGTTTTTATCGTACCTATGAGGGATTGAAACACTGTAAGCGTTAGTGTTGTCTTTGCTTCGCAAATGTTTTTATCGTACCTATGAGGGATTGAAACTCAGCATGATAAGAAGCGTATGTGTTTTGCAACACGTTTTTATCGTACCTATGAGGGATTGAAACTCGATGTTCACCGTTTGCGGCATCGAGACGCTATCGTGTTTTTATCGTACCTATGAGGGATTGAAACAATCGTCCGGATGAATTGCTTGATCCGAATCCGAATCCGAGTTTTTATCGTACCTATGAGGGATTGAAACTATTGCAATTGTTGAATAAACATATCATAAGGAATTTGGTTTTTATCGTACCTATGAGGGATTGAAATGCCATAGCAGCATTGAACTCTTCAATGCTTTGAGGTTTTTATCGTACCTATGAGGGATTGAAACTCATGATCTTGCTTCCGTTCGATGAGCTTGTCCAGGGTTTTTATCGTACCTATGAGGGATTGAAACATCATGGATCATGCGGATCATTCCAAGCCATTAAATGTTTTTATCGTACCTATGAGGGATTGAAACCTCCGGCTGCCCGAACATCTTCGATGCCCGCGTCGAGGGTTTTTATCGTACCTATGAGGGATTGAAACTCCATGCCGTAGGCCTTGGCTTCGCCGTTCGCGTCGTTTTTATCGTACCTATGAGGGATTGAAACTTTTCGCTTGCGGCGGTCAAGCCAATCTATGATGTTTTTATCGTATCCACAAGGAACTGAACCCTCTCCATCTTCGCGCGCAGGTGTGATGGGGGGCTCGTTGTTATCGCAGAGTTAGTTTAGACCACATCTCTCATGTGCTTCGTTTGCGGTGATGAAGCATTGTGCGTAACGGATGGGTGCCTGCGGAACAGGCAGTACAGCATTCTAAGTTGGGCAAAGGCATTTCTAGTCTCACGGGTTGCCTTTCTAAGTGACAGGAGAAAAAAATAAGATGGCAGCGATCTATGTTGGCGGCATCTTTCGATCGAGGGAATCCCTTCTGAGCAGGGGATTCTTTTTTTGTGTTTCGTCCTCCGACGTTGTTTTGCGTCGCTCCTTAAAAGGGGGAAGCAACGGAAAAACCAGCTGGAAGAGACGCTCTTTTACTTTCGAGGGGCCTTGTTATTTTCCATTCGCCTTCGCGGAGTTGGGTGGAAAATTCGTTTTTCACCCGTCTCTTCAGTGGAAAAATGTTTGAAATTGTTAAAAAATATCCTCCTCTATAATTGAAAAATAGGATATAATTGATATAAACATAGCTATATTTTCCTGAGATGAAAGAAATATGGAGGGGAAGGGCGGTTGTACCAGCATATTGTTGTAACGTGTGGTGTGTCGTTGCTGACAGGAAACAGGAACGTTTTCTCGATGAATCGGGATGAAATCATGGGGGAGATTCGTCCTTGGTTGAGCGCGACCAACATCGACGAGGAAAAACAACGAAAAATTGACGAATGGATTCGCCATGCCAGGCAGTTTGCTCATGAGGCCGCCCGAGATCCCAATCGTGTGTCGGCGGAGTATTCGATGATTTATGAACTTCGTCGACAAGGGAAATTGGCGGAGAGGCCGACGGTTGTCCTCATTGCGACAGACACGGTGGGAGGACGGATTGTGGAAGCCGTGTTGACGAGATTGCTTGAGGAAGACTTTGCGGCAAATGTTCGCGTCATGTACGTGGATGTGGATGTGAATCATCCAAGACGGATGCAAGAGACATTGGGGGAATACATGTGGAAGGTGGCGGATGCTCTCTCCCACGGGGAACCGTCAACAACTTGTTTTGCGCCGATTGGCGGGTATAAAGTGATGACATCGTTGGGCTACATCGTCGGGGCGTTTCTGCACTACCCGACGGCTTATATGCATGAGGACGGCCAAGTGTTGCATGAGATTCCTCCTGTGCCCATACATATTGACGAGCAATTTGTTCATGATCACTTTGATCTGTTGCGGAAATGCCAAAAGGACATGGTTGATGCGGATTCGCTTTCTTACCGCGAAAAACAATGTATTCTTCAATATCCGTTTTTGTTCCAGCAAGAGGATGGTCTTGTGTATTTAAGTGCATTTGGACAATTTTTGTTTGAACATGAAAAATATAAACATTTGTTTGCGACCACGTACCTTGTATCCAAACAAGTCGCCAATATGTTGCAACACAATCATCACCAGTTGCTGTTTGTGCACCAACAAATGCGGGAGCTGGTAAAGAAGCTGAAGCATGAAGAGGGAGACATGGGCGTTTTGTACCACGAAAAGTCATTCAAAACGATTGATGTCCGAAAAGTGAAATATCACTTGTACAAAGGAGCGAGCAACGGACAGACGGCGTTTCGCCTTGCTTACCGATACGATGAAAAAGAAGATTGCTTGTATGCCAACTATTTATGGCTTGACCATAACCGATATGAGCGGGAAGCGGAAAGAGGAAAAGGGATTTATGAAGAGGATTCTGAGTTTATCGATATCACGAAACAATTGGCGGGAGTGGGGAGATAAGCGTGGGGAGAAGGGTATTGTTGTCGTTTCTTGGATTGAGCGATTATGAATATTGTTATTACACATACGAGGGCAAATCGTCTTCTTATACGCGTTTTATCCAGACAGCGGTGTATGAGTTGTTTCGCGGGGATGGGCCGATGGATGTGGTGGTGTTTGCGACGAAAGAGGCGCGGGAGCGGAATGGGCAAGACCGCTTGAAAGGGGAGGAGCGGCTGGAGGGCTTGACCACCGCTTTTCAGCGCATCGCCCCTGAGGCGAATGTGAAGCTCGTGGAAATGGAAAGCCGTCAGGATGAACAGGCCAATTGGCGATTGTTTGACTGCATTCTGAATGAAATTCGGGAAGGGGATACGATTTATTTTGACATCACCCACAGTTTCCGTTCCATCCCGTTTGTCGCGCTCATCGTGTTGAACTACGCCCGCTTTGTGAAAAAAGCGGACATTGGCGCGATCGTTTACGGCTGGTTTGAAATGCTTGGGCGTCCAGCCGATGTCAAACAGCTGTCTCCAGAACGGCGGTTGGCGCCGATTGTCAATTTGACGGGCATGGCGGGGTTGCTCGATTGGACGAACGGGGTCGACCAATTTTTACGCACCGGAGATGCTTCCATCATTCGGGCGCTGACCAAGAAGGAAAACAGTGAAGTGTTCCGCAATCCGTCTTCGAGCCAAGAGATGCGGAAGGAGGTGGCGGGGTTAAACAAGTTGACGGAACAGCTCGATCAGACGGAGAAAGTGATCCGCACGTGCAGAAGCCTGCAAATCGATGAGGAAGTGCAGAAATTTCGCCAGCAGCTCGACCGTGTTCGTTCGTCGCCGACGGAAGCGATCAAACCGCTCGTTCCGTTGCTGGATGCCATGGAGAAAAAGTACGCGATGTTTGATGATGACCCGATTATGAACAGCTGGAAAGCCGTGCGTTGGTGCTTGGACCACGGATTGATTCAGCAGGCGCTGACGATGTTGGAGGAAAATGCGGTGACAGCCGTTTGCCGAGTGTTGGGGTTTGATTTGCGGGATGAGAAGGCCCGGGGAGATGTTCATTCGGCTATTGAAATTTTATTGCGAGATATTCCGAAAGAGAAATGGCGCGTTCGTTCCGTAGAGCGGGTTGAACAAATAATCGATTTCTTATCTCCTTATAAGGGGGATTTGAAACCATTTAGCATGCTTAAAGAGCGGCGCAATGACATCAATCATGCTGGGGCGCGCCCGCAGCCGTTAAAAGCGGAAAAATTTTGGCCGGATGCCGAGACGACATTTAAGGAACTTTTTACATTCTTTGAGAAAATGTCGATGTTGGCAAAGTCGATGCAAACGTAAAGGAGAGCGGATGATGGAACGTTTGAAATGGAACGAAGCGTCTGCCATTGTTCAGTCGCCGTATCAGCTTGTTCTGTTGACGCCGGCCGCCATTCACGGGTTTGATCCGAAGGCAAAGGCGGAGTTTCGCATTCCGTCGCTGCGCGGGGTATGGCGGTACTGGTGGCGGACGTTGCAAAGCGAGACGAACCACCGCGATTTGCTTGCCAAAGAAGAAGAATGGTTTGGCGGCACGCGAGAGACGAAGCAGCAATCCCCCGTTCATTTATCCATGGCGGGCGTGATGGAAGGAACGAAACGGGAAAACATGTTGCCGCACCGCACATCTCCTGTGCCTGTCCCCGCCCTTCCTGCCGGTGGGGAGGTGACGGTGACGCTTTCGGTGCGGAAGCGGCATGAGCAGCTGCTTCCGGCGTATGAATGGCACTTTCAGTATATGCTTCACCTGGCGGGATTCGGGCAGCGGTCGCGCCGCGGGTTCGGAGCTGTGCAATGGACGGGGCATCAGTGGAATAACGTTGGGGAATACGCCAAAAGTTTGCGTACGGTGCTTGAGCACATCGGAGTGGCGGAGGCGTTTTCCTTTGCGGAGGACGGCTGCCTCGTGGCGCGCCGCGAGGACATTCGGACGCTGCACCCTGTGTTGTCCGCAGTGTGGATTGGGGAGGGGAAAGAAAGCGCCGCGGAAGTGACAAGGGCGTTTGGAAAAGCGTCGCATGAAGCGAACCGCTATGGAAATCTCGGTTTTGTGCAAGGAAGCCAAAAGCTTGCTTCCCCATTATGGTGCACGGTGAGAAAAATTGGGAATCGGTACCACCCGATTGTGACGGAAGTGAGAAGCGGCGGCTCGCGCTACAGCGAGCCGCGCTATGAGCGAGATCGAAACCGGTTTTTAGAGATCGTTGGGGTGAGGATATGACCAATCGCTATATCGTCATTTTTACGGTCGGGCCTGTGCAGTCGTTTATCGCTTCAGCCCGCAAAACGGAAGATTTTTGGAGCGGAAGTTATATTTTGTCCCACTTGGTGCGAGAGGCGATCAAACAGTTTTACCAATTGGACGCCAACTGTGAAGTCGTATACCCGCTCGTCACAAGGGAGGAGTTGCGGTCGCCGTCTTTGCGCGATGCTCGCATTGCGTCCATCCCGAACCGTGTGACGGCCGTTATGGAGGGAACAGAAGAAAAGGTTGGCGGCTGGCTGCGCGAAGTGGAGGACAATGTTCGCCAAGTGTTTCTGGACTTCTGCTTTCAAGCGCTTCAACGTGTGTTTCCACATCTCACTGCTGAAGAGTATGAATGGCTGGAGATGATGGTGGAACAGCAAGTGCAGTCGTTTTTAGAAGTGTACTGGGTCGCTGAACCGTATGAGCCGTCCGCTTCGTTCCGGACCGTGCGTGAACGCGCCGAGCGGCGGTTGGGGGCGTTGAAAAACGAGAAACATTATATCCCCGTTTCCCAATCCGGCCTTGTTTGTTCCGTCTGCAAAGAAAGAGAAGCGCTGCGGCCTGCTGGAATTGGGGAAACGGATCATTACGGTGAAATCAAACGAAAAACGCTTCATCTTTGGAAGCAACGGGCGGCGAAATTTCAAGAAGTTGGAGGCGAAGAAGACGACCGACGTTCGGGGCGGATCAAGGACAACGAATTTTTATGCGGCATTTGTTTAGGAAAACGGGTGGCGCGCGATTATTTTTCCACTTTGTTTGGCGCTTCTGTTTTGTCGTTTCCGTCTGTTCTTGAGATCGGAGCGGGCGATTATTACGCTGTGCTCATGATGGACGGGGACAACATGGGGAAATGGTTCTCCGGGGAGCGGAAAGAGGAGTATAGCGAAACGAGCCAAAAGTTGGCGCGATTTGCGAAAGAAGTCGTTCCTCAAATTGTCGAAGAACAATGCCATGGCAAGCTTGTTTATGCAGGAGGCGATGATGTTCTCGCCTTCTTGCCGACCGAGACGGTGCTGAAAGCGGCGGAGGAGCTCCGATTGGCGTTTGGCGATGAATGGAAAGGATTAGGTCATGGAGCGACCGCCTCGTTTGGCGTGGTCATCGCTCACAAAAAGTCGCCGCTCCATCTCGTTCTTAACGCTGTCAGAGCGTTGGAGAAAAAGGCGAAACAGTATTCCAACGACAAGACGGGGCAGCAAAAGGACGCCCTTGCTTTAGCGCTTCACACCCGCTCTGGTGAGATTTCGGAAGCGGTTCTCCCATGGATGATTGGGGGAGAGAAGGTTTCACAATTATTGGATCAATGGATTCATCTGTTGAAAACATCCCTGTCGCCGAACTTTATTTTTCATTTCGCTTCCGCGTTTGCCCCGCTGCTGCATGAGCGGCACTGTCCTAAATGGGAGAATGGCGACATGCTCGCGACAGAGCTTCGGCGTTTGCTTAAGCGGTCTGTAAAAGAGGGAAGCCATCTGAGCGTCCAAGAGATCGCCAATCACGCGCAAGTTCTTTTGTCTTTGCATGAAGCGGTTCGCAGCGGCTATGACTTTTTGTATCTGTTAAAGATATTGACCTTTTTCAAACGGAGCGAGGGGAACGGGCAATGACAAAATTAGTCTTGACACCGGTAGACACGTTTTTCTTTAAAAACCATCATGCGACGCAAGCGGGGGAGGCGACGGTGATGGAGTCGATATTCCCTCCGCGCCCGAATACGATTTACGGCGCGCTGCGGGCGGCGTACATTTATGCGTACAGCACGTTTGACGACTTTGCGAGGGGCAGTGATGAACAGGTGAGGAGATGGATGGGCACCCCGACAGAGCGGGGGCAGTTCTGTCTCCATTATTGCACGCTGGCGAAAGAAGACGTCTTGTTCTTTCCCCTGCCCTTTGATTATCAAGTCATAGAGGAGGAAAAATCGCTCAAAGCGTATCCATTGCAGCTTGTCCGAGACCGGAAGCTTTCGTCATCTTCTTCAATGTGGCGACTTGCTTCTTCACGGCGTGACAAAACGAAAAGTCCACAGCACTATTACGTCCCGATGGAGGAATGGAAGCAGGCGCTTCTGGAGAATAAGCCAATCTCTTCCCTTTGTTCATTGTCATCGTTCATCGCTTGGGAAGATAAGGTGGGAATTCAACTCGACACGTCCAGCCGAACAGCCCAAAAGGGGCTTTTATACCGGGTGGCGAAAGGGCGTTTTGTAGACGGGGCGTCCCTTGTCGCTTTCGTCGGTGATGGACCGGATTTCTCTGATGTCAAGTGGGCTCGGATCGGCGGGGAAAACCGGCCGTGGTCTGTCCGCCAGCAGCCGGAAATGCTTCGTATATGGAATCCGGACGAGAAAAAGAGGATTGAACAAGACATCGAGCGGACGAGGCTGGCAAAGATTATCTTTTTGTCCCCTGCGATTTTCGCCAACGGCTCTCGTCCGATTGCGATGGACGGTGATCGGTGGACATGGCCGAACGGAGCGGTGGTGACATGGCTTGCCGCTTCCATCGGACGTCCGGAGTTGTACGGAGGATGGGACATCGTCCGACATCGGCCAAAACCGCGAAAATGGATGGTTCCAGCGGGTTCTGTCATTTACGTGAAGATCGAGCGGGATGATGATTTGCCCCATGTCTTTTCTGCCCTTGACGGTGTTCATTTCACTGATGAAGGGGCAGAGGAAGGATTTGGGTTTGCGGTGATCACGAGTGCAAAAGAAAGCGAGGAGGAGTTGTAATGTATTCGATCGTACGGCCTTTTCTTATGCATGCCATTACGTCTGTCCATGCGGGGAGTGGGAGCGAGATCGGGTTTGTCGACTTGCCTATCCAGCGGGAGAAGCATACAGGATTTCCAAAAATCGAAAGCTCCTCGCTCAAAGGCGCGCTTCGGTATCACATGACACAGTCGCTTCCTGAAGATAGGAAGAAGCTTGAACTGATTTTCGGCGCGGACAAAGGACAGGAAAGCGTCACACAAGCGAGCGCCATTGCTCTGAGTGATGCACGTGTTTTGCTGTTTCCGGTTAAATCGCTTCGCGGCGTATTTGCTTGGATTACGTGCCCGTTTGTGATTGAGCGGTGGAATCAAGAGATGAGCGTTCATCAGCAATCGATCGGGAAAGAAGTTCAACTTCTTCCGATGCCCGCACCGAACACGGTCAGTTCCGACCGGTTGATGGCGGTCAATGGACGCATTGTGTTGGAGGAGTATGCGTTTTCGGTCACCGTCTCTTCTGAAGCGAAACAGCTGGCGGAACAACTTGCCGCCCTCCTTGGGGAGCATTGCCGCCTGCGTCTTGTAGATCGACTCGTTGTTCTTTCCGATGACGATTTCACGGATTTCGTCAAATTGTCGACCGAAATTAACGCGCGCATTCGCATTTCACCGGAGACAGGGACCGTTGACAACGGTGCGCTCTGGTATGAGGAAAATGTTCCGCCAGAAACGATTTTTTACAGTTTCCTCTACATTGGTGATGTACGGGGAGACGGAATAGACGGTCTTGCGAAGGCTGCGGATATTGAACGGTACTTTCTGAATGAAAACAAATTTCCATCCGTCTTTCAGCTTGGCGGGAACAGTACATTAGGTCGCGGAATGATGAGAACGATTTGGGTGTGAACGGAGGAGAAGCCATGGAAACAAACGTGAAGCGTGTGGGGATTGAGAACGGGAGAGCCGCATTTGCGTTTCAAGAAGTGAAACAGGCAAAAGAACGATTGAGAGGAAGCTTCGAAAACTATCGTTCTTACGTCAAAAAAATGCCGTCCTTAATTCAAGTCAACGGTCTCGGACAAGCATTGGCGTTTTGTTTTCAAAAAGGGAAGGAATACAAGGCGATTTATCAATCCCTCGCAAAATGGATGAGGGAACAGTTTCCGGATCAATTTTCATCGGCAAACCAAGAACTCGTCGAGGCTGTCGTCAACTTATCGAGCGCTGATTACCGGTTATGGACGATGGAAGCCATGGCGCTGTTAGATTGGATGCGCAAGTTTGCCGACGGGATGGCGAAAGACGATGCAAAGGCGGCAGAGTAAGGAGGGGAGGGCATGCTTTTTCATCCAAAGGACACCCAAGAAGTCGTGCAGAAAGCCAACAAATCGATGGCGCATTTGGCGTACCATCTCCACTATTTTTTAGAGCATCAGTGGAATGAGAAAAAAAGAGTATGGGAGCCATCGAAAAAACTGAAGCCTGTCGCCATTCTCCCTGAATTGCAAGAAGTCGGCGAGCAGCTGCGGGTGCAACGGGAACAGGCCATGGTCGAATGGGCGCAAACGGGGGGCGTCAAAAAACTGAAAGCCCGCCTGTCCGGGCGAATCGTTCACGGGCTCGGCGCCGGGCATGTCCGGGAGACATCATTGACGATCCATCCTGTGTACGGCCTGCCCTACATCCCCGCTTCCAGTGTGAAAGGCCTTGTCCGCCATTGGTTTATCGAAGCGTATTGCGAAGGGGACGAGAAACGGCTCAGCGAACATGAGATCGGCCGGGAGATATTTGGAACGCAAGGAAACAGAGGACGGGTGCAGTTTCACGACATCTTCCTCATCGATGGTTTGCAGCTGGCGGGAGATGTGCTCGCTGTACATATGAAGGATTATTATGAAGGGAAGCAAGCAGCGACGGATGATCAAAAACCTGTCCCTGTTTCATTTTGGACTGTTATGGCCAAAGAGGTGGACGTCTATTTGACAGCCCATCGCTCCGCGCCGCAAAGCGGTGAGGAAACCACCCGCCTGTTGGAAGCCGCGGCATTCTGGACGAAACAAGCCTTGACGGAATGGGGCATTGGTTCGAAAACGTCGTCAGGCTACGGCCGGTTTTCCGAAGTGTACGACGTGACGGAAACAGAATTTCTTCCAATGGTGAAAAAAGAACGCATTCGCCTTGAACGTCAGAAAAAAGAGCAGGAAATGCTTGAACAGAAAAAACGCGAAGAAGAAGAGCAAGCCAAACTGGCTCTCCTTTCACCGGAAGAACGGCTCGTGGCCGAAATTGAACGGCTCGCCGACAGCGAAGCGGATAAGCAGCGAAGCAAAGACGTGCTGTACCAGCAAGTCCTTGAGCAGCGAAACAAACAAGCCGCCCTTGCCTTGCAGGCGTATTGGCAACGCATCGGCGAATGGGGAAAAGGCATCAGCAAAAAACAAAAGCAAAAAATTGACAAGCTTCAACAGCTGCTAAATGACGAATGACACCATCCCAGTTGTCGTCGACCCCCATTGTGTCCAAATCCGGGGGATCGACGACAAGATTTCGAACTTCAATAGAACCTGTTTTCTTTTATGGATAGATCATTTCTCTATATAAGTTGAAACTTTGTTTTACATCCAGTAGAACGCCCGCTGCATTCTATCAAAATGACTTGTTATGAAGGAAAACAGAATCGAACAATCGGAAAATCTTTATTGCAACTTATATAGATGAGCAAATGAACTGTAGTGAACTACCCCCACTTAATTTTCTAGCGAAAATTTGAAGTGGGGGCTTCCAAAGAAGTTTGACTGCTTCAAGCAATCCTTATTCTTTGAGGCGTGTCCACTTCGCCGCTAGAGCATAAGACACTCAGGTCTACAGCTTTACTTTTCTTTAAGATGTTTAATGCGCCATTGACATCAGCATTCATTAGTTTGCCAGACTTTGTTCGATACAAGCCGCGCTTAATACGTTTGCCGCTGAACTTATATTCTTTTGGATTGTCGGCATTATATTCAGGAATCTCATCGCCGTCAAAAAAGCTGGCTTGAGACGTATAGGATTCTTCCTGTTTCAAGAATTCAATGCCGTAAAATTCACAAAGATATTCTAGTTTTTCTTTTATGTTACCGAGAGGAATATTGACAAAGTTTTGATTTGTCTTTTTTCCTAGATTAATATTGCGTTGCCATGTTTCCGCATAGCCAATGACAAGTTTGCCAATTTACAATCCGACGTTGTACATGTTCTTGGCAATATGGCACAGTTCTCGAAGAGTCAAGTATTCTTCTTTGGTCAAACCATTTAGCTGTTGTTTGATACAAAAATACATTTTTTCACCTCCCATCTAACTATATGATACTATATTTTACTGAATCTATCCTATTTTCAGCAAAATATAGTTAAGGCGATTCATCTCCCACTTACTCCGCTTCGCTTCGTTGAAGTGGGAGTCTTCTCGCCTAATTAAGATAAATTTGCAACCAAACAAAAAAGGAGACATGAACCGGACTCCTTGGTTAGAATCAATGTGCCAACCATTCCTACAGGTTCATGTCTCATGAATGGATAAGCACGTTATCAAGGAGCTCACAAGTTTTTCATAACATTGGGGTTCACCTTTTCGGTTTTGAAGCATCACGTTCGTCTCGTCGCAATCAAAAACCAGCCTCATGCCGACTAAGGGGCCCCTTGTTTGCCTCTCTTAAAAATGCACATCTACTAATTTGAAGGCAGGATTCTGACACAATGTGCTGATGTACATCCTAGCTCTCCATTTTTTCTATCTTCCATGCAGGATTTTTGCCTCTTGCCCGCGAATCGATATGTTGAACATGTTCAAAGAGGGGTGATGGAATGGCCATTGACCATGACCGGCTGTTCAAAGAACTGATCCAAACGTTCTTCGAAGAGTTTCTCCTTCTCTTTTTCCCCGACATCCACGAGCATATCGATTTCCGCCATTTGTCCTTTTTGTCCGAAGAGCTGTTCACGGATGTGACCGCAGGAGAAAAGTACCGCGTCGATCTGTTGGTCGAGACGAAGCTGAAAGGAGAAGATGGGCTGATCATCGTTCATGTGGAGAATCAAAGCTACGTGCAGCCATCGTTTCCAGAGCGCATGTTTGTCTATTTCAGCCGTCTGTTTGAAAAATACCGCACCCGCATCGTTCCGATCGCTGTCTTCAGCTATGAGGCCCTTCGCGAGGAACCGTCCGTGTTCTCAATCGAGTTTCCCTTTGGCGAGGTGCTGCAGTTCCGCTTTTTCCCGGTGGAGTTGCGCAAGAAACATTGGCGGGACTACATCCGGCATGACAATCCGATCGCGGCTGCCCTCCTTGGCAAAATGGGGTATACTGAAAGTGAGAAAGTCGAGTTGAAAAAAGAGTTTTTGCGCATGTTGGTGCGATTGGAGCTGGATGAAGCGAGGCAACGGCTCTTGTTGGGCTTTTTTGAAACGTATGTGAAGCTGTCGGAGGAGGAAGAGCAACAACTGCAAAGAGAGGTGAGGGCGATGGAAACGACAGAAAAAGAGAAAATGTTGGAGCTGATCATTTCCTATGAGCAAAGAGGAAGAAAACAGGGGTTGGAAGAAGGCATCAAACAAGGAATGAAACAGGGAATGAAACAAGGAATGAAACAGCTGATTCGTAACATGGCACGCAAAGGAATGACGGTGGAAGACATTGCTCGGTTGGTGGATCTTTCAGAGGAAGATGTTCGGGGATTGCTTAGAGAGTAGGGAAATCAAACACAAGAGGTGGCCATCTAACGAGGGTATTTCGATGTGATGATTGTGGAATTGAACTTGACAGAGATCGAAACGACAGTATCAATCTTTCGAGATATCCTGCATAGCGACTGGTACCGTGAGTTGCACGGGAAGTGAAGCCTTCGGAGCGTCAATCAAACGAGAGCAGTTTCGGCGAAATCGGACAAGGATCAAGCAGGGAATGAAGCATGGGATTGAACAAGGACGCCAAAAAGGATCGAGGAAGGGAAACCCGACATCGCGAAGGAAATGTTGATGAAAGGGTAGGATATCGACACGATCCACGAACTGACCGGGCTGCCGGCGGAAAAGATCGAACAGCCGAAGAAGTCAACCCGCCTTTGCATTGTCGTCGACCTCCAATCATGCAAAAAACCCGGGGGATCGACGACAATGGTTTTTGACGCTCCAAGCCTACAGCCATCACGATTGAAAGTCATTGACAGAATTTTTGAAACGTGCTATGCTGAAAATAGCTCCAAACCGAAAAGCTTGATGGAACAAGCCTTTTTGGGGGTTTTTATCGTACCTATGAGGGATTGAAACTCTTTTGGAATGTAATAAATGCTCACGTTATTAACGTTTTTATCGTACCTATGAGGGATTGAAACACATCTAATGATGTTGAGATTTATATTAGTGGTGTGAGTTTTTATCGTACCTATGAGGGATTGAAACATCGTTGCATGTGTCGCTATGGTGTTTTCATATTCTAGGTTTTTATCGTACCTATGAGGGATTGAAACTAGCTGGAGCATCTTTCAGGCCGATCTTAACGGTTCTCCGTTTTTATCGTACCTATGAGGGATTGAAACTAATAATTGCAGTATCTGCTCTTCGAAAAATTCATCGGTTTTTATCGTACCTATGAGGGATTGAAACTTTGACAGGTTCATGCTCAGTTTTTCCATTTTATAGTTTTTATCGTACCTATGAGGGATTGAAACGGAAATGCCAAGTGCACGAAATGAAAATCGGCGTCGTTTTTATCGTACCTATGAGGGATTGAAACTCGTCGGCATGAAAAACGTCATGCCGACTGTAAAAGGTTTTTATCGTACCTATGAGGGATTGAAACAACGAATGACATCTTTTTTGTTGTTCCGTTTACGGCATTGTTTTTATCGTACCTATGAGGGATTGAAACTCCCATACGGCAACCATGCACAGTTCCAACTAGGTTACGTTTTTATCGTACCTATGAGGGATTGAAACACAGAAGACGACGGAGACGTATCTGGGGCAACAAGATGTTTTTATCGTACCTATGAGGGATTGAAACGCGTGTCTCGAACGGAACTGGCTCAAATTTTCTTTGTTTTTATCATACCTATGAGGGATTGAAACTCGATCCCCTTCTTTCTTTAGTGTTGTTCTGCATAGTTTTTATCGTACCTATGAGGGATTGAAACTTCGATGTGTTCGTCAAGCTGTCGTTGCATTTCAAAGTTTTTATCGTACCTATGAGGGATTGAAACCCGGTATCAAAGATGAGACAACACAGAATGCGCTCGGTTTTTATCGTACCTATGAGGGATTGAAACCACTATCTCCATTTTAACAAAGTATGTTTCATGTATGAGTTTTTATCGTACCTATGAGGGATTGAAACTCAAACGCAAACCCGTTTGGAATGGCGAGTATTGGGGTTTTTATCGTACCTATGAGGGATTGAAACAGTTTTACCCCGCCTGCCACCGCGGGAAGATGGTGGTTTTTATCGTACCTATGAGGGATTGAAACACTCACGTTCGCCAATGATCGTGATTTCACCGAGTTGGTTTTTATCGTACCTATGAGGGATTGAAACTAGTTTGTGGCTTGCAAAGGTTTAACGTTGTACCCGGTTTTTATCGTACCTATGAGGGATTGAAACCGTCGGCTAAAATCGGCACGGCAGCGGTGGGAACAGCGTTTTTATCGTACCTATGAGGGATTGAAACTGATTTCCATTTTCATTCTCCTTTCAATCAGTTTTTTCTTACCCGTTTTTATCGTACCTATGAGGGATTGAAACGTGCTTCATCGAGTTCTTCTGGTGTACTTGGTGTACCATGTTTTTATCGTACCTATGAGGGATTGAAACTACGCATCTTCAGAAATAACAATTTTCAGCAAAACGTTTTTATCGTACCTATGAGGGATTGAAACTACGCATCTTCAGAAATAACAATTTTCAGCAAAACGTTTTTATCGTACCTATGAGGGATTGAAAACCGTTTGACCTTTGTAATATTTTGGCTGTTATCAATGGTTTTTATCGTACCTACGAGGGATTGAAACCGGAGTCGGCCGCTTTCTCCACGCGTTTCCGCCCAGTTTTTGTCGCGCCTATAAGAGGCGAAACCCTCTTCAATGTCACGCCATCGTATGAACGTCTTCCGTTTGAAGAAACCGGATGGCTGCACTTCCCCGATCGACCGCTTCGTTTTGCTTCGGCTGCTCATTCTTGCGCCGCTTGCTTTGCAGGAAGCCGCTTTTTTGTTTCGCACATGGAGAACGTTTTGGCATCTGCTTTTTTTGTATGGCCCCATTGATCCACCAGGCATGGTTGTTCACCGCCTTTCTTTGCCGCTGCTGCATTTCCTCAGTCCGATGCGATATACTTGACATGGGAACAATCACGCTTCTTTCTCGTTCACCGTCGTGTCGGCGGACATGCTGCGTTGGCGTTGGACGGTTTGAAAGAAGGCGGAGAAAAGCGACGGGGGTGGGATGGATGCGCCGCAAGCTTCGCGATCTCGGTTTTTCCATCGGCACGCTTCCGGTGGGGAGACGCAATCAAATCACGGATGTGCCTGGGGTGCGGGTCGGTCATGTGACGATTCGTAAAGATGTCGATGAACGGACGGTGATTCGCACCGGGGTGACAGCGGTGCTGCCGCACGGAGGCCATTTGTTTTTGGAGAAAGTGCCGGCGGCTTGTTTTGTGTTGAACGGGTTTGGGAAAACGACCGGGTTGGTGCAGGTGGAGGAGCTTGGGACGATCGAGTCGCCGATTATGCTGACGAATACGTTCAGTGTCGGGGAAGTTTGGCAAGGGACGCTCGAATCCATGCTTGCTGCGACGCCGGAGATTGGCGATACGACCGGGTCGATCAACATTGTCGTCGGGGAATGCAATGACAGCTATTTGAATACGGCGCGGGCGCTTTCGGTGACGAAGGAACATGCGAAAGAGGCGATTGCCGCGGCGCGCGTCGATATGGAAGAAGGGGCGATCGGCGCGGGGACGGGTATGATGTGCTTCGGCTGGAAAGGGGGCGTTGGCAGCTCGTCGCGGGTCGTGAGCAGGGGATATACGGTCGGGGCGCTGGTCGTGAGCAATTTCGGCCGGCGTGAGGAGTTGCGGTTCGTGCCGTATATGCCACCGTCGTTTGATGAACGGGATGTGCCGCCTGGTTCGATTATGATGATCGTCGCGACCGATGCGCCGCTTGATGCGCGGCAGTTGAAGCGGCTGGCGAAGCGGGCGGCGGTGGGGCTCGGGCGGACGGGAAGCTGCGTCCATCACGGGAGCGGCGACATTGTCATTGCGTTTTCCAATGCTTATACCATTCCCCATTTTTCGGATTCTGCTCTTCAACCGTTCCCTCCGCTCGTCCGTGATGACGCGCCGCTCATGAATGAGCTGTTCCAGGCGGCGATTGAGGCGACCGAGGAAGCGATTTGGAATTCGCTTACGATGGCCGAGACGACGACCGGGCGCAACGGGCGGGTGGGGGAGGCGATTCCGTATTCGCTGCTTCGACGGATGAGAGAATGATCGAAAACGGCCTGAAAGGGATTCCTCTCAGGTCGTTTATTTATGATCTTGGCCGCGCTGTCAGTGCCGGATGTGAAGGCGGTGCGCCCAGGCGGCGATTTTTTCTTTCATGTCTTCACGCCATGCGCGGTCGTGGGTGGTGGATCCGACCAAAGCCCCTGTGGCGATGAGGAGCAGCCCTGACAAGGCGAAAATGGCCGAAATGGATGCGAATCCTGCGATGGCTCCCGCTGCCGTCGGACCAGCGAGGTTGCCGAGAAAGCGGGAGCTGGCTGTGATGCCGAACACGCGGCCTTGGATGCGGCGCGGGCATTGCGCGTTGATCAGCGCTTGAAGGGCAGGCCATACCCCGCCGACGACAAGCCCTTGCAAGAAGCGCCAGACGTACAATTCATAAAGATGGTCCGTCCATACTTGCGGCAAGGCGAACAAGCCGGACAGCACAAGCAGTATCGGTAATGTTTTCTCCTGCCCGATCCGGTCGCCGAGTTTCCCTAAGTACGGTGCGCCGATGATCGTCGCGATGCCGGTGATCGACGAGGCGAGGCCGGATAGAAAGGCGAGATTGCGAGAATGGCCGACGAGCGACTGGACACAAAAATCGTCATCATCGAGTTGACGCCAAGAACCGCAATTTGCACGAGAAACGTGGCGATAAATAAGACGATGAGCGGCCGATGGGCGAATACTTCTTTGAAACTGGCATGGCGCTCTTGCGTCTGCGGCGCGACGGGATCTTTTTCGAGCCAAAAAATGACCGGCAAGAGCGTCAGTAAAATGCAAAGCCCGGTCACGAGAAACACCGGGCGGAAGCCGAACCAATCGGATAAGGCGCCGCCGATGAGCGGCCCGATGATGTTGCCGGCGATGCTTCCCGTCTGCAGCGTCCCGAGCGCCTCGCCGCTATGGTCTTTTGGCACGACGCGCGCCAAGTATGAAAACGAGACAGTGATAAATCCAGAGAAAAAGCCGACAAGAAATCGGAGAGCAAGCAGCGTCATCGGTGAGGCGGCGAACGCCATGCATCCGGTGATCAAGCCCATGCCGATCCCCGCGCGGATGAGGTTGGCGCGCTGGCCGTACTTATCGGCGAATACCCCCCAAATCGGCGCCATGACAGCGGCTGATAGGAACGTGACGGAAAACACAAGTCCCGTCCAGATGCTCAAGGCGTGGTGCTCAGTGACGCCCATTTGCCATAAAAAGAGCGACAAAAAGGGAATGACCATCGTCATCCCGGCAGAAACCATGAAATTGCACAGCCAAAGAACGCGGACGCTTCGCTTCCAGTTCATAGGAGGTCATCTCCTGTATTATTTCGTTTCTCTAATGATTTTACCACGATGGAAAAACAAAGGAAACGATTTTGCTTCCGAACGGGGGAAAGCGAGAGTCAGGCCGTGCGACGGTGGGGAGCAGTGCCATTTCCCTGAACAAACACCATCCCCCTTGCCTGCCCGGCAAGGGGGTCATCTATGTCAAAGGGGGAGGGGATTAGGCGTTATTGGCTTGGGCTTCCTTCCATTTCGCTAATTCACGTTCCACTTCTTCCTCAAACGGCACGGGGGACAACGCAGCATTCGTCCCGAACCGGGCGGCGGCCGCTTCGGCTTCTAAGGCGATGACGCGCTCTTCCATGCGGGCGAAGCCGCGCAGCGCCTCGTCGGCGGAAAAGGAGGCGAGCGCCGAGTCGATTTGCTTCAACGCTTGCGCGGCGTTAACGCGGGTAGCGAGCTCCAGCTGCTTAGCTGCGAGCTCGTCGTACCGCTCGCGCAGTTGGTTTAGACGGTTGGCGACTTCGGCTGTTTTCGCTTTGATGGCTTCGTATTGTTGTTTGTACGCCTCCAGTTTTTTCTCATACAACAGCTTGTCGCGCAAGGCGAGTTTGGCGACGGCTTCTTCGTTGCGCTCGAGCGCCAGTTTCGCTTGGCGGCTCCGTTTTTCAATCGTCGCCTCCGCTTGGGCGATGAGCGTCTCATAGCGCCGCTCGGCGACCCATTGCTGGGCGAGCGCCTGGCGCCCTCGTTCTAGCTGTTCTTCAAGTTCGCGCAAATATTGTTTCGTCATGGCGACAGGGTCTTCCCAGCGGTCGATTTGTTCGTTCACTTCAGCGAGAACGATCGTCTTCATTCGGCGAAAAATGCCCATTTGTTTGTGCCTCCTTTTGAATCGTTTTTTCCCATTCATCAAGCCAATCGGTGGAAACGGATGGCGCCGCTGGCATCAACGCCTCAACAGCAGATGGTTTGCGCGCTTGGCGACGTCCCAAGGCGTACACCGCGGCCAGTGCAAGCAAAAGCAACACCCATTTCGGCAGCAACGCCGCAATTCCGAGCGCGACGAGCACCCAGCCGATCCAGCGCTTCGACCGCGCCGCGGCGAGCCATACGGCCCCGGCGGCGGCAAGCAAAAGAGGGATGAGCCACTTTAGGAACAACATCGGCATCATCCAGCCTCCACGCTGCTCCATGATGAACTCCCGATGAAACGCTGAAGCGGCTCATAACGCCTGTCTCACCGTTCAAGAATCATTAGTTGAAATGTGAGGAAGAACATGAAAAACTGTTCTCCATCATCGTCCCTTGCATCGGAGAAACATCATGAAAGAATGATAACGATGGCAAGGGTCGATAGAAAAAACAAGCTTCTGAAGCATTACGCTTCAGAAGCTTGTTCGACGGCCGTGGCAAATTGGCGGCGATGTTGGATAGTCAAATAAACGAGTGTTCCCATCATCATGGCAACAACAAATAGAAGCAGCTTGCCGATGTTTTCCCACATAAACGAGAAATCACCGCTTGAGATGACCGCTTTCAATCCGAAAACCGAATACGTCATCGGAAGCCATGCGTTAAAGTGTTGCAACGAGCGTGGAATCAGTTCGAGCGGGAATGTTCCCGCGCTTGTTGTCAATTGCAAAATCAGCACGACAATCGCGATAAATCTTCCTGGATCGCCGAACACGGTAACAAGAAATTGAATGACAGATAAAAATGTGATGCTAGTGACAATGCTAAACACGATAAAGAGCGGGACGCTTTTTACGTGTAAATCGAGTCCAACCAGCAACACGACATCCGCCAGCAGTGCTTGCAAAATCCCAACGCCGAGCAAGACGCCGAATTTAGCCAAAAACCAATGCAATGGCGAACGTGGAACCCCTGCTGGTTCGCGAAGCGGAAAGACGATGGAAAGCAACAGCGCACCCACAAACAATCCGAGTGACAAGAAGTACGGCGTAAACCCTGTTCCGTAGTTCGGCACTTTATTGATTTCTTCCTTGTGGAGATTCACTGGTTGGGCAAACATGTCGTAGACAGCCTCATTGGCCTTGACATCGCTTGCTTGTTCGGCTCCTTCTTTCAACTTATTCGCCAATTCTTTTGAGCCGTCTGTCAGTTGGTTGACACCATCTTGCAAATGTTTTGTCCCGTTCGTTAATTCCTTCATTCCAGCCGCTACTTGTTGTGAACCGTCCCTCAACTGGCGCGTACCATCTTGAAGCTGATCCGCTCCTTGAGCCAATGTTTGCAGGCCTGAAGAAAGTGTTCCACTGCCATGGGCAAGCTGGCTTGCTCCTTGTGCAGCTTCTTGCATTTTGTCATACATTGTTTTCATGCCGCTGACGAGTTGTTCTTGGCCATTCGCCAGTGCGTCTGCGCCATTGACAAGTTGTTGTTGACCGGCAAGCAGTTCATCGACTCCGCGATCGAGAGCGATATGCCCTTCATGCAGCTGTTTCGCCCCGCTGTTTAACGACGCTGCTCCTGATTGTAATGCTTTGGCTCTATCGTTTAACTGCGCAATGCCGTTTTCGACTTGTTTGCTTCCGAATGATAATTTCTCAACATTTTCCTTTAGCCGCTCATACACCGCCTTTTGTGTCGGATCGGGGGTTTGAGCAATGAGTGCATCAAGCTGCGCCGCTAACTGTTCAAGCCCGCCTGTTACTTGGGTCGCCCCTGTTTGAACCCGAGCCGCCCCTTGTTGCCATTGCGCAAGCGATGATGCTAGCTTTTCGGCTCCCCCGCTTAATTGTTCCGAACCTTGCAAAAGCCGCGGCATGCGGGCGTCGAGCGCTTGCATTCCCTCATATACGCGTCTTGTCCCTGAAGCAAGATTCGCTGTTCCTTGTTGAGCCTGCTTGGCTCCGGAGAGGAGTTTCTCTTGCCCAGCGGTCATTTGTTTCATCCCGTTGTAAAGCGCTTCGGCCCCGGTTTGAACTTGCAATGAGCCACTGGCAGCTTGGTGCAGTCCGTCAGTAAAGCTCACGGATTTTTCCGCGAGTGTCGCTAAATGGTGATATAACGTTTCAGTTCCGTCTTGTGCTTTTTTCATGCCATCATACAGTCGGTTTGTTCCGTCTTGTGCTTGGCTGAGTCCGTCATGCAGTTGTGCGGCTCCGTCGCTCGCGTTTGTCAATCCGTCAGCGACAGTTTGAATCGTATCAAACATGCTTTCGGCATATGTTTCTGTTATGGCGTTCGCTACTTCGTTTTTTATTTTTTCAACTGCAGTTTCGCCGATTTGTGCCGATAGAAAGTTAAATCCCTCATTCGGTTTGTAAATGAGCTGCAGTTTTTTCGGATGATCGTCTTGCAACGTCGTCGCATTTTGTGAAAAATCTTCAGGGATTTGAATGAGCATATAATACTTTTGTTCTTTTAACCCTTTTTCCCCTTCATGTTCGGTTACAAAATGCCAGTCAAACTGCTTGTTCTCTTTTAACTTTTCGACAAGATCTTCCCCAAGATGAATCTCTTTGCCGTTGAGAACCGCCCCTTTGTCTTGGTTGACTACAGCGACGGGAAGTTCATCCAAATGATCGTATGGATCCCAAAATGCCCATAGAAACATGCCGCTGTATAGAAGAGGGATGAATAATACAGCTATGACAGGAATCAGTACTTTGCGGTTGGTCAGAATGGCCTTCCATTCTTTTAACCATAATTGAAATGCGTGCATGCCCGAACCTCCTTTGTTTATAATTATGACTGATTCGTCCATTTAGTCATTTTTAGCCCAAAAAGTGAAGGATTATCATGGAGACAATCCTTTCAGCAAATACATATCAAACAGTTCGGCAATGGTTTGTTGAGACAATGGTTCGTGATCTTTTTCCCATTCAATGCTTAGTGCGATGTACATTTTAAACATGAAAAATGCCGTCAACTCAGGATCGCAAGGGCGAATTTCCCCTTTTGCCATCGCTTCTTCAATTTTTTCGCGAATATAGGCAATCATTTCGCGATCAAGGCGTTTCATCACCTCTCGTACAGCTGCGGTGCCAATATCGCGAACTTCCTGCAAAAGTTTGATGGTTAATTCATGTTCCTGGCGGAACGTAAAAATACGTTGCAAGGCGCGTTGGACGTTTTCGCTGAACGGCAAACGATCATCCATAGCCGCATCCGCTTCATGCTTAATTTCGGATATAACAGAGGAAACGATATGGTCAAGCAGCTCTTCTTTGCTTTTGAAAAATGTATAAATCGTTCCTTTCCCGACATTAGCCATCTTCGCTACTTGATCCATTGTCGTTGCTTTGTAGCCGAACAGCGAAAATGATTTGGTGGCGGCATCAATAATTTGTTGTTTTTTATCCGACATGGGCATTCATCCTTTGTTTTGACTAAATGGACGATTTGGTCATCACGTTTTAAATCATAACATGAATACGTTCGATTCGCAACAACAATATTTATGTTTCATTTTTCTCACTCGACGGCGCGTTCTGTTGGGGGAAGGAAGCCTTGGCCTTGCTGTTTTGTCCCCCGGATTTAGCAAGGAAGACGAACAAGAAATTCGGTTCCTTCCCCGATTTGACTATGGACGTGGATCGCGCCGCCGTGGGCGTCGACGATCCATTTGGCGATCGACAGCCCGAGGCCGTGGCCGCCTTGTTGGCGCGAGCGCGCTTTGTCGACGCGGTAAAAGCGGTCGAAAATGCGGCCGATGTCTTCCGGCGGGATGCCGATGCCGGTGTCTTTGACGGAAAGGAACACGTGCTTTGGCTCGGTGCGGATCGACAGCGTCACCTCGCCGCCTTCGGGGGTGTATTTGATCGCGTTGTCGAGCAAAATGTACAATAGCTGCGTCAATTTGTCCGGGTCAGCGGTGACGAGCGCTTGCTCGGGAGCGTGAAAATGCATTGTAATTTGTTTTTTCGCCGCCAGTTCCGACATGAGCTGGAACGTGCGCTCGGCGTGCGGGCGGAAATCGAACGTTTGTTTTGAAAGCTCCAGCGCGGCGTGTTTCGCATCCGCACGGGCGAGCGTCAACAAGTCGTTCATCAGTTTCGTGATCCGCTTCAACTCTTCACGCAGGCGGTCGAGCAGGCGGCGGGCAAAGTCGTTTTTCATCACATCCTCCTCAAGCGAAAGCGC
Source organism: Geobacillus lituanicus (assembly GCF_050994965.1). Classification (NCBI taxonomy): domain Bacteria; kingdom Bacillati; phylum Bacillota; class Bacilli; order Caryophanales; family Anoxybacillaceae; genus Geobacillus; species Geobacillus lituanicus. Next base: position 745,758 of record NZ_CP194773.1, read on the forward strand.
CTCGACGGACGAGAAGACGACGCTGAGCGGCGTCCGCAGCTCATGAGAGGCGTCGGCGACGAACTGGCGCTGCCGCTCGTACGCTTCTTCAATCGGTGCGAGCGCGCGCTTGGACATAAAGAAGCTGAGCGCCACGCCGACGGCAAGAAACAGCACCGATAAGCCGATGAGCACAATGAGCAACCAATGGAACACGCCGAAAAACGACGTGACGTCCATGCCGATATACAGCATGCCCACGAAATCGCCGTGGATGACGAGCGGACGGGCGGCAGCGAGCACGCGCCAGTCGCGGGCCGATTCGCGCGCGAGGCCGGGCATATGCTCGGGCAGCGACACGGTCACATATACAGGGGTGCGCTCGCCTGTGTCCATACGGGACAAGACGTTCAAAAAATACGGACGCAGGCGCGGGTGGACTTCATCCCCGGCGAGCAAGCCCCCGTCCGGGCCGATGACGTAAAAAAAGAGTTGGTTTTCGCTTAACAAAATGACATTTTCATCATCAAACAAGTCGAAATTGCTTTGCTTGAGCAGCACTTGTTCGATCGTATTCGCCTCTTGCTCGGCGAGGCGGCTGATGCGCCGCTCTTGGTCAGAAGTGGCGATCCAGTAAAACAAGGCCGCGGCGATCATGACAAACAAGGCGAGAAACAACGTGAAAATGCCGCTGTAGAGCGCTGTCAGCCGCCAATGGGCGCGGCGGAACAAGTCGGCGCTTCCTAGGCGGCGCAGCCAGTCGCGCCATTCCCTCCAGTTATTTTTCAATTTTATATCCCACTCCTCGAACGGTTTGGATGACATCGTCTTTCAACTTTTTGCGCAATAGCTTGATTGTCGCGTCGATCGTTTTCATTGACACATCGGCATCCCACCCCCAAACGCGGTCCAATATCGTTTCGCGCGGCACGACTTGCCCTTGGTTTTGCACGAGCAAATCGAGAAGCTGAAACTCGCGTGGAGTGAGGAAAATCTCTTCATCGCCGCGATGGAGCGTATGGCTTGTCCGGTTTAAGGTGAAGCCGTGAAACGCCACTTTTTCCTCTTGGAGCGGGACGAACGTCCGCCGTGCGAGCGCCTTGAGCCGCGCGACGAGCTCGTCGATTTCAAACGGTTTGACCAAGTAATCGTCCGCTCCCGCCTCAAGCCCGGTGACGCGGTCGTGGACGGCGTCTTTCGCCGTCAGCATCAAAATCGCGCCCGTGTAGCCGTTTTGCCGCAGGCGGCGGCACACATCGACCCCATCGCCGTTTGGAAGCATCCAATCGAGCACGACGACATCGTAAAACTCCGCCATGGCGTAATCGTACGCATCTTCCCCTTCCTGCACCCAATCGATATGGTCGATGCCTTTCTTTTTCAATAAGTGAACGATCAGCTCCCCTAGGTGAAGATCGTCCTCGGCCAGCAAAATTTTCATCGCCATTCCTCCCGTTCTGTCTCTCTTCTTAATCATATCAAATCGTTCGTGAAAAAACGGTGAAAACGCAGCCCATTCGCCGCGCAGAAGGCTGTTCTCTCAAAAAGAATTTTCACCATTTTTTCACCTTCCTTGGCTATCATGATGGACGAAGAGGAAAAGGAGGCAAACGGCGATGAGGAAAATGAGGAATTTGCATCTTTGGATTGGGCTGATCAGTTCGATCTTTTTGCTTGTTGAGGCGGTGACGGGGCTCCTTCTATCCGAGCCGTGGCTGATCGGTCAGGCGGAGCGCGGCGAGATGCACCGCGCCGCGCAGGAAAGAATGAACGCGTTCGGGGCGGGGCAGACGTCGGGAGCGGGGGCATCTACGGCCCCGATGGCACCGCGCGCCGAGGGAGGCGGATCGTCGCTCATGATGTTCGTCCGCCAGCTGCACGAAGGGAGAATCGGTTCGCTTGACATCCGCTGGGCGGTTGATGTCGCGGCGGTGGCGATGATCATTTTGACCGCGACGGGGATTTTCCTGTCGATCCGCACGCTCGCAGCCGGGCGGAGGCGGAAGCAGAAGCGGATGACGCCAGCGCCGGAGACGACATAACGTATGCAGAAAGGGATGAAACGATGCATCGGAACAATCGGAGGAAACAGTGCCGCTGGTCCTCCCTTTATGCGAGACCGATCGATGTCGGTGGCATCGTCGTATGTCGCCCGCCATTTCACTGCTTGGCGGCCATTCGCTCGAAGATGCTGCATATCCCATCATGGATCATGAAGGAGGAGAGGACAAATGGACATGATGCCATTTGAACCAACCCCAACGCCAGAACCGAAACGCCGCGGCCGCTTCGTATCGTGGCTCGCCGCTTCCGTCGCAGGGGCGGTGATTGGGAGCGCGGCGACGTGGTATGTGGCGCCGAAATGGATGCATGAAGAAACGAATTCCCAAACGGAAACAGCGGAAACGACCGCAAAAAGCGAGGCGCTGCCGCTGCAGCCGACGGCGAACGTCAACACGAACATGATCGCTGCCATTAATAAAGTGGCCGATGCGGTCGTCGGCGTCGTCAACATTCAGAAGCAAGTGGACTTTTTCTCTGAACAAGCGCAAGATACGGAAGCGGGGACGGGGTCGGGCGTCATCTTTAAAAAAGAAGGCAATGCGGCCTACATTGTGACGAACAACCATGTCATTGAAGGGGCAAACAAAGTCGAAGTGGCGCTTCCGAACGGCAAAAAAGTGAAAGCCGACATCGTCGGCGCGGATGCACTCACCGACCTCGCCGTCTTGAAAATCCCTGCTGAAGGGGTGACGAAAGTGGCGAGCTTCGGCGACTCGTCGAAGGTGAAAATCGGCGAGCCTGTCGCGGCGATCGGCAACCCGCTCGGCCTTGATTTGTCGCGGACGGTCACCGAAGGGATCGTCAGCGGCAAGCGGACGATGCCTGTTTCGACCTCAGCGGGCGATTGGGAAATCGACGTCATCCAAACGGACGCCGCGATCAACCCGGGCAACAGCGGTGGGGCGCTCATCAACAGCGCGGGGCAAGTGATCGGCATCAACAGCATGAAAATCGCGGAAACGGGCGTCGAAGGGCTCGGCTTTGCGATCCCGAGCGAAAACGTCAAACCGATCGTCGAACAGCTCATGAAAGACGGCAAAATCAAACGCCCGTACCTTGGCGTCCAGCTTGTCGATGTGGCGGATTTGTCCGATGACGTCCGCACGAATGAATTGAAATTGCCGTCGAACATCACAAGCGGGGCGGCCGTCACGTCCGTCGAACCGTTCTCCCCAGCCGCGGAAGCCGGGCTGAAATCAAAAGACGTCATCGTCGCCATCAATGGCGACAAAATCGACAGCGTCAGCGCCTTGCGTAAATATTTGTATACGAAAACAGCGGTGGGCGATCGCATCAAACTGACGATCTATCGCGATGGGTTTGAGACGACCGTATCGGTCACCTTAAAAGCGAGAGACAGCAGCCAATCGTAAGAAACAGCGCCTCTTTTCCAGCGAATCGGCGGGGAAGGGGCGATGTTCATTTTCGTGTGGAGCGCTTGCTCATGATGCTGGAGTATAAAGCGAAATGAGACGGCTGTACGTTGATCCGTGTCGTCAGCACTTTGTATCGAGTCTGCTCATATTGCGAGAGCTGGCATGACGACGCGCAGCCGCTGCATGTCCGAGAGTGGGTGCGCCCGCAATGCAGGGCGCACCATGACCCGGATCATAACGCCGCTCGGAATGATGTTGAAGGAAGGGCTTCGTTTGCTGTTGTCACAAGGACCGAATTCCTTGGCTAGAATAGGCGTGCCTACTACGAGCCACAAGGACGTTCGTGCCTCATATGTACAACAGCGAAGTCTCACGAAGGGATCTCAGTTGTCCATGGAGATGAGTAAGTTTGCTCACCTACGGTTTCAATTGGGCAACGACTCTCGGAAGCGGCTGCACCACCATAATTTGATTTTCCTGATGCTCCATTCGGTTTCTGTTGTTTGAAGCGCATGAACACGCCAATACATGGGCGGATGGGACATAAACTGGAATTCCAAAAATCTAAAAAACCAAGAATCTCTTTCTAAGGAAGAGATTTTTTTGTCCTTTTTATTTGCTTCTTGCTCGTTTTTAAAATCAATGTGGTATCCTACAGACTTTTCCAATGCTCGATCTTGATATTCACACAGGATCGTCAAACTGTTAGCCATTTGAGCATTCCCACCGTCCAACAGCGTTGCTCCTAAATGATCTGCCCGGACTTCCATCCACTGTGTGAATAGAGATTGGAAAGCAGGAAGCAGAAAAATCAAGAGCCATAGGCCGAGAAAAACAAAGATTTGATTATGTTCTATATACATGCTCATTGAAAAGTTAACCTTCGCATAAGCGGTGCCCACTCCGGTTATACGGCCCCTAAGGAAAAATATGGAAAAGGAGCGGGTTTCTGCATAAAACGTCTCAAAATCACCAACGATCACGGATGGACACCTCGGACACTTCGCAAACAGGAACGGAAAATCAAAAACACCCAGGCGTGTTGATTAACCAATAATATCCATAAAAAACATAGAAAAAAGAGCACCTTTCCTGTAGAATGTAAGTAACAACACAAACAAACCTAGGAGGTGCTCTCTATGCACAAGCATACCACACTCCCAAATTTGATGCAAAAAATTGTTTCTGATGAAGATCTCCAGTCGATTACCGAAGCCGTTGGCTACCATGACACTTCGCGGACGTTTACGGTGCGCACGTTGGTTGATTTTTTTCTGCTGGCGGCACTTCACGAATGGAAAAGTTTCCGTCATGGTGCCGATGTGGCGAAAATGTACGGATTGCCGACGTTTCATTACTCGACGGTTTCTAAGAAAGCGAAAGAAGTTCCGTACGAGGTGATGAAGCGCTTATTTGCTTTGGTTGTTTCTAAGTGCAATCGCCAAACCCGCCGTTCGCTTCGCTTTCCAAAAGCATTGCGTATAGTAGACTCCACGACCGTCACCGTGGGGAAAAACCGCCTGACATGGGCACCCTATCATGGGGAACGATCCGGAGTGAAAATGCACGTCGCGTATTCCCCTGAGCAACAAATGCCGAGCGACATCGTAGAAACCGTAGGGTTGCGCCACGATGGACCGGTGGGAGAGCGGCTCACAGACGTACAAACGGTTCTTGTCGAAGATCGAGCGTACTTTAAAATTGAACGCCTCGATCGGTTTGTCGAACAGAAGCAACCGTTTGTGATTCGGATGAAAGACAATGTCGAGATCCATCAAAAAAAGAGCCTAAAGCGCCTTTCTTCCTCCTCTTCTTCTATTGTGGCGGATTTTACTTGCCAGTTAGGAACGAAACAATGTCGTTCCAAAAAGCGCCATCGCGTCGTGATCTTTCAGGATGCGAACGGGCATGAAATCCGTGTGGTCACGAACGTCTTAGAGGCATCGGCGGAAAAGATTGCCGAGATGTATCAAGAACGTTGGACAGTGGAAGTGTTTTTCCGATGGATCAAGCAATATCTAAACGTTCCGACCTTATTTGGCAACAACGAGCATGCGGTATACAACCAACTTTTTGCGGCATTTATCGCTTATGTGTTACTGAGATGGCTATATCATCGAACGGAAAAACGGACAACCTCGTCCCTTACCTTTCTTTCGTTTGTCCGTCGTTTTTTCTCTGGGCAACTTCCTCTCGAATGGAAATCCGAGATGGCAGCTGTCTTATTTGAGTATGCCCGAATATATGGGAGGAGTATGCCTAATTTTGGATAATCAACAGCCGTGAAAAACACCTTTCTTCGCCAACGGGTGATGGCCGTTCGCCTCGTCATGGAAGGCTATTCGGGCAAAGAAGCGGCCTCCATGGTCAACGTGTGCCGACAAACCGTTTCCCATTATGTCTCGCTGTTCAACGAAGGCGGCTTTGAACTCCTGCTTCATCGGGATTTCGCCCCCGGGCGAGAGCCGTTTCTCACCGAAGAACAGCAGGAAAAGATCAAACAGCTTGTGTTGACCACCACTCCCGCCGAACTGGGGCGGGATGTGGCTTCGGCGTGGAACACCAAACTCCTGCAATCCTATGTCGAAAAGCACTTCGGTGTTTCCATTTCCCGCGAAGCGCTGCGAAAACTCCTGCACCGCAAAGGGCTGTCGTGGACGCGACCGACGTACACACTGGCGAAAGGGAATCCGGATGAGCAAAAGCAATTGGAAAAGTAAATGGATCTGATCAAAAAACTTGATCACCAAGGAGACAGAAGATGCCGTTCTTCTGTACATCGATGAAACCCATATCCGCTCTTACCATGTCTTGCGGTCCACATGGTCAGAAGTCGGCCGCCAAAAACAAGTGCCGACGTTCGGCCATCATGCCCACGTATCGCGGTTTGGCGCGGTCAACATCCACGATGGCGAAACGGTGCTTCATCAAACGACTGCCGCGCCAATGCCGCGACGTTCTTGAATTTCTTGAGAATGCTCAAAGAGCGCTATCCGGACCATCTCATCGTCTTGGTGTTGGATCACGCCCGCATTCAGCTTGTGGAAATGGCTGAAAGACACCGTGATCGCCAATGTGTTTCACAAACATCGAAACGATATCGTCTAGGCCATTGCTCGGTTTGCGGACGACATCCACGAACGTCCGCAGGAAGTGCTGCAACGCTTAGGGTGTGCAGGATGAAAGGGGGAAAGGGAGATGGAATTCCGCGATTATGAAGAGTTTTGGCCATTTTATTTGACTCAGCACCGGAAACGAGCGACAAGGCGTTGGCATTTTGTCGGAACGAGCTTCGTGTTTTTGTTTGTGATCATCGCGATCGCGACGAGGAATGCGTGGTGGCTGCTCGGCGCGCCAATCGCCGCCTATGCGCTCGCCTGGTTCAGCCACTTTTTCATCGAAGGAAACAACCCTGCCACCTTCGGCCATCCGTTTGGGTCGCTTCGGGCCGATTTTCGCATGTACAGGCTCATGCTTACGGGGCAGCTTGGGCGGGAATTGGAGCGGCTGGGGATTTCAGAGGAATAAAGCGAAGAACGATGAAAAGGCCTTCTCCCTGAAGATGTTTCAAAGTTCGAAGGAGTGGGGGCGGCCATTCGAATGATTCAGGGAGAAGGGGTTTGCCTTCTCATGGCTTCAATTGTTCAATCGTTTCCAGCGGCAGTCCGGTCAGTTCATGGATCGTGTCAGCATCAAATCCTTTTGCCAACATTCGTTTCGCAACATCCAACTTTGCTTTCTCCATTCCTTTCTCTATTCCTTTTTCCATTCCTTTTTCCATGCCTTTCTGTTCGTATGACACGATAAGTTCCATGACTTTGGCAGCCTCCTTCTCCTCCATGGTCTTCACCTCATCTCGCAGTCGGACTTCTTCTTCCTCCGATAACCGCAAATACGTTTCGAAAAAGCCGAACAACAGACGCTGTTTCGCCTCATCGAGCTCGAGGCGGGTGAGCATGCGCAAAAATTCCTTTTTCACTTCCACCTTCTCATCTTCATTATACCCCATTTTGCTTAACAGGGCGGCGGCGACCGGGTTGTCATGGCGGATGTACTCGCGCCACGGGAGTTTGGACAATTCCACCGTCAAAAAACGGAAATCGAGAACGGTCAAAAACGGAAACGAAACGGTGAATGACATTGGAAAAATGATGAAACCAACGGCTGCCCTCGCCGTATGTATAAGCAAAGGGGAAAGGAGGGAGGGGAGTTGTTCAGCCATTCGCCTGAAGTTGTGTACGGATGGGTGCTTGTCGTCAGTGCGTTGTTGACGGTTTTGTATTTTTTCTTCAGCGATGTGCTTGACGGTTTGTTCGATGTGGCTGATCATCCGCTGTTCAGTCCGCAGCTAGTTTTATCGTTTTTCATTGTTGGCAGCGCGGTCGGATTGCTGGCGGAATGGTACACAGACTGGGCATCGAGCATGGTTCTGTGGCTTGCCATCGGCGTGGCGCTTGTTGCTGTGTTGCTGTTGCACTTTTTCGTTTTTTTGCCGCTCCGTTCGGCTGAGGCGTCGCTTGGGTATACGGACGCCGATTTGGAGGGGGCGCTTGCTAAAGTGATCGTCTCGGTGCCGCCTGACGGGTTTGGTGAAATTCTCATCTCCCGCAAAAGCGGCGCGGTGGCCAAAGCGGCGAAAAGCGCAAATAATGAGGCCATTCCGTCAGGGGAAGAGGTCATCATCGTACAAATGGAAAACGGCGTCGCTGTGGTGGCGAGGCACGATCCGTATCACCTTTCCATCTAAAACAAAGAAAGGGGACCTGTCAATGGTTGCGCCATGGTTGATTGTCATTGGTGTCGTCGTCCTGCTTCTTGTCGGACTCATTGCCATTTTCATCGCCCGCTACCGCACGGTCGGGCCGGATGAGGCGCTTATTGTCACTGGCAGCTATTTAGGAAGCAAAAACGTTCATGTCGATGAATCGGGAAACAAAATCAAAATCGTCCGCGGCGGCGGCACGTTCGTCGTGCCGATTTTCCAACAGGCTGAGCCGCTGAGCCTATTGTCGATCAAGCTTGACGTGCAAACGCCCGAGGTGTACACCGAACAAGGCGTGCCCGTGATGGCGGACGGGGTGGCCATTATTAAAGTCGGCAGCTCAATCGGCGAAATCGCGACCGCGGCCGAGCAGTTTTTAGGCAAAACGCGTCAAGACATGGAAAACGAAGCGCGTGAAGTGCTTGAAGGCCATCTTCGCTCCATTCTCGGGTCGATGACGGTTGAAGAAATTTATAAAAACCGCGACAAGTTTTCGCAAGAAGTGCAGCGTGTCGCCTCGCAAGATTTGGCGAAAATGGGGCTCGTCATCGTCTCGTTCACGATCAAAGACGTGCGCGACAAAAACGGCTACCTTGATGCACTCGGGAAACCGCGCATCGCCCAAGTGAAGCGCGACGCCGACATCGCAACAGCCGAGGCGGAAAAAGAGACGCGCATCAAGCGCGCCGAAGCGGACAAGGAAGCGCGCAAAGCCGAGCTCGAGCGGCTGACGGAAATCGCGGAGGCGGAGAAAATCAACCAGTTGAAGCTCGCTGAGTTCCGCCGCGAACAAGACATCGCCAAAGCGCGCGCCGATCAGGCGTACCACCTCGAAGAAGCGAAGGCGAAGCAGGAAGTCATGGCGCAACAAATGCAAATTAAAATCATCGAGCGGCAAAAACAAATCGAGCTCGAAGAAAAAGAAATTTTGCGCCGCGAGCGCCAATACGACTCGGAAGTGAAGAAAAAAGCCGATGCCGAGCGCTATGCGATCGAACAAAAAGCGGCGGCGGAAAAGGCGAAACAAATCGCCGAAGCCGATGCGCAAAAGTACCGCGTCGAAACGCTGGCGAAAGCGGAAGCGGAGCGCGTCCGACTCGACGGGTTGGCAAAAGCCGAGGCGGAGAAAGCGAAAGGGGAAGCGGAAGCGGAAATCATCCGACTGAAAGGCCTCGCCGAAGCGGAAGCGAAACAAAAGATCGCCGAAGCGTTCGAGCGCTACGGCCAGGCTGCGGTGCTCGACATGATCATCAAGATGCTTCCGGAGTATGCGAAACAAGTGGCGAGCCCGCTTGCGAACATCGAGAAGCTGACGATCGTCGACACCGGCTCAGGAGCGGGAGGCGGCGCCAACCGCGTCACGGGCTATGCGACGAACTTAATGGCGAGCTTGCAGGAGACGTTGAAAGCGTCAACCGGCATCGATGTGAAGCAGTTGCTTGAGAACATCGCCCAAGGGGGCGCACCCGCCCATGCCCAGCCGCTCGGTGCGCCAGCATCGTCCCAAGAGGCGAAGACAACAGAATGATGCCTATCCTCCCACAGCGCCCTTCGCTTGAACCCGAGGGCGCTGTTTCTCGCCGCCTTGTTCACGACATTCGTCGGAGTTGCGCATGAAGCGTTGTTTCGTTATGATGGGAACGGGTGGAATGGAAAAAAGGAAGTAGGTTGAGAATAATGAAACGAGCTCGAATTATTTATAACCCGACATCGGGTCGCGAGTTGTTTAAGCGCCATTTGCCTGATGTGCTCGCGTGGTTGGAAAAGGCGGGCTATGAAACGTCGTGCCACGCCACCGAAGGGCCGGGGGATGCGACGGAAGCAGCGCGCCAGGCCGTCCTGCGGGAATTTGATCTCGTTGTCGCCGCAGGGGGCGACGGAACGATCAACGAAGTCGTCAACGGCATCGCCGATCAGCCGTATCGGCCGAAACTGGGCGTCATTCCTGTCGGGACGACGAACGATTTCGCCCGCGCCATCGGCGTGCCGCGTTCGATCGAAGGGGCGTGCGACGTGATCGCCACGGGCGAGCCCGTACCCATTGACATCGGCTGTGTGACGAACGAAGACAAAACACGCTATTTCATCAACATCGCCGGCGGCGGCCGCCTGACGGAGCTCACCTACGAAGTGCCAAGCAAGCTGAAAACGATGCTTGGCCAGCTGGCCTATTACTTAAAAGGGATCGAGATGCTTCCGTCCATCAAGGCGACCGAAGCGCAAATCGAGTACGACGGCAAACTGTTTGAAGGCGAGATTATGATGTTTTTGGTTTCGCTCACGAACTCGGTCGGCGGTTTTGAAAAACTGGCACCCGATTCATCATTGAATGACGGCTTGTTCGATTTCATCATCGTCAAAAAAACGAACTTGGCCGAATTCATTCGCCTTGTCACGCTCGCCGCGCGCGGCGAGCACATCAACGACCCGCATATCATTTACACGAAAGCGAACCGGGTGAAAGTGCACTCGCCGATGCAGCTAAACTTAGACGGCGAATTCGGCGGCATGCTTCCAGGGGAATTTGTCAATTTGTACCGCCATTTGGAAGTCATCATGCCGAAAGACAAGGCAGAACAAGTGAGAACAGGACGATGAGCCTGTTCTTTTCTTATGCCTCTAAGCCAATAAGGGAACGCTAACGGTATAAACTGATCGGCAGAAAGGAGACGGACATGACCAAGCAGCAAGCACCAGTCGCCAAAAACGAGTATTATGACGTCACATTCACCGATTTGACCCACGACGGGCTCGGGGTGGCGAAAGTCGACGGTTTTCCGTTGTTTGTGAAACACGCGCTTCCCGGCGAGCGGGCGAAGGTGAAAGCGATCAAAGTGAAAAAAGGGTATGGGTACGGCCGCCTCGTGGAGCTGTACGAACCAAGCCCCGACCGCGTTGCGCCGCCGTGCCCCGTCTATCGCCAATGCGGCGGCTGCCAGCTGCAACACCTCAGCTACGAAGGCCAGCTGAAAGCGAAGGAAAAGCAGGTGAAAGAAGTGCTCGCCCGCATCGGCAAGCTAGAAGGCGTCACCGTCCATCCCGTCATCGGGATGAAGAACCCATGGCGGTATCGAAACAAGGCGCAAGTGCCGGTCGGCGAGCGCGAAGGGGGCTTGGTGGCGGGCTTTTACAAGGAGCGGACGCATGAAATCATCGATATGGACGCCTGCCTCATCCAGCAAGAGGCGAACGATGTCGTCGTCCAGGCCGTGAAGCGCATCGCCGAGCGCTATGGTATTCCCCCATACGACGAAGCTACGCACAAGGGCGTTCTTCGCCATATTGTCGCCCGCTACGGCGCGTCAACTGGCGAGGTGATGGTCGTGCTCGTCACCCGCACGGACCATCTGCCTCACGAACAGGACATTGTCCGTGACATCGTCCGCGCCATTCCGGGCGTGAAATCGATCGTGCAAAACGTCAACCCCGAGCGGACGAACGTCATTTTCGGCGCCAAAACGCGGGTGTTATGGGGAAGCGAGTTCATCACCGACCGCATCGGCGGCATTCAATTCGCCATCTCGGCCCGCTCGTTTTACCAAGTCAACCCCGAACAGACGAAAGTGCTGTATGACAAAGCGCTCGAATACGCGGAGCTGACCGGGCGGGAGACGGTGATCGACGCCTACTGCGGCATCGGCACGATCTCGCTCTTTTTGGCGCGTAAAGCGAAACACGTCTACGGCGTCGAAATCGTCCCCGAAGCGATCGAAGACGCCAAGCGCAACGCCGAGCTGAATGGCATCCAAAACGTCACCTTCGAAGTCGGCGCCGCCGAAGACGTCATCCCGCGCTGGTACGAAGAAGGCATCCGCGCCGACTGCTTGGTCGTTGACCCGCCGCGCAAAGGCTGTGACGCCTCGCTGCTTGAGACGATCATCGCCATGAAACCGCCCCGCGTCGTCTACGTCTCGTGCAACCCGGCGACGCTCGCCCGCGACTTGCGCATCCTAGAAGACGGCGGCTACGAAACGATCGAAGTCCAGCCAGTGGACATGTTTCCGCACACGGCGCATGTGGAGTGCGTGGCGAAAATTCGGTTGAGATAAGACAACGGGCCGTTGGATCCGGCCTTGTTGTTTGCAGTCGAATTGGGCAAACGGCCATGACGACACGAATGACATCTGTAGATGAGCAAATTCGCTAACATAAATTGACAATCAAACAAAAAAGGAGACATGAACCAGACTCCTTGGTTAGAATAGATGTGCTACCAACTACCCACAAGGAGGTTCATGTCTCATGAATCGATTAGCCCATCACCAAGGAATCGACAAGTTTTTCTTCACCTTGGGGTTGACGCTGCAACTTTCCAAACCGGTCTTGAAGCATCTCGTTCACATTGTCGATGCCTTGACCACCAAGGGATTTTCGGAAACGTTGACCGATGTCCATCACTGGAGTTTTCGTCCGAATCATTGAACCACGTTGAGCCACTTTTTCACGAAAAGCCCTTGGAACGAGGAAAGACTGCTTGAGAAGCTTCAAGAGTGGATCCTTTGCCGGGTCGAACGCCTAACCAAACGGAAGAATCAGCCCCTTTTCATTTCGATCGATGATACGATTTGCCAAAAAACAAAGCCTTCGTCACGGGCAACGCACGCCATGCAAGGGTGCGACTGGCACTACTCGCACAAGGATCATCAATCGGTCTGGGGCATTCGCTCGTTTGGCTGATGGTACACACCTTCACGCAGGCGTTTCCGTTCGCGTTCCGCTTGTATGACAAGAAGGCCGGAAGAAGCAAAATCGACCTGGCGATGGAGCTGCTTTCCTCGATCAAGGTGAAGCTGACTCAGCCGGTGTATGTGCTCATGGATTCGTGGTACCCGTCCCAAACGCTCATCGAAACCTGCTTGAGCAAGGGATTCCATGTCATCGCGATGCTCAAGACGAACCGGATTCTCTACCCGAAAGGCGTCGCGGTCTAAGCCAAGCAGTTTGCCCGCTATATCGAGTCCAAAGACACCCGCCTCGTTACGGTGGGTCAGGAGCGTTACCGCGTGTATCGCGATGAGGGGGCGATCCATGGCCTTGATGACGCGGTGGTGCTGCTGGCTTGGAAGGCGGATCAGCCGATGACACCGGAACATCTCCATTGCGTCTTGAGCACCGACCGGGAGCTCGGGGACGAAGACATCTTGCGTTACTATGCCCAGCGTTGGACAATCGAATGCTTTTTCCGGCAGGCGAAAGATCAACTGAAGCTGGATGGATACCGCGTTCGCCACATTCGGGCGGTGAAACGGTATTGGGCGGTGGTGCTCTTGGCCTGCGTGTACAGCATCGCCGAATCCCAACAAAACCTTTCCGTTGGACTGGAGCTTCTTCGATCACGGAAAGGCCACAGCGTCGTAGAGTTCATTTATGACGCCGCGAAGCAAGATATTCCGATTGATGTGATCAAAAAACAGCTCCATGTCGCCTAAGGGGTACCCTGTTTGTCTCTTAGAACATGTAAATTATTGTAATCAAAAATGTTCATCTGCAGTGATTGATAATAAATATAACAAAATTATGTAATAAAATATGACGGATGTGTTGAATCCGTGAAACGTGGACCTTATACTGCTAATCAAGAACAAATCCTCAAAGTGGAGAACATGCATCGCTTTTGAGGAACAAGGGAGGGATGCGCTCTTTTAGATGAACGAGGGGCAGGAATTCATCGATGTTTCAAATGAATAGGGGGAAGGGTGTGCAAATGAAACCAGCATTCATGTGAAAATTATGGAAGCTTTTATGCATCAGTGTTTTTGCTCTTGGGGGATGTGCGACGTCATCAGCAGTGGATCAAGCCAAAAACGAGAATCAAAATGATTCATCTCCTTGCGGCGCAACGGCACGAGCGGTGTGATGCCTTGAACGAAGAGCGCTTCCAGATACTCGGTGGTGCCATACGCTTTGTCCGCAGACAAGGTCCGAATCGTAATCGACGGGTGGCGAAACTGAATCGAAGCCAGCTGCTCCAAACTCGTCTCCCGTTCCGCTGTTCCAGTGGCGAGGCTGGCCCGTCTGGATAAAATCACGCGCGACTGGACATCGATGACGTCGTGCACCCAATACCGAGGATACGCTTCCTGCCCTTTGCCTTTCTTGTACAACCGGGCATCCGGATCCGTCACGCTTCGATGGGTCCGGTTGGAAAACGTGGCTCCACGGAGTTTCCCCGTTCTTCGGCATGGACGCGTTCCCCTGATTTTGGAGACGGAGAGGGTGGGTCGTCATCCGGATCCCGGGCCTCGGTCTGTTCATCTTCCCGAGCAGTGCGGGCCAGATAGTCTTCCAACGTCTCCACCGGAGCGAGCTTGACCTCCCGCAAGCTGTGGATCGAGGCATTCGCCTGCACTTGGGTGCCGTCAGCCGCCGCATGGACATCCGGCGAGACCAACCCCGCCGCGATGCATGGATCCACCACATAGGTCATCAGCCGGTCAAAGATTCCATGTTGGCGCCAGCGTTTCCGTGTTTTGACGAGCGTCGTTCGATCCGGCAGTGTGGGGTGATGAGGATCCGGATGGAGCACGGATTCAAAGTCGAGACCGCAAAACCACAAGTATCCGGCATGCATGGGGAGGATCTCATACAACTCCCGCTCAGAGTGGTCGAACAAATACGAGAGCAGCATCAGGCGAAGCAACCGTTCCGGATCCGCCGCCGGGCGACCCGTTTTTTTCCGTGTACAGGGGAGCCACCCAATCGTGAATGACGGAAACGTCAACCGCTTCGTTGATTTGGCGCAAGATATGATGTGGAGGAACCAGTTCTTCCATGTCGATGACTTGAAACAGACGAGGCTGAGTCGAAGGGTTTTTGGGGGCTTTCATGATCCGCTCACGCTCCATTCCAACGATTTTTCTTCCTTTTTCGACATAAGCCCCCTAAATCCCTGCCTCAGAGTGTACTTTTTCACCGGCCTTCTAGGGGCAGTGCACGATAAGGAGCGCTGAACGTGAGCATTTCGTCTCTCATTTTGCTTTTGTTGATCATGTCGATCGTGTTGTTCGTGTATGGTGTTGTCCAAAAGAACAAAGCCGCGAAACGGATCGCCTTTGGCCTCCTCATAGCATCGGTCGGATTAGCGGGTTTTGTCGTGTTTCTCATCGGCTATATGTAACAACAGTCAAAGACGAACACGCTGTTCTGTGTGTTCGGCTTTGCGTTTGCGGCGATTCAGATGGGGATCATTGGGGGAGATGGGGCTCACGCTCAAGGCCTCAAGGACTGGCATTAGGGGATCATGCGGGGCGGATTTCTCCGTCTTGCCTCATCTATCATTTTTGGGATTCAAAGTTATTTTAAAAAAAAGCGAAGAAAGTCGTTCATTTTTCTACACGAGGACAAGTGCAGGAAATATAAAGAAAATGCAGAAAAGAATGATATATGAAAAAATTATTGAAGCCGAAATGTGTAATATTTTATAATATTATTTGGTTATGTGTTATACAACAAAAGTAATTAGCTGGCATAGGAGGGATTGGGTTGATTGAAAAGCTTGTAGAAACGGTGAACGGGTGGCTATGGAGCCCTTTTTTGATTGCATTCATTGTTTTTTGCGGTTTGTATTTTAGCATTCGCACCCGTTTCCTGCAAATCCGCCATGTGAAAGAGATGGTCCGGCTTGTGACGACGGGGAAAAGCTCTGAGGCCGGGGTGTCTTCTTTCCAGGCGTTGACGATGTCGTTGTCCGGACGCATCGGCGTCGGGAACGTGGCCGGGACGGCGACGGGGATTGCGTACGGGGGGCCGGGCGCGGTCTTTTGGATGTGGGTGATCACCTTTATCGGAGCGGCGACGGCGTATGTCGAGTCGACGCTGGCGCAAATTTATAAAGAGGAACAAGACGGACAATACCGCGGCGGTCCGGCGTTCTACATTGAAAAAGGCCTTGGCTGGAAATGGTTTGCGGTGGTGATCGCCGCGGCGATCATTCTCTCGATGGCGGTGCTGATGCCGGGAATTCAAGCGAACTCGATTGCCGACAGCTTTTCGAATGCGTTTGGCATTCCGAAATTGGTGACGGGAATTTTCGTGATCGCTGTTCTTGGCTTTACGATTTTTGGCGGAGTGAAGCGGATCGCGAAAACGGCGGAAATTGTCGTGCCGTTTATGGCAGTTGGCTATTTGTTGGTCGCGATTGCCATTATTGCGGTGAATATTGAGAAAGTCCCGGATGTGTTTGGTTTGATTTTCAAAAGCGCGTTTGGCGCTGATCAAGTGTTTGGCGGCATTCTTGGTTCGGCGGTGATGTGGGGGGTCAAACGCGGCCTTTATGCGAATGAAGCGGGGCAAGGGACGGGCGCCCACCCGGCAGCGGCGGCGGAAGTGTCCCACCCGGCGAAGCAGGGGCTTGTGCAGGCATTTTCGATCTATTTGGACGTGTTCTTGGTCGTGACGGCGACGGCGCTGATGATTTTGTTTACAGGTCAATACAATGTGATCAATGAAAAAACGGGAGAGACGATTGTCGAGCATTTGAAAGGGGTGGAACCGGGCGCAGGGTATACACAGGCGGCGGTGGACACGCTCTTTCCAGGATTCGGGTCGGCCTTTATTGCGATCGCTCTGTTCTTCTTCGCGTTTACAACGATGTACGCGTATTACTATATTGCCGAGACGAACCTCGCCTATTTGGTGCGCAGTGAAAAGAGGGGAACGGCCTTCTTTGCCTTGAAGCTCATCTTTTTGGCGGCCACGTTCTATGGAACGGTCAAAACGGCGACGACGGCGTGGGCGATGGGCGACATCGGGCTTGGCATCATGGTGTGGCTCAACTTGATTGCGATCTTGTTGTTGTTTAAACCGGCCTATATGGCCTTGAAAGATTACGAAGAACAGCTGAAGCAAGGGAAAGATCCGGAGTTCAACGCGTCGAAATACGGAATCAAGAATGCGGAATTCTGGGAAAATGGATATAAGAGATGGGAAGAAAAGAAAGAGAAGGCATTGTAACAGGTTGATTGGTTGGAGTCGACGGTGTCCCGGATGCAGCGGGACACCCTTTTTTCATCATCATCTATATGGATTAAGGAACACTTTCGTTAGACATTCTCTAGGATGGGCATCCTCGAACCATCTTGACCCCCGTGAATTCATGCGATTTTGCCATTATGATGGCTCCTCATCCGCTTCCACCACACGCTTGAGAGCCGCAAGCCGTTCATCCCAATACCCTTCAAAGAAGGAAAGCCACGTTTTCAGTTCGACGAGAGGTTCGGGCTCCAGCCTGTACCTTGTTTCGCGTCCCGTTTTCCGACAGCTGACCAACCTTGCTTTATTGACAGCTGTGCGGCTGATCGGGAAGGATTTGGCAATCGCGGCAATCGACAATTCGTTGTCCGCGAGCAGCTGCAACATCTGGCGGCGGGTTGGATCGGCGATGGCGTGAAACACATCGTGCTTCGGCGCGGAAACGGTTCGTTTATCCTTCGAGATATGCGGGAAGTTTTTGGTTGACAATGTTCTCCCACCCGTCATCCATAATCTTGCGAACGACTGTGTGAGGCTGCCCAAATTCGGTTGTTTTGTCCGCATCCCATCCGGAATGAATCAAGGTGCATTCCGTTTTTCCGTCTTCCAATGCTTTTCATTCCCAATCTTTTCCCCTGCGCGAAGTTTCTTTGGATTCGTCCACTGATCGTGTACAATACATAAAGGGTGACAACATCGTTCATCTCGGAAGGAGGAAAGCCATTGACAGACAGCGGAAAACAATCGTTCATTACGGACATTCATCAGTTGGATAAAAAAGGAGCGGGACAAGCGGTCGTTTGGCAGGAAGAAGAAGGAAGGAGAAAAAAGCTCAAACTCACTGTTCCGTCCACGCTTCCTGGTGAAAAGGTGCGGGTTTTGATCGATTGGCCGAAACGCCGGAGGGCCCATGCCCGAGTGGAAGAAGTGATCGAGCGGCATCCAGAGCGGCTCGATCCGCCGTGTCCGCACTTTGACCGCTGCGGCGGCTGTGTCTGGCAGCACTGGCGCTATGAGGGACAGCTGCGGCATAAGACCGAACAGGTGAAGGCGCTGCTTGCCCAGCACGGATTTGATCCGGACGTTGTGCGCGAGACGATCGGGATGGAACATCCGTGGCATTACCGCAATAAAATGGAGTTTACGTTCTCTCCTGAGGGCCTGCTTGGACTGCACGAGCAAGGGAATTTCCGGCAAGTGATTTCGTTGGAGACATGTCTCATTGCCGGCGAGAAGATCGTCAAAGCCGCTATGGAAGTGGCGCGTTGGGCGCGCGATCATCAGCTGCCTGGGTATCACAAAGACACCCATGAAGGGCTGCTTCGCCACGTCATGGTGCGCGAGTCGTTTGCGACAGGAGAGGTGATGGTGGCGCTCTTTGCGACCGAGGCGCCGGAAGGGGAGTTGAAAGAAGCGGCGGCTGATTTGACGGAGCGGATCACGAAGGCGCTCCCGGACGTGAAAAGTTTGCTTTGGCTGGAGAATCGGGCGTGGGCCGACCGCACCCAGGCGGAACGAACGCACGTGCTGGCCGGACGGGATTTCATTTACGATGAATTGTGCGGGTTCCGCTACCGTCTTTGGTTTGATACGTTTTTCCAAACGAACCCGGTGCAGGCGGCCAAATTGGTTGAACTGGCGTTGGAGATGGGCGAGCCCAAGCCCCATGAGAAAATGATCGATCTCTTCTGCGGAGTCGGCACGTTTTCCTTGCCGTTCGCCAAGCGGGTGAAGGCGTTGGCGGGCATTGAAATTGTGGAAACGTCGATCGAGTCGGCGAAACGAAACGCGAAAGACAACGGCGTTGACAATACGTACTTTTTGGCGCGGGATGCGCGGCGCGGGATTGATGACGTGTTGGAGCAGTTCGGGCGGCCGGAGCTGCTGCTTTTGGATCCTCCACGTTCTGGCGCAGGCGGAAAAGTGATGCGCAAAATCGGCCGGGCGCAACCAAATCGGGTGGTGTATGTCTCCTGCAATCCGGAGACGTTTGTGGCTGATATTGCGGAGCTAGCCCCGTTCGGCTATGTGTTGAAAACTGTCCAACCGGTGGACATGTTTCCGCATACGGCGCATGTCGAGTGCTGTGCGTTGCTTGTCAAATCATCATAAATCAGGAAAAGCCCGTTCCCCCAAGTGAGAGGGAAACGGGCTTTATAATTGTCGATTGGAAAGTCTTTCACCTCCAGGCGTGGCATAAGGGGATAATAGCAAAAAACGGCCCATATTCGCGATTGTTTCGATCGGAAGCGGAAGAAAAAGGTTATATTTTTCGACTGTACGAATGTATAATATAATGTGCTGAATATACAGAAAAAATAATCAATTCTTAATAAGGCGGGATGAGCGGTGGATTACTCCATTTCCATCGACGACAAGGCGAGGGAATGGTTGAAGAGAAAAGGCGGTGTACTGACCATTTCAAAGTTTCAAGCGGCCCATTGTTGTGTCCCGGGATCGGAACTTTGGATTGAATTTCGAAAGCCTGAAAATGAAAGCCTTTACGAAAAGATTGTGCAAGAGGGGATTACGTGTTTTATAGAAAAAGGGTTAGAGTGTAAACAAAACCATCTGCAGATAAAGATGGACCTCTCTCCTTTTTTTAACACGATTCGGGTGGAAGGGTTCAAATATTTTTAAAGAAGGGAAAGATGGATGGTGGGAGATCGGTTGACTCGTTTTGCCCGTGAGTTGGCTAACAAATTCACCTTATATTTTGATGTATACCGCGACGAACAACCAAGCGATTTCCCCCTTTCGTTTATTGCCCATTACAAACGGAGAGACGAACGGTATATGGTGATGAAAAAGATTAAAGTGTACGGCGTAGAAAACCAACAGCTTGTGTTTGCCGCTGTCGCAAATGAGCCCGTCTCGCTGGAGTTTGTCAGACGATTTCAAGATGTCATCGATCAACATAAACATCGGTTTATTCAAGAAGATGCGGAACATATGTCTACGATTGTGCTCGGTCTTATTGTTGCGGAGGGCGCGCTCGATAAAGCGGTTTTGAAGGAGGTGAGGAAGTTTCGAAAAGTAAAATTTTTAAAATTCGGCTGGCATGGGTGGGTTGAAACATATGTAGCCATCCTCCATCCCGATCAAAAAACCGTGCATATCCACCCGAAAGGAAGGTCGTTCGTTAAGTCGATCGAAACTTTAATGAGGGAGGATAAAATCAGCCTATGAGCGCGGTGACGTTATTGCTGATTTCGGCCATTGCCTTTATCGTTGCTTATTTTACGTATGGCAAGTATCTGGACCGGAAGCTCGGGGTCGATCCAAACCGGCCGACGCCGGCGGTGGAGATGGCGGATGGAAAGGACTATGTTTCCACCAACCGGCCGGTTTTGCTTGGTCATCATTTCTCCACGATTGCAGGCGGCGGCCCGATTGTCGGTCCGATTTCTGCAGCGGTATTCGGTTGGATTCCGGCGGTGCTATGGATTGTGCTGGGAAGTATTTTCTTTGGCGGGGTGCACGACTACGCCTCATTGCAAGCATCGATCCGCCATAAAGCGCAGTCGATCGGGGCAGTAATTAAAGGGTATATCGGCAAGCGCGGCCAAACATTGTTTTTATCATTCTCCACGGCGACCATTATTTTGATTGTCGGTGTGTTTATCGTGCTGGTTGCCGATACGTTTGCGAACGTCCTAGAGGCGGCGACTGCTTCTGTCCTTTTTATTTTCGTTGCGATGTTGTTCGGCTTTTTCGTTAACCAAATGCGCGTTAATTTCGTGTTGGCGAGCGTCATTGGCGTCATTGTCATGTTTGTCTGCGTGTGGGCCGGCATGATTTTCCCTATTAAAATGAGCGCTACGTTTTGGGTGTTTTTCTTGATCGCTTATTCTTATATAGCATCCGTGTTGCCGGTTTGGCTGTTGTTGCAGCCGCGGGATTATTTAAATTCGTATTTGTTGTACGGCATGATGCTCGGCGGGTTTATCGGTGTTCTTTTCGCGAATCCGACACTTCAGCTTGCCGGGTTTACCGGTTTTTACAATGAGAAGTTGGGTCCATTGTTCCCGATTCTCTTTATTACGATCGCTTGCGGTGCGATTTCCGGCTTCCACTCCCTTGTAGCGAGTGGCACAACAGCCAAACAGTTGGACAACGAACGAAGCGGCCGCTTCATTGCTTATGGGGGAATGTTGATTGAAGGGTTTTTGGCGGTGATTGTAGTCTGCTCTGTGGCATATTTGACGACGGAGCAGTTCACGCAGCGGCTCACTGAGTTGGGTGGCCCGATTCCGGCATTCTCTGCAGGTCTTGGTTATTTTATGAGTCATTTTGGCATCCCGGAAACAGTGGGCACGACGTTTGTCGCATTGGCTGCCTCCGCATTTCTCATGACGACACTCGATTCGGCGACCCGGCTTGGCAGATACGGTGTTCAGGAGCTTGCGGAAGGAAGATCGAAAGCTTTTGCCAACCCGCATGTCGCAACAGGGGTGGTCGTTGTCGGTGCAGCGGCGTTGGCGCTTTCCGGAACGTGGAGTGATTTATGGCCGCTGTTCGGTTCCGCCAATCAAATGCTTGGTGCGTTAGCGTTGCTTGCCGTCAGCGTATGGCTTGTGAAAAGAGGGACGAAGTCGTGGTTTACGATTATCCCAATGGTATTTATGTTTATTGTGACGCTTTCCGCTTTGTTGGTTTTCATGAGAACGAATTTCCTGGGCGGCAACATTTTCCTTGCAGTCTGCGGATTTATCTTGTTTGTCCTATGCATCTTCCTTGTCATTGAGGCATACCGTTCATTTACCAAACCGAAAGATACAGATACGACGGTGAAGGTGTAAAAGGCGGAAGGTCATAACAAGATTGGTGAAACATCCCCTTTCGGCAGATTTTTGTTTAGTGAAAGGGGATGTTGTTGCGTGATGCGGTGGTTGTTAGGGAGCGCATTGGACTTTTTTCATGCAATCCCCTAATATCCCGTTCACCAAGAGCATAATATTCCCTTCTTCTGTCATGCGTTTTGGCTGACACCAACCGAAATTCATCTCCCACCTACTCACTCGGTTACACCCTTCACGTTTCTTGAGGTGGGAGACTTTTTTTGGAAATCCGCTAAAAATAACAAAGCTTCTCACATGTCTTCATCAAGTAAAACAAGAAAGGTTTCAGTTGCCACCCGCTCGTTTTGCATGAAATTCAGCTTCGATGATGACGGCGTTTTTTTCTTTGCGTCTCTTCGCATATTCCGCTGTTGCGGTGAAAAGAACATCGGAAGAGGAGTTCAGGGCCGTTTCACATGAATCTTGCAACACGCCAATGATAAAACCAACCCCTACTACTTGCATGGCAATATCATTTGGGATGCCAAACAAACTGCATGCCAACGGGATAAGGAGAAGCGAGCCGCCCGCGACGCCGGATGCCCCTGCAGCGGCGATGGTGGAAAGAATGCTAAGAATCAGCGCTGTACCTAGATCGACTTCAATCCCCAATGTGTGAACCGCAGCAAGCGTCAACACGGAAATCGTAACGGCGGCGCCAGCCATATTAATCGTTGCACCGAGAGGGATCGAGACCGAATACGTATCTTTGTTTAATCCGAGTTTTTCAGCCAAATTCATATTCACCGGAATGTTTGCGGCCGAGCTGCGCGTAAAGAAGGCGGTCATTCCGCTTTCCCGAATGCATCTCCAAACGAGCGGGTACGGATTTTGGCGAATGTTCACAAAGACAATCAGCGGATTCATGACGAATGCCACGAAAAACATCGTCCCAAGAAGAACGGCCAATAACTTTCCGTACTCGATGAAAGCGGAAAGCCCGTTGGTGACTATCGCGTCAAAAACAAGCCCCATGATTCCGATGGGTGCCAAATTGATGACCCATGTGACAATGTTTGAAATGGCGTCAGAAAAACTGGTGATGACGTTTTTGACCGTCTCCGGTGCAGGTCTTAATGCGATGCCAAGCAGCACCGCCCAAGTCAGGATACCGATATAATTCGCATTGATCAGTGCATGAATAGGGTTATCAACAATATTAAGCAACAAGGACTGAAGTACCTCTGTTATGCCGCTAGGGGGAGAGATATCTTTCGCCCCTTCAGCTAAAGATAAATGAACCGGAAAGATGAAGCTGGCCACGACGGCGGTAAGACCGGCTAAGAACGTGCTGGCCCCGTATAGGACAAGAATGTGTTGGATATTTGTTTTTTGGCCGCTTTGATGGCGGGAAATGGCGGAGACCACGAGAAAGAACACCAATACGGGTGCGACGGCCTTTAGAGCGCTGACAAACAAGGAACCAAAAATGGACACCCATTTTGTTGATTCCGGGACGGCCATGGCGAGGACAATCCCGATGATGATACCGACAAGGATACGTCTGACAAGGCTAAGCTGATTCCACCTTACAATGAGTTGCTTCATAACGTTCCTCCTGACACTCATGGATGATCAAGAATGAAATTCACCGTACATGCACAAGTGTTTTCTAGTGGTGAACAAACACTATTTTAGCATGAATATTATTGATTAACGAATAGATTGTTATATTCGAATAGTTTGAATTATCCAAACGTTGCATTGCCTTTTGCGCTTATGGCAAGGTCGAAAAAGAAGCCAGCCGCGATGGGGCTGACACCGGTTGCAAAGCAAAAAGCTCACTGAATCCTAGCCGTATGAATCAAAATAAACAAAAGGAGTGTGTGGTGCAATTTGAAATTGTAGTAATGTGGTTTTTGCAGAACAGTTGGGTCGACTGCAGGGAAGATAGACAAGCTTTTCACTGCATCCGTATAGCACATAGTACAAAAGGGCCGAGTGGCCCCTTCGTTTTTTGCCCCTTTTAGCTCAGCTATACCGGCTAATTGCATTCGCCAACCGTTGCGCCAATGAAGCGACATCGCTCGGCCCATAGGTGAACCGGACAAGCGTTTCGTCCATATCAAGCGCCTCGGAAAGCAATCCAGCAAACCCGCGCGCTTTGCGGTCAATCTCTAAAATGGCTTCAACCCCATGCTCGGAGACAAAGAAAATGGCCTCCAGTTCGTCAAGTCGGCCTTTAAACGGTCCGCTTGCCGGCTTGAATTCAAACTCTTGGACAAACGGCAGCCGCCGTTGCCAATAGCGCGGCGCTTGTTCGCATTGCACATGGCGAAGGCGGAAACCTAATTGGCGGGCCGCCTCGAGAAACGCGGCGACAAGCGGGTGCGGCTCGATGGTGAGATAGTCGCGGTCTTGCGGGTCGAGCGCCATTTTAATGTCAAGGCCAGTTTGCAGCCATACCCGCGAAGAACCGAGCGTGACCGGTACGTCGTACGGCAAGGCGAATTGAAACGGGATCGTTTTCGTTTCGTTCGGCGCGATCGTCAGCGGGCCGCTCACTTTGTAGCGCGCCAGCACGGCTTTTTCTTCAAATTTCTTATCATCGATTTCGCGGATGTACGTTGTGACTAATGCCAAATAAATTTCATCAATGTGCTGTTCGACGCTGCCGCCGCGAATGTCGACAACCCCTTCGACGGTTTCGCCTTGGACATATTGCGCTTTGGCGAGCTTCGTATCAACAGTGGCGGCACCGATGCCGATCGAACTTAACAGTTTTTTGAACAACACGTTCTCCCCCTTGTCAGCGATTTCAGTTGAGAATACGGAGCACCTGGTGAAAAGGTTCTGCTCTTCTTTAAAGTAACATAACGCCTAAAGGGGTTCCACTGTTTTGGAAAGCGAGACGGTTTTTGCTAAAATGGCGTATATGGATGAGAAGGGCGGGTTATGAATGAAACGGGTCATTCATGTTGTCGGGGCAGCCATCTTCAATGAACAGAGGGATGTGTTATGTGCGTTGCGCGCGCCGAACATGTCGCTTCCCAACGTGTGGGAGTTTCCGGGCGGCAAAGTGGAAGAGGGGGAGCGGCCCGAAGACGCTTTAGTTCGGGAAATTCGCGAGGAGCTTGGCTGCACCATTTCGGTCGGTGAGTTGTTGGCTGATGTGTTCCATGAGTATGAACACGCCATCGTGCATTTGCGGACGTATGAAGCCCGCTTAGTCGATGGGGAGCCGCGGGCGCGGGAGCATGCGGAGCTTCGGTGGGTACCGCTTCAAGCATTGCGCTCGCTTGAGTGGGCGCCGGCGGACATTCCGACTGTTGAGGCGTTGTTGGTTGAGGAGGAAGCGCAGAAGAGCGTTTTGGACGTTCTGATGAGACCGAGATCTATCGCTGATTGAGGTGAAGAAAGCCTGGTTGCGGCCGTTTGCCATGTGGCCGCACCAGGCTCTTTTGGTGTCAGCAGTTAGCGGATGTCAAGTGGGTCGATTGCTTTATCCGTCACGGTGCACGTTTCGGCCAAGGAGAGGTCGGCGGCGGCGTCTTCGGCGGTGACGAGGACGCGCCAGTTTGGATTTTCAATCAAACGACAAAAATCAAGAAAGCGCGTTTGAGCGATCGCTTCGTACCACCCGTGGCGGTCCGAGAGCACCACAGTGCGCTCGTATGGGCGGCGCGGAGCGGCTGAAGGTTCCGTGGGCGGCAACAGCCGGTCGGCCGCTTGCTGCAGTTGTTCGATAGCGTCAGCCGACGGCTTTGTCGGGATGGCGTCAAGCCAGGCGTCAATGCAGGCTGCCTCCTCGTCAGTAACGAGGCCGGAGACGGACAGCTGCGTCGGAATCCAGCCGTCAAGCACGATGCGCCCGCGTTTCGTATGAATGTCCCAGTGCGTCGATTCTGAAGCGGCAGGGTCCATCGTAAAGCCGTGGTAATAATGAACGGGGATGCGCCGGCCGTTGTTTTCATGAATCACCGTGGCGCCGACGCGCGGCCGTGTGCCGTCTGTTTCCTGAAGCGCGAATCCGTGGGCGGAAACCGCTTCGCCAAACCAATCGCGGCCGACTTCAAAAAAGTGGACGCCGTGTTCAATGAGAATGCCTCCGCTTCGCCGCTCGTCCCAAAACCAATGGCCTTTGGCGACGCGGTGAGCCGCGTTGTGAAGGCTTGCGTAGTCCACTGGGCCAAGAAGCGCGCGGTGGATGAGTTGCTTGACGGCTTCTGTGAGCGGGTGGTAGCGAAGGACGAGATTGACCGCCAACGCCCGGTTTTGGCGGGCGGCAAGCCGGATGTTCGCCCGCAGCGCCTCGGCGGTGAGGCCGCCTGGTTTTTCAAGGAGCACATGTTTTCCTTCCTCAAGCGCCCGCTCGGCAAGCGGGGCGTGCAAATGCGGCGGGGTGGTGAGAATGACGATGTCAACGTGCGGGTCAACGATCAATTGTTCAGCTTCGCGGTATTCGCGCACGTCGCCCGCTTGCGGCTGACGGCGGCGATAGGCGTCGATGACGCGCTGGCGCTTTGCGTCCGTTCGGCCGGCGACGGCAGCAAGCTGAAAGGAAGGAAGCGGGGCGAGCGCGCCGGCTAAAAATTCAGCGAACGCACCGGCGCCGGCGATGCCGACACGGTAACGGAAAAATGAAGAAATCATGGCGTATTCTCCTCCTCCCTCACATATATATAGCATTAACGATGTTCATTATACCGCAAAGAAAAAGAAGAACGAGAAAATGAAAGTTTTGAAATTTGCAAGCATCAATCATTCCTCATCGACACTATCCGACAATCATTTCGCTTGCGCAACAGAAGGAATATTATGTATATTATTATTAGCAACCATCACAGCCGAGTGCTAGCAATCTATGAATCACTTTCATTTTCTCGTTCATCCATCAAGAATCGTGTCTAGTTTTGTGAAAAAAATCGTATGGAGGGATGACGAAATGAAAGCATTGTTGCTGGCAGGAGGATTAGGCACACGTCTTCGTCCATTGACCGAAAACATCCCCAAACCGATGGCCCCGATTGCGAATCGGCCATGGCTTGAGCACCTCATCATTCATCTTCGCGACCAAGGAGTCAACGAATTTGTCATCGCTGCCCATCACTGCTCTCACGTGATCCGCCGTTATTTCGGCGACGGAAAACGTTTCAATGTGAACATTACATACGCGCTTGAGCCGTCTCCGCTCGGAACGGCCGGGGCGATTAAAAATGCCGAACGTTTTCTGAATGAACGTTTTCTTGTGTTTAACGCCGACATCGTGCACTTGCCGCAATTGATTCCCCTGCTTGATTTCCACCGTCAACACGGCGGGCTTGCGACCATTGTCTTAACGGAGGTTGACGATCCTTCTTCCTATGGAGTCGTAGAACAAGACGACAGCGGGCGAATTTTGCGCTTTATCGAAAAGCCGCGCCGCGAAGAAGCGCCATCGAACCGGATCAACGCCGGCATGTATATTTTGGAGCCAGAGGTGATGCGCTATATCCCGGCGGAGCGGGAAGTGTCGATTGAACGCGAAACATTCCCGCTGTTGATCGAAAGGAATGTCGGTGTCTATGGCATCGTCAGTGACGGATACTGGCGCGATATGGGAACGCCGGCCCGCTATCGCCAAGTGCATTGGGATGCGTTGCGTCGGGAGTTTCCGGTTCCGCTGAAAGGCCGTGAAATCCAGCCAGGGGTATTTGTCGGCGAACATGTCGAGATTGGGTCGGGTGTCTTGTTTGTACCGCCTGTGCTCATCGGCGACCATGTGAAAATCGGACCGCAGGCTGTGATCGGCCCGAATGCGGTCATCGGTGACCACTGCCAAATCGGCGCCCGCGTTCATTGCTCGCAAACCATCGTTTGGGACCGTTCTGTCATCCGCGACCGCAGCCGGTTGCAAAACAGCATTTTCGGCTACCGGACGGTGACGACGGCGGGAGAAGTGTTCGAAGATTCAATCATCAACCAGTTTAAGGAGGCGGTGCAAGCATGATTCGAATCGCGTACGTCAGCACGTATCCGCCGCGGCGGTGCGGGCTGGCGACATTTACGGAACATTTGCGGCAAAGTATTGACGGCGTCCGCGAACCGTCCGATGGCGACCGCGTCATCGTGTTGTACAACGAAAGCGACGGCGATGACGCCTATCGCCACAACCCGGCGTATTGGCCGCTCCCGGCGCAAAACCGCGCGGCGTATGCCGAGATGGCCAAACGGGTGAATGAGAGCGACATCGATATTGTTTTATTGCAGCATGAGTTCGGCATTTTCGGCGGCGAGGCGGGCGAATACATTCTCGATTTCATCGCGGCGCTCGAAAAGCCGCTCGTGACGACGTTCCATACGGTGTTTGCCGAACCGCCGCTGCCGTACCGCCCGATTCAAGAAAAAATCGCTGCGGCAAGCGACGCCATCATCGTCATGAACCGGCAGGCGATCCCGTATTTGGTCAAAGCGTTTGGCTTGCCGGAAGGAAAAATCGTCTACATTCCGCACGGCGCCCCGGGGCCGAGCTGCGAGAGCCGCGAATCGCTGCGCCGGCGCCTCGGGTTTAGCGGGCGCAAGGTGATGTTTACGTTTGGACTGTTAAGCCGCGGCAAAGGAATCGAGTCGGTGCTCGCCGCGCTGCCGGGCGTCATCCGCCGCGTACCGGACACGTTGTATGTCATCGCCGGCCAAACACATCCGGAAGTGAAAAAACGGGAGGGCGAGGCGTACCGCGATGAGCTGAAAGCGTTGATTCATCGGCTTGGACTCGACGGCCATGTCCGCATGGAGGACCGGTATTTCAGCGAAGAAGAGCTGATTGATTATTTGACGGCGTGCGATTTGTATGTCACCCCGTACCCGGGCATGCAGCAAATCACAAGCGGCACGCTCGCCTATGCGGTCGGCGTCGGCCGTCCGGTCGTTTCGACGCCGTATGAGCATGCGCGCGATTTGTTGCGGGGCTGCGAGGAGCTACTGTTGCCGTATGGCGATACCGCCCGATGGGAAGAGCGGCTTGGGCAGCTGTTGGCCGATGAGGCGGCGTTAAAACGCTGGGAAGAAACCGTGCGCCAAATTGGGGCGAACACGCATTGGCCGCGCGTCGGCGAACAGCATGTCGCCTTATTTGAGCGCGTGTGCGCCGCAAAACGCGGGGAGGTGAAGGCGGTTGGCTTCGTCGGTCATTAAGTTCGACCATCTCGAGCGCATGACTGACGACACCGGGTTGCTCGAGCATAGCCTCGGCCGCATTCCGCGGCGGCGCGAAGGGTATTCGACCGATGACAACGCCCGCGCCGTATGGGCGTGCCTCGAGTGGCTGGCGTTGCTCGACGATCAAGAAACAAAGGAGCGGCTGTATCGTCTGCTTGACCGATATTTGGCCTTTTTGCTTTGGGCGCAAAACGATGACGGGACGTTCCATAACAACTTTTTCTTCGATCGGACGAAAGAGGAAGAGACGCCCTCAGACGACTGCTTCGGGCGGTCGTTTTGGGCGGCGGCGATCGCGTATAGGCAATTGGATGACGCGGCGCGGCGCGAGGCGGCTGCGGACATGTTGAGGAGGGCGCTGCCGGCGGCATGGGAGCTTCGCTCGCTGCGCGGCGTCGCCTGGGGGCTGGCGGCGTGCAGCGGGTTGCTTAAAGAGGAGGGGGTGCCCGGCGTTGACAAGAAGGAGTTGGCCGCGTTGGCGGGGCGGTTTGAGCGTCAGCTGCTTGAGGCCTACGAAACGCACGCGGATGGCAGCTGGCGCTGGTACGAACCGGAGCTGACATACGCCAACGGGGTGTTGCCGTGGTCGCTTTGGACGGCGTACCGGCGCATGCCAAGACAAGAGGTCAGAAAGGCAGCGGAAGAAAGCCTCAACTTTTTGATCGAGAAGATGAGCGGACCGGCGGGCGTCATTCGCCCGATCGGCAACCGCGGCTGGTGCAGCCGCCGTTACCGCGCCGATTGGGATCAGCAGCCGCTCGATGTGATGAAGCTCGCCCTGGCGGCGCGCGAGGCGTATTGGGCGACGGAAGATAAGCGGTATCGCGACGTTGTTCGCCGCTGCCTGGCGTGGTTTTATGGAAGCAATGACGGCCGCGTTCCATTGGCTGACCGAAGCGATGGCAGCTGTTGTGATGGGCTTGGTCCAAACGGCCCGAACCCGAATCGGGGGGCAGAGTCGACGCTATCTTACTTATTAACGGCAGCAATCGCTCAGTCGATTTCGGTGGAGGTGGTTATGGATGAGCTTTTCAGCAACGAAACGATTCACATGGCCAGCACACGTGTTTAAAGAATACGATATTCGCGGGCGCGCCGGCGAGGAGCTTGACGAGCCGTTTGCGTATTGGCTCGGACGGGCCTTTGCCGACATGATGCAAAAGGAAGGAGAGAAGAGGGCGGTTGTCGGTCATGACAATCGTCTGTCATCGCCTGGCTTGCATCGGGCGCTCAAAGATGGGCTGCTCGATGGCGGCTGCGATGTCGTCGATATTGGGCTTTCGACGACGCCGATGTTTTACTACAGCTTATACTACACGAACATTCCATGCGGCATGATCATCACCGCCAGCCATAACCCAGGGGATGAGAACGGATTTAAGATCGCTATGGGGAAAACGACAATTTATGGCGAGCGCATCCAAGCGCTGCGGCGGGCGATGGAGCGGCTCAGCCAGGAACAGCCGCGTCCTGAAACAGCGCGCGGGCGCGAGGAAACGCTTGACCTTGCTCCGGCCTATATCAAGATGTTGAAGGAGAAAATTAAGCTCGGTCCGCGCAAGCTGAAGGTCGTCGTCGACTGCGGCAACGGCACCCCATCGATCATTGCGCCACAAGTGCTCAAAGAGTGGGGATGCGATGTCATCCCGCTTTACTGTGAATCCGATCCGACGTTTCCGAATCATCATCCGGACCCGGTCGTGCCGGAGAACTTAACGGACTTGATTGAGATGGTGCGCAAGGAGCAGGCGGATCTTGGCATCGCGTTTGACGGCGACGGCGACCGGATCGGAGTCGTGGATGAAACGGGTGCGATCCGTTGGGGCGACCAACTGATGGTGTTGTTCTGGCGCGAAATTTTGAAGCGCCATCCGG
Organism: Geobacillus lituanicus; assembly: GCF_050994965.1. Lineage (NCBI taxonomy): Bacteria > Bacillati > Bacillota > Bacilli > Caryophanales > Anoxybacillaceae > Geobacillus > Geobacillus lituanicus. The sequence goes on from NZ_CP194773.1 coordinate 776,762, forward strand.
GAGCCGACGCGCCCGTCGAAGTGAAATGTTCGCAAGCGCTCGTTGAGGAAATTGAGCGACTTGGCGGGAAACCGTTCTTCCATCGCACCGGCCACTCGCACGTCAAAGCGACGTTGCGCCGTCGTCCGGAGATCCCGTTTGCCGGTGAAATGTCGGGTCATTTGTTCTTCAATGATGAATTTTACGGCTATGACGATGCGCTGTACGCCGCTGGGCGCTTGCTTCGATTACTGTCGCACGATGAGCGCCCGCTGTCGGCGTGGTTCGCCGACGTGCCGCAGTACGCCGCGACGCCGGAGACGCGAGTTGCTTGCCCGGAAGAGAAAAAAGCGGCTGCCATTGCCAGAGTAAAAGAGAAATTTGCCGGCCGTTTCCCTGTTGTCGATGTGGATGGCGCCCGCATCCAGTTCCCAGACGGCTGGGGGTTGGTGCGGCCGTCGAACACGCAGCCGATTCTTGTGTTGCGTGCAGAAGCCAAGACGGAGGCTGCATTGGCGGAGATTAAGCGGCAGCTGGCTGATTGTCTCCATGCTCTTGAATTGTGCATCGATTGGTGATGTTCATTTCCAAGCTGCCCGAAATGCTTGGGCCTGTTCTTGATGGTGCGCTCTGTTTGGCGCAAAAACTCTTTTCCGGCGCGGCGCCCGCTATCTCGTGCGGGCCGCCGGCGCCGGTTTGTTTTTGCTGTCGCAGGGGGTTAAAGCTTGATTTCTTGCCAGTTATTTGTCCATAATAGACTCCTATGACAAAAAGATTTCGTCACCATCGAAGGGATGAAAATGCCGCTATGTCGAACTCTGAAACCTTGCACATTTTGAAGTTCGGGTATTTTCAGGATAGATAGGGGTAAAAACGAGTTGTAGGAGAGTTGAAGGCGTGGTGATCCGTGAATCGTTGCAATATATTCAAGATGCATACGCGGCATTGACGGAGTTGAGCATGCTGATCGTCGATGATCACGGCGCTCCCGTGACGAAAGTATCGAATATGACCGAGCTGGCGGAGCTCGTTTTGTTTGCAGCTGAAAAGGAAGCGCCATCGTTTTTCTGCCCGCGAGAACTTGTTATTGACGGATGGCAGCGTCCATCGGTCGTACCGGTCGGGCGTTTTGGCATGAAAAGCATCGTCGCTCCCGTGTTTGTCGATGAGAAGGCGGAATATTGGATTTGGGCGGGCGTGTTTATTGGACGAGCAGGTGCTTTTGGACCATCTGCGCCGCCATTTTGCGCAAAAAGGGCCGCTTCTGGACGATTTTTCGGCGGTGGTGGCCAAGCTTGGCTAAACGAGGGGAAAAGCCGCCTATATCGGATGATCGATCCGCTTCACAAGCCGCTTTTTCTTTATGTATGAAACGGCACAGCAGCCAACTGTGTCTCGGTTGCAAAAATGGCCTTTTGGGCTATCTTTTTTACGGATCGTGAAAAGACGCATTCACTCCTGCCGCCCAATAATGGCGGCAAACACCAAACTATAGTATAGATTCCTTTCCACAATTCAGGTTAAAATAAAGACAATTACGCTGTTGATTGCGAATACAATATAGAAAAGGCAACAGGAGGGAAGACATATGGCGGTGACGAATCCGGCTGGATTTTGGAAGCGGCTGTTGGCTAACTTGTTGGATGCGATTGTCGTTGGCATTCCGATTTCGATCATCGGCTATTTCATCACTGGCAGTTGGGAAACGAACTGGTTTACGTCATTAGCGAACATCCTTTACGCGTTAATCGTTCCTGCTGTTTGGTACGGATATACGGTCGGCAAGCGGATGCTTGGCATCCGGATTGCGAAAGTCAACGGCGGAAAAGTTGGGGTCGGCACGATGTTTTTGCGCTCGTTCGTTGGCGGACTCGTATACTTTATCACGTTTGGCATTGGTCTCATTATTAGTGCGATTATGGTAGCTGCAAGAGAAGACAAACGGTCGATTCACGATTTTATTGCCGGGACGTATGTGACAACGGAAAAACCGGCGGTGTAAAGCGGAAAACAACAGGTGGTGCCCCAATCGAACGGGGCGCCTTTTCTTATTTTCGTCACCGATTATAGGCGATCAAAAGCATGATGTTTTTGAGCGGGTCCTTGTTAGATCAGAAAACTTTGCAACCACCCCTATTCATGATTAGGACTAGGAAGGAAAATGAACGTTCATTCACGAATCTATTTATGTGGTAAAGAAATAAGAAAGGTGTTTGCATCATGGCAAAAGGAGGAGAGCGTTTTGTCATTAGCAAGTTATATCATCCGCACCATGTTCATCGTCATCCCTGGCACAGCGGCGATCGGCATGGCCACATGCCTGGTCAACGGCATTCGCGGGGCGGCATTTTGGTGGACGCTTGTTGCTGTGGTGCTGTTTGGCGCGATGCTCGGCTTCGTTTCGGCAACGCTCAACTATCGACGGTTTGTTGCCCCGATTGCCGTTATTAACGAACATTTAGGCAAGATGACAGGCGGAGATTTGACGGTGCGCATACCGCTTGATCGCGTGCAGCAACTGCGGCCAATTGCGGCGTCGTTAAACGATATGGCAGACGCTTGGCAAAGTGTGATGGGGCAAATCCAACATCATGCCGAAGAAGTAGCGCAATATTCTCAGCAGCTTGCCGCTGTCGCCGAACAGACGACGAAAGCGACAGAGCAAATTGCGACAACGATGGAAACGCTTGCGGCAAGTGCGGAGGAGCAGGCTGATGCTGTCCGCACCACCGCCGCGTCCGTGCATGATATTTCCCAAACATTGAGCGACGTCGCTTGCCATACGAAAGATGTGGCGCACCGCGCCGAGAAAACGTCGGCGAAAGCAGAGGACGGCAAGCAGTCCATCGGACAAATGTCCGAGCAAATGCAGTTCATTTACGACCACGTTCAAGCGCTTGGCCAGGTCGTTCAAAGGCTCGGGGAGCGCTCGAATGAGATTGGACAAATTACGGAAGCGATCACCGGCATTGCGTCGCAGACGAATTTGTTGGCGCTCAATGCCGCGATCGAAGCGGCGCGCGCCGGCGAGCAAGGGAAAGGGTTTGCGGTTGTCGCGGATGAAGTGCGCAAGCTCGCAGAACAATCCGCGCGCTCCGCGCAACAAATTTCCGAGCTGATCGGCTACATTCAAGAAGAAACGAAGCGGGCGGTTTCGTCTGCCGAACAGGTGATCTCCGAAGTGGCGAAAGGATTGAACGTTGCGGCGGCATGCGGCCAATCATTTGCCCATATCCGCGAGGAGGTCGGCCAAGTGAGCAAACAAATTGGACAAGTATCGTCCGCCATCGAGCAAATGACGGAGCATGCTCGTCAAGTGAACGACGCACTCCAACAGATGACCAATATTGTCGAACAGTCAGCGTCCGGTGCGGCCAACGTATCGGCAGCGACGCAGGAACAAATGGCTTCCGTCGAGGAAATCGCCTCTTCGTCGACATCGCTCGGTCAGATGGCGGACGAGATGCGGGCAATGCTGAAGAAATTTTCTGTGTGAGTGAGGAAAAGGACGCTTTCTTCGAGAAAGAGGGGCTTTCAAACGACGTGTGGGAGTCAACGTTTGGAATAAAATGGTTTGCATCTTTGCCAATTGCCTGATAAAATAAAAAAAGTCAGTCATCATGGTTATACGCTCATCTGCTAGGGGAGTCCGGGAGCCGGGCTGAGAAAAGAACGCGATGAAGTTCTTTGACCCTTTGAACCTGATCTGGGTCATGCCAGCGTAGGGAAGCAGGCAGCGGGAACAGATGGACGTGTCTTGTTCATTTGGCCTTTTGCCTTCGATCAGGTTCCGGTGTCGGAACCTGTTTTTATTTTGAATCGGCCGCCATCGCCTATTCTCGTGTTTGCCCCGCTTCAGACGGTGTGGCTTCAGATCTGATTTTTCATCATTTTATGTTGAAAGGGGAAGCCACGCATGGAAAACATCCGCTCGTTCATGTCATTTCCAGCCAGCCGCAAGGTGTACATTGAAGGATCGCGCAAGGATGTGCGCGTGCCGATGAGAGAGATCGTGTTGTCGCCGACGAAAACGCCGCAAGGAACGGTGGAAAACGAGCCGGTGCGCGTCTATGACACAACCGGTCCATACACCGATCCTCATTTTGAGCCGGACGTCGAAAAAGGATTGCCGCCTCTTCGCCGCAACTGGATTGTTGAGCGCGGCGATGTCGAAGAAGTGAAGCCATCAGCGACCGCCGGCGTCCGCCCGCTGCCGTTCGTGCGCCGTCCATTGAGGGCAAAGCCCGGAAAAACCGTAACGCAAATGCATTATGCCAAACGGGGGATCATTACGCCAGAGATGGAGTTCGTCGCCATCCGTGAACGAATCGACCCCGAAATCGTTCGCCAGGAAGTAGCGGCCGGACGGGCGATCATTCCGGCGAACATTAATCACCCCGAGAGTGAGCCGATGATCATCGGCCGTCGTTTCCATGTGAAAATTAATGCCAATATCGGCAACTCGGCCGTTTCATCCTCGATTGAAGATGAAGTGGAAAAGCTGCTTTGGGCGGTGCGTTGGGGCGCCGATACGGTCATGGATTTGTCGACCGGCAAACACATTCATGAAACACGCGAGTACATCATCCGCAATTCGCCGGTCCCCGTGGGAACGGTGCCGATTTATCAGGCGCTCGAAAAGGTAGGAGGGGTGCCGGAGAAGCTGACATGGGACGTGTACCGCGAGACGCTCATCGAGCAGGCTGAACAAGGAGTCGACTACATGACGATCCACGCCGGTGTGCGGCTTCATTACATTCCGCTCACCGCCAACCGGACGACCGGAATTGTCTCGCGCGGCGGCTCGATCATCGCCCAATGGTGTTTGGCCCATCATGAAGAAAACTTTTTGTATACGCATTTTGAAGAAATCTGCGAGATTTTGAAACAATACGATGTCGCGATCTCCCTTGGCGACGGCTTGCGCCCCGGCTCCATCGCCGATGCGAACGATGAGGCGCAGTTTGCCGAACTGGAAACGCTTGGCGAGCTGACGAAAATCGCCTGGAAGCATGATGTGCAGGTGATGATCGAAGGGCCGGGCCACATTCCGATGCATAAAATTCGCGAAAATGTCGAGCGGGAACAGGACATTTGCCATGGAGCGCCGTTTTATACGTTAGGGCCGCTTGTCACCGACATCGCGCCGGGATACGATCACATCACGTCGGCGATTGGCGCCGCCATCATTGGCGCTTATGGAACGGCGATGCTTTGTTACGTAACGCCGAAAGAGCATTTAGGGCTGCCGAATAAAGAGGACGTACGCGCCGGGGTCGTGGCCTATAAAATCGCCGCCCATGCGGCTGATCTGGCGAAAGGGCATCCGGCCGCCCAGCAACGTGACGATGCGCTCTCGAAAGCGCGCTTTGAGTTTCGCTGGAACGACCAGTTCAACTTGTCGCTTGACCCGGAACGGGCTCGTGAGTACCATGATGAAACATTGCCGGCCGAGGCGGCGAAAACGGCCCATTTTTGCTCGATGTGCGGGCCGAAGTTTTGTTCGATGAACATTTCGCACGAGCTGCAGCGGCAAATCAAAGAGGAAGGGATGAAAGAAAAAGCGCAACAATTTATTCGGCAAGGCTCGTCGCTGTATCAATGACAAGAAACGGGCTGCGATGCTCGGCATGGTGGAGAGGATACGGAAGTTCGATCAACGGAAAAAGCATGAGCTGGAAAACGCTCGGTGCTGATCGAAGCAGCGGAGGGGGGCGAACGTTGATCGCCCCTCTTGTTTGTTGTGCAAATGGGTGTGGTTTTTTATTATTTTTAAAATATATAATTTTCAAAAAATATATTTAAAAATCGTTTCAGATGGATTATGATAATGGCATAAGGTGCAAATTTTGAATCATAGAATGATCATGAGGGGAAAACTGCGCAGTCTATCGCGGCGCCTTCGCCGGCGCTTCGCTTCCATAGACAGCGGCCAGTTGCGTCATCGAACCGTGGATGATGCCGGCCGCTTCTTTTTATGGCGAAAGGGTCGGGTTTCAGATGGTCGGATCGCGTTTTTCCAGAAGGCCGGTGAAAAAACGCTGTTTTCCTTGATCGATGGGTGAACGTGTGAAAATAGGGTCGATGCTACAAGCTTTTTCTACTTGAGAAGCGATTCCAGTAAGCTGTTATTCCAGTAAATCACCGGCCTTCTAGCAGCTTCGTGAAAAAGCCTGCTATTCGAGAAAAAAGATTTTGATGATGTCTTGATGTGCGCAAGCCATTAATATTATAGGCTGCTTCTGGAACGTGAGACGGGCATGAGGGGGATGGGCGTGCGCATAAACTGAAACGAAGGGCCATGAGGAGGGATGGGATTGAACACATTTTCCGATATTGTGCAGACGATGCCGCCATATTTGTTCTCCCGATTTCAAAAGAAAAAAGAAGAACTGCTAAAGCTCGGGGTCGATGTCATTGATTTAGGGATCGGCGCCCCCGATTTGCCGCCCCCTTCCTTTGTCATCGAAGCGTTGAAAGAAGCGCTCGATGCGCCAGAACACTATACGTATTCGCCGTATGGCGGCTGCAGGGAGTATCGGGAAGCGGTCGCGCGTTTTTATGAACGGGAATATGGCGTCAAGCTCGATCCGGAGACCGAGGTGTTGGCGTTAATCGGCTCGAAAGAAGGAATCGTCCATTTGCTGCAAGCCGTTCTCAATCCCGGCGAGCTCGCCTTAGTGCCTGATCCAGGCTATCCTGTCTACCGGACGGCCGTCCATTTTGCCCGCGGCCAGAGCCGATCGCTGCCGCTCGATGCGCAACATGGTTATATTCCTCGGTTTGATGCGCTTCCCTCGTCCGTTTATGACCAAGCGAAAATCATGTTTCTCAATTATCCGAGCAATCCGACGGCCGCCGCTGTCGATTTGGATGTATTGGCCGAAGCCGTTTCACTTGCCCGTCGGCACCGGATGTTCATTGCTCATGATGCGGCCTACTCGTTCGTGACGTTTGCCGGTTTTCAAGCGCCGAGCATTTTGCAGGTGGACGGGGCAAAGGAAGTGGCGGTGGAATTTGGATCGTTGTCCAAAAGCTATAACATGGCCGGCTGCCGCATCGGATACGTGGTCGGAAACCGGGACATGATTCGAGCGCTTTCGGTGATCAAGAGCAACACGGATACGTGCCAGTTTATTCCGATCCAGAAGGCGGCGGTGGCCGCTTTGATGAACGGACAGACGTTTATTCGAGAAAATAGCCGCATTTATGAACAACGCATGAATAGGATGGTCGAGAAACTCCGAGAACTGGGCATCGACGTGCAGCGGCCGAAAGCGACCTTTTTCTTGTGGATCCCGGTCTATGACGGATACTCATCCGAACGATTTGCCGCCAAACTGCTCGAAGAAGCGGGAGTCATCGTCACACCGGGAACAGCGTTTGGACCCGCAGGGGAAGGATATGTCCGCGTATCGCTGTCAGCGCCGATGGAGCGTCTAGAGCAAGCCGTTGAACGATGGAAGCAAGTGAATTGGGAGGAATCGGCGCCATGAAGCGAACGATGCGTCACATCACGGTGGCTCAAGCCATCGTCGAATGTTTCAAACAGGAACAAATCCGTTATGTGTTTGGTGTGCCGGGGGAAAGTTATTTGCCCCTCCTTGATGCCATCTATGATGAGCCATCCATTGAGTTCATCTCCGCCCGCCATGAAGGGGGTGCTTCCTTTATGGCGGAAGGGTATGCGAAAGCGTCGCAAAAGTGCGGCGTCGTGCTGGCTACAAGGGCGGTCGGCGGAGCGAATTTGGCGATTGGCGTCCATACCGCGAGGCAAGATTCCACTCCGATGGTCGTGTTTTTGGGGCAAGTGAACAGCCGCTTCCTAGGGCGTGAAGGATTTCAGGAAGTCGATATGGAAGCGTTTTTTCGTCCGATCGCCAAATGGGCGGTCGAAATTCGCGAAGCCGAGCGGGTGCCAGAGCTGGTGCAACGGGCGTTTCGCACCGCGAAAACAGGGCGGCCCGGCCCCGTCGTCGTTTCACTGCCAGAAGATGTCTTTTCCAAAACGATAGCGGAAGCAGTGATAGCCGAGACCGATGTGCCGAAGCCGGCACCAAGGCAAGAAGATATACAGCACATTGAAGAGATTCTGAAGCGCGCCAAACGGCCGCTCGTGATTGCTGGCGGCGGCGTCAAATGGTCGGGAGCGGAGCAGTTGCTGCGCTTATGGGCGGAAAAGTATGCACTTCCGGTCATGGCGGCGTTCCGGCGGCATGACGTGTTTCCCCACAACCATCCGTGCTATGTCGGACACCTAGGTCTAGGGTCGCCCAAAGCGGTCATCGAAACGGCCGAGCAGGCGGATGTGGTGATGGCATTGGGAACGCGGCTGTCGGAAGTGACGACGCAAGATTACCGTTTGCTATCTCCAACGCAGACGCTGATTCATATCGATATTGACAGCGATGGATTCGGAAAAGTGTATGCACCGGATCTCGCGGTTTGGGCTGACTGTCAGGAAGTGCTGTCCCGTTTGCTCGATCTCGCGGTGCGGCCGTCTTGGCAAGAATGGGCGGCTGAACGGAGGAAACGGTACGAACAAACAGCCAGGCTGCCGGTGGAACATCGCAATCTCTATGAAGCTGTGATGGCAAGTTTGGCGCGCCATTTGCCAAAAAATGCGGTCATTACGAACGATGCCGGGAATTTCGCCGGTTGGCTTCACGCCTTTTTCCCGTTTGGGGATGGGCACACGTACATCGGCCCGACGTCAGGAGCGATGGGATATGGCATGCCGGCCGCCATTGGCGCGAAACTGGCCTTTACCGACCGGACCGTCGTTTCTTTATCCGGGGATGGCGGCTTTATGATGACGGTGCAGGAGTTGGAAACGGCCGCTCGATACGATATTCCGATCATCAGCATTGTGTTTAACAATCATATGTACGGCACCATCCGCATGCATCAAGAATTGCAGTTTCCGGGGCGGGTCATCGGCACCGATTTAGGCCGCGTGTCGTTTGCCCGGTTGGCAGAATGCCTAAACGGCTGCGGATTCCAAGTACAGACGGAACAACAGTTCACGGAAGCGCTTCTGTTGGCGCTTGAAGCCAAGAAGCCGACGGTGATTGAAATATTGACCGATCCGAACCACATTTCGGTGGGGGCAACGATCCAAGACTTGCGGGCCAAGAGGAAGTCCTGACGATCATCGCTCGGCGTTCAATGTATAAATTATCTCAATAAATCATCTAGAAAAATGGGGGGAGTATACAGTGAAAATCCAAAACTATATCAATGGAGAATGGAAGGAGCCAAGCACCGGGCAATTTGCGCCGGTGATCAATCCGGCGACGGGGGAAACGATTGCCGAGGTGGCGATGTCCGGGCCAAACGATATCGATGAAGCGGTTCAGGCAGCCAAAGAAGCGCAAAAACAGTGGGCGCTCGTGCCGGCGCCGAAACGCGCGGAAGTTTTATATCGAGTCGGCATGCTGCTAAAGGAGCGGAAAGAACAATTGGCACGGCTGTTGACGATGGAAATGGGCAAGGTGATTGAGGAAGCGCGCGGCGAAGTGCAGGAAGGCATTGATATGGCGTTTTATATGGCGGGGGAAGGACGGCGGTTGTTCGGCGATACGACGCCGTCTGAGCTGAAAGACAAGTTTGCGATGAGCGTCCGCACGCCGGTGGGGGTTGTCGGCATCATCACTCCATGGAATTTTCCGATTGCCATCGCAACGTGGAAGTCGTTCCCCGCGATTGTGGCCGGCAATGCGGTCGTATGGAAGCCCGCGCCCGAGACACCGATCATGGCGCAGGAATTAGCTCGCATTTTTGAAGAAGCGGGCTTGCCGCCGGGAGTGTTTCATGTGGTCCACGGTGACGGGCCGACAGTCGGCAATGCGCTCGTCGAGCATCCTGATGTCAAGGTCATCTCATTTACCGGATCGAATGAAGTCGGGCGGATGATTGCGGAAAAATGCGGACGACTGTTGAAAAAGGTGTCGCTTGAAATGGGTGGGAAAAACGCGGTGATCGTCATGGATGATGCCGATTTGACATTGGCGGTTGACGGCATCATCTGGAGTGCGTTCGGCACATCAGGCCAGCGGTGCACGGCGTGCAGCCGGGTCATCGTCCATGAGCGGGTGAAACAGGAGTTTGAGCGGCGTCTGCTGGAAGCCGTGAAAACATTGAAAATCGGCAACGGGTTGGATGAAACGGTCAAAGTCGGACCCGTCATCCATGAAGAGGCGCTGCAAAAAATCGACCGCTACGTGCGCATTGGCGTAGAAGAAGGGGCGAAACTGCTTGTGGGTGGCTATATATTGCGCGAGGGCGACTATGCGCGCGGCTTTTACTACGCGCCGACGATTTTCACCGATGTCACGCCGAATATGCGCATCGCCCGCGAAGAAATTTTCGGCCCGGTTGTGTCGATCATGTCCGTCCGCAGTTTGGACGAAGCGATCGCCGTCAACAACAGTGTCGATTACGGGCTGTCAAGCGCCATTTTCACCCGCGATGTCAACCGCGTCTTCCGAGCAATGCGCGATTTGGACACCGGCATCGTGTATGTCAACGCCGGCACGACAGGGGCGGAAATTCATTTGCCGTTTGGTGGCACGAAAGGGACGGGCAACGGCCACCGCGACTCCGGCGTCGCGGCGCTTGACGTCTTCACCGAATGGCGGAGCATTTATGTCGATTTCAGCGGCAAGCTGCAACGGGCGCAAATCGATACCGATGATTGAACCGGGCTGTCGCTTGCAACATGGTCGGCAAAAGAGAAGCGAAGATCAACGTGGAACCTATATCGTGAATCGAAGCGGCGGCCGCGGCAACGATGTGAAAACAGCGGCTGTCATGTAAGCGTATGGCAAACAATCGGTGACAGAGGGGGAGAGAACGATGAAAGTGCTCGTGCTTGGAGCGGGGCTGATGGGAAAAGAAGCGGCGCGCGATTTAGTGCAAAGCCAAGATGTTGAGGCGGTGACGCTGGCGGATGTCGATTTGGCTAAAGTGGAGCAGACGGTGCGGCAGCTTCATTCCGAAAAGCTTGCCGCTGTGCGGGTGGATGCCGGCGATCCGCAACAACTGGCAGCGGCCATGCAAGGGCATGATGTCGTCGTCAATGCCTTGTTTTACCGCTTCAATGAAACGGTGGCGAAAACAGCTATTGCAGCTGGCGTCCATTCTGTCGATTTAGGCGGCCATATCGGCCATATCACCGACCGGGTGCTTGAGCTGCATGAACAAGCCCAAGCCGCTGGGGTGACCATCATCCCCGACCTTGGCGTCGCGCCGGGGATGATCAACATTTTATCCGGCTATGGGGCGAGTCAACTCGATGAGGTGGAATCCATCTTGCTGTATGTTGGCGGCATCCCCGTCCGCCCCGAACCGCCGCTGGAGTACAACCATGTGTTTTCGCTCGAGGGGCTGCTTGACCATTACACCGATCCGTCTCTCATTATCCGCGACGGCCAAAAGCAGGAAGTGCCGTCGCTTTCGGAAGTCGAGCCGATTTATTTCGACCGGTTTGGGCCGCTTGAAGCGTTTCATACCTCAGGAGGGACGTCGACGCTCTCGCGCTCGTTTCCGAACTTGAAGCGGCTCGAGTACAAAACGATCCGCTACCGCGGCCATGCAGAAAAATTTAAGCTGCTCGTCGATTTGAACTTGACGCGCAATGATGTGGAAGTGGAGGTCAATGGATGCAAAGTCAAACCGCGCGATGTGCTGCTTTCCGTCCTGAAGCCGCTGCTTGATTTGAAAGGGAAAGATGATGTGGTGTTGCTTCGGGTCATCGTCGGCGGCCGAAAAGGCGGGAAGGAAACGGTATTGGAATACGAGACCGTCACGTTTAATGACCGCGAAAACAAGGTAACGGCGATGGCGCGCACGACGGCCTACACCATTTCCGCTGTCGCCCAGCTCATCGGCCGCAGGGTGATCACAAAGCGCGGCGTCTATCCGCCGGAGCAAGCCGTGCCAGGAGAGGTGTATATTGAGGAAATGAAAAGGCGCGGGGTCGTGATTAGCGAGAAACAAACGATTCGCCCTTGCTAAAAGGAGAGGGAGCGAATGAACAGGCAGCCGATGGGAAGCCGCGCGAAACCCGAACAGGCTGCCGATAAAGAAGCGCCCGTTTTCAGGTGAAAACGGGCGCTGATCCATGCCAGCCAGCGGGTCTTCCAGCTTGCGTCAAGTTGTGCTGTTTTGGCCTTGTCGTTGGTCAGACTGTTTTCGTCGCCGACGGTTCGTGTTTGTGCCAGACGAGAAAGAGAAAAGCGACAAGCGCCAGCGCCATGGCGACCATAAACGGCGCCTTTGCCGAAACGGCGTGGCCGATGACGCCCGACAGTACGGGAGCGATGGCAGCGCCCATCCAGCGGACAAAATTGTACATGCCGGGGGTGACTCCGCGTTCGTACGGCGATGTTTCCATCACATAGCTTGTAAACAGCGTGTTGTTTAACTGTTCGATGTCGTCGGCTGTATATAGGCGTGTGCCGCCCTCGCTGCGCGCTGGCGGCTTGATCAGGCCGATCTCCTCGTAATAGCAGATCATCCGTTTGGTTAAGATGGTTGCTTTGGCGACGTCATCGATTTTGAATCGGTCCATTCGGGGCCCCTCGCTTTATCGTGATCACGATCATTTTTACAAACATAACATTAACGTGAACGTTATATTTTTATCAATAGGCATTTGAAACGGAATGGAAAAATGCATAAAAAAACGGATGCCCCGGCAAAGTGCGGGAGATCCGTCGGTGGTAAGAAGAAGTCAGGAATCGGTTTTCGCTTTTTTGGCGGCGAGCGCTTCTTTCGGCCAAGGCGGCTGAGCTGTTGAAAGCGCGGCGGGACGGACGATCCATAAGATTTCGTAATGGTTGTAAGCGGCGGCAGCGGGTGGGCCATCAGGTCGTCCCCCTTTCGAAAAAGAGCTCTGCTATCATTATATTTCGGCAACAAATGCCCATGACTGAAAAAGGAAAGAAGCCAGCCGTCATCGGCTAGCTTCCTTGTTTTGGATCGTTTTTTCCTTTTCCGAGCCGTCCAGCGCGCTTTGCCGCCTCCCGCAGCAAATACTCGATTTGGGCGTTGACGCTGCGAAACTCGTCCTGCGCCCATTGCTCTAGTATGGCGTACAGGTCATAATCAATGCGCAAAGGGAATGATTTTTTCTTTGCCATCGCACTCCACAACCATCAGTATAGACTGCCGGTATTGATCACCGGCTGGGCGGCGCGTTCGGAGACGATCGCCACCATCAAGTTGTTCACCATTGCGGCTTTTCGTTCATCATCTAACTCTAAAACGTTTTCTTTGTCAAGCTGTTCGATCGCCATTTGCGCCATCGAGACAGCGCCTTCGACGATTTTTTTCCGGGCGGCCAAAATGGCGGCTGCTTGTTGACGCTGCAACATGGCGCTCGCAATTTCCGGGGAGTACGCCAAGTGAGTGAGGCGCGCTTCCATCACCTCGACTCCGGCGACACGCAATCGCTCCTGCAGCTCAGCGGCGAGAACATCGGAAATAATATCGGCGTTGCCGCGCAACGTAATCTCGTTGTCGTCTTCAAACGTGTCGTACGGATATTTTGTCGCGACATGGCGAATGGCGGCTTCGCTTTGAATCTCGACGAATTGTTCGTAATCATCAACATCGAACACAGCCTTGGCTGAATCAATGACGCGGAAAACGACGACGGCGGCAATTTCAATCGGATTGCCTTGAACATCGTTCACTTTCAACTTGTTGCTCGTGAAGTTGCGCACGCGCAGCGATACTTTCTTTCGAACGGTGAGCGGCACGGTGAAAAACAGCCCGCTGTCGCGAATCGTGCCAAAGTAGCGGCCGAAAAAAATGATCACTTTTGCTTGATTCGGCTGAACGATCGTGATGCCAGTCGCCAAGAAGGCGGCAAGGGCGAAGCAGAAAACGGCCAATAAGAGCTGCGCTTGAATGAGGCTGACAAAACCAGCCAGAACGAAAAGGGCGACGCATCCGATGCCGATAAATCCATCTATGCGCCATGCTTCTTGTTCTCTCATCCCTATCCCCCTTATAATGTCGATTTGATATTTATATGATATCATATAATCAAAAAAATGTAAAGCTGAAGATGAGAAGGTGGAGTGGTTGATGGCTCGCCGCGAAGCACATGTTTCCCCTAATTTTTCATCCAGAGGCATCAACGGCGATCATTCATCCTGTTACTGTTTTAATGAACTAAAAAATGGAAATTTATCATTGACATCGCTTTCATTGTCATCATACAATAGAAAAAAAGACCAATAGGTGTGTAGAAGCCATGGAACCAAGACAAGCGCGCATCGGCCGGCAGGCGTTGCTGCTGGCGATGCTGGATGAGGGGGAGGAAGGCCCGGTCTTGAGCCAGCTTGAGGCGCTTTTGTGGCGCTATTGCCAAGGGCGGGTCGGGGCGATGGAGCCGCAAAAAATCGTCGCGGCGATTGAGACGGCGGCAAAGCGGCATGGAGTGGTGGACGGCGGCTTGTACCGCGAGATGCACGCCTTATACCATGCGATTTTAGAGGCGGTGCATGGCGTGACGAGAGGGCAGGTAGAGCTGGGAGATTTGTTGAGAACCGCTGGCCTTCGTTTCGCCGTCGTGCGCGGCATGCCGTATGAACAGCCGAACGAAGGGGAATGGATCGCCGTTGCGTTGTACGGGACGATCGGCGCCCCGGTGCGCGGGCTTGAGCACGAGGCGGCCGGGCTTGGAATCAATCATATATAAGACGGTAAGTGCCTAGAGCAATAAGTCATGAGGAGGCGAACGTTGCCATATGGCAGGGCGCCTCCTTTTTTGTTTGCCCAGGCGTTCGATTGAGAAAACAAACGAAGGGAGATGAAATGATGATCGTATTGACCGGGCATACATTGACGATCGATGAGGTAAGACGTGTTGTCTATGAACGGGAGCGGGTGGCGGCTGATGAGGAAAGCATGAGGGCTGTCGAGAAAAGCCGTGCGGCAGTGGAACAAGCGATCTCCAATGGACGGACGATCTATGGCGTGAATACGGGTTTTGGCAAACTCGCCGATGTGCGCATTGAAGGAAGCGACCTTGAACAGCTGCAAATCAATCTTCTCCGCTCGCACGCCTGCGCGGTCGGAGCGCCGTTTGCCGAAGATGTCGTGAGGGCGATGCTTCTTTTGCGAGCCAATGCGTTGTTAAAAGGGTATTCCGGCGTGCGGCCGGCGGTCATTGAGCAATTGCTTGCCTTTTTGAACGCCGGCATCCATCCGATCGTGCCGCAGCAAGGTTCCCTCGGCGCCAGCGGCGATTTGGCGCCGCTTGCCCATTTGGCGCTGGCGCTGGCCGGCGAGGGTGACGTGATGTACGAAGGGCGGCGGATGTCTGCTCATCAAGCGCTCTCACAAGCAGGGATTTCGCCGCTTTCGTTGCAAGCGAAAGAAGGGCTGGCGCTTATTAACGGCACGCAGGCGATGACGGCCGTCGGAGCCCTTGCTTACTTAGAGGCGGAACAACTGGCGTATGACAGTGAATGGATCGCGGCGCTGACGATTGAGGCGCTTTATGGCATTGTGGACGCGTTTGACGCCCGCATCCATGCAGCCCGCGGGTTTCAGGAGCAGGCGGAGGTGGCGGAACGGCTGCGCCGCTATTTAGCGGGCAGCCAACTCACAACAAGGCAAGGGGAGCGGCGCGTGCAAGACGCGTATTCGATCCGCTGCCTCCCGCAAGTGCACGGAGCGTCGCTTAGGGCGCTTCGTTATGTGAAGGAAACGCTTGAAATCGAAATGAACGCTGCTACGGACAATCCGCTTATTTTTGCGGACGGGACGGAGCTCTCTGGCGGCAACTTTCATGGCCAACCCGTTGCGATCGCCATGGATTTGTTGAAAATCGCGGTGGCGGAGCTGGCCAACATCAGCGAACGCCGCATCGAACGGCTTGTCAATCCGCAGCTTAGCGAAGGCTTGCCGCCGTTTTTAAGCCCACAGCCCGGCTTGCAGTCGGGAGCGATGATTATGCAATATGTCGCCGCTTCGCTCGTGTCGGAAAACAAGACGCTCGCCCATCCGGCCAGCGTCGATTCGATTCCGTCATCGGCCAACCAGGAAGACCATGTCAGCATGGGAACGACCGCCGCCCGCCATGCGTACATGATCGTGCAAAACGCAAGAAAAGTGCTGGCGATTGAGCTCATTTGCGCGTTGCAGGCTGTCGAAGCGCGCGGCATCGAGCGAATGGCCCCGTCAACGAGGCAGTTTTACCATAAGGCGCGCCGCATTGTTTCCTCCATTACAGCTGACCGCGTCTTTTCTGATGACATTGAAGCGGTGGCGGCGTGGTTGAGCGAAAGGGCAAACCATCACTTTCTCCGCGATGAAGCGAAAGCTTAGAAGTCTAGTGAGAAAGAGCCAGGAAGTTGTGGGGTTGCAAGGTTTTTCAACTTGAGAAATACTGTTGGAGGACAGCATTTCCCCTTGAATCACCAGCTTTTTCAAGAAGGGCAAAGCATAGTGGGCGTAGAGGCGTGAGAGCGTTCAAGGATAGGTGTTTGAAAAAATGGTAGTTATATAGACCTTTTCCGCTAGAGATAGGGAAGCAGTCATCAGTGAAGATGGTTTGCTTCCCTAACTTTTTCTACGGAGTTCGGACGATGCAGTGAGCCTTCCCCATAATTGGTTAGGACGAGAGCATTGACAGTCTATTCCATTGTTGTCCCCCAGTCGAATTTGCAGTATGATGAAGAAGAGAGACAAAGGGGAAAGGGTGGGTATATCATTGACAATTTCTGCCGCGGCGCTGTTGGCGTTATGGAAGATTATTGCGATTGATATCATTTTGTCTGGGGATAATGCGGTCGTCATTGCGATGGCGACGCGGCGGCTGCCGAAAGACCAGCGAAACAAAGCGATTTTTTGGGGAACAGCGGGGGCGGTGTTGTTGCGCATCTTGTTTGCAGCCATCATTGTCTTTTTACTGAACATCCCGTTCGTTCACTTCGTTGGCGGATTGCTGCTTGTATGGATCGCCTATAAAGTGCTTGTCGAACGGGAAGAGGAAGCGAACGTACAATCATCAGACCGGTTGTTGAAGGCGATTGCGACGATTATCATTGCCGATGCAGTGATGAGCCTTGATAACGTTGTTGCTGTGGCCGGGGCGGCCGAAGGGCATCTTGGCATGCTGGCGCTCGGGGTAGCCATCAGCATCCCGATTATGATTTTCGGCTCCAAAGCGATCGTCCGGGTGATGGAACAACATCGATGGATCGCGTACGTTGGCTCCGGCATTTTGGCGTGGACGGCCGGAAAGATGATGGCGGGGGATGAAGGGGTGCTGCATTGGGTTCACCTTTCTTATGGCCCGTTCGTCTACGCGGTTGCCGCTGGCGTGACGATTTTGGTCGTGTCTGCCGGCTATATCACGAATAAAAAGGCCGAGCGTGAAGAAGGGACGTTGATTTGAGCGGTTGGGGGTGGTGTGATGCCATGAACATCCAACGCATTCTCGTGACGGGAAGGCTTCATGCCGAGCTTGCCGCCCTTCTCCCGGACAAGCGGCCGGATAAAGCGTTTCGCTTTGTGGCGGAAGAAGAATTGACGGCCAATGATTTCGCCTGGGCGGATGCGTACGTCGGCTTTCGTCCGGCCGGGCCGTTTTCGCTCGCCAATTTGCGCTGGGTGCATTCGCTCGGCGCGGGCGTTGACGCGTTTTTGTGGAAGCAGGAATGGAAGAAGAACGTGTTGCTGACGCGGACGATCGGGTCATTTGGCGAGCAGATCGCCGAATATTGCCTCAGCTACTTATTGCGCGACGCCCAATGTCATGACGTGTATGCATGGTATCAAGAACAGCGGCAGTGGAAGCCGCTCGCTCCGAAACGGCTTGGTGAACAGCGGATTGTCATTTATGGGACGGGTGAGATCGGCCGGCGCATCGCGGAAACGCTTCGTCTGTTCGGCGTTTCGCCGATCGGCGTATCGCGAAGCGGCCGAGACACGCCGCCGTTTTCGGCTGTTTGCCGCCATGAAGAGGCGGGGGAAGCGCTTGCTTGCGCTGATTGGGTGATCGCTGCGCTTCCGCTGACAGAGGAAACGCATCATCTCTTTGACGAGACGTTTTTTGCCTGTTTGCACAACGCGGGCTTTATCAATGTTGGGCGTGGGGCGACGGTTGATGAGACGGCGCTTATCGGCGCCTTGGAAAACCGAAATGTCCGCCTGGCGGTGCTCGATGTGTTCGAAGAAGAGCCGCTGCCGCCGCACTCGCCGCTTTGGGTTCATCCGAATGTCATCATCACCCCGCATATCGCGGCGCTGACATCAGCGGATGCCGCCGCCCATAGCGTTTTAGACACGCTCCGCCGCATCGAAACGGGCGAACCGCTTGACAATGCGGTCGATGTGAGCCGGCAATATTGACGAAAAACGGTGCCCTATGATCGAGAATGGGCACCGTTTCGTTTTGATCAGCGGTCAGTGACGACGATATACGCCGCTTTCATCGGGCCGTGGACGCCGACGACCAAGTTCATTTCAATGTCGGCCGAGTTGCTCGGGCCGGTGATGAAGTTGATGCATGACGGAATGAGGACGCCTTTTTCAATTTGCTCGTGAATGATGGCCGCCGCTTGCGTCATGCGAGGCACAACGGTGCTTTTCGGAACGATGGCGATATACGTCTTCGGCAAAAAGTGAATGGCCCGCCCTTGTTCATTGCGGGAAAATAACACGACTGTCCCTGATTCCGCCAGCGTGATGTCGCTGAAGGCGATGCCGACGTTGGCCTGTTCGGCGGCGTCAATGTTTTGGCGTCCAAGCGCCGGATTCCAAATATGGACGGTCGTTTGTTCTGCGGGCCATTCGTCGCGGAGCAAGGCGGACAGCCCGTACTCGGCAAAGCGCGGGTCATCCGGCACGATGACCGGGCCGCCGCCATAAGCCGTGACTTGTTGCTTGAGCACCCCAGCAAGTCCGGCGTTTGTCGTCTCAATGTAATCAGTGTGAATCAGTTTACATTGTTCGCGAAGCACTGCCAACAAGTCGTCTTGGCTATAGCCGGCAAACACCGTCCATTGCGGCGCATAATCCCATTGCGGCCGGGAGACGCCGGACAGGCGCGGGCTTCTCCCAAGGCGCTCGGCGATGGTTTGCAAAAACGCATCGCGGTTTTGAATGGTGCCGCGCGTCATGATGGATTCCCTCCTTTTTGGCGTGTTTGGAACCAGTCACGGAACCGTTCTTTGCTCGGCGCCGGAAATTCGCGTCTTTCCGTCCATGCTTTGAGCGGGCCGGGGCCTTTTGTGATGCGCCCGTCTTCGGCAAACGGGGCGAAGGCGCTTGGTGCCAACTTCGTGCCGAACCGGTACAATGACGGTGAGGCGGTCCCGAGACGAAACGCCTTCATCGCCAATTTTTCTGCGGCCGGCGCTTTTCCTTCGCGCTCCACGATGATTTGGCGATGTTTGATAAGCAGCTCATGAAGCGGAATTTTCACCGGGCACGCTTCCGTACAGGCGGCGCAAAGGGAGGACGCGTACGGAAGCTCCTTGTAGTCGTCGTAACCGCCCAACAGCGGCGACAAGACCGCTCCGATTGGGCCGGAGTAAATGGAACCGTACGAATGGCCGCCGATATGGCGGTAGACCGGGCAGACGTTGACGCAGGCCGCGCAGCGGATGCATTGCAGCACCGGTTGAAACTCCGTGCCTAAAATTGATGAACGCCCGTTGTCGACGATGACGAGATGGAACTCTTCCGGACCGTCAGCGTCGCCTTCATCGCGCGGACCGGTGAGAACGGTGATGTAGCTCGTCAGTTTTTGCCCGACAGCGCTTCGTGTGAGCATGCTCACCAGCACTTCCATCTCCTCAAACGTCGGCACGATCCGCTCCATCCCCATGACGGTAATTTGCGTTTTCGGCAATGCGGTCACCAAATCGGCGTTGCCTTCGTTCGTCACAAGCGTGATCGATCCCGATTCAGCGATGGCGAAATTGCAGCCGGTGATGCCGATGTCAGCCGTCAAATAGTCGCGCCGCAGCATTTCACGGGCGTGGCGCGCAAGCTCAACGGGGTCGGACGATTTCGTATAGCCCAGCTTCCGTTGAAAGACATCGCGGATTTGCTCTTTGTTTTTATGGAGCGCCGGACCGACGATATGCGACGGCGGGTCATGGTCGTCAATCTGCAAAATGTACTCACCGAGGTCGGTTTCGACCACTTGACAGCCGATGGCCTCAAGCACCGGATTTAAGTTGATTTCTTCTGTCACCATTGATTTCGATTTGACGATTTTTTTCGCTTGCTTTTCCAAAGCGACGCGGCGGATGTAGTCGTTCGCCTCTTCGGCTGTTTGGGCGAAAAAGACGTGGCCGCCCCGTTTGGCAACGTTTTCACTGAGTTGCATTAAATAAAAGTCCAAGTTTTCGAGCGTATGCTTGCGGATTTGTTCAGCAAGCGACCGCCACTCTTCCCAATGGCCGAGCTCTTCGATGACGCCAAGCCGCCGCACATAGCCGCGGTCTTGCATGCCGGCGACCGCCCCGCGCATAAAATCGTTGTGCAAGTTTTCTTCGACCCGCTTCCAAAACGGACCGTTTTCAATTTTCATCGGCATGTCCGGGATCCTCCTCTCTTACTTTCGTTGATTGAGCACTTCGGCGATATGCATGACGCGAATCGGCTTGCCGAGCCGCTCGATGCGCCCGCCGATGTTCATTAAACAGCCGCAGTCGGCGCCGATTAAATAGTCGGCGTCCACTTCTTCGATATGCGCGATTTTTTCATCGACCATTTGTTCGGAAATCGGCCCCATTTTGACGGAAAATGTGCCGCCAAACCCGCAGCACTGGTGGGCGTTCGGCAGCGGAACGAGCTCAAGCCCTTTGACGTTTTTCAATAGGCAAAGCGGCGCTTCTTTGACGCCAAGAAGGCGGGTCATATGGCAAGACGTATGGTACGTCGCCCGTCCGTGGAGCGAGGCGCCGACATCTTCGACTTTTAGGACATCAACGAGAAATTGCGTCAATTCGTACGTTTTCGCCGCAAGCTGTTTCGCTTCCTCTTCCCATTCCGGGTCGCCGTGGAAAAGGTGTGGATATTCTTTTACCATCGCCGCGCACGAGCCGGATGGGGTGACGACGTAATCAGCGTGGGCGAACGCGCGCATCATCTGTTTCATGGCTTCTTTCGCCTCTTTGACGTAACCGCTGTTATACGCCGGCTGGCCGCAGCATGTTTGCGCTTCTGGAAAATCTACTTCGCAGCCGAGCCGCTCGAGCAGTTCGACGGTCGCCTTGCCGGCGTTCGTATAAAAAAGATCGATGAGGCAAGTGACGAACAAGGACACTTTCATTCGTTTCCCTCCTGTTTTTTGAGGATTCAGTGAACTGGTCATCTGATGACTATATGTCTATTATAAACCATTTTTTCAGATTCGTAGCTCTTTTTTGCAAAAAACGCACTCAGTTTGGCTGCTGAGTGTGAACGTAGCGGCGCAACACGTTTTCGACGTTTGTCAAATGGTCGAGCATGCGCGCCCGGGCGGCGTCTGGATTTTGTTTGCGAATGGCTTCAAAAATGGCCTGGTGTTCCGCAAGCAGTTTTTCGGTCGTCGTTTGTTTCGAAAACAGCCAAATGCGGCGCGTTTCCCGCATCGTTTCAACGATCATCCCGGAAACGCTGTTCATGATGCTTGTGAGCATCGGATTTTGCGATGCTTCGGCGATGGCCATATGAAACGCCAAGTCGGCTTTTTCGCCAAGCTCATCGCTGCCGATGCCTTCTTTCATTTGTCGGAGCGCTTCCGCCATGGCTTCAAGATCGCGCTCTGTCCGTTTGGCAGCAGCGAGCGAGGCGGCGCCTGCTTCGAGCAGTTTGCGCACCTCAAGCAAGTGCCAAATATCTTCTTTGTTCATTAAGACGGCGATCGAAAGCGGAAATGTCATCATCGTCGGATCGAACTCACGCACGTACGTCCCTTCGCCTTGCTTCAATTCAATCAGCCCCATCGCTTTTAACGCGGTGAGCGCTTCGCGGATGGCGGCCCGCCCGACTTGGAACTGCTCGGCGAGCTGCTGGACGGAATCGAGCTTATCACCGGGCTTCAACTCGCCGTTTTTGATCATATCAAAAATCGCTTCGGCCACTTCTTCGTAAATTTTTTTCGTTTTGATCCGTTTAAATGCCAATGGACCCACCTCAATACGATAAAGTAGATTTCCGATTGTAGGGGAAATCTCCTGCAATGTCTATTATGATACAGCATCATGGGAAGAGACAAGCGCTTTTTGCAGCTGGGGAGAGGAAGCAGTGAGTGGAAAGTTCAAAAAAATAAAAAAACACCTATTGTCTTTTGGAGAAAACGCTTTTATAATTTGAGACAGACGGCGTTTCTTATCCGGTCATCTGATGACTGGAAGAGTGAAACAGAAAGATCAGTGGGCGATCATTTGCAAACGCCGATAAGTCGGACATAAAGGGGAGGAGAAAACCGCATGCAGTGGAAGCAAGATTTTACGCCAATCGCCGACCAGCTTTGGTTATCGGCCATTGTCGCACTCATTCCGATTTTGTATTTCTTTTGGGCTTTGGCCGTCAAGCGGATGAAAGGGCATGTCGCCGGGCTGACGACGTTGCTGCTTGCTTTGGTGTTGGCCGTAATCGCTTACAGGATGCCGGCCGGCAAAGCGGTCATGTCGGTGACGCAAGGGGCGGTGTACGGGCTGCTCCCGATCGGCTGGATCATCATTACGTCCGTCTTTTTATATAAGCTGACGGTGAAGACCGGCCATTTTGACATCATTCGCAACTCCGTCGTTTCCCTCACCGAAGACCGGCGGCTGCAGGCGCTGCTCATTGCCTTTTCGTTCGGGGCGTTTTTGGAAGGGGCGGCCGGGTTTGGCGCGCCGGTGGCGATTTCAGCGGCGCTTCTGGCCGGATTGGGGTTTAACCCGCTGTACGCCGCAGGCATCTGTTTGATCGCCAACACAGCGCCGGTGGCGTTCGGGGCGGTCGGGATTCCGATCATCTCGATGGAAGGGCCGACCGGTGTGCCGGCGATGGAAATTTCGAAAATGGTCGGGCGGCAGCTGCCGTTTTTATCGGTGTTCATTCCGTTCTATCTCGTTTTGATTATGGCAGGATGGAAAAAGACAGTCGAAGTGTTGCCGGCCATTATCGTCTCCGGCGTTTCGTTCGCGCTCACGCAATATTTGACATCGAACTTTTTAGGACCGGAGCTGCCGGACATTTTGTCCTCGATTGTTTCAATCGTCGTGCTGGCCGTCTTTTTGAAATATTGGAAGCCAAAAAGCACGTTCCGTTTCGCATCGGAACCGGAAGTGGCGGCTGCTGGGCAGGCCGCTCGCGCTGCGCACCGCGGCGGGGAAGTATTCCGCGCCTGGTCGCCGTTTCTTGTGCTGACGGCGTTGATCTCGCTTTGGGGCATCCCGCAGGTGAAAGCGGCGCTCACCGGCCATTATGAAGGGACAAACGGTTTGCTCAAGCTTGTCAATGCCATCGGAGCCCATTTGACGTTTATGCCGCCGGTGCCGGGGCTCAATAACCAAATTTTGAACCCAAGTGGCCAGCCGATCGCTGCGGTGTATAAGCTTGAGCTGCTCGGCGCGGCTGGAACGGCGATTTTGGTGGCGGCGGTCGTCACCAAGTTCATCATCGGCATCTCGTGGAAAGATTGGGCGCGTACGTTTGTGGAAACGCTTAACGAATTGAAATTTCCGATCATCACGATCGCTTCGGTTGTCGGCTTTGCCTACATTGCCAACTCGTCGGGCATGAGCACGACGCTTGGGATGGTGTTGGCGAAAACGGGGTCATTCTTCCCGTTCTTCTCGCCGATTTTAGGCTGGCTTGGCGTGTTCATCACCGGTTCGGATACGTCGTCGAACTTGTTGTTCGGCAACCTGCAAAAAGTGACGGCAACATCGATCGGCATGGATCCGGTGCTGGCGTTGGCGGCCAACTCATCGGGCGGCGTCGTCGGGAAAATGATTTCGCCGCAGTCGATCGCGGTCGCCTGCGCGGCCGTCGGCTTGACCGGCAAAGAGTCCGACTTGTTCCGCTTTACGGTCAAACATAGCATATTCTTAATTATCTTGGTTGGTATTCTCGTGTACCTGCAATCGACGGTATTGTCGTGGATGATTCCGTAACGGCAGCGAAGGGGGACGAGGCTTGGCCTGGATGGAAACAGACGCCAAGCCCAGTCCCTTTTCCGCTGTCGGCGAATGCAAATGGATGTGGAAAGGGTGAGACCATTGATTCCAAATGAAGCGAAAAAACGGTTGATTCAAGTCGTGGGAGCTGAAAACTACGATGACACGAAAACGGGGCGGCTCGTCTATTCGTATGATGCGACTCCGCAGTTTCAGTCGCTCCCCGATGCAGTCATTGCGCCGCGAAATACGAAAGAGGTCGCGGAAATTGCGAAAATTTGCAACGAGTATCGCATCCCGATCGTGCCGCGCGGGTCAGGAACGAACCTTTGCGCCGGCACGTGTCCGGTCGAAGGCGGGATCGTTCTTCTGTTTAACCATATGAACCGCATTTTGGAAATTGATGAGGAAAACTTAACCGCGACCGTTCAGCCGGGAGTGGTGACGCTTGATTTGGCGAAAGCCGTTGAAGAAAAAGGATTGTTTTATCCGCCGGACCCGGGGTCGATGAAAATTTCAACGATTGGCGGCAACATCAGCGAAAACTCAGGCGGCTTGCGCGGCCTGAAATACGGGGTGACGCGCGACTATGTGCTCGGGTTGGAAGTCGTCTTGGCGAACGGCGATGTCATCCGCACCGGTGGCAAGCTGGCAAAAGATGTAGCTGGCTATGACTTAACCCGTCTGTTTGTCGGATCGGAAGGAACGCTTGGCATTGTCACCGAAGCGACGTTAAAACTTATTCCGATGCCAGAGACGAAGCAGACGATGCTCGCTCTTTATCAAGATTTGGAGGCGGCCGCCCGTTCGGTGTCGAAAATCATCGCCAACAAGATCATTCCAGCGACGCTCGAGTTTTTGGACCAGCCGACATTGGAAGTGGTCGAAGATTTCGCCCGCATCGGCTTGCCGACCGATGTGAAAGCCGTTTTGCTCATTGAGCAGGATGGGCCGAAGGAAGTGGTAGAGCGCGATATGAAAAAGATGGCCGATATTTGCCGGGCCGAGCAGGCGGTGTCCGTTCAACTCGCCCGTTCGGAGGAAGAAGCAGAGGCGCTGCGGACGGCGCGGAGGACGGCGCTGTCGGCGTTGGCGCGCTTAAAGCCAACGACGATTTTAGAGGACGCAACCGTGCCGCGTTCGGAAATCGCCAAAATGGTCAAAGCAATCAATGAAATTGCCGAGAAGTACCAGTTGAAGATCTGTACGTTCGGCCATGCCGGCGATGGCAACTTGCACCCGACCTGTCCGACCGACGCCCGCAATCGTGAAGAAATGGAGCGGGTGGAACGAGCGTTTGAAGAAATTTTCGCCAAAGCGATTGAATTGGGTGGCACGATTACCGGCGAACACGGCGTCGGGGTGATGAAAGCGCCGTATTTGGAATGGAAGCTCGGTCCGGCCGGCATCGCTGCCATGAAAGCGGTCAAGCAGGCGCTCGACCCGAACAATATTATGAATCCGGGCAAAGTGTTCGCCAAAAGCACGAGAAAACGGGTGGTGGTGACACGATGACAACGAAGATAGAACGAGCGCTCATTCAGAAAGCGTTTCAAGAACGGATGGATGAGGATGAACTGATGAACTGTATGCGCTGTGGCTTTTGCCTGCCATCATGTCCGACGTACATCGAATCGGGGCAGCAAGAAGCCCAGTCGCCGCGCGGACGGATTGCCTTAATGAAGGCGGTCGTCGATGGACTGATTGAGCCGGACGAAGAGGTGGAGCGGGCGCTCAACTTATGTTTAGGCTGCCGGGCATGCGAGTCGGTCTGTCCGTCCGGGGTCCGCTACGGCCATCTGCTGGAAGAGGCGCGCGACATTATCGCCCAGCATAAAAAAATGCCGCTTCCGGTTCGCCTCATCCGTAAGCTTGTGTTTGCCGGACTGTTTCCGCATCAAGAACGGATGCGGAAGGCGACGGCGCTTCTCGGTTGGTATCAGCGCTCCGGCTTGCGGACGCTTGCCCGCAAAACGGGGCTGCTTCGCCTGCTTCCGGCCTCGTTCCGGCAAATGGAGCGCGTGCTGCCGGACGTGCCGACGGCAAAAGAGATGAAAAACCGGCCGCATCGTTTGAATCCGGACGGTACGGTGAAAAAACGGGTCGCCTTTTTCGCTGGCTGTTTGATGGATACGATGTTTATGGAAACAAACGATGCGACGCTGCGTCTATTGCAGCTCGCCGGCTGCGAAGTCATCATCCCGCCGTCCCAAGGGTGCTGCGGGGCGCTGCACGGCCATGGCGGGGAAAAAGAGATGGCGAAAGAGTTGGCCAAGCGAAACATTTCCGCTTTTGAGCAGCTTGATGTCGACTACATTGTGACGAACGCCGGCGGCTGCGGTGCGTTTTTGCTTGAATATGACCACCTGTTAAAGGATGATCCCGAATGGCGCGACCGGGCGGAGGCGTTTGCGGCGAAAATCAAAGACATTTCTGAAGTGTTGGTTGAACTCGGGTTTCACCAACTACCGCTTCGCGTGGCGCCGCAAACGATCACCTACCAAGATTCGTGCCATTTGCGCAACGTCATGAAAACGGCGGCCGCCCCGCGCCGTTTGTTGCGGGCGATTGACGGCGTCGAGTTCCGCGAGATGAACGATGCTGACCGCTGCTGCGGATCGGCCGGCATTTACAACCTTGTGGAACCGGAGATGTCAATGCAAATTTTAGACCACAAAATGGAAATGGCGAAACAAACGAAAGCGACGACGATCGTCACCGCCAACCCGGGGTGTTTGCTACAAATGAAGCTTGGCATTGAACGGGCCGGGCTGTCAGGAAGCGTCCGCGCCGTCCATATTGTGGATTTGCTGCTTGAGGCCGCTGAGGGAGCACAAGCAACGCAAGGGGAGGAGCGCATTCGGCAGACGTCCTAACACCACAGTGGGCGGCCTCTCCGTGCCAGGAATGCCCATAGCTGGTCTAACAAGAACCCCCGCGATGGCGCGGGGGTTTTGAGTTGATTCAATGATCGGGAGTTGGAAATGAGCTACAGCGCTGCATCGAGGCGCTTTGGCATCGCCTGGAGCGCCTTCCCCGTGCCGATGGCGACCGCTTCAGCTGGATTGGGCGCGACATGCACCGGCACGTGCAGTTCCGTGCTCAGCCATTGCTCGATGCCATGCAGCAAGGCGCCTCCCAACATGGGGCGGAGTCTTGCCGATCATTTGTTTTGCCTTTTGGCCGATTGCCATAAGCTTGTCCGCCTGGCGGTTATAGGCGACCGTTGCTGGTTCGTCAAACAGAAGCCCTTTCGTCTGGCTGAACAGCCTGACATTCATCGTCCCTAAATCAACGCCCAGCTGTGAGGAAGCGAACAACGGAAACACCTGCCTTTGTCAAAAATCGATGAACGGACAACCAGTCATCATCTATACTATTCGACAAGAGCCGCGGCTTTATGTCCATATTGTTGAAACGGGAGGGGGCAGCCGTTGCGGCTGGGGATCATAAAAAATTTTTTTGTTTTCATGTATAAAAGACGAAAAGGGAGGAAATGAATAATAGCGTAACGTTTCCAAGTATTCCCCCGATCCCCTATGAATATATATTAGGCCCTCCGGTTTCGGAGGGCCGCTTTTTTGGCATAATAAAAACCCCCTGCCTATTAAGCGCGCTTAATATGACAGAGAGCTTTTGCAATGAACCGCTACAGACGCTTGGCTCCGACATATCTTGTTTTCCAATAGCTGCTGTTTAAGCTGTCGATTTTGACACCGCGGGAAACGGCATGAATAACTTGATTGTTCCCAATATAGATGGCAACGTGGGAGACGCCTTTTGTCTGTTTCGAAGTGTCAAAAAACACCAAATCCCCTGGCTGCAATTTTGATTTATGTACGTATTTTCCTTTTTTATACATTTCTTTGGACGTGCGCGGCAGCGTGACGCCGACTTTTTTATGGGCATAGTAAACAAATCCCGAGCAGTCAAATCCTTTTGGCGTTGTGCCGCCATACCGATACGGAGTGCCGACCAGTTTTTTGGCCTCGGCGATCAGCCTCGTCTTGTTGGCGGCTGCGTCAGAACTGGAAGTGCTTACAAATAAGGAGGAAAAAAGAACGATGAATGCTGCAGAAACAAGCGTAAGCCATTTTTTCATTTTCCCGAACCCCCGACAAAATCTTTTTCCATTCGACGTTGTTTGATTACAGTATAACAGAGGAAAACGGTCTTGTTTTTTACAGTTGAATTAAATAATGTTACAGTGTGATTACAAATATAGCACCTAGTCCTAACGGTTTATAGTAATCCAATCCTATGGCTTTATGCGAAGACAGCCGCATTTAAGTCGTCGGCGGCACGGGTTTTTCTAATACTCCGGTCCTATAGGCTGTTGGTGTATGTCGGATGTTGTCGAATGAATAGGAATGGCGGTGGGAAGCATGGCCAAGCCCCCCGTTTTATAATGAAAATAGAGAAAGATCGAAAAATCTACCATGGTGATGAATGATGTCGAATAAACCGGAATATATCTTATATGTGGCAGGGATTCTCACAACCGCTGCTGCTGTTTATGCGTACGGCCATTGGATGGCGAAGCGGCATCGGACGCCGCCGCCGTGGCGGTTCGCTCCGAAGCTTGTCGCCGCCTTTGCGTTGTTCGTCGTGCTTTTTCTCGGCGCAGGCATCGCGTATATCAGCTATGCGGAACAGCATGAACATCGTAAATATGAAGAAGCTGCGAACCAAATCGCCGGCATGATCGCCGGCGATTTGGCCGCCATGGGCCATGAACGGCTCGATGAAAAGGCCGCTTCCTCTCCGGTGTATCAATCCGCGCTTCAGGCGCTTGAGCGCTGGCAAAGCCCCGGCCGTCTTTTGAGTGTATACACGATGAAGAAAAACGGGCGCGGCGAGGTGTATTTCGTCGTGGCTCCAGCTGTTGATTACAACCGGAACGGCCGCATTGACGGCCCGAAGGAGCAGCCGGTGCCGCCGGGGACGGTGTACCGCCATCACCTTCCGGAAATAGAGCAGGCATTTCAGGGGCAATTTGTGATGGAGAAGGCTCCGACTCGCGATGAGTGGGGAAGAAGCATCAGCGCCTTCATGCCGATTCGCGCCGCCGATGGATCCATCGATGCCGTTGTGGGCATTGATTACGATGCGGCCGTGTACGATCTCCGGCTGCAAAAGGAGCGGCAAAAGGCGATGTGGGCGATGGCGATGCTGTTTTGGATCGGGGCGGCGATATACTTGCTGGCGCTCCATCAGCGCATGGAGCAGAAGGCGTTTGCCGCGTACAGAAAAATGCTCGCGGCCAGCGAACATCGGCTGCGGCGGTTGGCGGAAATGACGACGGAAGGCTTGATCGTCTACGCGGGCGGCAAAATTATCGAAGTCAACGAGGCGGCGTGCCGCTTGCTTGGTTATACAGAAAGTGAATTGGTTCATTTGCCTGTAGATGATCTTGTAGTTCAAGGGTCGATGACAGAAGCCCGCTCGGATGGGGAGCGCAAGCGGTTTGAAATCGAACTGCGCCGAAAGGATGGAACGGTGTTTCCGGCGGAAGTGTTGCAGCGCCGTTACGATTACGAAGGGCAAAACGTGATGGTTGCTGCTGTCCGCGACTTGACCGAGCAGAAGCAAAACGAAAGGCGGCTGCAATACTTTGCCAGCCATGATGAACTGACCGGTCTCCCGAACAAAGAAGCGATGTATAAACAGATCGAACAATGCCTCGCCGGCGCCAAACGGAATGGCCAAGAAGCGGCTGTCATGTTTTTGGAAGTGAGCGGCATTAAGACGATCAACGATTTTTACGGCTATGCTGTTGGAGACGAGGTCTTGCTCCATCTGGCCCGCCTTTGGCGAGAGCAGAAAGGGATTATGGTTGGACGTTGGAGCGGAAATGAATTTATCGCTGTGCTGCCGGATAGCGCGAATGAAAAAGCGGAGGAAGCAGCGAAACGGTTGATTGAAGTTGCTGACGAACCGATCGTTGTCAACGGTCTTGAGCTATATGTGACGGTGAACATCGGCATCAGCGTCTATCCGAAAGATGGGGAGGAGGCGAAAACGTTAATTCGTAAGGCAGATATTGCCCGCTATGAGGCGCGAAAAAAAGCGGCAAGCGATTTTCTCTTTTTCACTGAACCGATGGCCGACCGGCTGCATGAAAAGATGGCCATGGAACGCGATTTGCGGCGCGCGCTCGAAAACGGGGAGTTCGAGCTCTATTACCAGCCGCAGATTCGGCTTTACGACCGGCAAGTCATTGGCATGGAAGCGCTCATCCGTTGGCGCCACCCGGAAAAAGGGATGGTTCCTCCATCATTGTTTATCCCGGTTGCCGAACAGACCGGCATGATCATCCCGATCAATGAATGGGTCATCCGCACCGCCTGCCGGCAAACAAAACAGCTGCTTGACCGGTTTCCGCACTTGTCTGTCTCCGTAAATTTATCGCCATACGAGTTTGAAAGCCGCCGATTTGTGGATAAGCTCGCCGGCCTGCTCGCTGACACCGGGCTGCCGCCGCACCATTTAGATCTGGAAATCACGGAGCGGATGACCATGGATACAGAACGTGCGCTTGATATTCTCTCGAACCTGAAGGCGCTCGGTGTGACGATCAGCATGGACGATTTCGGCACCGGTTACAGCTCGCTCAGCTACCTGACCGATTTGCCGATCGATCGGCTGAAGATCGACCGTTCGTTCGTCCAGCATATTCAAGGAAAAAAAGATGTCATCTTGCCGGCGATCATCCGCCTCGGGCATAATATAGGTGTCAAAGTGTTGGCCGAAGGGGTCGAAACGGAGACCGAAGCGGCCTATTTGCAAGGAAAACGGTGCGATGAGGCGCAAGGCTACTACTTTTCCCCACCGCTTCCGTATGATGAGTTTGTTCGCTTTTTGAAAGAGCAGCATGCGAGGCGGCGGGCGCAGGAGTTGACGTGAAATGGACGGATTTTGGCGCATCGCCGAGGAGAAAATTCGCGAGGCGATGAAAAACGGCGAGTTTGACAACTTGCCCGGCTTCGGCAAACCGCTTGAGATTGAAGACCTTTCCCGCATTCCAGAGGAGCTGCGGCTCGGGTATTTGTTGCTGAAAAACGCCGGCTATGTGAGGGAAGAAGCGGAGCTGCGCAAAGAGCTTTTGACGCTCGAGGACTTGCTTCGTTGCTGCGAGGATGATGAGGAAAAACGGGAGCTGGAGAAAAAGAGGACGGAAAAACAGCTTCGTTTGGCCGAATTGATGAAAAAGCGGGGGCAGACGAATTCGAAGGCGCTGCGCGACTACGGGCGGCGTATTGAAGAGAAATTTCGCTAAACGTTTTTTTTTCAACATGAAGGGGAGGACCTCGTTTTTGTAGGTCTTCCCATTTTTTATGCAAGGATATCCAAAAAACGGGGAAAATAGGGGAGGAGTCAATGGTTGGAAAGGAGGCGGCGCGAAGAAGAGCAAAAGCGGATAATGAATCCCAGCTGTCTAGTCGTGGGTGAATGGTGAGTGAAAGGAAAAGGAAAAGGAGTGAACATCGTGAGAAACGTATGGATTGCCTTTTTTGCTTCACTCATGCTGGCGATGCCGTCATGGGTGGCTGCCGGCAGCCATAAAGGAGAGGCAGCCGATGTGCATCTGCCGGTCGGCCATATGTGGGAGCACGACAGATTGGATGAGCAAAAGTGGATGGAGATGGTTCAAACGTATACGCCTGAACAGGCAGATGAATGGAAAAAAGTGCTCGACGAGCGGAACGCGTTGCGTCAGCAGTTGAACGATGAGAACGTGAAACAGGCCATTAAAGAAAAGTGCAAAAAGATGAAAAAAGAGCGTGAAGCGGCGCTTGACCGGCTCATCGATCAGCTGGCCAATAAAAAAATCACCAAAGAACAGTTTAAACAAGAGCTGAAACAGTTGCATAAAATGAAACGGTGGATGACGAAAGAAGAAAAACAACAGCTTCATCAGCTTCATGAACAAACGAGGCAAGCGATGGAGAACAATGATCAGGAGGCCATGAAAAAACTGCTCCCGCAATGGCTTGAGCATATGAAAAAGAAAAATGAACGGTTGGCGAAATGGCTTCAAGAAGTGAAACAAGGATGATATAATGAAGAAAAAGGCCGTGTTCGATGCACGGCTTCTTTTTTTACTTTTTGTTGTCAGCCAAGGCAGGCGGTCGGGGAAGATTGCGCCTGTTTGTGCGCAGAAACCGACTCAGTCTGCCTGATGGATGCCGGAATGGGGGGTTGCGCCGTGGGGTATCCGATTGTTCTTCATGTGCGCGGCCGCCGCGCGGTCGTCGTTGGCGGCGGGAAGGTGGCGGCGCGGAAAGTTTACGGTTTGCTCGAAGCAGAAGCGGACGTTGTGGTAATCGCCCCGGAGGCGGTGCCGGACATTGAAGCGCTCGCGGCCAAAGGAGAGATCGTTTGGCGTAAGAAAACGTTCGCTGAAGACGACTTGGCAGGAGCGTTTCTTGTCATTGCGGCGACAAACGACCGGAATGTGAACGAAGCGGTGGCGCAAGCAGCAGCGCCCGGCCAACTCGTAAATGTCGTGGATGACCCGAAACGGTGTGATTTTCACGTTCCCGCTGTCATCCGCCGCGGTCCGCTCACCATTGCCGTGTCGACCGGGGGGGCAAGTCCGGCGCTTGCCCGCCGCATCCGCCGCGAGCTTGAGGAGAAGTATGGTGAAGAGTATGAGCCGTATCTTCAGTTTTTGCGGCAGGCGCGCGATATCATTTTGCGTGAGGTGGCGGACGATGCCGCACGAAAGCGGCTGTTTCGGGCGCTCGCTGCTGAGTCTTTCCGGCAGCGGGGCCGATGGGATGAAGAGTTGGCCCAGCTATTGGTGAACGAAAAAGAACGAAACGGGGAAAGAGGGAAAGAGCCATGAACATTCCGATGTATATTGTCGATGCGTTCACTGACCGGCCGTTTGCCGGCAACCCGGCGGCTGTCTGCTTGTTGCCGCTTGGCGGGGTTTCGGTGAACGCGGAAACAAGGTGTCCTCATCGGGATGGACACCTTGTTCAAGGAGGGTTAGGCAGGTCAATCATCCCAACGGTACGTCCAAAACCGCTCCGTTTTGAGCCAGGCAAGCGCATCCCCGCGCTTGGAGGCTGCCTGCATCAGCCCTTCGGTTTGCGAACGGTGGGCGCGGATGGCGGCCAGCTTCGTCTCGATCACCGGGCTGACATCGCGGATGACGTCTGGCTGGCCAAGATCTTGTTCACAGTTTTTCGCAAACGCCACACAATGGACGGTCGGCCGTTCTTCTTTTGGCCAGCGCGTCAAGGCGCTGATGACTGCAGCGCCGCATGCATCGTGGTCAGGGTGAACGCTGTAGCCAGGGTAAAACGTGATGACGAGCGACGGGTTTGTTTCTGCCACGATGGCGGCAATCCGGTCAGCGAGTTCGTTTTCATCCTCAAATTCGACCGTTTTGTCGCGATACCCGAGCAGGCGCAAATCGCGAATGCCGAGAACGCGGCACGCTTCTTCCAGCTCCTGCTTGCGGATGAGCGGAAGCGTTTCGCGGTTGGCAAACGGGGGCACGCCCATGTTTCGCCCCATTTCCCCAAGGGTCAGGCAGGCGTACGTCACCGGTGTGCCGCTTTGCACATGCTGGGCGATGGTGCCCGAAACGCCAAACGCCTCATCATCCGGGTGGGGAAACACAACAAGTACGTGTCGTTCCTTCATCGCAAGCCCCTCCTTATGCGAACGGCGTGTCGCTCAGCTCAAGAGCGACAGCCAGTTTCCCTTCGTAATCGTGTCCGGCCAACAACAATTGTCCTTCGTTCGTCCATTCCCAATGGGTCAGCCCTTCGGCGTACACCCAGCCGATTTGAAGCTTCAGCCCGACGCGATACGGCCCCGGGCCGGTGATTTTGCCGCGGGTGAAGCGGATGCGGGCGTTGCGGATGTAAGCGCCGGCGGAAAAAAATCGTTCGTTATGATGAGAGGCGTACGCCCCGTTCGTCGTTTCTAAATGGATGTATACGTCGCGATTGGCGAAGCGGTCCAGCGCCTCTTGAACAGCGGCGGCGTCAATCGGCTGCACGCGGGGTCCCTCCTTTAGCTGTTTTCTATTATTGTACATGACCAAGGCATAGGAACGGAAATATTTCGTCTTTCATTGTATAATGAAGAACGGACACATCTTGGACTCATCCGCACCTGAGAGGCGTTGAACAACGATTCAGCGAAAGGAAAGGTGAGGAGAAATGGGGTTTCAAGGCAATGGTGTCACGATGCTCAATTTTGACGGCACTTACCGGCCGCAAAAGCGATTGTTCCGTTTTCCGCACGAATGGATCGATCTGTCGGATGTGCCGGAGACGAATTTGTATTGCAGCGGGGCGGCCCTCGCCGAAATCGAACGGCGGCTGCGCCGTCGGCGGATGCGCGGAGCGGTTTTAATCGGGAACGGCAACTTCCATTATGTGAGCTATTTGCTTGTAAAGGAGATGAAAGAGCCGTTTACGCTCGTTTTGTTTGACCACCATACGGATGCCGAAGGAGGGAGCGACCGCCTCATTTCGTGCGGCTCGTGGGTGGCTTACGCACTCGAACATCCACAGCTGCAAAAAGTCATCATTGTTGGTCCGTCATGTTCTCCAAGCCATCTCCGTTTATCTCCAAAGATTACAGTTCTTCCTTTCGATGATCACGATGAATGGCCGAAGGCGCTTTTGGACGCCATCCCGACCGGGAGCGTCTATATCAGCATTGATAAAGATGCGTTGCGCCGCGAAGACGCCGTGACGAACTGGGATCAAGGGATGATGCCGCTTTCCCGGCTGCTCGCTTGTTTGCGCCTTCTGCTATTCTATAAAAAAGTGCTCGGCGTGGACATATGCGGGGAGTACCCGCAAGCCGCTGTCGATGTATTCCATCCATTTTGCCGTGAAGCGCAGCAAAAAAATGAGCGCGCAAATACGGCCATTTTGGAGACGTGTTTTCAATATGCGGCGCCGCATTTGCGGCCGGCTTAAGCAGGACGGATGGTGATCCCGCTTTTTCATTGGTGGAAAGAGCGCTTGGCGGCAGACGGACAACGTCTGCGCTGGGAATAGATCCAAGCGGTGCAACAGTCAAATGCCGCTTCCGTACACAATGCGGAACTTAGTTTCGTCAGGGCGGACGGGGCGCGGCTCAACGTGCATGCGGGAAACTTTGGCAAACATCGTGCCGGCTTCAATCGTATCCAAAAACAGTTGGAGCGCGCTTTCATGCCCTTGGGCTTCCATCTCCACCGTCCCGTCATCGTTGTTTTTCACCCAGCCGGTCAGCTGGCGTTTGAGCGCTTCGTGTTGGACGAAATAGCGAAACCCGACGCCTTGCACGCGCCCTTCGACCATGACATGAACCCGTTTCATCATGATGAAGCCCTCCTTCGCTGCGGTCGCTTCGCTTCCATCATACCATGAAAAAAGGAGCTTGTCTGCTCAAGCTCCTTTTTTCGCTGCCGACAGCGCCTGCACCTGTTGTTGAATGAGCGTTACAAGCCGCGGATGATACCCTAAGTATGAGCATAAATGCCACTGTTGATCGGAAACAGGCATCGCTTGCAGCTTCCGTTCGACTGTTTTCATTAAAACGCCGGTAAACAGCAAATACGGCACGATAAAGACGCGCCGGTATATGGATGCCTGCGCCCGCTTGAACCCTTCGTCAAGCGTCGGGCGGATGGCGGCGAGAAAACAAACGTCAACGTGCGGCACGCTCGTTTTTTCTTGCAAGCGCCGGGCGATGGCGGCGATGTCGCGCTTCGTATCCGGGTCGCTGCTGCCGCGGCCAATCAGCAGAACCATTGATTCATGATCAAGCGGCGCCGGCTGCTCGCCGATGCGGTCGATGATGATGTCAATCATTGCATCGTGGACGCCAAACGGCGCTCCGCAGACGATCTCCAAAGACGGATGGCGCTGTTTCGCTGCTTTAAGCGCAGCCGGAATGTCCTGTTTGGCATGTCCGGCGGATAGAAGCAGCAACGGGATGACGATCACACGGGTTGCCCCTTGGGCGGCGCAACGGTCAACGCCGGTCGCAATATCCGGCTCAGCCAGCTCAACGAAGCACAGTTCTTGAATCGGGATGTCGATGGCCGCCTTGCATTGTTCAACGAAGCGGGCTGCTTCTCGGCGCGCAGCCGGAACCCGGCTGCCGTGGCTGACGTACAAAATGGCTTCCATCGCCATTGCCTCACGAGGTGGCGCCGGCGGCTGCCGATGATGACAGCAACCGCTCAAACCATTGAATGTTGGCGCGCAGCCGGACGACATCCCCGATGATGACCATGCTTGGATTTTCGATGCGTTCTTTGGCGGCAATAGCGGCGATTGTCGCCAGCGTGCCGGTGACCGTGCGCTGGATGGGGGTCGTTCCCCACTGAATGATCGCCGTCGGCGTATCCGGCGCCTTGCCGTATTTCATCAGCTGGCCGCAAATGTATGGCAAATTGTGGACGCCCATGTAAATGGCGATCGTATCAATGCCTTTGGCGAGGCTTTCCCACTTAATGTCTTCGCGGGTTCCGTCGCGGCGATGCCCCGTGACAAAGGCGACGCTGGAGCTGAACTCGCGATGGGTGACAGGGATACCGGCGTAAGCGGCCGCCGCGATGGCCGATGTGACGCCAGGGACGATCTCAAACTCGATCCCGTGCTGAACGAGCGCTTCCGCCTCTTCACCGCCGCGCCCGAACACAAACGGATCGCCGCCTTTTAAACGGACAACTGTTTTTCCTTTTTTTGCATGCAGAACGAGTGAACGGTTGATCGTTTCCTGCTGCATAGCATGGTAGCCGGGCAGCTTGCCGCAAAAAATGAGTTCAGCGTCTGGCTTGGCATATGCCAGCAAGTCTTCATTAATGAGGCGGTCGTACAAAATGACGTCGGCTTGTTGAATGCATTTCAACCCTTTGACGGTAATGAGTTCCGGATCGCCGGGGCCGGCCCCGACCAAATATACTTTCCCCATCGTTGTTTCAGCCCTTTCTGTCGTGATCCCGTCAGCTGCCGGCAGCAGTGCAAACGTTCCGTTGACGGGCGTGTTGATTAACCATTAAAAACCAGTTGATATCGCTCTATTCCTAGCTTTTCTGCCGTAGTCGGCAAGCAGTTCGCTTGCCGTGCCGACTGGGCATGCGTACAGCATGCCCTCCTCGAACAATGAACGCTTTGCAGGCAAATGACATTTGCCCGCCGGCGTTCTTGTTCGTGGGAAGAGGCAGAAAAGCTTGTGTTCAGCCATATGATTCTGTGTTTTTAAGTAAAGTAATGGATAATCAACACTCGTGTTCCGTTGAATTTCATTGTAAACGGCCTGGCCGTGGCATGAAAACGACTTTGTAAAATCGTCTCCCACTCTTTTTTCGAGTGGGAGACACGGTATCGTTAATGGGTTTCCGATGCGGGGATGAATCCGCGCTCCCGCAAATACGCGAGCACTTGCTCGACACATTCGTCCACCGAATAACGATGCGTTTCGATGGTCAGCTCCGGCGCTTCCGGCGCTTCATACGGCGAATCGATGCCGGTGAATTCGCGGATTTCCCCGCGGCGCGCTTTTTGATACAGCCCCTTTGGATCGCGCTTCTCGCACTCCTCAATCGGGCAGTTGACATATATCTCAATGAATTCGTCTTCCTCGACTAAGCGGCGAACGAGCGCCCGGTCTTCGGCAAACGGTGAAATGAATGCCGTTAACACGAACTGGCCGCTGTCGACAAACAGTTTGGCGACTTCGCCGATGCGGCGGATGTTTTCTGTCCGATCGGCGGCGGAAAAGCCGAGGTCTTTATTGAGCCCGTGGCGGATATTGTCGCCATCGAGAACGTAATTTTGAATGCCAAGCTCAAACAGCCGTCTGGAGACGGCGTTCGCCACCGTCGATTTGCCGGATCCGGACAGGCCGGTGAACCAAAGGACGGCGCTATGATGGCCGTTGCGTTGGCGGCGATCTTCTTTTGTCACCGATGTATGATGCCAAACGATATTCGTGCTCATCTCGCTCCTCCTTTAGCGTGTCGACGGGGTGACCGTTTCGCGTTGTTGCAGCCCTTTGATCAAAACGGCGGCCACTTCCGGACGGCTGAATGTGCTCGGCGGCACTTGGCCGTTGCGCAACATTTCACGGACTTTCGTGCCAGAAAGGACAACGTGATATTGCGCGTCGTGCGGGCATGTTTTCGTCGATGCCATGCCTTCGCATTTCGTGCAATAAAAGCTGTGTTCGAAAAAGAGCGGTGTAATGCCAAGCTCTTCGGCCGTAAAGTTCGAGAAGATTTTTTGCGCATCATACGTGCCGTAATAGTTGCCGACGCCCGCATGGTCGCGGCCGACGATGAAGTGCGTGCAGCCGAAGTTTTTCCGCACCATGGCATGGAAAATCGCTTCGCGCGGACCGGCATAGCGCATCGCAGCTTGGAAGACGCCCAAGAAAACGCGGTCTTTCGGATAATAGTTTTCCAGCAGCACTTGATAGCTTTCCATCCGGATGTCGGCCGGAATATCGTCCGCTTTCGTTTCGCCGACGAGCGGGTTTAAAAACAAGCCGTCCACGATTTCAAGCGCGCATTTTTGAATGTATTCATGGGCGCGGTGAACCGGGTTGCGCGTTTGGAAGCCGACGACGGTATTCCAGCCGAGTTCGGCAAATCGTTTCCGCGTTTCGGCCGGATCGAAATAAAACGGAGCAAACTGGCCTTTGTCGGTCCGTTTGACGAGCGTAACCGCTCCGCCGACGTACACATCTGGTTTTTCAAACAGCTTGCGCACGCCCGGGTGAGCGAGTTCATCGGTTTTATAGACGAGCTTGGCTTCTTTCGTTTTATCCGGGCGGTAAATATCGGCGATTTCAATGACGCCGTAGACGTCGCCGCCATAAACGAGTTTCGCTTTGTCGCCGACAGCGAGTTCACTCGCTTTTTCTTCCGTCACCGCCAGCGTGATCGGAATGCTCCAGACAGTGCCATCAGCGAGGCGCATCGTTTCTACGACCGCATCGTAATCGGCTTTCGTTAAAAACCCGGTGAGCGGGCTGTAGGCGCCTGTGCCGATCAGCTCAAGGTCGCTTAGTTCGGCTTTGGACAGCTCGATCGTTTTCGTTGCTTCATCGATTGGGTAATCCGGATTCCAACGGTTGATCAATGTGCCGCCATGCGGAATGCTCAAACTCATGTTCATAACCTCCTAGATTGATAGATGTTCATTAAATGCCGCCGCCATGTTCATGAAGCGAACGCTCTTCTTCGGCGACTGTTTTTTTTAAGCTGATGACGCCAAGCGTCGCCAGGCAGACGCTGAAGATGGCAATCACCGTGTAAACATCGCTGTCAAGCAACAGTTTCACAAGGCTGTACGAAATGACAAGGGAAAATATTGGCGAAACAAACCACACTTTCAACAGTTGCACGACAATCCGCTTTTGCCAAATCGACATCCCGCTTTTCGCCGTGCCGATGCCGATGATCGCCGATGTCGTAATCTGCGTAAGCGGAACAGGCAAACCAAACAGCGACGAAATGATGACGAGCACGGCTCCCGTGCCGGAAATGGCGCTTCCTTCAAACGGGGAGAAGTTTGTAATTTTCTTTCCGTTTGTTTCTAACACGCGATGCCCAAGCAACAGGGCGCCGGCAGCGACAAACAAGCCGCCGAAGATAGTTGCCGGCCCGACCGCCATCAGCCCGGCGCCGACGAGCGGCCCGACGGCATTGGCCACATTGTTCATGCCGGCGGAAAACGCCTCGAGAAAGCCGGTGACAACGAGCAAGGCCATGAATGTTTTTTGCCAGCGCCCTTGTTCAAGCTGCGGATATTTTCGCTTGAGCGCCAAAAACCATTTGCCGACAGCCAGCGTAAACGAAAAGGCGACGATCGGGATCACGATCCATACCGACACGATAAACAGCAGCTTATGAAAGTACACCGCCTGATAGGCGATGCCAACGCCGACGACTGATCCGACGGTGATCTCGCTCGTCGAGAGCGGAATGCCCATGATGTTCGCCGCAAAAAGTGAAATGGCCGCCGCCGTTAAAATGATGACGACGATTTTGACGGTGAGGATCGAAGACGGAATAATGCCCGACCCGATCGTTTTCACTACTTCTCCGCCGCCGAGGCTGCCGAGAAACACGCCGATGCCGCAAAGAAGGAGGGCCATCGACTTTTTCGGAATGGCGCCCGACCCGTACGCGACGCCCATCGAGGCGGCCGCGCCGCTCGCCCCGATGTTCATGGCGAAGAAAAAGGACACAATAAAGGCAATGGCAAGGAGCATATCGTTGTTCTCCCCTTATGTGAGATGGAGCCCGCACTCCGTTTTCCCCTGGCCGGCCCAGCGCCCGGAGCGCAAATCGTTCGGATCCGATGCCGGCGCTGTGCAAGGGGCGCAGCCGATGCTCGGGTAGCCCCGGTCATGGAGCACGTTGTACGGAAGACCGTGTTTATATACGTAATTCCAAACGTCTTTCCACGTCCAATGAATGAGCGGGCACACTTTAATGGAGCGGAATTTGTCGTCTTTATTGATGTACTCGACATGGCGCCGCGTCGGCGACTGTTCGCGGCGCAAGCCGGAAATCCAGGCGGTGACGCCGGTCAAGACTTCCCGCAGCGGAATGACTTTGCGCAACTCACAGCATTTGTTCGGATCGCGTTTCCATAGTTCATCGCCGAACTGTGCAGCCTGCTCCTCCAGCGTCAAGTGCGGCTGTTTCATCACGATGCGGAGCGACGGGTATTTTTCCTGTACGTTCGCGATCGTGTCGTACGTCTCTTGGAAATGCAGCCCTGTATCCAAAAAGACGATTTCCGCATCCGGCTTGACTTGGGAAATCAAATCAATGAGCACAATCCCTTCAATGCCGAAACTGCACGCATAGACAATGTCATCGCCGTATTCGCGGTACGCCCAAGCGAGGACAGCCAGCGCCCCTTTTGTTTCATCGTCGGACGGAAAAGACGGTTTTTCGGCCGTTTCCCATTGGTCATATGTGAGCATCGTTTCCCCCTCCTTAAAATCAAAGAAAATCAACGTAATTAGTCGGATATTCATCCGGCAACGGGCAGCCTAGCGATAAAAACGCCCCTTCCATTTCGGAAAGAGCGGAAGAACGAGGGACGCCTTATCTTCCACCTGAATCCGTGACAGAAGTGTATCAAAAATGCTGGGAAACCCAATCGTGTCGAGACTTCGACTCCATTTCGAATGTTCACCTATTAGGTGAAGAACCCCGAGTGCAATATTTTGTTGATTGATCCAGTTTTCTTGGCAGCTTTGAACGCGTCTTTATCACGGATTCAGGTTCCAAAATGGATCCCATTTTGCTGGAATTAGCACCTTGCCAAACGCGGCAGGTTGCCG
Source organism: Geobacillus lituanicus (assembly GCF_050994965.1). NCBI lineage: Bacteria > Bacillati > Bacillota > Bacilli > Caryophanales > Anoxybacillaceae > Geobacillus > Geobacillus lituanicus. The sequence goes on from NZ_CP194773.1 coordinate 818,206, forward strand.
GGGTTCATCGGGCCAGTCCCTCCCCCGCTCTTGATAAGCGTATGTAGTTGTATTTAATTGATTAAAATTTTAACACAATTGGCGCTAATGTCAATCCTAGTTTTTCGATAGGAATTATTTTTTTTATATACATAGGCAGCTTCGCGGCGCTTCCATTCGGTGACGGAAGGAGAGGATTACCGCTTGCGCAGGCTCCCGAGCTCCTCGACAATGGCTTGTATTTCGCTTGGACTGAACGTTTCACGCTTCATGACCATGTCGTAAATGTCTTTCAGTTCGTCATACCACGCCTCGGAAAAATGGGACGGCTTAATCGCATCAAAATTGAGCACTTTTAATTTTTTCTTCAGCTGTTCAACCATATATTCGACGTTTTCTGCCGACGGTTTCGATAAATCCATCGTTCCGCTCCTTTCGTGGCAGGTTATCATGTATTGTACCACACCGGCGGGGAAAAAGGGGAGAGGCAATATAGTCCGCGCCAGCGTTAGGTGGTAAAATATAGGTGCATGTGCACGAACTGCTAGAAAGCGGCTATCAAGCGCTTGGATGAAAAGGGAAAACTAATGCCAAGAAAACGGGATGGAAAGGAGTGGCTGCTTCGATGGTCAAAGTGTTGTTTGTTTGCCTCGGCAACATTTGCCGTTCGCCGATGGCGGAAGCGGTATTCCGTCATTTGGTGAACGAACGGGGGCTTGACGGACAGATTGTCGTTGATTCAGCGGGAACGGGCAGCTGGCATGTCGGGGAGCCGCCGCATGAGGGGACAAGGCGGATTTTGAGTGAAAACGACATTGACTATTCCGGCATCCGCGCCCGGCAAGTCGGGCGCCGCGACTTGGAGGAATTTGATTACATCATCGCCATGGACGCCGCCAATTTGAGCGATTTGCGCCGGCTCGCCGGGCCGAATTCGCCGGCGGTGATCGCCCGGCTGCTTGATTTTGTCCCGGATCGGGAAAAAGACGATGTGCCGGATCCGTATTATACCGGGAATTTTGCCGAAGTGTACCGCCTGATTCGCTCCGGCTGCGAGCATTTGCTTGACGCGATCGTCCGCGATCATCGGCTGGCCCCTAGGGAAAGAAAATAATGAAAAAACGGAAAAGGAGGGCGACCCGTGTTGGTGGATATGACGTTCATCCGCGAGTTGGCCCGGCGCTTTACGGAGGATGAAGTTCCGCGGCTGTCGGCGGAATTGGCGTATTACTTTCTGTTGTCGTTGTTCCCGTTTTTATTGTTTTTAATGACGCTGCTGGCTTACTTGCCGATCCCGCACGAAGATGTGCTTATGCTTGTGCGGCAGTATGCGCCGAAAGAAGCGCTTCATCTGATCGAGACGAATGTCCACCGTCTGATGGATGAGCAAAACGGAAAGCTGCTGTCGTTAAGCATTATCGGCGCCATTTGGTCGGCATCGAACGGCATGAGCGCCATTATGCGGGCGTTCAACCGCGCATATGACGTACAAGAGGACCGTCCGTTTTGGGTTGTGCGGGGCCTGTCGATTGTGCTGACGCTCGGGATGATCGCGGTCATTATCGTTATGCTTGTATTGCCGGTATTCGGGCGGATGATCGGGTTGTTTTTGTTTTCCACCCTCGGGTTGTCGCAGCCGTTTTTGACGATATGGAACACATTTCGCTGGGTGACGAGCGTGATCATCTTGTTTGTTGTTTTTACCGCCCTTTATTATTTTGCCCCGAACAAACAGCTGCGTTGCGTCAATGTCGTGCGCGGCGCTTTGTTCGCCACCGCCGGCTGGATTGCGACATCATGGGCGTTTGCCTATTATGTCAACCATTTTGCTGACTATACAGCCATGTACGGAAGTCTCGGCGGGATGATTGTGCTGATGATTTGGTTTTATTTATCGGGCATGATTCTCGTGTTAGGCGGAGAAATGAACGCCATTTTCGATTGTGAACGCGAAGGAAGAAAGCGGCTCCGTTGATGTGCATAAATGGTCTGCAAACCGGATAACGTAACGATGCGGGGGATTTTGATACAGGGGGGATTACGATGGCGAAGCACACGAAAAAAGACGGGGGTACGAAGCAAAAAGGGAAAAACAGGCCGAAACATAAAACGAGCGGCAGCGCCAACGGCCAAAACGGCTATCATTAGAAAAGGTGTCCCAATGCGGGACACCTTTTTCGCTGGGGCGGTCAGCGAACGGCGCTTTACTCCACAATTTCTTCATGATGGTGGTAATACCGCTCGTAAATGTACTCGATCTCGGCGTCAGTCATGCAGGCGAGTTCTTCCCGCGACAACCCCCGCACTTTTTCGATAAACTCGATCATGTTTTTCCGTTCTGCTCTGCTCATCATCGCCACTCCCTTTCCTGTTTTAAAACAGTAACTTGTTATCTTGGTTTTATTATATAACAGAGGGAACAAAATGGTCAATGATTTTTTCAAAAAAAACAAAAAAATAAAAAAGCGGTCAAGCCGCTTTTTCCTGTTCCCGCCGTCCGGCAAGACAGACGGCGGGGATGAGAAGAACAGCGCTGACCGCCAGAAAAAAGGCGTTCGTTGCCGTATCGACGGCGCTTCCGGCAAGGGGCGGGCCCACCATGCTGCCAAGGCTGTACAGCATTCCGCACAACAAGTTGCCGGCCGGGAGGAGCGCTTTCGGCAACAAGTCGGTCATATAGGCAATGCCGAGGGAGAAAAGGGAGCCAGTAAACATGCCGGCGGCAAACAGACAGGCAGCGAGCCCGACAGTGGACGCACCGACCGTGAGCACGGCCAAAAAACAGCTGGCGCCGGCCAGCAAGGCAAAACGAATTACCGCCCGCCGCCCGAACCGGTCGCTGAGCGCCCCGAGCGGGAGCTGAAAGACGATGCCGCCTAACGAGAAAAACGGCAAAATGAAGGCGATTTGTTCGGCGCCCATCTGCTTGCGCAAGGCATACAGCGGGAAAACGGAATGAATGGACGCTTCCAAAAAGCCGTAGGCAAGCGGAAGCAACAGCGCTGGCCATGCATGTTTCCATGCACCGACCCATCGGCCGGCGGCTGAGGAAGAGCGTTCAAACGGCTTCGGTTTTTCCTTTGGCAGCCAAAAGACGGCCACCCACCCGGCGAAACTGAGGAGAGCGGCCAAATAAAACGGCCACGCTTCGTTGATCGAGGCGAGTGAAGCGAGCAATGGACCGACCGTAAAACCAAGGCCGAACGCCAAACCATACAGCGACAGACGCCGACCACGCTTAGCCGGCGGCGAAAGGTCGGTGATCCATGTCTGCGTCGCGAAATGAAGCATATGGTCGCCGACGCCGATCAAAAAGCGGAGAGCCAGCCAAACAAAAAATGAAGAAAAAAGTGGAAAAAGAGTAAGCGAACATATTACAATAGAACCGCCGAGGAGAATGATGGGCCGATAGCCATACTTTCCCAATGGCCGCTCCAGAAACGGCGAAATGGCCAGCACGCCGATATATAGCGCAGCAGCATGCACCCCGTTGACGGACGAAGGGACGCCATGTTCATCAAGCAGCATGGCTAACAGCGGAAGCAACATTCCTTGGGACAAGCCAGAGATGGCCACGACCGCAGTTAAAATGGCGAAACGCATCGTCACATCCTCACTTCTTGAAATTGGCCAGCCCGCGAACAAACGGAATCCGGCTTTTCACGGCGGAACGGCTGGCCCGTATTCATCGTACATACAAGCGACGATCAACGCAACGAAAAAATTTTGACGAGAAATGTGGAAGAAACACAAATGAACAGGTTGTTTGCCTGGATGGCATGGATCGGCGTGCCGGTGTCAGTAATCGGCGGCTTTCTTCACTGGCCGACCGTCTTGATGTTTGGGCTGTATTGTTTGACGATCATTGCGCTCGCCAGCTATATGGGGCGGGCGACAGAGAGTTTGGCCATCGTCGCCGGACCGCGCATCGGCGGGCTGTTAAACGCCACCTTTGGCAATGCGGTCGAGTTGATCATCTCGATTTTTGCCTTGCAAGCCGGACTCGTGGATGTCGTGCTCGCCTCCTTGACCGGCTCGGTGCTGGGAAATTTGCTGTTGGTTGCCGGGTTATCGTTTTTTGTTGGCGGTTTGAAATATAAACGGCAAGAATTCAATATTTATGACGCCCGCCATAACGCCGGGCTGCTGACGTTTGCCATTTTCGTCGCGTTTGTCATTCCGGAAGTGTTTACAATGCAAATGGACGGCGGCGAACGGCTTGCGTTGAGCGTCGGCATTTCGATTATTATGATTTTGCTTTACATCGCTGTCGTATTGTCCAACGACGGCGATACGAACTGGTTTGAAGGGGCAACATTGCTCGCTGCCTATACGATCATGGGCATCGGTTTTTATTTGCTGTAAGTGACTGCATCCGGGCGTTCGCCGCCTGGGTGTTTTTTTGCGGGTTTGGGAAGTGGGGCGCCAAACGGGGAAAATTTTCGCCGCCGCGGATAAACGGTGCATTTTGAAGGAAACTAACAGTGAATAACGTGGGAAGAAAGGAGTGAAGACGATGAAAAAGTGGACTGTTTCGCTGTTTGGGAGCGTGCTTCTTCTTTATGCGGCAGCGTTTTCGGCGCTGGCGGCTGCCGGCAAACCGGCGCCCAGTGCGGTGATGGATATATCGAAAGAAAATACGTATCCGAACCCGACGCAAGATTTGCCGCATTTGGAACCGAGCTCGTTTACAAAACAGCTGTTAAGATCGGCGAATGTGAAAATTGAGAATCCCGAATTGATCCATCTCTTTAATGAATCTTCGGCAACGAACGCGCCGTGGGCCATCGGCTACCGGGCGACGATTTATTTAGGCCAATGGCCGCTCAACTACCAATCGCTCGAAACATCAACAAATTGGGAGTATCAAAAAGTCAATACGAATTTTCTCGACAACCGCGGCGGCGACACAGCACAAAAACTGTATTACAAACAGGAAATGCAAAAATACGTCCGTGGCGGCTTGACGGTGAAAGTGCCGAATGAAGACGCCGTCAAACGGATGATGTTGAACAAGGCCATGGAAAAAACAAATTTACCGCTCGCTTTCAGCACCGTTGTCGGTCTTGGCACGAAAAAGGATCAGCCGTACAACGTGCCGGCGAAAAAAATGGGCTATTTGTATGCGTATGCTCCGGCTGTGAATGAAAAAGGGAAAGTGACGTACGGGGAAGTGTATATCGTCTTGAAAGGAAACAAAAAGAAAATCGTCGTCAAAAACGTGACGACAAGAGGGGTCGGGGCATGGATTCCGGTGCAAGACCGGCTGTATATGTCCTATGTCGTCAGCGAGCAGCCGCGATAAAAGAGTCGGGCCCCATAGCCATCAAGTGAAGCCTTGGAGCGAGTAGCTCCAAGGCTTCACTTTTCATCTTTGGAGGCTGTGACCGTGAGAATATATAAAGATAGGCATGCCAAATACACCTTCCCTATAGAAGGTTTTTTTCATGGTATATGAGGCGGGAATTTCTTATGACACCGGCATGATGACCAAACTCTCGATAATGTCTAAAGCGCTCTTTTTTGTATAACGCCTTGATTTTTTTCCGTGTTGAGCGATGATGTCACACAGTTTTAAAAGGAGTTGGACAACTAACGCCTCAGAACACCATAAGGCTTGAAAGAAATCCATACCGAACTCCTTGATCATACTCATCGCCTTATATTCGCTCAATTCCTTTTTCTGTTTTCGATAGAGCCATTCCCGCATTTTAAACATGACAGTGGAGCTGATCAATAAGGCAATCAACGTTCCATACAGGTGGCACTGAAAGCGAGCCCCTTTCATCGGTTTGAATCGATGAATGTGAAACAGGGATTTCCATGTCTTAAATACCACTTCAATTTGCCAGCGAAGAGAATACAGCGTATGAATGTCGTGCAAAGAGGTATAAATCGCTGGAATATTGGTGATATATACATATATTGAGTGGGGGCGTCGCGTCACGTACGCGGCCCCTTTTCGTTTCGCCTTCTGTTTCCATTGTCCTTCCTTCTGTCGCTCCTGTTCTTCGGTCAGCCGATACACAATGAGCCGCGGTTGATGAACTTTCTTTCCACTGACATACGCATGTTCCAGTTCCATGGTTTCTCCGGGTTGTAACACCGCAAGGAAATCCTCTGGTTCCCATTTTCGAAATCGGTCTCCTTCTTTTTGGTAAATCCCTACATTGTGTTTGAGCCGGGAAATATAAAAGGCTCCGGCGTCATGAATGGCTTGCAATCCCTCAAGCGAAAAATAGCCTAAGTCTTTCAAACAAAGGTCTCCCTCTTGGATGGTCGATAGAAGGGACGCTCCGTAGGCGGCGTCGTGATGACGGGCATCTTCGACATCCGCATGGAGAAACTTCCCTTCTAGCCATTCATATTCTAGCTGAATTTTCACCCCAGGCCCCGTACATCCCTCGTAAATCCCCCGGATTTCAGGAGGCAGTTGAAACGACGTGGAATCGAGAATGCGAATCCGGCGAAACAGCGAATGTCTTTGACATAAGTGACGGGCTTCCTGAGTCTGATGAATGAGCAGTTTTTCAAACACCGCTTTGAGGAAACTCACCGCTTTTTCATTAAACCGTTGATTGAGCCCTTCCGCACTCAGAAAGGTGTTTTGCTTGAGAGCTAGAGCACTGCAAAGCTGCACCAATGATTTTTGACCGCCTCCTTCCTGGAGAAATGTGCAAAGTGCCACAAAATCATGGGCGCGTAATTTCCCCTTTCGTTGAATAAATTGATGATCTCGGGCCATATGTTCAAGTTCTTCGCACGATAACACGCTTCTTAATCCGTCTAAAAAACAATGCCATTCTTCTCGGAGAGATAAGGACGTCTTCAAAAAAACCACCCTTTCTAAGACATTATGAGGTCTTCAAAAGGATGGTCAAATCAGGCATATATTTATTCCTGTTTTCTTAACTTGATGGCTATGGAGTCGGGCCCAAAAAGCAGGCGCGTTTTGGGCCTCCTCTTTTTTATGCGCATGGCCGATGATGCGCTTGCCTCTGCGGCGTTGCTGTTTATCGGGCGATGCGCGCCGCCCGTTTTGTAAAATCGACGCCGCGGTAATACGTCTGCTTGACGAGCACATTGGGCCCTAAGCAGCGCGCGGCCGGGCAGTGGCAAAGAAGTTCATTGGCGAGTTTCGAGCGCCGCCATCGGTTATACACATCCGGCAATGAATCGCGGACGATGTTGCCAAGCGGCGGTTCATCGCCGAAATCGGTGACGATGACATCGCCGGTGAAAATGTTGACATTAAGCCGCGAACGGCCGTCAGGGTCGTTGCGGACGGTGACGTTTTTGCTTTCATACAGCCGCTTTAATAGGCGAAGATCGTCTTCATTGTCGCTGCACGGGTAAAATGGCAGCGTGCCAAACAACATCCAGACGTTTTCATCGCGAATGTCAAGCAAATGGTGGATCGCCGCGCGCAGCTCATCGAGACTTAGCGTCTCTAAGGCGCTGGCAAAATCGCTTGGGTACATCGGGTGAATTTCATGGCGCCGGCAGCCCATTTCCTCAACGACTTGGCGATGGATCGTTTCCAAATGGCGGACGGTCCGCTTGTTGAGCATCGTTTCCGCCGATACCATCACGCCGGCATTGGCCAGCGCTTTTGCATTGTCAAGCATGCGCTGGAAGTATTTCTCGCGTTGGGCGCGCGTCGGTTTCCGCTCCATCATAGCGAATCCACCGTCGATGAAATCGTCGATTGTCCCCCAGTTGTGGGAGATATGGAGCACATCCAAATACGGAATCACTTTTTCGTAGCGGGACAAGTCAAGCGTCAAATTCGAATTCAGCTGCGTTCGCACCCCGCGCTCATGTGCATAGCGGAGAAGCGGAACGACGTATTGTTCAACCGATTTTAATGACAGCATCGGCTCGCCGCCGGTGATGCTTAATGAGCGTAAATGCGGAATTTCTTCAAGCCGGCGGAGCAACAACTCAAGCGGCAGCGCCTCGGGATCTTTCGCTGTCAACGTATAGCCGACGGCGCAATGTTCACAGCGCATATTGCAAAGCGTCGTTGTCGTAAACTCGACGTTCGTCAGTTCCAACTTTCCATACTCTTCTAGATCAACGTACGCCTCCCACGGATCGTACGCCGGCGTAATGGCCGGCATGGCGGATGAACGCATCGCTTTCTCCTCTCTCTATAAAAAAGTTCCATCGTTCATTATTAGCCGCCTTAGCAGCCCTTGTCAATCGTTTTAGCTGTTTTGCCTCTACCCCATTCGTATGATGAGAAAGGAGCCATCATGAGATGGAAAAGAAAGATTTTTTACACAACAGCGAGAAACGGAGTATAATAGAAAAAGATAAGGACAACTGCCTATGCACGATGAACAGGGGAAGGGGCGTTTAGACAAATGGAAAAGTTCCAGCAAAGCATGTACGACTTGATCGTCGAGACGTCGACGAAGCTGCCGAAGGACGTCCGTCGAGCGATCGCTCGGGCGAAAGCGCGCGAAAACGCCGGCACGCGGGCGGCGATGGCATTGGATACAATCGTTGGCAACATTCAAATGGCGGACGAAAACGTATCGCCGATTTGCCAAGATACGGGCTTGCCGACGTTTAAAATCAAAGTGCCGGTCGGCGTCAACCAAATCGAAATGAAAAAAGCGATCCGGGCTGCCATTGTCGAAGCGACGAAAAATGGCAAACTGCGCCCGAACTCGGTCGATTCGCTCACCGGCAAAAACAGCGGCGATAACTTAGGGGAAGGCGTGCCGGTCATTAAATTTGAACAGTGGGAAAACGATTACATTGACGTTCGCCTTATTTTAAAAGGCGGCGGCTGTGAAAACAAAAACATCCAATACAGCCTGCCGTGTGAACTCGAAGGGCTCGGCCGCGCCGGCCGCGATTTGGACGGCATCCGCAAATGCATTTTGCATGCGGTGTATCAGGCGCAAGGGCAAGGGTGCAGCGCCGGCTTCATCGGCGTCGGCATCGGCGGCGACCGCTCATCCGGCTATGAGCTCGCCAAAGAACAGCTGTTCCGTCCGGTTGATGACGTCAACCCGATTGAAGAATTGCGCCAGCTGGAAGAATACATTATGGAAAACGCCAACAAGCTCGGCATCGGCACGATGGGCTTTGGCGGCGAATCGACGCTGCTTGGCTGTAAAATCGGCGTCATGCATCGCATCCCGGCGAGCTTCTTCGTCTCCGTCGCCTACAACTGCTGGGCGTTTCGCCGCATGGGCGTGAAAATCGATCCGGCCACCGGTGAGATCATCGAATGGCTGTACCAAGACGGCGAAGACGTCGATTTTGCAAAAGAGTTGGAAAAAGCGGAAGCGGCCGCGGCGCTTGAACAAGGAGAGGCGCGCGTCATCGATCTCGTTCCGCCGCTGTCCGAGGAACAAGTGCGGAAGCTCCGCGTCGGCGACGTCGTCCGCATCAGCGGCGTCATTTACACCGGCCGCGACGCCATTCATAAATATTTGATGGATCACGATGCCCCCGTCGATTTGAACGGGCAAATCATTTACCATTGCGGCCCGGTCATGCTAAAAGACGAAGACGGCCGCTGGCACGCCAAAGCCGCCGGCCCGACGACCAGCATCCGCGAAGAGCCGTATCAAGGCGACATTATGAAAAAATTCGGCGTCCGTGCTGTCATCGGCAAAGGCGGCATGGGCGCAAAGACGCTGCAAGCGTTAAAAGAACACGGCGGCGTGTACTTAAACGCCATCGGCGGCGCGGCGCAATATTACGCGGACTGTATTAAGGCCGTTGAAGGTGTGGACTTGCTCGAATTCGGCATTCCAGAAGCGATGTGGCATTTGCGCGTCGAAAACTTCACTGCTGTTGTCACGATGGACTCGCACGGCAACAGCTTGCATGAAGATGTGGAAAAATCGTCGCTTGAAAAGCTGGCCCAGTTCAAAGAGCCGGTGTTCAAATAAACGTGAAGAAACGATTGGCAGCGTGACTCCCCAAAAGCATCCGCTTTTGGGGTCTTTTTTTTGCAAAAAATGGCGTGCGTAAAGCAGCTGAGGGCGAAAACAATAAAAAAGAGGAAAAGACGGCGGCCAAGGAGGAACCAGGCATGAGATGGCTTATTTCTCTCGTTTTAGCGATTGCGCTTTTTCCCGCTTCTGCGTTTGCCGCAAGCAATCAAGCGATCCATTGGGGATTCAAGCGGAGCGAAAACCACGAGCCCCCGTCGGCGGGAAAAGAGCTCGATGAGCTGCTTGCCAAATATGACGCGTTTTATTTAGGCGATACGAGTGAAAAAACGATTTACTTGACGTTTGACAACGGCTATGAAAACGGCTATACGGCGCAAATTTTGGACATCTTGAAAGAAAAACATGTGCCGGCCGCCTTTTTTGTCACCGGCCATTATTTGCAAACCGCGCCTGATTTAGTGAAACGAATGGCTGCCGAAGGACATATCATCGGCAACCATTCGTGGCACCATCCCGATTTAACGACCGCCAGCGATGAGCGGGTGCGCGAAGAGTTGGAAAAAGTCAAGGAAAAGACAGAAGAGTTGACCGGACAAAAAGGGATGATGTACCTTCGCCCGCCGCGCGGCATTTTCAGCGAACGGACGTTATCTCTCGCCCGCGAGCTCGGCTATTACCACGTCTTTTGGTCGCTGGCGTTCGTCGACTGGCAAACCGACCGCCAGCGCGGCTGGCAATATGCCTATGACCAAATCATGAAACAAATTCACCCAGGCGCGATTTTGTTGCTGCACTCCGTATCGAAAGACAACGCCGACGCGCTGCCGAAGGTGATCGACGACTTGCGCAAACAAGGGTATACGTTTGCCAGCTTAGATGAATTGATGGCGAAAAAGATGGGACTCCATCCGTGGCTGTTTCGCCCATAAGCCGCTTTCATCACTTGAGCACAAAAGCGGTACGAAACGTTGTGTGTTGGACCATTCGAAAACCCGCCTCGTTCTGTCAACCGAACCATATGCCGCTGCCTCGTCCTGCCAACAAGTTGGTTCGACGGGGCGTTTTTCGTTATAATAGGGGCACGGACAAATGAGAAAGGTGAGAACGATGTGGAAACGAACGATCACTGTGCCGGCGCCGTACGATTTCGCCCATGCCCTTGAGCGGCTTTCGCTCGACCCGCTGTTGGCCGTGGATCGGGAACGGCAGCGCATCACCGTGCCGATCGCCCTCGACGGCTGTTTCGTGCCCGTAACGGTGGAAGGCGTCGGCACAAAAGATGACCCGAGATTTGTCGTTTCAGCTCCTTTTCCCGAGCGGCAAGACGAGGTGATGGAGCGGATTTCGCATCTGTTTCAATGGCGGACGCCGCTCGGGCCCATTCACGAGCATTTCCGCCGCACTGACCTGGCGCCGCTGTTTGCCGAGTATGAAGGAATGCCGCTTGTGCTCGATTTTGATCTATATTTTTGCCTCATCAAATGTTTGATCCATCAGCAACTTCATCTCAAAGTCGGCTATCGGCTGACGGAGCGGTTTGTGAAAACGTTCGGAACAGAAGTGGATGGCGTTTGGTTTTACCCGCGCCCGGAAGAAGTGGCCGCCCGTTCGTACGAGGATGTGCGCGCCTTGCAGCTGAGCGGGCGGAAAGCGGAATATATCGTCGATGTGTCGCGTCTCATCGCTGACGGAAAGCTGCGGCTTGATGAACTTAAGCAGATGGAAGACGGCGAGGTGATGGAGCGGCTGACGGCTGTGCGCGGCATCGGCCCGTGGACGGTGCAAAACTTCCTTCTCTTTGGCCTTGGCCGTCCAAACGTCTTCCCGCCGGCGGATATCGGCTTGCAGCGGGCGGTTGAAAAACAATTCGGGCTTCCGAAGCGGCCGACCGCAAAAGAGATGGCGGCGCTCGGCGAGCGGTGGAAACCGTACGCCAGCTATGCGGCGCTTTATTTGTGGCGAAGCATTGAATGAGAGGGACCGATATGGCAAAGCAACAAACGAACATCAAAATCAAAAAAGGCGACCAATTTCCTGTGACCATTCAACGGATCGGCATTAACGGCGAAGGGGTCGGCTATTTCCAAAAACAAGTCGTCTTCGTCCCCGGCGCGTTGCCGGGGGAAGAAGTCGTCGTCGAAGCGACGGACATCCATCCAACCTACGCCGAGGCGAAAATCAAGCGCATCCGCAAGCGCTCGCCAAACCGTATCAAGCCGCCATGCCCGCTCTATGATCAGTGCGGCGGCTGCCAGCTCCAGCACTTATCGTACGAAGCGCAGCTTGAAGCCAAACGCGACATCGTCATCCAAGCATTGCGCCGCCACGCCCGCCGCCTCGATGTCGACAAACTCGACATCCGCCCGACGATCGGCATGGCCGACCCGTGGCAATACCGAAACAAAAGCCAATTTCAAGTCGGGATGAAAAGAGGGAAGGTGCTCGCCGGGCTGTACGGCCTTGACTCCCACCGACTCGTCGACCTATCGGAATGCCGCATCCAGCATCCGCAAACGACGCGCGTGACGAACATCGTGAAGACGATTTTGCAAGACTTGCGCATCCCGATTTACAACGAGCGGACGAGAACGGGCGTCGTGCGGACGATCGTCGTCCGTGTCGGCTTCCATACGGGCGACATCCAGCTTGTGCTGGTGACAGCGACAAAAGACATTCCGCGCAAACAGCTGCTCATTGACGAAATTCGCCGCCGCCTTCCGGAAGTGAAATCAATCGTGCAAAACATCAACGGCGAAAAAACGTCGCTCATTTTTGGCAACGAAACCGAAGTGCTCGCCGGCGACGAATACATTCAAGAAACGCTCGGCGACTTGTCATTTGAACTGTCGGCGCGTGCCTTTTTCCAGCTCAACCCGATTCAAACGGTCAAGCTGTACGACGAAGTGAAAAAAGCGGCCGCCCTCACCGGAACGGAGCGGATCGTTGACGCCTACTGCGGCGTCGGCACGATCGGGCTGTGGCTCGCCCGCGATGCGAAAGAAGTGCGCGGCATGGATACGATCCCCGAAGCGATTGAAGACGCGCAAAACAACGCCAAAAAGCATGGTTTCACCAACACGCACTATGTCGTCGGCAAAGCGGAATATTGGCTGCCAAAATGGGTGAACGAAGGCTGGAAGCCGGACGTCATCATCGTCGACCCACCCCGCGTCGGCTGCGACCGGGCGTTGCTTGAAACGATTCTCCACGTCCGTCCGAAAACGGTCGTCTACGTCTCGTGCAACCCATCGAGCCTCGCCCGCGACCTCGACGCCTTGGCGGCCCAATACCGCGTCGACTACATCCAGCCGGTTGACATGTTTCCGCATACGGCGCATGTGGAAGCGGTAGCAAAAACCACGTTGAAAGGGTAGACACAAACTGGATCTTTTCTACGTACAATAAACGTTTGCCAATACCAAAGTAAAATTCCCTATAGCAAACCTTTTCGCAGGAGCGGTGAGTGAAGCTTGGCGGTGAAGCCAAGCAGCACAGCCGCTCTTTTGGCGGAGCTGCAGAAGCATTATTAAATGATGGAAAGGGAGCGGATCAACGGTGAGTGTATTTTCTCGCTTGAAAACGATCATTGAAGCCGATGTTCATGAATGGCTTGACGAAAAAGAAAAGAAAAATCCGATTGCGCTTCTCAATCACTATTTGCGCCAATGTGAACAAGAAGTCGAGCGGGTGCGGCAGCTGCTTGAGCGCCAGTATGCGCTGAAAGAGCAATTTGCCCGCGAACATCGCGAAGCCGAACAGATGGCGGAAAAACGAAGCAAGCAGGCGGAGGTGGCGGCGCAAGCGCGGTGCATGGAGAATGTGCGAGGTCGAACGCGATTCATTTTTGGATCAGGAATAGCTGCTCTGTGAACGTGAAAACCGCTCCGTTTGCTCGGCGTAAAGCGAAGACCAAGAAGAATGATAAAACGGGAGCGGTTTTCGTTTGCGGTGGATCGGGACATTTGGGTTGATCGGCGAAAGAGGAGTTACGCTTGCTTGGCCAATTGGCGAAGTTTTCGGTCGTGATGGAGCACTTTCGTTGTCAACACTTCGACCGAGGTTTGTGTGTCTGTCAGTTCTTCTTCTAAGCGGTCGATTCGCTCATTCAGTTGTTGGTTTATCTGATGCATTTCTTCGCGAAGGGCGTCGATTTTGGCCTCAAGCCGAGTTTCAACAGCGTGGATTTCCGACCGCAGCTGCTGCCCCATTTCTTGCATCTCATTGCGCAGCTGTTGTCCCATTTCCTGCATCTCGCCGCGGAGTCGTTGCTCCATTGTTTGCATTTCATGGTGAAGTCGCTGTTCCATCGTTTGCATTTCATGATGCAGTCGTTGCTCCATTTCCTGCATTTTCGAGCCGATTTTGTCAGAATGCTGTTCGAGCGCGTGGAGCACGGCTTGAATGATCATGTTCTCTTCCATTTGTTTCACCTCCTTAGGGCCATTATAGGAGAAACGGAACGGGAAGGAAAGAGAAAAGATGGCGGTTTTCGCCGAAGGAAGGCAAGCGGTTTTGGTTGAAGACAGCACGTTTTCGATTTATGATGCCGGCTGTCTTGCTGTACAATAAAACGTAAAAGAACAGGCGTTGGCCGCAAAGGAGATGACGATGTTGGACGCAGGATGGAAGTTCGACAACAGTTATGCAAGGCTGCCAGAGCGCTTTTTCAGCCGTGTTCTCCCCACGCCGGTGCGCGCGCCGAAGCTCGCGGTGTTGAATCGTCCGCTGGCCGCGGAGCTTGGGTTGAATGAGGAAGCGTTGCGAAGCGAAGAGGGAGTGGCGGTGTTCGCCGGAAACCAAATTCCGAACGGGGCGGAGCCGCTGGCGCAGGCGTATGCGGGGCATCAGTTCGGGTACTTTACGATGCTTGGCGATGGACGGGCGGTGCTGCTTGGCGAGCACATCACGCCAAGCGGGGAGCGGGTGGACATTCAGCTGAAAGGTTCGGGCCGGACGCCGTATTCGCGCGGCGGCGATGGGCGGGCGGCGCTTGGGCCGATGCTGCGGGAGTACATCGTGAGCGAGGCGATGCACGCGCTTGGCATCCCGACGACGCGAAGTCTGGCGGTCGTCACAACGGGAGAGACGATTGTGAGGGAGACGGAATTGCCTGGGGCGGTGTTGGCCCGCGTCGCCTCAAGTCATTTGCGTGTCGGGACGTTCCAATACGCGGCGCAATGGGGAACGGCCGAGGAGCTGCGCGCGCTGGCTGACTACGCGCTCTGGCGCCATTTTCCCGGTTTTGAGGAAGCTGAGAACCGCTATTTGTTTTTGCTCGAACAAGTCATCGCACGGCAAGCGGCATTGATCGCGAAATGGCAGCTTGTCGGGTTCGTCCACGGGGTGATGAACACCGACAATATGACGATCAGCGGGGAAACGATCGACTACGGGCCGTGTGCATTCATGGATACGTATGACCCCGCGACGGTGTTCAGCTCGATTGATACGCAAGGACGGTATGCATACGGAAACCAGCCGTATATCGGGGGCTGGAATTTGGCAAGGTTTGCGGAAAGCTTGTTGCCGCTGTTCGATGCCGATGAAGACAAAGCGATTGCGCTTGCTCAAGAGGCGCTTGATGAGTATCCGAAGCAGTACCATCGCCATTGGCTTTCCGGAATGCGGGCGAAGCTCGGCCTTGCCGAGGAGCAGGAAGGGGATCAGGAGCTGATTGCGGATTTATTGCGGCTGATGGAGCTGCATCGCGCTGATTATACGAACACGTTCCGGGCGTTGACGTTAGGCGAGTATACGGGAATGACGCTCTTTGAAGCTTCGGAGTTCCGCGAGTGGCATGAGCGCTGGCAAACAAGGCTCAGCCAAGAATCGGCGTCAAGGGAAGAAGCGTATGAGCGGATGCGCCGCCATAATCCGGCGGTCATTCCGCGCAACCATCGGGTTGAAGAGGCGTTGGCCGCCGCGGTCAACGGCGGCGATTACAGCGTGATGAATCGTCTCCTTCAAGCTCTTTCCGACCCGTACGCCTACTCGCCGGAGCAAGAGAAATACGCGGAACTGCCGCCGCCGTCTGACCGCCCGTACCGGACGTTTTGCGGGACATAATGAAGGGGGGCTTTGCGGCTCTTTTTTACTGAGGGCAGTTTGGTTCAGCGGTAAAGGTGAAACGAATCTTCCTTAGTTTGATGCAACGATATTTCGAACTCCGTCAAGGTTGACGAACCGCCTAGTGCGGACCCGCATGCTAGGTGGTGTGAGGGGACGGGGGTTAGCCGCCCCCTCCTACTCGATGGATGTCTGCCTTTGATGATGTTGCCTATTCCCCAGTGCACAATCGAATCCTTTCTGTGCGGCATCGCGTCAGCGATTGGAAAGCAATGTTTTCAAACAGAAGCGTTTCATGCAACACCATTTAGGACGATGACGTATTTCAGCGCTATGCCATTGAAATGGTCATACGTTATCATTAAAATTTGGAGCATAAGAATTCAAAGTACAATGAGGTGAATGGTATGCCTTCTCTTCCGGAAGAGTTAAAAGATCTAGAATCCAAACTGCAACATACATTAAGAAAATTAGAGTCAATTCAAAAAGCGTTGGATGAATCGACGATTGTTGTGATTACCGACCAGACGGGAAAAATTACATATGTGAATGAGGCTTTCTGCCGCATCTCACAATATAGCCGTGAGGAACTGATTGGAAACACCCATCGCATTGTCAATTCAGGCTACCATAGCCGAGAATTTTTTAAACATATGTGGAAAACCATCGGGACAGGGAAGATATGGAGGGGAGAGATCAAAAATAAAGCGAAAGACGGGAGTTACTACTGGGTTCAGTCTACCATTGTCCCCTTTTTGGATGAACGAGGAAAGCCGTATCAATACGTGTCGATTCGAACGGATATTACCCGTTTGAAACAGTATGAAGAGCAAATCAAATATATGGCCAACCATGATGATTTGACGGGCCTTCCCAATCGCCGTTTTTTAAGAGAGCAGTTTTCTAAATTGCTGAAAGAGACGAAAGAGGAGGAACGACTGCTGGCCGTTTATTTTATTGATTTAGCGCGGTTTAAAAACATTAATGATTCATTGGGGCATTCGGTGGGAGACGAAGTGTTGAAACAAATGGCTGCTCGTTTTCGAACAGTATTAGATCAAAAGCTGTTTTTGACTCGCGTGGGCGGTGATGAGTTTGTCGCTGTGGCGCCGCGGGTGAATTATCAGTCTATCCTTGCGTATGTGCGGACAATCCAACAAATGTTGGCCCGACCATTGGAGATTGAAGGAAGAGAGTTTATTCTCTCCGCCAATATCGGAATCAGCGTTTTTCCTTTTGATGGAGAAGATTTAAACACGTTGCTCGGCAATGCGGACATGGCCCTGTATCATGCGAAAGAGGAAGGAAAATTTTATCAATTTTATCATCGAACGATCAATCAGCGCTTAATTAGGGAAACGATATTCGAAAGCCATTTGCATCGTGCTATCGAAAGAGATGAATTTATTCTGTATTATCAGCCGCAGTACGATTTGTTCACTGGGGAACTGATTCGCCTAGAAGCGCTGATTCGTTGGTATAATTCAGAGCTTGGATGGATCCGCCCGGATCAGTTTATTCCTTTAGCTGAAAAAATAGGATTGATGCCAAAACTCGATGAGTGGGTGCTGTCTACGGCATGCCGGCACAGGAAAATGTGGAAACAAAGAGGGGGGGGTCGAAGCGGATTTATCCATCAACCTGTCTGCTTCCCATTTCCAAATACCAGGCATGGCTAAACGGCTCCTTTCCATTATTGAAAGCAATGGAGATGATCCATGTCGATGGGAATTTGAAGTGACTGAACATATTATGATGCAAGATAGTGCGGTCGTGTACGAAAACATAAGCCAGTTAAAAGAGGCAGGCGTTAAACTGGCGATTGATGATTTTGGCGTAGGATATAGTTCATTAGGATATATAAAGAAGTTAAAAGTGGACCGTTTAAAAATCGATCGTTCGTTTATCAAAAACTTACCGCAATCCGCTGATGACCAAGCCATTGTGGCTGCTGTGATCACGATGGCTCATCAATTGTCGATCGATGTCGTTGCAGAAGGAATTGAAAATGAGAAGCAAATTCAAATATTAAAGGAAATGGGGTGCAACGGAGGGCAAGGGTATTTTTGGAGGCAACCTGTGTCGGAAACGGAGATTGGATCGTTGTTGCAATGCAATGAGTGAACAGTTCAAAATGGCAATATAGGTTGTCTTGCCATACTCGGGTATGTTGAGGAAACGAATGAAGAGGAAAAGGAGCTGGTTTCATGGAAACGCTCAGACAACGGCTGCGATCCATTGATCAAAAGGGATATAAAGCGTATAAAACGATCGAAGGGACGTATTCGTTTCCACTGTTTACGCTCGCGATTGACCACGTGCAAGGCGATCCGTTCGCTGAGCCGTCCAAGGTCCGCGTGATCATGCCGCGGGCGAAAACGGCGTTGGCAGCGGAGTGGACGAATACGAAACCGCGCCGCGTTCGCTGCGAAGACGTGCTCGCGCGCCGCGTCCATCGTGAATTGCGGCAATGGCCGCTGCGGGCGCGTGGATCGGGAAAAAGCGGACTCGTCTTGATCGATGCCCCGGAGCAGAAGGTGCTCGAGCGGACAGCAGTGCAAGTGACGGACGAGACGGTCACTGTCTGTTTGTCGGTCGGGTTGCCGGCGAACGGGCGTCGCATTTTGGCGAAAGAAGCCGAGGCCATCTTTTTCGAGCAAATTCCATCCGTCATCGAGCGGGCGGTGTACGGCCTTCGGGAGGAGGATATTCGTGCGGCAGTCGAGCTTGCCGATCAGCAGCACGCCATTCGCCGCTATTTGCGTGAACACGGATTGGTGGCGTTTGTCGCGAACGGTGCGGTTTTGCCGCGGGAGAGCGGAGTGAGCGACAAGCCGCTGCAACGTGGAGCGGTGCCGTTTCAAAGTCCGCCAGAGCTGGAGATTGCGATCCCCGTTCCGCATCGCGCTGAACCGATCAAAGGCATGGGCATCCGCAAAGGGATTACGCTGATTGTCGGCGGCGGCTACCACGGCAAATCGACGCTGCTGCAGGCGCTGGAGCACGGCGTGTATGATCATGTCGCCGGCGACGGGCGGGAGTTTGTCATCACGGACAGCGGGGCGGTGAAAATTCGCGCCGAAGACGGCCGGAGCGTCGCCAGTGTTGACATTTCCCCGCTCATTGGCACGCTGCCGTATGGAAAAGAGACGAAACAGTTTTCGACGGAAAACGCGAGCGGCAGCACCTCACAGGCCGCGAGCATGATCGAAATGATTGAAGCGGGGGCATCGGCGTTTTTGATTGATGAAGATACGAGCGCGACGAATTTGCTCGTCCGCGATGCACGCATGCAGGCGCTTGTGGCGAAAGATGCCGAACCAATCACGCCGTATATCGACAAGGCGCGTCAACTATTTCGCGATTACGGCATTTCGACCGTTCTTGTCGTCGGCGGATTGGGGGATTACTTGGATATCGCGGATTGCGTGATCAAAATGGAGCAGTACGTCCCGTTTGATGTGACGGCAGAGGCAAAACAAATCGCCTTGCAGATGCCGTCGGGACGGAAAGCGGAAGGCGGCGAGTCGTTCGGCTGCATTCATGAGCGCATTCCGCTGCCTGGGAGTTTAAACAGCCAAAAAGGAAAAAAAGAAAAAGCGGTCGCGCGCGGACGGCACGTCATTCAATACGGGCAAACCGATCTATTGCTTTATGCGCTTGAGCAGCTGGTCGATGACAGCCAAACGCGGGCGATTGCCGCGGCGCTGCTGTATATGGAACGAAAAGGATGGTTCGACGGAAAGAAAACCGTCCGCCAACTGCTCGATGCGATCGAAGAACAATGGGATCGCCAAGGCTTGGGCTCCGTTTCGTTCCGAAAAGGGCATCCGGGTGAACTTGCCCGCCCGCGCCGATTCGAGCTGGCGGCGGCGCTCAATCGGCTGCGGACGCTCCGTTGCCGCCAACGCTGAACCATTGCGGGCGGAAGCGGATTGAACCCGCTTTCGCTTTTCGTTTCCGTTGATTTTGTCTAGCGTCCCCTTTCGATTATCGTTATAATTATGTTTATCAGTGCAATGAAACGGCTGGCGGCGGGGAGGCCGCGGTTTGGCTGAAGGGGGATCGAGGCATGGGCAAATCAAAAGGTTCGATTGAATCGGAAATCAGCAAAGCATTGACAAAATGGGAAAAAGATTTTCTTGGCCGCGGTTCGGTATCGGTGAAAACCGATATTTTGCGCGATATGATCATCGTTTCGTTGCACGGCATCCTGACGCCCGCCGAGTACGCGCTTTGCGAATCAAAAGAAGGAATGTTATCGGTAAAGCGGTCGCGGACGAGTTTAGTGGAGTCTGGAGTCGATGACTTGAAAGAAATGATTTTTGAAATCACCGGCGAGAAGGTGAAGAGCTTCCATACGGATTTAAGCACCCGAACGGGCGAGCGGATTATCGTCTTCAAGCTGTTCAACGATTTAGAAAAGCAGCTTGCAAAATAAATTCATGGATGAAATGTTGACAAAGTTGTTGTATAATTAAAACAACTTTTGTATAGTGAATATAGAATCAAATGGAAACGATAAGGTCGGGAGTCCTTCAAAAAACCTACATAAACGTCGTTTAGGTTCGTTGAAGGGAAACCGACGGATGCCTGCCTCACTACGATAAGGAACGGGAGATCTTCAAACAATCGGTTGGCGATTGGTTGAAGGTAAACCGGCTATGGCAATCGATAGGCAATGGGACGGCCTTTTTGGTCGCGTTGCCTGATTGACATAGCCGGTTTTTTCTTTTTCTCCCGAACGAAGACAAAGGACGAGGGGAGGAGAATGTGATGGCAGCACACTGGTTCATATGGGGATGGCTCGCCGCAGTGGCCATCGTTTTCATCAGCGCAGCCGCATGGCTGCATCCGCGCATGCCGGAGCGGTATGTGCATGTGCACGTCTGGCTGTTGCTTCTTCCGGGAGCGGCGGCTGCCGCCGGATGGATCGGCGCCGGCAACGCAGAGGCCGGGCCGTGGCGGTTTGATGCGGTCAGTTGGTTGGTGGCCGTCTATATTTCACTTCTCAGTTGGGCGATTCAACGGTTTGCCGTTCGCTATTTGCATGGCGACCGCGCTTACCGGCGCTATTTTTCCTTGTTGACGTGGACGGTGTCGGCCGCTTCTCTGACATGGGCAAGCGGCGACATGCGCCTCGTTGCCGTCTGCTGGGGGCTTCCATTGATGGGCCTTGTGGCGTTAACGGCATTGAAAAAAGAATGGAGGCCGGCGCAGTTTGTCGCCCGGCAAATGGCGGTCGTGTTCAGCCTGAGTTGGCTGGCCGTCGTCATCGCTGCCGTCTGGCTCGGAACGGCGGCCGGCGAATGGCAGCTTGCTTCTGCGCTGTCGGCGGAGCGCCTTGCCCGCCTAGACGCCTGGGAGAAGGCGGTGATGAACGGACTGCTTATTTTGGCCGCCATTATCCCGGCTGGACAATGGCCGTTCCATCGTTGGCTGATGGAATCGGCGGTGACGCCGACGCCGGTGTCGGCGGTGATGCATGCGGGGCTCGTCAATGCCGGCGGGCTGTTGCTTTGGCGCTTTTCCCCGCTCTTTAGCGGGACGGGGGCGCATATCGCATTGTTTGTGATCTCCTTTTGCTCGATTTTGATTGGTATGGGCATTAGTTTGGTGCAGGCGGACTATAAACGCCAGCTGGTCGCGTCCACGATGGCGCAAATGGGTGTCATGCTTGTGCAATGCGCCCTCGGCGCTTACGGGGCGGCGGTCGTGCATTTGGTGCTGCACGGGCTGTTTAAAGCGACGCTTTTTCTGCAGTCCGGTTCGGTTGTTCCGAGGATCGGCCGGCCGGGATTCCAACGAGGAAGCGGGTCATGGCAGGGAGGTCTTCTCCTTGGCGTGCTGCTTGGGGTGTCTTTTTGGTTCGCTTCCCCGAATGAACAGGCCCGCCTGCTGAGCGCGCTTTTGCTTGGGGCCTCGGCGGCGGTCGCTTGGGGACGGCTGGCCGATTTCCGCGAAGGCCGCTGGATGGGCCTGGCGGCGGTGGCTGTGTTGGCGTTTGGTTCGGAAACGGTGCGCCATCAGTTTTTGACGCTGCTCGGCCAGGGGGAAGCGACGGTTTTTGTGCCGCCTGCCGCGTTTGAATGGACAGTAGGCGTCTTGTTTGCGATGGCGGCATTGACCGCTGCCTGGCTGGCAAACCGGCGCACATCGGCGCTTGCCGTTCGGGTGTATATGCATCTCGTTCATCTCGGGGAGCCGCGCCCAGCGGCTATGGAGGCGCATCCCCGTTATTTGGCATCCTATCTGAAGGAGGGAATGGCTCATGAGTAAAAGTGCAATGCCGCTTGAACGGCTAACGGGGGAATCGAAGCCCACCGGCGCAGAAGCCCGCCCGCTTGCTATGCTTGTCAGCGAAGCGGCAAAGGCGGTTGCGCCGCTTTGGCCGATTTCCGCCTTTATCGCCCGCCATCCGTGGATGGGGCTTGAAGAGCAGACGTTTGCCGACGCAGCCGACCGCCTGCAGCAGGCGCATGGAATTGATTTGTATCCGCCGATGGCGGTTTTCCATGCGGCGATGGCAAAAGGGGAGATTGACCTTGTATTCGTCGAGCGGCGGCTGCAGCGTTGGCTTGACAACAAGCCGCTCCCGGTGCGGCGCCAAGAAGCAGAGCGAATGTGCCGCGCCCTCCTTTGGAATGAGACGGTGCCCAACGAGGCGCTTCGTCTGCCGGAACTGGCGGAGCTGGCGCATGCGGCGGCATGGCGTCCGGCGGCTGTTCGGACGGCGGGCGCCGCGTTGCACGGCGTAAGCCAACGCCTTGACCAACAAACCGTCAAATGGTGCAAACTGTTTTATGGTTCGAACACGGCGCCATGGGCGCTTCCACATCGTGAGCTGGGGTTTTACGGAGCATGGCGCCGGCTCATCGCCGCCGACCCGGCGCTCTCGAAAGAGGAACGGAAGCGGCTTGCCGATTGGCCGCACGACGGGGAAGAGGCGCTGCGTCAAGCGTTGATGAAGCTTGGCGTACAGGAGGAAGAGACCGCCGCTTACTTGGAGGCGCATTTGTTGGCGTTGCCCGGCTGGGCTGGCATGGTTGTATGGCAGTCGCGCCGGACGGGCGACGAATTGCGGGGATTGATTGACTATTTGGCGGTCCGTCTGTCGCTTGAATGGACGCTTGTGGCGCCATATTTGCCGCTTGAACGGGAGGATCATGCGGACATCGGCGCTGCTCTTTCACTGTTGGCCGCTTGGCTGCATTGGGGAGGGATGACGCTGGAAGACTGGCGGAACCTGTCCGGCAAAGAGCAGCGCGCCCGGTTGGCGTTTATCGATCGGTTTTGGCGAATTGACCGGTGTCATCTTTGGCTTGAAGCGTGGGAAGATACGTATGAAGCGAAATTGAAAGAAGCGGTATTGGCGCATCAGCCGATGGATGAGACGAAGAAGGCGGCAGCGCAGCTATTGTTTTGCATCGATGTCCGTTCCGAGCCGTTCCGCCGCCATTTGGAAGCGGCCGGACCGTTTGAAACGTATGGCTGCGCCGGCTTTTTCGGCTTGCCGATTCAAACGCGCGCACTTGACAGCGATGACGCTCACCCGTCATGCCCGGCGATCGTCGCGCCGCAGCATGAAATCAACGAAACCGCCGCTTTGGAAGCGGCGCGTCCGTACCGTCGCCGGCGCGATGCATTCCGCTTTGTCGGCCAGACGTTTAAAAAGATCAAACAGCATATGTTGGCCGGCTTATTGCTTCCGGAAATGAGCGGACCATGGCTCGGCCTTCATACCTTCGCCCGCAGCGCCGCGCCGGCTTGGGCTGGCCGGGTCGTCCGCCAGGCGGAAGCGGCAGCCGAACATAAGCCGAAGACGGACTTGTCGCTCCACCGCCATGGAAAGGATGAATCGTCTGGACTGCCGATCGGCTTTACAACCGAGGAACAAGTGCAATACGTGAAGCAGCTGCTCGTCAACATTGGCTTGACGTCTTCGTTCGCTCCGCTTGTGGTTGTTTGCGGCCATGAAAGCGAGACGGCCAACAACCCGTACGCTTCGGCGCTCGATTGCGGGGCGTGCGGCGGTGCGGCCGGGGCGTTCAACGCCCGCGTATTCGCCGCGTTGGCCAACTTGCCGGAAGTGCGCGCTGGACTGGCGGCTGAAGGGATCAACATTCCGGATGAAACGGTGTTTGTCGCTGCGGAACATATTACGACCGTCGATGAAGTCCGCTGGCTTGATGTGCCGCCGTTGCCCGCAGTGGCTGAGGCGGCGTTTCGACAGCTGAAGCAGGCGCTTGGCGAAGCGAGCCGCCGTGCGAACGCTGAGCGGATGGCAAAGCTCCCCCATGTCGGACAGACGCCGCGCGATCCGGTGGCGGAAGCGCAACGGCGCGCCATTGATTGGAGCGAGATCCGTCCAGAATGGGGATTGGCCCGGAACGCTGCGTTCTTGATCGGCCGCCGCAAGTTGACAAAAGGAAAGGACTTAAACGGCCGGGTGTTTTTGCATAGCTACGATTGGCGCGAAGATCCGACCGGTGAGGCGCTCGCCGGCATTATCGCCGGGCCGGCGACCGTCGGACAATGGATTAACTTGCAATATTACGCTTCAACAGTCGCACCGCACTACTACGGGAGCGGCGATAAAACGACCCAGACGGTGACCGGCGGCATCGGCGTCATGCAAGGGAACGGGAGCGACTTGTTAGCCGGCTTGCCATGGCAGTCGGTCGCCGCGTCCGATCGCGAACTGTTTCATGCTCCGCTTCGGTTGCTTGTCATCATCGAAGCGCCGTCCTATTATATCGAGCAGCTGCTCGACAGAAATGAAGAGTTTCGTCGCAAAGTGCAAAACGGTTGGCTCCGTCTCGCCTCGATTGACCCAGACAGCGGGGCGTGGGTGAACTGGGAGGCAGGCCGTCTTGCATCAAGGCAGAAGCGCTAAAAAGCAACGATTTGCCGCTTGCCGAGTTTGCTTGGCGGGCGGCTTTTTTTTGCTGCCTGCCAAACGAGGCAGGGAAAATGGATGTACGCCGCGAAACAAGATAATAGTTGGTATAACAGCAACAAGAAAGACGAGGAAAGAGGGAAAGCGGATGAAAACGCAGTTTATCGCCGGCCATGCGCGGCTGCCGGCCGGAATGGCGGCCAAAAGCCTTTACGATACGCTGACGATTACGGCGGAAATTGATAAAAAGTACGGGGTGATCGTGGAGGCATCATGCACACTGGCTACTGAACACGGGCGCGATTATGTCGCCCGGCTGCTGCGCGGCCATTCACTGCGCGACGGCATTGACGAGCTGTTGGCGGAGCTTGACGAAGGGTATTTAGGGAAAGCCCATTCTGCTCTGTGCGCGGCGCTGAAAGATTTGTACAAACAATATTGCAAAATGGAGGAGAAAGAGCCATAAGCCGCTGCCCCCTCATCGGTTGATGGGGGGCAGCGGCGTTTTGGTGCGGGTCAGCGGTTTGGCCCCCCATGATTTCGTTCGTGATTCAGTTTTCAGCTGGCCGCCATGCCGGCAGCGTTTTGCGCAACGGTTTGTCTTGGCGGTAACCGAGCACATATTCGGCCTGCATGATCGTATGAATTTCCCGTGTTCCTTCGTAAATGACCGGCGCTTTCGAATTGCGCAAGTAGCGCTCGACCGGATATTCGTTCGAGTAGCCGTAGGCGCCGTGGATTTGGACCGCATCGTCAGCCGCTTTGTTGGCGTAATCGCAGGCGATCCATTTGGCGAGCGATGTTTCCCGCGTGCAGCGGCGGCCTTCGTTTTTCAAAAAGCCGACTTTGTACACGAGCAGGCGGCTGATTTGCAGGCCGGCTTCCATACGGGCGATCATTTGCTGGACGAGCTGATGGCGGCCGATTTCTTTGCCGAACGTTTTTCGTTCATGGCAGTATTTGACGCTGGCTTCCAAGCACGCCATAATGAGGCCGACGGCGCCGGCGGCGACGGTGAAACGGCCGTTGTCAAGCGCGGACATGGCGATTTTGAATCCTTCGCCTTCTTCCCCGAGCAAGTTTTCTTTCGGGACGCGGACGTTGTCGAAAAACAGCTCGCCAGTGTTTCCGGAACGAATGCCAAGCTTCCCTTTGATCGGGCGCGACGAAAAGCCGGGCATCGTCCGTTCGACGATAAAGGCGGAAATACCGCGATGTTTTTTCGATTTGTCCGTATAGGCGAACACAAGGAAGTGGTCAGCGATATCAGAGAGGGAAATCCACGTTTTTTGTCCGTTTAAAATATAGTCATCGCCATCGCGGACAGCGGTCGTCTGGATCGAAGCGACGTCCGAGCCGGCGTTTGGTTCAGTGAGGCCGAACGCGCCGATTTTTTCCCCGCGGGCTTGCGGGATAAGGTATTTTTGTTTTTGTTCCTCAGTTCCCCATTGCAAAAGAGTGAGGCTATTAAGCCCGGTGTGGACCGACACGGCGGTGCGAAACGCCGTATCGCCGCGCTCAAGCTCTTCGCAGACGATGGCGAGCGAGTTGTAGTCCATGCCCATGCCGCCGTATTCTTCCGGGATGCACACTCCCATTAAATTGAGCTCGGCGAGCCGTTTGAAAATGTTGCGGTCGAATTCGCCGCGTTCGTCCCATTCTTTGATATACGGCATGATCTCTTTGTCGACGAATTTGCGCACCGTTTGCCGGAGCATTTCTTGTTCCGGTGTAAAGTCGAAGTTCATCATCGTTTCCATCCCCCTATGCATCCGTTGTTGTGTAAAGGCGGTTGCCATTGCATGCCAGTGCACTGGCGGGCGTTCAGCCGGCCGTTTCCAGAAACTTTGTCTTCGCGTTGGTTATGGCGATTCGTTATCGTTGCCTTCGGCTTCTGGATCGTTTTGCCACCTGGTTTCGGCTTCGTTGTTATGTTCGCCGGCGAGCGGCGGCGGCAGCCGGTAGGAGACCGGTGTCCCAGACAGCTTGAGCGGGCTGGCGACAAGTTTCAGCGGACCGACGGTTGGGTGGTGCATGGTGACCGTCATATGACGCGCGTCGGTTTGCGGATGGCGAAACAGTTCGTCCATCGTTTGCACCGGGCCGCACGGGATCCCTTTTTCAGCGAGAAGGCGCTGCCATTCGGCGCGCGTCCGCCGCTTGATTTCTTCATTCAGCCGCCGGTTTAGTTCGTCCCGATGGGCGACGCGGCCTGGGTTTGTCTGAAAACGCGGGTCAGACCCGATCGAGCGGTCGGACAATAGCGAGCAAAGCGCCTGAAATTGCCGGTCATTGCCGACGGCGATGACGATCGGACCGTCGCTTGCCTCGTACGTTGAATACGGAACGATGTTCGGATGCTCATTGCCAAGCGGCTGCGGAATGTCACCTGACATTAAGTAGTTCGCCGCCACATTCACCAATGCACTGACAGCGCAGTCAAAGAGCGATAAATCAATTTTTTGTCCGCGCCCCGTTTTTTCACGAGCCAAAAGCGCCGCTTCGACGGCGATGGCCGCATACAACCCTGTAAACACGTCGGTGACGGCCACTCCCACTTTGAGCGGGCCGGTGTCCGCGGTGCCGTTGATGCTCATCCAGCCGCTCATCGCCTGAATGATGTAGTCGTAGCCGGGAAGCGAAGCGAGCGGACCGGTTTCGCCGAACCCGGTGATCGAGCAGTAGATGAGGCGCGGGTTGAGGCGGGACAGCGCTTCATAGTCAAGCCCCCATTTGTCCATCGTCCCGGTTTTGAAATTGTGGATGACGACATCGGCTGTCTCCGCCAGACGGCGAACGGTTTCCCGCCCTTGTTCTGTTTTTAGATCGACGGTTACACTTCGCTTGTTGCGGTTGACGGCCGTGTAGTAGGCGCTCATCCCATTTTGGAACGGCGGCCCCCAAAACCGGGTGTCGTCCGACCCGCCCGGCGCTTCGATTTTGATGACATCGGCCCCTAAATCGCCTAAAATCATCGTCGCATACGGGCCCGCCAATACGCGCGACAAGTCAAGGACGCGCACGCCATCAAGCGCTCCCGCCATTCGTTTCCCCCCTTTCCTGACATGCAAAAAGCCGGTTCCCAGGCAAGGTAAAGACAGGAACCGGCTTGAACGGACTGAGAAGGCATTCCGGCGCGGAAATGCCGTCAGGCCGCACAGTTCTTTTTCAATAATATGGAAGGCAAACATAGCGATGAATGCTGCCGTGACGGGTAGCGAAGTCAATGAACAGTGATGCCAGCCGTCTGATCTGCCGGGCGGTGAAGCGGGCAGGAGACGACTCGATACATTTATTATAAAATATTGTTTGATAATTGTAAATAATCTAACTTGTATAAAAAACATCCGCCAGCCTTAATCGGCTAGCGGAGGGAAGTAAAGATGCGCTTCGCTGCGTTGACGGCGTAGCGGCTGCCGCCGTCGTTTTCCACCCCTTCGATCAACAGGGCAAGCAACAGATCACGGCGGTCGGCCGGGTAGGCAACGAACAAACCATTTTCCTTTCCTTGTGTTCCTTTTTCCTGCTTCAGCTCGGCGGTCCCGGTTTTGCCGGCAAGCGGAATAGATTTGATGTAAGCATCATGAGCCGTTCCGTTCGGATCAGCGACAACACGGACTAAATCGCCGGCGACGATGGCGGCTGTCTGGCTGGAGATGACGCCTTGTTTCCAGACGGTTTTCGGTTGGCCTTTTTCGAGCACCGGTTGAAGCAAATCACCTCCCGTTACAAACGGGGTGTAGGCAGCGGCAAGGTGAAGAATGCTCATTTGCATTTCCCCTTGTCCATAGGCAGTATCGGCCAGTTGTGGTCCCGTTTTCAAGCTCCCGCTATTGGAAAAACGCGACGCCGGAATTGGGTACGGAAATGGTGGCTTTTCTCCAAACCCGAATGAGCGAAGGCCGGACTCCATCCGTTCCGGGCCGAGCTCGAGGCCGGCCATGGCAAAGTAGATATTATCAGAGTAAACAAGGGCTTTGGTCAGGTCGACGCGCTCCGGTCCATCGTGGACGCGGGTGATGAAATAGTTGCCCCATGAACGATCCGGCTGCCAACGTCGGCCGTGAATCGTTTTTGTTTCTTTTGGCGTGATGGCGCCTTGTTCAAGAGCGATGGCGGCAATAATTGGTTTGATGGCTGATCCCGGTGCATAGGTCGCAGCAAAGCGGTTAACGAGCGGGCGGAGCGGGTCATTTTGCCATTTTGCGTATTCCGATGATGAAAGGCCGAGCACGAACCGGTTTGGATCAAACGACGGGGAACTGACAAGTGCCAAAATTTCTCCCGTTTGCGGATGGATGGCCGCCGCTGTGCCGGCGCGACCTTTCATTTCGCGGTAAATGGCCTGCTGGACTTTGGCGTCAATCGTTACCGCAATCGTTTCGCCGTCTCTCGGCTTTGTTTCTGCGATGGTCACGGTCGATCCGTCCGCTTTTTCGATATAAAGGCGGGCTCCGTCATGGGCGCGCAGTCGCCCTTCCCAAAGCTCCTCAAGACCGCGTTTCCCAATCCGGGAGGTTGGCGAGTAGCCTTCATCTTTCTTTGCCTCCCATTCTTCTTTCGTGATCGTGCCCACATACCCGACTAAATGAGCGGCTGCTGCGCCAAGCGGATATTCCCGTTCGGGCGTTTCTTTAACGGCGACGGCTTGGATGCGGCGAGCTTCCTCAACCCGCTTATCAGTTTTCGACACCTTTTGAATCGGTACGAAATAATCGGGACGCACCCAAGGCGCGTTTAGCTTTTCTGTAATTATTTCGGGCGAAACGCCAAGCAGCGAGGCAAGCTTCTGTTTGATGGTTTCCGCATTGTCGCCCATTTGCCCTGGAATTACTCCGATCTCATATGCCGTACCGTTCATGGCAAGCGGCTGGCCGTTGCGGTCGATAATTTCTCCCCGTTTTCCCGGCGTGATGTTCAGCCGCACTTTGTCATTGGGGCCAAGCTGTGGGAAAATATAAGACGGATCCCACTTTATGCGCCATTGTTCTTTGTCATTGGATTGTTCTTTGACAAGCTTTGCCTCGTGGCGAAACTGCACGGGCCCGGCGACTGTGTCCATTTTTACGGAAAACGGCAAGGAGATTTCCGTTTTGTCACTGTCTTTTTTATCAGTTTGAACAGGGACTGGGGCAACGGATAAGTGAGACACCTGGATGTCGCCGTAAATTTTTTTATAGCGGTCAACAAATTGCTCTTTGCCGACTGTTTTTTTCGTTTCTTCTGAGAGCATGTCGTACATTTTCGCAAATTGCTGTTTCGTCCAGTAGGAGGTGTACGTTTTTAATGCATCGTGCGGCGATGGCGGTTTGCTGCAGGAGAAAAGTGTGATTGCTAAAAACGAAATGAGAGCCAACACCCAACGAACATTCCCCATATGTTTCCAATCCCCCTTTTTCTGTTCTCTTTCCACTATATCATGGACAGGAAATATGATCCAACGAAAAGGATGATAGGAAAACATTGCTGTCCAAAGCCAAAAGGGGGGCAACATTTGCCTGCGTTCAGATATAATTGTAGAGAAAGGGGAAACGATGACGCAAAGGAAGTGATGATGCATGTTCCGCATTTTAGTGACGGCAGACGCCAATTATCTTCCACCGCTGAAAGTGCTTATGCATTCGTTATTTTGCAATAACCGGCGCCCGTTTACATTTTATTTGCTTTATTCGCGCATTGCGGAGGAGGAGATCCGGGCGCTTAGTGATTTCGTTCGCAAGCAAGGGCATGAACTGGTGCCAATTTATGTCGACCCGCAGCTGTTTCATGACGCTCCGGTGTTTCGCCACTATACGGCCGAGATGTACTACCGGCTGGCGGCGCATTTGTTTCTTCCGCCCGATGTCGACCGGGTGCTGTACTTGGATCCGGACATTGTCGCCATCAATCCGATCGATGAGCTGTATGAGATGGACTTTGAGGGGAACTGGTTTATCGCCGCCGAGCATACGCATTCGACCAAAGTGGCCAATTTGTTCAACAAACTTCGCTTGAAAACGCCGAACGCGAAAGGCTATTTCAACACGGGCGTCATGATGATGAACATCGCGGCGATGCGCGAACACGTCCGGCTCGCGGACATTTACCAGTTTATCCGCGACAACCGGTTTAAGCTTGTCCTTCCTGACCAAGATGTGCTCAACGGGCTGTATTGGGACAAAATCAAACCGGTCGATGGCTACCGTTACAACTATGATGCCCGTTATTACGATTTTTTGCAGCTGTTGCCCAACCCAAAACATAATTTGGCGTGGATCGAGGAAAACACCGTCTTTATTCATTATTGCGGCAAAGAAAAACCGTGGAAAGACAATTACAAAGGGGAGCTCGGCCTCTTTTACAGGCGATACAGCCAAGTGCTCGAACCGGAGGGGGAGGCGGCGACATAACGGTGCGGTCTGCACAGGAAAGAGGTGTCCCATTGAAAGGACACCTCTTTCCGTTACCGTTTGCGCTCTTGCCGGCGGATGCCAGCAGCGGCCGCGCGCGCCTGCGCCTCGAGGTCTTCATGGTCGGCAAATTCCGCCGAATATTCGACGTCAATGCCGTCAGATTTCAATTGTTTGGGAACCTGCGGCAAAGTTGCCTTGTTTTTGTCGCGCGTCCGTTGTCCGCGAGATCGGCCCATCGTCCATGCCCCCTATAAAGAAGTGTGAATCGTACGATTCATTCATTAGCATGGCATGGACGGCGCCGCCATATAAATAGCAATCATTTCTAATGGCGCGCTTTTTTGGCAGTGTAACCGCCCGCTTGGTCCGCCATTTTAAAATCGCGGGCATAGCTTACTTCTTGGGCGCTTGTCAACGTATGCTTCACTTTTTCACGTTTTCGTTTTTCCGCCATCGCTCGTTCCCTCGCTTTGCATGATATGCCTTTAGTTCCATTTTGGACGAGGCCAGCCGTTTTTATGCATAAATAAAAGAGGATGTCCGAACGGACAGCCTCTTTTTCGATCGTCATGCGTCCTTCCGCGCTTACGCTTCTTTTCGTTGTTCCTTTTCCAGCGTAAAGGAGGGATGGCGCATCGTATAAAGCGTGTAGTTGTCTTTTGTAATTTCGTACAAATTGTATACATCCGCGCCGATTTGCTCGAGCAGCGCCCGCCGCGTTTCATTGGCCGGCGTGACGTACGGCAGTTTTTCCGCCGCTTTGATCGAGCGCACATTGACTTTGCGGATGCGCAAAAACACCGTTTCGATGGAAAGCTCATAAAACAGTTCGTGGAAAAACGCTTCCTTGGCGCGCTGATTGTAGCCGCGCCCGTGGTACGGTTTGCCAAGCCACGTTCCTAAAAAGCCGGCGCCGTCTTGAATGTCAAAGAGGCTGATCGTGCCGATCGGGTTCCCCCATTCGTCCAAAATCGTGCGCGAAATGAGCTCGCCTCGTTCTTCCGCCTCGATGAGCTGTTTCGTCATGAACAAAAACTCCTCATACGAGCCGGCTTTTTGGCGCACAAAAGGGAAGACATCCGGGTGCACCATCAGCTCGTACAGCGCATGACAGTCTTGCAGCTCGCGTTTTTTCAGCATGGCCAATCCCTCCTTTAGTCCCGAGGGCAGCCTCCTAGCGGGAAACCACCCTCGAAATTTTTTTATAAAAACATCGTTAAAAAAATTTCGGGGTGGGAATCGAACCCACTAGAACCAGCGCGAGCGCTGGTGGCGCACCATTTGCCTTCCCCTTATTCCTGTCCGTATGCGGTTATGAACAACAACTGCCCTGAAGTCTTCTTTATCATACACGATTAGATGAAAAAAGGGAATTGCTTTTTTGTTAATTTTTTTTGGATATTTTTTGTCAGCCTTGCGGCAAAAACAAATCCGTGAGACAATCTTCTAACGTTGGAAACGAAAAGCGGAACCCAGCTTGCAGCAGCTTTTCCGGAATGACGCGTTGCCCTTCGGCAACAAGCATGCTCATTTCGCCGAGGAGAAGGCGAAGTGCCCAGGCGGGAACCGGAAGCCAGTGCGGGCGGCGAAGCAGGCGGGAGACCGTACGACCGAACTCGTCCATTTGCACTGGATGGGGCGCGGTGAAATTGATCGGGCCGGACAATTCCTCGTGTTCGATGATGTACGAGACTGCGCGCACGACGTCTTCAAGATGAATCCACGATAGCCATTGCCGTCCGCTGCCGACCCGGCCGCCGACAAACAGCCGGTACGGCTTGATCATCATCGGCAAGGCGCCGCCATGTCGGGCAAACACGACGCCAAAGCGAGCGTAGACGGTGCGAATGCCAAGCTGCTCAATCGGACGGGCCGATGCTTCCCATGCTTGGACGGTCTGGGCTAGAAAGTCGCCGCCGTAATCGGTCGTTTGCTCGGTAAATGTTGCGGAGTCCGAAGTGCCGTAAATGCCGATGGCGCTGGCGTTGATAAACAACGACGGGGGGCGGGACAGTGAATCGATGTAGCGGCCCATCGCTTCGGTGGATCGAAGGCGGCTGTCAAGGATGATCTCTTTTTGCTTCGCCGTCCAACGTTTTCGGTTGAGCGGCTCTCCAGCCAAATTCACGGCCACGTCGATGGCGGCCGGCTTCCGGTTATCGTCGAAGGAAAGGTAGTGAATCCGGTCTTCTGAAGGTTTCGGAGAGCGGGTGAAAATGTAGATCTCATGTCCTTGCTTGGAAAAATGGCGGGCGAGCGCCTGGCCGATCAGCCCGGTTCCGCCATTGATGGCGATGCGCATCTTGATTCCCCTTCCATTGGTTTATTTTATGACTTCGCTTTTGGTGTCAGAAGTTCCTGCTTATGATACCATAAAAGATAAGGGGGACAAACAATGGGAACGATTGCCGACATTGTCGCAACCGAACAAAATGCTGAACGATTTTGGATTGTCGTGCACCGTGACGGCGCACCGTCGTTGAGATTGACAGTTGATCAAGATGTATTGCTTCAATTCCGCTTGAAAAAAGGGCTGGAGATCAGCGACGACCTGCTTCAACATATTGTGTATGCCGATGAGGTGAAAAAGGCGTATCAACAGGCGCTTTACTTTTTGGCGCACCGGATGCGTTCGGAGCATGAGGTCGCTGCACATTTGCGAAAAAAAGGTGCTCCGGATTCGGTGATTGATGAAGTGCTCAAAAAGCTTCGCGCCGAGCGGTATGTCGATGACGAGGCGTTTGCCGCCGCTTACGTACGCACGCAAAAAAAGACGGCGGCGAAAGGGCCGCTTCTCATCCGCGCTGAACTGGAACGGCTCGGTGTTTTGGGCTGCTTGATCGAGCAGAGTTTGGCGGAGTATACGTTGGATGAACAGATGGCCATCGCCCGCTCGCTTTACGAAAAAGCGAAAAAACAGCGCCGGGCTGAATCGGCTCGCGCGTTTTTGGAACGGGTGCGGCAGCAGCTGATGCGCAAAGGGTTTCCGCATGAGGTGATTGCCGCCGTTTTGGCGGATGGCGGCGCTCATACTGAACAAGAAGAACGGGCGGCGCTCAGTGTTCAGGCGGAGAAAGCGCACCGCCGTTATGCGCACCACCCGCGGTCGCTTTATGAGCAAAAGATGCGCCAAGCCCTTTATCGGAAAGGGTTTTCACTCGACTTGATCGATGAATGGCTGCGCGGGCAAGGCAGCGGTGAAAACCAAAAAGGGGGATCGTGACCATGAGAGAGGACCAAAAACGGTATAGCGAGATGACGAAAGAGGAGTTGCAGCGGGAAATCGCCGTGTTGGCTGAGAAAGCGCGCAAGGCGGAGCAGATGGGCATGGTGAATGAATATGCTGTCTATGAGCGAAAAATGGCCATGGCGAAAGCGTATATGCTTAACCCTGCTGATTTTCCCCCGGGAGAGATTTATGAAATTGAAGGAGCACCTGGGGAATATTTCAAAGTTCGCTATTTAAAAGGAGTATTTGCCTGGGGCTGGCGGCTGAAAGGAAACGGGGAGGAAGAAGCGTTGCCGATTTCGCTGCTCCGCAAGCCGAATTTGCCCTCCTCATGACAGGCGGGCTCAGTTTGCAACCAGACGGAAAGCGAGTCGAAAGAAAAAAACTTAGGGGGAACAACCCCTAAGTTTTTTCGCTACGACTGCTTGCGCGTCTGCCGCTCTAAAATGATGAGGTCGAGCGTTTGCTGTGTTTCACCGTTCACCTGCGAATGAGCGTGTTTCGGATTGGCCCACGGCTGCTGGAACGGATTCGAGTAAAAGTTGTCATAAAATTTTTTGCGCCGATGGTGACCCATGACCGTTCACCTCGCTGCTGAATGTGCCGGGGAGCAGGCGAATGTGTCCATGCTCCCCGGTTTTTCTCTCTTTAGAAGAAGTCGCTGCGCTTGCCTGAAGCGCGCATCCGCTCTTGTGGGTGAGTGTTGGTCGTCCCGTCAGCCCGCTTGGACGCGTATTCCGCTTTGGCGCGCGGCTCGCCTTCGAGCTTGTTGTTGTTTTGGTTCGGGAAGTTGCGCTCCTTATTTCGCACGGCCCATTCCCCCTTTTGAGGCGAGCTCGTGTTGGATGGCCAACACGTATTCTTATTATGAAACGAAGGGGGGCGCTTATGTGTGCAAATTGTTGGGATCAAAACAAGCCGCTCTGTCAGTTTGGCGTCACCTCGAGCTTTTTCCGCAGCCTTCCTTCGCTGAACATCCAGCCCGTGTATGAGCTGACAATGTTGAGGTTGCGGTCTAGCTGAACGACGGCCACGAATGGATAGTATCCTTTGCTCCGGTAGCGCAAATCAGTAAAGCGCACTTCATAATAGTCGTCGTATTCGTTCATTTCCCAACGGTACACCGGGGAAAACGACAAAAAGGCGGCGGCGTTTTCATCGCGCTTGGCGGCGTTGATCACCGGGTGGTCGGGAAGCGGCCGTTTTTGGAAGCGGTCGAGGATGATGAGCTCGCCGTGTTTGACGCGGGCAACGTAAAATTCGTCGCAGGTTGAAATGGCTAAATGCCATTCGCGCGGCCGCCACGTCGGCACAGTAATGATGTCCGTCACTCCTTGTATAGAGGCGTGCACGAGCTGTTTAATGTTGGCTTGCTCGCGGAAGCGGAACACATAATACGCGGCCACGAGCGCATAAACGACGAGAAACGCATAACCGGGGTGGACGTTGAGAAACAGGGCGCCGACGCCGAGTAAATGAAGCGCAAAAATAACTGGGTCAAACGTATGAACGACGCCAAGGGCGATCCATTTTTTTGTGAACGGGCGCAGCGCTTGCGTCCCGTAAGCGTTAAAAATATCGACAAACACGTGAAAGGCAACAGCCACAAACGTCCAAAGCCAAACGCGGAGCCAGTCCGTTTCCGGATAGACGGCGGCCATGATGCCGACGATCAACAGCGGCCAAATGACAACGGCGGGAATCGAATGGGTGATGCCGCGATGGTTGCGAATATATTTGGCGTTATTGCGCAACTTTAAAATTGTATCGATATCGGGTGCCTGTGATCCGGCGAGCGTGCCAATCAATACGGCATGGGATAAAAACGGGTCATGGGCAATGGCGGGGTCGAGCGATGCTAAGCTGCCGAGCGCCACTCCCATCAAAACATGTGTGCCTGTATCCAACGTGAAGGCGCCTCCTTTGTCAGCGTCGTTTGTTAGTATATCCCGCCCGGGGTCGGGCCAATAACCGTTCTCTTGTCCAGTTGGGGCAAACAACGGTATGGCTATTGTATCATACGACGCCGACAGCTGGGAGGGGCGGAATCACTAAAATTCATTGCCGACGCAAGCCGGCAACGGATGGTGTTTTGGTAAACAAAACAGCGCCCTGCTTTTGCACAGGACGCTGTTAGTTTTGGAAGAAGAGGTTTCAGTTGTCAGCTCCAAGCCGCTGGCCAATCGCTTTAAGCGCGGACAGGAAAAAGCGAATGGCGCGGTTGACATCAGGATCGTTCAGCGCCTTCAACAGGTCAAACAGCCCGATCTTTTTCGTCTCAACAGCTGTCTGTTCGTACGCCTCCATGGCGCCTTCGGCGATATGCTCAAGCAATTTGGCCGTTTTTTCTGGATCGAGCGAAGAGGCGAGGCCAGCCAAGGCGAACGCGTGGTTGATCATCGTCGTCACCGGTTTTTGATTGAGTTGGCCGACCACGATTTTGGCCACCTTTTCGCGCGACTTTAACAAAGCGCTGGCTGCTTCAAGCAAGCCGCTTTCGTGGAGCTGTTCGATGACGTCCAATAGTTCGCGGACTGCTTCTTCGCTGTCGCCGACCGCTGCTTTTAGCTTTGCGAGCGCTTCGGACCGCTTTTCTTCTTCGTTCATCTGGCGTTTCTGAATCGTGGCAATCGGTTTA
Organism: Geobacillus lituanicus; assembly: GCF_050994965.1. Taxonomy (NCBI): domain Bacteria; kingdom Bacillati; phylum Bacillota; class Bacilli; order Caryophanales; family Anoxybacillaceae; genus Geobacillus; species Geobacillus lituanicus. The sequence goes on from NZ_CP194773.1 coordinate 855,332, forward strand.
GCCACCGACTTTCACCCCTTTTTCCTCGTCTGTGAGCGGCACGTAGTCGCGGCGCTGCCATTTCCGCTCGACTTCAACGCCGTTTTGCGGATGGCGCTGTTTAAAGCGCGGATTCGTGCGCGGCAACGGCGTGTCTCCCGAGCGTTCGATCACTTCCATGCGCACCCGCGTTTGTTTGTAGGCCGGCGTATTCGTGCGATGGTCGGTTTGCGGTCCGGTCAAAATGTTAATCGCGCTCTCATTGGCCATTGAATGCATCGGCAAAAACAGCTCGTTGCCTCTGACTCGATCGGTGACGAGCACGCGCACTTTGACGCGGCCGTACGGCGAGATGAGCCGGACGAGCGCCCCATCTTCAATGCCGCGTTCTTTGGCGAGTTCAGGGGATACTTCGACAAACACTTCTGGGAATTTATGCTCGATGCCTTTTGATTTGTACGTCAAGTTTCCTTCATGGAAGTGTTCAAGCAGCCGGCCATTGTTGACGAGCAAATCGTACTCTTCCGGATATTGCACCGGTTCGACCCAATCAGCCAGCGCAAAGCGGGCCTTGCCGTCCGGGAAATTGAACCGCTCTTTGTACAACAGCGGCGTATCGGCGCCATCATAGCTGCCCCAGCATAAGCTGTTCCAGCCTTCGAGCCGGTCATAGTGCGCCTGCGAGTACAGCGGGGCGAGGCTGGCGATTTCATCCATAATTTCCTTCGGACCGGCGTAATGCCAATCGGCGCCAAGCCGTTTGGCGATTTCTTGAATGATCCACCAGTCCGGTTTTGAATCGCCGAGCGGTTCGAGCGCTTGATAAAACCGTTGGATGCGGCGCTCGGTATTCGTGAATGTTCCTTCTTTCTCCAAGTTCGGCGCCGCTGGCAAGATGACATCCGCAAATTGCGCTGTTTTGGATAAGAAAATGTCTTGGACGACGACAAAATCAAGTTTCGCCAACGTCTCTTGCACGTGGTTGGCGTTGCAGTCGACGAGCGCCATGTCTTCGCCGACGATGTACATCGCTTTCAGTTCGCCGCGCTCGGCCGCTTCGAGCATTTGGATGTTGTCAAGGCCTGGTTTCGCATCAATGCGGACGCCGTACGCTTTTTCAAATTTTGCTCGCGCCGCATCATCGGTCACATGTTGGTAGCCCGGCAGCCAAGCTGGAAGCGACCCCATGTCGCACGCCCCTTGGACGTTGTTATGACCGCGCAATGGGAACGCGCCCGCCCCTGGACGGCCATAGTTGCCGGTTGCCAAAAGCAAGTTGGAAATCGCCGCCGATGTGTCGCTGCCGCCTGTGTTTTGCGTGACCCCCATGCCCCAGAGGACGCACGTGCCGTCCGCTTCATGGATCATTTCGGCGATGCGGATAAGATCGGCTTTGGCGACGCCAGTGATTTGTTCGGCATAGTCAAGTGTATATTTTTCCAAAAGCTGCTTAAACTCATCAAAGAAATGGACACGTTCGCGAATGAACGCTTCATCGTGCCAGCCTTGGTCGATGATGTATTTCGTCACGGCCATCAGCCATACTTGGTCGGTGCCTTGTTTGGGGCGGATGAACAAATCAGCCCGCTCGGCCATTTCATTGCGGCGCAAATCAGCGACAATAAGTTTTTGGCCGAACAGCTTATGGGCCCGTTTGACGCGGGTGGCGATGACCGGATGCCCTTCCGCCGGGTTGGCGCCGATGATGATGACCAGGCCGGCCGAGGCGATGTCATGAATCGTGCCTGAGTCGCCGCCCATGCCGACCGTGCGGAACAAGCCGTCGGTTGCCGGCGATTGGCAGTAGCGCGAACAGTTGTCGACATTGTTCGTTTCAAATACTTGGCGCGCCAGTTTTTGCATTAAATAGTTTTCTTCGTTGGAAATTTTCGATGACGAAATAAACCCGATGGCGTTGCCGCCGTATTGCCGCTTGATCGCGCCCAGTTTTTCGGCGACGAGATCGAGCGCTTCGTCCCACGTCGACTCGACAAAGACGTCGCCTTTACGGATGAGCGGTTTCGTTAAGCGCTCTTCGCTGTTAACGAAATCCCAGCCGAATTTTCCTTTGACGCATGTCGAAATGGCGTTGACCGGCGCTTCGGAAACCGGTTGGATTTTTAAAATTTTCCTCCCTTTCGTCCACACTTCAAACGAACAGCCGACGCCGCAGAACGTGCAAACCGTTTTCGTCTTTTTGATCCGTTGTTCGCGCATGGCAGCTTCAATTTCGGAAACGGCGAAAATGGCGGTGTAATTCGGCTCCACTTCTTTGACAAACTCGATCATCGGGTTGAGCACGTCTTTGTCCAGCCCCGTCATAAATCCGGCCTCGCCGAGCATCGATTTTTCCATTAAGGCGTTGCACGGACAGACGGTGACGCAATGTCCGCAGCTGACGCACGACGACTCGTTGATCGGCACGCCGCCGTCCCAGACGACGCGCGGCCGCTCGGCGCTCCAGTCAATGGACAGCGTCTCATTCACTTGCAAGTTTTGGCACGCTTCCACGCATTGGCCGCAGGCGATGCATTGGTTCGGGTCGTAGCGGTAAAACGGATGCGACATGTCGACTTCGGACGGGTCGACTTTCGGCCGATACGGATACGTTTGATGTTCAATTTGCATCATTTCCGCGGTGTTGTGGAGCTTGCAGTTGCCGTTGTTGTTGTCGCACACCGTACAGTACAAGAGATGGTTTTCCAACAGGCGGTCCATCGCTTCTTTTTGCGCTGCTTTTGCCCGCGGCGAGCCGAGTTCGACGGTCATGCCGTCCTCAACCGGCGTCGCACAGGCGCGCACGAGCTTCCCGTCCGCCTCAGCGATGCATGTGTCGCACGTTTGAATGGCGCCAAGCTCCGGCGTGTAACAAACTTGCGGATGCGGGATGCCGTGCTCATTGACGACTTCCAAAATGGTCATCCCTTCTTTGGCGCGGTACGGACGACCGTTAATGGTCACTGTCACGAGTTGCGCTTCCATCGATCGCTCCTCCTTTGTCAAAATAAAAAACTCCACCAGCGATGAGAATCGTGCTTCATCGTGGTGGAGTAGTTCTTTAGCATGGCGGTACTAAACAACCAATCCAGCGTCTGCTAGAATCGTAGAAAAATAACAAGGCGGCGTTCGGCCTTATTATTTTTCCACTATGTATACATTTGCTATAGTTTATTATAGTACGGCAAAACGAAGAACACAACGGATGGGCTGGAACTTTTTCTGGTGGCTTTCGGAAAGGGGGAAGAAAAATGTCCAAAAAAGAAGCCGCTTTCAACGATATTGTGCGCAAAGTGCGCAAACAGCTGTTTGGCAAAGGGCCGGAACGGATTAAAACGTATTTCGTCGACAATTTGGCAATTACGATTTTGCACGGCAATTTGACGCCGACGGAAAAATTTATCGCCCGCACCCCGGAAGGCCGAGAGATGGTGCACGCGGCGAGAACGAAAATGATCCAAGATGTGTACGCCCAACATGTGCCGGACGGCATGGAAGAGCTTGTCGGTTCGAAGCTGCTCTATTTGTTCAGCGATATTAAAGTGGAAGAAGATATGGCGGTGTCCGTTTTCGTTTTTGAGAAGCCGATTGAATTGTGACGATTTTGTGAACAAAAACAATTGTTTTTCGTTGCTGTTCGTGATATGCTTATGAATAGTTAGCACGATGAAAATAGTGGAAGCCTCGCCGGCTAAACGGTTTTGCCGCTTGGCAGGCAGGTTTTGGAAACGGATGTGCGTTGGTTTCGCTGCAGAAGTGCTGGGCGCAAACTACCGCTGCTTTTCGCTGACAGGGGGCGAGTGTGTCCTCTTGTCCGGAAGGCGGCGGTTTTATTTTGCATGGAAAGGGGGAATGGCAAGGTGAGCGGGTTTGCGTCGAAACGGCGGCTGATCGTTCGATATGATGGCGGCCAGTTGGCTGAGGAGGAAGATGAGATTGCGCTTGAGTTTCCGTTGACGGTCATGGTCAATGGCGAGGAGTTCGCCACCATCGTTTGCACGCCGGCGCATCTAGATGAATTGGTAATCGGATTTTTAGCCTCGGAAGGAGTCATTCGGACGTGCAGTGACATCAAAGGGATGACCATTGATGGGGAGCGGGGCTTTGCTTATGTCGAACTCGCCGCGGGCGGACTGCCGGCCAAACAGTTTTATGCCAAGCGGTTCATCGGCTCTTGTTGCGGAAAAAGTCGGCAGTTTTATTTTTACAACGATGCGAAAACGGCGAAAACGATCGTCGGCGGCATCACGGTGAAGGCGGATGACTGCATTCGCCTCATGAAAGCGCTGCACGAGCGGTCGACGGACTTTGCGGCGACGGGCGGTCTTCACAACGCCGCGCTCGCCACGCCGGACGGGATCGTTGCCATCCGCTCTGACATCGGGCGGCACAATGCGCTTGACAAACTGTATGGCTACTGCCTGCGCGAACAAGTGGCGATGAAAGACAAACTCATTGTGTTCAGCGGCCGCGTCTCGTCGGAAGTGCTCTTGAAGGCGGCAAAAATGGGCGTAAGCGTCCTGCTCTCGAAATCGGCGCCGACGACGCTTGCACTCGATTTGGCCGATGAACTTGGCATTACTGTCGTCGGCTTTTTGCGCGGTCAGGCGTTTAATGTGTATACGCATGCAAAACGAGTGATAGCATAAGGGGGACTAGCATATGGCGTACCGCAATCCTGGGCAGATTGCCGAGGCTGCTGTAGAGGCCGGGGCAGCCAAAGCGCGCATGCCGCTTATTAGTCAATTCGTGCTCAGTTTTTTAGCCGGCGCGTTTATCGCGATTGGGTTTTTGCTGGATATTCGTGTTATTGCCAACGTACCGGCGCAATGGGGGAGTTTCGCCAGCTTCCTCGGTGCAGCCGTTTTTCCGCTCGGCTTGATTTTAGTAATCATTGCCGGTGGCGAGCTGCTGACGGGCAATATGATGTCGGTCACGTTGGCCGCGTTGGCGCGCAAGATTACTGTTGCTCGGCTTTTGCAAAACTGGGCCGTCATAACGATCGGCAATTTTATGGGTGCTGTTTTTGTCGCTTATATGTTCGGTCATGTTGTCGGTTTGACAGCGGAAGGCCCGTTTTTGGATAAGACCGTCTCGATCGCCGAAGCCAAATTGCAAGACACGTTTGTGCAAGCGTTTTTGTCAGGAGTTGGCTGCAACTGGCTTGTCACGCTGGCGGTTTGGCTGTCCTACGGCGCTGAGGATATTAGCGGGAAAATTTTGGCGATCTGGTTTCCGGTTATGGCGTTTGTAGCGATCGGGTTTCAACACGTTGTAGCGAACATGTTTGTCATTCCGGCAGCCATTTTCGCCGGGCATGCGACATGGGCGGACTGGTTCGGCAACTTTGTGCCCGTCTTTCTTGGCAATGCAGTCGGCGGAAGCGTGTTTGTCGCCTTGCTCTATTGGCTTGTTTACGTACGCAGACAGCAAAAAGGCGTCATTTCCGTTCAGGCGTTAAAACGGGAAGCGAAATAACAGTGGACAACAGCCATTCGGAGCGGACTCTTCGCCCGTCTATCAGCGTATAAAGCGGAAACTTCACCCTCCCTGGCATGCTGCATGCCGGGGGTTTTTTGGTATAATGGGATGGACAATAGGCATCATGGGGGAAGAATAGTGAAAATCACAACGTGGACTAAGCGGTTTCCGGCGCGCGAGTTTCAGCGCGATTTGCTTGACTGGTTCGCCCGGGAGCGCCGCGACTTGCCATGGCGAAAAGACCGAGACCCATACAAAGTATGGGTGTCGGAAGTGATGCTGCAGCAGACGCGCGTCGAGACGGTGATCCCGTATTTTGAAAAGTTTATGGAACAGTTTCCGACGCTGGAGGCGCTCGCCGAGGCTGAAGAAGACGAGGTGCTGAAGGCGTGGGAAGGGCTTGGCTACTACTCGCGCGTCCGCCATTTGCACGCGGCGGTCAAGGAAGTAAAGGAACGGTACGGCGGGCAGGTGCCGGACGATCCGGAGCAGTTTTCGAAGCTAAAAGGAGTCGGTCCGTACACAGTCGGGGCGGTGTTGAGCCTTGCCTACGGCGTGCCGGAACCGGCGGTGGACGGCAATGTCATGCGCGTGTTGTCGCGCTTGTTTTTCGTGACGGATGATATTGCGAAACCATCGACGCGAAAACGGTTTGAACAAATCGTCCGCGAGATTATGGCGTACGAAACCCCGGGAGCGTTTAACGAGGCGCTGATTGAGCTTGGCGCTCTTGTTTGCACGCCGCGCCGCCCATCATGCCTTCTTTGTCCCGTGCAAGCCTACTGTCAAGCGTTCGCCGAAGGGGTGCCGGAAGAGCTGCCGGTGAAAACGAAAAAAACAGCGGTCAAACAAGTGCCGCTTGCGGTGGCGGTGCTGGCCGATGATGAAGGACGCATTCTCATCCGCAAGCGCAGCAACACCGGCTTGTTGGCGAATTTATGGGAATTCCCGGGCTGTGAAACAGGCGGGGAAGAAGGGAAAGAGAAGCTCGGACAAATGTTGCATGAGCGGTACGGTTTGCAAATCGAGCTGGCCGAGCCGTTTGCCTCGTTTGATCACGCGTTTTCCCATCTAGTTTGGCGGCTGACGGTGTATCGCGGGCGTCTAGTTGACGGCGGACCGGTGGAAGAGCCGCTCCGGCTCGTGCCAGGCGACGAGCTTGAGTCTTATGTGTTTCCGGTGTCACACCAGCGTATTTGGCGTGAGTACAAAGAACAGGCAGGCGAAGCGCGCCGCCTGCATTAGTCAGGCACTGCCATCGTGCCGTTTGTATACGTCGCTTCACGGCGCCCAAGGCCGCCGCGCGCTTCGATTTCTTCGATAATTTCGCGGTAGATCGTTTGCCCTTCGGCGTTTAAATACGGAGCGATTTGCTGGAATGAATGGTGAAAATGAGCGAGTTCGTCGTCTGTCCATTCTGTTTTCGGGATCATGGACAATTCTGTCATATCGCGGCCAACGTACATAGGCTGCGCCTCCTTCGCGGTGGAATTCGGCTATATTATACGTAAAGGGGCGGAAAAACATGAGTGGAAAAGTAGCGGTCGTGACAGGAAGCAGCCGCGGCATCGGCAAAGCCATTGCGCTGCGGCTGGCGCAAGAAGGATATGATATCGTGGTCAATTATGCCCGCAGCAAAACCGCTGCTGAAGAAACGGCTCGTGAAATTGAAGCGCTCGGGAGAAAAGCGCTCGTCGTCAAAGCGAACGTCGGCGATGTCGAGAAAATCCGGGCGATGTTTGCCAAAATTGATGAAACGTTCGGACGGGTCGACGTGCTCGTGAACAACGCTGCCTCCGGCGTGCTGCGCCCGGCGCTGGAACTTGAGGAAACGCATTGGAACTGGACGATGAACATCAACAGCAAAGCGCTTCTCTTTTGCGCCCAAGAAGCGGCGAAACGGATGGAGCGGGTTGGCGGCGGGAAAATTGTGAGCATCAGCTCGCTTGGGTCGATCCGCTATTTGGAAAACTATACGGCGGTCGGCGTCTCGAAAGCCGCTCTGGAAGCGCTGACCCGCTACTTAGCTGTCGAGCTGGCGCCGAAAAACATCGCCGTCAACGCCGTTTCCGGCGGAGCAGTTGATACGGAGGCGTTGAAGCATTTTCCGAACCGCGACGAGCTGCTCGCCGATGCAGCGGCCAACACGCCAGCTGGGCGCCCAGTCAAACCGGACGATCTCGTCAACGCCGTTTTGTTTTTATTATCCGATGCCGCCGAGATGATTCGCGGGCAGACGATTATTGTTGATGGTGGAAGATCTTTGCTTTTGTAGTGTCCACGGATAAGTCCGTCACCTCCGAGGCATAGTAAGGCATGTGGAGGTGAGAACAATGGCCAAACAACCGAACAAAACAGCAGCTGGCACGAACATTCAAGAAGTAAGACAACAAAATGCTCAATCGGCTCAAGCTGCTCAAGCCGGCCAATTCGCAACGGAATTTGCGGCTGAGACGAATGTGCAACATGTAAAACAACAAAATGCGCAAGCGGAAGCTCGCAAAGCGCAAAACGTTAACCGATAATGCGGTGATCGCACGCCTGCGATTCGATGACAACACGCTGACTGTTGGGAGGGCGCAGGCGACTGGTCAAATTCAGAAAAGAAAAAGCAGGGGCAGCGCGCCCCTGCTTTTTTTGCGACAAAAACCGCCACTCTTTTGCAAGATTAGCGAAAGGGATTAACGGCTTAAGGAGCGAACTGTTTTGTTAAAGCCAGGAGGCAAAAGGGGAAGGGAGAATGGAGGAAGCATGGTGGGGCATGGGTGGATGAATGCCGGGGACGAAGCGCTGTTTTTGCGGCATGAGATGGAGCGTTGCGACCAGCTTGCCCGCGAGTTGGACGAGCTCGAACGCGAAGCGCCGACCTCCGCGCTTCGCGAGGAAGTGCGGCGAATGAAGCAGCAAGTCGAAGACATCCGCCGCGCATTTCTCGGACAGATGGCGTCCAGAGCCTAGACGGAGCGCGCCGCTTGGCCGTTCCGGCCTGGGCAAAGCGGCCCGCTTTTCTTTTCATTGCCAAAAGAACACGGTATAATACAGAAGAAAAGCTCCCGTCGGAAAGTGGGGAAGAATGATGCCAGCATATCCTCGGGAAGGGAAAATCATTCAAATCCATAGCTACAAACATAATGGGATGATTCACCGCATTTGGAACGAAACGATCGTGTTAAAAGGAACGCCATCCTATGTGATCGGCGGCAACGACAAGACGCTCGTCATGGAAGCAGACGGCCGGACGTGGGTGACGCGCGAGCCGGCGATTTGTTTTTTTCATGCTAAGCACTGGTTTAACATTATCGCCATGATCCGCGAGGACGGGGTGTATTATTACTGCAATTTAAGCTCGCCGTTTGTTTGGGATGAGGAAGCGCTCAAATACATCGATTACGATTTAGACATTAAAGTGTTTCCGGACATGACGTATATGCTGCTCGATGAGGATGAGTACGAACGGCACCGCCGCGAGATGCACTATCCGGATGTGATTGACCGCATTTTAAAAAACAACGTCCATAAGCTTGTCGGCTGGATTCAAGAGCGGAAAGGGCCGTTTGCGCCCGAGTTTATCGACAAATGGTACGCGATGTTTCAAGCTTACCAAAAATAAATAGCGGCGTGAAAAAAGCCTGTTCGGCACCGCTGGCAGGTTTTTTCTGCTTTTTTGTCGAAAGAGGCGCGCATGAGGAACTGATGGAAAAGGGAGGAAGCTATTATCATTTGTTGACGATCCAGCAGTTGCAGTAGTAAGCAAAAATATTAAGAAAATGTTGTCTGATGCCAAAGACTTCTTGACCCAAGCACCGTGGACGATGATTTTCCTTGGATTGGCGATCATGCTGACGGTGCTTGGCTTTAACTTAATGGGCGACGGGCTGCGCGACGCGCTTGACCCGCGGATGAAAAATTGAGACAGGCGGCCTGCTAGGAGCGGCCGCCTGCCGACTTTTCGAGCTGTTTGGCCAATTCGTCATCGTAATGGTAATGGTGAAAACTATCAATTAACTTGTCTAAATGCTCAAGCCGGTCTCCATAATCAATGATGGCGCCGAGTAACGAAAATAGGCGGTAATCGGAAGGTGGCTGCCCGTCGGCGTAAATCATGGAAGCGAGCTGCCCCCGTTCGCGATCGATGCCTTCTGCCCACATGTGATGGGGAAGCGGCTTTGCTTGATGGACAAACTTCAGCAACATTTGCTCGTGATACCCAACCAGGCTGCCAAGGTGCAGGCAGATGGCATGGCGAAACGGGTCGGACAGGCGGCCCAACTCATTCTCAAGGCGGTGGAGCCATTTTAATACGGACAGCGCCCGGTCGGCTGAGGCGATCATTTGCCGGTACAGCACAAGCTTGCGCGACTTTTGGAAGCGTTGGCGTCGAAAATAGGTGCGTTCTTCTTTATACATTAAATACAAGTGCTCCAGTTTCGTCATTTCCTCGTGCAACGTTTCGATCTCGTCCTTTAAGTGATGATGATCGGCCGCCTGCTGTTGACAAAGGCGAATCCATTTCAAAATCGCTTCCGTCTCATCGCGAATTTTTTCGTACAATTTCTTTTCATACTTTGGCGGCAAGAAAATCAAGTTGACAAGAAAGGCGGCGAAAATGCCGAACATAATCGTTAAAAAGCGGATGGCCGCAAATTCGATAAATTGGCGGTCTGTATATTCCATAATGGCAATGACGGTGACAAGCGCTACGGAAATCGTCGATGATTCAAGGCGCATTTTCAGGCAAAGAGCGATCACAACCATGAGCGTCAAGCCGACGACCAGCGGGTCGCGGCCGAGGATAAGAACCGCCGCAATCGCGAACAAGGCGCCGATCACGTTCGCCTGCACTTGTTCGATGAGTGACAAATATGAGCGATAAATGGTTGGCTGCATGGCAAATACAGCGGAAATGCCGGCGAACACCGGTGACGGAAAGTGAAAGAGGGCTGCCAAAAACAAGGCGAGCGCCACCGCGATCCCCGTTTTGAAAATGCGGGCACCGAGCTTCATCTATGGAAACCTCTCCTTTTCCATTTTCGTAGACCATTCAGTACTATACACACTTTTAGATATGAGTGCAAGGAAAAAAATATAACGCCCTGCCGAAATCAGCAGGGCGTGAAGGATCAAAAGGCGATCGGAGCATGTGCATCGCGCCGATTGGAGAGGCGGATTGCCATCTCTTGGAGGAAATGGTCGCCATTCAGCCATTGGGTTCGCCCCGTTGTGGAACGGATGAGCGCCAGCGGCTGGCCGGGAGCGAGCGGTTCAGCATGGCCGCCCTGCGGACGAGAGGCGATGAATACACGGGAGGAATCATCCGTTTTCCAAAGCGCTCCGGCTGTTCCGGCGACCCATACGGTTTCTTGTTCGAAGCTGGCGGCCAAACATGCCGGCAGCTGTCCGATAGACGGCAAGCTGTGTCGTTTGGCCGCGTCGGGCCAAAAGGCAGCTCCGGCTGCCTCGAGCAGGCTGTAACCGTGGTCGTAAATGAGCGTTTCCACAGCGCCAACAGACATTTCCCCGCAATGGACAAGCATGCCGGCTGAACCGAGCCGCTGATGGCAAAAGAAAGACTCCGCCCCATTGACATAGGCGAACGAAGCGGCTGAGGCGAAAAACGGATGGGATACATCCGGTTCGCGCAACAAATCAGCCAGTGTATATGCTTGATAGATCACATGAGTGTGGCCGAGCGAAGCAACGCGGACGTGCGGCTCGCGTTCCATAGCGGCCGTCAGTCGAAACAAGCGGTCTGATAACGAAAATACATCGCCTGGCAGCATGGCGATTTGCCAAAACAAGGCGCTTTCATCTGCGGATGGCCGGATGGTTTCGAACAGAAGAATGAAGCCAAACTGTTTGCACAATTGACGAAGGTGCGCCCGAACCCGCTCAGCGTCAGCGGAAGGCGCAACGTGTATATGACCGACGGTGAAATAGCTGTTTGTTGCAATTTCTGGATTTTGCCCAGCATTCGCGAGTTTTTCCATCCATAGTTTGCGCGGGATGTCCAGCTGAATCGCAGCGTTTCCTTTTGCGCCCCATTGGGCAAGCGCCTGAAGGACAGCTTGGACATGTTCGTTGGTCGGGATGTTCCGCTTTTCCACTGCCGCCAACAACAGGGCGCCGCGCTGGTTCGCTTCGTTTGCCAAACGATATGTACGTTGCTCCATGTATACTTAGGCGCAGTCGGGAGGGCGTTCTCCCCTCGGCGCCGGTCACCTCCTCCACTGCTTGCTGGATGAAAAATCCGAGTCTTAATTTTCAGAATTTGGTGTTTATCATACCATGCAGGCAGGTGGAAATCAATGACCATTTCTCGTTCTCTTGCTTTGTTCACAACTCACATTTCGCACCCTAACAAGGTCAAAACAAAGGATTTTTTATTTAGTTTTTCAGAATAACTTTTTGACCAACACGACGAGCGATGGCAATCCTTTTTTTACCATCGCTGGTCGTTCCGTATGACGTTACACGTAAATGCTCTCATCCAGCCCCAACCCCTGCAGAATCCTTCGTTGTTCAGGGGTGAGGGAGCGATCCAGTGAGCGTTGGATGCGTCCATCCGGCAGCTCCAGGAGGACGACGTTCACATATTGAAACAGCTGGAAAATCGCCTGCCCCGTCGGTCGGGTCAGCTTGCGGCCTCCGGCGCCCTTTAATGGGTGTTCGGGTGTGATGAACTGGCGCACTCGGCGCTGAAAAACGCGGTAAATCGCCAAGGCCAACAGAAACAAATAGCCTAATACTGCGACCCGTTCTGGTTTTTTGACGTAAATCTCATCCGTGAAAAACGGATCTTTCAAAAAAGCGAAGTTCATTTCCACCGAGATCTGCCCTTTATACAGCTTCAAGATCTCTTGGGCATCCATGGGTTGGCCCTTCCATTCCTTCGGAACGGTCGTGACAAGGACAAACCGGGACGCTTTCCGTCTTGCCTGTTCCCACGCGTCTTGGTCGAATTCGACGTCAAGGTGCAAGAAATACAGCGTCTCCACCTCGGGTTCCGCCCCTTTTTTCGGCCGTCCGCGCCGTTTTTTCAGGCGTACGGTCTCTTCGACCGCGGCCTCAACCCGATGAAACCGGGGGCGAAGGGACGCCTTGAGGGACGCCAAGGCTTGTTCGGCATCTTCCCGGCAGGAGAAGGGGTGACGCTCCCAACGGGCTTGTTCCTCGCGAAGAAGCTCCGCTTCTTTGGTTCGTTCTTTTTCAAGCGTCTTTCCTTTTCGCTGGTCGAGCGCACTCGATTCGACGACGATCAGCCGAACGGGGTGGCCTTCATAGGTGGAGGATGTTTCCCATACCCGATACGTGGCGCCGTTTCTCTCCGCCAGGGTAAAGGGTTCGCTCCACGGGATGTGAGGCGAATCGGCCTCCGCTAATGCCCGTTTCACGATCCGAAGCGACGAAGGGCCTCGGGTGATCAAAAAGGCGTTGGCCGCTTTGGTTTGCGCCAGAGTGTCTTTTGTCATCGCGGCGGAATCGGCCACGTAAATCCATTCGTCTTCCATCTTGGCTTGTTTGAGCTGTTCGTGGACACGGGACAGCACCTCCGGATTCCACGTTTTGTCAGGCAGGTTGCCGTCGTGCACATCGCCGTAAAACGGGATGCCGTCCTCGTTGCCGACCAGTCCGAAACCGATCTGTTTTTGCCAACGATGATGGCGGTTATAGCCATGTGTGATCTGCAAAGCCTCTAATGAGGCCGATTCATACGCGCCGTAAACGGTCTTGTCCGTCGTATCGGCGTGGAAGGCTCGGAGGGAAAGGCCTTCTTTGCGATAAATATGAATCAAGCAAGTGCTGATGACGTTGTGAATGCCAGCCTCATACAGGCGATCGAGATGACGGGCCAACGCATCGTCGTTCAACCAGGAAGGATGGAGATCGGGACGGATGAGTTTCTCACAATCGACCTCCTGAGCCCAATGTTCCAAGTGAACAAGGGCTTGCCGGCCGTCAAACAGATTGTAGATGATGGCCTGAACGGCATCGCTGACTCGAGTCTGGCACTGTGGATCAACGGGAACGAGATGGTCAATCAATTGGGGCAGGCCCAGTTTCTTGAATAGGGCACTTATTATATTCAAATAATCATTACGATAGACCTTTTTGACTTGAACGTTCATGAGAGAAAAACTCCTTCACTTTCCTTGTGTGTCAAGGATTCATTCGACATCGGAACGAAAAAATCCTCCCGATTTTCGTCGAGAGGGTGCGAAATGTGAGTCACAAAATTGTCAACAAATGCAGTGAAAACAAAACAGCGCCTGCCTGACGCGGGCGCTGTTTGACGAGGGTGATAGAGGCGCAAGCGCTTATAGCTGCCGAAACGCCTTGCCGACCGCCTCGATCGTATAGGCGATGTCGTCTTCTGTATGGGCGAGGGTGATAAACCATGCTTCATATTTCGATGGCGCGAGATTGACCCCTTGTTTGAGCATGAGCTTGAAAAATTTTGCAAATAACTCGCCGTCGCTTTGCTGGGCTTGCTTGTAGTTTTCCACCTTTTCGTCCGTGAAGAAGACGGTGAGCGCGCCTTTTAAGCGGTTGACGGTCACCGGCAGGCCGCATTGGCGGGCATGGGCGAGGATGCCCTCTTCCAGCATGGCTCCCAATCGGTCGAGATGCTCATAGACGCCCTCTTGTTTCAACACCTCAAGGCAGGCGATGCCCGCAAGCATCGATGCCGGGTTGCCGGCCATCGTCCCGGCCTGGTACGCCGGTCCGAGCGGAGCGACTTGTTCCATAATGTTCTGGCGTCCGCCGTACGCCCCAATCGGCAGACCGCCGCCAATAATTTTCCCCATCGCCGTCAAGTCGGGCTCCACACCAAGCAAGTTTTGCGCTCCGCCGTACATAAAGCGGAAGGCGGTGATCACTTCGTCGTAAATGACGAGCGCCCCTTCCTTGTGAGCAATCTCATTGATCGCTTCTAAAAAGCCCGGTTTTGGTAGGACGATGCCGAAGTTGCCGACGATCGGCTCAACCAATACGGCGGCGACTTGTTCGCCCCAAACATTCATCGCTTCACGGAATGAGTCGACATCGTTGTATGGCACGGTAATGACTTCTTGGGCGATGCTTTGCGGCACGCCGGCTGAGTCCGGCGTCCCCAACGTCGATGGCCCCGAGCCGGCGGCGACGAGCACAAGGTCCGAATGGCCGTGGTAGCAGCCTTCGAATTTGACGATTTTGCTTCGTCCGGTGTAGGCGCGGGCGACGCGGATTGTCGTCATCACCGCTTCCGTCCCCGAGTTGACAAAGCGGACTTTTTCGAGCGACGGAATCGCTTCTTTCAACATTTTTGCAAATGTAATCTCATGCGGCGTCGGCGTGCCGTACAGCACGCCGGTTTCAGCGGCGCGGCGGATGGCCGCAGCGATGTGCGGGTGGGCGTGGCCGGCAATAATCGGCCCGTAGGCGGCCAGGTAGTCAATGTACTTGTTTCCGTCCACATCCCAAAAATACGCTCCTTGCGCCCGCTCCATCACGACGGGGGCGCCGCCGCCGACCGCTTTATACGAGCGGGACGGGCTGTTTACCCCGCCGACGATGTGCTGGAGCGCTTCTTCATACAATTGTTCCGATTTTGTCCATTGCATCGTTTCATCCTCCTGTTCCCGATGACTGCCTCTTTATTTTACCATAGCGCGCACACTTGTCTGGAAAAACAAAAAAGGTGAAAATAGCAACGATTTATGTATAATTGCAACATAGGAGAAGGGCGGATGTCGCTCTTTTTGATGTTGATGTGATGAAGAGGCAGGAGGAGAACGATGAACGCCATCGAAGTAGAACAATTGCGCAAAGAATTTAAAGTGCACAAAAGCCGCTCCGGCCTCGTCGGAGCGTTTCGCGATTTATGGACGCGCCGTTATGCGACCATCCGGGCGGTGGACGGCATTTCGTTTGCGGTCAGGCAAGGAGAGATCGTCGGCTATATTGGCGAAAACGGCGCCGGCAAGTCAACGACGATCAAAATGTTGACCGGCATTTTAACGCCGACATCCGGGCGCATTGTCGTCAACGGGATGAATCCGCATAAAGAGCGGGAGAAATTTGTGCGGACGATCGGCGTCGTCTTCGGCCAGCGCTCGCAATTATGGTGGGACATCGCCGTGCAAGAATCGTTTCGTCTGTTAAAAAAAGTATACCGCGTCCCCGATGAGCAATATCGCCGTCATATGGGCGAAGTCATCGAGATGCTAGACATCGGTCCGCTCCTTGACAAGCCGGTGCGCAAGCTGTCGCTTGGCCAGCGGATGCGCTGCGAGCTCGCCGCCGCCCTCATTCACAACCCGCCGCTGTTGTTTTTGGACGAGCCGACCATCGGTTTGGATGTGCTGGTGAAACTGAACATCCGCCAGTTTTTAAAGCAATTGAATGAACGGTATGGCACGACGATCCTGCTGACGACGCACGATATGTCAGACATTGAAGCGCTTTGCGAGCGGGTGATTATGCTTGATGAAGGGAAAATCATTTATGACGGTTCGCTCGGGCAGTTGAAAGAAAAATGGGGCCAAGGAAAACGGATTTCGTTTACATTTGTTGAAGAAGCCACCCTCGTTGCCTTGCAGGAGCTGACGGCCGGATTGGGAGTTAACTGGAAACAAGGCGAACAGCCGAACGTTTGGGTGGCGCACGTTCCATCAGGAGGCGTGCCGGAAGTCGTCAGCCGCGTCGCCGCCTGCTATCCACTGCAAGACATCCACATTCATGAAGTGCCGACGGAGGAGATCATCCGCAATATTTATCAAGAAGGTGCGGCTAATGGGTAAGTATGTCGAAATGATCCGCATCCGCTTTTTAATGATGCTTGCCTACCGGACAAACTATTATACTGGCATTTTGATTTACGCCATTAACATCTCAGCGTATTACTTCCTTTGGTCGGCTATTTATGGCGGCAAATCATCGATGCAAGGGATGTCGCTTGGGCAAATGACGACGTATGTCGCCATTTCCTGGCTGGCGCGGGCGTTTTATTTTAACAACCTTGACCGCGAAATCGCGATGGAAATCCGCGATGGAAAAATAGCGACGGAACTCATCCGTCCGTACAGCTATTTAGGGATGAAAGCGGTGCAAGGGCTTGGCGAAGGGCTGTTCCGCTTGTTCTTCCTATCGTTGCCGGGGTTGCTGGTTGTCTCGCTCTTTTTGCCGCTCGAGTTTCCGGAACACGCCAAAACATGGCTGTCTTTCGGCTTGTCGCTTCTATTCAGCTTTATCATCTTTTCGGAGCTGAACTTGCTTGCGGGAGTCGTGACATTTTTTACGTTCCGAAATGAAGGGCTGCTGAGGGCGAAACGGTTTATTATTGATCTATTTTCCGGTCTGATTTTGCCGTTGTCGTTTTACCCGGATTGGGCGCAACAGCTCATGGCGTATATGCCGTTTCAAGCCATCAGCTACATTCCAAGCATGATCATCACAGAAAGTTTTCAAGGAGCTGCTGTCCGTGATGGCCTGCTTCTGCAGGCGGCATGGTGCGTGCTGTTATGGTTTCCGATTGTGCTGTTATGGCGGGTGGCGAAAAAACGGCTCGTTGTGCAAGGGGGGTAGACTTTGTTTTACGTATCGGTTTTTTTTCAATATATGGCCCAGTACATGAAGACAAAATGGCAATACCGCGCGGATTTGCTGATTGAATGGTTGTCCGACTTCATGGCGCAGGCGGTCAACTTGGTGTTCTTGCTCGTCGTGTTTGGCCATACGACGCTGCTTCACGGTTGGTCGCGCGATGAGATGTTGTTTATTTACGGCTTTTTCCTTGTGCCGTACGCCGTATTTGGCGCCTTTTTTAATCTATGGGATTTCAACGAGCGCTACATTGTCCAGGGAGAAATGGATCGCGTGTTGACGCGCCCGGTTCACAGCCTGTTCCAGATCATTTTGGAGCGGATGGAGCTCGAATCGTTGCTTGGCGCTGTGCCCGGGCTGATCATTATGTTGTATGCCGGCAGCCGCTTGTCTCTTTCGTTTCATTGGTATGATGTCTTCGTGTTTATTTTGCTTGTGATTGGCGGTGCATTGATTTACGCCGGCATTTTCATTTCACTGGCGACGATCAGTTTTTTTGCCGACGCCCGCACATCCATCATGCCGATGATGTACAACATCAGCAGCTACGGCCGCTATCCGGTCGATATTTATCACCGCGTCATCCGCTATATGTTAACGTGGGTGCTGCCGTTTGCCTTTGTCGGCGTTTATCCAGCTTCGTATTTTCTCCATAAGCAGGAATGGTATGGTTATGCGTTTTTGACCCCGGTTGTCGGCGTGTTGTTTTTCATCATCGCCGTGATGCTCTGGAACGCCGGGGTCAGGAGGTACCGCGGGACGGGGAGCTGAATGCTCCCGCTGTTTGCCGCGGCGGCTGTCATGAAATGGACAAACAATGGTCAAACAATCGCCACAATCGCGCATGCATCGCGGTGCGCCTTTCGCGTAAAATAGTTTGTGAAAGTATTCACATTATATTGAAAGGGATGAATGCAATGAAAAACGACGGTGGAACCCGAGTAGTGGTCATCGGCACCGGGTTTGTCGGCGCCAGTTATGCGTTTGCCTTAATGAATCAAGGGATCGCCGATGAGATCGTGCTGATCGATGCGAATGAAAGCAAGGCCATAGGCGATGCGATGGACTTAAATCACGGGAAAGTATTTGCGCCAAAACCCGCAGTCATTCGGCATGGCGATTACAGCGACTGCCACGATGCCGATTTGGTTGTCATTTGCGCCGGCGCCAACCAAAAACCGGGCGAGACGCGGCTTGATTTGGTGGACAAAAACATTGCCATTTTCCGCTCGATCGTTGAGTCGGTCATGGCATCTGGATTTCAAGGACTGTTTCTCGTCGCCACCAATCCGGTCGACATTTTAACGTACGCGACGTGGAAATTCAGCGGCCTGCCGCATGAGCGGGTGATCGGTTCGGGGACGATTTTAGATACGGCGCGGTTCCGTTTTTTGTTGGGCGAGTATTTCTCTGTCGCTCCGCAAAATGTTCATGCCTATATTATTGGGGAACACGGCGACACTGAACTTCCCGTTTGGAGCCAGGCTGATATCGGTGGTGTGCCGATCCGCAAGCTTGTTGAAGCGAAAGGAGAACAAGCGAAGGAAGAGTTGGAGCGCATCTTCACAGATGTCCGCGACGCCGCCTACCAAATTATTGAGAAAAAAGGAGCGACGTACTACGGGATTGCGATGGGGCTTGCCCGCGTGACGCGCGCCATTTTGCATAACGAAAACGCTATTTTGACCGTATCGGCCTACCTCGATGGCCCATATGGGGAGCGCGACGTCTACATCGGCGT
The DNA here is from genome assembly GCF_050994965.1 of Geobacillus lituanicus. Lineage (NCBI taxonomy): Bacteria > Bacillati > Bacillota > Bacilli > Caryophanales > Anoxybacillaceae > Geobacillus > Geobacillus lituanicus. The sequence continues at coordinate 874,113 of NZ_CP194773.1, forward strand.
GCCGGCTGTCATTAACCGCAATGGCATCCGCGAGGTGATCGAAATTGAATTGAATGATGACGAAAAAAATCGATTCCATCATAGCGCAGCCACATTAAAAAGCGTGCTAGCCCGTTGTTTTACGCGATGAGGCAACAAACGAAAAGTTGTGCCAACAGTCTTTCTCGTCCAAACAGGGGGATGTATGGCTCTGGGGGCGACACGCTGTTCCGATTGGGAAGGCGGCTTATTCCCGCATAATTGTCCGTTTCACGGTGTATATATGAACTACGGACAATTTGTGGAGGGAAGCGAATGGATTACGCATTCCTCGGAGTGGTGACCGCCGTGCTGCTCGGCAGCATCACCTCGCTTTGGACAGCGCGCGTACAAGCAACGCACCGCCTCTCCCTTGACAGTTTATGGGTGCTCGTTCAATGGTATGTGACGATGCTGCTAGGGTTTGCGATGATTTATATGATTTTGCAAGCCAACGGCCATCATGTATTTACTCCGTCACCAAGCAGTGCAGCAGGAAACCGCCTGTCTATGCTGGAAGACAGTCTATATTTAAGCGGCATGACCCTCCTGTCGGTCGGATACGGAGACGTCACCCCGGTCGGCATCGGGCGGTGGATCGCCATCGCCGAGGCGCTGCTTGGCTACATTATGCCTGCTGTCATCGTCACGCGCACGGTATTTGACTGGGATCGCCGTTGACAGTTGCAATTTTCCTCTGTCTTCGTTACGCTAAAAGAAGACATTAAGGAGACGGAGGGAACGCTATGACGATCGCCATTGGCCAGCCAGCTCCAGATTTCACCTTGCCGGCAAGCAACGGGAAAATGGTTTCGCTCTCAGACTTCCGCGGCCAGTATGTCGTCCTTTATTTTTATCCAAAGGATATGACGCCTGGATGCACGACAGAAGCGTGCGATTTTCGCGACCGTCACGAGCAATTCGCCGGACTGAACGCTGTCATTTTAGGAGTGAGCCCGGATCCGGTTGCACGGCATGAAACGTTTATCGAAAAGTACAAACTGCCGTTTTTGCTTCTTTCCGACGAGCGACATGAAGTGGCAGAAATGTACGGAGTGTGGAAGAAAAAGAAAAACTTCGGCAAAGAGTATATGGGGATCGAACGCTCCACGTTCATTATCGCCCCCGATGGGACGTTGGTTCAAGAATGGCGCGGGGTGAAAGTGAAGGGGCACGTCGATGAGGCGCTCGCGGAAGTCGCCCGATTGGCATCGTCTAGGTGAGTGTCCAATCAATCACAACGCTTTTGCGTACAATGCATAGTAACCTCCTCAAATGAAGGAAATGCGGCGGGTGGAAGTGATTCCCACCCCCTTTTTTTGTTAAAAAGATGGCTGAGCCCATATATTAATGGTATCTATATTGACAAAAGGCATATACTCCTTGTAGACTAATTATAAATATTATAAAATGATAATTTTTTTCATCTTATACAGAGAGTGAGGTGCATGACGGTGTCTGCCAACGAGCAGCTGAAGGAAGCGCTTGACATGTTGAAAAAGACGGGCATACGCATCACGCCGCAGCGTCATGCGATATTAGAGTATTTGATCACCTCGATGTCCCATCCGACAGCGGATGAAATATACAAAGCGCTGGAAGGGAAATTTCCGAATATGAGCGTAGCTACCGTCTACAATAACTTGCGCGTCTTCAAAGAAATCGGGCTTGTCAAAGAGCTGACATATGGCGATTCATCAAGCCGGTTTGATTTTGTCACTTCCAACCATTATCACGTTATATGCGAGGAGTGTGGCAAAATCGTTGACTTCCATTACCCAGCGCTCGATGAGGTGGAGCAGCTCGCCGCCCACGTAACCGGGTTTAAGGTGGACCATCACCGAATGGAAGTATATGGGATATGCCCGGACTGTCAAAAAAGCAGCGTGCGGGCGCATTAAAAAAGCTGATAGTGCAAAAGCAGCTATCAGCTTTTTCTTTTTCTGTTGTACTTCTCGTCAAACTCTTTCCCCTCAAGTTCGCGGTCAAGCGTCAGCGGCTCGCGGCAAAACATGCATAAATCGACGCGCCCGAGCATTTTCGTCACTTTGCCGCACGACGGACAAACGACTTGGACGGCTCGTGTAGACAGGGTGCCGATCCAAAAATATACGATGCCGCTCGCGACGAGAAACAGAAGACCTAACACCATAAATAGCGTCATGACAAGCGGGGACGTGCGGAAAAAGAGCCCGAGATACATGACAATGACACCGACGAAAATCAAGCTCAAAGCGAACGTACGAATTTTGTTGATTTTGCTCGAATATTTGATGCTCATGGTCGTCCCTCCTACATACACCACTATACCATAAAACAAGCACCAATCGGGAAGGAGAAACGGGCAAAATCAGACTTTTGTTTTTTCTTATAGAGAAGAGAAAGGAATTTTTCATTTTTTGTCGAATAATGAACGACAGCAACAAGCTCCTGCCTTTATCAGGCAAGGCAGCGGCGGGGCGGTCACAGAGGAGAGAACGGACGGTGACCGCCAAAACAAAGACTTTCGTGTGCAATGCTCCATTTTCGCATAACAAGGTGGTCGAACCTTGGAAGACGTGGGAAGGGGGGATCCGTTGCGGATAGGAAGCGGCGTGAACAAAAAGGGAAAAGAACTTCCCTGCCCACCTGGCGGTCAAAGGCGAATCGCCGCATTTTTCCTAGCTGCAACGGAAACAGCCTATGGAACAGTTTTTGCGCCCAATATGTCAAGAGTGGACAAACAGAAGTGATACGCACGGCATTTTAATGATTGAAAAAGCGGTTTGTCATACAGCGGTGACTGATACGTTTGATGCCGTGCTGCTAGTCATTGTCGACTCGCAGAGCGAACCGGTATGTCTAAAACATTATTCGTTTGGCGCTGAAAAGGCGGCGCTTTATGTGGTGAATGAACAGAAGCTAAATGAATGGCTTGTTCTCGGAGCTCCCCGAAAGGCCATCGACTGGGTGTTTAATGGAAAAGTCATATTTGACCGCAACGATTATATTTGGCAGCTCCGCCAGCGCCTTGAGCAATTTCCGCCTCGGGAGCGGCAGCGGAAAATGGGGATTGAGTTTGCCAAACTGATCCGACGTTATATCGATGGCAAGGAGCTGTTTATGGCCCGGCATTGGCTTGACTCGTACAACCATATGGTGCAGGCGTTGCACCATTTAGCACGGCTGACGGTGATCGAGTATGGACTTTATCCGGAAGTGACGGTATGGAGCCAGGTGAAGAAGATGAATGGACAAATTTATAAGTTGTATGAGGAATTGGTCGGCAGCGAGGAGCCGTTGCCGAAACGCCTTGAACTTCTGTTGTTGGCGAGCGAATTCCTCATTCATTCTTCCGTTGCAGCAGGCTCGATCCATCTGTGTGAAGTGCTAAAGGAAAAAGAAGGCGCATGGAGCATCGCTGAAATGGCTTGTCATCCACAACTTGCCCCTTATTCAGTCGATCTCGCAATCATGGTTGAGTATTTGGTCGAAAGAAAAGTATTGGCCGCAGTAAAAGGACCGACAAGAGGAAGCGGGATAACAGAGCGCTATTACATCGTGCAAGGAGGAAAAGTGCAGTGACTTCCCTGCCTATTCCTTGTTAAAACCGGGGCTCTGAGGCAGGCATGAAGGTGAAAAGATGTCTAGGGAGGGGCGTTTCCTTGCCAAAACGCGAACAGTGCAGAAGAGGACGGAGGAAAGAGGGGGTCGAGAGTGCTAGGGAACTGCCTCCGCTCAGCACAGTTTGAAGCAGGGAGATCCTCAGGTTCACAGCGAAAGCAGCCATCTTCCCGAGTGCAGCTTCGTTCGTCCCAATGCTGGGCATCCGAAGACTCTTGGGGATTTTACGCATGGAAGGCTTCGTTCGGCTTTGACATTCGATTTCCTCCATGAAACCATATGTCCCGTTCACGAAGAATACAATCCTTGTTTGTCATGTGTTTTGGATGGCGCCGAAATTCATTTCCCACTTTCGCTTCGTTTTGAAGCAGGAGACTTCTTTCGGAGCTTCAGTGAAAAAAGCTATTGACTTGTATGAGGAACGATGATATATTTTAAATCGCTGCCGCAACGAAAAAATGCGGTGCAAAAGGAATAAAAAAATGTTGACAGTAAATAATAAAAATGCTATCATGTAAAAGTCGCTTCAAGAGAGCGACAAAAACAAAAATCGTTCCTTGAAAACTGAACGAAACGAAGCGCGACGAAAAGCGGAGGTCCGCGGGTCGCCGCGATGGGCAAATGTTCTTCGCCTGCAAGGGTGCTTGCACCCGGAAGGCGAAGGTTATTTGACCCCGAGCGGCGGCGGACCGAAGCTGGACAATACGAAAAGCGGAGGTCCGCATGGGCCGAAGCAAAAGCCAATCAACTTTCTTTGGAGAGTTTGATCCTGGCTCAGGACGAACGCTGGCGGCGTGCCTAATACATGCAAGTCGAGCGGACCGAACGAGGGCTTGCTCTTGTTTGGTCAGCGGCGGACGGGTGAGTAACACGTGGGCAACCTGCCCGCAAGACCGGGATAACTCCGGGAAACCGGAGCTAATACCGGATAACACCGAAGACCGCATGGTCTTCGGTTGAAAGGCGGCCTTTGGGCTGTCACTTGCGGATGGGCCCGCGGCGCATTAGCTAGTTGGTGAGGTAACGGCTCACCAAGGCGACGATGCGTAGCCGGCCTGAGAGGGTGACCGGCCACACTGGGACTGAGACACGGCCCAGACTCCTACGGGAGGCAGCAGTAGGGAATCTTCCGCAATGGGCGAAAGCCTGACGGAGCGACGCCGCGTGAGCGAAGAAGGCCTTCGGGTCGTAAAGCTCTGTTGTGAGGGACGAAGGAGCGCCGTTTGAAGAAGGCGGCGCGGTGACGGTACCTCACGAGAAAGCCCCGGCTAACTACGTGCCAGCAGCCGCGGTAATACGTAGGGGGCGAGCGTTGTCCGGAATTATTGGGCGTAAAGCGCGCGCAGGCGGTCTCTTAAGTCTGATGTGAAAGCCCACGGCTCAACCGTGGAGGGTCATTGGAAACTGGGGGACTTGAGGGCAGGAGAGGAGAGCGGAATTCCACGTGTAGCGGTGAAATGCGTAGAGATGTGGAGGAACACCAGTGGCGAAGGCGGCTCTCTGGCCTGCACCTGACGCTGAGGCGCGAAAGCGTGGGGAGCAAACAGGATTAGATACCCTGGTAGTCCACGCCGTAAACGATGAGTGCTAAGTGTTAGAGGGGTCACACCCTTTAGTGCTGCAGCTAACGCGATAAGCACTCCGCCTGGGGAGTACGGCCGCAAGGCTGAAACTCAAAGGAATTGACGGGGGCCCGCACAAGCGGTGGAGCATGTGGTTTAATTCGAAGCAACGCGAAGAACCTTACCAGGTCTTGACATCCCCTGACAACCCAAGAGATTGGGCGTTCCCCCTTCGGGGGGGCAGGGTGACAGGTGGTGCATGGTTGTCGTCAGCTCGTGTCGTGAGATGTTGGGTTAAGTCCCGCAACGAGCGCAACCCTTGCCTCTAGTTGCCAGCATTCAGTTAGGCACTCTAGAGGGACTGCCGGCGACAAGTCGGAGGAAGGTGGGGATGACGTCAAATCATCATGCCCCTTATGACCTGGGCTACACACGTGCTACAATGGGCGGTACAAAGGGCTGCGAACCCGCGAGGGGGAGCGAATCCCAAAAAGCCGCTCTCAGTTCGGATTGCAGGCTGCAACTCGCCTGCATGAAGCCGGAATCGCTAGTAATCGCGGATCAGCATGCCGCGGTGAATACGTTCCCGGGCCTTGTACACACCGCCCGTCACACCACGAGAGCTTGCAACACCCGAAGTCGGTGAGGTAACCCGCAAGGGAGCCAGCCGCCGAAGGTGGGGCAAGTGATTGGGGTGAAGTCGTAACAAGGTAGCCGTACCGGAAGGTGCGGCTGGATCACCTCCTTTCTAAGGATGAAGAAAAGCGGAGGCCGCCTGCCTATTGGTGAAACGCGCTGGAGGGCCTGCGAGGAGGCTGTCGCCGCCGCAGCAGGACCGAAGCGTCGCGAGCCGATGGCGGCCGGAGCTAGACATCAGTCGTGATTCAACGCAAGTTGCGCTTTCGTTTCGTTCGGTTTTGAGGGAATGAAAAATTCCTTCATGTGTTTTGCGCCTGCGTCTTCCAGCAGATTCAAGGAAGATGGATTCCTCGGCGCAAAGCTGCAAGGAAGCAGACTCAAGGCAGTCGCTTCGTTCAGTTTTGAAGGAATGAGAAATTCCTTCAAAAGCGCCTGTGCCTGCGTCTGCTAGCAGGTTCGGGGGAGTAGCTTCGTTTGCGTCTGCGTCTACAAGCGGATTCGGAGAAGCCGAATTCCCCGACGCAAGACTGCAGAGAAGTGAATTCAATGAAGTAGTCTCGTTTGCGTCTGTGTCTACAAGTGAATTCAGAGAAGCTGGATTCCTCGACGCAAACCAGCAAAGAAGTGAATTCAAAGGAGCTACTTCGTTCCTTGAAAACTAGATAACCGGAAACGCAAAGGAAGAAGCCGAGAGCGCTGTAGGTTAAGCTAGAAAGGGCGCACGGTGGATGCCTTGGCACTAGGAGCCGATGAAGGACGGGGCAAACGCCGAAACGCTCCGGGGAGCTGTAAGCAAGCGTCGATCCGGAGATGTCCGAATGGGGGAACCCACTGTCCGTAATGGGGCAGTATCCATGCCTGAATCCATAGGGCATGGAGGGCACACCCGGGGAACTGAAACATCTTAGTACCCGGAGGAGAAGAAAGCAAACGCGATTCCCTGAGTAGCGGCGAGCGAAACGGGAACAGCCCAAACCAAGAGGCGTGCCTCTTGGGGTTGTAGGACCGCTCATTGTGGGAGTGAGAAAGGAACGGGGTAGACGAACCGGTCTGGAACGGCCGGCCAGAGAAGGTGACAGCCCTGTAGTCGAAACTTCGTTCCCTCCCGAGCGGATCCTGAGTACGGCGGGACACGGGAAATCCCGTCGGAAGCAGGGAGGACCATCTCCCAAGGCTAAATACTCCCTAGTGACCGATAGTGCACCAGTACCGTGAGGGAAAGGTGAAAAGCACCCCGGAAGGGGAGTGAAAGAGAACCTGAAACCGTGTGCCTACAAGTAGTCAGAGCGCGTTCATGCGTGATGGCGTGCCTTTTGTAGAATGAACCGGCGAGTGACGATGGCGTGCGAGGTTAAGCCGAAGAGGCGGAGCCGCAGCGAAAGCGAGTCTGAACAGGGCGAAAAGTACGTCGTCGTCGACCCGAAACCAGGTGATCTACCCATGTCCAGGGTGAAGGCCGGGTAACACCGGCTGGAGGCCCGAACCCACGCACGTTGAAAAGTGCGGGGATGAGGTGTGGGTAGGGGTGAAATGCCAATCGAACTTGGAGATAGCTGGTTCTCCCCGAAATAGCTTTAGGGCTAGCCTCGGGATGGAGAGTGTTGGAGGTAGAGCACTGATTGGGCTAGGGGCCCTCATCGGGTTACCGAACCCAGTCAAACTCCGAATGCCAACGACTTATGCCCGGGAGTCAGACTGCGAGTGATAAGATCCGTGGTCGAGAGGGAAACAGCCCAGATCGCCAGCTAAGGCCCCAAAGTGCACGTTCAGTGGAAAAGGATGTGGAGTTGCCGAGACAACCAGGATGTTGGCTTAGAAGCAGCCACCATTTAAAGAGTGCGTAATAGCTCACTGGTCGAGTGACTCTGCGCCGAAAATGTACCGGGGCTAAACGTGCCGCCGAAGCTGCGGGATGACCGTTGGTCATCGGTAGGGGAGCGTTCTAAGGGCGTTGAAGCCAGACCGGAAGGACTGGTGGAGCGCTTAGAAGTGAGAATGCCGGTATGAGTAGCGAAAACAGAGGTGAGAATCCTCTGCGCCGAAAGCCTAAGGGTTCCTGAGGAAGGTTCGTCCGCTCAGGGTTAGTCGGGACCTAAGCCGAGGCCGAAAGGCGTAGGTGATGGACAACAGGTTGAGATTCCTGTACCACCTCCTTCCCGTTTGAGCGATGGGGGGACGCAGGAGGATAGGGCGAGCAGGCGGCTGGAAGAGCCTGTCCAAGCCGCAAGGCTGATCCGTAGGCAAATCCGCGGATTGTAAGGCCAAGCGGTGATGGCGACGGAGTCATCCGGAAGTCCCCGATTTCACACTGCCAAGAAAAGCCTCTAGCGAGGGAAGAGGTGCCCGTACCGCAAACCGACACAGGTAGGCGAGGAGAGAATCCTAAGGCGCGCGGGAGAACTCTCGTTAAGGAACTCGGCAAAATGACCCCGTAACTTCGGGAGAAGGGGTGCTCGTTTGGGTGAAGAGCCCGAACGAGCCGCAGTGAAAAGGCCCAAGCGACTGTTTATCAAAAACACAGGTCTCTGCGAAGCCGAAAGGCGACGTATAGGGGCTGACACCTGCCCGGTGCTGGAAGGTTAAGGGGAGCGCTTAGCGGAAGCGAAGGTGCGAACCGAAGCCCCAGTAAACGGCGGCCGTAACTATAACGGTCCTAAGGTAGCGAAATTCCTTGTCGGGTAAGTTCCGACCCGCACGAAAGGTGTAACGACTTGGGCGCTGTCTCAACGAGAGACCCGGTGAAATTATACTACCTGTGAAGATGCAGGTTACCCGCGACAGGACGGAAAGACCCCGTGGAGCTTTACTGCAGCCTGATATGGAATTTTGGTATCGCTTGTACAGGATAGGTGGGAGCCTGGGAAGCCGGAGCGCCAGCTTCGGTGGAGGCGGCGGTGGGATACCACCCTGGCGGTATTGAAGTTCTAACCCGCACCCCTTAGCGGGGTGGGAGACAGTGTCAGGCGGGCAGTTTGACTGGGGCGGTCGCCTCCCAAAAGGTAACGGAGGCGCCCAAAGGTTCCCTCAGAATGGTTGGAAATCATTCGGAGAGTGCAAAGGCACAAGGGAGCTTGACTGCGAGACGGACAGGTCGAGCAGGGACGAAAGTCGGGCTTAGTGATCCGGTGGTTCCGCATGGAAGGGCCATCGCTCAACGGATAAAAGCTACCCCGGGGATAACAGGCTGATCTCCCCCAAGAGTCCACATCGACGGGGAGGTTTGGCACCTCGATGTCGGCTCATCGCATCCTGGGGCTGTAGTCGGTCCCAAGGGTTGGGCTGTTCGCCCATTAAAGCGGTACGCGAGCTGGGTTCAGAACGTCGTGAGACAGTTCGGTCCCTATCCGTCGCGGGCGCAGGAAATTTGAGAGGAGCTGTCCTTAGTACGAGAGGACCGGGATGGACGCACCGCTGGTGTACCAGTTGTCCCGCCAGGGGCACCGCTGGGTAGCTATGTGCGGACGGGATAAGCGCTGAAAGCATCTAAGCGTGAAGCCCCCCTCAAGATGAGATTTCCCACCGCGTCAGGCGGGTAAGATCCCTCGAAGATGACGAGGTCGATAGGTCCGAGGTGGAAGCGTGGCGACACGTGGAGCTGACGGATACTAATCGATCGAGGGCTTAACCTAACAAGAAAAGTGGAGGCGCCGCGGCTTCTTCCCGAAACGGTTATCTAGTTTTGAAGGAATGAAAAAGTTCTTGACAAGAACCTAACTTTCCTTATAATAAGACTTGTCCATTATTGCCTAGTGGTGATAGCGGAGGGGAAACACCCGTTCCCATCCCGAACACGGAAGTTAAGCCCTCCAGCGCCGATGGTAGTTGGGGCCAGCGCCCCTGCAAGAGTAGGTCGCTGCTAGGCAAAACATGTGGAGGATTAGCTCAGCTGGGAGAGCACTTGCCTTACAAGCAAGGGGTCGGCGGTTCGATCCCGTCATCCTCCACCACTTACACCAATTGTGTATTCTTATCGTCGCGGGGTGGAGCAACAAGCCTTTGCTTCCTCGAAACCGCTTCGAGTTGCCCCGACGCATTTGGCTTCCTCGAATCAGTTAGTAGAGGAAGGGGCAACGAAAAATTTACTCAGAGCATGATCGAAACTGAATCATTTCCTATCGTCGCGGGGTGGAGCAGTCCGGTAGCTCGTCGGGCTCATAACCCGAAGGTCGCAGGTTCAAATCCTGCCCCCGCAACCAAATTGGTCCCGTAGTGTAGTGGTTAACATGCCTGCCTGTCACGCAGGAGATCGCGGGTTCGAGTCCCGTCGGGACCGCCATTGTTTCAAAATTATGAAAAGAGACAACTCAGCAGCTCAGTCGGAGTTGCCTCAACGCATTTGCCTTCCTCGAATCACCTTGCAGAAGAAGAGACACAGTGCAGTACAAGCAAAGCAACGTAAAACTTAATATGGCTCGGTAGCTCAGTCGGTAGAGACGAGCATCCGCTTCATCGAATTCGCTTCGAGTTGCCTCGACGCATCGAGCGTCTTTGAATCAGCTGGTAGAGGAAGAGGCACAGAGCAATTCAACGAGCGAGTTAAAAAATAATATATGGCTCGGTAGCTCAGTCGGTAGAGCAAAGGACTGAAAATCCTTGTGTCGGCGGTTCGATTCCGTCCCGAGCCACCATCAAACTATAAATTATGCCGGCTTAGCTCAATTGGTAGAGACGAGCATCGGCATCATCGAATTGGCTGCGAGTTGCCTCGACGAACCTAGCTTCCTCGAATCAGCTTGTAGAGGAAGAGGCACAACCGAGCAGATCATATGAGCCAGTAACTCATGTTAAACGTGCCGGCTTAGCTCAATTGGTAGAGCAACTGACTTGTAATCAGTAGGTTGCGGGTTCAAGTCCTGCAGCCGGCATCTTCCATTTTGAAAAAATTCAACTAGCGAAACATGAGCTCAGAAACGAGCGATACATCTTCGAATAGGCTTCGAGTTGCCTCGACACACTTGCTTCCTCGAATAAGCTGGGAGAGGAAGAGGCAGGTAGAGTGAAATGAAGCTTAGAGTGTTATCCTAACCATGAGCCATTAGCTCAGTAACGAGCGTTGCATCTTCGAGTTCGCTGCGAGTTGCCCCGACGCACTTGACTTCTTCGAATAAGCTTGTAGAGGAAGGGGCAGGTAGAGTGAAATGAAGCTTAGAGTGTTATCCTAACCATGAGCCATTAGCTCAGTAGGTAGAGCATTCTGACTTTTAATCAGAGGGTCGGAGGTTCGAGTCCTCCATGGCTCATCGTTTTGCGGAAGTAGTTCAGCGGTAGAACACCACCTTGCCAAGGTGGGGGTCGCGGGTTCGAACCCCGTCTTCCGCTCCACTCGCCCGCCGGGGTGGCGGAATTGGCAGACGCACAGGACTTAAAATCCTGGGGTAGGTAACTACCGTGCCGGTTCGAGTCCGGCCCTCGGCACGTGCGCTCGTAGCTCAATTGGATAGAGCATTCTGACTACGGATCAGAAGGTTAGGGGTTCGAATCCTCTCGAGCGCGTTCATCGGGAAGTAGCTCAGCTTGGTAGAGCACACGGTTCGGGTCCGTGAGGTCGCAGGTTCAAATCCTGTCTTCCCGATTTTCCATGGGGCCTTAGCTCAGCTGGGAGAGCGCCTGCTTTGCAAGCAGGAGGTCATCGGTTCGATCCCGATAGGCTCCACCACTAATATTTTGATTTGGCGGTGTAGCTCAGCTGGCTAGAGCGTACGGTTCATACCCGTGAGGTCGGGGGTTCGATCCCCTCCACCGCCACCATTATCGGACCTTTAGCTCAGCTGGTTAGAGCAGACGGCTCATAACCGTCCGGTCGTAGGTTCGAGTCCTACAAGGTCCACCATTGCTAAGTTTCTTTTTGGAGGAGTACCCAAGTGGTTGAAGGGGTCGGTCTTGAAAACCGAGAGGCGCCGCAAGGCGCGCGGGGGTTCGAATCCCTCCTCCTCCGCCATTTAACGGATTTCCGAAAGAAGTCTCCCACCTCAAGGAACGCGAAGGGTGTAACCCAGTGAGTGGGAGATGAATATCGGTTGGCGTTAGCCAACGAATAGGATAGAATATGGCTAGAACGGACACCTTCGGAACGAAGGGAAGCGTAAAGGGTTCTTGTGTGTGGCTTACCGTTCGGCGAACACGCACAAGTCGCTTGAAGCCTCCACCTCTAAGCGAAGCGTAGGTGGCGGGTAGTTCACATTCAAGTTCATGTTAAATGTGCCGGCTTAGCTCAATTGGTAGAGACGAGCGTCGGCATCATTGAATTGGCTTCGAGTTGCCTCGACGCACTCAGCTTCCTCGAATCAGCTTGCAGAGGAAGAGGCACAACCGAGAGCGGATCATATGAGCCAGTAACTCATGTTAAATGTGCCGGCTTAGCTCAATTGGTAGAGACGAGCGTCGGCATCATTGAATTGGCTTCGAGTTGCCTCGACGCACCTAGCTTCCTCGAATCAGCTTGTAGAGGAAGAGGCACAACCAAGCAGATCATATGAGCCAGTAACTCATGTTAAATGTGCCGGCTTAGCTCAATTGGTAGAGCAACTGACTTGTAATCAGTAGGTTGCGGGTTCAAGTCCTGCAGCCGGCACCAGAAATATGGCGGCTATGGCGAAGTGGTTAACGCACCAGATTGTGGCTCTGGCATGCGTGGGTTCGATTCCCACTAGTCGCCCTTTTTCTTCTTTAAAATTTTATATGCAGGTGTAGTTTAGTGGTAAAACCGCAGCCACGAGCATCTGCATCATCGAATTGGCTTCGAGTTGCCCCGACGCATCTGGCTTCTGTGAACCAGCTGGTAGAGGAAGGGGCATGGAAGCAGCGTGGCGGATGTTCAACTAAATGATATGCGGGTGTAGTTTAGTGGTAAAACCTCAGCCACGAGCATCTGCATCATCGAATCTGCTTCGAGTTGCCCCGACGCATCTGGCTTCTGTGAATCAGCTGGTAGAGGAAGGGGCATGGAAGCAGCGTGGCGGATGTTAAGCCAAATATTATGCGGGTGTAGTTTAGTGGTAAAACCTCAGCCTTCCAAGCTGATGTCGTGGGTTCGATTCCCATCACCCGCTTTTGAGGGGCCTATAGCTCAGCTGGTCAGAGCGCACGCCTGATAAGCGTGAGGTCGGTGGTTCAAGTCCACTTAGGCCCACCATTTTCCATTGCATATTGTCAGATGATTCGTTATAATACTTAATGAACGTTCTTGTGCGTGCATGGTTCCGCTTGCCTCGATGCATTTTGCTTCCTTGCATTCGCTAGTAGAGGAAGGGACAGGACAAGTATTGGGCTAGGTTTCTTACTCATCATTCCGCAATAGCTCAGCGACGAGCAGGTGCATCGTCGAATATGCTTCGAGTTGTCCCGACGCATCTAGCTTCCTTGAATTTGCTGGCAGAGGAAGGGACAGGGCAAGTATTGGGCTAGGTTTCTTACTCATCATTCCGCAATAGCTCAGCGACGAGCAGGTGCATCGTCGAATATGCTTCGAGTTGTCCCGACGCATCTAGCTTCCTTGAATTTGCTGGCAGAGGAAGGGACAGGGCAAGTATTGGGCTAGGTTTCTTGCTCATCATTCCGCAATAGCTCAGCGACGAGCAGGTGCATCGTCGAATATGCTTCGAGTTGTCCCGACGCATCTAGCTTCCTTGAATTTGCTGGCAGAGGAAGGGACAGGGCAAGTATTGGGCTAGGCTTCTTGCTCATCATTCCGCAATAGCTCAGCGACGAGCAGGTGCATCGTCGAATATGCTTCGAGTTGTCCCGACGCATTTGGCTTCCTTGAATTTGCTGGCAGAGGAAGGGACAGGATAAGTTTTGTGCTAGGCTTCTTGCTCATCATTCCGCAATAGCTCAGCGGTAGAGCAACCGGCTGTTAACCGGTAGGTCGTAGGTTCGAATCCTACTTGCGGAGCCATTTCTTTGGAGAAGTACCCAAGTGGCTGAAGGGGACGGTTTGCTAAACCGTTAGGTCGCAGTTTTGCGGCGCGCGGGTTCAAATCCCGCCTTCTCCGCCATAAGCGGCCCGTTGGTCAAGTGGTTAAGACACCGCCCTTTCACGGCGGTAACACGGGTTCGAATCCCGTACGGGTCACTGGTTAGTGGCACCAGACAACCTGGTGCCTTTTTCTGCAATCTTTTTTTGTCGATTTTTGCGTTTTTTTCTTGCTGTCTAGGCTCTTTTTTGTTATAATAGCCAATGTATATTAAGGGTTGGGGACAACGCAGTGTTTCGTTTCGTCAGCGAACGGGGCATTGCGTTTTTTGTTTTGTTTTTCAAGCTGCCAGCCATCGACCGCACCGCTTGGATAAAGGAAGCTTCCCGGCGGGAAGCTGATGGCAGACAGCATTTCCGTAGTTTATGACAGCAATTGCGCGTCGGCCTCGCCGCCATGAATTTGAACAAACATTGTTTGAATGGCTTGAAGTTGGTGGCGGGCGGCGTCTTCGCTCATCGACGGAAGGAAATAAACGATTTGCAGGGCGTTTTTTGTCTCTCTCGTTACCGCCGTGCGCTCAGAGTCGACGATCGGGCTGCCAAACGGGCCGCGTTCGTCTTTGCTGACAAGTTTGTCAGCGAAGTTGACGGAACGGCCGTTTAAGGCGATGTATTCGTCTTGCTCTGTGCCTATTGTGATGGTCACTGTCCCTTCGATGCGGTCAAGATCATAGATGCCGAGCGGAATTTTGTAATAAAGAGAAAAGAAATTGTTCACGTCGACCGCGGAGTGGATCGAAGGGAGAAAGTTTTTTTTCTGGATGCGCCGGTATAAGCTCTCGCTAGACGGACGGTAGCGGCTTGGATCGGTGCCGATTTGTTTGAAGGTCCGGCGCCATTCGGCGAGCTCGGGAATGTCGGCAATCGACTTTTCCTGCAGCTCGATGTAAAGAGATTCTTGAAACAGCTCAAGCCTCCCCCTTAACATTTGCGGTGAATCGCTGACCTCGATATGATGATAGCGGATGACGCCGAATTTACCAGAAGGAAGGCGTTGCTTTAGTTGTTCTGATATCACGCATTTCATCTTGATCACCTCGGATTTCATTTTACCATATATGACGAAAGGAGGGAAAACGATGGATGTTATGGCATTAAAGCAGGAAGTCATTGAGTACAGTCGGTCAATCGGCATTGATAAAATCGGATTTGCGAGCGCTGATCCGTTTGTTGAATTAAAGGAACGGCTGCGCCGCCAGCAGGAGCTCGGGTATCAGTCGGGATTTGAAGAGCCGGATATTGAGAAGCGGACGAATCCTTCATTGCTTCTTCCGGAAGCAAAATCGATCATTGCCATTGCCCTCGCTTATCCGTCGAAAATGAAGGATGCACCGCGCGGGACGAAAACGGAGCGGCGCGGCCTGTTTTGCCGTGCATCGTGGGGAAAGGATTACCATGTTGTGCTGCGGGAACGTTTGCAGAAGCTGGAGGAATTTTTGCTGGCAAAGGTGCCATCCGCCCGCGTGCGATCGATGGTGGATACGGGAGAACTTGCTGACCGCGCGGTGGCAGAACGGGCTGGGATCGGCTGGAGCGGGAAAAATTGTTCGATCATTACCCCAGAGTTTGGCTCCTACGTGTATCTTGGGGAAATGATCACCAACATTCCGTTTCCTCCAGATGAGCCAGTTGAAAACCGGTGCGGGACGTGCACGAAATGCATTGACGCCTGTCCGACGGGGGCGCTTGTGCAAGGGGGACAGCTGAATGCACAACGATGCATTTCATTCTTAACGCAAACGAAAGGGTTTTTGGCTGATGAATTCCGCGAGAAAATTGGCAACCGATTGTATGGTTGCGACACATGCCAATTAGTCTGTCCAGAAAATAAGGGGAAAGATTTCCATTTGCATCCGGAATTTGAGCCGGATCCGGAGGCGGCCAAACCGAAGCTGGTTCCGCTTCTTGACATGACGAACCGTGAGTTTCAAGAGAAGTTTGGTGCGATGGCCGGTTCATGGCGCGGGAAAAAACCGATTCAGCGCAATGCGATTATTGCCCTCGCTCACTACAAAGACCGGACGGCAGTGCCGCATTTACTCCGGTTGTTAAAAGAAGACAGCCGCCCGGTCATCCGCGGGACAGCGGCATGGGCGCTTGGGAAAATCGGGGATGCAACCGCCAAGCCTCACTTGGAAGAGGCACGACAAACCGAGACGGACATGGATGTAATCGCCGAGATTGACAAAGGGCTGAAACTGTTGTCTGAGACAAAGGAATAGGGAAAGAACCTCCGCCTCCCTACATAAGGTAGTAACAAAAAGAAAGTGGGGAGCGGCATGAAAAAGCAGTTGCAACAGTGGCTCGATGAGCGGGCTCGTTCGTTTGTATCAGAACCACGCGTACAAGATGAAGAAATCATACGCAAGAAGCAACTGTGCGACAAACGAGGAGCGGAAATCGTCCGGTGCACGATCCGCGGACGAATTGTCGGCAGGCAGGCCGTCGAGCGGGAGACAACGATTGCTTATATGGCCCACTATCAATTTCTCATTAAGCATAGGGCTGATCTGTATATAGAGGAGCAGGTGGAGGAACGGCGCGCCCGCTTTTTGGGTGGTGAGTTGGTTGATGACCAGCAGATCAGCCGGATGGGGGATCGCGTTGAAGCACCGCGCGTTGAGCGTGAACGGTGGACGGGCGAGCGGCTGTTTTACCAATATGATCGCGCGCAGGCGGTGCGGTATGCAGAAATGTGGTGGAACCGCCATAACCCGGCGTTTCCTTCCTTTGACGTTGATTGCACGAATTTTGTTTCCCAATGTTTGTATGCGGGCGGGGCGCCGATGACCGGCTATCCGAACCGGGCGCGAGGATGGTGGTGTCAAAACAACAGTTGGAGTTACAGTTGGGCGGTCGCCCATTCGCTGCGCTGGTATTTAAGCGGAGCGCGCATCGGCCTGCAGGCGGTCGAAGTAGCCGAGCCGGAACAATTGATGGCAGGGGATGTCATTTGTTATGATTTTCAAGGAGACGGCCGCTTCGACCATACGACGATCGTGGTGGCGAAAGACAAAGACGGCATGCCGCTTGTAAACGCCCATACGACAAACAGCCGCATGCGTTACTGGTCGTATGAAGATTCAAGCGCCTATACGCCAAACATTCGGTATAAATTTTTTCACATCATTGACCGTAAATAAACGATGTTGCTGAGGTGAACGGAATGCCGCTTCATGTAGTACTGTACCAACCAGAAATTCCGGCTAATACCGGGAATATCGCCCGCACATGCGCGGCTACGGATACGGCGCTTCACTTGATTCGTCCGCTTGGGTTTTCAACGGATGATAAAATGTTAAAGCGCGCCGGCCTTGACTATTGGCCGTACGTCAACATTTCGTATTACGATTCGCTCGATGAACTGTTTGCCCGGTTTCCGCATGGCGAATTTTACTTTATTACGAAATTCGGCCGCCAATACTACGATTCGTTTGATTTCAGCGATACGGAAAAACATATTTTCTTTGTGTTCGGCCGTGAAACGACCGGGCTGCCGAAAGAACTGCTTGAAGCCAATATGGACCGTTGCCTGCGCATTCCGATGAACGACAAAGTCCGTTCGCTGAACTTATCCAATACGGCGGCGATTTTAGTGTACGAGGCGCTGCGCCAGCAACGGTTTCATGGGCTTTCGTAAACAAAAAAACGACCTTCGTTGCGGAGGTCGTTTTTTTGTGCCTTATTGTTTAACGCCCGGTTTGTCCTCGTAGCCGGCGGTGAAAATGGCCGTCAAAAACGCAATGATAACCCCTAACATAAGCAATGTGCGCATCGCTTTTCCTCCCTTGCAATGAAAGTGGTATGCGTTTCCCCTTTATTATAGCGAATATGGCCAAGCATGTGAATGAGAACAAGTTAGGACGGAGAGACAAAATTTTTTTTGCGGCGAATGATACGGGACATCCTCGCATAAATTGTAATAATCTTGCTGTTAGACATCCAAGGGTGAGGAGGTCCTTTATGGATATTTTACAAAAGATCGCACGGTACCGGGAAGAAGAAGAAAAGCTGAAATGGGAAGGGACGTTCGCGGAGTATTTAAAGATTTTAAAAGAAAAGCCGTGGGTGGCCCAATCGGCCCATTCGCGCGTTTATAATATGATTAAAGATGCCGGGGTCGAAGAGGTGAACGGAAGGAAACGATATAAGTTTTTTAGCCAGCACTTGTTCGGACTCGAAGAAGCGCTCGAACGGCTTATTGAAGAATACTTCCACCCAGCGGCGAAACGGTTGGATGTGCGGAAACGAATTTTGCTGCTGATGGGTCCGGTCGGCGGTGGGAAATCGACGCTCGTGACGCTTCTAAAGCGTGGCCTTGAAGAGTATTCCAAAACGGACCGCGGCGCGGTGTACGCGATTAAAGGCTGCCCGATGCACGAGGATCCGCTTCACCTCATTCCTCACCATTTGCGCGATGATTTTTACCGTGAATACGGCATTCGCATCGAAGGAGAGTTGTCACCGCTCAATATGATGCGGCTCGAGAAAGAATACGGCGGCCGTATTGAAGATGTGCTGGTGGAACGCATTTTCTTCTCGGAAAACCGTCGCGTCGGCATTGGGACGTTCAGCCCATCTGATCCGAAATCGCAGGATATTGCCGATTTAACCGGAAGCATCGATTTCTCGACGATTGCCGAATACGGTTCTGAGTCTGACCCGCGCGCCTATCGGTTTGACGGCGAACTGAACAAGGCGAACCGCGGCATTATGGAGTTTCAAGAAATGTTGAAATGCGATGAAAAGTTTCTCTGGCATTTGCTGTCGCTGACGCAGGAAGGCAATTTCAAAGCGGGACGATTTGCGTTAATCAGTGCGGATGAACTGATCGTCGCCCATACAAATGAAACGGAATACCGGTCGTTCATTGCGAACAAAAAGAATGAGGCGCTTCACTCGCGCATTATCGTGATGCCGATTCCGTACAACTTGCGCGTCTCCGAAGAAGAACGCATTTACGAAAAAATGATTCGTGAAAGCGATGTTGCCGATGTGCATATCGCCCCGCATACATTGCGGATCGCCGCTATGTTCACGATTTTGACTCGGCTGAAAGAGTCAAAGCGGCCGGATGTGGATTTATTGAAAAAAATGCGTCTATACGATGGGGAAATGATCGAAGGGTTCAACGAAGTGGACGTTGAAGAGTTGAAAAAAGAACATCCCGACGAAGGAATGAGCGGCATTGACCCTCGCTATGTCATCAACCGCATTTCGGCTTGCATCATTCGGAAAGAAGTGCCGTCGATCAACGCGCTTGATGTGCTTCGTTCGTTGAAAGAAGGGTTGGATCAGCATCCGTCGATCACGAAGGAAGACCGCGAGCGGTACTTGAACTTCATTTCGCTTGTGCGCAAAGAGTATGACGAAATCGCCAAGCAAGAAGTGCAAAAGGCGTTCGTGTACTCATATGAAGAGTCGGCGAAAACATTGATGGATAACTATTTGGACAACGTCGAGGCGTATTGCAACAAAACGAAACTGCGCGACCCGCTTACCGGAGAGGAAATGAATCCGGATGAGAAGCTGATGCGCTCGATTGAGGAACAGATCGGCATTTCGGAAAATGCGAAAAAGGCGTTCCGGGAAGAAATTTTAATCCGCATTTCCGCCTACGCACGCAAAGGGCAGCGATTTGATTACAACTCGCATGAACGGCTGCGCGAAGCGATTCAGAAAAAACTGTTCGCCGATCTTAAAGATATTGTGAAAATTACAACGTCGACGAAAACACCGGATGAGCAGCAGTTGAAAAAAATCAATGAAGTCGTCGCGCGTCTCATTGATGAATACGGGTACAACTCCACGTCGGCCAATGAATTGCTCCGCTATGTCGGCAGCTTGTTGAACCGCTAGGCATGCCTCGAGCGCCGGGGCATGCTTTTTTGCATCGATAATCGGGCTTGTCCGTCCGTTGTTCGCTTTTCTATTTTCGGCATTCATCTGTCAATTATTTTGAATTTTTGCATAGGATAAAATAAACAACTTGGCATAGTGATGGTCCGTTTTGATGACGCCAACATAAGTATATGCGGGAAAGTGAAAAGTGTGAGAACCATTTTAACAAAGGAGGGGAAAATATGAAAGGGAATTTCGTTGTATCGAAAGAAGACTGGTCCCTCCACCGCAAAGGATATGACGATCAAAAGCGGCATCAAGAAAAGGTAAAGGAAGCGATCAAAAACAATTTGCCGGATTTGATTACGGAAGAAAGCATCATTATGTCCAACGGACGCGATGTAATTAAGATTCCGATCCGCTCGCTCGATGAATACAAAATCCGCTACAACTATGAGAAAAACAAACATGTCGGCCAAGGAAACGGAGACAGCCAAGTCGGCGATGTCGTGGCCAGAGACGGAAGCGGGGAGGGGCAGGGGCCAGGGAAAGGCCAAGGGGCTGGGGATTTGCCGGGCCAAGATTATTACGAAGCTGAAGTGTCGTTGATGGAAATCGAAGAAGCTCTCTTCAGCCAACTGGAGCTGCCGAACTTGCAGCGGAAAGAATTGGATCAAAATGTCGTTCAACATATCGAATTTAACGACATTCGCCGCACCGGGTTGATGGGGAACATCGATAAAAAGCGGACGATGCTCGCCGCCTTCAAGCGCAACGCCATGAGCGGCAAACCAGGCTTTTACCCGATTTACCGCGAAGATTTAAAGTTTAAAACGTGGAACGAAGTCGTCAAGCCGGAATCGAAGGCCGTTGTCTTGGCCATGATGGACACAAGCGGCTCGATGGGCATGTGGGAAAAATACATGGCGCGCAGCTTCTTCTTCTGGATGACGCGCTTTTTGCGCACAAAATATGAAACCGTTGAGATCGCCTTTATTGCTCATCATACGGAAGCGAAAGTCGTCAGTGAGGAGGAGTTTTTCACGAAAGGGGAAAGCGGCGGGACGATTTGCTCATCCGCCTACCGCAAGGCGCTGGAACTGATCGAAACGAAGTATTCTCCGTCGCGCTACAACATTTATCCGTTCCACTTCTCCGACGGCGACAACTTGACATCAGACAATGCCCGCTGTGTGAAGCTTGTTCAAGAGCTGATGAAAGTGTCGAACATGTTTGGGTATGGGGAAGTCAACCAGTACAACCGTCATTCCACGCTCATGTCGGCGTATCGCAATATTAAGGATGAAAAGTTCCGCTATTATATTTTGAAGCAAAAATCGGATGTGTTCCACGCGATGAAAACATTTTTCCGCAAAGAAGAAAGCAAGCAGCTCGTTTGACCCTCTGGCAGCTGAAAAAAGGGGGTTTTTCTTTTTGGAAAGGGAGGGCAATCGCCCTCCCTAAAATAAGTTATTGCTTTTGCAGCGTCGCCGCCATGGCGAGCACGGCGCCAAGCACGTCTTCGTTGCGTGGAGCGTGCACGGTCAATAGCATTGGCGCTGGTTGGGCGCTGGCGATGACATGAACGGTGGCGTCGTCCGCTTGTGCAGTGTACCAAACCGCATCAGCGAACGGCTTAGGCAATCCGTTTGTTTGTTGGCGGGCGGCGTTGGCGTCAATCGCTTGGGCATGTTCTTTCGCCAGCTGCTCGTAGTTTGTTTCCCCCTCTGAAAGCAAGCGAATGCGGGCGAACGACTTACCGTGGAGCAATACATCAGCATGCGGCTCTTCGGCATCCAGCGTCCAACCGTCCAGCACGTAGAGGGAGAAATGCTGGTTGTCGCTTGTGGTCAACGTTGCTGTCCCTGTGACTGTTTGATTTCCGACTTGGTAAGACAAAGAAGTTGTTGGAAGGGAAGAAGCAGCTTCATCCCCTGTCGACCCACTTTGTCCGCTTCCTGCTTGATTTTGTTCGTCAGCAGGGGGAGTTTCTTGAGATGCTGGCTCTGTTGTTTGCGCGCTGGTGGGATTCTCGTCTGAACTTACCGTTTGTTTGGATTTCGCTTCTGTCTCTTTTGATGCAGGTGTCTCTGTACCGCAACCGGCAAGCAAGGCAGCGGTGACAGCGAGGGAAAATAACAGCTTCCCGTATCGATTCATGTCCATTCCTCCTTACGTTCCATATACCGCTCATTATACCAATTGAAACGGTGGAAACAAACAGACTCGTTTTCCTATTTTTTTCTGTTTGTTCGTTTTGGCTTGTTGTTTGGTGTGCAAGGCGACATGCGCCCCGCCCCAAATAGCAGCGACGAGTGGCGCTCCCCCATTTTACACTTAGGGAAAGAGCGTTTCATCTTCTTTACCATTGGCTGGAGACAGGAAATGTTCCGCGAAAACAAGAAGAGTTGCCCACCCGGTTAATCGTGCGGGCTATCGGGTAGGCTATAGTCGTTTCAACTGATAGCGGTTGACGGGGCGTCCGACGCCGCCGTATTGCACATCGAGTATCACTTGTCCCGTTTTCTCAAGGTATTCCAAGTAGCGGCGGGCGGTGACGCGGGCGATGCCGACGCCTTCGGCCACTTCCTCGGCGGAAACAGGGAAGCGGTGCTGGCGCAAGTAGGCGACGACTTTTTCCAACGTCACTTCGTTTAATCCTTTCGGAAGTTCAGGGAGCGAGGCGGCAGGTTGTTCAGCCGTTTGCCGTAGTGCATCGAGTTCTGCCTGGGTGAGCGATTCCTTTTCTGCAAGCGACTGGCGGAACGCCCGGTAATTTCCCAGCGCCTGTTTGAGCCGTTCAAATTTAAACGGTTTCACAATGTAATCGAAGGCGCCGTTTTGCAGGACGCGGCGCACTGTTTCAATGTCGCTCGCCGCTGTGATGGCGATGATATCAACTTCATGGCCGCGGGCGCGGATTTGCTTTACTGTTTCAAGGCCGTCTAGCTGCGGCATGTAAATATCAATCATCGCTAAATCGGGACGCAGCTCGTCGATGAGGCGGAGTCCTTCTTCACCGTTTCCGGCAAGGCCGACGACGGTGAAGCCGTCCACTTGTTCGATCATTTGCCGGTTCACTTCCTGGACCATCGGATCGTCTTCAATGAGCAGTACACGGTACATGCTTTTCCTCCTTTGCACGGATGGAGCCTGTTTACATGATGGAGAAAGACACCAGCGCTGTTTCGCTAGGCTTCCTTGCTATGTTACATGTCAAATGTGATCGTAAAGATGGTGCCTTTTCCTTCTTCTGATTGGACCTCGATTTGTCCGTTTCCTTTGTCCACGATTTGTTTGACTAAATATAAGCCGATGCCGCGGCCATCGCTCCCTTTTGTGGAGAAGCCTTCTTCAAAAATGCGGTCGAGATGTTCGCGGGCGATGCCTTGGCCGTTGTCTTCGACAGAGAGGGAGCAGACATCCTCATTTTGTTCGATGCTGACGTATACTTCCTTCTCGCGGCCGGCGACGTTGCGGAACGAATCAAATGCATTTTCGATTAAATTGCCGAGGATCACGACGAAATCATGGTGATCAAGGCGCGGTGGAAAACGGTGCAGACGGCTGTGCCGGTCGATCGTCACGCGAATGCCGAGCTCTTTGCCGCGGCGGATTTTGCTTAACAATAGCCCGGAGATGCTTTCGTCTTTGATGTTGCGGCTTAAAAACTGCGTCAGTTCTGCCTGTTCCTCTGTAACTTGGAACACGTACTCGAGCGCTTTTTCGATATGGCCGAGCTGGATGAGGCCGGCGATCGTGTGGAGCTTGTTCATGTATTCATGGTTTTGCACGCGCAGGGCATGGACAAACGCTTTCACTCCTGTCAGTTCTTCGGCCAGCCGCTTGACTTCCGTGCGGTCTTGGAAAATGGCAATGGCGCCGACTGTTTTCCCGTTGACCTTGATCGGGATGCGGTTGCTCCAGATCGTCAAGTTGCCGATTTGCAGCTCACGATTATAAATCGGTTTGTTTACCTCAAGAATTTCCGGAAGATGTGTATCCGGGATGACAGAGCGGATCGGCTGCCCGATGACATCTCCTTCGACGCCAAGCATTTGTTTCGCCCGATCGTTGAAAATCGTGATGCGTTCATCGCTGTCAATGGCGATGACGCCTTCATGCATGGCGTTGAACGCTTCCGTCCGTTCGATCAGCAGTTTGGCGATTTCATGCGGCTCGAGCTGGAACATTTGCCGCTTAATGTGGGAGGCAAGCAGCCAAGCTCCGCTTCCGCCGGCGAGCAGCGACAAAACGATCGCTATCGCAATTTCCTCTTTTACTGTGCTCATCGCTTCCCAAAATGTCGGCAGCCGGTAGGCGGCGATGACGACGCCGATTTGTTCGTGATCGCTGTTCATAATGGGGACGAAGGCGCGGATCACGGTTCCGATTTCCCCACGCGCTTTCGAGGTGTACGTATGCTCGGCAAATGCCGGCCCTTCATCGGCGCCGTGGGAAATGGTGCCGATCATTGCTGGGAGCGGGTGGGAGAGGCGAACTTTGTTCATATCGAGTACGACAATATAGTCAGCGCTGTGGATGACGCGCACCCGTTCGACGATCATGTTGACGAGCGCCCGGCTTTGCTTGTCGCCGACAATGTGGTGTTTGACTTCCGGCAGTTCAGACACTGTGCGCGCTGTCAACAAGGCGCGCTGGCTCAGTTCTTCTTCTTTTGTATGAAAAAAATCGCTGATGATAAACAAGCCGCTCAGCAGCATCGAAAAACTGACGATGACAAAAATTAAAATCGTGATTTTCCAACGGATCGGCAGCCGATTCATGGCGAGACTCCTCTTTTTTCGAAACAGTCATTATCATTTATTTTAGCATGATTCCTCTGATATGATAAAAGAGATGAAAAAATCAAGGACGAAAATGGTGTGGATGATGAGAAACAGTTGGAAATGGTGGCTGCTCCTTCTGTTCGCCGGCATCGGGTTGGCTGGATGGGCGGTGAGCCAGCAAGTCGGCCGGGAGCCGCTTGTTTATGATGATGAACAAAAGGGGCTGCAAAACCAAATTATTATTTACTTTAGCCATGTTGTTGCGGAAAACACGCCAAAAGGTTTGGCGGCGCAAAAGTTTGCCGAGCTTGTCGAACAAAAGACCGATGGCCGCGTCAAAGTTGAGGTGTTTCCGAACGGTTCGCTCTATTCGGACGGCGAGGAGCTTGATGCGCTGTTGCGCGGCGATGTGCAAATGATCGCGCCATCATTTTCAAAGGTGACAGAGCTTGTCCCCGAATGGCAAGTGCTCGATTTGCCGTTTTTGTTCCGCAACGATGACGATGTGCGCCGCGTCTTTACTGGAGAAATCGGGGCTGAGCTACTCGGAATGCTTGAGGCGAAGAAAATCAAAGGGTTGGCGCTTTGGAGCAACGGATTTAAGCAAATGATGAGCACCACCCGCCCGCTTATCGCACCTGATGACTTCCGCGGCTTGCGCTTTCGCATTATGCCGAGCGAAGTGATCGAAAAACAGTTTCGCCTGCTTGGCGGAGAACCGGTTGCTGTTTCATTTGACCGCGTTTATCAGGAGCTTGAACAGCATAAGTTTGATGGGCAGGAAAATACGATTTCTAATATTTATTCGAAAGGGTTTTACAAATTTCAACCGTATATTACAATCAGCAATCACGGGTATCTCGGGTACGCAGTCATGATGAATCAGTCATTTTGGGACAGTTTGCCGAAAGACATCCAGCAAAAAATAACTGAAGCGATGGCTGAAGCGACGCGTTGGAATTTAGAGCAGTCGAAAGAGCAAAACGAACGGGAGCTCAAGCAGCTCGAGCGGCGTGAAGATGTCTTCCTTTACCGGCTGTCGGAAGAGGAGAAACGGAAATGGGAGCAGAAGTTCGCCCCGCTGTACAACGAGTTTACGAGGCAGTTTGGTTCCGGGCTTTTTAATGAAATTAGAGGATCGTAATAGGCTTCCGCGGGCGGAAGCTTTTTTGTTTTTGAACAGCAAAAAAGGTCAAGACCAAAAAGACCAAAACGACCATTATCACCATAATATTTTGATTTTATGCTTTTTCCTTTATGATGATGTTGAAAGCGTTGTCAAGACAAAGAAAGGAGTGGGAGAAATGCGGAGCAAATTTAAAAATTTAACTGTGCAAGTCATTATCGGTATTATTTTAGGGATTATCGTCGGATTTTTATTCCCGGAATTCGGCACGAAGCTGAAAGTATTGGCCGATGGGTTTATTAAGCTGATTAAAATGGTGATTGCGCCGATCATTTTCTTCACGGTCGTCATCGGGATCGGCAATATGGGCGACTTGAAAAAAGTCGGCCGCATCGGCGGCAAGGCGCTCATTTATTTTGAAATTGTCACCACGTTTGCGTTGGCTATCGGGATTGTCGTCGTCAACCTAGTCAAACCAGGGGTCGGGTTTAACACCGATGCCGTAAAAGGCGGCGACATTTCACAATATACGAAGCAGGCGGAAGAAACGAGCCATGGGTTTGTCGACTTTGTATTAAGCATTATTCCGGATAACGTTGTTGCCGCAATGGCCAGCGGGGAGCTGCTTCCAGTGCTCTTCTTTGCCGTCTTGTTTGGACTGGCGGCGGCTGGTTTAGGGGAAAAAGCCAAACCAGTGCTTTCCCTGTTTGAGCGGATCGCTGAAATTTTCTTTGGCGTCGTCAACATGGTTATGAAAGTATCGCCGATCGCCGCATTTGGCGCGATGGCGTATACGATCGGCACGTTCGGCCTTGGCTCGCTCGTGTCGCTCGGAAAGTTGATGGGATCGGTATACATTACGATGGCGCTCTTTATTTTCGTCGTGCTCGGCGGGATTGCGAAGTTTTACGGATTTAACATCGTTAAGTTTCTTGCCTACATCAAAGAGGAGTTGTTGCTCGTTCTCGGCACGTCTTCGTCGGAATCGGCGCTGCCGCGGTTGATGGAGCGTCTCGAAAAATACGGCTGCTCGAAGTCGGTCGTTGGCCTTGTCGTTCCGACCGGGTATTCGTTTAACCTAGACGGCACATCGATTTACTTGTCGATGGCGGCGATTTTCATCGCTCAAGCATACGGCATTGACCTAACGATTTGGCAAGAGCTGACGTTGCTCGGTGTATTGATGCTTACATCAAAAGGAGCTGCAGGAGTGACGGGTTCCGGTTTCATTACGCTGGCGGCAACGTTGGCAGCGTTCCCGATGATTCCAGTTGAGGGCATTGCCTTGTTGCTCGGGGTCGACCGCTTTATGTCCGAGGCGCGGGCGATTACGAACATTATCGGCAACGCTGTGGCGACTGTGGTTGTTTCGAAAATGGAAAATGAGTTTCATCCTTCTGCTGGACAAAATCTAGCGGAAGGGAAGATGACAATCGCGAAGTGAGGAACGGGAATCTGCCCCTAAGGGCTGTATGAACAGCCTTTGGGGGCGGTTTTTTATTTTGGCAAAAAATATAGAAAAACGAGCCCCGAAACGCACTGCACATTGCAAATCGGCGGATGAAAAAAGGATGGAGCGAGACGGAGAGGGGATATTTTCCTCGTTTTTTGTGCATATATTTTGCTTTTTCCTGGCCGTTTTTCCATAATAAAGCTATACCGATGTTGGAGGGGGAAGCAGATTGAACAGTTTGCAAGACTGCGCTGTATTACATAACGGTGTGCAAATGCCGTGGGTTGGCCTTGGCGTCTACAAAGTAAAGGAGGGCGAGGAAGTAAAAAGCGCGGTGCGCACCGCGTTGGAAATTGGCTATCGCCATATTGACACGGCCGCTTTTTACGAAAACGAAGAAGGTGTCGGTCAAGCGATCCGCGAATCCGGCATTCCTCGCGAACAAGTGTTTGTGACGACGAAAGTGTGGAACACCGACCAAGGGTATGAGACAACGCTGAAGGCGTTTGACAAAAGTTTGAAAAAACTCGGGTTCGATTATGTCGACTTGTATTTGGTCCACTGGCCGGTGAAAGGGAAGTATAAAGAGACGTA
Source organism: Geobacillus lituanicus (assembly GCF_050994965.1). NCBI lineage: Bacteria > Bacillati > Bacillota > Bacilli > Caryophanales > Anoxybacillaceae > Geobacillus > Geobacillus lituanicus. The sequence goes on from NZ_CP194773.1 coordinate 901,714, forward strand.
CAAAGCGCTGGAAAAGCTGTATAAAGACGGCTATGTGCGCGCGATCGGCGTCAGCAACTTCCAAATTCACCATTTGCAAGATGTGCTGGCTGACTGCGAAATTAAGCCGATGGTCAACCAAGTCGAGTACCATCCGCGCTTGACGCAAAAAGAGCTGCAGGCGTTTTGCCGGGAAAACGGCATCCAGCTTGAGGCATGGTCGCCGCTGATGCGCGGGGAAATTTTAACCGAACCGACAATCGTTGAAATTGGCAAAAAATACGGGAAAACGCCGGCGCAAGTCGTGTTGCGCTGGGATTTGCAGCACGGCGTCGTGACGATCCCGAAATCGGTGACGCCGGCGCGTATTAAAGAAAATGCCAACCTTTTCGATTTTTCGTTGACAGCCGAGGAAATGAAGCAAATTGATGCGTTAAACTTGAATAAACGGATTGGCGCCGATCCAGACAACTTCAACTTTTGATAAACAGGATCGGCCAAACAGCGCCCGTCGTCGGCGCTGTTTTTTCTATAAGAGAAATGAAACCAAGGTGGCATATTTGACGTATGAAATGATGAACAAGTACAATAAATAATAGTATACACAATTGGAAAAACGGAGGGTGCTGAGATGCTATTCCATCCGATGGATATTTTCATTTTTATCGCCTTCTTCATATCGCTTTGGGCGCAATGGAAGGTATCAAGGAATTTCAATGCCTGGTCTGAAGTTCCAGCCTCATCGGGGTTGACGGGGGCGGAAGTGGCGCGCATGATTTTGGACCGCCACGGCTTGCATCACGTGCCGGTTGAGGTCGTTCCGGGACGATTGTCCGACCATTACGATCCAATTTCCCGCACTGTTCGTTTGTCGGAACCTGTCTTTTACGGGCGTTCGATCGCTTCCATTTCCGTTGCCGCCCATGAGGTCGGTCATGCGGTTCAGCATCAGCAAGGGTATGCGGCGCTCGTTCTTCGCCACCGGATGTTCCCGGTTGTGAATTTGGCTTCCGGCGTGGCTCCGTTTTTACTGCTGGTTGGGTTTTTGCTCCATCAATTTTCATTGATCGGTCTCGGCATTTTGTTCTTCTCACTGGCGGTGGCGTTTCAAGTCATCACGCTGCCGGTCGAGTTTAATGCGAGCGCCCGGGCGAAACGGTTTATCTTGGCGGAAGGAATTATCGCTCCGGATGAAGTTCGCGGCGTGAACAAAGTGCTCGGCGCAGCGGCGTTGACGTATGTGGCCGCGACATTGATCGCCGTATTTGAGCTGTTGAAGTATGTGCTCATCTTTACCCAAGGGAACAATAACGAAGAGTCGTAATGCGTTGTGCCGCCTTAGGCTGTCCGCCGTTGGCGGCATGGCGAAACTTTTGCACGCAGGAGGTGTACCTGGGCGCTTCATCCGCGCTCGGAGATGAATTGGACATAGCCAGTTTGCTGTTAGTGGCGTTACTTATTGCCTGCACCGCCTTTTTTGTCGCTTCGGAATTTGCGATCGTCAAGGTGCGCAGCACGCGCATCGACCAACTTATCAATGAAGGCAATAAACGGGCGATCGCGGCGAAAAAAGTGATTTCGAACTTGGATGGCTATTTATCGGCGAACCAGCTCGGCATTACGCTCACCTCGCTTGGGCTTGGCTGGCTTGGGGAGCCGACGGTGGCGCGGATGTTGCTGCCGCTGTTTGAACGCCTCCATTTATCGGAATCCGTTTCCCACTTTTTAGCCTTTATTATTTCGTTTTCATTGATCACGTTTTTGCATGTTGTTGTCGGCGAATTAGCGCCGAAAACATTTGCTATTCATAAAGCAGAAGCGATTACGCTGTGGACAGCCAAGCCGCTCATTTGGTTTTACAGAATCATGTACCCCGTGATTTGGTCGTTAAATAACACAGCCCGATTAGTGACGCGCCTGTTTGGCCTCAGGCCGGTGGCGGAGCACGAAATTGCCCATTCTGAAGAAGAGCTGCGCCTGATTTTATCGGAAAGCTATAAAAGCGGGGAGATCAACCAATCCGAGTACCGCTATGTCAACAACATTTTCCGCTTTGACGATCGCATAGCGAAGGAAATTATGGTGCCGCGCAAAGAAATTGTCGCGCTCGACATTAACAAAAGCGTGAAGGAAAACTTGGAGATCATCCAGGAGGAAAAGTATACGCGCTATCCGGTCATTGATGGCGATAAGGACCATGTCCTCGGGCTCATTAACGTGAAGGAAGTGTTTACGGATTTCATCGCCAACCCGTCCCATGATAAACAGATCAAAGACTATATCCGCCCAATTATTCAAGTGATCGAATCGATCGCCATTCACGATTTGCTGGTCAAAATGCAAAAAGAACGCATCCATATGGCGATTTTGGTCGACGAGTACGGCGGCACATCCGGATTGGTAACAGTTGAGGATATTTTGGAAGAGATCGTCGGTGAAATCCAGGATGAGTTCGATATCGATGAAACGCCGCTCATCCAAAAAGTTGGCGATCGGTTCATTTTGGATGGCAAGGTGCTCATTAGCGAAGTGAACGACTTGTTAGGGCTTGAAATCGATGATGACGATGTCGATACAATCGGCGGCTGGGTGTTGACGAAGCATTATGACATCAAAACAGGCGATACTGTGGAAATCGACAACTATCTCTTTACGGTCAAAGAGATGGACGGCCATCACGTCAAGACGCTCGAGGTGGTGAAAAAAGAACCGGATCGAGAGGAGGAAAGCGAAACGGCGGACGTTGAAGAAGAGCAGCTGCGTTTGTAAGGCAGACGGGGAAACGTCTGCCTTTTTTGCGCCTGCCCTGGGGGCGCCTGCTTTGGCGTGCCGCGAAACGTTAACGGTGTTCTTTGCTGTCAACGGATGGAAGGGGAACGGGAAAGTCGTCCGTCGGCGCGAGGCAGACGACTTCCTCATTTGTAAACGGGTGGCGGAACGTTAGTTTAGCGGCATGCAGCGCATGGCGATGAAACACCGGCTGGCCGCCGTAAAGCGTGTCGCCGACGAGCGGATGGCCGAGATGGGCCAAATGGACGCGAATTTGGTGCGTCCGTCCGGTGTCAAGAGTAAGCTCTACAAGCGACGCAGCGGGGAACGTTTCGAGCACGCGATAGTGCGTCACCGCTTTTGCCCCCGTCTTCGAGACGCGCCGGCGCGTCGGATGATGGCGGTCGCGGCCGATCGGCGCAGAAATCGTTCCGGATTTGGCGGACAGGCGGCCGTGAACGAGGGCGATATACGTCCGCTTAATGGCGCGTTGGGCGAGCATCCGGTCGAGCGTTGCGCCGGCGAGCGGATGTTTTGCAAATAGGATGGCCCCCGATGTGTCGCGGTCGAGCCGATGAATGTGGCGCACTTTTGTCAAAATGGCCTGTGACTGCAAATAAAAGGAAACGGCATTCGCAAGCGTGCCGGTTTGCCCCGGTTCAGACGGGTGGACGTCGATGCCGGCTTCTTTGTTCACGACGAGCAAATGGTCGTCCTCCCATAAAAGCGAAAGCTCCCGGTATTCCGGAACGGTCAAGGAAGGCTCCGGCGCATACGCATGAAGCTGAAGCCGATCCCGCTCGCGCAGCACTGTCTGCCATGAGACCGCTTCGCCGTTTCGTTTGACGCCGTGTTCCATTCGCCATCGGTGGGCCAGTTTTTTGGATGCAGCCCATACATCTTTCAGGAGCTGTTCGACGGTCAAGCCGCTCCAAAAGTCCGGAATCGAACATTCAAGCCAATCGCCTTTTCTCGTCCACAAAGGTTGTCACACTCCCAATTGTTTGTTAGCTGTGGAAACACTTTCTACCCCTATCCTTGCGCGAGATATGGTACACTCATAGTATCGTCTTAGTGATGGAAAACGCAAGCATTGCGGCGAGAAAAGGTGGTATGAACATTGAAAATGATGTATGCGGCAACCCCAGAGCAAGAAAACTATATTCACTATTTGCTCAATTATTTTTACACCGATGTTTTCCCTTATTACTTCGATGATGAACAAATTCGCCAGTTTGAGGAATGGGGCATTCTTTCGCTGAACGATGACCATGTTACATATAATGGGACGATGAAAGAGGCATTCCAAATCATTTCCGCGTTGCAGTCGCTGATCACCGTCATCGAATATATCGGGGAACATGGAGAGTGCGACCAATACGAATGGCTGTTTGTCCGCAATCAAAAAATTTTGGCCCGCCATGGCATCACGTTCCCATTTCGGGCCAAGCAGTTTGCCCACAAGCGGGCGATGCCGTGCAGCATGTATGTTCCCGCTGCGAGCCAGTGGGTGATGTAGCGCAAGGGGCTGCGTCTTGTAAAAGGCGCAGCCCCTTATTTTTCTTGCATTGGCAACGAAGCAAACCATCGGCGGAACGTTTCCTCATCATGGTATCCCTCGATGCGTTTTGTCTCTTTTCCGTTTTCATAATGGACAATGGTCGGGGTTGCTTCAATATGGTATATGTCCCAACCGTCTTCAAATTCGAGCAAGTTGAACAGTTTTAAGTCGATGCCCAGCTGTTTCGTCAAAGGAACGACGATCGGGGTTGTCCGTTGGCAATGAGGGCATGTCGGACTGTAAAAGTAGACGGTGAGCGATTTGCCGGCGGAGAGTTGTCGTTGCAGCTCGGCGGGCAAAATAATGTTGCGGTAGTTCGGATCATCAAGCTGGTCAACCGTAGCCGGATGGAGCTCGCTTTTATGGTAAGGATTCTCCTTGGCCGCCTCCTTTTGTTCATATGAGGTGATGAAAGCGATGGCGGCAAACAAAGCGATAATGATTCCGCCTAACAGAAGCAGTTTTCTCAATATTTTTTCCCCTTTCTTTGCTGTTTTAGGATGGTCAGACTTAACCAACTGATGATAAGAAAAGCGGTTAGTGCCAAAAACGGGATGGTGATAAATCCGAACCAGTTAATATAGTGGCCGGTGCAAGGCACGCGGCCGCAACTTATGGCGTAATTTTGGAAAAAGGGGATTTTTTGCAAAGAATAATGATATAACGAGATGGTGCCGCCAACGATGGACAGCGCCAAACTATAACGGGCTGCGGCAAAATCTTTGCGCACGGCGGCGATTGCCAAAATGACGGTTTGCGGATACATGAAAATGCGTTGAAACCAACATAAATCGCACGGAACGAATCCGAGCACCTCGGAAAAATAAAGGCTCCCAAGCGTGGCGATGAGCGCCGTTGCCCAAGCAGCCAAAAGCATGTTTTCTTTCCATTTTTCCCTTCTCACGTGTCCACCTTCTTTCCTTGCGGGGGCCCGGCTCTTACGGCGCCCGGTTGCAAGCGCACGACTGTTTTGGCTCTGACAGTCCAGCCTAGCTCCATTATAAGGGATGGGAAGCGGCGCGTCTATTCGCGAGCGGCAAGGGATAGAACGGAAAACATTATTTTCTACCTATATCAAGCGATGAACGAGCCATACTAATCGGTGAAAGGGGAGGATCACATTGACGAACAACAGCGGAACGAAAGTGCAAGACATTATGACGAAAAACGTCGCGACCATTTCGCCGAACCAAACGGTGCAAGAAGCCGCGCAAATTATGAGCCAAAAAAATATTGGCGCGCTGCCGGTTGTGGAAAACGGGCAAGTGAAAGGGATGATCACAGACCGCGACATTACATTGCGCGTCTCGTCCCAAGGGAAAGACCCGTCGACCGTCAAAGTAGCGGATGTGATGACAAACCAAGTCGTCACCGGTGCGCCAAACATGAGCGTTCAAGACGCCGCCAATGTGATGGCGCAGCACCAAGTCCGCCGCTTGCCGATCGTCGAAAACAACCAGCTTCAAGGCATTGTCGCTTTAGGCGATATCGCGACGAACAGCGCATCGAACGAAGCGGCCGAACAGGCGCTGACGAACATTTCCGAGCCTTCGCAGCCGCAAGGGTAATGGAAGAAAAAGGATGTCCCTGTTTTCCGGGACATCCTTTTTCTTTCGGCAGGTATATTGTATGATGGTAGCGAATACATAAAAAGGGGAAATCAAGATAGGGGGGCAACTGATGGACTGGAGGCAAAAATACGAACAATGGCTTCATGCTCCGCAGCTCGATCCGGAGTTGAAGCAGCTGCTGGACCAACACCGCGACGATGAACGGTGGCTGGAAGACTGCTTTTACAAAAATCTCGAGTTTGGCACCGGCGGGATGCGCGGTGAGATTGGACCGGGAACGAACCGAATGAACATTTACACGGTTCGAAAAGCGTCGGAGGGGTTGGCGCGATACATACAGTCGTTTGGCGATGAGGCGAAGCGGCGCGGCGTTGTCATTGCCTATGATTCGCGGCATAAATCGCCGGAATTTGCCATGGAAGCCGCGAAAACGTTGGCGACGAACGGCATCCAAACGTACGTCTTTGAGGAACTGCGGCCGACGCCGGAACTGTCGTTTGCCGTCCGCCATTTGCGGGCGTTTGCCGGCATTGTGATCACCGCGAGCCATAATCCACCGGAATACAACGGCTACAAAGTCTATGGCGAAGACGGCGGACAGCTGCCGCCGGATACTGCTGATGAAGTGATCCGCTACGTCAATGGAGTTGAGAACGAGCTCGCCATTCAGGTTGATGATGAAACGACGCTAAAAGAAAAAGGACTGATCCGCATCATCGGCCCAGAAATCGACGAGGCGTATGTGAATGCGGTCAAAACGATTTCCCTTCATCCGGAGCTGGCCCGTGAAACAGCGATCAACATCGTATTTACCCCGCTTCACGGCACGTCAAACAAACCGGTGCGCCGCGCCTTGGCCGAGCTTGGTTACCAAAACGTCTTTGTCGTCAAAGAGCAGGAACAGCCGGATCCGAATTTCTCGACCGTTGCTTCGCCCAATCCGGAAGAGCATGCAGCTTTTGCCTTGGCGATGGAGCTTGGCAAACAAGTGAACGCCGATTTGTTGATTGCGACTGACCCGGACGCGGACCGGCTCGGCATCGCGGTCAAAAACGAGCAAGGGGAGTATGTCGTGTTGACCGGCAACCAAACAGGGGGACTGCTCCTCCATTACTTGCTGTCGCAGCGACAAGAAAAAGGTCTTTTGCCGAGCAACGGCGTCGTTTTAAAAACGATCGTGACATCCGAATTTGGCCGGGAAATCGCTGCATCATTTGGCCTTGAGACTGTCGATACACTCACTGGATTCAAATTTATCGGCGAAAAAATTAAGGAATATGAACAAACAGGGCAATATACGTTCCAATTCGGTTATGAGGAAAGCTACGGGTATTTGATCGGCGATTTTGCCCGCGATAAAGACGCCGTCCAGGCGGCTGTCCTCGCTGCGGAAGTATGCGCGTTTTACAAGAAGCAAGGGCTGTCGCTCTATGAAGCATTGCTGCAGCTGTTTGCCAAATACGGCTATTATCGTGAAGGGCAGCGGTCGCTGACATTAAAAGGCAAGGAAGGGGCGGAGACGATCGCCGCGATTTTAGCGTCATTCCGCCAGCATCCGCCGGTGGAAGCTGCAGGGAAAAAGGTGACCGTGATCGAGGATTATACAACGAAAGAGCGGACGAATACGCTGACTGGAGAAAAAACGGCAATCACGTTGCCGACTTCAAATGTGTTGAAATATATGCTCGAGGACGGCTCGTGGTTTTGTCTGCGTCCATCAGGGACGGAGCCGAAAATGAAGGCGTACTTCGGCGTGAAGGGGATTTCGCTGCAAGACAGCGAGGAAAAATTGGCGCGTCTTTCCGACGCGGTCATGCAACGGGTGCACGATGTGCTGCGAGCCGTTTCGCCTTCGTACATTCAATGAGAGAACAGCGGGGAGTGGGTTGAACCCATTCCCCGTTGTTTTTACGAATAGAAATACGCGTACTGCTCGACTCCCGTTTTTTGTTCGCTTACCTCAAGCGCATGGTCGATGTAGCGAAGCAAAGCCGTGAGCCGCTCTTGAATGACGGAGTAGTCATGTTCGAAATTATAGGCGTGGAGAAACTTCTCAATTTTTTTTGACAATATGTCATCAGGCGTGCGCACCATCAAGATCAGCAAATTGTCCCATTCGGAGCGATGCGTATAGTAAAGCGCCTTATCATAGTCGACGGTGTTCAAGCGGCATGCCTCCTTTATCAAGAAGGAGTCATTGTTAGTGTATGACGGTGGGGCGTTTTGTTGCCCTGTAAATGTTGCGACAGAAGGCAAAATATAAATTATAACCGAAATGAAAACGAAAAAGGAAAAATAAATGTTGCAATTTTGTGACAAGGGTAGTATCCTCAAAATAAGGGGATGATGAGAATGAACAAACGGCACGAAGGGCAAGAAATTACAAACATGTGCAAATGGATGGCCTCGGTCGGGCTGGTCGTCGGAACAGCGCTCTTTTTGCTCAGTTTTATTGCGAGCGCTTACAACAAAGACTTTTTCTTGACGATTGTCAGCCTTGGAATTATAGGGGCCTCGATGGTGATGTTTGGATTCGGTTTGTTTATGGGGCTGTTGACAGAAACGTATCACCGCGGCCCGCGCGAGAACGTATAGCGTGCATCGAGAAATGGAAAACACCGGGATTACCCCGGTGTTTTCCGCTTTTGTTGCATGTACCAATAAAGGATGGCGAAGCCAAGAGCGGCCAAAAAGATGGGAAATAAGAACGGACGGTAGGCGTGGATGTACTGCTTGACGGCCATCCAGCGGCTTCCGAAATAGGCGCCGATCGTTAAAAAGACGGCGACCCACACCATCGCCCCGCTGTAGGCAAACAAGGCAAACTTTCTCAAACGGTAGGCGTTTGTGCCGGCCCAAAAGGCGGCGAGATGCCGAACACCGGGGATGAAATAACAAATGAACAATACCGCTGGGCCAAGTTTTGAAAAAAGCGCTTTTGTTTGCTCGAGCCGTTTCTCGGTTAGATGGAATTTGGCACCGAATTTATGCAAAAACGGCAGCCCTAATGTGATGCCAAGGATATAACTGAGTGAAATGCCTGCGATCGCCCCGAACCAACAGGCGAGAAAGGCGAGCGGATACGAAAAGGCGCCGGTTGAGACGCGATAGCCGGCATACGTCAACAGCAATTCATCTGGAATCGGCAATCCGACGATGCCGAGCATGAGCGAAACCATAATGCCGACGTAGCCAAAATGTTCGATGAGATGATGCCAATATTGATGCAAACGATCACCACGCTTTATGGAAATATGTCGTGTACAACACAAATTATAACGGGCGGCAGGCCGAAATGGAAAGCACGGGCAATGATTCAATGTATCAAAACTTCTTTTCCCTCATACATTGTGGTAAGGGGAAAAGGGGGGATTTGGATGCGGCAGGACGAGCTGAAAGAGCTGGAACGGGCGATTGCGGAGATTACAGAAATCGCAGAAGGATTTGGGTTGGACTTTTACCCGATGCGCTATGAGATTTGCCCGGCTGACATTATTTATACATTTGGCGCTTATGGGATGCCGACGCGGTTTTCCCACTGGAGTTTCGGGAAACAGTTTTACAAAATGAAGCTCCATTATGACTTAGGATTAAGCAAAATTTACGAACTTGTCATTAACTCGGATCCTTGTTATGCATTTTTGCTCGATACGAATACACTGATCCAAAATAAGCTAATTGTCGCCCATGTGTTGGCCCACAGCGACTTTTTCAAAAACAACGTCCGCTTCAGCAACACGAAGCGCGATATGGTCGAGAGCATGGCGGCGACAGCAGAGCGGATCAAACATTATGAGCACCAATACGGAAAATGGGAAGTGGAAAAGTTTCTGGATGCCGTCTTAGCCATTCAGGAGCATATCGATCCGTCGCTGTTGCGGCCAAAGTTGTCATGGACGTGGGAAGATACGGAAGTGTACGAAGAGGAGGAGTCTCCGAAAACATCGACGCCGTACGACGATTTATGGTCGCTTGACGAGCGAAACAAACTGAAAACGCCGCCGCGAAAAAAACGGCGCAAGTTTCCGCCGCAACCGGAAAAAGATGTGCTATTGTTCATCGAAGAATACAGCCGCGAACTGGAGGATTGGCAACGCGACATTTTAACGATGATGCGCGAGGAAATGCTTTATTTTTGGCCGCAGCTGGAGACGAAAATCATGAACGAAGGATGGGCGACGTATTGGCATCAGCGCATTTTGCGGGAAATGGACTTAACGAGCGATGAAGCCATTGAATTCGCGAAGTTAAATGCCAACGTCGTGCAACCGTCGCGCACCGGCATTAACCCGTACTATTTAGGATTGAAAATTTTTGAAGACATTGAAGAACGGTGGAACAATCCGACCGAGGAAATGAAAAAATACGGTGTCAAGCCAGGCTCAGGACGGGCGAAAATTTTTGAAGTGCGTGAGCTTGAGTCCGATATTTCGTTTTTGCGCAACTATTTGACGAAAGAGCTGATCATGCGGGAAGATATGTACTTATTCCAAAAACAAGGGAAAGATTACAAAATTGTCGACAAGCATTGGGAACATATTCGCGACCAACTCGTCAGCATGCGGGTGAACGGCGGGTTCCCGTACATTACGGTGAACGACGGCGACTATATGCGCAATGGGGAACTGTATTTAAAGCATTGGTATGAAGGGATTGAATTGGATTTGAAATATTTGGAGAAAGTGCTGCCGTACATTTATCAGCTTTGGGGCCGGCCCGTCCATATGGAAACGGTCGTCGAAGAAAAGCCGATGTTGTTTACGTATGATGGGAAGACGGTGCATCGAAAATATTTATAATTTGAATAAAAAGCAGGGAAATCCTGCTTTTTTTGTTTGTTACGATGAATATGTGAAAAATGACACAAATTGTTCGAAATCATGGCGGATAACGTTCCCGATTTTATGAAATAATATGAAGTGGATAGTTTGTGATGGTTGTCACAATTTTTCATGATTGTCTAAGCGTCCGGGGGGATGAATATGTGGGAGCGGCACGAAAAAGCGCTTGTGTTCATTAGTTTTGCTGTCGCAGCAGTTGTCTTGCTTTCCTTGATTGGCCGCTTGTTTTCATAAGGGGGGATGACCATGACTAACTATGATCCGGTGCTGCTTAGCCGTGTTTTGACGGGATTGACGCTAACCGTCCATATTCTTTATGCCACAATCGGCGTCGGGATTCCACTGATGATTGCCATCGCCCAGTGGGTCGGGATCCGGAAAAACGATATGCATTATATTTTGCTTGCCCGCCGCTGGACGCGCGGCTTCGTCATTACCGTCGCCGTCGGCGTTGTGACCGGAACGGCGATCGGCTTGCAGCTGTCGCTTTTATGGCCGAACTTTATGCAACTGGCCGGCCAAGTGATCAGTTTGCCGCTATTTATGGAGACGTTCGCCTTCTTTTTTGAAGCCATTTTTCTCGGGATTTATTTGTATACATGGGATCGGTTTGAAAACCAGAAAAAACATTTGCTATTGCTTATTCCAGTGGCGATCGGTTCTTCCGCGTCGGCTATGTTTATTACGATGGTGAACGCGTTTATGAATACGCCGCAAGGGTTTGAGATGAAAAACGGCGAGCTCATCAATATTGACCCGATCGCCGCGATGTTCAACCCGGCGATGCCGACGAAAGTCGCCCACGTGCTGGCGACGGCGTATATGACGTCGGCGTTTGTGCTCGCTTCGATTGCGGCGTGGCATTTATGGAAGGGCAACCGTCATGTGTACCACCGCAAGGCGCTTCATTTGACGATGAAAACGGCGCTCATTTTTTCCGTAGCGAGCGCTCTTGTCGGCGACTTGTCAGGAAAGTTTTTAGCCGAATACCAGCCGGAGAAGCTGGCGGCTGCCGAATGGCATTTTGAAACGAGTTCCCATGCGCCGCTCATCTTATTTGGTACGTTGACGGAGGACGGGGAAGTGAAATACGCCCTTGAAATTCCATATGCGTTAAGCATTTTGGCGCACAACCACCCGGGGGCGGTTGTGACCGGGCTGAACGATATTCCAAAAGATGAGCGTCCACCGCTTTATATCCATTATTTGTTTGATGTCATGGTGACGATTGGTGTGTTTTTAATGATTTTATCGGCTGTTTATTGGCTCGGATCGATTTTTCGCTGGAAATGGACAGCGAAAAAATGGTTTTTTGGGCTGTTGATCGCAGGGGGGCCGTTGGCGATGATCGCCATTGAAGCCGGTTGGTATTTGGCGGAGGTCGGGCGGCAGCCGTGGATTTTGCGCGGCTATATGAAAACGGCGGAAGGGGCGACATCGTCCGCTCATGTTGATACGATGCTTGTTTTGTTTTGTCTTTTGTATATGGTGCTCGTCATTGCAAGCGCCACGGTGCTTGTCCGTATGTTTCGACGCAACCCGGTCGAACGGGAGCTGGAAGAGCGCGCCAATAACGGGGAGGTGACGCCATGACGCTCGAAGTCATCGGCATCTCGGTGTTATGGCTGTTTTTGTTCGGGTATATTATCGTTGCCTCGATTGACTTTGGGGCCGGGTTTTTCAGCGCCTACAGCCATTGGGCGAACAAACAGCATATTTTGCACCGCATCATCCAGCGCTATCTGTCGCCGGTGTGGGAAGTGACAAACGTCTTTCTCGTTTTTTTCTTTGTCGGGATCGTCGGCTTTTTTCCGAAAACGGCGTATTATTATGGCTCGGTGCTGCTCGTTCCGGCCAGCATTTCGATTGTTTTGCTCGCTATTCGCGGTTCATACTATGCGTTTCACACATACGGAGGGACGGAGCGGAACTGGTATTTGCTCGCTTACGGGCTGACGGGCTTATTGATCCCCGCTTCGCTGTCAGTCGTCTTGACGATTTCAGAAGGCGGGTTTGTCGAGAGGCGCGGAGGGGCCGTTGTGTTGGATTACGAAAAACTGTTTGCAAGTCCTTTGTCATGGAGCATCGTATTGTTAAGCGTCACAAGCGTCTTGTACATTTCCGCCGTGTTTTTGACGTATTATGCGAACGCGGCGGGGGACGAGCGGGCGCGAGAGCTGTTGCGCCGCTATGCTCTGCTTTGGAGCGGGCCGACGATGTTGTCAGCGTTGCTCATTATTTACCAACTCCGCTACCATAATCCAGAGCATTACGCCAACTTATGGCAGATGGCATGGATGTTGGTTGTTTCATTTTTGTTTTTTGCCGCCACCGTGTATTGGCTTTGGAAAAAGCAGCGGTTCGGCTGGGCGTTCATCGCGCTTTTGTTTCAATACGCGTTCGCGTTTTACGCTTACGGCATTTCGCATTACCCGTATTTGCTTTACCCGCATTTAACGATTTATGACGGGTTCACCAATGAAACGATGGCGATGGCGTTAATTGTTGCGTTTATCGCCGGGTTCTTGCTTCTCATCCCGTCTTTGTATTTGCTGATGCGCCTCTTTTTGTTCAATAAAGCGTACGTCAAAGGGAAATGGGAAGGAGGAAAAGGATGATGCAAACGTTTTTGATCATGTATGCGCCGCTGCTGATTGTTGCCCTTTCTGTCGTTGCCGCCTTTTGGGCCGGATTGAAAGATGCGCGGGTCAATGACTGAACGCGGCGGAGACAAGAATGCATAGTTTGCGGCGAATCGCCCACACTAGCGGATGACAACGAATAAAGAAAGGATGGGCGATCATGAAAGAAGTGTTGCAGCGTGTGAAAGAACAGTTGGAACAAGCGTTTGACGAACCGCGTTCGACGAGCCTTGACGGGGCGCTCCATGAGCTTGAACAATTGAAGGCGAACGCTGGGGAGAAGAGGCAAATGATTGAAGACGTCATTCGCGCTGTCACGCATGCGCGCAATGCGCGGGTCGAACTTGCCGCCGCCGGTGACGAATCGGCGACGAACGCCTTCGCCGAAGCTTACCGAGCGCTTGATCAAGCGATTGAATCGTACAGTGGCGTCGATAACGACCCGGTGTAAGACGGATGGGGATCCCTCGGTCTTCACCTGTCGGAAATATGCGGAAGGCGGATGGATTGCAAGCGTTTGGCTGATGTGTTATACTGATTAACAACAAGTAAATACAAGAAACGTTTTCTAGGGTTCCGCGGCTGTTTGGCAGCCGGCCTGTGACCGAGAGAAAACGCGCGGCGCGCCCGCGTACACGGAGGGACAAAAGCCCGGGAGGAGTATCATTTCGATATTTCCCGCGGCTTTTTTGTTTTGGAAAGGGGGAAATGATACATGGCGTGGGTATACTTATTTGTCGCCGGAGTGTTCGAAATCGTATGGGCCATTTCGCTGAAATACACGGCCGGTTTTACCCGTCTTTGGCCGTCTGTCGTCACTGTTGCGGGGATGGCGGCTAGTTTTTACTTTTTATCGATGGCAACGAAAACATTGCCGATCGGCACCGCCTATGCGGTTTGGACGGGAATCGGGGCGCTCGGAGCGGTCATCATCGGCATGCTGTTTTTAAACGAGCCGGTTAACGCGCCGCGAATTGTCTTTTTATTGTTCATTGTTGTCGGGATCATCGGTTTAAAATTCACAGCCGGACAATGAAAAAGCAGACGGGAATTGTTGCACTGTTTGAGAAGGGAGTGGAGGCGATTTTTTGCAATGGATGAAAAAATGGTATTGACAGGACGCGTGAACATTGAATATCATGAAAGTGCAAAGTGTGAATATGCTTTTATTAAAGGGGAGTAGCTTTTACAGCAAGGTCGTCAGTCCAGGGTGTACACCCTCGGCCTTGCTGGCAACGGCAACGTTGTTAGCGAGACCTTTACCTGCGGCGGTAAAGGTCTTTGTTTGTGAAAAGGCCTTTACCAAGAATGGTAAAGGTCTTTTTTCATTACCTGAAACGAAAGGGGGAAGATAATCGTAAAGGAAAATGAGCGTGGCTTCGGAAGAAGATCGTCAGAAGAATGGAGGGGAATGGCATGCGCAAGTGGTGGAAACGGCTTCGGTTCGTCGTTCACATCCGTCGGTTTCTTCCGTTTTTGTTCGAATTTTTTGTTTCGCGCGAGGTGCCAGTGCGGAAAAAGGCGGTCTCCGTCGGGTTGCTGCTGTTATATATAGCGTTGCCGTTTGACCTCATTCCCGATTGGTTAGCACTATTTGGTATTATTGATGATTTCGCCGTTTTCATGTTTATTTTGCAACAAGTTATTAAGATGGCTCCAGTTTCATTAAAGGA
Source organism: Geobacillus lituanicus (assembly GCF_050994965.1). Classification (NCBI taxonomy): domain Bacteria; kingdom Bacillati; phylum Bacillota; class Bacilli; order Caryophanales; family Anoxybacillaceae; genus Geobacillus; species Geobacillus lituanicus. Next base: position 916,750 of record NZ_CP194773.1, read on the forward strand.
AAAATATAACTTATAAAGGGGGATCATTCCGTGGATTTGTTTTCTCCAGAGTTTTGGACAGCACTGCTGTCAATTATCATTATTGACCTTGTCTTGGCAGGGGATAACGCCATTGTGATTGGATTGGCAGCCCGCAATTTGCCGAAGCACCAGCAAAAAAAGGCCGTTGTCTGGGGAACCGTCGGCGCTGTTGTCATCCGGGCGCTGGCAACGATTTTCGTCGTATGGCTCCTTAAAATTCCGGGTCTCTTGCTTGTCGGCGGTGTATTTCTTGTCTGGATCGCATATAAGTTGCTCGTTGAGGAAAAAGGGCATGATGATGTTGAGGCTGGGGGAAGTTTATGGGAAGCGATTCGCACCATTATTATTGCCGACGCGTTGATGGGGCTTGACAACGTATTGGCGGTTGCCGGTGCGGCGCATGGAAGTTTTCTTCTCGTGATCCTTGGGCTGCTCATTTCCGTTCCAATCATGGTGTGGGGCAGCACGCTTATTTTAAAATGGATTGAACGCTTTCCGATTATCATTACGATTGGAGCCGGTGTTCTTGCTTGGACAGCGGCAAAAATGATCGTTGGCGAGCCGTTTTTGAAAGAGTATTTTGCCAATCCTGTGGTGAAATACGGGTTTGAGCTGCTTGTTGTTGCTGCCGTCATTACGATTGGGACAATGAAAAAAAGAAAAGCTGCCAAAGAACCGCAGCCGAAAGCCGCCAATGAATAATTGGCGGCTTTGTTCATTAAATGGCTACGGAACGGAGGGCCGCCTCCATCTTAATAAAAGAAACTGAAGCAGCCACCCGACGGCCAGCCCGGGGATGACCGACAAGATCGGCAGCCAAATCGGTCCAAAAAACACATCGCCAATCGTCACGTGCGCCGAGTACATCAAGCCGACCGTCACAAAGTAGGCGGAGAAGACAAACGGCAAAAACGAGTATGGCATCCGTCCACCGCCGGCGTCTTTAAACGCATCCCACATGGCGAAAAAGTATAAGCATGGGTAAAACATCAGCCATCCGATATCGACGATGCGGGCCGCCTCATCGGTGCGCCCGAGAAAACTGAGGCGGATGGCTTCATTGAATTGAGATTGGGTGTTAATCACAAATTCCAACGCAATAAACAAAATTCCTTTTATATACTTTTTGTTCAACAGTTGCCCAAATCCAGGCAAAGCAATGCTCCATAACAATGCTTCGATCGCCTTCACCTTCTCGAACCCTTTACTGAAATAGTAGTTGATCGTTGTTTTGTCCATTGCACCGTTAGATGGAGCTGGGGACAATCGATGGGTGCTTCATGGTCAGTTGCTGGTTAAGCCGATGGGTGCAATTACATTTTTTGCTCCAAAGACTTGTTTTATACTTTTGTGCAATAAGGAATGCGGGAAAACTCTCCTATAGAACCAAACTATACATTAGTTGAAGATGAAAAAATGTCTTTAAATTTTTCAGAATAATGAATATAATAGTGACGTAAAGAATTTTGACAAATAAAAAAGGAGGAAGCCGTGTGAAGGGGCTAAAATCGATTTTGTTATGGGGCCTGATTTCCGTCCTTGGGGCCGCCGCATTCGCTGTTTTGGCGTTAAGCCGCGGCGAGTCGGTCAACGCCATGTGGCTGATCGTCGCCGCCGTCTGCACGTATGCGGTCGCCTATCGTTTTTACAGCCGGTTTATCGCCCGCAAAGTGTTTGGGCTCGATGATAACCGGAAAACGCCGGCTGAAGTGTTTAACGACGGGAAGGACTATGTCCCAACGAACAAATGGGTGTTGTTTGGACACCATTTCGCCGCCATTGCCGGCGCCGGGCCGCTTGTCGGGCCGATTTTGGCTGCGCAAATGGGCTACTTGCCGGGAACGCTTTGGATCATCATTGGCGTTGTGCTCGGCGGGGCGGTGCAAGATTTCATCATCTTATTCGCGTCAATGCGCCGCAACGGGAAATCGCTTGGCGAAATGATCAAGGAAGAAATGGGGCCGGTGACGGGCTTTATCGCAGCGCTTGGCATTTTGGGCATTATGATTATTTTATTGGCCGTTTTGGCGCTCGTTGTCGTGAAAGCGCTTGTTGGAAGCCCGTGGGGAATGTTCACGATTGCTGCTACGATCCCGATTGCGATTTTGATGGGCATTTACATGCGCTTCATCCGTCCGGGGCGCGTTGCTGAGGCGTCGCTCGGGGGATTTGTATTATTGATTTTGTCGATCGTGGCCGGGCAATACGTTGCGGAGCATCCGACGCTCTCGGCAATGTTTACGTTAAAAGGCGAAACGATCGCGATCTTGATGATTATTTACGGTTTTGTCGCCTCGGCGCTGCCGGTGTGGCTGCTGTTGGCGCCGCGCGACTATTTGAGCACATTTTTGAAAATCGGCACGATTGTTGGACTAGCACTCGGCATTTTAGTCGTTACGCCTGATTTGCAAATGCCGGCTGTAACGAAATTTGTTGATGGAACGGGACCGGTGTTTGCCGGCGACTTGTTCCCGTTCTTGTTCATTACGATCGCCTGCGGGGCGGTGTCCGGATTCCATGCGCTCGTGTCGTCCGGCACGACGCCGAAGATGATCGAGCTGGAAAGCCATTCGCGTCCGATCGGCTACGGCGCCATGCTGATGGAATCGTTCGTTGCCGTGATGGCGATGGTCGCAGCTTGCATCTTGACGCCGGGGGTGTATTTTGCCATCAACAGCCCGGCGGCGGTAATCGGGGCGGATGTGGCGCAGGCTGCCAAAGTCATATCGTCGTGGGGGTTTACGCTCACTCCTGACATGTTGACGGAGCTGGCGAAAGATGTCGGTGAACAAACGGTGTTGTCGCGCACCGGCGGGGCGCCGACGCTGGCCATCGGGATGGCGGTCATTTTGTCGAGCGTCATTGGCGGCAAGGCATTGATGGCATTCTGGTATCACTTCGCCATCTTGTTTGAAGCGCTGTTCATCTTGACGACAATTGACGCCGGCACGCGCGTCGGCCGTTTCATGATCCAAGACATTATGGGCACGTTCTACAAGCCGCTCGGCAAAACGGATTCGCTCGTATCCAACTTGATTGCGACGACGCTTTGCGTCTCAGCTTGGGGCTACTTCTTGTATCAAGGGGTTGTCGATCCGCTCGGCGGCATTAACACGTTATGGCCATTGTTTGGCATCGCCAACCAAATGCTCGCCGGCATCGCCTTATTGTTTGCGACAACGGTCTTGTTTAAAATGGGCAAAAAGGCGTACGTTTGGGTCACGCTCGTGCCGACGACATGGCTTTTGGTCGTCACGTTGACGGCGGGATACCAAAAGCTGTTCCACGAAAACGTCAAAATCGGTTTCTTGTCGCATGCGAAAATGTTCCAAGACAGCCTGAGCCAAGGGAAAATTTTAGCGCCGGCCGCGAATGAGGCGCAAATGCGGCAAATTATTATAAACGACTACATTGATGCCACATTGTGCGCGATTTTCATGCTTGTGGTGATCGCAATGCTTATTTCCGCATTGAACATCTGGATCAAAGTGCTGCAAAACAAACATGTGCCGCTCAAAGAAGCGCCGTACGTGCCGCGCGATGGAGAAGGAGCGAAGCATTATGCCTAAATGGCTGCAAACCGTTTTGGCTTACCGCCGGCAGTTTCTCGACTTGCTTGTCGGCGTGCCAAACTATGAAAAATATGTCGAGCATATGAAAACCCATCATCCGGGCGAGCCGATCAAGTCGCGGAAAGAGTTTTTCTGCGAAGCGCAAGAGGCGCGCTATAACGCCAAAGGCGGCAAAGTATCGCGCTGCTGCTAGGAGTGGGAGGGAAGGAGGGGGTGCCCCTTCTTCCTTTTTTTCTTCAACGTCCGCATCGGGGAGATGCCCATTCAAGCTGGGACTGGGCAATAAACACGCGGGAAAAGGGGGATACATACATGCGCATTCTTGTAGTGGGAGCAGGGGCGGTTGGCGGCTATTTCGGCGGACGCCTGCTTGAAAAAGGCGTCGATGTGACATTTCTCGTCCGTGAGCGGAGAAAGCGGGAGCTTGAGGAGCGCGGGCTTGTCATCCGCAGCGTCCACGGCGATGCAGTGCTCGCGCCGAAACTGATCGCGTCCGGTGAACGGACGGAGCCGTTCGATCTTGTCGTGTTTTCAAACAAGGCGTATCACTTGGCGGGCGCCATCGCTGATGCCAAACCGTACGTCGGTGAGACAACGATGATTTTGCCGCTGTTAAACGGCATGGCCCATATGGATGTGTTGCGGGAGTCATTTGGCGATGACAAGGTGTTGGGAGGCCTTTGTTTCATCGAAACGACGTTAAACGAAAAAGGGGAAATCGTCCAAACAAGTCCGGCGCATGAAGTTCGTTTCGGCGAGTGGTCCGGCGAACGGACGGAGCGGGTTGAAGCGTTGGAATCGCTGTTTGCCGGCGCCAATGCCCGTTTCCGGCTGAGCGAACGGATCGTTTCGGACATGTGGAACAAGTATTTGTTTATTGCAACAATGTCAGGAGTGACGACGTTGTTTCGCGCTCCGATCGGGCCGATTCGTTCCGGCGAGTACGGGGGCGCCATCATCAGCCGGTTGCTTGGGGAAATCAAAATGATTATGCAAGCGCACGGCGCGCCGCTCACTGAGGAGATGGCCGAACGACAGCGCGTTCAGCTCGAACAGATCGCCCCGACGATGAAGTCATCGATGCAGCGTGATATGGAAAAAGGGCTGCCGATTGAAGCCGATCATTTGCAAGGGTATTTGCTGGAGCTAGCGAAACAGTATGACATCCACGCCCCGATGCTTGAAACCGTCTATCATAACTTGAAAATTTACGAAGCGGGCCGCACCGCTAATGAACGTTGATTATCGTTCGAATCGGCCGTTTGCCAGCATGTCGATCGTCTGGCAAACGGCTGTTGCTTTACGGGCGGCGAGTGAAAACAACAGCCTAAAAATATTCATCAATCATTTTTTCGCTAGTCTTGAAAAAGAGAGTTGTATATTGCCGTCATGTAGTGTACAGTGGATAGTGAAAACGTGTGCACAAAGGGGGAGGCAGCCTTGAAAAAAACATGGTGGAAAGAGGGCGTCGCCTATCAAATTTATCCGCGCAGCTTTATGGATGCCAACGGCGACGGCATCGGCGATCTTCGCGGCATCATCGAAAAGCTGGATTATTTGGTGGAGCTTGGAGTCGACATCGTTTGGATTTGTCCAATTTACCGGTCGCCGAACGCCGATAACGGATATGACATCAGCGATTATTATGCCATTATGGATGAGTTTGGAACGATGGATGACTTCGATGAATTGCTTGCCCAAGCCCATCGGCGCGGGTTGAAAGTCATTTTGGATTTGGTCATCAACCATACGAGTGATGAGCATCCGTGGTTTATCGAATCGCGGTCATCGCGCGACAATCCGAAGCGCGACTGGTACATTTGGCGCGACGGCAAAGACGGGCGCGAACCGAACAACTGGGAAAGCATTTTCGGCGGCTCGGCGTGGCAGTATGACGAGCGGACGGGTCAATATTATCTGCATATTTTTGATGTCAAACAGCCCGACTTGAACTGGGAAAACAGTGAGGTGCGCCAGGCGCTTTATGAGATGGTCAACTGGTGGCTGGATAAAGGTATCGACGGCTTTCGCATCGACGCGATCTCCCACATTAAGAAAAAGCCGGGTCTTCCCGATTTGCCAAACCCGAAGGGGCTGAAGTATGTACCGTCGTTTGCCGGGCATATGAACCAGCCTGGCATTATGGAATATTTAAGAGAGTTGAAAGAGCAAACGTTTGCGCGATATGACATTATGACGGTCGGCGAGGCGAACGGAGTAACGGTTGATGAGGCCGAACAATGGGTCGGGGAAGAAAACGGCGTGTTCAATATGATTTTTCAGTTTGAGCATCTAGGGCTATGGGAAAGGCGTGCGGATGGTTCCATCGATGTCCGTCGCCTAAAGCGGACGTTGACGAAATGGCAAAAAGGGCTTGAAAACCGCGGGTGGAATGCGTTGTTTTTGGAAAACCACGATTTGCCCCGCTCCGTTTCGACGTGGGGCAATGACCGCGACTATTGGGCGGAAAGCGCCAAGGCGCTCGGCGCGCTTTACTTTTTTATGCAAGGGACGCCGTTCATTTATCAGGGGCAAGAGATCGGGATGACGAACGTGCGGTTCGATGACATCCGTGATTATCGTGATGTGTCCGCTCTTCGCCTGTATGAACTCGAACGGGCGAAGGGGCGGACCCATGAGGAAGCGATGACGATCATTTGGAAAACCGGGCGCGACAACTCGCGCACCCCGATGCAATGGTCTGGTGCCTCAAACGCTGGATTCACGACAGGTACGCCATGGATCAAGGTGAACGAAAACTATCGTACGATCAATGTCGAGGCCGAGCGGCGCGATCCGAACTCGGTATGGTCGTTTTATCGACAAATGATTCAGCTTCGGAAAGCGAACGAGCTGTTTGTTTACGGAACGTACGATCTGCTTTTGGAAAACCACCCATCCATTTACGCGTACACAAGAACGCTCGGACGTGATCGCGCGCTTGTAGTCGTCAACTTGTCGGACCGCCCGTCACTTTACCGCTATGACGGCTTCCGCCTTCAGTCAAGCGATTTGGCGCTCTCGAACTACCCGGTCCGTCCGCATAAAAATGCGACGCGTTTTAAGCTGAAACCGTACGAGGCGCGCGTATACATCTGGAAAGAATAAGAAGGAATTTGCCTTTCTGTGTGGAATGAATGAATACGGAAGGGAGATGATCAACATGGGGACGGTCGATCCGATTCGCTACCCGATCGGAACGTTTCAAGCGCCGGCGCAGTTCCGGACGGAAGACGTGCAGCAGTGGATTGCCGATGTCCGCCGGCTGCCTGACGCGGTGCGGGCTGCTGTCGCCGATTTAAACGATGAGCAATTGAATACGCCATATCGCGACGGCGGCTGGACGGTGGCCCAAGTTGTCCACCATTTGGCCGATGCCAGCATGAACGCGTTTTTGCGCACGAAATGGGGATTGACGGAAGAGGCGCCGGCTGTTAAACCGTTTATCGAAAGCGAATGGGCCAAAACGGCTGATGCCCGCACATTGTCGATCGAATCGTCGCTTTTATTGCTTGACGGGCTGCATGCACGGTGGGCGACGCTGCTTGAGTCAATGACAGAAGCGGATTTTCATCGCCTTGTCCAGCCGGAAGGAGCGTTGCAGCCGATGCCGCTGTACGTATTGACCGCGCTGTATACATGGCACGGGAAGCACCATACCGCGCAAATTACATCATTGCGGGAACGGAAAGGATGGTAAAAAAGCCGCCAATTTGGCGGCTTTTTTACTCAGAAAGGGGGAAAGGAACGCATGCTGGAACTATTCGCCCCGCCGCTTCCGACATTTGTGGCTGGCGGGGAAATGACGTATCGGCCTGGACAATGTCATCCAGACCGGCGTGATATCGGTGTGTTTGATTTGCTTATCGTTATGTCAGGGCGCTTGTGTCTTGGCGAACAAGCGCAGCCATACGAAGTGGCAGCGGGGCAGTTTCTCTTTCTATATCCTGCCGGCCGCCATTATCCGACGCGCCCCTGCACGGAAGACACCCGCTTTTATTGGTTTCATTTTTTGGCGCCTGGCGGCTGGCAGCACATAGACGGGGGGGCGGAAAGAAAAAACGGGAGGGTGAAGCGGCGTCATTTGTTCGCTGAACAGCCGTTTTCGATTTACTTGCCGAAATATGGGGACGTACCGAATATCGAAGCGGTCGGCCGTCTTTGTGAGCAGCTTGTTCGCTCAATGGGAGAGACGGCGTTTTTTGCCGAATGGCGGCGCCATTTGGTTTTTCAGCAGCTGTTGCAGGAGCTATGCGCCGACCGGGCGGCTGAACCCCCTTCCCACGCCGCGGCGGTGGCTGCCGAGGCAGCAGCGTTTTTGCGAAAAAACTATCACCGGACCATTCGCTATCGCGACCTTGGCGAGGCGCTTCGCTTCCATCCGAATCATATCGCGCGCTGTATGCGGATGGTGTACGATTGCACGCCGATGGAATATTTGCAAAAGGTGAGGCTTGAGCAGGCGCGGCTTTTGCTTGTATCCAGCGATTTGACGGTTGAGCAGGTCGCGGAGCGGTGCGGATTTTCCCAGCTCGCCTATTTCAGCCGTATATTCAAGCGGCGGGAAGGAATGAGCCCGACCGAATTTCGCCGCCGCTTTACAAAAGATGGAATGTTACGATAATACAAATTCTTGTTTCGATTCCATCTATTTGTTTCGGGAATCGAAGAGTAAAATGGGGAAAGTAAATAGTTGCCCTGTTTGGAGGGGAGACGATGTGAGCGAACATTCGCCCGCAGAGTGAAAAAGCGGATGGGAAGGCAACCGGCAAGGGGAGGGGAGAGAATGTCCGTTTTCCGAAAATTAAAACCCTTTTACTTTCCGTATAAACATGACTTTATTTGGTCGTTGCTCTTGTTGCTCGTTGTTACAGGCATCACCGTGATTTATCCGATCATTTTGCAGCAGACGATCGACCGCGTCGTTTTAGGCGGCCAATATAGGCTCGTTCCGTGGATGGCGGCTGGGTTTGTCGTCATGATGGCGTTCAAGGCGTGGGCGGCGTTTGCACAGCATTATTTGGCGGATCTGTTCGGCATCAAGTCGGTGCGCGCTTTGCGCGATGCGCTGTATGAGAAACTGCAGCGCTTGCCGTTTCGTTATTACGATAACGCGAAAACAGGCGATTTAATGTCGCGTCTGACATCAGATGTGGAAGGGTTGCGCTTTTTTCTGGCATTCGGCTGTTCGGAAGCGCTTCGCTTTCTCATCATGGTCGGCGCCAGCCTGATCGTCATGCTATGCTATTCGCCGCGGCTGACGATGGTGACAGTGGCGGCGCTGCCGTTTTTGGCCGTCGCCGTCTATCGTTTTGACCGCCGGGTGCATCCGGCGTTTCGCAGCATTCGCCGGTCGTTTGCCGCTCTCAATACGAAAGTGCAAGAAAACATTAGCGGCATCCGGACGGTCAAGGCGCTCGCCAAAGAGAGGACGGAGCAGGAGCGATTTGATGACCGAAACGGCGCACTGCGCCAAAGCCAGCTTGACACTTCGCGCGTTTGGGCAAACTATTTTCCGCTTATGGAGGCGATCGGGAATATATGCGTCGTGTTGCTTCTGGCGTATGGCGGGCATTTGGTGATGGCGAATGAGCTGCGCCCAGGCGAGCTTGTCGCCTTCTACAGCTTAACATGGTATATGCTCGGCCCGATTATGCAGCTTGGGTTTACGATCAACATGTTTTCGCAGGCCAAGGCGTCGGGAGAACGGCTGTTGGAGATTTTGGAAGAAAAGGAAACAATCAACGACAGCCAGGCGGACGATTCCCTCACTGCCATTCGCGGCGAACTCGAATTTCGCAACGTGACGCTTCGCTATCGGGATGAATCGGCACCGGCGTTGCAGGACATTTCGTTTTATGCCCATCCAGGCAAAACGGTCGGGCTGATAGGGGCGACCGGGTCGGGAAAATCTAGTTTGACGCAGTTGATCCCCCGCTTTTACGAACGGAGCGCAGGAGACATTCTCATTGATGGGAGGCCGATCGAACAATATCCGCTTCGCGTGCTGCGGGCCGCCGTCGGCGTCGTCATGCAGGAAACGTTTTTGTTTTCCTCGACGGTGAAGGCGAACATTGCCTACGGGCGGCCGGAGGCGACGATGGAGGAAATTGTCGCGGCGGCGAAGCGGGCTGGGGCGCATGAATTCATTATGGAGCTGCCGGACGGGTACGAAACAGTGCTTGGCGAACGCGGCCTCGGCCTTTCCGGGGGACAGCGGCAACGGATTGCGATTGCCCGCGCCCTTTGCCAAAACCCGAGCATCCTGATTTTAGACGATGCGACGAGCGCAGTGGATATGGAAACGGAACGGCGCATTCAAGCGGCGCTTCGGGAAGCGATGAAGGGAAAAACAACGTTCATTATCGCCCACCGCATTTTGTCGCTGAAACATGCCGATGAAATTCTTGTGCTTGATGGCGGCAAAATTGCCGAACGGGGGACGCATGAGGAACTATTGCGGCACAACGGCATATATCGGCGCATTTACGATATTCAATACCGGGATCAACAGGCGGTATTGCATGAAGCGGCAAGGTAGGTGGATCGGATGAATAGGGCAGAACGACAGAAACTGGTGGCCGAACGGTTCCATTATCCGCAAGATGTGGCGATCGACAAGCCGTTCAACTGGCAGCAAATGTGGCGCTTGCTTGGCTATTTGCGGCCGTATGTCCGCAATTTGCTGCCGCTTTCATGTTTAGCGGTGATGACCGCAACGGCAGTGCGGCTCGTGCTGCCGATTTTCATCGGCGTCTATATGTTTGACCGGGCCATTAGTGAAAGAAATGAGGCGCTGTTTGCAAAGCTCATTGCCTTGATCGCCGGATTGTACATCCTTTTGTATATCGCCAACATGATGCGCATTCGTTGGATGAATATGCTCGGGCAAAACGTCATTTACGATCTGCGCCGCCATTTGTTTTCCCATGTGCAGACGTTGTCGCATCGCTTTTTTGACCAGCGTTCGGCCGGATCGATTTTAGTGCGCATTATGAACGATACAACGTCGCTGCAAGACTTGTTTACAAACGGGGTTGTCAATTTATTGACGGATGTGCTGCTGCTTGTCGGCATTGTGACGATTTTGTTTTCGCTCAATGTACCGCTTACGCTTGCTGTGATGGTCATTTTGCCGTTGATGTTTTTCATTTCGACAAACTTGCGCAAGCGCATCCGCGCCTCATGGCAACGCGTGCGCATCAAACAATCAAAGCTGAATTCTCATTTGAATGAAAGTTTGCAAGGAATGAAGGTGACGCAATCGTTCGTCCAAGAGACGGAAAACAGCGTTTACTTTCGCGGCGTCAATGAGGAAAACTTCTCGACTTGGAAAGAGGCAGTAAAGAAAAACGCCATGTTCAGCCCGTTCGTTGACATGACGATGGCGTTTGGGACGGCGATTTTAATTTGGTACGGCGCCGTGCTTATTGAGCGCGGCGACTGCACGATCGGCGAGTTTGTGTCGTTTTCCTTTTATTTAGGGATGTTTTGGGAGCCGATTTCCCGGCTTGGGCAAGTGTACAACCAAATTTTGATGGGGATGGCATCATCCGAGCGCATTTTTGAGTTTTTGGATGAACGGCCGCTCGTGAGCGAAGCGGAAGATGCCGTGCATCTTCCCGCCATGCGAGGCCGCATCGACTTTGAACAAGTGGAATTTTCGTATGACGGAAACCGGAAGGCGCTTGATGGCGTGTCGCTGACGATTCAACCAGGCGAGACCGTCGCGTTAGTCGGCCATACCGGGTCGGGAAAAACGACGATTGCCAATTTGATCGCCCGTTTTTATGACGCAACGGGCGGCATCGTCAAGGTGGACGGTTATCCGATTGGAAAAATTTCCCTTCCCAGCCTGCGGTCGCAAGTGAGCATCGTGCTGCAAGAGACGTTCATTTTTTCGGGAACGATCATGGAAAACATTCGCTTTGGCCGGCCGGAGGCGAGCGATGACGACGTGGTGGCTGCAGCGAAAGCCGTTGGCGCTCACGAATGGATTAGGAAGCTGCCCCGCGGTTACGAAACGGAGGTAGAAGAGCGCGGCAGCGTGCTTTCGGTCGGAGAGCGGCAGTTGCTGTCATTCGCCCGCACGCTGTTGGCCGATCCGAAAATTTTAATTTTGGACGAGGCGACGGCCAGCATCGATACCGAAACGGAGCTTGTCATCCAACGGGCATTGAAAACGCTGCTCAGCGGGCGGACAGCTATTATCATCGCTCACCGGTTGTCGACGATCCGTGACGCCGATCATATCATCGTCCTCGACCACGGTCGCATCGTCGAGCAAGGGGCGCACGAGGAGCTGATGAGGCGGCGCGGCGCTTACTACGAGTTGGTCAAGGCGCAATTCCAGGCGTTTGGCGCCCAATGAGAAGGATGTGGGCGGCCGCCCGCTTGCCGCTGTTGAGAGGAGCCGCCTTTGCGCGGCTTTTTTTGAAAAAACGTGCTGGAAAAACATTTTCGTTAAACGAAAGCATACAGTTATGTTATACTGACAAATATTAAGGGGCACGAAATACATATCGTACAAGGGGGATCGGTATGAATGCGCAACAAAGGCAAGTTGTTGCGGAACAAAAAGAAAAAATTTGGACGCGCAATTTTATTTTGATTTGCTTAGCCAACTTTTTCATTTTTCTTGGATTTCAAATGACGCTGCCGACACTGCCGCTGTTTGTCGAACACTTAGGCGGCAACGACCAGCTCATCGGCCTTGTCGTCGGGATTTTCACTTTTTCCGCACTTCTCGTCCGTCCGTTTGCCGGCCATGCGCTTGAGACGCGGGGACGGCGGTTTGTTTTTTTGCTTGGGCTGCTCATTTTTGTCATTTCGGTCGGTTCGTACAGTGTCATCACCAGCATGCTTCTTCTCTTTTTGATGCGCGTCGTCCAAGGAATTGGCTGGGGGTTTTCGACAACGGCGTCCGGCACAGTGGCGACGGACATCATTCCGGCCAGCCGCCGCGGGGAGGGAATGGGTTATTACGGATTGTCAGGAAACATCGCCCTCGCTTTCGGTCCGTCGCTTGGGCTTGTGCTGGCGTCTGCCATTCCGTTCAGCCATTTGTTTCTGATTTGCGCTCTGCTTGGCGTTGCTTCCGTATTGTTTGCGGCGGCCATCACCTATAAAAAAGTGGAGGGAAGGCCGCGCTATGAGACGAACAAGTGGGACCTTTACGAAAAAACGGCGCTCGTTCCGTCCGTGCTTCTCTTCTTTTTAACGGTGACGTTCGGCGGCATTGCTTCGTTTTTGCCGCTGTATACGGCGCAAAAAGGGATCGGCGGTTTGCAGCTGTATTTTTTGCTTTATGCGCTCGCCCTGATGGTGACGCGCACGTTCGCCGGCCAGCTGTATGACCGGAAAGGTCATCGGGCTGTCTTTCTTCCCGGCGCTGGGCTCATTTTGCTTGCGATGCTTATGCTCGCCTGGCTGCCGGGGGAATGGGCGTTATTGGCTGCGGCAGTGCTGTACGGTTTTGGGTTTGGCATGGTGCAGCCAGGGCTGCAGGCGTGGTCGGTGGAGCGGGCGCCTGTTCACCGGAAAGGGATGGCGAACGCGACGTTTTTCTCGTTTTTTGATTTAGGCGTCGGCATCGGAGCCATCGTCTTTGGGCAAATCAGCCATTGGTTCGGCTACCCGAGCATTTATCTAGCTGCCGCCGGTTCGGTGTTTGTTTCCATGCTCGTTTACTTGAGCGTGCTGCGCAAAGAACAACCTCTTCATCCGCGGCAAGAAAGAAACGCTTAAGGTTTGTCCTTAAGCGTTTTTCTTTAGCGCCGCGAGTGCACTTCGTAGATGGTAAATTTTAAATAGTCGCCTTCATCGGCGGCAAGCAGTTTCGGGTGGTCATAGCCGGCGCCGTTCCAGTACACTTGGCGAAGCACTTTTTTGGCGTCAAACGCTGCATCGGCGATCATCTCTTGGAACATGTGCGGGCGAACATGGTACGAACAGCTCGACGTGACGAAAAAGCCGCCGTCTTTGACGAGCTTTAATCCGTTTAAGTTAATGTCTTTATAGCCGCGCAGCGCTTTCGGGACCGCATGGGCTGATTTGGCGAACGCCGGCGGGTCGATGATGACGACATCCCACTGTTTGCCGGCTCGCACCGCTTCGCGCAAGTAATCGAATGCGTTGGCGACGACAAATTCTACATTTGTGAATCCGTTTAAGGCCGCATTTCGTTTTGCCGTCTCAATTGCATGCTCGGAAATGTCGACGGCGGTGGCATGCTTCGCTCCGTACAGGCAGGCGTTCAGCATAAATGAGCCGGTATGGGTGAAACAATCAAGCACCGTCGTCTCCGGGCCGATGAGCGGGCGGAGGGCGGCGCGGTTTTGCCGCTGGTCGAAGAAAAAGCCGGTTTTTTGCCCGTTTTCAATGTCGACAATGTATTTCACGCCGTTCTCCTCGATTTCCATCTCCGTCTCCGCTTCCCCGTACCAAAACCCTTTTTCCTGTTTGAGACCCTCAAGCTCCCGCACGGACACATCGTTGCGCAAATAAATGGCCCTTGGAGCGAACACGTCAAGCAAGCCGCGCAAAATCCACTCTTTGTGCACTTCCATCCCGAGCGCCAAAATTTGCACCACAAGCACGTCCTCATATTTATCGACGATGAGCCCCGGCAGAAAATCGGCCTCGCCGTAGACGGCGCGGCATGAACGGACGCCCGGGAGCATCCGTTCGCGATACGCCCAGGCGCGGCGGATGCGGTCGATGAAAAAGCGCTCATCGAGCTCGTCATCCGGGTTTTGCGTCAACACCCGGACGATGATTTGCGAGGCTGGATTGATGTAGCCTTTCGCCAACCAGTACCCTTGATGGTTATAGACATCGACAAAATCTCCCGGTGTGATGTCACCCTCGATACGGTCGACTTCGCTCTGAAAAATCCACGGATGGCCTTGTTCGAGCCGTTTTTTTCGCTGCCGCTTCAAGATCACTTTCGCCATCAGTTCCAACTCCCATCCGGTAATCAATCGTTGCGCTTTTATCATAGCGAATTGCGGAGCGCGGCGCAATGACAGCCGGAAAAAAAGGTTGACAACCGATGCGGCCGTGATATGATAAATGTAAAGAAAATTTCATCACGATCAGACATCCACTAGGGGGGCCTGTAAACAGGCTGAGATCAAAGTGTGACTTTGAGACCCTTAGCACCTGATCTGGGTAATGCCAGCGTAGGGAAGTGGAGGAGCTGCAGGCCGGCTTTGGCCGCATTGGAAAATCTGTATGCTCGCGCCGCTTTCTTTACGCGAATCGGTAAAGAAGGCGGCGCTTTTATTTTGGAAAAAGGGGGAATACGAATGTCGTTTGCAAGGCGCGTGCGCCAGGCGGCTGATCCGATCTGGCAGGCGAGTTTCCGTCACCCGTTTGTCAAAGAGCTTGGCGAAGGAACGTTGGATCGCGCAAAATTCCGCTATTATGTCATGCAAGATGCGTACTATTTGCGCCATTTTGCCCGCGTTCAGGCGATCGGGGCGGCGAAATCGCCGGATTTGGCGACGACGGCCCGGTTGGCGCACCATGCCCAAAGCACATGCGAAGCGGAATTGTCGCTTCATGAAACGTTTGCCGGACTGCTTGGCATCACCGAAGAGGAACGGGCTGCGTTCATGCCGGCGCCGACGGCTTACGCGTATACATCGCATATGTACCGGGCGGCGTATGAAGGGCATTTGGGCGATGTCATTGCCGCGATTTTGCCGTGCTATTGGCTGTATTACGAAATCGGTGAGCGGCTGAAAACGTGCCGGCCGAACGATCCGATTTATGAAAAGTGGATCAGTACATACAGCTCCGATTGGTTTCGCTCGCTTGTTGAGGAGCAGATCGACCGGCTTGACGCCATTGCCGCTGCCGTGACTGAGGAGGATCGGCGCCGGATGGAACAGCATTTTTTGATCAGCAGCGACTATGAGTATCAGTTTTGGGAGATGGCGTACCGACTGGAGCGGTGGCCATCGGCCGAGCTCGTGAAGAGCCGGTGAAACGGCGACAACACGAAAGGAAGAGTTTTCATGGGAACAACATCGAAAGGGTTGAAACTGGCCGATATTTTAACGACGATTGTGATTGCCGTTGTGTTCGGCGTCATTTACAAAGTGTGGGGGCCGTTGTATGAAGTGGTGAAAGTATTCGGGTTTCATGCCGATCAACTGATTTATGGCATGTGGTTTATCGCGTCGTCGCTTGCGTATTTGCTCATTCGCAAACCGGGGGTGGCGCTGCTTGCCGAGATCGCGGCTTCATCGGGCGAGTTGGTGATGGGGTCGCAGTGGGGGCTTGAGGTGTTGATTTATGGGGTTGTACAAGGGCTGTTTGCCGAGCTTGTCTTTGCGGCGTTCCGCTATCGGCGGTTTGACGTGTTTGTCGTGTCGCTCAGCGCCGTCGGCGCGACGGTCGGTTCGCTGATCATGGACTTTTACAAAGGATATATCGAGGCGCTCGCCCCGTGGAACATGGCGCTCTTTTTGCTGGCGCGTTTTGTCGGCGCCGTTCTTATCTCCGGCGTGTTCGCCGTTTCGCTGGCCAAGGCGCTTGAGAAAACCGGGGTGACGCAAATGTGGCGGCCGGCTTCCAAAGAGGACTACGATGCGCTGAACCGGTAAGGGGAATGACCGATGAAGCAAGCCATTGTCATCGAACAGCTGCGCCTGAAGTTTCCCGGGCATAGCGACTTATTGTTCCGCGATTTGTCGCTGTCCGTTGCTGCCGGGGAGAAAGTGCTTCTCCTCGGCCCGTCTGGATGCGGCAAGTCGACGCTTTTGCAAGTGATGGCCGGCATCATTCCCCACTCGATCGACGTGCCGATGAAAGCCGGGCGCCTTGAGCGGCCGGAACGATGGGGATATGTGTTTCAAGATCCGGATACGCAGTTTTGCATGCCGTATGCCGATGAGGAAATCGCGTTTGCCCTCGAAAATCGAAGTGTGCCGCGCCGCGAGATGCCCGCCCGCATCCGCTTGCTGTTGGACCAAGTCGGGTTGGCGATCGAACCGCACACCGACATTCATACGCTTTCCGGCGGGATGAAGCAGCGGTTGGCGCTCGCTTCTGTTCTTGCGCTTGAGCCGGATGTTTTGTTTTTGGATGAGCCGACGGCTTTGCTCGATGAGGAAGGGACGAAAGCCGTATGGCAGGCGGTGCGGGATGTGAGCCGGGACAAAACGGTCGTCATCGTCGAGCATAAAATCAGCCATGTTCTTGACTTCGTCGACCGGATTGTGTTGCTTGGCAGCGACGGGTGCATCATCGCCGATGGAGGAGCGAGGGAAGTATTTTCCCGATATAAGGACGTCATGACGGCGGAAGGCATTTGGCACCCGGACGTTTGGGAGGAATGCGGACCGATCGTGCGCCGGGAGGAAAGGCAGGAAGGCGAGGAGCTGATCCGCCTTCACCGTTTCCGCGGCTTTCGCGGCCGGGAGGTGAAAATCAGCGTACCGGAGGCGGTTGTGCGGGCGGGAGAATGGATCGCCGTCACCGGCCGAAACGGCGCGGGCAAAAGCACGCTTTTGCATGGGTTGATGCAACTGATTCGCACCGAAGGCGAATATACATTGTTCGGGGAGGATATCGAGCTCCGGCAGCCGCTTTACCGCCATATCGCGTTCGTGTTTCAAAATCCCGAATTTCAATTTGTCACCCATACTGTGCGCGATGAACTGGCGTATTCGCTGCGGCTTGAGGGGCGGCCTGAAGAGGAAATCAATGAGACGGTCACCCGCCTGCTCAGCGCGTTTGGCCTTGACGGAAAGGAAGAAGTGCATCCGTACCAGCTGTCAGTCGGGCAAAAACGGCGGTTGAGCGTGGCTGCTTCGATCGTCGCCGGCCAACGCCTCTTTTTGCTTGATGAGCCGACATTTGGACAGGATGCGAAAAACACGTTTGCGTTGTTGGCGATGTTGGAGTCATACCGCAGGCAAGGGGCGGCGATCATCATGGTCACCCACGACGAACAAATTGTCCGTCGTTTTGCGACGAGACGATGGGTGGTGGAAGACGGAGCGCTTGTTCGCGATGAGCGCCTCGCTGCTGTGGAGCCTGTATTGGCTGAAGGAGGAACATGGCGATGAACTGGGACATTCAGCGCCGTGAGACATGGCTTTATGAAGCGAACCCGAGTTTGAAGCTCATTGTGCTCGTCATGCTCTTTTTTGCGGTGTTGTTCATTCATAACCCGAACGTGCTCATCAATTTGTCGCTCGCCCTGTTCGTTTTGTTTTGCTTCGGCACCGGGTATCCAGCAAAGCTGCTTGTTTGGCTGTTTTTGCCGTTTTTCCTGATCTTTGTTTCCACTGCTTCATCGATGATGATGTTTGGCGAAGGGACGACAACGTGGTTTCGCTGGGGGCTCATCCACGTAACAGCGGAAAGCTTTTGGCGCGGCATGCATCTCGGATTTCGCGCCTTGGCGCTCGGGCTGTTAGGCTTGATTTTTTCCTTGACGACTCGGCCGGTGCAGCTGTTTTATTCGCTCATGCAGCAATTGAAGCTGAAACCGAAGTATGCGTACAGTTTTTTGGCGGCGGTCCGCCTGCTGCCGATCATGATTGAGGAGTTTCAAACGGTCCGGTATGCGCTGAGAGTGCGCGGCGTGCCAAACCGCGGCGGCCTTGGCAAAGTGAAGCGTTATGCCATCCCACTTTTGGCACAAAGCATCCGCCGCGCCCAGCGCATCGCCGTGGCGATGGAGGCGAAACAATTTTCCAACAGCGGCCAGCGTACGTTTTATTATGAAATCAAGTTTGGCAAATGCGATATTTGGTTTGTCGTCTTGACCGTTGCGTTGTTGGTTGCCGCTTATTATGCGGGCGTCCATTACCCGTATATTTCAGTCCATGATGTACGGTAGGCAGAAAGAAAGGGATTGTGATGGGGGCTCTTCACTTCATTTCCACCGGGCGGCAAACAGCCGACGAATTCGCGGCCATTTGTGCGCGTATCCATCCGTATGCGGATGCCATTCACATTCGCGAGAAAGAAAAAACGGCGCGCGAAGTGGCCGAGTTTGTCACCGCGCTGCTTTACGCCGGGGTGCCGCCGCAAAAAATCATCGTCAATGACCGTGTTGACGTCGCGGCCGTCTACGGTGTCGGCGGGGTGCAGATCGCGTATCACAGCTTGCCGGTGCGCGCCGTCCGCCGTTCGTTTCCGGACTTGACAGTCGGCTGTTCCGTGCACAGCCTGACGGAGGCGAAGCAGGCGGAAGAGGACGGCGCTCACTTTTGCCTGTACGGCCATATGTTTCCGACTGCCAGCAAGCCTGGATTGCCGCCGCGCAGCATCGATTCGTTGCGGGAGATGGCCGCGTCCGTCTGCATCCCGGTTATTGCGATCGGCGGCATTCATGCCGGCAACGCCTGCCGGGTGATGGAGGCCGGTGCCGCGGGAGTGGCGGTGTTATCGGCTGTCTTTTTAGCGCCTGATCCGGTTGTGGAAGCAAGACGTTTGGCGCAAATCGTGAGAGGGGAGAGGAAAAATGGGGGCACATTATGATGTCGTCGTTGTCGGCGGCGGGGTGATCGGGGCGGCGACAGCTTTTGAGCTCGCCAAACGGCGGCACCGCGTGGCGATTTTCGAAAAAGGAACAATGGCCGGCGAAGCGTCAAGCGCGGCGGCCGGTATGCTGGGGGCGCAATCGGAGTTCGCCGCGCCGAGTCCGCTCATCCCGCTCGCCCTGCAAAGCCGGGCGCTCATGCCGGCGCTCGCTGCGGAATTGCGGGAGAGAACCGGTATTGACATCGGACTTGTCGAAAAAGGGATGCTCAAAGTTGCGACGAATGCGGAAGAAGCGGAGGAGTTGCACCGCCATTATACATTTTGGAAGGAAATGGGTGAGATAGTTCACTGGCTGGCGGCAGAAGAAGCGCTTAAGCTGGAGCCGCGTCTTGCGGGCGAGGCGCTGGCCGGCGCCATGTACATTCCCGGAGACGGGCAAGTGAGCGCCCCGGATTTGGCTGCCGCTCTTGTTTCAGCCGCCGTCTCCGCCGGTGCGCATTTGTATGAGCATACGGAAGTGTTTGACATTCGTTCGGATGCCGGCGGGCATACCGTGGAAACAGCGAGCGGAACGTTCGCCGCTGCCGCTGTCGTGATCGCCTCGGGCGCCTGGGCGGCGCGTCTGGGGGCCGCGCTCGGGCTGCCGCTTTTTGTATTCCCGGTCAAGGGGGAATGCATCATGGTGCGTACGCCAACCCCGCTCGTGCAAATGACGGTGTTTGCGAAAAATGGCTGTTACATCGTGCCGAAGCGCGGCAACCGGCTGCTGATCGGTGCGACGTCCACGCCGGGGACGTACGACCGGCGCGTGTCAATCGCAGGGGTGATGAGCCTGCTTCGCCGTGCCGCCCGTCTGCTTCCAGATGTCGAACAGGCAGAATGGGTGAAGGCATGGAGCAGCATCCGACCGCAAACGAAAGACGGTTTGCCCTATATCGGCGAGCATCCAAAGCGGCGCGGGATATTTGTCGCTGCCGGCCATTACCGGAACGGCATTTTGCTTAGCCCGCTCACCGGCCGGCTGCTTGCCGACCTAGTAGAGCGGAAAGAGCCGGCGTTTGACTTGTCACCGTTTTCATTAACGCGTCACGCGGAAGAAAAGGTGGGGGTTGAATGAATTTAGTCATTAATGGCGAGAACGTTGCAGTGCCGGACGAAGTGAAAACGGTCAGCGATTTGCTCGCCCATTTTCGACTTGATCAAAAGCTGGCCATTGTCGAAGTCAATGTTCGCATTATTCAAAAGCATGAATACGCGGTGACGGCGTTGGCGGACGGCGACCGCGTCGAAATTGTTCATTTTGTAGGAGGCGGTTGAAATGCTGAAAATTGGTCCGTATGAATTCTCTTCGCGGTTGTTGCTCGGGACGGGCAAATATCCGAGCCTTGAGGTGCAAAAAGAAGCGGTGGAAGCATCCGGCGCAGAAATTTTGACCTTTGCCGTCCGGCGAATGAACATTTTTGCTCCGGAGCAGCCGAATTTTTTAGAGCAGCTTGATTTAAGCCGATATAAGCTTCTGCCCAATACCGCCGGGGCGAAAACGGCTGAGGAAGCGGTCCGCATCGCACGACTGGCCAAAGCATCGGGGCTATGTGATATGATTAAGGTAGAGGTGATCGGCTGCGACAAAACGCTTCTTCCCGACCCGGTTGAGACGTTAAAAGCAGCGGAAATGCTGCTGGAAGAAGGATTTATCGTCTTGCCGTACACGTCTGATGACGTCGTGCTCGCCAAGCGCTTGCAAGAGCTTGGCTGCCATGCCGTCATGCCGGGGGCATCGCCGATCGGGTCCGGGCAAGGCATCCTTAACCCGCTCAATTTGAGCTTTATCATCGAGCAAGCGACCGTGCCGGTGATCGTCGATGCCGGCATCGGCGGGCCGGCCGATGCGGCGCTGGCGATGGAGCTTGGCGCGGATGGGGTGCTGTTGAATACGGCCGTGTCCGGCGCAGCTGATCCCGTAAAAATGGCAAAAGCGATGAAGCTGGCGGTGGAAGCGGGACGGCTCGGTTATGAAGCCGGGCGCATCCCGAAAAAACGATACGCGTCAGCAAGCAGCCCAACGGAAGGAATGAGTGTTGTTTGAATGAACGGTATTCCCGGCAACAACTATTTGCGCCGATTGGCGAGGAAGGGCAAAAGAAAATACGGGAAAAGCACGTCGTCTTAATCGGCGCCGGAGCGCTCGGCACAGGAAACGCCGAAGCGCTCGTGCGCGCCGGCATTGGCAAACTGACGATCATTGACCGCGATTATGTCGAATGGAGCAACTTGCAGCGCCAACAGCTTTACAGCGAAGTGGATGCGAAAGAGCGGCTGCCGAAGGCGATCGCGGCCAAGCGGCGGCTCGAGCGAATCAACAGCGAGGTCAAGATCGACGCGATAGTCGGTGAGGCTGACGCCGAACAGTTGGAATCATTGGCTGTCGAACAGCGGCCCGACCTATTGATCGATGCGACGGACAACTTCGATGCGCGCATGATCATCAATGATGTTGCCTACAAATATGGCATTCCGTGGATTTACGGCGCCTGCGTCGGCAGCTATGGATTAAGTTACGCGTTTATTCCCGGACGTACCCCATGTTTATATTGCTTGCTTGAAACGGTGCCGCAAGGGGGATTGACATGCGACACGGCCGGCATTATCAGTCCGGCAGTGCAGATGGTCGTCAGTTACCAAGTGGCTGAGGCGTTGAAAGTTTTAGTCGAGGACTGGGCCGCGCTGCGCGGCAAGCTCGTTTCGTTTGATCTTTGGACGAATGAATACGCAGCGATTCGCATTGACGCGGTCAAAAGAGACGACTGTCCGACGTGCGGACATCGCCCATCTTATCCGTTTCTTTCTTATGAACATCAGACGAAGACCGCTGTGCTGTGCGGGCGCGACTCGGTGCAAATTCGCCCGTCTTCCCGGCGCCAGTACGATGTAAACGAATTGGCATCTCTTTTTCGCCGCCAAGGGCTCCGGGCCGAAGCGAATCCGTATCTCGTCTCCGTATCGCTCGGCGCCAAGCGGCTTGTCGTATTCGCCGACGGGCGCGCGCTTGTGCACGGCACAAAGGATGTGAACGAGGCGAAAACGATTTATTACCGTTATTTAGGATGAAAACGGGGACCTCTTTTTTTGAGTCCCTGTTTTTTTTTTCAGTCACAAAACTGTCAAAAAGCCGTCTTGTTTTCCCTGCTTTTCCCGCTATCCATATAGTACGATGAAGGCAAGAAGGCAAAGGGAGGGAAGATGGATGGCTGAGTGGTCCGTCACGTTGAACATCGCCTCGTTGGTAGTGCTTGTCTACTTTGTTGGCTCCTGCTGGATCGAATCGTAAAACGCGCCGGCGCACCTCGGCGCGTTTTTTGAGGTGGATTTATGGTAATATATGGAAAGTAATTCCTCCCGCTATAGTCAGCTGGCGAAAAATTTGTTATATTTAAGGTAAGGAACGGAAACGGCTGCCGATAGCCGCGCAGCCTCATTCCGCCCGATGCCGAAAGTTTTGCTTCAGCAGGCATGTTTTGGGAAAGGAATGGATATGAATAACATAGTCATGTTCCGATAGGAGTGTGAAGATTCGTTGGAAGAGTGGCCGTTAAGGTTGTTCGGGTGGTTTTTCCTCTCCCTGCTCGCCAATGCACTGGTCGCTTCAGCAGAAGCCGCGTTTTCTTCGGCAAGCAAGGCACGGTTGCGGCATTATGCGGAAGAGCATCTGCACAATAAGCGTCTCCAAGCGGTGATCGGTCAGCTTGACCGCGTGTTGTTGGCGCTTGCTGTGGCCAACCGCCTCACCAGCGTCGTGACGGTCGTGCTCTTTACGGACATTGCCGTTTCGTTGCTTGGGGAACAGATGGGCTTGTTTGCCACGCTGGCGGTGATGACAGTATTATTTGTCGTCTTCGGTGAAATTTTGCCAAAATCGATGGCGAAAGAGTACGCGGAGCCGCTCGCCATCCGGTATGCCGGCCTGGCCTATGGGCTGATGAAGCTCATGGTGCCGATTACGGCATTGTTTCAAGCCCTGAAAGAGCGTATGACCCGGCGATTCGCCAACGGGGCTGCCGTGCCGGCTGTTACGGAGGAAGATATTAAAGTGATGGTCGAGCTGAGCGAAGAAGAAGGGGTTATCGATAACAAGGAAAAAGAGCTGATTCAACGTTCGCTCGATTTTGATGAAATTTTAGTCGGAGAAATTTTTACGCCGCGCGCCGATATGGTGGCGGTCGAGGTCAACCAGCCGATTGAAGAGATTCGCGATGTATTTTTGGAGGAAAAATATTCCCGAATCCCGGTCTATGAAGGGGATATTGACAACGTAATCGGCATTTTGTCGGAAAGTGACTTTTTCAGCGAACTTGTCCAAAAGCGTGACGTGTGCGTCCGCGAGCTGTTGCGCCAGCCGCTGTTTGTCGTCGAATCGATGAAAGTGTCCGATTTGCTGCCGGAGCTGCAAAAAAGCAAAGTGCATATGGCGATCGTTGTTGACGAGTTCGGCGGCACGGCCGGCTTGATTACGCTTGAGGATATTCTTGAGCAAATCGTCGGCGAAATATGGGATGAGCATGATGAAGCGGTAAAAACCGTGCGTCAAATCGATGAACATAGTTTTGAATTCAGCGCTGAACTGCCGCTTGACGAATTTTGCGAAGTGATGAACATCGACGTGCCGGAAAGTGAATCGCATACGTTGGGCGGCTGGATTTTTGAAATGTTTGAGCGCATTCCGGCGGTCGGCGAAACGTTGCAATACGGCCCGCTGACGTTCACCGTCCGCCAAGTCGACAATCGGCGCATTCGCAAAGTGCTTGTCTCATTGAGCCAACCGCTTGCCGAGCAGGCGGGAGGCGCCTGATTCGCTCCCCGTTCCCATATGAAAGCGCCCCGGGCTGACTGCCCGGGGCGTTTGCCATCTATATGAAGTTGTTCGTTAAGGTGGTTATTGAATGTTTCCGAATTGGCCCCCAAGTTGTTGCTGAGCCATCGCTACAAGGCGTTTGGTAATTTCCCCGCCGACCGAACCGTTTGCGCGCGAAGTCGTGTCAGCGCCAAGGTTCACACCAAATTCTTGGGCGATTTCGTACTTCATTTGGTCGATTGCTTGTTGGGCACCAGCGACGAGCAGTTGGTTATTGTTGTTGTTGCGTGCCATAGTTGATCATCTCCCTTTAGAAATTTTGATGGCTGGGTTGGCTGGATTTGCACCAGCGCTGCACGCGAAGAAGCGTGCTGCCAAGCTTGGCTGAACCCAACGGCCCACCTGCTTTTGCGTTCGCCAGCGGAAGTGTTTTGGCAGGCGGCCTGTTTCGCTGGCGGTACTCATAGTTTGGAACGTTTTTTGCCCGTTATTCACTGCGATAATATGGTAATTTTTTACGTTTTATCGACGCCATCATTAGGAAATATGTAAAAGTAAGAAGCATCTTAGAGGAGGAAGCAGCATGAATGTGTGCCCGCTTTGCAACGGGCTGCGCCGGGTGACAGTGTATTGCAGCTATTGCCGGCAGCCGATGGAAGACCAAGGGAAAGTGACGGATTATTTCGATGACTACAGTCCGTACAT
This sequence comes from Geobacillus lituanicus, assembly GCF_050994965.1. Lineage (NCBI taxonomy): Bacteria > Bacillati > Bacillota > Bacilli > Caryophanales > Anoxybacillaceae > Geobacillus > Geobacillus lituanicus. The sequence continues at coordinate 941,404 of NZ_CP194773.1, forward strand.
GGATGCGGATGTGATGAAGCTTGCTGACGGTTACCCGCACACATATCGAACCCATGAATGCGTCCATCTGTTCTATTGCCCGCACTGCCGGGAGGAGGAGGTGCGGTTCATTAAAGAATAGGCTCTAGCGATGCGCTAGAGCCGAATAAGTCTATATACAAACAATGGGGGGAGCTTACTTCTCATCCGCCGCCCGGATGCGCCGCTCCGTCTCAACGTCGAAGAAATGCGCTTTGTTCAAGTCAAGCGCAAGATCGATGCGGTGGCCCGGCTTGATTTCCGTGCGGGCGTCAATGCGGGCGACAAACTCCTGGCCGCCGATGTTTGAATAAATCATCGATTCGGCGCCAAGCAGCTCAGCGACTTCAACATGCGCGGTAATTTTTGTCGTTGGCGATGCCTCCAAGAAGAGCGGCTCATCATGAATGTCTTCCGGACGGATGCCCAAAATGACTTCCTTGCCGACGTACCCTTGGCTGCGCAGCACTTTCATTTTCCCTTCTGGCACGCCGAATGTCGTCTGGCCGACGACAAACTTGCCGTCTTGCAGCGTTCCTCTAATAAAGTTCATCGCTGGCGAGCCGATAAAGCCGCCGACGAAGATGTTTTCCGGTTTCTCATACACTTCGCGCGGCGTTCCGACTTGCTGGATGACGCCGTCTTTCATGACGACGAGGCGGGTGGCCATCGTCATCGCTTCCGTTTGGTCATGGGTGACGTAAATCGTTGTCGTTTCAAGACGCTGATGGAGTTTGGCGATTTCCGAGCGCATTTGCACGCGTAATTTGGCGTCCAAGTTTGAAAGCGGTTCGTCCATTAAAAACACTTTCGCATCGCGGACGATGGCGCGTCCCAATGCTACGCGCTGCCGCTGTCCGCCGGAGAGCGCCTTCGGTTTGCGGTCCAAATATTGCTCAAGGCCGAGAATGCGAGCTGCTTCACGGACGCGTTTCTCGATTTCCGCTTTCGGGAACTTGCGCAGTTTTAAGCCGAACGCCATGTTATCATAGACGCTCATATGCGGATAAAGGGCGTAGTTTTGGAATACCATGGCAATATCGCGGTCTTTGGGCGGTACATCGTTCACTCGTTTTCCATCGATGTAGAGATCGCCTTTAGAAATTTCCTCCAGGCCTGCAATCATCCGCAATGTTGTCGACTTGCCGCAGCCGGACGGACCGACAAAGACGATGAATTCCTTATCTTGAATATGTAAGTTAAAATCTTTTACAGCCGTGACGTTGTTATCGTAAATCTTATACACATGATCCAACACGAGTTCCGCCATCACGAATCCCCCTGTATTGAAATCGTTTTCTCACACTCATATTATATAGATGAATGTGAATATTCGTAAATGGACAAGGTGCACAAAAAAAGCCGCCCGTTTTCGGCAACATGACGGGGAAGCGTCCACTGCTACGCACGGCGTTGGTGCAAAATAGCCAAATAGGCAGCCGCGGCGCCTTTAAACCGCTTGATGTCAATGCCGGTTTGCTCGGCCCATTTGTCGATCCGATATTGCAAGCTATTGCGGTGCATATATAGTTTTTTCGCCGCCATGGAGACGTTTAAATTGCACTCTAAAAATGTTTCCATGGCGCGCACTTCCTCTTCGCCCAGCCCATCGAGAAACGATAAAATTTGCCCTGTCTTGCCGTCGTCTGCTGCGCTTTCAAGGAGTGGAAGCGGAATGACGTCCTCCCATTCGTACACCGTCTGTTTCGGCCAAAAGCGCCGGGCGGCGGCAAAACATTGCTGCTCGAGAAGGAACGACTCGTACAGCTCCCCGTTCACCGGGCGAACGGGGCCGATCAGCAAATGCATCGTCGCATAAAAATCGGCGGCGAGCGCATCCGCCATTTCGGCCAGCAAGAGCGGCTCGGCCATCCGTTTTTGTTTGGCCTCAATCAGCAGCCCGCGCTTGTCTTCATTCCAAACGATCAGCACCCGCGAGGCAAATAGGTTGTGGATCGTTTCGGCAAATTCCTGTTTGTTGGCGATCGGGCGATTGACGAGAAAATGAATGAACCGGCAGTATGGGGCAGAGAGCATCGCAGGAGCGTCGGGGCGGCCGGTGGCCATCCATTGTTTCCACGCCCGTTCTTCTTCGCTTTCCGGCTCCCGCCGGCGGTTGGCTGGGGTCAATAACAGCGCCAACAGCTGCCGCTCTCGTTCCGTCAACCGCTCTTTGGCGATGCCCACCTCATCGCCCCCGGCGGTGTAAAACCATTCGTACGCCTCGGGATCGGCCGGTTGACCGTTGATGATAATGTCCCCTTTATAAAGTGATTCGAGCTCTTTTAACATCACGGCGCCCCCTTTTCTACCTTTTTTCATTCATTATAACAGAAAGGCCGATTTTCCTGGTGGACAGGAAAATCGGCTCCGTTTACTCGCCGGCGTCGTATGGCGGTTCTTCTTTGACCAGGTCGCGCGCTTCTTCGATGTTGACCTCATCGCCGCGGCCGTGCACGACGCCGCCAGCCATCCCTTCATTAATCATGCGGTCAATATCCATGTAATATTCATCGCGCCCCTCATATAAGGCGTCTTGGCGCCCCGCTTCGTTCCGCTCCATGGTTTCGCTCCTTCCTCATCGTTTTTTCCTAGTTTGTCCGAAACAGGCATAGACTATCCGCTTCGCTCATATGGATGAAAGAGGACTGGCAAGAAGGAGGGAAATAGGGTGGTTGCTGTGATCAAACAATTGCTGGAAACGACCGCTGCGGCTGAAGAAAAAGCTCGTCAGTTGGCGGCGCTTGAAGAAGACGGGCAAACATGGGAAACGTATTTCGCCGAGGTTCAGCGACAACGTCAACTTTGGCAGTATGTTCACCATTTGATGACCGGTGCAGGCTGGGGTGAGAGAAAGAAACAGCAAGAAGCGGCCAGCGCTGGCCGCTTCGAGTTGCTGCAAGCGCTGACCGCCGATGAGTGGAAAAAAGCGAAGCTGTGCCGACAAGTAAGTCAGCGTTTAAGCGGAGCCGTCCGGCAGGCGGCAGACGGTGTGCTGCAGCAGGCGCTTCGTTATAGCAAAGAATTTTTTGCTATGGCGCAAGATGAGCTAGTTCGGCAAACAGTCGATTGAGCCGCTGAAGCCGACGTGCTTCAATATCCGGCTCGTCAAAAGCCATCGGTTTGGCGTTTATTTCATAAATGTAAAGCTCCTGCTGTTTTCCGACGCCGATGTCGGCAGAAAATTCGCCGACAAGGCCGAACTGCTCGTTGAGGCGTTCGCCGCTCCAGGCGATGAGGCGCTCGAGCGCCTGTTCATCAATGCGGCTTTGAATTTCCGAATACGGAAGGATCGTTCCGCCGTGAAATACATGGGTTGTCAACGACCGAGGGCCGGCGAGGCGGACGCCGACGCCGGTGATCGTATGGCGATGGCGCTGCCAGTGGGCGAGCACGCGCAAATCGTAACGGCGCCCGTTCCATGTGTCTGTACAGGCGGCTGCTTGAACAATATAACGATGGGATTGGACAAGCGGCTCTAGCTCGTCGAGCGACCTTACCCGTTTTTGGCCGCGGGGGGATTCGCATATGGCTCCCGCCCCAGGCGAGGCGGTGAGACGGAGCAATCCGCTCCCCCTTGCCCCGTCGTCTCGTTTCAAGTAAATACAGCCGTATTGATGGAGCCAAGAGTGAATATCAGCCAACGAACGGACCGGCGCCGTTGGCAGCAGGTGAGGCCAAAGACGGCGGTCCGTCTGCAGCGCGCGGCAAACGTCCGATTTGCGGAAAAAAGAGCGGTTGACGAGCGGGATGCCATGGGAGGCAAGCCGGGCGGCTGCTGTTTGAAACGGCTCGCTCTGTTCTTCTTCCCGGCTTTTGACTCGGTTGTAGACGACGTCCGGCAACGGAGTGGACGATTCGACAAACCGTTCGAGCGCCGGGGCGAATACATAACCGGAGACCATGTTCTCGCCAATGCCGGCCGCGGTGCTGACGATGGCGATGCCGCCATCGGCATGAAGCGAGCGGATGACGGTCTCCACCCATGGTTTCCTTCCGCCAAGCAAAGCCGAAATGGATGATTCGCTCACCAATATGCCGACAAGCGGCCCGACCCGCCCGTTTTGCTCGTTGACCGCAAAGGTAAGATCGGGGAGGGAGGCGGCGGCGGCAAGCTCGCCGCGGCCGAACCGATAGAAGCCGTCCGGCCGCCTGCTCACCCATTCATTGGCGTCGCGCCGGTAACCGATCGTGATCATAGTCCAAACGCCTCTGGATCGATGATGGCCGTTTTGCTTAGATGGACCGCATAGGCAAGCGGCAGCAGCGCCGTCCGCTCATCAGCCTCCTTGAGGCCCGGGTGTTTAAAGATGGAGCGCCCCGGTTTGGAATTGGCTTCAAACATCCAAATGTTTCCCTGCTCATCTACCCCAAAATCAAAACCGATTTCGCCAATTAACGTGTCTGATGTTTCATCGAGGCAACGGCTAAGTGTCAAGGCGGCGTCGCGGAGGCGGGCGAGCACCGTTTCGCGCTTGGCGGTGTTTGGAAAAATTTCTTCCAATGTTTTGACTATGCCGCCGCTGTTCATATGGGTCGTAATGCTTTGCCGCCCGGCTATTTTGGCGGCGACGGCGCTTACTTGCCATTGGCCGTTTTCATTTTTGTTCGTATGGACGCGGAAATCTGTCGGCCGTCCGTTGATGGTGATGAGCGGGACGGCTTGCTGAATGACGTAACGATGAAGCGGGGCGTGGGCGAGCAAATGATGCCATAGCGCCATGGCGGTCGGAAACAGCGTTGTTTTCGTTTCGCCGTGTTCGTCACGAAAGCGGCATTCGTATGCATCCTTTTTTTTCACCAAATGGTAAATGCCGCGCCCGAGGCTGCCATCAGCCGGTTTCACATACGCTCCCGTATACCGGTTGAGAAACTGTTCGATCGTCTGCCGCGTGACATAGGCGGAGGTTTCCGGCAAATATGGCCGTGCGTCGCGATGGACGGCAAGCCGGCGGTACACCTCCCATTTATTGAAAAAGCGCCCGTTGAACACTGGAATGCCATAGGCGGTCTGCAGCGTTTTCGTCACGGTTTGGAACATGTCGTCATTTTCAATGCGCCGGTTCGGCAGGCGGTTGTAAATCACCGTCGGCAACGGAACCGTATGCCGTTCCCAACCGCGTTCCGTGTAAAAATAGCCGTTGACCGTTCCATGCTCCCAGTCGATATGAGGAAGGCCAAACAAGAAGGCGAACCCGCCGACTTGTTTTTCTTGCGCTAACAGTTTGGCGAAGAAAAAACTGCGCCCTCCGACCGGACGATGGGGCGACTTGGTAAATCCAGCGGTGAAAACGCCGACGAGCGGTCCGATATGGACGGCTTCGTCAGTCAAAAACACGTGCACCTTAGCGGCAAACGGGATCAACAGACGCTGGGCGACATCGCCGGCGACGATGATGCTGTCGGACGGTCCGGAAGATGAGATGATCGTGCACGGAGCGAGGAAGCTGCCAAAGGCAACGGCTGTTCGTCCGTCCGCTTTCAGTGAGGAGGGAAGGATAACTGTATTGGACTCGTTGTCATCAATGACCAATGGATAGATCATCGGTTGGCCACCTCGCTCGCCAAAAACCGGCAATACCGAAGCGGCGCTTCGTAAATATCGTTTTGCTGCTCTGGCGGAAGAAGGCTGATGATTTTCCTTCCCGGCTTGGAATTGACGTCCAAAATCCAAACCGCCCCGTTGTCAGCAACGCCGAGATCCAGACCGATTTCAAACAGCGGACCGAGTTCATTGTCCATATAAGCCGGCAACGTACGGATGATCGTGTCAATGCCATCCAGCACTAAGATGCGTTTCGAAGAAGGAAGGTGGTCGAACCAGTCAGCGAACGGGCGCATGTCTGCACCAGCACGGAGATTGGCCACCCACGTTCCAGGGCGTCCGATGCGCACAGCCCGCACCTGTTCAACCCAGCGTCCGGTTTCATCTTTTTGCAGCAGAAAGCGAAGGTCGAACGGTTCTCTTGCCTCGGTGGAGAGGGAGAGAAGCGGTTGAAGCGCATAGCCGTCCCGGCGCTGCAAGGAAGCGACGAATTGTTCAAGTTCGTTTCGGCGGGTGATCACGGCCCGCTCTTGGCCGCGCCCGTCTTGAACGGACAATGTCTTCCCTTTCTTTTGGATAATATAAATGCCGCGTCCGCCAGAGCCGTGCACCGGTTTGGCGACGATGGCTTGTTCATGGCGAAGGAGATCAAGCACGTGATCGGCGCGCTCAAGACGGACGGTCGGCGGCACATATGCCGACAACAGCGGATGGGCGGAAAGCGTCTCATAGACGCTCCACTTGCCGGGCAGGCCATAGCCTAAAAACGTGACATCCGGGCGTTGCTTCAGCCAATGCATAATCGGTTTCGCTTTTTTGGAACGGTCGTCGTGGCCGTAAAAGCAACGGTCGTACAAAAACGGCGGAATGGGAAAGACGGCATCGGTCCATTCCCCACTTTTGTCATCAAAGACGACACCGCGGACATTTTCCGTTCGCGGGTCGATCGCCAGCGGCGAAAAACGGTATATGGAAATGCCATACTGCTTGGCGCGGCGGGCTACCTCGGTGCAGTACGCGCTTTCCTGTTGCTCATCAAGGGTGACAAAACCGAGTGAAATCAATGTCGTTCACTCCTTTTCTTCCATCAATGTCAGGCAATAATCAATCACGGCTTTCGCGGATGGGCGCACCGTTTGTTGAGAAAACGTCATTTCCGCCTGTTTGGACGGTTTTGTATTCACTTCGATGATCCATGGCCGTCCATGGACGTCAATGGCCAGATCGACGCCAAACTCTCCATACAGTCCTTCCGCTTCCGAGGCGAGAACGGCAGCGGATTCCAGTGCGATTTCTTTCAGAAGCTGTTTCTGCTGGAACACGTCCGCTCTCGTATACCACTTCTGCAAGACATCATTGACTGCCATCAGTACTCCGCCGCGGGCAAGGTTCGCGACAAACTGCTCGGGAGGGGCCGCGCGGGCGACCGCTGACGTGACGCGCCAATCGTTGTGGCGGATGCGATGGCAAAGAAGGCGAAAATCGACAGGGCGGCCGTCAAGCGTTTGAAGTTCAAGGCCTTGCTGGATGATCATCGGCGTCCGGATTTGTGGCTGCAAGGCAGAAACGGCCGCGGCAACCGAGCGGTATAGCGCCGATGACGAAGAGGTGGAACGGCGGAGACAAATTCCTTCATCGGTGCATTCAATGCGGAAAATCCCCCGCCCTTGGCTTCCGTGCACAGGCTTGAGAAAGACGGACGGGAAGGCGGCGAGAAACGCCTCGAGTGAGTCTTGGCCGTCCCACAGCGCCGTTTTCGGCAAGTACGGATGCAAGTACTCATGCCGCTCCAAATAACGGTGCACCTCCCATTTATGCAAAAAGCGGCGGTTGAACATCGCCCCGTCTTCCTCGTCAAGCCGGGCGAGCAGCTGCTGAAAGGCAGGCGCATATTCAGACTTGCGGGAGTGAAGGCGGTTGTAGACGACGTTCGCCCGCGGCACGTCCCCCTTGATCCATTCGCTGCCGGTTAACCGATATCCGGTGTGCTGCAAATAGAGTGACGGCGATGTGACATAAACAAAAAGGCCGTGCGTTTCTCCATATTTTGCCAATTCCTCGCAAAAAAGGTGGATGGAGCCAAAAGAGGCCCGTTCCCGGTCTTCCTTTATTTCAGTCAATACGGCAATGGTTCGTTGGTTGATCATCGCAGTCCCTCATTTGCGCATTTGTCAGGCAAGTTCTATAATGAACAATTAGGCAAACGTTTATATCGTATCGTATGATGAGAGCCGCTGTTTGGTGACAGCGGCGCGGATGAAAGGGGAAGGCGATGGGGACGTTCATTTATTTGTCGTTTATGGTGGCGGTTGGAGCGCTTATCGGCGGGGTGACGAATTTGATCGCCATTGTCATGTTATTCCGCCCGCACGAGCCGATGTACTTGTTTGGGAAACGGCTGCCGTTTACGCCCGGCTTGATTCCAAAACGGAGGCGGGAACTGGCGGAACAGCTTGGGAAAACGGTTGTCGAGCATTTGGTGACGCCGGAAGGGCTCCGGCGCAAGCTCAACGATTCAGCCTTCATGGCGGGGGTGGTCGAGGAAGGACGGAAGTGGCTGAAACGGTGGCTGGCGCGCCGGGAGACGCCGGCGCAGTTGCTTGAGCGCCTCGGCATTCGTTCTCCGGATGAGCGTCTTGAGGCGTTGGCGGCCGGACAAGCCGCGCAGGCGTATGAGCGATGGAGCCAAACGTGGCGCACGCGGCCGATTCGCGATATACTGCCGCTTGAGTTGAAGGAAACGATGGAAGCGCGCATCGAGCAGCTGGCCGGCTACTTGGCCGACCGGGCGCTCGAGTATTTCAGCAGCGCGGAAGGAAAACAACAGCTTTCCGGCATGATCCAACGCTTTTTTCAAGAGCGGGGAATGGTCGGGGGCGTGCTGCAAATGCTGCTTGGCAATGTCAATTTAGTGGATAAAGTGCAGCCGGAAATCGGCAAATTTTTGCGCCATGCCGGCACAAGGGCGGCGATCGCCCGCCTCCTTTGGACAGAATGGAACAAATGGATCGACTATCCGCTGGCAACGGTGGAGGAGATGGTCGGACGAAGACGCATGAGCGAGGCGGTGCAGGCCGCAGCCCGCGGCCTCGTCCGGGGAAGCGGCTGGCTGCACCGCCCGCTCGCCGATCTTCTTGCGCCATATGAACAGGACGTACTCGACCGGTTCGTTCCGCAGGCGGCTGCCGCTGCTGTCCGCCTGCTCGGCGATCAGATGGAGTCGGTTGTGGCGCAGCTTGGATTGGCAGATGTCGTTCGTGATCAAGTCGAATCGTTTTCGCTCCGAAGGCTGGAGGCGATCATTTTGGCCATCGCCCGACGCGAGCTGAAGATGATCACCTATTTAGGCGCTGTGCTTGGCGCAATGATCGGCGCCGTCCAGGGCATGATCGGCCTATGGTTGTAGCAGCGAGTCATATGACCGCCGACTGGCGCATACGCTAGAACGTAAACGATATTGAAGTGGGAGGCTTCTTCTTATGTCCGAATCTCTTCGTGCGCTCGCAAGACAGCTTGAACAGGCGATCCGGGCGAGCGAGCCGTTTCAGCAGCTGAAACAGGCGTACGATCATGTCCGACACGACGACACCGCCTATCGGCTATTTGCTAACTTCCGTGACATTCAGCTTCGGCTGCACGAAAAACAAATGCGTGGAGCCGCTATTTTGCCGGATGAAATTGAACAGGCGCAAAAGGCGATGGCGCTTGCCCAGCAAAATGAGAAACTGGCCCGTCTGATGGCGCTCGAGCAGCAAATGAGCATGACGATCGCGGAAGTGCAACAAATCGCCATGAAGCCGCTTGAAGAGCTGCACCGTTCATTTATGGAAGGAAGGTAGGAAAAACACCCGGTCGGGTGTTCTTTTTTTGTCCGTTTCGTCATAGTCATAAAAATGATAAGGAATGCAAAGCCGCCCCCAGCTTGCTGGCGGCGGCAAGAGAGGTTGAGACGGACAAAAGGGGGAGACAGCCGTGTATAAGCTGTTGGCGCTCAACATTGACGGAACGATTTTAAAAAACAACGGCCGCCTGCCGCGCGAAACAAAAGAGGCGGTCGACTATGTGAAGAAAAAAGGAGTTTATGTTACGTTAATCACGAGCCGCAATTTGCTTTCCGCCCGCAAAGTGGCGAAAGCGCTGCGGCTTGATGGGATGCTCATTGCATTCCAAGGAGCGATGATTGCCAGAACGCTTGATGATAGGCTGTTTGACGCCGTGATCCCTGAGGAGCGGACGTTTAATATCGTGCAAATTTTGGAAAATTTCAACTGCAACATCCGCCTCATGCATGAGCGGTATTCGCTCGGCAATCGGAAGAAAGTGAAGAAAAACCTTGTCGTGCAAACGGTTCTCTCCTCAAGCGACCCGTTTTTCTATCCGACTCAATTTGTCGATTCACTTGGCGATGTGCTGATCGACGAACCGATCGCTGTGCCGAAAATTGATGTATATTTTGCTACAGACGAACAGAGGGATGCAGCGGCCGCTTTATTGACGAAATCGATTCCGTCCATTGATATGATTATGCAGCCAAACGGAAAAATGGAAATTGTCCCGCAAGGAGTGTCTAAACTAGCGGGGTTGCGCCGGCTGGCTCAACATATCGGCGTATCGTTGAAAGAAACGGTGATGATCGGTGACGGCCTTGACGATTTGCCGGCGATTGAAGCGGCTGGGCTCGGCGTCGCCATGGGGAACGCGCCGCTTGAGGTGAAGCGGGCGGCCGACTGGGTGACGCGTTCGAACGAACAGCTCGGCGTCGCCTACATGGTGAAAGAACATTTCCGCAAACAGCAACGGATCGAGTTTTTGCAAAAACTCAAAACGAAACAGTAAGAAGCTTGAGCGGGGAGCGAACCGTGAGCGGACAACTGGCGCTTGCCGTTTTCACGAAAATCATAAAAATGAGGCCGGAGCGAATGCCCGGCTTTTTTTTAATCTAGTTGGCCGGGTGAGAGTCATTTCCATAAAGTCGGCGGCAAAGGTGCATTCTTCCGCTTGACGAAGGAAACAGCCGTTCAGTACACTGAAAGAAGTTTGACAGAAAAGGTGATGAACGTGCGGATTGAAATTCAAGGACTGCCGAATCCGGAACGGTTTCAGCGCCCGCTTGAGGTGATGACCGAGCTGTTTTTCGAAGCGCCGGAGCTGTCGTTCGCGCCGCTTCCTGAGGCCGATATGGCCGCTATGTTTTCCGTCAAGGAAGACGGGGGCATCGCTGTTTCGGGGACGCTGCTTGACAAGACGTCGGGGCGCGTGGAGGAAGTAAGTCATGAACGCAGCACGCCGGCGGATGCTGACGGGAAAACGTACGAAAAACAGCTGAAAAACGCCGTTTTGCATGTCTATTTGACGTTGCTTGAGCGTTCTACCGGCCTCATTCAGCCGTGGGGCGTGCTGACCGGCGTCCGCCCGGTCAAGCTGCTTCATCAGCTTTTGCGCTCAGGCCTTTCGAAAGAAGAGGCGCATCGGAAGCTGGCCGAGGAGTACTTGGTGACTAAGGAGAAAATCGAACTAATGCAGGCGATCGTGGACCGCCAGCTCACGGTCGTGCCGGATTTATACGATTTGGCTCATGAAGTGAGCATTTATATCGGTATTCCGTTTTGCCCGACGAAATGCGCGTATTGCACATTTCCGGCGTACGCCATCAACGGCCGCCAAGGGTCGGTCGACGCCTTTTTGGCCGGCCTTCATTACGAAATGGAAGCAGTCGGCCGCTTTTTGCGCGAGCGCGGCATTCGCATTACGACGATCTACTACGGCGGCGGGACGCCGACGAGCATTACGGCCGACGAGATGGACCGGTTATACGCTCATATGTATGACGTATTTCCAGACGTCGACCGCGTCCGCGAAATCACGGTCGAAGCCGGGCGTCCGGATACGATTACGCCGGAGAAGATTGACGTATTGAAAAAATGGAAGATCGACCGAATCAGCATCAATCCACAGTCGTACATTCAAGAGACGTTAAAAGCGATTGGCCGCCATCATACCGTTGAAGAAACGATTGAGAAGTTCCACTTGGCGCGGCAGATGGGGATGAACAACATCAACATGGACTTAATCATCGGACTGCCGGGCGAAGGGCTTCCAGAGTTTACGTATACGCTTGAACAGACGGAACGGCTTCTGCCCGAGTCGCTGACCGTTCATACGCTGTCGTTTAAGCGGGCGTCGGAAATGACAAAGAACAAACAAAAGTACAAAGTCGCCAGCCGCGAGGAAGTGCAGGCGATGATGAAGGCGGCCCAGGAGTGGACAAAGGAGCACGGTTATGTCCCATATTACTTGTACCGACAAAAAAACATTCTCGGCAACTTGGAAAACGTCGGCTACGCCTTGCCGGGGCACGAGAGCCTATACAACATTATGATCATGGAAGAACAGCAGTCGATCATCGGCCTTGGCTGCGGGGCGTCAAGCAAATTCGTCGATCCGAAAACGCGGAACATCACCCGCCAGGCGAATCCAAAAGAGCCGAAAGTGTACAACGAACATTTCGCCGAATATACGGAAGAGAAAATCAATATATTAAAGGGAATATTTGGATAAATAACAACACCCCGGGAACAACCCCGGGGTATTTTGATTAGCGGTGAAATAAAATGAGCTTGCCGCTCGCATTGACGCAACGGTGTGTTTTGTCCCAACAGCCGCGCTCACGCAATTTTTGCTCGCCGATTTTTTTCGCTTCTTCATCATTGGCGGCTTCAAACGTTTCATCAAGCAATTTTTCCCCGTCGCGCTCAAACGCGGTCAACGTATACGTCGGCATGTCACCATCTCCTTTCTCTGAATCATCATTCATTTCTCTTTCATTTAGAGGTTGGATCGGCAAATTCCTGCTTTTATCTGAAACTTTTTTTGAGACTGCACGTTTTAATAATGTGGGTGGAAAATTTGTTTTACGTTGGGGGAATGTGGATGAGTTTAGAGATCATTGAGGTGACGAAACGGTTTGGTCAGGCGACGGCCGTCGACCATTTGACGTTGACGGTTCCAGAAGGGGAGATGTTCGGATTGCTTGGGGCGAACGGAGCGGGAAAAACGACGACCTTTCGCATGATTTTAGGCCTTCTGCTCCCGACGGAAGGGGTGATCCGTTGGCAAGGCGAACCGATTGATGACTCGAAAAGCCATCTGATCGGCTATTTGCCGGAAGAGCGCGGGTTGTACCCGAAGCTGAACGTGCAAGAGCAGCTTCTGTATTTAGGGCGGTTGCGCGGAATGAAAAAGACGGATCTTCTTCCGGAAATTGACCGCTGGCTCGAGCGCTTCCATATCCGCGATTACGCCAACAAGCGGGTGGAGGAGCTGTCGAAAGGCAACCAGCAAAAAATCCAGTTTATCGCTGCTGTGCTTCATCGACCGAAGCTATTAATCTTGGATGAGCCATTCAGTGGCCTTGATCCGGTGAACGTGGAACTGTTGAAAGAAGCGGTGCTTGATTTAAAACGGAACGGCACGACCATTGTCTTCTCGAGTCATCGGATGGAACATGTGGAAGAGCTGTGCGAACATGTCTGCATTTTGCGCCGCGGCCGCGCGGTGGTGGCGGGAGCGCTGCGTGAACTGAAACGTTCGTTTGGCAAGCAAATTCTTATCATTCAAGGAGACGGACCGTTTGAACAATTGGCGCGGTTTCCTGGTGTTTTGCAGTGGAAGCGGACGGCGGAAGGGGTGCGGCTGCAAATCGCCAATGAGGAGACGGCGCAAGCGATACTCGGTCATATAGCAGGAAAATTCGCGGTTCGTCTGTTTGCCTTGGAGGAACCGTCTCTGAATGATATCTTTATTGAAAAAGTAGGTGCGGCGTATGAATAAGTTTTTCCTTGTGGCGGTACATACGTATCAGACGAAGCTGAAGGCGAAAGCATTTTTGGTGACCACTGCCATCACTTGCCTGTTGATCATCGGGGTGGCCAACATTCAGCCGATCATTGAGTTTTTCACCGGTGATGAAAAGCCTCATGTCGCGGTCATTGACCGCACGGGATCTTTGTACGGTCCGCTTGCGAAGCAGGCAAACCATAATCAAATCGCGTTGACGAAAATTACGGATATGGAAAACGAAGCGAAAGAAGCGGTCAAAGAAGGCAAATGGGACGGATTGCTCGTCTTGTCGATGGATGCGAAAGGATTGCCGGCAGCGGTGTATTATGCCAATACGATTGTGGACAATCAGACGCCTGAGGAGTTGGAACGAGCGCTAAGCCAGCTGAAAACAGCACTTTCAGCCGCTAAACTCGGGCTGACGGATGAACAAATGGCGGAGCTTTCCAAACCGGTTCCGTTCCAAAAGGTGGCATTGGAAAAAAACGCGAAGACGGAAGAGGAGTTGAACCAAGCGCGCGCTCTTGTTTATGTCCTTCTGTTCGCGATGTATATGTTCGTTTTGATGTATGGCGGCATGATCGCGACGGAGGTGGCGACGGAAAAATCGTCGCGCGTGATGGAAATTTTAGTGTCAAGCGTCCCGCCAGTCCAACAGCTGTTTGGCAAAATCATCGGCGTTGCGCTTGTCAGCTTGACGCAATTTTTCGTGTTTTTCGCCGTCGCGTTCGCCGCGTTAAAAACGAGCGGGCAGGAAGTGTGGCGTTTCCTCGGATTGGATCACCTGCCGGCCTCGATCTTTGTGTATGCACTCGTTTTTTTCTTGCTCGGTTACCTCTTGTACGCGGTGCTGTTTGCCGTGCTCGGTTCGCTCGTCAGCCGGGTTGAGGATGTACAGCCGGCGATTATGCCGGTCATGATGCTGGTTGTCGCTGCCTTTATGATCGCCATGTTTGGCTTGAATGCCCCAGAGTCGGCGTTCGTGACCGGCGCTTCGTTCGTCCCCTTTTTCGCGCCGATGCTCATGTTTTTGCGCATCGGCCTCGTTTCCGTGCCGGGATGGGAAGTGGCGCTTTGCCTTGCGCTTTTGGCGGCGACGATTGCCTTGCTCATTTATTTTGGCGCCAAAGTGTACCGAGGCGGCGTGCTGATGTATGGACGAATGAACATTTTCAAGGATGTGAACTACCCCCACTTAATTTTCTAGCGAAAATTTGAAGTGGGGGCTTCCAAAGAAGTTTGACTGCTTCAAGCAATCCTTATTCTTTGAGGCGTGTCCACTTCGCCGCTAGAGCATAAGACACTCAGGTCTACAGCTTTACTTTTCTTTAAGATGTTTAATGCGCCATTGACATCAGCATTAATTAGTTTGCCAGACTTTGTTCGATACAAGCCGCGCTTAATACGTTTGCCGCTGAACTTATATTCTTTTGGATTGTCGGCATTATATTCAGGAATCTCATCGCCGTCAAAAAAGCTGGCTTGAGACGTATATGATTCTTCCTGTTTCAAGAATTCAATGCCGTAAAATTCACAAAGATATTCTAGTTTTTCTTTTATGTTACCGAGAGGAATATTGACAAAGTTTTGATTTGTCTTTTTTCCTAGATTCATATTGCGTTGCCATGTTTCCGCATAGCCAATGACAAGTTTGCCAATTTGATTTTCAATACAGTAGTTAATGATGTAACGGCAAGTCTTGTTGATATAATCATTCACTTTATTATTGCGATTCATAGCAAGCAAAGCCTGTTTACGAGTGGTGCCTTTGATTTTTTGCTTATCTTTTATGCTTTGAAGTCTGGCATTTTCTTTGTTAAACCATTGATTTATACTTTTTAATCTCCGCCCATCAATGATAAATGATCTGCCGTCTGATGTGACACAAGTGGCAAGATTGTTTAATCCTAAATCAATTGCCAGTGCTTTTTGGTCGTTTAATTCTCTTTGATCTTCAGGCATTTCATATTTGTACTGAATCTCAAAGAACCTGGCATGATGCTTAGGAATGATTTCAATCTGCTTAATCTTTTTGTCCAGTAACACAGGCGGAATCGTTATCGTGATAGGCTTGTGAGTCTTTTTAAATAGGCGAGAATACGGTATCGTGAATTTGTTGCCGTCTATACGAATCTGGCCAATGATCAGTGAATGAAAGCCATCTTTTTTAAGATATTTTGGAATACTGATAGCCTTGTAGTCATATTTTCCTTGTTTGGCAAGACTGATCAAACCAAAGAAAGATTTAAAGGCTTCATTGACCTTTTTTAAAATTTGCTGTGCCATGTTGCTGTTTAACAGCTTATAGTTTTCGTTAGTTTTTGCAAGATGATAATTTTTCTCATAATTAAGAAATTCCTTGTGTTCAAAATAGTATTGTCTGACATTGTACAATCCGACGTTGTACATGTTCTTGGCAATATGGCACAGTTCTCGAAGAGTCAAGTATTCTTCTTTGGTCAAACCATTTAGCTGTTGTTTGATACAAAAATACATTTTTTCACCTCCCATCTAACTATATTATACCATATTTTACTGAATCTATCCTATTTTCAGCAAAATATAGTTAAGGCGATTCATCTCCCACTTACTCCGCTTCGCTTCGTTGAAGTGGGAGTCTTCTCGCCTAATTAAGATAAAACGGGCCATTCAGCTAACAAAAAAATAAACAGTGGACGGGCCGTTTGGGCCAATGTTTCCTTGCCGTTTCGGCAAGGCTTTCTTTTTGCCCTTTGCCCGTTATGATATACTAGAAAATACGTACAGAGAAACGGAGGAGAACGAAGTGGCGAAAGGCATCATCCATTATGAGGTTGGGGAACAAGTTGATCTCTTTTTGCTCATCAAATCCGCAACGAAAGGCATCGCCAGCAATGGCAAGCCGTTCTTAACGTTGATTTTGCAAGATAAAAGCGGCGACATTGAAGCGAAACTGTGGGATGTCTCGCCAGATGATGAAGAGCGGTATGTGCCGGAGTGCATCGTCAAAGTGGCGGGAGACATCCATAACTACCGTGGCAAATTGCAGTTGCGCATCCGTTCGATCCGTCCTGCTCATCCGGGCGATGCGGTGCGCATCGATGACTTTTTGGAGACGGCTCCGCTCGGGCGCGAGGAAATGAAGGCGAAAGTGATGGAATACATATTTGCGATGGAAAATCCAAACATCCAGCGCATTACCCGCTATTTGTTGAAAAAATACGAAAAGGCGTTTTTTGAGTACCCAGCGGCGACGAAAAACCATCATGAATTCATCTCCGGACTGGCGTATCATGTCGTGTCGATGCTTGAACTCGCCAAGGCGCTCGTCCATCTCTATCCGTCGCTCAATAAAGACTTGCTTTATGCCGGCGTCATTTTGCATGACCTTGGCAAAGTGATGGAATTATCTGGTCCGGTATCGACGGTGTATACGCTGGAAGGAAATTTGCTCGGACACATTTCGATCATGGTGAGCGAGATCAGCAAGGCGGCGGAACAGCTCGGCATTCAAGGTGAGGAAGTCGTCATTTTGCAGCATCTTGTGCTCGCGCATCATGGCAAGGCGGAATGGGGCAGCCCGAAGCCGCCGCTTGTCAAAGAAGCCGAGGTGCTTCATTACATTGACAATTTGGATGCGAAAATTACGATGATCGACCGTGCGCTTGAGAAAGTAAAACCAGGTGAATTCACCGAACGCGTCTTTGCCCTTGACAATCGCTCGTTTTACAAGCCGGTGTTTTTATCTGTTTCAAAGCCAAAAAACGCGGGTAGTAAAGAGTAGGGGGCGGATCAAGGGAGGGATGGATCATGATCGAACCGATCATTGAAATCGTCCCGACATCCCAGCACGAACAGGCGAAAGAAACGTTGAGCGAACTGCGCCGACAGTGGAAGAAAGCGAAGAAGAAAACAAAGAAGAAGCGAAACGAAGCATAAGCGTTGTCCCGAGGAAAGAGGCGGTGTCCCCGCCTCTTTCTTCATGCATACAGCTGGCCGTTCACGCGTATAGTGTAGTAAGACAAGCGTACAAGGAGGGGATGGCGATGTTCAGTTTGCCATGGTGGATTTATTTGGTCGTGGCCGGCATTATTTTCAGCGGCTACATGACTGTAAAAACAGCGGCGCGCGAGCGGGAAATCGACGAGGCGTTTATAGAAAAAGAAGGCGAAATTTATATGGAGCGCATCCGTCAAGAACGGGAGCGGCGGAAGCAAGCGAAGTCCTTGCAATAGCCAAGGGCTTTCTTTTTTTGATTTTTGAAAACGCTTTTTTCAAAAAATTCTCTTTCTTTTTTTTTGAATCGTGTTAGGATAGTAATATCAACGGACTACCAGGAGGCAAAGTGAGGGATGACGATGAAACGAGCATACAACTTCAACGCCGGCCCGTCCGCGCTTCCGCTTCCGGTGCTTGAGCGGGCGCAAAAAGAGCTGCTTAATTTTCAAAACACTGGCATGTCGGTGATGGAATTAAGCCATCGAAGCAAGGAATACGAGGCGGTGCACAATGCGGCGAAAGAGCGGCTCAAGCGACTTCTAAATGTGCCGGACGGGTATGACGTTTTATTTTTGCAAGGCGGGGCGAGCTTGCAGTTTTCGATGGTACCGATGAACCTCCTCACGGAAGGGAAAATCGGCTGTTATGTGCTGACCGGGGCGTGGTCGGAGAAAGCGCTGAAAGAAGCGCAAAAAATCGGTTTGACAACGGTTGTCGCGTCGAGCAAAGAAGCGAACTACACGTATATTCCGCCGCTCGATGATGTGAAATGGCCGAAAAACGCCGCCTATGTCCATATTACGTCCAACAACACGATCTTCGGCACTCAATGGAAGGAATTTCCGGACACGCCGGTTGACCTGGTCGCGGATATGTCGAGCGATATTTTAAGCCGTCCGTTCGATGTCAGTCAATTTGCCCTCATTTACGCCGGGGCGCAGAAAAATCTCGGCCCGTCAGGAGTCACGGTTGTCATTCTCCGCAACGATTTGCTGGAGCGCATTCCGGACGGGCTGCCGACGATGCTGGATTACCGGACGCATCAGAAGAGCAATTCGCTGTACAACACGCCGCCGACGTTTGCGATTTACATGTTGTCGCTCGTGCTCGAATGGGTCGAAGAGCAAGGCGGTGTGGCGGCGATGGAAGAGCGCAACCGGCAAAAGGCGGCAGTGCTGTATGAGGCGATTGATGAAAGCGGCGGCTTTTACAAACCGCACGCCGAAAAGGGGAGCCGTTCGCTCATGAACGTCACCTTTACGCTTCCAAATGAGGAGCTGACGAAAACGTTCCTCGCCGAGGCGAAAGAACGCGGGTTTGTCGGGCTCGGCGGGCACCGATCGGTCGGCGGCTGCCGGGCGTCGATTTACAATGCGGTGCCGCTTGAGGCGTGCGAAGCGCTCGCATCGTTTATGAACGATTTTCGCCGCCGCTTTGCCTGAAACTTTCTTCTTCACTTTTGTACTGCAAAGTGATATAATAATAGAAAATTCTCGAGCATGAGAATAGATGAGGAGAGATGAGGAGAGATGAGCATGAATGCCAGAACATTAGTATCGATGGCGCTGTTAGTCGGAATCGGAGCCGTGTTGCACGCCGCCATTCCGGGGTTGTTTTTCGGAATGAAGCCGGATATGATGCTGGCGATGATGGTGTTGGCGATTTTGCTGTTTCCAAACGTCAAGGCAGCCGGTCTTGTCGGCGTCGCCACCGGGTTGATTTCCGCCATGACGACGACATTTCCGGGCGGGCAGCTGCCGAATATGATCGACAAAATCATCACGGCCTTCGTCGTCTTTGCCCTGATCTTTGCGGTGAAAAAGTACAGCCAGACCGTGGCCGGGGCGGCGGTGCTGGCGGCTGTCGGCACCGTCATTTCCGGGGCGGTGTTTTTAACCGCGGCGCTCCTTATTGTTGGGTTGCCGGGTGGAACGACCTTTTCTGCGCTGTTTGTCACGATTGTGCTGCCAACCGCGGCGTTAAATGCGGTGGCCATGGCCATTATCTATCCGATTGCGGCGTCCATTTTCCGGCGGATGAACGTCACAGCACACGTGTAAACGGCAAAAAACCCGATCATGGCTGGTCGGGTTTTTTGCTATCAAACAGGCGGAACGATGCTGGTTTGCAGCTCCTTCCCTGCCTTTATTTATTTGAAAATTCAAACAAACGCTAAGCGTAGCTGAGAAGCCAGGCGGCAAACAGACAAAGCGATGCTATTCCAATATAGCGCAAAGCTTGCTCTTTGAGCAGCGCCTTTGACGGGTACGCCCGCGCTTTCCATAAAGAAAAGAAAGTGTTTATAAAAAGACAGAAAAATACGAATCCGATTGCGGCAAGCATCCATTGTATATACATCATTGCGTTTTCCTCCTGTATGCGGCAGTCTCCTTAGGCTTATTACTATGAATATGCAAAAAAAATCATAAAAATAAATATTTTTGTCTTTATTCTTTTTTGTTTTATTGATATAATAGGAAATAAAAAATACAGTGAGGGAAAGAGTGGGTGGAACGATGAAGGGGACAGAACAGCATTATTCCGTTAAAGAGGCAATGCTATTTAGCCAACGGATCGCCCAGCTGAGCAAGGCGCTATGGAAATCGATTGAAAAAGACTGGCAGCAATGGATCAAGCCATTCGATTTGAACATTAATGAGCATCATATTTTATGGATTGCTTACCATTTTAAAGGAGCATCGATCTCAGAAATTGCCAAATTTGGTGTGATGCACGTTTCGACAGCTTTTAACTTTTCGAAAAAGCTGGAAGAAAAAGGGTTGCTTTCATTTTCCAAAAGGCAAGACGACAAGCGCAATACGTACATTGAGTTGACCGAAAAAGGCGAAGAAGTGCTGATGAAGCTGATGGAAACGTACGACCCGACGAAAAATGCGGTCTTTAATGGGGCGTTGCCGCTGCGCGAGCTGTACGGGAAGTTTCCTGAAATTTTAGAAATGATGTGCATCGTCCGCAACATTTATGGAGACGATTTTATGGAGATTTTTGAGCGGGCGTTTGAGAACATTAAGGAAGACTTTGTCGAGCAAGACGGCAAGCTCGTCAGGCGGACGGCGAAAGCGACAGAGCAGGAGAAAGAGCTGGCCAGCCAGGCTAATTGACGGTTTGAATGAGCATTTTCAGCTCGGTCATCAGCGGCACAAACAGTTGTTGGGCCAACATGGCGTCAACCGTTTGTTCGAGCGGAAGGTTCGGATGGAGCATCCCGGCAAACTGCACGAGCAGAGGGGTGAAAATCGTCAACCCTTCCGCTTTTTGCCGCTCATATTGCTCGGCGAGCTCTTGGCAAAACGATAGGAATGCGTCGACTTCTTCTTTGGTCAAATCAGCGCGGATCACAAGGGAGTAAAACGGTTTTTTCGTTTCATCGACCATTTCCAGCAACAATGACTGGTGAAATTCGAGCTTGGCCACTCGCTTTTCCAACGACTCCATACACCGTGCTCCTTTGGCTGGCATAAAGTGCAACCGTGTTTACGTATATTTTACCGGATTTGTGCGCATTCACCAATAGGGAAAATCGCTTCACCGTATTTTTCGAGAGAAAAAAGATTGATTTCCGGCGGCGGACGAGGTAAAGTTAAAGCCATGGACGGTGTTTGGTGAAGATGAGAAGGAGGGGAAGAGTTTTGGCGCTTTACTTTATCCCTCTGGCAGTGGCGGTTTTATTTTTTGTGAATCAGCTCACCCACTCGCTTTGTGCGCAGCGAGACATCCCGGAGGAGCAGCAGCCGGCGGTTTTCCGGACGATCAACGTACTGATTACGATTTTATTGATTTCTTCTTATTTTGAAGTGTTGTTTACATAACGAGGAGCCGGTGCGGCCGATCGGGAAAGAGGAAGAAAGAGGGTGCTCCCGGTTTCGGGGGACACCCTCTTTTGTTTAGTAGATGACACAGGCGCAGCCGACGATGATCAGCAAAATAAACAGCACAACGATTAACGCAAAGCCTCCGGCATAAGGTGCGCTCATCGTAACACCCCCTTTCGGCGAGAAGAAGCCTGCCGCGGCGCTTCATCTCCATCATATGTATGGCAAGCGTACATGTTATGGGCGGATGACTAAAGCGGAAAGAGGTTTTTTTTTCATTGAAAATATGGTATAGTTATTGTCGTGGCTGAAGAGGCGAGCATGTTGTTTCTTGGGCGAGCTTGGGCGCCATTCGATCTGCGCCG
Organism: Geobacillus lituanicus; assembly: GCF_050994965.1. Taxonomy (NCBI): domain Bacteria; kingdom Bacillati; phylum Bacillota; class Bacilli; order Caryophanales; family Anoxybacillaceae; genus Geobacillus; species Geobacillus lituanicus. The sequence continues at coordinate 962,982 of NZ_CP194773.1, forward strand.
CTTGAAAGCGTGGGAACATTCAATCGAAAAAAGATGTAGGAGTTGTGAAGCGAATGAAAAAATGGATGATGGCCGCTGCCGTCGTTTCGCTCATGGCTTTGTCGGCCTGCAGCAACGACGGTTCGGAAGCGATTGTGGAAACGAAAAACGGCAATATTACGAAAGATGAATTTTATAATGAGATGAAAGAGCGCGTCGGCAAATCCGTCCTTCGTGATTTGATTGACGAAAAAGTGTTGAGCAAAAAATACAAGGTAACCGATGAAGAGATCGACCGCGAAATCGAACGAATCAAGGAAGCGTATGGAACGCAATATGATTTGGCCGTGCAGCAGAACGGAGAAAAAGTGATCCGTGACATGGTCAAGCTTGATTTGCTGCGGACGAAAGCGGCCGTTGAAGACATAAAAGTGACGGAGAAAGAGCTGAAGGAGTATTATGACAACTACAAGCCGAAAATTCGTGCCAGCCATATTTTGGTCAAAGATGAAAAAACAGCAAAAGAAGTAAAGGCGAAGCTTGATAAAGGCGAGGATTTCGCCAAGTTGGCCAAAGAATACTCCCAAGATCCAGGCTCGGCGTCCAACGGCGGCGATTTAGGCTGGTTTGGCCCAGGGAAAATGGTCAAGGAGTTTGAAGAAGCCGCCTATAAGCTGAAAGTCGGCGAAGTGAGCGATCCGGTGAAAACGGATTACGGCTACCATATCATTAAAGTGACGGACAAAGAAAAGAAAAAGTCGTTCAACGAAATGAAAGACGAAATTGCGTTTGAAGTCAAACGGAACAAGCTTGATCCTGCGACGATGCAGTCAAAAGTGGACAAATTGGTGAAAGATGCCGGTGTTGAGATCAAAGACAAAGATTTGCAAGATGTGATCGAGCAGCAAGGAAAACAGTAAAAAAACGGAAGCAGAACATCCCTGCTTCCGTTTTTTTATTTGTGGGCTTGACCTTTCTGCTGTTCAACAACGGGAGATCAGCCGAGCTGCTCGCGAATGGCGGCCGCGATCGCCTGCAGGTCAGCGGGCGTATAGTCGCTTGCATGCGACTTCCAGACCGCGCCAAACCCATCCCCTTTGCCGTAGCGTGGAATGAGGTGAAGATGGTAATGGAACACCGTCTGCCCCGCTTGCTCGCCATTGTTGTTCAATAAGTTGAGCCCGACGGGGGAAAACGCTTTATTCAGCGCGTTGGCGATTACCGGCACGGCGCGAAACAGACGGCCGGCTGCCTCCGGCGTAAGCGTAAAAACGTTTTCTGTATGTACTTTTGGGATGACAAGCGTATGCCCTTTCGTTACTTGGCTGATGTCCAAAAAGGCAAGCACATGCTCGTCTTCGTACACTTTCGCCGCCGGCAACTCACCGTTGACGATTTTGCAAAAAATGCAATCACTCATAGGAACGGTCACCCTTTCCTTTCGTTTTCTTCATTTTACCATAAAAAAACCGGGATGTAATCCCGCATGCGGTTACATCCCGGCTGGTGAAAAGGGGAGAGGATGATTCAATCAAATGTGCGTTTGATGAACACCCCATTTGCGACAAAGTCGTTTAGGCGTGAGCGCTTCCTTTGTTCAACGCGACCATCCCCTTTGGACAGGTTCGTTGCTTCTCAGCAACAGACAGATGGCCCTTGTTCATGAACGGTTTACAACGTCTTGCGGCTCACAACGGTGTCTTTGACGAACACCCCATTTCAGATGGATCGTTCATCAGCCTTTGCTTGGTGAATCCCCATCCCCTCTTCGCTATTTATCATGCCCGCAGAGGCAGTGTTTATGCAGGGAGGGGCAACAAACTTTTTTGGTAAAAACCGCTTCTCTTTGGTACAATGGGGGCAAAAGCCATTTCGCGGTGGAAGGGGTTAGCGGACGATGGCGCTTTTGCAAGTGGATCATATATCCGGAGGGTATACAGCGCAAAACGTGCTTGAGGATGTGACATTTTCGGTTGAGCGCGGCGAAATAGTGGCCTTGATTGGCTTGAACGGGGCCGGGAAAAGCACGACAATCAAACATATTATCGGTTTGATGGAGCCGCGCCGCGGGACGGTTTCGATCAACGGCTATACGCTCGCGGCCGAGCCGGAGGCGTACCGGAAGCAGTTTGCCTTTATTCCGGAAACGCCGGTGTTGTATGAAGAACTGACATTGGAAGAACACTTGCGTCTAGCGGCGATGGCGTACGGGTTGAGCGAGGCGGAATACGAACGCCGCCTTCCTCCCTTGCTTCGCGAGTTCCGCCTCGAGCGGCGTCTTTCTTCGTTTCCGGCCCATTTTTCCAAAGGGATGAAACAAAAAGTGATGATCGTTTGCGCCTTTTTGCTTGAACCGCCTCTTTATATGATCGACGAGCCGTTTCTTGGCCTTGATCCGCTTGCGATTCATGCGCTGCTCGAGCGGATGAATGAACAAAAGGCGAAGGGAGCCGGCATTTTGTTATCAACCCATATTTTAGCAACGGCCGAGCGGTATTGCGACTCGTTTGTCATTTTGCACCAAGGGCGCGTGAAAGCGAAAGGAACGCTTGATGACATCCGCCGCCAGTCCGGGTTGAAACATGCGACGCTTGATGAGGTGTACATTGAATTAACAAAGGATGATGCGCCATGATGGACGCCGGCAAGCTTTGGCAGGAGCGCTTTCGAGCGGAGGGGAGGCGAAGGCTCCGGTACTTGCGTTACATGTTCAATGACCATTTGCTTGTCGGCCTGTTCATCGTGTTGGGTTGGGCGGCGGTCGTGTATAAACGCTCGATCGAACAGCTCCCCCCTCATTTCCGTACCCAGCCATCGCTGCGGCGGTGTTTGGTTGGGCGGCGGCGTCAGGCTCGGTGCGCACCTTGTTTCGTGAAGCGGATATGGTGTTTTTGCTGCCGGCCGAGCGCCGGCTGCGTCCATATATTCGCCGGGCGTTTGTTTTCTCTGCAGTGTGGCACTCCTACGGCCTATGTTTGCTTCTTTTGGCGGCCGGACCGCTCCATGTCCGGTTTTCGCCGGTGCCGTGGCCGCTCTTTTTGCTCGGCATCGTCTGTTTAAAACTATGGAATTTATGGGCGAGTTGGAAGGGGAATTACATCGCTGAACCGTCGTTTCATCGTTGGAGCGCGCTTGTCCGCTTGGGCGCATCGGCGCTTGTCGTGTACTTTTGGCTGGCGGCGGCGCCGTGGCCGTTTTTCGGAACGGTCGCCGCGTTGATGGCCGCTCTTTCCGTCTGCTTATGGCGGTGGACAGAAGGGAAAACATGGAAGTGGGAGCGGCTCATCGCCGAAGAGCAGCGCGCAGCCCGATTGTTTTACCGGGTGGCCAACTTGTTCACGGACGTTCCGGAATGGCGGGAGACGGCGAAGCGGCGGCGTTGGCTCGACCCGTTGCTGGCCTTTATTCCGTACGGGCCGCGGCACGTCTTTTTCCATTTGTATGCACGCACGTTTTTGCGCGCCGGCGGGTACGCAGGGCTGTATGTGCGGCTAACCGCCATCGGATGCGTCGTGCTCGCGGCGGCCGACCATGAATATATGCGGGCGGCCACGGTGCTTTTGGTGTTGTATGCGACCGCTGTTCAATTGGCGGCGCTTCCTCATCGCCACCGTTATTCGCTATGGACGCGGCTGTACCCGCTGCCGCGGACGGAATCGCCCGCCGCTGCCATGCGGCTGTTCGCCATCTTGCTCATCGCGCAAAATACGTTGTTTCACCTTGTATTGGCTGCTGTCTCCCCCCGTTTTCTTTGGCTTGCCACTTGGGTGGGCGGAAACGCGTGGGGGATCTGGGCGGCCGGGCGCTATGGACGCCCGCGCCGGAGGGCCAACGCCGGCTATTAGCGCTTTTCGAGCCAAGGCCGGCGTCTTTCTTTTTTGAAAGGGGCGACGGAAAGCCCTTAACGTGCTGTTTCTGCTTGATGCTCTCCCAGCGCAGCGCTTCTTTTTTGTTTCACACCTTCTTTCCCGCTTCATATGCTGTAGTACACCAGCCCAGGCGCATGTCCGGCGGGCTGGGCTGGAAGTTGGGGGAAAGGGGATTGTGTATGGGTGTAGAGCTTGTGGCGCTGCACTGGATTTACTTGCTGTTTATCATGCTCATTATTGGGTTTATGATTGCCCGCAAAGATACATCGCTCGTTTGCATTGCTGGGATCTTTTTGTTGGCGGCGGTCGCTACCCATTCACTGAGCGCGGCAGTCAGCGGGGTGTTTAACAGTTTTATTTACGCCATTACCGAATTGCTGCCGCCGATTTTGATCATCTCAATCATTGTGTCGATGAGCAAAGTGTTGTCGGCGACCGGCATCAATGATGTCATGGTATCGCCGTTTGTCCGCTTGATCCGCACGCCGGCTTGGGCGTATTGGACGATCGGGATTTTGATGATGGTCATCTCCTGGTTTTTCTGGCCGTCTCCAGCCGTTGCCTTAATGGGGGCGGTGCTGTTGCCGGCAGCGGTCCGGGTGGGCTTGCCGGCGTTAGGAGCGGCGATGGCGATGAACTTGTTTGGGCATGGCATCGCGCTTTCCGGCGATTTCATCATTCAAGGGGCGCCGAAACTGACCGCCGATGCAGCCGGCCTGCCGGTTGGCGACGTCATCGCCGCTAGTGTGCCGCTCGTGTTTGTCATGGGGGCGGTCACGACCGTCACCGCGTTTTATTTGCTGCGCCGCGACATGGAGCAAGGACGTTTGGCGGTCGGCGATGCAGAAATCGCTGCTGCCACGGATTCGGCGCTCGAAAAAACGGAAGGACTGCTCGCCGAGACGGCGAAAAAATGGCTGGCGCTGTTGATTCCGGTGTTGTTTGCCCTTGACGTCATCGCGATGTTTTATTTGCGCTTGCAAGGCGGCGAGGCGACAGCCTTAGTCGGCGGAACCGCGATTTTTATTTTGATCCTCATTTCCGTTTTAGCCCACCGGCAAGAGAGCTTTGCTGAAGTGACCAATTACTTTATTGAAGGATTTCAGTTCGGATTTAAAGTGTTCGGTCCTGTCATTCCGATTGCCGCCTTTTTCTATCTTGGCGATGCCGGATTTGTAAAAATTATCGGCGACTACTTGCCGCAGGCGTCACAGGGCATTGTCAACGATTTAGGGGTCGCCTTGGCTCATGCAGTGCCGCTGAACAACGAAATCGGGGCAGTGACGCTCACGATTGTCGGGGCGATTACCGGTCTTGACGGCTCCGGGTTTTCCGGCATCTCGCTCGCTGGTTCGGTCGCCCATTTGTTTGCGGTCGCCATTGGCGGCGGGGCGGCCACGTTAACGGCGCTCGGCCAGATCGCTGCCATTTGGGTCGGCGGCGGCACGCTTGTTCCGTGGGCGCTCATCCCGGCCGCGGCCATTTGCGGCGTCGATCCGTTTGAGTTGGCGCGGCGCAACTTGATTCCGGTAGCGGTCGGTCTGGCGGTCACAACCGTTGTCGCCATGTTTCTGATCTGACGAAAAAAGCTGTCCTGTGCGGCCAGGGCAGCTTTTTTGGTATAATGGTCATAGGCTGAAAATCGGTCGATTTTTTGACAGTTTGTTTCCTTCTCTATACATAGAGCGGGGAAACCTGTATAGTGAAAAATAGATAAGCAAAAAATCGGAAACGGACAGCTCGATTGGGGAAAAGAAAGGCGGATGGAGATGACAAGACGGATCAACGATACATTTTTGCGCGCCTGCCGCGGCGAGAAAACGGATTATGTGCCGGTCTGGTACATGCGGCAAGCCGGCCGGTCGCAGCCGGAGTACCGGGCGCTGAAAGAAAAATACTCGCTGTTTGAGATTACGCATGAACCGGAGCTGTGCGCCTATGTCACGAGGCTTCCGGTCGAACAATACGGCGTTGATGCTGCGATTTTATATAAAGACATTATGACGCCGCTGCCGGCGATTGGCGTTGATGTTGAGATTCAGGGCGGCATCGGGCCGGTGATCGCCAATCCGATTCGCTCGCTTCAAGACGTCGAACGGCTCGGGGAGATCGATCCGGAACATGATGTGCCATACGTGCTGGAGACGATCCGGTTGCTTGTCAACGAGCAGCTTGACGTGCCGCTCATCGGGTTTGCTGGTGCGCCGTTTACGTTGGCGAGCTACATGATTGAAGGCGGACCATCAAAAAATTACCATAAAACAAAAGCGTTTATGTATGCGGAACCGAAGGCATGGTTTGCCTTAATGGACAAGCTCGCCGAGATGACGATCCGCTACGTGCGGTCGCAAATTCAGGCCGGGGCGAGCGCGGTGCAGATTTTTGACTCTTGGGTCGGGGCGGTGAATGCGGACGATTACCGGGCGTTTATTAAGCCGGCGATGGCGCGCATTTTTGCCGCTTTGCGCGAGGAAGGCGTGCCGCTCATTATGTTTGGCGTCGGGGCGGGCCATTTGGCGCGCGAGTGGAACGATTTGCCGCTTGACGTCATCGGCCTTGATTGGCGGCTGTCAATTCGGGAGGCGCGCCGCCAAGGCATTGTGAAAGCCATCCAAGGCAACTTGGATCCGGCGGTGTTGCTCGCTCCATGGAATGTGATCGAAGAGCGGGTGAAACGCATTTTGGACGAGGGGATGGAGCAGCCGGGCTATATTTTTAACCTGGGACATGGCATTTTCCCTGATGTGCAGCCGGCGACTTTGAAGCGGCTGACGGCTTTTATCCATGAGTATACTTCAGCAAAGTAAACGAGGTGCAACACAATGAAGAACATTGTCGGACTGCTTGTGATGGCGTACGGCACGCCGTACAAGGAAGACGATATTGAACGGTATTATACGCATATCCGCCACGGGAGGAAGCCGCCGCAGGAACAAATCGAGGATTTAAAAGCGCGCTATCAAGCCATCGGCGGCCTGTCGCCGCTGGCGAACATTACAAAAGCGCAGGCAAAGCAGCTTGAAAAACGGCTGAATGCTGTGCAAGAGGACGTGGAGTTTCGCGCGTATTTGGGATTGAAACATATCGAGCCGTTCATTGAGGACGCGGTTGAACGCATGCACGCCGACGGCATAAAAGAGGCGGTTGGCATTGTGCTGGCGCCGCATTATTCCACATTCAGCATCCGCTCGTACAACGAGCGGGCCAAAGCGGCGGCGGAAAAGCTTGGCGGCCCGGTTATTTATACGATTGACCAGTGGTATGACGAGCCGAAGTTTTTGCAATATTGGTCCGAACGAGTGAGAGCCATTTTTGATGCCATGCCGGAACAAGAGCGGGAACGGGCGGTGTTGATCGTCTCGGCCCATAGTTTGCCGGAAAAAATCATTCAAGCGGGCGACCCGTATCCAGAACAGCTCCAAGACACAGCCGAACGTATTGCCAAACAAGCCGGCGTCTCGCATTACGCCGTCGGCTGGCAAAGCGCCGGCAGCACGCCGGAGCCATGGCTCGGCCCGGATGTGCAAGATTTGACGCGCCAGCTCCATGAAGAGCACGGCTATACGTCGTTCGTTTATGCGCCGGTCGGTTTTGTTGCCGACCATTTGGAAGTGTTGTATGACAACGATATTGAATGCAAGCAAGTAACCGAAGAAATTGGCGCCCGCTATTACCGGCCGGAGATGCCGAATACCGATCCGCTGTTTATTGATGCATTGGCGACGGTCGTGTTAAAGCGGCTCGCAAAAGAAGGCGGTAAGCATGAGTGAAGGAAAACGGACGGTTGTGATTATCGGCGGCGGCATTACGGGTCTCGCGGCCGCCTACTACTTGCAAAAAGCGGCTAAAGAACAGCATCTGCCAGTGACGTGTAAACTTGTCGAGGCGACGCACCGGCTCGGCGGAAAAGTGCAGACGGTCGTTCGTGACGGTTTTGTCATTGAACGGGGGCCGGACTCGTTTTTGGCGCGGAAAACGAGCGCATTCCGCCTTGTGAAAGAAGTCGGGCTCGAACGGGAAATCGTTCATAATGCGACCGGAAAGTCGTACATTTTGGTCAATGGCAAGCTGCACCCGATTCCAGGCGGAGCGGTGATGGGCATCCCGACGCGCATCGCCCCGTTTGTGGCGACCGGGTTGTTTTCGCCGGCCGGCAAGCTGCGGGCGGCGCTCGACTTCGTGCTGCCGCCGGTGAAAACAGCCGGTGATATGCCGCTTGGCCGCTTTTTTCGCCGCCGTTTAGGCGATGAAGTGGTGGACAATTTGATCGAACCGCTGCTGTCTGGCATTTACGCCGGCGACATCGACGAAATGAGCTTAATGGCAACGTTCCCGCAGTTTTTTCAGCTGGAACAAAAATACGGCAGCCTCGTTCGCGGTGCGAAACGGACGACGCCAAAGGAACAGAAGGAGCGAAAAGGGGCATTTCAGACGTTAAAAACCGGCTTGCAGTCGCTCGTCGAAGAGGTGGAAAAGCGGCTTGAGCCAGGCAGCGTCGTCAAAGGGGCGCGCGTCGAGCGGATCGTCCGCGTCGGTTCAGCGTATCAGCTGCGGCTCAGCAATGGTGAAACGTGGGAGGCGGACAGCGTCATTGTTGCGGTGCCGCACCATGTCGTGCCGGATATGTTCGCTGATTATCCGTTTTTCGCCCCGTTTCGGTCCGTGCCGCTGACGTCGGTGGCAACGGTCGCGCTTGCTTTTCCAGAGGAAGCGATCCGTCAAGATATTGACGGAACTGGGTTTGTTGTCTCGCGCCGCAGTGATTACACGCTGACGGCGTGCACGTGGACGCACAAAAAATGGCCGCACACGGCTCCGCCCGGCAAAGCGCTGCTGCGCGGCTATGTCGGACGCCCGGGCGATGAGGAGATCGTCGATCAACCGGATGACGAGATTGTCCGCGTTGTGTTGGATGATTTAAGTAAAGTGATGAAAATTGACGGCCGGCCGGAGTTTGCCGTCATCTCCCGGTGGAAGCGGGCGATGCCGCAATATACAGTCGGGCATCGCGAGCGGCTGGCGAAAATTAAGCAACAGATGGCGGCTGAGTTGCCGGGAGTGTTTTTGGCCGGTAGCTCGTATGAAGGGCTCGGGCTGCCGGATTGCATCGACCAAGGAGAGAAGGCGGTCGGTGATGTGCTTGACTACTTGCGCCAAACGGAACAACACCAGCCGGCCGAGATGTACAGCCGCGCCCATTAGCGGGCCGCCTTGTACCGTTAGGCGGCCCGTGTATTCCGTTGTCCGGCCGCGCTGTTCCCTAGAACAAGGGGTGCCGCCGTTTCGAGAAGCTGGGCGGCGTTTTTAAGGGCTTTACGGGAAAACGGCCGCATAGTATAATGGATGCGAATTGACCAAATCGTTCATTTAGTCAAATTAAAGGATGAGGCCAATGGCAAGCGACCGTAAACGGCAAATTATCGAGGCGGCAACCCAATCGTTTGCGGCATTCGGCTACAAAGCGACGACGATGGAACAAATCGCCAAGCTCGCCAATGTCGGCAAGGGAACGATTTATACGTTTTTTAAAAGCAAAGAGGAGCTGCTTGGTGAAATCGTTTCTTCGTTGATCGTCGAAATCCAGTCAGAAGCGGAGCGGGCTATGGACCCGGCGCTGCCGTTTTCCGAAAACGTCCACCGCGCCTTATACCGCATTTTAGAGTTTCGCCAGCGCCATCAGCTGACGGCGAAGCTGCTCCAGGAAGTGCGCAGCATCGGCACCGCAGTGGTGCAGGATGTGCTGGCCAAGCTCGACCGGGCCATGGTGGAGTTCATTCGGAAAAAAATTGATGCAGCGGTGGAAAAAGGGGAAATTCGCCCGTGCAATTCGGAAATTACCGCCTTTTTAATGTTGAAAGTGTACATTGCCTTGATCGTCGATTGGGAAAAAGATCATGAGCCGCTGACAAAAGAACAGATTGCTGAGCTGTTTGCGCTTTACTTTTTGCAAGGATTATCGCAGTAGATGATCCTCTCTTTTTCCGTGAAAATAATGAATCCATGAGCGGTTATTTTCATGCTTGGGTGGCGAGTAAAAGCTTACTCATGGATGTTTTTTGTGTAAAAAAAACGCCCCGCACACGGGGGCATTAAAGCAAAAAAGGCAGGCTGCATCGGGGAACAGCCTATTGCCAGCGGGGCAGCCGGCATCGTGACGCAAGGGCAGCGTCCGCTCACCTAGTGGCGGTAAGCGGCGCCAAGGCAGTCAGAGCATGTGTTGCCGTAGCACTCGTGCTGCTCGTCGATCGTTTTGCCGCATTGCGAGCACTTTTTCGGTGGCAGGTTTTTGAAAAATTCTAACACTTTCATCAACATTGTGATCCCCTCCGTTGTCTTGGTGATTTTATTGTATTATAACACAGATAAAAATGTCAATAGGTGTTTTAAAACAAAATCAACAAAGATGAAAAAAAGGCAGCCGTCGTGTATGATGAAGACAAAATGGGTGGAAGGAGAGGAAAGGAAATGAAAGTGACAGTCATCGGCTATTGGGGAGGGTTTCCCGCCGCCAATGAAGCGACATCCGCTTATTTGTTTGAGCATGACGGGTTTCGCATGCTTGTCGACTGCGGAAGCGGGGCGCTCGCCAAGCTGCAAAACTACACGGCTGTAGAAAACTTGGATGCGGTTGTCGTCTCCCACTATCACTATGATCATATCGCCGATATCGGCCCGCTCCAATATGCGCGCCTCATTCATAAAAATGTAGGGGCGGATTTGCCGGTGCTGCCGATTTACGGCCACCAAGAAGATGAGGCGGCCTTCGCCCGCCTGACGCATAGCGGCATTACGGAAGGGATTCCTTATGACCCGGCCAAGGTGCTTGCGGTCGGTCCGTTTTCGCTTTCATTTTTGAAAACAGTCCATCCGGTTCCGTGTTATGCGATGCGCATCACTGCCGGCGGCAACACGGTCGTGTACACGGCTGATTCGAGCTACATGCCGGAATTTATACCGTTTGCAAAAGGAGCTGACTTGCTCATTTGCGAGTGCAATTTTTACGCCGGACAAAACGCGGCGCCGGCCGGCCATATGACGAGCGAGGAAGCGGCGGCCATCGCCGAGGGGGCGGGCGTTGGTGAACTATGGTTGACGCACTTGCCGCACATTGGCAGGCACGAACAGCTCGTTGAAGAAGCGGAGCGGACGTTCCGCGGCGTTATTCGCCTCGCCCGCACCGGCTTAGTGTGGGCGCAGTAGCGAAAAGCAGCGAAAAAAAAACGGCGAGGGAAGCGCTTTCGCTTGTCCTTCGCCGTTCTTTTTTTTATAATAAATTATAGTTCGAATTTTTTTACTTGAAAAATGAATGGTCATTCATTCATTTTTAAGGGGGAGATTGGATGAACTTAACGACGCGGTTGGCGCAAATCGCCAAACAACTACCGGACAAAGAAGCGTACGTGTTTATGGGGGAACGATGCACGTATCAACAATTGGACGCCGCGGTGTCGCGGTTTGCCGACGGATTGGCGCAGCTTGGCATTCGCCGGGGGGATCACATCGCCTTATTGCTTGGCAATTCGCCGCAATTTGTCATCGGCCTGTACGGGGCGCTGCGGCTCGGAGCGACCGTCATCCCGATCAATCCGATTTATACGCCGGAAGAAATTGGGTATATTTTGCTTAATGGCGACGTCAAAGCGGTAATCGGGCTCGATTTGCTCGCTCCGCTCTTTGCCGGGGCGAAGCAGCGCCTGCCTTTGCTGAAGCAGGCCATCGTTTGTGAAACGCCGCAAGGAAAGGAAAAAGGGATTTCGCTGTCCGATGAAATGAAATCGTTTGCAGAAGTGTTGGCTGCCGGCGATTCGTCGTTTGCAGGACCGGAGCTTGATGACGATGATGTCGCCGTCATTTTGTATACATCCGGAACAACCGGCAAGCCGAAAGGGGCGATGCTCACGCATAAAAACTTGTACAGCAACGCCCAAGATACGGCTGACTATTTAGGAATCGATGAACATGACCGCGTGATTGCCGCGCTGCCGATGTTCCATGTCTTTTGTCTGACCGTGGCGCTCAATGCTCCGCTTATGAACGGGGGAACGGTGCTCATTATGCCGAAATTCAGCCCGGCCGCCATGTTTGCCCTGGCCCGAGAGGAAAAGGCGACGATTTTTGCCGGCGTGCCGACGATGTACAACTTCCTTTATCAATATGAAGGAGGAACGGTCGCTGATTTGCAGACGCTTCGCCTCTGCATCTCGGGAGGAGCGTCGATGCCGGTCGCCTTGCTTGAAAATTTTGAGAAAAAGTTCAACGTCATCATTTCAGAAGGATATGGGCTTTCGGAAGCGTCTCCTGTCACTTGCTTTAATCCTCTCGATCGGCCGCGCAAGCCCGGTTCGATCGGGACAAGCATTAAAAATGTTGAGAACAAGGTCGTCAATGAATACGGTGAAGAAGTGCCTGTCGGCGAAGTCGGTGAACTTGTTGTGCGCGGCCCGAACGTCATGAAAGGGTACTACAAAATGCCGGAAGAAACGGCGGCTGCCTTGCGCGATGGCTGGCTGCACACCGGCGATTTGGCGCGTATGGATGAGGAGGGCTATTTCTACATCGTCGACCGGAAAAAAGAGATGATCATCGTCGGCGGCTACAATGTATATCCGCGTGAGGTCGAGGAAGTGCTGTACAGTCATCCGGGCGTCGTCGAAGCCGCTGTGATCGGTGTGCCGGATCCGGATTACGGCGAGGCGGTGCTGGCGTATGTCGTCGCGAAAAATCCGGAGTTGACGGAAGCAGAGCTCATTGCTTACTGCCGTGAGCGGTTGGCAAAATATAAAGTGCCGAGCGCGATTGACTTTTTGGACGAGCTGCCGAAAAATGCGACAGGAAAAATTTTGCGAAGAGCGTTAAAAGAGCGGCTCGCGTCTTCCCATGCTTGATGGTGCTGAATTTTCAGCACCTTTTCTTTTTTTTGAATAGTATATTGAAAACAAGTAGATAAATTTATATAATTTAACACATAAAAGTTTAAAAGGACTAAACTTCTCTACATAGGGGGATGGGATCATGGGCCAATCGATTCGGCGGTTCGCCGCGGTGTGTGCAGCCGGCTTTTTGTTGCTTGGCGGCTGCGGCGGCGCGAAAGAGACGGGAAGCAGCCAGGGAAGCGGCGGGAAGAGCGGGAAAGAAAAGACGTACAAAATCGGCGTGACGCAAATTGTCGAGCATCCATCGCTCGATGCGGCGCGCAAGGGATTCCAGCAGGCGTTAAAAGACAAAGGGCTGTCCGTTGAGTATGACGTGCAAATCGCCCAAGGCGACCAAAGCAACAACCAAACGATCGCCAATAATTTTGTTTCGGACGGCGTCGACTTGATTTTCGCCAACTCAACGCCAAGCGTGCAGGCGGCGCTCAATGCGACAAAAGACATTCCAATCGTGTTCACTTCGGTGACCGACCCGGTCGGCGCACAGCTCGTCCAATCGATGGAAAAGCCGGGCGGCAATGTGACGGGCACGACCGATACGCACCCGGAGGCGATTCCGAAAACGGTACAATTTATTGACAAATATATCAAGGGCAATCGTGTCGGCATGGTCTACAACGCCGGTGAACAAAACTCCGTCGCTCAAATCGAGCAGGTGAAAAAGGCGATGCAAGGAACCGATTTGCAAGTCGTTTCGGCGTCGGTATCGACCTCGGCTGAAGTGAAGCAGGCAACGGAATCGCTTGTCGGCAAAGTGGACTGCCTGTATATCATCACTGACAACACGGTGGTGTCCGCGTTGGAATCGGTCATTCAAGTGGCGAACGAGCATGACATTCCGCTGTTTGTCGGCGAGCTTGATTCTGTGAAGCGCGGCGGGTTTGCGGCGTATGGGTTCGACTATTATGACATCGGTTATGAAGCCGGGGAAATGGCGGCGCAAATTTTGCAGGACGGCAAAAAGCCGGCCGATCTGCCGGTTCAGTATCCGCAAAAATTGAAGCTTGTCATCAACAAAAAAGCCGCGCAAGAAATGGGGATTGAGCTCAATCCGGAATGGGATTCGATCGCTGAGTATATTGAATAAACGGCCGTCCCTCCTTCATTGAAGGAGGGATTTGTCACCAACAGGGGGGGTAGGCATGTCGGCAGCGATGTTTGGTTCGGTGGAAGCGGGGTTGATTTATGCGGTGATGGCGCTTGGCGTCTATTTGTCATTCCGCGTGCTGGATTTTCCGGATTTAACGGTTGACGGCAGCTTTGTCACCGGCGCTTCGGTCGCCGCGGTGCTCATCACAGGCGGAGCGGATCCGTTTGCTGCGTCGGCTGCAGCGCTTGCGGCCGGCTTTGCCGCCGGGGCGCTGACCGGGCTTTTGCATACGAAAGGGAAAATCAATCCGCTTTTATCCGGCATTTTAATGATGATTGCTTTATATTCCATCAATTTGCGCATCATGGGAAAGTCGAATGTACCGCTGTTGCAGCAAGAAACGGTCATCACGAAAATCACTGCCGCCTGGCGGCAATCCGGATTGGATGAGACGCTCAACAAGCTGTTTTCTTTCACCGGGTTTGCGCCGCGGACGTGGGCGGTGCTCGTTTCGATGGCCGTCGTCGCGCTCGTGGTGAAATGGCTGCTCGATTGGCTGTTGAAAACGGAAGTCGGAATCGCGCTGCGGGCGACCGGGGACAACAAACCGATGGTGGCCAGTTTTTCCGCCAACACCGACTGGTTGATCGTCTTCGGACTCGGGCTGTCGAATGCGTTGGTCGCCTTGTCTGGGGCGCTTGTTGCCCAGTATGGCGGATTCAGCGACGTCGGCATGGGAATCGGGATGATCGTCATCGGACTTGCGTCTGTCATCATCGGAGAGGCGCTGTTTGGCGCCCGTTCGGTTGCGCGAGCGACATGGGCGGTGATTGGCGGCGCCATTGTGTATCGGCTCATTTTGGCGCTTGCGCTGCGGGTTGAGTTTTTGGAGACGGGCGATGTAAAGTTGATCACGGCGGCGATTGTGATACTGGCGCTGATCGTCCCGAACGTGGCGGCGGCGCAAAAAGAAAAACAGAGGAAAAAACGGAAAGCAGCACAGCTTGAGAGGGGAGAGACGGTTGCTGGAGCTAAAACGAATTACAAAAGTATTTAACGAAGGAACTGCTGATGAAAAAGTCGCCTTGCGGGGGATTGATTTAACGCTGGCCCCCGGCGATTTTGTCACGGTCATCGGCAGCAACGGCGCCGGAAAGTCGACGTTGATGAATATCATTTCCGGCCGGCTGTCCCCTGATACGGGTGAAGTGTGGATCAACGGCCGCAACGTCACGGCGCTCAAAGAACATGCCCGCGCCCGCTACATCGGCCGCGTGTTTCAAGATCCGATGGCCGGCACCGCCCCCCATATGACGATCGAGGAAAATTTGGCGCTCGCTTACAACCGAACAAGACGGCGCACGCTGCGTCTTGGTGTAACAAGAGAAAAGCGAAAGTGGTTTCGGGAAACGCTGCAAACGCTCCATTTAGGGCTCGAAGACCGGCTCGCCGCTAAAGTCGGCCTTCTCTCCGGCGGGGAGCGGCAGGCGCTTTCACTGTTGATGGCCACATTCACAAAGCCGGATGTGCTTTTGCTTGATGAACATACCGCCGCCCTCGACCCGGCGCGGGCCGAGCTTGTCACCGAATTGACGAAGGAAATTGTCAGACAGCATCAGTTGACGACGCTGATGGTCACGCACAATATGGAGCAGGCGATTCGCCTTGGCAACCGGCTCATCATGATGGATGGCGGGCAAATTATTTTCACGGCCGAGGGAGAGGAAAAAGAAAAATTGACAGTCGAGCGGCTGTTGGAAGAGTTTCAGCGCATCCGCGGCAGCCGGTTTGCGAGCGACCGCGCTGTGCTCGGTTCATAAAACGAAACGAGGTGCCCCAACGTTGCGGGCGCCTCGTTTTCGGTGCAACGGAACGGGTCAAGCGGTTGGAAGCGGCTTGGTCGCCTTTTGATAGGCGGCTTGCAGCGCTTTCGTCACGTCCCCCGGTTCGCCGTTTCCGATCAATGTTTCTTCTACTTGGACGATCGGAGTGATCGCCGAGGTGGTGCTCGTCAAAAACAGTTCATCGGCTTCGGCGAGACTGCTGACGGAAAACGCCTTTTCGATGAACGGAATGCCAAGTTCAGCGCAAAATTCCTTCACTTTGGTGCGGACGATGCCGTTTAAAATCCGCTCCGTCGCTGGGTGAGTATAGACGGTTTTGTGTTTGACAAGGAAAATGTTCGATGAACTTCCCTCGGTCACGACGCCGTCGCGGTGGAGAATCGCTTCAAACGCTCCGCGCTCGACGGCTTCTTGTTTTGCAAGTACGTTCGGCAGCAAGTTCAAGCTTTTAATGCAGCAGTACTCCCAGCGGACGTCTTTGGTCAAAATCGCGCGCACGCCGCGCGCCATTTCCTCCGTTTTTCGCGCCATCGGCTGAATGTAGGCGTACAAATTCGGCCGGTTTTCGGCCGGAAATGCATGGCTGCGCGGGAAGCTCCCCCGCGTCACTTGCAAATACAAAATGGCATCTTCGCGCACATCGTTCATGCGGCGCAGCTGCTCGAGCCGCTCAGCCAACTCTTCATGGCTGAACGGAACGGCGAGGCGAATGGCCGCCGCCGAGCGGTATAGGCGGTCTAGATGTTCATGGAGCCAGATGTACGTGCCGCTGTATAGACGAACGACTTCGTAGACGCCGTCGCCAAACTGCAAGCCGCGTTCTTCCATCGGATAGGCGACTTGTTCGGAACGAAGGAAGCCGCGTTCGGTCAAAACATATGCTTTTACGGTCATGGACGTGCACTCCTTTTCTTGTGACAAATCGATCGTCAATCAATTTGATTATATCATAGAGGAAAAAAATTGTGATGGATGTTCGGGTTGCGAAACATCGTTCTTTTTTGCATAATGGAGCTATTAATCTAGCAAGACGGGGGGATGATCAGTGGAAACGACATGGGAAGCTGGCAAGATGGCGCCGTTTCGCCAAGGAGTGCAAGCGGGGGTGGCGATCGCCATTGGCTATACGCCGATTGCGCTCGCTTTTGGACTACTCGCCAAGACGACCGGGCTGACGCTTGGCGAAACGGTGCTGATGAGCCTTGTTGTCTTTGCCGGCGCTTCGCAATATATTGCCCTCAGTTTGATTGCCGCCGGCACCGGGGCGTTGGAAATCGTGTTGACGACGTTTATTTTAAATATTCGCCATTTTTTAATGTCCGCTTCCCTGAGCGAAAAAGCCGAGCCGGATGCATTTTGGAAAAAAGCGTTGTACGCCTTTGGCATCACCGATGAAACGTTTTCAGTGGCTGCGATGAAAGAGGGGACGGTCAACGCTTCGTATATGTTTGGATTGATTGCCATGGCGTACGGCAGCTGGGTGGTCAATTCCGGCATTGGGCATGCCGTAGGGGCGAGCCTGCCGGAAAGCCTGCAGGAAAGCATGGCGATCGCCTTGTACGCCATGTTTATCGGGCTGCTTGTGCCGGCGTTGAAAAAGCAACGGAAAATCGTATGGCTGGCGGGGCTGTCCGCTTTGTTTAATTCCATCGGCACGTTTGTTCTTCACTTGTCGAAAGGATGGTCGATCGTGTTGGCTACGTTGCTGTCGGCTGTCATCGTTCAATGGCTGGCGAAAGAAGGAGGAAACGGCGATGAATAGCACGATCGTCTGGATGATCATCGGCATGGGAGTCGTGACGTACTTGCCCCGCCTGCTGCCGTTTGTGCTGCTCGGCCGCATCCAGCTGCCGCCGTTTTGGCAAGGGGTGCTGAAAAACGTGCCGTATGCAGTGCTTGGGGCGCTCATTATTCCTGACGTTTTTTTCATCCAAGATGATGTTGTGTTCGGAGCCATTGGTTTTGCGGCGGCTGTCATCGCGGCTTGGTTCGGGGCCAATGTCATGGTCGTCGTTCTTGCCGCGGTTGCGGTCCTCAGTCTGTATTCGCTCGTCGTTTGAACGATGCTGTCTTTGGCAAGGGGGCAAAAGGCGCCGGATTTCCCTGGAACACACATCATCCAGAACAAACGGGGTTGACCCCATAGCCATCAAGTTAAGAAAACAGGAATAAATATATGCCTGATTTGACCATCCTTTTGAAGACCTCATAATGTCTTAGAAAGGGTGGTTTTTTTGAAGACGTCCTTATCTCTCCGAGAAGAATGGCATTGTTTTTTAGACGGATTAAGAAGCGTGTTATCGTGCGAAGAACTTGAACATATGGCCCGAGATCATCAATTTATTCAACGAAAGGGGAAATTACGCGCCCATGATTTTGTGGCACTTTGCACATTTCTCCAGGAAGGAGGCGGTCAAAAATCATTGGTGCAGCTTTGCAGTGCTCTAGCTCTCAAGCAAAACACCTTTCTGAGTGCGGAAGGGCTCAATCAACGGTTTAATGAAAAAGCGGTGAGTTTCCTCAAAGCGGTGTTTGAAAAACTGCTCATTCATCAGACTCAGGAAGCCCGTCACTTATGTCAAAGACATTCGCTGTTTCGCCGGATTCGCATTCTCGATTCCACGTCGTTTCAACTGCCTCCTGAAATCCGGGGGATTTACGAGGGATGTACGGGGCCTGGGGTGAAAATTCAGCTAGAATATGAATGGCTAGAAGGGAAGTTTCTCCATGCGGATGTCGAAGATGCCCGTCATCACGACGCCGCCTACGGAGCGTCCCTTCTATCGACCATCCAAGAGGGAGACCTTTGTTTGAAAGACTTAGGCTATTTTTCGCTTGAGGGATTGCAAGCCATTCATGACGCCGGAGCCTTTTATATTTCCCGGCTCAAACACAATGTAGGGATTTACCAAAAAGAAGGAGACCGATTTCGAAAATGGGAACCAGAGGATTTCCTTGCGGTGTTACAACCCGGAGAAACCATGGAACTGGAACATGCGTATGTCAGTGGAAAGAAAGTTCATCAACCGCGGCTCATTGTGTATCGGCTGACCGAAGAACAGGAGCGACAGAAGGAAGGACAATGGAAACAGAAGGCGAAACGAAAAGGGGCCGCGTACGTGACGCGACGCCCCCACTCAATATATGTATATATCACCAATATTCCAGCGATTTATACCTCTTTGCACGACATTCATACGCTGTATTCTCTTCGCTGGCAAATTGAAGTGGTATTTAAGACATGGAAATCCCTGTTTCACATTCATCGATTCAAACCGATGAAAGGGGCTCGCTTTCAGTGCCACCTGTATGGAACGTTGATTGCCTTATTGATCAGCTCCACTGTCATGTTTAAAATGCGGGAATGGCTCTATCGAAAACAGAAAAAGGAATTGAGCGAATATAAGGCGATGAGTATGATCAAGGAGTTCGGTATGGATTTCTTTCAAGCCTTATGGTGTTCTGAGGCGTTAGTTGTCCAACTCCTTTTAAAACTGTGTGACATCATCGCTCAACACGGAAAAAAATCAAGGCGTTATACAAAAAAGAGCGCTTTAGACATTATCGAGAGTTTGGTCATCATGCCGGTGTCATAAGAAATTCCCGCCTCATATACCATGAAAAAAACCTTCTATAGGGAAGGTGTATTTGGCATGCCTATCTTTATATATTCTCACGGTCACAGCCTCCAAAGATGAAAAGTGAAGCCTTGGAGCTACTCGCTCCAAGGCTTCACTTGATGGCTATGGGGACACCCTCTTTTTGTTGCGGCGATATTATGGCAACTCATTCATAATGGTTTCATATACGTCATCGACGTGAAACCGCGAAGTCCCCATCCCGACCTGCTCAATGACGCGGCCATCGCGGTCAAGCAAGTACGCGAGCGCTGTATGCACAATCATCCCGTTGCCCGGGTCTCGGTATTGAAAATCGAAGGCGTCGGCTGTTTTTTTTGTTTCGTCCTCGCTGCCGCGCAAAAATACCCAGCCTTGCCCGTCGCCGGTTACGCCAAACGTGCGGGCATATGTTTGCAGCTTTTCTTTCGTGTCGCGGGCCGGATCAATCGTGATGGTGATAAATTCGACATCCCGCCCAAATACACCGGCGCTTTCCAGCCGGTCGCGCAGTTTCGCCATTTGCATTGTCGTATTCGGACAAATATCCGGACAGTTTGTATAAATAAACTCAACGAGCCGCACTTTCGGCGGCAAGTCGCCGAACGCATACGGACGCCCCCAGGCAGTTTCCATTGTGACATCGTGGGGAAGGCGCGCGGCAGATGGCTTATAAACGGTAAAGTAAAAGATGCCGGCGCCGATTCCGAACAGTACGAGGCACGCTGCTATCGTATACCACTTTCTCATTCCCATCACTCCTCTATTCATGATCATACCAAAAGTACGGATAGGAAAACGGTGTTGTTTACGAACAGTTTGTGTCTATTTTCCTAATTCAAAAAAAGTTTCAAAAAAAGCTTGCATTTTTTTCTTTCTGTTATATAATAAAAACGTAAATAAAAATAATGTATTATAACAAAGAGATGGGGGAAGGAAAAATGGCGTCATTTGCTGAACGTGTCCGACAATTAGAGGAAAGCTGGAAAAATGAAGAGCGCTGGAAAGGGATCGTCCGCCCGTACAGCGCCGAAGATGTCATTAAACTGCGCGGCTCGATCGATATTGAGCATACGCTCGCTCGGCGCGGCGCAGAAAAACTATGGAAACTGCTCCATACCGAAGACTATGTCCACGCGCTTGGTGCGTTGACGGGGAATCAGGCCGTGCAACAAGTGAAAGCCGGGTTGAAAGCCATTTATTTAAGCGGATGGCAGGTGGCAGCCGACGCCAACCTCGCCGGGCAAATGTATCCGGACCAAAGCTTGTATCCGTCCAACAGTGTTCCGCACGTCGTCAAACGCATTAATCAGGCGTTGCAGCGCGCTGATCAAATTCAATATTTGGAAGGTAGTGGAGACATCGACTACTTTGTTCCGATCGTGGCTGATGCCGAGGCGGGGTTCGGCGGCCAGCTGAACGTGTTTGAGCTCATGAAAGCGATGATCGAAGCGGGAGCGGCCGGTGTCCATTTTGAAGACCAGCTGTCATCGGAGAAAAAATGCGGACATTTGGGCGGAAAGGTGCTTTTGCCGACGCAAACGGCGGTGCGCAACTTGATCGCGGCGCGGCTTGCCGCCGATGTCATGGGCGTCCCGACCGTGCTCATCGCCCGCACGGACGCCAATGCGGCCGACTTGATTACGAGCGACATTGATCCGCGCGATCAACAGTTTATTACCGGTGAACGGACGCCGGAAGGATTTTACCGCACGCGTGCAGGGCTCGATCAGGCGATCGCCCGTGGACTTGCCTATGCGCCGTACGCCGACCTTATTTGGTGCGAAACGAGCGAACCGAATTTGGAAGAAGCGCGCCGGTTTGCGGAAGCCATTCATGAAAAATTCCCTGGCAAGCTGCTGGCCTATAACTGCTCACCGTCGTTCAACTGGAAGAAAAAATTGGACGATGAAACGATCGCCAAATTCCAGCAAGAGCTCGGCAAAATGGGGTACAAGTTCCAGTTCGTTACTCTGGCTGGATTCCACGCGCTCAACTACAGCATGTTTGAACTGGCGCGCGGCTACAAAGAACGCGGCATGGCTGCATACGCCGAACTGCAGCAAGCAGAATTTGCCGCTGAAAAATATGGCTACACTGCAACGCGCCATCAACGCGAAGTCGGCACCGGCTATTTTGATGAAGTCGCCCAAGTCATCTCCGGCGGTCAAGCATCCACCGTCGCCTTGAAAGGATCGACGGAAGAGGAGCAGTTTACGACCGCTTGACGGCGGCTATTGCCGTATATCGACGGAAGCCCGGTTTGACCGGGCTTTTTTTGCGTATAAAAGGAAAAAGCTGGCGCACTCTATAGACGGAGGGAGGCGATGAAATGGAAAAGAAAAAAGATAGTCTGCCGGAGCTAATCCCTGCCGAATTCCGCGTCAGCACCGATCTCCATTTTGAACAATCGTGGATGAACGAGGAAACGTATGCAGGCGATTCGGTCGGCGAACATACGGCGCTCGAGCAAGCGAACGAGTATTTAGCAATGAAAGAAATCGGCCAGACGTTTGAAAACTCCTGACAATGCCCATGACGATCGTCATGGGATTTTTTGTGCAAAAAACCCGCTAACTTTTTTCAAAATATAGAAAAATATAACTATTAGTGGTATGATAGGAGTGGTGAGTTCGTTGAGAGGAGATGAGACGATGAAAGTAAATGAATTTATCATCCTAAACCATTTCGTCGTGAGCCGTTATACGATGGCGATTCTCCCTTATTTGTTGAACAATGACCTGTATGCAAAGGTCGTCGAGGAAGATGGCGAGTACATTGTCAAACAAACGCCCCTCGACATTATTAGACATAGCTGCGATTATTATGGCTGCAGCTTTCAAGGCAGAAAAGAGGGAACAAAGGCCGTGATCGGCATCACCCACAAAGCGCCGATCGCCATTGAACCGTCCAACGAAATTTACTTCTTTCCCACCGCTTCCCCGAAAGATTCCTGCTGTGTTTGGCTGTCGCATATGCATGTCTATCGGTATGAGCCTGCGAAATATGAGCGGACGGTTGTATACTTCCGCAACGGGAAAAGCGTTGTCCTCGATGTGTCCTGCAAATCTTTCATCAACCAATTGCACCGAACAGCCCAGCTGCGGACGAAACTGTCGGAGCGAATGGAGGCGAGAGAGCGCAAACTGCAATACATATATCGCATGCAGCAAGAAAAGCATGTGACGGAATAACCGCCATGATAAAAAAATGGGTTTTCACAAGCAAAAGTTCAAATTGCGCGGCCGAGCGTGTAAAATAAAAATATAAACGGCATTTGAATGGAGAAAGAACGATGAATATGGAAACTTTGAAACAATGGCTCACGCTCGACCACGTGCTTTCCTTGCTCGACCATTACCGTTCCTTCGGCATATTTCCCGGCATTGCGGCGACGCTGCTCGAGTCGTTTTTTCCGATTTTGCCGATGGTTGTGTTTGTGATGGCGAACGCAGCGGCATTCGGGTTGTGGAAAGGGTTTTTCATTTCTTGGATTGGCGCTTCGCTCGGCTCGCTCATCGTCTTTTGGCTGACGCGGAAGATCGGCCAGCAGCGTTTCTTTCATTTTGTCCGCCGCCATCCAAAAGTGCGCCAGTTTATGCACTGGATTGAACGGCACGGATTCGGGCCGCTGTTTTTGCTGTATTGCTTTCCTTTCACCCCGTCGGCGCTTGTCAATATCGTTGCCGGTCTGTCACGCATCAGCCGCCAGCAGTTTGTATTAGCGGTCTTGCTTGGAAAGATGATCATGATTTTTACGATCAGCTTTATCGGGTATGACTTGGTGGCGCTTGTCCGCCAGCCGTTGCGTACGGCGGCGATCGCTGTTGTTGTGCTGCTGCTTTGGTATGCGGGAAAACGAGTAGAGGCGAGATTTTCGTTGACGGAAAAACAACGCAGCGAGGAGGACGGGGAGTGACCAAACGGAAACAAGGAAAGAAGCGGGGACGCCGCTGGCCATGGCTCGCCGCTGTCGGGTTTGTCGCCATGCTCCGTTTTTTCGTTTTCAGCAATTATATGGTGGAAGGAAAGTCAATGATGCCGACGCTGCAAAGCGGCAATTTGCTGATCGTCAATAAGATCCGTTATGAAATTGCCCCGATTCATCGGTTTGATGTCGTCGTGTTTCACGCCAATCAAAAGGAAGATTACGTGAAACGGGTCATCGGGCTGCCGGGGGATCGGATCGAGTACAAAAACGATGTGCTGTATATTAACGGTCGACAGGTCGATGAACCGTATTTGCGGCCGTATAAGCAGCAACTCCTTAGCGAGAAACTGACAGGCGATTTTACCCTTGAAGAGGTGACGGGAGAAAAGCGGGTGCCGGCCGGCTGCATTTTTGTCCTTGGCGACAATCGGCTCAGCAGTTGGGACAGCCGCCATTTCGGCTTCGTCAAAATCAGCCAAGTGGTCGGCAAGGTAGACCTCCGCTATTGGCCGTTTCGGGAGATTGCTTTCCATTTTTGAGAAAATGGCGCATCGAGGTGCGGCGGCGGTTTTGCCTAAGGGAGCGGTTGCTTTCAAGGAAGGCAGTTTTTTCTTTACCAAATACGAACATATGTGCTAAAATAGAGGAGATAAAGGAAACGAATGGTGGTGATCGCCGTGTCGCTTCGCTTTTTTCTTGGACGATCGGGAAGCGGGAAGACGGCTATGTGTCTTGCGGAAATCCGCCGCAAGCTGCAGGAAGATCCGAGAGGAAAGACGATTGTTTACCTCGTTCCGGAGCAGATGACGTTTCAATGTGAATACGCCTTAATCCATACCGAGGGAGCAGGAGGAATGATCCGCGCCCAAGTGTTCAGCTTCCCCCGCCTCGCCTGGCGCGTCTTGCAGGAGACGGGAGGCATGAACCGCTACCACGTCCACGATGTCGGCGTGCAAATGATGATTCGCAAAATTATTGAACAGCGGAAACAGGAGCTTAAACTGTTTGGCCGCGCGGCGGACAAAAGCGGTTTTGTCGAGCAGCTGCATGAGATGATCGCCGAATGCAAGCGGTATTGCTTAACGCCGGACGAGCTTCGCCGCCGTGTCGAGGAGCTGGAAAGCGGGCCGAGCCGGCCGGGACGGCGCCTGCTGGCCGATAAGCTCAGCGATGTCGCGCTCGTTTATGCAGAGCTCGAGCGGAGCTTAAGCGGCCATTACCTCGATTCGGAAGATTATTTGCGCCTGCTCGCCGAACAAATCCCCCGCTCCTGCTATTTGCGCGATGCCGATGTTTATATCGACGGATTCCATCATTTTGCCCCGCAAGAATACATAGTGATTGAGCAGCTTCTTCGTCATTGCCGGCGGGTCACCGTTTGCCTGACGGTCGACCGCCCGTATGATGGTGCGATGCCGGACGAGCTCGACTTGTTTTATCTGCCGGCGCAGACGTACCGCCAGTTGCGCGAGCTTGCCTTGGCCAACGATGTTTTGCTTGAAGAGCCGGTCGTGCTCGCGGAAAACCGACGTCATCAAAGCGGGGCGCTCGCCCATCTCGAGGCGCAGTTTCATCGCCGCCCGCTGCCGCCTTACGAAGCGGAAGACGGTGCGGTCTGCCTTTATGAGGCGGCCAACCGCCGCGCAGAACTGGAAGCGGTCGCCCGGGAAATCATCCGCCTTGTCCGCGACGAAGGGGCGCGCTATCGCGACATCGCGCTCGTCATCCGCCAAACGGAGGCGTACCGCGACCTTGTGAAGACGGTGTTTTTTGATTTTGGCATCCCGTATTTTATGGATGAAAAAGAGCCGATGCACCATCATCCGCTCATTGAACTTGTGCGCGCTGCTTTGGAAACCATTTCCACAAACTGGCGGTATGAGGCGGTGTTTCGCGCTGTGAAGACGGATTTGCTCTTTCCGTTGGACGGTGACTTGGTCATGTGGCGCGAGGCAGCCGACAAACTCGAAAACTATGTTCTTGCTTATGGGATGAAGGGGGACAAATGGACGAGCGGCGAGCGCTGGCCGTATCGGCGCTACCGGGCGCTTGACGGGTTGAATGTGCCGCAGACGGATGAAGAACGGCAATTTGAGGACAAGTTGAACGAATGGCGGGAGACGCTGGCCGCCCCGCTCCGCCGCCTTGAGCGCCGTTTGCGCCGGGCTAAGGACGGGCGCGGGTATTGCACGGCGCTATATCTCTTGTTAGAAGAATTGCAGATTCCGAAAAAGCTGGAACAAATGAGCGCGCAGGCGGAAGCGGAAGGCCGCCTCGTGGAAGCGCGCCAGCATGAGCAGGTGTGGAACGCGGTCATCGATTTGCTTGACCAATACGTTGAAATGCTCGGAGCGGAACCGTTGTCGTTAGCCGAATTTGCCAAAATTATCGAGGCCGGGCTTGACCGGCTTGAGTTCTCCCTTGTGCCGCCGGCCATCGATCAAGTGATCGTCGCCCAGCTCGACCGTTCGCGCCTCATCGGCGTGAAGTATGCGTTTGTCATTGGCGTCAACGATGGCGTCATTCCGGCCAGGGCGAAAGAGGATGGGCTTATGGCGGAAATCGAACGGGAGCAGCTGCGCGAACTCGGTGTGGCGCTTGCGCCGGGGAGCCGGGAACAGCTGTTTTACGATCCGTTTTTTATCTACCTGGCGCTTGCCTGTCCAAGCGAACGGCTGTATGTTACATACCCGCTGGCCGATGGCGAAGGGAAAGCGCTCATGCCATCGCCGCTGATTAAACAATTGTCGGAGCTGTTCCCGAAGGTGAAGGTGCGCTTGTGCGGCAACGATCCGTTCGATGCCCCGGAAGAGAAGGCAGAGGCGTTTGTGACAGCGCCGCAGGCGACACAAACGTATTTGGTCAGCCAGCTGCGCGCATGGAAGCGAAACTATGGCATCGATCCGCTTTGGTGGGATGTGTACAACGTGTTCATCGCCCGCCCGGAATGGAACGAGAGGGTGCAAAAGGCGGTGTCGGCGCTGTTTTATACAAACAAAGCCGCGCCGTTGAAAAAACAATGGAGCCGGCGGTTGTACGGAAAAAAAATTCAGGCGAGCGTCTCGCGCATGGAGCAGTTTCAAAAATGCCCGTACGCCCATTTTATTTCACACGGGCTGCGCTTGAAGGAGCGAAGCATTTTCCGCCTCGAGGCGCCGGATGTCGGCCAGTTGTTCCATGCGGCCATTAAACAAATCGCCGACCGGCTGCGCGAACAGCACGTTGATTGGCGCGAACTGTCCCAACCGGATTGCGAGCGTCTGTCGGATGAAGCGGTCGAACGGCTTGCCCCCCTCATTCAACAGCAAGTGCTGTCCAGTTCGTCTCGCTATGAATATATGAAACGGAAATTAAAACACGTTGTCGCCCGCACGACCCACGTGTTGAGCGAGCATGCGCGGGCGAGCGGCTTTGTTCCGATCGGGCTCGAGCTGGCGTTTGGACCGGGCGGCGACTTGCCGCCGCTTCGCTTTCAACTTCGCGACGGGACGGTTATGGAGCTTGTCGGGCGAATCGACCGCGTTGACAAGGCAGAAAGCAGCGAAGGAGTATTTCTTCGCATCATCGATTACAAATCGAGCGCCAAAACGCTTGATTTGACGGAAGTGTATTACGGTTTGGCGTTGCAAATGCTTACCTATTTGGACATTGTGCTCACGTATGCTGAGCAACTTGTCAAACAGCCGGCGCTGCCGGCCGGGGTGCTCTATTTCCATGTCCATAATCCGATTGTGAAGGCGAAGCAGTGGCTTGACGATGAAGCGGAGATGGCGAAACAACTTCTTGAGCCGTTTCGGATGCGCGGTCTGCTGCTTGCCGATGTGGAGGCAATCCGGCTGATGGACAGTCAATTGGAAAAAGGGCAGCGGTCGCTGATTGTGCCGGTTAGGCTGACGAGCAGCGGGGCGATTCATTCGCAGTCTTCGGTCGCGAGCGCTTCTGATTTTGATGCGCTTCGCCAGCACGTCCGCCGTCTGTTTGCCGATATTGGCGGACAAATCGCTGACGGCATTGTATCGATTGCCCCGTACAAGCTGAAAAGCAAAACAGCGTGCGACTTTTGCGCCTTTAAGTCCATATGCCAATTTGACGAGGCGCTGTCCGGCAACGAATTCCGAAAGCTTGCCCCACAGACGGGGGAAGACGTGATGAAGAATATAACGAAAGGGAGGGGAGAGTCTTGAGCGTTGCGTTTCGCCCGAAGCCGGCCGGAAGCCGGTGGACGGATGAACAGTGGAAAGCCATCGTGGCCGGCGGCCGGGACGTTCTCGTCGCTGCGGCGGCCGGGTCTGGAAAAACGGCCGTTCTTGTTGAGCGAATCATCCAAAAAGTAACGGCGGAAGACGAGGCGACCGATATTGACCGCCTTCTTGTCGTCACGTTTACGAACGCTGCGGCGGCTGAGATGAAAGCAAGGATCGGCGAGGCGCTCGAGCGCGAACTCGCCAAGCGGCCGCATTCGCTCCATTTGCGGCGCCAGCTCAGCCTGCTCAACCGCGCCTCGATTTCGACGCTCCATTCGTTTTGCTTAGATGTCATCCGCAAATATTATTATTTGCTCGATCTGGATCCGTCGTTTCGCATCGCTGATGAGACAGAAATCGAACTGCTGAAAGAGGACGTCCTTGAGGAGCTGCTTGAGGAGGAATATGGAAAGGCGGATAACGAGCGCTTTTTTGCCGTCATTGATGCTTACACCGGAGACCGGAGCGATGCCGAGCTGCAAGACATGATTTTCGCGTTGCATGACTTCTCACGCTCCCACCCCGCGCCCGATGAATGGCTGAAAGGCCTTGTATCCATGTATGAGGTCGATGAACAGACGCCGCCCGAGTCGCTTTTGCCATCGCGCTATATCAACCAACATGCGGCGATGGAGCTGGCAGCGGCCAAACGGCTCATCGAAAGGGCGTTGCGTCTTGCGCAGGAACCGGGCGGGCCGCGGCCGTATGAGAAACGGCTACGCGAGGATGCCGCCGTTGTCGCTGAACTTGAAAGATGGCGGTCGCAATCGTGGGAAGGACTGTATCGTGCTTTGCAGTCGCTGGCGTTCGGCCGGCTTCCGGGCTGTCGCGGCGATGGCTATGACAAGTGGCTCGTCGATGAGGCGAAATCGCTTCGTGATCAGGCGAAGAAGAAACTGGAAGCGCTGCGCGACAACATATTTTCGCTGCCCCCGTCTGTCTGGATCCGCCATATGCGGGAGATGAAGCCGGCGGTTGAGACGATCGTTGCGCTTGTCCGCCGTTTTTCCGCTAGGTTTCAAGCCGTGAAACGTGAAAAAGGGATCGTCGACTTTTCTGATTTGGAACATTATTGTCTGCATGTTTTGCGGCAGCGCGACCCGAAAACGGGCGAATGGCGGCCATCGGCGGCCGCTTTGGAGTACCAAGCGCAGTTTGATGAAGTGCTTGTCGATGAGTATCAAGATACGAACCTTGTGCAAGAAGCGATTTTGCAGCTCGTCAAAAAAGGAAGCGAGCGGACTGGCAACTTATTTATGGTCGGCGATGTCAAGCAGTCGATTTATCGTTTTCGCCTCGCCGAGCCGATGCTGTTTTTGGACAAATACAAACGGTTTGCCGCTGATGGGGCCGCAGGGGGAATGAGAATTGATTTGGCGCGCAATTTCCGCAGCCGCGCCGAGGTGCTGGACGGCACGAACTTCCTTTTTGCACAAATCATGGGGGAAACCGTTGGGGAGATGGCGTACGATGAAGCAGCCCAGCTTAAGTATGGCGCCGATTATCCGGATGGGGCGGATACTGTTCCGGAAGTGATGATCATCAACCGGCAGCGCGCGGTGGAAGAAGAGGACGAAGAGGCGGCGGAGCTTGAGGGCTCCGAGCTGGAGGCGCGCCTAATGGCCGAGAAAATCAAAGAAATCGTGTCGCGGCCATTTTATGTGCATGACCGCTCAAGCGGGCAACCGCGGCGTGCCATGTACCGAGACATCGTTGTGCTCGTCCGTTCGATGACGAACGCCCCGCAAATGATCGAGCAGCTGCAGGCGCACGGCATTCCGGCGGCTGCCGATTTATCGTCCGGCTACTTTCAGGCGACGGAAGTTTCGGTGATGCTGTCGCTTCTGAAAGTCATTGACAACCCGCACCAAGACATTCCGCTCGCCGCTGTGCTCCGCTCGCCGCTGTTTCGCTTTGATGAAAACGAGCTGGCCATGATCCGCCTCGCCGATCCAAAAGGAACGTTTTATGAGGCGCTTCAGTTGTTCCGGCAAAAGCCGGCGGAAACGGATGAGGAGGAGGCCGCCAAGAAAAAAGCGGCCGCGTTTTTGGAGCAGCTCGGGCGCTGGCGCACGATGGCCCGCCGCCGCTCGTTGGCCGACCTCATCTGGCAGCTGTATCGCGATACACAATTTTACGATTTTGTCGGCGCGCTGCCGGGTGGAAAGCAACGGCAGGCCAATTTGCGCGCCTTGTATGATCGCGCTCGCCAATACGAATCGACGGCCTTTCGCGGGCTGTTCCGCTTTCTCCGCTTTATTGAGCGGCTGCAGGAGCGCGGCGATGATTTAGGAGCAGCCCGGCCGCTTGGTGAGCAGGAAGATGTCGTGCGGGTGATGACGATCCATAGCAGCAAAGGGCTCGAGTTTCCGGTCGTCTTTCTGGCCGGACTCGCCCGCCCGTTTTATACGCGGGATTTGCATCATCCGTACTTGCTGGATAAAGAGCTCGGCTTTGGCGCCCGTTTTGTCCACCCACAGCTGCGCATCAGCTATCCAACGCTGCCATTGCTGGCGATCCAAGTGAAAAAGCGGCTCGAGCTGCTCGCCGAGGAAATGCGCATTTTGTACGTTGCGCTGACAAGAGCGAAAGAGAAGCTTTATTTGCTCGCCGCGGTCAACGATGCCGATAAGGAGATCGAAAAATGGAAAGGCGTTGCGGGAGAACGCGAATGGCTGCTTCCCGACGATGTGCGGGCATCGGCCCGTTCCTATTTAGACTGGATCGGCCGGGCGCTCATTCGCCACCGCGACGGGCGCATTTTAGCGGGAGAGAAGGCGCCGGATGAAATCGCCTCCCATCCGTCCGTATGGCGTATTGCCATTGTGCCCGCGGCCGAGCTGCGCAGCGGCGAGGCGGCTGCCGGCCAGGCGGACGAGAGCATGCTCGCTGCGCTTGAACATGGCCGCCCTGTTCCGGCTGGCGGCGGCTGGAAAGAGGAAGCAGAGCGGCGTTTGTTATGGCGGTATCGCTATGAAAAAGGGACGATTGTGCGCGCCAAACAGTCGGTGTCGGAGCTGAAAGAGCAACGGGTGCTGTTTGGCGAGCTGGCGAGTGAATGGCCGCTGCGCCAAGGAACAGCGCCGATTTTCTCGCGGCCGCGCTTTATGCAGGAAAAAACGTTGACGCCGGCGGAAAAAGGAACCGCGCTTCATATCGTCATGCGCCATCTCGACTTGCGTGCGCCGGTCAGTGAAGCGTCCATCCGTGAGCAAATGGGTCGGCTCATCGAAAAAGAGCTGTTGTCGGCCGAGCAAGCCGAAGCGGTCGATGCGGCCGCGATCGCCGCCTTTTTCGCTACGGATATCGGCCGCCGCCTTTGCGCCGCCCGCGAGGTGCACCGGGAAGTGCCATTCAGTCTAGGGCTTCCGGCTTCCCATCTTTACGGGCATGACGGGATGGAAGACGACCGCCGGGTGCTTGTCCAAGGGGTGATTGACTGTGTGTTTGCGGATGAGCGCGGTTATGTGATGATCGACTATAAAACGGATGAGGTGACCGGCCGTTTTGCCGGCCAGAAAGAGGAGGCCGCCCGCTTTTTGCTCGGCCGCTACGGAACGCAAATGCGCCTGTATCGGCAAGCGATTGAGCAAATTTGGCGCGTGCCGGTAGCGGAGTGCTATTTGTATTCGTTTGACGGCCAATACATTATCGCGGTGGAATGACGCGGAGGGGGAAAGACGATGCGCATTTTGCATACGGCAGACTGGCATCTCGGGCGGACGCTTGAAGGCCGAAGCCGGTTGGCGGAGCAAGAGGCGTTTATCGACGAACTTGTCGAGATTGTAGCAAAAGAACAAATCGATGTCGTCTTGATGGCTGGCGATGTGTTCGATTCCGTCAATCCGCCGGCGGCGGCGGAGCAGCTGTTTTACGAGAGTTTGGCCCGACTGTCCGATAAAGGCCGGCGTCCGGTTGCGGTCATCAGCGGCAACCATGACCATCCGGACCGCATCAGCGCCGCCCGGCCGCTGCTTTCCGACTACAACATTTTCCTTTTTGGCCGCCCACAGGCGGAAGTTTGCCGAATTGACGTTCCGTCGTGCGGCGAGGCGATGATGCTTGCGCCGTTGGCGTACCCGTCTGAATCGCGGCTCGCTGAGCTATTGTCATCCGACCATAAGGAAACCGCGCTTCGCGATCGGTACGACGACCGCATCCGGGCGTTGTTCGCTGCGATGGCCGCCTCATTTGCCGATGAAACTGTCAATGTTGTGATGAGCCATCTATACGTGGCTGGCGGCCATACGTCCGATTCCGAGCGGCCGATTGAGGTGGGCGGCGCCTATACGGTGGC
This sequence comes from Geobacillus lituanicus, assembly GCF_050994965.1. Taxonomy (NCBI): domain Bacteria; kingdom Bacillati; phylum Bacillota; class Bacilli; order Caryophanales; family Anoxybacillaceae; genus Geobacillus; species Geobacillus lituanicus. The sequence goes on from NZ_CP194773.1 coordinate 994,786, forward strand.
GGCTGCCAGTTTGCCCGGGGCGGCGCAATACGTGGCGCTCGGTCATTTGCACCGCCCGCAGGACGTCAGACGGGCGGAGACGGCGGCGCGCTACGCCGGTTCACCGCTTGCTTACAGCTTTTCCGAAGCTGGGCACACCAAGTCGGTGACGGTTGTCGACGTCCAGCCGGGCGGAAAGGCCAACGTGACGGAGATTCCGCTTGTTTCCGGAAAACCGCTTGTCCGTTGGAAGGCGACGGACGGACTTGCCCAAGTGTATCGTTGGTGCGAGGAAGGAAGAGACCGGTCGTGCTGGATCGATTTAGAGGTCCATGTAAACGAGCCGTTAACAATGGAAGAGATTCAACGGCTGCGCAAGCTTCATCAAGGGTTTATCCATATCCGCCCGGTGTTTCCGGAACGGGAGCGGGAGGCGGCGGCTGAAACAGACCGCAAACCGCTTTCCCTTGTAGAAATGTTCCGGCGTTTTTACGAACGTCAAACCGGCGGACAAACACCGGATGAAGAGCTCGTGCGCCTTTTTTTGGAATTGGCGGCCGAGGAGAAGGAAGGGGAAGGAGAAGAGGAATGAAGCCAATTTCCTTGACGATCGCCGGGCTTCATAGCTTTCGTGAAAAACAAACGATCGATTTTACGGCCCTTTGCGACGGCGGCGTATTCGGCATTTTTGGACCGACCGGAAGCGGCAAATCGACGATTTTGGATGCCATCACGCTCGCGCTGTTCGGAAGTGTCGGACGGGCGGCCAATCGGACACAAGCGATCATCAACCACGCTGAAAAGGAACTGTTCGTTTCCTTTACGTTCGAATTGGAAAATGCCGCTGGGGCAAAACGGTACACGGTGGAACGCAGTTTGAAAAGGGCGGATGAATGGCGGACGCGGAGCGCCGTCTGCCGGTTGATCGAACATCAGGCCGAGCCGGTCGTGCTCGCGGACAAGCTTTCTGATGTAGACAAGGCGGTCGTACAGCTGCTTGGTTTGACTATGGAAGATTTTACCCGCGCCGTCGTTTTGCCGCAAGGGAAGTTTGCCGAGTTTTTATCCCTCAAAGGGGCGGAGCGCCGGCAAATGCTGCAGCGCCTGTTCCATCTTGAACGATACGGTGACGAGTTGAATAAAAAGTTAAAAGAGCGGCTCGCCGCCGCGGAGCAGGAATGGCAAAAAATCGAAGCGGAAAAAGCGGGGCTCGGCGATGCTTCGAAAGCGGCGCTTGAGCAGGCAGAAGCCGAGGAGCGGGAGCTTGCAGCGCTGTTTGCCAAGCGCAAAAAAGAGCTTGAGAAAATCGAGGCAGACGTCGAACGGGCGAAGCAGCTTCGGGCGTGGCAGCAGGAAAAAGAAGCGGTTGAAGCGGAATTATCGGCATTGCGCCGGCGGGAGCCCGAAGTGCGGGCGCTTGAAGCGAAAAAAGGGCGGGCCGAGCAGGCGGAGCGCATTTGGCCGTACTGGGAGCAGTACGAACAGATGCGCCTCCTGCAGGCCGCGGCGCTGCAGCGGCAGGAGGCGGCGTTGCGACAGTTGGAGGCGGCCAAAGCCCACTATGAGGATGCCGTGCGCCGCTATGAGCAGGCGCGGCAGGAAAAAGCGCGGCGCGAGCCAGAGCTGTTGGTGCAAATGGAGCGGCTGCGGCAGGCGGAGCAGCTCGAACGGCAAATGGAAACACTCAAGGCGGAGCTCGCCGCCCTCCATGAGGAGTGGAACCGCTTGGCGGACCGGGAAAAAGCGGTGCAGCGTCAGTTCGAGGAAGCGGAGGCCTGGTACGCGCGCGGCTTGGCGCGCCAACAGGAGCTGAAAGAAGAGTTGCAGCGGCATGCCGTTGCGCTCGCTGGCAAAGACGAAATAGAGCGCGCCTGCGAAGAGAAGCGGCGCATTGAGCAAACGGCGTCCGCTCTCGCCCGCGTCGATGTGCAGCTCCAGCAAAAGGAAGCTGCCTGGCGCCAAGCCGAACGAGAGCGGGCTGAGCGGGAGCGCCGCGCCGCCGCTGCCGGCGCCCGCCTTCATCAACTGTTTCAGCTTGTTGAACAAACGCACCATTCCGTCTGCATCCGGCAACAAGATATCGAAAAGCGGCTGCATGTTTTGCGGCGACAGATCGAGGCGGAGCAGCAACGGATCGAAGAGGCACAGACGGCCGAACTGGCAGCGGTTCTGGCTGAGCGGCTCCGTCCCGGTGAACCGTGCCCGGTGTGCGGCTCGCGTGAGCACCCGCATCCGTCCGCCAGGCCGCAGACGGTAGCCTCTGGTCGGTTGTCTGAGCTCGAGCAAGAGCGGCAGCGTTGCGAACAAGATTTGCAGACACTGTTCTCATTCAAGGCGCAGCTTGAGCAGCTTGCCGCGCTGGCGGCCAGCCACGGGACACCCCCTGTTCAGGCGGCTGTCCGCCCGGCAGGCGAAACCGTCGATATGGCCGTTGAAGTCCGGGCGCTCGGGCAGGATGTCATTGAACGAAAAGAAGCGGTTTACCGGGCGTTGTCGCAGTGGAATGAGGCGGAAGCGGCGCGGCGTGAAGCGGAAAACGCCTGCCGATGGGCGGCAGCGGATATCGAAGCGCTGCAAGCGGAGAAACAGCGCCTTGAAGAGGAGAAACAGCAGCTTGAACGGCAGTGGCGCGAGGCGCATCCTTCCTTTTCACTGGAAACGATCGCGGTGGTTTACGAGCAGCTGCGCGAACAAGAGAAAATGTGGCGTGATGTACAAAAACGGCTTGAAGACAGCGTTCCATTTTTAGAAGAAAAACAAAGAGCAAAAGAACAGGCGGCTGAGGAGCGTCGCCGGCTTGAGGCGGAGCGGGTGCGCCTCGAATCGCTTATGAGCGCCAAACAGGAGCTGTGGAAAGAATATGAGCGGCAACGGCGCGAGAAGGCCGGACCTGGCCCGGCAGGTGTGCAGCTTCGGGAAGCGGAAGCCGAATGGCGCCGGCTGCAAAACGGCGAACAGCAGGCGTACGATGAATGGCAGCGCGCCCAACAGCAATACCAGGCGACAGAAAGTGAGGCGAAGGCAGCGAAGCAGGCGTGCGAGGAAGCGGCCCGCCGCGAGGAAGAAGCGCTCGCTCGCTGGCGCCGCGCCTTGGCCGGCACTGTGTTCGCTGATGCTGAAGAAGTGCGAATGTCGAGGGCGGCAAAAGCGCAATGTGATGAATGGGACGAAGCCATCCGCCTTTACTGGCGCCAGGTCGAGCAGGCTGAGCACCGCCGCGCCCAGCTGGCGGCTGTCATCGGCGAAGAAGCGGTGAGCGCTGAACAATGGGAGATGATGCAGCAAGTATACAACGAGTTGAAAGCGCACACTGAGATGATGACCGAGCAGCTTGGCGCGGTGCGCGGAAAAGTGGCGGAGCTGAGAAAAAAACATGTCCGTTTTGTTGAATTGGAGGCGAGGCAGGCAACTCTCGGCCGCCAAATTGAGCGGTACAAACAGCTGCAAACGTTGCTTCGCGGCAATAGTTTTGTCGAATTTATGGCGGAAGAGCAACTCGAACAGGTGACCATCATGGCGTCTGAGCGGCTGCAGCAGTTGACGCGCCATCGCTATGCGCTTGAGCTCGATTCGCAAGGCGGGTTTTTGATTTGCGATGATGCCAACGGGGGGGTGCGGCGGCCGGTGTCGACGCTGTCCGGCGGGGAAACGTTTTTGACATCGCTGTCGTTGGCGCTGGCGCTGTCGGCGCAAATTCAGTTGCGCGGTGAATATCCGCTCCGGTTTTTCTTTTTGGACGAGGGGTTTGGCACATTGGATGCCGAGCTGCTCGATACGGTCGTTTCTGCTTTGGAAAAGTTGCATACGCAGCAGCTGGCTGTCGGCGTCATCAGCCATGTCCAAGAGATTCGCAACCGGCTACCGCGCCGTCTCATTGTCGAGCCGGCGGAGCCGTCCGGCCCCGGCACGCGCGTCCGGCTTGAATGGATGTAACCTGTCTGTCGGGAGCAGTGCTTGGCGGATGCGTTGCCAGCGGCCGCTGCGCCGGCTGGTTAGTCCGGCCCACTGGATTGAAGGAACGGGGGGATAGGGGGCGGTCCTTGCCCCCATTTAGTTGTTGGCGGCCACGTTTTGGTCAGATACATCGGGATCAAACGCATTTGTAAAGCTGATTGCGTTGTTTGTCATGATAAAGTCGCCGGTGTTGAACCCGCCGGATCCAGCCTGCGTTTTCGTGGCGACTTTTGGTGCGATATACAAGCAGTCGCCCATTTGCACGACCGCGCCGCTGCCGACGCTGTTGATTTTGATCGGACCGACGAATGAAGGCATTACAGCTCTTCCTTTCTATATATATAAGTTGAAACTTTGTTTTACATCCAGTAGAGCGCCCGCTGCATTCTATCAAAATGACTTGTTATGAAGGAAAACAGAATCGAACAATCGGAAAATCTTTATTGCAACTTATATAGATGCAATTTGAAGATTTACCATTTGCAACTTTTACCGAGTATTTGATCGACTGTCGGGCGACCGAACAACGCCACTTCCAGACCCATTATATAGGTCTGTGAAGCAGGCGGTTGTTCGGTCCTCCGTCACGCCAAGGCGTGACGGAGGAGCCTGTGGCTTTCCCTCGACAGTCGAAAAGGGGCAAACCGTTTTTCCGTCAGGGGACATGTTAAACTTCCTCGTTTCCTCTATATATCTGCTGCTGACGGCATCGGGCCGGCCAGCTGGCGGATATGTTTGATGCGCGCTTCGCCTTCAGCGATGGAGGTTGAGCCGATGTGGACAACGGCCGAAGAGGAGATCCCTAGCACGCGGATCGACCGGACGGAAATGATCGGGGATTCGTGGAGCGTCTGTTGTGATGCAACCGGCGGCGGGGAAGACCAGCGTGGAATCGGCTTGGTAAAAATCGGGAATGTTTGTTCCCCTTCTGGCTCGAAAAACAGCTCGTATTGCCGCTGCACGGCTAAAGCGCGTGTGCGGGCGGAAATCCGTTCAGAGTCGCCGATTTGCAGCACAGAGCTAATAACCAACGTTTCGGCATGGAGCGCCTGAACGATCGATGTCCGTTTCACGATGCCCCACCCCGAGCCGGCACGAGCGGGACAAACGGGCCGATGATGAGCGATTCCGGCGGCGTATCAAACGCAGACGATAAGTTGATCACATCAGCATCGCCGATTAAAAACAGCGAGGCGCTGGCGACGGCTGTCAAGCGGATGTCCCCGACATGCACGTCGCGGTTAATGACGGTATAATTCACGTTGATTCCTCCCCTGAAGGCAAGTGTTTCAAAAACGCGTCGAGCGATTGTTCAATATCCGCTTTCACTTTTTGGAAGATCTCGTTTTCGACCGTTTCATCGCGATCGCCCGCGGGAACATAGCCTTGGTTTGCTTTCTCTTGCAAATAAAAGCGGATGCGTTCATCCGTCTGTCGGGCGATATCTTGCAAAATAAACTGCCGGTACGTATCATCAAGGCGGCGGTTGTATTGCTGCTCAAGCCGCTTCAATGTTTCTGCCGCCTCACTGTTTAAGTAGGCGGCTACTTTTTCCTGAATCGGGCGCATCAACACCGGCTCCGGCTTTGGGACGACGGTTTTCACCGGTTCGACAGCGAAATCTTCGATGGTGCCGCCGGCCCCCGGTGGGGCGATGCCGATATTGAGCGTTCCTTTGAGCGTTTCCACTTTCAGCTGGTCAAATTTGTATTCAATTCGCTCGATCGTAGTGCGCGGCTGCGATTCCAGCTCCCGCAGCCGGGCTTCGAGAACGGAAAGACGTCGTTCGAGTGTCCGTACTTTGTTTGTCTGCCATAATAAATAGCGGCGCAGTTGGACGAAATAGTCGTATATACTCATGGTGCACCATCATCCTCTCACATTCCCCTCTTACTTCAATATATGGACGGCCTGTCGTCCTCATCACTTTTTTCTCTGCATTTAGCGGGTGGCCGAATGGAGAGGAACGAGAGGAGCGGACGGCTGGGCGGCGGTGCCAAGCGGCACGGTCGCTTGCGAAGCCGGGCCAGTGAAACCGCCGGTGTTGGCAAGCGTTGACAATGCTTGGATGCTGCCGGCGCTGCCGATTTGCAAAACGGATGAGTTGGTGACGGAGCCAATCCGCAATTGATGGATGCAAATGCTTTGGCTGATGTAAACATTCAACCTCCTTCTCCTCCTTCATACGTTCCCGACGACATTTTCATCGGCGACATCGGCGTCATGCGTATTCGTATTGCTGTAATAGTTGTAGACATGAAGCCCGTCGCCGGTGTTGAACGAGCCGGCGCCGGCGAACGTTTTGGTCACGCTTTGCGGGGAAATCGCAAACACGTCGCCGATATGGAACACGCCGCTGCTTCCGATGCTATTCAGTTTCACGATTCCGACAAAAGCTGGCATGGGGCATGCTCCTTTCCCAGCTTCGCAGTTGCTGCTATAGTGTATAGGCGCAAGCCGGCTGACGTTCGCCCTAATTGTTCGCGGATTTGTTCGCGTCTATCATATCCGGATCGCCGGTGTTGGTAAAGCTGACAAATGTGTTCGTTTGCAGGAAATCACCGTTGTTGCTTCCCCCAGAGCCGGTGTGCGATTTGGACGTACTCTTTGGGGTGATTTGCAAAACATCGCCAAAATTGACCGTGCCATCTCCGCTCACATGAGTGATTTTAATCGGTCCGCTGATAAACGAAGGCACTCGCTCCTCCTCCTTTTGTTCCCATTGTTATAGCATATTGTATGAAAAAAACACGTAACTGGTTCAACGCGGGGCGGATGTCCAATCGGCGGTTAAGTTGTCAGCATATGCTAATGAGAAGGAATGGAAAGGAAGGGACAACCGATGCCAGCGATCGTCATCGGCGGGATTAAAGTAACGAGTGTAGGCGGCAACGGCACGGTGAACATGGGCGACGTGCTGCAAATCGCTCCCAAAAGCACCTCAAAGACGAATTCAGGCGCCGGCGGCGGCAATACGGGCGACTTTTTGCAGACGAATACGTTTTGCAGCGTCACGAATACGGTCGATCCGGATGTCTTGGACGCCGGGGTGAAAGGAAATAACTAGCTATTGTCGAGACGACTCCCCTAGCGTTCGTTTTTGGAAAAAAGAAGAAACCAGGTTCTTTTTTGGCGCAATGGAGTGGACTATCCAAGAAAGAGGGCTGACTTCAAAAGTCATTTTACGACTTTTGGGACGGCCCTCTTTTTCTTTATCTTAATTAGGCGAGAAGACTCCCACTTCAACGAAGCGAAGCGGAGTAAGTGGGAGATGAATCGCCTTAACTATATTTTGCTGAAAATAGGATAGATTCAGTAAAATATAGTATAACCCGTGGTGCTAGTTGAGCGTCAGCGCTCAACCAGCCCTAGTGTAACCAAGGAATAAGCCAACAAGATGCCATCGAGTGCCACTTCAAACCCGGCCATGGAATTCGCTCGAATGTCGGTGATCCGGTATTGGTCTACGAGAATCGAAAACACCGTCTCGATGACTTTGCGTTTTTTCCTGATCCATTCTTCCCATGCCTTGGATGGGCCGTGCTTTTGATTGTGTCGAGACGGTGTCCAGAACGCGGCTTGGTGTTCTTCGTACAGCTTTTCTCGAAGAGCGTGGCTGATGTACCCTTTGTCCCCAAAGTTGTAGGGATGAGGGATTTGAGTCATCACCGTTTCAGCGGCTTTGACGTCGTGGCAGGACGCTTCCGTCACGACATAGCCCATGGCCAGCCCTTGATTGGTCACTTGAAGATGCAGCTTGAAACCGTAGTACCATTGCTTTTTGGAAGCACAATACCCCATATCTGCGATCCCTCGAAATCGCTTGACGCGCTGCATTCTCACGGGATGGCACAACGGAAGAGGCAAGCTGTCGACGACCGCATAAGCATGGTGTTGGCCACGTTTCGCCAGCTCATGACGGATCCATTTGATGGCGAAACCAAGCGCTCGGCAGCGGCGGTTGTATCGGGAGCGTTCAAGAAACGAGCCGTTTGTGAACAAATTTCCCGTGACAAAACGATGCCAGGCTCGTTCGGAAGAAAAGCCCAGCAGCTTCCCCAAAAGGTGAACCGCCATGACCACTTCGTCTTCTTGCTTGACCAAGTGACGGTTGCGGCGATGAAGATACATTTGAATCAACGACAGTTGGGCAGAAACAAAACAGAAAATAGCGGCATATTGTTTTTGAAGTTTGGCTGGATCTGTAGTAAAATGAAAGTGCTCTTGCATGGGGGATCTCTCCTTTCGAATGTTGGGTGACACTTTCATTCTACTGGAGATCCGCCAGCAAGGGCTATTTTTATGCTTGATCAAGTTTATCTAGCACCACGGGTATAGAATATCTTTGTGAATTTTACGGCATTGAATTCTTGAAACAGGAAGAATCATATACGTCTCAAGCCAGCTTTTTTGACGGCGATGAGATTCCTGAATATAATGCCGACAATCCAAAAGAATATAAGTTCAGCGGCAAACGTATTAAGCGCGGCTTGTATCGAACAAAGTCTGGCAAACTAATTAATGCTGATGTCAATGGCGCATTAAACATCTTAAAGAAAAGTAAAGCTGTAGACCTAAGTGTCTTATGCTCTAGCGGCGAAGTGGACACGCCTCAAAGAATAAGGATTGCTTGAAGCAGTCAAACTTCTTTGGAAGCCCCCACTTCAAATTTTCTCTAGAAAATTAAGTGGGGGTAGTTCACCCAGGTGTACGGCATGACCGAATCGTCTCCGCTCAGCACGATTTCGCTCATTCGTCCACAGCTTGACGGACTGCCTGCCGAACAAAAGCAGCGGCTGAAAGCGAAAGCCGGCTATCCGATGATCGGCTGCGAGGTGAAAGTCGTCGACGAGAATGGAGAGGAAGTGCCGAAGAATGGACGGGCGATCGGTGAGGTGATTGTCCGCAGCCATGGCGTCATGAAAGGATATTGGAAAAACGAAGAAGCGACCGCCGCAACGATCCGCGACGGCTGGCTGTATACCGGCGATATGGCGACCGTCGATGAATACGGGCATATTGATATCGTCGACCGGAAAAAGGATATTATTATTAGCGGAGGGGAAAATATTTCGTCGATTGAAGTCGAAGGAGCGCTTTATGAGCATCCGGCTGTGCTTGAAGCGGCCGTCATCGCCGTGCCGCATGAAAAATGGGGGGAAACGCCGCATGCGTTTGTCGTCGTCCGACCAGGGGACAATGTGACAGAGGAAGAGCTGATTGCCTTCTCACGGGAAAAACTAGCCCATTTCAAAGCCATTACGGGTGTTACGTTTGTTGATGAGCTGCCGAAAACAGCCTCCGGAAAAATTCAGAAAGTACACTTGCGCCGCCAATATTGGGATGCAATCGGAAAATCGGGTCGCTATGTCAACTGATGATACAGGCATGTGTCTTCAGACGGACAGAGGAGAGCGCGCCGAATGAAATGAATAAGGCGGAGGGCGTGCCGGCAAGGCGGTAAGGCGCCGCCGATTGCGCAGACGACTAGGCAGTAGAAAGAAGGGAGAAAGCGATGATCAGATCGACCGAGCGAAACGCCGCGGCGGATGTGTTGCGTGGATTCGCCTTGCTCGGCATTTTGCTTGTCAACATGCGTTATGTTTCCTCGCCAGCGTTATACGACGAAAGCGTCAAGGGCGGTGCTTTTGACCGAGTTTTGGACGCGGTCGTCGACGTATTGTTTGAAGCGAGCGCCTATCCGTTGTTTGCGTTTTTATTCGGGTTCGGGGCGATGACCATGTTCCGCCGGATCAGCAGCCGCGGAAAGCGGCCGATTCCGATTCTGTTGCGCCGCTTCTTTCTTTTGCTTGGGATCGGCATGGTTCATGCGTTTGGCCTTTGGTTTGGCGATATTTTAATCCCCTACGCCCTCGTCGGGTTCATCATGCTTTTCTTTTTCGCCGCCCCGCCTCGTTGGTGGCGGACGGCGGCTGTCGCTGTCTTTCTTCTTTTTCACGGCCTTATGGTGCTGCTAATGGCCCTCAGCATGTGGACAGGAGGAACGAAACCAGTTGGCGGCCACGAGGCTGAGGCGGCCGCAGCGGTTCGTCATTATCAAAGCGGAACGTTTGGTGACGTGTTTTGGCAACGGTGGAACGACTGGATGTATATCAACGGCGATGGAGGGCTTTTGCTTACGGTGTTGACCGTGCTGCCGTTTTGTTTGCTTGGCGGCTATGCCGCCGACCAACGTTGGCTTGAAGCCGATCGTCACTCGCCTGCGAAGCTGCGCCGCCTGATGAGGTGGGCGCTATGTTTTGGTTTAGCACTGAAAACCATTCCGTATTGGGCTGGGGTCAACGACTTGACCATGTACATCCAAGACAGCTTTGGAGGCGCCGCATTGGCGGTGTTCTACGCGGCGGCCGCCGTGTTCGTCTGCGGGAAACGAAGTTGGCAGCGCGCTTGGCGGTGGTGGCAAGACGTTGGCAAAATGTCGCTCACTCATTATCTCGCGCAATCGCTCGTTTGCACGTCGCTGTTTTATGGTTATGGGCTTGGGTGGTACGGACGCACAAGCGCATGGCAGGAGATGTTGATTGCGTTTGCTTTGTATGCAACTCAAGTGTGGATAAGCCGCTTTTGGTTTGCGCGTTTTCATTATGGTCCGGTTGAGTGGATGTGGAGGTGGGGGACATACGGAACGCGGCCGCCGTTTCGCCGCCGGCCGGGGCAATAAAAATCCCCGCTTACTGAACGGACGGGGAAGGCGATTCCAACATTCTCGTGTGCTGCAAATATTGGTTGATCAATTGGTCAAGCTCTTGGCTGCATTCGATCGTCTCTTTGGCCGTGAACCCATACGTGAGCGCCAATTCAATCATTTGTTGTCGTTTTTCTTCAATTTGCAACAGAACCATTTCCTTCACCATCAATTGTTTGAAATGTTGGTTGAGGCATGCCGCGTCGATGCAAGACGTTTGTTGCATGACGAAAGTCGCAATCGACGCCCTAGTGGAAACTAAACATTATTATACATATCCCGACGAAAAAAGGAAGCGATTCGGGAAAATAAGTGATAAATTTCCTAATTTAGACAAAATTCTACAAAAGCAGGACTTTTTCGCCTCGATGGCGAATATCATCCTCAACGCGCCAAAATGACGAAGACGGGTGGAAGAGAAGAGTTCACGAAGCGTCCGCTACATAACAATGAAAGGGAGAGAGGCACGATGAAACTGATCACCGCACTTTTCGATGGAGAAACGTTTGTTGGAGTCGTGCCGCAAGGAGACGACCGGGCGGTTCATTTGCGCCGCGCCGAACGGGCGATGGATGGAACGGAGACGATGCCGACGACGATGGTTGAAGCGATTGCCCAAGGGGAGGAGTTTCTCGTACGGGCGCAAAAAGTGATTGACTGGGCGCTAGGCCATCCGACGCGGGAGTACGTTTATCGCCTCAACGATGTCCGTCTTTTGGCCCCGATCCCACGGCCGGCGAAAAACATTTTTTGCATTGGAAAAAACTATGTTGATCACGCGCTGGAGCTCGGCGGCGCCGATGTGCCGGAGCATTTGATCGTCTTCACGAAAGCGCCGACAACGGTCATCGGCCATGAGGAAACGATTTTGCGCCATGCCGATGTCACGGATGAAATGGACTATGAAGGGGAGCTGGCGGTGATTATCGGCAAACAAGGGCGGGCGATCCGCCGGGAAGAGGCGCTTGATTATGTGTTTGGATATACGATTATCAATGATGTGACGGCAAGAGATTTGCAGGAGCGGCACCAACAATATTTTCTCGGCAAAAGCCTGGATACATTTTGCCCGATGGGGCCATGGATTGTGCCGCGCCGTTTTGTCCCGAATCCTAATGACTTGCGCATTGAAACGCGGGTGAACGGGGAAGTGCGCCAGCGCGCGAGCACGAAACAGTTGATTTTTTCCATTGAATCGATCATCGAGACGATCTCCAAAGGCATTACGCTTGAGCCGGGCGACATCATTGCGACAGGAACGCCGGCTGGAGTCGGCAAAGGGATGAACCCGCCGCGTTTTTTGCAGACGGGTGATGTCATTGAGGTGACGGTGGAAGGCATCGGCATGTTGCGCAACAAAGTGGGAGAGTAAACGGCGAAAGTGAGGAAGCCCCCATTGATGCTCAAAAGGCGTCCTCTTGAAAGAAAGGGCGTCTTTCGTTTTCGTGAAGTTTGTCAACCGTCCGCCCGCCGTGCTATGATAGGAAGGAACAAGGAATGGTTGGAGGGATGGATGTTGACGCATGCCCATATTACGAGCTGGCTCATCACGATTGTTTTGTTTTTCCTTGCGGTGTCGATGGAGCGGCAAGGGGCGGGCAAAGCCAAGATCGTGCAAATGGTGTTGCGGCTGTTTTACATTCTCACGATCGCGACGGGGGGGCTTTTGCTGCATAGCATTGCTTCGATATCCGCGCTTTATTGGCTAAAAGCGCTTGCCGGGCTGTGGGTGATCGGAGCGATGGAAATGGTTTTAGCAGCTGTAAAAAAAGGAAAAAGCGCGGCGGCAGGATGGACGCAATGGGTCATTGCCCTTGTGGTGACGCTGTTCCTTGGACTGCTGCTGCCACTTGGTTTTGACTTATTCTAAAGCGAAGCGGCAGCCTTCTATTGGTTGCCGCTTTTGTCGAAGGCGAAAATATGATATGGTAAAACAAACAATGTTTTTTGAATTTTTCGACCTCGTTGGTCAGCGGGAGGGGGCATGATCGTTTATGCGTTGGTTCTGCTGCCGCCGTGCTGAGGAATTGGATCGTCTGTTCAGTGAGCATTGTTCTTCCTTGGACGAGCCGCAGTTTATCCAAATCGCCGGCCGCGATGTGGGTGAAGTGGATCGAATGGTTGCTGAACTGGCCTGCCGTTGGCCGCGCGCCCATATGATCGGAATGGCAGGACCTCTGCCAATGGCCGGTGGGCGAGATATTGCCGTTGGCATCGCGTCGATGCTGTCCTCCACCGTTTCATCGCTGGCGCTTCCGGCCGAGGAGTTTGATCGCCCGGACGAATTGGCGGAGCTCATTGCAGGGGCAGTCATTCACTGGGATACGGCGTTGCTTCTTCTGTTTTCTGACCGCCGTTTTGTTTTGCCGTCCTTGCTTCGCCGCTTGCCGCTTGCCAATGAACGGATGGTCATGGTCAGCTGTGCGCTTCCTGAGGGCAGTGCGTTGTTTTCGTCCGACGGACGAATTGTGAGCGGGGGCATGGCCGTTTCATTCAGTGGAACTGCGCTTCGCAGCCACTGTATGGCCCCGTTTTTATGGGAGCCTGTCGGACGATCCTTCTCCATTACGAAAAGCAGTGGCCAACAAATTGATGAGCTTGATGGACAAAAGCCGTCATGGTATTTGGAACGATATTTAGGCAAAGAATTTATGGACCGTCTGCCGCTTTCCGGAGTGGAATTCCCGTTTCTTATCGAACGAAACGGGCGCGATGTCTGCCTGCCGATTGTCGCTCTCCATTCAGACGGTTCCGTTGCCGTAAGAGGTCACGTCCATGATGGGGAAAAGGTTCGTTTTTCCTATGTTCATGCCCCGTCCCTTTACTGGAGCGCGCGCGACGCCGCCATGCATGCGGCCAAGCAATCGGCTGAGGGGATGTTCTTTTACTACAGCGCGGCGCTCAGTGGGTATACGCGTCCGCTATTTGACGGGGTTATGTCTGCTTTTGGACAGGCTGCATTCTTTCCGGCTGTCGAAGTATTCGTGAAAGACGCACATACAGCTACAGCGGTGCGGACGGCTGCGTTTGCCGCTGTGTCGCTGACGGAGACAGCGGCATCAGCGGAGAACAGTTTGTCGTCGCCATTGCCGGCGCCGCCGGAAGGAATCATGACGCTCGCCCAGCTCATGTCCACGTCCTCACGCGATATGGGGCGCCTGCATGTTCGCCTGCAAATGTCAGAGCAACGCTACAAATCGTTGTTTGAACATAACACGGACATTGTCTATTCCACAGATTTGCACGGCCGTTTGACAAGCGTCAATCCTGCCTTTGAACAAGTGCTTGGTTACAAAAAGGAAGAGATTTTGTATACGAATTCGCTCAAGTATATTCATCCGAATGATGTTCCCCGCGTCACCCGCTATTTTTACCGAGCGCTGCGGGGGAATATCCAAACGTATAACTTGGAGATTCCGACGAAATCGGGAGAACGGCTTTTGTTTCAAATGAAAAACATTCCCATCATTGTGGATGGCAAAAAGGTCGGCATTTACGGAATTGGACGCAACATTACCGAGCAAAAAAAAGCGGAAGAGAAAATCTCTTATTTAGCATATTACGACATCGATACGAACTTGCCAAATCGGACAAAGTGGATGGAATTGTTTTCTAAACAGCTGGATAAAGCCAAGCAGAAGCAGCGAACGATAGCGGTTGCTTTGATCGATTTGGACCGGTTTAAATGGATTAACGACAGCGTCGGCCATTACGCCGGAGATGACATTTTGCGCCAGCTTGTCGAGCGCATTCGCCGCGTCTTGCCGCCTAGTGCGGAGCTTGGCCGATTTCATGGCGACAAGTTTTGCTTGCTTTTTCCGCTCAAAACAGAGGCCCAGGCGGCGACGGAAGCGGCGCTCCGCATCGTGCGCGAAGTGGCGCGGCCGATTGTGTACGACGGAAAGGAATTTTTCGTTACGGCAAGCGTTGGTCTAGCGATGTTTCCAGATGATGGAGAGGACGAACATGCGCTGCTTCGGCACGCTGATATGGCGGTCAATATGGCGAAAAAAGGCGGGGGCAATCGCGTGGAGCGCTACTGCCCCGAAATGAATGCCGAAATGATGCACCGGCTTGAAATGGACGGCTATTTGCGAAAGGCGATCGAGGAAAACGAACTGTTCCTCTGCTACCAGCCGATTGTCGACGTACATACCGGCGCGGTCATCGCGACGGAAGCGCTGGTCCGTTGGCGGAATCCGAAGCTTGGGCTTGTGCGTCCGGACGAGTTTATTCCGTTGGCGGAAGAGACGGGCTTGATTCATGAAATCGGCCGTTGGGTGCTGCAAACCGCTTGCCGGCAGACAAAGCAATGGCAAAGGGAGACAGGAAACGATAAACTAGCCATTTTCGTCAACGTTTCTGCTGTGCAATTTCAGCACGAACGGTTCGTTGACGACGTGAAGCAAGCGCTCAAGCAGTCGAATTTGTTGCCATCATGTTTGCGTCTTGAACTGACTGAACATTCCATGCTCCGTCATCTATCGAGCACGATGCGCACTTTGGATGAGTTGAAGCGGCTTGGGGTCGGCATCGCCGTCGACGATTTCGGCAGCGGGTATTCTTCGTTTCATTATTTAAAGCAGCTGCCGGCGACGATTTTGAAGATTGACCGGGCGTTTATCGAACGTCTCCATACAAATGCGTCCGACGCCGCCATTGTCAAAGCAATCATCACCATGGGACGCGGGCTCGGACTGGAAACGATCGCCGAGGGAGTCGAGGCATTGGAGCAGCTCGAGCGGCTTCGCGATTTGCAATGCAGTTATGCCCAAGGATATGCGCTCTGCCCGCCGCTTGTCGCTGAGGAGATTGCCGCATACATGACCGGACGCCAGATGAATCAGTTGTAAAGATGCTTGCCCACCGCCTTGAAAAAAGGAGGCGGCAGCCTGTGGCACGAGGCGGAGACGTTCGGTCAACAGCGGGAACCCGCCCGGCCGCTTTTGTCCTCAGCCTATTTGGGCGCAAATCGCCCGTTCGCCGCTGTTGAATGTTATTTCAAATCGGTCGGCCGGCATCGGCCCGCGTTCATAGTAATGATGGACGCTGGCGATTTGCTCTGTATTGTCATAGATCATAAAATTGACGCCGGATGATTTGGCAAACAATAAGCCGTTGTAGCAGTACAGGCAGTCGTAAAGCGAAAACCCAAGATGGTTCAGCCATTGGACGTATTGAAAAAAGGACGGATTGGGAAGCGAGGCAAGCCATTGCCGGTACGCGTATGTCAGCTGTTTGCGGAAGCGGATGCGGTCGCCGTCAGTGAGGGGGAAGATGCCGAGGTCGGTCGCGATCGTGCCGTTTTCCTGCCACCGTCCGGACAGCCAATGCCCATAGCGGAACAGTTCAATCCCTTGCTGGGCCATCTCCTCGACTAACGCCGCTTCCTCTGCTTCCTCATCAAAAAACACCCATTCATTGTTGACAAACTCCGCTGTTCCTTGCACGTAAGCCCGCGGCTGTTCAGCAATGCAATGCAGGCGCTCTTCAATATTCAATGTCTCTCATCCTCCTTGTACTTCTCTTTTTTTCCACCTTTTCGTCCGTTTATTCACGTTATTGTTGACATCGGACAATTCATCGAAATGACCCGTGGTGCATAAAATGGAATCATGCCGATGCGGGGAGGGCTAGCGCCTTGGGGAAAATGGCGGCAGCCCACGAGATCCGCAAGAAAAAAGAACGGGCGATCCAAAGAACAATGCGAACAGTTCGGCGAAGAACAGTTGCCTGTCATTTTGATAAGGAAAGGATTGGTTCGTATGTGTGGCATTACTGGCTGGGTGCATTTCGGGCGCGATTTGCGCCGTGAGCGGAAAACGATTGCCGAGATGACAGAGACGCTCGCGAAACGCGGGCCGGATGATACAAATACATGGCTTGACGTCCATGCCGCGTTCGGGCATAAGCGGCTCGTTGTGGTTGACCCGGCTGGCGGCAAACAACCGATGATCCGGAACAAAAACGGACGGCGTTACACAATCGTTTACAATGGCGAGCTGTACAATACGGAAGACATCCGGAAGGAGCTGTTGCATAAAGGTTACCGGTTTGACGGCCACTCCGATACGGAAGTGCTGCTCGCCGCTTATATC
Organism: Geobacillus lituanicus; assembly: GCF_050994965.1. Classification (NCBI taxonomy): domain Bacteria; kingdom Bacillati; phylum Bacillota; class Bacilli; order Caryophanales; family Anoxybacillaceae; genus Geobacillus; species Geobacillus lituanicus. The sequence goes on from NZ_CP194773.1 coordinate 1,011,523, forward strand.
GAATGGAAAGAACAATGTGTTGACTGGCTCAACGGCATTTTTGCCTTTGCCGTTTGGGATGAAGAACGGGAGCAGCTATTTATGGCGCGCGACCGGCTCGGGGTCAAACCGCTGTTTTATCGCCAAGATGCCAAGGAGCTTTTGTTCGGATCTGAGATCAAGGCGATTTTGGCCCATCCGGATGTGAAAGCGGAAGTCAATTATGAAGGCTTGGCGGAAGTATTCGGGCTGGGGCCGTCGCGCACGCCGGGGCACGGTGTGTTTGACGGCATTCGAGAGCTGCGCCCGGCACATGCGCTCACGTTCTCTCGCAGCGGGCTTCGCATTTGGCGGTATTGGAATGTCGAAAGCGACGTCCACCGCGATTCGTTCGAGGAAACGGTCGAAAAGCTGCGCTTTCTATTGACGGATGCGGTCACGCGCCAACTCGTTTCCGATGTGCCGGTCTGCACATTTCTATCCGGTGGAGTCGATTCAAGCGCCATTACAGGGATTGCCGCCAATGCTTTCGCGGCAGATGGAAAAGGGCCGCTGCACACCTACTCGATCGATTATGAAGGAAACGACCAGTATTTCAAAGCCAACGATTTTCAACCAAACACGGATGCGCCATTTATCGAACAGGTGTCAAACAAATTTCAAACGGTTCATCATCGCTGCGTGATCACGCAAGAAGAACTGTTCCGCCATTTGCATGAAGCCGTCATCGTTCGCGACGTTCCGGGCATGGCTGATGTCGATTCGTCGCTTCTTTGGTTTTGCAAACAAATTCGCGAGCAGTTTGTCGTCAGTTTGTCTGGAGAATGCGCCGATGAGATTTTTGGCGGCTACCCATGGTTTCATCGCCCGGACGATTTGGCGCGCAAAGGATTTCCATGGATGCGCTCGATTGAGGCGCGCATCGGGTTGTTAAAGGAAGAATGGCGGCAAAAGCTCCGCCTCGACGATTACGTGCAAATGCGCTATGAACAGACGATTGCCGAAGTGCCGCGCCTGGAAGGGGAAAGTGCGGAAGCAGCGAAGCGGCGCGAGCTGTTTTATTTAAATATGATTTGGTTTATGACGACGCTCCTTGACCGAAAAGACCGGATGAGCATGGGAGCAAGCTTGGAAGTGCGTGTGCCGTTTGCCGATCATCGGGTTGTGGAATATGTCTGGAATATCCCTTGGGAAATGAAAATGTACGGCGGCCGCGAAAAAGGCATTTTGCGCAAGGCGTTGGAAGGGCTGCTTCCGGAGGAGGTGCTCTATCGGAAAAAAAGCCCGTACCCGAAAACGCATCATCCATTGTATACGAAGCTGGTGAAGCAATGGCTTGAACAGCTGCTTCGCGACCGTTCTTCGATTTTACACGAGTTTTTTGACGCGGAAAAGTTGACGGCGCTCGTTGAATCGGAAGGGAAGTCATTCGAGGTGCCTTGGTTTGGACAGCTGATGACCGGTCCGCAACTGCTTGCCTACCTTGGCCAAGTGCACGTTTGGTTTGACCATTACGGCATTCATATTAAAGAATAAGAGCTGCGCTGATGCGCAGCTCTTATTTTCGTGGCGGGAGGCTTCATGCCATTTTCGCTTGCGGCGCCACCGTCTTTTTCATCCAGACGCGCGACCGCCAGCGCCGAAGCATCAACAGTCCGCGCAACCATTCGTCGGCGATGAACGACAGCCAAATGCCGACAAGGCCAAACCCAAGGGCAATGCCGAAGATGTATGCCACTGTGACCCCGACGCCCCACATCGACAAAATGCCCATATAGACCGGAAATTGCACATCTCCGGCTGCCCGCAACGAGCCGATGATGACGAGATTAAACGACCGCCCCGGCTCAAGGATGATGGTTAAAAGCAACAGTTTGCGCCCAAGCCCAATCATCGACGCGTCATCAGTAAAGAAGGAGAGCAGCGGTTCGGCGAACCAATAGGCGGCTGTAGCAAGCAACACGGACATGCCAATGGCGCTGTACAAACTTTTTAAACAACGGGCGTACGCTTCCTCATACCGCCCGGCGCCAACAAAATGGCCGACAAGGATTTGCGTCCCTTGGCTGATGGCGATGCCGAACAAAAAGACGAACATCATAATGTTTTGCGTATACACTCGTACCGTTAGCGCCTCGGCGCCCAGCCACGTAATCAAATAGGTGATCACCATTTGCGCTGTATTGTAGGAAAGGTGCTCGCCGGCTGACGGCACACCGATTTTCAATAGCGAACGAAAGTGGCGAAACGGCAGGGCGCAAAAGGCACGCGGCGCGAGTGCAATACCTGTTCGTTTGCGCAATAAGGCAACGAGCACAACAAAGCCGGCCAACCGGCTGGCTGCTGTTGAAATAGCAGCTCCTTCCGCCCCAAGAGGAGGAAGAGCAAATGAGCCGAAAATAAGGAAGTAGTTTCCGATGACATTGAGTACATTCATGCCGATCGTGACATACATCGTATCACGTGTAAAGCCGTAGCTTTTTAAGATGGCGCCGACCGTCATCATCAGCGCTTGGACGAACAAAAACCCGCCGACAATCGCCAAATAGCTGCTCCCCTCGTCAAACAGCTCAGCCGGCAGCCCCATCAGCCGCAAAATCGGCCGGCTAAACGCGGCGAGAACGGCGCTTAGCAGCAACCCAAACAGCAAATTGGCGGCAAGGGATACGCGCGACACGTCAATGGCTTCTTGCTCCCGCCGGGCGCCTAAGTATTGGGCGACAAGTACGGCGGTCGCCAAGGCAACGAAGTTGAACAGCACGATCGTTAACGCGATGATTTGGTTCGCCACCCCGACGGCGGCGACCGCATGATCCGAGTACTGGCTGAGCATAAGTGTATCAGCGTTGCCCATGACCATATAAAGCAACGTTTCAATAAAAATCGGCCACGTTAACGAGAACAGTGACCATGTTTTTGCCTCTTGGCGCATATTGAGACAACTCCTTTTTCAAATTCCGACTTGAACGATATACTCAGTTTAGCTAGTTTGCTGCATAATGGAAAGAGAAAGAAGCGATTTCACTTGCACATTTCCGACAAGGAGAGAGGGGACAATGCATTATGTTACGTTTTCGCTGCCACCGCTGCCGGTGTTTATTAAAGGGGCGGAAAGCGTATTTCCAAAAGGAAAACGGCATTTTCGCCGCACGTTTACCGTATTTGACTTGCTGTATGTGAAACAAGGCTGTTTGTATATGACGGAAAACGGGCGCGAGTTTGCCATCGGCAGCGGGCAATATTTGCTGTTGATCCCCGGCCGCGAACATTACGGACACCGCCCGTGTGAAGAGAAAACGGAGCTTGTTTGGCTGCACTTTTTGCTGCCGGACTACACGGTTGCTCCGGACTGCCCGGCGAGCCGGCAAACGGTGATGGAAAAAGAGGCGACGTACACTGAGCCAATCCAATACCGGCTTTCGATCCGTCAATATGGGGAGCTGAAACAACGGGAGCGCGCCGAACAGCTGCTCGCCCAACTTGTCGAGCCGAACGTGGAGCGGGATATGGACCGGCCGCTCCGACAGCTGCTTTTGTTTGTGGAATTTCTTTGGCACTTGCAAAAGCAGGAGCTGTCCGTCCCAAGTGCAGCGGAACAAGTCAGTGCGGCGGCGGTGGCGTACATCGAACGACATTTCAACGAGCCGATTACGCTCGAAATGCTTGCGAAAGGGCTCCGTTTTCATCCCGATTACATCACCCGCTGTATGCAAAAAACGATGGGCATGGGATTTAGCCGTTATTTGACGTATTACCGCCTGTCGAAAGCCAAGCAATGGCTTGCGGAAACGAATGAAACAGTCGAGGCGGTTGCCAAGCGGGTCGGCATTGATGATGGCGCGTATTTTTCGCGTGTATTCAAAAAGATGGAAGGGATGACCCCGACCGAATACCGGCGCATGGCTAGGCGTACATAAAACCGGCGCAGCGAACCGCTGCACCGGTTTGTGATCAAAGCAACACATGGCTGCGCCATCTTACCAGCTTTCAACTTTATAGAGCACAAACCCATACGGAGGCAAAGAGGCGCAAAGCGTTTCCGCCTCGGCCGCAAACCGCTCTCCGGTCAAGAGGTCAACAAGCCATTTTCCGCGAAGGTCGAGCGGGAGCGGAATGTCGGCGGCATCATTGCTTCGGTTGATGATGACGAGCACGGTTTCAGCGCCGTCAATTTTTTCATACACGAGATGGTTAGGGTTGTCGTCGGCGGAAAGAAAGGAGACATCTCCGCGCCGGAGCGCCCGATATTGCTTGCGAAGAGCGATCAGTTGCTTGACATGTTCATACAGTTCTTTGTTTTGCTTCTCTGGATCCCACACCATACATTTCCGGCACTCCGGATCGTTTCCGCCCGTCATGCCGATCTCATCGCCATAGTAAATGCACGGCGAACCAGTGAACGTCAGCTGGAACAAAAACAACAACTTCGCTTTGCGGACGTCGCCGCCGCAAACCGTAAGCAGCCTTGGTGTATCATGGCTGCCAAGCAAGTTGAATGCCGCTTCGTTCACCTGTTTCGGATACGAATGAAGAAGTCGGATCATGATATCGGCAAACTGGCGGGCGCTGATTTCCTCTTTCGCGAAAAAGCGAAGCGCCCCGTCCGTGAACGGGTAGTTCATGACGGCGTCAAACTGGTCGCCGCGCAACCACGGCATGGCGTCATGCCAAATCTCGCCGAGAATGTACACATCGGGCTTTAGCGCCTTCACTGCCTGCCGGAATTCGCGCCAAAATTGATGATCGATTTCGTTCGCCACATCGAGCCGCCAGCCGTCAATATCAAACTCGCGAATCCAGTACGTCGCGACATCAAGCAAGTAGCGCTTCACTTCCGGATGAGCGGTGTTGAGTTTCGGCATGTGCGGCACGAACGCAAATGTGTCGTAGTTCGGGCGCGGCTCGGTTTGGAGCGGAAACTCGCGAATATGGAACCAATCTTTATACCGAGAGGCTGCGCCGTTTTTCAACACATCTTGAAACGGGGCAAACTCATAGCCGCAATGGTTGAAGACTGCATCGAGCATGACGCGGATCCCTTTTTCATGGCAGCGCTTGACAAGTGTTTTCAACGTCTCTTTGTCCCCAAAGTGCGGGTCGATTTCAAAATAATCAGCGGTGTCGTATTTATGGTTCGACGGCGCGCGGAAAATCGGCGTCAAGTAAAGGCCGGTGATGCCAAGGTCAGCCAAGTAATCGAGATGGTCGATAATTCCTTGCAAATCCCCCCCAAAAAAACTTGTCGGCGTTGGGTCTTCGCTTCCCCACGGCCGCGCTCCTTCCGGACTGATGGCCGGGTTGCCGTTGGCGAACCGCTCAGGGAAAATTTGATACCATACGGTGTCTTTTACCCAGCCCGGCGCTTGGAACAGGTCGACCCGATGAAGAAAGGGAAAGCAAAAGTAGTAAGCGGTGTCGTCACTCGGAGCTTCATGGTAAAATCCTTTTTCCGTATAGACCAGTTGTTCGCCCCCAGCTCGAAGCACAAACCCATAGCGCAGCCGCCGATATGGCGGTCTGACCTCGGCGAACCAATAGTCAAATCGTTCGTCGCTTCCCGTTTTCTGCATCGGCATCGTTTGAAACTGCCAGGCGCCGTCTTGCCACTCGTACGGGTCGCCGTGCAACAGCTCCACCCGATCAACATCATCTTTTTTTGTCCGAAGCCGAAGATGAAGCGTTTCGCCATCATAGGCATAGGCGAAGTTGTCAGTCGGGCGGTGGTGAATGGCTTCTTTTTGCATCATCGTTCCCCCTCTTGAATCCAATTTGGGTGAAAGCAATCGTTTGCATGATAGACTTCCGTTAAACAAAGCGTACACCAATGTAAAAAAAAAAGTCAAATTTCATAGAAAATAAGCTTGTAAAATGAAAAATAGACGATATAATAGAGTTGAAAGGTGCAATCGTTTTCATCGGAGTGATTGCGATTTTAATGCGCAAACGATTTCGCTACGGTTGCACTGAAAAAGAGTCGATCAAAAGAGGAGGGAGAGCATGAAGAAAACATTGTCTTTGTTTCTCATGGCTGTGCTGCTCGTGGGCGTGCTCGCTGCCTGCGGACCGAAACGGGACATTCAACAGCCGAAAGAAAGTCAAGGAACAACCGAAAAGGCGGAAAAACCGGACAAACTAGTCGTTTGGGTGAACGACGACGAAAAGCAGAAACAAGCATTAAAAGATATTTTCCAAAAGTACACAGAAAAAACCGGAATCAAAATCGAGATGGTTGCGGTCAGCATGCTCGATCAAACGAAAAAACTAGCGCTCGACGGACCGGCTGGCAAAGGGCCGGATGTGTTCTACCAGCCGCATGACCGCATCGGCGACATTGTGCTGCAAGGATTGGCCGATCCAGTCGACCTTGGCGATGCGAAAGGCGAGTACAGTCCGACGGCCATCAACGCGGTCACCTATGACGGAAAGACGTATGGCGTGCCGATGGTCGTTGAAACATACGGCGTGTTCTACAATAAAAATTTAGTGCCGGAAGCGCCGAAAACGCTGGATGACTTGATGAAGATCGCCAAGGAAAAAACGAATGCGGCCAAAGACCAATACGGCTTTTTAATGGAAGCGACGAATTTCTATTTCGTTTATCCGTTCTTCTCCGGATACGGCGGCTATGTGTTTAAAAATGAAAACGGCAAATACGACACAAGCGACATTGGGCTCGCGAATGATGGAGCCGTCAAAGGAGCCGAGCTCGTCCAATCGTGGTTTAAAAACGGATACATTCCGAAAGAAATCAACGGCGATATTATGAACGGGCTGTTTACGAAAGGAAATGTGGCGGTTGCCATCACCGGACCATGGAACATCGCGCAGTATAAAGAAGCGTTGGGCGACAAATTAGCGACCGCACCGCTTCCGGTCTTAGACAACGGCGAGCATCCGAAATCGTTCGTCGGCGTGAAAACATGGATGTTATCAGCCTATTCGCAAAACAAAGAATGGGCGGTCGACTTCATGAAGTTTGTGACGAACGAAGAAAATTCGCTCCATTACTATGAAGTGGCAGGCGAAATGCCGGCGAACGAAAAAGCGTTGACGAATGAGAAAATTACGAACGACCCGCTGATCGCCGGTTTTGCGGAGCAAATCCAATACGGCGAGCCGATGCCGAACGTGCCGGAAATGTCGCAAGTGTGGGAGCCGATGGGCAATGCGTTGCAATTTATCGCGAAAGGCGAAAACCCGAAAGCGGTGCTCAGTGAGGCAGTGAAAACGATTCAAGATAAAATCGCTGCCAGCGGCGCTGGAAAATAACGAGTGATGTCGTGGTGGATAGGATCAGCCCTATCCACTATTCTTATCCATATGATAGGGGGGATTGGAATGCCGGAAGCAAACGTCCGCCATCGGCCGGCGGTGGCGATGGCGCTGTCTTTGTTGTTTGCCGGCCTTGGGCAGTTGTACAACCGCCGGTATGTCAAAGGCATCTTGTTCATCATCATTGAAGCTTCGTTTTTGCTGACGTTTTATAACTTTTTAAACATCGGGCTGTGGGGACTCGTCACGCTTGGCGAAATTCCGATGTTGGATCATTCGATTTTTCTCTTGATTCAAGGATTGGTTTCGGTCATCATCATCGCATTTGCGGCCGCCCTGCATATTGCGAACATCATTGATGCGCGCAACGACGCCCGCCGCCGGCAAAGGGGCGAACCGTTTCCGTCGCTGTGGGAATCGTGCCGCAACGCTTGGGATAAAGGATTTCCGTACATCTTTGTCACGCCCGGGCTTGTGATGCTGTTGTTTATCGTTGTGCTGCCGCTGTTGTTTATGGTGTCGCTCGCATTTACCGACTACAACTTGTACCACTCGCCGCCGCGGCATTTGTTGAATTGGGTTGGATTTGAAAACTTCAAAAACTTAGTCTCCATCCCGATTTGGAAAAGCACGTTTTTTAGCGTCCTCGCGTGGACAATCGTTTGGACAGTTGTCGCGACAACGATGCAAATCGCCCTTGGCCTGTTTTTGGCGTTGCTTGTCAACGACCCGCGCATCAAGTTTAAGCGGTTCATCCGCACGGTGTTGATTTTGCCGTGGGCCGTGCCATCGTTTGTCACGATTTTGGTGTTTGCGGCGATGTTCAACGACAAATTCGGCGCCATCAACCGCGAAGTGTTGAGTTTGTTTGGGGTGTCGGTCCCGTGGATGACCGATCCGTTTTGGACAAAAGTGGCGCTTATTTTGATTCAAACGTGGCTTGGCTTCCCATTCGTATTTGCGTTGTTTACCGGCGTTTTGCAAAGCATTTCCCGCGACTGGTACGAAGCGGCCGACATCGACGGAGCGACGCGCTGGCAAAAGTTCAAATCGATCACGCTGCCGCACGTCTTGTATGCGACCGCACCGCTGTTGATTATGCAATATGCCGGCAATTTCAACAACTTTAACATCATCTATTTGTTCAACGACGGCGGCCCGGCCGTGCGCGGGCAAAACGCCGGCGGAACGGACATTCTCATTTCATGGGTGTACGATTTGACGTTCACGACGAACAACTACAATATGGCAGCGGCGATCTCGCTCATCATCGGCTTGATCGTCAGCGGGTTTGCCATTTACCAGTTCCGGCGCACCCGTTCCTTTAAAGAGGAGGGGAACATTTGATGAACCGCAAATGGAAATCGCACGTGGAAGTAGCGCTTATTTATTTGTTTATCGCCTTCATGTTTGTCGTCATCGCCTATCCGCTTCTTTGGACGATCAGCATGTCGCTCAATCCAGGAACGAGCTTGTATTCGGCGTCGCTCATCCCGGAGAAGTGGTCGTTTGAGCACTATAAGTGGTTGTTTACCAGTCCGAACAGCGATTATTTGCTTTGGTATAAAAACAGCTTGTTTGTTGCGACGGTCAATGCGGTGTTGTCCGTCTTGTTTACGGCGCTCATCGCCTATGCGTTTTCGCGCTACCAATTCGTCGGGCGGAAAACGGGGCTGTATTTGTTTTTAGTGTTGCAAATGTTTCCGTCGCTCATGGCGATGGTCGCGATCTATATTTTGCTCAATATGCTCAATTTGCTCGATTCGCTTTGGGGACTCATTCTCATTTACGTCGGCGGGCAAATTCCGTTTAACGCCTGGCTGGTCAAAGGCTACTTTGACACGATCCCGCGCGAGCTGGATGAGGCGGCGCGCATCGACGGTGCCGGTCACTTCGGCGTCTTTTTCCGCATTATGCTGCCCTTAGCCAAGCCGATTTTGGCCGTTGTCGCGTTGTTCAACTTTATGGCGCCGTTCACCGACTTTTTGCTGCCGTCGATCGTGTTGCGCGACCCGGACAAATTTACATTGGCGGTCGGGCTGTTTAACTTCATCAGCGACCGGTTTGCGAACAACTTCACCCGCTTTGCCGCCGGCTCGATTTTGATTGCCGCGCCGATCGCCGTCGTCTTTTTGTTCCTGCAACGGTATTTGATTTCCGGCTTAACGGCCGGTGGCACAAAAGGGTAAGAACCGATGTCATAGAATAGTGGGCTTACCCGTTTCCGAATGAGCAAATGAATCGGGAAGGGAGGAATGGAAATGGGGAACCGGCTCTTTATGCTGCTCGTCCTTCCGTTCCTTCTTTTTTATGCCTGGCCGGTGCAGGCGGCGGAAAAAGAAGAACGGACGTGGCAAGATGAAGCGATTTATTTCATTATGGTCGACCGGTTTAACAATATGGATCCGACGAATGACAAGGGCGTCAATGTCAACGATCCGAAAGGGTATTTCGGCGGCGACTTGAAAGGAGTGACGGCGAAACTCGATTACATCAAGGAGATGGGATTTACGGCCATTTGGCTGACGCCGATTTTCGAAAACATGCCGGGCGGATACCACGGGTATTGGATCAAAGATTTTTATCGCGTCGATCCGCATTTCGGCACGCTGGATGATTTGAAGACGCTTGTCAAAGAAGCGCACAAGCGCCATATGAAAGTCATCTTGGACTTTGTCGCCAACCATGTCGGCTACGACCATCCATGGCTTCGCGACCCGGCGAAAAAAGATTGGTTCCATCCGAAAAAAGAGATTTTCGACTGGAATGATCAAACACAACTAGAAAACGGATGGGTGTATGGGCTGCCGGATTTAGCGCAGGAAAATCCAGAAGTCAAGAAATATTTAATCGATGCGGCCAAATGGTGGATCAAAGAAACGGACATTGACGGCTATCGCCTCGATACGGTGCGCCATGTGCCAAAATCATTTTGGCAGGAGTTTGCCAAAGAAGTGAAATCGGTGAAACAAGACTTTTTCCTTCTTGGCGAAGTGTGGAGCGACGATCCGCGCTATATTGCCGAGTACGGCCAATACGGCATCGACGGTTTTGTCGATTATCCGCTGTATGGCGCGGTGAAGCAGTCGCTTGCTAGGCGCGATGCATCGCTCCGGCCGTTGTATGACGTCTGGGAATACAACAAAACGTTTTACGACCGCCCGTACTTGCTCGGGACGTTTTTGGACAATCACGATAACGTGCGGTTTACGAAACTTTCGATTGACAACCGCAACAATCCGATTTCACGCATCAAGCTGGCGATGACGTATTTGTTCACCGCCCCCGGCATCCCGATCATGTATTACGGAACGGAAATCGCCATGAACGGCGGCGAAGACCCGGACAACCGCCGCTTGATGGATTTCCGCGCCGATCCGGAGATCATCGATTACTTGAAAAAAATCGGCCCGCTCCGCCAACAGCTGCCGTCTTTGCGGCGCGGCGATTTTACGCTCCTGTATGAAAAAGACGGCATGGCGGTGTGGAAACGGCAATATAAAGATGAAACAACGGTTATCGCCATCAACAACACGGGCAAAACGCAGCACGTTCACCTAACGAACGACCAGCTGCCAAAAAACAAGGAACTGCGCGGCTTTTTATTGGACGATCTCGTCCGCGGCGATGGCGACGGATACGATCTTGTGCTCGACCGCGAAACGGCGGAAGTGTACAAACTGCGGGAAAAAACAGGGATCAACGTTTCGTTTATCGCCGCCATCGTATCGGTTTGCGTGTTGTTTCTTTTGTTTTTGTATTTGGTGAAAAAACGGGCGAAGCGGATGCCGGAATAGAGGGAAAGAAGGGATCTTATGACCGTTACGATTAAAGATGTAGCGAAACGAGCGAACGTTGCGCCGTCAACCGTCTCGCGCGTCATCGCCGACAGCCCGCGCATCAGCGAGAAGACGAAACAGCGGGTGCGCGAAGCGATGAAAGAGCTCGGCTATCACCCGAACTTTATTGCTCGCAGCCTCGCGAGCCAAATGACGCAAGTGATCGGCATCGTCATGCCGAGCTCCGCCGACCAAGCGCTGCAAAACCCGTTTTTCCCGGAAGTCATCCGCGGCATCAGCAAAGCCGCCCATGAAAAGCGATATGCTTTGCAAATGTCGACCGGAGAGAAAGAGAACGACATTTACGAGCGAGTCGTGGAGATGCTGCAAGGACGGCGCGTCGATGGCGTTATTTTGCTTTACTCACGGCAAAACGATAAGCTCATGAAGTACTTGTTAAAGCATGGCTTTCCGTTCGTCGTCATCGGCAAACCGAACCAAAAAGCGGAACAAGTGACCCATGTCGACAACGACAACGTCCAGGCGGGGAAAGATGCGGCAAACTGGTTGATCGCTCGCGGGCACGAACGCATCGCGTTTGTCGGCGGCAATCCGCAATATTTGGTGACCGTCGACCGCCAAACCGGCTACGCCGCGGCCTTGCAGGAGGCGGGGCTTCCGTACCGGCCGGAATACGTCGTCCATGCAGAATTTTTGCAGGAAGGCGGCCAAGAGGCGATGAAGGAGCTTCTTTCGTTGCCTGAGCCGCCGACCGGGCTTGTCGTCGTCGATGATCTCATGGCGCTCGGCATCTTGAAAACGCTTGATGAAATGGGGCTTGGCGTCCCGGAAGATGTTTCGATCGTCAGCTTCAACAACACGCTGCTCGCCGAAATGTCGCGTCCGCCGCTCACGTCGGTTGACATCGGCATTTTTCAGCTCGGCTACGAAGCGGCGAAAAGTTTAATGGAGAAAATCACCAACCCGAATGAACCGATCAAACGCATCATCATCCCGCACCGGCTCGTGGAACGGGGGTCGTGTGCGAGGCGGTAGATCAAGGAAGCGCTATTGGGGAAAAGGTGTCCGTCGCATGGACGGGCATCTTTTTCTATTTCTACATAGAACTTAGAAGGCAGGTGAAAAACCGCTGATTCCCTTCATCAATGGGGAAACGCGTGAAAATTAGGATCGATGCAACATTTTCTAGTTGAGAAATGAGATGGAAAAGCCGTATCTAGGATTAAATCACCAGCCTCCTAGAAGGTTAATCCTTGTTTTGCGGGGAGGAGAGAGGGAATGTTCCCGTATTATCATTTAGTTATCGTTGGATCTTCCGGTCTTTTTTCATATAGAAAAAACTTACTATGACTCCGTAGAAAAGATGCCCGATTTGCCAGCAAAGGAGCGCCACGCCTGAGGTCAAGGGCGGCGTTCGCTCTGACAGCGCGGTTGTCGGATAAAGGAGCAGACCAAGCAAAAAGCAAACAATGGGAATGCGGATCAACATTTGCTTATTGGTCCACTGTTGCTTGACCGCAACATAGAAAAGGCCTACTGCCAATATGATCGATATAAGTAAATGAAAAGAAAACTCGACCGCTTCCGGAAAAGCAAAGCGATTGAAAACGGGGACATAGTCGATATTTAGAAGCAGCGTATACAGTTTGATGTTCCAATATGTCTCAAGCATTTTAAAAAACAAGCCAAGCCATATGCCTGACACCAGGCCAGCCACACTCCCTTTTATGACAAGCGAGCGACTCATGATTTCTCTCCTTTCAAACACTATATGGGCTGACGGGAAGAAGCTGTCATCAAAATGTATCGACCTTCTATCCCCCGTCCTTTGTGTGAAGGGAACTAGTCCTTTACGCATGGCTCATCTGTTTTACAGATATCGTATGATACAAATTATACAAAAAGTTTGATGACACCTTCATATCTCATGAATCAAGGAAGGCACAAGTTTTTCAAGATGTGGAGATTGGTACGTTATGTTTCTTTCGATTGATGATCCGATTTGCAAAAAATGAAGCCTCGGTCATAGACAACGTACACTCAAGGAGAGATGGGGACGATTCACAAAAGCTCAATTGGTCAGAGGCATTCTCCGTTCGCCTTTCACGGTCAAAGAAAACACCCGCCCCATTCGGGACGGGTGGAGAGAAGAGGGGCACCTTGTAAAGAAGTAGAGGAACATCGTAGCTTTATCGTACTCGTTTTTTTACAATCACGCCATATTTTTGTGAGAAAAGGTAACGCGATTTTGTTAAAAAAGTTTGGCGCCAGTGGCTGTCACGGTCAATCGCTGATGAACTTGCCGCCATTTACATGAAGCATTTGTCCGGTCATGTACGACGACTCATCGCTCGCCAAAAAGACGTAGCACGGGGCGACTTCGCACGGTTGGCCGGGACGTTTCATCGGCGTGTTGGCGCCGAATGTGGCGACTTGCTCGCTTTTGAACGTCGACGGGATGAGCGGCGTCCAAATCGGGCCTGGGGCGACGCCGTTGACGCGGATGCCTTGGCCGACGAGCGCTTTGGCGAGCGAGCGGGTGAACGCGACGATCGCGCCTTTTGTCGCCGAGTAGTCGATGAGCTGTTCGTTTCCTTCGTAGGCGGTGATCGAAGCGGTGTTAATAATCGCGCTTCCGTTTTTTAAGTGCGGGAGCGCCGCTTTCGTTAGGAAAAAGTAGCCGAATACGTTCGTGCGAAACGTTTTTTCCAGCTGCGCGGCGGTGATGTTGAGAAAATTCGGCTGCGGGTGCTGTTCAGCGGCGTTATTGACGACGATATCGAGCTTGCCGAACGCTTCGATTGTTTGTTTCACCGCTTCTTTGCAAAACGTTTCATCGCCGATGTCGCCGGCGATGGCCAAGCACCGTTTTCCTTCCTGTTCGACGAGCCGTTTCGTTTCGTCGGCATCTTCATGTTCGTTGAGATAGAGAATCGCCACATCGGCCCCTTCTTTGGCGAAATGAACCGCGACCGCGCGGCCGATGCCGCTGTCGCCGCCGCTGATGATGGCGGTTTTGTTTTTGAGCTTGCCGCTTCCTTTATAACTATCTTTGATCGTGACCGGCTGCGGGTTCATCTCCGTTTGCAGGCCGGGCTGGCGCGTCTGGTGCTGCGGGGGCAGCGTTGTTTGTTGCTTTGTGACCATGTTTGTTCCTCCTTAGCATGTATTGTCATCGTTAGTATGGGACGGAGGAGGGGAATTATGTGTGAAGAGGGGATGGACCGTGCTGTTGAATAGATCTGGAAATTTGGGAAACATGTTTTTCTCTTCTGTTTTTTCGTTTCTTGCCATAGAAGTCTTGGGGGATTAGACAATCTTTACTTTTTGATTAAGCAAAGATAAAATGATTAGCAAAGAGGGAAGGAGGATTTGTGATGAAGCCATCCTCACATGAAACGTATACGTATTACTCCACACTTTCTTCGAAACATCAAGTGACGATTCCAATGAAGATCAGAGAAGTGCTTGGGGCAGAACCGGGAGACCAAGTCGCGTTTGTTTATGGGGAAAATCAAGAGGTGACGTTAAAGGTGAAAAAGAAAGATGCGTTGCTATCTTTGTTCGGCACCATGCCGCCTAGGGGGGACAGTCGTCCGATGACATGGGAGGATATTCGCAAACAGGCGAAAGAGGAACGGATGTCCAAGAGGGAAAAGAACGAGGAGTAGATGATAGGGAGAAGAGGATGAAAGGTGTATATTTTAGATACGAACATCATCATTCGTTTTTTAACCAATGACGATGAAGAACAATCTTTGGTTGCCTATCGGGTATTTGAAAAGGCGGTCAACGGTGAATTTGCGTTCCTATTGCATCCTCTTGTCGTGGCGGAATGCTGCTGGGTGCTCGAGTCGAAACGGTACGGGTATACGAAAGGAGAAATCGCAAGTAAGCTGAAGCAAATCATGGAGGCTTCTTGTATTAAGACGATAGACAAAGAAGTTGTTGGAAAGGCATTGGACGATTACGCCCGTTGCAGTGTCGATTTTGCTGACGCGTATCTTTCGGCGCTGGCGCAGCACACTGCATCCATCCAAGGGATCATCACCTGGAACGAAAAAGATTTTCGTCGGCTTGGCGTGGAATGCTATATGCCTGAATCCATCATTTGAATCAATGATGGTTGACACTTGAACAAACATCGCGATTTTCCTAGATCGCCAATTCCTCGTCTTTTTTTGCTAAAAAACGGGAAACATCTCCGCGGCCAAGGATTGGTGCGTAAAAAGCAAACGAGCTGGCTCGCATAGTCCAGCTCGTTTCCCGCTTATAAGACATTGAAATACCGCGCTTCTGGATGGGCGAAGACGATCGCCGAAACCGATGCTTCGGGTTCCATCATATAGCCGTCGGTGAGGCGGATGCCGATGTCTTCTGGATGAAGGAGGCGGAACAGTTTCTCTTGGTCTTCCAAGTTCGGACAGGCCGGGTAGCCGAACGAGTAGCGCTGGCCTTGGTATTTGGCGGCAAAGCGCTCTTCCATCGTGAAATCCGGGTCGTCCGGGAAGCCCCAACGGTCGCGCATAATTTGATGGATTCGTTCAGCGAACCCTTCGGCAATCTCGAGCGCCAACGCTTGGATGGCATGGCTTTTCAAAAATTCGCCTTCGTCTTTCCACTGTTGGGCGAGTTCGCGGACGCCATGCCCGGCGGTGACGGCGAACAAGCCGACGTAATCCATTTCGCCGCTTTCTTTCGATTTCAAATAATCGGCGAGGCAAAGATACGGCGCCCGCGGTTGGCGCGGAAAGTCGAACATCTCGAGCACTGTTTTGCCGTCAGTCGGATCGTAAATGTAAACCCGGTTGCCGTCGCTTTGTGCAGGGAAGAAGCGGTAGACGCCGGCGGGTTGAATCCAGCCGCGTTCTTTCGCTTCGGCAACGAGTTCGTCGACGACCGCTTTTAACGCCAACGCTTTTTCGTCCCGTTCTTCAAGCAGCCGCTTCACTTTTCCTTTCAAGCCGAGGTGGTGGCCGAGCACCATTTGCCAGTTGACGTACGGCAACACATGGTCAAGCGGCACGTTTCGCAGCACGTGGCGCTCGAGGTCGGCCGGGATGTAGACGGGAACGTCGGTCGAGACGTTCGATTTGAACGCGGTGGCGACCGCCGTTGGCCGCGTCGGCTCGCTTTCGGCCGTTTCTTTTTTCTTGTAGTCAATCTCGCCCTGCTGGATTTGGTTGGCAAGGGCAAGCCCGTCCATGGCGTCTTTCGCGTACAAGACAACGCCGTCGTACTCGGGTGCGATTTTGTTTTCGGTAAATTTGCGCGTCAAGGCGGCGCCGCCGACTAAAATGGGCGTTGAGATGCCCGCTTGCCGCAAATCTTGGGCGGTGACGACCATCTGTTGAGCCGATTTGACAAGCAAGCCCGACAACCCGATGATGTCGGGCTGATGTTCGCGCACCGCTTCAATGAGTTGCTGCGGAGCGACTTTAATGCCGAGGTCGATCACCTCGTAGCCGTTGTTGCTTAAAATGATGTCGACCAAGTTTTTGCCGATGTCATGGACATCGCCTTTGACGGTGGCGAGAATGACTTTTCCTTTTGTGCTTCCTTCTTTCTTTTCCATATACGGCTCTAAAAAGGCGACGGCCGCTTTCATCACTTCCGCGCTTTGCAATACTTCGGCGACGATGAGCTGGTTGTTGTTGAACAGCCGCCCGACTTCATCCATGCCGGCCATAAGCGGACCGTTGATGATCGACAGCGGATCGGAGTAGGTCTCAAGCGCCTTCTCTAAATCGGGAATGAGCCCGTCTTTCGACCCTTCAATAACGTAGCGGGCGAGCCGCTCTTCAAGGCTCAAGTTCTCCTCAGCCGGCTTGGCGGCGGTGATTTTGCTTCGGTAAAATTCGATAAAGGCGTTTAATGTTTCATCGCTCGTGTCAAACAAAAGCGCTTCG
Source organism: Geobacillus lituanicus (assembly GCF_050994965.1). NCBI lineage: Bacteria > Bacillati > Bacillota > Bacilli > Caryophanales > Anoxybacillaceae > Geobacillus > Geobacillus lituanicus. The sequence continues at coordinate 1,028,483 of NZ_CP194773.1, forward strand.
GCCATCCGCACTTCCTCTTCCGGAATCGAGGCGAACCGCTCAAGCTTCTCAGTGTTGACGATCGCATAATCGAGCCCAGCTTGCGTGCAATGGTACAAAAAGACGGAGTTGAGCACCTCGCGCCCGGCCGGCGGCAAGCCGAACGAGACGTTGCTGATGCCGAGCATCGTCAAGCACTCCGGCAGTTGCTCTTTAATGAGGCGAATGCCTTTGATCGTTTCATTCGCCGCGCCGATGTATTGCTCATCACCGGTGCCGACCGGGAAGACGAGCGGATCGAAAATGATGTCGCGCGCCGGCACCCCGTAGCGGTTAACGAGCAAGTCATACGAACGCAAGGCAATTTCCAGCTTCCGTTCGGCGGTGACCGCCATTCCTTGTTCATCGATCGTGCCGACGACGACAGCGGCGCCGTATTTGTGCAAGAGAGGAACGACTTTCGCAAACCGCTCCTCGCCGTCTTCCAAGTTGATCGAGTTAATGATCGCTTTTCCTTGCGAGTAGGTGAGGGCGCGTTCAATGACGCGCTCGTCGGTTGAATCGATGACAAGCGGCACTTTCACTTTTTTCACGACTTCGCGGACGAACTGTTCCATGTCATGGAGTTCGTCGCGGTCTGGGTCGGCGAGGCAAATGTCGATGACATGGGCGCCGTTTTTCACTTGGGCGCGGGCGATTTCCGCCGCTTCTTCGTATTTCCCTTCGGCGATGAGGCGTTTGAATTTGCGCGAGCCGATGACGTTTGTCCGCTCGCCGACAAAGAGCGGGCGCATCGTTTCATCATAAATGAGCGCCTCGATGCCGGAGACGGCGTGGACGTCAAACGAAGACGGGATCGCCCGCGGCGGGATGCCGCGCACCGCTTCGGCGATGGCGCGGATATGGTCCGGCGTCGTGCCGCAACACCCGCCGACGATGTTGATCCATCCTTTTTCGGCAAAGCGGCGGATTTTCTCTGCCAACATCTCCGGCGTTTCATGGTAGCGGCCTTCTTCATCCGGCAGCCCGGCGTTCGGATAGCAGCTGACCGCCGTGTCCGCAAGCGAGGCGAGCGTGCGCAAATGGTCGGTCATAAACTCCGGGCCGGTCGCGCAGTTTAAGCCGACGGCGATCGGCTTCATATGGCGCACCGAGATGAAAAACGCATCGATCGCCTGCCCGGCGAGTGTCGTGCCCATCGGTTCGATCGTGCCGGAAATCATGAGCGGCACGCGGCGGCCGACCGCTTCAAACGCCTTGGAAATGCCGAGAAATCCGGCTTTTACGTTCAACGTATCTTGGCACGTCTCCAGCAACAGAAGATCGACGCCGCCCAACAGCAGCCCGCGCGCTTGTTCTTCATAGGCGGCGACGAGTTCCTCAAAGGTCGCGCCGCCTGTCACCGACAACGTCTTCGTCGTCGGCCCCATCGACCCGGCGACAAAGCGCGGCCAGTCCGGGGTGGAGAACGCCTCCGCCGCTTGTTTGGCGAGCTTGGCCGCTTCGATGTTCAGCTCAAGCGCCAAATGACCGAGGTTGTATTCATCGAGCACAATGCGCGTCGCCCCGAACGTGTTCGTTTCGATGATGTCAGCGCCCGCTTCCAAATACGCTTCGTGAATGCGGCGGATGACAGGCGGGGCGGTGAGGGTCAAATATTCGTTGCACCCTTCATACGCCTCGCCGCCAAAATCGGCGGCTGATAGGTTGGCGCTTTGGATCATCGTCCCCATCGCGCCGTCAATGACGAGAATTTTTCGCTGCAGCTGCTGTTCTAAGGTGATGTTAGCCATGAACAACCTTCCTTTCTTTGGCGGCCGCTTCTTTTTCATGGATGTAGCGGACGAGCTCGACTGTCATGTCATAGCGCAAAAACGGCGTGATCAAATAAATGCCGTTAAACAAATCAAACGCCGCGTCAATGAGCGATTTGGCGATGGCAATTCCTTCGCGCGCCGCTTCTACTGGGTCGCTGCCGCAGGCGGCCATGCGGGCGCGAATCTCGTCCGACAGAGTGATCCCCGGCACTTCATGGTGCAAAAACTCGGCGTTGCGCGCGCTCACAAGCGGCATAATGCCGATGTAGATCGGCGTGGCGAGATGTTTCGTTGTTTCGTATATTTGCACGATTTTTTCTTCCGAGTAAACCGGCTGGGTCAAGAAATAGTGGGCGCCGCATTGAATTTTTTTCTCCATTCGCTCAACCGCTTTATCCAAATGGCGGACGTTCGGATTGAAGGCCGCACCGATCGAGAAGTTCGTTTTTTGCCCAAGCGGTTTGCCCGAGTACGATAATCCCTCGTTGAATTGGCTGATCAGGCGGATGAGATCGAATGACGACACATCATACACGGACGTCGCTCCCGGGAAATCGCCGATTTTCGACGGGTCGCCGGTAATAGCGAGCACGTCGGTGATGCCGAGCGTATGCAAGCCCATCAAATGCGACTGCAGGCCGATCAAGTTGCGGTCGCGGCACGTAATATGCACGAGCGGGCGGACGCCGAGCCGCTCTTTCACGATAGTGGCGACGGCGGCGTTGCTGATGCGCGGCGTGGCAAGTGAGTTGTCAGCTAACGTCAGTGCGTCGATGCCAGCGTCATGGAGCGCTTTCGCCCCAGCGAGAAACTTGTCAATGCCGAGTTGCTTCGGCGGATCGAGTTCGACAATGACCGAGCGGCGCGTGCGGGCGAGCTCGGGAAGCGGAGTCGGCGCGGGCCGATCGGCTTGCACCGATACAGATGCCGTGCGCCGCTTCACCGTTTTTTCCGTCACCGGCGTCCGGTCGGCGAGCGCCTTTGCCATTGCCTCAATATGTTTCGGCGTCGTGCCGCAGCACCCGCCGATCAAGCGCACCCCTTGATCGCGGAACGCTTTGGCCGCCTCTTCAAAATATTCCGCGTTCGTTTCATAGACAAGCCGGCCGTCGCGGTAATCCGGGAGGCTCGCGTTCGGATACGCCGACAAAAATGCGCGATTGGGCAGGGGCACTTCCTCAAGCGACTGAATCATATAGTGCGGACCAAGCCGGCAGTTGAGCCCGACAACATCGGCCCCGAGCGCCTCCAGGCGGCTAAGGGCGTCCGCGAGCGGCGTGCCGTCTTGCAAAACGCCGACTTCATGGAGCGACACATGGGCGATAATCGGCAAGTCCGTCTCTTTGCGCGCGATGGCAAGCACCGTCTCCAACTCTTCCAAATCGTAATACGTCTCCAGCAGCACACCATCAACCCCTTCGGCAAGCAGCACAAACAGCTGCTCGCGAAACGTCCGTTTCACTTCTTCGAGCGTGACGACGCTTTTGTTTAACGTGCGCAGCCCTCCGATCGTTCCGAGCACGTACGCCCCCCCATTGGCTGCTTGCTTCGCCAGTCTTACAGCGGCGCGATTGATCGTCGGCACCTCGTCTTGCAAGCCGTAGCGCGCGAGTTTCACATAGTTGGCGCCGTATGTATTCGTCTGAATGACATCGGCGCCCGCCGCGATATACGCTTCATGAATATGAATGATTTCGTCTGGATTCGATAGATTCAATTCTTCAAAACAACGGTCGACGCCATGCGAATATAACAGCGTCCCCATCGCTCCGTCGGCGATGAGAATGCGTTGTTTCAACTCATCGAGCAGCCCCACGTTTGATTCCCCCATTTCGTTGTAGTAAAAGAAAAAAGCCTTCTAAGAAGAAGACTTTTCGTTCGCTTCTTCTTATCTTCCAGGCTGTTGCCTGTCTGGATTTAGCACCTTGGCCGCGGGCCAGGTTGCTGAGGGTTCACCGGGCCAGTCCCTCCCCCTCTCTTGATAAGAATGTCCGTATGCGGTTGTTTATTTCGTCTTGACTATTACTATATAATTTAATGTATTTTTTGAAATTATTCAATACGGTGAAGCAAGGAAATTTGAAAAAACGATCAATGAGACAGCGGCTTTCCGCATTGCGGGCAAAATTGGAAGCTGTTCTGCGGAATAGTCAGCCGCTTTTTGTTTTTTAGTCGCCGACATGGCGGAAAGCATATTTTTCCGTTGCACTTTCTACTCTCCTATGTTCTAATTAGGAATAGTGAACATCAAGAAGATGGGGGGCTGAAAGTGAACGGAGAAATCATCCGCTTCGAGCGAGTGACGAAGGAATACGACGGCGCAGCCGTACTGGATGATGTCAGTTTTGCGATGGAGCGCGGGAAGTTTTATACGCTGCTTGGCCCGTCAGGGTGCGGGAAGACGACGATTTTGCGGCTGATTGCCGGGTTTATCGAACCGACGGAAGGAACGATTTATTTCCACGGGAAGCCGATTCAAAACGTCCCGCCGAACAAACGGCAAGTCAACACTGTTTTTCAAGACTATGCGTTGTTCCCTCACCTCGATGCGTTTGAAAACGTGGCATTTGGCTTGCGCGTGAAAAAGATGAAAGAAGCGGACATCCGCCAAAAAGTGAGCGAAGCGCTCCGGTTTGTCAACTTGGAAGGCTATGAGCGCCGCCGCATTCAAGAGATGTCCGGCGGCCAACGCCAGCGCGTCGCGATTGCGCGGGCGATTGTGAATGAGCCAGAAGTGTTGCTCTTGGATGAGCCGCTATCGGCCTTGGATTTGAAGCTGCGCACGGAAATGCAGTATGAACTTCGCGAACTGCAGCGCCGCTTAGGGATTACGTTCATTTTTGTCACGCATGATCAAGAAGAAGCGTTGGCGATGTCCGATTACATTTTTGTTCTGAATAAAGGAAAAATTCAGCAGTTTGGGACGCCGAAAGACATTTACGACGAGCCTGTCAATCGATTCGTCGCCGATTTCATTGGCGAATCGAACATTTTGTCAGGGCGCATGATCGACGATTTCCTCGTCGAATTTGCCGGCAAACAGTTTGCGTGTGTTGACCGCGGCTTCGCGCCAAACGAACCGGTCGATGTCGTCATCCGCCCGGAAGATTTGGAGCTCGCGGCGCCGGAAGACGGGCAGATCGTCATCCGCGTCGATTCGCTCTTATTCCGCGGTGTCCATTATGAAATTTGCGGCTATGACGAAAACGGAAACGAATGGCTTGTCCATTCGACGAAAAAGGCCGAAGTCGGGGAAACGGTCGGCCTTCGTTTTGAACCGGAAGCGATTCACGTCATGCGACTCGAAAAGGAGGATGAGGACGCATGACGGAACGGGCGTGGCGGAACTGGTATTTAATCCCTTATGGCATTTGGCTTGTGCTGTTTGTCGTGGCCCCGATTGTCTTTTTGGTGTATGAATCGTTTTTGGATCTTGACGGCCATTGGACGTTGTCCAACTACAAATCCGTGTGGACGCCCATTTATTTGAAAATGATGGCGTATTCGTTTTGGTATGCGTTTTTAATCACGCTTGTGTCGCTGCTCATCGGCTATCCGACCGCCTATTGGCTGACGAAGACGCGGCACAAGCAGCTATGGCTGTTGTTGCTTATTTTGCCGATGTGGGTGAATTTGCTGCTGAAGGTGTATGCGTTTTTAGGGCTGTTCGGCACGTACGGGCTGGCCAACGATTTGTTGAAAGCGCTGGGCGTCGGGCCGCGGCAGCTGTTGTTCACCGATTTCAGTTTTGTCTTTGTGTCGGTGTACATTTTTATTCCGTTTATGGTGCTGCCGATTTTCAACGCGCTGGAGGAGCTGCCGCCATCGCTTGTCGATGCCGCCCGCGATTTGGGCGCTTCGGCTTGGACGACGTTCCGCCGTGTCGTCTTTCCGCTCACGCTTGGCGGAGTGAAGGCCGGCTGCCAAGCGGTATTCATCCCGGCGCTGTCGCTGTTTATGATTACACGCCTTGTCGCTGGCAACCGCGTCATTACGCTCGGCACTGCCATTGAACAGCATTTTCTTGTCACCCAAAATTGGGGGATGGGGGCGACGATCGCGGTTGTGTTAATGATCGCGATGGCGGTCATCGTCGTCCTGACAGGAAGCGGAAGAAAAGAGGGAAGCCGATGAAACGGATGCAGGCATGGGGACGTGTGTACTTGTTAGTCGTGTTTGCCGTGATGTATATGCCGATTGTGTATTTGATGTATTATTCCTTCAACAGCGGCGGGGCGATGCACGATTTTCAATCGTTCACGCTCAAGTGGTACCGCGACGTGCTGTCCGACGACCGCTTGCCCATCATCGTTTTGAATACAATCGTCATCGCACTGTTGTCGGCGGCGGTTGCGACGATACTCGGGGTCATCGGGGCGCTCGCCATTTACTATGTCAAGCGGCAACGGACGAAAAACGCTCTTCTCGCCCTCAACAACGTGCTGATCGTCAGCCCAGACGTCATCATCGGTGCTTCGTTTTTGCTGCTGTTTACAATCGCTGGCATCAAGCTCGGCTTTACATCCGTGCTGTTGTCCCATATCGCTTTTAGCGTGCCGATTGTCGTGTTAATGGTGCTGCCGAAACTGGAAGAAATGAGCCCGACGCTGATTGATGCGGCTAGAGATTTAGGAGCCAGTCATTGGCAAGTGCTGTCCGGTGTGGTGCTGCCGTTTTTGGCTCCGAGCATATGGGCGGGCTTTTTCATGGCGCTCACGTATTCGCTCGATGACTTTGCCGTGACCTTTTTTGTCACGGGAAATGGGTTCTCGACGCTGTCGGTGGAAATTTATTCGCGGGCGCGCCAGGGCATTTCCTTATCGATCAATGCGCTGTCGACGCTGCTATTTTTATTTACGATGCTGCTCGTCATCGGCTATTACGTGCTCAGCCGAAAAGGCGGCCGCTTGTACGGGATAGGGGGGCGAAAGTAGGTGAGACGGCTTGTCCAAGGATTTGCGGCTGTGTTCATCGCCGCGTTCGTCCTGATGTTTGTCACTCATCGGCTGAACGAAGCGGAAGGGTACGGCGGAGGCAAAACGGTGACGGTCTACAACTGGGGCGATTACATTGACCCCGCGCTCATTCGCGAATTTGAAAAAGAGACAGGGTGGAAAGTGATTTACCAAACGTTTGATTCCAATGAGGCGATGATGGCGAAAATCGCCCAAGGCGGGGCAACGTTTGACGTCGCCGTTCCATCCGATTACGCCATCAGCAAAATGATCGAAGAAAAGCTGCTTCTGCCGCTTGATCACCGAAAGCTTCCCAATTTGCAATATATCGAACCGCGGTTTCTCAACTTGCCGTTTGATCCGCACAACCGGTATTCCGTGCCGTATTTTTGGGGGACGGTCGGCATCGTCTACAACCGCGAGATGCTTGGCGGCAAGACCATCACAAGCTGGAACGACTTATGGAACCCGGACTTGCGCAATCAAATTTTGCTTGTCGACGGGGCGCGCGAAGTGATGGGGATGGCGCTAAACAGCCTCGGCTATTCGCTCAATGACACGAACAAAGCCCACTTGCAAGAAGCCAAGCGGAAGCTCGATCGGCTCATGCCGAATGTGAAGGCGATTGTCGGCGATGAAATCAAGCTGCTGCTTGCCAATGAAGAAGCAGCCATCGGCGTCGTCTGGTCAGGCGATGCGGCCGAAATCATTGCCAAAAACGACAAGCTCGACTATGTCGTGCCGAAAGAAGGTTCCAACTTATGGTTTGACAACATGGTCATTCCGAAAACAGCGAAAAACATCGAAGGGGCGCACGCGTTCATCAACTTTATGCTCGACCCGAAACACGCGGCGCAAAACGCCGAGTATGTCGGCTATTCGACGCCGAATAAAAAGGCGCTTCGCTATTTGCCAAAAGACATCGCGGGCGATCGCCGCTTCTACCCCGATTTGGATTCAGCAGGGCCTCTCGAAGTGTACGAAAACTTGGGAAAACACATGCTCGCCTACTACAACGAACTGTTTTTGCAGTTTAAGATGCAGCAAAAGTGAACAAGCGATGTCCCCTTTACCAACGAAGCGAGCGCCGTCTTCATTCATGAGGACTGGCGCTCGCTTTTTTGGCAGAAGGGCTGAGCGGCTTCTTTTTTCGGGATGGTCAGTGTCTCCCAGCGATCGGCGTTCAGATGTTTGATAATATAGACGATTTGTCTGATATGATATGAATAATGGTATGCTTACAGGTGGTGCGGTAACGGTAAAAGTGAGAAAGCCGTTGCGATGTACTAAAATGATGTGTCGGTGAATGTAGACGAGATTGTATTGGAACGACATTGAGAAGAACGAACATATCCGGGGTGTTGCGTCCTATAAAGGTCGGACAGTGTCAGGATTTTTGTTTGCAGGCAGTGCTCACCATGTTTGCCAAGTGTGTCATTAATCATAGAGGGATTTTCGTCTTGATCTCCCATTTCTCCTTCTCGTGCAGAAAATCAGGAGGATTTTTCATCCAGATGTCGAATGAGTGCTTAAAACATAAAGTTGTTGAGCAATAAAAAGAAGATGGCCAATAAGGGGGCACGAGGATGAACATTCATAAGTTCGTGATGCCCGAAGTGATTTTTGGCAACGGTTCCATTCATCAAGTAGGGGAAAGTTGTCTAAGGCTTGGTGCGACAAATGTGTTGATTGTCAGCGATCCAGGTGTTGCGGAAGCCGGTTGGCTCGATGTTGTCATTAAGAGTTGCAGACAGGCAGGATTAAAATACGCGACATTTTGTGATGTAACAATAAATCCAAAGGACGAAGAAGTAAAAAAAGGCTGTGAAGCATATCTTGAGAATGAATGCGATGCTATCATTGGAATCGGTGGAGGAAGTTCTATTGATGCCGCAAAGGCTGTCGCCATTCTTGCTACAAACGGTGGACAAATTCATGAATATGAGGGAGTGGATAAAATTCAATTTCCCCTTCCTCCTCAAGTGATGGTTCCAACAACAGCAGGGTCAGGATCAGAAGTATCCCAATTTTCTGTTATTGTTAATACAAAAGAGAAAAAAAAGATGACGATCATTTCCCGATCTCTTATTCCTGATATTGCAATTATTGATCCAGAAACATTGTCGACAAAAAGCGCTCATTTAACTGCCTCAACAGGATTAGATGTTTTAACGCATGGCATTGAGGCGTATGTAAGTCTAGCAGCTACACCGCTTACAGACGTTCAAGCTCAAAACGCTATTTCTTTAGTAGGAAAATATTTGCGCCCTTCTGTCGCCTCTAAAATCAACCAAGAGGCAAAAGCAAATATGGCAATGGCGAGTTTACAGGCAGGATTGGCTTTTTCCAACGCGATTTTAGGCGCTGTTCATGCCATGTCCCATGCTGTCGGGGGAAGGCATCCTCTTCTTCATGGGGATATAAACTCTATATTGCTTCCGCATGTGATGGAGTTCAATCTGTTGGCGAATCCGAAAAAATTTGCTGATATTGCTTATTTTCTCGGAATTGATACGCGCGGCATGTCCTATATGGAAGCGGGAAGAAAGGCGATTGAGTATGTAAAACGATTGGCAGAGGATATTGGGGTGCCGCAGCGATTATCGGATATAGGAGTGAAACAAGAAGAAATACGGAAAATGAGTTTGGTCGCCTTTCATGACGCATGTATGATCACCAACCCTCGTGATATCACTGTAGAAGAAATTGAGGAAATATTCAGAAAGGCGTGGTAAACAAAATGAATGACCGGCAACAACTCATTAGCCTTTTAACAGGAGTTCAATCTTCGAAAAAAAGTTATTACACAGAATTAAAAAAGATGGTTACAGAGTTAAAAAAGAAAAATATGCAGTTGGAGATTATTAATGATATTACAAAAAGCTTCAATATTGATATATCAATGGATGAAATGATGAAAAATAGTATGGATAAATTGAAAACAATTTTTCCAGTGGAACGAATCAGCTTATCGTTATGTGAAAATCATAAATTAGTCCTGAATCCGTGACAAAACATCTTTACAATGGTCGCAAACCGTTGATACGATAAGGGAAAACGACGTTGACGATTCTTCATCAAGTAGGTGATATGATGAAAGATTTCCCGATTCGGTTTGTATTGACAGATGAAGCGATTACCCCAAGTGCTGGGCTTGCTCTCGTTGGCTACTTACTCCATCGAACGAAACTGGATAAACGGGTAAACGCACTTCGGCTTCCAACGGTTCGTCGAGAAGTGCACATTTCCCATAGCGATGTCATTCGCTCGATGATTGGCTTGCTTGCCACAGGAAAAACGGATTTCGATCATATCGAAGCGTATCGTCAGGACGATATCTTTTCGGCATCGATGGGGATTCAGCACGTGCCTTCCTCTCCAACCTTGCGACAACGACTCGATCAGCTCGCTTGTCTTCCGATGACCGAAACGATTCTTTGGGAGGAGTCCATACGTCTGTTGATTCAACGACATGCCACTTTGTCCCCTTGTTGGACCAAAGGAAAGACGACATGGCTTCCCCTTGATATAGATGGTTCCCCATTTGACAACTCCGATACGAAAAAAGAAGGAGTCAGTCGAACGTATAAAGGATTTGACGGTTTTACACCGTTGTTTGCGTATGCAGGGAAGGAAGGGTATCTCGTTCATGCCGAGTTGCGTCCAGGGAAACAACATGTGCAAGACAACATGCCCTCGTTTTTAGTCACCGCTATCCGTCGAGCTCGTCAACTGACTTCATCTCGTCTGCTTGTTCGCATGGATGCAGGAAACGATGCAGAAGCGAATGTGCACGTATGCCTAAAGGAAGACGTGGACTTTGTCATCAAGCGAAACTTACGCCGAGAATCGAAAGCGCTTTGGTTCCAGATCGCTTCGCAAAAGGGCAGACGCGTCGATGATGGACAAAGCGAAGGAGTACAAACCTATGAGCTATGCCTTCCACAGAAGGCAGCGATCGATGGAAACACGTATACGTACGTTCAAGTCACCCAAGTGACGGAACGAACGATGGAACGCAATGGACAGCTGATGCTCGTTCCTGATTATGAAGTGGAAAGCTATTGGGTGCGGCTCAAAGGATACGAGCATGTTCGAATGAGCGATGTGCTCGCGTTGTATCATGACCATGCGACATGCGAACAGTTTCATAGCGAACTGAAGAGCGACTTAGATTTAGAGCGGCTTCCATCTGGGAAGATGAAAACGAATGCGCTCGTGTTGGTCATGGGAGCCTTCGTTTACAATCTTCTTCGTCTGATTGGACAAGATCTATTAAGCGATCCGAGACATCCGTTGCACCACAAAGTGAAACGCCGTCGCATCAAGACGATTATTCAGACGGTGATCACGATGGCAGGTCGACTCGTCCGCCGATCACGACAGATCTGGATGAAACTGACGCGAAGGAGTGGGTACAGTATACTCCTACTGAATGTGTATCAAAAATGGAAAGAGGCAAGATAACAAACAGATGTTCGGGTACTCATATCCATCACTCCCCCCTGTACTTTTTTTGTCTCTTTTTTGGTTTGTATCTCCATAAAAGAGGATTTATCTCGTTTTCAAACATGAAAGTGGTGCAGGGAATCATCAAAAAAAGGGATGTATGGATCATATATCCATAGAACTAACACCAAAATCAAAGTTGATTTCCAACCATCACGGATTCAGGATCGATGTGAAACTTCCAGATGCAAATGGTTTAAATTTATTAAAACAGTTAAAACGCTCATGTCCTTCTTGTAAAGCTGTTGTAATGACAGGCTATAGCACAGTAAAGACAGCGGTTGAAGCGATTAAACATGGAGCAAACGACTATATTGAAAAGCCGTTTGACGATATTGAACAGTTAGAGCGATTAATCGATGAATTATTAAGTGATGGTCCTCTTTCATCCCAAGATGATATGTATAAGCTGGCTGAGACGCTCGGTTTCATTGTTGGAACAAATAAAGAGATGAATGATTTGCTTAAATTAGCTTATAAAATTGCGAAAAAAAATGTGAACGTGTTGATTGAAGGAGAGACGGGGACTGGAAAAGAAGTGCTCGCTCATTTTATCCACAACGCGAGCATGCGCTATGACCAGCCTTTTATTGGGGTGAATTGTGGCGCTGTTTCGGAAACACTGTTAGAAAGCGAATTGTTTGGACATGAAAAAGGAGCGTTCACAGGAGCGGTAAAAGAAAAAAAGGGGATTTTTGAAATTGCTAACCGTGGCACGTTATTTTTAGATGAAATTGGAGAAGCGTCTCTCGCGACGCAAGTAAAACTGTTAAGAGTGCTAGAAACAGGGGAGTATATTCGCGTCGGGGGTGAAACGATCCGCAAAACGAATACACGCATTATTGCTGCTTCGCATGTCAATCTGGCAAAAGCAGTCGAGGAGAAGACGTTTAGAGAGGATTTATTATACAGATTAGATGTTGTGAAACTTACCATTCCTCCGCTTCGAGAACGGCTCGAAGATCTTCCAATTTTGATTGATTATTTTTTAAAAAAACTAAATACACCTCTATCGTTTTCAGAGGACTGTATTTCCCGTATGAAACAGTATCATTGGCCGGGGAATGTGAGAGAATTGTTTAATGTTGTTAAAAGGGCGGTAACTTTAGCGGAAGGAGAAACAGAGGTGATCACCCTTGACTATTTGCCGGAGAAGCTTAAGATTCCGTTGCATTTAGGGCAAGTATCGAATAGCGTGCGAAGTCCAAAAGATGGAGTAGAAGACTTAGAAGCTTATTTGCAAGAATGGATGAATGGTGTGCTAGCACTATGGAGAAACAGTGATCGGTTAGATCTTGAACATGTATTATCTTCAGTGAAAGAACTAGAAACGAAAATCGGCCGATCTTTTGTACTGAAAATGTTAAAAGAAACGTTAGGAAATCGTAAAGAAGCAGCAGAACGGTTAAATATCACCGTACGAACATTAAGATATTTATTAAAAGAAAAAGGAGCTGATCCAAAAGCGTAAATGGCTTTCGGATCAGCTTTTTGTTGCTTGATTGATCAGAAAAATCCTAATGGTTTTGGATTGTACTCACATTTCGCACCCTCCCAACGAAAATCGGGAGGATTTTTTCGTTCCGATGTCGAATGAATCCTTGACACACAAGGAAAGTGAAGGAGTTTTTCTCTCATGAACGTTCAAGTCAAAAAGGTCTATCGTAATGATTATTTGAATATAATAAGTGCCCTATTCAAGAAACTGGGCCTGCCCCAATTGATTGACCATCTCGTTCCCGTTGATCCACAGTGCCAGACTCGAGTCAGCGATGCCGTTCAGGCCATCATCTACAATCTGTTTGACGGCCGGCAAGCCCTCGTTCACGTGGAACGATGGGCTCAGGAGATCGATCTAGAGAAACTCATCCGTCCCGGTCTCCATCCTTCCTGGTTGAACGACGATGCCTTGGCTCGTCATCTCGACCGCTTGTATGAGGCCGACATTCACAAGGTGATCAGCACTTGCTTGATTCACATTTATCGCAAAGAAGGCCTTTCCCTCCGAGCCTTTCACGCCGATACGACGGACAAGACGGTTTACGGCGCGTATGAATCGGCCTCATTAGAGGCTTTGCAGATCACACATGGCTATAACCGCCATCATCGTTGGCAAAAACAGATCGGCTTCGGACTGGTCGGCAACGAGGACGGCATCCCGTTTTACGGCGATGTGCACGACGGCAACCTGCCTGACAAAACGTGGAATCCGGAGGTGCTGTCCCGTGTCCACGAACAGCTCAAACAAGCCAAGATGGAAGACGAATGGATTTACGTGGCCGATTCCGCCGCGATGACAAAAGACACTCTGGCGCAAACCAAAGCGGCCAACGCCTTTTTGATCACCCGAGGCCCTTCGTCGCTTCGGATCGTGAAACGGGCATTAGCGGAGGCCGATTCGCCTCACATCCCGTGGAGCGAACCCTTTACCCTGGCGGAGAGAAACGGCGCCACGTACCGGGTATGGGAAACATCCTCCACCTATGAAGGCCACCCCGTTCGGCTGATCGTCGTCGAATCGAGTGCGCTCGACCAGCGAAAAGGAAAGACGCTCGAAAAAGAACGAACCAAAGAAGCGGAGCTTCTTCGCGAGGAACAAGCCCATTGGGAGCGCCACCCTTTCTCCTGCCGGGAAGATGCCGAACAAGCCTTGGCGTCCCTCAAGGCGTCCCTTCGCCCCCGGTTTCATCGGGTTGAGGCCGCGGTCGAAGAGATCGTACGCCCGAAAAAACGGCGCGGACGGCCGAAAAAAGGGGCGGAACCCGAGGTGGAGACGCTGTATTTCTTGCACCTTGACGTCGAATTCGACCAAGACGCGTGGGAACAGGCGAGACGGAAAGCGTCCCGGTTTGTCCTTGTCACGACCGTTCCGAAGGAATGGAAGGGCCAACCCATGGATGCCCAAGAGATCTTGAAGCTATATAAAGGGCAGATCTCGGTGGAAATGAACTTCGCTTTTTTGAAAGATCCGTTTTTCACGGATGAGATTTACGTCAAAAAACCAGAACGGGTCGCAGTATTAGGCTATTTGTTTCTGTTGGCCTTGGCGATTTACCGCGTTTTTCAGCGCCGAGTGCGTCAGTTTATTACTCCAGAACACCCGTTGAAGGGTCCTGGAGGCCGCAAGCTGACCCGGCCGACGGGACAGGCGATTTTTCAGCTGTTTCAATATGTGAACGTCGTCCTGTTCAAGCTGCCGGATGGGCGCATCCAACGCTCACTGGATCGCTCCCTTACCCCTGATCAGCGAAGGATTCTGCAGGGGTTGGGGCTGGATGAGAGCATTTACGTGTAACGTCATACGGAACGACCAGCGATGGTAAAAAAAGGATTGCCATCGCTCGTTGTGTTGGTCAAAAAGTTATTCTGAAAAACTAAATAAAAAATCCTTTGTTTTGACCTTGTTAGGGTGCGAAATGTGAGATTGTAGCTAACGAGTAAATTTTTCGTTTGTTGATAGTGCGCTAACATCATATGATGGGTTTCACGACCGATCCCAGATTGTTTATATCCTCCAAAAGCAGCATGGGCCGGATAAGCATGGTAGCAATTTGTCCAAACTCTTCCTGCCTGAATGCCTCTTCCGAAACGGTAAGCCAAGTTGATGTTTCTCGTCCATACCCCGGCACCAAGGCCGTACAACGTATCATTAGCGATCTCCAAAGCTTCCTGTTCATCTTTAAATGTTGTCACTGAGACTACTGGACCGAAAATTTCTTCTTGGAAAATGCGCATTTTATTATGTCCTTTAAATACGGTTGGCTTGATATAATACCCGTTTTCGAATCCAGGGATTATGTTTTTTTCGCCGCCAATTAGGCATTCGGCGCCCTCTTGTTTTCCAATATCAATGTATGCAAGAATTTTTTCCATTTGTTCTGCTGAAGCTTGCGCTTCCATCATTGTGCTTGTATCAAGTGGATTTCCTGTTCGAATCTTTTTCACGCGTTCAAGAGCGCGCTCCATAAATTCGTCATAAATGGACTCATGGATGAGAGCACGAGAAGGGCACGTACAAACCTCGCCCTGGTTTAAAGCGAACATGACAAATCCTTCAATCGCTTTATCTAAAAAGTCATCGTCTTTTTCCATTACATCAGGAAAGAAGATGTTTGGGGATTTGCCGCCCAATTCCAGTGTAACAGGAATAATATTTTGTGAAGCGTACTGCATAATCAGCCGCCCTGTCGTTGTTTCACCGGTAAATGCGATTTTGGCGATACGTGGACTAGAAGCTAATGGTTTGCCAGCTTCTAATCCGAACCCGTTGACAACATTGAGCACTCCAGGCGGCAACAGATCACCAATCAACTCCATAAGCACCATAATTGATGCCGGAGTTTGTTCAGCTGGTTTTAGCACAATGCAGTTTCCGGCAGCAAGCGCAGGAGCAATTTTCCATGCTGCCATCAATAATGGAAAATTCCATGGGATAATTTGCCCGACAACGCCGAGTGGTTCATAAAAATGGTACGCGATCGTATCGTCATCAATTTGGCTGATTGTTCCTTCTTGAGCGCGTATGGCTCCAGCGAAATAACGAAAATGATCGATGGCTAGGGGTAGGTCGGCGTTTAACGTTTCACGGATCGGTTTGCCGTTATCCCATGTTTCGGCAACCGCTAACATTTCTAAGTTTTCTTCCATTCGATCAGCGATTTTATTTAAAATCAACGCTCTGTCAGCCGGTGATGTTTTTCCCCAAGCTTCTTTTGCCGCGTGTGCTGCATCTAACGCCAATTCAATATCCTCAGCCTGCGAGCGTGCTACTTCACAAAATACTTCTCCTGTTATGGGTGTAATATTTTGGAAATATCGACCCGAAATAGGCGGTATCCATTCTCCGTTAATATAGTTATCGTATCTTGTTTTGAATTGAACTTTTGCATCTTTTTCGCCTGGTTTGCTGTAAATCATTTGCATCCTCCTTGTGTCATAAAGTTTCAGAAAGATGTTTAAATTAAGCTATTTTCCATTCAGATATACTCTTATGGCCATTGCGTCTTATAAAGTAGCTGCTCTTAGGGGAGGGGGAATTGTCCCCTAAGAGCTTGATATAATAGGCACCGTAATGTTTTCTAGAAAGCAGATGATAGGCGTTGTGGTGGAACAGGTCGATTTCTCAAAATGGGAAACCTTATGATATCAATCCACTCCTAAACCAAAAACAGACAATGCCGAAAAAATCGCTATTTTCCATCGTTCCTCTAGGAAATTTAGGGTTGTTCTTCTGCTGCTTTGTGTTACATTGTTAAAACAACGCGGCCATTGATTTGACCTTTTTCCATCCGTTCAAATACTTCGTTAATTTTTTCTAATGGTACCGCTTCCACAATAGGGCGAACTTTTCCGCGTGCGGCGAAATCTAGAGCTTCTTGCATATCTTTTCGTGTACCGACGATCGAACCTTTTATCGTAACGCCATTTAATACAGTGTCAAAAATAGGAATCGGCAGTTCATCGTGAGGCAGTCCAACTATGACAAGGCAGCCGCCGCGTCGCACGGATTGATAAGCTTGTTCGAACGCTTTTTTCGTTACAGCAACGCTAATAGCCGCTTGTACTCCGCCTACTTTTTCACGAATGGCTGCTACAGGGTCTTCTTGCAATCCATTGATCGTAATATCAGCACCCAACTTTGCCGCAAGTTCTGCCTTTTCATCACTGATATCAACAGCAACAACATTTAATCCCATTGCCTTGGCATATTGAAGAGCAATATGGCCCAATCCCCCGATTCCATAAATAGCGACCCATTCGCCAGGCTTGGCATTTGAAACTTTTAATGCTTTATACGTTGTGACCCCAGCACAAAGAATAGGAGCAACTTGTACGGGATCGAGGTTTTTAGGAATTCGTGCGACATAATTGGCCGGGGCTTTGCAATATTCTGCATAACTGCCATCGACAGAGTATCCACCGTTTAATTGATGTGGACAAAGTGTTTCTTGACCGCTTAAACAATATTCACATTCACCGCATGCTGAGTATAACCATGGAATGCCAACACGGTCGCCAATTTGGATTGATTTCACTCCCTCACCGATCTCAACAACAATTCCTACCCCTTCATGACCAGGAATAAGTGGAAGTTTCGGTTTTACCGGCCAATCCCCATGAGCCGCATGCAAATCGGTATGGCAGACGCCACAAGCTTCAATTTTCACAAGCACTTCGCCATATCCTAGTTTTGGTTTCTCCACTTCTTCAATTTGAAGTTTTTGCTTGAATTTGTGAACAACGGCGGCTTTCATTTCTCACCATCTCCTTATAAAGTTTTTTGGTTTCGCCTACTATGAAACGCAAAAATCGTGCCAAGTAATAATGGTGAAGAAGAGGGGGGGGTGATAAAGTGAAAGAACATTTAAAACAAGCAAGTTCTCAATTTGAAAAGTCGACTTCCTCAGAATTTGCGAATAAACGGTTGGAAGAAATAAACATGCTTCAACAGCTCCTAAAGAGATTTGATAGGGGAAGCGTGCCAAGATTTCGTCCATTTTCTCCAAATGTTCGGCAATTTTGTTCGAAAATTCGAACTTATCAAATGAGTGTCCCAAAAGAGATAGGACACCTTTTCTTATTGCCGAATAACGCATGAACTCTCTGCTCGAAGATGATTGTGATGAGTGTTTGAATATTTGGAAAAAGGAAGAGGGGGAATGGAAAGAGAAGTATAAAATATTACCTCACCTTGATGAAAGGGGTCGAAAACATGCATAAACACTTGCCCATGGAAGAAGATGTGATGGATTTGCTCATTGGTGGTTTTTCCGGCGTGATGTTGGTCGCCATCATAACGGTTGTTTTTCTTTGGTGGAAGGACCGGCCGCGTCGTTCCGCATGGCATTGGATTTTTGCTCATTTTCTGCTGTTCTCTATTGCCGTCTACTTTGCATTGAGAGCAATCAAGTTTGATCTTACCCATGTGCAGGCATCTGAAGAAATCTCCCTCCTTCTTGGCAAGGCGGGGCTGGCGTGGGGAGTGGGGATGGTTTGTTTGTTGGTCGGCATTGTGAAACTTTCCAGACGATGACCACGATTTAGATCGGTATGATTGTAGAGAAACGCCAAGCTGCAAAAAAAAGCCATCCGCCTTTATCGACTGACGGTTCTGAGGGGCGGATGGCGTTTGCATGATCATTCGAATAAGGAGTTGCCTATGTTGTTTTTCGATTTCTTGGTATGGTCAGTGTTTTCCAGTTGTTTGCGTTCAGCTGTTTCGCGATATAGACGATTTGCCCGATATGATACGAATAATGGTACATTTGCCGCTCAATGGCTTCGATGACGGAATGGGGTTCGCCGCGGATCGTGACTGTCCGCAACAAATCCGTTTTCGCCGAAAGGGTGCGAAATGTGAGGGATAACGTCCGCTCTTTTATACGTAGCTTCCGATTTTTCCGTTTTTTCTCGCCCAATGCCATTGTTGCTTCAAGACTAATGAGCCCATGGCCAGCCATAATAGCGAGATGCCGAGAGCAGGAAAGAATACGGGCCATCCTTCATTCACTCCTTGCACGGCCCAAGAAAGAGGAGAAAAGCAGTTGAGAATATGAAACGCTGTCGGCAATACATTCGAAGATAGAAAAAATCCTGAGAAGATCAATAAATAATAAAGCAGCACCTCGGTAACCGCTCCCACTTGCTTTAAGCGAAGGGACAGCCCTAAAATCAACACGCCGATTCCCGTCATCCCGATGAGGCTGACGCCGCCAAATACGACGATCTCCGTTATCATGGATCCGATTCCCGAGAGAATTTCGGAAAATCCGATCATCAAAGCCGCACAAACGAAAAAGAGCGTCACCCACATGGACGATAACGCGATTTCAGCGATCACTACGCCGATCAAAATTTTCCATGGAGCAGTCTTGGTGGAAAGCACTTGCTCGGCGGTGCCGAGATATGCTTCTTCGATCACCGTGTTGCCGAGCTTCGAGATCAAATGAGCACTTAAGTACCAAAGGCTGAAACCGAATAGTTTGACCGTCGCTTCTTTTCCGGTCTGTATCGGGCTTGCGTACAGCGTGCCGAGAAAAAAGACAAATTTAATGATCAGCCCAACGGTAAAATCGAACCAATACCGACGATACTCTGCCCTTTTTTTCAAAAAGGACGCCCATACGACATTCAAAATTTGGGGGAACAACCGACTCACCTCCTTAGACGGATAGGTTGGAACGAACAGCGGCCAAAAAATGAGTTTCAAGGTCGGCTGGAGTTGAAAAATGTTCTTTCGTGCCGCTCCAAACGATTTTTCCGTCTTGGATAAAGACAAACTTATTTCCAACGGCGTGGGCAAAAGGAATGTCGTGGGTGGTGATGAGAACGGCTTTCCACCATTGGCTTTCTTCCGTTAACATGGTTCGGATATGATGCTGCGACTCAACATCAAGGCCAAGAGTCGGCTCATCAAGGAACAAAAACGGCGCTCCTTTCATTAAGGCGATCGCAAATGCCAGTTTTTGTTTCATCCCGCGTGAAAGGGTTTGGGTAAGACGCTCAGCGTATGGGGTTAGATTCAACACGGCCATCATTCGTTCGGCTCTTCGTTTTGCTTCAGCACGACTCCATTTGTTCAGCAAGCCGAAGTATAAGAGATTTTCCAAAACAGTTAAATAAGAATAGGAGTTGTCAGCTTCTTCAAATACGACCGCAATCGACTCGCGCGCTTCATCTGGATGGCGGACAACATCTACTCCATTGACATAGATGCTGCCGCTGTCTGGTGCAGTAAGCCCGATGATGCATCTTATTAAAGTAGTTTTTCCGGCTCCATTCGGCCCTAACAGAATAAGCCGATCCCCTTCAACCAGTTCGAGAGAGACATCATGTAATACTTGGCGGTTTGGCGGATAGATTTTGTTTACGTCTTGCACGGCAATCATTTTTTTCTACCCTTTCCATTTAATAAGCTAGGGTGGTCTTGAAAAATCTTGAGGACCACCCCAAAGGATTATTACCAACTCGCAGGGACTTGAGACGGAGCATGTTTTAGTATGTCGTCACTTGTAGGAATAGGAGGGACCACCGTAAGAGAACCATGTCCTTCCAGTCGATAGAAAAGCTCTGTAGAAATACTGGTGGAAAGTTCAATAGCTATATCAATTTTGCACCACATATTAAATGGTCTATGATTTTTTCCACCCATATTCTCTTTCCCCTTTAGTGTATTATACAAAAAAAACAAAAAAATGTAAATATTTAAAATTAACGTGACATTAGAAACCGATCAAAAATACACGCCAAGACAGGGATTCCGTGAGCTTGTGTAAAAAGAGGGGCGTTTTCCGTGAAGTCGTCGTCAACACCACGCTTTTTTGAGCAGTTTTACTCCAAGCTCAATATCCTCGAGCGACAAGCCGCTAAAACCGAGCTTGATCATGGGTCGGTCTGGCCGTTGGTTCACAAAATAGCGCGAAGTGGGATACACTTTTACCCCACACGATAGGGCGCGTTGAAGTAGCTGTTCTTCTGAACAATCGGAATGAACTTTGATTAACACGTATAAACCGGACTGTTCGCCAATAATGGAGATCATATCCCCAAATGCTTTTCGCAGTAGTGATGTTAAATGCTCCATTTTTCGTTTGTACACGAGGCGCATGCGTTTAATATGGCGGCCCCATTCCCCCTCCTCCATAAATTTGGCCATCGCCAATTGGCTGAGGATGGACGCAGTGCTTTCGAAAAGGCGAAACCGCTGCTGATAACGGTCCAAAAGCGACGGCGGCAACACCATGTAACTTAAGCGAATCCCGGGCAGAAACGATTTTGAGAAATTGCCCAGATAAATGACTCTTGACGAATCAATGGAGGAAAGAGCCGGAAACGGCTTTTGCGTGTAACGGAATTCGCTGTCGTAATCGTCCTCGATAATATAGCCATCGACGTTGTTCACCCATTGAATGAGCCTGTGCCGTTGCTGGATCGGCATGCTGACTCCCATCGGGCTTTGATGTGAAGGGGTGACATAGATGAGCCGCGATCGCCTGTTCTCGAGCGGTGAAAGATCGATGACGGTTTCGGAAACAGGCACCGTTTCCAGCTGAAAGCGGTGAAACAAAAACGCTTCTCTGGCGCCGTCATAACCAGGGTCTTCGACGATCACGCTGTTGAACTCATCTTTTAGAATATGGCCAAGGGAGAGAAGCATTTGCTGTGTGCTGCTTCCAATGATGATGGCGTTTGGCTCTGTGATCACCCCGCGGGATTCGAGAAGATAGATGGAGATTTGTTTGCGCAAGCATAATTCCCCAAACGGATCCCCATAGCAAAAACATCCTTTGGCTGCCAATACTTGATTGGAAATTCTTCTCCATGCTTTAACGGGGAAATGATCGGCATCGACGGTATCGGCGCGAAAATCGACAACAACGGACGTTGCTGCTTCCCTTGCCGATTGGCGTGCAGAAATGCGGGCTTTTGGAATGAAAAGAGGTTCCACTTCATTGGCAAAATACCCTTTTCGTTTTTCCGCGCGAATATATCCTTCCGCTACTAGCTGTTCGTAAGCCATTAAAGTTGTGTTCCGGCTGACATTTAATGATTCGGCGAGTTGGCGAATGGAAGGAAGCGGCTCATTAGCTCGAATGTCGCCTTGTTCAATCAATGATTTCAATTTTTCGTAGATTTGCTTGTATTTAGGCGAGCCGTCCTTCAAGTCAAAAATGATCGTCTTCATGTTCATCCTCCTGACATGTTTATTTTTTTGTTATTGTCACTTTTTTTATGTCAGTTTTGATTATATTATACATTGTGAACAATGGAATGCTGTAATTGAAAAGATGGGGGGAGAGGACTGATGTATATTCCGAAGTATTTTGTCATCAACGATATGTCTGTCGTCTATGAGGTGATCGAGGAGAACAGTTTTGCCACCTTGGTGTCGATGCATCAAGGGGAGCTGTTTGCCACCCATTTGCCGCTGTTGCTCGATCGAGAGAAAACGTGTTTGTACGGCCATTTTGCCCGTTCGAATCCGCAATGGAACGACATTCAACATCAGACGGTCTTGGCGATTTTCCACGGTCCGCATTGTTATATTTCTCCTTCTTGGTATGAAACGAACCAGGCGGTGCCAACATGGAATTATGTGGCCGTCCATGTGTATGGGAACGTGGAGTTGATCGACGATGAAGAAGAAATCATGCAGTCGCTGCACGATATGGTAGAAAAATACGAAGCACCGGGCAGCCGTTACCAGCTGTCAGAGGTCGATGCTAAGTTGCTTTCCAAGATGAGAAGCGGAATTCAAGCTTTTAAAATCCATATCGAGCGAATAGTGGGAAAAGCCAAATTAAGTCAAAACCATTCTGTACATCGGCAAGAGAGGATCATCAAGCAGCTCGAGCAAATGCCATTTGAAAACGAAAAGCAAATCGCTTTCTTGATGAAAAAGCAACAGCAGTGAAATAGAAAATGAAGGAGTGAGATGTGATGGATCTTGCGGCGATCGGTGTGTTTATAGTGGCAGCCACGGCGCTACTCATCGTCCCCGGACCGGCAGTATTGTACATCATGGCTAGGAGCATGAGCCAAGGAACGAAAGCAGGGGTTGTATCGGTGCTCGGCGTAGCTTTTGGGGGCGATATTTGTTGTTCTCGCCTTGCTGAATGACAGCTTGTATGCCATGTTGGCCGCGGGCATCCGCAAACGGCTGGCTGCCAAGAAAGGAAGTGTGAAGGTGATGAACCGGGTGGCGGGCTGTTGTTATATCTTGTTAGGACTATTCTCCGCCTTGGCGAACCCTTCGAAACCGTAAGGAAATGGAGGAGTGAATGATGACACGTTTTGTTGTTGAAGACGATGTTTGGGCCATATTTCCCCATGCCAAAATCGGTGTGGTCGTTGCCCAAGGGATTGACAACAGCATCAAGAATGCCAGTGTTTACGAACAAATGCTGCGGGAGGCGGAGAAAGAGGCGCGGAAATTCCTGGAGTTTGAAGAATTGAGCCGCAACCCCGTCATCGTTGTTTGGCGAGAGGCGTTTCACTAAACAAGAAAAGCGGATGGAGGCTTGCCTCATCCGCTTATCGATAATTCACAAACTGCACCTCAATCGGCAAATCGGCTTCGCGAATGGCGGCGATCACCTTTTGCAAGTCGTCTTTGCTTTTGCCGCTGACGCGGATTTGGTCGTCTTGCACTTGGCTTTTCACTTTCAAGCCGGTGTTCTTGATGATCGTGTTGATCTTTTTCGCATTCTCTTTGTCGATCCCTTGGACGAGCTTGGCGCGCTGGCGCACTGTGCCGCCTGCGGCCGGCTCGATTTTGCCGTATTGGATGTTTTTCGTCGCCACCCCGCGTTTAATGAGCTTGCCGATGAGCACATCTTTCAGTTGCTCAAGCTTAAACTCGTCGTCGGAGATGAGAACGAGCTCGTCTTTCTCGAGCGAAATATCGCTTTTGCTTCCTTTGAAGTCATAGCGCGTCTTGATTTCTTTCATGGCGATGTTGATGGCGTTCGCCACTTCCGCCAAATCGACTTTGGATACGATATCAAACGAACTTTCTTTCGACATACGTGACCTCCCGGGCGTGTGATGTACTTTCATTATAGAAAAAGGTGGGAGGAAAGACAACAATGACCAAAGGGGCAAGAAGGTTAGTTTCGTCCTTTATCCGGAAGAGGCCGGCATGTAGCACCATGCTGAAAGCGGGACTTGATGCAGGGGAACAATGTGAAAAAGGCGGTGTTTCGGCCGCCTTTTTTGTCATTTTGCTCACAAATGATCCGTCTTCTTCGAATACGCGAACTTCCCGGCTTCGCGGTTTTTTTCGCGCATCATGTTTTTCTCATGGCGCTTCGCTTGGTTGTCGCGCGCTTTTTTGTCATTGTCGCTCGTGTTTGGCATCGGTAGCCCTCCCTTGTTTCGATCGTCCATCATTAGTATGCGGCAAATGGAAATGAACTATATGGAAATAGGGGAAGGTAGTTTGTGGAAAGATAAATGGAGAATTTTTCTTCACAAATGGTTCGCCACAGAGTATAATTAAGTACAAAAATAGAGATAAATGTTTGTAATAGGGTAAATATAGGTGTTTAACGATCATTTTTTATCTAAAATGTTCGTAAAGGGGAATGAAAAATGAAACGAAAACCGTTTGTCCCCTTCAAGCTTCCTCTTAGCGAAGATGTCGTGAATCAAATGCGTTTTCTTCGCGAATTGATCGAAGCGAATAAGGCGATGGTTGAGTATCAAACGATGCTGCGGCATTCAAAGCTGCACCCGCGATTTCTGCTCAGACCGATCATGCTGAAGGAGGCGGTGCAGTCGACGAAAATTGAAGGGACACAAGTGACATTGGATGAAGTGATGGAGACTGAAGCACAAAGCAGAAAAGCGAACAGCGATGTGCGAGAAGCATTAAACTATTATGAAGCATTAGTCGCAGGGATGGATGCGCTGAAAGAGATCCCCATTTCGACTCGGTTGTTTAAGCAGTTGCATCGAATTTTGTTGTCAAACGATGTACGCGGATCCCATCGGTCGCCAGGGGAATTCCGAAGGGTGCAAAATTTCCTCGGTCCGGAAGGATGCACGATTGAAACCGCCACTTACATTCCTCCGGAGCCGCATCTTGTCAATGAGTATATGTCAAATTTAGAGAAATACATTCATGAACCGAACGATGATTATGATGAATTAGTGAGAGTAGCCATAATTCATGCGCAGTTCGAAACGATTCATCCGTTTCTGGACGGAAACGGTCGAATTGGAAGAATTTTGATTCCGCTCTATTTGTATAGTAAGGGTGTCATCGATTACCCGAACTTTTTTGTCAGCGATGTGCTTGAACGGGATAAGCACAAGTATTACCGCTATTTGAATGATACCCGCTACAAAGGCGACTGGACGCAATGGATTCAGTTTTTCTTGCAATGCGTCCATTTACAAGCGAAACAAAATGTTCGCTTGATTCAAAAAGTAAACAATTTGTATGAAGAAGATTTGGAAAAGGCAAGCGCGCTTGTGAACAGCCAGAATATTCGAACCGTTGTCAATGTCATGTTCCAGCACCCGATTTTTACTGCGAACATGATGGCGGCGTTGACCGGTTTGCCGGAAGCAACGGTTCGGCGCTATTTGAATCGGTTTGAGGAGCAGCAACTCATTTTCTCGGATGGCCGGATGCGGTCCAAAACGTACTACTACTACAACCTTCTTGATCAACTTCGGTAATGAGGGCAGGCGCCTGTGTTGGGCAGGCGCCTTTGTTTCGTCCGGCGGGAAAGATGTCAGATCTCAATATATTTGTTCAGAAAAAAGAGGGCAATCGTCCCCGGTCCGGCGTGGGCGCCGATGGTGCTGCCGATGTCGGAGAGGAAAAAGCGCGTGCAGCCGTGCGTTTCTTCGATCATTTGTTTCAGCTCCAAGGCCGTTTCTTCGTCATCGGCATGGCTGATGCCGATCGTTTGCTTTTGCAGATCATCGCCGCGCTCTCCCATCAACTCGACCATGCGCTTTAACACTTTTTTTCGCCCGCGCCATTTTTCGATTGGAATCAGCGCGCCGTCTTCGACATGGAGAAGCGGCTTGATGTTGAGCAAGCCCCCGAAGGCCGCCGCGGCTTTGCTGATGCGGCCGCCGCGCGCCAAGTAATCCAAGTTGTCAACGGTGAAAATGTGTTCCATATGGCGGCAATACGCCTCGATCGTTTCACAAAGCAAGTTGTACGGCGTGTTTTGCTTCGCCAGCTCGACCGCTTTCATGACGGCGAGCCCTTGGCCGAGCGAAGCGCATTTCGAGTCGATGATCGTCAGGCGAAACTCAGGGTATTCGTCAAGCAGTTCGCTGCGGACGGCCATGGCGGTCTGGTATGTACCGGATAATTTCGAGGAAAAGGCGATGTACACGCATGGCCGATTTTCTTTGGCGTACGGCAAAAACAGCTCCTTCATCGCCAGTGGGCTTGGCTGTGCCGTTTTCACCGTATGCCCTTGGCGCATGGCGTCATACACTTGTTTCGGCTCGATCGTCACCCCATCTTCGTAGTCTTGGCCGTTCCAATGGACGACAAGCGGCAAAAAGGCGATTTGATGCTCGCGGATGTACGACTGCGGCAAATCGGCTCCGCTGTCGGTGATGATTTGAATGGGCATGGTTCGTCCCCCTTTTTGTGAACAAAAATGAATATAGTATAGCTGCATCGAATGAACGGACGATTTTGGCCGGTGAACAGCGATTCATTATCTTCTCTTAGTGTAGCGGTTTTTAGCTCGGAATACAACGGAAAATCGGGAGCGGGCGAAAAAAAGAGCTGCGGGAAGCCCGCAGCGGTTATTGAGTGAGCTCATCAAGCTCGGCTTGAAATTGACGCAACTGCGCTTTTTCCGCCGTGTTGGAATGCGCATAGGCAGATGACAAGGCGTTTTTGGCGATGGCAATGGCGCGGTCGACGTTCATGTCGATTTCGCCGTTAGCCGCTTGTTTGGCCTGCGCGACCGCTTTGCGCGCCTCTTGGAACAGGCGGTTGCCCATCGCTACGCTCCTCCAAGCGACGTTTCCATCGCTTTTTCCGCTTTGCGCGCTTCCGCCTCGGCGTACGTTAAATGATAAGGGATTCGCTTGTCATGCCGTTCAACCGCATCGACGCTTTGTTGGACGAAACGCTTCGATTTGTTTCGTTTGCCCATGACGGATTCCCCCTTTAAAATATGAAGACGCGCGTTGCGTCACGTATAGTGTAACCGCACGGGGGGAACAGTAGTAAGGAAATTCGTTACAACACAAGTCGCTCTACAAAGCGGCAAGGCGGTTGGAGCAAGGTGAAAAGAGAAGCATCAGCCAGCGTTTAGATTGTAGGAAGCAGATAAGGCTGGTGATGGAACGCGGAAAACGCTCCAGCAAAGCGTTCGCCAACGGAGCAGCATCGAAACAGTTCTTTTTTCTGTTCATGAACATTTTGGAGAAACGCGCTTTTTCATCCATCTTAATGGACGGCGCCAAAAAAGGCGGCTCGGAAGCCGCCGCGATGGAAACTACAAACGAAGCAAATCCTGCAAATATGCACCGACGCCGTCTTCTTCATTGGTTTTTGCCACATCGTCGGCAATGGTTTTCAACGGTTCGATGGCGTTGCCCATCGCAACACCGAGGCCGGCCCAGTCGATCATCTCGAGGTCGTTGTCTTCATCGCCAAAAGCAATGACGCGCTCCCTTGGGATGCCGAAATAGTCGGCGACTTGTTTTAAGCCTGCAGCCTTATGGACGCCATGGCGGATGATTTCAATGACATGCCACGGTTCGCTCCAGCGCCGTTGGTGGATGACGTTGGCGTACACATTCGCTAAGTGTGATTGAATCCGCTCGATATGATCATCGTCCGTGTACACGAGCACGCTCGTCGGATCTTTGCCGAGCGAGCGGCGCAAATCACCGATTTCCACGGTCGGGTTGCCAAGGCGGACGATGTCAAGCAACACCTCGTCATGTTGGTGGAAATAGACATCGTCTAACACTTCGGCCATCATATTCTTGATTCCATAGGATTCGCTGATTTCAACAATGTCTTTGACGATCGCAAGCGGCAACGGGTAATGGTGCATGCCCCACGACGGCTGGCGCGGATGGTGGACAAACGCGCCGTTGAAATTGACGATCGGCGTTGCAAGGCCAAGTTCTTCGTAGTACATGGAGCTTGCCCGGTACGGGCGGCCGGTGGCGATGACAACAAAATGGCCGGCGTCGATGGCGCGGCGGATGACGTCTTTGGTAAATGGAGAAATCGTTTTATCCCCTTTGAGCAACGTTCCATCCAAATCCAACGCGATTAAATACGGCTTCATGTCCGACTCCTTTGCCCTCGTTATTCTTTACACTACATAGTGTAACTCTTTTCCAAAATCGCTGTCCATATGGTAAACTATACAGCGATGAAAAAAGAAAAGGGGTTTGTGCAACCATGGTGATCATTGAACAGGAACAGTTGGCCGGCGTGCCGGTTCTTCACGTTGTCAAGCCGGAAAAGCGGGACGAACGGCTGCCGCAGATTTTCTTTATCCACGGCTTTACGAGCGCCAAAGAACATAATTTGCATTTCGGCTACTTGCTCGCCGAGGCGGGCTACCGCGCTGTGCTTCCCGACGCGCTGTTTCACGGCGAGCGGGACGAAGGCTTGAGCGAACGGAAATTGCAGCTGTCGTTTTGGGACATTGTCGTGCGCACGATCACCGAAATCGAGGAGATGAAAAACGACCTTGTCAGCCGCGGATTGGCGGATCCCGAACGGATTGGGCTCGCTGGGACATCGATGGGCGGAATCGTCACGTTCGGCGCGCTCGCCGTCTATCCGTGGGTGAGGGCGGCGGTGGCGCTCATGGGTTGCCCGAACTACAGCGCCTTTTTTGATGAGATGATTGAAGAAGGAAAGCGGCGCCAAATCGACATTCCGCTGCCGCCGACGCTGCTTGCGCTCGAAAAAGAAAAGCTCGCCCGCTACGATTTATCCAAGCAGCCGGAAAAACTCGACGGCCGGCCGCTGTTCATCTGGCACGGGAAAGCCGACCAAGTCGTCCCGTATGCTTATACATATGAGTTTTACAAGCAAATTAAACCACTTTATGAAGGAAACGAAGACCGGCTGCAATTCATCGCCGACCCGCACGCCGGCCATAAAGTGACGCGTGAAGCGTTTTTGGAGACGGTGCGCTGGTTTCGCGAGCATGTGTAAGCAAAATCGGCAATGAGGAAACGAACATGTTTGTGGTCAGCTAAAGCGTGCTTCACAAGAGGGAATCCGCCTTTTAAAAACAAAAAAGGCGGATTTTTCGTTTGAGCACATTTTTTATTCAAATAACGGATGGATGACCGGGTGTTTTCGCCGACCGAACAGTTGGATCGGATTGCCGCGGGAGGGGCGATGAAGCGGGAAGCCCTCGATTGGCGAGGATTTCCCCGGTGGATTCGATATGTCGGATACATCGCCTTCGCCTTTTTTGTCATCGTTCCTTTGATGGCATGGTTGTGGAACGTGTTGCTTGAATAGCCGATCAAACGCCAACCGGAGGCGGGTCTCATGGAGGAGAAAAACAAACGACACGGAAATGCCCGTTGTGTTCCGTGTCGTTTTGTTTGCGCTCTGTTGTTAATCCTCCATCCCTAAAGCGTACAAGTAATGGCGCAAGCTTTCTTCGACACATGCGGCGATCAGTTGAATGAACGGAGTGACCTCACCTTTGACGCTCGCTTTTTCCAACGCTTCGTAATACTTCCGGCGCTGTTCCGGGTTTGCTTTCACAATAGCGGGCGGATAGCCATGCTGCATGAAAATGAAATTCATCATTAAGCGGGCGGTTCGTCCGTTTCCGTCAGCAAATGGATGAATAGATAGATGCAACAAAGAAGTTTAACATATCCTTGACAGAAAAGTGGTTTGCCCATTTTCGACTGTCGAAGGCAAGCGATGGCTCTCGTTTTTTCTATTATGATACAAAAATAAAGGGCGGGGAGTGTTCAGCAGTTGCAGAACAATGAAACAACCGCCCGCCCAACACGGGCGAACGGCGAAAAGGGGATGGAAAAGTGGACCGTTTCAGGAAAAATGCCCAAGCTGCCGGAGCGCTTCTTCGCTCATCCGCTCGGGCGTCCATGGCGGGTTCCATGTCACTTGGACGCGCACGTCACGGATGCCGTCAATGTGCTCAAGCGCCCGTTTGACGCCGCCGGCGATCGAGTCGTGAAGCGGGCAGCCGGGGGTCGTGAGCGTCATCAGGACATTGATATGCCCATCTTCGATTTTTAAGTCATAAATCAACCCTAAATCGACGACGTTAATGCCGAGCTCCGGATCAAGGACCGTTTTCAGCTGTTGAATGGCAAGTTCGCGGACATCCATCGTTCTTTTCCTCCTCATTCGCTTATTTTCGGAAGACCATTAAAATCGTTCCGGCAAAAGCAACGCTTAATCCAGCCAGCAGCGTTTGAGCGACGGCCAACAGCGGCACGCTCGCGACAGCCAGCGCCACGGCCGCCAGCGCGAGGGCGATGAGCCATAGGCGGCATTGGACGGTGACGGCTCGCTCATTCATCATTTGTTTTAACGTCGGCACGTTTTGTTGGCCGACTTTTTCGCTGTAGCGATGCGTCCACCATAAAAACGGCACGATTTTGAACAAATAGCCGACGATGCTGAAGAGAATCCAGCCGACAATGAATAGATAAACAATGATGCCAAGCAGCCGTCCGCTGCCGACGACGATGGCGACAAAGGCGGCAACGTGCAGTCCAAGACCGATGACGATGGCCGAAAGCGAAAAGCGGAACGGGCGGTCAAGCGTTTTTTTCATCCGCTTTTGCAAAATGGCGCGGATATGCCAGGCGAAAACAATGAATCCGCTCATGAGCAAGGCTGCACCGGCTGCAAGCCATGCGTGGCTTCGCAAGAATAAGCTGGCGAACGCCACCGCAATCCCGCTGATGTACAGCGCATAGACGTAACGCGCCGGCCGCAGCGAAAAGCCGTGGGCGAGCGAGAACATCGGCGCCATTTTGTACGAAAAGCCTATGATGAGCAGTGTGAACCAGCCGCACAGCCCGAACAGCACATGCAAGCCGAACACCGTTTCATGACTGTTGGCGCCTGTGGCGGCGAAAAAGTGAAAGGCAAGCAGCCCTCCGGCGGCGCCCGTCAGCAGCAAAAACAACAAGGAAGTCGCGACAAACAGCGTCATGATCGTTTTGTTTTTTTGTTGTTTTAATGTCATTGCCATTTGCCAGACAAACAGCACGATGCCGAACAGCAGAAGCAAGCCAGGGAGAAACGCTTGGTTTGGCGTAAACGCTAAACTGGCGGCAAAGGCGACGATGCCGAGAGCGGTGATCGCAAACTGCCAAAAACCGAGCTGCTCGCTCCAAATCGGCGTCAAAAAGGCGACCGGAACGAGCTGGTACATCGCCCCCATGGCCGTCATCAATGCAAAGCCAAGCAACGCCAGGTGGGCCGCCGCCCACACGAACGGCAGCCGGAACGCGCCGCTGCTAAGTGAGGGAATCGCTCCAAGCAACATAAGCTGCGACGCGGCGAACGCCAACACGGCGAACATGATAAACGAGAACGGAAGACGGACGTCTGTTTCCGTCCCCGTGCGAGTAGGAAACACGTTGCTCATCCTTTCGTAATGCGGATTTCAAAACTGCCGTCTTCGCGTGCGACCGTCTCGTGCCGGTAGCCAAGCTCGTCAAGCTGCTCGTACAAAAACATCGGGCGGCGGTCGTTAATGATCGTCAGCGTCTCCCCAGGATTCAGCTTCGCGAGGGCAGCGAGCGTCCGCATCATCGGCTGCGGCGGCTCGAGTCCGCGGTTATCGAGGATCATCGGTCATCCCCCCTGCTTCACAAACGTTACTTTCCAATGTTTTTTTTCGATTTGTTCGGCCTCGTACGTAAATCCTTTCGTTTTCATAATCGGAAACAGCGGCAGCGGCTTGAACGGAGCGTGCAAAATGAACGTATCGCCCGGTTTGAGCGGCTTAATGGCGTTCATAATTTTTTCAAACGGCTCACGTTTCTGCCGCAAATCTTCGCGCACATCGAGTTCAATTGTGACAGCCATGTGCACTCCTCCTTTTTGACTATTATGATAATCATTTTCAATGTTTGATGTTGTGATATGGCTCACACATGGACGTTAGAAAAAGATTTCTTTTTCCAATCCTTCCTGGTCGATCAAATAAAAGCCGTGTTCGTCGACATTGATCAACCCTTTCCGTTTCAGCTGGCTCAACGTGCGGCTCACTGTTTCCCGGGCGGTGCCGATCATGTTGGCCAGCTCGCGGTTCGTCACATGGGCGGTGAGCCGATGCCATTTCCCTTGCTTGACGGCGTTCGTGCGCGTCAACCGCAATAAGAGAAGAACGATTTGTTCGTACGTATTATGGAGCACTTGCGCCTCAAGCCGGTTTTGCAAGTCGACGATTTTTTCGCCCATGACGCGGAACAGTTTTATGCAAAGTTCAGGGCTCGCCATCAGCACTTGTTCGAAATCGTGGATTGGGATCGCGATCAATGTCGCTTCCTCGACCACTTCGGCGTGGGCCGGATAGGTGCCTTTTAAGAAAAAGCCGGCATGCGGAAACATTTCTCCCGTCTGCAAAATCGAAACGATTTGTTCTTTCCCGCTGAAGTCCGTTTTATAAATTTTCACCGTGCCGGAATGAATGAAATAGACACGTTCTAACGGGTCGCCTTGCATAAAGACAAACGTCCGTGGTTTGTAGACACGCACATGGGAAATGGCGACAAGCGAGTCGAGCTCGTAATCGGACAGTTCACGAAACAACGGAACAGCTTTTAAGCGGTCTTTCATCCAATGGTTCGCCATGGCGTTCTCTCCTTTGGAAATGTGACAAACGTGTGACAGCTGCCAACGGAACATCAATGCTTTTCTCTTTTTGAACATCTGCGCCGTTTGGCCTTTTCTGCCTTCATTGTATACATTCTCACGCCATAAAGCTGTGATATAAATCATAACGGACATTTGCCCCGGCTCACAAACCGGCCTCGATTCAGCACGCTACAATGGGGGCGAACAAACGAGAAGGAGGTTGTCTCATATGGAAGTTCATCGATCCGTTCGCCCCAACATGCGGCCGGGGCGGCAAACGACCAACAGTTTTCTCAAATCGATTCTCATTTTCACTATTGTGATCAGCTTTACCGTCCTGCTTGTCGGCGGGTATTGGATTTTTAAAGAAATGGCGCCAAGGCCGAAGGAAGTGCGCAGTGAAGACGGCCAAGTGTTGATGACGAAAGAAACGATCATCGGCGGGCAGGCCGTCTTCCAAAAATACGGGCTGATGGATTACGGAACCGTGCTTGGACACGGGTCGTATATGGGGCCGGACTATACGGCGGAAGCGTTGAAAATTTATACGGAAGGCATGCAAGATTACAAAGCAAAAGAGCGGTATCACAAACCGTTTGCCGATTTAACCGCCGATGAGAAAACGATCATCCGCGAACAAGTCATCAAGGAAATGCGGAAAAACCGCTACAACCCGGTTACGGATGTTCTCGTCCTGACGGATGCGCAAGTATACGGGTTGGAAAAAGTGCGCGACTATTACCGCGACGTGTTCACCAATGGCGACGGTTGGGGATTGAAAAAAGGATTGATCAAAGAAAGCGACATGCCAAAATCAGGCCGTGCTTGGGTCGCGGACGGCGACCAAATCAAGCAAATTGCCGACTTTTTCTTCTGGACGGCTTGGCTGTCGAGCACGTTGAGAATTGGCGACGAGATTACGTATACGAACAACTGGCCGTACTATGAGGACGCCGGCAATACGATGTCGTTTTCCGCGGTATGGTGGAGCGGCGTCAGCGTCACGATTTTGATTTTGTTTATCGGGATCATTTTGTACGTCTTCCACCGTTATCAACTAAGCATGCAAGAAGCGTATACAGAAGGAAAGTTTCCGGTCATCGATTTGCGGCGGCAGCCGCTGACTCCGTCGCAAGTGAAAGCGGGCAAATATTTCGTCGTCGTATCGGCGCTCTTTTTCGTCCAAACGATGTTCGGGGCATTGCTTGCTCACTACTATACAGAACCAGACAGCTTCTTTGGCATCAGATGGATCTATGACGCATTGCCGTTTAACATCGCCAAAGGGTATCATTTGCAGCTGGCGATTTTCTGGATTGCCACCGCTTGGCTTGGCATGGGGATTTTCATCGCGCCGCTTGTCGGTGGGCAAGAGCCGAAAAAGCAAGGGCTGCTCGTCGATCTGCTCTTCTGGGCGCTTGTCGTCCTTGTCGGCGGCAGCATGATCGGCCAATGGCTAGGCGTCAACGGCTACTTAGGGAACAGCTGGTTCTTGTTTGGCCACCAAGGTTGGGAATACATCGAACTTGGCCGCGTTTGGCAAATCATTTTAGTCGTGGGCATGCTCCTTTGGTTGTTTATCGTCTTCCGCGGCGTCAAACGCGGGCTGAAGCGGGAAAGCGACAAAGGCGGGCTCATTCACTTGCTGTTTTACTCAGCCATTGCCGTTCCGTTCTTCTACATTTTCGCCTTCTTTATGGAGCCGGATACGAACTTTACGATGGCGGATTTTTGGCGCTGGTGGATCATCCACTTATGGGTGGAAGGCATTTTCGAGGTGTTTGCTGTTGTCGTCATCGGGTTCTTGCTCGTACAAATGAGATTGGTGACGAAAAAATCGACGGTCCGGGCTCTCTATTTCCAATTTACGATTTTACTAGGCAGCGGTGTCATCGGCATCGGCCACCACTATTACTACAACGGTTCACCGGAAATTTGGATCGCCCTTGGCGCGGTGTTCTCGGCGCTCGAAGTGATTCCGCTCACGCTCCTTATTTTGGAAGCGTATGAGCAGTACAAAATGATGCGCGACGGCGGAGTCAACTTCCCGTATAAAGCCACATTCTGGTTCTTGATCTCCACAGCGATCTGGAACTTGGTCGGCGCAGGGGTGCTCGGCTTTCTGATCAACTTGCCGGCGGTCAGCTACTTTGAACACGGGCAATTCTTAACGCCGGCTCACGGCCATGCGGCGATGATGGGCGTGTATGGCATGTTTGCGATCGCCGTGCTCCTTTACTCGCTGCGCAACATTGTCAAACCAGAGGCGTGGAATGACAAATGGCTGAAGTTCTCATGCTGGATGTTAAACATTGGATTGGCCGGCATGGTTCTCATCACGCTTCTCCCGGTTGGGGTGCTGCAAATCAAAGAAGCGTTTGAACACGGCTATTGGGCGTCCCGTTCGCCTTCGTTCTTGCAACAAGACGTCGTACAAAACTTGCTACTTGTCCGCTTTGTTCCGGATACGATCTTTTTGATCGGCGTCGTCGCGTTGCTTGTTTTCGCCATCAAGGTGCTGTTCCATTTGCGCAAGCCAACGCACGGCGAAGGGGAAGAGCTGCCGGTGGCGAATTTGGCGGAGGAAGAATAACCAAAACGGGGCTGACCCAAAACGCGAATGCGTTTTGGAATTAGCCCCTTTTTTACACCAAAATATCGTTCGTTTTCTGGCAGAATAGAGTTACCATAACCACTATCACTAGAAAAGGAGCGATTCGTTTATGAAACATCATCATAATTTTTGAAGAGTGTACCGTCAACTACCCCCACTTAGCTAACGCTTGAAGTGGGGGCTTGCAACTCCCCAGAAGTACAAGCGGACTTCGTCCTCCTTCCTTGACTTGGGGTTGCATCAGGGCAGGTTGACAACTACCCAACGACGCAGGTCATGCCTGCATCGTTACCGATTCTCTCGGTGTGTCTGTTGGCAGTACTTGGCTTCCACACACAACAGACGGATCTACGCTCGATGTTTTACGGTTACAACGTTTCCTGTAACCAACTCCATACATCGAGTAGCAGTTATTGGAGTGCCTTTATTAAACGGTTTTCTCCACGCCTTTATTATATCATACACAAAAGAAAAGGGGAACGCGCATTCCTCTCCCACTTACTCCCTTTGGTCGTTGAAGTGGGAGTCTCCTGCGCGAAATAGGATGAATCATCTCACGTTGCCAGGCGATATCATTCCACTGGATCATATGGCTCATGTAGTTTACGAAATGGTCGAACGCATTCCGATGGAGATGTTTCTTCCTTTACTATAAAGGCGGCCGCACCTCAGAAAGGCAAGGAGAGATGCTTCCTCCTTGCTCATGTTGTCTTTATAAGACGAATGCTGGAAATTGCCGCTTCGTGTTCAATCGAACGCCTAGAAAGAAGATCTAAAATCCGTTCGTGCTTTTCCATGTTTTGTTCTATTTTCTTAACGATTTTATTTGTTTCAAGCACTGCTTGTTGGAGGAAAACAAATTCTTGCTTTGTGACCATATTGGCTTTGACATGATCTAATTCTTTCATTAGGTTGTTCTTTACGTCCTCAAGCTCCTGCTTGGTGGCCATGTTGGCTTTAATGTCTTCAAGCTCCTGCTTGGTAGCCATGTTGGCTTTGATGTCTTCGATCTCTTTTGTGAAACTATGCTTCACTTCTTCGAGTTCTTGTTTAGTGGCCATGTTGGTTCTAATATCTTCGAACTCTTTTGTGAAACGATTCCTCACTTCTTCAAGTTCTCGTTTCGTTGCCATGTTGGCTTTAATATCCTCAAGCTCTGTTGAGAAGTTTTTCTTCACTTCTTCGAGTTCCTGTTTCGTTGCCATGTTTGTTTTGATATCGCTTACTTCATGTTCGATCATTTGGAGCTTGTCCAAAATTTGGTTCAATATCGCTTCCAAGGAAAATCCTCCCTTCTTATATAGTAGCCATGGAAAAGTGGGTGATGATGAATCGCTCCTTTCTTTTGAGGATTGGGGAAACGAGCGTGTAGAGTAAGTGGTTGAGGAAAGGGATGGGATTGTAGCGCAGAACAAATGAGGACAATCGTTCCCCATTCATATTATAAATGATTCACAGAAATTTGAACATAACGTTTTGTGTCATTGTCGCTTTGTATCCGTCCAGGAAAAGGAGTGCGTTTTAGCCCGTACGGTCATGTTAATCCCGGCAGCGACATTGTTTTGACGAAAATTGAATTTCCTTATAAATAAAAGGGTTTGATTCAGAATCGTTCATGATCAATACACGGCTTACTTAATAAAGAAAGAGCTGGCTCCAAAAGTCCACTTGTTAGTGGATTTTTGGGTCAGCCCACTTTCATTTGTGAACGTTTTCAATCACTTGTGGCATTTGTCCGGCGTGGTGTGTTCGGTTTCCTTTTGCTTGTCATGGCATGGAAAGCAGTACAACGTCTCTGTTTCTCGGCTGACGACGCCGTTTAAAAACCCATGCAGACAATGGATCGGCTTGCCGCATTGCGCGCAAAAGCCAACAAGCTCTTCCAACCGCCATTTCTCCTTTCATGGGGATTGAACATGTTCACCTTCGGGCTGTGACGCTCGTCACTACCGCCCAAGGCTCAAGCGGTTATGATAAAGTATATAATTCATTATACTACAAAGGAGGCCAATGTTATGAACCAATTTGCTGCCAAAATCCACGCCCCGGACTATCCGCCGCGGGATCGCCATCCGGCGATTTTCCGGCTGTTTGACAATTTGAAGCCGGGGGAAGTAATGGAGCTTGTCAATGACCATGATCCGCGTCCGCTGCAATACCAATTCATGATGGAGCGTCCGGATCAGTTTACATGGGAGTACTTAGAGGAAGGGCCGGACGTATGGCGGGTGGCCATCGGCAAAAAATAAATCATCCGCTCCATAGGGATTTCCGTCGACAGGCGGAAATCTTTTTTTTCGCCGGTTCGTATGGTACGGTAGGGACAGATGATGTTCGGAAAGAGGGGATAGAGATGAAACGAGCCATTGCCGGAGCGGTGCTCGCCGGCGGCCAGTCGCGCCGGTTCGGGCGGCCGAAGGCGTTTGCGCTGCACGAAGGCGCCCCGTTTTTCACTTGGTCGGTCGCGGCGCTCGATCCGATCGCGGATGAATTGTATATCGTCAGCCACCCGTCGCTTGTCGATGAATTCCGCCGCCAAACGGATATCCCGGTGCTGCTCGATGTCGAGCGCTGCCGCGGCTGTGGGCCGCTGGCCGGCCTTTACACCGTTATGGAACAGAGCCGAGCGGATTGGGTGTTCGTCTTGCCGTGCGACATGCCGTACATGCGGCGGGAAGTGACAGAGCGGCTTGCTTCCTATATCGATCCGATGTTTGACGCCATCGTCCCGCTCCATGGCGTCCGTCCCGAACCATTGGTCGCCTTATACCACCGTCGGCTTCGCTCCGTGATCGCCGAGCTGCTTGATGCCGGCGAACGGCGGATGATCTCGCTTATTGACCGCGCCCGCGTCCGCTATGTTGACGCCCAACAGCTTGCCGCGGATGAAACCGTATGGCGCAATGTCAATACGGAGGGAGAGTACCGGTGAAGGGGGAATTGTGGCCGAAGCAGACATAGCATATACTTTTTTTCAATCAGAAGAGCCATCCTTGCTTTACTTTTTGGGCGTATGGCGGGTCAATAAACTTGTCCAAACGTGGTTACTCAAGCAATCCGAGCCTAAACGCTTTTCCGACTGCTCCCGCCCGCGATTTGACGTGAAGTTTTCGCAAAATGGAAGACACGTGGTGTTCCACGGTTCGTTTACTGATGTTCAGTTGTTCGCCGATTTCACTGTTTGTTTTGTCTCCAGCAATGAGGTCGAGAACGGCCAACTCCATGTCGGTCAGAGGCGAGCCATCATGGAAAGTAAGATCAGTCGGGAATGATTTCACCCCGCGATAGCTTTCCCGAATGGCGTGAATCAGTGTTTCGGCAGAATCGCATTTGGATACAAAAGCATAGGCGCCTGCCTCATGGACGGCATGTACATATTCTGCGCTGGCATCCCCCGATAACATGACCACTTTGCTTGCAGGGAATCGTGATGAGATGTTCTTTGTCCAAATGAGGTTGTTCTGCCTTTGGCTCGGAGCATCGATGACAATGATATCAGGCTGGAAGTGAGCGATCTCCTTCTCTAGTTCGGCTGGAGAGAAGACGGCTCCCACTACTTCCAAGTCGGGCTCGCGTTCCAAAAGCTGACGGATGCTATCCATGACAAGGCCATGATCCCCTATGATCAAAATGTTGATTTTCACCATTGTCTCTTCCCCCTCCCCCGTAAAACGCAGCGAGTAGCGACGCATTTGGTTGGAACACACGTTGCGGTGAAACATGGAGTTTTACATGGGATGAGTGATGTGCTGTTTTGATCCATAAGGCCATTTCTCTCAACTTCATTCGTTAAAATTTTACAATATAGATCAATCTCTGTAAACGAAACTTCAAAAAATAGGTATTTTCTGCAATGAAATTTGCGGAAAATACGGATGTTTTTTCGATTTTATTTTGGTACAGTAAGGGTGAAGCCGGCCGGTGATCTCTGAAATAATGAGGAGGATGATGCTCAATGAAGAAGAAATTTGCCGTGCTTGCTTTAGCAGCAGGGCTTCTTGCCGCAGGAGGAGTAGCTCAGGCGGGAACGAAGTATGATGATTATGACGTGATTGTTCCAAGATTCAATGATAATGCGTTTACTCCTCAACAAACCAAATCGACGACTAGCGCGTCAGCAGATTTGAAAGTATCGATACTGGGGAAAGCACTGGATGCAAGAGTGTATTCTTATAGCGGAGGAACTGGACCTTGGATCCGTATCGAAACGGTTGGGGGGCCATTCAAACTGCCTAATTCAATCAAAGCAGGCAAGGATGCGAGAGTGGAGTTTAGCTCAGATCTTACTCAATTAGTAGATGTCAGGGTAAAAGGGGAGTGGAGAAGCAATTGATTTTATCATGAGAATGGACCAAACCGTTTGGATGGTCCATTCTCTTTCAACATGAAAACAAGCTTGGGAAAGGGTGTAAAACATGTTGGGGCATCAAGTGAAAGTGGAATTTGTGAGAGTCTTTACGTGGCGTCAGTGCATTGTTTGGGCTGCATTGGTGTTGGTTCTGCCTGTCATCCAATTTATGATAATCAAGGATGGCTACGTTTACTATAGGCAATTGGATCTTTTTCTCCGCTTGAATTCGAATTTTGTGCCGCTGTTGTTTCCCATTATCATGGTTCTTGTGTATTCGATTTCCTTCCCGAGTGAACAAAAAAACTATTTTATTCCATATGTGCGTATCCGCATCCCTTTGACGACTTACTTCTTGAGCAAATTGATCGTCAATGCGATTCTATCTTTTTTGATTGCCTTTTTGATCGTATTCGTCCCTTTTGTATTTTCTATGTATATTGAACCTTATTTAGGAATTGTTCGCTTCTATCCAACTAATGGGAATCCTATCCCTTATACAACGTTTGAGCAGTTGCTTGTCCTTGGCACGCTGCCATATGGAGTTCTTTACTCACTATGGGTCGGGCTGAATGGAATGATGTATGCGACAATGGGATTATTGCTCGTCATGATTTTAGAGAAGCCTTTTATAGCACTTTCCATTCCATTTGTTTATTACTTGTTGGGAAACTTTATTACTCAAGTTTTGGGATATGACCAATTTTCCCCTACTTTTACGATTTTTCCTTTCAGTATATCGCAACAACCTTTGTGGACAGTATTCGTGCCATTTCTCTTCTTATGTTTTGTGGTGATGGTATTGATGTTCTATTTAAAGGAAAGGTTGCATAAGCACCATGACTAGGGTAGTAAACAAATGGAAGGATTTTGTGGATGAACTATTGGCATTCAAATGGATTCTCTTCGGAGTAGTGATTTACATATATGGATTAAGTGCTAAAGAGCATATGTATGTTGCTTCGTCGCAAACAAAATTATTGTTGAATAAATGGGATTTGTTGCATAAGTTTTTTGGTGATATTTACCTTATCTTATATTTTATCTTGCCGGTCTTTCTATACCGTTCTATTTCAATTATGATGTCTGATTTTGATTATGCAGTTTTGATACGGTTAGGTTCTTATCGAAGTTGGGTGTATGCGACACTAGTTCGATTGATTCAAAGTGCCAGCATATCGATAATCGTTTGGGGAGCAGTGAGCCTCGTTTTGTCAATCGGCGCCCCTTCTTTTGCTGGCTGGAGTCCGTTTAGTAGGCTGAATGCTTCTCTAAGCGAAACGCAAATATTACAAAAATTTATAAACAGTCCCATTTTAGCGTTGGTGTTGCATTTAGCTTTGCTTGTTTTCAGTGTCAGCTGTATTCACCTTGTTTTGGCCATCCTTTATGTAAAGTGGAAAAACAAGGGCATTGTCGTGTTTGTTGCGGTGTTCATATGGGTGTATGGCGTAGTGTCATTTAAACTTCTTTCTCCTCATTCCTTGTTTAATTTGTGCCATTACTTGATTTTGCATTCGGGGGCTGCTCAGTTCAGCAATATATGGGGATCTTTTGCGATGGTTATAGGATGGATGATCCTGCTCATATGGATTGTCAATCGACTGGATTTGAATGTGAAAAGGTACAATGGGAAATATACCGCTTTTATTGTCTTGGTTGTCCTAGCATTATGGTCTGGAATGCGAGAAAACGTGGGACAAACTGTTTGGGACCAGTTTCTTTTCATGTTTATAGGCGGTTCCAGACAAGCGTTTTATTTCAAGTCGTTTTTATGTTATTGGGTTCTTTATTTTGGGGTCATCTATTTGGTCCAATTGCATTTGCAGACGGAATTGTCGGAAATGGGGTATTACAAGTTAGTGCGTTATCAGTCGATCAGCCGATGGTTTTGGGCGTGGTATCATAAGACCATGCTATACATTGGATTATACTTATTTGCTTTAGCATTGCTCGCTTTGTTCATTTTGTCGTTGAAACGTTTTTCTTTTGATTTCCATGTTTCTATTGACCGTTCAGTTACATTGCTTGATATGTTTTATCATTTTTTTGTCAACGGCTACCTTCAAGTTTCGTTTTATGTCCTATTTGTGTTTCTGATCTCTTGGCTGAGCAAAGAAACGTTTTATAGCTTCGTAGGGCTCGCTATACTTTCATTTTTTATGTTCCCGGGCCTTAATAACTGGGGGATTATTCCGTCTGGATTGAATAGCATGGCGTATTTATTGACAAATGATTCGATTTACCGCATCACGATCGTTCTATTCTTATGGAATGTTTTCTCCATTGTTTTTTTGCTGTATGTCTTTTCTAAACAAGATCTCGATTTCTAAAAAGGAGTGAGTAAGTTGCCGCATATCCTGTTAGATCAAGTCAGTAAATCATTTAAAGGAGCAACGATTTTTGAAAACGTGAATTTTGCAGTGGAAAAGGGGAAAATTTATGGAATTATTGGTCCTAACGGTTCAGGAAAGTCTGTCTTATTCAAACTAATATGCGGATTTCTATTTCCGGATCACGGCAGAGTGATCGTGGACGGGGAAGAGTTGGGGGTCAATAAACGATTTCCCAGTGATTTTGGAATTATCATTGATCGGCCTGGATATATAGCGGGAAAGACAGGGTTTGATAATCTAAAAGCATTGGCTCTCATTCGAAACAAAATCAGTGATGACAAAATAAAGAAAACGATGAGGTTGGTCGGTTTAAATCCAGAGCTGACGCAAAAGGTCAAACATTACTCACTTGGAATGAAACAAAAGCTGGCTATTGCTCAAGCCATTATGGAAGATCAACAAACGCTTATTTTAGATGAACCATTCAATGCTTTAGATGCTGACAGCGTTGAAAATATCCGAAACTTGCTTCGGAAATTCAAGGAAGAAGGGAGGACGATTTTGCTCACTAGCCATAATCAAGAGGATATTGATGTTCTTTGCGATGAAGTGTACAGGATCAACCGTTTCAAACTTGAAAAAGTAAAAAAATAGGCTCTACAGGGCTGGTGATTTAGTGGAAAATGCTGCTGATCCCAGCCATTTTTCAATTTGCGAAGAATGGTGAAATCCGCTGTTTTTTGATGAAAGGCCGCTCATAGATGCGTGAAAGCTATCAGATTTTTAAATGTTCCATAGTCCGATGACGTCTATAAGGCTGGTGATTTAGTGAAAAGTCGCAGAAAATGGATTCCCTTCTCAAATTGAGAAATCCTTTAAAATCAACGCTTTTCGTTCATCCAAAACAACTGGTTCGGCGAAATCAGTCGTTTTTCGCCGGCCTTCTATGAATGATAATCGAATTTGAAAATAATCGATCGTTTGATTGAGAACGTTTCTTTCATCTGTTCCGAGCAAGATGAGAGTTTTCTTTTCCTGACGGATGATGGATGAGGGAAGGAATGAGGCTCATGCATAAAAAAATCGTGGTCGCTGTTTCCGCTGTGCAGTTTCTTCTCTTAGCTTTGATGGCGGTCGTTGTTTCGGATATCCATGACCGCTTTTTTCCGGAACAGCTGGATGTGAAAGCGAAAGTGACATTGGATTTTAGCCAGTCTGATTTGCGTCAGGAAGATGTGTTTCAACAGTTGGGGGCGATGAGCGATCGATGGGAACTAGGATTGATGAAAATCGCGCCAGATTTACGGGGGGATCAGTCGGGACAGATCTTTGTTCAAGTGGGGGAGAAAGGGGATTTTCCAAAGAGAATTCAGCGCTTTGGCCATGAGCCAGATGCGGAGATCCGCGATCGCCGCGCGTTGGCCCATTCGTTTGCCAATGGCGATTATTTGGTGACAGGGAAAACCGATCATATAGACGAGTTGAAACATTGGCTGGCGTCGCATCGGGTCGATCAGAAGTGGAACGAAGAGACTCTGTTGACCATTCTCCAATTTTTGATCGTGCAAAGCGATTTTGGTGTGGCGCTGTTGGCTGTTTCGGCGCTGATGGTGTCATTAGCTTTATACTGGCTGGCGGTCAAAGCGAAAGGGCGCGCGTTGCGTGTGTTGGCGGGAGTTCCGACGTCGCGCATCCAATGCGAGGATTTCAGCCACTTTTTGCTGGCTATGGTTTTGGCCGCCGCTATATTGGACGTCTTGGCCGCTCTTTATGTCGGCTTTGTCTATGGATGGGGATTCGTGCCTTACTATAGTAAAGTGTTGCTTTTGGCTGAGGCGATGGTGATCTCTTTGACAATGGCTTGCGCGTTGATTTTTTCTGTTGCCTCATGGCCGAATCCAGAGATGTTGGCGATGCGCGAACCTGCTGTCAAGCGTTTGGCCAGAAGTTCGGCTGTATTGAAACTCGCTGTATTTGCTTTCGTCCTTTCCGCTGTCTCACCGGCGGTTTCAGCTTATACGAATGCTAGAAAAACAGCACAGGAACAAATCATGTGGAAGTCGTTGGCTGATCAAGCGGTGTTGGTGTTCCCGTCCCGTCCAGGAAGAGCGGGGGGAGCGGAAATCGAGCAGTTGTTTCAGATGTTGCAACCATCGGTGGGGGACATGGTTCGACAAGCGGAGGCCGACGATCGCGTAGTGTTATCGAAAGCGTGGACGGAAGACGATTTCGCCATCGATGGCATGACCATTGCGCCGTATCGTTACATGGTTATCGTGAATGAGCGATGGTTGGATATCGTTCGCAAAAAGAACAAAGGGCTATCTTTGGTTCCTCTTGCGCTGGAACAGATTCCAAAGGACGTGAGACAATTTGTCGAACTCTCCATCCCGTTATATGTAAGAAACCAGCAACAGGCTCAAGCCATATGGCATGAGGTCAAGATGTGTCGTTTGACCGGATCGTCCCCTTTTCCATTTGTCCGCTTTGGCGGACAGCTTGAGTTTGCCCGGCCGAAGGAGGTGTTA
Source organism: Geobacillus lituanicus (assembly GCF_050994965.1). Classification (NCBI taxonomy): domain Bacteria; kingdom Bacillati; phylum Bacillota; class Bacilli; order Caryophanales; family Anoxybacillaceae; genus Geobacillus; species Geobacillus lituanicus. Next base: position 1,072,897 of record NZ_CP194773.1, read on the forward strand.
TTGTTGGTTGCCCCTCATGTCCATTCATTATTCAATGACAACTTTTTGATCTCTGTCGCTTCTTCGTCGGAGTTGAGTTTTGTCGGACTAGAGGAAACACAGAAACTCGTATCTGAACGCGGCCTTCAGAACCGGATCCGCGTCAACTATATGGCGGAGGAAGGAATTTTGCGCGCGCAGCTTTATGCCTATTTCGTGTGGCTTAGAATTGGATCGATTGTTGGTCTTTTAGCGGCCTTGGCTATTGCCTCCGCCCTTAGTGCGTTTATTATGGCTGTGTTAAAAGCAAAACGCGATTTTCCTCTTCGGCTTGCTGGGGCATCTTGGTGGGCGGTGTCGCGCGGGCGAATCGTGAAAGAGTGGGTGTTAGGGGGAATCGTGGTCATGCTGATTATGCTGTTGCAAGGAATAAACGGCTGGTTGCCGGTTTGTCTAACGGGGGCGCTTGTGCTGCTTGCTTTGCCGCTCGTACATATTGGTGCGGCAGCTTGGGTGTTTGCGAAAAACTCCCTGCGTCAGTTGTAGAAAGAAGGAGGAAGGCTTGACTGCCATGAGAATTGAGGCCGATCAAGTGACGATGATTATCAATGAGCGAACGATTATGGAGAACGAAAGTGTCGTATGCTCCCCTGGAGCCTTGACGGCGCTTGTTGGTCCAAGCGGAGCGGGCAAAACGACGCTTCTCCATGTGCTTGGATTGCTTTTGCGGCCGACAAACGGTCGTGTATTGATTGATGGTGTCGATACAACGAGTTGGGGAGCGAAGCAGCGGCGGCTGTTTTGGAAACACCATGCGGCATTCATTCTCCAAGATTACGGAATTATGGAGGAAGAATCAGTTGCGTTTAATATCACGATGACTTCGAGTTTGTTTCGTTCGAAAGTTGTCGGCGATGAGGAGCGGGTGCGCAAAGTGTTATCGGAAACAGGATTGGATGGAAGAGAACGAGAACTGGCCGCCCGTCTAAGTGGAGGCGAAAAGCGACGCTTGGCGATCGCACGCGCTCTCTATAAAGACGCACAAGTCATTTTGGCGGATGAGCCGACGGCTTCTCTTGATGAGGCCAATGGCGATCGCGTCATTGAGCTGCTTCAATTATTGGCGAAGCAAGGGAGAACGGTTATTGTCGCGACCCACGATGAGAAAATGATGCGAGCCGCCCATGCTGAGCATGCGCTAAAGGGAATGCGGCATGGCAGATGAGAAGAAAGGGGGCGAATCAAGATGACGAAAAAACGATGGTGGGGCATTGGCGTTGCCATTGTGTTGGTCGGCGGACTTTTAGTAGCGGGAGGGGGGATTGGTTTGTCGCTTATCCCGTTCCCAGGCAAACAGGACGTTGCTCGTCCTGAATGCGGAAAACTGCCGAGCCGATCGGAAGTGAGAGAGGCGTTGAGTCAGCATCGGGATCTCGCAGCTCGCTTGGAGCGCGTAGGAAAGGGAGTAAGCGTGAAGGTGGAGGCGCCGTGCGGAGATCAAGCGGATGAAGCGCTCATCCGCATTGTTTATCATACAAAGGAGGAACGGGATGCAGTTTCCTCCATTTTGGCTGACCACAGTTTCGGAGTTCCAGTTGAGCTAATCGAAAGATAAGATGAGCGCTGAGGTCTAAATGTGATCCATATCACATAACGCGCCTGAATGTTGCGGTACAATGGAGGCCAAGGAGGGGGCCGCAATGCGCGATTTTAATGAAAATCCGTTTATTGTGATTTGGGAATTGACGAGAGCTTGTCAACTCAAGTGCCTTCATTGCCGCGCTGAAGCGCAATACCATCGCGATCCGCGCGAGTTGACGTTTGAGGAAGGGAAAAAACTGATCGATGAGATTTACGCGATGGATCAGCCGATGCTCGTCTTTACGGGCGGCGATCCGCTCATGCGCCCGGATGTGTACGATTTAGCGAAATATGCGATCGATAAAGGATTGCGCGTGTCCATGACGCCGAGCGCGACGCCGAACGTGACGAAAGAGGCGATCCGCAAAGCAAAAGAGGTCGGCCTGTCGCGCTGGGCGTTTAGCCTTGACGGGCCAAACGCCGAGATTCACGACCATTTCCGCGGCGTGAGCGGATCGTTTGATTTGACGATCCGTGCGATTCACTACTTGCATGAGCTCGACATTCCCGTGCAAATCAACACCGTCATTTCGCGATACAACGTTCATGTGCTTGATGAAATGGCGGAATTGGTTGAGAAGCTGAAATGCGTCCTTTGGAGCGTCTTTTTCCTTGTGCCGACAGGCAGGGGGAAGGAGGAGGACATGATTTCCCCCATCGAGCATGAGCGGGTGTTCCGCTGGTTGTATGAAACGAGCAAGCGCGTTCCGTTTGACATTAAAACGACAGCCGGCCAGCATTACCGCCGCGTTGTGCTGCAGGCGAAAATACGCGAAGGAAAAACGACAAAAGGCGGCATCCGTTACGAAGATGTGTTGAACCAAGGGTTGACCGGACAAGTCGACGGGCTCGGCCGCGCGCCGAAAGGAGTAAACGACGGCAACGGCTTTGTTTTTATCTCCCATATCGGCGATGTCTACCCAAGCGGGCTGCTGCCAGTCAAAGCCGGGAACGTCCGGGGAACGCCGCTGGCGGACATTTACCGACACTCGCCGATTTTCCAAGACTTGCGCAATCCGGACAAATATAAAGGAAAATGCGGCGTCTGCGAGTTCCGATATGTGTGCGGCGGCTCACGCTCGCGGGCGTACGCGGTGACGGGAGACTATTTGGAAAGCGAGCCGTATTGTGTTTACATTCCAAAGGCGCTGCGGACAAAAGAGCGAAGCCAACGGTAAGAAGGCGGTGAAAAACGGCCGCTTAAAATGACGGCGCTACGGCGTTCGTGAGACGGTTGCCCGGGCGCATGCGGCGGATGTTGGATGTGTGTTCAAAACATACGGGGGAGGAGCAGGCGCCCTTCCCCGTTTTTGTTGAAAGATCATTCGTGGTTCAATTCGACTATAAAGGTCTCGGGCCCGGTCGGCGCCGCGCTTCCCCCTTTTGGTGTTTGTCGCTGCGCTGTTGTTGAATGCTGTTTTGTTTCTTTCGCTCGGCCTGCTCGTGATGGCATTGGGCATTTTGATCTTGGGCATTCCACCCACGTTCGAGGAATTTGCCCGCATCATATGCTTTTTGTTGTTATGCCTTGTGTATATCGCCTTTTGGCTGAATCTCGGCATTTTGTTTTCCGTCGTCTTCCGCCAGGCGGCGACATCCGCGTTGTCGTCGATGGCCGTTTGGCTGTTTTTCAATCTTTTCTACTCGATGATCGTGGAAGTGTTTGCGAAACCGTTTTTGCAGTCTGACGCCATTACGTCCGTCGAGCAGGCGGTCGGCCGTCAAGAGTTGGTGCTTGGTCTCATGAGATTGTCGCCGAGCTACTTGTTCAATGAATCAACAACCGCCTTGCTTTCGCCGGACGTCCGAACGCTAGGGATCGTCACGGTGGAGCAAACGGCCGGCGCTGTTGCGGCCCCCTTGCCATTCTCGCAAAGTTTGCTGCTCATTTGGCCGCAGGCGACCGCGCTCATTGCCGCCACTCTCATCTGCTTTGCGATCGCGTATTGGTTGTTTATGAGGCAGGAGATACGAGCGAGCGGGTGAGAAAACAAGTTGTTTGCCGTAGACGGGGCGGAAGAGATGTGTGCGCCCAACAGCGTTTCTTATCGTTCGGATGTGAAAAACGTTCTGCCAAATCGTGTCCGTTCCTTTTGGGGACGGGCTTTTTCTTTTTTTGGATGTGACAAAACCGTGACAACGCTTGTGGCAAAATGGTGACAACAGGCAAGAATGTGATCAACCTCACAAATCCGTTTCCTTCTCCTGCGTATGATGGAAGTACAAACAACGTCACAAATTTTGAAAGTTTGGGAGGGGCTTTTCATGAATAAACAAAAGGCGCTGCTGCCGATTACGACGTTCGCCATGATGTTTTCATTCGCCGTGTGGGCCGTGTTTTCGCCGCTTGCGAGTACGTTTCAGCAAATGTACGGGCTGACATCGACGCAAAAAAGCATTTTGGTCGCCATTCCGGTGCTGCTTGGCTCGATCATGCGTTTGCCGCTTGGCATTTGGACGGACCGGATCGGCGGGCGCAGGCTGTTTTCGCTGCTGCTCTTGTTTCTTGTCATTCCGCTTGTTGGCGCAGGGTTTGCAGATTCGTATGCGATGCTTCTGTTTTGGGCGTTTTTCATCGGCATGGCCGGAACGTCGTTCGCCATTTCGGTGACGTTCGTTTCCCGCTTGACTCCGCCGGAAAAGCAAGGGACGGCGCTTGGGATTAACGCGATGGGCAACTTCGGCACGGCGGTTGCTTCGTTTTCCGTTCCATCGATTGCCGCAGCGTTTGGTGTGCCTTGGGCTTTTTGGGGGATGATCATTCCGGTTGTCGTCATGCTCGTTCTCGTTTGGTTTTTCACACCGGATATGCCGAAACCGAAACAACAAAAAACGGTGCGTGAATCGCTGTCGGTATTGAAATATAAACATACGTGGACGTTGTCGCTCTTTTACTTTGTTACGTTCGGGGCGTTTGTCGCTTTCGGCATTTACTTGCCGTCGCTGCTCGTTGACTTGTATGGGTTGACGCCGGTGGATGCTGGGATGCGCGCGGCTGGGTTTACTGTACTCGCTACGCTCGCACGGCCAGTCGGCGGCTATCTTGGCGATAAAATCGGCGCTGAACGGGTGTTGACGTTCGTCTACGCTGGAATGACAATCGGCGCGTTGGTGATCGCGTTTGGAATGGAAAATATTTGGGTGATGACAGCGGCTTGTTTGTTTGTGGCCGTGATGTCTGGGCTGGGCAACGGTGCGGTGTTCAAACTCGTGCCGCAGCTGTTCCCAGCCGAAACGGGCGCCGTCACCGGCCTTGTCGGTGCCTGGGGCGGACTTGGCGGCTTTTTTCCGCCGATTGTCATGGGGATCCTGAAAGATGCAACAGGTTCGTACGTGCTCGGTTTTCTGCTCCTTAGCTTGTTTACCCTTATTTGCTTCTTGCTGAACCGGCTCGTATTTGGCAAAAAAGCCGGCGAACCGGCGAAGCGGTTCGCTTCTTGAATGGAATACCGTATAGAGAGGCTGAAAGCTTGTTCGCTTTTAGCCTCTTTTTTTATTTGGGCGTGTTTTTCTGTTATTCAATGTGAGTATGCGTTTCACTATTGTTACATGATTAAAATATATTGCTCATTATTTCACAAATCATTCAAACATGTCTGTCTGTTGGTGATACAAATCACCAGGGAAGAAGTGAAAATGCCGTACGTTAAAGGTGTAAATCAAATCATCTAAGGGGGGAGAACGATGAAACAAAGGATGTCTTCGTTATTGTCCGTCGCGTTAGCCGCTTCGCTTCTGGCCGCATGCAGCAACGGGGGAGGAGGAGAGGCAAAGGCGGAAAATAAAAACGGAACAGCGGCAACTACGCAACAGTCTGCTGCGAACATGTTAGCGGCGCACAAAGGGGTGAATCAAGCACCGGTGCCGTTAAAAATGGAGCGGGTCGGCCCTCATGATGTCCACATCGAAATGACAGCGCAAATCACCGACATTGAAATTGACAAAGGGAAAACGTATTATACGGCGGTGAAAAGAAAAAGAAGTGATTCGCATCACAATCGAAAAAAAAGAGCGTCCGGCAGGCCGCGAACAACGGTCGGTCGGGCGTTCTTCTAATCAGCGCGCCAAAATGGCTTGGTCGTTGCTGTGTATCGAAGGGGAACGATCAGACAGACCCCTAACTACGGTGCACCGCTCACTCAATGCAACAAATATCCGCCGGACAGTCTTCGCATTGAATTTCCGTTTTCAAATAGTTTAAATCATGAACCGTAATTTTCCCCCGCTTCATCGAGATAATCCCTTCCTGTTTTAACGCATTGAGCATCCGGTTGACGCTTTCGCGCGTCGTGCCGCAAAAGTTGGCCAAGTCTTGGTTTTTTAACGTTACGTCAATGAAGATGCTTCCATCTTCAAGCGGGACGCCATAACTGTTGCATAAACGAATGAGTGTTGAATAGAGCGCCCCTTTTTTGCCGTGCATGATGAGATCGCGAAACTTCGTCTGCGTCCGCCGGACATGCTTGCTGATCCAGAGCATATATTCAAGGGTAAGGGGCGGATTGATCAGCAGCTGCTGTTCCAGTTCCTCTTTGTTTATGACTGCCGCTTCGCCTGGCTCTATTACCTTGGCCGTCAACAAGTAGCGTGCATCGTTCGTAAACAGCGTCAGCTCGCCGACGATTTCCCCGCTTCCGCAAATGCGGAAGCACATTTCTTTTCCGTCCGGGCAAATTTTGCTCACTTGCACTTTGCCGGAAAGAATCAAGTACAGCTCATTGGCCGGCATCCCTTCTTGGAACAAAAAAGAGTGCTTGCGAAGTGGAATCACTTTTTTCGACGATTGCAACAAAGAACGCAAATGGGGAAAATATCCATTCACTGCAGCTTTCATCGATAGCACCTCCATTCATTCAGCTATTTCTATTGTAAAAATCATCACAGCGGGAGAGAGTGAAAAAAATCACCGGTTACTGTTTTTTTGTGCGAGGCGTCACAATTTTTTCTAAATTGGTTTTTCCTTTTTCTATGTTACAATGTGAGTAGCATCACAGCATTCTACTGTTTGTTTTCGTATGGTAAAAGGGAGACGGAACAGAGAGAGGCTCGTCGATGGAAGAGTTTTGGTCACCGGTATGGTTATCGATAAACGTATCGCTTCTTGCCGGCGTGATCGTCGCAATCCTTGGAACAGCGGCGGCGAGGTGGATGGCGCGCCGCCGGTTTCGTGGGAAGACGATCGTGGAGACGGTGTTTATGTTGCCGCTCGTGCTGCCGCCGTCGGTTGTCGGTTTTTTGCTTGTTGTGCTGTTTGGGCGGCATAGCCCGATCGGACAGTTGATGGAAACGTGGTTTCACACAACGGTGCTGTTTACACCCGGCGCGGCGGTGATGGCGGCGGTTGTTGTGTCATTTCCGCTCATGTACCAGGCGGCCAAAGCGGGTCTGGAAGCCGTTGATCCAACCGTTGAAGGAGCGGCGCGCATCGATGGGGCGAATGAGCGCCAAGTGTTTTGGCATATTTCGCTGCCGCTGGCCAGAAACGCCTTGTTGTCCGGGGCGGTGCTGTCGTTTGCCCGCAGCCTGGGGGAGTTTGGCGCGACGCTCATGTTTGCCGGGAATATTCCGGGAAAAACGCAAACGATCCCCACCGCTGTCTATATGGCGATGGAGTCGGGGCGGATGGAGTTGGCGTGGGCATGGGTGGCGGTCACGATTGGATTGTCATTTAGTTTATTGTCCTGTGCGGCGAAACTAGGCCGTTGGCAGCGATAAGGAGCAGGCCGTTGGAACATCACGCGGCCCATGAAAGGGAAAGGAGGGAGCGACATGGAAGAGCGCGACCGGGTGAAGATCACCGACCGCCTCGCCCGCCCGCTTCGCGATTTGCGGTTGTCGGTCATCGATCAATGCAATTTTCGCTGCGTCTATTGCATGCCTGCGGAAGTGTTCGGGCCGAATTTTCGCTTTTTGGCGGAAGACCAGCTGTTAACCGTTGACGAAATGGCGCTTTTAGTGGAATGTTTTGTCGAGCTTGGCGTTGAAAAAATCCGCCTGACCGGCGGCGAGCCGTTGCTTCGGCGCGACCTCGCTGCGCTCATTGAGCGGCTGTCCGCGCTCCCTGGCCTGCGCGATATTGGATTGACGACCAACGGCGTTCATTTGGTGAAATGGGCGCAGCGGTTGAAAGAAGCCGGGTTGAAGCGCGTCAACGTCAGTTTGGATGCGTTGGATGATGACATTTTCCGAAAAATGAACGGCATTGGCATCGGCTCTGCTCCGGTGTTGAAAGGCATTGAAGCGGCGCGCGAGGCGGGGCTTGGAGTAAAAGTGAACATGGTCGTCAAAAAAGGGTGGAACGACTCGCAAATCGTGCCGATGGCGGCTTACTTTAAAGACTTGGGCATCCCGCTCCGCTTGATTGAATTTATGGATGTCGGCACGACGAACGGCTGGGATTACTCCCATGTCGTGACGAAAAAAGAGATGTATGAACAAATCAACGCCATGCACCCGCTTGAACCGGTTGAAAAAGCGTACTTCGGCGAAGTGGCGAGCCGCTATCGCTACGTCGGCACGGAGGTGGAAGTCGGCTTTATCGCCTCCGTGACGGAAACGTTTTGCCGAAGCTGCACACGGGCGCGCATTTCCGCCGACGGCAAGCTGTACACGTGTTTGTTTGCTTCTGAGGGCGTGTCGTTGAAAGACAAACTGCGCGCCGGCGCGGGGAAAGAAGAGCTGAAGGCGCTGATCGCCGCCATTTGGAGCGAGCGGACAGACCGCTATTCGGAAGAACGGACGGCAGAGACAGCGAAACAGCGCCCGAAAATTGAAATGTCGTATATTGGGGGATAACAAAGAAACGGGGCTGCTCTTTTCGTCAAAGAAGCAGCCCTGCTTTTTATCGCTCGTTGCGCCTGCCTTTGCCTTAGAAATGGGGGAATGGTTTTGCTTGGTTATGCCTTCACCGCCGCCAACACGCGCGGGAAGAGGATGTTGTTTTCCAAATGGATGTGGGTAAACAAATCGTCTTCGAGCGCCGCGAGTCGGTTGTAGACGAGGCGATACGTGCCGCACGCGTCTTCTGGCGGGGTGAAGTCGTTTGTGATTTCACGAATTTCTTTCATCAAATCGCCGGCTGCGTCATGTTCATTGACCAGTTCGCGAACGGCCCGCTCGACCGCTTCCCGGTTTTCCGGCGATGGGTTGTCGGCAAATTGCAAAATGAGCGGGAATGCGCCCGTTTCCTCTTTAATGAGATGTTGCTCAAGCTCCGTTTTTAACTCATGGAACCGTTTATGCACGTGGGACAGATGCGGATGGTGCATACCGTGCACGCGCAATACTTTCGTGACATACGGGCTGAGCTGCGGCAGCTCCTCGTTCAAATAGCGGTGGTGCGTGTTGATGATATGATCGACCAAATCGGCTAGCGGCGCTTCGCTCCAGTTTCCGGTCGGCTTGTTTTGCGCCTCCGCGTAAAGGGTGTTCAGCTCGCGAAGGAGCGCTTCGCCATCGAGTCCGCGCTCTTCGATGGCTTCTTTTAACGGGCGCTGCCCGCCGCAGCAAAAATCAATGCGCCGCGCTTTAAACAAATCCGCTGCTTTCGGAAATTGAGTGACAATATCGCCGATCAACGATTGTTCGGTAAACCGCTGTTCCATTTCGGATCCCTCCATCGTCAAATCGTTGCAGCTTCAGTATACCTTGTTTTCCATGTCAACGTTGTGATGCATCTCACACAAGCAAAAAAAGCGGACAACAAGGAAATGTGATCAACATCACAACGTTGTCTCTCTTCTTTCCTGTACAATAAAAGAGACGAAATCAGCTGATCGATCGAGTCGAAAATCGGGCTCAAGACGTGCTAAACTATATTCAAGAACAATGCCGCTATGCGGATGAAGTGATGCAAGAGCTCGAACAGTCCGCTGCTTTGTTTGGCGAAACGCGGGAGATGATTTTGCGGCATATTGCCGATGCGAGCGTCGTTGATGAAAAGTTGGCAGAAGGCATAAAACAGCTGCAACAATGGCAACAACGTTGAAAGAACGATATGGTTGCCGCCAGCCGTATGATCGAAAGGAGAGGGAGAGATGGTCGAAAGACGAACCCCGATTCCTGTAGCGGAAGCGATCGATCGGGTGATGCGTTATGCCGGAGTGGGAGAAGAGGAGACGGTGCCGCTTCGCCAGTCGTATGGCCGCTATTTGGCCGAAGATTTGCGTGCTGACCATGACGTGCCGCCGTTTGACCGCTCGCCGTATGACGGATTTGCCATTCGCGCCGCCGACTCGGAAGGAGCGGGACTTGACCATCCGGTCGAGTTTGAAGTCATTGAAACGATCGGCGCCGGGCAAGTGGCGAAGCAGCCCGTCGGTCCGTTTCAAGCGGTGCGCTTGATGACCGGGGCGCAAATTCCCCAAGGATGCGATGCGGTCGTCATGTTGGAGCTCGCCAAACAGTACGAGCGGGATGGAAAAACGTATATGGCCATTAAACGCCCGTTCCGCCCTGGCGACAACATTTCGTTTCAAGGGGAAGATGCGAAAAAAGGGCAGCCGCTTGTCGAAAAAGGAACGCGCATCAATCCCGGGGTGGCGGCGCTCTTGGCGACGTTCGGCTACGCCGAAGTGAAGGTGGCGAAAAAGCCGCGGATTGGCATTTTTGCGACTGGAAGCGAACTGCTCGACGTCTCGGAACCGCTTGTGCCGGGAAAAATCCGCAACAGCAACGCCTACATGATCGAGGCGCAGGTGTTCAAAAGCGGCGCCGAGCCGATTTATTTCGGCCAGTTGGCCGACGACCTCGATGCGTGTTTTCACGCTGTGCGCCAGGCGCTCGATCAAGTGGACATGCTCATTACGACCGGCGGCGTCTCGGTCGGGGATTTCGATTATTTGCCCGCCATTTACAAGCGGCTCGGAGCGAACGTGTTGTTTAACAAAATCGCCATGCGCCCGGGGAGCGTGACGACCGTCGCCGAGATTGATGGCAAGCTGCTGTTCGGTCTATCCGGAAACCCGTCGGCGTGCTACGTCGGGTATGAGCTGTTCGTCCGCCCGGTCGTGCGCACGCGGCTGTTTTCGGCCAAGCCGTATTTGAAAAAAGCGAAAGCCACCCTTGGCGCCGATTTTCCGAAGCCGAACCCGTTCACCCGCTTCGTGCGCAGCCGGGTCGAGGCGGTCGATGGTCGTCTCATCGTCAAACCGGTCGGCATGGACAAGTCGAACATCGTCACCTCGCTTGCCTTTGCGAACGCCTTGATGGTGCTGCCGGGCGGAACGAGAGGGTTTGCGGTTGGCGATGAGGTCGACGTGTGGCTTTTGGATGACGATGAGGGGTCAAGCGAATGAACGTCTGGCAAGTCGTCGGCTATAAACATAGCGGCAAAACGACGCTGATGGAAAAATGGGTGGCGGCCGCGGTCCGGGAAGGATGGCGCGTCGGGACGGTGAAGCACCACGGCCATGGCGGCGAGCCCGCACGGCCCGAAGGCGTCGATTCCGTCCGCCACGAGCGGGCCGGGGCGGTGGCAACGGCGGTGGAAGGAGACGGGCTTTTGCAGCTTCATCTCCGCCGCCCGTTGTGGCGGTTGGATGATGTGTTGGCGCTTTATGCGCCGCTTCAGCTCGATCTCGTGTTGGTCGAAGGCTACAAACAAGAGCGGCACCCGAAAGTCGTGCTCGTGCGCTCCGAAGAAGATTGGGCGTCGCTTCAGCACCTCGCCGACATCCGCGCCGTCATCGCCTGGGTGCCACTCGAAGGGCCGCTAGTGCATCCGGTGTTTTCGCTGGCCGATGATGACGAATATATTCCATGGCTCATGAACGAGGTGAGAACACGAACATGACAGAACCGTTGTTTGCCATTACCGACCGGCCGATTTCGGTCGAGGATGTGATGAAAAAAGTGATGCGTCCGGAAGCGGGGGCGGTCGCTGTCTTTGCCGGCACGGTGCGCGAATGGACGAACGGCAAGAGGACGCTCTTTTTGCAATATGAGGCGTACGTGTCGATGGCCGAGAAAATGCTCGCGCAAATCGGGGCGGAAATTGCGGAGAAATGGCCAGGGGCGAAAACCGCCATCACCCACCGGATCGGGCGGCTTAAGATCGGCGACATCGCCGTCGTCATCGCGGTTTCCTCGCCGCACCGCGCCGAAGCGTATGAGGCGAACCGCTATGCCATTGAGCGGATCAAGCAAATCGTGCCGATTTGGAAAAAAGAGCAATGGGAGGACGGAAGCGCCTGGGTGGGCGACCAGCTTGAAACAACGGCGTATCCGTCCGGAAAACCGGAGGTGAAAGAGGAATGATCCGTCTATTGTTTTTCGCCCATTTGGGCGAGCAAATCGGCGAGCGGGAAGTGATGTGGCCGAATGTTCCGGAAACGGTGAAAAAACTGAAAGACGAAGTGGAAGAGCGCTACGGCATCTCGCTCGGGCGCGTCATGACAGCGGTCAACGAGGAGTATGTCCTCGACGAAGCGCCGCTTCATGCCGGCGACACGGTCGCCTTTATTCCACCGGTAAGCGGAGGATGAGACGGATGGCGAACAAAAGCAAATGGGTGATGCCAAAACAACACGGCGCCTGGGCGATGCTCATCATCCCGTTTTGGCTCGGGGCGTACGCCGGTGGGCTTTCGTGGATTCACGCGCCGCTCTTTGTCGCCTGGCTTGCGCTCTATTTGGCGACGTATCCGCTCTTGATGGCGGTGAAAACGAAGCGGAAAGAGCCGTACGTGCCCGCCGCCGCCCGCTATGGCGCCATCGCCGCCGCGGCGCTTGCCGTCTCTCTTTGGCAACAGCCGGCGCTTTTCTACTTCGGGCTCGCCATGGTGCCGTTTTTCTTGGTGAACACGTACTACAGCAAGAAAAAGAACGAGCGCGCTTTCTGGAATGATGTTGCGGCCATCGCGGCGTTTTGCATCGGCGGCCTCGCCGCCTTTTACGCCGGACGCGGGGAGTTGACGCTTGAAGCGTTTGAACTCGCCCTGTTTTCCTTCCTCTTTTTCATCGGCAGCACGTTTTACGTAAAAACGATGATTCGCGAAAAGAAAAACGAGCGGTACAAATGGCTGTCATGGGGCTACCACGCCCTGTTGATCGTCGGCCTCATCGCCATCGGCGAGCCGTTCGCCGTCTTGGCCTATGCACCGAGCGTCATCCGCGCCGTCTATTTATATGGCAAGTCGCTGCCGATCATGAAACTGGGCATTTTGGAAATCGCCAACGCGGCGTACTTTTTCATCGCGATGATCGTGCTCTATTCTTGAGCGAACCCCAAACGGGAGGCATCCATGACCGTTTGGGGTTTTTTCTTTTGGTTAGGCGGTATTGCTTTTTCATTGCACAAGCATGATGTGAAATGGGCATGAATTCCTTGTAACGGTTTTGCAAAGGGTCGTTTCAAAAGCCTACCTCTTCTTCTATGCTCGTTCTCAAATAAATAAAAAAGGGAAACATCTCAACATTCATTATTAGGATTATAGACGTTCCAGCCCAAAGCCATGTCGAACTTTGTCTGTCGAAAATGATGGATGGCAGGGAGCAGGAAAGATACAATTTGATTGTAAAAGTAATGGAAATCGGGAAGGAGAGCATATGAGAAACATTCGTTTGCGACGATGGTTGGTTTGGATGGTCGTATGGGCTTTAGTGATGTCAAGCGTCCCGACAAAGGGACTTGCCGAAACGATCCGATCAGGGGTTGACCGTGTAGAGCCAAAAGAGGAGCCGCCAAAGGTGCCGGAAGCTCTGAAACGTGATCTCAAGCCAGGGGAAATCATAGAAGAAAGAACTGAGAATACAAAGGTTTACTACAACGGTGACGGCACGTTTACAAAGAAGATCTACTTTGAGCCTATTCATGTGAAGAAAAAGGGGCAAAAACTATTTGAGGAAGTATCTTCTAGCCTAACGGATAGCACCAATAATACGAATTACGTTGAAACAGAGAATACCATTTTGGAGACAAACTTTTATAAAAAGATGGTCGATGGAGAATACGCCACGTTCCATTACAATGGATATTCGATTTCCTATTCTATTTTAGAGGCAGCAGGTAATGACGTACAACCGATAAAGGCGAAGGATGTTGCTGCTACCTATAAGAAAAAAGACAACAAAATTCTTCATAAAAACATTTTTCCAAGTATAGACCTGCAAAATATTACATTTAACGAGTCAACGAAAGAAGATTTAGTTCTTCATTCTTTTACTGGCTATCATATTTTCAAATTCCGTCTGAAAACGAATTTACATGCAGACATTCAAGACGATGGCTCCATTTTATTTACAAATAAAGAAAATGAAAGGGTTTTTGAGCTGCCGAAGCCGTTTATGGTGGATTCGAATGTCGATGAACGCTCTGGCGAGGTGCAGCGCTCAGAGAATGTAACGTATGAATTACAACAGGATGATCAAGGATATATTTTAACGATCAAAGCCGACCCGGAGTGGCTGAAGGATCCTAAACGTGTATACCCTGTTTATATTGATCCGAGTACTTCCATTAATGTGTCTACCGATGCATTTGTAATGAGTGCTTATCCGACAACCAACTATAGTTCCTCATCAAGTAAGTGGGATTCGGCGCAGGGACAATACGTTTTAAAGGTGGGGTATTATGATGGAACAACAGGTACTTGCTATGGCTTTTTGAATCAAGATCTATCGAGCATCAAGAATATGAATGTGACGAGTGCCACATTCAATGTATATGTCACCCATTCGTATTATGCAACAACACCAACAGGTCTATGGCTAGATGTTGTCAACGGTCCATGGTCCGCGAGCACGTTAACGTGGAATAATAAACCTTCCTCCACCAACATTGGCAAGGTTGATGTCGCAAGAGACCAATGGGCGCAATTTGATGTAACGAATACGGTAAAAGAATGGGCATCCGGGACAAAGCAAAATTACGGATTTAAACTTCATACGAATGGCAATGGACAAACGTATTGGAAAAAAGTTGTTTCCACTACGAATAGCAGTTATAAACCATATTTGTCTGTTACGTATACGATACCAGTTCCAAATACGCCGACAGGAACGGCCTTCAGTAATGGGGATGGCACAGGATATATCAATTTATCATGGGATCCGGTTCCTGGTGCTACGGGTTATAAAGTTTGGATTTATAACGGGAAATCATATGAAGCGTTTGATGTAGGCAATGTCACTTCCTGGAGTACAAAGGGGAAAAAAATCTGGCCGACCCCTTCTGAAATTAGCGCTGGAAGATACGACTTGCACCAAGATCAGTTAGGGACGGAGCTTGCTGTCGATCCTTCCCCGGTCTATCGAAATTCAGGAGGAAGTTATCCGAATAGCAAGAACTACTGGTTCCGAGTCAGTGCGATTTTTCCTCAAGGCGAAAGCGCCATGTCAGGCGCGTATATGCCGACCATTCCGAATTTGGCAAAACCATCTGCTCCGACGGGGGTAAGTTATACAAACGGAAACGGAACAGGATATATCGATTTCAAATGGAATCCTGTGAGTGGAGCGACGGGGTATAAAATTTGGATTTTTAACGGTTCCTACTATGAATCGTTAGATGTCGGGAACGTCACTTCTTGGACAACGAAAAACAAAAAGTATTGGCCAACATCCACGGAAATTAATGCAGGTAGATATAAGTTGCATTTAAACGATGGTCTTGGCACAGAATTAGCTGTTGACCCGTCCCCGGTCTATGCCAATGCAGGAACAAAATACGCAACGGCTACCAACTACTGGATTCGAGTAAGTGCCTATAACTCTCAAGGGGAAACCGTCTTTTCTGATGCGTATATGCCTAGTATTCCAGATTTGCCAGTGCCGCCAGCACCTTCTGGATTTGCTTACAGCAATCAATCGGGGAGCAACTCTGGCTATGTCATGTTAAACTGGGATAAGATTCCTGGAGCGACAGGGTATAAAGTGTGGATTTTCAATGGACTTTACTATGAAGCATTTGATGTAGGAGACGTGGACCATTGGACGACACAAAACAAAGGAATTTGGCCAACTCCGGAGGAAATCCAACAGGGGGATTCCAGCACCTTAACGTTGCATCATGATGGAAAAGGATTGGAACTTCCGAAAGATCCTTCCCCAATGTATGAGAAAATGGGGACAAAATACGCCACAAGCACCAATTACTACTTCCGACTCAGTGCATACAACGCGGATGGAGAAACGGTATTTTCCAGCAATGCATTGACAGTGAAAATTCCGGGGGCGAATGAATATTTAGGAAAAGAGGAGTACTGGTCCATCATTGATGTTCCGTATGGCAGCGTGAATGCCGCCACCGGTAATCTCATTATAGACGAAGACGATGTTTCGATTTCCGGAAGAGGACCGGGGCTTGAAATCACAAGAACTTACAATAGTTTATCCACATCGGTTGGATTGTTTGGAAAAGGATGGCATAGCGATGCGGAAATGAACATCGTTGCCCAAGGAAATGAAGCGAGATTTACGGATGAAGATGGCACGCTCCATATATTCACGAAATTATCCGATGGAACTTATAAAGCCCCGACAGGTGTTTACTTGGAGTTAAGCGAAACAACCGATGAATATATACTGACGACAAAAGATCAAACGAAAATCCACTTTCAAAAAAGTGACGGCAAGTTAACTAAAATCGTAGATGGACATGGGAATGCCACTACCTACAGTTATTCTAACGGAAAGCTAGTGTCGATTACCGATGCGTCGGGCAGAAAACTGAGTATGGAGTACAACGCAAGCGGCAGAATCCAGAAAATTACCGACCCAATGAATCGGACAATCACGTATGAGTATAACAACGACTTGTTAACAAAAGTAACCCAGACGGGCGGGGAAGTAACGAGATACCAATATAATGAACTTGGTCGATTAGAGAAAGTATTGGAACCGACGCATACGGAAGCAAAACCGGTCGTTAATCAGTTCATTTATCATGGCGACAGGCTAAGCCAAGCGATTGATCCTGAAAACCGCATCTATACGATGAACTATGACCAAACAAAACGACAACTTGTCGTAACGCAACCGAATGGCCGTAAAATTCAGTATAAATTTAATGAAGCAGCGAACCCAATTCAAATTATCGAAGACGTAGATGGCTTAAACATTACGACAAGCTATGTTTATGAGGGAAATAATCTAGTAGAATCACGGGATCCGAATGATCAAAATGCAGCGAATCCTACTGAATCATATACGTATGACGCCAAGGGGAATGTGTTAACGGCGAAAGATAGTTATGGTACGGAAACATACGAGTATAACAAAAAT
This sequence comes from Geobacillus lituanicus, assembly GCF_050994965.1. Taxonomy (NCBI): domain Bacteria; kingdom Bacillati; phylum Bacillota; class Bacilli; order Caryophanales; family Anoxybacillaceae; genus Geobacillus; species Geobacillus lituanicus. The sequence continues at coordinate 1,089,738 of NZ_CP194773.1, forward strand.
AATGATGTCATCTCCATGACAGATACGGAAGGCGATACAACCACGATTGCCTATGATGGCTTAAATCCTGTATCCGAAACGGATCAATCGGGAAAAACGTCTTCTGTATCGAAGTACGATGCCTATGGGAATATCATTGAAGAAAGCGATACATTAGGCAGTGCCACGAATTTGCTCTCTAATAGCGGCTTTGAACAAGGAATCACAGCTTGGAATCTTCTCAGTCATTATGATTCTGGGCAATTACTGGAAGACACGAATGTATATAATGGATTGACAGGGAGAAAAACGTTAAAAATCGTCGCTGACTCTACTTCTCCTAATACAGAACTTGGCTATGTAGCGGCTACCCAAGAAATCACAGTGAAACCAAATACCACGTATACGTTAAGCGGGAAGATCAAAACGAATTTAACTAAAGCCAATGCCTTTTTCAATGTTCAATTCATGAATAGTCAAAATCAAACGATTTCTTGGGCGGATCATCGTTATAGCCAACTTACAGGCACAAGACCTTGGACAGAGCGGCAAGTTACGTTTACTACTCCTTCGAATGCAGCCAAAATTCGCGTCTATTTAGAGGTCGATCATAAGTCTCCAGATGCTTCCGGAGAAGCCTGGTTTGATAATGTTCAATTGGAAGAAGCGCAGGTTTCTTCCAGCTACAACCCAGTTGTAAATAGTAGTTTTGAAGGAACCACCACGAATTGGAGTGGAACAGGAGGAAGCGTAGATTCTACACAATCATTTGATGGAGGGTACTCACTAAAAATATCTAGAACAAGCACCACGCAATCGGCAAGTGAGTATAAGCAGACCATCATCGTTGGCCAAACATCTGGTGATGCACCAATTCACCTTACGCTTACTGGGGTTTCGAAAGCTGAAAATGTAAAAGCCAATGGCACAGTGAGCGCAAGCGATTATTCCATTACGGCTAAAGTATACTTTGTGGATGGAACGACCCAAACGTATATCGCCGATTTCCCTACTGGCAATCAAGATTGGAACCGTGCCGCCGTTTCGATTCAACCTTCCAAGCCAATTGATAAAATCGACATATCCGCTGTCTTCCGTGGCAATTACACGGGAACGGTATGGTTTGACGCGATCCGTTTAATGGAAGGAAACGTGGTGACGAAAAACAAGTATGATGCAAGCGGAAATTATGTCACGGAAGAAGTGGATGAAGAAGGCTATGTGGCGAAAAAGAATTATGATGCCGTAGGAAACCTGTTAAGCGAGTACGATAAGAAAGGAAATAAGAAAGAGTACAAGTATGACGCATCAAATCGTTTAAAACAGCTCCTATTGGCGAATGGAACGTCCGTCAACTATGATTATGACTTGAACGGCAACATGACTTCCAAAGTCATTCAAACTAGTGGCGGTCAGTCACAAGGATTTAGTTATTCTTATGATAAGACTGGAAAACTCATTAAAACGGTTGGTCCGCTCAATGATGTGACAACGAATGAATATGATGCCAACGGAAATAAAATCAAAACCGTCTTGCCGAAAGGAAACACGATTCAATGGACGTATGACGGAACGGAACGGGTCAAAACGATTTCTTACAACAACGTTCCGTATTACGAATTTAGTTACGATAAAAACGGAAATGAACTTTCTGTAAAATACTTAAAGGACGGCACGACCAAGACAAGAAAATTTGATTCCGCGAATCGTGTCATTGAACAATCCGACCGTGGAGGGGTACAAAAGTGGACCTATCCGACGACATCGGATAAATTACAACAGTTTATGTTCTCACATGGGTCCTTTAGCCAAACGATCAATTACCAATATAATGCATTGGATCAAAATACGGTCGTCCAAGACGGAACGTATACGTACCGCTTTGACTATGACGAGAGAGGAAACGTTCGCACCTTCACGACAGGAAACGGAGCCGGTTCAACCTTTACGTATGATGACCGCGGCTTAGTGGAAAGCGTTTCGATCGGTACGGCGGACGGAAAAGAAATTTTATCGGAAACGTACCGTTACGATGAAAGCGGCAACCGGACGAAAGTGGAATCCCCAACGGGGGAAACGACCGTCTACCGTTACGATACCCTAGACCAATTAGTGGAAGAGCAGCTTCCAGATGGCACGAAAATCGAATATGCCTATGACGGATTCGGCAATCGGAAGCAAATCGTGAAAACGAAAGATGGGCAGTCGACGACGACCAATGCCGATTATAACGCTGCCAATCAGCTCATTCGTTTTGGAAACGAATCGATCACATATGATGCCAACGGCAACCGTCTCGAAGATGGAAAATATCAATACGAATGGAACGAAGCGGACCAATTGGTTTCCATTACAAGAAAAGGAGAAAGCACTCCTTTTGTGACGTACAAATATGATGAAGACGGCCGGCGCATCCAAAAGAATGTAAATGGCGTCATTACGAACTACCATTACCAAGGGGATAGCCTAAACGTTCTGTATGAAACCGATGCGAGCGGAAATGTGGTAAGATCGTATATATACGGAGAAAACGGGCAACTCCTTGCCATGAAAAAAGGCAATGCGACGTATTTTTACCACTATAGCGCCCATGGCGATGTCATCGCCCTAACGGATGCGCAAGGAAACATCGTGGCCCGTTACCAATACGATGCGTGGGGGAACATTCTTTCCCAATCCGGCGCCTTGGCGGACGAAAATCCATACCGATATGCGGGATACCAATATGACCAAGAAACGGGTCTGTATTATCTGATTGCCCGGTACTACCATCCGGTGCATGGCGTGTTCCTTTCTCTAGACCCAGATCCAGGGGATGCGGATGACATTCTCACGCAAAACGGATATACGTATGCGAACAACAACCCGGTGATGTTGGTGGATCCGGATGGGCATTGGGTATGGCTGGCTATCAACGCGGGATTTGCGGCGTATGATGGGTATAAGGCATACAAGTCAGGAAAAGGATGGAAAGGCGTCGCGGCTACGGCAGCTATTGGTTTTGTTGGTGGAGGAAAATTTAAACTTGTTAGAAATACAGGTAGATTTATTATAAAGGGTACAGGCAAAGCTTCTAAATATGTAGATGTGACTAAATCTGGTAGTCGTTATGCTAACAGAGCGACTGATGTATCTAAAGCACAGTTCGAAAAAAATCTACTTAGAGATGGATGGAAAAAATCAATATCTAAAGACGGAAAAACAATAATACTGACAAAAGATGGCGCAAAATATGTTCTTCGCGACGGTGCTAAATCCACAGGTGGTTCAACCGCTGACTTTTATCCAAAAGGGAGCAAAAGAATGACTTTAAAAATTAGGTTAAAATAGGGGGAGTCCAATGAATTTAGAAACTTTATTTGTTAGGGAAAAAAAAGAGTTTAATAAATTAATAGGAATAGCTAGTGATACGTTTTATATAGAAAATAGATTGCCTGAACAGGTATTCCGGGAACAATTCAATTATTTTTTGTTTGAAGAGTTTGACTGGGCAATGGACAAAGATTTTTGGAGCACAATCCAGCAATTATCTATAGAAACAAAAGATGATTATGTCCTTACCGCAGTGTTAGACCCTAATCCAGTAGAATATTTTTATAAAGAGTTTAATTATTATAATTGGATGAAACTCCCTGTCAATTTATCACCTGATGAATATTTAGATGTTCTTGAATTAGGACCTGAGGAAAGTCCAGCGGATGCAGTGCTGTACAATTCTTATACTGTTATTTGGCTACCTCCTTCAATGAAATGGGCAATATGGGGAGAAAGAAGTTATGGGGTTTGTGTTTTAGGGATTCAAGATGTAAACAATAGTGCGGATTTATTGCCGATTTTAAAAAATTGGCGCTCTATTGATGAAACAGTTTTATCGTGGGTGGGGCTCAATTTTGTAAATCAACAACTTCCACAAGAAATTGCTGATACTTTCTTCTTAAATTATTCTAACGGTGTTAAGTAAATGTAGATGTCTATTCCGAACACAAAAATAAAACAAAGAGAACCTTGATTGGCTATAAGCCTTTCAAGGTTTCTTTTTTAGAAGGGGTGTAGTGGCGAATAAACGACAAGAGCAACAATCTATACACATAACCCACGAAACTCCTGCAAGATATTTTTTTCGTTACATTGTACGCCAAAATCAGTTTGAAAAAGATGTCCTGTTTTATGATTTTCGTTAACTATAAACAACTGAAAAATCATCAGTTACTACCGTTTTTATCTTCTAAAACTTTATATTTGCTTCTCCCTGTTTTAAAAATTTTTTTCGCAACTTTTCTACCCCTTATACCAATTGCTATAGTGAGTGGATTACTCTACTTCTATTAACTCTTGAATGCACGCCGTTTGTGACGTACAAATATGATGAAGACGGCCGGCGCATCCAAAAGAATGTGAATGGCGTCATTACGAACTACCATTACCAAGGGGATAGCCTAAACGTTCTGTATGAAACCGATGCGGATGGAAATGTGGTAAGATCATATATATACGGAGAAAACGGGCAACTCCTTGCCATGAAAAAAGGCAATGCGACGTATTTTTACCACTATAACGCGCATGGGGATGTCATCGCCCTGACGGATGAACAAGGAAACATTGTTGCCCGCTATCAATACGATGCGTGGGGGAATATTCTTTCCCAATCCGGCGCCTTGGCGGACGAAAACCCATACCGATATGCGGGATACCAATATGACAAAGAAACGGGTCTGTACTATCTGATCGCCCGGTACTATCATCCAACGCATGGCGTGTTCCTTTCTTTGGATCCAGACCCAGGGGATGAAGATGATGTTTTAACTCAAAATGGCTATAATTACGTAAGTAATAATCCTGTAATGCTAACGGATAGTGATGGGCGTAATCCTTACCTTATAGTTGCTGCTTATGTTATTGTTAGAGTAGGTACTAAGTATGTTGTTAAAAAGGTTATTAAAAAGAAAATACCTAAAAAAATAAAGGTAAATAAAGGAATTTACAATCGTAAAAAACATTACGGAAATGGTACTAGAAAGAGTGTAAGAGATGCAGTTTTAAAGAGAGATAATTATACTTGTCAGTATTGTGGTAGAAAAGGGGGTAAACTAGAGGTCGATCATAATCCATCATTAAAGCAGCATTATTATAAGAAAGGGTATGCCATGTCTAGAAAGGCACGTATAAAATATGCCAATAATCCAAAATATCTAAAAACTGCTTGTCAAAGATGTAATCGTAGTAAACAGGAAAGATATTATCCTGATGAATGGAGGCCATGATAATGAACGACTATGAAATACTTTTTCAAAAATATGTAAAAGAATTAAAAGAGGCAATTGAAGAAGAAAAGGAATTTTTAGATCCGAATCTTGACAAAGAGAGATATGAATACGAATTAAGTATTAGCGGAAGAGTAATTGCCGTATTTAGGAAATATTGGTTTGAGTGTGACAAGTTAAACGATAATGAGGAAAATGAATACTATGTAAATCCAAAAGATTTTTGTGTTGATTGGTTGTCAGGTGAACATGAGGAGCTATTTAGAATTATTGAAAAAATGCCATATTATCCAATAGGAATAGACGAACATGGAAATTATGTTTAAAAAAACAGCTGTAATATGGGCTATCTCATGATTTATGAGATAGTCTTTTTATTTTTATGTGAAAAAAATGAATAGAAAACAAAGAAAAAATTTAGGTATATAGGTTGTAATAAAGAATTTCCGATCTCCATGTCCCGTCTTTATCACCTGACAAGCTGGCACGGTGACAAGAAGAGCGAACAATGCCATGTAAAACAAAATTGCAACTTATATAGTTTCTCATCACAAAAAAGTACTTCCATGTATTTTTACCACTATAACGCCCATGGCGATGTCATCGCCCTAACGGATGCGCAAGGAAACATCGTGGCCCGTTACCAATACGATGCGTGGGGGAACATTCTTTCCCAATCCGGCGCATTGGCGGACGAAAATCCATACCGATATGCGGGATACCAATATGACCAAGAAACGGGTCTCTATTACCTAATTGCCCGGTACTATCACCCGACGCACGGTGTGTTCTTGTCCTTGGATCCAGATCCAGGGGATGCGGACGATATCCTCACGCAGAACGGATATACGTATGCGAACAACAACCCAGTGATGTTGGTGGATCCGGATGGGCATTGGGTATGGCTGGCCATCAATGCAGGGTTTGCGGCGTATGATGGGTATAAGGCGTATAAAACCGGAAGAGGATGGAAATATGTCGCTAAAAAAGCGGCCTTAGGTGCGATTGGTGGAGGAAGGTTTAAACTTGTTAGAAATACGGCTAAGTATATTATTAGAAGTAAAACATATACAAAATCTAGTTTAAAACTTGGCCGACAGATGCATAAACAATATATGGCTCATTTGCATAATCCAACAAAAGGAAGGTATAAAGAATATAATGAGATACCAGGAATTCGTCCAGATTTTGTGGACTTCAATACAGGAACAATCTATGAATTAAAGCCTTATAATCCTAGAGCAATCGCTCAAGGAAAGCGACAGTTAAAAAAATATAAGCGAATATTTGAACAAGAACGTGGAGGAAAATGGAAAACAGTTTTGCATGTTTATTAAGGGGTGATAGAATGGATAAATCTGAATTTATAAAATATTTAGATGATTTGTTTAAATCTCATTCTTTTAAAAAGAGGGGAAATCAGTGGAGCTTTAGTAATGATGAGATTATAAAAATAATTAGATTATCAAAATCAAGATACGGTAATTTTTACTATATTTATTACGGATTTATTATAAAAAACCTTGAGCTTGGTCGTTCTATGATGCATGTTTCCCATGGGCTAGGTTCCTTGGATGATAAAGAAAATGCAAGAATCATGGAGTTATTAGATTTTGATCTTTCTATACCTGACGAAGATAGAAAGAATGAACTAAAAAAGTTTATTGAAAGAGAGATATTTGGAATGTTCAACAAGATTCATACGGAAGAAGATCTGTTAATGGAACTAAAGAAACGCGACCATTTAAATGATATTCCATTACGCGTGAAAAAATATTTTAAGTTAGAAGATGTCGATGAATGTTAAGAGTGTTTTATTTCGAGTTAGAACGAAGTAACAGATGTATTTTAGCTTCCTAGCCTTAGGAGAGTATATGCCTCTCTTAAGGTTTTTTTCTTTTTAGGAGAGGCTTTCCAAAACCGAGCTTAAGAAAGGAAATCTGCGGGTGGCAAACAATCGCATTGTTGTTAAAAATGAAATTTATAATTTAGAAAAAGTGGAAAAGAGTTGATTCGACGATCTCGGATCAATGACAACAGTTCCTGTTCTCTCACGGATCGTTTCGCCAAACGGTCACCTACCAATACAACGCCTTGGATCAAAACACGATCGTCCAAGATGGAACGTATACGTACCGATACGTACCGTTTTGATTATGACGAGAGAGGCCACGTTCGCACATTTACGACTGGAAACGGAGCCGGCGCTACCTTTACGTATGATGACCGCGGCTTGGTGAACAGTCTTGTGGTGGGGACGGCAGACGGAACCGAACTATTATCGGAAACGTACCGCTACGATGAAAATGGCAACCGGACGAAAATTGAGTATCCAACAGGAGAAGCGATCGTTTATCGCTACGATGCGCTTGATCAACTAGTGGAAGAACAGCTGCCGGATGGAACGACGATCGCGTATACGTACGATGGATTCGGCAATCGGAAGCAAATCGTGAAAACGAAAGACGGGCAGTCGACGACGACCACGGCTGATTATAATGCGGCGAATCAGTTGGTTCGTTTCGGTGACGAAACAATCACGTACGATGCGAACGGCAACCGATTGGAAGACGGTCAGTATCAATATGAATGGAACGAAGCGGACCAGCTCGTTTCGGTTACGAGAAAAGGCGAAAGCACGCCGTTTGTGACGTACAAATACGATGAAGACGGCCGACGCATCCAAAAGAATGTGAATGGCGTCGTTACGAACTATCATTACCAAGGCGATAGCCTCAACGTCTTGTATGAAACCGATGCAAGTGGAAATGTGGTAAGATCATATATATACGGAGAAAATGGGCAACTCCTTGCCATGAAAAAAGGCAACGCCACGTATTTTTACCACTATAACGCCCATGGCGACGTGATCGCCCTGACGGATGAACAAGGAAACATTGTTGCCCGCTATCAATACGATGCGTGGGGGAACATTCTTTCCCAATCCGGCGCATTGGCGGACGAAAATCCATACCGATATGCGGGGTACCAATATGACCAAGAAACGGGTCTGTACTATCTGATCGCCCGGTACTATCATCCAACGCATGGCGTGTTCTTGTCGCTCGACCCCGACCCAGGCGATGCGGATGACATCTTGACACAGAACGGCTATACGTACGCGAACAACAACCCAGTAATGTTGGTGGATCCGGATGGGCATTTCTTCTGGTTTGCGGTTAACGCTGGGTTTGCGTGTTTATTGCAAAATAAAAATACAGAGTTCTGCAACGAAAAGTGCAGAGCTGAAGGCAAAGAAAAAAGGCTTGCCAGCCTCTAACATTTCCTCTACTGTGGAAGTTGTGAACACATAACCAAACAGTGGAGGAGCGAAAGGATGCTGGCAATGCCCGAAATTAATCGTATCAGAAAACTGCGTGAAAAGAAAGGGTTATCGATTGCGGAAATTTCCCGTGAAACGGGATATAACTGGAGAACGGTCAAGAAATACGCAGATGGAGACATTTCTGTCCAACCAACCATCAAACGCAAAAAGGGGATGATGGAGGAAGAAGGGTACGGGCAAATCATTGATGACTGGTTGGAGGAGGATGCCAAACTGCCGAGAAAACAACGGCGAACGAACAAGACGATGTTTGAAGCGCTTTGTCGTGACCATGGATTTCAAGGCTCGTATCGCACCGTTTGCGCGTACGTGCAAAAACGAAGACCGCAGCTCAAGCTCGAGAAAGAACAGCGCTATGAACGACTGGAGCACCCGCCAGGCGAGGCGCAGGTGGATTTCGGGAAGATGACGGTTGTGACGAAGGAGGGGAAGGAAGAAGAGCGATCGGTTTTGATCATGAGCTTTCCCTATAGCAACGCTGCGTTTGCTTATCCGCTGCCGGCGGAAAACAGTGAATGCTTCCTCCATGGGTTGACGCAGCTGTTTCGTCAGGCTGGGGGAGTGCCAAAGGCATTGCGCATTGACAATTTGTCCGCGGCCATTGTGTCGATTCGAAAAGGGGGAGAACGCCGATTCACCGAGGCTTTTGAGAAATTTCAACTCTACTATCGGTTTGATGTACAAGTGTGCAATCCATACAGTGGACATGAGAAAGGAAATGCGGAGCGAAAAGTCTATTACACTCGCAACCTTTGTTTCATCCCCGCTCCATTGATGGAGTCGGATCCGGAGCTGGTGGAGTGGCTGCATCGCAAGATGGTCGAGGACCGAAACCGTCCTCATTATGAAAAGGGGCGGTGGATCGAGGAACTATGGCAGGAAGAGCAACCGGAGCTGTTGGCGTTGCCGGAACAAGATCTTCCGATCTTCTCCCTCGATCACGCTTACGTGAATAAGTACGGAGAAGTGATGGTGGATGGGAAGGCGTTCGTCGTCCATGGCCTGTCCGTCCCCAACCGGGTGTTGGTGAAGAAAGAATGGAATCGTTTCGTTGTGTTCTCTTCCGATGGAGACGTCCATCTTGAAGCGCCCAGGCCGTATACGAACGTGAAACGCGAAATCCCTTGGAAAGAGATTTTCGCTGAGTGGGAGACCAAACCCCGGGTTGTCGGACATTCCCGCTACCGGACGTACTTGCCGGAGGCGATCCGAACGTATTCTGGCTGGCCCCCCGCCCCAGGTGGTGGCCCGTTTGAAAGGACTGCGAGCGCTGTTGGATCGGCACACGCTTTACGAAATCGCCCAGTGGCTCGAGGAGAGTCAGCGATGGGACTTGGCTCCTCATGAAATCGGCGTGTTGATGGAAGCGAAGCACTCCTATTACCCGGACAAGTGGGAAGAATCATACACCCCTTCCGTTCTAATCGACTATGAAACGGATTTAACGGTGTATGATCAACGTCTTCATCCCGCTCGGGAAGGGGGTGTCCAGAGATGAGAGCAGAGGTGAAAGAGATTTGTAAAGCGCTGCATTTGGCCTATATCGCAGATCGATTCGAGGAGGTGAGATTCGAAACGAAAGAACAGTTTTTGCGGGATGTATTGGCGCTGGAACTGTCGTGCCGCCAAGAAGCGAAACAGGCTCGGCTGATCAAGAAAGCCAAGTTTCGGGAGTTGAAATGGCTGAAGGATTACGAATGGTCGGGTCATATCCATTGGCCAGCCACGACATCGAGGGAGGAACTGTGTGACCTTCGCTTTTTGGAGCGAAAGCAAAACGTTCTGCTTTTAGGTTCACCTGGAACGGGGAAAACCCATCTCGCCACAGCACTTGGCATTCAGGCGTGCCAACAAGGCCATGAGGTTCGGTTTTTCCGCGTCGCGGATCTTGTCGCCCAGCTGGAAGAGGCGTTGAAAAACGGCACGCTCGGACGGCTGAAACGAAGCCTCGACCCATGCGAACTGTTGATTTTGGATGAACTCGGCTATGTGCCGTTTCAAAAGCAAGGATCGGAACTGTTGTTTCATATTATCGCCGACTGTTACGAGCGAAAAAGCGTCATGGTGACATCGAATCTAGAATTTGGACAGTGGAATCGGGTGTTTGGGGACAACCGTTTGACGGCAGCGTTGGTGGATCGCTTGGTTCACCACGCCCACATCTTGGCCTTTACGGGAGAGAGCTATCGACTGCGGAACGCTCTCTCCGCGATCCAGCCGTCCTCTGCCTCCGGTCTGGAACCTTAAGTCTTGAGCTGGCAAGCCTATGTATTTTTTCTTGCACTTCTCTGCATTTTTTGCTTGCAAAAAACACCTAGGGAAAGTCCACGTGTGAGTAAAATATTTGTGGGTGGCATTCCGGAATGATTCCCCGACGAGGGTTGCGAACTTTTGTTCGCGACGCTCGTCGGGGCCACCAAGCGAAGCGCGGTAGAAAAAGCAAATGTCATGCAAAAAGGACTCTCTCCCTGCTATGATGGTGATGACCAACATCCATAAAACAGGAGGGAGAGAGTCCATGAAACATCTTACCACAGAATGGCCTTTATTAAAAGAGCTGGAGGAGCAATTAGTCAGAACTCTTCAAAAGGTGTTCGCTGTCTTGTTGGCGGCCCTTTTGGAGGAGATCGATCAACAACTGGCGGAAGCGCGGGACAAGCGCCGGCATCAGCTGAAAGACAAACGGCCGACTACGATCCAAACGCTGTTTGGAGAAGTGACGTTTCGACGGAACTACTACTATGACCGGCAAACGGGGAACTATACCTTCTTGCTGGATGCCGAATTAGGCTTTGATGGGGCCCAATCGATCAGTCCTTGCCTCGAGGAAACGGCGGTCGAGTTGGCCGTAGAGTGCTCTTCCTACCGCAAAGCGGCTCGCACGCTGGAGTCGATCGTGGGGTATGCGGTCCTCAGCCACGAGGCGATTCGCCAACTGGTGCTGGAGGGCCCCTGTCTCGCTGCATCACCCTGTTTCCAAACGGCACGGCCGGGTGCTGTTTGTGGAGGCGGATGGACTGTTTATTTCCCGCCAGGGGAAAGGGAAACGGGCGAAAGAAGAGAAAATCCTGGCGGTTCACGAGGGATGGAGACGAAACGGGTCGCAGCTTGAGCTGGTGAACCGGCGCCACTACCTCCATGAAGGGGCGGGAGACGTGTGGGAACGGTTTGAAGAGTGGCTGATGAACGAATATGCCTATGATCCGTGCCGGGACCTTTTGATCATCAACGGCGACGCGGCGTCGTGGATCACGGCCTGCCGGGAGTATTTTGGGAAGCGGGCGTGCTTTCAGCTGGATCGATTTCATGTGGCGCGGGAGCTGCGTCAGTGTCTGTCCGGCCATCCGCGTTGGCGGGAGGTGCGGAAGAAGCTGGCGAAACAAGACGAAGAAGGGCTTCTCGTGGAGCTGAACAGCGCGGTCGGCACGTTGGAGGACGAAGCGAAAGAACAGCAGCTGGCTGCCATGATCCGCCGGATCGAGTCGATGCCGGGATGCATCCGGGACTATCGGGGGTGGCTGTCGGAGCAAGGGGTGGAGACGACCGGCATGCGTTCGATGGGCCATGCGGAGAGTGTGATGAGCCGATTTGCGCATCGGGTGAAATCCCGCCGCAGCTGGAAAGACCAAGGGCTTCGGGCGTTTCTGAGGGTGATGGCAGCCCGAATCGACGGGATCGGGTGGAGAAAGGGACGGTGGGAGGAGCAAGAGCCCCAGTCGGCCGTCTCGGCCTCAACAACGTCCAAGCGGATCGAACAGGCCAAACGGAAGGCAGGACGGTTGTGGACAGATGTGGTGCGTCAGAATATACCGTGTCTGCAACAGTCATCCGGGACGCCGATCCATCAAGCGTTGTCGGCGCTCCGGGATGGTGGTTGGGTGTAAAAAAATGGAATATCGTATCATCGTCTCAAGATGAGGGATGAGAGTCGGAAAGCGCTTACGATATTAATTCCTGAAAATGGTTCGATAACTAGTGATTGACAACGCCCGTAGTGAACCGAAAAAATGTTCTCCACAAAGTCTTGACTGACTCGAATGGTAATTTACAGTTGAAAAAAAACTTTTTTTATATTAAAATAAATAAAAAAATAAGGTTCATCACCAAATTTTGTGATTTAGTGACAAAAAAGAGAAAGCACTGACGAGATCCTGGCAATAATGTTAGCGGTGAAATCAACATTAAGGAGGTCTCGTAAGTGCTTTCGATACCACTAGGATTGCCAGAATTTAAAGTGATTAAACAAGAACTTCTTTCCTATGGTTATGCGATTCATGTAGAGAAAACAGAGACACAGGAACGCTGCCCTCATTGTGGGTTTGCCACTTCCTCTGTCCACGACAGACGGACAAGAAAAGTACGGGATTTGGCGATTTTCCATCAACCGGTGTACTTGTTCGTAAAGGTAAAGCGCTATCGGTGCTGGAATTGTTCCCAAGTGTTTTCCGCCTCTTTGGAATCGATTCAACCCAATCAACACTACACCAATCGATTTTGTGAGTACTTGTATGAACTTTGTGAAGGCTCCACCATTCAAGAGGTTAGCCGAAAGCACCGCATCCCATATACGACATTGGAGCGCATCTATTACTTCATTGCATCGAAAAAAGCAAAAGAGCGTCAAACAGCGATAGAAGCATCTTCTCAAGAAGAGATGGTGCTTAGCTTAGATGAAATCGCGGTAAAAAAGGGACATCAGTATGAAACCGTATTGATGGATGCCAAAGCCGGATCGGTCATGGGAATGCATGCCGATCGCCAATGTGACTCCGCCCTCCACTTGTTGAGCCAAAATGTCCTGTCGAAAGAAAGGGTCCAAACGGTGATTCTTGACATGTGGGAACCTTATCATAAGGCGGTTCGCGCCCTGTTTCCATCTGCTTCGATTGTCATCGATAAGTACCATGTGATTCAAAAAGTGACACAAGCCTTGGATCAAGCAAGAAAGGAATTTCCTCCATTGAAAAAGGCTCGATATCTTCTCTTAAAAGGCTGTGAAAAGCTTCGTAAGGACCAACGGCTTCGATTGGACGATATCTTGGAGGAGTATCCGGTACTTTCCATTGCTTATTATCTGAAAGAGTTGTTTCGGGATTTTTACCGAACCGATGGATATAACGAAGCAAAGGAACGCTTGGAAGAATGGATTCAGTTAGCCAAACAGAGCCCTTTTGCTTCTTTTCAGAAAGCAGCCAACACGCTTGAAAGGTGGAAGGAGCCGATTCTTTCCTACTTTTTGTGCCCATATACCAATGCCCGAATCGAGGGGACGAATCACAAGATCAAAAACATCAAACGCCGGGCATATGGCTATCGAAATCGAGAACGGTTTCGTTTGCGTGTATTTCTGGAGTGTACAGGGAACACTACAGGTAGTCAGGCTGCTTAAGCGCTCTCTTCTTCCGCTATCGGTATGATAGTTGGTAGAATGGAACCCGTCAAGGAAAGCACTTGACTGTTTCCATTCTACCAACTTCGTGGTCTGTATGCGGAAGAAGGATCCTGACTGATGAACCGATTTCATCCAGCTAACATATTTCTGGGGTTGAGTGGAAATCACAGAAAATGGTGAAGACCCAGAATACTTTTATGAAGAATTTGGTTACTATAATTGGGTGAAACCCCCTGTTCATTTAACATCTGATCAATATGTAAATGTCCTGGAATTGGGGCCTAAGGAAAGTCCAGCTGATGCAATGTTATACAATTCGTATACAGTTATTTGGTTGCCTTCTTCCATGAAATGGGCTATATGGGGGGATAGAAATTACGGCATTTGTATTTTAGGACTTCGAGATGCGAACCATCGTGTGGATGCATGGCCGATTGTAAAAACTTGGCGTCCAATGGATCAAACGGTTCTATCATGGGTGGCGCTTAATTTTGCCAATCAACAGCTTCCGCAAGAGGTTGTCGATTCTCTTTTCTTGCATTATTCTAACGAAGCTAAGTAAAGAAGCCTCGCCTTGAACGCTAGGACAGAACAATAAGGATCCTTGATTGGCAACAAGCCTTTCAAGGTTCTTTTTTCGTGACCATTCAAGGAAGGGCAAGCACGAACGGCGATGTTATCTCCCTGACAGATGTGCAAGGAAACGTCGTGGTTCGCTACCAGTACGACACATGGGGCAAAATTCTTTCCCAATCCGGCGCCTTGGCGGAGGAAAACTCATACCGATATGCGGGGTATCAATATAACAACGAAACAGGTCTGTATTATCTGATCGCCTGGTACTATCATCCAACGCATGGCGTGTTCCTATCCCTAGATCCGGATCCGGGGGATGCGGACGATATCTTGACGCACAATGGATACACGTACGCAAATAACAATCTAGTGATGTTGATAGATCCGGATGGGCATTTCTTCTGGTTTGCCGTCAACGCGGGGGTTGCGGCGTATGGTGGATGCCAAGCCTTTAAAAAAAGGTGGTTGGAAAGCCGTGGCGATGGTTGCAGGTGCATCGTTGATAGGCAGTGTAGCTTTCAACAGCAGGGGAGTGTTTGCTTCAAAAAAGCAAAGGCCGCCCCTGAGCGCCGAGAACGGCCTTCCCTTTTATTTGCCGCACTTGCCCGTCAGTCAATGCGGCACAGCTCGGGCGGGCAGCCTTCGCAGGCGATTTCGTCGCGCAAGTATTGCAAGTTGTGGACGCAAATTTTTCCTTTTTCCACGGAGATGACGCCTTTTTTCCGCAAATCGCTGAGCATGCGGTTGACGACTTCGCGGGCGGTGCCGCAAAAGTTGGCGAGCTCTTGGTTCGTCAGCGGCACGTCGATCAAAATGCCGTCTTCTTTCATGACGCCGTAGCTGTTGCATAAACGGATGAGCGTTGAATAGAGCGCTCCTTTTTTGCCGTGTAAAATCAAGTCGCGGAACTTCGTCTGCGTTTTGCGGAAATGGAGGCTCATCCATTTCATAAACTCAATCGCCAGTTTCGGGTTGTTGGCCAGCTCTTTCTCGAGCGTTTCACGCCGAATGGCGGAAACGACGCCGTCTTCCAGCACTTTCGCCGTCAGCATGTAGCGGGCCCCAGGACAAAACAGCGTCAGCTCGCCGATCAAATCGCCTTGGCTGCAAATGCGCAGCGTGAGCTCCCGTCCGTCCATGTCCATTTTGCTGATTTGGATTTTCCCCGATTGGATATAGTAAATATCGTCTGCTTTTTCCCCTTCTTGAAACAAGTACGTTCCCTTCTCAAGGCGAAGATCGCGTCCGAGCGATGTAAGTCGCTTCAGCCATTCACGAGATTCCATCTCGTTCATCCGATCACAACCTTACGTAAAATGTATCGCTATCTAAAAGTGTACAGGAAAAAAGAGGGAAGTCAATATAAGGATAGTGAAAAGATTGAAAACTTGTTGAACATCGATGGAATCGTTTGTGAAAGTCTTTGCATCCCGAAGACATGAGGACAATGGAGTCAAGGATGCACCTTGGATGCGGGGACAAATCGGTATTCGTTTCCCATAGACGGAGGGAGGGGCAAGAAAAAAATCCTCAAAAATTATTAAATATACATTTGATTTTATTTTTATACAGTATTATAATGAGAACTACATGAGGCATACGGGTGAGGGGGAACGTCATGAAAGTGGCAATCATCGGGGCGACGGGATACAGCGGCGCGGAGCTGTTCCGCTTGCTATACGGGCATCCGCACGTGAGCCAGTGCGACGTGTTCTCGTCGTCGCAGGATGGAATTCATTTATCGGAAAGTTTCCCGCACGTCGGCGCGGTCGATGGTGCGGTGTTGCATAAACTTGAAATCGAGGCGCTTGCCAAGTATGACGCGGTCTTTTTCGCCACGCCGCCCGGGGTGTCGGGGGAGTGGGCGCCGGCGCTCGTGGATCGGGGAGTGAAAGTGATCGATTTATCGGGCGATTTCCGGTTGAAAGACGGCGCGGTGTACGCACAATGGTATGGGCGCGAGGCGGCGCCATCTGCGTATTTAGAGCGGGCGGTGTACGGATTGACCGAGTGGAACCGCGAGGCGGTGCGCGGAGCCGTGCTCCTATCCAATCCGGGCTGCTATCCGACAGCGACGCTGCTTGGCTTGGCGCCGCTTGTCAAAGAAGGATTAATTAAGGAAGACTCGATCATCGTGGACGCCAAATCGGGCGTATCGGGCGCGGGACGGAAAGCCGGGCTCGGGACACATTTTTCCGAAGTGAACGAAAATGTGAAAATTTATAAAGTGAACGCCCACCAGCACATTCCGGAAATTGAACAAGCGCTGCAGACGTGGAATGAAGCGGTGGCGCCGATCACGTTCAGCACTCATTTGATTCCGATGACAAGGGGCATTATGGCGACGATTTATGCGAAGGCGAAACAATCGATTTCGCCAAACGACTTGGTAGATTTGTATAAAACAAGTTATGAAGGTTCGCCGTTTGTCCGCATCCGTCAACTTGGACAGTTTCCAGCGACAAAAGACGTGTACGGCTCAAATTATTGCGACATCGGCCTCGCCTACGATGAGCGGACGGGACGGGTGACGGTCGTGTCGGTGATCGACAACTTGATGAAAGGTGCTGCCGGGCAGGCGGTGCAAAACTTCAACTTGATGATGGGTTGGGATGAGGCGGAGGGCCTCCGATCCTTGCCGATCTATCCGTGAGGGAAGGGGAAAAACGATGACGATCACAAAACAAACGGGGCAAGTGACGGCGGTCGCCGATGGAACAGTGGTGACGCCGAAAGGATTTCAAGCGGCCGGGGTGAATGCCGGGCTGCGCTATTCGAAAAACGATTTAGGGGTTATTCTATGCGACGTGCCCGCTTCGGCAGCGGCGGTGTATACGCAAAGCCATTTTCAGGCGGCGCCGCTCAAAGTGACGCAGGCGAGCCTCGCTGTAGAACAAAAATTGCAGGCGGTCATCGTCAACAGCGCGTGCGCGAACGCCTGCACCGGTGCGCAAGGGCTCAAGGACGCTTATGAAATGCGTGAGTTGTGCGCGAAACAGTTTGGCCTGGCGCTGCACCATGTGGCCGTCGCTTCAACGGGCGTAATCGGGGAATATTTGCCGATGGAAAAAATTCGCGCCGGCATCAAACAGCTTGTTCCAGGGGTGACGATGGCGGATGCGGAGGCGTTTCAAACGGCGATTTTAACGACCGATACGGTGATGAAGCGCGCTTGTTACCAAACAACGATCGACGGGAAAACGGTCACCGTCGGCGGAGCGGCGAAAGGGTCGGGGATGATCCATCCGAACATGGCGACGATGCTCGCATTCATCACGACGGATGCCAATGTTTCGTCGCCGGTGCTGCACGCGGCGCTGCGGTCGATTACGGACGTTTCGTTTAACCAAATTACGGTCGACGGCGATACGTCGACAAATGATATGGTCGTCGTGATGGCAAGCGGTCTTGCTGGAAATGATGAGCTGACGCCGGATCATCCGGATTGGGAAAACTTTTATGAGGCGCTGCGGAAAACGTGCGAAGATTTGGCGAAGCAAATCGCCAAAGACGGCGAGGGGGCGACGAAGCTCATTGAAGTGCGCGTGCGCGGCGCGAAAACGGATGAGGAAGCGAAAAAAATCGCCAAGCAAATCGTTGGCTCCAACTTAGTGAAAACGGCCGTTTACGGCGCGGATGCCAACTGGGGGCGGATCATCGGCGCGATCGGCTATGCGGACGCTGACGTTGATCCGGACAATGTTGATGTCGCGATCGGGCCGATTGTGATGCTGAAAGGAAGCGAGCCGCAGCCGTTCTCGGAAGAAGAAGCGACGGCGTATTTGCAACAAGAGACGGTCGTCATTGAGGTGGATTTGCACTTGGGCGATGGCTTCGGCGTCGCGTGGGGCTGCGACTTGACGTACGATTATGTGAAAATCAACGCCAGCTATCGGACGTAAGGAGAGAGAACGATGGGGAAAACGGTCGTCATCAAATGCGGCGGCAGCGTGCTCGATGAGCTGTCTCCCGCCTTTTTTGCCAGCGTCAGAACGATGCGGGAACAAGGGATGGATGTCGTCATCGTCCACGGCGGCGGGCCGGAAATCGGGCAAATGTTGAAAAAACTGGCGGTGCCGAGCGAGTTTGTCAACGGCTTGCGGAAAACGACGAAAGAGGTGCTTGCCGTTGTGGAAATGGTGCTCTCCGGCAAAGTGAACAAACAGCTTGTGGCGATGCTCAGGCAGAACGGCTTGCCGGCGGTCGGCGTTTCCGGCGTGGACGGGGGGCTGCTTGAAGCAGAACCGATCGACTTGGCCAAACTCGGCTATGTCGGCCGTGTGAAAACCGTTCGTTCCCAGCTGTTGCGCACGCTGCTTGCGGCGGGCTACATCCCGGTCATTTCCCCGCTTGGCATCGACCAAAACGGGCAAACGTACAACATTAACGCCGACACGGCCGCCGGGGCGGTCGCAGCGGCCATCGGCGCCAGCCAGCTCGCGTTTGTGACGAACGTGCCCGGCATTTTGCGAGACGGCGCGCTCGTGGCCGAGGCGACGGCGGAAACGATTGAACGACTGATCGAAGACGGCGTCATCACTGGCGGGATGATTCCGAAAGTGAAAGCGGCGCTGTCCGCCCTATCCGATGCGCTGCCGGAAGTGATGATCGTCAGCGGCAAAACGACGTTTTATCAGAACGGAACATGGCACGGCACAACGATTCGCAAAGAAGTGGGGGTATATTTATGAGCGCGCTGTTTCCGACTTACAACCGTTGGAAGATCGCCGTCCAGTCGGCCGAAGGGACGGTGGTGACCGATGTAAACGGAAAACAATATCTCGACTTTGTCTCCGGCATTGCCGTCTGCAATCTCGGCCATCGCCATCCGCACGTCCAAAAGGCGATTGAAAAGCAGCTGAATCAATATTGGCACGTATCGAACTTGTTTACGATTCCCATTCAAGAAGAGGTCGCGTCCTTGCTTGTCGCCCACAGCGCCGGCGACTGCGTCTTTTTCTGCAATAGCGGAGCCGAGGCGAACGAAGCGGCGCTGAAGCTGGCGCGCAAACATACTGGGAGACACAAAGTCATTACGTTCCACCAGTCGTTTCACGGCCGGACGTTCGCGACCATGGCCGCGACCGGGCAGGAGAAAGTGCATAGCGGTTTTGGTCCGCTGCTTCCGGAATTCATTCACTTGCCGCTGAATGATGTCGACGCTCTCAAGCAGGCAATGAACGAAGAAGTGGCCGCGGTGATGCTTGAGGTCGTCCAAGGGGAAGGCGGCGTCCGCCCGGTGGATCCGGCGTTTTTGCAAATAGCGTCGGAGCTGTGTCAACAGCACGGGGCGCTTCTGATCATCGACGAAGTGCAAACCGGCATCGGCCGGACCGGGAAGCCGTTTGCGTACCAGCACTTTGATGTGGAGCCGGACATCATCACCGCAGCGAAAGGGCTTGGCAGCGGCATTCCGGTTGGGGCGATGATCGGCAAAGCGTTTTTGAAAGAATCGTTTGGACCTGGGGTGCACGGGTCGACGTTTGGCGGCAACCCGATCGCGATGGCCGCCGCCAAGGCGACGCTTGAAGTTGTGTTTGATCCGGCGTTTTTGCAAGATGTGCAGGAGAAAGGCCGCTATTTGCTTGAGCGCCTCCATGACGCGCTCGCCCCGCTTGACATCGTCAAGGACGTGCGCGGGCTCGGGTTGCTGGTCGGAATCGAGTGCCAAACGGACGTCGCGCCGCTGTTGCCATTGATTCATGAAAACGGCTTGCTCGTCCTTTCGGCGGGGCCGAACGTGATCCGCCTGCTGCCGCCGCTTGTCGTGACGAAAGCGGAAATCGATGAAGCGGTGGACATTTTGACAAACGTGTTGAACAACGCCAACGCCTCAGCCGTCTTGTAAACGGACGGCCGGCGGCTTAATTTTTATTCCTGTTCATGCATAAAAATTCCTGAACGGTTATAAAAACTCAAACGATGAGGTGGCGCCAATGAAAGCGTATTTGCATGTGGCGAGCGGAAAAACGTTCAGCGGGGAGCTCGCCGCTCCGCTTGAAGAAAAGGTGAGCGGGGAGATCGTTTTTTTCACCGGCATGACCGGGTATCAAGAAGTGTTGACCGACCCGTCGTATAAAAACCAAATCATCGTTTTTACGTACCCGCTCATCGGCAATTACGGCATCAACGAAAACGATTTTGAAAGCAAGCAGCCGCACGTCGAAGCGGTCGTCGTCTACGAAGCGAGCCGAGAAGGGTTTCATTACGGGGCGAAATACAGTCTGGCGGAATACTTGCAGCATTGGAACATTCCGCTTCTCACGCACGTGGACACGCGCGCCCTTGTGAAAGAAATCCGCACCGCTGGAACGATGATGGCGGAATTAAGTTTGTCGCCGATTTCAGCCGTTGGAGGCGTGGAAGCAGTATTTCCCGTGCGCGCGGTGTCAACGAAAACGATCGAAACATACGGCGAAGGCGGCCCGCATTTGGTGCTCGTCGATTTCGGCTATAAAAAATCGATTTTGCAGTCGCTTCTTGCGCGCGGCTGCCGGGTGACGGTTGTGCCGCATGATACGGCGCCGGAAGCGATTGACGCGCTGAAACCGGACGGGCTTGTCCTCTCGAACGGCCCGGGCGATCCGAAACAGTTACGCCATCAGCTTCCCGCTATCCGTCAGCTGATCGACCGGTATCCGACGCTTGCGATTTGCCTTGGCCATCAGCTCGTTGCCTTGGCGTACGGGGCGGATACGGAAAAACTCCGCTTCGGGCATCGCGGCGCCAATCAACCGGTGTGGGACGCGGTGAAACAAAACGTGATGATGACATCGCAAAATCATAGTTACGTCGTCAAAGAGGAAAGCTTGGCGGGCAAGCCGTTTGACATCCGCTTCATCAACGTCAACGACGGCTCGGTCGAAGGCATCGTCCATCGCCATAAACCGATTTTGTCGGTGCAATACCATCCGGAGGCGCATCCGGGGCCGCACGATACCGGCTATATTTTCGACGAATTTTTGCAAACCGTGTTCAAGGGAGAGAACGTGTATGCCTAAAGATTCTTCGCTTCAGTCGATTCTCCTGATCGGGTCGGGGCCGATTGTCATCGGCCAGGCCGCCGAGTTTGATTATTCCGGCACACAAGCGTGCATCGCCTTAAAGGAAGAAGGATATCGCGTCATTTTAGTGAACAACAATCCGGCGACGATCATGACCGATGAAGTTCATGCCGATGCCGTGTATTTTGAACCGCTCACCGTCGATGCGGTCGAAGCGATTATTGCCAAAGAACGCCCGGACGGGCTGCTCGCCACGTTCGGCGGCCAGACAGGGCTCAACTTGGCGTTTCAGCTGCATGAAGCCGGCGTGCTTGAAAAGTATGGGGTGAGACTGCTCGGAACACCGATTGAAGCGATCAAGCGCGGGGAAGACCGCGAAGCGTTCCGCGCGTTAATGCATGAGCTTGGCGAACCGGTGCCGGAGAGCGAAATTGTCACAAGCGTTGAGGAAGCGGTCGCGTTTGCCGAACAAATCGGTTTTCCGATCATTATTCGTCCCGCGTATACGCTCGGCGGGACGGGCGGCGGCATTGCCGAAAACATGGAGCAGTTTCTCGCGCTCGTGGAAAAAGGGCTGGCCGAAAGCCCGATCCGCCAATGTTTGATCGAACGGAGCGTCGCCGGGTTTAAAGAAATTGAATACGAAGTGATGCGCGACCAGTCGAATACGTGCATCACGGTTTGCAATATGGAAAACGTCGATCCAGTCGGCATCCACACGGGCGATTCGATCGTCGTCGCACCGTCGCAGACGTTGACCGATGAGGAGTACCAAATGCTCCGTTCGTCGGCGGTGAAGATCATTTCCGCATTAGGGATCATCGGCGGCTGCAACATTCAGTTCGCCCTTGACCCGAACAGCAAACAATATTACTTAATCGAAGTCAACCCGCGCGTCAGCCGCTCGTCAGCGCTCGCCTCGAAAGCGACCGGCTATCCAATCGCCCGCATTGCGGCGAAGCTCGCGGTCGGCTATACGCTTGCGGAACTCGTCAACCCGGTGACGAAAACGACGTACGCCAGCTTTGAACCGGCCTTGGACTATGTCGTCGTCAAGTTTCCGCGCTTGCCGTTTGACAAGTTTCCGCATGCGGATCGGAAACTCGGCACGCAAATGAAGGCGACCGGGGAAGTGATGGCGATCGACCGCAACATGGAGCGGGCGTTTCAAAAAGCGGTGCAGTCGCTCGAAGGCAAAAACAACGGACTGTTGTTGCCGGAGCTTTCGGTGAAAACGAATGATGAGCTGAAACAGCTGCTTGTCGACAAAGACGACCGCCGCTTTTTCGCGATTTTGGAACTGCTCCGCCGCGGGGTGGCGGTTGAAGCCATTCACGAATGGACGAAAATCGACCGCTTTTTCCTTTGCTCGTTCGAGCGGCTTGTCGCCCTTGAAAAACAGGCAGCGGCTGCAACGTTGGACACGATTGAGGAGCAAACGTTCCGTTTCTTGAAAGAAAAAGGATGTAGCGACGCCTTTTTAGCCGAAACGTGGGGCGTGCCGGAGCTTGACGTGCGCAACAAGCGGAAGGAACTTGGCATCGTGCCGTCATACAAAATGGTCGACACGTGCGCGGCCGAATTTCATTCAGAAACGGATTATTACTACTCGACTTATTTCGGCGAAGACGAGCGAAAACAACCGAGCGGCAAAGAGAAAGTGCTGATCATCGGAGCCGGTCCGATCCGCATCGGCCAAGGCATTGAGTTCGACTACAGCTCTGTTCATAGCGTGTTCGCCTTGCAAAAAGAAGGCTATGAAACGGTGATGATCAACAACAATCCGGAAACAGTGAGCACCGACTTTGCCGTCGCCGACCGTCTGTACTTTGAACCGCTGACGCTTGAGAGCGTCCTCGATGTTATCGAAGCGGAACAAATCAAGCATGTCATCGTTCAATTTGGCGGACAGACGGCGATCAATTTGGTCAAAGGGCTTGAAGAAGCCGGCGTGCCGCTGTTGGGCGTCACGTACGATATGATTGACCAGCTCGAGGACCGCGATCGTTTTTACCAGTTGCTTGAGGAGCTTGACATCCCGCACGTACCGGGCTTGATGGCGAACAACGCCGAGGAGCTCGCCGCCAAAGCGGCTGAGATCGGCTGCCCGGTGCTGCTTCGTCCGTCGTATGTCATCGGGGGCCGCGGCATGTTTATCGTCCATAGCGAGGCGCAGCTCGCTGCTTTGATCGAGCAAGGCGAGTTGACCTATCCGATTTTGATTGATGCGTATTTGGACGGGAAAGAGGCAGAAGCGGACATCGTGACGGATGGAACAGACATCGTGCTGCCGGTCATCATTGAACACGTCGAAAAAGCCGGCGTCCACTCCGGTGACAGCTATGCTTGGCTGCCGGCGCAGACGCTCACAGACGAAGAAAAAGCGAAAATCATCGACTATGCGGGCCGGATTGCGAAAAAACTCGGCTTTAAAGGAATTATGAACATTCAATATGTCATTGCGGACGGCAATGTATATGTCCTGGAAGTGAACCCGCGCGCGAGCCGGACGGTGCCGATCGTCAGCAAAACGACCGGCGTGCCGCTGGCGCAAATTGCGACAAAATTATTGCTTGGGAAATCGCTTGTCGACATCGTGGACGAAAAAGCGCGCGGCTTGGCGGTCATGCCGTACGCCGTGTTAAAGTATCCGGTCTTTTCGACCCATAAGCTGCCGGGGGTTGACCCGGTGGTTGGGCCAGAGATGAAATCGACCGGCGAAGGCATCAGCATCGCCGCAACGAAGGAGGAAGCGGCGTATAAAGCGTTTTATCCGTATTTGCAAAAGAAAGCGAACGCGAACGAGGTCTATGTCATTGGCAACATCGACGCCGAGCTGGAGGCAGAGATGACGGCGAAACAGCTGACCATCGTCGCTGATGTCCCGTTTGCCGATTGGGTGAAGCGCGACACGGCGCTCGCGGTGATCGACTTGGGCAAAGAGGAAGGCGAAGCGAACAAACGAATGACTGCGTTGTCCCGACAATTGCTCGTCTTCACGGAACGTGAGACATTGAAGCTCTTCTTGCAGGCGCTCGATGTCGATCATCTTGATGTGCAGCCGATCCATGGCTGGTTGGAAAAGAAAAAACAGGCAGAACAGGCGGTGATCGCATGAATGCAGTGATGTCATTAAAAGGGAGAGATTTTTTAACGCTTCTTGATTTCTCGACAGAAGAAATTTTGGACTTGCTGGCGTTAGCAACTGATTTAAAAGCGAAACAAAAAGCCGGTGTATCGTATACGCCGCTTTCCGGGAAAACAATGGCGATGATTTTTGAAAAGCCGTCAACGCGCACGCGCGTGTCGTTTGAAGTCGGCATGATTCAGCTTGGCGGCCAGGCGATGTATTTAAACGGAAACGATTTGCAGCTTGGCCGCGGCGAAACGATCGCCGATACGGCCCGCGTCTTGTCGCAATACGTCGATGTCATTATGATTCGCACATTTGCCCATCAAAAAGTCGAGGAGTTGGCCGAATATGCGTCCGTTCCGGTCATCAACGGCCTGACGGACGACGATCATCCGTGCCAGGCGTTGGCGGATTTGCTGACGATTTATGAAGTGAAGAAAACGTTCCAAGGCGTCAAGCTCGCCTATGTCGGCGACGGGAACAACGTCGCCAACGCCTTGCTTGTGGCCGCGGCGAAAGTCGGCATGGATGTCGCCATCGCCTGTCCGCCGGGCTATGAGCCAAAGAAAGAATATGTCGAGGCGGCGTGCCGAATCGGTGAACAGACAGGCGCCGCCGTCACGGTGACGCACGACCCGCTTGTGGCGGTGGCGGGGGCGGATGCGATTTATACGGATGTCTGGACGAGCATGGGCCAAGAAAGCGAAAGTGCTGAGCGGCTGCAAGTGTTTCAGCCGTATCAAGTCAACGAAGAGCTCGTCAAAGCGGCAAAACCGGATTATCTCTTTTTGCATTGTCTGCCGGCCCACCGCGGCGAAGAAGTGACGGCCGGCGTCATGGACGGCCCGAACTCGGTCGTATTTGAGCAGGCCGGCAACCGGCTTCATGCCCAAAAAGCGATTTTAGTGTCGATCCTATAGGAAAAAGGAATTCCCGTTTCGGGAGTTCCTTTTTTGTTCTTTGCAAGGAAAAGGATTTTCATGAGAAAAAACGTTTTTATTGTGAAGGCTTGACGCTCCGTGTGCGGCGGCCCCATCATTTCCCTTCTTATGAACAGCGGCAAAACCGGGAATGCTAACAAATGCAATCGAAGCAAGGGGGATGAAACAAATGGGCCAACCGCGCCATTTCAAACCAGGGGATAAAGCGCCGAACAACGGCGTGTACATTGAAATCGGCGAAACGGGCGACAATGTAAAACACCCGAAAAAGCTGAAACTGAAAGCCGGCGATACGTTCCCGGAAACGTCGAACCATAATCGGCATTGGACGTATTTGCGCAAACCGTGAAGTACAACAAAAGCCATTCCAAGTATGGAGTGGCTTTTGATTTGCCGTGTGCTTCGCGATCGGCTATAATGATTTATGGTCAAAGAAGGTCAAATGGAGGGAACGGCATGGACGCAAGCCGTTTGACGGAAAAACTGCAAGAGGCGCTGATGGCGGCGCAGTCGCTCGCCAAAGAACGACATCATCAACAGCTTGATGTCGAGCATCTCCTGATTGCGCTGCTCGAACAAGAAGGCGGCCTGGCGCCGCGGCTCGTGGAGCTTTCCGGCGCCGACAAGGAAAAGGCCGCTGACTGGCTTCGCAGCCAGCTTCGCCAAAAGCCTGAAGTGCATGGGGCGGACGGGCAGCTGTATGTTGCGCCCGCCTTAGCGCGGCTGCTTGAGGAGGCGGAAAACGAAGCGAAGCGAATGCAAGACGAGTACATATCGGTCGAACATGTGCTGCTCGCGTTGCCTCATGGCGCCGAGCCGGTCGCTCGGCAGCTGGCGTCGTTTGGACTGACGAAGGAAGCACTATTAGCGGCAGTGAGAAACGTAAGGGGGAATCAACGCGTGACGAGTCCACATCCGGAAGCAACCTATGAAGCGTTGGCAAAATACGGGCGCGACCTTGTCGCGGAAGCGAAAGCGGGAAAAATCGACCCGGTCATCGGCCGCGACAGTGAAATTCGCC
The DNA here is from genome assembly GCF_050994965.1 of Geobacillus lituanicus. Taxonomy (NCBI): domain Bacteria; kingdom Bacillati; phylum Bacillota; class Bacilli; order Caryophanales; family Anoxybacillaceae; genus Geobacillus; species Geobacillus lituanicus. The sequence goes on from NZ_CP194773.1 coordinate 1,116,391, forward strand.
GCATCATCCGCATTTTGTCGCGGAAGACGAAAAACAACCCGGTGTTGATCGGCGAGCCGGGCGTCGGGAAGACCGCTATTGTCGAAGGGCTCGCTCAACGCATCGTGCGCAAAGACGTCCCGGAAGGGCTGAAAGACAAAACGATTTTCGCTCTTGATATGAGCGCGCTCGTCGCCGGAGCAAAGTTTCGCGGTGAATTTGAAGAACGGCTGAAAGCGGTGTTAAACGAAATCAAAAAAAGCGACGGCCGCATCATATTGTTCATTGACGAGCTGCATACGATCGTCGGCGCCGGCAGAGCGGAAGGGGCGATTGACGCCGGCAATATGCTCAAGCCGATGCTTGCCCGCGGCGAGTTGCGCTGCATCGGGGCGACGACGCTTGATGAGTACCGGCAATACATCGAAAAAGACCCGGCGCTCGAGCGCCGCTTCCAACAAGTGCTTGTCCAAGAGCCGAGTGTCGAGGACACGATTTCGATTTTGCGCGGATTGAAAGAACGGTATGAAGTGCACCATGGAGTGAAAATCCACGATCGCGCGCTCGTCGCGGCCGCCGTTTTGTCCGACCGTTACATCTCTGACCGCTTTTTGCCTGACAAAGCGATCGATTTGGTCGATGAAGCGTGCGCGACGATCCGGACGGAAATGGAATCGATGCCGTCGGAGCTGGACGAAGTGATGCGCCGCGTCATGCAGCTGGAAATTGAAGAGGCGGCCTTAAGCAAAGAAACGGATGAAGCGAGCCGCGAGCGGCTTGCGGCATTGCAAAAAGAACTTGCCGATTTGCGTGAAAAGGCGAACGCCATGAAAGCGCAATGGCAAAAAGAAAAAGAGGCGCTTGACCGCGTCCGCCGTTTGCGCGAGGCGCTCGAGCGGGCAAAACGCGAACTGGAAGAGGCGGAAAACGAGTATGATTTAAACAAGGCGGCGGAGCTTCGCCATGGCCGCATTCCGCAGTTGGAAAAGCAACTCAAACAGCTCGAGCAAGAAATCAGTGAGCAAAGTGAAGGGAAATTGCTGCGCGAGGAAGTGACGGAAGAAGAGATTGCCGAAATCGTGTCACGCTGGACGGGCATTCCGCTCACCCGCCTTGTCGAAGGGGAGCGGGAAAAGCTGCTGCGGCTTCATGAATGGCTCCATAAGCGAGTCATCGGCCAAGACGAAGCGGTGGAGCTCGTCGCCGACGCCATCTTGCGGGCGCGGGCCGGGATGAAAGACCCGAACCGTCCGATCGGCTCGTTTTTGTTCCTTGGACCGACCGGCGTCGGCAAAACGGAGCTGGCCAAAGCGCTGGCCGAGGCGCTGTTTGACAGCGAGGAGCAGCTCATTCGCCTCGATATGTCCGAATACATGGAAAAACATGCTGTCTCCCGTTTGATCGGGGCGCCGCCCGGCTATGTCGGCTATGAGGAAGGCGGCCAGCTGACCGAGGCAGTGCGGCGCAAGCCGTATTCCGTTCTATTGTTCGATGAAATCGAAAAAGCTCATCCGGACGTGTTCAACATCCTGCTGCAGCTGCTGGATGACGGACGGCTCACCGATTCGCACGGGCGGACGGTCGACTTTAAAAACACGGTCGTCATTATGACATCGAACATCGGATCGCCGCTGTTGTTGGAAAACAAACAGGGCGACATCGATGAACAGACGCGCAGCCAAGTGTTTGACCAATTGCGCGCCCATTTCCGCCCAGAATTTTTAAACCGGATCGACGATATCGTCTTATTTAAGCCATTGTCGATGAATGAGGTGAAAGGCATCATCGAAAAGTTCGCCCGCGAGCTGTCGGCCCGTTTGGCCGATCGGCATATCGAACTCGTGCTGACCGAAGCGGCGAAGCAATACATCGCCGAAGCGGGCTTCGATCCGGTCTACGGCGCCCGCCCCTTAAAGCGGTTTATGCAAAAGCAGATCGAAACGCCGCTTGCGAAAGAGCTGATCGCTGGGCGGGTGAGAGAGTACGGCACCGTCATGGTCGATGTTGACAACGGGCAGATCGCCATTCGTCCGTCGGCGTAAACGAGCTGAAGGGGGCGCCGACGACGCGGAGAGACGTGCTTCTTGTCTGCCGGGGTTGGTCGCATTGTTTGAGCATGGGCGGAAAACACAAGCCCAGATCAATATGGATGGAATGCTCCTCCACTTACACCTATATAGATGCAACGAAAAAGTTTAACATATCCTTGATGGAAAAGTCGCTTGTCCATTTTTCGACTGTCGAAGGCAAGCCACAGGCTTGCCTCCGTCACGCCAAGGCGTGACGGAAGACCGAACAACCACCCGCTTCACAGACCCATACATGGGTCTGAAAGCGGCGTTGTTCGGTCGCCCGACAGTCGATCAAATGCTCGGTAAAAGCTACAAATGTTAAAGCTTCAAATTGCATCTATTATATAGGTGTTGAAGTGGGAGGATTCTCGGTTAAAGATGACAAAAAACAACGCCTTGGGACTTTCACCCCAAGGCGTTGTCTTATGAAGCGAATGATCAATGATGGTGATCCCCGGCCGGCTCGTCCGGAATCAAGGCTGCAATCACGAAGACTAAGATCGTCACGATCACGCCAAGCAAGGCGCCGGTTGCGAAATCATAGCCGATCCCTTGCATCGAGCCCATGACGTACGTTGCCATTTGCACGAGCAAAAACGTCCAAAAAAACGTCCAAAACAAGCGCATCTTTGTTCCTCCCATCTTCTCGTCATTCCTTTTCTTATCTTATCACAATTTGTCGCGTAGGCATATACCCGGACGTTTTTTTTGGCCGCGCATATCGTATACTGTACCATTATGCATTGCCAAACAAGGGTGAATGGAAACGATGGCAGGACAACGGCGGTTTTTTCAACTCGATGAGCAATGGTGCATCGTTCACGTGCCGGAGCGCCCAAATGGGTTTGCCCTTTTTTTAATGGGCGACGGCGACCATTTTGTGAACGAACAGACGAGTTTTTGGCTCGAGCATCCGGGGCGGCGCCAATGGCTGGAAGATTGGTTGGAACGTGGGTATACGGTCTTTTCGTCCCATTTGTACGGCCGGCATTGGGGAAGTCCGAAAGCGGTCCGGCTGGCGCGCCAGCTCATTTACTCGGTGTTGAAAAGCGAAATTGTGAACCAGCGCATCTATATCGTTGCCGAAGGAATGGGCGCGCTCGTTGCCTTGCAACTGCTTGGCGCCATGCCAAGTCAAATCCGCGCCGTCGCCATGATCAACCCTTGCCTTGACGTACGCGCCCAGCTTGACTATGAACAGGAACATCCATTCGTGTACCGGCGGATGGTGAGGGAAATCGCGACTGCCTATGGCTTGAAAGAAGAGGAGGTGCTCGAGGCTGTTCCGTCCCTCTTTCTCAGTCCTCATGACGTTCCGGTGACGATTTGGCAGCTGGCCGGAGTGGGCCCGTATCCATCCGCCTTGCATAGCCGTAAATATGAACAATGGATGAAAACGACAAACAACCGGGTGCGCGTCGTTTACGAGCTGCCGGAGAAACGGCGCCAACTGGCTCGGCAAATCGGGCAATTTTTCTGCCAATACAATGAACTCCCGTAAACGACAAGGGCAGACGCATCGACCGGTGCGTCTGCTATTTTTTCAATAAGTCGACGAGCGAGGTGATCTTTTTCACGAGCGGTTTTAATTGTTGCAATGAGTCGGCTAGCGTATTGACGTTTTCAAACAGCTTCATGAAATCGATGTTCGGCAGTAAAGGCGGTTCTGCCACGCTCCCTTGATCTTCGCGCTCGCCGGTTGCGCGAGAAGGAAAAGATCCGAACATTAGGCGGGAAAAACGGTCTTGCCGTTCGCGATGTTGTTCTTGTGCTTCGCCGTTGGCCATGGGCGATCCTCCCTTTCATGCGATGGTCGCTCGTATTTGTATTGTATGGCAGAAAGGAAAAAGCGGTTTGGACAAATGCCTTAGGGGAACGGAAAGCGCTGGTTCAACTTTCGTTTTCTATTGCGCATCCACGCTCTTTCGGCTAAAATTAGTACCAAGTAATAATAATTGGTGATGTAGACTGATTGTACATTCAAGTTTGGTTGTCAGCGTGAGCGTTTTTTTGCCATTTTGGGAAAGAAAGAGGAGATGAATGATATGGGAGCAGGAATTATCGGGGTCGGCCGCTATGTGCCGGAAAAAGTGTTGACCAACTTTGATTTGGAAAAAATGATGGATACATCGGATGAATGGATCCGGACGCGCACCGGGATCGAGGAGCGCCGCATCGCTCCGGATGACATCGATACGTCCAATATGGCGTATTTTGCCGCAGAAAGGGCGCTTCAAGACGCTGGCATGGAGGCGAAGGATATTGATCTCATTTTAGTTGCCACCGTCACCCCGGACCGTCCGTTTCCGTCGGTCGCTTGCATGCTGCAAGAGCGGCTTGGCGCCGTCAACGCCGCTGCGCTTGATATTAGCGCTGCCTGCGCGGGGTTTATGTACGGGATGGTCACGGCCGCCCAATTTATTGACACAGGCGCCTACAAGTATATATTAGTAGTGGGGGCAGACAAACTATCGAAAATCACCGATTGGACCGACCGCAACACGGCGGTGCTGTTCGGCGACGGCGCCGGAGCGGTCGTCATGGGTCCGGTGTCGCCCGGGCGCGGGATTTTATCTTTCGAGTTGGGAGCTGACGGAACAGGAGGAAAACATTTATACAAAGACGAATATATCGTCATGAACGGCCGTGAAGTATTCAAGTTCGCCGTCCGGCAAATGGGAGAATCAAGCGTGCGTGTGCTTGAAAAAGCCGGGCTCACGAAAGACGATGTCGACTTTCTCATTCCGCATCAAGCGAACATTCGCATCGTCGAAGCGGCCAGACAGCGGCTCGAGCTGCCAGAAGAGAAAATATCGACAACCATCCGTCGATATGGCAACACGTCGGCCGCATCTATTCCGATTTCGCTTGTAGAAGAGTTGGAAGCGGGCAAAATCCATGACGATGATCTCATCATTATGGTCGGGTTCGGCGGCGGGCTGACGTGGGGCGCGATCGCTTTGCGCTGGGGCCGTTGATGTTCTGTATCCCAACATCATTATCCAGAATAAAGGAGAGGCAGAGGAATATGGAAAAAAGACGAGTCGTCGTGACCGGAATAGGCGCCGTCACCCCGCTGGGGAATGACGCAGAAACGACGTGGAAAAACATTGTCGCCGGCCAGTCCGGCATCGACATTGTCACCCGCGTCAATCCAGACGATTTTCCAGCGAAAGTGGCGGCAGAAGTGAAAGATTTTGATCCGTCGTTGTTTATGGACCGCCGCGAAGCGCGGAAGATGGACCGGTTTACGCAATACGCCGTGGCGGCGGCGCTCATGGCGGTGAAAGATGCGAATTTGGAAATCGGTGAGCATAACGCCGAGCGGGTCGGTGTTTGGATCGGCTCTGGCATCGGCGGTATGGAGACGTTTGAGCAGCAGTTTGAAATTTTCCAGCAGCGCGGCTATCGCCGGGTGAGCCCGTTTTTCGTGCCGATGATGATTCCGGATATGGCTGCGGGGCAAGTCTCAATCATCCTTGGGGCGAAAGGAATGAATTCATGCACGGTCACCGCTTGCGCGACGGGCGCAAACTCGATCGGCGACGCGTTTCGGGTCATTCAGCGCGGCGATGCGGATGTGATGATCGCGGGGGGAACGGAGGCGCCGATTACGAAAATGTCGTTTGCCGGCTTTTGCGCGAATACGGCCCTTTCGACCAATCCGGATCCGAAAACGGCAAGCCGCCCGTTTGATAAAAACCGTGATGGCTTTGTCATGGGGGAAGGGGCAGGCATTATCGTGCTTGAAGAGCTGGAGCATGCGTTGCGCCGCGGGGCGAAAATTTACGCGGAAATTGTCGGCTACGGCGCGACGGCTGACGCATATCATATCACTGCACCGGCGCCGGGCGGTGAAGGCGGCGTGCGGGCGATGCGACTGGCGCTGCAGGATGCCGGCTTGCAGCCGGAGGACATCGACTACATTAACGCCCACGGCACAAGCACGGAGTACAATGACAAATATGAGACGATCGCCATTAAAGAAGTGTTTGGCGACCATGCCTATAAGCTTGCGATCAGTTCTACAAAATCGATGACCGGTCACCTGCTTGGCGCAACCGGCGCGGTGGAAGCCATTTTCTCTGTGTTGGCGATCCGCGATGGCGTCATTCCACCGACCATCAACTATGAAACGCCGGATCCGGAATGCGACTTGGACTATGTGCCGAACGAAGCCCGCCGGCAGACTGTGCGCGCAGTGTTAAGCAATTCGTTTGGATTTGGCGGCCATAACGCGACATTGATTTTCAAAGCGTATGCGCAATAGATAGCAATGAAGGCCATTAGCCTCGGCCGGACGAACCCGGCCCCGTTGGAAGACGGGCGCCGGGCTTCACTCCGGACGGGGCTTTTTTCGTTCACCGTCCCGGTTGCCTTGACATAAGGTAGCAAAAAGGGAGGGAAGACGATGGGACTGGCTCCAACTGATCGTTGGCTTGAACAAGATGAAGGCGATCCGCTCCGTGTTTGCGCCCGGCTGGCGCCGTTTTTTGCCGATGCACCAGCGCGCGCCATTCATCGTTATTTATGCTTATATGGCATGTATCGAAGCGCCCGGCAGGCCGTTCGCCTTTTGCCGGAGATGAAGGCAAAAGGCCTTTGGGAGCGGCTTGCCCGCTTATATGACGAACAGCGGGTGAGATGGAAAGGGCCTGACGTTCCGGTGTTTTTGCTGCCGGCCGATGATGAAAACCGGAAACTTTTGCGCGAGTTTCGCGGAAAAGGAGGAGTGGCGTTTGCCGATAAGCTCGTTTTCTTTTTGCTGCCCGATCATCGCGACGAGGAGGTCGCGGCATTGGTGGCGCATGAGTACAACCATGTTTGCCGGCTGAAGCAGCTGCCGTATGGCGGCAAAGAGGCGACGCTGTTAGATGCGGTGATTATGGAAGGGCTGGCAGAACATGCGGTCGCTGAAACAGTCGGACCGGAACAATGCGCCGACTGGACGTCGTATTATACTGACAGGGAGATCGAGCGGTTTTGGCGCCGCTACATCGCCCCCAATCAAGATGCCGCTGTTTCGCACCCACTCAGCTCCCGCATTTTATACGGCCTTGGGTGGTATCCGAACATGGGCGGCTATGCAGTCGGTTATGCCATCGTCCGCCGCTGTTTGGAGCGGGGGTATTCATTGGCTCAATTGATGGCGATGGAGGCGAAACAAATGGTTGCTTTAGCCGGTCTGGACAGCCGCGGGTAAGGCGGGATGGACCAGGGGCGATGATAGGCATCTTGTCCACCGAACAGGCATATACGTAAAGAAAGGACGTGGACAAGAAGGAAGGGAAGCCCGATGGTCCGCCTGTTTTTTTATTTGGTCGGCTTTGGTTTTTCGGTCGTCGGCGGCATGATGATGATCGTCTATTTAAACATCATCACCCCGGAGCGCGGGTTTGGTGAATACGCTGCTTATATCGCGACAAGGGCGGAATGTTATTTATTGCCGCTCGGCTTGTTGCTTATGTGGGCGAGCTTGTCGTTTCCAAGCCGTGGCTCATAGTGGGGAAAAGAGGGCGAAATGGAATAAAATTCTGCCCCTCTGCCTATACTGATGGACAAACACGTCTGGAAGTGAGGGGTATCACATGCTTTACCTGCACGACATTTGGGTGAACTGGTTTGAAGGTGAAGAGAACGGGTACAACGTCTGCCATTTTCACGAATGGCGCAAAGACGACCAAATTGAGTTGCTTGACCAAGTGCCGCTGTTAAAAGTGTCCCCGGCTCTATTCCAATATATTGAAAACAGTTTATCCGACCTTCCGAAGCCGCTTTTGGACGATGTGTACCAAAAAGCCTATGTCCGCAAAAACCATGAACGGATTCAGCTCGATTATTGTTTCGTTGTGACCGACGGAGCTGGCATTTTGGCCGTCGATACGATCGGCTATCATATTCCGATCCGCAAAAGCCGCCTCATTCCGCGGCAAGAGCAGCTTGTGTACGAGATGGCCGCCGAGACGGAAGAGCGGGCCTACCCGCTGCCGAAGTACGAAAAAGAGTACCACATTTTGTCGCCGGCGCCGGAGTTGATGTGCGGATTGACACGGAAAGAGCGGCAGTTGAAACAGCTGTTGTTTATGGCGCTTGACCAGCTGCATTCAACGAAAAACAGCGCCGAGGTGCGCTACTGGTATACAGAATGGGCCCCGGAAAAGTACGCAGATATTCAAAAAATGTCGTTTGAGGAAGCGTGGGAACGGCTGTACGAAGAAACGAAACACGGCTGGTCTGCACGGCACGAGCAGCTATGTGAAAACTTAATTAAAGGCCAGCCGTTTTTCGAAAAGCTTTGGGAAATGGAGCAAGAGCCGAAAGTGAATTAAAAAACGGGCCAGGGCGCTATGTGCCCGCCCGTTTTTTGTATGGCGCCTTCTTACCGCCGCCCGAGGCCCATCGCTTTCTCCATTTTTCGCACCATTTCTGAGGCGACGCGGTTCGCTTTTTCCGCTCCTTCATCCAATACGCGGTCAAGCTCCTCGCTTTCCATCCAATGGTGATACCGTTCTTGAATCGGCCGGAGCGTTTCGATGACCAATTGGGCCAGGTCGGCTTTGAAGACGCCGTATCCTTTTCCTTCGTATTGCTGTTCGAGCTCCTCGATCGATTGGCCGGATAACGTCGAATAAATATTGAGCAAATTTGAAATGCCCGGTTTTCCTTCTTTGTCGTAGCGGATCGTTCCTTCCGAGTCGGTGACGGCGCTTTTGATCTTCTTCTCGATCGTTTTTGCATCGTCAAGCAGTGTGATGTATGCTTTTGGGTTCGGATCGGATTTGCTCATTTTTTTCGTCGGGTCGACAAGCGACATGATGCGGGCGCCGACTTTCGGAATGCGCGCCTCAGGGATCGTAAACAGCTCGCCGTACCGTTTGTTGAACCGTTCCGCCAGATCGCGCGTCAGCTCGATATGCTGCTTTTGGTCTTCGCCGACCGGGACGATGTCGGTGTTATAAAGCAAAATGTCAGCGGCCATCAGCGGCGGGTACGTGAGCAGCCCGGCGCTGACCGCCTCTTTGCCGGCTGACTTGTCTTTAAACTGCGTCATCCGCTCGAGCTCGCCGATATACACAATGCACTGCAGCATCCACGCCGCTTGGGCATGCGCCGGCACTTCCGATTGGATGAACAGCGTCGCTTTTGTCGGATCGATGCCGACGGCCAAATACAAAGCGGCAAGGCGGCGGATGTTTTTCCGCAGTTCGTGAGGGTCTTGCGGAACGGTAATGGCGTGTTGGTCAACGATGCAAAAATAACAGTTGTATTCATGCTGCAATTCGACAAACTGCCGCAGCGCCCCGATGTAGTTGCCAAGGGTGATGACGCCGCTTGGCTGAATGCCGGAAAAAATGGTTTTCATCGATCTTCACTCCCTCAAGCCAAAAATAAAAAAGGCCCTGCCATCCCTCTAATAGGGACGGTAGGACCGCGGTGCCACCCTACTTATTGCGCGGAAAAGCGCAATCGCTCAGCCCATGCTTTGCGCATGGCCCCCTGTAACGCGGGGAACGTCCTCGCCTACTGCGTCGCCGGTTCGGCGGGAAGCTCGAAAGCCCATTCCATATGGCTAGCCGCTTGTTCGCACCTTCCACAAGCTCTCTGAAGGCATCGCCATATGTACTTTTCTTTCTCATCGCTCGGTCTATTCTAAACTTGCCTTATATTATACGGAAACCATTCAGCTGTTGCAACCTTATTGCACGGCATATCCGGCGGCGATCATCGCGAGAAACAAAAGGAGTCCGGCAAAAAGGAGCGGGTACGTGATGGCAAACCGCGCCGGACCGGGGGGCTCGTCCGCCTCGCTTTCCTCGGCCATTTCTTCCATATAGCGCTCCGCTTTCGTTGCGCTTTTGCGCAGCCGGCGGAATCCGTAGGCAAATCCGCTGAAAAACCCGCGCTCGTAAACGAACAAAAGCCCGCCAGCCGAAAGCGGCACAAGAGAGAGCAAAAAGGCGGTGTTAATAAAGGCAACCGCCGTCCATGCCCCTTGCCAGAAAACGATAAGCGCACTGGCCGCCAGCATAGCGGCCACCATCCACCCTGTTCGAACGGCGATCCGTTTCATTTTGTCTCTCCCGCCTTTCCAATTCGTTGTTTTTATTTTAACATATGTAAGAGGAAGGATTGTCAATGTTATTAACAACGTTATATCAGAAAATTTGTATTCATCTTGGAAACAGAGGAACAATTTGCTTTACAATAGGGATGAGGGGCGAAAAACCTATGTTGTAAGCGTTTTCTAATATATTGACAGAAATTTTTTATTTACAACAGCGTCAAAAGTCGGTAAAATGCAGATGTAAATACAAGCCGATCTTCCTGTCTGTTTTAAGTAATTAGAAATTTTTTATTTAACAAAATAAAAAAATTCTTTTCAGGTATACTAATACAGGATATAATAAAACATGTAAGTACAATCTTCTGAAAACTAATGGTTCAGAAGATTTGTAATACACTACATAAACCTAAGGGGGGTTTTTTAGTGAAGAAGCGATTTTCTTTCTTCCTCGTCCTGCTTCTCGCGCTGTCAACGTTCCTCGCGGCTTGCGGCGGGGGCAAGGACAACGACAACGCCCAAGGCGGCCAGGGCGGCGAAAAGCCGGCGGAGAAAAAGGAGCAGGTGCTGAACTTGCTTGATTCCTCAGAAATTCCGTCGCTTGATTCGGCGCTCGCCACCGACCAAGTATCGTTTATCGTGTTGAACAACGTCATGGAAGGTCTGTATCGTTTAGGCAAAGACAACAAGCCGGTTCCTGGGGTGGCGGAAAGCCATGAGGTGAGCGAAGACGGCAAAACGTATACGTTCAAGCTTCGCAAAGACGCCAAATGGTCGAACGGCGACCCGGTGACGGCGCACGACTTCGTGTTTGCTTGGAAACGGGTGCTTGACCCGAAAACGAAAGCGGAGTATGCGTACATTATGTACGACATCAAAAACGCGGAAGAAGTCAACACCGGCAAACTGCCAGTTGACCAGCTGGGCGTCAAAGCGCTTGACGACTACACGCTCCAAGTCGAGCTGAAAAACCCGATTCCGTATTTCATCAGCCTGACGGTATTCGGCACGTTCATGCCGCAAAACGAGAAATTCGTGAAAGCGCAAGGCGACAAATACGGTCTCGAAGCTAATACGACGCTTTACAACGGCCCGTTCGTCTTAAGCGAATGGAAGCATGAACAAGGCTGGACATATGAGAAAAACCCGAATTACTGGGACAAAGATACAGTTAAGCTTGAAAAAATCAACGTCAAAGTTGTGAAAGACACGGCGACAGCGGTCAACTTGTATGAAACGAAACAGGCCGACCGCGTCGGTTTGACGGCCGAATTTGTTGATAAGTATAAAAATGATAAAAACTTCAAAACGGAATTGGATCCAGCCCTCTACTGGCTGCGCATGAACACGAAAAAAGAACCGCTGAACAACGTCAATGCCCGCAAAGCGATTGCAATGGCAATCGACACGCAAGCGATGGTCGATACGCTCTTGAACAACGGTTCGATTCCGGCGAAGTTCACCGTTCCGAAAGACTTCGTCACTGGTCCGGATGGCAAAGACTTCCGCGATGTGAATGGCGATTTGGTCAATTACAATCCGGATGAAGCGAAAAAACTGTGGGAGCAAGCGAAAAAAGAGCTGGGCAAAGACAAATTTACGCTTGAACTGCTGAACTATGACAGCGACAGCGCGAAGAAAATCGGCGAGTATGTGAAAGCGCAGCTTGAACAAAACTTGCCGGGCTTGACGGTCAACATTAAACAACAACCGTTCGCACAAAAGCTCGAGCTTGAAAGCAAAATGCAATACGACCTGTCGTTCTCCGGCTGGGGTCCGGACTATCAAGACCCGATGACGTTCCTTGACTTGTGGACGACAACTAACCCGCACAACCAAACGGGTTGGTCGAACGCTGAATACGACAAATTGATTAAAGACGCGAAAACAACGTTGCTTGGCGATTTGCAAGCCCGTTGGGATGCGATGCTGAAAGCAGAAAAGATCGTCTTTGAAGAAATGCCGATTGCCCCGCTCTATCAGCGCGGTGTCGCCTACTTGCAACGCGAGTATGTCAAAGATATCGTTTCGCACCCGTTTGGCGGCGATTACAGCTACAAATGGGCATATATTGAGTAATCTGTTTTCTACAGCATGCCGAGGAGAGTATATGCGAGGGCATATACTCTCCTTTTGCCTGCCAAGGCGAAAAATGTCGAAAAACAACGAAGATTATAGAAAAGCAGAGGAGGTGCGGTCATGGCGCGGTATACGCTTCAGCGGTTCGTTTATATGATCATCACGTTGTTTATCATTGCGACGTTGACGTTCTTTTTAATGAAGCTGTTGCCTGGTTCGCCGCTTCAGAACCAAGAGAAATTAACGCCGGAACAGAAGGCGCTTATTTTAAAAGAGTACGGATTGGATAAGCCCGTGCCGGTTCAATACATTCAATATTTAGGGAATTTGCTGAAAGGAGACTTGGGGGTATCGTTCCAATATGACAACCGCCCCGTGACAGAGCTCATCAGCGATCGAATCGGCCCGTCGGCCCAGCTCGGGTTTCAGGCGATTGTGTTTGGGACGATCGTCGGGTTGATTCTCGGAATTGTCGCGGCGATTCGACATAATCATTGGGAAGATTACACTGCTACGGTCATTGCGGTGTTGGGCGCCTCGATTCCGTCGTTTGTGTTAGGGGGGTTTTTGCAATATTTTATCGCTGTGAAACTGCAATGGCTTCCGGTCGCTTTTTGGGAAGGCTTCAAATATACGATTCTCCCGACATTGGCGCTGTCTGTCGGGGTCATCGCTAGCATCGCCCGTTTTATGCGCACAGAAATGCTGGAAGTGTTAAGCTCTGACTACATTTTGACGGCTCGGGCGAAAGGGATCAGCCAGGCGGGGGTTATCATCAAGCACGCCATCCGCAACTCGCTTATCCCCGTCATTACCATTTTAGGACCGATGACCGTCAATTTAATGACGGGAACGCTTGTCATTGAGAAACTGTTTGCTGTCCCTGGTCTTGGGGAGCAGTTTGTCCGTTCGATTGAACTGAACGATTACCCGGTTATTATGGGAACGACGTTGTTTTATTCCGCCTTGTTGATTTTGGCAGTATTCATCGTTGATGTGTTGTACGGGGTTGTCGACCCACGCATCCGGTTAGCGGGAGGGAAAAAATGATGGCGAAACAACAATACGAACAACTGTCACCGGAATGGTTTCAGCCCGCCCCGCCGAACGTTGGTGAGCAGGAAAAAATCAATCGTCCAAGCTTGACGTTTTGGCAGGATGCTTGGCTTCGCCTTCGGGAAAACAAGGCAGCGATCGTCGGGCTCGTGATGATTATCATCTTGGCGCTCATGGCGATCATCGCCCCGATGGCGAGCGACCGGACGTATAAAGATCAAAACTTGCGGCATGCGAAACTTCCGCCGAAAATCCCGGTGCTTGAACATATTCATTGGCTTCCGTTTGACGGCCGGGATGCGAACGGCGTTGATGTGTATAAACAGCGCGGCGTGAAAGAGTACTATTGGTTTGGCACGGATGACTTAGGACGCGACTTGTGGGTGAGGACGTGGTATGGCACGCGTATCTCCCTTTACATTGGTTTGCTGGCGGCGTTGATCGACTTATTGATCGGCATTGCGTACGGCGGCATTTCCGGCTACTATGGCGGCCGCGTCGACAATGTGATGCAGCGGATCATCGAAATTTTAAACGGCATCCCGTATTTAATTATGGTCATTTTGTTCATTTTGATTTTTGAGCCTGGAATCATTTCCATCACGTTGGCGATGGTCATTACCGGTTGGACGACGATGGCGCGGATCGTGCGCGGACAAGTGTTGAAATTAAAGAACATGGAATACGTGCTGGCGGCAAGGACGCTCGGAGCGCCGACATCACGGCTCATTTTCAAACATTTGATCCCGAACGTCATCGGCCCGATCATTATTACGACGATGTTCACGATTCCATCGGCCATCTTCACTGAGGCGTTTTTGAGCTTTATCGGCCTTGGCATCCGTCCGCCGGAAGCGTCGCTTGGCTCGCTTGTCAATGACGGGTATAAATCGATTCAAACGTATCCGCATTTGATGATTATTCCAGCGGTTGTGATCAGCTTGCTCATTTTAAGCTTCAACTTGGTGGCAGACGGAATCCGCGATGCGCTTGACCCGAAAATGCGCAAATAACCGACGGAAGGGGTGAAACCGATGGAGAAAATTTTGCAGGTGAACGATTTGCATATTTCCTTTGACATCCACGCCGGTGAAGTGCAGGCGGTTCGCGGCGTCACGTTCGACTTGTATAAGGGAGAAACGCTGGCGATCGTCGGCGAGTCAGGGTCTGGGAAATCAGTGACTTCAAAAGCGTTGATGCGCCTGTTGCCGACGCCGCCGAGCCGAATCAAGCAAGGGGAAATTTTATTTGAAGGAAAAGACTTGACCAAGCTGTCGGAGAAAGACATGCAATCGATCCGCGGGGCGAAAATTTCGATGATTTTCCAAGATCCGATGACGTCGCTCAACCCGACGATGACGATCGGAAAGCAAATTATGGAAGCGATTTTAAAGCATCAAAAGCTGTCGAAAGAGGAAGCGCGCAAACGGGCGATTGAACTATTGCAGCTGGTCGGCATTAAAAACGCCGAGCTGCGCATGAAGCAATACCCGCACCAATTTTCCGGCGGGATGCGCCAGCGTGTTGTCATCGCCATCGCCTTGGCGTGCAATCCGAAAATTTTGATCGCCGATGAACCGACGACCGCGCTGGATGTGACGATTCAGGCGCAAATTTTGGAGCTCATGAAAGACATTCAGAAAAAGCTCGGCATGTCGATTATTTTCATCACCCATGATTTAGGGGTTGTCGCCAACATGGCCGATCGAGTGGCCGTGATGTATGCCGGGAAAATCGTGGAGATCGGCACGGTGGATGAAATTTTTTACAATCCGAAACATCCGTACACGTGGGGATTGCTGGCCTCGATGCCGAGCCTTGATCATAAAGATACGGAGCTGTATTCGATTCCGGGTTCGCCGCCGGATTTGTTAAATCCGCCAAAAGGCGATGCGTTTGCGCCGCGCAATCCGTATGCGCTCAAAATTGACTATGAGCTCGAGCCGCCGATGTTCCAAGTGTCTGATACGCACTATGCGGCGACATGGCTGTTGCATGAAATGGCGCCGAAAGTGGAACCGCCGGCGATCGTGCGTGAACGGATGAAACGGTTTGCTGACATCGTCGCCCGGAAAGGAGGAAAACCGCGTGGCTAGACAAAAGCTGCTTGAGGTCAAAAATTTGAAACAGTATTTCCCAGC
This sequence comes from Geobacillus lituanicus, assembly GCF_050994965.1. NCBI lineage: Bacteria > Bacillati > Bacillota > Bacilli > Caryophanales > Anoxybacillaceae > Geobacillus > Geobacillus lituanicus. The sequence continues at coordinate 1,131,780 of NZ_CP194773.1, forward strand.
TGGACGCGGTCAGGTGGTGAAAGCAGTCGACGGCGTCACCTTTGACATTTATAAAGGTGAAACGTTCGGCCTTGTCGGCGAGTCGGGCTGCGGCAAGTCGACAACGGGGCGGACGATCATTCGGCTGTATGAGGCGACAGACGGAGAAGTACTGTTTAACGGCGTTAACGTACACGGCAAAAAATCAAAAAAAGAGCTGAAAGAGTTAAACCGAAAAATGCAAATGATTTTCCAAGATCCGTATGCGTCGCTCAATCCGCGGATGACGGTCGCCGACATTATCGCTGAGGGCATCGACATCCATGGGCTGGCGAAAACGAAAGAAGAACGGATGCAACGCGTGTATGAATTGCTTGAGACGGTTGGCTTGAACCGCGAGCATGCCAGCCGCTACCCGCATGAGTTTTCCGGCGGTCAGCGCCAGCGGATCGGCATCGCCCGGGCGCTTGCCGTCGAGCCGGAATTCATCATCGCCGATGAGCCGATCTCGGCGCTGGACGTTTCCATTCAGGCGCAAGTCGTGAACTTATTGAAGCGCCTGCAGCGTGAAAAAGGGTTGACGTACTTGTTTATTGCCCATGACTTGTCGATGGTCAAATACATCAGCGACCGGATCGGCGTCATGTATTTCGGGAAAATGGTCGAGCTCGCTGAATCGGAAGAGCTGTACCGCAATCCGATCCACCCATACACGAAGGCGCTCTTGTCGGCCATTCCGCTTCCGGATCCGGAAACGGAGCGGACGCGCAAGCGGATCGTTTACGACCCGGCGCAACATGGCTACAAAGATGGAGAGGAACTTGAATTCCGTGAAATTACGCCTGGCCATTTTGTGCTTTGTTCGGAGGAAGAGTATAAGCGGTATCGGGCGATGTATGCCTAGCCGAATCGAAAAAAGCGCCGCTCTTTCACCGCCGCATGGTGCGAACGGCGAAAGAGGCGGCACCCACCTATGCGCCTGTTTTGGCGCGTTATTTTTTTCCCCCGACGACTTTCCATCCTTGTTGGATGCGGCGGGAGGCCTCGACATGCTTTCCACTTTTGTTTCGGCCGAACATCCGCTCTCCGATCGTGTTGCTGATGTTCCCCATCAATGCGGTGAGGACGACGATCAATGCCGAAGCAATGGCAAAGTCGATGAAATAGCCGGCCATCGGTTCTTCCTCCCTTTTCCTTTTCTACTTTGATTGTAGAGGATTTGCCTTTACTTTGGAAGAGGAAAGAAAGAAAATTGCATTTATCATCGAAAAACTATATCTTTCTTGGCCGATGTATTGTATAATATATCATGTTAAAGTCATTTCAATTTGCAAACGATTGGCAAAGCGGCTGATCGCCAGACTGGCGTTCAGGCCGTGTCGCTATGCTGTCAGACGTCAAACCGGCATAGCGGTGCACGTCTGTCGTCTGACGGACGAGGGAAGCAAGGGATTCCTTGTGAAAAAGGAGTGATCAAAATGGTCAAACTATACACATCACCGAGCTGCACGTCATGCCGGAAGGCGAAGGCGTGGCTCGAGAAGCACGATATTCCTTATGTAGAACGCAATATTTTCTCTGAACCGCTCACGGTTGAAGAGATTAAAGAAATTTTGCGGATGACGGAAACGGGGACGGATGAAATCATTTCGACCCGTTCAAAAGTGTTCCAAAAGCTGAACATTAACTTGGAAGCTCTGCCGCTGCAAGATTTGTACGAACTCATTCAAAAAAACCCAGGCATTTTGCGCCGGCCGATCATCATTGATGAAAAGCGGCTTCAAGTCGGCTACAACGAAGATGAAATCCGCCGCTTTCTGCCGCGCAAAGTGCGGGCCTACCAACTCCGCGAAGCGCAGCGGCTGGTAAACGGGTAAGAAAAACTTCTACATGGCTTGCCATGTAGAAGTTTTTTCACACTTGCCGGTCAGCGCACGGCGCGCGTCCGCCGGTGGGCCGCAAAGCCGAGCAAAACGGCAAGAATGGCCGTTAAGACCGGAAACAACGCCTCCCAGCGCGGGTCGTAAAACGGACGCAGCCGCTCTTCGGCAGTGATCATGTTTCCGGCTGTGTATGCCAAAAGGGCGCCGCCGGCATAAATGAGAATCGGGAACCGTTCCATGGCATAAAGGATGATTTTGCTGCCTAAAATGATGATAGGAACGGAACAGAGAAAACCGAACACAACAAGTCCGATATGGCCTTGAGCCGCTCCAGCGATGGCGATGACGTTGTCCATGCCCATAACGACATCGGCGGCGACGATCGTCTGGACGGCTTTCCAAAGCGACGGTTCGGCTTTAATGGCGGCATGTTTTTCGTCTTTTTGCCCCATGAGCTTCAAGGCGATCCAAAACAGGAGGAGGCCGCCAGCTAGCTGCAGAAACGGGATGGTCAACAGCCATACGACCGCTGCGGTCAGCAAAATGCGGACGGCGATCGCCAGCGCGGTGCCGACAATGATGGCCACATTCCGCTTTTGTTCCGGCAAGTTGCGGCTTGCCAGCGCAATGACAACCGCATTGTCCCCGCCAAGAATGACATCAATGCCGATAATCAGCAAGATGGAAACGATGTATTCATCCACCATAGGCGTCCCTCATTCCGTCCGTGTTCATCATCATTATAGTAGGGCATGGCCGGTTTCATAACCAATTTTTAAAAATACGTTTTTTTATTTCCCTTCTTTCGCTTTTTGTCATAAAATATAAAGTACAAGATAGAAGTTTTGAAGAATGTCCAGGGGAACGATCCCTTCCCTTTTTATTTCTTTGGTTTAGAAGGGAGAGTCGGAGAAGATGGAAATTGAACGCATCAACGACCATACGGTGAAATTTTACATTTCGTATGTTGATATAGAGGAACGCGGTTTTGACCGTGAGGAAATTTGGTACAATCGGGAGCGGAGCGAAGAATTGTTTTGGGAAATGATGGATGAGGTTCACGGCGAAAGCGATTTTTCGCTTGACGGTCCGCTTTGGATTCAAGTGCAGGCGCTTGAGAAAGGACTTGAGGTTGTTGTAACGAAAGCGCAGCTGTCCAAAGACGGCAGCAAGCTTGAGCTGCCGCTCCCGGAAGACAAGTGGCGCGAGTTTTCGCTCTCGGCTGATGAGAAGATCGAATCGCTGTTCGGCCATCACTTCCATTTCGGGCGGAACAATGCGGCCGGAGACGAAGAAGCGCAAGACGTGCTTCAATTTATCATTTCGTTCAAAGACATTGAAGACGTCATCTCCTTGGCTCACCGCGCCGACTTTTCAAGTTTGTCGAACCGTTTATTCCAGTTTGAAGGGCGTTATTACTTGTTCGTACAATTTACCGAACAATATAGCGAGCATGATATCGACAATATGCTCAGCCTTCTTCTGGAATACGGAAACGATTCACAGCTGACGATTTACCGCCTTGAGGAATACGGAACTGAAATTATGGGCGACAATGCGCTTGAGACCGTAAAACGGTATTTTCCAGCTCCATAACCTTTTCGTTCATTCGCCGATTTCGCCGCCAGAAATCGGCGTTTTCTTTGTTGGGGCGCTTGGAGGGGGCGGACAGAAAACGCGGGTTGACCCTGTTGTTTTCAAATGGAGAAGCTTTATAACAGCACGCTTTTTCGCACCCGTCGGTCACTTATTTAGAAAATGGCTGCTTTCCCGACCCTTCTAGATAGGAAAGAGAAGGGAAAACCGTGAAACCGTTGGCCGTGAAGTCAAGTATAAAGAATAAGGGGAAAGAGGAACATCAGTTGGAGGGGTTTGGTTGAGAAACGCATCAAGAGTGGCCATTCTTGCTGGCATCGTCGGCCTGTTGCTGGCTTTGACGCACGATTATTGGGAAGGGAAGCTCCTCGGCATTTTCAGCGTGCTCATCTCTTGTTCAGTGGTGTTTATTGCCTTTGTCATTTCGCTTGAAAACCGAAAGCCGGCACAAACGATCGCCTGGCTGGCGGTGTTAGGCAGTTTCCCGATCGTTGGCTTTTTGTTTTATTTATTGTTCGGACGCAACTATTGGCAACAACGGCGCTATAAAAAGAAAGCCGATTTTGATGAGGCGGTGCTGCTCAAGTTTCAAGAGCCGTCGCCGATTGCCGTCGAGCGGCTGCCGATGGCGCCCCATCAGCGTCCGTTGTTGCATCTTGCTTACCGCATTGGCCAACACCCTGTGTCATTGGCATCGCAAACGGCAGTATTGACCAACGGCGACGAGACGTTTGCGGCGATTTTTGCTGAGTTGGAGAAAGCGGAGCATCATATCCACTTGGAATATTATATTGTTCGTCATGATGAAATCGGACAAAAACTGAAGCGTGTTTTGATAGAAAAGGCGCGCCAAGGCGTGCGCGTCCGTTTTTTGTATGATGCTGTCGGCAGCTGGAAGCTGTCGAACGATTATATCGAAGAGCTGCGCGCTGCCGGGGTTGAGATGATCCCGTTTTCGCCGGTGCGCCTGCCGTTTTTAAGCAACCAAATCAACTTCCGCAACCACCGGAAAATCATCGTCATTGACGGGAGTGTTGGCTTTGTCGGCGGGCTGAATATTGGCGACGAGTATTTAGGAAAAAACGAGTATTTCGGATTTTGGCGCGACACGCATTTGTTGATCCGGGGCGAAGCAGTCCGGACGTTGCAGCTTATTTTTTTGCAAGATTGGTATTATATGACGGGAGAGCGGCTGCTGACGCCGGACTACTTGTCGCCGCCTCTCATTGTAGAAGAAGGGCAAGGCGGCGTCCAGCTCATCGCCGGCGGTCCGGATCAAAAGTGGGAGGTCATTAAGCAGCTGTATTTTGCTATGATCACAGCAGCGAAACGGTCGATTTGGGTGGCTTCGCCGTATTTTGTGCCGGATGAAGACATTTTGACGGCGCTGAAAGTGGCAGCGCTAAGCGGCATTGATGTGCGGTTGCTTGCGCCGAAGCGGCCGGACAAAAAAATCGTTTTTTACGCTTCTCGCTCGTATTTCCCAGAGCTGCTGGAGGCAGGGGTAAAAATTTATGAGTATGAACGCGGGTTTTTGCACAGCAAAGTCATTGTCGTCGATGGCGAGCTGGCTTCAATCGGCACAGCGAACATGGATATGCGCAGTTTTCATTTGAATTTTGAAGTGAACGCGTTTTTGTATTACACGGACAGCATCGAGAAACTAGTGCGTGACTTTTTGGAAGATTTCCGCCACTCGTCGCCGATTGACTATGAGCAATTTCAGCAGCGTCCATTGCGGGTGCGGATGGCTGAATCCGTTTCCCGCCTGCTGTCACCGCTGTTGTAACCTCGTTCGCCAGCGCGTCTGATTCCAGTCCGCCGCGCCCGGGCGGACTTTTTTGCTGCTTGGCAGGAAAAACAAGAACCATTGCCGAAGCCATAAACGAAGGATGGACAAAGGAGAAAAGGAGTGACCGAATTGTTTGTCGCGCTCTCGTCTGAAGGTCGTCCGGTCTCGCTTATCGGTGCAGAAGCTTGGGGGCGGGAGCGGCTTGAGCGCTTAAAAGGCGATGGACCGTTTTTTTGTCCCGCCTGCCGGAACGAAGTCGTGATGCGGTCCGGTGCCCATCGCCTGCCGCATTTCGCTCACCGGAAAGGAACGGCGTGCCCGTCTGAACATGAGCCGGAATCGGAACGGCATTTGACCGGAAAGCGTGATTGGTTTGTATGGCTGACGAGTCAAGGAATGGAGGCGAAGCTCGAGCCATATTTGCCCGCTATCGGACAGCGCCCTGACGTGCTGTTTCGCTGCGGCCCCCATTTGTATGCCCTCGAATATCAATGCTCCACCATCGATGAATCGCTCTTTTGCCAACGCAATGACGGCTACCGGCGCCTTGGCATCCGCCCGCTCTGGGTGCTGGGGGTCCACCATTTGCGCCGTCTGCCGAAACGGTCGGATGAGGTGAGGATTTCCCGCTTTCAGTGGCTGTTTGCCCAGCGCGCCCCGTTTTCCGTTGCTCTGCGTGTATGGTACTACTCCCCCGAAACGAAACAGCTGACTTGTTTATCCCGCCTGCAACCGCTGTCGGTGAGCCGGACGCTGGCGGTGATCGCTTCCTCCCCCCTTTCGCGGCTGTCCTTCAGTGATGTGATGACGGCTCATCCGCCGCTGCTTTCCCCTTCATTTTGGGAACAATGGCTTAACCAGAAAAAACAGTGGCGGCGGACGTTTCCGCTTTATCCTAACCGCAAGATGCGCCGCATTTGTTCGGATTTTTATCAGGCAGGCATCGTCCCGTCGCTGTTTCCGACGGAAGCCGGCTGGCCGTTGCCGCGCGGCTATGCATGGGAAACGGCCCCGTTCATTTGGCAGACGTACGTGCTTTTGCCGTTCCTCAGGCAGCCCGGGCGGCCGGTCACGATGGCGTCGTTGTTGGGATGGGTCGACGAGCAAATCCGCACCGGACGGCTTATGCCGCGCCGGCTGCCGCTTGTTGGACGGGATGATTACCGACAGGCGGTCAGCGAATATGTGCATTGGCTCAGGCTGCTTGGCTACGTACGTTGCAAGGACGGTGGACAGTTGTACTTAGCCAAACCGCTGTCATTCCCGGCGACGGTCGAAGATGTCATTCGCCAAGATGCCGCCCTTCTTGAGCAAATCGAGCGGACGCCGGCGCTTGCCTCGTACTGGACAGCGCTCGAGATGTCAGGAGGCGGAAAAAATAAGCAAAAGACAGGAAAAACAGCCAAAAATGGTGAATAATAATTCGTGTATCGATATTAAAAGGAGCAAATCGAGCGGACGCCGGCGCTTGCCTCGTACTGGACAGCGCTCGAGATGTCAGGAGGCGGAAAAAATAAGCAAAAGACAGGAAAAACAGCCAAAAATGGTGAATAATAATTCGTGTATCGATATTAAAAGGAGGGACATAAAGGTGGGAGACAATAAGGCCAAAAAATCGCTTCCATCCCGGAGCGAAATCCCCGTCGAGGAAACGTGGCGGCTTGAGGATATTTTTCCGACTGATGACGCCTGGGAGCAGGAGTTCCAACAGGTGAAAGCGATGATCCCGAAGCTCGGGGAGTACAAAGGACGGCTTGGGCAATCGCCGCAAGTGCTGTATGAAGCGCTGCAATACCAAGATGAAGTATCGATGCGCCTCGGCAAGCTGTATACATACGCCCATATGCGCTATGACCAGGATACGACCAACTCGTTTTACCAAGGGCTGAATGACCGCGTGAAGGGCTTATACAGCGAGGCGTCGAGCGCCATGGCGTTCATCGTCCCAGAACTTTTATCCATCGATGAAGCGGTGCTTCGTTCGTTTCTTGAGCAATACGAGCCGCTTCGCTTATACGCGCACGCCTTAGACGAAGTGACACGCCAGCGCCCGCATGTGTTGTCGGCGGAGGAGGAAGCGTTATTGGCGCAGGCGGCCGAGGTTATGCAGGCGACATCGAATACGTTCAGCGCGCTTAACAACGCTGATTTGACGTTCCCTACGATTGTGGACGAAAACGGCAATGAGGTAGAAGTAACGCACGGCCGGTTCATCCGCTTTTTGGAGAGCACTGACCGCCGCGTCCGCCGCGATGCGTTCCATGCGGTGTACCATACGTACGAAAAGTTTCAAAACACGTTTGCCAGCACGCTTGCCGGAACGGTGAAAAAACATAACTTTTTTGCCCGCGTCCGCCGTTATGAATCGGCGCGCCAAGCGGCGCTCGATGCCAACAACATCCCAGAGAGCGTGTACGACAACTTGATTGCCACGGTTCATGAACATTTGCCGCTTTTGCATCGCTATGTGCGGCTGCGCAAACAAGTGTTGGGGCTTGACGAGCTCCATATGTATGACTTGTACACGCCGCTTGTGCAAGATGTGAAAATGGACGTGACGTACGAGGAAGCGAAGCAATATATGCTTGACGGGCTGGCGCCGCTCGGCGAGGAGTATGTAGCGATCGTCAAAGAAGGGCTTGACAACCGTTGGGTCGATGTGCGCGAGAACAAAGGGAAGCGGAGCGGTGCGTATTCGTCGGGAGCGTATGGCACCCATCCGTACATTTTGCTCAATTGGCAGGACAACGTTCACAACTTGTTTACGCTCGTCCATGAGTTTGGCCACTCGGTCCATAGCTACTATACGCGCAAAACGCAGCCGTATCCGTACGCCCATTATTCGATTTTCGTCGCTGAAGTGGCGTCAACGTGCAATGAAGCGCTCTTGAACGATCACTTGCTGAAAACGATTGATGATGAGAAGAAACGGTTGTACTTGTTGAACCATTATCTTGAGGGATTCCGCGGCACTGTCTTTCGGCAGACGATGTTTGCGGAATTCGAGCATCTGATCCACCTGAAGGCGCAACAGGGCGAAGCGTTAACGGCTGAGACGCTCACCTCGCTTTATTATGATTTAAACAAAAAGTATTTTGGCGATGAGATTGTGGTCGACCAAGAAATCGGCTTGGAATGGTCGCGCATTCCGCATTTTTATTACAACTATTATGTGTACCAATATGCGACCGGCTTCAGCGCGGCAACAGCGCTCAGCAAACAAATCTTAGAGGAAGGCGAACCGGCGGTGAAACGGTACATTGACTTTTTAAAAGCCGGCAGCTCGGACTACCCAATCGAAGTGCTGAAAAAAGCCGGCGTTGATATGACGAGCGCCGAGCCGATCCGCCAGGCATGCCAAGTATTTGAGGAAAAACTTGAGGAAATGGAGCGGCTGCTTGGGAAATAAAATGGATGCAGCGCCACGCCTGCATCCATATCGAAAAACGTATATCGTCTTATTTTCCCTACAGCCGCAGCCGTTTTGACGAAAATCCCTTAAACTGGCGGCGGCGGTTCCAAGATGCCACGAGTCCAAGCAGCGTCAAAAACAACAGCGGCATCGTCGCCCACAAGGGAAGCAGCCGCATAAGGCCTAAAAGGTTAAGGAAAAATGCGGCGATGGCCGCTGCCGCCCAAACGCATAAAACGATTCGTTTTTTCACGTTGTTCGCCTCTTTCTCGGTTCTTTTATGTTCAATATATGTCCGCTGTCCATGCAGTCATGACAAACAGCGACGGGGAAGGGAATTATGACAATAATGTGAACAAACGAGCAAACGGGTTGTCAATCCGGTCGGGCGTTTGGTAAGATAAAGATGTGAACGGAAGACAAAACCTGATACCCCTTTGTTTGACCGTGAACAAATTCTCCCATCCCCTTTGTTGTCTTGACGACAAGAAAAAGCCCGGCTTCGGCCGGGCTTTTTCTTGTCGGTCGCACGCTACAGGCGGGCTTTTTCGATATAGCGCCAAAACGTTCCATGCTTGACAGGCACCCGCTCGACCTTTTGTTTCAGCTGCAGCTTTTTCATTTCCGTTTCCGCTTCTTGGATGGTCCAATTGTACACAACGGCAACTTCTTTCGTGGCGACGAACTTAAAATGGCTTAAAAATGATTCCAGTGGAGGGGGAGGAGACGGCTTGGGATGGAAGCCAAGCATTTCGGCGATCAGTTCGACGTAAATGTCATACGGATAGCATCCGGAAATTTTAATGCCTTCATCTTCAATGTTTTCATTAAATAAGACAAGCGTCGGTATTTCGTCGACATCCATTTCCGACGTGATTTTCAAATCACATTGGAACGCTTTTACCGCTCCCGGTGAGTGCATATCGCGCAGAAATTCATCGACGTCAAGACCAGCTTCGGCGGCGCATTCGGCGAGCACCGACAAATCAGAGACATTTTGTTTTTCGAGAAAGAGCTGTTCTTGCAGCTTGCGTAAAAAGCGGAGGCCGGCCCGCTTTCCTTGCATTTCCGCCGCTTTAATGGCGAGCGATGGGGCGAACGGGCTTGAAATCCGATTTTCGAGCCAAACGCTGCCGTCGCATGACATGCCGGTGCGGCAAGCCGCCCATTCCCATGCTTTGGCCATTGCCTCCGGCTTTGTTCCTTTGTGCGCGCCCCATGTCGCCCATGTTCCGCTCAATATGTGCCTTAAGGTAAAAAAACGGCCGTATTCGATTGTCAATTTTTTGATGATCGGTTCAAGCCCCCAGCATTCCGGGCATAACGGATCGATAAACAAATACAACTCAAGCGGTTTGTTCGTGTTGCCTAACGGCTGGGAGGAGGCGCAAGGCGGCGCCGCTTTCCCAGCAAACTTCTCACTCAAGGGAATGCTCCTTTCCGTCCGAATGATCCGGGGTGTTGACCATATGGTGGGCAGTGAGAACGAGCCGGTGATAAAACTGTTCGCGCGCCGGCCCGGACAGACCGATTTCATCCATGGCCGCCCGCATGCAGGCAAGCCATGCTTCCGCCCGCTTCGGCGTAATTTCAAAACGAAGATGGCGGGCCCGCATCATCGGATGGCCGTGTTCCGCCGTGTAAAGCGGCGGTCCGCCTAAATATTGTGTTAAAAACTGCTTTTGCTTGCGGGCGATTTCCGTAAAATCATCAGGGAAAATCGGCCGCAAGTCTGGATGAGCCGCGACGCGCCGGTAAAACGCTTCGACCAGCTTCGCAATCGTCTCTTCTCCGCCGATTGCTTCATAAAGAGTTTGCCATTGTCCTCCCATCGCGGATGCTCCTTTAGCTGTCGTTTGATTGCTATTTTATCAACAGCGGCTGTTTATCTCAAACAAAGTGACTCGCCTGCCATTTATGCACGGTAGCTTTGCAGCACGCGCTCGACGTAGGCGCGTGTTTCGGCAAACGGAGGCACGCCGCCGTAGCGGTCGACATGGCCCGGCCCAGCGTTGTAAGCCGCCAAGGCGAGGGCAACGTTGCCATTGTACCGGTCAAGAAGTTGGCGCAAATATTTAACTCCGCCATCGATGTTTTGCGCCGGATCAAGCGGATCATCGACGCCGAGCATTTTCGCCGTGCTCGGCATGAGCTGCATCAGCCCGAGCGCCCCCGTGCGGCTTTTCGCATCGGGGCGGAAGTTGGACTCGTGGCGGATGACGGCGCGAATCAGGCGCGGATCGACCCCATATTTGTCTGCCGCGGCATTGATGAGGCTATCAATGGAAGACGGTGCATGTGAAGCGGCTATCCCTTTCGCCTCCTGTGCGGCGAGGCTGCCGCCGGCAAATGTTGGACCCGGATTTTGCCGATCATTGGCCATCGCCTCCGCCTGGTTGCTGAGGTATTCGGCGAGCAAGCTTGAAAACAGCGGCGGAGCGGTCGATGGCAATAGGGTTGAGCGCCCGGGAGAGAACGTCTTGAGCGCCTGAAGCTCGACGAGCAACTGCAATGGTGAAATGGTCATGGTCTTTCCTCCATTTCGTATTTCCGGGCGTAGAAGCGGGCGATTTTGTTCGGCGCCGGGCGGCGCGGGATGCCAAGCGATGCGAGCAGGCGCAAAAATCGCTCCTCCCCCGTTTTGGCGTTGTCCGTTTCATATTCGAGTTCGTAATCTTCACTTTGCAAGTAGAAGTTGCGGTCAAGGAAAAGCGTACCGCCTTCGTACGGCCATTGGGCGCGTTCGGTGACAAGAGAGCCGAAATGGCGCACGTTGGATGGATCAATGCCCAGTTCCGCAAGCAAGGCCGCGATCGTTCCGTGCAGCGGCACGCCCGTGAGCAGCGCCTCCGCTTCGGAAGGGGTGAGCGGCACGTGCGTCTCGAGAAGCGCCCCATCCGCCCGCGTTTGTTTCAGCGTCAGCGTAAACCGCCCTTCTTTCGCCCGGATGCGCAGCGCTGCCGCCCGTTCTTTTAAGGCGAATGACGGAGTGTCAAAGTAATGGTTTTCCTGGCGGAAGAAAACGCCATCATCCAACCGGAAGGCGGCGCGGACGGCCGCAAATTCCGCTGCCGTTAACAAGTTTTTCAATTCGATTTCGACCTCTTGATGCATCGTGAATCTCCCTCGGGAAAGATCATCGTCTCCCTCTATTATCAGCTGTTTTTCGGCGAATATCAATTATTTCGCCCGCATAGGCTGAATATGGTAAAATAAAGGGCGGATGGTTGGTGTGGAAGGAGAGAAAGCATGAACGAAAAATGGATCGTCGAGCGGGCAGAGCGAAAAGACGGCCGGCTCTGGCTGAAGGTTGATGATGCGCTTGTTTTGCCCGCCGGTGTTATGCCGAAGCGCCATATGCTTGTTGACTCAGATGCATTGGCGTTTGTGTATATATTGGAAACCGAGGATCGCTTTCTATATGTCATGGTTCCGAAGCCATGGTGGCCCGAGCTGAAAGAGGCGCTTGACGCCAAGGAGCCGGTTTGGCTTCAATGCGGGGGAGAAGTGCTCGAACTTGAACAGTTTCACGATGAATTGTCATATTTGCTCGAAAATATTCGTGACAACGCCAACTATGGCGAGGCGCTTGAACGAGCAGTACAAGAGATGTTTTTTACCGGATGAGCCGTCCGGTTGCCTGCCTTTGGGCGTGAGGGGAGGCGGAGCGCGCCAAAGGCCGCTTACCGTCAAAGCGGCGCTGGGAAGGTGCGGATGCTTTCTCTTGGCCCAGGCTGTCAGGAAATTGAAAATAGATAGGCAGGTGGTACGATGGTAAACCATTGGGATTTGTTTTTAGCCCCGTATAAGCAGGCAGTCGAAGAGCTGAAAGTAAAGTTGCGAGGCATTCGCGCCCAGTTTGAGATGATTGAAGCGCACTCGCCGATTGAGTTTGTCACCGGACGCGTGAAGCCGGTTGCCAGCATTTTAGACAAGGCGCAAAAGAAAAACATCCCGCTCGACCGCCTCGAGGAAGAGATGCAAGATATTGCAGGACTGCGCATCATGTGCCAGTTTGTCGACGATATTAAAACGGTCGTCGAGCTGCTGCGCCAGCGCAACGATTTTACAATCGTCGAGGAGCGCGACTATGTCACGCAAAAGAAAGAAAGCGGCTATCGTTCATACCACCTCGTCATTCGGTATCCGGTGCAGACGATCCGCGGCGAGAAAAATATTTTGGCGGAAATTCAAATCCGCACGCTGGCGATGAACTTTTGGGCGACGATCGAACACTCTCTGAACTACAAATACAGCGGCCGCTTTCCGGAAGATATTAAAGCCCGGCTGCAGCGCGCGGCGGAGGCTGCCTACCGCCTCGATGAGGAAATGTCGAAAATCCGCGTTGAAATTCAAGAAGCGCAGGCCGCCTTTTCACGAAAACAAGAAGCAAAAGGGGAAGGACAATGAAACGAACTGATGCGCCGCTGGCCTTCGCCATTACGTCAAAAGGGGATGATGTGTCGAACGCCCTCGCGCAGAAGATGAAGACGTATTTGCTTGATTTTGATTTGCGCTATGATGAGGAAGCGCCGGATTTGGTCATTTCCGTCGGCGGGGATGGAACGCTGTTGTACGCGTTCCATCGCTATTGCCATCGGTTGGACAAGACGGCGTTTGTCGGCGTCCATACCGGCCATCTCGGCTTTTATGCCGATTGGGTGCCGGAAGAAATCGAAAAGCTCGTGATTGCCATCGCCAAAACACCGTATCAAGTGGTGGAGTACCCGTTGCTTGAGGTGACGATTCGTTACATTAACGGTGGGCGCGAGGCGAAGTATTTAGCGCTCAACGAATGCACGGTGAAATGTGTGAGTGGGACGCTCGTCATGGATGTTGAAATTCGCGGTGATTTGTTTGAGCGGTTCCGCGGCGACGGGCTGTGCATTTCCACGCCGACCGGGAGCACGGCCTATAATAAGGCGCTCGGCGGGGCGATTTTGCATCCTTCGCTTGAGGCGATTCAAGTGACCGAGATGGCGTCGATCAACAACCGCGTGTTTCGGACAATCGGTTCGCCGCTTGTGCTGCCGGCGCACCATACGTGCTTGCTGAAGCCGGTCAACCATATCGATTTTCAAATTACGGTCGACCATTTGTCGCTCGTACATAAAGAAGTCAAATCGATTCAATGCCGGGTCGCCGACGAGAAAGTGCGTTTCGCCCGTTTTCGGCCGTTTCCGTTTTGGCGGCGGGTGCGCGACTCGTTTATCGCCGACTGATGGAAAACCCGCCTCCTTGGTTAGGCAACGCTTCCCGTTTGCGGCGAGGTGATGGTCTTTTGGCGCGGATGCCGATTCCGTTTTAGCGGCGCCAAAGGAAAGTGGATGGAACACGATGAGCAAGACGGAGATTTTTGATCAGAAAGGTGACGAACATTGCCGCCGTTTACCATGACCTTTTCCATCGATGAACAGCACGACGGAAAGCTGCTGCGCCAGTTTTTGCAGGAGATGGGCATTTCAAGAACCGCGCTTACCGATATTAAATTCCATGGAGGGGCGTTGTTGATTGACGGCTGCCCAGTCACGGTCCGCCGCGTGCTGCGCGCCGGTGAGACGCTGTCGGTTGTGTTTCCGCCGGAGCGGACGAGCGATTGGATGGATCCGGAAGAGATGCCGCTTCATATCGTGTACGAAGATGATTACATCCTTGTCGTTGACAAACCGGCCGGGTTGGCCACGATCCCGTCGCGCCATCATCCGGGCGGAACGCTTGCCAACGGCCTGCTGCACCATTACCGAAGGCAGCGGCTCGATTCAACCGTCCATATTGTGACAAGATTGGACCGCGACACGTCCGGGCTTGTGCTCGTTGCCAAGCACCGCCACGTTCACCATTTGTTGTCCACGCTCCAGCAAAAAGGGAAGGTGGCGCGCACATATGAGGCCATTTGCCACGGCGTCATGGTTGATGACGAAGGGACGATTGATGCGCCGATCGGCCGCCGGGGAGACAGCATCATCGCCCGCGAAGTGCGGGAGGACGGCAAGCCGGCGGTCACTCATTTCCGGGTGCTCGAGCGGCTTCGCGGCTATACGCACGTGTCGCTGCAGCTTGAAACCGGACGTACGCACCAAATCCGCGTCCATTTGGCTTATGTTGGCCATCCGCTCGCTGGGGATGACCTCTATGGCGGGAGTCGGGAGATGATCGACCGCCAGGCGCTCCATAGCCGTCAGCTCTCGTTTTTCCATCCGTTTGCGCGCCGCTGGTTGACATTTGCCGCTCCGCTTCCCGGGGACATGGCGCATCTCATTGAAACGGTGCGCTCGTCAACTACCCCCACTTAGCTAACGCTTGAAGTGGGGGCTTGCAACTCCCCAGAAGTACAAGCGGACTTCGTCCTCCTTCCTTGACTTGGGGTTGCATCAGGGCAGGTTGACAACTACCCAACGACGCAGGTCATGCCTGCATCGTTACCGATTCTCTCGGTGTGTCTGTTGGCAGTACTTGGCTTCCACACACAACAGACGGATCTACGCTCGATGTTTTACGGTTACAACGTTTCCTGTAACCAACTCCATACATCGAGTAGCAGTTATTGGAGTGCCTTTATTAAACGGTTTTCTCCACGCCTTTATTCTATCATACACAAAAGAAAAGGGGAACGCGCATTCCTCTCCCACTTACTCCCTTTGGTCGTTGAAGTGGGAGTCTCCTGCGCGAAATAGGATGAAGCGCCGGTTACGGGAACGAACGGAATTTTTCCGGAACGTATGGCATCGATGACGGAACCGAGACGGTCTCCATTTCCGGGTAGCGCAACGCAGTGAGCGCACCGCCGAACACACAGCCGGTGTCAATGTTGACGGTTCGTCCGACAAACCGCGGAGTTTTGACAGGCGTATGGCCATAGACGACCCATGCGTCGCCGCGATACCGCTTCGTCCAGTCGCGGCGCACCGGCGTCCCGTCCGGGTTCGTTTCGCCGGTGATGTCTCCGTATAGGACGAACGTCTTGACTTTTTGATCCGTCCGCCCGATATAATCATGGCGAATGCCGGCGTGGGCGATGACAAGGCGCCCCTCATCCAAAACGGCGTACAGGGGCGCCTGCTCATACAGGCGGATAAATTTGCGGCGGACCATCTCCTGTTCGCTCGGGGGCAAGGCGCGATATTCCGCGACGGTCGTCTCAAGACCATGGGCGATTTGCACGTTGCGCCCTAAAAAGAAGCGGTACAGCTTATTGCAATGGTTGCCCGGCACGTAGTAAGCCAGCTTTCGCTCGACAAGGGCGGAGACGATCTCAATCATGTTTAGCGACTCGGGGCCGCGATCGGTCAAATCACCGACAAACCCGAGCTTTCGGCCGCCAGGATGAACGGGAATCCCTTCGTTCCATACATACCCTAGTTTTTCTGTCAACGCAACAAATTCTCGGCGACAGCCATGAATATCGCCGATAATGTCAATGGCCATAGGATGCTCTCCTTTCTGACTATGGTCGGTATACTACCAGTATGTCCGTCAGACAATAGAAAGAAAAGAGGAGATTGCGCCGGGACAGCCGCAAAATGGGTGGCGGCCGGCAAAAACGAAGCCGCCTGCCGGTGATGGGCAAGCGGCTATTCATCGCTCGCGAACATAAATTTCCGCGTCCGCGAATGGACATTTAAGACAAGGCCGATCGCCAGCATGTACGTGGCGAGCGAGCTTCCTCCGTAGCTGATAAACGGCAGCGGCAGCCCGGTAATCGGCAGCAGCCCGATCGTCATGCCGATGTTTTGGAACACTTGGAACGTGATCATGCCGACGACGCCGGCGCATAAATAGCTGCCATACAAATCGTTGCTCTCAAGCGCGATATGGACCATGCGGTAAACAAGCAGGAAAAAGAGCGAAACGACGATGCTCGAACCGACGAATCCGAACTGTTCGGCAATAACCCCGAAAATAAAGTCGGTATGCGCCTCAGGCAAGTACACTTGTAAATTGCCGAGCCCCTTCCCGTACAGCCCCCCCGAGCCGATGGCCATCAACGAACGGATGAGCTGAAACCCCTGGTCGGTCGAATATTCATACGGTGCGAGCCATCCGTAAAACCGGTTTAATTGGTAATCTTCTTCAATGATATATTTATGAAAAAAGTCCGGAAAATAAAAGTATATGAATACAATGGATGCCACGGCCGCCACTCCGGAAAAGACGATGCCGAAAATGATGCGCCAACGGATGCCGGAAACGAGCACCAAGGTGGCGGTGATGGCCGTAAATACCATCGACATGCCCATGTCCGGCTGCTTGGCCAACAAGATGAGCGGCGGCAACACGGTGAGGGCGATTTTGCCGAGCAGCTTGAAATCATCGCGGATCATGGGTTCAGGGTATTTTTCCCGATGATTGACGATGATGCGGCTTAGGACGATGATCATAAAAATTTTCATCAGCTCGGATGGCTGAAAGTTCCCGCCCGGGAGGCTGTACCAGCTTGTCGCTCCTTTAATCGTCACGGAGCCCGGAACGTTCAGTTCGAGTCCGAGCAACAGCAGCATCCCGAATCCGTACAAATACCAAGCGATTTGAAACAGCCGATCATAGTCGACGATCATGGTGAACGCAATCACGACGGCGCCGATCACGTACCATTGCAGCTGCTTGGAAGCGAAGTTGACGTTCTGCAGCTTCTCGGGAAGCATCGGCTCCGCGCTGTGAATGGCGATGGCGCTCACCACGGCCATTAAGAATAAAAGAAATAATAAGTGATAATCAAGCTTCGATTGGGAAAAACGGTCATGATCCATGGAACGATCCTCTCCATTCAAATGTACCATATACCATATTAGCGAATTGAGTCGGTTTTGCAAAGTGGGAAAAACCGCCGGCAGCAAGAAGGAGCCAAAAGGCAAAAAGAAAGCGCGCATTTACATTGTTTGCCGCATCGCCTATAATAGAATTATCACCTGGTGCTAAGAATAAATGATAATTGGGAGGATGAACGAATGGTCTTATCATTGGAAGGACGTACATATGTCGTAATGGGGGTGGCGAACAAACGAAGCATCGCCTGGGGCATTGCTCGTTCGCTTCATGCTGCCGGCGCTCGGTTGGTGTTTACGTATGCCGGCGAGCGGTTTGAAAAAGAGGTGCGGGCGCTGGTCGATACGCTTGGGGATGAACGCTCCCTTCTGCTGCCGTGCGATGTGGCAAAAGACGAAGACATCGTTCAATGTTTCGCGCAAATCAAAGAACAAGTCGGTGTCATCCACGGCGTCGCTCATTGCATCGCCTATGCCAATAAAGAAGACTTGAGCGGTGAGTATATGAATGTCAGCCGCGAAGGCTTTTTGCTCGCCCATAACATCAGTGCGTATTCGCTCACCGCGGTGGCTCGTGAAGCGAAAGAGCTGATGACGGAAGGCGGCAGCATCGTCACCCTTACGTACTTAGGCGGCGAGCGCGTCGTGCAAAACTACAACATTATGGGTGTGGCGAAAGCGTCGCTTGATGCGAGCGTGAAATATTTGGCGAACGATTTGGGCAAATACGGCATCCGCGTCAATGCCATTTCCGCTGGACCGATTCGCACACTGTCGGCCAAAGGGGTGAGCGATTTCAACTCGATTTTAAAGCAAATCGAAGGACGCGCTCCGCTCCGCCGGACGACGACGCAGGAAGAAGTCGGCGATGCGGCGCTGTTTTTGTTCAGCGACTTGTCGCGCGGCATCACCGGGGAAATTATTCACGTCGACTCGGGATACCACATTTTAGGATATTAAAAATGTGCGAGCAGCCGTTCCTGTTGATGGAGCGGCTGCTTTTTGCTTGACTTGGGCAATTATTGAGATCACGGGCATACATATATAAGGTAAGGCAAGCATGGAAAAGGGGGATCGACGTGCGGAAACAAAACGTTGTGGAGACGGAGCCGTTGCTTTACATTGTGCAGCCAAAAGCGATGCGGGCGGCGGCGCATATGCAAGAAACGTTTATGTGGACTAGCCGAACGCAACAGGAAGAGGAAGGAAATTCCAACGATGAACGAGGCGGCGAGGAGGAACCGACTGAATTTTTTGCCAAAAAAGAATTCCAAGCGATGGCGCTCGACGAACGGCTGGCCTTTTTGGCGGAGCTGCCCGGCCATTTGCCGCCGCTTAAATGTCAGTTTGTCACGCAGGAGCAAAGCTATGAAGGTGTGCTGAAGCGATGCACAGCGGATGAATTGGTGATCGCCGACGAGCGGGGGAACGAAACCGTTATCGGCCGCGCCGGACTTGTTTCCGTAACGATGATCGGATTTGTGCCATAACGGTTTCCCTTTCCCGCGTCGAAGCACAGCGTTGCCCGGATGCGGTGCATCGTCGGGAAAGGGATGGCCATAGTTCATGCCGCCCCCTCACTGTTGCAGGAGACATTCCCATTTGGCTTGCGGTTTATTTTTTGAGGCTTGCCGCTTTTCTTGCTGACGATGGTCCATTTGCGCCCGGAAGGCTTGCAATTACAAAAGGCTTGTCATCATGTTTTGCTTGAGCCCGTTTGCGGTTCAAATGCGTTTTTGTCGCCGAGCCTGGCATCTGTCGGTTGCCGCTTGCAATAGTAAAAGGTTTCGAATGGCGGCCGGTTTGCACGTTCCGGGGGGCAGGAGCGCCTTTTGCGCTTTCGGTTTGTGACGCCATCGCCTCTTTTTGTTTGGCGCTCTGTTGATCGTCTGCCAGTGAGGCGGCACGTTTTTTCTTCCGTTTTTCGTTTTTCACATTCGCTTTTTCTGTTTTGGGAGGCATTGTCCGCGCCGCTGTATTCTTTTTCGACCGTTCCGTTTCTTTTGGGTCCGTTTGAGGCGACACCGGTTGTCCGAATGCCTCTTCTGTTTGCAGTTCGGTTGTGAGAGCAGCTGTGGATTCGAATTCTTTGGCTTGCTCCCACACTTCCAATAGAAGCCATACTTTTTCCTTTTTTAGCTCGCCGGCGATATCCCCCTCGGTTTCCGACAGGCCGTAGCTGTGCAACACTTCAAACAACAGGCGGGATCGTTTTGAGGCTACGATCAGTTCCTCCTAGCGCCAATGGTCGGTTAATAAGAGTGTATGTAAAGGGAAACGAGTTGGTATAGACAGGTGCACTAGGCCATGGCGAAAAGGGGCGGCAAAAAATAAGGCCGACCGCGCTCTTTGGCGCTGGCCGGCAAGGCTTTTCTTGATTATTCTTCTCTTGTCTCTTGTGTTAAAAACCTATACTCCATCATATGATTGGCGTAGGAGAGCGTTTGGGTAAACGTCCGCACCGGAGCAGGTTCGCCTGCTGCCGGGCCGAGGAGGCGGAAAAAGCGCACGCCTCCTTTTGCGGCCGCGGCGAGCGGAAAGGGGAGAGGAACGTGGATGACCCGTTTTCCTTTATTCTTCTTTGTTTAGCCAGCTTTCGCCTGACGAGGCTCATCGTATACGATACGATCACCGCCTGGCTTCGCCGGCCTTTCCATGAATGGGTGGAGGAGGAGCTTCCGGACGGAAGAAAAGAAGTATTTCTCATTTTGAAGGGCAGCGGATTGCGGCGCTGGATCGGCGAACTGCTAAGTTGCTACTGGTGCACCGGGATATGGTGTGCAGCGTTTTGTTATATTGGGGTTGTTGCTTGGCCGGCCGTTTTCCAGCCGCTGATCGTGCTGCTCGCAGTCGCCGGCGGGGCGGCGCTGATTGAAACGGTTGTCAGCAAGTGGCTCTCGTAAGGGGAGAGACGCTATATAGATGCAACAAAGAAGTTTAACATATCCTTGACAGAAAAGTGGTTTGCCCATTTTCGACTGTCGAAGGCAAGCGTGTGGCTTGCCTCCGTCACGCCTTAGCGTGACGGAAGACCGAACAACGACTCGCTTCACAGACCCATTCATGGGTCTTTAAGCGGCGTTGTTCGGTCACTCGACAGTCGGATGCAATGACCGGCAAAGACGAAAAATGTTAAAGCTTTAAATTGCATCTATATAGCTTGCGTCATCCGGACCGGCTGCAGCGGAAAGCTG
The DNA here is from genome assembly GCF_050994965.1 of Geobacillus lituanicus. Classification (NCBI taxonomy): domain Bacteria; kingdom Bacillati; phylum Bacillota; class Bacilli; order Caryophanales; family Anoxybacillaceae; genus Geobacillus; species Geobacillus lituanicus. The sequence continues at coordinate 1,152,398 of NZ_CP194773.1, forward strand.
CCGCCTGGATGGCTGGCCGACGGCTTCCGCCGGTGGGAGATTGTCTTTCGGTTGGTCTTGGACACTTGAAGCATCATGCCCCCGCTGCTGCTGTCAAGCAAAGATCGTTGCTGCCGACAAGACGAGGCCGGCTGAAGCCGGCCGGGAAAAGCAGCCGCTCCATTGGATGGGGCGGGCTCCGTTTACCATTGGACGGTGATGCGGTTGGCCGCGGCGGCTCCTTTGGGCAGTTCAGCGCCATATACGAAGCCGTCGACTGTCAGGGAGCGGACGTTGCCGGACGGTCGAACCGCAATCTCAAACTGGGAAAAGCGCCGTTCTTCACCTGGTTCAATGGGGACGCCATGGAGCGGGGCAATCCAATATTCGCCGTTTTGCCGCACTTTTTCCCGCCAGTTTTCTTGGATGAACGTCCAACCTTCGGCGCCGCTGTCAGCCAGCCCCTCCTGTGCGGCGCGCCCGCTTTGGGGGAGCGCAATTTTTCCGCTCAGCACCGCTGCTTTCGGCGGCGAGATGCGGAGGCAGACGACCGGATGGTGAAGCGGCGCGGTTCCGCTGTTGCGGATGATGAAGTCGCCAATCACGACAATTTCTTCTTCATCAAGGTGCGTCGGGATCATAACCGAGTAATGAAACAGCGCCAGCACGGAAGCGGCTGGATCGGCGCCGGTGGTTTGTTGCGGTCCGGAGACGCGATGCTCTGCCTCTTCGAGCGCGATTTCATACAACAAAAGCTGGCGCTCCAAGGCCGCGATCTTTTTCTTGTACATTTCGGCGTTGACTGTTTCGGCTTCACGCAATTTTTCTTTTAGATAGGCGCTGCGCATTTTTTCTTTTTCCAGTTCGGCCTCAAGCTGCTTGATCTGTTGCCTGCACGAGGCGGCTTCAGACCGGTAGTGAATAATTTGCTGCTGCAGGCGGAGGTGCCGGTCATCATTCGCATTTTTCACTCGTTTTCCACCCCTTCCATTTTTATCTTATGTATACGCGGAAGGCAAATGCCATATAAAAAAGGCTGTTGTTGAGAACAACAGCCTAAGCGGTGCGGGACGTTACATTGCTGGGAATACGTCCGGGCATTGTGGCGGGAATTTGGTTGTCGGGCACAGCGTAGCTTCGGCAAGTTCTTCGCGCGGTTGGCAGAAGCGGGCTTCAACTTCGATTTTGACGTCAGCTTCCACTTGGACTTCAAGGCATAAGGTGATGGAAACGTCGAGTTGAGTGAAGTTGTCCGTGCAAACTAAGCTTGTATCGCATTCAAAGAAGGAAATATGGCAATTGAGCTGCGTGCCTTCCGGAGCGCATAAGATGAATGTTTGCGCCGTGGCAAACGGAATCGGCGCCGATTGGCTAATCACCGTGCCGGTCGGGCTGACAATTTGCACAACGACGTGTCCTTTGACGAGCGCTTTGACTTTTTGCAATGTCACGGTCTCCCCGGAAGGAAGGGTGACGTTGACGGGCTGCCGGCCGTTTGGCTGCATGATTTCTTGGCAAATCAGCGCATCCTGGTCAACAACCGGATCGATTGGATTTCCGGCAGCGTCTGTCAAGAAACAACGAATGGCAAAGTTTTGCGGGTCCATGTTTTGCGTTGCCAAAAAGTCGCAAATCGTCCCGTCTCCTGGACAAGTGTCCGATGGGAAAATCGTTTCCAAATCATCGCCGTTGAAGCTTTTTAATGGCACGTCGATTTGCCGCGTCACCCAGTCATAAATTTTGCGTGTTCTGATGCATACCCTTTCCGTATCGCGACGGTAATGGCCCATTTTCTCGTTCCTCCTATCGTTCATTTGTTCCCCAACGCCTAATGGTTTGGGACTACTGTATACTATGAATGATATAGGTAAATGTGTTGGGACAGATGTGGATTTTTTATCGGCAGGCGTCTGCCGGACGATGAAATAAAGGGGGAGATGACGAATGAGAGAACAACGGGGAGCGGCGAAGGCAGGAACAAAAGGGATAGATGAACGGCGGCTGGCTGAGCGGATTGCTGAGCTGGAGCGCCGGCTCGAAGAAGCAGAGGCAGAAAATGTAGTGTTAAGGGAACTGGCTTACCAAAGCAAGCAACGTTATGAGCAAATAAAGCAGCTGATGAAACAAAACGACGAACTTCGCCGCCAGCTGCAGCAGCTGCAAGGAGAGACGGGAGGAGTACGTGACGAAGAACGGCCGGACAGCTGGTTTTTCCGTACGCTGCGCCAAGAAAACGCGATTGTGCCCCACCCGGACGAGCGCAAGGAAAAATGAGGCGCACCCTTGGCCGATAGGGCCATACAATAGCAGTAGCCATACATTTTTTTTATCTGGAGGGATGAGGCCATGACGAAACCAATCTCGCCCAAACCGACGGCTTGGGTGCTCACCTCAACAACCCAGCCAGTGCGGCGCCCGAGAGGCTGCGGCTGCGGCCGGCCGCCGGTCGTAAAGAAATAGCACAAATCCGTGAGAAGCGCCTATACTCCGCTTCCTCTCCTTGCATAGTCTAACAGTGCAACTAGGCGAAAGGAAGGGGGGAAGGGCATGTCGGATCGGAAAAAAGCGAAAGTGATTCATGTCGATAAATTGATCATTCATGCCGATGACATCGTCATTATGCCGCGCGGCCGCATCCGCGATCCATGGTTGTTCCCGCACCGCGATGATACGGAAATGGGAGCCGTTGAAGATGCGCGGGACCGGGATAAGGAAGAACATGGTGAAGGAGGCTATGATCGAAACGAAGGAGAACAGAGACCGTTCTCGTGGATCTAGCCATAAAGCAAATGGGGGACGCCAACGGTGGAGCGTTTTAAAAATTACGGGCTTTGGCTGGCAATCGGATCGTTTGCCGTGATTGCGCTTGAGACATTCGGCGTCGACATTGATCTTGGCAAATATGAACAACTGTACCATGCCTTCTTAAGCATTTTGGTGATGGCCGGTATTTTAAACAACCGTCGCTCGGCCGCGGTTATTCCGATAAAGTTGATGACAAGTCGTAACCCGCATGGGCGCCTGCAGAAGGCGCCCTTTTCGTGCCCGGAAAGGCTGGAAAGGCGGGAGAACGTTTTGCAGAAAATGACAATTATAATTTGGCGGAAAAAAACCATTCTAAACATTGTCACCACCAATCTTACACCATATAAGGAGGACATGAATCATGACGGTTGCAACACAAGTGAAACAAACATTGGCGGGGTTAAAATCGGCTCAAGCGAGCTTCGAAACGTTTGCTTTGCAAACCGAAAACCAAGCCGCGAAACAGCTTTACCAACAAGCTGCCCAACAAACGCAGGCGGTCATTGATTTGGTGAACTCGCGCATGCAAGAAATTCAAAACGAAGAGCCACAATATAAACAACAATAACCTTCGCAGAAGCGAATGGGATGGTTCAGGCGGAAAGGTTGGCACAGCACGCCAACCTTTCCCGACTTGGCGGAAATACATAAAAACGAATGGGTTGATGAAGATGAAAAAATGGTGGTTGGCGGCCGTCGTTGCGATGATCGCGGTCGGCGGCTGCGCCAAAGAAGAAACGGAACAAAAACAATCGCTGCAAGGGGCAAACCTACTGAGAACCCAAACGTCCGGGACGGCGAAACATGCGGAGCTGAACCAAGGTCCGGCCGAGCGGGCGGCCAGCTATTTGCGCGGGCGCGACGATGTTCGGGACGTGGTGGCGGTCAACAGCGGGGATCGGTTGCTCATTGCTTATCAAATTCCCCATATGAAGCGGTGGAGTCGAAAACAAATTGAGAAAGACATTGACCAAAAACTGCGCGACCTGTTTCCTGGCTATGACGTTGTTTCCTCGAGCGATTTGAAAATTTTTTGGAAGACGAAGGAATTAAAAGCCAACATGGACAATCGACGCTGGGATGAACGAAAAGTCAATCGGGAAATCAGGCGTATTGAAAAGCTAAGCAAAGAGCAAACATAAGAGGTGTCATTATGGCGAATGAAAAACGGAAAAAGCTGACCCCGGTTCAGCAGGAATATCATTTATTCGAAAAAGAGCGGGAAACGAAGCGCCCGATCGTCCGCAACTGCGCCTGCGCGTTTCTCGTTGGCGGAATCATTTGCGTGATTGGACAGGCGATCTCTTATTTTTACATGTATTTTTTTGACTTTACCGAGCAAACGGCAGGCAATCCGACGGTGGCGACGATGGTCTTTTTGTCGATGATTTTAACTGGGTTTGGCGTTTATGACCGGATCGCCCAATTCGCTGGGGCGGGAAGCGCCGTGCCGGTGACAGGGTTTGGCAACGCCGTCATCTCGGCGGCGATTGAGCACCGGACGGAAGGATTTGTGTTAGGCGTCGGCTCGAACATGTTCAAGCTCGCCGGATCGGTCATCTTGTTCGGTACGTTTTCCGCCTTTGTTATCGCCCTTGTCAAAACGATTGCGACCCAGTGGGGGGGATTGTAATGCTGAAAGGGCACCGCACATGGGTGTTTGCGAACAAGCCGGCAATCATCGCAACAGCGGCGGTCGGCGGGCCGTTTGAGGCGAACGGCCGCCTCGCGGAAGACTTTGATCTTCTTCACGAAGATTTATGGCTCGGAGAGGAGTCGTACGAGAAGGCGCACCGCGTGTTGCTTGAGGAGGCGGCGTTTCAGGCGATGGAAAAAGCCGGCCTAGAGAAAGAAAAAGTGCAATTTCTCATCGCCGGCGATTTGATCAACCAGATGACGCCGACAAGTTTTGCCGCCCGAACGCTCGGCATGCCGTATCTCGGTGTTTTTGGCGCCTGCTCAACCTCCATGGAAGGGCTTGCGCTCAGCGCTTTTATTACCAACTATGGCGGGGCAGACTATATCTTAACTGGTGCGTCAAGCCATAACACCGCTGTCGAAAAGCAGTTCCGCTATCCAACCGAATACGGCGGGCAAAAGCCGCCGACAGCGCAGTGGACGGTAACGGGAGCTGGCGTGGCGATCGTCAGCCCGAAAGGGGACGGGCCACGCGTGACGGCAGCGACGATCGGCCGCGTTGTGGATATGGGCCTTGCCGACCCGTTCAACATGGGTGGAGCGATGGCGCCGGCGGCGGTCGATACGATTGAAGCGCACTTGCGCGACATGCAAATCGATGCATCGTATTACGATTTGATCGTCACCGGCGATCTAGGGCGAATCGGACGCCAAGTCTCCCTTGACTTGCTGCGTCAGCACGGCATTGACATCGATGAAGAGCGCTACCAAGATTGCGGACTTCTCATTTACCGTGACGGACAGCCGGTTTTATCCGGAGCGAGCGGGGCGGCTTGTTCCGCTGTCGTCGTTTACGGGCATCTCATCAAACGGATGCGCCGCGGCGAACTGAAGCGCATTTTGGTGGTGGCGACAGGGGCGCTGTTGTCGCCATTGTCGTTTCAGCAAAACGAAACGATCCCGTGCATCGCCCATGCGGTGGCGATCGAGTACGGAGGTGAGGCGTAGCGTGTTGGCCATGTTTTTTTGGGCGTTTGTCGTCGGCGGGCTGATTTGCGTGATCGGGCAAATTTTGATGGATGTGTTTAAACTGACACCTGCGCATACGTTGACGAGTCTCGTCGTCGTCGGGGCGATTTTGGATGGATTCGGTTTGTATGAGCCGCTCATTGATTTTGCCGGCGCCGGGGCGACGATTCCGATTACAAGCTTCGGCAATGCGCTCGTCCACGGCGCGATGCAAGAGGCGGAAAAACACGGCATTATCGGCGTATTGACCGGCATGTTTGAAGTGACGAGCGCCGGCATCTCCGCGGCGATCGTCTTTGGGTTTATCGGGGCGCTCTTGTTCCGCCCGAAAGGATAGGAGGGATCTTCCATGACCGTTGCTTCGCAGGTGAAACAAACGTTGGCGAGCTTAAAAGGCATTCACGCTGGGCTGCAACAGCTGGCGCTCACTTCCCAGGATGAAACGGCGCAGCGGACGTTTCATGAAGCGATGCTTGCGACAGAGGAGATCATCGCGGACATCAAAGACCGGATCGGCCGGCTCGAGTTCGAGGAGCCGCAATATCACGGAAAGTAAGGAGCATGATCGATGCCTATATGGTTAGAAACCGCCATTCGTTCGATTTGCATTTTAATCGGGTTGTTTGTGATCACCCGCATTCTCGGCAAAAAACAATTATCAAAATTGTCGTTTTTTGAATACATCGCCGGCATTACCGTCGGCGATATCGCTGGAACGATGTCGCTCGATTTAGGAATTTCGTTGCAAGAAGGCATCACCAGCATTTTGATTTGGGCGCTGTTTCCAGTGGCTGTCGCTCGTCTCTCGCTGCGCAACAAGAAATTTCGCAATTTTGTCGAAGGCAATTCCACGGTTTTTATTAAAAACGGCAAAATTTTAGAGGAAAACTTGAAACGGGAGAAATATACGGTTGACGAGCTGCTCGAACAGCTGCGCAAAAAAGATGTGTTCCGCGTCGCCGACGTCGAGTTTGCGGTGCTTGAGCCAAACGGCGACTTGAACGTGTTGCTGAAGCGGGAAAAGCAGCCGCTCACCGTCGGAGATGTGTTCCCAAACCCGTCGCGGGAAAAAGAGCCGCAAACGGTGATTATGGACGGCATGATTTTGGATGAGCCACTCGCTACGATGGGGCTTGGCCGCGGCTGGCTGAAGGAACAGCTTGACAAACAAGGAGTGGCAGTGGAAAACGTCTTTCTTGCCCAAGTGGATTCGTATGGGCAGCTGACGGTCGATTTGTATGACGACAAAATTCAAGTGGCGGAACCGCAAGAGAAAAAGCTGCTGTTGGCTGCGATGAAAAAAGTGCAAGCTGATTTCGAATTGTACGCACTGCAAACCGATTCGCAAGAGGCAAAAGTGCTCTATGAAAAACAGGCGGCAAAAATGACGGAGCTCATTCAAAAAGTCGAGCCGCTGCTGCGAAACTAACGTTGAGGAGGACAAAAACAATGGAAAACAAACGAACGAAAACAACCGATGAGGAAATCCAAATCCAATTAAAAACGAACGGCCGTCCGGAGCGAACGCGGACGACCGATGAGGAATTTTCGATTGAATTCATGTTTGACAGCCCGCAGCTGATGCGCCAGCCGAAAGACTACGACGAAATTGAATATTGACGGCTTCCGTTTCCACAATCAGCGATCCATAAGGAGCTGTCTGTTCATTCGCATGGCTGTCCGAGAAGGAAAGCTTCCTTCTCGGACAGCCTCTTTTTGTTGCCCTTCTTCTCTGGCGAGGCAAGGATGCCGCCCCGTCTTACTCCGGCAGGGACTGCAAAAAGGCGCGCACTTCTTCCGGCGTTTTCGCATCAGCGCTATGCAGATGGGCGATTTTTTCCCCGTTTCGGAACACAAGAAGACTTGGAATGCCAAGCACTTGGTATTTCTCACCAAGATCTGGAAACTGATCTCGGTCGATTTCGAACCAGTCGTACTGCCCGTAATCGCGGATGATGTCATCGATGAACATGTTCAGGCGCACGCAGTCTGGACACCAAGTTGTGTAAAACTTCATAATCGCTGGCTTATCGCCGGAAATGGCCGCCTCGAATTGCTCAACTGTTTCAATTTGTCTCACATTCGTTCCCTCCCTTTCATGTTGCCGTTCATCTTTACTTTACCATATGGCAAGGCAAAAAAAGAACGGGGACGCCTTCACCTCGGGCAGTCGTTTTTGCATACAACAGTAAGAGAGGAGGGGAAAGTGTGAGCAAAGAGTTGGAAAAAGCGCTCGAAAATTGGGTTGCGTCGCGCAAAGAAGGGCATGAAACGTTCATCCGCCTGTTTGAACAATGGGGAAAGGACTTTAACAAACAGCTGCAAGAAATCGAAAAATTGAACAATGGATTTTTAAAAAGTGTACAAGGCAACTTGGACTACATCGAGCAATGGTTTGCGAAGAAGGAGCGGGAATTTGCCGAGCTGTTCCGCCGATTTGGATGACAAAATGGCCTTTGCGCCCATACGCTCCGCTAAGCCGGTGAATACGATACAGTAAACGGAGAAGGAGGTGAACATTATAATGGGCTTCTGCGGTTATGGTTATCCTTACGGCTATGGCGGTGGCTATGGCGGTGGCTTTGTGCTGATTGTCGTGTTGTTCATTTTGTTGATTATTGTCGGCGCGGCATTTGTCGCCTAACGGAAAAAGCGAATGGGATACGGGCCGTTTCGGCGCCACGGAGCGGCTCGTATTTTTCTTTCCCTAATTTGATGCACGCCGAGGCGGGAGCATCATACGATATAGCAGGGAGAAGGAGGCGGAACGATGGATCAGCAATTTTTTAAAAACATCGAACAGAAAACAGGTGTCAATATGAAAGACGTTTTTGAGCTCGCCAACTCGCTGCAAAACGCCAATTTCAGCGATGAAAAAACGGTGCGCCAAGTGGTGAAGCGGGTGGCGCAAATTGCCAACCGGAAAGTGCCAAAAGAACTTGAGGATCAAATCGTCAAGGCGATCGTCCATAACGGCAAACAAATTGATTTGAACACGATCGCCAATATGTTGAACAACAAAAAATAAGCAAAAGGGAGCTTGCGTGCGCAAAGCTCCCTTTTGCTCTGCTTGGCTCAGGAGAGCGAAACGATGTTCGATGATCCCAAGCCTTGGATCAGTGTAGACGAGGCTGTTCTATGGCCATCATTCGAGTGATTTCACCATCGTGACATGTGGGATGCCGGCGTCCATAAAGACGCCGGAGACGGTCGTATAGCCGAGCTTTTGGTAAAACGGTTCTGCGTGCGTCTGGGCGTTCAGTTTCGCCGTTTTCGCCCCTTTTGTTTTCGCAAGCTGCTCCAACGCCTCCATCACCATCCGGCCGACGCCGCGGCCGCGGTAAGCCGGCAAAACGCAGATGCGCTCCGCTTTGCCAACCCCTTCATCGACCAGGCGAAACCGGCCGGCTGCGACTGCTTGTTCGCCATCGTATAGGACGAGATGGAACGATTCATGTTCAAATGCATCGATTTCTTCTTCTTCCGGCACGTTTTGCTCTTCGATGAATACAATCCGACGGACGCGCAACGCGTCTTCATACAACGCGCGGTCTTCCGTTGTTCCAATGGCGACGTTCATTCTCCCGTTTCCTTTCCTCCAACGATAAAGGTTTCATAGACAGTCCATGATCCGTTCTCGAGCTGGTAAAGAAGGTGGAACCGGTCGACCGTCTCTTCAAAATGGACGTTTTGCAGCCGCAGTTGGCTGTAGACGTCAGCGTATTCCGCATTCGGCAAATCGCGGCCAATTGTAATGTGCGGCACGAACACGAATTCCGGCTCCCCGGCAAACAAGCCGCTGTGCAGCTGCTCGTGCAACCGTTCCAGCACTTCGTTTGGCTCGACTTTCAAATAAATGATAGGGCTTGTCGGGTAAAACGAGCTGAATTTCGTCACTTTGATCGGAATTGGCTCCGTTTCCGCTGCGATGCGGCGCAGCTCTTTCGTCATTTCTTTGATTTGCTCCTCATCCGCCTCAAACGGGTATTTCAATGTAATGTGCGGCGGGATGAGGGCGTAATGGCTGTCGTACCGCTTCCGGTACGAGTTGGCGAAGTCTTGAATCCGCTTTGGCGGAAAAATGACAATGACGTACTTCATTCCGCTTTCCCTCCTTCAGATGGTTCGTTTGCCGTTATTTACAGCGACAAAATGGCCGATACCGCCCGGGGCACATCCGGCTGCCAATACGTCCATGCATGCCCGCCGGCAAATTCATGGTACGTGTAGGGAAACCGCTTTTCGATCAATAAGTCCCGTGCGGCCCGGTTCGGGGTGATAAAATCGCGTACATGGCCGTCCGTCGTTTTGACCGCCGTTTCTTCTGCGCCGACGGAATGGTAAAGGGAAAGAAGCGACGGGGCGCGGAACGCGCGGATGCGTTCGAGCACCGAGTCGTCAATGTAAGGAGACTGCATGGCGATTTTTCCAAATGTATGCGGATACAACAGACCGGCTAGAAGCGATACGGTTCCTCCCAGCGAATCGCCAATCAGCGCTCGTCCTTTGCCCATTTGATACGTCGGCAACTCGCGATCCAAAAACGGCGCGAGCTCATGGGCCAAAAAGCGGATATAGGCTTCGTTTTTTCGACCGGCTGGGTGGTATTTCTCGTAGCGGTCGCTGACGTTCCGGTACGGGATGCCGACAACGATCGTTCGGTCGATCGTTCCTTCGTCCATGAGTGTCTCGATCACGGTTTTGATTTTTCCGTACATAAAATAATCCTTGCCGTCTTGCGCGATTAATAAAGAATATTTATGCAACGGAGAAAAATTGCTTGGCAAGTAGACAAGCAACCCGATTTCTTCTTGCAGCTCCCTGCTGTAAAGCGTATAATCGCGCATCGTTCCTGATGCTGTCGCCATGATCATCCTCCATGAAAGCGCAAGTTCACTTGTTATTGTAACATATTTAGGCAAAAAGATGTTAACGAAGGGCTCGAATTTTTCGTGAACTTGCCGAACATTGGCGCCGGCAAAAAAAATGACTTGCAAAAATGGCCGGAATGCGTTACAATTTTCTAACATCTTTTTCCAAAAGAAGTATCCCACTTCTAAACGAAGTGAAAGTGGGAGATGAATTTCGGTTGGCGTTAGCCAACGAATATGATAGAATATGGTTAGAACGGACACCTTCGGAACGAAGGGAAGCGTAAAGGGTTCTTGTGTGTGGCTTACCGTTCGGCGAACACACACAAGTCGCTTGAAGCCCCCACCTCTAAGCGAAGTGTAGGTGGTGGGTAGTTCACTAAATTAACAATTAACAAAATTAAATACGCAGCGGTTCTTATCAAGAGAAGCGGAGGGAACTGGCCCAATGAAGCTTCAGCAACCAGCCGCCCGACGGCCAGGTGCTAAATCCAGCGAATTGAGCATTCAATTCGGCAGATAAGAAGAAGCATGACCATGTGCGTATGGAAAAGTCTTCTTCTTAGAAGACTTTTTTTATTTGCTCAAGCGGCTGTTCCCTCAACCGAGAGGCGTCGAGGATCAAGGCCCTCAGCCGCTGCTTGACCAACAGCGGCGCTTCGTTGGGCGTTAAGTGGTTGGTTGTTGATCCATGATGGAATTTTCAACAGAAGGAGAGAGATGAGATGGAGAAACTAGAGACGTTGTTAGCGCAAATTGGCAACCGGAGCGAAACGGTGACGGGGACGGTCAACCCGCCAGTTTATTTTTCCACCGCCTACCGCCATGCCGGCATCGGGGAGTCGACCGGGTTTGACTATATCCGCACCGGCAACCCGACGCGCAAAATCGTCGAAGAAGCGATCGCGAGACTGGAAGGCGGCGACCAAGGCTATGCGTTCAGCTCCGGCATGGCCGCCATTCAGACAGTGCTCGCCTTGTTTGAGAGCGGAGACGAGTTTCTCGTATCGGCCGACCTTTACGGCGGGACGTACCGCCTGTTTGAGCGCGGCTGGCGCAAGTATGGTCTTGGATTCCATTACGTCGATTTTGCTGATCTCGCTGCGGTGGAAGCGTGTATCACCGAAAAAACGAAAGCGATTTTCCTGGAAACACCGACGAACCCGCTTATGCATGAGACCGATATCCGCGCCGTCTCCGAATTCGCCAAGCGGCATGGGCTTTTGTTGATCGTTGACAACACGTTTTATACACCGGTGCTTCAACGCCCGATCGAACAAGGCGCCGATATTGTCATCCACAGCGCCACGAAATATTTAGGCGGCCATAACGACGTGTTGGCTGGCCTTGTCGTCGCCAAGGGCGAGGAGCTCTGTCAACGCCTGGCCGAGTATCAGAACGCCATCGGCGCGGTTTTGTCGCCGTTTGATTCGTGGCTGTTGATTCGCGGGATGAAAACGCTGGCGCTAAGGATGCGCCAGCATGAAGAAAACGCCAAGCGCATCAGCGCCTTTTTGCGCGAACATGAAGATGTTACAGACGTCTTATATCCAGGAAGAGGCGGGATGCTGTCGTTCCGGATTGCCGATGAAAAGTGGGTGAACGGGTTTTTAAAAAGCTTGCGCCTCATTACGTTCGCGGAAAGCCTGGGCGGAGTCGAAAGCTTTATTACGTACCCAGCGACGCAGACGCATGCGGACATTCCTGAGGAAATCCGCATCCAAAACGGTATTTGCAACCGGCTGCTCCGCTTCTCGGTCGGCATCGAACATGCGGATGATTTAATCGCCGACTTGGCGCAGGCATTGAAAAACATGAAAGAGGTGTAAGCGATGGAACGGGAATGGTCGTTTTCAACGAAACTGCTCCACAATGAATGGAAAGTCGATCGCCACACGGGAGCGGTGAGCGTGCCGATCCAGCACGCCTCCACGTTCCATCAGTTCGATTTCGATTCATTCGGCAAATACGACTACAGCCGCTCCGGCAACCCGACGCGCGAGGCGCTCGAGGAAACGATCGCGGCGTTAGAAGGCGGCGTGCGCGGATTCGCCTTCGCTTCTGGCATGGCGGCCATTTCGACGGCGTTTTTGCTCTTGTCCCGAGGCGACCACGTCCTCGTGACCGAAGACGTCTACGGCGGCACGTACCGGATGATTACGGAGGTGCTCGGCCGCTTTGGCATTGAATATACGTTTGTCGATATGACCGATTTAAACGCAGTAGCGGAAAACATCCGGCCGAACACGAAAGTCATTTATATGGAAACGCCGTCCAATCCATTGTTAAAAGTGACCGATATTCAAGGCGTCGTCAAGCTGGCGAAGGCGCATGGCTGTTTGACATTCTTGGATAATACGTTCATGACGCCGGCGTTGCAGCGGCCGCTTGACCTTGGCGTCGATATTGTCCTTCACAGCGCCACGAAATTTTTAGCCGGCCATAGCGACGTCGTCGCCGGATTGGCCGTGGTGAAAGATGAAGAGTTGGGAAAAGAGCTGTACAAACTGCAAAACGCGTTTGGCGCCATCCTTGGCGTCCAAGATGCGTGGCTTGTGCTGCGGGGATTAAAAACGCTCCACGTCCGGCTGAAGCAGTCGTCCGAATCCGCACTGGCCATCGCTGAGTATTTGGCGCGCCATCCGAAAGTGGAAGATGTGTATTATCCGGGGCTTTCGCACCACCCAGGCCATGACATCCAGCGCCATCAGGCGGCCGGGTTTGGCGCTGTGCTGTCGTTCCGTTTAGCCGATGAAGAATCGGCCCGGACGTTCGTGCAAAACGTCCGCCTGCCCGTGTTCGCCGTCAGCCTTGGGGCGGTCGAGTCAATTTTATCGCACCCGGCGAAAATGTCGCACGCCGCCATGCCGAAAGATGAGCGGCTTCGTCGCGGCATTACCGACGGCTTGTTGCGGCTGAGCGTCGGGCTTGAGGATGTCAACGATTTGATCGCCGATTTTGAGCAGGCGTTGTCGTTTGTTCAGGAGCGGCCGTCAGTTTCAACGCCATAGCCATCAGCCCGCCAAGCCTTCACAGCTCGGCGGGCGGGTCAAGATGCCGCTGAGGTTGACAACAGCCGCTCCTCTTTTAAGTGCTTCAAAAAGAGATCGACGAGTTCGCCGTCCCACTGGGTTCCCTTTCCTTTTCTCAAGATGTCTGCCGCTTGATGAATATCCATCCCTTTACGGTACGGACGATCCGAAGTCATGGCGTCAAATGCATCGGCCACGGCGATGATTTTGCCAAACAACGGAATCTCGTCGCCTGTTAAACCGTCTGGATATCCTTTCCCATCGATGCGTTCGTGATGGGAGCGGATGCCGGCTAACAGCGGCTCAATCGCTTCGATCGGCCTAATCTCGCGCAAAATGGCTTCTCCAAGGGCGGGGTGTTTTTTGATCCGGGTAAATTCATCATCGCTTAGCTTTCCCACTTTAAGCAAAATGGCATCGGGAACGCCGATCTTTCCGATATCATGCAGTAGAGCGGAGCGATACAAGGCATCAAGCTGTTCATTCGGAAGGGAAAGCTTTTCCCCAATCGCGAGTGCGTAACGGGCCACGCGCAGCGAGTGCCCAGATGTATAAGGATCGCGGACGTCAAGCGCCGCTGTCAGGACAGTGATGAAACGGTTGAGCAGTTCTTTGTTCGTTCGGTCGCGTCGATGCACAGCGTCGATCATATGATTAAATCCGCGAAGTAAATAAGCAAATTCATCGGTATACACATTGTGGGCGACGGGTTTATACGTTTCGTTTTCCGCCCGTTTCATATGACTTAACAGCACACTGACCGGCTCATGGATCTCATCGACCAACAAGCGAGTCAAGAAAACGGAAAACGCGATCGAAAACAGCAAAATCACGGCTGCCCAGGGCCAATACGACCAATGGGATGCACTCGGTCCGGCGAGCGACCATTTGATTTCCATCGCTAAGCTGAACAATAAAACAGGAAATGTGCTGCTGAACAAGACCGTCAGCTGCAATTTGGTTTTGAGTGGCACCGGAAGCGGCGTGCGTTTTTCATCAATTCCCCCAGCCTTTGCAAGCAAATTCTCGTTTGATAGAACAATCAAAAACATATCAATTTAAGGCTCTCATTCCTCTTAAAGATTTTTTGGATGAAATGCATCCTGCTATAGATGAAAACGACAATCATAACGATAATAGCATGGATAACACGGGGACGATAACTATTCAGAGCCATAAATCCCCTCATATTCCTTGTAATGATTATAATGGCGTAGATTCAGATGGCAGACATGTGCATGACTGGACCCACTTCAAAGGAAGCGATTGCTATTGGGTATTTGCGGTTTGGATGCGTACACCTCAATGCGCTTTAGATAAATGGGACAGCACAGAATATTGTGATGGTACGAGAAATTGCTCACCAGCTATGGGACATCCTACAAAATTCCACTGGCACGATAATTTCGAAGGAACTAAATGGCATTACTAATATAAAAAAATAAAGGGGCTTGCCGAAAAGCATTCAGCCCCTTTATTTTTTGCTTGGTATGTGATCTGCATAAGGATCATATATTCCTGTTACAAGTAAAAATACAATAATAATTAAAATACCAATAAAAGTTAGCCCCATTTTGAATAAATTAGGTTTAATTTTTTTTAAAGGAATTAAAAACATTGATAAGAGAATAATAATTATCAGGCGTGTTGATTAACCAATAATATCCATAAAAAACATAGAAAAAAGAGCACCTTTCCTGTAGAATGTAAGTAACAACACAAACAAACCTAGGAGGTGCTCTCTATGCACAAGCATACCACACTCCCAAATTTGATGCAAAAAATTGTTTCTGATGAAGATCTCCAGTCGATTACCGAAGCCGTTGGCTACCATGACACTTCGCGGACGTTTACGGTGCGCACGTTGGTTGATTTTTTTCTGCTGGCGGCACTTCACGAATGGAAAAGTTTCCGTCATGGTGCCGATGTGGCGAAAATGTACGGATTGCCGACGTTTCATTACTCGACGGTTTCTAAGAAAGCGAAAGAAGTTCCGTACGAGGTGATGAAGCGCTTATTTGCTTTGGTTGTTTCTAAGTGCAATCGCCAAACCCGCCGTTCGCTTCGCTTTCCAAAAGCATTGCGTATAGTAGACTCCACGACCGTCACCGTGGGGAAAAACCGCCTGACATGGGCACCCTATCATGGGGAACGATCCGGAGTGAAAATGCACGTCGCGTATTCCCCTGAGCAACAAATGCCGAGCGACATCGTAGAAACCGTAGGGTTGCGCCACGATGGACCGGTGGGAGAGCGGCTCACAGACGTACAAACGGTTCTTGTCGAAGATCGAGCGTACTTTAAAATTGAACGCCTCGATCGGTTTGTCGAACAGAAGCAACCGTTTGTGATTCGGATGAAAGACAATGTCGAGATCCATCAAAAAAAGAGCCTAAAGCGCCTTTCTTCCTCCTCTTCTTCTATTGTGGCGGATTTTACTTGCCAGTTAGGAACGAAACAATGTCGTTCCAAAAAGCGCCATCGCGTCGTGATCTTTCAGGATGCGAACGGGCATGAAATCCGTGTGGTCACGAACGTCTTAGAGGCATCGGCGGAAAAGATTGCCGAGATGTATCAAGAACGTTGGACAGTGGAAGTGTTTTTCCGATGGATCAAGCAATATCTAAACGTTCCGACCTTATTTGGCAACAACGAGCATGCGGTATACAACCAACTTTTTGCGGCATTTATCGCTTATGTGTTACTGAGATGGCTATATCATCGAACGGAAAAACGGACAACCTCGTCCCTTACCTTTCTTTCGTTTGTCCGTCGTTTTTTCTCTGGGCAACTTCCTCTCGAATGGAAATCCGAGATGGCAGCTGTCTTATTTGAGTATGCCCGAATATATGGGAGGAGTATGCCTAATTTTGGATAATCAACAGCCGTGAATAATTATAATTAATAAAATGGCTAATCCGATATTCATTGTTTCACCTTCTTGTTTTTGATTTATAATCAAAAAACACACTTAAAAATGTTTGTGTTGTAAATCGTATATGAGTAGATTGCAATTATAAAAAACTTAGTACCATAAGAACAAATCAAGGAAATATAACCAATAATTACAAAAACAATTTCGAATTTATTCTAACATTAAAAATAATTTTGATCAACAAAAATATTAAATTGGGGACAGAGAGGTTTATCAAAAAACAAAAGCTCAAATTTACCCGACTAAAATTCCAGCATAATACCAAATTATTTCCATTAATGAAAGCTCTTTACCTGTTCTCACACAACGGCTTATTTAAAAAAGCAATAAGTAAAATTGGCATGGAAAAGTTCCATGAGCAATTTTTGCTCTCCACCCGGGCATGAAAATCCCCCTTTTCTTCCCATAATGAAGAATAGGCGCAAACAGTTCAACAGGACGTTATGCTTAATGGTGGCTTAGACCCTGTACGGAAAAGTGTTTGAATCCACTGGGTGCACCACCCATTGTCCGCCCTTTCCCGATGCGGAGGAAAGGTGACGACGAACGGAAAACTGCCGCATTTCTCCCGTGGATTCGCTGTTTGCGCACTCGATCATCGAAAAGGAGGATTTTCATCATGGATGTCATCTATCCTCGCTGCGCAGGATTGGATGTTCATGCCGAAACCATCGTCGCCTGCGCGCTATGGGAAGAAGATGGACACATTCAAAAGGACATTCAAACCTTCTCCACGTTCTCGAAGGGACTTGGTGACCTGCTCGAGTGGCTCGAAGAACATGGCGTTACCCATGTCGCCATGGAATCCACCGGCGTGTATTGGAAACCGGTCTTCGCCTTCCTCGAGGGCTATGTCGACTTGACACTGGCCAATCCGCAGCGGATCAAAAATGTCCCGGGAAGAAAAACCGATGTCTCTGACGCCGAGTGGATCGCCAAGCTGCTCCGCCATGGACTCGTTGAAAAAAGTTTCGTCCCCCCAGCGGATATTCGCGAATTGCGGGATTTTACCCGCCTCCGCAAAAAGTGGGTCGGACAGCTGACTTCGGAGAAAAACCGGATTCAAAAAGTGCTCGAGTCTTCCAATGTCAAACTCGGCTCGGTCCTCTCCGATCTCTTCGGCGTTTCCGGAAAAGACATCCTCGCCCGGCTGCTGGAGAAGGGATACGTGGACAAGGACGAGTTGGATCAATGCCTGCGCGGAAGGCTCAAAAAGAAAAAGCAAGCGGTGTACGATTCGCTGCTCGGCACCTTGACCGAACACGAGCTCCGTCTCCTTCGCCTCTTGTGGAAACACGTTGAGGAATTGGAGCAGTTAATCGAAGAAGTCGACCAACACATCGACCGCCTGCTCGAGCCGTATCGCGAGGAAGTGAACCTGCTGATGACCATGCCCGGAGTGAAAAAACAAACCGCCGCCGTCATCATCGCCGAGATGGGAACCGACATGAGCGTCTTTGAAACGCCGGAACGGGCGGCTTCATGGACTGGATTGTCCCCCGGCAACCATGAAAGCGCCGGAAAGCGAAAGAGCACGCGCACGACAAAAGGCAATCCCCATCTCCGATCGGCGTTATGCGAGGCGGCATGGTCAGCAGCTCGATCCAAGACGCATCCCTTGTCCCGAAAGTTTTGGTCGTTGGCGGCCCGGTGCGGGAAGAAAAAAGCCCTCATCGCCATTGCTCGGCGGATGTTGGTGATCATCTTTTGCATGATCTCCCGCAAAGAGCCGTTCCGCCAACCACAACTTATTTAGTCTAGCCAAAAGGCAGACAGGTTATACGAGATGCCTAAAATCGGGCACCTCTGCTTTCCTATTGCCTTTTTTGGCCATTTTCAGTATACCCTCACGGATCAGGAGCGTATACCGCACTCACCAAGTGGTGGGGATTTTCACGGAAAAGTTCCATGAGCAATTTTTGCTCTCCACCCGGGCATGAAAATCCCCCTTTTCTTCCCATAATGAAGAATAGGCGCAAACAGTTCAACAGGACGTTATGCTTAATGGTGGCTTAGACCCTGTACGGAAAAGTGTTTGAATCCACTGGGTGCACCACCCATTGTCCGCCCTTTCCCGATGCGGAGGAAAGGTGACGACGAACGGAAAACTGCCGCATTTCTCCCGTGGATTCGCTGTTTGCGCACTCGATCATCGAAAAGGAGGATTTTCATCATGGATGTCATCTATCCTCGCTGCGCAGGATTGGATGTTCATGCCGAAACCATCGTCGCCTGCGCGCTATGGGAAGAAGATGGACACATTCAAAAGGACATTCAAACCTTCTCCACGTTCTCGAAGGGACTTGGTGACCTGCTCGAGTGGCTCGAAGAACATGGCGTTACCCATGTCGCCATGGAATCCACCGGCGTGTATTGGAAACCGGTCTTCGCCTTCCTCGAGGGCTATGTCGACTTGACACTGGCCAATCCGCAGCGGATCAAAAATGTCCCGGGAAGAAAAACCGATGTCTCTGACGCCGAGTGGATCGCCAAGCTGCTCCGCCATGGACTCGTTGAAAAAAGTTTCGTCCCCCCAGCGGATATTCGCGAATTGCGGGATTTTACCCGCCTCCGCAAAAAGTGGGTCGGACAGCTGACTTCGGAGAAAAACCGGATTCAAAAAGTGCTCGAGTCTTCCAATGTCAAACTCGGCTCGGTCCTCTCCGATCTCTTCGGCGTTTCCGGAAAAGACATCCTCGCCCGGCTGCTGGAGAAGGGATACGTGGACAAGGACGAGTTGGATCAATGCCTGCGCGGAAGGCTCAAAAAGAAAAAGCAAGCGGTGTACGATTCGCTGCTCGGCACCTTGACCGAACACGAGCTCCGTCTCCTTCGCCTCTTGTGGAAACACGTTGAGGAATTGGAGCAGTTAATCGAAGAAGTCGACCAACACATCGACCGCCTGCTCGAGCCGTATCGCGAGGAAGTGAACCTGCTGATGACCATGCCCGGAGTGAAAAAACAAACCGCCGCCGTCATCATCGCCGAGATGGGAACCGACATGAGCGTCTTTGAAACGCCGGAACGGGCGGCTTCATGGACTGGATTGTCCCCCGGCAACCATGAAAGCGCCGGAAAGCGAAAGAGCACGCGCACGACAAAAGGCAATCCCCATCTCCGATCGGCGTTATGCGAGGCGGCATGGTCAGCAGCTCGATCCAAGACGCATCCCTTGTCCCGAAAGTTTTGGTCGTTGGCGGCCCGGTGCGGGAAGAAAAAAGCCCTCATCGCCATTGCTCGGCGGATGTTGGTGATCATCTTTTGCATGATCTCCCGCAAAGAGCCGTTCCGCCAACCACAACTTATTTAGTCTAGCCAAAAGGCAGACAGGTTATACGAGATGCCTAAAATCGGGCACCTCTGCTTTCCTATTGCCTTTTTTGGCCATTTTCAGTATACCCTCACGGATCAGGAGCGTATACCGCACTCACCAAGTGGTGGGGATTTTCACGGAAAAGATCCATGGGCAATGGTTTGCCCTCCACCCAGGGATGAAAATCCCCCTTTTCTTCCCATAATGAAGAATAGGCGCAAACAGTTCAACAGGACGTTATGCTTAATGGTGGCTTAGACCCTGTACGGAAAAGTGTTTGAATCCACTGGGTGCACCACCCATTGTCCGCCCTTTCCCGATGCGGAGGAAAGGTGACGACGAACGGAAAACTGCCGCATTTCTCCCGTGGATTCGCTGTTTGCGCACTCGATCATCGAAAAGGAGGATTTTCATCATGGATGTCATCTATCCTCGCTGCGCAGGATTGGATGTTCATGCCGAAACCATCGTCGCCTGCGCGCTATGGGAAGAAGATGGACACATTCAAAAGGACATTCAAACCTTCTCCACGTTCTCGAAGGGACTTGGCGACCTGCTTGAGTGGCTCGAAGAACATGGCGTTACCCATGTCGCCATGGAATCCACCGGCGTGTATTGGAAACCGGTCTTCGCCTTCCTCGAGGGCTATGTCGACTTGACACTGGCCAATCCGCAGCGGATCAAAAATGTCCCGGGAAGAAAAACCGATGTCTCTGACGCCGAGTGGATCGCCAAGCTGCTCCGCCATGGACTCGTTGAAAAAAGTTTCGTCCCCCCAGCGGATATTCGCGAATTGCGGGATTTTACCCGCCTCCGCAAAAAGTGGGTCGGACAGCTGACTTCGGAGAAAAACCGGATTCAAAAAGTGCTCGAGTCTTCCAATGTCAAACTCGGCTCGGTCCTCTCCGATCTCTTCGGCGTTTCCGGAAAAGACATCCTCGCCCGGCTGCTTGAGAAGGGATACGTGGACAAGGACGAGTTGGATCAATGCCTGCGCGGAAGGCTCAAAAAGAAAAAGCAAGCGGTGTACGATTCGCTGCTCGGCACCTTGACCGAACACGAGCTCCGTCTCCTTCGCCTCTTGTGGAAACACGTTGAGGAATTGGAGCAGTTAATCGAAGAAGTCGACCAGCACATCGACCGCCTGCTCGAGCCGTATCGCGAGGAAGTGAACCTGCTGATGACCATGCCCGGAGTGAAAAAACAAACCGCCGCCGTCATCATAGCCGAGATGGGAACCGACATGAGCGTCTTTGAAACGCCGGAACGGGCGGCTTCATGGACTGGATTGTCCCCCGGCAACCATGAAAGCGCCGGAAAGCGAAAGAGCACGCGCACGACAAAAGGCAATCCCCATCTCCGATCGGCGTTATGCGAGGCGGCATGGTCAGCAGCTCGATCCAAGACGCATCCCTTGTCCCGAAAGTTTTGGTCGTTGGCGGCCCGATGCGGGAAGAAAAAAGCCCTCATCGCCATTGCTCGGCGGATGTTGGTGATCATCTTTTGCATGATCTCCCGCAAAGAGCCGTTCCGCCAACCACAACTTATTTAGTCTAGCCAAAAGGCAGACAGGTTATACGAGATGCCTAAAATCGGGCACCTCTGCTTTCCTATTGCCTTTTTTGGCCATTTTCAGTATACCCTCACGGATCAGGAGCGTATACCGCACTCACCAAGTGGTGGGGATTTTCACGGAAAAAACAAAAGCTCAAATTTACCCGACTAAAATTCCAGCATAATACCAAATTATTTCCATTAATGAAAGCTCTTTACCTGTTCTCACACAACGGCTTATTTAAAAAAGCAATAAGTAAAATTGGCATGGAAATTAAGTAATATCTTCAAAAAAGAGAATGTAGAAAAAATACGATGTCGAACCGTTCCAACACGCATTATTCCTTTCGGGGAAGGCACCTTTCCTTTTTTCATCATGAATAGCGATTTTTTTAAAAAAGTTGTTGACAACCAACTTGCCCGTCTATATAATTAAAAATGTGTTCGATAGCGAACAACAAAATATGATTCCGTAGCTCAGCTGGGAGAGCGCCACCTTGACAGGGTGGAGGTCGCTGGTTCGAGCCCAGTCGGAATCATCAAGTGAAATCCCTTGAGCCACAAGGCTTCAAGGGATTTTTTATTTCTGTTGTCATTCTTTATTTTTGGTGTTTTTGGTGACTTGGTGTGATTTTTGGAGTGATTGATTTAAAACTTTATTCCTCCTCAAACAATTGCTCGAATTTTTCGGCTGCTGTTTCTTGTATGCTTGGAAGCAAATGAGAGTAAGTATCCATTGTCATTTTGATACTCGCATGTCCTAACCGTTCCGAAACGATCTTCATATGAACATTTTGTTGTAACAGCAAAGCTTATTTGAATATAATAAGTGCCCTATTCAAGAAACTGGGTCTGCCTCAATTGATTGACCATCTCGTGCCCGTCGATCCGCAGTGCCAAACGCGAGTCAGCGATGCCGTTCAGGCCATCCTCTACAATGTGTTTGACGGCCGGCAAGCCCTTGTTCACTTGGAACATTGGGCTCAGGAGGTCGATTGTGAGAAACTCATCCGTCCCGATCTCCATCCCTCCTGGTTGAACGACGATGCGTTGGCCCGTCATCTCGATCGCCTGTATGAGGCTGGCATTCACAACGTCATCAGCACTTGCTTGATTCATATTTATCGAAAAGAAGGCCTTTCCCTCCGAGCCTTCCACGCCGATACGACGGACAAGACCGTTTACGGCGCGTATGAATCGGCCTCGTTAGAGGCCTTACAAATCACACATGGCTACAACCGCCATCATCGTTGGCAAAAACAGATCGGTTTCGGACTGGTCGGCAACGAGGACGGCATCCCGTTTTACGGCGATGTGCACGATGGCAACCTGCCCGATAAAACATGGAATCCCGAGGTGCTGTCTCGTGTCCATGAACAGCTGAAGCAGGCCAAAATCGAAGACGAATGGATTTACGTGGCCGATTCCGCCGCGATGACGAAAGAGACCCTGGCGCAAACCAAAGCGGCCAACGCTTAAGGAATGGAAGGGCCAACCCATGGATGCCCAAGAGATCTTGAAGCTGTATAAAGGGCAGATCTCGGTGGAAATGAACTTCGCTTTTTTGAAAGATCCGTTTTTCACGGATGAGATTTACGTCAAAAAACCAGAACGGGTCGCCGTATTGGGCTATTTGTTTCTGTTGGCCTTGGCTATTTACCGCGTTTTTCAGCGCCGAGTGCGTCAGTTTATTACTCCAGAACACCCGTTGAAGGGTCCTGGAGGCCGCAAGCTGACCCGGCCGACGGGACAGGCGATTTTTCAGCTATTTCAATATGTGAACGTCGTCCTGTTCAAGCTGCCGGATGGGCGCATCCAACGCTCACTGGATCGCTCCCTTACCCCTGATCAGCGAAGGATTCTGCAGGGATTGGGCATGGATGAGAGCATCTACGTGTAACGTGATACGGAACGACCAGCGATGGTAAAAAAAGGATTGCCATCGCTCGTTGTGTTGGTCAAAAAGTTATTCTGAAAAACTAAATAAAAAATCCTTTGTTTTGACCTTGTTAGGGTGCGAAATGGGAGTCCAGCGATGAAAAAAGCCATTCAAGGGGTGTGTCCGGAAGCGAAACATGTGGTCGATTATTTTCATGTGATTCAATTGTTTACGGAAGCGTTGGATCGATGCCGCCAATCCTTCGGAAAAGGGAACAAGAAACACGGGCATGTTCGGTATGTTTGCCGCTTATTGACCCAGTGTCCCGAGAAACTCACCGAGGAGGAGCGCCAAACGGTGCGGGAGTGGCAGAAAGAGAGCGATTCCTTGCAGGCTGTCTATCAATCCCTTCAACATTTTCGTTATGTATCCAAAAGCCAAAGCGAGCGACAAGCGAAACGTCGTTTGAACGCCTGGGTTCATCGGTATTTGTTTTGTCCTTGTTCTGCTGTTCGCGCCATCGCAAAATCACTTGTCAAACGAACAGACGAAATCATATCGTGCATTTTATCCCCTTATTCAAATGGGAAAATGGAGGGAACAAATAACAAGATCAAGCTGATGAAACGTCGGGGATACGGATACAGAAATATCCAGCGTTTTGCATTGCGGGTTCGGCTAGAAACAGCTAACATACTTTCATGACAGGTGCAAGTACAACTTTTGGTGATGAACCTTGTTTCTTTTTACATGGTAATTATTGTTATGAAAATTGCTCATCTACAGTTATATTATTTGCTTTTAACCATTCTTCAAATAGCTTACTTCCGACTTCATAAGATAAATCATCTGCATCAACAGTAAAAATCTTGTAACCATATTTTTCATGGAAATCATACTTATCTAATATTTTTTTAACTAATGTAGTATCTTGTTCATTATCTAAAAAAACTACCCATTTATTTTCATTCTGAATTTTATATGCGACTGCTTCTAAATCAACATTGTTCTCATAATATCCTAAATGAAGATGCTGATTTGGATCAAATTTCACGTTTATTCACTCCCTATAATTGATTTGATTACCATATGAAGTGATGTTTTTTCATATTAGGAGCTACATGATAATGTAGATAAGGTCCTTTTCCGTCAATATAATGATAATCTAATCTAAAACCCGTGGTGCTAGATAAACTCAAACAAGCATAAAAATAGCCCTTGCATGAGGATCTCCTTAAAATGAAAGTGCAACCAAACATTGAAAGGAGAATCCCTATGCAAGAACACTTTCATTTTACTACAGATCGAGCCAAGATTCAAAAGCAATATGCCGCCATTTTCTTTTTTGTCTCTGCCCAACTGTCATCGATTCAGATGTACCTACAGCGTCGCAACCGCCATTTGGTCAAACAGGAAGACGCCGCGGTCATCGCGATTCATCTTTTAGGAAAGTTGCTCGGTTTTACTTCTGAACGGGCGTGGCATCGTTTTGTCACGGGAAATTTGTTCACAAACGGCTCGTTTCTCGAACGTTCCCGGTATAACCGCCGCTGCCGGGCGCTTGGCTTCGCTATCAAATGGATCGCCGTCGTGAGCAAAACGCGGCCAACATCATGCCTATGCCGTCGTGGACAGCTTGCCGCTCCCGTTGTGCCATACGGCAAGAATGCATCGCGTCAAACGGTTTCAAGAGATCGCCGACATCGGGTATTGCGCTTCCAAAAAGCAATGGTACTACGGGTTGAAGCTGCACCTTCAAGTGACCGATCAAGGGCTGCCAATGGGGTATGTGGTGACGGAAGCATCTTGCCACGATCGAATCGCAGCCGAAAGCGTGATGACCCAAATTCCCCACCCGTATAACTTTGGGGACAAAGGATTCATTAGCCGTGACTTGCAAAAAAGGCTGTACGAAGAATACCAAATGGCGCTTTGGACTCCGTCTCGAAAAAACCAGAAACATCGTGCGTCTGAGACATGGGAGCAGTGGATCCAACAAAAACGCAAAGTGATCGAGACGGTGTTCTCGGTTCTGGTTGACCACTATCGCATCACGGGGATCCGAGCCAATTCGATTATCGGATTTGAAGTGGCACTAGACGGTATATTGTTAGCTTATTCCCTGGTTACACTTGGGCTAGTTGAGCGCTAAAGCTCAACTAGCACCACGGGTGGATAAATCATCAGCTTCTCTTCCGTCTTCGTGCGCGGCCGGGCAGGAGGGGATTTGATCGGGATCGAAGAAGCCGAGATGCAAAAATCAAAGCCGCGCTTGACTCGCAGTCAAACGCGGCTTTCGGATGAAGGAAAACTAGCGAATGGATTCAAGCTGCTTGGCCAAATGGTGAAGTTTTTTCTCGTGCTGGATGGTTTTGGACGCGAGGAAATGGACGGTTTCTTGCGTTTCGGTCAGCTCTACGCGCAAGCCAGCGAATTTTTGTTCGAGTCGGTCGAACCGCTCGTTCACCTCGGCGCGAAATTGCTGCATCTCCGCTCTCAGCTGGTTGGCCGTTTCTTGCATTTCCGCTCTCAGCTGGTTGGCCGTTTCTTGCATTTCCGCTCTCAGTTGGTTAGCCGTTTCTTGGATTTCTGCTCTCAACTGGTTGGCGGTGTCTTGGATTTCCGCTCTCAGCTGACTTCCCATTTCGTCAATTTGGGTGCGGATGTCGCGGGAAAATATTTTCAGCGCCTCGACCACTTCTTTCACCACCGTGTCGCGTTCCATGCTTGTTCACCTCCTCTTTTTTGATTATACGACGTGAAGCAGGGAAAAGAAAAGGACGTTTTGAATAAGATTTTTCTCTGTTAATGGATGGTTGGCTTGAGTTGCGGCGTCGTGATTGGTCCATGATCATGGTGGCGTTTTGAGGGAACGGGTGAATCTGCCTCTTCGTTAATCAAAATATTAGTTTCTCGTTTATCACTTTTAGGGATTTATAATTTTTCCACTACTTTTACGAATACATGTAGCAACTGATCCAAGGTTGTCCCTCCAAAACTTTGTTTGAATATACGCTTAGTTTATCATGCGTTTCGGTTAACGCCAATCGATTAGATACGGCAACCATCGACTTGTTGGATCAAGTGATCGAACAGTTTGTGCAATGGATTCATACGCATCGCGAACGGTGAGCGCGCCGTTCACTTTTTCTTTCGGCTGACGGTGAGTCCGAGTAAGTTAAATAATTTGCTTGACTATCAAGCAGGTGCAAGAGAATCGAGAGAAGAAAAAACGGCAGCGATGCCGTTTTTTCTTGAATGCTCATCTTTTTCGCATAGCGGACCATCGTAAGCATGCCGCCCATGTCCTTTATCGAATGCATGTTGGTTGTATGGTGAGGTTTATGACAGTGAAAGACCCAATTTCCCGGGTTGTTGGCCAAAAATTCGATGTTCCATGTTTCTCCTGGCGCTACATTAATCGTGTTTCGTTTTAATCGTTTGCTGTCTTTGTAAGGCAGCTGAACCGTGGGACGCACGGGGATGGCTTGGTTGACAGCCTGCCGTGGGGCGGGTGTTCCCAAGAATCTCCCACCTCTAAGCGTAGGTGGGAGAGCGCTCAAGAACAGAATATATGCAGGTGTAATACAAAAAGCTGTAATCGGATGACACGCTCTCTGTTTTCGTTCAAGCTCAGCCGGTATGTTCACTGACATGGACTAACCTGTTATTTGCACACATATATGTGTACAAATAAACATTTGCAGGAGGGATCATCCGTTGCCGATGTTATTCACTGGGGGGATCGCGGCGGTTTTGTCTTTCATTGTGATTGCTTTCATCTTTATCAAAAGGAAGAAAATCACATGCATGGCTGGAATGATGGCGGCGATGGCGTTAGGAATGTTGGCTGGGCTGACGGGCGGCCTGCTGGCTGGGATTTCTTACAACGGCAATCTCTTTTTGTCAACCATTTTAGGAATGGCTTTTGGGTTTTTAGCTGGATTTTTAGCTGGGATGCCGATCAGCATCATGGCCATCATCGACGGTGTTTTATCAGGAGTCATGGGCGGCATGATGGGAGCGATGTTAGGAGAAATGATTGCGCCTGAATATCGGGATTCTACGATTCACATCATGCTTGTTCTATTTGTTGGAATGGCTTGTATTGTTCTATACATGCTTCAACAAGAAACGGGTTTTAACCGTGCGTTTTTGATCAATAAACTATTCCATAACCCGCTATGGTTAGCAATCGTCCTTCCGCTGTTTTTCTATTTGTATAACCATTTATATAATGAATTTTCTCGATCTTCTAATCTTCCGATAACGAATCCGACTATGAACCATTTTATGGAGGGCCACAACCAAACTGCATCTCCGTTAAGCATCGAAACAAAGGGGAAAAAGGTAGTGATTGAAGCGACTGAATTTTATTACTTTCCTGAGAGTTTGCAACTGACTGTAGGACAGCCTGTTACCTTAATTCTGAAAAATAGCGGTCAAATGGAACACGATATCGAATTCGAAAATATGAAGATTTTGTTACAACAGAATGACCATGGAAACCATGCAGAAAATGCGGACGTTCATGTTCATTCCTTGCCGGGGAAAGATGCATGGACCAAACAGGAAAGGGAAGGGTTTGTCTACATTAACAAAAATGAAGATGGTTCTTTACTCATTATGTCCCCGATTTGCACCCATCTAGGGTGTACCGTTGGAGATGCTGAGGAGAACATGCAGAAAACAGGCATCCGCTTCTTATGTCCGTGCCACGCGGGGCAATATGACGAATACGGTATCAATGTAGGGGGGCCACCGCCAAGACCGTTAGATACATTTGACGCTTATATTCAAGATGGCAATGTGTATATTGCCGTACTGAGCCCGAGGAAAAGGGAAAAATGAAAATCCGTTATTCCGCAGAAAAAACAGCAGGCTGGAACGTCCAACCTGCTACTTTTTCCTTTACGGCATGATGCTGATCCCGTTGGGCATTTCGCCTACTTGAACCGTTTGGATTGTTTTGTTTTGTTCTTGATCAATGACGCTCACGGTGTTGTCGAACATATTCGTAACGAAAACATACTTGCCATCCGGGCTTGTGACGACCCCATGCGCTCCGTTTCCTGTTTCAATTGTGGCCACGACTTGTTTCGTTTTTAAGTTTATCTTGCTTACAGAATGAGAGGGCGCCTCTTTCGTCCCTTGATTGGCGACATAAGCAAACGTATCGTCAGGCGACACGTACACTTGGGCTGGCCCTTGCCCGACAGGGATTTTTTCCACTTTCCCGCTTGTTACGTCAACAATGGCCAAGGCATTTTCAGCATTCAACGTTACGACTAACGTTTTGCCGTCCGAAGTAATGCCGGTTGTGACAGGGATGGATCCGACTGTGATTTTCTTTTCTTCTTTCATTGTTTGCAAGTTGAGAACACTGACGCTGTCTTCCCCCATGTTGGCGACATACGCGTATTGGCTGTCTTTGGAAATGCGAAGCCCGTGCGGGCCTTTTCCGGTTGGAATGGTTTCAATGACTGAATAGCTCGCGAGATCAATAACGGAAACGTTATTGTCTTCATTATTGGTCACAAGGGCGTATTTGCCGTTTTCAGTAAACACGATATGGGCGGGATGGTGTCCCACTTCCACTTTTTTGATTAATTCATTCGTTTCCGTATCATAAAACAACGCCATTCCTTTCATATCCATCGACTGGTCATGCCCGTGTTGCATGGCCGGAACTAACGTAGCGCCGAGAATAGCTCCGTCGGGAGAAACTTGGACGTTATGGACCGCGCCGTCGACTTTGATCGTTCCGGCCACTTTGTTTGTTCTCGCATCAATTTTTGAAATGCTTCCGCCCTCGTTGGCAGTAAAGTAGAATTTGTTCGTTTCTTGTGTTTGTTCAAGGGCGGCTGGCTGCCCATTTTTCTCTGGTTCGGTTTTGTCTTGAGGGGAATTGGCTGCGCACCCCCCGAGAACAAACGCCAACATCGCCAATAACGATAACCATACAATCGCGGTTTTGCGCATGAGCGGTTTCCTCCTTTTGCTTTAGAAGTTACTTATATTGTAGCAGTGAATTTTGCAAAAATTATGGAGCGATATATTTTTAGGCAAACAAAAAGACATGCGCCCGCATGTCCCTATATTTCCCCTTCTGATGCTAGTTTTGTCCAACTTCCACCGTTATTTTTTGTCATAAAAATATCCCCGTTCATTGTAACGATCACAATTTCTTTGTCGTTTGCTGGATTAGAAGTTATATACATGATATGATCTTTTTCATCCAATGGCGGAACAGCAAGAACTTCTTCGTGTTTTGTGTCTAATGATTGTTTGATGAGTATAGACTGATCATTCTCTACAGCTGCAAATACAACCGACTTTTCTTGAAACATAAATGTCGTCGTATCAATTTTTCTCGTAAACCGTTCAAACGTATTCCCGTTATCTCTCGAAATGAAAACTCCCTCGGCTGTACTAATCCCGACCATATTTTCATCCGTTGGGTGAGCCACAATCGTTCTCGCTGCCGTTTGCGGCAGGCCATTCAATTGACTTGGCGACCACGTTTTGCCGTCATCTTTGCTGTAAAATACCCCTCGTCCGAGCGTTTCATTTTCTTCTTGATTCACCACATAGATGGTATGGCTTTTATAACCAACCGTCATATAATGGAAATCGGACTGTTTATAAAATCCTAAATTCATTAATGTTTGTCCATTATCAAAACTTTTCACAAGACCAAGTGGATTTCCTAACGATGAACCTTCTTCAGGATGTCCCGATGAATAAAAGCCGTCGTCCGTAGCTGAAAAGCCCATATAATCATGTTTATTGGAAACCGTTTCATACCACTTATTGTCTTGGTAAACGAGCAACCCTTCATGAGTAGCAAAGTAAACCGCATTTTGATTGCCTGCATAACCAACCCCATGCAAATGTTCGATCTTCCCTTCCTTTTTTTCTTTAAAGAAAGGATTATTGGTAACGAATACATTCGATTTTGACTGTTCTTTGCTCGTAATAAAAGCCTGTTCTTTTTCGTTGGATGATGAACAGGCGCTTAGAAGAAGAGCGGATGTGATGATGATGACTTTCTTCATTTTTGTCATAGATGTTCATTCCCCTTCATGCATAGTGTAAATCGTTGCATACTTTTACACTTTATCGGATAAATTTGCAGAATGTATGGATTTCAATAAACTGTAACGATTTGAAGATATTTTATTGCTATTGTGAAATTAATCACAGCAACCTCCCCCATTTGCCACTATCATGTCGGTAGACTCAACCTAAAAGCCCGGTGAAAAACGGGGCGTTGCGGGCAAATCAACGGCGTTGGATCAGAATCGCAAGCCCGTTTGTCAAAGTTTCTCTAAGTCTCCCACTTCGAAACGAAGTGAAAGTGGGAGATGAATTTCGGTTAGGCACAGCCTAAAGCTGTCTCTTATCATGAATTGGACCTGTGCAGGGAGTCCAGCCCGCAGCGAATCCTATGCCAATTAAAATTGTGAATTTTTTGTGGAAAGCGGGCTTTTTCCTGCGCAGGTATTGATTACGGTTTTGTGGTGAACATGATTTGTAGAGGGGATCTCTGTTGCATTTTATACCCATTACCGGTATAATGTAATGAAAAGAGGTGATGTTTGATGAACCATTATGAAGATCATCATGTGGATAAAAAAATGGTTCCACGAACGGAACAGGAAATCGAACGCATCATCAAGCGCTTGAAGCGCATTGAAGGGCAAGTGCGCGGGGTGCAAAAAATGGTGGAGGACAATCGGTATTGCATCGATATTTTAGTGCAAATTTCTGCGATCAGAGCGGCGTTGAACCAAGTCGGGCTGCAGCTGCTTGAACGCCACGTGAGCCATTGCGTGGCGAAAGCGATCCGTGAAGGGAGCGGAGACGAATCGATTCGCGAATTGATGGATGTGATGAAACAATTTTCGAAGTAAGGGAGGGAAAGGGAAATGGGAGAGCCGAAAACCGTGACGCTGAAGGTGACGGGCATGACATGCGCCGCGTGCGCCAATCGGATTGAGAAAGTATTAAATAAGATGGATGGCGTCAAAGCCCATGTCAATTTGGCCATGGAAAAAGCCACGATTCAATACGATCCATCGAAGCAAACGATCGCCGATATCGAAACGAAAATTGAGAATTTGGGGTATGGCGTTGCGACGGAAAAAGTGACGCTTGATATTGAAGGAATGACATGTGCGGCCTGTGCGACGCGGATTGAAAAAGGGTTGAATCGGATGGAAGGTGTGACAAGCGCTGCTGTCAACTTGGCGACAAACAGCGCGGTGGTTGAATACAAGGAGGGTGTTGCATTTGTCGAAGACATTTTAGAGAAAATCAAAAAGCTTGGATATAAGGGGCAAATTCGAAACGAAGAACAAGACGATGCTGGCCGGAAAGAAGAGCGGCTGAAACAAAAACAACGGCAACTTGCCATTTCCATCATCTTATCGTTGCCGCTTCTTTATACGATGCTGGCTCATATGCCGTTTGATATGGGCTTGCCGATGCCGCAGCTCTTGATGAATCCGTGGTTTCAGCTTCTTTTAGCTACACCTGTTCAGTTCTACATCGGCGGTCCTTTCTATGTCGGGGCGTACCGGGCGTTGCGAAACAAGAGCGCGAACATGGACGTCCTAGTGGCGCTTGGAACATCGGCCGCGTACGTTTACAGCTTGTACGAAGCTTTTCGGACACTTGGGAATCCTGACTATATGCCGAGACTGTATTTTGAAACAAGCGCCGTCTTGATTACGCTTGTGCTTGTCGGCAAATACTTTGAGGCTCTTGCGAAAGGGCGAACAACCGAAGCGATCTCTAAGCTGTTGAGCCTGCAGGCAAAGGAAGCTACTGTCATCCGTAATGGGGAAGAAAGAAAAGTGCCGCTCGAGGAAGTGGTGATCGGCGATACGATCGTTGTCAAGCCAGGAGAAAAAATCCCGGTGGACGGTACAGTCATCTCCGGCGCCTCTTCCGTAGACGAATCGATGATTACCGGTGAATCGATTCCGGTTGATAAGAAGGAAGGCGACTATGTGATCGGAGCGACCATGAATACAAATGGGGTGCTGACCATTCGAGCAGAAAAAGTAGGGAAAGATACAGCACTCGCCAATATCATTAAAATCGTCGAAGAGGCACAAGGTTCGAAAGCTCCGATTCAGCGGATGGCGGATGTCATTTCGGGTATTTTCGTACCAATTGTTGTCGGAATTGCGGTTGTTGCATTTATGATCTGGTACTTCTTTGCTGCGCCGGGTGATTTGGCGAAAGCGCTTGAGGCGGCCATCGCCGTTCTTGTCATCGCGTGCCCTTGTGCGCTCGGTTTGGCCACACCGACATCGATTATGGTCGGCACCGGCAAAGGGGCAGAACAGGGAATTCTCTTTAAAGGAGGTGAGTACCTAGAGAGAACGCATCAAATCAATGCCGTATTACTCGATAAAACAGGAACCGTGACAAAAGGAAAACCGGAAGTCACCGATGTGCTGGCCTTCCGCGAGGACATGCTCGATTATGCGGTTTCCGCCGAGAGCGCTTCGGAGCATCCGCTGGCTCATGCGATTGTTGAATACGGGAAGAAACAAGCGATTTCGATGAAGCCATTGGAGCACTTCTCCGCCATTACCGGCCACGGAATTGAAGCGGTCATTGACGGAAAAAGCATCCTTATTGGGACGCGAAAATTGATGAAGGAACGCTCTGTAGCGATTTCTGTGCATGAAGATAAAATGGTAGAGCTTGAAAAACAAGGGAAAACAGTGATGCTCGTGGCCATCGATGGACAGCTTGCCGGCATCATTGCGGTCGCGGATACGGTAAAAGAAAGCTCCAAAGAAGCAATTCAAACATTAAAACAAATGGGTATCGATGTCTATATGGCAACAGGGGACAATCAACGGACAGCGGAAGCGATCGCCAATGAAGTCGGCATTGAGCATGTGTACGCCGAGGTGCTCCCGGAAGACAAAGCGAACATCGTCGAGGAATTGCAAAAGCAAGGAAAACGTGTGGCGATGGTCGGTGATGGAATTAATGACGCTCCAGCTCTTGCGAAAGCGGATATTGGGATGGCGATTGGCACGGGAGCTGATGTCGCCATCGAGACCGCGGACGTGACCTTGGTCGGCGGCGATTTACGCCATATCCCGAAAGCCATTGAGTTGAGCCGCCAAACGATGAAAAACATTCGGCAAAATCTGTTCTGGGCGTTGTTTTATAATACGATTGGCATTCCGGTCGCCGCTTTCGGATTATTGGAACCATGGATCGCGGGGGCAGCGATGGCATTTAGCTCTGTATCCGTTGTGACCAACGCGCTTCGTTTGAAACGCGTGAAAATATAAACATTTAAGGAGGAATGGATGATGACGATTACATTACAAGTACAAGGAATGACATGCGGACATTGCAAAGCGGCTGTGACCAATGCCCTTCAAGCGTTGGATGGCGTCAGCCGTGTAGAAGTGCATTTGCAAGAAGGAACTGTCGATGTGGAGTATGATGAAACAAAGGTCAGCGTAGAAAAACTGAAAGAAGCGATTGAAGAGCAAGGATATGATGTGAAATAACATACGGAAGGTGCCCCGAAGTGATGACGGGGCACTTTTTTATCCAGAGCGTAACGGGACATTGTCATCGCCTAAACGAGTTCTCGGCTGGGGAAAGTTTTTTCTCTTCTTGAAGAATATCGAGAAAGCGAGATGTTATAATGAAAATAACAGGCGCGGAAAAAAGAGGGACTGACCCAAAACGCATTTGTGTTTTGGGTCAGCCCCTTCAGCTTTTTTATTCACCTTTATTGGTTGTGTCATTCGGATCTGGAGTATAGTCCGATTTGTAGTCGGTATATTTGACTTCTGTCACCATTCCCGCTGAAGCATGGTGCAAGTCATGGCAATGGAACATCCAATTTCCCGGATTATCCGCTTTAAACGCGACGACATATTCTTCACCAGGGTTTACATTTAAGGAATCCTTCATCAATGGAGAGCCTGTGACCGGCTTGCCGTTTTTGCTTAACACTTGGAAGAAATGGCCGTGTAAATGCATCGGATGTACATCCATCGGCGAGTTGTTCACGATTTTTACTTTTACGAAATCTCCTGTCTTCACATGAATAGGTGCTGTGTCAGGATACGTTTTCCCATTAATCGTGAAAATCATGCCATTTTTGCCCATGGCGGTTCCTAAATCCATTGTATACTCTACATCATATTTTTGGTCTAACGTAAATGGACCTGTTTCATATTTTCCATATGTTGTCATATCCACGACAGGGAGGTTTTCTTTTGCATTTGCTTTGTCCGTATTGTTTGCTTGTCCTTCGTATTGAATTTTCACTTTCATGCCATCGGTGCCTTTCATATTGCCGTGGCATTCCAGCAGCCATTCACCCGGGTTATTGGCGATAAACTCAATGTCGTAGCGCTCACCCGGAGCGATATTCAACAGTTCATCTTTGATTGGTTGCGGGTTCTTTAACGGTTGGCCGTCCGTTGCGACAATTTTAAACTCATGTCCATGCAAATGAAGCTTGTGGGACATGTACCCTGCATTGACAAGACGAAGTCGCACCTTTTCGCCTTTCTTCACTTTTAAAGGTTTGACAGCGGAACCGCTTTTCCCGTTAATCGTGAAAATATCATACATATTCATATCATGGCCCATGCTGCTCATATCCATTTGTTGGCCATCGGAACTATTTCCATGTCCCATATGGCTATGGTTCATGCCGCTCATATTCATGTCCATATGGCTTTCGGCGTCCGGGTCGCTCATCCATTCATCTAATACAAGCGTGTAATCTCGATCGACTTTTTCTTCATTTTTCGGTTCTACGATTAATGTACCGTATAATCCCTTGTCCACTTGCTCGGCGCTTTTTTGATGGGAATGATACCAATACGTTCCCGGCACGGTTGCTGTAAATTCATACGTAAACGTTTCACCCGGTTTAATGGCGTCCATCGTGACACCCGGTACTCCATCTTGGTTATTTGGAACAGGGTAGCCGTGCCAGTGAATCGTGATCGGTTCTGGCAATTCATTTTTTAAAACAATTTTCACATTATCCCCTTGCTTTACGCGGATTTGCGCACCGGGTACCGATCCATTGTACGTGTAGACCGGGAGTTTGACTTGATCGTTGATTTGTAATAACGCTTCCTTCGCAGTAAGGTGAATTTCTTTCCCGGATAATACTTCTGTATTGGTTGCTAAAGGCAATTGCTGCTTGCTCGTTTCAGCGGAAGTATTTTCTTTTTCCATATTCATGCCGGACATGTCGTGTCCCTGCATGGAAGATGGATTTGAGCAAGCTGCGCCAATCGCTGCTACTCCTGCGAAAATGGCGCCAAGCAGCCATTTTTTCATGTCGTTTTCCCTCCTTAAGCTTGTAGTGGGAGATGCAATGATATGATAAAAAATAGATGTGCAAAATGTATGGAGAAAATCGTTCAACTGAAATGTAAAAAAAGGCAAGCGATTCGGATTCACCGATGTCTAACGGTGGTAGGTAATCGCCTGCCGTCCCATTTGAACCCAAGCGTCGATAAAGTCTTGTTTCGGCGCTTTTTGGTTTTTGACAGCGGTCAATGGATCATTGAAATAAATGTACTGCTCATCGTATCCCGTAATGAGCACCGCGTGTTCCCGGTACGTGATTTTGATCGGGCCTTGCGGGGTTTGCCATTCCCGAAAGGCAGAGGGAGGAAGAGGACGAAAGGTGGTGTTGGTGATCACCCAAACCGGTGTGCCTTTGGCCAAGTATGTATAGATGTTCTCAAACGATTGCCCTGTTAAGTCGATGATTTGGTTCGGCAAGTACCGCTCAGCCAACTGCTTGATCGGCTTATGGTACACGCCGTATCCAGGCTTCGATAACGTATACATATCGCCGACAAACCCTTCATTTGGGTGGCCGTAAAACACTTGGCCATTTCGCACTTGATACGGAGTAGGATTTTTCTTGATTTGTTTCGCCAACGTCATCTTATCGACGCGAATGCCGGCATGATTCAAGAGCATGGCCAAGCTGGTCACTTCGCATCCCCTCGGCAGTTCCGGAAGCTGAGACAAAAGGGGGGCGTCAATCAGGACGGATGTCCTTAGCGCTTGTTTCTTTGAAGAGGCAACTGATCGATTCGCCTCCTTTGCTTGATTGCTGGGGGACGGATTGGTTTCTCTGCTGTTTCTGTTCTGTATGAAGGCTTTGATGGCATCGCCTGTCTGGGCCGAACTTGCATAATAGGATAATGAGGCGGCCAATAGCAAGAAACAGGAAATATACAATCCGAGCGACAGTTGATCCATCCTCCCGTTTAGAGGTCTTCTCAAGAGAACAAAACAAAGGGAAACGATGAGAAAAGTCAAAAAAAGGATAAACGCTAACAAGCCATTCTCAACTCCTTTATAACACGTGTGTGTTTTTATCGTAACAGATCGATGTGCAAAAATGGTGAAATTCACACTTTCTCCATATTTCATCGTTAATATTATGAGAAACT
The DNA here is from genome assembly GCF_050994965.1 of Geobacillus lituanicus. Lineage (NCBI taxonomy): Bacteria > Bacillati > Bacillota > Bacilli > Caryophanales > Anoxybacillaceae > Geobacillus > Geobacillus lituanicus. The sequence continues at coordinate 1,188,923 of NZ_CP194773.1, forward strand.
GAAAATTTTGCAAGCAGTTTTCCTGAAAAAATGGAAACAGATTGTTTTTGAAACTTGATGTTGTGTACGATAGAATGAAAGTGTCTTTGTATAAATCATTTTAGTTTTAAACAAAAAGGTTTTTGGTGTTGTTTTTGGATTCTTCTTAGCAAAGTGGGGGGACAATCATCGCCATGTGCGGTTTTATTGGCTGTATTCATGATCGCCCAAGAGCGATTGAGCAAACATGGAAAACAACGTTGGTGGAGATGAACCGCCTGATTACCCATCGCGGCCCCGACGATGAGGGGTATTTTTTTGATGACTACGTGAGTTTTGGTTTTCGGCGTTTGAGCATCATCGATCTGGAGGCGGGACATCAGCCGCTGTCTTATGAAAACGATCGATATTGGATCATTTTTAACGGGGAAATTTACAACTATCTTGAATTGCGGGAAGAGCTGGCGGCGAAAGGATATTCGTTTGCGACGCATTCGGATACCGAGGTGATTGTCGCCCTTTACAGCGCGGAAAAAGAAAAAGCGGTCGAAAAGCTGCGCGGGATGTTTGCGTTTGTCATTTGGGACAAGCAAGAGAAAACGGTGTTTGCGGCGCGCGATCCGTTCGGCATTAAGCCGTTTTTTTATGCGGAGCAAGGAGACCGCACGTTTTTCGCTTCGGAAAAGAAAAGCATCTTGCTGGCCCTCAGACAGGAATCGCCAAACGGTGATTCCCTGCAGCATTATTTAACATTCCAATATGTCCCTGAGCCGCTGACGATGTCGGCCGGCATTTACAAGCTGGAGCCGGGGCATTATCTCAAGAAAAAAGTCGGAAAACCGCTCACGATTCATCGTTATTGGAAGGCATCCTTCGACCCCATTCGCCAATCGGAAGAGGAGCTTGTAAAGAAAATCCGCGATGCGCTGTTTGATTCGGTCAACGTCCATATGCGCAGCGATGTGCCGGTCGGTGCGTTTTTGTCGGGAGGCATTGATTCATCGTTCATCGTCGCCATCGCGAAACAATTCCATCCGCACCTGAAGACCTTTTCCGTCGGGTTTGAGCGGGAAGGGTTCAGTGAAATCGATGTCGCAAAAGAAACGGCAGAGAAGCTTGGGGTAGACAACATTAGCTATGTCATCTCACCGCAGGAGTATATGGAAGAGCTGCCGAAAATCATGTGGCATATGGATGACCCATTAGCTGATCCGGCAGCTGTGCCGCTCTATTTTGTGGCCCGTGAGGCGAGAAAACATGTCACGGTCGTGCTTTCCGGTGAGGGGGCAGACGAGCTGTTTGGCGGCTACAACATTTACCGCGAACCAGAGTCGTTGCGGCTGTTTGCGCGCATGCCAAACATCGTAAAAGCGGTGTTGCGGGTGATCGCGAAGATGCTTCCGGACGGGATGAAAGGAAAAAGCTTTTTGGAGCGCGGCACGACGCCGCTTGAAGAGCGGTATGTCGGCAATGCGAAAATCTATAGCGAAAAGGAAAAAGCGGCGTTGATCAAAACGTACCAAGAGGGGCGCGAATATACGGCGGTGACGGCTCCTTTTTACCGCGAAACGCTTCATTACCCACCCGTCAACCGGATGCAGTATATTGATCTTCATACATGGCTAAGGGGCGATATTTTAGTCAAAGCGGACAAAATGACGATGGCCCATTCGCTTGAGCTGCGCGTTCCCTTTTTAGACAAAAAGGTATTTGAGGTTGCTAGGCAAATCGCCCCTGACATGAAAACAGCCAACGGCACGACGAAATATATTTTGCGCAAAGCGGCCGAGGGCATCGTACCGGATCATGTGTTAAACCGGAAAAAATTAGGGTTCCCCGTGCCGATTCGCCACTGGCTGAAAAACGAAATGTATGACTGGGCGAGACAGCTCATCAACGAAAGCGAAACTGATCATCTGTTCCATAAGGACGTGCTCTATCGGCTGCTGGATGAACATGCCCGCCACAAGGCGGACCACAGCCGCAAGCTGTGGACGGTCTTGGCGTTTATGGTTTGGCATCAAGTGTATGTGGAAAAGAAGTACGATTTTGCTCCATCCGTACAAAACGAGAAGCGGCCAGCGTCTGTTTTGGAGGCGTAGCAGGGAAACGACAGGGCGTTCTAAGGGCGACACCTAGAACGCCTTTTTCGATGGTGCGGACAGTTTCCTTGCCTTTGGCGAAGCGAAAGAGAAAATTTGCTTTCTCCCGCTCTTGCAATTTTCCCGGTTTTGGTATATGCTTGTTCCATCAGGATGCTAAACTACTATATATTGGTTTTGAGGTCTTTTTTTACAACTACATATTGTTCTGCTAAGCAACGGTGTCCATCAGGACTTAATAGGGAATCCGGTGCGAATCCGGAACTGCCCCCGCAACTGTATGTGCGGACGAAATGGGATGGCCACTGGCGGCAAGAGCTGTTCGGCGCGCCGCTGGGAAGGCCCCAAAGTAGGACGATGCACGAGTCAGGAGACCTGCCTTGCTTGGAACGTTTCATGTTCTTCGGGGTGTGAGAAGATGAAACGATAGGGGAAAAGAACAAGGGGTTCGTCTGCCTTTTTCCGTCTGTCGTTTCATCCGCTCGCCTGCCCGAGCGGATTTTTTTATGGAGGAGAGGGGAAACGAATGACAGTGTCCACGAAGTCTATTGTTGTCGATGATCAAGGAAAAGAGAAATCATTTTCGCGCGAGGAGTTTGCTAGGTTGGTGGAGCAGGCGGCGGCAGACTTTGTCCGTTTGTCGCTCGAGGAATATGAAGAACGTGTATGGCAGCTTCTCAGCCGAAAAGAGATGGTCACCTTCGAGCAGCTGTATCAAACCGCCATTTTGGAAGGGCTGTCGTATATTAGTGAGGAGGAGCCGGACTGGACGTTTGTGTGCGCCCGGCTGTATTTGCGGCAATTGTACCGTGAAGCGGCGCGGCAACGCAGGTACGATGAACGCGAGCGGTATGGCGATTTCTACTCGCTGCTTGTTGCGCTGACGGAACAAGGGGTGTACAGCCCGTTCTTGCTTGAACGTTATACGAAAGAAGAAGTCGACGCCATCGGTGCGTTTCTTGATCCGGAGAAGGACAAGCTGTTTACGTACATTGGGCTGCGCACGCTCGCGGACCGGTATTTGGCCCGCGATTATGAGCGGCGGTTGTATGAATTGCCGCAGGAGCGGTTTTTGGTCATTGCCATGACGCTAATGGTGAATGAACCACCCAAGCGGCGGCTTGAGTTGGTGAAGGAAGCGTATTGGGCGTTAAGCAACTTATACATGACCGTGGCGACGCCGACGCTTGCCAATGCCGGAAAGTCATACGGCCAGCTGTCGAGCTGCTTTGTCGACACGGTCGATGACAGCTTGCAAGGGATTTATGACAGCAACACCGACATCGCCAATTTGTCGAAATCGGGCGGCGGCATCGGCGTCTATTTAGGCAAAATCCGTTCGCGCGGCAGCGACATTAAAGGATTCAAAGGGGTCTCTTCCGGCGTCATCCCGTGGATGAAGCAGTTGAACAATACAGCGGTGAGCGTCGATCAGTTAGGACAGCGAAAGGGAGCCATTTCCGTCTATTTGGATGTATGGCATAAAGACATTTTTGCGTTTCTCGATGCGCGGCTCAACAACGGCGACGAACGGCTGCGGACGCATGATTTGTTCACCGGCGTTTGCATCCCTGATTTGTTCATGGAGCAAGTCGAACAGCGCGGCGACTGGTATTTGTTTGATCCGCATGAAGTGCGGAAGGTGATGGGGTTTAGCTTGGAAGATTTTTATGATGAGGAAAAAGGGTGCGGCAGCTTTCGGGAGAAATACTGGCAATGTGTCAACGAACCAAGACTGTCGAAAGAAAAAGTGCCGGCGATCGAAGTGATGAAAAGCATCATGCGCAGCCAGCTCGAGTCGGGGACGCCGTTTATGTTTTACCGCGATGAAGTGAACCGGCAAAATCCGAATCGCCATCTCGGGATGATCTACTGCAGCAACCTTTGCACGGAAATCGCGCAAAACCAAAGCCCAACGGTGATGAAGCGGCAATATGTGAAAGACGGGACGATCATCATTGAGAAAATCCCAGGCGATTTTGTCGTCTGCAACTTATCGTCGATCAACTTGGCGCGGGCGGTGACCGACGGCGTTTTGGCGCGGCTGATCCCGATTCAAATGCGGATGCTCGATAATGTCATTGATTTAAACAATATTCCGGTGCTGCAAGCCGACCTGACGAATCAAAAATACCGCGCTGTCGGGCTTGGAACCTTTGGCTGGCATCATTTGTTGGCGTTAAAAGGCATTCGCTGGGAGTCGGAGGAAGCGGTCCGCTATGCCGACGAGCTGTATGAAACGATCGCGTATTTGGCGATTCAAGCGAGCATGGAGCTCGCCAAAGAGAAAGGGAGCTACCCGGCGTTTCCGGGGTCGGACTGGCAGACGGGCGCTTATTTTGAGCGGCGCGGCTACGAAAGCCACGGTGAACTCGATTGGGATCGGCTGAAGCAAGATGTGGCCCGCTATGGGATGCGAAACGGCTATGTGATGGCGGTGGCGCCGAACGCCTCGACGTCGATCATCGCCGGCAGCACGGCGAGCATTGATCCCATTTTCTTAAAAGTATACGCCGAGGAAAAGAAAGATTATAAGATTCCCGTTACGGTGCCGGATTTAAACGAACAGACGACATGGTATTACAAATCGGCGTACCATATCGACCAACGTTGGAGCATCAAGCAAAACGCCGCCCGCCAGCGCCATGTCGACCAAGCCATCTCCTTTAACTTCTACGTCATGAACACGATTAAGGCAAAAGAGTTGCTCGATTTGCATTTGACGGCGTGGAAGTCGGGGTTGAAAACGACGTATTACGTGCGTTCGACATCGGGGACGATCGACGAGTGCGATTCTTGTGCGAGCTGACCATGGGGCGCAACAAACGCCTTTGGTCGGGCTTTCCCTTCCTTGTGCGGGAGGGGCGTCCGCGGTTGGCCGCGCACATGATACTAGAAAACGAAAGGAAGGAATGGACGATGACGATCGGCTTAGTCAAACGACCGATTATGGATCCGGAGGCGCCGAACCGTTCGACGGGCATCATCAACGGCCGCTGCTCGAATGTGTTGAACTGGGACGATATTGCCTACCCATGGGCGTATGCGAAATATAAGCGAATGCTCGCCAACTTTTGGACGCCGTTTGAAATCAATATGGCGCAAGATGTGAAGCAGTTTCCGCAGCTGACCGCCCGCGAACAGGAGGCGTTTTTGAAAATCATCGGCCTGTTGGCGCTGCTTGACAGCATTCAAACCGATTACGCGGGACGTGTGGCGGATTACATTACCGATCCAAGCATCAATGCCTTGATGATCATGCTTGCCCAGCAGGAAGTCATTCACAACCATTCGTATTCGTACGTGCTCTCGAGCCTTGTGCCGAAAGCAAAGCAAGATGAAGTGTTCGACTTTTGGCGAAACGAACCGACGCTGCGCAAGCGGAACGATTTTGTGACGAACGGCTACAAGGCGTTTGCGGAAGAGCCGAATGTGGAGAACTTGTTGCGCTCCATCGTTTTTGACGTCATTTTAGAAGGACTGTTTTTCTACTCAGGGTTTGCGTTCTTCTACAACCTTGCGCGCCAGCAAAAAATGGTGGCGACGAGCACGATGATCAATTACATCAACCGCGACGAGCACATTCATGTTGATTTGTTTGCGAAAATTTTCAAAGAAGTGTTGAACGAATACCCGGAGTATCGGACGCCGGAGCTTGCCGATTTCGTCCGGAACACGTTTATGAAAGCGGCAGAGCTGGAAATCGAATGGGCCGGGGAAATCATCGGGAATGACATCGATGGCATCGACTTGGCTGATTTGGAAGCGTACATTAAGTTTTACGCCAACGTCCGCGCTCATCAGCTCGGTTTTGACCGCCCGTTTGACGGCTATCGGACGAACCCGCTCCGCTGGATTAAAGCGTATGAAGAAGTCGACCTCGGCAAATCAGACTTCTTCGAGCAAAAACCGCGCCAATATACGAAAGTGCAAGTGGACAACGGATTTGATGAGTTATAAATGAGAGAAGCCACGTTTGACAACGGTCAGCGTGGCTTTTTTGTCAGGCAAGGCCGTTCGCCTTTTGCTTGACTTGCCGTTTTTTGACCTACATTTCGCACCCTGAATAAAAATTCAAAGTAAGCCTGATTTTAACGAATAAAAATTAGTTATTTTACAATATTTGGAAAAACATTTATTTTTATGTGAATATTGAGGTTGTTTTTTGTATATTATGCAAAGATTGCGAAATATGAGTTTTGAACGAACAGCAGCGGGCGTTTTAGCAGGACAGATGATGCCAAGCAGTCTTGAAATGTGAGCGAACGATGTATCATTCAATGGGGATGGGACTTGGTGTTGCTGGCGCGCGAGCAGCCCACCTGATTCAAGGGTGAGCTGCTTCCGTTCAGAGCAGACATGGTTTGTGGCGATATCTCGTTTCCTGTTTACGGGAAATGACGACATTAAAGCAACTGTTCAAATGATATCTCCGAGCCACTTTTGGGCGTGCTGACGGCTGACGAGTTCGTCGAGCTGGCGGATTTTTTTCCACGCTAAGTCGTCGCTGATCGTTCGATAATGGTGGCGGCCGCCGGGCTCCTCGTCGGCTTCGTCGGCCCATTTGACGATGGCTTGGAGCGGCGTTCGTTTCCATTCTCCTTCTGGAAGGTAGGAATCGGTATGAAGCAAAATCGCCAGGGCAATTTCCTTAGCGTTTTGCGGATGTTCGCCAAGGCGGATCAGCAGCTTATGGGCGCGCTCGGCCCCTTTGATGGCATGGATGTCGTTTTGCCGGTATTGTTCGTAGTCCCAACGGCCGTTTTTGTACCATGTGTAATGGCCGATATCATGAAGCAGTGCCGCTTTTGTCGCCAAGTCGACGTTCACTCCGTGGCGGAGGGCAAGGTGGTAGGCATGGTACGCCGCGGTGATGGCATGGGCGAGGCCGGATCGTTTTAAATATTTTTGCGCAATCGGATGGGCAAAGACGTCGGTTAAGGTGACCGTTCTCATAGGCATCCCCTCCGTTTTTTGTATTTCTCACCATCATACCATGGCGTAAAGAGTCAGGCAATGAGAGAAAGTAGGTGGGAGCGGTTGCATGGGAAAAAATAAGCCGATCGTGCTAAAATAGCGCTCGGCTTATTGGATTTGTGCTTGGCAGGCAAGCCGTTTGGCTGGTTGATCCGTTTTTTCGCGCTCGCGCCGCGTTTTCGGAGCGAGAAGGTGAGCGCCGGCGAGAACGGTGACCATGCAACGGCCACACGTTCCTTTTTTGCATTTGTGATCGAGCAGAACACCTTGTCCTAGGGCGGCGTCAAGAAGCGAAACGCCGGGGGCTGGCTGCACGGTGAACGTTTTCCCTTTTTGTTCGATTTGAATGACAGACGGCCGCACGGCGGACGGCCCATCGGGCTTAGGCGGCGCGGCAGAAATGGAGCGCTCCGATGGCCGGACGGCAGGCTTCAGTGAGCCGACCGTGAATGTTTTACCCATTTTTTTACACATCTCCTTTAAATTACATGGTTAGTTTGAAAATGAATCTCATTTACATCCGAATGAATGATTGGTATCATAATAGTAAAAGGAATTGCGAAAACGCCATCTTGGCTAGGGACAAGGGGGAGACACCATGGGCATTCCGATGAACGGACTGCGCGATATGAAAGCGATTTTGGCCAACGAGCGAAAAGTCGGCGGCGCGGTGGAAGCGGCGCTTCTCCGCCTCCGTTCCGGCGAAGAATATCGAAACGTCTGCATCGTTCATATCGATCAACTAGGCGCCCAATACTATTCGGTCGGTTTTGTGACCGAACAAGGGGAACGGCTCATCGTCAACGTTCATGACATCAGCGTCATCTCTGCGCCTGAACATAAAAAAATTCGTGAGCTGAACAACGCCGCTTATAAACGGGAAGCCATCAACAACAAGCGGCGCTATTTAAAACGCCTCTTTGAGATTTATGAAGGCAGTTATACCGTTCATTTTTGGCGGGAAGCGAAAATGATTATCGATGACATCGGTGTTGAGGCGCTCAGCCCCGAATTGTCGCTGCTCGTTTCGAACGTTCAAGACCAAGCAGCCCGCACGGCTTGATGGCCAACTAGCAAGACGCCCAGCGGTTTGTAAATCCGCTGGGCGTTTCGATTGTTGCAAGCAGCGGATGTGGCTATTGAATCGCCTTCGGACGCTTTGGCCCATGTCTAGCCAGCCTCCCGCTAATGTGTCCCCTCTTTCCCTGAAAAGAGAAATTACGAGGCTCCGGCTGGATCTTCAAGCGTACAGATGGCGCTCGGCCGTTTAATGCGCGGCACAACCGATTCATAGACACGGAACAAGTAGTTCATGTTTTCCGTATCTAAAAACGCGGTTTGCACATCGACGGCAACAGCGAGGTCGATGTTTTGCCGCCCTGTGTCAATGACGACCCCGCGTTTGCCTTTAATGACCGGAGTTTGGTAAATGCCGGCGGTCATCAGCTCGCGGATGTGCTCAATTTCAAGCACGTGCGTTCCTTCATGGACGCGGTGGATCAACGCATACAATTCCGGCGACAAGACGAGCGCGTATGGGCCGGTATGGCCGAGCTGAAGCAGCTTGTTGCGCGCTTCAACGACGTCGGCGAAGGCGTTGCCCGATTTCATCCAATCGCTGCGAATGTGGGCGATTTTTCCTTTCACGTTCATAATGCCCGGCACATCAAATTCAGTTGAACCATTGAAAATCAAATCGTCCTCAAGCAGCGCGCACTGCTGGGCGGCGTTGGCGGCGGCGGAAAAGTCGATCGGGCTGCCGAGCTGTTTCGCCTGTTCAATGTCACGCCAGTACAAAATAAAGTCTTTATACAAAAGCGGGATCGTTAAATGCACGCGGCGCGCCGGCTCGGAAAGGCTCAGCTCTTTGCCGTGGAAGCTCATGTCCCCCTGTTCCGGGTTCATATAAATATCGTTGGCGACCGACTGGACGCCTTCGCCAAGCGGACCGTACAAATCGATAAACCTACGTCCGACGAGCTGGCGCCGCGCCGTTTCAATGACCAGTTCGTCAAGCTCGCCCCATTGGCTGCTTGTGAGCGGGGCTTCTGGATACAGCTTCGTTTTATCCATGTTTACTCTCCTTTCTTATCCGTGTTTTAAGCTGCCGACTGTCAGCTGCCGTCTTGTTCCGATCGATGGGCGGACAGGCGCCGGGTCGGAAGGCGGGACGGCGTACTGCGCCAGTTTCAAATGGTCTTTTTGATGCTCTTTTTCGTCAGTCGGCACTGAAGCGTCGAAAGACAATGGCGCATCGAGCGCGCGGTTGAGCGTTTCGAGAGCGGCTTTCATCTGTTGGTAGTCCGCCGCGGTCATGTCGCGCAGTGCCGCAATCGCCGGTTCATGTTCCGTCCCTTTATAATGAAACAACGACAAATCGAGATGCTCCAAAAAGTTGTGCAAGCCGAATTTTTCTAGGCTGATGTCTTGCAACAGGCGCAGAAAGTCGCCGTTTTCCCGCGATAAGAACGCTTCGTCCGCCAATGCCTCCTCCAACTTTGGAAGCAGGGCGGCCAAACGGTCAAATCGGTGCTCCTCTTCTTCGTAAATATGATGCCAATACAGCCGTTCATGATCATCAGCCGCCTGTTCAATTGTCGGCTCTAAAATCGCTTGAAACTGGCCGAGCGCCTCTTTCGACCGGCCGAGAATGGCGCTGACCTCTGCTAATGCGTCGTGTGCGTCGTGCAATGGACTCCCTCCCATGAAATGGTTGTTACCATTTTTTCCATATGTATATGATTGTAAACCTCTTTGCTCTCGTCCGCATTACACATAGGCAGCCGTGTAGCCGACAGCACTTGCCTGTGGGCACGCTGTCATGGGAAAAAGATTGTCCTGTTCTTGAAGAGCTATGTAAGGGTGTGCAATGAGAAGGACGCTTTCCATAGACGTTGAAAGGAAAGGAGCTAGAGAAGTAGATGTATTTGTCGAATATTTTTGTATTTACCGTCAGTTATTATTTTGATATATTCAAAGTGATGAAAGATATTGCAACCTGGGAGGGAGACAATGGAAAAAGGGGTATCGAAACGGGTTTTAGTCGCCAGCCTTGTTGGCAGTTCGATTGAGTGGTTTGACTATTTTTTGTACGGAACGGTCGCGGCACTTGTGTTCAATCAATTGTTTTTTCCGAGTAAAGACCCGACCGTTGGTTTGCTTTTATCATACTCATCATTTGCCCTTTCATTTTTCATTCGCCCGTTAGGCGGCATTGTGTTTAGCCATATCGGCGATAAAATCGGGCGAAAGAAAACGCTCGTTTTAACGTTAAGCCTTATGGGGATTGCCACAGCTGGCATGGGGCTGTTGCCAACGTATGAGATGATCGGCATATGGGCGCCGGTGCTGCTCATTTTGCTTCGCCTCGTTCAAGGGATTGGTCTTGGCGGTGAATGGGGAGGGGCGCTGCTATTGGCGGTGGAATATGCACCGAAAGAAAAGCGCGGACTGTTCGGCAGCATTCCACAAATGGGAGTGACGATCGGACTGCTTCTCGGGACGTTTGTTATGTCGCTTATGACGCTTATGCCGGATGAGACGTTTATGTCATGGGGATGGCGCATTCCTTTTCTGTTAAGCGCGCTGCTTGTCGTTTTTGGGTTATGGGTGCGCCATGGCATTGATGAAACGCCTTCGTTTAAGAAAGTAAAAGAAACTGGTCAAGTGGCGAAAGTGCCGATTGTGGAGACGCTGCGGACTCAATGGAAGGAAGTATTGATCGCCATTGGCGGCAAAGTTGTGGAAACTGCTCCGTTTTACATTTTCGGGACGTTTATCGTGTCGTATGCGACAACGAACTTAGGCTTTTCAAAAACAGCTGCCTTAAACGCTGTCACCATAGCGACTGCGGTGACGACGGTTCTGATTCCGCTGATGGGCAAGTGGTCAGACCGGTACGGCCGCAAGCCGCTTTACATTGCCGGGACTGTTGGGATGATGATCTATGCGTTTCCGTATTTTTGGCTCTTGCAACAAAAATCAGTCGCCTTGTTGATAATAGCGACCGTCATTGGTCTCGGCATTATTTGGGCGCCGATTACGGCTGTGCTCGGCACGATGTTCTCGGAAATTTTCCCGTCCAATGTTCGATACACAGGGATTTCGCTCGGCTACCAAATTGGCGCCGCACTAGCGGGAGGAACGGCGCCGCTCATCGCTACGGCACTGCTGGCGGCGTATAGGAACTCTTATGTGCCGGTGGCTTTATACATTGTGCTTGTCTCGCTTATTTCCCTAGTTGCGGTCTGGTCTGTGCGCGATCGCAAACATGAAGAACTTGATGAGCAAGACGGAATCGCGTAACGCGGTTCCGTTTTTTCAGCGTATTGAAGGAGGGGGATTATGCTTATTTTGTCAGAACAAGAAATTCAACGCATGTATACGATGAAGGATGCCATTTCCGATGTAAAAGAAATGTTGCGACAAAAACAAGCAGGGAAAGTGATCACCCCTGATCGCACGGTGCTTCCATTTCCGAATCATGATGCTTCGATTTTGTATATGCCATCCGCTGAGGAGGGGGCAGCAGTGGTGAAGGTGGTCAGCATTTTCCCCCATAACCCTGCAGCAGGAAGATCGACCACCCAGGGGATCATGGTGCTTACGGATGCGAAAACGGGGGAACATCGGATGGTTTGTAATGCCACGTATTTGACGAGACTGCGCACGGGGGCGTTATCCGCCATTGCAGCTGATTATTTGGCGACACAGGCGGCGTCGCGGCTAGCGGTGATCGGAACAGGGGCGATGGCCAAAGAACAAGTGGTTGGCATATTGGCAGTGAGAGCGATTGAACGTATATTTCTGTACAACCGAACGAGGAAAAAAGCAGAAGACTTGGCGGCGGGACTGCATCAACTGGTTCGGGAATGGACAGGGAAGGTATATGTGGTGGATGAGGCGGACGAAGCCGTTCGCCAGGCCGACATCGTGGTATGCAGCACGCGCTCGGAACAGCCGGTGTTTTCCAGTCAAATGTTGCGGCCAGGCATGCACATTAGCGCCATTGGCTCGTACTTGCCACATATGCGCGAGTTGGATGTGGAGACTATTGTCCAAGCGGACCGCATTGTCGTCGATACACTTGAGGGCGTCAGGCATGAGGCAGGAGAACTCATTCAGGCGGCTGAAAGTGGAAGATGGTCTTTTTCTCAAATTGATGCCGAAATCGGGGAACTCGTCACCGGAGAGAAAGCTGGGCGGCAACACGATCAGGAAATCACCTTATTTAAATCGGTCGGAGCGGCTTTCTATGATTTGGCTGTGGCGATTGGCGTCTATCAAAAAGCGAAGGAGCTCGGAGTAGGACAAGAAATAGAATTATAGGGGATGGGAATGAGGATATGCTGCTTTGTTTCTGCCATTTTGGCGAGAAACAGGAATCCATTTTCCGGACGGTTGCCCGTCCGGTTTTTTGTTCTTTTCCATCCGACGTCACCTTTTGGCCCAGTCCCGAATAAAACAGAATTAAGGAACATTGCCCACTTGATATGCGGCGCGATTCCGGCGATAATGGAAACGATGTGGAATGAATGCCGCCAAGCGGCATGGAATGAGCGAAGAAGGTGAGACAGAACGATGAAACGTGCGGAACATATTTATCAAAGACTCGTAGAGATTTGTGGGGAAAGAAACGTCCTGCGCGATGAGCCGATGAAAAACCATACATTAGTGCGGATCGGCGGCAAGGCTGATTTTCTCGTCTGGCCGGAAACGTACGAGCAGGTCATTGAGGTGTTGCGGCTGAAAGAGGAGTACGGCCTGCCGTTTACCCTTCTCGGCAACGGTTCGAACGTCATCATCCGCGACGGCGGGCTGCGCGGCATTGTCATGCAGCTGAAGCATCTCAACCGCATTTGGCGTGAAGGAAACAACGTGATCGCCCAAAGCGGGGCGGATATTAAAGCGGTGTCGCGGTTCGCGCTCGAACAACATCTCACCGGGTTGGAGTTTGCCTGCGGCATTCCGGGGTCGGTCGGTGGGGCGATTATGATGAACGCCGGAGCGTACGGCGGGGAAGTGAAAGATGTGCTTGACCATGTCAAGGTGGCGACGCTCGCCGGCGAGTTGAAAACATTGACAAACGAGGAACTGGAGCTCGGTTATCGAACAAGCATCATCAGTCGGACGCATGATATTGTGCTTGAAGTCGTCTTTTCCCTGCAGCCGGGCGACTATGCACAAATCAAGGCGAAAATGGATGATTTAACATTTCAACGCGAATCGAAACAGCCGCTTGAGTATCCGTCGGTCGGCAGCGTGTTTAAGCGGCCGCCGGGCTATTTTGCCGGCAAGCTCATCCAAGACAGCGGCCTTCAGGGAAAAGGATTCGGCGGTGCGGAAGTGTCGACGAAGCACGCCGGATTCATCATTAACAAAAACAATGCGACGGCTGCCGATTACATCGCGACGATCGACATGGTGCGCAAAACCGTAAAGGAGAAGTTCGGAGTTGATTTAGAGCTGGAAGTGAAAATTATCGGTGAGGAATGATGACTGATCCGAATCCGGTTTGCGGGTTCGGATTTTTCTTATTTCGCCGAGAGGAAAAATGAAACAAACCGCCAATAGGTAAGAAAAGGGATTATCCGTGCCCGACGGCGCGTTTGCCAACAGCGTCGGCTGCGGTTTTGACGCCCATATCGCCCGCATGGCCAACCGTTCGGCATGGAAAGGGCGGTTCAATCGTGTTGGGATTGGCTCGCTTATTTACGTGCTTTATTTAGTGATAGAGCTATTCCGCTACCGACCCGTCGATCTTGACATTTGCATTGACGGGCGAAACTATTCATTTCAGCAAGCTTGGATGGCGACTGTGTCCAATCATCCGTACTACGGCGGAGGTATGCGCATCGCCCCGTCCGCCCGGGGTGATGACGGCTTGCTTCATGTGACGGTCGTCGGGCCGATGCAGCGTTGGAAAATTCTTGCGCTGTTTTTAACTGTATTTTGGGGCGGGCATGTGCGAATGAAAGAAGTTTCCGTGTTTGCCGGGCGGAACGTGCACATTCGCCCCGCCGCTCCCGTCCCCGTTCACGCTGATGGAGAAGAAGCGAGGGTGGGAGAGGTGTCGGCTTGGATTGAGGCTAAAAGGATGCGAGTCATTGGCGCGGAACTTGGTGAATGATGAGGGCGTATGTGAAAAGAGAAAGGGGGAGTGAGGAGACAAGTGGTGGGGAAGCGGATGGTCATGTTTGATGTCGTATTCTATGTGGTGTTTCCGATCGTGCTCTGGCATGCATTGCGCAGCCCGGTCGGGGAGTACGGGGCGATGTTGATTTGTACCGTGCCGGGAGCGGTTTATACCGTTTATCGCTATTGGCGTATTCGCAAAGTGCAATGGTTCGGCACGTTTTTGATTGTTAATCTGGCCGTTAGTACGCTGTTGAACATATTCGCTGGCTCTGCGTTGCAGATGTTATGGAATGACGTCTGGTACTCGATTGTTTTGTCTGTCTTTTTTTTGGTGACGGTCGTTGTCAAGCGCCCGTTGTTGCTTTATTTTTCTCTTGATTTTGTGGAAATGCAGGGGGCTCCGCGCTCGGTCATGAAAAGACGGTTTTTGGAACGTGATGTCTTTTCACTTTTTCAATGGATCACTGTTGGTTTTGCTTTGCGCGACGGGCTGTTGGCGGCGATTAAGGCGTACTTGATCGTTCGCTACGACGTCGAAGCGTTTGACCGTGCGATTGTCATTCGCGAAGTCATTGGTTGGGGGATCACGATTCTCTGTATGTTGGGGTTTGTCCGTATTTCGAAAATCATCTCGGAGCGGGAGAACCGCCATCATTCGACGTGAGCGTAAAGGAGAGAAGCGGTCGAAAGCAAAACGGACAACTGAAGAAACAGGGAAAAGGGAGCGGCGTTGCACATGGCCAAACGCCAAGAGGGTGTCCCAAAAGGATCAGGACACCCCCTTTCGTCTCTCTATATACGGCATTGACCGCTTCTTCCGCACTATATTTCGTGTCTATCTTGAAGTCAGGCAGCCTTTTGGGTCAGCCCCTTTCTCATCTTACTCATAATACGCAGGTGGCGGGAGTATGTCATTCGGAACTCATTTTCTATTGTTTTCTTGCTTGTTCTGTTTCTCTTGGCCTGCCGGATGGTCGGCTTTCACTTGCGGTGCAGCTGCCTGCTTCAGTTGTTGTGAATGGGAAACCGAGACACGAGACTCTGTTTGTTTGTTCACAGCAACCGCCGCTTGGTGTTTTTGACCGTTTGCTTTGGCGCTGGCAGCAGTTTTATGGTACATATTCCCTTTTGTTTCTATCTTGATCGCTTGCGTGGGGGACGAGTTCGTTTCTATTTTTGTGCTGGTGTTCGTTTGTTCATTTTGTTGAACCGCTGTCTCGTCTTCCGCCGGTGCGCTATTTTTCGACTGTGAGAGCGAAAAATCAGGCGAAAGAAACAGAAAAATAGGAAAGAAAGGGAAATGGTGAGAGTTCCTTCACGGTTTGGCAGTCAACCGCTTGTTTGCTATAATGGAAACAAGTTTGACAAAGACGATATCCGAGGCGGCTCCTGCCAATTTGTTTGGTGGGAGTTTGTTTTTGCGATGAGCGCCCGGCAGGGGAAAACGGGATGGCCAATGCCATGCCGAGCGAAAACGAAAGGAGCAAACCGGTTATGACGGAGCGGGTGGATGATATTGTTGAGGTTTGTTTATTAGCGGGAAAATTGATGCTTGAAAGCGGCGGAGAGACGTATCGGGTGGAAGATACAATGACGCGCATCGCTGCTTCGTTTGGCATGCCGCGCTCCCATGGTTATGTCACACCAACGGCCATTATTTTTTCTATTGAAGGGACAGATTCAACGAGATTGATCCGCATTTCTGATCGTTCGACTGATTTAGCGAAAGTGGCGGTCGTGAACGATATTTCCCGGCGCATCAGCCGCGGTGAATTGACGCTTGAAAAGGCGCGAAAGGAGCTCGAGGATATCGGGCGCGCCCCGATGGGTTACCCTCTTTGGCAGCAAACCGCCGCCGCAGCGTTAGCGAGTGCTTGTTTTGCGTCATTGATTGGAGGGATGGTTCACTTTTTCCCATCGCTTTTTTCCGGAGGGGTGGCATTTTGGTGTTTTGAGATGGTGCATCGGTTTGTGAAAATCCGGTTTTTCGCGGAATTTTTTGCTTCTTTTGTCGCCGGGGGGCTCGTATTGTTAATGGTGCAGGCCGGATTTGGCGGGGACGTCGGGAACATGATCATCGGCTCGGTGTTGCCGCTCGTGCCGGGGCTGGCCATTACGAACGCGGTGCGTGACTTAATGGCCGGCCATCTCATCGCCGGATTGTCGCGCGGGGCCGAGGCGTTTTTGACGGCGTTTGCGATCGGCACTGGCATCGCCTTTGTTTTATCTATTCGATGATAGGGAGCACAGGTCATGATTGTTATGCAGTTGCTGCTTAGCTTTGTGGCGTCAACGTTGTTTGGCATGATTTTTAATGTTCCGCCGCGGCTGTTGCCGCATAGCGGATTTGTCGGGATGAGCGGATGGGCGGCCTATACGTTTGCTGTACGTTCGAGCGTAGACAGTGTGATTGCGACGTTTATAGCCGCGTTTTTCGTCGCCTTTTTAAGCAATGCGTTTGCTCGGCGCTATCGGGCGCCGGCAACCATTTTTATTGTTCCTGGCATTCTCCCGCTCGTTCCAGGTGGGACGGCATTTGAAGCGATGCGTCATGTCGTCATGAACGACTACAATGCAGCGATTCCGTTGGCGGCAAAAGCGTTCATGATTTCCGGGGCGATTGCGATGGGGCTCATTTTTTCTGAGGTCGTCAACCAGCTGGTAAAGCGCCGCCCGTAATGGCACGTGTCTGTTTTTTCCAATCATTTGCCTATCGTTGTATTTGTTTGTCTGAATATTATAATGAATATAACGATGTTTTTTCTATCGATTTTGAAACAGTGGGGAGAGCGGAATGAAAGACATTATCGAGCAGATGAAAGCGGAGCTATGGGAGGTTTTCGATCACCTTCACCGCCATCCAGAAATCAGCTGGGAAGAGTGGCAAACGACTGAATTTCTCCGCCGAGAGTTGGAGCGCGAAGGATATCGGGTGCGGACGTTTGCCGATTGCCCGGGTGTGGTGGCGGAAATCGGCGCCGGGCCGTTTACGGTTGGGGTGCGCAGCGATATGGATGCGCTTTGGCAAGAAGTGAACGGCGTTTGGCAGCCGAACCATGCGTGCGGGCATGATGCCCATATGACGATCGTGCTCGGGGTGGCGAAGCTGCTTCGCCGCATCGGCTATGAGCCGCCGGGGACGCTCCGGTTTTTGTTCCAGCCGGCCGAGGAGAAAGGAACAGGGGCGTTAAAGCTGATCGAAAAAGGAGCGGTCGACGGCGTGTCGTTTTTATACGGCGTTCACCTGCGGCCGATTCAAGAAGTGAAAGGCGGATATGCGGCGCCGGCGATCATCCATGGGGCGGCGCAATGCATCGAAGGGCGGATCCGCGGTGTGGCGGCGCACGCGGCGCGGCCGCATTTAGGCGTCAATGTCATTGAAGTCGGCAGCGCCATTGTGCAAGAGCTCGGCAAAATTCATATTGATCCGCAAGTGCCGGCGTCGATCAAAATGACGAAGTTTCACGCCGGTGAAAAAGATGCGAACACGATCCCGGACTACGCGGAATTCGCCCTTGATTTGCGGGCGCAAACGAACGAGGCGATGGAGCGGCTCGTTGAAGGGTTGCGTCATGTGATCAACGGGGTCGCTGCCATTTATGGGGCGGAGATTGAACTGGTGGAACGGACGCGCATCGTGGCCGCTCATCCTGATCCAGATGCGGTGCGGCTGATGGAGGAGGCGATTATCGCGGCCTTGGGGACGGAAAAATGCGTTCCGCCGGTTGTGACATCGGGAGGAGAGGATTTCCATTTTTATTCCTTTCAAAAACCGGAGCTGAAGACAACGATGCTCGGGTTAGGCTGTGACTTGCGTCCGGGGCTCCATCACCCGAACATGACGTTCCGGCGCGATGATTTGCTTTCCGGCGTGGAAATTTTGGCGCGAACGGTCATCAATACGTTTGCGACGTTTGCGCTGCAGGGGGAGAACGAGCGTGCCTCTGTCGCTGCAAATCCTTGAGACGATCGAACAGTTGAAAGAGATGGCCAAGCTTGAGGAGGAGATTTGGAAAACAGCGCCGGTTCCGCTCCATCAAACGTTGACGGCGGCGAAAAACGGCGGCATTGTGATCGGCGCGTATATGGACGGGAAACTCGTCGGCTTTGTGTATAGCTTCCCTGGGTTTCGAAACGGGGAAGTGTATCTTTGTTCCCATATGATGGGGATTGATGCTTCCTTTCGCGACCGAGGAATCGGCTACCGTCTGAAAAGGAAGCAGGCGGAAGAAGCGCGGCGGCGCGGCTACCGAGTCATCCGCTGGACGTATGATCCGCTGCAAAGCCGCAACGGCTATTTGAACTTGGCGAAGCTTGGGGCTGTTGGCGTCGAGTATGTGGAAAACTGCTACGGCGAAATGAATGACGCGTTGAACGGTCAACTGCCGTCTGACCGCTTCATCGTCGAATGGCGGCTTGATGAGCGAGTGACTGGGGAACGGAATTTGGTTGAAGCAGATCTTCTCAAGGCCAGAAGGTTGACGGTGCTCGAGGCAGGGCAAAGGGCTGACGGTCTGTTGCAGCCGGTGCCGAGAGACATCGATGGAACAGCGGCGCCGTTGCTGTTGACAGCCATCCCGCTTGACTTTCCGCAGCTGAAAGAGCAGGATTTCGCGCTGGCGCTTGAGTGGCGGCTGGCGACGCGCGCCTTGTTTCAGCGGCTGCTTGCGGAAGGATGGATTGCCGCCGGCGCTTGGCGCTGCCTGGAGGAAGGAGTGCTTTATTACATATGGAAGCGGCGGAGTGAACGATGGCAGCAGAAAGGGGAAGAAGAATGACGATCAACATCGAGTACGTCATATTGCGCCATTTGCAAATGGAGTTGAAGGCGCCGTTTACGACGAGCTTCGGCACGTTTCAAAGGAAAGAGTTGATTTTAGTGGAAGTTGTCGATCGCGACGGCGTTTCCGGCTGGGGTGAATCGGTCGCATTTTCCGCCCCGTGGTACAGCGAGGAAACGGTGAAAACGAACTGGCATATGCTTGAAGAGTTTCTCGTGCCGCTCTTGTTTTCGAAGCCGCTTAGGCATCCAGCGGAATTGCCAGAGCGATTTGCCGCCATCCGCCAAAACAACATGGCGAAAGCGGCGCTTGAGGGGGCGGTATGGGATTTGTACGCCAAGCGGCTCGGCGTCCCGCTTTGTCAAGCTCTCGGGGGAACGAAAAAGGAAATTGAAGTCGGCGTCAGCATCGGCATCCAGCCGACGGTTGCCGATCTGCTTCAGGTGATGGAACGGTATGTGGCGCAAGGGTACCGGCGGATCAAAGTGAAGATCAAACCGGGATGGGATGTTGATGTCATTCGCGACGTGCGGCGCGCGTTTCCCGACGTGCCGCTCATGGCGGATGCCAATTCGGCGTATACGTTCGCTGACGCCAAGCGGCTTCAGGCGCTCGATGAATTTGGGCTGATGATGATCGAACAGCCGCTCGCCGCTGACGATCTTGTCGATCACGCCCGGCTGCAGCCGCTTCTTCAGACGCCGATTTGCCTTGATGAAAGCATTCGTTCCTATGACGATGCGCGCAAGGCGCTTGACCTTGGCAGCTGCCGCATCATCAACATCAAAATCGGGCGCGTCGGCGGGCTTTGGGAGGCGAAGCGCATCCACGATCTTTGCGCTGAGCGCGGCGTTTCGGTCTGGTGCGGGGGGATGCTGGAAGCAGGGGTCGGGCGCGCCCACAATATCGCGATCACGACGTTGGAAAACTTCGCGCTTCCCGGCGACACCGCCGCGTCGTCCCATTATTGGGAGCGGGATATTATCACACCGGAAGTCGAGGTGCAAGGCGGCTTGATCCGCGTGCCGAACGCCCCGGGCATCGGCTATGACGTCGACCGCCGCCAAGTGGAGCGGTATACGCAGTTTGCGAAGGTGTTTCATCGTACGGCGACGGCATAAAGGATGATAAAAGGGAGAAAGAAAAAATGATGATCAGACCGATTGAAGTTCGCGATGCGGAACATTTCTTGGAGTTGTGCAAAAAAATTGATGAATCTGGTTTTATGTTATTTGAGCCTGGCGAACGGCAAACAACGGTTGAACAACAAAGCAAATCGATTGAAAGAATGTTGTCTGAGCCGAATAAAATGATCTTTGTTGCTGAAACGGAAAACAAGCTTGTCGGGTTCCTTGCTGTCATAGGAGGCGATGTAAAACGAAATCGACATTCTGCCAATGTTGTTTTGGGAGTTCTTGAAGACTATCAAGGACAGGGCATTGCCACTAAACTATTCAACAAAGCGTTTGAGTGGGCAAAGAAAGTTGGAATTTTGAGATTAGGACTTACGGTCATGAAAGGGAACGATAAGGCGTTCAACTTATATAGGAAGATGGGATTCGTATTAGAAGGCGAGAGGGTTCAATCGTTAAGAGTGAATGGGGAATTTGTAAATGAATATTACCTATACAAACTGTTATAATGCTAATTGGGGCTGGCCCAAACGCAAGCACGTTTTGGGCCAGCCCCTTCTTTGCTGTGTTACACGCGTCCGATCCCAGTATTCGCCTTGACGACAATTTCCGTATATTTCTTTTCATCCGCTTTTTTCGATGAGACGAGCGTGCCGACGATGGCGCCGATAAAACCGAGCGGAATGGAAATAATGCCTGGATTGGCGAGCTTAAAGAGCGGTTCGCCGACGAAAATGGCGGCGCCCGGCTGCGGCGACCAGACGTTCGGGCTGAAGAAGACGAGCACCAAGGCGCTGATCAGGCCGACAAGCATCCCCGTAATCGCTCCAGTCGTGTTAAAGCGGCGCCAGAAAATGGTGAATACGATCGTCGGCAAGTTGGCGCTGGCGGCGACCGCAAATGCGAGCGATACGAGGAACGCGACGTTCATTTTTTGTGCAAACAGCGCTAACAAAATCGACAACACCGAGACGCCGACGGATGCCCAGCGGGCGGCGAGCATTTGTTCTTTTTCCGTCGCCTGGCCGCGCCGCAAAATATGGCTGTAAAAGTCATGGGCAAACGCCGAGGCGGCTGACAACACAAGTCCGGCGACAACGGCCAAAATCGTCGCAAAGGCGACGGCAGAGACGAAAGCGAACAAGAAATCTCCGCCAAGCGCTTCCGCCAACAGCGGGGCGGCCATATTGCCGGCCGGGTTGGCGGCGACGATTTTGTCATAGCCGACAAACGCGGCGGCGCCAAAGCCTAAAAAGATCGTCATGACGTAGAAAAGCCCAATGATCCATGTCGCATACACGACCGATTTGCGCGCAGTCGGGGCGTCTTTGACCGTAAAGAAGCGGATCAAAATGTGCGGCAGCCCGGCCGTCCCCAACACGAGCGCCAAGTTGAGTGAAATCGTATCGAGTGGATCCTTAAACTTGTTGCCCGGGTTTAAAAACGCCTCGCCAAGCGGCGTCGCTGTTTTCATTTCGTGGAACATTTTGGCGATGCTGAAATCGAATTTGGCAAAGACGATGATGGAAATGATAAACGTACCGACCATCAGCAAGACGGCTTTGACGATTTGCACCCAACTCGTTGCTGTCATGCCCCCGAAGACGACGTACACCGTCATCAAAATGCCGACGGTCAAGACGGAATAAACGTAGTCTAGACCCAACAGAAGCTTGATGAGGCCGCCGGCGCCGACAAGCTGGGCGATCATATAGAAAATCGAGATGGCGATCGTATTTAACGCCGCGACGCCGCGCACTTTCTTATCGTCAAAACGGGCGGCGATCATATCGGCCATCGTGTATTTGCCGAGGTTGCGAAGCGGTTCGGCGACGATGTACAAGACGACAAGATAAGCGACAAGGAAGCCGATGCTGTAGAAGAAGCCGTCAAATCCCGCCAGCGCGATCATGCCGGCAATACCGAGAAACGAGGCGGCCGACATATAGTCGCCGGCGATGGCAAGCCCGTTTTGCCAGCCGGTTAAGCTGCTGTCCGCGGTGTAAAATTCGCTTGTCGTTTTCGTCCGTTTCGAGGCGTAGTACGTAATGACAAGCGTCAAGGCGACGATGATGAGGAAGAGGAAAAAGGCGAGCCCGTGCATTACGTGTTTCCTCCTTCCGCTGCTTCTTGCTTCACTTGCTCGACGATGGCATCAAATTGTGCTGCGCGTTTCGAATAAAGGATGCATAAGGCCCATGTCATAATAAACTGCGCAAAGGCAAACAGCCACGCCCAGCTGACCGGTCCGATTGCTAGTGCGTTGAGCGCTTTCGAATACGACGTCAACACCGGAAGGGCGAAGTAAAAGACGAAGAAAAAGACGGTGGCTGGGATGATGAAGCGCTTCTTCGCCTGAATGAGCCCGCGGAATGAAGCGGATTGAGCGATGGCATCATAGTTGATGCCGCCTTGGTCGGCCCTTGATTGTTTTTTCACTGCCATTGTAATCCCTCCTTGTCTGTATTAAAGCGTTTTCAAAAAGGACAATGAACTGTTCTGCCGCAAACGGTGGATGTGACTCCCCCTTTCTGACACAAATTTGTCACACATTCATTATATATTTATCTGAAAAATTTGTAAATTGATGTTTTTTGTTATTTTTAAAAACTATTTTTTGCTTTGCCGCATAAAACGGAGAAAATTTTTTGCTGTTTTTCTTATTTTCGCACTTTACAAAAAAACGAGGATCATGTAGAATGTCAACTGTATTCGACAACAAAATTCAACAATTTTCTACAAAAAACGACAAGGGGAGACATCTATGAATTTGTTTCGTAAAAAACCGATTCAATCGTTGCTTAAGGAGTCGGGGGCGAAAGGAGCCTCGCTGCGGAAAGAGTTAGGGGCATTCGACTTAACGATGCTCGGCATCGGTGCCATTATCGGGACGGGCATTTTCGTCCTGACCGGTGTGGCTGCGGCAGAGCATGCCGGTCCGGCGCTCGTTCTCTCGTTTATTTTATCTGCCTTGGCTTGCGTGTTTGCGGCGCTTTGTTACGCTGAGTTTGCTTCGACCGTACCGGTGTCGGGAAGCGCGTACACATATAGCTATGCCACATTTGGTGAACTGTTCGCTTGGATTTTAGGTTGGGACTTGATTTTGGAATATGGGGTCGCTTCATCAGCGGTCGCCGCCGGCTGGTCCGGCTATTTCCAAGGCCTGCTCGCTGGGTTTGGCATTGAGCTGCCGAAGGCGCTCACGAGCGCATATAACCCGGAGAAAGGCACAATCATCGATTTGCCGGCTATTCTCATTATTTTGTTCATTACGTTTTTACTGAACATGGGTGCGAAAAAATCGGCCCGTTTCAATACGGTCGTGGTTTTTATTAAAGTGGCTGTCATCTTGCTTTTCTTGGCGGTTGGCGTTTGGTATGTCAAGCCGGAAAACTGGACGCCGTTTATGCCATATGGATTTGCAGGTGTTGCGACCGGCGCTGCAACAGTGTTTTTCGCTTACATCGGGTTTGATGCGGTGTCGACCGCGGCGGAAGAAGTGCGCAACCCGCAACGCAATATGCCAATTGGCATCATCGTGTCGTTGCTTGTCTGCACATTGTTGTATATTGCGGTTTCGCTCGTATTGACAGGCATCGTTCCGTACGAGCAGCTCAACGTGAAAAACCCAGTGGCGTTTGCGTTAAACTATATCAATCAAGACTGGGTCGCCGGTTTTATTTCGCTCGGGGCGATCGCAGGTATTACGACGGTATTGCTTGTTATGCTTTATGGGCAAACGCGTCTCTTTTACGCCATCAGCCGCGACGGCCTGTTGCCGAAAGTGTTTGCGCGCATTAGTCCGACCCGCCAAGTGCCGTACGTCAACACATGGCTGACCGGTGCCGCTGTTTCGGTATTTGCCGGTGTCATCCCGCTGAACAAACTGGCGGAACTGACGAACATTGGGACGCTCTTTGCCTTTATTACCGTTTCAATTGGCGTTCTTGTGCTGCGCAAAACGCAGCCGAACTTAAAGCGGGCGTTCCGCGTCCCGTTCGTTCCGGTCATCCCGATTTTAGCCGTCTTGTTCTGCGGCTACTTAGTTCTTCAGCTCCCGATGACGACATGGATCGGTTTTATCTCGTGGCTGCTGATCGGCTTGGCCATTTATTTCGTCTACGGACGGAGGCATAGCAAGCTCAACGAAACGGCCGCAAGCGAAGAAAAAGTTGGTTAGGCGTCCATATGAAAAAAAGGCTGTCCCAAACGACCGATCGTTTGGGAAACAGCCTCTTTTTTTTGGCCAAAAGCCAATCTTCTGGATGTGGCGGAAGCAGCAGTTTGTGTCGGGAAGAATCTAAACAGCGGTCATTCTTTGCTTTTCTCTCCTAGCTGGCGAACAGAAGTTCCTGCAAAACGTCGGCTGGCTTTGGAATGTTTTTCTGCTTGCCTGACGGTCAAAGTTGGATTAAGATGTACGAATAATGTAAAGAAGGAGCGCGTCAGTCCGTCTTGTATAAGCGGGGTGAAATCGATGTTTAGCATGTTATTAAAAAAAAGAGAGAGAACGCTTGAACGGACGGTTGCGGAAATCCAGCAAGGAAATGAAGCGCTGCGCAATGAGCTGATCGAGCAATACAAACCGTTTATCGCCAAAACGGCGTCGAGCGTGTGCAAGCGGTTCATTCGCGAAGAGGATGATGAGGCGAGCATCGGGCTGATCGCCTTCAATGAAGCGATTGAAAAGTATGCGCCGCATAAGGGCGGCTCATTTCTTTCGTTTGCCGAGCTGCTTATTAAACGGCGCCTTATCGATTATATTCGAAAAGAGGCTAGGGTGCGGGAAGCGGTATGGTATGCCGAGGAGGGGGAAGACGGCGAACGGACGGCGCAAACATATCTCGATGCGAAGCGGTCAGTCGATGAATTTTACAAACAAATCGAGCAGGAGCAGCGCCGTGAGGAAATCATCCATTACCAGCAAGTGCTTAAGCAATTTGGCATTCATTTTCACGATCTAGTCGAACAGTCGCCAAAACATAAAGACGCGCGTCTAAACGCCATTGACGTTGCCCAGTTGCTTGTAGAGAAAGAAGAGTTGCTCGGGTTTCTTTTTCAAAAAAAGCAGCTGCCGATCAAGCAGCTGGAAACGATGGCGTCCGTCAGCCGCAAAACGATCGAGAGAAACAGAAAATACATTATTGCGGTCGCGGTCATTTTAGCGGGTGATTATATTTACTTAAAGGACTATATAAAAGGGGTGCTTCCATCGTGAAAAAGGGGATTGTGCTGGAATTGGACGAAGAGTTCGTCACCGTATTGACGACCGAGGGGGAATTTCTCCGGGTGAAAAAGGAAGGGGAGTATGAAGTTGGAGAAGAGATTGAAGCAGGTGCAGTAAAAAAAACCTTTCCATTTCACCGTCGTTCGTTTCGATATGCATTGGTGAGCGCTTTGGCAGCGGCCGTGCTGCTTGTCACCACTTGGATTCAGTGGCCTTCCGGCGCGGTGTACGCATATATGTCGATCGACATTAATCCGAGCATTGAAGCGGGGGTCGACGATGATCTGCACGTATTGACGTTAAAGGCGTATAATGAAGAAGGAAAAAACGTGCTCGCTGCGCTCCCTGCATGGAAAAATAAACCGTTTTCTGCGGTGGCGGAACAAATTATTGTATTAAGCGAAAAAAAGGGCTATTTAAAGGAAGGCGGCGAAGTGCTCATTACAACGGTGGAAAAAGAGCGTAACGCCTCCTCGGCGCGGAAGCTGTCCGCTGAGCTTGCTGAAATCGAGCGGTCGGTGGCGGACGACCGGATCGTTATCAAAACGGCAAACAGCACAATGGAAGTGCGCAGCCGGGCAGCTGAGCAAGGAATGACGACCGGAAAACTGTTGCAGATCGAGAAAAAAGCAAAACCGGCCTCGTCCACATCCACCAAGCCGGACAAAGAGAAAGGACAAAGCGGAAAGAAGGAAAAGAAACCATCACCAGTAAAAGGGCAAAAACTAGAGCAGCCGGCGCAAATGAAACAAAAGCATGGCGAACAGAAACCAAAGCAGCAGAAAAAAGAAAAACAGCCGTTGCACGAGCGAAAAAACACCGATTCAAATAAAGAAAGTTCCCCGTCGGACAAAGAGATTTCTCCGAAAGGGAAAAACCATGGGAACGCCCGTCCGTCGCGGCCGGGCGGTCATTATGTAGAGAAAAAGGCGGCGGATGGCCGGCACGACCGCAGCAACAAGAAAGATCGCCGCGATCCGGCGAATGTCCACCGCCAGCCGACAATCATCGATTCCAAAACGAAAAAAGCCGAGTGATCACGCTCGGCTTTATTCTGTTCTCCGTCCTGCCAGCTCGCTTTGCGCTTGGGCGACGAGCCGTTTCGTAATTTCCCCGCCGACGGAGCCGTTGGCGCGCGAAACAGTGCCAGCCCCGAGCTGCACGCCAAACTCTTGGGCGATTTCGTATTTAATTTGTTCCAATGCTTGTTCAATGCCTGGAACAAGCAGTTTGTTGCTTCCACGTGCCATTCTTTTTGCCTCCTTCGTCATGTTTCGATGTGGCATCATTAGTATAAGCAAACTGTTGGTGGGGTATAGGTGGGAATTAAAGGGAGAGTTTATCACAAAAAACATCCATGAGTAAATTTTACTCCCCACCCAGGCATGAAAATCCATCTCTCCTTCCATAATGGAGGATGAACGCAAACAGTTTGGAAAGACGTGCTTTTTAATGGTGGTTCGACCCTGTACAAAAAACTGTTTGAGTCCATTTGGTGTTCCACCCATTGTAAGCCCTTTTCATTTGGAAAAGGTGACTACGAACAGAATCGAGAATTGCGGGACTTGACCCGTTTACGCAAAAAGTGGGTGGGTCAATTGATTGCGGAAAAAAACCGAATTCATAAAGTATTGGAGTGTTCCAATATCAAGCTGGGTACGGTGATTTCCGACATCTTCGGAGTATCGGGCCGAAAACTCTTGACCCGTTTAATGGAACAGGGGTACATCGAAGAAGCCGATATCGACGCTTGCCTTCACGGAAGAATGAAAGGGAAAAAGCAACAAATTCAGGAATCGCTCTTTGGGACATTAACCGAACATGAGTTGTTCATGATTCGCCAATCGTGGAAGCACATCGAGTATTTGGAAAGCTTGATTCAGGAGATGGACCAACGCATCGACCATCTCTTACAACCGTATCAACAGGAAGTGGATCTTCTGATGACGATTCCTGGAGTGAAAAAGGAAACCGCCGCCGTCATCATCGCCGAAATCGGAGTGGATATGGGACAGTTCCCGACACCGCAGCGCCTCGCTTCTTGGGCTGGGGTGGCCCCGGGAAATCACGAAAGCGCTGGAAAACGCAAAAGTACACGAACGGTAAAGGGGAATCCTCATATTAAATCCGCGTTATGCGAGGCGGCATGGGCGTTATCCCGATGCAGGAATCAACCGTTGGCGGCGAAATTTTGGTCATTGGCGGCTCGCCGGGGAAAGAAAAAAGCACTCGTTGCGATCGCGCACCGAATGCTTGTCATCATTTACTGCATGCTTTCCCGAAAAGAACCGTTTTGGGGACCACAAGTAAGTTAGTATAGCCAAAATGAATACAGAATATACGAGATGCCTAAAAATAAGGCACCTCTGCTTTCCTGTTGTCTTTTTTGGCCATTTGTAGTGTATCCAAACTGATCACAGGATATACAGAGTTGACCGGGTTTTATGGATTTTCACAGAAAACATCCATGAGTAAGCTTTTACTCGCCACCCAAGCATGAAAATAACCGCTCATGGATTCATTATTTTCACAGAAAAGATCCATGGGCAATGGTTTGCCCTCCACCCGGGCATGAAAATCCCCCTTTTCTTCCCATAATGAAGAGTAGGCGCAAACAGCTCAATAGGACGTTATACTTAATGGTGGCTTGGACCCTGTACAGAAAAGCGTTCGAATCCACTGGGTGCACCACCCATTGTCCGCCCTTTCCCGATGCGGAGGAAAGGTGACGACGAACGGAAAACTGCCGCATTTCTCCCGTGGATTCGCTGTTTGCGCACTCGATCATCGAAAAGGAGGATTTTCATCATGGATGTCATCTATCCTCGCTGCGCAGGATTGGATGTTCATGCCGAAACCATCGTCGCCTGCGCGCTATGGGAAGAAGATGGACACATTCAAAAGGACATTCAAACCTTCTCCACGTTCTCGAAGGGACTTGGCGACCTGCTTGAGTGGCTCGAAGAACATGGCGTTACCCATGTCGCCATGGAATCCACCGGCGTGTATTGGAAACCGGTCTTCGCCTTCCTCGAGGGCTATGTCGACTTGACACTGGCCAATCCGCAGCGGATCAAAAATGTCCCGGGAAGAAAAACCGATGTCTCTGACGCCGAGTGGATCGCCAAGCTGCTCCGCCATGGACTCGTTGAAAAAAGTTTCGTCCCCCCAGCGGATATTCGCGAATTGCGGGATTTTACCCGCCTCCGCAAAAAGTGGGTCGGACAGCTGACTTCGGAGAAAAACCGGATTCAAAAAATGCTCGAGTCTTCCAATGTCAAACTCGGCTCGGTCCTCTCCGATCTCTTCGGCGTTTCCGGAAAAGACATCCTCGCCCGGCTGCTTGAGAAGGGATACGTGGACAAGGACGAGTTGGATCAATGCCTGCGCGGAAGGCTCAAAAAGAAAAAGCAAGCGGTGTACGATTCGCTGCTCGGCACCTTGACCGAACACGAGCTCCGTCTCCTTCGCCTCTTGTGGAAACACGTTGAGGAATTGGAGCAGTTAATCGAAGAAGTCGACCAGCACATCGACCGCCTGCTCGAGCCGTATCGCGAGGAAGTGAACCTGCTGATGACCATGCCCGGAGTGAAAAAACAAACCGCCGCCGTCATCATCGCCGAGATGGGAACCGACATGAGCGTCTTTGAAACGCCGGAACGGGCGGCTTCATGGACTGGATTGTCCCCCGGCAACCATGAAAGCGCCGGAAAGCGAAAGAGCACGCGCACGACAAAAGGCAATCCCCATCTCCGATCGGCGTTATGCGAGGCGGCATGGTCAGCAGCTCGATCCAAGACGCATCCCTTGTCCCGAAAGTTTTGGTCGTTGGCGGCCCGGTGCGGGAAGAAAAAAGCCCTCATCGCCATTGCTCGGCGGATGTTGGTGATCATCTTTTGCATGATCTCCCGCAAAGAGCCGTTCCGCCAACCACAACTTATTTAGTCTAGCCAAAAGGCAGACAGGTTATACGAGATGCCTAAAATCGGGCACCTCTGCTTTCCTATTGCCTTTTTTGGCCATTTTCAGTATACCCTCACGGATCAGGAGCGTATACCGCACTCACCAAGTGGTGGGGATTTTCACGGAAAAAGATTGCAAACGTTTTCGATCCCGGATCGTCCTGCCGCTCGCCCGCCCGGCGCTGGCGGCTCAGGCCATTTTCGTCTTCATGGGTTCGTGGAACGATTTCATGCGCCCACTCATTATTTTGTCAGATCCGCAATTGTTTACCTTGCCGCTGGGCCTGAACAGCTTCAAAGGACAATATATCAGCTATTGGAACTACATCATGGCCGCTTCAATGGTGTTTACCTTGCCGGTGTTGGTCATTTATACGTTTTTCAATCGCTATTTCATTAAAGGAATTTCGTTTACGGGCGGGAAATAAAGGTGATTTGTTTCTGTCTGCGCGTTGAGAACGGAAGAAGGGCTGTGATAAGGCTGTTTGCCAAGGTCTTTCCGACCTTGGCGAACAGCCTTTTTTCATGCGGCATAGGCGTTGAAAAAACGAGCATCATATAGGTGAAATACCCACTCTGCGAGGAAAGGAATCGGAGCCATGGAATGGACGATGCGGCTGCCGAGTCAGGAGGGAAGGCGGGTGGGGTGGGGGTGGCCGTCGGTCCGCCGTTGGCGGCGTGGCTCATGAGCAGCGGTGTCGCCCCGCTCCTTTTCTTGCTTAGTGCGCTGGCGCTCGTCGGCGGAGGGCTTGCCTTTTGGCTCATACATCCAGAAATGGACGGAGGGAAAGAAAATGAAAGCGGTGACATATCAAGGCATCAAAGATGTAGCTGTCAAACAAATGCCTGATCCGAAAATTTTAAAAGACGATGACATTATTGTCAAAATTACCAGCACCGCGATTTGCGGCTCCGATCTCCATTTAGTGCATGGGATGATTCCGAACATGCCGGAAGATTTCATTATCGGCCATGAACCGATGGGCATTGTCGAGGAAGTCGGCCCGGCGGTGACGAAAGTGAAAAAAGGCGACCGGGTCATCGTGCCGTTTACGATCGCCTGCGGGCAATGCTGGTATTGCCAGCACGGGCTCGAAAGCCAATGCGATGCGTCGAACCCAAACGGCGAATCGGGGGGGTATTTCGGCTATTCCGAGACGTTTGGCGGCTACCCGGGCGGGCAGGCTGAATATTTGCGCGTTCCGTTTGCCAACTTCACTCCGTTTGTCGTCCCGGAAAACTGTGAGTTGGAAGATGAAAAATTGCTGTTTTTGTCGGACATCATCCCGACCGCGTTTTGGGGCGTTGATGAGGCGGGGGTAAAAGATGGCGACACTGTTGTCGTGCTCGGCTGCGGCCCAGTTGGGCTGCTGACGCAAAAGTTTGCCTGGATGAAAGGGGCGAAACGCGTCATCGCCGTTGATTACATCGATTATCGGATCGAACATGCGAAAAAGACGAACAAAGTCGAAACGTTAAATTTCACTGAATACGAGAATGTCGGAGAATATATTAAAGAAATGACCGGAGGCGGGGCCGATGTCGTCATCGATTGTGTCGGGCTCGACGGAAAGATGACGCCGCTTGAGCTTATTGGCTCAGCGCTGAAGCTGCAAGGCGGGGCGATGGGGGCGATCGTCATCGCTTCGCAGGCGGTGCGCAAAGGCGGAACGATCCAGCTCGTCGGGGTATATGGCGCCCGCTACAACCAGTTTCCGCTCGGCGATTTGTTCTCACGCAACATTACGCTGAAAATGGGGCAGGCGCCGGTCATTCATTACATTCCGACGTTATACGAGTGGATCGTGGAAGGGAAGTTCGATCCGACCGATATCATTACCCATCGCCTGCCGCTTGATGAGGCGCAATACGCATACGAAATTTTCGACGAAAAGAAAGACGGCTGTATTAAAGTCGTGCTCAAGCCGTAACGTTCTAGCGATGCATAAAGGCAGTGCGGCCGAGACACGATAAGAAAAAATGCGGGAAGGAGGATGCGGGTGAACAATGTAGCGTTCCCGGTCGCCCGTCTCCATGACGGGACGCTCCGCCAGCTGCAGCAGCTGGAACAGCGGCTGCGCGAGGAGACGGGGGAAGAAATTGTGCTTGTCGCTTATCAACGGAAAACGACAGATGAAGGGGAGACGAAACGATGATGAAACGGAAAGTGAAATTTGACGCAGCGAAAAACAACAATAAAACGCCGACCGAAAGCCTGCCGGATACCGAATTTGCGGCACAATATGCCGGCGAGGAGGACATGATCCGCGGCGCGAACCGCAATTCGAAAAAAGGGCGGCAAGGAGGCGGGGATGGGTAAAGAGCATAAGAAGCGGCCCGCTCGAACGAATGAAGAAACGGCGTTTGAATGGGGCGATTTCGCTGCCCACGAGCCGCTTTGGATCATGGAGGAACAAAAACGGGCGAAAGAAAATGAAAAGAAACGAAAAAAGCAGGGATAACGCTCCCTGCTTTTTCACGTGGTGCACAAAAAAGCCGTGCCTCCGGCGTTTGGCCGTTAGGCGGATGCCGAAGCGGACAAGGCGGACAGCGGCGCGGAAAACAGCGTTGCGCCGGTGCCGGACGGATCAAAATAGGCGACGATGACGGTTGGCGCAAACGAGAGCTGCTTCGCGGCGATATAGCGGCCGACATCAACCGGCACGATTTCCACGACCGTATGTTTAAACAATTCCTTTTCCCCGAGCCCGAGGGCGGCAAAGTCCTCCCCAAGCACCTCGGGGCGCTCAAGCAGCGCGCGGTAAACGGTCGTGCGCGTCGTTTTCTCCGTTTTTTCATTCCACCACGGCTTGCGTGGTTTGTATTTTTGGTTGCGCAAATAGTCGTATTTCATAAGCGACTCGGCGACAGGCAGGGCATCTGGCATACACGTACGCAAAAACTCATGCAGGCGGCGGAACAAGTCTTCCAACTGGTGGCCGATGCGCGCCCAGCCGTGCTCATCCCAATACGCGCCAAACTGCTGGAAAAAGTCAAACGGCGACGGGAACACATCGGTCACCAAGTACTCGATCGTTTCGTCCATTCGATGGGCGTTCCAATATTTTTCAAGCACGTCTTCCACTTGCTTGATGCGGATGACGTCATCAAACGACAAGACGTTGTTGGCGAGCACTTCGTATGGCGCATGGTCCATATACACATAGCCGTACTCCTCGGCGCGCAGGCGCAACCCAGTGCCGCGCAGCAGTTTCAAAAAGCCAAGCTGCAGTTCTTCCGGACGGAGGGCGAACACGTCGTTAAACGTCTTTCGGAACGAGTCGTAATCTTCTTCCGGCAGCCCGGCGATCAAATCCAAATGCTGGGCGATTTTCCCGCCTTCTTTAATCATCGTCACCGTTCGCGAAAGTTTGGCGAAGTTTTGTTTGCGCATAATGAGCCGGTTTACTTCGTCGTTCGTCGACTGGACGCCGATTTCAAAACGGAACAGGCCGGGCGGCGCTTCACGGTTTAAAAACTCGATCACCTCGGGGCGCATGATGTCGGCGGTAATTTCAAACTGAAAGACCGTTCCTGGTACATGTTCGTCAATCAAAAAGCGGAACATGTCCATGGCATAGCTGCGGCTGATGTTGAACGTCCGGTCGACGAACTTGATCGTCCGCGCTCCGTGCCGCATCAAGTAGCGCAAGTCGTCTTTAATTTTTTCGCGGTCAAAGTAGCGGACGCCGACTTCAATCGAGGACAGGCAAAATTGGCAGCTGAACGGGCAGCCGCGGCTTGTCTCCACGTAGATGATCCGGTTCGGAAGATGTGGGATGTCTTCCGGAAAGCGAAACGGCGACGGCATGTCGGCAAGGCGGACTTTGTTTCGCTGCGGATTGATGACAATGCGGCCCCCGTCGCGAAATGCGAGACCGGCGACATCACGGACGTCTCCATGGCCGTCTAAAGCGAAAAGCAGCTGTTTAAACGTTTCCTCTCCTTCGCCGACGACGATAAAGTCAAACTCCGGCACCCGCTCCATCCATTCGCGCACATCGTACGACACTTCCGGGCCGCCGGCGACGATGAGAATGTGCGGCGCTGCTTTTTTTAACATTTTGGCGACTTTGATCGTCTCTTCAATGTTCCAAATGTAGCAGCTGAAGCCGATGATATCCGGCCGGCGCTGGTACAAATCGGCGACGATGTTCAGCGCCGGGTCTTTGATCGTATACTCAACGAGCTTGACGTCAAACTCCGGCATTGCGTATGCTTTTAAATAGCGGATGGCGAGGTTCATATGAATGTATTTGGCGTTCAATGTCGTGCAGACAATATTCATAGAAGCAAAACCCCTTTGATTAGCGTACTAACCTCTCATTATAACGCAGTTTAACCAAACGAAAAAGAAGAAAAACTTGTCGAACGGTGGAGAAAAGAATTCGCAAAATCTTCATGAGCGAAGGGAGGAGTAAATTTTTCCACATCGAATATATATTTCGTTGAACGGTTTGAATAGACAAGGAGAGATGGATATGGCCCAAAGCCTTTCTCCTCGGGAAGAACAAAATGCGACGCCGGATGTGCGGCTGCTTGAAGAAGAAAATCAACGCCTAAAGGAGCGGCTCAACAGTTATTCCCTCATTTTTGAGCGATCGCTCGACGCGATTGTCATTTTGAATAAAAACGGTGAGTTTGTCGATGTGAATGAAGCGGCGTGCAAGCTGTTTGAGATGGATAAGTTTGACTTGATCGGCCGTTCGTTCTCTTCGTTCCTCGAACTCGTGCCGCCGGATATTTTGCTGTTTCAGCAGTCGATGCTGCAAAAGTTCGGCTCGTTCAGCGACGAGCTGCTCATTAAGCTGCCGGACGGCAAGGTGAAGCATATCGAATTTTCGATAAAAAAAGACGTGTTTCATGAATTTGACCTCGTGATGATGCGCGACGTTTCGGCTCATAAGGCGCTTGAGCGCGAACGAATCATTCATGAGTTTTTGTTTCGCGACGTATTCAACCGCGCCGTCGACGGCATCGTCATTTTCGATGAATTTGGGCGGTTTATCGATGTCAATCCGGCGTTTTCGATGAGCTTGAACTTGGAAAAAGGAAAACTGCTCAATTTGTCGTTTCAGCAGTTCGTCGCCCGCGAATGCGCCAATGAGTTCGCACGGCTGCTCGCGGAAGTGAAAGAAAAGGGAACGGCCAAAGGCGAGTTGTCGCTTGTCCGCCCGGACGGAACGGTGAAAATGTTTGAACTGACGGCGACGTCGAACGTCTACAGCGGCTTTTACATGGCCATTATGCGCGACGTGACCGAGAAGAAAAATATGGAAATCAAGCTACAAAAAAGCGAAGAGCGGTTTCGGGCCATTTTCGAGCAGGCGCATGAGGCGATTCTCATTTGGGATGATTTTGGCTACATATTGAACGCCAATCCGGCCGCGAGCCGGATGTTTGAGCTGCCTTTGAATTTGCTTGTGCGCCGCAATTTGCTCGATTTTGTGGAATATGGGGATGAAAAGGTGAAGCGGATTTTCAGCGAGTTCCGCCAAAAAGGGGAAATTCGCGATGAGCTGACGTTCCATATGCCAAACGGCGAACAGAAACAGCTTGAGTTTACGATGAAAAAAGGGGCGATTGACGGCTACCATTTGACCATTTTCCGCAACGTGAGCGAGCGGCGGAAAATCGAGCGCGAACTGCGGGAAAGCGAACAAAAATTCCGCAGCATTTTCGATCACTCGATGGACGGCATTTTGCTTTGGGATGAGCAGCATCGCATCATTGACGCCAATCCAATCGCCTGCGGCATTTTTTCTGCTGAAAAGGAGGCGCTTCTTGGCCGGAAGGTCGGCGAACTTCTTCCGGACCGGGCGCGCCGCCAGTTGAACAAGCTGATGGCTGAGTGTCAGCGCGCTGGCGAGGCGAGCGGCGAAGTCGAGTTTTCCGATGAGACAAAGGGGCGAATCATCGAGTTTTCGTTGAAAAAAGAAGTCATTCCCGGCGTTGGAATGATGACGTTTCGCGATGTGACCGAGCGGAAGGAGATGGAGCTGCAGCTGCGCAAATCGGATACGCTCAATGTCGTCGGCGAGCTCGCTGCCGGCATCGCCCACGAAATCCGCAACCCGATGACGGCGTTAAAAGGGTTCATCCAGCTGCTGCAAGGAAGCATTGACGGCGATTATTCGATGTATTTTAATGTCATTATGTCGGAATTGAAGCGGATCGAATCGATCATCACCGAGTTTCTCGTTTTGGCCAAACCGCAGGCGGTGCAATACAAGCAAAACGACATTTGCAAAATCATGCAGGATACGATCGATTTGATCAGCGCCCAGGCGATGATGCATAACGTGCAAATCATTGTCGATTTCGACCGCGGGCTGCCGCCGGTGTATTGCGAGCCGAATCAGCTGAAGCAGGTGTTTATCAACATTTTGAAAAACGCCATTGAAGTGATGCCCAAAGGCGGGGACATCACGGTGCGGATCGCCCGCATGGGCAAAAATGTTCGCATTTCCATCACTGACCAAGGCTGCGGCATTCCGAAAGATAAAATCAAAAAACTCGGCGAGCCGTTTTATACGACGAAAGAGCGCGGCACCGGACTCGGCTTGATGGTCAGCTATAAGATCATTGAAGAACATCAAGGGAAAATTGACGTGGAAAGCGAAGTCGGGGTCGGCACGACGTTTCATATTACGCTGCCGATCGAACGAACGGAAAGAGAGGACAACGATGACGATTGATTATGCAGTATACCGTTCAGAGCTGTTCGGCGACATTTACATCGCTTCTGACGGCGATGCAATTGTGAAAGTCGAATTGTTTTCGGAAGAATGGTGCGCGTTTGCGGGCGGGCATCCGGTTGTCCAAAGCCGGTCGCCGTTGCTTGAACGCGCGCTTCGACAGTTGGATGAGTACTTTCACGGCCGCCGCCGGACGTTTGATTTGCCGCTGAAATGGAAAGGGACGCCCTTCCAAGAAGAAGTGTGGGCGGCGCTTTGCCGCATCCCATACGGCGAGACGGCGACATACGCTGACATCGCTGCGCAAATCGGCCGCCCGAAGGCGGTCCGCGCCGTCGGCCAGGCGAACCGGGCGAATGAGCTCGCCATCATCGTCCCGTGCCATCGCATTGTCGGCAAAAACGGCGCCCTCGTCGGCTACGCCGGAAGCCGGACCGATGTAAAAGCAAAGCTGCTGGAGTTGGAGCGGCGCTATCAATCGCGCTTCAGCTGATCGGTGGGTGTGTATGCCTCCCAAAATGGCGCCCGCCCCCATGACGCGAATCCATGGGGGCAGGGAACGGGACATTATTTTTTTTGCCAATGCGACAACGCGAGGGCGCCGACTAAAATGGCGCCTTTAATAATGTCTTGGGCGTAATACGGGACGTTCATCATCGTCAAGCCGTTCAACAACACGCCCATCAAAATCGAACCGAACAGGGTGCCGATGACGTTCGGCTTGCCGGCGCCGAAGACAGAAAAGCCGATGTAGGCGGCGGCGACGCCGTCCATCAAAAACGAAGCGCCGGCCGACACTTGCCCGGTGCCGATGCGCGAGGCGAGCACGATGCCCCCCAAGGCGGCGAAAAAGCCGCTGATGACGTACGCATACGTCCGGTAACGGTTGACCGGGATGCCGGAGAGCCGTGCCGCTTCCCGGTTTTCACCCGTTAAATAAAAGAGACGGCCAGGTTTGGTGTATGTTAAAAACAAGTGGGCGGCCATGACGACAACGAGCATGAGCAAGACCGAAAACGGCACGCCAAACAGCTCCCCTTGGCCGATAAATAAAAAGGAAGGAATAAATTTGCCCGGCGCCGTGCCGCCATCAGGCAGCGGCATGTCGTTATAAATCGAAAATCCTTTTGTATACGTAAGCTGCACGCCGTTGATCGCGTACATCGTCGCCAACGTGGCGAGCAAATCGGGCAGTTTGAATTTGACGATCAACAACGAATTAAGCAGCCCGACGGCGACGCCGAGCAACAGCGGCACGAGCAAGGTGACGAAAATTTCTTGGCGATGCAAGACAAGCGCCGCCGCACTGGCAATCGTCGCCAAGCTCACTGTCGAACCGACCGACAAATCGAAGCCGTCGACGATGAGCGAAAATGTAATGCCAATGGCCACCAAGGTGACGATGGAAATGGAACGCAAAATGTCGCTGAAGTTTTCATAGGTGAAAAACCGGTCTTGTGTCAGGCCAAAATAGGCGATTACAGCCAAAATGGCAAGCAGTGTGCCATGTTTATACAAAAATTCAAGAATGAACGGCGCCGCTTTTTTCGACGGCGGCGCGGAAACGGCCGGCTGGCTCATCGATCTCACCTCCGCTGCAATAGTACACAAGCTGTTCATAGGTTAGTTCTGCGGCCGGCAGGCGGGTGAGTAGCCGGCCGTCAGCCATGATGTAGATGGTGTCGCACACCTCAAGAAGCTCGTGAAATTCACTCGAAAAATATAGTACTGTTTTTCCTTCATCGGCGAGAGCACGGATGATGGAAAACACCTCTTGTTTGGCGTGGACATCGATTCCTTTCGTGGGCTCGTCGAATAGAAAAACACGCGCGTTTGTGTTCAGCCATTTGCCGATGACGACTTTCTGCTGGTTGCCGCCGCTTAAGTGGCGGACAGCGGTCGAAGGCGACGGCGGATGGATGCCGAGCGAGCGGACAAGTTCGTCGGCGGCGTCCGTTTCCTTCCTCCGGCTGATCCATTGCCAGCGCGACAGCCGGGAAAGGAGGCGGACGGTGATGTTGGTTTTCACTGACTCGGGCAAGAACAGCCCTTGTTTGCGCCGTTCTTCCGGAATAAGACAAAGGCCGGCGGCAATCGCTTCATGCGGCGATGAAAATGTATAGCGCCGGCCGTCAAGTTGCCATTCGCCAGACGTCTTCCGGTGGGCGATGAGGCTTTCAGCGAGCTCCGTTTTGCCGGCGCCAACCAAGCCGGCGATGCCGACGATTTCGCCGCGATGGGCGTAAAGATCGACCGTCGTGCCGGTTTTTTCGATCGTGATCCCACGGACGGCAAAGGCGATGTCGCTTCCATGCGCGCGCGTTTGTTTCATGGCGGCGGCTCGCCTTGTTCCGGTCATATGAAGGACGATGTCTTCAAGCGGCAA
This sequence comes from Geobacillus lituanicus, assembly GCF_050994965.1. Lineage (NCBI taxonomy): Bacteria > Bacillati > Bacillota > Bacilli > Caryophanales > Anoxybacillaceae > Geobacillus > Geobacillus lituanicus. The sequence continues at coordinate 1,227,305 of NZ_CP194773.1, forward strand.
ACCGCGGGCGGAACCATGGTAGACGACGCGGCCGTCGCGCAAAATCGTCAGCTGGTCGGCGATTTCCTGCACTTCTTTCAGTTTATGAGAGATGTAAATAAAGCCGACGCCTTGCTGTTTCAGTTCCGTGATGATGGCAAACAGCCGCTTCGTTTCGGCTTCGCTCAAGGCGGCGGTCGGTTCGTCCAAAATGATGTAGCGCGCATTCGATGACAACACTTTGGCGAGCACGATCAGCTGTTTTTCATGGAGCGAGCAGTCGCGCACGAGCTTTGCCGGCGAAATGGCAAGGCCGACGCGGCGAAGCAGAGCAGCGGCCCGTTCTTTTTCCCGGCGCAGCGAGCGGATCGGTTGTTTCTTCACATCAGCGAGCTCATCAGCCGCCAAGTTTTCGTAAACGGGCAATCCTGGGAAAAGCGCCGTGTCGACCTCTTGGACGACGAAGCCGATGCCGGCTCGTTTCGCGTCAAGCGGCGACGAAAAGGTGCAGTTGACGCCATCGATCGTGATCGTGCCGGCGTCGGGAGGAATGGCGCCGGCCAAAATGTTCATGAGCGTGCTTTTGCCGGCGCCGTTCATGCCCAAAAGGGCGTGGACTTCGCCTGGACGGACGGCAAAGTCCACGCCGTCAAGCACGCGCACCGCGCCAAACGATTTTTCAATGCCTCGCATTGACAGCTCGTTCATTTTTTGTTCACCTGAGCTTCCAACGTTTTCATCCATGGCGAGATGGCGACGTTCGATTGCCCCCAGCCCGGAATGTATTGCGACAGCTCATTCATCGACACTTGTTTGTCCGGAAGATCGGACCGTTTCACTAAATGTGGTTCAAGCGAGTAAATGTTCGGCGTTTTCTCGCCGGCGATTTTTTGATAGGCGAACCGCACCTGAACGCGGCCGACTTCCGCCGGATCCGTCGCTGTTGTCGCCACCCACGGACTGTTCGGTTTTTGGATCATTTGCAAGTCTTCGTCACTCAAATCGATGCCGTATACTTTGATTTCCGTACGCCCGGCTTGCTCGATGGCGCGCGTCGCTCCTTTGGCGAACTCGTCCCAAGCTGCGAAGACGGCGTCAATGTCGCCTTTGTTCGGATATTTTTTCAAGATGGCCTCCATTTGCGTTTGCGTGTCCAAAGCCGTGTTGGCGCTCGCCGTACCGAACTTGGCGACTTCTTTTATGTTCGGATAGCGTTTTTTGAACGCCTCATAAATGACGTGGCGCCGCTCCATTGGAGTAAAACCGCCGACCCAAATCGTGACGATGTTGCCCTCTCCATTTAAATCTTCGGCGAGTGTTTTTAACGTTTTCCAGGCGAGGCTGTAGTCGTCTTGGTCGATGACGGTGACGCCGGGAACGTTCAAATCGTTGTCAAAGGCGACGACCGGGATGCCTTTTTCAATCGCTTTTTTCACCGGGCCTTCGAGCGCATCAGCGCGGCCGTGATCAAGCAAAATGGCATCAACGTTTTGCGTGATGGCCGTTTCTACGTATGAGGCCATTTTCGTCAAGTCGTTGTCGGCGTTGTAAATTTGCACTTCGCCGCCGAACTTTTGCACTTGTTCTTTGACGCCGGCGATGTATTGCGACGAGAACGTGCCGATGGACATTTGCATAATGGCGGCGATTTTCACCGGTTTTTTCAGCTTCTCCGGGATGGCCGCCTGCTCGCTGCTCGATGCGGTTTGGCTGTTGGATGAGGCGGTGTCGCCTTGGTTGGCCGTTTGCTTCGTTTCGTTGGCCGGCTTAGAGCTCACGGCGTCTTGCTCGTTCGTGCAGCCGGCCAAGACGGAGAACACGGCAAAGAAAAGAAGAAAAAGGAACGATAAGGCCTTAAATCGTTTCATGCTGCTCCTCCTTTGCAAATAACGCTGGCAGTGCCGCGCTGTAGCTGCCGCGGACGATGCCTTTTTCGGTAATGATCGCGGTAATCAGTTCGTTTGGCGTCACGTCAAACGCCGGGTTATACACGTTGACGCCTTCCGGGGCGACGCGCACGCCGGCCAGATGGGTCACTTCATCCGGATGGCGCTCTTCAATCGGGATGTCTGCCCCTGTCTTTGTCGCCAAATCGATGGTGGACAACGGTGCGGCGACGTAAAACGGAATGCCAAACGATTTGGCGAGCAAGGCGAGGCCGAACGTGCCGATTTTGTTCGCTGTATCGCCGTTTTGTGCGATCCGGTCGGCTCCGACGATAATGGCGCGAATCCCTTTCGCTTTGATCGTTTGCGCCGCCATGTTGTCCGTAATAAGCGTGACGTCGACGCCTGCTTGCATCAGCTCCCAGGCGGTCAGACGCGCTCCTTGCAAAACGGGGCGCGTCTCAAGGGCGTACACGGATAACTCGATCCCTTTCTCTTTCGCCAAATAAAACGGGGCGAGCGCCGTGCCGTAGCGGGCGGTGGCGATCGAGCCGGCGTTGCAAATCGTCATCACCCGGTCGCCTGGGCGAAAAAGCGATAACGCATGTTCGCCGATGCGGCGGCAGACATCTTCGTCCTCGATTTGGATGCGGATCGCCTCGTGAATAAGCGCCGTTTTCGCTTCGTTGACCGAGGCGGCGTCTTTGGCGGCGGCAGTGAGCCGGTCAAGCGCCCAAACCAAATTGACGGCCGTCGGGCGGGCGCTTGCCAAATAATCGCGGTCTTGCTTTAGGCGGCTATGGAACTCGTGGACCGTTTCCGCTTTATAATGCGAGGCGGCGAGCGCCAGACCATAAGCGGCGGTGATGCCGATCGCCGGCGCTCCGCGCACTTTCAGCGAGGCGATCGCATCGTACACGTCTTCAAGCGTATGCAGGTCGATATATTCTGTTGCTAATGGCAATTTTTGTTGGTTTAAAATCGTGATATGCGTCTCGCGCCACTCGACAGAGCGCGGGATGGCAAAGGTGTCCATCGTCGTCTTCCTTTCTTTTCACATTTTTCGTTGATCCGAGCCGGCACTGGGCCGGTCGGCGCCGCGTTACTGTTCGGTTTCTGCAAACACTCGGCGGAAGCCGTCCGTTCCGGTCAGCTCGTTGCGCTCGACAATTAGGCGGCGGCCGAGGCGGAGCGCGTGTCGTTTGGCGGCAAGGCGGGCTTCTTTCTGCTCGATGCCGTCAAGGTCGGCCACATGGGCGAGGCCGATCGTCCGGCGGATGACTTCGCAGCCGGCAAAGCCGACAGCATCGATGAACGCATGCCGGAGCACTTCGTCAAGCAAGCCCGGTGTCGCGGCGTACGTCTCGATGCTTTTGGTGCGCCAAAGCTCCGAGAATATGGACGCAAAGACGTCCCAGGTCCGGTCGATGTGATCAAAGAGCGGTTGGCGCTCAACGTCAGGGCGGGACAACGCATTTAACAGCAAGTTGGCGAAAAACTGCCCAAGGTCAAAGCCGATCGGGCCGTAAAAGGCGAATTCCGGGTCGATCACTTTCGTTTCGTCGGTGCTTGCGAAAATGCTGCCGGTATGCAAATCGCCATGCAGAAGCACATCGGCTTCGGTTAAAAACTTGCGCTTCAACTTCGCCGCTTCCAAACGGAGGCGGTCGTCATTCCAAAGCGTTTCGACGTCCGGCCGCAGCTCGTCTTCGAAGTTGTTCGTGTCATGGTCGAAAAATGGATCGGTGAAGACGAGATCTTCGGTGATTTTGCACAGCTCCGGATTGACGAAGCTTTGCGCCAATTTCTTTTTCTCTTGCTGGTTCATGCCGAAATCGGATGTGTAAAACGCTGTTTTGGCGATAAATTCGCCGATATGCCGGGACAAAAGCGGTAATGTTTTCCCTTCGATCAACCCTTTGCGGGCGATTTGCAGACGGGACAAGTCTTCCATCACGGTAATGGCAAGCGATTCGTCAGAATAGTAGACGTTCGGCACGTATTGCGGTACATAGCTGGCAAACGTGCGCAACGCGTTGCTTTCAATAACCGCGCGCTTTAACGTGAGCGGCCAGCTTTCGCCGACGACTTTCGCGTACGGGAGCGCCTGTTTGATGATGACGCCTTGCTTCGTTTCCTGATCGACGATATGAAAGACTAAGTTTAAGTTTCCGTCGCCGATTTCGCGGCACACAAGCGGCGCCCCGTCTCGGAATAGGCCGAGGCGGACGGCGAGGGCGGTCGCTTTTTGTTCGGTGAGCGGTTCGTAAACAGTGGATTGGACAATCGTCATTTTCACGTTCCCCCTTTAGGTTTTGGCAAATGAAAAAGCCTCTTTCGCATACGGAAAGAGGCTTGAAGATGCATCGTCTTCGCGCCTCTTATCTTTCAGAAAGACATCGGTCTTTCTGTTGGACTTAGCACCGTGCCCTGCGGAAGCGGTTCGCTTCCGGCGCCGCCTTTGGCGTGCGCCCTATCTCACGATAGCATTACGGTCGGTTGCTGGGCTTCATTGGGCCAATTCCCTCAGCCAACTCTTGATAAGAGTACCGATCTAGCTATTAAGTTTTTGCAATTTTCACGATGTTAACAATCGTTTGGTTGCTTGATTCGAATGATACAGGTTGGGCTGGCGGATTGTCAATACGTTTTGAAAAATTTTTTTGCCGCCTCTTCATAATCGTGCGGCCGGCGGTCGGCAAACACCGGGATGCGTGCGCGGACGTCCGCAACGAGCGAGGGATCGATGTCGGCCGAGAGAATGCCCGGCTTCTCGTCCGCCTCGGCGATAATTTCGCCCCATGGGTCGATGATGAGCGAATGGCCGGCGAAGACGTTGTTCGGGTCGCGTCCGGCCCGGTTGCAAGCGACGACATAGCATTGGTTTTCAATCGCCCGCGCCATCAGGAGCGTCCGCCAATGGTGAAGGCGGGGAAGCGGCCATTCGGCGACGACAAACAGCACTTCCGCTCCGGCCAACGCATGGGCGCGAATCCACTCCGGAAATCGGATGTCATAGCAAATGACCCCAGCGCACGGCAGCCCGTCAAGCGAGAACAAGCCTGGCTCGTTTCCCGGCTGCAAATACAAATGTTCATCCATCAATTGGAACAGGTGAAGCTTGCTGTATTCGCCGACGATTTGGCCATGGCGGTCGGCCACGATCATCGTGTTTGTCACGCCGGCGGCTGTTTTTTTGGCGACCGAACCGGCGACGAAATGGACGCCGTACGTTTGCGCCAATCGGGAAGCGAGCGCCTTCGCCCGTTCGGCGCCTTCGTCGGCAATTTCATCCAGGCGCGTCAAATCGTAGCCGGTCGTCCATAACTCTGGCAGCACGATGATGTCAGCGCCGTCTTTGGCAGCGGATTCCACGGCCTGTTCGGCTTGCTGTTCGTTTTTTGCTGGATCGCCAAATGCAATGTCAAGCTGCAGGCAGGCGATGCGGATCGTCATGAGCGTTCACCTCGGAAAAAAATTTTTCTTTACATTTTGCTTTTAACGATATATGATGTTGCACTAGAATTTCAAGAATTTTTGAGAAGGTGTGGACGATGACGATCGAATTTCCCTTTTCCGAACTGCTTGAACAGCTGCCGAAGCAGTTTTTCGCCTCGCTCGTGGCGAAAGTCGGTGCGAAGATCAAGGCGGGTTATGATGTGATCAACTTAGGGCAGGGCAATCCGGATCAGCCGACGCCGGCGCACATTGTCGAAGCGATGCAGAAGGCAGCCGCGAACCCAAAATACCATAAATATTCGCCGTTTCAAGGCTACTCGTTTTTGAAAGAAGCCGTAGCGGCGTTTTACGCGCGCGAGTACGGGGTGACGATCGACCCGGCCCGCGAGGTCGCCATCTTGTTCGGCGGCAAAGCCGGGCTTGTCGAGCTGCCGCTTTGCCTCGTCAACCCGGGCGATGTCGTGCTCGTCCCGGACCCGGGTTATCCGGACTATTGGTCGGGAATCGCGCTCGCCCGCGCGCGGATGGAAATGATGCCGCTTGTCGCGGAGAATGGGTTTCTGCCGGATTATTCGGCCATTCCCAGGGCGGCGGCCGACCGGGCGAAACTGATGTTTTTAAACTATCCGAACAACCCGACCGGCGCGACGGCGACGAAGGAGTTTTTTGCTGAAACGGTGGCGTTTGCGGAAAAGTACGGCATAGCCGTTGTGCATGATTTTGCCTATGGCGCGATCGGCTTTGACGGCCAAAAGCCGGTCAGCTTTCTAGAAGTGGACGGGGCGAAAGACATTGGCGTTGAAATCTACACGTTCTCGAAAACGTACAATATGGCCGGCTGGCGCGTGGCGTTCGCTGTCGGCAATGAGCGGATCATCCGTGCCATTGAGTTGTTGCAAGATCATTTGTACGTCAGCTTGTTCGGCGCCGTCCAAGAAGCGGCGGCAGCTGCGCTCCTCGGCCCGCAAGACTGCGTCGCGGAGCTCGTTGCCTTGTACGAGGCGCGCCGCAATACGTTTATTCATGCTTTGCGCGCGATCGGCTGGGAAGCGCCGGCGCCGTCTGGATCATTTTTCGCCTGGCTTCCGTTGCCAAAAGGCGCATCATCCGCCGAATTTGCCGATCTGTTGCTTGAGCGGGCGCACGTCGCCGTCGCCCCAGGCATCGGTTTTGGAAAACACGGCGAAGGGTATGTGCGCGTTGGATTGTTGACCGATGAAGCGCGGCTTCGCGAAGCGGCGGAGCGGATCGGCCGGCTCGGATTGTTTTGAAAAAAAGAGCGGCAATGAACCGTTGACGGGACAACGTTGACCAGGCTGTTTTGAAAAAAATGATTGACAACGGCGGCAAAGGCTGTCATAATTCAAAGTAAATTTGCCAATCGTTTGACAAGTGCATAAACGAGCAGGCTTTCTTATCAAGAGCAGGCGGAGGGACGAGCCCAATGAAGCCCGGCAACCGGCTTGGCGCACGCTAAGCACGGTGCTAATTCTTGCAGCGGAAACGCTGGGAGATAAGAAGAGCGCCATGAATGAATGACGCCTCTTCTTAGGAAGGGGCTTTTTTATTTCGCCATATATTGTAAAGAGGGATGGACGATGAGTGCAGTCATTGCGACGTATTTGCTTCATGATGAACACGATATTCGCCAAAAGGCGGAAGGAATCGCGCTCGGCTTGACAGTCGGCACATGGACCGACTTGCCGCAGCTAGAGCAAGACCAGCTTCGCAAGCATAAAGGGGAAGTCGTTGCGATCGAAGAGCTTGGCGAGAGCGAGCGGGTAAACGCCTATTTCGGCAAGCGGTTGAAGCGGGCAATCGTCAAAATCGCTTACCCGACCGTCAACTTCAGCGCCGATTTGCCAGCATTGTTGGTGACGACGTTCGGCAAGCTGTCGCTTGACGGGGAAGTGCGGTTGCTTGATTTGGCATTTCCGGAAGAATGGAAGCGGCAGTTTCCGGGGCCGCGCTTTGGCATCGCCGGCATTCGCGAAAAGGTCGGAGTGTACGACCGCCCGCTGTTGATGAGCATTTTCAAAGGCATCGTCGGCCGCGATTTGGCGTATTTGACATCAGAGTTGAAAAAGCAAGCGCTTGGCGGCGTTGACTTGGTCAAAGATGACGAAATTTTGTTTGACAGCGATCGTCTGCCATTTGCGAAGCGCATTACAGAAGGCAAAGCGGCGCTCGAAGAGGTGTACGAACAAACAGGCAAGCGGACGCTGTATGCCGTCAACTTGACCGGCAAAACGTTTGAACTGAAAGAAAAAGCGAAACGGGCGGCTGAGCTTGGCGCCGATGTGCTGTTGTTCAACGTGTTCGCCTATGGATTGGACGTCCTGCAAGGGTTGCGGGAAGATGAAGAGATTTCCGTTCCGATCATGGCCCACCCGGCGTTCAGCGGCGCGATCACGCCGTCGGAGTTTTACGGCGTCGCCCCGTCGCTCTTGCTTGGAAAGCTTTTGCGGCTTGCCGGCGCCGACTTTGTTCTGTTCCCGTCGCCGTACGGCAGCGTCGCCTTGGAGCGCGAGCAGGCGCTTGGCATCGCCCGGGCGCTGACCGATGAACAAGAGCCGTTTGCCCGGGCGTTTCCAGTGCCATCGGCCGGCATCCATCCGGGCTTGGTGCCGCTCCTTGTCCGCGATTTTGGCCTTGACAGCGTCGTCAACGCCGGCGGCGGCATCCACGGCCACCCGGACGGGGCGATCGGCGGCGGAAAGGCGTTTCGCGCCGCCATCGACGCAGCGCTGGTCGGCCGTCCGCTTCGTGAAGCGGCGAAAGACAACGAGGCGCTGCAAAAGGCGATCGACCGCTGGGGCGCTATTGAGGTGGAAGCATGACGAAACAACTCGTTCTTTTTTGCGATTTTGACGGCACGATCACGGAAAACGACAACATCATCGCGATTATGAAACAGTTCGCCCCGCCGGAGTGGGAGGCGCTAAAGGACGACATTCTCGCCCAGCGCATCTCCGTTCAGGAAGGCGTCGGAAAAATGTTTTCGCTTCTTCCGTCAGCGCTGAAAGGGGAGATTGTTGACTTTTTGCTTAGCACCGCCCGCTTGCGCGAAGGGTTCCGCGAGTTTGTCGCATGGACAAAAGAGCAAAGCATCCCGCTCTATATCGTGAGCGGCGGCATCGACTTTTTCGTCTATCCGCTGCTTGAAGGGCTCATTGAACCGGAGCGGATTTTTTGCAACGGCTCCGATTTCAGCGGTGAGACGATCCGCATCACATGGCCGCATGCATGTGACAGCCGGTGCCAAAACGGCTGCGGCTGCTGCAAGCCGTCGCTATTGCGCAGGCTTGCCCGCCCGGACGGGTATCACGTTGTCATCGGCGATTCGATCACCGACTTGGCGGTGGCCAGGCAAGCCGACTATGTGCTGGCGCGCGATTTTCTGCTTGAAAAATGTCAAGAGCTTGACCTGCCGCACGCGCCATTTGCGACGTTTTTTGACGTGATGGATGCGTTGCAGCGAATGGAGGTGATCGTATGAGCATCGTCGTGAAAAAGTGGAACGAGCTTGCGGAAGTGAAAGCCGAACTCGCCGCCCGCGATTGGTTTTTCGCAACAAGCGGCAATTTGTCGATCAAAGTGACGGACGACCCGTTGACGTTTTTGGTGACGGCGAGCGGCAAGGATAAGCGGAAGCAAACGGATGAGGACTTCTTGCTCGTTGACGCTGCCGGCCGACCAGCGGAGAAAACACATTTAAAGCCATCAGCGGAGACGCTGCTGCATGTGGAAATTTACAACCGCACAAACGCCGGTTGCGTCTTGCACGTTCATACCGTGGACAACAATTTGATTTCTGAACTGTATGCGTCAAACGGGGAAGCAGTCTTTTCCGGCCAGGAAATCATCAAGGCGTTTGGCATTTGGGAAGAAAACGCCGCAGTGCGCATCCCGATCATTAACAATGACGCCGACATCCCGACGCTGGCTCGGGAGTTTGCGAACCATGTTCATGGCGACGCCGGCGCCGTGTTGATCCACAACCACGGCATTACCGTCTGGGGACGAACGGCGTTTGAAGCGAAAAAACATTTGGAAGCGTGGGAGTTTTTGTTCAGCTGGCAGGTGAAGCGGCTGCTTTTGCAACGGGCCGGCCTGCCGGTTGGTTAATATACATCTTTTAGAAGGGGGATTTTGACATGGCCGTCATCAAAGTGAGAAAAACAGGTGAAGTGATTACAGGAGAGGAGAATGTGCGCGCCTTTTTAAACAGCCAAGGCGTCCTGTACGAGCATTGGGACATTGCCAAACTGCCGGAGCATTTGCGCGACAAATACGTGCTCACCGATGAAGAGAAAAATGAAATTTTGGCGGCGTTCAAAGATGAAATTGAAGACTTGGCGGCGCGCCGCGGCTACAAAACATGGGATATCGTCGCTCTGTCCGATGCGACGCCGAACTTGGATGAGCTGCTGAAAAAATTTGAACAAGTGCACATCCATACGGAAGACGAAGTGCGCGCTATTACGGCCGGCCATGGCATTTTCATTATCAAAGGCGACAAAGAGACCGGCTATTTTGACGTCGAGCTGGAAGCCGGCGATGTCATTTCCGTGCCGGAAGGGAATCCGCACTACTTTACGCTCATGGACGACCGCCAAGTCGTAGCCGTCCGCCTGTTCATCGACCCGTCCGGCTGGGTCGCCCATCCGTATGAAGAGAAAGAAGAGGCTGTCCAATAATGAGAACACCCCGTTGCCAGGCAAGGCAGCGGGGTGTTTCGTTCTGTATGGAGAGGAGCGCTTGCCTCGATGACGGAAGGAGAGACCGCTAAAACGATTCGGTTAACAAAATCATAAACAAAATGCCGATAATAAATGCGTACGTCGAGATCCGTTCGTTGCCGTCGCCATGGCTTTCGGGAATGAGCTCTTTGTAAATGATGAACAGCATCGCCCCGGCGGCAAACGCCAACCCGTATGGCACGAGGCCGCGGAAGAGAGAGGTTAAATAAAAGCCGAGCAAAGACGTCACAATTTCGACCGCGCCGGTTAACGTGGCAATGACAAACGCTTTAAAGCGGCCAATCTGCTGATTGACTAAAAACAAGGCGACCAAAAATCCTTCCGGCGCGTTTTGCAAGCCGATGGCCAATGCGATCAAATTGCCGATTTGCGAAGCACCGTCTGAGGCGTAGCTCACCCCGACTGACAGCCCTTCGGGGAGATTGTGCATCGCAATGGCGGCGATGATGAGCATCGCCTTTTCGTCGAATTGCAAGCCGCTTTTCGTATGTTCCAAGTCGATATGGGGGACGGTCATCTCAAGCAACGTTAACACGAGCACCCCCGCCGCCAATCCGATGGCGAGCGCCTCAAAACCGCCGGACCGCAGGGCCTCGGGAATAAGACTTGTCATCGAGGCCGCCATCATAATGCCGGCTGAAAACGCGAGAAGCACATCGCGCCAGCGGTGAGTGAGCGATTTGGCCATAAACAAAATCGGCACAGCGCCAAGTCCGGTCGATAAGGCGGACAGTACACTGCCGGTCAATACCCCGTTCATCTAATTCCCCCTTCATCAGCCTTTATTTTTTCATATGTGCTGTTTCCATAAATGTGACAATCGCCCAAGCGCTGCCCTATAACAAAATTATCATAGCGAAAGGAACGGTCGCTGGCGAGAAAAATGGATCAGCGCCTGGCAAAAACGGTTGCCTGCCTGTTTACTGTTCAAGTATAATGCAAGTAAGAAATGGTTAAATGCAAAGGGTTGGATGGCATGGAACAAAAAGCGCAAGAACTCGAGCAATCGCTAAAGTTGTTTATCGTATTGTCGCGGGCTTACCGCGCCGTAAGCGACCAAGTGAACAAATCAATCCACTCATTCGGGGTCAATCCGACCGAATTTGCCGTGTTAGAATTGTTATACCATAAAGGGGATCAGCCACTCCAGCAAATTGGCGAAAAAATTTTGCTGGCGAGCGGGAGCATCACCTACGTCATTGACAAACTGGAAAACAAAGGATTGATCGTCCGCCGCGCCTGCGAAAAGGACCGGCGCGTCACGTACGCGTCCATTACAGAAGAGGGGCGGCGGTTTATTGAGCGCGTATTTCCCGAGCATGCGGAAAAAATTCACGAAACGGTTTCGGCGCTGACGGCGGCAGAAAAAGAGCAGGCGATTGCGCTGCTGAAAAAATTAGGATATGGGGCAAAAACAAGGGGCTGACGCGAGGTCGGCCTCTTTAATTTTGCCGGAAATGGATACGTTATATAAAGAACATACCATAGCCAGCAAAAAAGGAGAGATCACCATTGATGATTCCAGTAGGGGTATCGAATCGCCACATTCATTTATCAAAAGAACACATGGCGGCGCTGTTTGGCGAAGGCGCCGAGCTGACGGTGCTCAAGCCGTTGTCGCAGCCTGGCCAGTTCGCCGCCAAGGAAACGGTGACGGTCGAAGGGCCGAAAGGGAAAATTGAAAACGTCCGCGTTCTCGGACCGGTCCGTTCGCTCACCCAGCTTGAAATTTCGAAAACCGACAGCTTCAAGCTCGGCGTCGCGCCCCCGGTCCGCTTATCCGGCGATATTGACGGAACGCCGGGCATTACGATTCACGGACCGAAGGGGACGGTGACCGTCGACAAAGGGGTGATCATTGCCAAGCGCCACATTCATATGACACCGAAAGATGCCGAGACGTTTGGCGTCCGCGATAAACAAGTTGTGAAAGTGAAAACGCAAGGGGAGCGGGCGCTCATTTTTGACGAAGTGATCGTCCGCGTCAGCGAAGATTTTGCATTAGATATGCACATTGACACCGATGAAGCGAACGCGGCCGGCTTGAAAACGGGCGATTATGTCGAACTGCTTCCATCGTGAAATCATCCGCGCCAAAGGCGGACAAAGCACCCTCTCGGTACAAACGAGAGGGCGCTTCCCATTAATGCGGCCGCTTCTTCTCTGATGCTAGTGTGCCGACAAGATGAAACGGCGCATCACGCCGAATGGCGTCAATGACGCCGCACGAGTGCGTGCATGGTGGTTCTCCTTTCGGATTAATGCGATGCTCCTTTCAAATAGCGGTCAAACCAGTCGACGATATGGCGAAGACGCTCAAGCCGAAGAGCAGGGTTGCCGGTGCGCGACAAATCGTGGTTGGCGTCCGGAAAGCGGACGAGCTTTGTTTTCCGCCCGAGCTGCTTTAAGGCGACAAACAGCTGTTCGGCCTGCTCAATCGGGCAGCGGTAATCGCGTTCGCTGTGCAAAATCAAAAGCGGTGTGCGCATGTGTTTGACGTATTTGAGCGGCGAATGATGCCAAAGCCGCTCAGCGTCTTCCCAAACGTCGCAGCCGACTTCCCATTTCGTGAAAAAGTAGCCGATGTCGCTCACGCCAGAGAAGCTGAGCCAGTTGGAAATCGAACGTTGAGTGACAGCCGCTTTGAATCGGTCGGTATGCCCAACGATCCAGTTCGTCATAAATCCGCCGTAGCTGCCGCCGGTGACGCCAAGCCGTTCTTTGTCAATAAAGTCGAACTTGCTGATGGCGGCGTCGACGCCAGCCATAATGTCTTCATAATCCATGCCGCCATAGTCGCCGCGCACCGCATTGACAAACGACTGGCCGTATCCGTGGCTGCCGCGCGGGTTCGTAAACAGCACGGCATAACCGGATGAAGCGAGCAGCTGCAATTCATGGAAAAACGTAAATCCATACATCGCATGCGGCCCGCCGTGAATTTCGACGACAAGCGGCGCCTTTTCCCCTTCGTCAAGCTCAGGCGGTTTCATGATCCAGCCTTGAATCTCCAAACCGTCCGCCGATCGATACGTAAACGGTTCGGCATCGGCGAAGGCCACTTCATGTTCAAGCGCTTCATTGGCGAGCGTAAGCCGCGTTTTCGTTCCGTCTTCAAGCGAGATTATATACAAATCGCCAATGACCGTCGGCTCGCTCATGGCGGCGATGGCTTGCTGTTCGCTTGGGTGGATGGCTAAACCGTATAAATGGAAGTTGCCTTCGATCACCGGAACGATCGGGCCGTCGAGCGGGACGAAATACAAGTTGACGCGTCCGCGCTCCGAGGCGGTGACATACAGGCCGCTTCCGTCGCTCGCCCAAATCGGGCCCGGCCCTTTCGCATCAGCGTGTGTGTCGCCGACCATGGCATCGCCGAGATGGACGTCCCAATCGGCGGTCAACACCCGCTTCGTTCCACGCTCCGGCTCAAAGACGTAAAGCCGGTGAAGCGTAGCCCCGAGATAAGCAAGATCATGGCCGATGGCGGCGAGCTTCGTTCCGTCCGGCGACCAGGCGAGCGAAGCGAATGTGCCGCATCCGTTCGTCAAGTTCGTTTCCGCTTTCGATTCGAGATCAAGCAAAACAATGTCGCGCGTAAAGGTTGTGTCTGGATCATCGTTTCGGTTGGCGACAAAGGCGAGCGTCCGTCCGGTTGGGGAAACGGCAAACGAACCGATTTCTTCCTCGCGGCCCGTCAACGCTTCGGTTTTTCCTGACGCCGCATCGATGCGCGTGAGCACCGCCCGTTTGCCGTCAAGAAAACCAGCCGCGTCCGATTTGTAATACAGCCTCTCGACCACGCGCGGTTTCAGGTCGGCTCGCTTCACTTCTGCCTTTTCCGGTTCTTCGCGGTCTTCAATCGTTTCATCATCGCCAAGCGTCGTTAGGGCGATGAGAAACGTTCCATCCGGCGACCAAACGTAATCGCGCACACCGTTTTTGAAAAACGTCAGTTGGCGCGCCTCACCGCCATTGGCGGGCAAAAGCCAAAGCTGTGTGCGTCCGGAGCGGTCAGATAAAAAGGCGATTATTTCACCTCTTGGGGAAAAACGCGGCTTCATGTCGCGCCAGCGGCCGAACGTCCATTGACGGACGGAGCCGTCTGCCGCCCATATCCATAAATGGGAGCGGTATTGTTTTTCCTCATCAATCGATTTTTCCACAAACACGGCGCGCGTCCCGTCCGGCGCGTAGTGCGGGTCGCGCACCGAGCGGAGGCGAAGCAAATCTTCCGCCGTTATGCCGCGGCGTTTCGTCAGGTGCTCGTTGTTGTTCATCAGCAAGACCTCTCTTTCCTTCAAAAATGGAACCATCTTGTATATTTCGTCTTACGAAAAAAAAGATCCTGCCCCAAAACAGAAAAAAACGAACGCCCAAACGATAGGCGTCCGTTTTTTAGCTATGCCGACAGTTTTTGTTTTTCATTTGCCTGCTGCGCTGCCTTTTTCACCTGCGGGTAGAAGATCACGCCGCTTGCCAGCAAGGCAACGCCCAGCAGGAACGTTTTCATATCCGCCGTCCCGGCGATGACGACCCAGACGGAATACAATGTTGCCAGCGCCGCAACGATGCCGTCAGCGAGCCGCTCCCGTCCTGCCGCATACGTTTCCCCCGTGAGCGTGAGCTTCAGCTGGAAGACGGAAGCAATCAAATATGGAACGAGATAAGCGAGCGTAGCGATGTAAATGACAAAATCGAACGCTGCCGCCATCGAATGGGAAATGGTCGAGAAAATGAACAGCTGGGCTAATGCATTCGATAGCGTCAACGAGAAGCTTGGCACGTTTTTCTTGTTTTCTCTCAAAAAGGCCGGCAAAAACAGCCCTTGTTTCGCCGCCTGGTACGGCACCTCAGCGCTCAGCAAGATCCAGCCGAGCGTCGAGCCGAGCAGGCTAATGAGCCCAAGACCAGCCAACACGTAGCCGCCCGCCGGTCCGACGATGGCATTGATGGCATCAACGAGCGGTTTTTCCGATTGAATCAGTTCGCGTTGCGGCAAGACGCCCATTACCAAAAAGCTGATGCCAATATAAATGGCCAAAGCGATCAAAAGACCGGCGATCGTCGCCCGTTTTACGTCCGCTTGTTTGCGCGCGCGGGAAGCGAACACCATCGCCGATTCAACGCCGACAAACGCCCAGAGTGTCGATAACGCGGCGTTGTTGATTTGTCCAAGCAAACCGATCGGCTGTCCGTTCCCGTCATAGCGAGGGGCATCAAGCGGGCCGATGACCGCTTTGTCAAAGGCAAACAAGGCGATGACGATAAATAGGAAAAAGCCAAGCACTTTGGCCGCGGTGGCGACAAAATTCAGCTTGCCAGCGCCTTCTACACCGCGCAAAATGATGATATGCATCCCCCAAAGAAGCGCCGTGCAGACGAGAAAGGTAAGCAAATTCCCAAGCTTTAGCGTAAACGAGCCCATCGTGAGAACGGTTTTGTCGCTCGTTAATACAGGGAAAAATGTCGACAAGTAGCTCGCAAACGTCGTGATGATGGCGACGTTGCCGGCAAAGTTGCCGACCCAGTAGCCCCACGATGACATAAATCCCGATAAAATCGAGAGATTGGAGCCTTTCGGAAACAGCTCCTTCGCGTAAATTTGCGGTCCGCCGCCTAAGTCGGGCTTGCGGATTGCCAAGTTGCCGAAAACAAGCGCCGTCATGAGAACGCCGGCTCCGGTCAGCAGCCAGGCGAGCATCACGCCGATGGGGCTCGAAGCCTCTGCCAACGAGCGCGGCAGCATGAAAATGCCGGAACCAACCATATTGCCCACGACAAGCGCGGTTAACACCCAAATGCCAAGTTTTCGTTGCTGATCCAAGGTCAAAACGCTCCTTTCAAAAAAAAGAAAGCACCCGCGCCTCTTCAGCGGGTGCATGATTCGCATCCAACTGAATGGCGATAGCGCTCCATCGCCCAAGGGCGATGGCAGTCCTGCGCCTGTTCGGCCGCAGGCCCAGCTTGCGCCGCCGGAGCGCGCCGCAAACTTCGGCGGTGAACCCTTTCCCGCTGCATCATCGACCGCTCCGAGCCTCGACAGCGCTACTTTTGTTCACCGCAACCTCTATCCCATTGAAGTGGAGAGGGGGTATATCGTTGTCGACATTATATTACTCAATTCGACAAAAAACGTCAATATGTTTTTGGAAAATGTATATGAGGCAAAGGTTGCGAAATATGAGTGAAATGATTAGTATAATTTGTGGTGATGAACCCAGAGAATGGGAAATCGAGAAGGATTTTGAGGATTCATGGCGAATAAACAGTAGATCGGCTGAGTGATGAAAAAATGTAAAAATGAAAGGAAAGAAGGGACAGAGCATGAAGTTTTCCGAATTTCGTTACGAGCGGCCGGACATCGCTCAATTGCAAGCATCGTTTCAAGAAGCGCTTGATTCGTTCCGCCGCGCCGGGAGCGCCGCCTTGCAACACGAGGCGATGAAGCGGATCAATGAGCTGCGCCGCCGCTACAGCACGATGGCGAACCTTTGCCATATTCGCCATACGATCGATACAAACGATGAGTTCTATAAGAAAGAACAAGACTTTTTCGATGAAACGGAGCCGATCGTCAAGGGGCTTGTCAACGATTATTACCGCGCGCTTGTTTCCTCGCCGTTCCGCGCTGAATTGGAACAAGTATGGGGGAAACAGCTGTTTGCGTTGGCCGAAACACAGCTGAAAACATACGCGCCGGCGGTTGTCGAAGACTTGCAAAAAGAAAACAAGCTGGCGAGCGAATATACGAAGCTCATTGCATCGGCGAAAATCATGTTTGAAGGAGAGGAGCGGACGCTCGCCCAGCTGCAGCCGTTTGTCGAGTCGCCGGACCGCGCGATGCGCCAACGGGCGAGCGAAGCGCGGTTTTCGTTTTTCACGGACCACGAAAAAGAGCTCGATGAGCTGTATGATGAGCTCGTCCACGTCCGCACAGCGATCGCCCGCAAGCTCGGTTTCCAAAACTTTGTGGAACTCGGCTATGCCCGTTTAGGACGGACCGATTACAATGCCGATATGGTTGCAGGCTATCGCCAGCAGGTAAAAACGCACATCGTCCCGCTCGCGTCCAAGCTGCGCGAGCGCCAGCGGCAGCGCATCAAGGTCGAGAAGCTCTACTATTACGACGAACCGTTTATGTTTCCAACCGGCAACCCGGCGCCAAAAGGGGACGCCGCTTGGATTGTTGACAACGGCCGGCGCATGTATGAAGAGCTGTCGCCGGAAACCGGCGAGTTTTTCCGCTATATGGTCGAACACGAATTGATGGACCTCGTCGCCAAAAAAGGAAAGGCGGGCGGCGGCTATTGCACGTATATCGATGATTACAAGGCGCCGTTTATTTTCTCGAACTTTACCGGCACATCCGGCGACATTGACGTATTGACCCATGAAGCCGGACATGCGTTCCAAGTGTATGAGAGCCGTCATTACGACATTCCGGAATACAACTGGCCGACGCTTGAGGCGTGTGAAATCCATTCGATGAGCATGGAGTTTTTCACCTGGCCGTGGATGGAGCTGTTTTTCGCCGACGACGCCGACAAATACCGGTTCGCCCATTTGAGCGACGCGCTCTTGTTTTTGCCGTACGGCGTTGCGGTCGATGAATTTCAGCACGCGGTCTACGAGAACCCGGATATGACGCCAGCGGAGCGGAAGAGTGTCTGGCGCAGCATCGAAAAAGCGTATTTGCCGACAAGAGACTACGCCGGCCATGACTACCTTGAGCGCGGCGGGTTTTGGCAGCGGCAAGGGCATATTTACACCGATCCGTTTTATTACATCGATTACACCCTTGCGCAAGTGTGCGCGTTCCAGTTTTGGAAGCGGGCGCAGGAAGACCGGGAATCAGCCTGGCGCGACTATGTGGCGCTTTGCCGATTGGGCGGCAGCCGGCCGTTCACCGAGCTCGTCAAAAGCGCCAACCTAAAGTCGCCGTTTGCTGACGGGGCGGTCGCTTCGGTCGTCGGCCATATCGAGCGGTGGTTGGACAGCGTCGATGACAAAGCCTTGTAAAAAGAAGCAAAGAAGGCGGGCGGGAACAGCACCGCCCTGCTTTTCTTTATCATCTCGCGCCGAGAAGACCCCCACTTCCACGTGTTGGGCGGGGATGGCTTGGTTGACAGCCTGCTGTGGGGCGGGTGTTTCCAACAATCTCTCACCTCAAAGCTCAAGCGTAGGTGGGAGAGCGTTCAATTTGAAAACTTCTATCAAACTGGGGAAAAGGGGGAAAACGATGATCCGTAAAGCCACATGGGTCGACGCACTGGCCATCGCTTCGGTCCACGTCGAAAGTTGGAAGACGACGTACAGCGGCATCGTGCCGGACGCGTACTTGGAGACGTTGGCAGTGGGAGAAAAACAAACGTTATGAGAGAAGGTGCTCAGCCAATCGGACCATTCCGTGTTTGTCGCCGAGGAACACGGGCGCGTCGTTGGATTCGTCTCCGGCGGACCAAATCGGGCAGCCGACGGTCTGATAGCGAAGTATGACGGGGAGCTGTACGCGGTGTATTTGCTCAAAGAGGCCCAAGGAAAAGGATGGGGACGGCGGCTTGTGCAAGCCTTGGCCCGCGACTTGGCGCAAAAAGGCATTCATTCGCTCGTCGTCTGGGTGCTTGCCGCCAATCCGTCGCGCGGTTTTTACGAACGGCTTGGCGGTGAAAAACTGGCCGAGGAAAGGGTGGAAATCGGCGGAACAGTGTTATCGGAGTGGTGCTACGGCTGGCAAGACATTCAAACGATGAACTAGGAAGGGGCTGCCGACAGTTCGGCAGCTCAAAAAATTTGTTTTGCGAGTGATTACTCACTTTACAAACACGTTTGTCCTGTTTTATGCTTTTTGTGAGTGATTACTCACTATTTTATTTCAAGAAGGAGGAAAGGTGCATGAGCATTTTGAGAAGTAAGTGGGTGGCCTTGTCGCCTGTCATGGTGGCCATTGTAGTATTGATTTTCTCTCTTGTTCTTGTTCCAACCGTGCATCCGAAGCCACAAAAGCTTCCCGTTGCGTTTGTCAACGAGGACGAAGGGGTGCAATTGCCGAATCAGCCCCCGATCAACATGGGGAAGGACATTGAACAAGTCATCCAAAACATGGCGAAATCGAATGCAGCTGGAAAGGATCAACCCCCAATTGATTGGATGCAAGTTGACAGCGAGAACAAAGCGAAAAAAGGAATGGATAAGCAACACTATTATGGCGCTCTCATCATTCCGAAAGATTTCAGCAAGAAAGTAGCGTCCCTACAGACGCCCCGTCCTTCTGCCCCAAAAGTGAAAATCGTCGTCAATCAAGGAATGAATGTCGCAGCGTCTGCCATCGTGCAGCAAATCTTGAATCAAGCGGCGGACCATATCAATGCCAACGTGCGCCAACAATTGTTGCAAGCGATGTCTAAAAAAGGGGGAATGGTGACGGTTGAACAGGCTGCTCTTCTCGCCTCGCCTGTTGAGAAAGAGACGGCCGTCATTCACGCGGTCGGCACACACAGCGCCAACGGCAATGCGCCTGTTTCGTTCGTTCAGCCGATTTGGATGGCAAGCCTCGCTGCAGCGGCGCTGCTACATTTAGCGATGGATCGACGCGCGTTTGCCCATCGACGCGAGAAGCTAGCTGCACAGGTGATGAAAACGGTTGTTGGGCTGCTGCTGGCGCTGATCGCAGGATTTGGACTTATCGGGATGGCGGATGCGATCGGATTTCATATCCCTTCATTTATAGATATGGCGCTGTTTGTTTCCCTTGCCTTTTTTAGCTTTTTTGCCATTGAAAGCGCCGTGTTCGCTTGGATTGGGTCAAAAGGGATCCCGATTTTTATTCTTCTTTTGTTCTTCGGCGCTCCACTGCTTCCCATGGCGCCGGAATTGATGACATCATTTTACCGCGATTGGGTTTATTCATGGCTGCCGCAGCGCTTCATGGTCGAGGGGCTTCGGGAACTCTTTTTCTTTGATCCGACATTTCAATGGAACGAACCCGTTTCCGTCTTATGTTGGCTGGCGTTTGTCGGGGTTGTTCTCGTCATCGTTTCGGCATTCAAGAAACGTATGGTTCAGGAATCGGAGGAATCCGGCAAACTGGTGACGTCATGATGAGGTGTAAAGGGGGAATGAACAATGCGCACTCATCCACCTATTCAAGTCGAGCGTGTTTCCAAGCGGTTTGGAAAAAAAGTAGTCATCGACGATGTGTCGTTGGAAGTCCAGACGGGGGAAATATTCGGCCTGCTCGGCCCGTCGGGGGCGGGCAAGACGACGTTGGTGCGCATGATCGCCGGCATTGATCAAGCGAGTGAATTCGGCGCTGGGAAATGGGCGTTGGCTACATGATCGGGTTCGGATTGTTTACCACGATTCAAGCGAGCTTAATTTCACGGTTTGCCATTGATGTGCTTGACATGATGATGGAAGGTTCGTTTTGGTATGTGCTGCTCATTACGTTTTTGCTGGCGATGACAGCGCTTGCGCTTGGGATGCTGCTGTCGGCGTTCGCCAACAACGAGCTGCAAATGGTGCAGTTTATCCCGCTTGTCGTCGTGCCGCAAGTGTTTTTCTCGGGTTTGTTCAATCTCGACACGATGGAACAATGGCTTCGTTCCTTAAGCGTCATCATGCCGCTCACCTACGGGGCGTACGCGCTGCGCGATATTATGGTGCGCGGAGAAGGTTTTAGCGCCATCGCCGTTGATGTGTACGTGCTACTTGGCTTTACGATGCTGTTTATGCTATTAAATGTAGTAGCATTGAAAAAATACCGCAAGCTGTAAGGAGTAGAGTCATGAGCGAGCATTCATGGATTCAGGAATTGCTGCAAATCGGCGGCAAGGAAGGGCAGTTCAGTGAAAAGCAACTGAAAATTTTGGAAGCCGCAGTGGAAATGTTTGCCGAAAAAGGCTATGCGGCGACTTCCACGAGTGAAATCGCCAAAAAGGCCGGGGTGGCGGAAGGCACGATCTTCCGCCACTATAAGACGAAAAAAGACTTATTGTTGGCGATCGTCACGCCGACATTGTTTCAGTCCGTCGCCCCGTTTTTGGCGAAAGAGTTTGTCCGTGAAGTGTTTGACAACGAATATGAGACGTACGAACAGTTTTTGCGCGCGGTGTTTTCCAATCGCTACGCCTTTGTGAAAACGTATTTGCCAGCGATTCGTGTGCTTTGGCAGGAGCTCGCCTTTCATTCCGAGATTAAACAGTGCTATCAACGCGTGTTTACAGAGCACGTGTATCCAAAATTCGCCCGCATTGTCCGCCATTTTCAAGAGAAAGGGGAGTTGGCCGAGCTGCCGGTTGATTCGGTCATCCGCTTGACGATCACATCGCTCGCCGGCTTTTTGGCCGCCCGCTTTCTCCTTTTGCCTGACCACAATTGGGACGATGAGGCGGAAATGGAGCGGACGATTCACGTGTTGATGAACGGTCTGCGGCGCTAACCGGCCGGCTTCCGCGTGGGAGCCGGCCTAGCCGTTTTTCTTGGCATAATCGAGGATGGCTTTGGCAAAGTGTTTAAAATCATCGAGATGGTGGTCGATGATGGCTTGCAAAATGCCAAGGTTCAGTTGTTGGTAGTTGTGAACGGCGATGTTGCGGAATCCGACCATCGCCTTCATCTTTTTGCTTACGGAAGGGGAGATGACCCCATGTTCTTCGAGGAGAGCGAATGCATCGCGGCTATGCTGCGGCAATCCGAATTTCTGCTCGGCCACAATATGCATGGCCAAATCGATGCATGCCTCGCACGCCCGCTGTAAATTGAGAATGATCGAGTCTTGTTTTGTATAATTTTGTAAATTTTGGGGGTCGTGGTCATATTCTTCGTCAATTCGTTTCAGACATCGTTCAATGATGCTGACCTTATTCAAAATCACATCATGTTTCATACACCGACCCACTTTCTGCAATTCGTTTTAATACTGGCGCCCTCTCTTCATTCAGCTTTGCATACATTTTCAACGTTTTCATTTCAAACTCCATTCGTTTCCGTTCGTCGCAACAATCGATCACCTTTCCGCTCGAGACGACTTGCGCTTGAAACACGGTGCTGGCTTGGCGCAAATCGACAAGATCGACATCTCGCCCTAACTTGTCAGCCAAATGCCCCGCGAGCCGAAACAGCTCATACGGATCATGCGGTTCGCCGTCGCTGACAAAGGCGATATCGACATCACTGTCCGGGCGCATCGCCCCACGGGCGGCTGAACCGAACAGGTAGATGACGAACGGGTGAAGAGCCGGGCGGAGCGTCTGAATGATGATCGTCTCCATTTCGTTTGGCAATCGCGATGCCCCCTTGCGTTTTTCTTCATTATAGCAAAATTTTTTCGTTCCTGGAGAAAAGACGGAAAAAGAAAAAGAGGCGATGGCGACCGCCCCTTTTTACAGCGAAAATCCTTTATTCGTGCGAAAGAGTCTGACCTCAAGAAACGGACGTGCGGTCGATGAAAACGTTTGACCGAACGGCCGTCATTTTCTTGCACCACCGTCTTCCGAAATGACGCTGGATCCTTTGTTTGGGTCGAACGATTGGTACCATTGAACATCATTGAAAATATGCACGGGGAACCGTTCTTTGTCCAAAATGAGAAGATTGTACCGCAAGTCTCCATGATTGATTCGATTGATCAAATCTTTTGGTATATCATTTGTCCAAGTGGAAGAAATGGTGATGGTATATGATAACTGTCCGTTTGCCGGCAAAGGGCCTTTGACAGCGTTGGAACGGTCAACATGGGTCAGACGCGAGAGTTCCTCTGGATATTGAATGACGAAATAGTAATCTCGATACTGTTCAAGCAAACGGTACAGCTGTTCCGAGATGGTGTAATGAATCGTCAGCTCGATCGATCGACTTGTCGCCTTTGCAATAAATTGATTGACTAGAAAATGCGGAGGGAGGGATCGTCCAAGTAACAGTTGTTGTTTTTTCCACCCGCGCTCCTAAACTTACTTCCGTACTAATTCCTACTTCCAGGACCATCTCGTTAAATGTGGACGACGAAGAAACAGTAGCGGTTGCATACGCTTCTCTCTTGACTGTGTGGGAAACAGTGTCAGTAGTAGATTTGTTGTTTACGTGGGTATGAGTCCAATAAATGGTCAGCCCTCTTGTATCTGTGCTGTGAACGTATTCATATCCATCATAAGGGATATAGGTTGGATTGATTTCTGCTTCTGTCTTATTAAATGGGGTAAGAGAAAGCAATCCAGCCAAAAGAATCGGACTAATGGTTTGAATCATCGTAACTATTCACCCCAGTGCTAGTGTATAAAAAAGCCCAGCACAAATAGGGCATTTCGGTCATAGAAAATGCCCTAGGTAGCGGAAAGAACTCGATCGATCGTTTCGCCTGCCAACAGAAGACATAACGAATCCCACACGTTTTTTTCGTGTTTCGTCAGTGTGGAAACGATGCTTCTTGCGATGCAAAACGACTGCGCGAATGTTTCTTCGCGAAACGTACCCGAAATGTTCTCTTTGACTTTGACCATGCGAAGATCGCGTTCGGCTTGGTTGTTGTCAAAGGGAACATGTACTTCACGTAAGAAACGCAGCGCTTCTTCCTTTCGTTTTTGAAGGCGTCGAACAAAAGCGAGTGCTTTTTTCGGAAGAGGCGTCATCGTTTCTAATCGGTGTTGTGCTCTTTCTAGGATGCGATCATACACTCGTTCCCACCGTCTCGCTTCTTCTTCGGAAAGTGCACCGTGATGGGCTTCGACGGCTTGCTTGGCGGCTAACAGAAACGTGGTCATGCGCATCGCCCACGTATGCCCTTGTTCGATGAATCCTTTTAACTCACGCAAATGATGGGCGTGACAAAGGGCATGGGTGGCATGTGTGTATTTCGGATATGTACCGAACGCATCGTGCATCATCGTCCCTTCATATCGGGGAAGAATCCCGATATCATCGGTCGCTTTTTTTCCACGAGAAGCGTGAGGAGCCAAGTATGTATATCTCGATGTACACGCGACATGCACCCATGCGAGTTTCCCATTGATGCGCAAACTCGTTTCATCGACATGCAGGATGTTGGATTCAAGTAAGGCGTCTTCGATGATGTCCATATTTGATTCCAGCGCTTCGCGTCCTCGTTTCACCATATTGGCAAGGGTTCCTGTACTAATCGAGTGTTGATATAACGCTTCGATTGTATCACTTAAACGCTTGTACGGGATCAATTGGATATGATGTAAATAAACAACGAGCGCCGTGAGCCGTGGACCGTATTGCACATGATTCGTGACATGGGATGGGAATTCGGCTTGTTGCACGCATCGACAATGTGGACACGATTTCACTTCACGTTCATGTTGTGTCACCTCGATCGCCACACGAGGGACATCAAACACTTGACGGATATCGACTTTGAACGGTTTGACTTCACACAAAGAAGCTCCACATCCTTGACACGTATGCACACGGTGGACGACACGATGATGTGGATGTTCCACTTGACGGAGCGTCTTCCCCTCATGTCCCTCTTGCCCACCAGGCTTTTTGCCAGACGGCTCGCGGGAGGAACGCTTTTTCTCAAAACGGTCAGAAGATGGGGGCAAATGGCTATTGGAGCTGTTTTTTTTCGTGCGTGCTTCCAGCTCTTGAACACGGTACTTCAGTTGTTCATTTTCTTTGCGTAGTTGTTTGTTTTCGTGACGCAAATGTTCATTTTCTTGAATGAGTTGATGAATGAGCTGTTTTTGTTGTTGAACTTTGCCGATTAAGCTCTCAACTGTAAATACAGCTTGTTGTACCGTCAACATGCGATTCACCTCCTTGTCTATCAGTATTCACATCATAGACAAGGAAAGAAGAAAATATTCAGCTCACTTTATGATGTGGCTGAATAGTTACGAATCATCTTTCTTTTGAACATCACCTGAATCCGTGACAAAACATCTTTACAATGGATGCAAAC
This sequence comes from Geobacillus lituanicus, assembly GCF_050994965.1. Lineage (NCBI taxonomy): Bacteria > Bacillati > Bacillota > Bacilli > Caryophanales > Anoxybacillaceae > Geobacillus > Geobacillus lituanicus. The sequence goes on from NZ_CP194773.1 coordinate 1,252,315, forward strand.
CGTTGATACGATAAGGGAAAACGACGTTGACGACTCTTCATCAAGTAGGTGAATGTGATGAAAGATTTCCCGATTCGGTTTGTATTGACAGATGAAGCGATTACTCCAAGTGCTGGGCTTGCTCTCGTGGGCTACTTACTGCACCAAACGAAGCTGGATAAACGAGTAAACGCCCTTCGGCTCCCAACGGTTCGTCGAGATGTGCACATTTCCCATAGCGACGTCATTCGCTCGATGATCGGCTTGCTTGCCACAGGAAAAACGGATTTTGATCATATCGAAGCGTATCGTCAGGACGATATCTTTTCGACATCAATGGGCATTCGGCACGTACCTTCCTCCCCAACGTTGCGACAGCGACTCGATCAGCTCGCTTGTCTTCCGATGACCGAAGCAATCATTTGGGAGGAATCGATGCGTCTGTTGGTTCGACAACACGCTACCTTGTCTCCTTGTTGGACCAAAGGGAAGACGACATGGCTCCCACTTGATATAGATGCTTCCCCATTTGACAACTCCGATACGAAAAAAGAAGGAGTGAGTCGAACGTATAAAGGATTTGACGGTTTTACGCCGTTGTTTGCGTATGCAGGGAAGGAAGGGTATATCGTTCATGCCGAGCTGCGTCCAGGGAAACAACATGTACAAGACAACATGCCTTCGTTTTTAACTACCGCCATCCATCGAGCTCGTCCGCTGACCTCGTCTCGTCTGCTTGTCCGCATGGATGCAGGAAACGATGCGGAAGCGAATGTGCACGTATGTCTAAAGGAAGACGTGGACTTTGTCATCAAGCGAAACTTACGCCGAGAATCGAAAGCACTTTGGTTCCAGATCGCTTCGCAAAAGGGCAGACGCGTCGATGATGGACAAACCGAAGGAGTACAAACGTATGAGTTATGCCTTCCACAGACAGCAGCAATCGATGGACACACGTATACGTACGTTCAAGTCACCCAAGTGATGGAACGAACGATGGAACGAAATGGACAGCTGATGCTCGTTCCTGATTACGAAGTCGAAAGCTACTGGGTGCGCCTCGAAGGATACGAGCATGTTCGAATGAGTGATGTGCTCGCATTGTATCATGATCATGCGACATGCGAACAGTTTCATAGCGAACTGAAAAGCGACTTAGATTTAGAGCGACTTCCATCTGGGAAGATGAAAACGAATGCGCTCGTGTTAGTCATGGGAGCATTCGTGTACAACCTTCTTCGTCTGATTGGACAAGATCTATTAAGCGATCCGAGACATCCATTACATCATAAAGTGAAACGCCGTCGCATCAAGACGATCATTCAGACGGTGATCACGATGGCAGGTCGACTCGTCCGCCGATCACGACAGATCTGGATGAAACTGACGCGAAGGAGTGGCTATAGCGAGCCCCTTCTGAACATTTACATAAAATGGAGAGAAGGAGCATAACGAACGATTGTTCGCAATTCTGTACTCACCCTAACCCTCTGTCCTTTTTTGTTTTTTCTTTGGTTTATATACCTAAAAAAGATATTTATTTCATTTCTGAGAGTGAAGATGACATTCTGTTTTAAACATAAAAAGGGAATGGTGGATCACGCATCCATAAAACCAGCAAAAAAGTCAAAGTCGATGTCAATCCATCACGGATTCAGGTAAACGGAATACTTAAAAGTAATGCTAATCTAAAATTAACATAATGAAGTCTTATCATAGGAAACATGACTATGTTAAAGAGTAAAGACCACCAAATGTTCCAACCGTTATGATGGTTAATTGTATTGAAATATTCTCGTCCCATCCATTCAATTACAGTAAATAGAGTAACTCACTTCGCTATATAAAAAATTTGTTTTAGTGCAGCATCTGGATAATTAGATAAGTAAATCAATGTCGCAGGAACCATAATAAACAAAAGAGATACAAAATAAGCTACTGTATCTCCTATTATTCCCGTACCTTTCAGTTGTAAATTAGCACATTATTTCAGAATCACTTTTTCAAATTATTTCAGATGGATTCTGAAATAATGTGCAAAATTTTTGCGGATTGTTCCGGATTTTGCACATTCTTTCGGAACGTTTGCACGCTCTTTCAGATGAAGATTTCCAGCGCGCCTGATGGACCGATGGAAAAGAAAAAGCACAAAAGAGGCCGATTCGGCCCCTTTCGTGCTAATACCCCATTTCCTCTGCGGCCATGCGCACCACTTCTTCGTCAATGGCGTCCTTTTTCAGCTGATACCCGTATAACAGGCACGTCGTGGCCAACGTGTTGATCACCCGAGGCCATCCCCGCGACTGCAGGGCAATCGCCTCTAACGCCGATGGGGTGAAGATCGGATGCTTCGCCCCGGCCTGTTTCATCCGATGCTCGATGTAGCCCGCCACCTCTTCCCTCTCCAGCGGCCCCATCCGGTATCGCATGATGATCCGTTGGTCGAGAGGGTGGTGCTGATTGAGCCGCAGCTTCCCCTGTAAATGGGGCAGCCCGGCCAAAATCAAGACAAATGGGTTGGTCGAATCCATCTCAAAGTTGAACAAGATCGCGATGTCCTGTAAAAATGCATCCTTTGCTAAATGCATCTCGTCCAAAATGAACACCGGCGTGATCCGCCGTTCATGATACAATCGCTCGATCGCCTGCTGGATTTGGCGGAAGAGGTCTACCTTGCGGTACTTCGGTTCCTCTCCTAATCCCAAGGCCAAACCACGGTAAAAATCCATCACGCCTCCGGTGGATAACGGAAAGTAGACGACATGATACAATGATGGATTCAATGACTCTTTCAGCGCCCGAAGGGCGAACGTCTTGCCCGCCCCCGGCTCTCCGATCAACAGCCCGATCCCCCGGGTTCGTTTCACGTACTCCAGCGCCCGCAACGCTTCCTGAAATGACGCCCCTTGATACGCCTCAGACGGGTCGGTTTCTTTCGCAAACGGCTCCCGCGAAAGGGAGTAAAACGATTTATACACCGTGTTCTCCCTCCTTCGCCGGAATCGCCGCAAACGGGGACCGATGGCGTTTTACATAGGCGTTGTCCTCCAAACGAACCCGAACGGCCTCCGCCACCTTCCTTCCATCTTCGTACACATAGACGCCCCGTTCGTCATAGCGGAGTTCAATCGATTGCCCAATGAACCGGGGCGGCACTTCATACAGCTGCTTGTTCAAGGTGATCGTTCCATCGGCTTTGACCTTGCGGTGCTCCCGCTTCAGAAAAATCGCGTCCAGCCAATCGATGTCTTCGATCCACACCACTCGTTCCACTTGGGACTGAAACACCTCATGCGGCGTTTTCCCATCAAGCGAGGCGTGAGGTTTTCGATGATACTCTTCTTCAAGCCACTTCCAAAAACGCTCGTTCAACTCGTCAAGCGACTTCGGCGGATTCAGCTCCAACAGCGGATAAAACCGCGTCTGCACGGTGCGGAAGAACCGTTCGATTTTCCCCTTGCTTTGCGGATCATACGGCTGGGTGTGGATCAAGGTGATTCCCATCTCGGCGCACGCATACTGCAGCACCTCGGACCGATAAATTTTCCCGTTGTCCGAGTAAATGCGTTTCGGCTTCCCGCAACGAAGCACCGCTTCCTTCGTGACGATCCGCAGCCCGTCAAACTTCTCCGAAGGGAAAAATTGGGCATATGGCACTAACCGCGAGCAGTCATCGATATACGCGATCAAAAACGTTTTCTGGGCTTTCCCATGGACGCGAATCGTGGGTCCATGGGATAAGTCCCCTTGCCATAGCTCATTGATCTGGTCATACGCAAAACGCTTTCGCTCCGGCATCGGCAAGATTTCTTTTCCCACCAGGTTGTGTTTTTTCAACAATCGGTATATAGTAAAGTATGAGAGGGTGGTGGGAATGTCCCCCTGCTTGGTGAGTTGTTCGTAGAATAGGGTCACGGGCATGGTGGGATGTTCCTTCCTCAATGCTAGAATATGATCCTCATCATCGGGGGACAGACGTCTGGAGCGGCCGCGGTCCGAACGGCGCTTCGGCTTCAAGGCGTCGAAGCCCCCTTTTTTGTATCGGGCGCACCAATCCAGAATCGTCTTCGCCGCAATGGGTTTGTCCCCTTGATGAGGAATCGAATGCACTCGCCCGCCCACCTCATTCAAATACGCCTTGGGCTCCACCTGGCCATTCACCAACGGAGCGATCAGCCCGTACCGAAACAGCGCGATGTCGTGTCTCATCGATTCATCCATCCGGATCTCCTCCCTGTCTCCCTGTGATGTTGGACCGTCCCGGTCCCTCTGCCTCCTATCTTACGAAACGGCTCGAGATTCGTCGAGAGGAAGGGTTTGTGGGAACATCAACCATCTCCATTTTTGGTGTTAAGTAGAAAATCAGGAAGCAATTTGATCCGCAAACGGATGCCACCTCTCGTTTGTCCACAGGTCTTGGATGATCGAGCCCACCCCCCGTCCCTCCAAGGTCTGCATCCACCAAACCGCCCGTTCTGTTCTTGCGTTCCCTACAGGGCCGATGATCCCCCACCTTCTCGCCGCCGCGTGATGCAAGCGAGAGAGATTCCGTAAAAATCGTCGGACATAAAACAAGATGACCTCCTTGGTGGGAAAAACAACCTGTTTGGTCTTCGCTCCTTGCCTTGGCGTTTCGAACCATGCTTTGACCGCTTGCCAAATAACCGATCGTGTATATTGAACATACGGGAGGAGGAAAGAAGGCAGCACACTCACGGTTTTGCGACACTCTTGACAGCGATATCGTGCGATCCAAAGGTGATACTCCCCCTCTGCCGTCAACGCATAGCGTTGGTAGTATCCGTGACGATGCAAGGGGCGGCGGGATGAACAGTGGGGGCATTGGTTCACGTCGGGAAAATCGTTCCCTTTCCCACGATCCGTATACGTTTGAATGTCAATGCCAAAGTCGTGAAACTGGATCACACTTCCTCCCCCTCATTGAAACGAATGGAAATCTTTGTCCGAAACAATTCACAAAAAATTTAGCACATTCCTTCAGAAAAGGGGAGAGGGCTTTCTGAAAGAATGTGCAAAAAAATGGGCGTTTTGTGCTGAAATAAAATGATAATTTACATTCAGTTTCCATAGATGAAAATGAGACAGGGCAATCACTTCATACATGAGACTTCCAACAGTTACATATAGAAAAGTCGGATAATATTTCTCAATGTTTTTCCAATCTCCCCAACGCCAAGATGCGAATAAACACCACATTGCAAGTACAAGTTCAAACATGGTACGCACTCCTGTATTTTCCTTATCAAATTATTATTCCCATTTATTCAAGAGAAATTCTTTGCAAATTATTCCTATTGAGCTAAACTGCAACGTTAGTTGAACAAGAGGATCAGCAATTTTCTTTAACAGAGCTTTTGTTTTAAAGGACATATTTTATAAGTTTGTTAGATATAAAAGTAAAGACAACTTAGTACAAGGAGGGATGATGGATGAACGCAATTTGGCTTTTAGGGTTTTCGGCTTCAGCTATTGGAATGTTATCTGGTGGAGCGATTGCTTGGTTGTTTCAAGGCTGGCAAAGAGGAACGCCGACTATTTTTTCAGTATGTAGTGGAATGATATTTGGACTGGTCACAATGGAAATTTTGCCTGAAAGCATAGAAATTGGAGGATGGTTTATTGCTATTGTCGGACTGATTTTTGGTTATTTTATATACAAGCATCTAGAGAAGGTTTCTCATCATGTGATCATTATTACAAATGACGCTAAAAAAGACTTATTCGTACATTCTGGTCTATTTTTAACATTCAGTATTGCCCTGCACAATTTTCCAACAGGCATCGCACTTGGAGCCAATACACACGATTCATTGACTAAACCAATGATGACGACGATCATGCTTCACAATATTCCAGAAGGGATTGCTGTTTTTACTCCTTTGCTGATGGCTGGGTTTGGAATTTTCAGCATCATACTTGGGGCAACCATAGCCTCCGCCCCCGTAGGAGTTGGAGCCTTCATAGGAAGCAATTATGGAATGGGAGTCCCTTGGCTAGTAGCAATGATTATCGCGTTGGCGATGGGGGTAATGCTTTCCGTGACGGGAAAAGAAATTTTTGGAACAGCTTTACGCACATCTACAAAAATATACTGCGTTATGATGGCTGTAATCGGTTTTGTATTGGTTTCATTTTACTTATTTTTTCTGTAGGTTCTGTTAAAGCATGGTTGTTTCCCATGGAAGAACGAATAAACTTCCATCATCTGTGGTGAAGCTCTCTTTACGGATGGCTAACGGGCAATAAGGTTCCATTATAGGTATAGGTTTTTTGGGGGAAAAGATTTTCGATAGAACCTTTCCCCCATTTATTTGATTAATGCTGATATTCCTCTTGATTAGATCGATAAAACATTTGCTTTTTAAACATAAAGAACAAAAAGATAGCACGAACATATAAATCTATTGCTATCGATAACCAAACACCAGCTATCCCTAATCCTAATTGGATCCCCAAAACATAAACACCTATGACACGAATGACCCACATTCCTATTGCTGTACTGTACATTGGACTTTTTGTATCTCCTGCCCCTTGTAAAGCACCTGCTAAAACTAAGCCAACAGCCAACGCTGGTTGAGCAAATGCATCAATTCTTAATGCCGTAGTCACCATATCGATTGCGTTTTTATCTGTGGTAAACCAAGTTGCGAACCAAGGTGAAAAGCAAAACAATATAATTCCGACGAAGGACATAAACCCTACGGCAATTCCTGTAGTTAGCATTCCGTATTTATAAGCTTCTTTTTCAAGTTTAGCCCCAATGCTTTGCCCTACCAATGTCGTAGCAGCTACAGCTAAGCCATAACCCGGCATATAAGAGAAGGTTTCAATATTTCCTGCAATCGTATGAGCGGCATAGGTTTCGGTACCGATTCGGACAATCAATCCAAAATAGAGTACCTGACCCAAACGCATAATAAGCCTTTCTGCTGCTGCTGGTCCGGATAACTTGACAATTGGAGAAATAAATGATTTGTTTGACGTACCGCCAAAAATCGAGAAAGAAACTTTGGACTTTTTAACACGGCTGTTGATTATCCAAAATTAGGCATACTCCTCCCATATATTCGGGCATACTCAAATAAGACAGCTGCCATCTCGGATTTCCATTCGAGAGGAAGTTGCCCAGAGAAAAAACGACGGACAAACGAAAGAAAGGTAAGGGACGAGGTTGTCCGTTTTTCCGTTCGATGATATAGCCATCTCAGTAACACATAAGCGATAAATGCCGCAAAAAGTTGGTTGTATACCGCATGCTCGTTGTTGCCAAATAAGGTCGGAACGTTTAGATATTGCTTGATCCATCGGAAAAACACTTCCACTGTCCAACGTTCTTGATACATCTCGGCAATCTTTTCCGCCGATGCCTCTAAGACGTTCGTGACCACACGGATTTCATGCCCGTTCGCATCCTGAAAGATCACGACGCGATGGCGCTTTTTGGAACGACATTGTTTCGTTCCTAACTGGCAAGTAAAATCCGCCACAATAGAAGAAGAGGAGGAAGAAAGGCGCTTTAGGCTCTTTTTTTGATGGATCTCGACATTGTCTTTCATCCGAATCACAAACGGTTGCTTCTGTTCGACAAACCGATCGAGGCGTTCAATTTTAAAGTACGCTCGATCTTCGACAAGAACCGTTTGTACGTCTGTGAGCCGCTCTCCCACCGGTCCATCGTGGCGCAACCCTACGGTTTCTACGATGTCGCTCGGCATTTGTTGCTCAGGGGAATACGCGACGTGCATTTTCACTCCGGATCGTTCCCCATGATAGGGTGCCCATGTCAGGCGGTTTTTCCCCACGGTGACGGTCGTGGAGTCTACTATACGCAATGCTTTTGGAAAGCGAAGCGAACGGCGGGTTTGGCGATTGCACTTAGAAACAACCAAAGCAAATAAGCGCTTCATCACCTCGTACGGAACTTCTTTCGCTTTCTTAGAAACCGTCGAGTAATGAAACGTCGGCAATCCGTACATTTTCGCCACATCGGCACCATGACGGAAACTTTTCCATTCGTGAAGTGCCGCCAGCAGAAAAAAATCAACCAACGTGCGCACCGTAAACGTCCGCGAAGTGTCATGGTAGCCAACGGCTTCGGTAATCGACTGGAGATCTTCATCAGAAACAATTTTTTGCATCAAATTTGGGAGTGTGGTATGCTTGTGCATAGAGAGCACCTCCTAGGTTTGTTTGTGTTGTTACTTACATTCTACAGGAAAGGTGCTCTTTTTTCTATGTTTTTTATGGATATTATTGGTTAATCAACACGCCTGACTTTTTAATGTAATAATAAAGAGCGATTGCACCTATAATACGAACAATTACCGTTGCCCAAGCTGCACCGGCAACCCCAAACCCATTAAACCCTAGTCCGAATATGAGGATGTAATCTAACGCAATATGAATAAAATTAATCCACCAACTAACTTTCATTGGTGTCTTCGTATCCCCAGCAGCTCTTAAAATACTTCCAAAAATAAACATAAGGGAAATGAAAATGGATGGTCCCGCAACAATACGAAAATAAACGGTTCCATCAGCCAAAACCGTGGGTTCCGCCCCCATTATTCGAAGTAGTGGTTCGGCAAACAATAAAGTAATAATACCGAATAATAAGCCTGCTATAGAAGAAATCAAAGTTGATTGTTTTGCTACAGTCTTTGCCTTTTCAAAATCCCCGGCTCCTATATAACGAGCAACAAGCGAGGACGTACCTACTCCGATTGCCATAAAAACCGCGATATATACAGCTAAGACAGCATTAGCCACACCAACTGCGGTGACTTCATTTAATCCGAGTTTAGAAACAAAAAGAGTATCGACAAAACCAACCACAGTTTGGAGAATATTTTCAATCATGGCTGGAACAGCCAAGGAAATGATCATGGAAATCTTTTGTTTGGTTGTTTGCTCCTGAATAATGCGTTCTGAAAGCATACCAATCACTTCCTAACGTATGAAATTATCTAAAGCTTTTTTTAAATCGTTTAATACTTGATCTTCATTGCCTTGGTGTACGGCATCAACAAGACAACTTTCCATATGGTCTGCAAAGATCACTTTTGCCGTGCTATCCAAAGCTTTTCTAACTGCTGCAATTTGCAAAAGAATATCTGGACAATCACGCCCTTCAGCAGCCATTTCCTTAATAGCTCTGACGTGTCCCTCGATTCTTGCTAATCGGTTAATAACTTGTTTTCGGTATTTATGTTCATGATTGTGTCGATGACTATGTTCACGATTTTTTTCACTCATACTAATCCCTCCTTAAATAATAATATCCCCCCATGGGGGATATGTCATTATAAAAAATCCCACCTAAAAAAGATGAATCTTTACATCCATGAAGTCACCTATTGCACTAACGGGAATCGATAGTTCAAGATGGAAAAGAAAAAAGACCGACATAAAATAACGGGTTCAGTTAAGAGGTGGAAAGATTAAAATGACAAGCAAATTGGCGTTCAAACTTAAAACAGTTTTGGAACGTCTTTTTTCTTGTCATATCACAAGACATCGCTAAAAATATGAAAGCGGATGTGACACAACTAAAATGTGGGGATGATATGGTGGTATACAGAACGTAACAAGGAGGATGCTAAAAATGAAACCCAAAACGAACAATAAAAAGCGGTCATTTTGAATCGATCGATAAACTGCATTCATACGGAGGTTTCTAATGAACAGGGATAAAGACAAGAAAGAAACAGAAAAAAAGAGGAACAAATACAACAAACAAGTAATGAGGATAACGTCATACGGGAACTTGAAGAAGAATTTACAAAAGATGTGCTGATATTGTAAAGGACAGCTCACTGCTGTCCTTTTTATACTCTTAAATCGGCATGTTGCAAGTCCGATTTTTCCACTTGAATGGTCGTATGCAAGATGTGAAATTCTTCTTCAATCCGTTGGATAGACTGTTTCAAAATGTCCTGACTATCCTTGGTATCATCGATGAGCAAATGGCAACTGAGCGAATCCAACCCAGAGGTGATTGTCCAGACGTGTAAATCGTGAACATCTTTTACCCCCTCAATGGACTGAAGCGTTTGCTTTACTTTCTCCATATCAATGGTAATCGGCGTTCCTTCCATCAGGATGTGGAAGGAGCTGCTTACTACACCCCAAGCGCTTTTCAGGATTAATAGCGACACGACAACACTGATGATGGGGTCAGTCACATACCAGCCGAAGAAGTACATTACAATCCCTGCCACGATTGCCCCAACTGCACCTAATGCATCAGAGATAATATGCAAATAGGCACTTCGCACATTTACATTTTCTTTGGTATCACTCTTTTTTGTTAAAATAAATGCGCTGGTCATGTTTGCCAACAATCCAATGGTAGCAATGAGCAGCATTGTACCGCTTGAGACTGTTGGAGGTTCAAAAAAACGTTTATAAGCTTCGTAAGAAATAAATCCCGCAATGACGAATAAGAGAAGTCCATTCAACAGAGCCGCTAGTATTTCAAATCGGTAAAAACCGTATGTTTTTCGTGGAGAAGGTGGTCTTGCGGCGAACCACATAGCGACTAAGCTCAAAGCTAGAGAGCCAATATCGCTTAACATATGCCCTGCGTCTGATAATAATGCTAGGCTATTCGTCAATAGTCCACCAAAGAACTCCAACACCGTTATCCCCGAAGTAATAAGAAGAGCGATCATTAATCCCTTTTTGTTATCCGGTGCGTGGGAATGATTATGATTTTGTCCCATATCATCAGCCTCCTCCCATTCATTATGAGCTAAATCATACATTTTCATTAAAAAACATTTCCTAAACTTGACAAAAAAATGAATGTAAAATATGATTCATACATATGAACATAATGCTCATATATAATAAATAAAGTGAGGGAAATCATCATGAAGACAGAAGACCATTCTTTCTTAAAATCTGAAACCATTGAAAATGTATCGCAAATATTTTAAGGTATTATCTGATCCAACAAGAATCAAAATTCTTTATTTGTTATCGCAAGAAGAGTGCAATGTAACTCACATTGCAGAAGTGTTGGAAATGTCTCAATCAGCGGTTCCCATCAGCTTAGTATGTTACGAAATCTGAGACTGGTTAAGTATCGCCGTGAAGGAAAAACACTGTTTTACTCCTGCGATGACGAACACGTTATTTCATTATTAAAACAAGCCATTGACCATGCTGAACATCATTAAGGAGGCAATTTTATCGTGCATCATCACCACCATCATTCTCACGACCACCATGGTCATCACCATCACCACGGACACCATCACGATCACGGTAGAGAAGGGAATAAAAAAGGGCTTACGATTGCCCTTCTCATTACCGCTGGAATTATGTTATTAGAGTTTTTTGGAGGTTTAATCACAAACAGCCTAGCCCTTCTTTCTGACTCTGGTCATATGCTTAGTGATGCCAGTTCACTTGTTCTTAGCTTAGTGGCTATTTGGTTTGCCACCAAACCAGCTTCCCCAAATAAAACGTATGGCTTTTATCGTTTTGAAATTTTAGCCGCTTTATTTAATGGAGTTACCTTGTTTGTTATCGCTGGGTTTATCGTATGGGAGGCTATTCAGCGTTTTTACAACCCACCAACCGTAGCTAGCGGCTCTATGATGCTGATTGCGTCCATTGGTCTTTTTGCCAATCTTTTAAGTGCCTGGGCGTTAATGAGAAAAGGGGATGTGAAAAATAATGTCAATCTTCGTAGTGCCTATCTTCATGTGATCGGTGATGCTTTGGGTTCCGTAGGCGCTATCATCGCTGGGCTTGTCATGTGGCTCTTTGGCTGGTATGTTGCAGACCCTATTATTTCCGTTTTGGTTGCTTTATTAATTTTGAAAGGTGCCTGGGGAGTGATTAAACATACAGTTCACATTTTGATGGAAGGGACGCCCATTACCATTGACCAAAATGAAGTGAAAAAAGCTTTAGAAAGTATTGAAGGAGTGATTAACGTTCACGACCTTCATATTTGGACCATTACTTCAGGATTGGATTCATTAAGCTGCCATATGCTCATTGAAGATCATCAAGACAGCCAAAAGGTTTTACAAGATGCCATTCACATGATTGAAGAAAAATTTAAGATTCTGCATACAACCATTCAAATTGAAACCTCTCAAATCCATCATGGGGAAATGAAAGTCTAATCCCTTTCGGAGCTGATTGAAATGCAACAAAACGTTGATGTTCTTGTTATCGGTGTGGGTCAAGCAGGATTAGCGATGGGATATTTATCTAAAACAAAATAATATATTGGGATATATGTACGTTCAGCTAATAAAGATGATGGACAAATTAGGAAACAGTTAAACGAGTGTTACAAACTTATAAAAAACGAACCAGTTAAAGAATATGTCGATATTGGAGCGACTGGTTTACAAAATAATTTTCCAGTGGCACTTCAAGAATTGAATGTGGATATAGGTAAGGGGCTGATCAAGAAAGTAGTTTGTCACAGTCCAGATTGAATTTCAAGGAACAAAACAGACATACAAATGTTTGTCTTGCATTGTCAAAGAAATGATGTTGATCTTCAGTTTGTTGATGGTACAAATATAATGATGTTGCTGTAGATTGGTATTAAGATTAAATAGGAAATGGAACGTCTGGCTTCTCAAGCTGGACGTTTTTATTTTCCTAAGATTACCTAGGTAATGTCATAGGTATAACATTACTCACATATTTTTCTTTGTAAATAATTTTGATTGGGGGAGAAGGGGATGGAAGTATATAATGTTCATCAAGCATTAAAAATCCTGAAAGAATATTACATCACTGATTCAATTCAAATGGTTACCCGGTGGATCAGAGAAGGAAAAATTAGAGCGGAACGTTCGGCAAACCGAAAGGAGGGTTGGCGAATTCATCACGATGATTTATTCGAGTTTATTGAAGAACACAGACCAGCGTTACCTGAGATAATGGGAGTTTATGAATGGTATGTAGAAAACTCTTTTTCAATGTTGGCGAGTGACCATCGTGAAAAACACAATAAATTGGATTCCGAAGAAGTTAAAGGTGATAGCACTCACTCGGAAGAATTAATGAAGCAGCTCATGAAGGAGAAGAATCAATTAGAAAATCAACTCATTAATATGCAGGATGAATTGAACTTGGTTTACGAGCAAATCACTGAATTAACGGTTAAAGTTCAAAAACTGGAAGAAGAAAATGCTTTTTTAATCGGTTTATATGAGCAAATGGATGAGATGTATCAAGAATTAGAAAAGAAAAATCAACAAGAAAGTAGTAATGAAACACCAAAAACAATGGAACGCAAATTAAAGAAAGAGATGTCTATTGAAGATTTTAAAATGATTTTCGAAAAAGTGATCAAGGGATACAAAAGTGAAACAATAAACTACATACAGCAAGAAAATAAACTAATCAACGAAATATATACGTTGTTTTTCAATGAAGATGGAGAGTTAAAAAACGAGGTTATTGATGATGGAGAATATATTTGTCCATTGACTAAGAAGAAGTATAAAAAAAATTTAAGATCCATGCTTAAAAACGCGATCCGAACCAAATTAGAACAAATCCTGAATCCAGTTGATGGAACAGACAGCTCGATTAGTTAATCTTTTTCTTATCAAATGGATCTGTTAAATTACAATCTGTAGATGAGCATTTTTCATTACAATAATTTCCATGGTTAGAGAGACAAACAGGGTACCCCTTACGCGATACGGAGCTGTTTTTTGATCACATCAATGGGAATATCTTGCTTTGCAGCGTCATAAATGAACTCGACGACGCTGTGGTCTTTCCGCGACCGAAGAAGCTCCAGCCCGGTGGAGAGGTTTTGGCGGGATTCGGCGATGCTGTACACGCAGGAGAGCAGCACCACCGCCCAATACCGTTTCACCGCCCGAATGTGGCGAACGCGGTATCCATCCAGCTTCAGTTGATCTTTCGCCTGCCGGAAAAAGCACTCGATCGTCCAACGCTGAGCATAGTAACGCAAGATGTCTTCGTCCCCGAGTTCCCGGTCGGTGCTCAAGATGCAATGAAGATGTTCCGGCGCCATCGGCTGATCCGCCTTCCAAGCCAGCAGCACCACCTCGTCATCGAGGCCATGGATGGCCCCCTCATAGCGATACACGCGATAACGCTCCTGCCCCACCGTGACGAGGCGGGTGTCTTTGGACTCGATATAGCGGGCGAACTGCTTGGCTTGGATGGCGATGCCTTTCGGGTAGAGAATCCGGTTCGTCTTGAGCATCGCGATGACATGGAATCCCTGTTTCAAGCAGGCTTCAATGAGCTTTTTGGACGGATGCCACGAATCCATGAGCACATACACCGGCTGAGCCCGCTTCACCTTGAGCGAGGAAAGCATCTCGATCGCCAGGTCGATCTTGCTTTTTCCCGCTTTCTTGTCATACAGGCGGAACGCAAATGGGAACGCCTGCGTGAAGGTGTGCACCATCAGCCAAACGAGCGAATGCCCCAGACCGATTGATGATCTTTATGCGAGTAGTGCCAGTCGCACCCTTGAATGGCGTGCACAGCCCGTGACGAAGGCTTTGTTTTTTGGCAAATCGTATCATCAATCGAAACAAAAAGGGGTTGATTCTTCCGTTTGGCCAGTCGTTCGACCTGGGAAAGGATCCACTCTTGAAGCTTCCCAAGCAGCCTTTCCTCGTTCCAAGGGCTTTTCGTGAAAAAGTGACGGAGCGTCGTTCGATGATTCGGATGAAAGCTCCAGTAATGAATATCAGTCAATGTTCCCGAGAATCCCTTGGTGGTCAAGGCATCGACAATATGAATGAGATGCTTGATGACCGGTTTGGAAAGCTGCAGCGTCAACCCCAGCGTGAAGAAAAACTTGTGGATTCCTTGGTGATGTGCTAATCTATTCATGAGACATGAACCTCCTTGTGGATAGTTGGTGGTACATCTATTCTAACCAAGGAATCGGGTTCATGTCTCCTTTTTTGTTTAGTTGTCAATTTATGTCAGTGAATTTGCTCATCTACAGTTCCAAAAAAATTATTTTATAAAATATTCACCCCTTCACTAAAAGTGTGCTTGACTGAATCGAGGTGAAAAATCGGTTTGATAAACGGTCCATTGGAAAGAAAGATCCGCCGAAAGCAAAATTGATGTTCGGCGGATCCTCTGTTGTAAGTTATGATTCGATTTTCGCCACAATGGCATTGTCCTTGACATCGATACGGATCGCACGCACCGATTGATCCGCGTCAAGCAGGCAGTCGGCGATGTTGTCTTCGACATGCTCTTGGATGACGCGGCGGAGCGGGCGGGCGCCAAAGGCCGGATGGTAGCCGAGTTCGGCCAGTTTTTCTTTCGCCGCTTCGGTCACTTCGAGTTCGATGCCTTGTTCGCGCATCGCTGCTTTGACGTCAGCGAGCATTAAGTCGACGATCTCAAGCAAGTGTGCTTTTTCGAGCGGCTTGAACTCGATGATGGCGTCGAAGCGGTTCAAAAATTCCGGCTTGAAGTAGGCGCTCAAAGAGTCAAGGACGCTTGTTTGCCCGTTGCCCTCTTTTTCAAAGCCGACGGTGATTTTTTTGTCGGTCGCACCGGCGTTGCTTGTCGCGATGATGACCGTGTCTTTGAAGCTGACGGTGCGGCCTTGGCTGTCGGTTAGGCGGCCGTCTTCCAAAATTTGCAGGAAGATGTGCTGTACATCCGGGTGCGCCTTTTCAATCTCGTCAAGCAAGATGATGCTGTACGGGTTGCGGCGCACTTTTTCCGTCAGCTGGCCGGCTTCTTCAAAGCCGACATAGCCCGGCGGCGAACCGATCAGCTTCGAGACGGAATGTTTCTCCATGTATTCGCTCATATCGAGGCGAATCATGGCGTCTTTTGTGCCAAACAGCTCCTCGGCGAGCGTTTTGGCGAGCTCCGTTTTCCCGACGCCGGTCGGGCCGACAAACAGGAACGAACCGATCGGGCGGTGTTTCGCTTTCAAGCCGGCGCGGCTGCGGCGAATGGCTTTCGCGACTTTTTTCACCGCTTCCGCTTGGCCGATCACTTTTTTCGCCAAGTGTTCTTCGAGATGTTTCATTTTTTCTTTTTCATCGGCTTGCAGCTTGCCGACGGGGATGCCGGTTTTCTCGGCGATGATTTGTTCGATGTCGGCGGCATCGACGACAGGGCGTTCTTGGTTGACGCCTTGCTCGAGTTGTTTTTCGAGCTTCAGCTCTTCATCGCGCAGTTTCGCTGCCAATTCGTAGTTTTCTTCTTTCGCCGCTTGTTCTTTTTCTTTCGCGATTTGCATCAACCGCTCTTGCAGCTGCTTTTCATCCGTCGGGCCGAGGCGCAAGTTCGCTTTCGAGCCGGC
Source organism: Geobacillus lituanicus (assembly GCF_050994965.1). NCBI lineage: Bacteria > Bacillati > Bacillota > Bacilli > Caryophanales > Anoxybacillaceae > Geobacillus > Geobacillus lituanicus. The sequence goes on from NZ_CP194773.1 coordinate 1,268,630, forward strand.
CTCGTCAAGCAAGTCGATCGCCTTGTCCGGGAGGAAGCGGTCTTGAATGTAGCGGTGCGACAGTTTCACGCACGCTTCGATCGCTTCATCCGTATAGCGGACATGGTGGAATTGTTCGTATTTCGGCTGGATGCCTTTTAAGATGACGATCGCTTCCTCAACGGTCGGCTCGTGGACGATGACCGGTTGGAAGCGGCGCTCAAGAGCCGCGTCTTTTTCAATTTGCCGGTATTCTTTGAGCGTCGTCGCCCCAACGACTTGCAGTTCCCCGCGGGCGAGCGCCGGTTTTAAAATATTGCCGGCGTCCATCGAGCCTTCAGCGGCGCCAGCGCCGACGAGCAGGTGGATTTCGTCAATGAACAAGATGATGTTTTTCCGCTCTTGCAATTCGGCGATGAGCCGTTTCATCCGCTCTTCAAATTGACCGCGGATGCCGGTGTTGGCGACAAGCGACGCCACGTCAAGCAAGTACACGTCTTTGTTCAATAGTTTTTCCGGCACTTGCCCTTCGGCGATTTTCAGCGCGAGCCCTTCAACGATGGCTGTTTTCCCGACACCCGGCTCCCCGATCAACACCGGGTTGTTTTTGTTGCGGCGGTTTAAAATTTCGATCACGCGGGCGATTTCTTTGTCGCGGCCGATGACCGGATCGATCAAGCCCGCTTTCGCCATTTGCGTCAAGTTGCGGCCGAATTGATCCAAAAATCCACCGCCATGGCTTTGCGGGCGCTTCGCCATCGTTTTCGGCGCGCTCATTCCGGCGTTGGCGGCTGTGAACGGGCTAGTAAAGAAGTCATCAAAGGAAAACGGTGAAAAGCCGAAGTTCATCGGAATGGACAGTTGTTGTTTTTGCTTTTCATAGCATTCATGGCACAGGTGAAGTTGTTGTTTTTCCCCGTTCCATTGCAAGTTGACAAACACTGTTGCTTCACGTTGTTGGCATGCTTGGCATAGCATGAGACATACCCCCTTTTCTCTTATTTGGGATTTGACTTTGACTTTCTTTGACTTTCTGGCTTTATTATACTTTGACCTTTTTTGACTTTCAAGTGTTTTGTACAAAAAAATTGTAATAACGATGAAATGTTTTTGAAAAAATGGTGAATACTAATGTAGGTGCGGCAAAGCTATGATAAAGTGAAAAACAGAAAAAGAGGCGGAAAAGACTCCGTCTTTGGTGCTCATGATGATCATGAATTTGAAGGAAAAAGGAGAAAGGTGAAGATGAGAAGACAGGTTGGTTTCGCGTTTGCTGTTGTACTTTTGGGGATGATGATCATGGCTGCTTGTACAAATCACAACAAGCAAGCCGAGACGCCGGCCGTGCTTGACGTGAAAATCGATGCGCCGGATCATATCGATTTGAACAAACCGACGAAGCTCGCCTGCGTCGTGACGTACGGCGGCGAAAAAGTAGACGATGCGAACGAAGTCAAGTTTGAAGTATGGAAGCATGGAAGCGACGAGCGGGAAATGCTTGAAGCGAAGCATGACGGCGACGGCCGATACTCGGTGGAAAAAACGTTCACCGAAGCGGGAACATATTCGGTGGTCGCCCATGTGACGGCGCGCGACATGCATAACATGCCGAAGAAAGATATTGTCGCCGGCAGCCCGGAACAGGCGGCGACGGCTGACGGTGCGCGCGAAAATTCCCAAGGCAGTGCTGAAGAACACCATCATGGCGCCGTCGCCATTTCGCTGTCGTCCCGTTCGTTCGAAGCCGGAAAACCGGCGGCGTTGACCGTCCGCCTCTCCAAAGATGGGAAGCCGTTGACAGGTGCGACCGTTCGTTTTGAAATGTGGCAGGCGGACAATAAGCATGAATTTGTCGATGCAAAGGAAAAAGGAAACGGCGAGTACGAAGCCATGGCCACGTTTGCCAACAAAGGAACGTATTCGGTGAAAGTGCACGTCGAAGGAAGCGGCGGGCTGCACGAACATCAAGTCGAACACGTGACAGTTCATTGATGGAAACGCGATTTCACATCGCATGCCATATTAATGAAGAGAGTTTGCGGTGTGTGAGAAGGCATCTTGTCTCGGATGCCTTCTTTTTTCGTTCTGTCGTCTTTCTTGTCCATGCCGGACATATACATATATATGGAAAAGCAACGGACAAGAGAGGGAGATGGAGGATTTGGGCAAGAGACACGAGTGGTCGGAGGCGTGGCAAATCGCTGCTGTTTACGTTGGAACGGTGATTGGGGCAGGATTTGCGACCGGAAGAGAGATTATGGAATTTTTCACTCGTTATGGGACGGCTGGAACGGTGGGCATCATCATCAGCGGTTGTTTGTTTATATGGGGAGGCGCGCGGCTCATGGTGATGGCGCGCCGAATTGGAGCTGCGTCCTATGATGAGTTGAATCGCTATTTGTTCGGGAACATGTTGAGCCCGTTTGTGACGCTCGTGATGACGGTGATGATCGCAGGGGTGACGGCGGTGATGATCGCGGGGGCGGGGGCGGTGTTTGAAGAGCAGCTCGGCTGGACACGGCAGGCAGGCGTCGCGCTGACGCTCGGGTTGGCGCTTTTGGTCATGCTGCTTGACCGCAAAGGATTGTTTGGCGTCAACGTGTTCGTCGTGCCGATGATGATGATCTTGAGCGTTGCCGTATGGATCAAAATGATGATGGCTGGCGACTTATGCCGACCGGATATAGCGGCATCGGATTATTCACTGAAGGCAATGTTGTCCCCGTTTTCGTATGCGGCGTTTAACTTGGCGATGGCGCAAGCGGTGTTGGTGCCCGTTGCCCGCGAAGCGGCCAGTGAGCGGGCGGTGAAGCGCGGGGCGATGTTGGGTGGGGGGATCCTAACAGGGTTGTTGCTTCTCAACCATATTGTGTTGCTGTCGTTTCCGCAAAAGGATGGTTACGATATTCCGATGGCCGAAGTAGTTCGTGCGTTTTTTGCCATGCTGTATTGGTTGTATGTCGTCGTCATTTACGGAGAAATTTTTACCTCGGTCATCGGCGGCTTGTTTGGGCTTGCCCGTCAAGCGCGCATTTGGGTGCCGATCAGTGGAAAAGGGATCGGCGTGCTGCTCGTGTTGGTGTTTACCGCGGTCAGCCCGTTTCGCTATGGGGAGTTGTTGTCGTTTCTTTATCCGCTGTTTGGCTACATGAGCCTGATGTTATTGTGGCTCCTTTGGCGCCGCAAGCTGCCGCGTTAGCAAACAGGCCCTTTCGCTTTCCCTGCCTCTTCTGTTCTGGTGCGGGGGGCGAAAGGGCTTATTGTTTTTCCGTACACCGCCCACCCAATAGGCATTCTCTCGCTTTCATTGCGTTTCGCAAAACGGGGGCTTTTTTCGAGATGGTCCTCCCGCATGCGGATGTTGAAAGCATGATTACGAGCGAAAACGGGCGATCATCGCTTCCAAATTGCGGGCTGCGGCGGCCAGGGCGTCAGCTTCTCCCGCCAGTTCATGAAGAGCGAGTGTTTGCCGCTCGAGCCCCGCCGCCGTCTCTTGCACCATATCGGAAAAGTCGGCCGCGACCGCACGCACGCCGCTCATCAGTTTGCCCAGCCGCTCGCCGTCGGCGGTGATGGCGTTGACATATGATTCGTTTTGCTGAAGCAAGTCGTTCAGTTGGGCGAACATGCCCTGAAACGATGTGAACGTCTCGCCTGTTTTCCAAAGCGAGTCTTTCGTCGTTTCAACGCGGAGGCCGCTTCCTTGTACAGCTTGCACGGCTTCCTTGAGCGCGCTCGACATGTCGTCGAGCGAGGCGAAAATTTCAGCGGCGAAGGCGTTCGTATCTTCGGCGAGCTTCCGCACTTCTTGGGCGACGATGGAAAAGCCGCGGCCTGCCTCCCCTGCGCGCGCCGCCTCGATCGAAGCGTTTAGGGCGAGCAAGTTTGTCTGTTTGGCAATTGTGCGGATGGCGGCGATCATCTCATGGACGCGCGTCGCTTCTTTGGACGCTTTGTCAATGAGGGCGGTCGTCTCGCCAATGCCGCGCTGCATCGCATCCATGTTTGCCTTTGTTTCATCGATCAGGCGGATTCCTTCGGATGCGGATGACCAGGCCTGACCCGCCTGTGCAACGACATGCTCCACCGCCGCACGCATGAGCTGCACGCGTTCCACCATCTGTCGGATAACATCATCCGCTTGCTCGACAGCGGCTGTCTGTTGTTTCGTCCCTTCCCGGAACGTTTCGACCGCGGTGGCAATTTCATCAAACGATTCGGACAAACGGCGCATTTCCGACTGCTGCTCACGGCTGACGTCATGCACTGTTTTTGCCGCTTTCGCCAGTTCGGTGATGATCGTGCGGATGCCGAGAATCATTTTGTTGATTTCGTAGGCGATTTGATGAAATTCATTCCGTTTTCCCGTCGTTTTCACTTCTGTCTGCAATTGGCCTGAGGAGACGGTGCGGGTGACGCTGTACCAATGGCGAAGCTCGGCGGCAATGGCCCGATGCCAGGCGGCGCCAAGCCCAAGCCCAGCGAGAGCGGCGCACAGCGCGGCCCAAATAGGCGGTACCCCTGCGATAGAAGCAGCCAGCCCAACGGCCGCGGGTGCAATGGCGACGCTTGCCAGCACCCATTGCAAATACGGGCGGTGCATGAGCCGCCCCATCCGCAAATTGAACCGCCTTCCGCCCGGTTCCGTCCAACATGGGCAGCTGGCGTCAATCAACACCTCGCCGGTATCGCGTTCGTACACTTGCAAGAGCGGCTTGTTCGTGCGGGCGGCGGCCAGCCCGACTGGGTCGGCAAACACCCTTCCTTCGCGAAGGCGGTTCGTATGGACAAGCCCGTATCCGCTTTCATCGACAAGAACAAAATATTCATCACGGCCGAGCCGCTCATCTAAAAAGGCGTGGATGCGGCCCGTCTGTTCTTCAAGCGGCCGCGTTCGGTCGATCATCTCCCGCAGCGCTTCCGCTGTTTCTGTCACTTTTTTCAACGCTCGTTTCGCCCGACGCTGTTTCGTCAGTTCGCTCATAGACGATTCTCCTTTTCTCATTTGTCTATTTTCAATAATATATAGAAGATTTTGTCGAATCAATAGGATGAAAGGGGGATGCATAAAAATATCGATCGATTGGAAGACTATGCTGTAAACGGAAAGGCGAGGGGATGTTTGTGGGTTTATTCTCATTTTGGAAAAAAAAGAGAAAACACCCCCCTCAGCGACCCATTTCGCAACTTTGGGAAACGCTGCGGCAATCGAGCGATTTTGTTGAATTGTCGTTCATCGTTGGGGGCAAGGAGCTGTCGATTTATTATTTTGATTCGCTCGTCGATCCGCAAGTGCTGCAAGAGCGGATTCTTTGCCATTTGCAAAACGACATTCCAAACCATCCAACTGTCCGTTTGGAAGACTTGCAGCAAATCGTGCCGATTCAGCGCATTGAGGTGAGTGAAGACACGGCACTGATTGAAGAGAAGGTGCTGAAAGGGTTTGTCGCGGTCACCTTCCGCGAGCAGCCAAACAAAGCGGCGCTCATGAGCGCCGCGGCTGAAAATTTGGGGCTTCGGGAAAACAATGATTCGGAAAACGAATTCAGCGTCGTCGGACCGAAAGTCGGGTTTGTGGAAAACGTCGGGGTCAACTTGCACCTCATCCGCCGGCAAGTGGTGACGCCGAATCTTGTGTTTCGGGAAATGTCGATTGGTTCGGTGTCGAAAACGAAAGTGGTCATCGCCTACATCGATGGCGTCGCCAATCCGGAAGTCGTTCAAACGGTGACGCAGCGGCTTGAGTCCATTCATTTTGACGTCGTGTTTGACAACGCCATTTTGGATCAGCTGCTCGCGGACAATTCACGGACGCCGTTTCCTCTTTTTATCTCGACCGAGCGGATCGATCGGGCCATCTATGCGCTTGTGTCGGGTCAGGTGGCCATTTTTTGCGACGGCTCCCCGTATGCCGTGATTGGCCCCGCCGCTCTTTCCGATTTTTTTACGTCGCCGGAAGACTATTATTTGCCATGGGTGCTCGGCACGTTTTTCCGGCTCATCCGGTTTTTCGGCGTTGCGTTCTCGGTGTTAGCGTCGCCGATTTATGTGGCGGTGCTGACGTATCATTATGAAATGATTCCCGAAGACTTGCTCGGCCCGATCATTTATTCCCGCTCGAACGTGCCGTTTCCGCCGATGCTCGAGGTGCTGTTTTTGGAAATTACGATTGAGCTGTTGCGCGAGGCCGGGGCGCGGCTGCCGACGAAAGTCGCACAAACGCTCGGGATTGTCGGCGGGATTGTCATCGGGCAAGCAACCGTTGATGCCGGGCTGACGAGTACGATTTTGTTGATTGTCGTCGCGTTGGCGGCGCTCGCTTCGTTTACAACGCCGATTTTCAAAATGTCCAACACGATTCGGTTCATTCGGTTTCCGTTTATTTTGTTTGCTGCATGTTGGGGCGGGATCGGCATTATCTTTGCCGTCTGCGGGCTGCTCATTCATTTAGGGCGGCTGCAGTCGTTTGGCTATCCGTATTTGCTGCCGTTTTATCCATTTCGTGTGCGCAGCTTCCGCGATACATTCGTTCGTTCGCCATACAGTGAAACGGCGGAGCGGCCGATGTTTCTTCGTCCGCGGTCGCGGTTTCGTTACGATCCGAATGCGGCGAAGCAAAAACGCGATATTGATGAGTAAGGGGGATCGTGATGAGGCGTGGGCTTCTATGGCTCGGTGCGCTGCTGTTGCTTGGCGGCTGCGCCAGTTTGCGGCCGATTGATGAAATTCAAATTATCCAACAGATGGGGTATGATTTCGAGAACGGCCGCTACACGGGCACCGCGGTGTACCCGACGTTCAAGCAAGGGCCGATGACAAAGCCGAATATGCTGACGACGACGTCGCCGACGGTCTACGACTTGATTCCGCGCCTGTCATCGAAATCCGCGCTGCCGGTTGAGGAAGGGCAGCTGCGCTTGATTTTGTTCGGCAAGGAGTTTGCCAGGCGGGGGGTGACGCAAATTACGCACAGCCTCGCGCGCAACAACAAAGTCGGCAGTCATTTGCTGCTTGGCGTGGCGGAAGAAAGCGCGAAGGAGCTGCTGAAAATCGCGGCGAACACGACGCTGAGCGATACGTTGTATTTGCCGAATCTGGTGGAGCAGAATGAGCAGTCGATGAACTTGCCGAAAACGAATTTGCACTTGTTTTTGTATCGCTATTTTTCCCCAGGCAGCGATCCGTTTTTGCCGTATTTTGAGAAAAAAGGAGATTTCGTCAAGCTTGAAGGGGTCGCGTTGTTTCGCGACGACCGATACGTGGGGCATGTGAGTTTGCGTGATTCGTTTTTAATGAAAATTTTGCTTGGAGAAACGAAAAACGGCGTCTACCAGCTGAAGGTTGGGAATCGCGGGAAACAGGGCGAGGATCGGGTGATGCTGCAAAACTTATGGGCGAAGTCGAAATATGAATGGAAGCGTGATGGAAGCCGCCATGTGCTTGATGTGTTCGTCCATATCCATGCGTCGGTGAGGGATTACCCGTCATGGCTCGATCAGCCGGGTCAAGATTTGTTTGCTGATGTGAAGAAAAAAATGCAAAATGAATTGGAGCATAATATGCATCGGTTATTCCGTTATTTTCAGAAAAAACGGATTGACCCGCTCGGCATCGGCGATTTTGTTCGCAGTGTGACAAGACATTGGGATTCCGACGCGTTTTACCGTGAATACCCGGATCTAGACATCCGCCCGCACGTCACGGTGGATATCGTCCATACCGGCATTGGCGAATAAGACGGGGAACATGAGGAGGGATTAGGATGAAGCAGGCCATTCAGGAACGGTTTCTCATCTCCCCGTTTCTTGTGTTTTTTGTCATTCATGCTACGCAAGTTGGGGTCGGGGCACTCAATTTTCAGCGTCCACTGATGAAAGAGGCGGGGCAGGATGCCTGGATGGCAGTCTTAATGGCCGGGCTGGCGGCGCACGTGTTGATTTGGCTGATGTATCGGCTGCTGTCGCATTTGCCATCAGGCGGAGACCTCGTGTCGCTTCATGAACAGTACTTCGGGCGGTGGATCGGCGGGGTGCTGAGCCTTGGACTTCTTTTTTACTACGCGTTGGCGGCGTTTATGGTGCTTCAATCATACATTGAAATCATTAAAGTATGGGTGTTCCCGTTGATGGGGGCGTGGCAGTTCAGCCTTATGTTTTTGCTGATGACGTATTATGCCGTCTCCGGCGGGTTTCGCGTCGTTGTCGGCTTATGCGTTTGGGGGGTGGTGATTCCGCTGTTGACGATTTTTCCGATGGTTTTCTTTCCGCTTGAGTATGCTCAATACCGGAATTTATTGCCGGTGTTCGACCATTCGTTTGGGCAATTGGCAAAAGCATCGAAAGAGATGGTGCTGCAATATTTAGGGTTTGAAATGCTGCTGATGTATTACCCGTTTTTAAAACAGGCTCCGTCCTCGCAAAAGTGGGCGCATGCGGCCAACGCATTTACGATGTTCATTTATTTTGTTTTGATCCTTATTTCCATCGTGTTTTATAACAAAGAGCAAATTCAGCATATTACATGGCCGACGCTGACGCTGGCCAAAATTCCGGGAGTGCCGTTTATCGAGCGGATGGAGTATATTGTCATCTCGATTTATGTGCTCGTTGTGTTCCCGATCATCGCGGTCTCTATTTGGGCGGCGACGCGCGTGATCAAACAGCTGTTTGCTGTTCAGCAGCGCCGTTCGCTTCCGGTGTTGCTCGCTTGCTTGTTTGTCGGGGGAATGTTTTTTCAGGAGAAGACACATATTGAGCAGTTGACGGAATGGACAGCGAAGGCGGGATTTTATCTTGTCGCGGTGTATGTTCCGCTTTTGTATCTATACGTATGGACGGCGGAAAAAGTGAAAAAGGCGCTACAACAAAAGCCATAAGTATGGTATAGTAATATGGAAAACAGAAGAATCGCAATTCCGTACGCTTGTACGGGAGAGGTTTCTAGCAAAACCCTCTATAAAAAACTAGGGACGGCTGTATCCTAGGGGTATGGCCTTTTTTGTTTTGGAAACCTCTTCTTCTGCTGATTCAGAAGGAGGTTGATTGTGATGAAGATGAAGGAAGAAAAGGCGGTCGTCGTCTTCAGCGGCGGCCAAGACAGCACGACGTGTTTGGTTTGGGCGAAAGAGCAGTTTGGGGAAGTGGAAGCGGTGACGTTTGACTATGGGCAGCGTCATCGCCGCGAAATTGAAGTCGCTCAGGCAATTGCCGCTGAGCTTGGCGTTCGCCATACGGTGCTCGATATGTCGCTGCTCGGGCAATTGGCGCCGAACGCCTTGACGCGTGATGATATCGCCATCGAACAAAAGGAAGGCGGGCTGCCGACGACGTTTGTGGACGGACGCAATTTGTTGTTTTTATCGTTCGCGGCGGTGCTTGCCAAACAGTGGGGCGCGCGCCATATTGTGACGGGAGTGTGCGAGACGGATTTCAGCGGCTATCCGGACTGCCGTGATGTGTTTATCAAATCGTTGAACGTCACGCTGAATTTAGCGATGGATTACGAATTTGTCATTCATACGCCGCTCATGTGGCTGACGAAAGCGGAGACGTGGAAGCTCGCGGATGAGCTCGGGGCGTTCGAGTTCATTCGCACGAAGACGCTGACGTGCTATAACGGCATCATCGCCGACGGCTGCGGCGAATGTCCAGCGTGCGTGCTGCGCAAGCGCGGATTGGATGACTATTTGCGGGAAAAAGCGGGGGTGGAGCGGCCATGATGCACCAGCTTTATCCGCAAGTGATGCACCCTTACCGCTATGAGCTGAACAAAGATATGCACATCGCCGCCGCCCATTTCATCCCGCACGAAGCGGCCGGGAGCTGCGCCAACGTGCACGGCCACACGTACATCGTCAATGTGACGATTGCTGGCGATGAGCTCGATGAAAGCGGATTTTTGGTCAATTTTCAAACGATCAAACAGCTTGTGCATGGAAAGCTCGATCATACGTTGCTCAATGACCATGCCGATTGCTTTGATGAAAACGACCCGAACCGGTTTCCGACGACGGAAGTGGTGGCGCGCACGATTTATGAAACGATTCAGCGCTATTTGGATACGCTGCCGCACAAGCCGACATGTTTGCAAGTGTTTGTCCGCGAAACGCCGACGAGCTATGTCGTCTACCGGCCGAAAGCGGGGGAGCGGTGATGGCGCGCACGATTCCGGTGTTGGAGATTTTTGGTCCGACCATCCAAGGAGAGGGAATGGTGATCGGCCAAAAGACGATGTTCGTCCGCACAGCCGGCTGCGATTATCGCTGCCGCTGGTGCGATTCGGCGTTTACGTGGGACGGATCAGCGAAAGACGAGATCGAGCAGTTGACGGCAGACGACATTTGGCGGCGGCTTGAAGCCATGGGCGGCCGCCGCTTCCGCCACGTGACGATTTCAGGCGGCAACCCGCTTCTCATTGCCGCTCTTGGAGAGCTTGTCGCCCTTCTTCACGAAAAAGGGGTGCGCGTTGCGGTTGAAACGCAAGGGAGCCGCTGGCAAGACTGGCTGCTCGATGTAGACGATGTCACCATTTCCCCAAAACCGCCAAGTTCGGGGATGGACACCGACTGGTCGGCGCTCGACCAACTCATCGGGCGGTTGCAGAAAGATCAAAGCCGGACGCGGCGCGTCAGTTTGAAAGTCGTCGTCTTTGATGACGCCGATTTGGCGTACGCGAAAGAGGTGCACCGCCGTTACCTAGGCGTTCCGTTTTACTTGCAGGTAGGCAACGCCGATGTGGCCGATTCAGATGTGGATGCACTCCGCACAAAGCTTCTCCATCGGTTGGAATGGCTGGTGGAGCAAGCCGCCGATTCGGAGGAGCTGGCCGACGTCCACATCTTGCCGCAGCTGCACACGCTTCTTTGGGGAAACAAGCGTGGCGTGTAAAGCGGGGGTGCGGCCGCTCACGTTGCATGAATCAAAGGGAGGAATGAAGGAATGGCAGGAAGAAAAGAGGAAGAATTGAAAGACTTGACGCTGCTTGGCCATCAAGGGACAACGTATTCGTTTACGTACAATCCCAATCTTCTTGAAGTGTTTGACAACAAACATCCTGACCGGGATTATTTCGTGAAGTTCAATTGTCCGGAGTTCACTTCGCTATGTCCGAAAACCGGCCAGCCGGACTTCGCGACGATTTACATCAGCTACATCCCGGACAAAAAATGCGTCGAAAGCAAATCGTTGAAGCTGTATTTGTTCAGCTTCCGCAATCATGGCGACTTTCACGAAGACTGCGTCAACATCATTATGAACGATTTGATTAAAGTCATGGAACCGCGCTATATCGAAGTGTGGGGCAAATTCACCCCGCGCGGCGGCATTTCCATCGATCCGTACTGCAATTGGGGGCGCCCGGGGACAAAATACGAAAAAATGGCGGAATACCGGCTGCTCAACCACGACTTGTATCCAGAAAAAGTCGACAACCGCTAAACTACAAAAAAGAGGTAGTTTTTTCGCCAACACTCCTATATAATGGACAGTGAATGTTTGCCTTGGAGGTTTTGGCGTTGGAGCGAAGAACAGCTCTTTTGCTTGGGGCGAGCGGCTTGGTCGGCGGGGAACTGCTCAAGTTGCTGCTTGAGTCGGATTTGTACCGGCAAGTGACCATTTTTGTCCGCACCCCGCTGCCGATTAAACATGAAAAACTGCAGCAAGTCGTCGCCGATTTTGCGCGGCTTGAATCGTATGAGCGGCATTTTTATGTCGATGATGTGTTTTGCTGCCTCGGAACGACGCGGAAAAAGGCGAAAACGAAGCAGCAGTTCATTCAAGTTGACTATGAATATACGCTGCGCGCGGCGGCGTTGGCGGAAAAGTGCCGCGTGAAAAGCTTTTTGACCGTCTCTTCGGTTGGCGCCAACCCGTGTTCGCCGTTTTTTTACCAGCGCGTCAAAGGAGAGGTGGAAGAGGCGTTGCAGCGGCTTTCCATCCCATCGCTTCATATTTTCCGTCCATCGTTGCTCGTCGGCAAGCGTCGGGAGTTCCGCCTTGGCGAGATGCTCGCCGGGTGGCTGTTATGCCGGCTGCCGTTTTTGTTCGTCGGCAAATGGAAAAAATATAAGCCGGTTGACGCCCATCAGCTTGCTTTGGCGATGTTTTACCGGGCGGCGTCCGCAGCGAACGGCGTCCACATCTATGAATGTGATGAACTCGCCCGCATTTCGTAAACAAAAAAGAGGCTCTTGACGGCCTCTTTTTTCTATTCAATAATCTTATAATTTTTATGGTTGACCACCGTCCGCTCTTGCAAATCAAGCTCGCGGTAGTTTTTCATATATGTCAAATCGACGATGACCGAGTTTTCGTTCACTTTTTCCACGATGCCGCGCAATCCATTTTTAAATTCAATAATGTCCCCGACTTTTGCTTTTTTCACCATTCTATCATTCCCCTTTTTAAACCGAATATAGTCGTCGGCGGCTAAAACGGGCGTGATCGGCCGAAAAGGCGGCCGGCCGGTGCGCCCTGGCCGTTGTGCCCGCTCTTTATAAAAAGGAGCAGGCGCTTTTTTACTAGTTTGCCTTATTTTTATGCACAAGTAAAGGGGTTTCTTTCCTAAAATCTGATATTTTAAAAAAAAACAAGGGGCGAAGCCGTCCCCTTGTTTTCGTCTACTTGGCAAACACATGGTTGCCGATGACGACCGTCACCGGACGGGAGCGCAGCCATTTGCTTTTCGCCGTTTTCGGATTGTAGAAATAGAGCGAGCCGTTTCCTAAACCGCGAAAAGCAAGTGCTTCTTCAACGGCGCGATATGATTCACGGTCAGCGGGTTCATTGATCGTTCCGTTTGCGACCGGCGTGAATGCATAATGGCCGCCAGAGCGCTCATAAATAACGGCGCGGATCGTATCCGGAAAATCCGGATGGTCGACGCGGTTGAGCACGACCGTTGCCACGGCTACTTTCCCGGCGTACGGCTCCCCTTTTGCCTCAGCATGGACGAGGCGAGCGAGCAAGTCTTTTTCCGCCGCTGTAATGCCTGCGTTCGGGATGATCAGTTTTTCGCCAGGATACAGCCAATCGTCTTTTCTATTTTTTTGCATCAGCTGTTTGAGCGGCACGCCGTATTGCTTCGCGATTTTCCAAAGCGTGTCGCCGCGCTTGACAGTGTGGATGGTTGCCGCATCGGCATGGCCGGCAAAGAAAAACATCCCGCACAACACCGCCATCACCCATGCTTTTCCTTTTTTCATCCTGATCCCTCCTCTCGTAAACTCGCTACTAGAGTAACAAGGATGGGAAGATGATTCATTATCGAAATGATGGAAAAAGTGCGCGAAGCATTGAAATGACTAGTTTCATAGGAGGAATGGAAATTTCTCCGCAAGCCAAAACATCCGGCTTTCGGGGCGGAAAGCCGGATGTGAAGCCGCAAAGACGGGAACGTTCAGCTGCGCGGAACATCTGTATAGTGATAAATAATGTGGCCGCCGCGCTGGGCGATGCCACGAAATCGTTTAAAATCGGGCTGTTTGACAAGCACGGCGCGAAAAACAGGGAAGTCCTCTTTTTTCACCAGCAGTTCGGAGATGATTCCGTTGCGCAAATCATGGATTTGTTTGGCCGCCAACGTTTCATCCATCTGATTCCCTCCCAACGTCCATGTGAGGTTGCTGCTGTTATTTATCATAGCGCAACCGGCGTTTAGGATAAATACCTATATTTTGGCCGGGCAAACACCCTTTGCTTGTGCCGACATACAATATGGATGGGTACGCGCCCCGACAACTATGAGCGAGAAAGGGAGAGGACAATGAATCATTGGGACCCTCATATGAATGATCCGTTTCTGAACGCATCAAACCAAGGCGATAAGGCCGGGCGAATGGACAATAATGCACCGCCCGTGGCGCCGCTGCCGACCGCACCAGCGGCAATGCCGACAGCGTATTATCCGCCGGTGACTCCTTATGGCTACTGGTGTCCGCCGGCTGTGCCGATGGCTCCTTTGGTCAGTCCGGCCCACCTTGACAGTCCGGACGAATTTGACAGCCCGGACAGCTCTGATATGATGCCCCCGGCGCCGCCGCTGGGCTTGGGAGCAGTGCCGAATGTGGCTCCGACCTTCGCCTGGCCGGTAGGAGGGGAAGAAAATGCACCGCCGCTGCCCGCTGACGGTGCCGTTGCTCCATACGATATGGCAGCTCCGTATGCAGGGGTGGGAGCTCCTGTTGCCGGTATGACGCCCGGCGTCGTTCCTAGTGCGATGCCGACCATGGGTGTCACGCCCGGTGTTGCCCCTAGCATCGCCCCCGGCGCTGTTCCGTATCCTCCGATGTGCTATCCGCCGGCTGCGCCGCTGCCATACGCCCCGGCGGCACCGTACGGTTATCCTGCTGCACCGCTGCCGCCGTATTACGGTGGGGTAGCTCCATATGCGCCCGGCCTTCCGGCGCCGTACGGCCCATATCGGTAAACCGTCAAAAAGACCGCTTCCACGCGGTCTTTTTTTATGTTCCACGGGGGACGGGCCCAGCATAGAGGCTCACCGGCTTGCCAGACGGCCGCTTCCCGTACAGGCGCCAGCATCAACCGCATTGTTCCAAACGCTCCCTTATGGCGGCATATATGTGTTCCCATTGCTGTCAATGGTATAATAAGGAACGTAGTTTTTCCCTCAAGAGAGGGAGGAAAAGACGAGGTTGGAGAAAAGAAAGGAGAAGAGGCAAATGGGCATGGAGCGGAAAACAGTGATTGTCACCGGCGGAGCGAACGGCATCGGCAAGGCGGTCTCCGCGATGTTTGCCAAACAAGGTGCGAATGTGGCCATCGTGGATCGGGATGTCAAAAAAGGGGAGGCGTTTGCCGAACAGTTGCGGGCGGATGGACGACATGCCATATTTGTGGCCGCCGATGTCCGGAAAGTGAGCGACATCGAACGGTTTGTGAACGAAACAGCCAGCCGTTTTGGCCGCATCGATTATCTCATTAATAACGCCGGCGTCTCGCGTTGGAAATCACCGTACGAGTTGACGGTGGATGAATGGGACGATGTGTTGTCGACAAATTTGCGCAGCGCCTTTTTTGCTTCTCGCGAGGCGGCAAAATATATGCGCCGCAACGCCAAAGGAGGGGCGATCGTGAATATTGCTTCTACAAGAGCGTTCATGTCTGAACCAAATTCAGAGGCGTACGCAGCGTCGAAAGGCGGTCTTGTCGCTCTCACCCACGCGTTGGCGGTGTCGTTTTCCGCTGACCGCATCCGCGTCAATTGCATCAGCCCCGGCTGGATCGAGACGGGCGATTACGGACAGCTGCGGGATGTCGACCACGGGCAGCACCCGGCCGGCCGTGTCGGCAAACCGGACGATATTGCCCGCGCCTGCCTGTACTTATGTGAGGAGGAAAACGATTTTATCACTGGGGCGAATTTCGTGATCGACGGCGGGATGACAAGGAAAATGATTTATATTGAGTAGGAAGAGGGCGTTTGCTAAAATAAATGAATATGGAGAACGGCTTTGCAGCAAAGGTGGGAGGCAATGATGAAAATCCGCAAAACGCCGATCATGGACGGGCAAGCCCCGGTCAACGTATATATTTATGAAAACCGGAAAGAGGAATACATCGTTCTAGCCATTCCGGCGCTTGAATGGTCGTTTTCGTTTTCCTATGGGGAAGAGGCCGGAGCGGTAACCGAGCGGCTCGAGGCGTCGCTGCAAAAGCGGCTTGACCATGAACGTGCTGCCGCGTTGACCGCTCAGTTGCTTGCATGGGCGCGAGAAATGTAACTGGGCGGCCGCTTGTGACTTTGCAGTTAGGAGCTCGATGGTGAAGTGTTTAACAAGTCAAAGGTAATGGCAAGCTACATTGCATTTAGTCTGTTATGGCTCGTGGTTACCGACGCCTTGATCAATATGCTGCCGGTTGGCCGCGGTTTGTATATGGCGCTTGGCATCGCCAAAGGGGCCGTCTTTATTTTGTTGTCGGTCGTTTTTTTATACCAGCTGCTTACAAAGCGGGAGCAACTCGAGAAGGCGGAAGAAAACGAGCAGCAGTTGCTCACGCTCATTAACTCGATGCCTGATTTTGTTTGTTTTAAAGATAGCGAGGGACGCTGGCTGCGCGTCAATGATTTCGGCCGGCGGCTTTACCATCTCGAGCACATCGACTATGTCGGGAAAACCGATCGTGAACTTGGCGAGCTGGTGCCGTTTTTTAAGGATACCTTCGAACAGTGCATCGAATCGGACCGCGAGGCATGGAAAAGCGGAACCGTCACGCGCCGCGAAGAGTCGTTCGAGACGCCGGATGGAGAGTTAAAGACGTTCGATGTCATTAAAGTGCCGTTGTTTGAAGAAAATGGGGCGCGCAAAGGACTATTGACCATCGGCCGTGATATTACCCAGCAAAAGCGGGCCGAAGAGCTGTTGCTCAAAAAAGAAAAACTGTCGGTGCTCGGAGAGCTGGCCGCCGGCATCGCCCACGAAATCCGCAACCCGCTCACATCGATGAAAGGGTTTATTCAAATGATGCAAGAAACGCGCGAAGTGAATGACGACTATATGCGCATTATGTTGAGCGAGCTTGGCCGCATCAATCAAATCGTCAGCGAGTTGCTCGTACTTGCCAAGCCGCAAAGCCATAATTACCGTCCATTTTTGTTAAGTGAGGCCGTTTCGTATGTCATCAGTTTGATCGGCCATGAGGCGACATTAAACAACGTTTTGATTTCTGTTCACAATAATGCCCCGAAAGCATGTGTGTACGGCGACCAGAACCAAATTGTTCAAGTGCTTTTAAACGTAATGAAAAACGCCATTGAAGCAATGCCTGGCGGCGGGAGTTTATACGTCCGCGTTTCCGAAGCGGGAGGAACGGTTTATTTGGATATTGCCGACACAGGCATTGGCATTTCCAAAGAGCGCCTGCAAAAAATCGGCGAACCGTTTTTTACGTTGAAAGAAAAAGGGATGGGGCTCGGGCTGACAACAAGCATGAAAATTATCCAGGAACATAAAGGGACAATGCAGATCGAGAGCGAAGTCGGAAAAGGGACGATTGTCCATTTGACGCTGCCGTCCAGCTATGCGGCCGACGCCGCAAGCGGCTGACAAAAGAGGCTGCTCCGACCAAAAGTGTCCGCGCCCAAGGCGCGGACACGTTCTTGGTTATGAGCGGTTTTTTTTCGCTTGCTTGGCGGTGTCAACGCTGTCTTTGGCCATTTCCGCCTCTGTTTTCGAGACGGTCGGGTTGGCCACTTCTTGGCTTACTTTGTTTTGTCTCCCTTTTTTCGACATGCTTCCCCCTCCTTTCTTCCCATCGGTCACCGCCGGCCGTACATGCGCAAAATGCCATTTAACTCCTCGCTATGTTTGGTCGGAATTTGATGGCGGGCCTGGTCGATCAACACAACGCCAGCATGCGGCACATAGCGGCGAAATATGGTGATATAGAAATGAATGTAACGGTCGCGCGCTCCGTAAATGAGCAGCACCGGCAGGCGCAGGGAGGAGAGCTGCTCCGTGCAGCGGTAGACGAGCCCAGCCCGATACGCGGCCTCTAAATCCCGCTTGTTGGCCATCTGGGCGTACCGCCTCAACAGCCGCCGCTCGCGCTGGTTTGTTCCGTGCCCGAGGGCGAGCGCCAAGGAGAGCAGTGGGATGGCTCTGAGTTTGGCGGCGGAAATGCCAAGCCAAAACTCACCCCACAGCAGCGGGGTACACACTTCAGGAAATCCGCCAATCAAAATAAGTTGCTTCACATGCTGTGGATAGCGAAGGGCGAAATCAAGTGCGACCGACCCGCCGCTGGAGTAGCCGCAAATGATCGCGCGCCCGATGCCGAGGGAGCGAAGCAACACCGAGACGTCATCGGCGAGCAGCGGCACCGTAATCGGTCCATCCGACGGACTGCTTCGCCCGTTGCCGCGCATGTCGTATAAAATGAGGCGAAAATCGCGGGCGAGCGGCTTTTGGCGGCAAAAAACGACATGCCCCATCCCAGGGGGATGGATGAACAATAGCGGTGTTCCGTTCCCTTTTTCTTCATAATAGAGACGGACGCGGCTGTTGATGGAAATGTATGGCATGCGAATCCCCCCTTCACGGCATCGCCCTCTATAGTATGGAAAGAAGAACAGCCTCCCATCCAAAAAACCTCCATCTTTTTTTCATTGAGAAGGACGGCTTTCCGATTTATAATTAGTCACGTGGATGAACGGCGGACAGGCGGCACGGAAAGGAGGGGGCTCGATGGAGCAGTCGTTCCGTGTGGAAAAGGCGCTCAATAACAACGTTTTAATCGCTTTCCACTCCCAGTATGGCGAAGTCGTCCTGCTCGGCAAGGGGATCGGCTTCGGCAAAAAAAAGGGGGATGAAATTGCGGAAAGTGCCGTGGAAAAATGTTTCGTCCTCAAAAACGAACGCGAACAAGAGCAATACAAAAAGCTGCTTCCGGAATTGAGCGAAGAATTCATCGCCCTCATGAGCGAGGTGGTTCAACATATTCAGCAACGCGTGGGCGCGCCGCTCGACGAGCACATCCATGTGGCGCTGACGGACCATATCGCTTTTACATTAAAGCGGCTTGAACAAGGATTGGATGTCAAAAACCCGTTTTTGGCTGAGACGAAAAGCTTGTATCCGTTGGAATATGAAATTGCCAATGAAGTGGCCCGCATGATTGAACAAAAGCTCGGGATTGTGCTGCCTGAAGGAGAGGCAGGCTTTATTGCCCTTCATATTCATAGCGCGATTTCGAAACAAAGCGTGTCGGAAGCGAATCGATATTCCCAGCTCATTGCTGATCTTGTCAAGATCGTCGAGCAACAGCTTGGCGTTGACATCGACCGCGAGAGCGTTCATTATTTGCGTTTCGTCCGCCATTTGCGCTATGCGATTGAGCGGATGAAAAAAGGCGAAAAAGTCGAAGAACCAAAAAATTTGTCGAAAATCTTGAAGGAAGCGTATCCATTGTGCTATAATCTAGCATGGAAGTTGGTTAAGGTCATGCAGCAAACGCTTCATCTGCCGGCGGACGATGCCGAGGCGGTCTATTTGACGTTGCATTTGCAACGGCTGGCGGAGAAAAAGAACAATACAACTGCATAGGTTGTCTCGCTTTACGTGTTACTGACTCGATCAGGCATGAGTAAAGAGGGCAAATAAGGCGGCAACAGCTGCGAATTCATCTTTGCGCTGTTGTAAGCGTTCTTTTTGTCTCTCTTTAGTCATGCCTTTTTTATTGCGCCGATGCCCCTCGGAAGCGTCCGCTTCATTTTCGGTACATGAATCGGTCGTTTGCTGTAAAACTTAAGAATAAGGAAACTAAAGGAGGTTATGAAGATGAAACGAGCGTTTGGCACGCTGCAAAAGGTCGGGAAAGCGCTCATGCTGCCGGTGGCGATCTTGCCGGCGGCCGGGATTTTGTTGGCGCTTGGCAACGCCTTGAAAAACCCGGCGCTCACTGACAAAATTCCGGCGCTCAAAGCCGACTGGGTCGTGCTCATCTCCAATGTGATGGAGCAAGCAGGCGGCATCGTCTTCTCCAACTTGTCGCTCTTGTTTGCGGTTGGTGTGGCGATCGGCCTTGCCGGCGGGGACGGAGTCGCAGGCTTGGCGGCGATCATCGGCTACTTGATTATGAACGTGACGATGAGCGTCATCTTAGGTGTAACGGCCGATATGGTCGGCGCTGACCCGTCGTATGCCAACATTCTCGGCATCCCGACGCTGCAAACCGGCGTCTTTGGCGGGATTATCGTCGGGATTTTGGCCGCCTACATGTACAACAAATACTTCAATATCGAACTGCCTCAATATCTCGGCTTTTTTGCCGGCAAGCGGTTCGTGCCGATCGTGACGGCGGTGTCTGCGGTCGTGCTTGGCATTCTCATGACATTCATCTGGCCGCCGATTCAGCACGGGCTCAATGCGTTTTCGCACAATATGATCGATGCGAACAAACCGTTGGCCGCCTTTATTTTCGGCGTCATCGAACGGGCGTTGATTCCGTTTGGCTTGCATCATATTTTCTATGCACCGTTTTGGTTTGAATTTGGCGAATACGTCAATAAAGCCGGGCAAGTGGTCCATGGCGACCAAAAAATCTTTTTCGAGCAGCTGAAAGACGGCGTGGAACTGACGGCCGGCACGTTCATGACCGGGAAGTTTCCGTTTATGATGTTCGGCCTTCCGGCAGCGGCGCTTGCCATCTACCATGAAGCGCGGCCGGAAAACAAAAAAGTTGTGGCCGGCATTATGGGATCGGCTGCGTTGACATCGTTTTTGACTGGGATTACCGAACCGATCGAATTTTCGTTCTTGTTTGTCGCTCCGGTGCTGTTTGCCATTCACTGCGTTTTTGCCGGCTTGTCGTTTATGATCATGCACTTGTTGAACGTCAAAATCGGGATGACGTTCTCCGGCGGGGTCATTGACTTCTTGCTGTTTGGCGTTCTGCCAAACCGGACGGCATGGTGGCTCGTCATTCCGGTCGGCTTGGTGTTTGCCGTGATTTATTATTTCGGGTTCCGCTTTGCGATCCGCAAATGGGATTTGGCGACGCCGGGCCGGGAAAAAACGGTCGAGGAAGCACCGAAAGCCGAGGCGGCCGCTGCTGGCGACCTGCCGTATGAAGTGCTCGCTGCTCTTGGCGGAAAGGAAAACATCGAACATTTGGACGCCTGCATCACACGTTTGCGCGTGTCGGTCCATGACATTGGCCAAGTCGATAAAGACCGCCTGAAGGCGCTTGGCGCTGCCGGGGTGCTGGAAGTCGGCAACAACGTGCAAGCGATTTTCGGTCCGAAATCGGATATGTTAAAAGGGCAAATTCAAGACATCATGCAAGGAAAAGCGCCGGCCCGTGCGGCGGAAGAAGAAAAGCCGAAAACAGCGGCTTCGGAAGCCGCGGAGTCCGAAACGATCGCTTCGCCGATGTCCGGAGAAATCGTTCCGCTCGCTGAAGTGCCGGACCAAGTGTTTTCGCAAAAAATGATGGGCGATGGGTTCGCAGTCATGCCGACGGACGGCACGGTCGTCTCTCCGGTTGATGGGAAGATCATCAACGTCTTTCCGACGAAGCACGCCATTGGCATTCAGTCGGCCGGCGGGCATGAAATTTTGATCCACGTCGGCATCGATACGGTGAAGCTGAACGGCCAAGGGTTTGAAGCGCTTGTGAAGGAAGGCGACGAAGTGAAAAAAGGACAGCCGATTTTGCGCGTCGACCTTGATTATGTCAAACAGAACGCCCCATCGATCGTCACACCGGTGATTTTCACGAATCTCCAAGCTGGCGAAACGGTTCACGTCAACAAGCAAGGCTCAGTTGCTCGAGGAGAAGACGCTGTTGTGACGATCCGCTAAGTTGCTTATTCGCCGCGGGGCGGGGACAAGCATTTTCCGTTGCCATCCCGCCCCTGCATTTGATATGATGGCAAAGAAAAAATTGAAGAAAAGGGGAATGATGAACATGGCAGAAAAAACGTTTAAAGTCGTTTCTGATTCCGGCATCCACGCTCGTCCGGCGACGATTTTGGTGCAAACGGCGAGCAAATTCAACAGCGAAATCCAGCTTGAGTACAACGGCAAAACAGTGAACTTAAAATCGATCATGGGCGTCATGTCGTTAGGCATTCCGAAAGGGGCAACGATCAAAATCACGGCAGAAGGGGCCGATGCGGCGGAAGCAATGGCGGCGTTAACGGATACGTTGGCGAAAGAAGGTCTTGCAGAATAATGGGAAACGCAATCCGTGAAAAAACGATCCATGGGATTGCTGCATCGAGCGGTATTGCCATCGCGAAGGCATACCGCTTAGAAACCCCTGATTTGGCAGCCGAAAAACGGGCTGTTGCCGATGTTGAAGCGGAAGTAGCGCGGCTTGAGGCGGCGGTGGCGAAAGCGAAAGAAGAGCTGGAAGCCATCAAGCAGCATGCCTTGGAAAAGCTTGGCGAAGATAAAGCGGCCATTTTTGCCGCCCACTTGCTTGTGCTTGACGACCCAGAATTGTTGAACCCGATTAAAGAAAAAATCCAAACGGAGCGCGTCAATGCCGAGTACGCTCTCGATGAAACCGCCTCGTTTTTCATCTCGATGTTCGAGGCGATGGACAATGAATATATGAAAGAACGGGCCGCTGACATCCGCGATGTGACAAAGCGCGTCCTCGCCCATCTGCTTGGCGTCACAATCTCGAACCCGAGCCTCATTTCTGAGGAAGTCGTGATCATCGCGGAAGACTTGACGCCATCCGATACGGCGCAGCTGAACCGCCAATATGTGAAAGGATTTGCCACCGACATCGGCGGGCGGACGTCGCATTCAGCAATTATGGCCCGTTCGCTCGAAATCCCTGCCGTCGTCGGCACGAAGACGGTGACGGCGGAAGTAAAAAACGGCGACATCGTCATTGTCGATGGGCTCGACGGCCAAGTAATCATCAATCCATCGCCGGAGTTGCTCGCCCAATATGAACAAAAACGGGCCCGCTATGAGGCGCAAAAGGCAGAATGGGCGAAACTCGTTCACGAGGCGACCGTGACGGCTGACGGCATTCATGTCGAGCTGGCCGCCAACATCGGCACGCCAGACGATGTAAAAGGAGCGTTGGCGAACGGAGCGGAAGGAATCGGATTGTATCGCACAGAATTTCTATACATGGGACGCTCGGAGCTGCCGACGGAAGACGAACAGTTTGCGGCTTACAAAACGGTGCTGGAACAAATGAATGGCAAACCGGTCGTTGTGCGGACGCTTGACATTGGCGGCGACAAAGAGCTGCCGTATTTGCAGCTGCCGAAAGAAATGAATCCGTTCTTAGGGTTCCGGGCGATCCGCCTTTGCCTTGAGATGCAAGACATGTTTCGGACGCAGCTGCGCGCCTTGTTGCGGGCGAGTGTGTACGGCAATTTGAAAATCATGTTCCCGATGATTGCGACGCTCGATGAATTCCGCCAAGCGAAAGCCATTTTGCTTGAAGAAAAAGAGGCGCTCCTCCGCCAAGGGGTTGCCGTTGCGGATGGAATTGAAGTCGGCATGATGGTGGAAATCCCGGCAGCTGCCGTCATGGCGGACCAGTTTGCGAAAGAAGTCGATTTCTTCAGCATTGGAACGAACGACCTGATCCAATATACGATGGCGGCCGATCGGATGAATGAGCGGGTTGCGTATTTGTACCAGCCGTACAACCCGGCGATTTTGCGGCTCATCAGCCACGTGATCGATGCCGCCCATCGCGAAGGAAAATGGGTCGGGATGTGCGGAGAAATGGCCGGCGACCCGATCGCGATTCCGATTTTGCTTGCCCTTGGCCTTGATGAGTTCAGCATGAGCGCCACCTCGATTTTGCCGGCGCGCGCTCAGTTGAAACAATTGTCGAAAGAAGAGGCGGCTCGCATCAAAGAGACGGTGTTGTCGCTCGGCACGGCTGAGGAAGTCGTGTCGTTTGTCAAACGAACATTTTCACTTGCCTGAATGAAAGCGCGGCGACGTTTACGTTCGCCGCGCTTTTTTCGTTTTGCGTTATGCCAACAGCGGCGTCGACGATTCATAGCCATACCGCTGCCGGACCGTAAGCGAAAGGCCGATAGCGATAACTTTCGCCATTTGGTAAACTATGTGCAAATTCGTATACGGAAGCGCGCTTACATCGGCCGTGTCCTCCATCATGACTCCCATGACGCTGATGTCTCCGACCGGTGGCAGCGATTTGCCGAGCGCCGTGCCAGGGGAAAGGGCGCCAGGGCGGATGGCGATCGTATGGACAAACGGCTGCGGCCCGACAATGCTGTCGATTGCCACCACATACGCTCCGCGCTCGTGTTGCAGCTGCTCGGAAACACGATGGATGTTCGTTGCATCGACAGGCTTCCTAAGTGTACCGATGACGGTCAAATGATCCGGATAAGCGTTTTCCAGCAGCGTGCCGACGAACGGCCCTAAGCTGTCGCCGTTGATGCGATTGCTGCCGATGCAAACGACGGTCAGATGCCGGATGTGCGCCGGCAGCAAGGAAAACAGTTCGTTGCGAATGAGCAAAGGAGCGAGCGGATCGCTGTAGGAAATCGTCCTCATCGATCGCGATTCCTTTCTGTCGATAGTCTCCTTTTCTTATTCGCGGCCGCTGCCGGCGATTCCTTTCTTTTCAGGGTTGCAAATTTTTCCTTATGTTTGCTTAAACGGGTTGCGCCATTCCATTAACACGGCATGGTTGAGCGATTCTTCGTCTTCTAAATAATTACGGACAACCGCAAGCGGCGTTCGCCCGCAACGGAGCAAAAATGTAATGACCGGATCGTTCAGCTCGCCGGCGACGACTTTGTCGATGTAGGCTTCCGGCGTCAGCTCGCTCGCATAACGGTGGTAGCCAGGCATCCGCCCGCCGCCGAGCAGCCGGTCAAGGCCGAGATGGACGACGACTTCATACATCGACTGCATGAGCCACTTGCCGAGGCCGAGCTTCCGGTATGGCGGCGAGACGCAAATGTCGACGACATACAGCGTGTTGCCATCCGGGCGGTGGTTGCGGATGTAGCCGCCGTCGGTGATCTCTTCCCATGTATGATCGGCATGGGCTGGATCAAAATCAACGATCAAGCCGGTCATCGATCCGACGATGCGCCCTTCGACTTCGACGCAAAGCGCTCCTTCGGGAAACAAGGTGACATGGTTGGTTAATTGTTCCTCGTTCCACCACAACTCCGATGGAAACGGGGGCGGAAAACTTTCTTGCTGCACGCGGATGAGATCAGCAAAGTCGTCTGTCGTATAGTTGCGGATGACCGCTTCGCGCGGAGTGTTGCCGTCAAAGACGTATAAACGTTTATCGTACATGCCGATCCCCCTTGCTTTTTTACCTTCATCATAACGGAAAACGCGAAAAAATGGAAAGAAAAACCCCCGACAACTAACAGCGGCCGGAGGTTTTTTGCTCGACATACTCGCTCACAAGCGCTTCAATTTGCTGTTCATCGGGCTTTTCGCCGCAAAATGCAAACTCAATTTCCTCAATCAATTCACCGTCGCGATAAACGTGCAGCGCCCCTTTTTGCAGCAAGACGCTGTATTCGATCTCAAATATATAGCCCTCATGTTCAATCGCGCCCATTGTGGTTCACCTGCCTACGTTTAATGTCCCACAGGCGCGGCTCTCTATGTATGAATAAGAAGCCCATCCTATAGACGTAGGACGATTGTCCTTTTATAATGGACGTGGTTCGACAAAAAGAGGAAACAGAGGGGAGAAATAGAGAGTGTTCCGGACATTGCGCAGTAAATTGATCGTCTTGATGGCTTTATTGTTAGTGATTTCATTGGCAGCGACACAACTCGTTGGGGTTGTGCAAATGCGGAAGATGGTGGATGCTGACGTGAAACAGCGGGCGCAGACGGCGCTTGACGGACTGCTTGGCGATATTCGCGACAGTTTTCAAAGTGAGGAGAATAGCTTAGTGCAATTCAGTGAATCGCCGTTGGCTTTGCAAATGGTTCAAGATGAAAAAATGTGGCTGCAGCTTGAGAAACAGTTCCGCACGTTTTTGCGCCTGCATGAGAATGTGCAATTCATCTATATTGGCACGGAGCAGAAGAAAATGTACATATCGCCGATGACAGAGCTCCCGGATGGATACGATCCGACAAGCCGCCCGTGGTATAAAGAAGCGATGAAGCGTCCGGATGAAGTGGTGTGGACCGAACCGTACGTCGATGCGATTACCGGCAAGCACGTTGTGACGTTGGCCAAAGCGGTGAGCGAAAACGGCCGCATTGCGGCGGTCATCGGCATCGATATGACGCTCGATGCGGTGACAAGAATCGTCAATGCGAGCGACGTCGGCTATCACGGCTATCCGGTGCTGTTTGACACGAAGGGAACGGCGGTTGTTCATCCGGAAGATAAAGGGAAAAATATGGCGAACAATGCGACAGTCCGCTACATGCTCGAGCATGAAAAAGGAATGCACGAATATGAGCAAGACGGCGAACGGCGGGTGATTTACTTCACTACGATTCCAGAGCTTGGCTGGAAAGTCGGCGCCGTCTATAAAGAAAAAGACTTATCAGTGATGAGCCGCTCGCTCGGAGCAACCATGCTTGTCATTACGGTGATTGCGTTCATCATCGCTTTGGTCGTCGTTTATTTCTTAGCGCGCTCGATCACCAAGCCGATTGTGGCGCTGCAAGAGCAAGTCGAAAAGGCGGCGGGCGGTGATTTGACCGTGCAAGTGCGCACCGCCAGCAAAGATGAAATCGGCCGCCTCGCTCGCCATTTTAACGAGATGATCGATCATATGCGCGCGCTGATCGGCGAAGTGAACCGATCGGTCAACGAGCTGGCCGCCTCGGCTGATCATTTAAGCGCCGTCTCAGAGGAAACGATGGCGACAAGCGAACAAGTGGCGAAAGCGATCGGCGAAATCGCCAAAGGAACAACCGATCAAGCAGGCAGCCTTGATACGATCAATGAGCGGACAACAGCGCTGTCGCAGCAAATCGAAGCGGTCACAGGAGCGACCGCTTCGATGGAATCGTTGTCAAATGAAACGAAAACGGCGAGCTACGATGGCTTGGAGCATTTAAATGTTCTGCAGCAAAAATCCGAAGAGGCGAACAACGAGCTGTCCGCCGTTGAAAACGTCATTAGCGACCTTGTGAGAAAAATGGGGGAAATCGATGACGTCATTCAAACGATTACCGCCATTTCCGGGCAGACGAACTTGCTCGCGTTAAACGCCAGCATTGAGGCGGCGCGCGCCGGCGAGCACGGCAAAGGGTTCGCCGTTGTCGCGGACGAAGTGCGGAAGCTGGCGGAACAATCGGCGAAAGCGACGGAAATGATCCGCGCAACGATCGCCGCGATTCAGCAGCAGGCCGGACTGGCGATCGAGGCGGTCGGCCGCTCGAAAGACGCTTACAACGAGCAACGGAAAGCGGTGCACACGACCGGCGATTCGTTCGTGAAAATTACGGGCATGATGGAGCAGTTGACCGACGCGCTCGCGAACATCATGGAAGAGGCGAAGCGAATGAACAGCGGCAAGGATGATGTGATCGGCGCCATGCAAAACATCGCCGCCATCGCTCAACAGTCGGCGGCAGCGGCGGAAGAAGTGGCCGCTTCCGCTGATGACCAGCTGCAGGCGCTGGCAACGGTGACCGAATCGGCGGAAACGTTAAGTGAGATGAGCCGGCAGTTGAAACAACTGGTGGAGAAGTTCAAAATTTCATAAAAGGCAGAGGACGCCCTGATGGCAGCGGGGTGTTCTTTTTATCGCCTCCAGCCGAGTGTATTCGTACAGTGATAATAAGTGAAATTTTTTCAGTTTCTTCGTCGATTTTAGTGAGCGATAGTGCTAAAATAAATAGTGAAAACGTTTATACCGTTATTTTGTTGTCCGTTCGGGCATAATGGCAGCTAAGCAGACAGTTGTCTATTGCGAGGAAACAAGCTGTCAACTCGAGGGAAACGAAAACTAGTTGGAGGTTTTTTCACGATGGCAAAACAGACAAACTACGCTCAACCGTGGAGCCAGTTTTACGGGCCGAACCTCGGTTATGTCATCGACATGTATGAACAGTATCTCGATGACCCGGACAGTGTCGACCCGGAACTGAAACGATTATTCGAACAGTGGGGGACGCCGGTTGTCGAAGAGCCGGTTTCACCGGCAGACGGCGGTGTGGCACAAACACACCAAACATTTCGGCTGCCGGAAACGCCGAACGCCTTCAGCAAGCTTGTCGCCGCTGTCAAGCTGGCGGACAGCATTCGCCATTATGGCCATCTGGCTGCCGACACGAATCCGCTCGTCAAAGAAGAGAAAAAGCTGCGCCGTCTCGAGCTTGACGAGTACGATTTGACGGAAGAGGACTTAAAGCGCATTCCAGTTGCGTTCCTTTGCCCGCATGCTCCGGCCCATGTTCAAAACGGCTGGGATGCCATCTTGCACTTGCGCAAAGTTTATACCGATAAAATCGCGTTTGAATTCTCGCAAGTACATAATCTAGAAGAAAGGAACTGGCTCATCCAGCAAATTGAGTCCGGAGCGTACTATCCGAGCCTGGCGAACAAAGAGCGGGTCGCCTTGTTGCGCCGCTTGACGGAAGTCGAAGGGTTTGAAAAATTCATCCATCGGACGTACGTCGGGCAAAAGCGGTTTTCGATTGAGGGGCTTGACGCCATGGTGCCGCTTTTGGATGAGCTTGTCAGGCAGGCGATCGAACATGAAATCGATGCCGTCAACATCGGCATGGCGCACCGCGGCCGGCTGAATGTGCTGGCTCACGTGCTCGGCAAGCCGTACGAAATGATTTTTGCCGAGTTTCAGCATGCAGAGAGCAAAAACTTTATTCCATCTGAAGGAGCGGTGGCCATCACCTACGGCTGGACGGGCGACGTGAAATACCATTTGGGGGCGGCGCGCCGTCTGCGCAATAAGAGCGCGCATACGATGCGGATCACGCTCGCCAACAACCCGAGCCACCTTGAAGTGGTCAACCCGGTTGTGCTTGGCTACACGCGCGCCGCGCAAGAGGATCGGACGAAACCGGGCGTGCCGGAACAAAAGACAGATGCTTCTTTTGCCATTTTAATTCATGGCGACGCCGCTTTCCCGGGGCAAGGCATTGTCGCCGAGACGTTCAACTTAAGCCAGCTGCGCGGTTATACGACCGGCGGGACGATCCATATCATCGCCAACAACATGATTGGCTTTACGACGGAAAGCTACGATTCACGCTCGACGACGTATGCTTCCGATATGGCGAAAGGGTTTGAGGTGCCGATTGTGCACGTCAATGCCGACGATCCGGAGGCTTGTTTGGCGGCCGCATGCTTGGCGTTTGCCTACCGCCAGCGGTTTAAAAAAGACTTTGTCATTGACCTAATCGGTTACCGCCGTTTCGGTCATAATGAAATGGATGAACCGATGGCGACGAATCCGACGATGTACGCGATCATCAACCAACATCCGACTGTGCGCAAGCTGTATGCGCAAAAATTGATGGAAAAAGGGATCATCACCGAGCGGGAAGTCGACGAAATGGAGCAAGAGGTGGCGGAACGGCTGAAAATCGCCTACGAGCGGGTGCCGAAAAACGAAGACGAGCTTGATTTCATCATGGATCCGCCCAAACCGGTCGTCGATCGGCTACCGGAAGTGAAAACAAGCGTGGCGAAAGACGTGCTCCATCGTGTGAACGAAGAATTGTTGCAGTTTCCGGACGGATTCAACGTCTTTAACAAGCTTGAGCGCATTTTAAAACGGCGAAGCGGCGTGTTTGCGCAAAACGGCAAAGTCGATTGGGCGCACGCGGAAATTTTGGCGTTCGCCACGATTTTGCAAGACGGGGTGCCGATCCGTCTGACTGGTCAAGATTCGCAGCGCGGCACGTTCGCACAGCGCCATTTAGTGCTGCATGACGTCAAAACCGGCAAAGAGTATGTGCCGCTTCACCATATCAGCGGCGCCAAAGCGTCATTTGTCGTGTACAACAGCCCGCTGACGGAAGCAGCCGTGCTCGGCTATGAATACGGATACAACGTGTACGCGCCGGAGACGCTCGTGCTGTGGGAAGCGCAATTTGGCGACTTCGCCAACATGGCGCAAGTAATGTTTGATCAATTCATTTCATCCGGCCGGGCGAAATGGGGGCAAAAATCTGGGCTTGTCATGCTCTTGCCGCACGGCTACGAAGGGCAGGGCCCGGAACATTCAAGCGGCCGCGTCGAGCGCTTTTTGCAGCTGGCGGCGGAAAACAACTGGACGGTCGCCAACTTATCGACGGCCGCGCAATATTTCCATATTTTGCGGCGGCAGGCGGCGCTGTTGACAAGGGAAGAAGTTCGCCCGCTCATCATTATGACGCCGAAAAGTTTGCTCCGCCATCCGCTGGCGGCATCGGATGCGGAAGCGTTCGTTGACGGTGCGTTCTCGCCGGTGCTGGAACAGCCGGGATTGGGCGCTGACGCTGGCAAAGTGGAACGCATCGTGTTTGGCACCGGCAAATTGATGATCGATTTAGCCGAACAGATCGGCAAAACCGAAGGGCTCGATTGGCTACACGTCGTGCGCATTGAAGAGCTGTACCCATTCCCGGAAGAAGCAGTGAGAGACATCATCGCCCGCTATCCGAACGTCAAAGAGCTCGTCTGGGTGCAGGAAGAACCGAAAAACATGGGCGCGTGGACGTATATGGAGCCGCACCTGCGTGCCGTTGCCCCAGACGGTGTCGATGTCAGCTATATCGGGCGGCGCCGGCGGGCGAGCCCGGCGGAAGGCGATCCGGTCGTCCACCGAAAAGAGCAGGAGCGCATCATCCGCTGTGCATTGACGAAGCATGAATGATGACTACGGAACATTTGAGGAGGGCATCAACGTGGCTGAGATCAAAGTCCCAGAGTTAGCAGAATCCATCACGGAGGGAACGATCGCCCAATGGCTGAAAAAACCGGGCGACTACGTGGAAAAAGGAGAATCGATTTGCGAGCTGGAAACGGATAAAGTGAACGTGGAAATTATGGCGGAAGAGTCGGGCGTTTTGCAACAGCTGCTTGCCAATGAAGGCGATACGGTTGCGGTCGGTCAAGCGATCGCCATTATCGGAGAAGGAGCGGCGTCGGCACCGCCTGCACCAGAGAAGGCGCCGCAGCTGGCCGAGGAGCCAAAACCGGCTGTGCCGGTCGACCGTGCTGAGCAGCCAGCGCCGCAGCCGGTTGCGGTTGCCCAAGCGCCAGGCCAACGACCGATTGCTTCGCCGGCTGCTCGGAAAATGGCGCGTGAAAAAGGGATCGACTTGACGCAAGTGCCGACCGTTGATCCGCTTGGACGCGTGCGCAAACAAGACGTCGCCTCGTTTGCCGCCCAGCCGGCCGCCGCTCCGCAGCCGGCGCCGCAAGCCGCGCCGACGTCGACGCCGGCCGCCGTTCCAACCGCTGAGGCCGGCAAGCCGGTCATCCGCGAAAAAATGTCGCGCCGTCGGCAAACGATCGCCAAACGGCTGCTGGAAGTGACGCAAACGACCGCGATGTTGACGACATTTAACGAAATTGACATGTCGGCGGTCATCGATTTGCGCAAGCGGAAAAAAGATAAATTTTTCGAAGATCATGACGTCCGCCTTGGCTTTATGTCGTTTTTCGTCAAAGCGGCTGTCGCGGCGCTGAAAAAATATCCGTACGTCAACGCGGAGATCCAAGGCGATGAGATTTTGCTGAAAAAATATTACGATATCGGCGTTGCCGTATCGACGGATGAAGGGCTTGTCGTTCCGGTTGTGCGCGACTGCGACCGGAAAAACTTCGCCGAAATTGAGCGCGACATTGCCGAATTGGCGGCGAAAGCACGCAGCAATAAGTTGTCGCTTGCCGATTTGCAAGGCGGCACGTTTACGATCACAAACGGCGGCGTCTTCGGCTCGCTTCTGTCGACTCCGCTTCTCAACGGCCCGCAAGTCGGCATTTTAGGGATGCATTCGATCAAACTGCGCCCGGTCGCCATCGACGAAGAGCGGATCGAAAACCGGCCGATGATGTACGTTGCTTTGTCGTACGACCATCGCATTATCGATGGCAAAGAGGCCGTCGGGTTCTTGAAAACGGTGAAAGACTTGATCGAAAATCCGGAAGACTTATTGTTGGAAAGCTAACCAAGGCAGGAACGGGGGGTGTCCCAAAAGGATCGGGACACCCTCTTTCGTTTCTATATATACACCGACCGCTTCTTCCGCACTATATTTTGTGTCTATACTGAAGACAGACAGCCTTTTGGGTCAGCCCCTTTTTTGGAAAAGAACAAAAAGAAAAGTGCAGTCACCTGTTTTTGAAGGAAAGCGCGATTCGGAACCGAAAAGGCATGATTGCGCGATGCGGTGGTACACTACAAGCAAAAAGGAGGGAACCATTGATGCCGGAACGCGGACGAAACGACCATCCACATTCCTTTCACCGTGACGGCGCCCGCGAAAGCATCATCAACGATGCAACTGCCGACGGCGCCAAGGCAATCGGTGTACGGATTGACGCCGATCCGATGCGGGCGGCCAACCCCGACCCGTTTCACGTCGACTCCCTTGCTGTCGAGGAAGGAATGAAGCGGTTTCGCTCTCTCATGGAAGGAAAAAAGTGATTCGCCCAGCGGCTCGCTTTTTTCGTGAACGAAAAAAGAAGGAAAACGGCGAACAAACGCGAATATTGTTTACTTGATATGACTATTTTTCGGGGGGGATGGCAATGGAGTACGGATTAGCCGGAAAAACGGCGCTGGTCGCCGCCTCAAGCCAAGGGCTCGGCAAAGCGGTCGCCCGGGCGCTTGTGCTCGAAGGAGCAAACGTGATGATCACGAGCCGGAACGAAGAAAAGCTGCAGGAAGCAGCCGAGGAGTTGAATGGGCTGCATAAGGGACGCGTCGCCTACACGCGTGCAGATGTGACGAAGGCGGAAGACATCCGCCAGCTGGTCGCCAAAACGGTCGAAACGTTTGGGACGATCGATTTGCTCGTCAACAACGCCGGCGGCCCTCCGGCGGGAACGTTTGAAACGGTGAGCGACGAAGACTGGCAATATGCGTTTGAGCTCAATTTATTGAGCTACATTCGGCTGATTCGTGAAGCGCTGCCATATTTAAAGAAAAACGGCGGCAAAATTGTCAACATCGCTTCGTCATCGATCAAAGAACCGATTCCGGGCTTGATTTTGTCGAACACGTTTCGCACCGGGATTGTCGGGCTGACGAAAACGTTGGCGACGGAATTCGCGCGGGACAACATTTTGATCAACACCGTCGCTCCCGGGCGGATTGCGACAGAACGCGTCGCCTTTTTAGATAAGGTGAACGCCGAAAAGCTTGGCATTACAAAAGAGGAAATGGAAGCGCGCATGAAAAGCGCCATTCCGCTCGGCCGCTACGGGACGCCGGAAGAATTTGCGAACGTCGTCGTCTTTCTATTGTCCGAAGCGA
The DNA here is from genome assembly GCF_050994965.1 of Geobacillus lituanicus. Classification (NCBI taxonomy): domain Bacteria; kingdom Bacillati; phylum Bacillota; class Bacilli; order Caryophanales; family Anoxybacillaceae; genus Geobacillus; species Geobacillus lituanicus. Next base: position 1,301,519 of record NZ_CP194773.1, read on the forward strand.
ACTCGTACGTCACCGGACAAGCGTTGATCGTCGACGGCGGCATGGTCAAAGCGATTTAACGATTTTCGAAAGAAGCCTCCGCTGCTAAGCGAAGCGCAGGTGGTGGGCAGATCGCTGGGCGCTTGCGGCCAAACGGACAAGAAGGGAGAGGACAGCGTTGAAAACGATCGGGTTTATCGGCCTTGGCGTCATGGGAAAAAGCATGGCGCGCCATTTGCTGAAGGCGGGCTATCCGCTTCTCGTCTATACACGCACAAAAGAAAAGGCGGAAGACTTGCTTCAGGAAGGGGCGGTTTGGAAGGAAACGGTCGCTGATTTGGCGCGGGAGGCGGATGTCGTCATCACGATGGTCGGCTATCCTCACGATGTCGAGCAAGTGTATTTCGGCGAAGGCGGCATTTTGGAGAATGCGCGGCCGGGAACGTATGTCATCGATATGACGACGTCAACGCCGACGCTTGCAAAGTCCATTTATGAAGCAGCCAAGCAAAAAGGGATTCACGCGTTGGACGCCCCGGTGTCCGGCGGTGACATCGGTGCGCGCGAAGGAACGTTGACGATTATGGTCGGCGGTGATGAGGACGTCTTTTTGGCGTGCAAGCCGATTCTCGAGCGGCTTGGCACGAACATCGTGCGGCAAGGAGGAGCTGGAGCCGGCCAGCATACGAAAATGTGCAACCAAATTGCCATCGCCACCAATATGATCGGCGTTTGCGAGGCCATGGCGTATGCGAAGCGGGCTGGTCTTGATCCATTCAAAGTGTTGGAAAGCATCGCCAAAGGGGCGGCGGGCAGCTGGTCGCTGAGCAACTTGGCGCCGCGCATGTTGTCAGGCGATTTTGCTCCGGGGTTTTACATCAAGCATTTCATTAAAGATATGAAAATTGCGCTTGAAGAAGCAGAGCGCATGAACTTGCCGCTGCCAGGGCTGGCGCTCGCCAAACAAATGTATGAGGAGCTGGCGCAAGCCGGTGAGGAAAACAGCGGCACGCAAGCATTGTACAAACGCTATATCAGACAGTGACATGGGGGGGCGGATTCGTCCTCTCTTTTTTTGAATGTGAGATATATTTATCAAAAAATATTGAATATTTCTTTTGGTCGAGGTATAGTAGAAATAAAGGGCACATACTAACCGGTTAGTATACAGGGAGGGTATGACATGGACTTTTCCTATTCGCCGAAAGTCCAAGAGTTGATCAAAAAATTAAGCGCTTTCATGGAAGAGTACATTTATCCGAACGAAAGGGTGTATGAGGAGCAGCTGAACGCCCAAGAGTCAAGATGGTCAGGGGTGCCGCCCATCATCGAAGAGCTGAAGGAAAAAGCGAAAAAAGAAGGGCTCTGGAACTTGTTTTTGCCGGACAGCGAATACGGAGCCGGCTTAACGAACGTCGAATACGCGCCGCTTTGCGAAATTATGGGCCGTTCGCTCATCGCTCCGGAAGTGTTCAACTGCAATGCGCCGGATACCGGCAACATGGAAGTACTCGTCCGCTATGGAACAGAAGAACAAAAGCGGAAATGGCTCATCCCGCTCTTGAACGGAGAAATCCGCTCCTGCTTTTCGATGACCGAACCGGACGTCGCGTCAAGCGATGCGACGAACATTCGCGCTTCCATCGTCCGCGACGGGGACGAATACGTCATCAACGGGCGGAAATGGTGGTCGTCCGGCGCCGGCGACCCGCGCTGCAAAGTCGCCATTGTGATGGGGAAAACGAATCCGGATGCCCCGAAGCATGAGCAGCAGTCGATGATCATCGTTCCGCTTGATACGCCGGGGGTGAAAATCGAACGGATGCTGCCGGTGTTCGGCTTTGACCATGCGCCGCACGGGCATGCGGAGATTACGTATGACAACGTGCGGGTGCCGAAAGAGAACATCATTTGGGGAGAAGGGAAAGGATTTGCCATCGCCCAAGGGCGGCTCGGTCCGGGGCGGATCCATCATTGCATGCGCTTGATTGGAGCGGCGGAGCGGGCGCTTGAGCTTATGTGCCGGCGCGTGCAGTCGCGGGTCGCGTTCGGCAAGCGGCTTGCGGACCATGGCGTCATTCGCGATTGGATCGCTCAGTCGCGCATTGAGATCGAGCAAGCGCGCCTGTTGACAATGAAGGCAGCGTACATGATGGATACGGTCGGCAACAAAGCGGCGCGCAAAGAAATTGCCATGATTAAAGTTGTCGCTCCGAATGTCGCCTTAAAAGTGATCGACCGCGCCATTCAGGCGTTCGGAGCCGCCGGGGTGAGCAACGATTTTCCGCTTGCTGCCATGTGGGCGAACTCGCGCACGCTTCGGTTGGCCGACGGGCCGGATGAGGTGCATAAAGAGCAAGTAGCCAAGCTTGAGTTGCGTCCATATGAACAATAAAGGGAGAGGAAGTGGCGTTTATGCATGTGTTGGACTTGTTTAAAATCGAAGGAAAAACCGCCATCGTCACCGGCGGCGGGCGCGGGCTCGGCGAGCAAATCGCCGTCGGCCTCGCCGAAGCGGGGGCGAACGTTGTCGTCTGCTCGCGCAAAGTGGAGGCGTGCGAGCAAGTGAAAGAAAAGTTGGAACAGCTGGGCGTCCGTTCATTGGCGCTAAAGTGTGATGTGACGAACCCGGATGATGTCCAACATGTCGTCGAAACGACGGTGAAGGAGTTTGGCGGCATCGATATTTTGGTGAACAACAGCGGAGCGACGTGGGGAGCGCCGGTCGAAGAGATGCCGCTTGAAGCATGGCAAAAGGTGATGAACGTCAATGTAACCGGCACGTTTCTCATGAGCCAGGCGGCCGGCAAGGTGATGATTGAGAAGCAAACGGGCGGCGCCATCATCAACATCGCTTCCGTCGCCGGCCTCGGCGGCACGCACCCGGACATTTTAAATACGATCGGCTACAACACGAGCAAAGGGGCGGTCATTACGTTTACGAGGGACCTAGCAGCAAAATGGGGGAAGCACGGCATTCGCGTCAATGCGGTGGCGCCGGGCTTTTTCCCGACGAAAATGTCAAGAGTTGTCCTCGAGCAAGTGGGGCAAAAAGTGCTCGAGCATACGCCGCTTGGCCGCTTTGGCGGCGAGGATGACTTAAAAGGCGCCGTTCTGTTTCTCGCCTCGCCGGCGTCTGCGTTTGTCACCGGTGCGCTGTTAGTCGTTGACGGCGGCAGCCATGCGACCGGCATTTAACGAGAAAAGGGGGAGACGAAATGAGCGAAAAACGGGCTTTGCCTTTTTATCCGGAGCATGTGTCGTTTTACATCGATATTCCAGACAAAACGGTATGCGATGTGCTCCAAGAACGGGCGGGGGAATTCGGCTCCCAGCCGGCGTTGACATTTTACGATAAGACGATCACCTATGCCGAGCTCGCGGCCGCGGTCAACCGCTTTGCCTCAAGCCTGCAGGCGCGCGGCGTACAAAAAGGGGACCGCGTCGCGATTATGCTGCCGAACTGCCCGCAATATGTCATCGCCTATTACGGCATTTTGCAGGCGGGCGCTATCGTCACCCAAGTGAACCCGATGCTTGTTGAGCGCGAACTTGCCTATTTGCTCAAAGATTCCGGCGCCAAGATGATCGTCATTTATGAACCGCTTTATCCGCGCCTCGCCGCCGTCAGAGGGGAAACAGCCGTCGAGCAGGCGGTCACCGTCAGCCTTGGCGCGCCGCCGTCCGTTGCGCTCGCGGAAGGAGATGTCACGTTTGACAAATTTCTTGCCGCAGGAAGCGGAGTGGTGCGCCCGGTGCCGATCGAGCCGATGCACGACGTCGCTGTATTGCAATATACGGGTGGGACGACGGGGCGCTCCAAAGGGGCGATGCTCACCCACCGCAACATTTTCGCCAACGTCCTGCAATGCGCCGAGTTTTTCAAAGGAACGTTTGAGCTCGGCAAAGAGCGGTATTTAACCGTCATCCCGTTGTTCCATGTGTTCGCGATGACGTCGGGAATGAACTTGGCCATTTACCAGGGGGCGGAAAACATTTTGCTGCCGCGCTTTGAGCTGAAAGAAGTGCTCGAGACGATCCGCGACAAACAGCCGACCGTGTTTCCGGGAGTGCCGACGATGTACGTCGCGATTACCAATACGCCGGGCGTCGAACAGTACGGCATCAGCAGCATCAAAACGTGCAACAGCGGCAGCGCGCCGATGCCGCTTGAATTGATGCGCGATTTTGAATCGAAAACTGGGGCGGTCGTCCTTGAAGGGTACGGCTTGTCCGAAGCGTCGCCGGTGACGCATTGCAATCCGCCATTTGCGGCGCGCAAGCCAGGTACGGTCGGCATCGGCATGCCGTTGACGGAGTACAAAGTCGTCGACGTGGCGACCGGCACGCAGGAATTGCCGCCAGGAGAAGTCGGCGAGCTCATCATCCGTGGACCGCAAGTGATGAAAGGCTATTGGAACATGCCCGAGGAAACGGCGGCGGTGCTGCGCGATGGCTGGCTGTACACTGGCGATTTGGCTTCGATTGACGAGGAAGGGTATGTGACGATTGTCGACCGGAAAAAAGATTTGATCATCGCCGGCGGTTATAACATTTATCCGCGTGAAATTGAAGAGGTGTTGTACGAACATCCAGCGGTGAGAGAGGCGGCGGCGATCGGTGTGCCGGATCCATACCGGGGTGAAACGGTGAAGGCGATCATTGTGTTAAAAGACGGACAACAGGCGAGTGAAGAAGACATTCTCGCCCACTGCCGGAAAAACTTAGCGGCGTACAAAGTGCCGCGCATCATCGAGTTCCGCACTGAACTGCCGAAAACGAACGTCGGCAAAATTTTGCGCCGCGCGCTGCGTGAAGAGGCGTCGCGCCCGCAGTGACAGAGGAGGCTTGCGGCCAAGTCCCGAGCAGGCTTGGCCGTTTTATGATAAAATAGCTGGCAGTGATGACATTGAACATAAGAGGTGCAGATCGTGAAAGAAAAGATTATGACTGCCAGCGTCGAACTGTTTGAACGAAACGGATTCAGTGAAACATCGATCCAAGATATTGTGGACGCCCTCGGGGTGACAAAGGGGACGTTTTACTACTATTTTACAAGCAAAGAAGAACTGTTGATGGATATTCACCTTCGCTATATTGAATGGCTGCTGGACGAAGAGGAACGGATTATAAGCGATACACAGCGCTCGGTGCGGGAACGACTGTATGACATCGTCTTCATGCTTATCCATAATGTTGAACGGCAGGGACGGGAAGCGCGTATTTTTTTTCGTGAAATGAAGCATTTGAATGAAGAACATTTACAAAAGGTAAAAGAAAAGCGCGATTTGTTCCGCTATCGGCTGCAGTCGTTGATTGAGGAAGGAATGAAAAGCGGTGAACTGCGCTGCGATTTGTCGCCATCGATCGCCACGCTTACCGTTCTTGGGGCAGCCAACTGGAGCTATCAATGGTTTCGCCCGGATGGCGAGCTGACGGATGCCGAGGTGGCGAAGCAAATGGTGACTATTTTGCTTGATGGAATGAGCGGGCCGCGCGTCTCGAAAGCCGAGTGAAAAGAGAGACAAACAAGTTTGATCCGAGGTGTGTCGATGGATGCTGTTCGTGCGGCGGCAATGGCGCGCTTGAATTGTTGACCAAGGGGGAGAGGGAGATGACTGCCATCATTCCAGTGCGCAAGGGGGAAGAACTGCCGGCAGGGAAGCTGGCCAAGTTTTTGCGCACGGTGCTGCCGGACATGCCGGACGGGGAGCTTGAGATTCAGCAGTTTTCTGCCGGCCGGTCGAATTTGACCTATTTGCTTCGCTGTGGGGAGTGGGAGGCGGTGCTGCGCCGCCCGCCGTTCGGCCCGGTGCCGCCGAAAGCGCACGACATGAAGCGGGAGAGCACGTGGCTTGCGGAAATTCATCCGCTCTTCCCGCTAGCGCCGAAGCCGTTTTATTTTTGTGAAGATGAGTCTGTGATTGGCAGCCCGTTTTTCGTCATGGAACGGCGCCATGGTGTTGTGATTGACAGTGATTTTCCAGATGACATTCATCCGACGGAAGACGTCTGCCGCGGCATTTCCGAGACGATGGTCGAAACGCTTGTACAAATTCATCAAATTGACTATACGAAAACACGGCTCGTGCAGATGGTGAAACCGCAAGGATTTATGGAGCGGCAAGTGCACGGCTGGATCCAACGTTACGAACGGGCGAAAACGGATGATATCCCGGAGGCCGAAGCGCTTATGAAATGGCTGGCGTCCCATATTCCGCCGCAGCGAGAGGCGACGGTCATCCATTACGACTTTAAGCTGAACAACGCTTTGTTTGCCAAAGACGATGTGACGAAAATGGTCGGCTTGTTCGATTGGGAAATGTCGACCGTTGGCGATCCGCTGGCCGATTTGGCGGTGGCGATGAGCTATTGGATTGAGGAGGATGATCCGCCGCTTGTCAAACACGGGTTTGGCCGTGCGCCGGTCACCGTTCGGCCTGGTTTTTACACGCGCGAACAGTTTATTGAGGCATATGCCAAAAAAAGTGGACGTGATGTGTCCGATATACACGTTTATTTAACGTTTGCTTACTTTAAATTAGCGGTCATTTGCCAGCAAATTTATTACCGCTATCGCCGCGGCCAGACGAACGACGAGCGGTTTCGCTATTTCAACCAGTTTGTCGAGGCGCTCATTCAGCATGCATGGCAGCTGGCGGGGCGGGGAGGCGCATGATGACGAAAGTGCATGTCGTGCTGCGCAAAGAAGACATTGATGAGATGGCGCTTGCTGATCGAAAGGTGGCTGTCGTGTTCGATGTTTTGCTTGCCACCTCGTCGATTACAGCAGTTCTCGCTGCCGGCGCTCGTTCGGTGATCCCGGTGCGCGATGCCGAGGAGGCCAAGGAGATCGCGCTTCGCTTGCCAGAGGGCAGCTATGAGCTCGTCGGCGAATACGAAGGGCGGACGATCGCCGGCTTTCATCCGCCCGCGCCGCTGTTTTTGCAGACGGTATGCCCGGAGAAAACGGTCGTTTTGTCGACGACAAACGGCACCGTGGCGCTCCGCAAGGCAATGCCGGCCCGCGCGGTCTATGCGGCGAGCTTGCTGAACAGCCCGGCGGTCAGCGAACATATTGGCCGTTCGCACAAAGAAGAGACCGTTATCGCCATTTGCGCCGGTTCATCCGGGCGTTTTTGCCTGGAGGACTTTTATGGCGCCGGATATTTTGTCCATTGTCTAGTCGAGCAGGGGGTCGCCGCGGCGGAGCTGTCCGACAGCGCGATGGCTGCTTGGCTGTTTTACCGGCAATACGCAAGCGAGGAGAAGGCAAAAGAAGTGTTGTCCGCCTCGCGGGTCGGACGTTGGATGGCGGCTTATGGCCTCGAAAAGGAGATCGACTACATCAACCGGCACGGAGCGCTTTCCGTCATTCCGAAACTCGAGCCCGGGCCGTTGGCGGCGGAAGTGCGCGATATCGTGCAAATGAAGATGACGAAAGAGGGGAATGAGCGGTGAAAATCGTGCAATTTGCTGAGTACGGCGGTCCGGAAGTGCTGCAAGTAAAAGAGGCTGAGCGCCCGTTGCCATCGGGACGGCAAGTGGTGATTGAAGCTGAGGCGATCGGTGTGAACTACGCCGATACAGCGAGGCGGGAAGGGCGCTACGTTGTGCCGACGCCGCTTCCGTTCGTGCCCGGCACCGAGGTGGCCGGCATCGTCCGCGAAGTCGGTCCGGATGTGGAAGCCATCCGCCCGGGCCAGCGGGTTGTCGCGTTGATTGAATCAGGCGGCTACGCTGAGTTTGTCGCTGTCGATGAACGGGCGGTCGTGCCGCTTCCGGATGGAATGGATGCCCGCCAGGCGGCGGCCTTGCCGGTGCAAGGGCTAAGCGCCTACCATATTCTCAAAACGATGGGCCGCTTGGAAGAAGGGGAGACGGTGCTCGTTCATGCCGCAGCCGGCGGCGTTGGGACGATTGCCGTCCAATTGGCGAAACGGTTCGGGGCGAAAACGGTGATCGCCACCGCCAGCACGGAGGAAAAGCGAGCGTTGGCCGCGCGGCTCGGCGCCGACGTCACGATCGATTATACAAAGGACGGCTGGGCGGCGGAAGTGATGGAGGCAACAGATGGACGCGGCGTCGATGTCGCCTTGGAAATGGCGGGCGGCGATGTGTTCCATCAAACGCTCGACTGCCTTGCCCCGTTCGGCCGCTTGGTTGTATACGGGGCGGCGAGCGGGGAGATGACGCGCCTCAATCCGGTCCGTTTGATGGCGAAAAACTGGTCGGTCGTTGGCTTTTTCTTGCCGCAAGTCATGCGAAAACGGGCGCTATATGAACGAAGCTTGCGCGATCTGCTCGCTTGGGTGCGGGATGGAAGCCTTGAGTTGACCATCGGGGGCGTCTATCCGCTCGAGCGCGCGGCCGAGGTGCACCGCCTGCTGCAAGGGCGAAAAACGAGCGGCAAACTGCTGTTGGTGCCGTGAGCAACAAGGGGCTGACCCGAAAACACACTCTTGTTTTCGGTCAGCCCCCATAGCCATCAAGTGAAGCCTTGGAGCGAGTAGCTCCAAGGCTTCACTTTTCATCTTTGGAGGCTGTGACCGTGAGAATATATAAAGATAGGCATGCCAAATACACCTTCCCTATAGAAGGTTTTTTTCATGGTATATGAGGCGGGAATTTCTTATGACACCGGCATGATGACCAAACTCTCGATAATGTCTAAAGCGCTCTTTTTTGTATAACGCCTTGATTTTTTTCCGTGTTGAGCGATGATGTCACACAGTTTTAAAAGGAGTTGGACAACTAACTCCTCAGAACACCATAAGGCTTGAAAGAAATCCATACCGAACTCCTTGATCATACTCATCGCCTTATATTCGCTCAATTCCTTTTTCTGTTTTCGATAGAGCCATTCCCGCATTTTAAACATGACAGTGGAGCTGATCAATAAGGCAATCAACGTTCCATACAGGTGGCACTGAAAGCGAGCCCCTTTCATCGGTTTGAATCGATGAATGTGAAACAGGGATTTCCATGTCTTAAATACCACTTCAATTTGCCAGCGAAGAGAATACAGCGTATGAATTTCGTGCAAAGAGGTATAAATCGCTGGAATATTGGTGATATATACATATATTGAGTGGGGGCGTCGCGTCACGTACGCGGCCCCTTTTCGTTTCGCCTTCTGTTTCCATTGTCCTTCCTTCTGTCGCTCCTGTTCTTCGGTCAGCCGATACACAATGAGCCGCGGTTGATAAACTTTCTTTCCACTGACATACGCATGTTCCAGTTCCATGGTTTCTCCGGGTTGTAACACCGCAAGGAAATCCTCTGGTTCCCATTTTCGAAATCGGTCTCCTTCTTTTTGGTAAATCCCTACATTGTGTTTGAGCCGGGAAATATAAAAGGCTCCGGCGTCATGAATGGCTTGCAATCCCTCAAGCGAAAAATAGCCTAAGTCTTTCAAACAAAGGTCTCCCTCTTGGATGGTCGATAGAAGGGACGCTCCGTAGGCGGCGTCGTGATGACGGGCATCTTCGACATCCGCATGGAGAAACTTCCCTTCTAGCCATTCATATTCTAGCTGAATTTTCACCCCAGGCCCCGTACATCCCTCGTAAATCCCCCGGATTTCAGGAGGCAGTTGAAACGACGTGGAATCGAGAATGCGAATCCGGCGAAACAGTGAATGTCTTTGACATAAGTGACGGGCTTCCTGAGTCTGATGAATGAGCAGTTTTTCAAACACCGCTTTGAGGAAACTCACCGCTTTTTCATTAAACCGTTGATTGAGCCCTTCCGCACTCAGAAAGGTGTTTTGCTTGAGAGCTAGAGCACTGCAAAGCTGCACCAATGATTTTTGACCGCCTCCTTCCTGGAGAAATGTGCAAAGTGCCACAAAATCATGGGCGCGTAATTTCCCCTTTCGTTGAATAAATTGATGATCTCGGGCCATATGTTCAAGTTCTTCGCACGATAACACGCTTCTTAATCCGTCTAAAAAACAATGCCATTCTTCTCGGAGAGATAAGGACGTCTTCAAAAAAACCACCCTTTCTAAGACATTATGAGGTCTTCAAAAGGATGGTCAAATCAGGCATATATTTATTCCTGTTTTCTTAACTTGATGGCTATGCGGTCAGCCCCTTTTTCAATCTTGTATTTTACGGAAGGACAGACGGCTTTTGAGTTAACCCGGCGCAAAAAAGCGAAAGCCTGTCTTGCTCCGGTCTTAAGGGGCGCCATCAGCGTGCACTTGCCGCCTTTTTGTCGATATACCGCTCAAGACGGTCAAGCCCTTCTTTCAGGACATCGAGCGAATAAGCATACGACAGGCGGACATGGCCTTCGCCGTATTCGGAGAAGGCGCTGCCGGGGACGAGGGCGACACCGGCTTTTTCAACGACATCGAGGGCAAAGTCAAACGATGGCATGCCAAAGGCGGCGATTGATGGAAACAAGTAAAATGCCCCGTCCGGTTTTTCGACCGGCAGCCCCATCGCGGTTAGGCGGTTGTAAGCGTACTCGAGCCGTTCCGCATAGGCGGCGCGCATTGCCTCGGCGTCATGTTTGCCGGCGGTCAGCGCCTCAATGGCCGCCTTTTGACTGATCGACGAGGTGCATGAGACGCTGTATTGGTGCACCTTCACCATCTGTTCAATCACAAACGACGGGGCGAAGACAAATCCGATGCGCCAGCCGGTCATCGAGTGCGATTTGCTTAAGCCGTTGATGACGATCGTCTGCTCGGGCAGCCATTCGGCGATCGAACGATGGCGGCCGCGATAGACGAGTTCGCTGTAAATTTCGTCGGATACGATCCAAATTGGCTGCCCTTTCATGAGTGCCGCGATCTCTTCGAGCGTTTCGCCCGGCAGCGTCGTTCCTGTCGGATTGGACGGATACGGCAACACGAGGCAGCGCGTCCTGTCTGTTATATAAGGCGCGATCAGCTCGGCCGACAGACGAAAGCCGTTTTGTTTTGTGTCAATATACACCGGCCTCGCCCCGCACAGGCGGATGAGCGGTTCATAGCCGGGGTAGACCGGCGCGGGAAGGAGCACCTCTGTTCCTTCCTCTAAAATGGTGCGAAACGCAATATCAAGCGCCTGGCTGGCGCCGACGGTGGCGATGACTTCGTCCGGCGTGTAACGAAGGCCGTACTTGTCAGCGACGAATTGGCAAGCCGCCTGGCGCAGTTCCAGCAGGCCGGCGTTCGCTGTATACGTCGTGAAATCGGCGGCGATCGCCTCCTGAGCGGCTGCTTTCACATGTTCGGGTGTTGGAAAATCCGGCTGGCCGATCGTCAAGGAAACAAGTCCCGGCCGGTCGGCGACAAGGTTGAAAAATTGGCGGATGCCTGATAACTGAATGGCTTGAACACGTGGTTGAATGAGGTGTTTCACGGTTGTCCACCTTTCTTTTTTGTTTCTATTGTACCATTGGCGAGGAAAACGAAAAAACAAAAATGAGCCCCTTTCCGTCCGGATTGTTCCCACAAACGGAAATGGGGCTCACTTGGTCATCGACGATTCACTTTCCAACTTCGTTCGCTCCTTTTACGCGCCGTATTTTTTCAACAGGTCGTTATATTGGGCGGAAAGCTTGAAAAACAACGGCTTGTTGCCGGCTGCGAGCGCTTCATCAATTTGTTCCATCAGTTTTTTTCTTTGAAACTGGAAGATCGCTTCTTTCAGCACTTGTTCGGCCATCGGCCCGTAGCTGCTTTTTTCTTCCGGCTGGTTGAACAAAACGGCGCCTTCATTCGGGTATTGTTTTTCGTACATGATTCAGTCCCTCCCATATGGGAACGAAACAGTTCCCTTTCTTATATTATCGTCGTTTTTGATGCTAATGTAAAGAAAATTTAGATAAATATTTTTTGTCAATTTTTTCTCTACATGATTTTTATACCCGTTTTTTATTGGGACTTAACAGTTTTTCGGTTATGATAAGAGGAGAACAAGGCAAAGGTGATGGCGATGATTCGCACGTGTGTCGTGACAAAAGAATTTGAGATTTTGTATGATGTTGACGTAACGCTTGTCAACAGCCCGGACGTCTCATGGTATTGGGTTGACTTTCATGAGCCGACGGATGAGGAATCGGCGCTGCTCGCCTCCTTTTTCCGTTTTCACCCACTGGCGATTGAAGACTGTCTCGAATATGTGCAGCGGCCGAAGCTCGATTTTTATGACCGCTACTTGTTTGTTGTGCTTCATGCCATTGCCGGGATGACGCTGGAGGCTGAGGAAGTCGATTTGTTTGTCGGGCAAAATTTCATCGTTTCGTTTCATAAGTCGGCCATTCACGCGGTCGATGAGGTGTGGGAGCGATTGAAGCATGAAGAAGATGTTCAGCAGGGGCCGTTTCACGTCATGTACCGGCTGATCGACAAGCTTGTGGATGATTATTTTCCACCGCTTTACCATATTGAAGACGTGCTGAACGATTTAGAGGAGAATACGAACAATGAACCGATTCACGACATTATCGAAAAGGTGTTTGATATCCGCAGCGATTTGTCGAAGCTGCGCCGGACGATCGTGCCGATGCGCGATTTGTTGTACCGCATCATCCACTCCGATCGCCTGCAGCGCATGAAAGAACGACAGTTGTATTTTCACGACATTTACGACCATTTATTGAAGCTGTCGGAAATGATCGAGACCAACCGCGAGATTACAGCAGATATCCGCGACAGCTATTTGTCGCTGAACTCGAATCGAATGAACAACATTATGATGACGTTTACGGCCATTACGACGATTTTCATGCCGCTCTCCTTTATTGCCGGCATTTATGGGATGAACTTTGATTATATGCCTGAATTGCACTGGAAGTACGGATACTTTGTTGTATTGGCTGCCATGGCGGTGATCGGCATGACGATGTTTGTTTGGTTTAAGCGCAACGGCTGGTTTCAGTTGTTGAAAGGCGACTGGGCGAAGGAGGAACGGAAGCGCCGCCGGTAGCCGTATAAAACAAGCGCTCCCCCTCATATACATAACTATGGCAGCGTGACCGCAAAGGAGGGGGAAGGATGGTAAGAGGCATTTGGGGAGTCGATTCCGCGCAGGTGGTCACGGATCAGCTGTTTCAGTGCGTGCGAACCGAGCTCGGCTACCCGAAGTTTTGGGGCCGCTATTTGGTCGAGGTGCCGAACGTATCGGAAGGATTGACGCGGGAGGAGATCGCCCGCATCCGCAGCTATGGGGTGAAGGTGCTGCCGATCTACAACGCCTTCCGAGAGGCGGTCGGCTATGCAAACGGACAGGTGGCGGCGCGCAACGCGGTGTTCCATGCGCGGCGGCTTGGCATTCCGAAAAATAAACTGCTGTTTGCCAACATCGAAGACTTTTTCGCTGTGGATGCCGCTTGGATCGCTGCTTGGGTGGAAACGCTCTATCCGACCGGATACCGGCCGGGGCTGTACGCGGACCCGACGAAAGGGGATTTCGCCGTTGCCTATTGCGAGGCGGTCAGCCGGAACAACCAAGTGGCGGTGCAGGCGGTCATTTGGAGCGCCGCACCAAGGCCGGGAACGACGAAAGAGCAGAAAGCGCCGCGCTATCAGCCGGCTGCCCCGCCTTGCAGCGCGAATGTCTGGGTGTGGCAGTACGGGCGTGATGCAGAAGTCTGCCCGGTTGACACGAATTTAGCTGACCGACGCCTATTGGACTTTTTGTATTGAACAAAGCCGTTGCAAAAAGGCAGCGGCTTTTTTATGCGGCTGGGAAATTGTTGGCTGTTGCGCGTCTTTTCTTTTAATTTTTTTGCGGCTCTTCACCACAAGTTGTACTTGAGATTTTAAGAGTCAAACGAACAGACGAAATCATATCGTGCATTTTATCCCCTTATTCAAATGGGAAAATGGAGGGAACAAATAACAAGATCAAGCTGATGAAACGTCGGGGATACGGATACAGAAATATCCAGCGTTTTGCATGGCGGGTCCGTCTAGAAACAGCTAACATACTTTCATGACAGGCGCAAGTACAACTTTTGGTGATGAACCTTTTTTGCTTGGATCGATTATATTAGTAATAGGAAAAAAGGAGGATGTCAGTCGGTTGGGGAAAACGGAACGATGATCGAAAGGAGAGGGAATATGGATCGACCTGTCGCCTCACTGTTGGACCGCATCCATGAACAATACGAACGATGGAGGACGGAACCGCCGCTTGACGGTGTGGAATTGGCCCGATTTTTCAATGCTGTCGGCCGGACGGCGGCGGTGATTGGCCTTAGCGACATCGCTGCTGAAGCAGAGCGGCTCATTCACCGGTTGAACGGCCAAACGGAACGGCAATGGACAGCGGAGGAGGCGCTGATGGAGATGGTTCCTCTCCTTCGCTGCTTCTATGAAGCCGGGGAAGTGGCTTCTGCCACCATTCCCTCTTCGCACCGCCAAGGGCCGAAAGCAGCTATTCTCCTCTGTGGAAATGATCCCCTGTTTTTTGCTTACGTCCGCGGCGCCCTGCAAACCGTGCCATGGCGTTTCACGACGATTCCCTCCCTTGAGCAGGCGGCCGCGTCGATGTTTCGTCTCAGCCCGGATTGCATCATCGTCAGCGTGAAGGAGGGAGAGTGGGAGAATCCGGACTTGACGGTTTTGCTTGAGCGCGCCGGACAGCGCCCCTATCTTCCTGTTGTCATTGTGAGGAGAGACGAGGGCAAAGAGGGGCGGTTGAAAGGTTATGAGCTTGGCGCGGATGATGTCATCACCACCCCAGCGGCAGATGAGCTGTTCGTTCGCGTTCGCCGGCTCATTGAAAAAAAACGAAAAATCGATGACCTTGTGCTCATTGACGAATTGACAGGTGTGTATAACCGGAAGTATTTGCCGCGGGTATACGCCCGCCTTCGGAGCGACCTCGAGCGTTACGGAGCGCCAAGCTGTTTGGCGTTGCTTGATTTGGACCATTTCAAACAAGTCAATGACCGTTTCGGCCACCTTGCAGGCGATGCGGTATTGCAAAAGCTGGCTGCCTTTTTGCGCCAACATACACGTGGAGTGGATACCGTCGTTCGCTTTGGGGGCGAAGAGTTTGTCGTTTGGCTGGCCAAAACGTCCAAAAGCGAGGCTCGTGCAGTGCTTGAGCGGCTGCAACGCCAGTTCGCCGCCGAAAAAATCGCGGCGGATGGCGCACTTCTATCATGTACGTTTTCCGCCGGCCTGGTTGAGTGTGATGAACCGGATCGGCCGCTTGACTATTGGCTGCGTCTGGCCGACAAGGCGCTGTATGCGGCGAAACGAGGCGGTGGCAATCGGATCGAAGAGGCGGCGCGTGAGAAAAGCGGTTCTTCGGATGAGGCCCCAAGCCAAGCATCAACGGATCGGCGGCGATGGGCGATTGCCATCGTAGACGACGATGAACTCGTGCGGATGATGATTGCTCATCTTGTCCGCAAGCTCGTCAATGAGCAGGGGGGGAAAGCGGACATTTACGAGTTTGGCGACGGCCTTTCGTTTCTCGAATCTCCGTTTTATCAAAGCGGGCGGCAATCTGTCGTCATTTTGGATCGGGTGATGCCAAAAATGGACGGCCTTGAGGTGTTGAACCGCCTCCGTCAAGAGCGAAAGCCATACAAGGTGATGATGCTGACGTCGCGCCAAGATGAGCGGGATATTGCCCATGCGCTGAACCGAGGAGCGGACGAATATGTGACAAAGCCGTTTAAATGGCTTGAGCTTGAGGCGCGGCTGCGCCGGTTGTTGAAGGAGCTGGAGGAGTGATGGCGCTTTTTTCCGCCTTAGCCGCAACGATTGTTTTCCTTGCACTGTTAGTAAACCTATTTCTCTATTTGGTGGTGCGAAAATGGAGGGAAAATAGACGCCAGGCAGAGATCAGGGCTTTGAAAAAGCGGTTCCATCTTCCGCTGTTTCGTCATGTGCTCGGCGAAGAGGAAGAGCTGCCGTTGCCGTCTTCGCCGCTTGAGCGTGAGGCGATGATGGAGCTCCTTGACCATTTCGCTTCGCTCTTGAAAGGCGAACAGGTGCAGGAGAGAATCCGAACATTGGCGGAAAAGCATTTTCAAGGATGGCTGCGCCGCTGGTTGTCAAGTCGGGATTGGAGCGAGCGGATGAACGCACTGTTTTTGATAGAGGATTTGCAGATGAAGGCGATGTTGCCGGAGATGGAGCGATTGTACCGCTCCGACCGGGTGACGAGAGGAGAAGAAGCAAAACTGTTGACAATTTTTGCCCGATTTGACTATAGCCCAGTGGTGACCTACGTGCTTGAGCCGAAATACGAATTGACCGAGTTTGCGTACCGAGTTATTTTTGGCCATATGAGCGAGCGGCTGCTTCGACAGGTGGAACAGCGATTTGATGAACTGACGCGGGCGGGGAAGTGCGCGTTCGTGGATATGATCGGCATCCGCCGGCGCGAGGAGCGGTCGTTTTTGCTGGAGCTGTTGGCATCCGATGAGTCGGAACTTCGCGTTCGCGCGCTCAAGGCGATGGCGGAAATCGGCATGCCGCTTGAAGCGGAGAGGCTCAAGCAGCAGTTGTGCTCCTCCCATTGGCAAGAGCGGCTGATGGCTGCCCGCTTGGCGGGAAAATGCCGCGAAGAGCGGCTTCTTCCGTTGCTGTATGAGCGGCTTAGCGACCGTTCATTTGTTGTTCGTTCCGAAGCCGCCGCGGCCATCGCGCGTCTGCCGGGAGGCCGAACGGCGTTGCGCGCCGCGGCGCGCACAGCATCGGATCGTTATGCTCGTGATATGGCGAGGCAGTGGCTTGGAGGAGGAGAATGATAGTGGAAGCGTGGCGTTCGTTTCTTTGGGTCGCAGGACATATTGTACTGATTTACATGGTCATCGTTCTTCTTTTTTATGCCTTTTTGCTTGTTGTCTCGTTCATCCATTTGCGCCGCATTCATCGTCTTGATGACTGGGAGCCGTATGAAGAGCTGCTCGATGCGAGCTATGCCAAACCGGTGTCCATTCTTGTTCCCGCTTATAATGAGGAAGCGGGCATCGTCGGCTCGGTGCGGTCGCTGCTGGCTATTGAATATCCTGAGTACGAGGTCATTGTCATTAACGATGGATCGACTGACAAAACGCTTGAACGGCTGATTGAGCATTTTCATTTGCAGCTGGTCTATCGCGTCATTCGCCGCCAGCTGGACGCAAAGGAAATTAAGGCGGTTTATCAGTCGCTTAATTATCCCCATTTGTTTGTGCTGGATAAAGAAAACGGTGGGAAAGCGGATGCGTTGAACGCGGGAATCAACGCTTCTCGCTATCCATACATTTGCACGATTGACGGCGATTCGGTTTTGGAGCGGCGCGCGTTTTTGAAAGTGATGAAACCAATGCTTGAGTCCGACGGGGAGATCATCGCTTCTGGAGGAAGCGTCCACATCGCCAATGGCTGCCGGATTGAACGCGGTGAGATCGTCCAGGTTGGGTTGTCGCGGCGGCCGCTCGTCATTATGCAAACGATTGAATATTTGCGTGCGTTTTTGCTCGGCCGTCTCGGCTTAAGCCGCCACAACTTGCTGCTGATTGTGTCTGGGGCGTTCGGCGTCTTTTCCAAGCCTTGGGTGATTGAAGCAGGGGGATATGCTGATACAGTTGGCGAAGATATGGAGCTCGTCGTGCGTCTGCATCGACTGGCGCGGGAAAAAAACGAGGCGAAAAAAATCATCTACATCCCCGACCCGGTTTGCTGGACGGAAGCACCGGAAACGTATGGCGATTTGCGGAGGCAGCGGCGACGCTGGCATCGCGGGCTTTTGGAAAGCTTATGGATGCATCGATCGATGCTGTTCAATCCAAAATATGGCTCAATCGGCCTTCTTTCGCTGCCGTATTTTTGGTTCATTGAGCTTCTTGGTCCGATCGTTGAATTGATGGGCTATATTGTCGTTGTTTTCTCCTTATTTCTCGGAAACTTGTACGTCGAATTCGCTCTTTTGTTGCTGACGGTTTCGGTTTTGTACGGTTCGCTGTTATCAGCAGTAGCCGTCTTGCTTGAAGAGTGGACTGAGCGGGAGTTCCCGAGCATCTCTGATTTGGTGAAGCTGTTTTTCTTCGCGTTGACCGAGACGTTTTGGTACCGTCCGCTTACCGCTTGGTGGCGGTGCGAAGGGGTGATCGATGCCATTCGTCGAAAAAAACAATGGGGAAGCATAAAGAGGAAAGGGGTCTCAGCGTAGCCGACAGAACAGCGGCTGGCTTATTTGTTTTAGAAGGCCGGTGATTGAACAGGAAAGGCGGCCCAATCATGTTTCTCCTCAAATGGAGAAGCCTTACGGATATTGTTCTCCTCTTTATCCTATTTCGCGCAGGAGACTCCCACTTCAACGACCAAAGGGAGTAAGTGGGAGAGGAATGCGCGTTCCCCTTTTCTTTTGTGTATGATATAATAAAGGCGTGGAGAAAACCGTTTAATAAAGGCACTCCAATCACGGCTACTCGATGTATGGAGTTGGTTACAGGAAACGTTGTAACCGTAAAACATCGAGCGTAGATCCGTCTGTTGTGTGTGGAAGCCAAGTACTGCCAACAGACACACCGAGAGAATCGGTAACGATGCAGGCATGACCTGCGTCGTTGGGTAGTTGTCAACCTGCCCTGATGCAACCCCAAGTCAAGGAAGGAGGACGAAGTCCGCTTGTACTTCTGGGGAGTTGCAAGCCCCCACTTCAAGCGTTAGCTAAGTGGGGGTAGTTGACTCGAGAATCATCAATTTAGGGAAAATGGTTGCTTTTCACCGCCTCTTAGTGCAGCGAAAACGAGAGGGGACTTTCATTGCAAGACAGGGTGGGCGAAAAAGCAGGTTGAAGCAAAAGAGACATCGATGCCCCTGTTGCCGACCCGGCGCTAAGATGTGCCCACTGTTGAAAAAAACCGGCGTCCGCTTAATAGCGGTCGCCGAGCCGTTTAAATACGGGTCTTGTCAGCCGTTTCGGCTTTTGTTCCGGCTTTTCCTTCAGTCCGGTGTAGGCGATGAGAATGGCTTTTGCCTCTGACAGCGGCATCCGAGCTGGAGGGTTGCGGTATGAATCGTTGAGAGAGCCAAGGTGCGGAAGGGCGGCGAAATCCTGCTTTGTCGGAGGAATGTGGAAGTAGTAGTCGCCGACGGCGACAAGCACGTCGGATTGCTGTTGGCTGTATCTCGGATTGCGGGAAAAATGGAGGCCCACTTTTTTCGCCTTGCCCTCCTCAAGCAGCTTCTCGATCGCTTTTTTCTTCAGAAGATAAAGAAACGAAGGGTTCAATGCTGTTTTGGCATGGCGGTTGACGGTAAAAATCGCTTTGGCAATATTGTCGACCGTCAATTGCACCGGTTTCATCGGCATGTCTCCTTTTTTCTTTCTATTATAACATAGGAAGCGGTGTTGTTGCCCGGTTTGTCCTACTTCTATCCGGGGGTAAGCGAAAAAACGGTCAACTCCGGCGGAGCGAAGAAGCGAAGCGGCACCCTTGTTGTGCCAAGGCCGCGGTTGACGTACAACAAGAGTCCACCGACGTGGTAAAACCCTTCATAATACCGCTCAGACAACGGCGGCGTGATGAGCGGTCCGATAAACGGCAATTGAATTTGCCCACCATGGCTATGGCCGGACAGCTGCACGTGAATCGGGAGGCGGGATGTTTCCAAGGCGCCGTCCGGTTCATGGACGAGGGCGATCGTGTACGTTGCCGGCGGAATGCCATTTGTCATTTTCGACCAATCCGGACGGCCGAGCATCATATCGTCGCTGCCAGCGATGGCGATCGCGTGTTGGCCGCGGCGGATAAGCGCATGCTCGTTGACGAGGACGCGAAACCCAGCCCGCTCCATCAACCGGCGGTAAATGTCTGTTCCGTAACCGCCATGATCATGGTTGCCGTAGACGCTGAATTTTCCAAGCGGGGCCCGAAGGCGGGCGAGCGCTTCGGCGACCGCTTCTGTGTGCGGGTATCGGTTCGCCTCATGGAGCAGATCGCCGGTGAAGACGATCAAATCCGGCTCTAGCTTGTTAATTTGATCGATCACCTGGTCAAAGCGCTTTAATCCATAGTAATGACCGAGATGAAGGTCGCTGAATTGCAGCATCGTTGCGCCGGCAAACGACTTCGGGATGAGCGGGTGCGACAATGTATGGCGCGTTACAGACACGCAGGCCGGCTCGATCCAGCGGGCATAGCTGTACGCGGCCGTTGTGGCCAATGCGGCGGCTAGGCCGGTGCGCGCCAGCTTTTTTAAAAACGTGCGTCGGCTCATTTTTGCTGTCTCCATATGGTGCATCGTTCCGTCTGTCCTTTCATAAGCAGAATTATTATAACAAAAAACGGAAGATGAGGACAAGTAGAGAAAAAATAATGTTCGAATATTCGACCTTTTTATGATATGATGAAAAATGAATGAGTCATCAGTCATGTTAGGGGGAGAGAAAATGAATGGAAAAGTTGTGATCGTGACAGGCGGATCAAGCGGCATGGGCAAATATATGGCCAAGCGTTTTGTTTCCGAAGGGGCGAACGTTGTCATTACCGGAAGGAGAGCCGATGCGCTGGAAGAGGCAAAGCGAGAAATTGCTGCGCCTGATGGGGGGCGCGTGCTCACCGTGCCGATGGATGTGCGCAATCCGGAGCAAGTCGCCGAGATGGTGGGACGGGCCGATGCGGAGTTTGGCCGCATCGATGCTTTGGTGAACAATGCGGCCGGCAACTTTATTTGCCCGGCGGAAAAGTTGTCGATCAACGGCTGGAACAGCGTCATCAACATTGTGTTAAACGGCACGTTCTACTGCAGCCGGGAAGTCGGCAACTATTGGATTCAGCGTGGCCTGAAAGGAAATATCCTCAACATTATTGCGACGTACGCCTGGCACGCTGGCGCCGGGGTCATTCATTCAGCGAGCGCCAAGGCTGGAGTGCTGGCAATGACGCGCACGCTTGCTGTGGAATGGGGGAAAAAGTACGGCTTCCGCGTCAATGCGATCGCTCCCGGGCCGATTGAGCGGACCGGCGGGGCGGAGCGGCTTTGGGAATCAGAGGAAGCAGAGCGGATGACGTTGGAAAGCGTGCCGCTCGGGCGGCTCGGGACGCCGGAAGAAATCGCGGCGGTCGCTTCGTTTTTGCTTTCAGATGAAGCCGCTTACATTAACGGCGCTTGCATCACAGTTGACGGCGGCCAATGGCTGAACCGGCGGCCGTTTTAATCAAATTTGCCATAAAGCAAGATGGTCCTCACCCAAAAGGGATTGCAGGCGGTATTTCTTCATTTATCGCGGGCAACCGGCTCATTGCACGCAACGGCCTTTGTCACAAGCGGATTCCCTGCTGTCAGGGGAGCCGCTTTTTTTACGAGTCAGGAACGATTGGGCAATTATGCTATAATAAAGGCAAAGATGGTCGATGGGGATGAGGTGAACACGATGGATGCATTAGACGTGATGGCCAACTTGCCGCAAGTGATTCCGCACTATCAACCGATTTTCAGCGCCGATGAGCATGGGGTCGTCGGCTATGAAGTGCTCGGTCGGTTTCAAACGGAAACAGGGCCGGTCAGCCTTGGGCCGTTTTTTCACGATGAAACCATTCCAGAAGAATTTCGCATCGAAGTGGATGATGTGATCACGAAAAAAGCGCTCGATTATTTTTTGGCGCTTGCGGATCAGACGCCGCTCATTTTTTTTAACCGCGACGCCAATTTGTTGATGCTCGATCGCGGCGAGTCGTTTTTGCAGCTGCTTCTTGCCTATGAGGCGAAAGGACTGGCGCTTGGCCGCATCGTATTAGAAATTAACGAGCAACATTTTAAAGGGGATGTTGATCAGCTCAACCATTTATTGACATACATCCGTACGTACGGTGTGAAAGTGGCGGTCGACAACATCGCTGAACATAGCATCAACTTGGAGCGGATCGGGGTGTTGTCGCCTGACATTTTAAAAATCGATTTGCATGAATTGCGAAAAGCGTCCGTTCATCAGGCATACCAAGGAATCGTCCATTCCATCTCGCTGTTGGCCCGCAAAATCGGGGCGACGCTTTTGTACGAAGATATTGAAACATCCTTTCAACTTCAGTACGCTTGGCGGCATGGCGGCCGCTACTACCAAGGGTATTATTTGGCGAAGCCCGGACCGGAAGCCGTGCCGCGCGATTTGTTGAAAGACTTGCTGCGCCAGGAATGCCATCGCTTCATCCAGCAAGAAAAGAAAAAACTTGAAACGCTGTACCATATTTCTGAACAGTTTCAGCAGCGAATCACGGCGCTGCTTGGCAAATACAAAAAAGCAGGCAATTTCAACGAACTCATTTCATCGCTGGCGGCCGAGCTCGATGACGTTTGTTTCCGCATTTACGTTTGCGATGAGGACGGCTTCCAGCAGTCGGGCAACATGTTCAAGCGCGGCGGCCGCTGGGAGCTCGAACACGAATATTACATGAAAAACTGGAGCTGGCGGCCATATTTTTTGGAAAACATCATTCGCATGCGCTCGCGCCGGCGGGGGATTTTATCGGATTTGTACACAGACATTGAAACCGGGGAGACGATCCGGACGTATTCGTATCCGATCGATGAGCGCCACTATTTGTTTATCGACTTGTCCTACAGCTATTTGTTTGAACATGACGCCCATTATTGACCGTATAAAATCGCCGCGTTGCGGCAAAGTAAGCATGAGGTGAAACTTATGGCACAGCTCACTTTTGTGTTATCTGCCCTCTCTGTACTGATCGCAGTCATCGGGTTCGTCTATACGGTTCGCCTCGGACGCCAACAGCGTTGGCAAGGGGAGCTTGACGGGCCGATTCCGAAAACGGTCGAGGAGCATGCCTACTTGCGCAACCCGGTGTTCCTCGCTTACGTACTCGCTGTCTTGCTCGCCATTTTTGCCATTGGTTATTTGGCGTTGCGCTATTATTGAAAAAAGGCCATTCCATTCATATGGGTGGCCTTTTTGCCTGTCCGCAAATGACGCTTTTTTCCACGACTTTTTTCCTTTGCCGGCGAATATATATGGAAGCGGAAGAGGCAAAGGGGGAATGGAGATGACGAAGCGGCTGCCGACAAGGCTGTCGGGCGAGGAAGCGGCGTTATTGCTTGACGTTTTGTTCAGCCAGCAATATGCACTCGAGCTCATCCGCTCCGAGCTGGCGGATATCGAAAACGGAGACAAGGAGGTCGATGAACACCGGTACCGGCAGCTGTTGCGTTTATACGACCGACTGTTGACAGAGGAAGAGGAAGGATAAAAATTATTGTGCACTATCGCTATCGCAGGAAGCGATAGTCTTTTTTATGGTATGATAACAATGTGGAGAGGAGAAGATGCAGAAGAAAGGCGGAACATCGGCATGACATGGGAACACAATGAATTCATGCAAATGACTGTCAAGCCATTTCTGATTCCGGCGGATAAAGTGGCGCATGTGCAGCCGGGAAATTATTTGGATCATGCGCTGCTCGTCCTGACGAAAACCGGCTATTCAGCGATTCCAGTTCTCGATACATCGTATAAACTGCATGGGCTCATCAGCATGACGATGATGATGGATGCAATTTTAGGATTGGAGCGCATCGAATTTGAACGTCTCGAGACGATGAAGGTCGAAGAAGTGATGAACCGAAACATTCCGCGCCTGCGGCTTGACGACCGGCTTTGGAAAGCGGTGGGGCTCATCGTTAACCATCCGTTTGTGTGCGTTGAGAACGAGGATGGCTATTTTGAAGGGATTTTTACCCGCCGCGAAATATTGAAGCAATTGAATAAACAGCTGCGGCGGCCGAATCAGGGCCGAAAACTTTTATGAATTGATGCTTGTCACCAACATCTTTGTTTTGCTAAAGTAAAAAAGAATACAGCATGAAGGAGGAAATCGCCGATGAAGATGATGGACGCCAATGAGATCATTTCGTTTATTCAAAACAGCAAAAAATCGACACCGGTTAAAGTATACATAAAAGGGGAACTCGAAGGCATCGATTTCGGCCCGAGCGCGAAACCGTTCATCACCGGCAACACCGGGGTCGTGTTTGGCGAATGGCAAGACATTCAAGCGGCAATCGCGGCGAATCAAGACAAAATCGAGGACTACGTCGTCGAGAACGACCGTCGCAACTCGGCCATTCCGCTGTTGGACTTAAAAGGAATCAAGGCGCGCATCGAGCCGGGCGCCATTATCCGCGACCATGTGGAAATCGGCGACAACGCCGTGATCATGATGGGAGCGGTCATCAACATCGGTGCGGTTGTCGGTGAAGGAACGATGATCGACATGAATGCGGTGCTCGGCGGCCGGGCGACGGTCGGAAAAAACTGCCATATTGGCGCCGGAGCGGTGTTGGCCGGAGTCATTGAGCCGCCATCGGCGAAGCCGGTGATCGTTGAAGACGATGTCCTTGTCGGCGCGAATGCTGTCATTTTGGAAGGCGTCACCGTCGGCAAAGGGGCGGTCGTCGCCGCCGGGGCGGTCGTCGTCGAGGATGTGCCGCCGTATACCGTTGTCGCCGGCGTGCCGGCGCGCGTCATTAAGCAAATCGACGAACAAACGAGAGCGAAAACGGAAATTAAACAAGAGCTTCGCCAGTTATAATGACGGGAAAAAAGCTGTCCGCTCACGGGGCAGCTTTTTTCCAATGGAGGAGAGAGGATGGAAGCGATCAGCCCATTTGTCGCCATTCGCCGCGACTTGCATAAAATTCCCGAGCTCGGGTTTCAAGAGTTTAAAACACAGCAATATTTGCTTCACTATATTCGGTCGCTGCCGCAAGAGCGGCTTCAAGTCCGGACATGGAAAACCGGGATTTTTGTCAAAGTCAACGGAACATCGCCGCAAAAAACGATTGGCTACCGCGCCGATATAGACGGGCTGCCGATCCGCGAGGAGACCGGTTTGCCGTACCGCTCTGAACATGAAGGGTGCATGCATGCGTGCGGCCACGATGTGCATATGAGCATCGCTCTTGGCGTGCTCACCCATTTCGCACATCATCCGATTCAAGATGACTTGCTGTTTATTTTCCAGCCGGCCGAGGAAGGGCCGGGCGGGGCGAAGCCGATGATGGAAAGCGACATCATGCAGGAATGGAGGCCGGATATGATCGTCGCCTTGCATATCGCCCCGGAATATCCGGTCGGCACTATCGCGACGAAAGAAGGACTGTTGTTTGCCAATACATCGGAGCTGTTTATCGATTTAAAAGGAAAAGGCGGACATGCAGCCTTTCCCCATTTGGCGAACGATATGGTCGTCGCTGCCTGCACGCTCGTCGTTCAGCTGCAGTCGATCGTCGCCCGCAACGTTGATCCGCTCGACAGCGCCGTCATTACGATCGGGAAAATTGCCGGGGGGACAGTGCAAAACGTCATCGCCGAACATGCCCGGCTCGAGGGAACGATCCGGACGCTGTCGCCTGCGGCTATGGAGGCGGTCAAGCGGCGGATTGAGGCGATCGTGCGCGGAATCGAAGTGGCCTACGAATGCGAGGCGGCGATCGATTACGGCGCCATGTACTACCAAGTGTACAACGATCCGGCGCTGACAGCGGAATTTATGCGGTTTGCCGAAGCGCATCCCGGTATGAACGTCATTCGCTGCAAAGAGGCGATGACCGGCGAAGATTTTGGCTATATGCTGGCGGAAATCCCGGGATTGATGTTTTGGCTCGGCGTGGATTCGCCCCATGGGTTGCACCATGCAAAGCTCACCCCAAATGAAGAGGCTATTGACCGGGCGATCGCTTTTTTAATTGATTATTTTTCATGGAAAGGGAACGCCGAATGAAGTATAGTTCCACCTCCATCAAGACACATTATGTATATGAGGAGGTGGAGTGTGATGGCGAAAATCGGTGTTGAGCAATCGCTGACCGACGTGCAGGAGGCATTGAGAGAAAGAGGGTATGAGGTTGTTCCGCTTGGCGGGGAACAAGATGCCCGGGGCTGCGATTGCTGCGTCATTACCGGCTTGGATGCAAACGTTGCCGGCATTCACAACATCGTCACGTCCGGTCCGGTCATTGAAGCGAGCGGGCTTACCGCGGAAGAAATTTGCCAAAAAGTTGAAGAAAAACTTCGCTAACGACGAAATTCATCGGGCTGTGTGCGCAGGCAGCCCGTTTTTTTGCGGAAAGGCGCGGGCCGGCCGATTAGAAAAAGGCAGCATGAGGAAAAAGAAGCGGAAGAACGTTTTCGTTCTCCTTCTTTTTTGATAGAATAAGGAAAAAAGCAATGATGGGTAAGCGATGGAGGAATCACTGATGAAAAAGAAACAGTTTGCCGTCATCGGCCTCGGGCGGTTTGGCGGCAGCATTTGCCGCACGTTGAGTGAACAAGGGATGGAAGTGTTGGCCATCGATATTGACGAAGACCGGGTGAACGAATTTGCGGCGGTCGCCTCACACGCCGTCGTCGGTGATACGACGGACGAAAATGTGTTGAAAAGCTTAGGCATCCGCAACTTTGACCACGTCATTGTCGCGATTGGCGACAACATTCAGGCCAGCATTTTAACGACGCTCATTTTAAAAGAGCTTGGCGTCAATCATATTACGGTCAAGGCGACAAACGATTACCACGAAAAAGTGCTGAAAAAAATCGGCGCTGACCAAATCGTGCATCCGGAGCGCGATATGGGCGAGCGGATCGCCCACAATTTGATTTCCAACAACGTGTTGGACTATTTGGAGCTGTCGGACAAATACAGCATTGTCGAAATCGTGGCAAGCGAGCGGCTTGACGGCCATTCGCTTTTGGAGCTGGACATCCGCGCCCGCTATGGCATCAACATCGTCGCCATCAAGCGTGGAACAAGCGTCATCGTCTCCCCGCTCGCCTCGGAAATCATCCGCAAAGGCGACGTGTTGGTCGTCATCGGCGCTGACAGCGACATTGACCGGTTTGAGGAAAAAGTGGTCGGTTGACGGCTGGCAGGCGGCCTGTGCATGATGATGACGGAAAAAGGGCATCCTTTTGCAAGGACGCCCTTTTTTCTTTAGATTTCCATGATGATCGGCAAAATCATTGGCCGCCGTTTCGTTCGCTCGTACAAGAACGGGGCGAGCGTTTCGGTGATTTCATTTTTAATTTCCGACCATTGATTCGTTTTCCGCTCAAGCACTTTTTCGAGATGTTTCGCAATGAGCGCCTGCGCCTCGCTGATCAAGTCGCCTGACTCGCGCATGTAGACGAAGCCGCGGGAGATAATATCTGGCCCGGCAGCGATTTTGAATTCTTTCATGTTGATGCTGACGACAACGATAACGAGTCCTTCCTCTGACAAAATGCGGCGGTCGCGCAAGACGATGTTGCCGATGTCGCCGACGCCGCTGCCGTCAATATAAACGGAGCCGGACGGAATTTTGCCGACGATGCGCGCCTCGTGTTCACTGATGCCGAGCACCTCGCCATTGTCCATAATAAAGCAGTTTTCCTCCGGCACGCCGCAGTCAATGGCGAGCTTGGCGTGCATTTTTTGCATCCGGTATTCGCCGTGGATCGGCATGAAATATTTTGGCTTCATGAGCCGGATCATCAGTTTTTGCTCTTCTTGCCCGCCGTGGCCGGACGTATGGATGTCGTTAAGCGGGCCGTGGATCACTTCCGCACCGGCTCTGCACAGCATGTTGATCGTCCGGTTGACGCTCACGGTGTTGCCCGGAATTGGCGATGAGGAGAAAACAACCGTGTCGCCTGGGATGATTTGAATTTGCCGGTGCGTGCCGTTGGCGATGCGCGACAACGCCGCCATCGGCTCGCCTTGGCTGCCGGTGCACAAAATCGTCACCCGATTGGCCGGCAGGCGGTTGATTTCGTTAGCGTCAACAAACGTGCCTTTTGGGCATTTGATGTAACCGAGTTCTTGGCCGATTTCAATCGCCGCTTCCATGCTGCGGCCGAAGACAGCGATTTTCCGGTTGTTGGCGACCGCCGCTTCGGTCACTTGTTGAAGCCGATGGATGTTGGACGCAAACGTTGCAAAAATAATCCGGCCGTTCACTTTGCGGAAAATGTCGTGGATGCTCTCGCCGACGCGCCGCTCGGACATCGTGAAATGCGGAATTTCACTGTTCGTGCTGTCCGAGAGCAAGCAAAGCACGCCTTCCTTACCTATTTCTGCCATTTTTGTCAAATTTGCCGGTTCGCCGACCGGTGTAAAGTCGAATTTAAAGTCTCCTGTGTGGACGATTTGGCCAACCGGCGTTTTAACGACGATGCCGTAGCTGTCCGGAATGCTGTGCGTCGTCCGGAAAAAAGTGACCGCTGTTTTTTGGAAGCGAATGACATCCTCTTCGCGAATTTCAATGAGTTTTGCCTGACGCAGCAACCCGTGCTCTTCGAGTTTATTGCGGATGAGCCCGAGCGCCAGCTTGCCGCCGTAAATCGGGATGTTCACCTGCCGGAGCAAATACGGAATGCCGCCGATATGGTCTTCATGCCCATGGGTAATGAACAGCCCTTTCACTTTTTCCGCGTGCTTGACTAAATACGAATAGTCCGGGATGACGTAGTCAATGCCGAGCAATTCGTCTTCTGGAAACTTGATGCCCGCGTCAATCACAATAATTTCGTCTTGAAATTGTACGCCATATGTATTTTTCCCGATTTCACCCAGTCCGCCGAGGGCAAACACACCGACTTGCTGATCCGTTAATAGTTTCATGATGAGATCTCCAATACTTGAAAATTAGCGCTTTTCTTTTCGTACTCCAAATGCGCCCCCTCTAACGGCTGAATATACTCGATATTGATCGGACGGTTTTGCAGCTTTTGGCGTACTTCCCGCTCTGATTCTGCTTCAATGTAGAGCGTTTTCGTTTTTTCTCTCACGGGCACCTCTTCCGCGTTGTCTTGGTAAAACACTTTGAAAATCATGACCGAATCTCTCCTTATCGTACAATGATTGCTTTTCCATTATATAAAAATGCAACCCCGTTTTCATGTTTTTTGTCGTTCAAAAGCAAAAAAACAGGCGGGAGGTTTGCCGACGGTACGTATCATCTTTGACGGATTTTGGCCGTTTCATTCGCCAAAGTGGGAAAGAAGCCCTTCCGTCCGAAGGGCTGTTGTTGGAACAGTTAGGCGATCAATTTTTTCCGGAGCAAATCTTTCCACTGTTGAAGCAGCTTTTTTTTCAGCTTTTTCAACATTTTTCATCACTCCTTACTTTTTATTGTACTCAATTTGCGACGAAAGTAAATGTTTCTATTATATATGTTATGTTAGGTAGAGGCTTGTTTTTCATGGGGAAAAATGGAACGAACCGTGTCTTTCGGTTGACATTCCAATTGTTTTTCAGTACGGTAAACAGTGAATACATTTTCGGCAAGGAGAAGAGAACGTGGGCAGAAAAATCGTGTTTTTCGACATTGACGGCACGTTGCTTGATGAACAAAAACAGCTGCCGCCATCAACCGTTGAGGCGGTCCGCCAGCTAAAACAGGCCGGCGTCTATGTCGCCATCGCCACCGGCCGGGCGCCGTTTATGTTTGCGGATGTACGCCGCCAGCTTGGGATCGACTCGTTCGTCAGCTTCAACGGGCAATACGTCGTTTTTGAAGGAACTGTCCTGCATAAGCGTCCGCTCCGCCGCGAGAAAGTGCGGACGTTGGCTGAGGACGCCCATCGCAACGGTCATCCGCTCGTCTTTATGGACGCGGAGGAAATGAGGGCGAGCGTCGGCGACCATCCGCACATTCATGTCAGCATGGGAAGCTTGAAGTTTTCCCACCCGCCTGTCGATCCCCTTTATTACGAAAACAATGACATTTACCAAGCGCTGCTGTTTTGCCGCGCCGCAGAAGAAGAACCGTACGTGCGCAATTATCCAGAATTCCGTTTTGTCCGTTGGCACGATGTGTCGACCGATGTGCTGCCGGCAGGGGGATCGAAAGCGGAGGGGATCCGCCTGATGATTGAGAAGCTCGGGATTGACAAAGGCGATGTGTATGCGTTCGGCGATGGGCTGAACGACATTGAAATGTTGTCGTTCGTCGGAACAGGAGTGGCGATGGGAAATGCCCATGAGGAAGTGAAACGGGTCGCCGATTTTGTAACGAAACCGGTCAGTGAAGAAGGCATATGGCACGGATTGAAACAATTGCAATTGATTCCATAAACAGCCGCCCCGCCGCTCATTCGGCGGGGCGGCTGTTTGGCATGGCCGGCCACGGTTCAGCGCCCGATCGGGATCGCCCCGTCTGGTACTTGGAACGGGTCGTCCGGATTGATGCGGTCATAAAACATAATGCCGTTTAAATGGTCGATTTCATGCTGGAAGACGATGGCCGGCAATCCTTTGAGGCGCAAGGTGACTTCCTCGCCGTCGAGCGTCGTGCCGGTGACCGTGATGCGGGCATAGCGCGGTACGTATCCGGGCACATCACGGTCGACCGACAGGCAGCCTTCCCCCGTCGTCAAATAACATTGCTGCACAGAGTGGCTGACGATTTTCGGATTGAACAAGGCATAGCTGTACAGCGTTCCGTTTTCATCAGTGACATGGACGGCAATCATCCGTTTGGAGACGTTGATTTGCGGAGCGGCGAGGCCGATGCCGGGCCGCAGGCCGTATTTGGCCGCCAGTTCCGGATCTTGGCTCATTTTCACATAGTCAAGCAAGCTTTGCAAAATGCGTTTGTCTTCCTCTGAAGGCGGCAGCGGAACGGGCTCAGCCACTTTCCGCAGCGTCGGATGCCCTTCTTTAATGATATCTTTCATGGTGATCATTCGCCTTTTCACTCCTGTCTCTCGCATCGCGGTCTACAGTGTTAGTCTAACAAAAATGCCTGTGCGCCGTAAATGAAAATGCGGCCGTCTGGAGATATTATCGGCGTATAAGGAATAATCGGAAAAGAAACTTAAGAAAGCGCTGTCAATAACGTGAACGGACATTGCGTTTTGCATTTCCCGAAAAATATAATACAGAATTAATACAGTGTTGTTTCGATGTAATATAACAGATGTTTTCAGGAATGTTCCTGATTCCAAATACAACCAGAAGACAAAAGGGAAAGCAACGGAAAATCAAAGTCGTTGACGGCGTGAAAAATAAAGTGTAAACTAAAACTTGCGAACAGACGCTGTGTTAATGAGGATATAAAAAATAGTAATACAGATGTCGGCGCCGTTTTCGGTTTCCGTTGCGCCAAGCGGCGGCTGCTTTTTATTTCTTCTTTCTTTTGGGTACATTAATAGTATATGGATGAAGACAGCCTGATTTCCAAATTTCTTGATGAAAGGCAGAGGTGAACAAGATGGGTGTAAAGACCTTCCAATTCCCATTTGCGGAGCAGCTCGAGAAAGTGGCCGAGCAGTTCCCGACATTTCAAATTTTGAATGAGGAAGGAGAAGTCGTCAATGAAGAGGCGATGCCGGAGCTGAGCGATGAGCAGCTGAAAGAGCTGATGCGCCGCATGGTGTATACGCGCATTCTTGACCAGCGCTCCATTTCGTTGAACCGCCAAGGGAGACTCGGGTTTTATGCGCCGACCGCCGGGCAGGAAGCGAGCCAAATTGCCAGCCATTTTGCATTGGAAAAAGAAGATTTTATTTTGCCGGGATACCGCGACGTTCCGCAAATCATTTGGCATGGGCTTCCGCTGTATCAGGCGTTTTTGTTCTCGCGCGGCCATTTCCATGGCAACCAAATTCCAGAAGGCGTAAACGTCCTGCCGCCGCAAATCATTATCGGCGCCCAATACATCCAAGCAGCTGGTGTGGCGCTCGGCTTGAAAATGCGGGGCAAAAAAGCAGTGGCGATTACATATACGGGCGACGGCGGCACGTCGCAAGGCGATTTCTACGAAGGGATCAACTTTGCGGGGGCGTTTAAGGCGCCGGCCATCTTTGTCGTGCAAAACAACCGCTTTGCCATCTCGACGCCGGTCGAAAAGCAAACCGTTGCCAAAACATTGGCGCAAAAAGCAGTCGCCGCCGGCATTCCGGGCATTCAAGTTGACGGCATGGACCCGCTTGCGGTCTACGCAGCGGTCAAAGCTGCTCGCGAGCGCGCCATTAACGGCGAAGGGCCGACGCTCATTGAAACGCTCTGCTTCCGCTATGGCCCGCATACGATGTCCGGTGACGATCCAACGCGCTATCGTTCGAAAGAGTTGGAAAACGAATGGGCGAAGAAAGACCCACTCGTGCGTTTCCGCAAGTTTTTAGAGGCGAAAGGCTTGTGGAGCGAAGAAGAAGAAAACAACGTTATTGAACAGGCAAAAGAAGAGATTAAAGAAGCGATCAAGAAAGCGGACGAAACGCCGAAGCAAAAAGTAACCGACTTGATCAGCATCATGTTTGAAGAGCTGCCGTTCAATTTGAAGGAGCAGTATGAAATTTACAAAGAGAAGGAGTCGAAGTAAGCCATGGCGCAAATGACAATGGTTCAGGCGATCACCGATGCGCTGCGCATCGAGTTGAAAAATGATCCGAACGTGCTCATTTTCGGGGAAGACGTTGGGGTCAACGGCGGCGTATTCCGGGCGACGGAAGGGCTGCAGGCCGAATTTGGCGAAGATCGCGTTTTTGACACGCCGCTCGCCGAATCAGGAATCGGCGGCTTGGCGATCGGTTTGGCGCTGCAAGGGTTTCGCCCGGTGCCGGAAATCCAGTTTTTCGGCTTCGTGTATGAAGCGATGGATTCGATTTGCGGGCAAATGGCGCGCATCCGCTATCGTACGGGCGGACGCTACCATATGCCGATTACGATCCGTTCTCCGTTTGGCGGCGGCGTCCATACGCCGGAGTTGCACTCAGACAGCTTGGAAGGGCTTGTCGCCCAACAGCCAGGCTTGAAGGTTGTCATTCCGTCGACGCCGTATGATGCGAAAGGGCTGCTCATCTCGGCGATTCGCGACAACGACCCGGTCATTTTCCTTGAACATTTGAAGCTGTACCGTTCGTTCCGTCAGGAAGTGCCGGAAGGGGAATACACGATTCCGATCGGCAAGGCGGACATTAAGCGGGAAGGAAAAGACATCACGATCATCGCGTACGGCGCCATGGTGCATGAATCGTTAAAAGCGGCGGCAGAATTAGAGAAGGAAGGCATTTCTGCCGAAGTCGTCGACTTGCGCACCGTGCAGCCGCTCGATATTGAAACGATCATCGGTTCGGTCGAAAAAACGGGCCGCGCCATTGTCGTTCAAGAAGCGCAACGGCAGGCTGGCATCGCCGCCAACGTCGTGGCGGAGATTAACGAACGCGCCATCTTAAGCCTTGAGGCGCCGGTGTTGCGCGTGGCCGCTCCGGACACGGTCTATCCGTTTGCTCAGGCGGAATCGGTATGGCTGCCGAACTTTAAAGATGTAATCGAAACGGCGAAAAAAGTGATGAACTTCTAACAGCGGACAAATTCGGGGGAGCGGAACGCCTTCCCCCGCCCATTTTCGGCAAACGATAGGAGGTAGACAGACAGTGGCTTTTGAATTTAAGCTGCCGGACATTGGCGAAGGCATCCACGAAGGTGAAATTGTCAAATGGTTTGTGAAACCGGGCGATGAAGTGAACGAAGACGATGTATTGTGCGAAGTGCAAAATGACAAGGCGGTTGTCGAAATTCCCTCCCCGGTCAAAGGGAAAGTGCTTGAAATCCTCGTCCCGGAGGGAACAGTGGCAACGGTCGGGCAAACGCTCATCACGCTCGATGCGCCGGGTTATGAAAACATGACGTTTAAAGGACAAGAGCAAGAAGAAGCGAAAAAAGAGGAAAAAACGGAAACGGTGTCGAAAGAGGAAAAGGTTGACGCTGTCGCTCCCAATGCACCGGCAGCTGAAGCGGAGGCTGACCCGAACCGCCGCGTCATCGCCATGCCGTCCGTGCGCAAGTATGCGCGCGAAAAAGGCGTCGATATTCGGCTTGTCCAAGGAACGGGCAAAAACGGCCGCGTCCTGAAAGAAGATATTGACGCTTTCCTTGCCGGCGGCGCAAAACCGGCACCGGCCGCAGCGGAGGAAAAAGCGGCGCCGGCGGCAGCGAAACCGGCGGCGCCAGAAGGCGAATTCCCGGAAACGCGCGAGAAAATGAGCGGCATCCGTCGGGCGATCGCCAAGGCCATGGTGCATTCGAAACATACGGCCCCGCACGTGACGCTCATGGACGAAGCCGATGTGACGAAGCTGGTTGCTCACCGGAAAAAATTCAAGGCCATTGCCGCAGAAAAAGGCATCAAGCTGACGTTCTTGCCGTATGTCGTCAAAGCGCTTGTTTCCGCGCTGCGTGAATACCCAGTGTTGAATACGTCCATTGATGATGAGACGGAAGAAATCATCCAGAAGCATTATTACAATATCGGCATCGCCGCTGATACGGACCGCGGCTTGCTTGTGCCGGTCATTAAACATGCCGATCGCAAGCCGATTTTCGCCTTGGCGCAAGAAATCAATGAGCTCGCCGAGAAAGCGCGCGACGGCAAACTGACGCCGGGAGAAATGAAAGGCGCTTCGTGCACGATTACAAACATCGGTTCGGCCGGCGGGCAATGGTTTACGCCGGTTATCAACCATCCGGAAGTGGCGATTCTTGGCATCGGCCGCATTGCCGAAAAACCGATCGTCCGCGACGGGGAAATTGTCGCCGCACCGGTGCTGGCGCTCTCGCTCAGCTTTGACCACCGGATGATCGACGGAGCGACGGCGCAAAAAGCGCTCAACCATATCAAACAGCTGTTAAGCGATCCAGAATTATTATTAATGGAGGCGTAAAACGATGGTAGTTGGCGATTTTGCAATTGAAACGGAAACGCTTGTCGTCGGCGCCGGTCCTGGCGGCTATGTCGCCGCCATCCGCGCCGCGCAGCTCGGACAAAAAGTGACGATTGTGGAAAAGGGCAATTTAGGCGGCGTCTGCTTAAATGTTGGCTGCATCCCGTCAAAGGCGCTGATCTCCGCAAGCCACCGCTATGAGCAGGCGAAGCATTCCGAAGAAATGGGCATTAAGGCGGAGAACGTCACCGTCGATTTTGCCAAAGTGCAAGAATGGAAAGCAAGCGTCGTGAAAAAATTAACGGGCGGCGTCGAAGGGCTGTTAAAAGGAAACAAAGTAGAGATCGTCAAAGGGGAAGCGTATTTTGTCGACGCCAATACGGTGCGTGTCGTCAACGGCGACAGCGCGCAGACGTATACGTTCAAAAACGCGATTATCGCCACCGGCTCGCGCCCGATTGAGCTGCCGAACTTCAAGTTTTCCAACCGCATTCTTGACTCGACGGGAGCTCTCAACCTTGGGGAAGTGCCGAAATCGCTCGTGGTCATCGGCGGCGGCTATATTGGCATCGAACTCGGTACGGCTTACGCCAACTTTGGGACGAAAGTGACCATTTTAGAAGGGGCCGGCGAAATTTTGTCCGGTTTTGAGAAGCAAATGGCCGCCATCATCAAGAAGCGCCTGAAGAAAAAAGGCGTTGAAGTCGTGACGAACGCATTGGCGAAAGGGGCCGAAGAACGCGAAGACGGCGTCACGGTCACGTATGAGGCGAATGGCGAAACGAAAACGATTGACGCCGACTATGTGCTCGTCACCGTCGGCCGCCGGCCGAATACGGACGAGCTTGGGCTCGAGCAGCTCGGCGTGAAAATGACAGACCGCGGCTTGATCGAAGTCGATCATCAATGCCGCACGAGCGTGCCGAACATTTTTGCGATCGGCGACATCGTTCCAGGTCCGGCGCTCGCCCATAAAGCGTCGTATGAAGGAAAAGTGGCTGCGGAAGCCATCGCCGGCCATCCGTCGGCAGTCGATTACGTGGCCATTCCAGCCGTTGTCTTCTCCGATCCGGAATGCGCGTCGGTCGGCTATTTTGAGCAGCAGGCGAAAGACGAGGGCATTGACGTCATTGCCGCGAAATTCCCGTTTGCTGCCAACGGCCGCGCCTTGGCGCTGAACGATACGGACGGCTTCTTGAAGCTCGTTGTCCGCAAAGAGGACGGCGTCGTCATTGGTGCGCAAATCATCGGTCCAAATGCTTCTGACATGATCGCCGAGCTTGGGCTCGCCATTGAAGCCGGCATGACGGCGGAAGACATCGCTTTGACGATCCATGCCCATCCGACGCTTGGCGAAATCGCCATGGAAGCGGCGGAAGTGGCGCTTGGCACACCGATTCATATCATTACGAAGTAACTGTGAAACGACCGGGCTTGGCCCGGTCGTTTTTCTTATCATGCGGGAATGGCGCATTTCTTGTCCTGTTTTTCATACTATTTTCCGCTTTCGTTTCATATCGTTATGGTAAAGAAAAGCGGGAGATGGAAATGATGAAAGCGTATGTCGCCTTTTTGCTGCAAATGATGATTTGGAGCAGTTTTTCCTTGATCGAGTGGCTGTCGGGGCGGGACCGGCCATTTTTCCGCGGCTTGATGTTGTGCGTCTTCATGTACATAGCGTTTTTACTGGCGCGCCAGCTCGGCTTGGCGACGCGCAAAGCGCTCCTTACAACAGCTGCCACGGCGGCGGTGTATTTTGCCGGCCAGCATTTCATATGGCAATCTATTCCATGATCTGCCCCTTGGGTGCGGAAGCGGCGCTGTTCGGCGAACAAAAAAACAGCGGTCCCATGCCGCTGTTTACGCGCGGCCGAACGACATCGTCCGGCCGCTGAATAAACGCAGTTCGCCGCCAAGCGTTTTGGCCATCCATTTGCTGAATTCGTTTGCTTTTCCTTTGTCCCCGTGCGTTGCTCCCGGCGCCAATGCCAGCTCAATCCATGTTTCTTCTCCGGCTGTCCGCACGGCAATGGCCATCCCTTTGTATAAGCGGCCGTCGCCTTGCAAATAAAGAACGTGGTCGCGTTCATGCACCGTGTATGGAAAGGCTGCCTGCTCGTACGCCCATCCAAGTTGCTCCCCCGTTTTGCGCAGCGCGGCTCGGTAACGTTCGAGCAACTGTTTGATTTCCTCGATGCTGATCGATTTTCCCCCCGGCAGCTTTAGGCTTGCATTCAACGCCCTTCTCTCCTTTCGCCATCTTTTTGTCTCTCTCGTCTTCATTGTACCATGTTTTTCCGGACTGCGGTGAAAAAGTTTGGTGTCATAAAAGAGCCGTCATAATCCGAAATGTGACATACAAATTTGGATTGACAATCTAAATATGATATATTATTATAAAACCAACAACAACATTTATCATCATAAAGGGGTTTTGGGGATGGGCACGATCGTATGCCAAACGTGTGAAGCGACAATTGCGTATTTTGAAGATGAAAAAGTGACAACGCTTTACGGGAAATGCGATTGCTGCGGTCATGACCGCGAGGACGGAGAAAAAGAATAAGGCGGGCAAACAAACGGGGGAAGGAACGGATAGGCGCGCATGTGGGGCAAAGCACATGCGCGCCGTTGATTTTGGCCCAAAAAAACAAGCCGGGAAAACCGGCTTGTGCATTCAACGAATCGGCTTATATTCTTTGATGACGCGAAACGTCTGCAGCGTATCGTCCTCAGGGCCTTGCACCGGCAGGCCGGCGGCCAAGTTTGTCTCGATATACTTCAAATTTTCCTCCGTAATGATTTCACCGGGAATAAAAATCGGGATGCCCGGCGGATACACCATCACAAATTCCGCGATGATCCGTCCGGCTGACTCGTGAAACGGCACGACTTCTGTTTCAGCATAAAACGCGTCGCGCGGCGTCAAGGCTAAGGCCGGGATATCTGGAAGCAGCACTTTCGGTTTGACTCCTTTTTCCGCCTGATGGCTGAACTCGTCCGACAGGCGGCGGAGCGCTTCAACGAGCAGGCTCGCCTCCCGTTCGGTATCGCCTGGCGTGATGATGCACAAAATGTTATACAAATCCGAAAGCTCCACTTCGATGTTATACGTTTCGCGGAGCCATTGTTCGACATCATGGCCGGTCAAGCCGAGCTCCTTGACGGAGATGATCAGCTTCGTTGGATCGTAGTCGTACGTCGCTTCCGTGCCTAAAATTTCTTCACCGACGCAGTACAAATATGGAATTTCGTTGATTTGCCGCCGCGTCCATTCCGCGAGGCGGATCGCCTTGTCAATGAGCTCCCGCCCTTTCGTCGCCAGCTGTTTGCGGGCGACATCGAGCGAAGCGAGCAACAAATACGACGTCGACGTCGTCGTCAACATGCTTAAGATCGCTTGCACGTGCTTCGCGGAGACGAGCCCTTCGCGCACATTTAAAATCGAGCTTTGCGTCAGCGATCCGCCGAGCTTATGGACGCTTGTCGCCGCCATATCGGCCCCGGCTTGCATTGCGGAGAGCGGCAAGTCCTCATGAAAATGAATGTGAACGCCGTGCGCTTCGTCGACAAGCACCGGAACGTTGTACGAGTGGGCGATCTCGACGATTTTTTTCAAATCGCCGGCAATGCCAAAATACGTCGGGTTGATGACGAGCACCCCTTTGGCATCCGGGTGTTGGTGGAGCGCTTTTTCCACTGCCTGTGGCGTAATGCCGTGGGAAATACCGAGCTCCTTGTCAATTTCCGGATGGATGAAAATCGGCGTCGCCCCAGAAAAGACGATTGCAGACATGACCGATTTATGGACGTTGCGCGGCACAATAATTTTATCGCCCGGTCCGGCGACCGACATGACCATCGTCATGATCGCCCCGCTCGTCCCTTGCACCGAGAAAAACGTGTAATCGGCGCCGAACGCTTCGGCGGCGAGCTCCTGTGCACGTTTGATCATCCCTTTCGGATGATGCAAATCGTCGAGCGGACTGATGTTGATTAAATCGATCGCCAAGGCGTTTTCTCCGATGAAGGCGCGAAACTCCGGATCCATGCCGGCCCCTTTTTTATGGCCGGGGATGTGAAATTGAACCGGATTTTTTTTCATATGCTCCAACAGTCCGGTAAACAACGGTGTTTCGAGTTGCGACAATGGTTCCCCACACCTCTTTACCTTAAAAATAAAACAAATGCATTATAGCATTTATTTGTTCGTTTGCAAAGAAGAAAAGAATGTTGCACCAAAAAAGGAGAATGGCGATCAAAACAAGAAGTAAAAGAAGGACAACATCAAAAGGGGGAATGAATCGATGGAATGGAGCACGAGAGTGACCGAGCTGCTCGGCATTACATATCCAATCATTCAAGGGGGACTGGCCTATCTGGCGTACGCCGACTTGGCCGCCGCCGTCTCCAACGCCGGTGGGCTCGGCCAAATTACGGCGATGTCGCTTGAAAGCCCGGAGCGCTTGCGCGAGGAAATCCGCAAAGTGAAAGAAAAGACGGACCGGCCGTTTGGAGTTAATTTTGCCATCGGCCAGCACGGCCGCCCGTTCGCTCATATGCTTGAGGCGGCGCTTGATGAGGGCGTGCCGGTCGTCTCGGTCACAGGCGGCAATCCGGCGCCGTTTTTTGAACTGCTGAAAGGAACGAACGTCAAAACATTAGTGCTTGTCGCAGCTGTTCGCCAAGCGGTCAAAGCGGAAGAGCTTGGCGCCGATGCGGTGATGGTCGTCGGGCAGGAAGGGGGCGGCCACCTTGGCAAATATGATACCGGCACGTTCGTCCTCATCCCGAAAGTCGTTGATTCCGTATCGATTCCGGTCATCGCTTCGGGCGGGATCGCCGACGGGCGCGGGCTTATGGCGGCGCTGGCGCTTGGAGCGGAAGGAATTGAAATGGGCACGCGGTTTATCGCCACGAAAGAATGCGTTCACGCCCATCCGATATACAAAGACATGATCGTGAACGCCAGTGAGCATGACACAGTGGTCATCAAACGGTCGCTCGGAGCGCCGGGGCGGGCAATTGCCAACAAGTGGACAGAAAAAATATTGGAAATTGAGCGCCAAGGCGGCACGTATGACGATTTGAAAGAATACATTAGCGGAGAGGCGAATCGGCGCTTTATTTACGAAGGGAAGGTGGATGAAGGGTTCGCTTGGGCTGGACAGGCGATTGGGCTCATTCACGACATTCCGTCGGTTGCTGAACTGTTTGCCCGCATGATCGGCGAGGCGGAACAAATTCGGCGCCGTTGGGCAAACTAACGGCGGAGGTGAAACAATGGGCTATTCGTACCCGTTTTCGTATGATTGGTCGACGCAAGAAATCATCGATGTCATTAAATTTTTTACGGCGGTCGAAACGGCGTATGAGCGGGGGATGAAACGCGAAGAATTAATGGAGATATACCGCCGTTTCAAAGAGATCGTCCCGTCCAAAAGCGAGGAAAACCGGTTGTACGCCGAGTTTGAAAAGGAAAGCGGCTATTCATCGTACGCGGTCATCAAGCAGGTGAAAGAGGCAAAAAACGGCGACTGGATTCAAATCGGGCCAAGCGGGCGAAACGCGGTAGGTAAACGCACAAATTAGTTGCATACACCCCTTTTTCCACATAATATAATATAAAACAAAACGAAGCAGCACATTCCGTGAGGGGCGCCGGAAGTTTAGCGGATGATCGAGAAAGGGGTGCGGACGAAGATGAAAAAAACCGCCAATTCGCTGAAACGGCCAGACGGAGACAAACGCATGGCGGTGTTGCGGCTCGAACTTGATTATGAATTGGCGACGCTGTATGAAGCCATGATGGAAAACGATGAAGAAAAGAAAAGAGAATGCAAACGGCGGCTTGAAAAGCTGCGCCAAGAACTGATGCGCCTTCAAGTATGACCATTTTTAAGGCGAACCATCTTTGCGGTTCGTTTTTTTCTTGAGCGGTGCCCACCCCTTTCCGGCTGCTGCGTACATAATGAAAGCGGGAGGAATAGACATGGAAGGAAAATGGGAAGAGATCGACCAGTATGCCCGGCAATGGATTGCAGAAGCGGGACAGCGCATCCGCGCCTCGTTTGCGGAGCCGCTGACTGTGGAAACGAAGGAAAACCGCAACGACTTGGTGACGAACGTCGACCGCGGCATTGAGCAGTTTTTCGCCGAGCACATCCGCCGCCAATTTCCCGGCCATCGCCTGTTGGGCGAAGAAGGGTTCGGCGATGAGCTGGCCGCATTGGACGGCGTTGTATGGGTCATTGACCCGATTGACGGAACGATGAACTTTGTCCATCAGCGGCGCCACTTTGCCGTGTCGGTCGGCATTTTCGAAGATGGCGTCGGCCAGCTTGGCTATGTGTATGACGTTGTCTTTGACGAGCTGTATACCGCGCAAAAAGGGAAGGGGCTGTTTTTGAACGGCGAGCCGCTCGGCCGCTTGCAGCCGGCACCGGTGGCGGAATCGATCATCGCCATTAATGGCACATGGCTCATGGAAAATAAACGTCTCGACCATCGTCCACTCGTGAGGCTGGCCAAAGATGCGCGCGGCACGCGTTCGTACGGGTCGGCGGCGCTCGAGCTCGCCTATGTCGCAGCCGGCCGCTTGGACGCCTACATTTCGCCGCGCCTGTCGCCGTGGGATTTTGCCGGCGGGATGATTTTAATTGAAGAGGCGGGCGGAATCATGACGAACCTCGACGGAAAGCCGATCGATCTGCTCAACCGCAGCTCTGTGCTTGCCGCCAAGCCGGGCGTGCATGAGGAAATTTTGCAGCGCTACCTTCGGGGCTGACGAGAAGGAGGCTGCGGCAAGAAAAGGGGCTGATCCAAAATGCGAGTGCGTTTTCGGATCAGTCCCGTTTTTTTATTCGCGCATCCGCTTTTTGCGAACGAACCCGGCGCCCATGATGGCGATAAACGTGAGCGTCGAGACGGCGATGCCGGTTGCGCTTTGCTCAGCGATGAAAACGCCGATCGCCATGACGGCGGCGACAGCGAGGATGGCGAGTAGCAGCGGCACAGGTTCGATGCGTTTCATCCGCTTGACTCCTTTCTCGGAAAATGAGGCGTCTTTTTCTAGTGTACCGGAAAATATGCTGATTTTCTATGTTTTGTGATATAATAGACGAGCAGCTTGTCTAACAGGAGTGACCAACATTGACCAAGAAACGAATGGATCTTCGCAATATTGCGATTATCGCCCACGTCGACCATGGAAAAACGACGCTCGTCGACCAACTGCTCCGGCAGTCGGGGACATTCCGCGAAAACGAACAAGTCGAGGAGCGGGCGCTTGATCGCAACGATTTGGAGCGTGAGCGCGGCATTACGATTTTAGCCAAAAATACTGCTGTGTTGTATAAAGGGACGCGCATCAACATTTTGGATACACCGGGGCACGCCGATTTCGGCGGGGAAGTGGAGCGGATCATGCGCCTTGTTGACGGCGTCTTGCTTGTCGTCGATGCGTACGAAGGCTGCATGCCGCAAACGCGGTTTGTGCTCAAAAAAGCGCTTGAGCAGCAGCTTGTGCCGATTGTCGTCGTCAACAAAATCGACCGCGAGTTTGCCCGTCCGGCGGAAGTCGTCGATGAAGTGATCGACTTGTTTATTGAACTCGGCGCTTCGGAGGAGCAGCTTGAGTTTCCGGTCGTGTACACATCGGCGCTGCGCGGAACATCAAGCCTTGACCCGGACCGGCAAGGCGGGGACATGACCGCCTTGTTTGAGACGATCATCGAGCATATTCCGGCGCCGGCGGACAATCGCGATGAACCGTTGCAATTCCAGGTGGCCCTGCTCGATTATAACGAATACGTGGGCCGCATCGGCATCGGGCGCATTTTCCGCGGCACGATGAAAACCGGCCAGCAAGTCGCCTTATTGAAGCGCGACGGCACCGTGAGACAGTTCCGCGTCACAAAGTTGTTCGGCTTTATTGGCTTAAAGCGGATCGAGATTGAAGAAGCCCACGCCGGCGACATCGTGGCTGTTGCGGGAATGGAAGACATTAACGTCGGCGAGACCGTTTGTCCGCCGGACCGCCAGGAACCGTTGCCGCCGCTTCATATTGATGAGCCGACGCTGAAAATGACCTTTCTTGTCAACAACAGCCCGTTTGCCGGGCGCGAAGGCAAATATGTGACGGCACGGAAGTTGGAAGAGCGGCTGCTCACCCAGCTTGAGACCGATGTCAGCCTGCGCGTCGAGCCGACCGATTCGCCGGATGCATGGATCGTTTCCGGACGCGGCGAGCTTCATTTAGCCATTCTAATTGAAAGCATGCGCCGAGAAGGGTATGAACTGCAAGTATCGAAGCCGGAAGTCATTGTCAAAGAGATCGATGGCGTTTTGTGCGAACCGATTGAACGAGTCGTGATCGACGTTCCGGAAGAGTATACCGGCGCCGTTATGGAATCGCTTGGCAGCCGCAAAGGCGAACTCGCCGATATGGTGCATGGAGACAACGGACAAGTGCGCCTCGTCTTTCTTGTGCCGTCGCGCGGGTTGATCGGCTATCGAAGCGAATTTATGTCGCTGACGCGTGGGTATGGCATTTTAAACCATTCATTTGACCATTACGCTCCCATGCAGGCTGGCGCGATTGGAGGCCGCCGCCAAGGGGTGCTCGTCTCGATGGAAACCGGCAAGGCGACAGCGTACAGCATTATGCAGCTTGAGGACCGCGGCACGATTTTTGTCGAGCCGGGCACAGAAGTGTACGAAGGAATGATCGTCGGCGAGCACAACCGGGAAAACGACCTTGTCGTCAACATTTGCCGCGAGAAGCATGTTACGAATGTGCGCTCATCGACGAAAGAGCAGACGGTGACGATGAAAAAGCCGCGCCTGCTGACGTTGGAAGAGGCGCTTGAGTATTTGAACGACGATGAATATTGCGAAGTGACGCCGGTTTCCATTCGTTTGCGCAAAAAAATCTTAAGCAAAAGCGAGCGCGAAAAAGCGGAGAAGAGAAAGAAAGCGGCGCAACAGGCAAAATAGAAGCGGCATGCCTTTGGCTAACCGGGAAAGCCCTGGATGCGCCGGCGTGTGCATGCTTCTGCCGCGCGGCGCTTGAGAGGAAACAAAACAGGGCTGCGTTTTGGCGGGCCATTCGGGTGAACGGGAGG
The DNA here is from genome assembly GCF_050994965.1 of Geobacillus lituanicus. Classification (NCBI taxonomy): domain Bacteria; kingdom Bacillati; phylum Bacillota; class Bacilli; order Caryophanales; family Anoxybacillaceae; genus Geobacillus; species Geobacillus lituanicus. Next base: position 1,345,233 of record NZ_CP194773.1, read on the forward strand.
GAACAGTATGAACGTGCTGGAACGGCTGACGTTTTTCGCCTCGCTTTATGACGTTGACGGCAATCCCGAGCGCGGCATGTGGCTGCTGTACGCCACGGTTTTGCTGCTGGCGGCGCTTGTTTACCGTCTCGGTTTTGCCCGCCGGCTGCCGCTGTTGAAAAGCGCCGTCATTTACGTCTTGCTGGCGCTCGGCTGCACGGTGTTAACGTTTTTCGCTGTTTTTTTGCCTGTGGCGGAAGGATTGGCGGTCGCCGCGCTCGTATTGCTCATTTATAAAATCCGCCTCAGGCAGGCGAAAGAGGGAGAAAAGCCATGAAATCGGTGCAAGACGCTCTTTACAACTGGCTGACAATCGAAATTGTCGCCGCCGCCCGCCCGCACGATGAGGCGGCGCGCGACACGGCGTCGTTTTTTCTGGCTATCTTGGAAAACAACTTCGGCGTGACGGCGGTGAAGGCCGCCAAAGACGAAGCGAGCGGGCGGTACGTTGTTGAATATAGGTGCGGCGGGGAAACAAAGACGGCTCATTTCCCTGTGGAGCTGGCGGAAGCGATATGGCGGCAGATCGAAGCCGAGCCCGAGAAGTACGGATCATAAAGAAATAAAAAAGCAAAACCGGCACTGGAAAGCGGCCGCTTCTCAGTGCCGGTTTTTGGTTACCAATCGTCATCGGTGCGGTTGCCGCGATAGAAGCGGAATTTTCCTGTCGCCAGCCGCATCCGTGTTTTTTCCGCAATGCGGTCATGGCAGCGGCGGCACATGTACGTATGGATCGGGCGGTTGCGAAGCCGTTTGGCGAGCGGCGATTCGTCGTCGATCGTGTCAATTTGTTCGCAAAGCACGCATTTGACTCTCATTGTTCACCTCAGCAACTAGAAAATGCCCCTCCCGATCCATTATACCACAGCGCAGCGGAATCGTTCAGCGGTTTAAGTGGTGGTTGGACTGCTTTTCTTGACGTTCGTTCAACTGCCGTTCCTCTTGGTTGTTCAACTGCCCGTCGTTTTCTTCGGTCGGATTTGGCGTCGTTTCAAACAGGTCGCTTGGCACTTCCGGCATCACCCGTCCAACGATGTCGGCGATTTCGTTCATGAATGCCTGCACCGGCCGCCCCTCATCAATTTGCCGGCCGATGTTGCGCACGCGCGTGTAAAGGTCCGGATCGGCGATAATAATTGCGTTGGCGCCGTACGGGTCTTTTTGCAGCGCTTCTGCAACGGAATATTTGATCGTGCCGACGCGTGAGGCGTCGACATTGGCGCCGACGTCAATGCCGACGATGGCGTACTTGCCCACAACGATCGCGGTAGCATCGTGAACGTTCGGCACACGGTTCGCGATCTCCGCAATCCGGCGGGCGATCTCCTGGCCCGATTTATTTTCTACCTGCTCATCAACCGTATTTCTGACGCGCACAAGCGAACGGTCCCCATCGTTTGCTTCATTGCTGTTTCCAACATTGCATCCGCCTAAAAGAAGAAGGGAGAAGGCGGCCAGCCATCCGAGTGTTTTCTTCATCTTTGCTCACCTCTGCTTTTTTGACTTTATTTTGCAAAAATCCTTCTATCTTTATACATTTTTTCATATGCTATACCACAGCCATTCCCATCCGGTATACAAGGCGAAAAACGGACGCTAGGGGGAAGCGGAATTTGGGAAAGAAAATCTATGTGCTTGATACAAACGTCCTCTTGCAAGACCCGTATTCAATTTTTTCGTTCGAGGACAACGAGGTCGTCATTCCGGCTGTCGTCCTGGAGGAAGTGGATTCGAAAAAGCGGTATATGGATGAGGTCGGGAGAAACGCCCGCCAGGTGTCGAAGCTGATCGACCGCCTGCGCGAGAACGGCAAGCTGCACGAGAAAATTCCGCTTGAAAACGGAGGGGTGCTGCGCATTGAACTGAACCACCGTTCATTCCATCAGCTTCAGGAAATTTTTGTCGAAAAAACGAACGACAACCGCATTTTGGCGGTGGCGAAAAACTTATCGCTTGAGGAACAAGCGAAAGAGGACGGACGTTCGGTCATTTTGGTGAGCAAAGATGCGCTCGTGCGCGTGAAAGCGGATGCCATCGGGCTGCAGGCCGAAGACTTCTTAAGCGACCGCGTCGTTGACGTCGACCATATTTACACCGGGTTTTTGGAACTGTACATAGGGAGGGATCACCTGCAACGGTTTTATGATAAAGGGGAGCTCGTGTTGGCCGATATCGCTGATCACCCGTTTTACCCGAATCAGTTTATTATTATGAAAGACGCATTCGGCAGTTCAGCTTCGGCGATTGGCATCGTCGACCAAAACGGCAAAAAGGTGAAGAAGCTGATTTTTCATCATGAGCATATATGGGGCATTCGCCCGCGCAACGTGCAGCAAACGATGGCGTTTGAGCTGCTTATGCGCGACGATATTCCGCTCGTGACGTTAATCGGCAAGGCTGGAACCGGGAAAACGCTGCTCGCGCTTGCTGCCGGGCTCATGCAGACTGAAGACTTGCGCACGTACAAAAAGCTGCTTGTCGCGCGCCCGATCGTGCCGATGGGGAAAGACCTCGGCTTTTTGCCCGGGGAAAAGGAAGAAAAGCTGCGCCCGTGGATGCAGCCGATTTTTGACAACCTTGAGTATTTGTTCAACACGAAAAAGCCGGGGGAATTGGACGCCATTTTAGCCGGCATGAGCTCGATTGAAGTCGAGGCGCTCACCTACATTCGCGGCCGCAGCCTGCCGGAGCAGTTCATCATTATTGATGAGGCGCAAAACTTGACAAAGCATGAAGTGAAGACGATTTTGACGCGCGTCGGCGAAAAAAGCAAAATCATTTTAATGGGCGATCCGGAACAGATCGACCATCCATATTTGGATGAATACAACAACGGCTTGACGTATGTGGTCGAGAAATTCAAAGACCAAAAAATCGCCGGTCATATCCGCCTTGTCAAAGGAGAGCGTTCCGCGCTCGCCCAGCTCGCTGCCGACTTGCTTTAGCCCTCGTCTTCCAACCGGCCGCTTGGGAGGCTGCCAATCCTGCGTCACGCGAACGAACAGGAATGGCGGCCCCTCACGGCCGACCGAAAACCGGACGTCCTCTTGACGGAGCGTCTGGTCAGCGGACGATGAGCTGGCGCACATGGGTAATCGGCGCTTCGCGGTTCGAGCCGTCGCCGAAATAAATGTGCACCGGACCGTCATCGCGCAGCGGCTTTCCGTTTTTAGAAAAAGCAAAAATCAAATCGTATGCTTTGTCGAGCGGGATCACCGTTTCCCCGCTTTCCGTCACGACGACAAGTTCGGAAGCGTCTTCGTGCGGTTCAGCGTTTTGCAAAAACGGAGCAAACGGCATGCCGAACGAACCGGTGATGATTTTCTCCTTCAAAAAGCGCCGCTCGGTTTTCAATGTGGGCGGAAAGACGGCCCCCTCCTGAATTTCCCGGTCCCAAAACGCCGACCACTTTTTGATTTCTTCTTCCTCTTGCCCTGCCTCGGCCTGATCCGGTTTCGGATGCGAAAAATACGTGTCCAAATCGACTTTTCGGTCATCGAAAATCCAGACGCCAGGGTCGAGCGTAATCGTAAAGTTGACCTTTCCCGTCAGCATGATAATATCGCTCATCAAGACACCCTCTCCTCTGCATGTTGCCGCTGTTTTTAGTATAATAATAAATAAAGCGTTTGTCATGTTCCAAGCCGGATTGCTGTCAATGGTTTCAACTTGCAAAATGGCTTGTTTCACGTTAAGATTTAAAGAAGGATAGGGGAGAGAACGGAGGGATCGATGTGACGGACGAATCGATGGGCTATCGCGAAAAGGCGTACGCGCTGCTGCAAGCCGATGCGGAAAAAATTATTCAGCTCATCCGCGTGCAAATGGATCATTTGACGATGCCGCAATGTCCGCTCTATGAGGAAGTGTTGGACACGCAAATGTTCGGCTTGTCGCGGGAAATCGACTTTGCGGTGCGCCTCGGGCTTGTGGAGGCCAAAGACGGAAAGGCGCTCCTTGACCGGCTTGAGCGCGAGCTTTCCGCGTTGCATGAAGCAGTGACAAAAAAGCGCGTACGATAACGATACATGGCAACTCAAACGATTGGCCTGCCGTCGTTTGAGTTTTTCTGTTTTTGGGCAGGAAATCGGCGCGCTGCTGCGAATGATTTATGTACATACGTGCAAACAGGGAAGAGGGACGATGGATCGACAATTACGGAAGAAAGTGTTGAAATGTTACGATTATCCGCTCATGGCCGCGGTCATTATGCTGTCGTTGTTCGGCCTGATTATGGTGTACAGCGCGAGCATGGTGACGGCCGTCATCCGTTTTGAGGTGCCGAGCGACTATTTTTATGAGCGGCAAAAGCATTGGCTCATCGCCGCGCTCGCTGCCTTTGCCATGATGGCTATTATTCCGTATAAAGTGTGGCGAAAAGAACGATTCGTGAAATTCGTTTTCTTCGCTTCCCCGCTGATGCTGATCGCGGTTGCGTTCCTTGGCCATACGGCCAACAATGCGACAAGCTGGTTTCGCGTTGGGGCGCTTTCCATCCAGCCGGCGGAGCTGGCCAAGCTCGGCCTGATTTTGTACTTGTCGGCGGCGTTTGCCAACAAGCGGAAACGGCTGGCTGAGCCGGTGAAAAGCAATTTATTCCCCATTTACTATACGCTGTTTATTTGTGCGTTGATCGCCATTCAGCCGGACTTCGGCACGGCGTTTATCGTTTTTGTCATCGCGGTGTGCATCATTCTTTCGTCTGGACTGCGCCTCACGTTGCTTTTCAAGCAGCTGCTCTTTTTCGCTTTGATCGCCGTGATGCTGTCGCCGCTTTGGCTTCCGTTCATGGGCAAAAAGATTTTTTCGGACGAACGGTTGTCGCGCCTTTACAGTTTTTTGGATCCGTTTCAATATGCGGATACGGACGGCTATCAGCTCGTCAATTCGTATTTGGCGATCGGGATCGGCGGGCTGAAAGGGCTTGGGCTCGGAAAAGGCATCCAAAAGTACGGCTATTTGCCGGAGTCGCACACCGACTTTATTATGGCCGTCATTGCCGAAGAGCTCGGTTTGTTCGGCGTCATGTTCACGCTTGGGCTATTGGCGTTTATCGTGCTGCGCGGATTGTGGATCGCCCGCCGCTCGACTGATGCGTTCGGCAGCTTGCTCGCCATCGGCATTTCCGTCATGATCGGCTTCCAGACGTTTATTAACGTCGGCGGAGTCGTCGGGCTCATTCCCATCACCGGGGTGCCGCTGCCGCTCGTCAGCTACGGGGGGACATCGCTCGTCCTGATGATGGCCTCGCTCGGCTTGCTGGTGAACATTTCGATGTTTACAAAGTATGAACAGCGATACAAAAAAAGCGAAAAACAAGCCGTGAACGCGTCAAAAAAAGGTCTGACTTTTTAGAAAGTGTATTTACAAAACGGCAAAACTTTTATAGTTTAATTAGAAAGGAGGAGAGACGATGAGGACAAGACGAATTCACAAAGTGCTTGTAGCCAACCGCGGGGAGATCGCCATTCGCGTCTTCCGCGCCTGCACGGAGCTCGGCATCCGCACTGTAGCCATTTACTCGAAGGAAGATGCCGGTTCGTACCACCGCTATAAGGCGGATGAAGCGTATTTGGTCGGCGAAGGGAAAAAGCCGATTGAAGCGTATTTGGACATCGAGGGCATCATCGAAATCGCCAAAGCTCACGACGTTGATGCCATCCATCCGGGGTACGGGTTTTTGTCGGAAAATATCCAATTTGCGAAACGGTGCCGCGAGGAAGGGATTATTTTCATCGGCCCAAACGAGGATCACCTCGACATGTTTGGCGACAAGGTAAAAGCGCGCCATGCGGCCATGAAAGCGGGCATTCCGGTCATCCCGGGCAGCGACGGACCGGTCGGCGGCCTTGAGGATGTCGTCCGCTTTGCCGAAACGCACGGATATCCGATCATCATCAAGGCGGCGCTGGGCGGCGGCGGACGCGGCATGCGCATCGTCCGTTCCAAGTCTGAAGTGAAAGAAGCGTTTGAACGCGCCAAATCAGAGGCGAAGGCGGCATTTGGCAGCGATGACGTCTATGTCGAAAAGCTAATCGAAAAGCCAAAGCACATTGAAGTGCAAATTTTGGGCGACCATGAAGGAAACATTGTCCATCTTTACGAACGTGACTGCTCGGTGCAGCGCCGCCACCAAAAAGTCGTTGAGGTTGCGCCGAGCGTCTCGCTGTCGGACGAGCTGCGCCAGCGCATTTGTGAAGCGGCGGTCAAACTGATGAAAAGCGTCGGCTACGTCAACGCCGGTACGGTTGAGTTCCTTGTCTCAGGCGATGAATTTTATTTCATTGAGGTCAATCCGCGCATCCAAGTCGAGCATACGATCACCGAAATGATCACCGGCATTGACATCGTCCAGTCGCAAATTTTGATTGCCGACGGTTTTCCGCTTCACAGCCATGAAGTCGGCATTCCGAAGCAGGAAGACATCCGCATTAACGGCTATGCCATTCAGTCGCGGGTGACGACTGAGGACCCGCTCAACAACTTTATGCCGGATACCGGGAAAATTATGGCGTACCGCTCAGGCGGCGGCTTTGGCGTGCGTTTGGACGCCGGCAATGGCTTCCAGGGGGCGGTCATTACGCCGTATTACGATTCCTTGCTCGTCAAGTTGTCGACATGGGCGCTGACGTTTGAGCAGGCGGCAAGAAAAATGCTGCGCAACTTGCGCGAATTCCGCATTCGCGGCATTAAAACGAACATCCCGTTTTTGGAAAATGTCGTGCAGCATCCGAAGTTTTTGTCAGGGGAATATGATACATCGTTCATTGACACAACGCCGGAATTGTTTGTGTTTCCGCGCCGGAAAGACCGCGGGACGAAAATGCTCACCTACATCGGCACGGTGACGGTCAACGGCTTCCCTGGAATCGGCAAAAAGAAAAAGCCGGTGTTTGACAAGCCGCGCGTGCCGAAATTGAGCGAAACCGAACCGATCCCGGCCGGAACGAAGCAAATGTTGGACGAACGCGGCGCCGAGGGGCTCATTCGCTGGATTCAAGAACAGCCGCGCGTCCTGCTCACTGATACGACGTTCCGCGACGCCCATCAGTCGCTGTTGGCGACGCGCGTGCGCACGATCGACATGCTGCGCATCGCCGAACCGACGGCGCGCCTGCTGCCGAATTTGTTCTCGCTTGAGATGTGGGGCGGAGCGACGTTTGATGTGGCGTACCGCTTTTTGAAAGAAGATCCGTGGGACCGGCTGCTCAAGCTGCGCGAGCGCATCCCGAACGTGCTGTTCCAAATGCTGCTTCGTTCGGCCAACGCCGTGGGGTATAAAAACTATCCCGACAACGTCATCCGCGAGTTCGTCGACAAATCAGCGCAAGCCGGCATCGATGTCTTCCGCATTTTTGACAGCTTAAACTGGGTGAAAGGAATGACGGTGGCGATCGACGCCGTCCGGCAAAGCGGTAAAATCGCCGAGGCCGCCATTTGCTACACCGGCGACATTTTGGACCCGAGCCGGCCGAAGTACAATTTGGACTATTACAAGTCGCTCGCCAAAGAGCTCGAGCAAGCCGGAGCGCACATTTTGGGCATTAAAGATATGGCAGGGCTTTTGAAGCCGCAGGCGGCGTACGTGCTCATTTCCGCGCTTAAGGAAACGGTCGATATTCCGATCCATTTGCATACGCACGATACGAGCGGCAACGGCATTTACACGTACGCCAAAGCGATTGAAGCGGGTGTGGACATTGTTGATGTCGCCGTCAGCTCGATGGCCGGCTTGACGTCGCAGCCGAGCGCCAATACGCTCTACTATGCGTTGGAAGGAACAGAGCGGGCGCCGGAAGTTGACATTTATGGCTTGGAGCAGCTGGCTCGCTATTGGGAAGATGTGCGCAAGTTTTATCAGGAGTTTGAAAGCGGCATGAACGCCCCGCATACGGAAGTATACATGCACGAGATGCCGGGCGGCCAATACAGCAATTTGCAGCAGCAAGCGAAAGCGGTCGGCCTCGGCGACCGCTGGGATGAAGTGAAAGAAATGTACCGCCGTGTGAACGACTTGTTCGGCGATATCGTCAAAGTGACGCCATCATCGAAAGTCGTCGGCGACATGGCGCTGTATATGGTGCAAAACAACTTGACCGAACAAGACATTTTTGAGCGCGGCGAAACGCTCAACTTCCCGGATTCGGTCGTCGAGTTTTTCGAAGGCTATTTAGGCCAGCCGCACGGCGGATTTCCGAAAGAGCTGCAGCGCATCATTTTGAAAGGGCGCGAACCGATCACCGTCCGCCCGGGTGAGCTTCTTGAGCCGGTTGACTTCGAGCAAATCAAGCGGGAGCTGCATGACAAGCTCGGCCGCGAAGTGACCGACTTTGACGCCATTGCCTATGCGCTTTATCCGAAAGTGTTTTTAGAATATGCCGACACGGTCGAAAAATACGGCGATATTTCCGTGCTCGATACACCGACGTTCCTGTACGGCATGCGCCTCGGCGAGGAAATTGAAGTGGAGATTGAACGCGGCAAAACGCTCATCGTCAAGCTCGTGTCGATCGGCCAGCCGCAGGCCGATGGCACGCGCGTCGTCTACTTCGAGCTGAACGGCCAGCCGCGCGAAGTCATCATCCGCGATGAGAGCATCAAAGCGGCCGTTGCTGAGCGCATCAAGGCCGACCGGACGAATCCGAACCATATTGCGGCGACGATGCCGGGTACGGTTGTGAAAGTGCTTGTCGAAAAAGGGGAGAAAGTGGATAAAGGCGACCATTTGATGGTCACGGAAGCGATGAAAATGGAAACGACGGTGCAGGCGCCGTTTGCTGGCATTGTCAAAGACATTTACGTCAAAAGCGGCGATGCCATTCAGGCGGGCGACTTGCTGATTGAGCTATCCAAATAATGAAAAAGGGATGTCCGTGTTTTTGTGGGCATCCCTTTTTCTCTGCAGCGGATTACCGCCATTTCAGCACGGTTGGCGCTGTTTCCTCGGGCGGGTGAGCCATCGTTTTTCCCGGCGCACGGCGGGTGCGCAGCGCCAAGAGCAGCAAGTAGCTGAGCACGCCGAACAGGCAGGAGATAAAAAACGCGTGCGCCAGAGCCACGTATAAGTTCAACTGAGTGAACACAACGAGCGCCCCAGTTGTCATCTGGGCGAGGACGAGAAAAAGAGCAATGATCCATCCATAGTAGATAACCGGTTGGCTTCGGTAATGACGGATGGCGTGCAGCGCCGCGATGGCGATCCAGATGACGATCAGCCCCGCCGCCAGCCGATGGCCCATTTGCACCCATTCGTGAAACTGCACCGGGAAAGGACGCGTTTTCGCGCACAGCGGCCAGCTTGGACAGGCGAGGCTGGCGTTCGTATGGCGGACGAGCGCCCCGGTATAGACGACAATGTACGAGTAAATAATGATCCCGTAAATATGAACGCGCATCGGCCTGTCAAGCGTAAGCGAGACGGCGGAAAACGTTTTGTCCGCTTCAAAAATGAGCAGCGTCAACAGCAGCACAGCGGCAAATGAGATGAGCGAAATGCCGAAATGCAGGGCCAACACAAAATCGGACTGCCCCCAGACGACCGCGGCGGCGCCGATTAATCCTTGCAGGACGAGAAAAACGAATGAGACGACTGCCAAAAACTTTGTCTCCCGCATATGGCCGATGACCCGCCATGCCCAAACGGAAAGAATGAGCACCATGATGCCGGCAAGCCCGGAGACAAGGCGATGGCTCAGCTCAATGACCAGTTCAGGCGTAATGTCATCCGGCACCCACTGGCCGTTGCACAGCGGCCATGATCGGCCGCACCCCATGCCGGAGCCGGTTTTCGTCACGAGCGCTCCGCCGATCAGCACAAACAGCATGGCCACGGTTGTCGCGGCCGCAAACCATTTTAATGAACGTTGCAAAATCTTCACCTTCTTGTATTGAGGAATTATGATTTTGTCCATATTAGTAAAAAGTGGTGCAGTTGATGACGGCCAACGATGTTCCAAACCAAATCTATTTTACACGATGACCACCGGAAACACAAAATGACGTTTGCATATTGAATAAGTCGATTAAGTTTGCTAGAAATATTAATGGGATAGGCAAACGGGCCGGTTTCGCCTAACGGATTCAAAAATTTGACACAAATTATTCAAAAAAAGTTCACATGATGAGAAAAAAATGTGATTTAATATAATAGAGAGATGGGGTTGCTTTTGTTCTTTTTTGCTTTTTTGTTTTTGCATTTTCGGACATCAGAGCTAAGATCACGGCGCCTGCTGGGCGGCGCAATGAGGAGGAACAGGAGAAATGGCCGATTTGAAAGCGGTGCATGGGGCCGCGGCCGATGCTCGCCATCGTTCGCAGGCAAGCGCAAAGGCGATTTGGAGAGAATTGTCGGCAGTTGTCAAAATCGGGATTGTTAATTCGAACTTGATCACGACGTTTGCCGGAATGTGGCTGGCGTTTTATTTTACTGGAGAGCACTTTTTGGAGAATTTGCATCTTGTGTTTTTTACGCTGTTTGGCGCCGCGTTCGTCATCGCAGGTTCATGCGCCATTAACAACTACATTGACCGCGACATCGATCAATATATGGAGCGGACGAAAGTGCGGCCGACGGTAACTGGAACGATGGAGCCGCGGCGCGTGCTTTGGCTCGGAGTTGCCCTAGTCGCCGTCGGCACGATGAGCTTGCTTATGACAACGGTTACGGCGGCGGTGGTCGGGCTCATTGGCATGGTGACGTACGTCTTTTTCTATACGCTTTGGACGAAGCGCCATTATACGCTCAACACTGTCGTCGGCAGCATTTCCGGCGCCGTGCCGCCGGTGATCGGCTGGACCGCGGTTGACCCAAGTTTCCATGTCGTCCCGCTTGTTCTCTTTTTGATCATGTTTTTATGGCAGCCGCCGCATTTTTTGGCGTTGGCGATGAAGAGGTGCGAGGAGTACCGGGCTGCCGGCATTCCGATGCTGCCGGTCGTTCACGGCTTCGCCATGACGAAGCGGCAAATCATCGTCTGGGTGGCCTGTTTGCTGCCGTTGCCGTTTTATTTGTTCTCGCTCGGCGTGCCGTTTTTAACGGTCGCGACGCTGCTGAACATCGGCTGGCTGTTTTTGGGGCTGTGGGGCTTGAAAATGAAAGATGACTTAAAGTGGGCGAAATGGATGTTCGTCTATTCGCTCAACTATTTGACAATTCTATTCGTGGCGATGGTGATCGCCACCTTATGGTAAACGTTTGAAATTCTTTCATCATGAAAGAATTTGTATATATTTCTACATCAAAGAAAGAGGGGTTTGATTAGGCTATGAACAAAGGGCTGCGTAACTGGCGCTTACTTTCCTTGTTTGGAATGATGGCGCTGTTGCTCGCCGGCTGCGGCAAGCCGTTTTTGTCGACGCTCCAGCCTGCCGGCGAAGTAGCGGACATGCAGTACTCGCTCATGTTGCTGAGCACGTCGATCATGGTGCTCGTCATTGTCGTTGTAGCGATCATTTTCGTCTATGTTGTCATCCGCTTCCGGCGGCGCAAGGGGGAAGAAAACAAAATTCCGAAGCAAGTGGAAGGAAGCCATAAACTAGAAATTATTTGGACTGTCATTCCAATCATCCTCTTGCTGATTTTGGCGGTGCCGACGGTATCGGCGACGTTTAAGCTGGCGGATGTCAAGCCGATGAATGACAAGAACCGTGATAAAGACACGGTTGTGGTAAATGTGCGCGCCAACTTGTATTGGTGGGAGTTTGAGTACCCGGATTACGGCATTATTACGAGCCAAGATTTAGTTGTACCGACGGACGAAAAAGTCTATTTTAACTTGATTGCGTCAGACGTCAAACACTCGTTCTGGATTCCGGCGGTCGGCGGAAAAATGGATACAAATACGGACAACAAAAACCAGTTCTGGCTTGTCTTTGACCAAGAAGCGACAGATAAAGCCGGCGGCGTCTTTTACGGCAAATGTGCGGAGCTTTGCGGGCCGTCGCATGCCTTGATGGATTTCAAAGTGCGTCCGTTGCCGCGCACGGAGTTTGATGCTTGGGTCGAAAAAATGCAAAATGCAAAAAAACCGGTTGTGACGGATCCGGTTGCCAAACAAGGCGAGGCGATTTTCAACAAAAGCTGTATCGGCTGCCATGCCGTGTCGCCGGTAGACAAGCGTCCGGAACAGGCACGCACAGCGCCGAACTTGGCGAACTTTGGCGATCGCGAACGAATTGCCGGCATTTTAGAACACAATGAAGAAAACTTGAAAAGATGGCTGCGTGATCCCGAAAGCATAAAGCCTGGAAACAAAATGACAGGTACATATGGCGAACTGACAGAAGAGCAGATTGATGCGTTGACGAAATATTTAATGAGCTTAAAAGTGGAATAAGGCATAAAAGGGAGGTTTCACTGTGAGTACGATCACTCGCAAAAAGGGTGTCGGCGCCGTTTTATGGGATTACTTGACAACAGTCGATCATAAAAAAATCGCCCATCTGTATCTAATCGCCGGAGGATTTTTCTTCCTGCTTGGCGGTCTTGAGGCGCTGTTCATCCGCATTCAGCTCGCGAAGCCGAACAGTGATTTTCTTGTCGGTGGTTTGTACAACGAAGTGCTGACAATGCACGGAACAACAATGATTTTCCTAGCTGCGATGCCGCTTCTTTTCGCGTTCATGAACGCCGTCGTTCCGTTGCAGATCGGCGCGCGCGACGTTGCGTTCCCGTTCTTGAACGCGCTCGGATTTTGGCTCTTTTTCTTCGGCGGCCTGTTTTTAAACTGTTCGTGGTTTTTAGGCGGCGCGCCGGACGCCGGTTGGACGTCGTACGCATCGCTAGCGCTCGATTCGAAAGCGCACCACGGTGTCGACTTTTACACGCTCGGATTGCAAATTTCCGGTATTGGAACGTTGATAGGCGGGATTAACTTCCTTGTCACGATCATCAACATGCGCGCCCCGGGCATGACATTTATGCGCATGCCGATGTTCACATGGGCGACGTTTGTAACGTCGGCGCTTATCTTGTTTGCATTCCCGCCGCTGACGGTTGCTTTGATTTTCATGATGATGGACCGGTTGTTTGGCGGCAACTTCTTTAACCCCGCTGCCGGTGGTAATACGATTATCTGGGAGCACTTATTCTGGGTGTTTGGACATCCGGAAGTTTACATTCTTGTTTTGCCGGCATTCGGTATTTTCTCGGAAATTTTCGCGACGTTCTCGCGCAAACGCCTATTCGGTTATTCGTCAATGGTGTTTGCGACCGTGCTCATCGCGTTCTTAGGCTTCATGGTGTGGGCGCACCATATGTTCACCGTCGGGATGGGACCGATTGCGAACGCCATCTTTGCTGTCGCAACGATGACGATTGCGGTGCCGACCGGGGTGAAAATTTTTAACTGGCTGTTTACGATGTGGGGCGGAAGCATCAAGTTTACGACGCCGATGTACTATGCGGTCGCCTTCATCCCGTCGTTCGTCATGGGCGGGGTGACCGGAGTCATGTTGGCGGCGGCGGCGGCAGACTACCAATACCATGACAGCTATTTCGTCGTCGCTCACTTCCATTACGTCATTGTCGGCGGGGTTGTGTTCTCCTTGCTGGCCGGAACCCATTATTGGTGGCCGAAAATGTTTGGCCGCATGTTGAACGAGACGCTTGGCAAAATGACGTTCTGGCTGTTCTTTATCGGTTTCCATTTGACATTCTTTATCCAGCACTTCCTCGGCTTGATGGGGATGCCGCGCCGCGTCTTTACGTATTTGCCGAACCAAGGATGGGAAACCGGCAACTTGATCAGCACGGTTGGGGCATTCTTTATGGCAGCCGCGACGGTTATTTTACTTATTAACATTGTGATTACGACGGTAAAAGGCGAAAAAGCGGCGGGGGATGCATGGGGCGACGGCCGCACGCTCGAATGGGCGATCGCTTCGCCGCCGCCGGTGTACAACTTCGCTCAAACGCCGCTCGTCCGCGGGCTTGATGCTTTCTGGATCGAAAAAATGGAAGGCAAAAAAGAATTGACGCCGGCTGAACCGCTTGGTGACATTCATATGCCCAATTCGTCGTTCTTGCCGTTTGTCATTTCGTTTGGACTGTTTGTTGCAGCATTCGGCTTTACGTACCATAATGACGCCGGATGGGGCTTGCCGGTCGGCATTCTCGGCCTGCTGATCACACTCGGTTCGATGTTGCTGCGTTCGGTGATCGATGACCATGGCTTCCATATCCATAAAGAAGAAGTGCTTGAGCTTGAGAAGAAGGGGGCGAACGCCTGATGCATGCGGAAGAAAAACTGACAGCCGAGACGTTTCCGGCGGCGCCGGAACGCGCCACCCTTGAAGGGAAAAACAAGTTTCTCGGTTTTTGGCTGTTTTTAGGCGGAGAGACGGTTTTGTTCGCCTCTCTCTTTGCCACCTATTTGGCGCTCAAAGACAAAACGAACGGCGGCCCTTCGGCGGAGGAGCTGTTCCAAATGCCGATCGTATTTATGGCGACCATGCTGTTGTTGACAAGCAGCTTGACGAGCGTGTATGCCATTTACCATATGAAAAACTTTGACTTTAAAAAAATGCAGCTTTGGTTGGGCATCACTGTTTTGCTTGGCGCTGGGTTTTTGGCCTTGGAAATTTATGAGTTTTATGAGTATGTTCATGAAGGCCATAAGTTTACGACGAGCGCCTTCGCGTCCGCCTTTTACACGCTCGTCGGCACGCACGGGAGCCACGTGGCGTTCGGGTTGCTTTGGATTTTGACGCTCATGATTCGCAATGCGAAGCGCGGGTTGACCTTGTACAACGCCCCAAAATTTTACGTCGCGAGCCTTTATTGGCACTTTATCGACGTCGTCTGGGTGTTCATTTTTACCGTCGTATATTTAATGGGAATGGTGGGGTGAACGTATGGCGAATCAAACGAACTCCGGAAATGAACGCGTCGATTTGGCATACCGCCGCCGCAAAAATGCGGAAGACATGCGCCATCAACTCATCGCCTTCGTGCTGATGATTTTGTTGACGCTCATCTCTTTCGCCGCGGTCGGCTACGAAGAGTTTTCCCATTGGTTTGTCGTTCCGTTTATTTTGTTGCTTGCCGCTGTGCAAGTGGCGTTCCAGCTTTATTATTTCATGCATATGAGCCATAAAGGTCATGAGTTTCCGGCTATGTTTATTTATGGAGGCGTGTTTGTCATGCTTCTGCTTGTGTGGGCGTTTACGACGGTCATTTGGTGGTAAGCAAAGGGGGGATCGGTGTTGCAGCACCGGTTTCCCCTTTTTTTAATAGCGCTCATGCGGCGGCATGTAGTATAATGGGGAAAGGACAAGGCAGGAGGGAATCAGTATGTTTCAGTCGTTGCAAATGTTTGGTCCCGTTGCGCTTTGGAGTCCGTTTTTTCTGTTGGCGTTGGCGGCTGTTGCTTTATTATACCTTGGAGCTACCGGACCGTTGCGGCAACGGTTTGGCCTCGATGCCCCCGTTTCGGGAAAACAAAAAGTGTATTTTTTGACAGGAATAGTGCTTCTTTACGTATGCAAAGGCTCCCCGCTCGACTTGCTGGGCCATTTGACGTTCACCGCCCATATGGTGCAAATGGCGTTGCTTTACTTAACAGTGCCGCAATGTTTTATTTTAGGGATTCCGGAGCAGTTTTATGAGCGGATGTTCCGGATTGCAGCGGTTCGCCGTTCGTTTCAGCTGTTGACAAAGCCGATTGTGTCTTTGCTTTTGTTTAATGGGTTATTTTCCTTGTACCATGTCCCAATGGTTTTTGACGTTGTGAAAACGAACATGTTTTTGCATGCGTTTGTCACAACGGTCATTTTTATTGCAGCCTTCCTCATGTGGTGGCCGCTTGTGAATAAACTTTCCGGATGGACGACATTATCCGGATTAAAAAAAATGGGCTATATTTTTGCCGACGGCATGCTCCTTACACCGGCTTGTGCACTTATTATTTTCGCCGGCACCCCGCTTTATGAGACGTACACGGATCCGGAAGCATGGATGACCGGGTTGGCGCTTTGCGTGCCGCAGGGGGTGTTGGCGTCGCTTGATTTGACCGGACCGCAAATGTTTTTGTCGATGTCCCCGCTTCATGATCAGCAGCTCGGCGGAGTATTGATGAAAATTATTCAAGAAATTGTATACGGAGTGATGTTGTTCTTTATTTTTAGCGAGTGGTATCGGAAAGAACGAGAAAAAGAACCGAGCATGGATATGGCGCCGCGGCCGACGAAACTGTAAGGCGCCATACGCCATAAAGAGACGAAGGAAAGGGGGAGAAGCCATGGCGATTTTACCGACGATCAGCACAAGCTGCATCGTGATCAGCGCTTTGCTTGTTGCTTACGGCTGGTATTTGATCAGCCGCAAACGGACGGAAGCGCATAAAAAGGTGATGTTGGCCGCCGCCGTCTTTGCGCTGTTGTTTTTCATCATTTACATGTCGCGGACGTTGTTTATTGGCAATACGAGCTTCGGCGGACCGGAGAATGTCAAAGTCTATTATACGGTGTTTCTTATTTTCCATATCATGTTGGCGACAGTGGGAGCCGTATTTGGCCTTGTGACGATCTGGACGGGGCTGAAAGACAGCCGCTCCCGCCATCGCCGGCTTGGGCCGGTGACGAGCATTATTTGGTTCGGCAGCGCTTCGACGGGGGTCATCGTGTATTTGCTTCTTTACGTCCTGTACCCGGGTGGGCAGACGACCTCGCTGATTAAAGCAGTGCTCGGATTTTAGAGGCAAGTGGCATCGGCCGGCCGGATCGCATAACATAACAAAAATAGCTCATACGCTGCGGGGGGGAGTGCGGTGAAGACGTCCCGGCATCGGAAGCGGAGCGCCGTAGAAGCGACGCTGTTGACGATTGTCATGATGTGTGTGCGGGAATGGGAAGACGTTGTAATGGACGATTGCGAAATATTTGTAGCTGTTTCACAAGAGGACCGCTGCCGCATCAGCGTGAAGCTATCCGTCCGGTATGGGGCGTCGGTGCTCGCGGTTTGCCGGCAGCTGCAGCAGCAAATTGCCGAGGAGATCGCCGCGATGACGCCATACAGCGCCGAGTCGGTCGATGTGACGGTCAAACGGCTTGTCGCGACGTAAAAACGCATGAGAAAAGAGCTCTCATGCGTTTTTTCTTTACTCTTTCGTCTTTTCAATTTCGCGTTTGACTTGCTCCAATACTTTTTGGCATTGGCCGACAAGGGAAGATGGAAAATGCTCATCTTCGCCATATTCAACGCCATGCGGATAGTAATGTTTCCCTAAAATCGGTGTGAGCAGTTTAATGAGTGCATAGCGCGAGTCGACATCCCCTTCGATCGCGTACCCTTGAACACGCAAATAGTATGTTCCCTCTTTAATCACGTATTTCCGGTCGTATGTGACCCGTTCGTAATCCCACTGCGCCGCGCGTACAAAACCGTGGCGCGCCATGATGTCATCAAGACGGGACAGTTCAACCGTTTGATTTTCAAGACCGCTATTGTCAAATTTCATGTTTCTTCCTCCTAACAACGCAGGTATGTAAAGCGCCAAAAAGGAAATCGTCCCCTCATTTATAATAGTACGAAAACGGTTTGCATTTCAACGAATTGTTTGCCATTGTTTCCGTTTTGCTTGCATTTTTTCTCGCTGCCGGATGCACAATAAAAGCAGAAAGGAGAGACGGACAATGCAAACGGTGCGGGACATCATGTCGACGGATGTGCAATATTGCACCCCGCTTGACAACATGTATGAAGTGGCTGTAAAAATGCGTGAATTTAATGTTGGCGCCATTCCGATCGTCGATCAAGGCCGCCTCGTTGGAATGATTACGGACCGCGATTTAGTCGTGCGCGGCATCGCGGAAAAACATCCGGGTTCAACGGCGGTGACCGAAGTGATGAGCCGCGAGCTGGTGACGGTGTCGCCGGACGATTCCGTGCAAAAAGCGGCGGACATCATGGCGCGCCATCAAATTCGCCGTCTCCCGGTCGTTGAAGGCGGCCGTTTAGTCGGCATCGTTGCCCTCGGCGACTTGGCGACGAACCGTTATTCGGATGAGAGCGCCGGCCGTGCGCTGAGCGAGATTTCTGAACAACATCGCGTCCATTGACTGAATACGGACAGACATTGTTTCTTGAAGGGAAGGGCGGTCTTTTTGGACGCCCTCTTTTTTTTGCCTGTGAAAAACGGCTATAATGGCAATAAGGAGATTGTTGCAGAAAGCGGGAGTTGCCGTGTGAAATGGTTTTTTCTTTTTTTGTTCTTATTGATCGGGTTTTACTATTTTGTGCCGAGTCCGCCGCCGCAAAGCCCTCCGGAGCAGCCCAAAACAAATGGATACACGCTGAAAGAACCGAAAGCAACCGCCGGCGTCGCTGCGTTGATCGGCCGGCCGGCGCAAGAGGCGAAAAAGCAGTTCGGCGCGCCGGATCGAATTGATCCGTCAGCTTATGGCTACGATTGGTGGGTGTACAGCCGCCGCCCTGAATCGTATTTCCAAATCGGGGTGCTTGGCGGCAAAATCGTCACGGCTTTAGTCGGCGGGGAAAAGGTGAACGTCGAGCCGTTTGCGATTGGCCAGCGTCTGCAGACGATTTTCCAAACGATGCCCGTCCTGTCCAACATTAAGATTACACTAAGCAGCGGGACGTACCGGTTTGAGCTGTCGGAACAAGATTATTCCTCAAGACCGGTCGTTAAAGTGGGAGAGGCGTATGCCCAGCTGTACATCGACCGGTTTACCGGCCGTGTGGCCGCTGTTCGCCTCATGGACGCAGAAACGTTTGTGAAACTGCGGCCGTATGAGCTTGTGTACCGCGGCCGCCTGCCCGCGGCTGCCCCGTTGTCAGAGAAAGAACAGCGGCAGGTCGATGCGGCCAATGCGAAGCAAATTTTTGACTGGACGAACTTGATCCGCCGCCGTCATGAGCTTCCCCCCCTTGTCTGGGACAGCAAAGCCGCCATGGCTGCCGCCAAGCATAGCCAGGATATGCATGACCACCAGTTCTTCTCCCATGAATCGCCGCAATACGGCGATTTATCCAAACGGCTTGGCGCCTTGGGCGTTTCATTTCAGCTCGCTGGGGAAAATATTGCCGCTCATCAAGTAGATGGCGTCGAGGCGACGGTTGGGTGGCTGAACAGCCAAAAGCACCGGGAAATTATGCTGAATGCGGAATTTACCCACCTTGGCGTCGGCGTTTATGCCGATTATTATACGCAAAATTTCCTGACGCCGCTATGAAAATTTGGGCGCACCTTTGCCTGCTGGGCGCGATATGATATGGCAGATAGGCATGAGTGGATGAAAGGGATGAAAACGGTTATGGCCAAGCCTCTGCATCCTTCCGTTGAACAGTTCAAACAGTTTGTCAAAAAACACCCGAAACTCATTCAAGAGGTGCGCAGCGGCAAAAAGACGTGGAAGCAAGTGTATGAGGACTGGTACTTGTTCGGAGAGGATGACGACATATGGGAACCGTACCGAGACGCAGGCGGCAAGGAGAAAAGAGAGGAAAAGGGAGCAAGCAAATGGCTTGATAAGCTCGCGGCGATGCTTGGACAGCTTGACGCGGCAGAAGTGCAAAAACACTTGGCAAGCGTCCAACAGGCCCTCGCTGCGATCCAGGGCATTCTGTCTGAATTTCAAGGAGCCAGTCCGCAACGGCCTAACAAAGAGGAGCATCCGTTTTCGTTTCGCCAAGACTAAAGGGTGGTAGCAATGAGAAGAGATGTATGGCAATATGTGCAGGCAAACCCGATGTTGCGCGCGTTTGTGCGTGAACAGCCGCGCTGGTACCGGCTGCTCGCTCGCCGTCCGCACGAGCTGTCGGCGCTCCAGTTGGCCGCCTTGCGCCATTACGGGCAGACGATCCCCGATAAAGTAGAAAAAATTTCCCAATCGTTGCAGATGGCCTCTCTCATGTGGCAAATGTTTAAAGCGCTGCGCGACTAATTTGGCGGCAAACGGCAAAGACTAGCTCTGAAAGGGAGTGATGCCTTTGCCGAAATGGCTTGTATGGTTCGGGTGTGTGGTGCTGTTATGGGCGTATGCCGGCGGACGGCCGGAGACGGCAGCGGCCGCTGTTCATGCGCCGACAGCGAATCACCCATGGCATGTCAAATATGAAGTGAAAGGGCATGACGTGCTCGTGGAATGTTTGGCCGCGCAATTTCCGTTTCGCAAAGGAGAGGGGGGCGGCCATATCAACGTGTATCTCAATGGACAGAAAATGACGGAAGTGTATACGGCCGCCTTTATCGTGCGCGGCCTGCCAAGCGGAAAGCATATGATCCGCCTTGAGCTCGTCTATAACGATGGAAAGATGACCGGCATGATGCATGAATTTGAAGTGACGATCCCGTAAAGCTCGACAGGAGACAAGGCTATCCGGCAGAGTCTCTTTCTGCCTTCGGATAGTCTTTTTTTTTTGCGCTCTTCTTTTCCTTCATGATCTCCTCCCTTTCCATTTTCCTTTTATTCATGGTATGATGAAAGATGGAGGTGCTATATTTGTGAGGATCGCTACTCTCGAGCGCATCGAGATTTTGGATAAAGCAGAATCGTTGGCGAAAATGGTTGTCGAGTCGGAGGTGGCGGATGAATACCGCCGCGCGTTTCGGCGGCTCAAACAAGACCGCCGCGCTCAGCAGCTGATCGCCCGTTTCGTCAAGCTGAAAGAGCGGTATGAGGAGGTGCAGCGCTTCGGCAAATACCATCCCGATTACCGCAACGTGATGAAAGAAGTGCGTGAGGCGAAACGGGAGCTTGATTTGCATGAGACGGTGGCCGCCTTTAAAGAGTCGGAAAAAGCGCTGCAACAGCTGCTTGATGACATTAGCGTGTTGATCGGCAAGGCTGTCTCGGAACATGTCAAAGTGCCGACCGGGAACCCGTACTTCCTGTCAGCCGGCTGTTCCGGCGGCTGCAGATCCGGCGGAGGCTGCGGCTGCCGAGCATAGAAAAAGGGGAAAGGACTATGTTTCCAAAACGGCAAGGGATTATCGTTTGGCTTCATTCATTGAAATACGGGAAGCAGCTGCGCAAATTCGGCAACATTCACTATATTTCAAAGCGGCTGAAATATGCCGTTCTGTACTGCGACATGGAGCAAGTCGACCATGTGATGAAAAAACTGGCGGCGCTCCCGTTCGTCAAACGCGTTGAGCCGTCGTATCGTCCGTTTTTAAAGCTGGAGTTTGAATCGAAAGGGGAGAAAGAGAAAGACTCCCCGTATCCGCTTGGATGAAAGAAAAGAGCGGGCCTTAGCCCTGCTCTTTTTTTGGCTATTGGAGCGGCGGGATGAAGCGGTTCATTCGCATAATGCCGATTAAGTGCTGATAATATAAGTCGAGTTCCGCGAACATCGTTGACGGCTTGACGTCGAGATGGATGACGCCAAAGCCAAGCTCTTTCGCGGTTTCCGCAAACAAATCGTACCGTTTGTTCGGTTTGACGGAGGGATCGGGAACACCTTCACGGCAAATGTAAAGCGGTTGAAAGTCGCCCGGGTCGGTTGGGTGGAGCACAACAACCAAGGAGACGACCGCCTGGCCTTTTTTCACCGTATGGAAAGCAAAAAAGCCGGATAAACGGTGGCGGTTGGCGCGCGCCAGCTCCATCAGCTCATATATATCGGAATAGCCTTCGCCAAGTTCGATAAAACGCTGGATCATGTACGGTCCTCCTTGCGATCATCGTCCATTCATAACTTTACCGGTCCATTGCAGAAATTGCAATCAAAAAAAAAACCTTGCGGACAAACGATCCGCAAGGCCCTTTCCAATTCCTTGCCTCCGCGCGGGGCGGAACAGGGAACGGAAAGAAAAAGAAAAGGGAGAGGAGAAACCGGAGGAAGAACTTATGGGGAAACGTAAGTCTTCTCCGTCATTGGCAACAACGCCATCTACGGTGTTGCCATTACTCATTATGGACGGTTTTCTGATTTCTATACACGCGGCTATGAAAAATTCTCAAGTTTGACTATAATAAACATGATAAGACGACCATGAAAACAACGAATTAGGTGAACGCAATGAGAGTCATTTCCGGAACATGCAAAGGCCGGCATCTGCAAGCGGTTCCAGGATTGTCGACGCGGCCGACGACCGACAAGGTGAAAGAAGCGGTTTTTAATATGATCGGCCCGTATTTCGCCGGCGGCATCGGCCTCGATTTGTTCGCCGGCAGCGGCGGCTTGGGCATCGAAGCGCTCAGCCGCGGGCTTGAGCGCGTCATTTTCGTCGATCATGACGGAAAGGCCGTGCAGACGGTCCGAAAAAACGTTGCCGCCTGTGGACTTGAGCGCCGGGCGGAAATTTACCGCAACGACGCCGAGCGGGCGTTGAGGGCGGTGGCGAAGCGAGGCCTGCGCTTTTCCGTCATCTTTCTCGATCCTCCGTACAAGGAGAAAAAGTGGCCGGCGCTGTTATCGTTTATCGCCAGCCACGATTTGTTGGAGGACGATGGCGTTGTCGTTGCCGAACATTTGGCTGAGGCCGAGCTGCCGGAAGAAGTCGGCCGCTTGAAGCAGTGGAAGCGGGAAACATACGGCATCACCGGCGTCACTATTTACCGCCGGACTGACGAACAGAAAGGGGACGAACGCGATGGCGAGCATTGCCGTTTGCCCGGGGAGCTTTGATCCGGTGACATACGGGCATTTGGATATTATCAAACGGGGGGCAAAAGTATTTGACAAAGTTTATGTGGCGGTGTTAAACAATTCCTCGAAAAAGCCGCTGTTTACGGTTGAGGAGCGGATGGAGCTGCTGCGCGAGGTGACGCGGACGCTAGAAAACGTGCATGTCGAATCGTTTCACGGCCTGCTTGTCGACTATGCCCGCAGCAAAAACGCCAACGCCATTTTGCGCGGTTTGCGCGCGGTGTCTGACTTCGAGTATGAAATGCAAATTACATCGATGAACCGCGTCTTGGACGAGAACATTGAAACGTTTTTTATGATGACGAACAGCCAGTATGCGTTTTTGAGTTCAAGCATCGTCAAGGAGGTCGCTAAATATAACGGCGACATCTCCGAACTTGTGCCGCCGGTTGTCGAGGCGGCCCTGAAGCGGAAATTCGCCTCGATGGCCGCCGATTGACGGCTAGGAAAAGGCTGTTCTGTCCAAGGGCGGAACCGATCCGCCGATCCCTTATTTTGCCGGCGGAGAAGCGGGATGCAAAAGCATCGAGAGCCGCCCCGGCGACCGGATGGCGCCGCGGGGCCGGCAGCGCGGGCAGTCACAAGCGTCCGCGCGTTTTGTTGCTTGCGTTGGCGGCGAGCCATATATAAAGGCACAGAAACAGCATCGTGGCCAGCGGCCCATAGTGCTGCAGCCATTGCCATCTTTCGTGCCAGACGCTCTCTGCGGCGGCGTGCCAAAACACCGGAATGTTGCCGGTTTCGTTGCCTGCCGCCCGAAGGTACAACGGCTCCCAAAGCAAATATGTAAATGAAGCCGCAAAAACTCCATGCAGAAAACGGGCGATGAAAAACGGTTGAAAGCGGATGTTGGCCTCAGCGAGAATGCTGGCCACTTGCGCTTGAACGGAAAAGCCACCGAAAGCCAAGACGAAGCTGACGGCCACCGCCTTTTCCAGCAGCTCGGCTTCATCTGTCTGGCTGATCATTTGGCTGCCGAGCGTAATTTCAAACAACCCGGAAAAAATCGGAATATCAAGCTGCTCCGGAAGCTGGACGAGCCGGAGCAGCTGGCGCAGCAAGGGGGCGAGCTGCTCGGTCAAGTGCATCATATACAACAATTGGTTGACGACGGAAAAGAGAATAATAAAGCCGCCGATCATCAACAACGTTTGAACGGAAGAGCGGACGGCATCGCCGAGCAGCTTGCCAAGCGGCTGTTCATTCTTCAGCCGCGTTTTGTGGAGCGTGCGCAGCGCATACGGGAGCGAAAACGAGCGCGGCCGCCGCTTCGGCTGCCCCCGTTCTTTCCGGATGCCGTGAAAGCGCATCACTAGTCCGACGGCAATGTTCCCTAAATAATGGGAGGCGGCCAGCAACAAACCAAGCTGCGGATTGTTAAAAAACCCAGCTGAAACAGCCCCAAATATAAATAGCGGGTTGGAAGAATTGGTGAACGAAGAGAGCCGCTCGGCCTCGATGGTCGACAGTTGTTTTTCTTGATACAGGCGGGCGGTCAGCTTCGCCCCCGACGGGTAGCCGGATGCCATCCCCATCGCCCAGGCAAACCCGCCGACGCCTGGGACGCGAAAAAGCGGGCGCATCAGCGGCTCCAGCAAGACGCCGAGAAAGCTAACGACGCCAAAGCTGATGAGCAGCTCCGAGACAATGAAAAACGGCAGGAGCGACGGGAACACGACTTCCCACCACATATTTAACCCGCGAATGGATGCTTGGAGCGACTGTTTTGGATAACAAATGAGCGAAAAGGCGAATAACGTCACAGCGGAAGCGAGCAGCGCCGTTTTCAGTTTCGCTCCCCAGTTTCGCTTCAATGTTCTCCCCCCCTTTTTTTGCCGTGCGGCCTTGCGCGGTACAACCTCATATAACCTAATATACGAGCATAGGGGGGCGGTTTAGACCATAAGATGAAAGCGAGGGAGCGCCGCAGCAAAGGGGGGAGAATCGTGCCGCCGAAGATCGGATTGGCGCTCGGGTCAGGGGGCGCGCGCGGATTTGCTCACCTCGGCGTATTGAAAGTGCTACAGGAGGAAGGAATCCCTATTTCTTATTTGGCGGGCAGCAGCATCGGCGCGCTTGTGGCTGTCCTTTATGCGAGCGGCCACGGCCTCAGCCGCCTTTATCGGCTCGCCAAGTCGTTCCGGCGCAACGATTTTCTCGATTGGACGGTGCCGAAAATGGGGCTGATCGCCGGTGAGCGCATCACCGAATTCATTCGTTTGTTGACGAAAGGGAGGCGGATTGAAGAGCTTTCTCCGCCGGTGGCGGTCATCGCCGCTGATTTGCAGACGGGGGAAAAAGTCGTGTTTCGGCAAGGGGATGCGGCCCAGGCTGTGCGGGCGAGCATCTCGATCCCCGGCATTTTTGTGCCCGCGGCGGTGGACGGGCGGCTGCTTGTTGATGGCGGTGTCGTGGACCGCGTGCCGGTATCGGTCGTTCGGGCGATGGGGGCTGATCTTGTCATCGCGGTCGATGTCGCCCCGTTGAACAAAGAGGCGGAAATTGCCTCGATTGTGGATGTCATTTGGCAGAGCCTTGATATTTTGCAAGCCGAGCTCGTCGCCCATCGGGAACTCGCCTCGGACGTGATGATCCGGCCGCGCGTAGAGCAATACAGCTCGCGGGCGTTCACCCATATCGAAGACATTATTGCCCGCGGCGAAGAGGAAGCGCGGAAACAAGCCGGGGCGATCCGCCAAGCGATTGAACAGTGGAAGGAGCCAAAGCACCAATGAAGAAACGGACGTATATAGCGGCGTTTTTCTTTGGCGCCGTCCTTGCCGTTTTGCTTATTTTTATGAAATTGCCGTATTACGTGACGATGCCGGGAAGCGCGCAAAAGTTAACGCCGCTTGTTCATGTCGAGCACGGCGACCGCGATGCGGGGGCGTTCATGTTGACGACGGTCCGCATGGGGCGGGCGAACGTCATCGCGTACTTGCTCGCCCATATCCGCCCGTTTTATGAGCTGCATCCGGTTGAAGAGATTAAACAGGAAGGGGAAAGCGACAAAGAATATACGATGCGTCAGCTAGAACTGATGGAACAGTCAAAGGAAGCGGCGATTGTCGTCGCTTACCGACACGCTGGAAAGCCGGTTTCATATGAGCCGAAAGGTGTGTATGTGATGAACGTTCTCCCTGACATGCCGGCGGAGGGACGCTTGCAGGCCGGCGACCGCCTCGCCGCGGTCGACGGCCGGCCGTTGACAACGTCGGAGCAAATCATCGACTACATTCGGAAGAAAAAAGAGGGAGACCGCGTCCGCATCGCGTTTGTCCGCGAGGGGGAGCGGCGGGAGGTCGAGCTCTGGCTGAAGCCGTTCCCGCACCATCCAAACCAAATCGGCCTTGGGGTGACGCTCATGACTGATTATGACGTCCGCACCGACCCGCCGGTTGACGTTGACTCGGAACAGATCGGCGGTCCGTCGGCGGGGCTGATGTTTTCGCTTGAAATTTACAATCAGCTCGTTGAAGAAGATATGACGAAAGGCCATAACATTGCCGGCACCGGAACGATCGACATTCATGGGCAAGTCGGCCCGATCGGCGGTGTTTCACAAAAAGTCGTGGCCGCTGACCGCGCGGGGGCGGAAGTGTTTTTCGCTCCGAATGAACATGGCTCCCCGTCATCGAACTACCGGGAGGCGGTGCAGACCGCGAAAAAAATCGGGACGAACATGAAAATCGTCCCGGTCGATACGTTTGAAGATGCGATCCGTTATTTGCGCTCCATGCCGGAAGCGTAAATGGGGGTCGTTGCGTATTCTTCTTTGAGCGCGGCGCTGTACAGCGGCTCAGGAAGGGCGGCTGCATAGACGGCGGCCGCCCTTTTTTCTTGCTCGTAAAGCGGATCGCCGTTCAATTTAGCCGCTTTCGTAATCAGCGGCAGCGCCAGCTCTTTTTTCACCCGCTGCAAGTAGCGGCGGCCGGTTTCGCTCATGCCGAGCAGCCTGATGTATGTAGGATCGGATGTCTTCGTTTGTTCTTCCTTTGTGAAGTTGGTCAGCACGTGCGCGCACATTCGCTGCAGCCTTGTCCACGTGTACCGTTTCGTTTTGACGGCGGCGATGAAAGAAGCGAACGTTTCGGCAACGGTAATTTTTTCCTTCAACCGGTGCTCCACGCCTTCCTCGATTCCGGCCGTGCGGCGCAGTTCCTCCTTGGTTGCCGTCAGCAGCCGATACTTCAAGAGCGGAAAATACGCTTCCCAATCATGCCAGCGCCCATACGTTTGCCGGTATTGGCGCAGCTGCTCGAGCGTCGTTGGAGGGACGTATGGCGCAATCGACGCAAGCTGCCCAGTTTGTCGCAGCGTCTTTCGCACGCTTGTGGCGCTGGCGATCGATGGATGGGAAAACGACTCGTCATGATAGCCAGCGGCGAGGCGGGGAATCGTGCGCGGCATGATGGAGAGCTTGTGCCGCCAAATGGCTTTCACGTAGGCTAATCCGAGCACGTTGTTTGGCTGCGCCAAATCAAGTGGGACGGAGCGGAGCTGATCCCACGCCTTGGCATTCGCTTTCGGAAAGCTTTGCCCACGCTGAAGTTCGGCGCGGACGAGGGCGTCAAACTCCTCTTTTTGCGCAAACAACGTCTTCGCGGCGGCTAAAAAAGCAGCAATGTCGCCGGATTCGCTCCCAAAGCAAAGCTCTTCGCAGCCGAGGGCATCGAGCAGCCGCACCGCTCCATCGGCAAATCGCTCCGCCGCCTGAACGGCGAAGGCATATGGCAGTTCAATGACGAGATCGACGCCGGCTGCCAGCGCCATTTTGGCCCGTGCCCATTTTGAAACAATGGCCGGCTCGCCGCGTTGCAGAAAATTTCCGCTCATGACGGCGACGAGGCAGTCCGCTCCTGTCTTTTCACGCGTCTCTTGCAAGTGATATCGATGGCCGTTATGAAATGGATTGTACTCGACGATCACGCCAACAGCTTTCATGGCCGCTTCCCCCCATGGAACAGACGTCGTTCGGCGCTGAAACGATGGCTCGTCATAAGCGCACCTCCTGTCTCTCATCTAGTATGGAACATGCGGCGGCAAAGATCAACCTAGGAAGGGCGTCGTGATGTTGTCGTCCGGTTTTGGCGGAACGCGTCGAGCCGCCGGAGGCATATGTGCATGCAAGCAACGGAATTTGGAAATGATGGAAGTATGCCTTTCCTGTTGCCTCTTCTTTTTTCAGGCGTCCGGATGGTTGTAAAGAAAAAACATTGACAAAAATAGAAAAGGAACGTATAATTTTACTCGTTGCCTTGAGGTGATTGTATGAAATGGACGGTTCAACAGCTTCGCCGTTTTCAGCACAAGGAAATGGCGATTGACGAGGCGGTTGACGTGTCTGATTTGAAACAAATCGACACGTTGATCCGCGATATTTCGCTTGTCCGCGTTCAAGGGAAAGCGGACGTCGGTTCGACAAAGTTTACATTTCATTTGACGCTGTCAGGAACGATGGTATTGCCGTGTTCGCGGACGCTCGTCGACGTGACACACCCGTTTTCCATCAAGACGACGGAAACGTTTTTTGTTGATGGCGGCGACGTCGCTGAAACGGATGAAGACACCCATATCGTAACTGGAAACACGGTTGATTTAAACCCAATTATTCGCGAGCTCATCCTGCTTGAAATCCCGTTGCAGCTCATCGCCGACAACCCGGGGGCTGACGGGGCGCCGCAACACGGGGAAGGATGGGACGTTCTCACGGAAGAACAATGGGAAAAAACGCTGGAAGAGCGGGCGGCGAACAAGGTCGACCCTCGTCTGGCAGGATTGGCTAAGTTTTTTGATGGAACGAAAGAAACTGATGGCTGACCGGCGTTGCCGGCCGATGGCGCCGACCAGAACGCGCACCGTCCGGCAGCTGCCTTGCCTGCCGGCGGACTGCCTTGAACAAGCGGCTGCCCGTCGGCAGCGATACGCTGAATGTGCCGGACAAGGAGGTGGAAAACGATGGCAGTACCTTTTAGAAGAACATCGAAAACGAGAAAACGACTGCGCCGTACACACTTTAAACTGCAAGTGCCGGGCATGGTGCAATGCCCGAACTGCGGCGAATGGAAATTGGCGCACCGCGTCTGCAAAGCATGCGGTACGTACAAAGGAAGAGATGTCGTCAACAAATAATGGCCGACATCAAGCGACAGGCTGTCCGAAAAGCGGGCAGCCTTTTTTATTGGCAGTGAACAATCGACAACGTACGTCCACGCG
Source organism: Geobacillus lituanicus (assembly GCF_050994965.1). NCBI lineage: Bacteria > Bacillati > Bacillota > Bacilli > Caryophanales > Anoxybacillaceae > Geobacillus > Geobacillus lituanicus. Next base: position 1,374,100 of record NZ_CP194773.1, read on the forward strand.
TTTGTTTTTTTCGCTGCTGGCAGGAAAAAGGGGGGACGATGACCAATTGTCATAAAATAAAGGAGGAGTGCTGATGGAAGCGATGATGGAGCAGCGTGACGGCGTCGCCTTGTTTACGATTTGCCGTCCCGAAAAACGGAATGCAGTCAATTTTGCAGTGATGGAGGCGCTTGAGGGAGCGCTGAGCGAGGCAGAAGCGGATGAGCGGGTCAAAATATTTGCCATCACGGGCGCTGGCGATGAGGCTTTTTGCTCGGGCGGCGATTTACACGAGTTCGGGCCTTTGCGCGGCGCTGAGGCGAAACAGATGCTGACGCGCATGGGGGAGGTGCTCTACCGGCTGCTGACGTTTCCGAAACCGACGGCCGCGCTCGTCAATGGCGCCGCGATGGGAGGGGGCTGCGAGCTGGCGACGGCCTGCGATTTCCGTTTTGTCAAAGAAGGAAGCCGAATCGGGTTCATTCAAGGGCGGCTCGGCATCACAACCGGCTGGGGCGGCGCCTCGATGCTGTTCGGCAAACTGCCGTACGCGCGGGCCCTCGATCTATTGCTGCGCGCTGAACCGATGACAGCGGAAGATATGGAAGCGTGCGGGTGGGCTGATGCGGTCTTGGCGGCTGACCACTGGCGCGAGCAATGGCAGGCGCGGCTCGCCCTTTATGCCGCGCGGTCGCTCGCTGTTTTAGAAGCCTATAAGGCGGCAGCGGGCGAAAAATGGCGAACAGCTTGGTTTCGTGAGCAATTTTTCGCTGAAATCGACCGCTGCGCCGCACTATGGGGGTCGGTTGAACATGAACAGGCGTTGCGTCCTTTTTTTCGCAAGCAGTAATTTTTTCCTTCTACTGTTTCTATTAGCCGCATACATATAATGACAAAGCGGCGATGAGGAGGGAAGGGAGATGACTGGAGTACGCCAGGACGCTTGGACGAAAGAGGAAGATGAACTGTTGGCCAACGTTGTGCTTCAATATATTCGCGAGGGCGGCACCCAGCTAGAAGCGTTTGCTGAGGTGGGGCGGCGCTTGTCGCGGACAGCGGCAGCGTGCGGGTTCCGCTGGAATTCGTACGTTCGCAAGCAGTATAAAGAGGAAATTGAACAGGCAAAGCAAGAACGGAAAACGCGAAAAAAAGAGGCGGCATCGGTAAAAGAAGGCGGGGGACAAACGGAGATGGAAGCGGCAGCAGAGAGCAAACTGTCATGGACGGAAGTGCTCGCTTTTTTGCAAGCGGAAGGGCAAAAAGCGCGCGACGCCCGGCGGACAGCGGATGAAAATCGGGCGTTAAAAAACGATATGGAGCAGCTGCAACAAATGGTGACAAAGCTGCAAATGGAAAAGGAAGCGTTGCAAAAGCAGCTGGCGGCCGTCCAAGAGGAGTATAAAACGTTGCTCGCCATTATGGAGCGGGCGCGGAAAATGGTGGCGGGCGCCGAAAAACAAACGGAGCCGGCGGCTGAGGGCGTCGGGGAAGGATAAAAGCTGGCCTTTGGGCCGGCTTTTTTTTCTTAACGGATGACGGGGACATTTGCTAAAATAAGGCTAACGCAATTTGGCGGGAAAGCGGGGGAGACATGTGAACATTGGCATTGTCGGCGGCGGGGCGGTCGGCCTGCTTCTTGCCGCTTATCTCGGGCGGCGCCATAAGGTCACGGTGTATACAAGGCGCTTGTCTCAGGCGAGGCAGCTTGCTGAATGCGGCGTCGCCCTGAAAAAAGAAGGAAAAACAACGGAGACTGCCGTTCAAGCAAGGCCGTTTGCCGGGGCGGAACTCGTTGAGCCGCTTGTGTTTGTGACGGTTAAACAATATGATGTGGCGGATGTCTGCTCCCGGCGTGATTCGTTCCGCCGCGTCGGCACGATTGTTTTTTTGCAAAACGGGATGAGCCATCTCGAACAGCTGTCTGTTTTTGCTGACAAAAACATCGTCGTCGGTGTTGTGGAGCATGGCGCGTTCAAGCTTGACGATCGGACGGTTGCGCACACAGGCGCCGGCAAACTGACGCTCGCCCCCTTCTATGGGTCGCCTGCTGCGGCCGCCGGGCTGGCTGGAGATCGAGAGTTTCCCATTGAATGGGCGGACGATTGGGAGCGCATTCTTGTCGACAAACTTGTCGTCAATGCGGTCATCAACCCGTTGACGGCGCTGTTGCAAGTGAAAAACGGCGAGCTTCTTGAGGTGGCGCCGTATCGGGACATGATGGCGCAGCTGTTTGATGAAGTGCGGCGGGTGTTGCCGCTTCGTGACGCCGGACGGGCGTGGGAGCGGATCGTTCATATATGCCGGAACACGGCGGACAATTATTCGTCGATGTATATGGATGTGGCCAACGGGCGTCGGACGGAAATTGACGCCATTTTAGGCTATGTGCTGAAGCAAGGGGAAGCGCGCGGCGTTGCGTTGCCGCTCGTCCGCTTTGTGTATTGCGCGCTGAAAGGGAAGGAAGGGGGGAGCCGCGATGGGTGACTGGCTCGCGCCGGTGTTGGCGACATTCGTCACACTGCCGCTGCTGCTGTTTTGGCTCGTCTATGCGGCCATGCGCCTGTTTGGCGGGCGGAAACGGGCGGCGTTTTACGCGGCGGTCAACGCGGCGACCGCGTTTTTCATCGCCGCCGTCTATTTTTTGCTTGCCGTGCTGTTCGGAAAGTCATATTTTGTCCATCTTCTTCTCTTTTTGCTCGGATTGCACGCCGCCATCGCACTCGGCTACTGGCGGAAAAAGGCGGATTTTCACCTGGCGGCGGTGTTTCGTCTATTTTGGCGGGCCAGTTTTCTCATTTTTGCGTCCCTTTACGCCGGCCTGCTCGTCTATGGCATGATGGCGCGCATCGCTGCCGTCCTTTGAGCAATCGTTTTTTCCTCTTGGCGCCGAACGTGCTATACTCATGAAAGAATACATAAGAAAGGGAGTTTTCGCCATGGAGGTTCACGAAATTCCGCTGCCGGCGGCGACAAAGCTGGCGGCCGATTACATAACCGGCGCGTTTCCGGCTGAGAAAGGGTTTGACTACGTTTGGGCTGATGATCAGGCGTTTCGCCGCCGGTTGTCTCATTTGCAAAAACGGACATACGACCGGAGCGGGATTGCCGATTATTTAGACGCCTATCACCGTCGGTTCTCGGCAAGCAGGGCGACGATGCACAATATCGACAAGCTGCGGCAGGAGAACAGCGTCGTTGTTGTCGGCGGACAGCAAGCCGGGCTGTTGACCGGTCCGCTTTATACGATCTATAAAATCATCACCATCATCCAGCTCGCCAAAGAACAGGAACGGAAGCTTGGCGTGCCGGTCGTGCCGCTGTTTTGGATCGCCGGCGAGGATCATGACATCGCGGAAATCGACCATGTGTATGTGGTAGAGGGCGGCGAAGTGAGGAAAGCGCTATATCCGCACAAGCGGAAGGAAAGGCGGATGGCAGCCGACGTCCCGCTTGATCATGAGCTTGCCGGCGCGTGGATCGAACGTGTCGTGAAAACGTACGGGGAGACGGACGCGACGAACGAACTGCTTTCCTTTCTCAAGACATGTTTGGATGAGGCGCGCACGTTTGTCGACTTTTTTGCGGCGATTGTCTTGCGCCTGTTTGCTGCTGACGGATTGGTTGTCTTGAATGCCGGCGATGCGGCGGTGCGCCTTCTTGAGCGCCGTTTTTTCGCCGCGCTCATTGACCGCCATCGCAGCGTGACATCGGCCGTGTTGGCGCAGCAAGAGGCGCTGCGCGCGCTCGGGTATGCGCCGCTCATTGAGATAGCGCCCAACGCGGCCAACTTGTTTTATTACAACGGCCATGAGCGCCTGCTTTTGCACTATGACGAAGAGCGCGGCGCGTTCCGCGACAAGGCCGGGCATATCGTCTTTGCGAAACAGCAGCTGCTTGAGCTTGCCGAGACGAAGCCGCACTGTTTAAGCAACAATGTTGTCACTCGTCCGCTTATGCAAGAGTATTTGCTGCCGACGCTCGCTTTTGTCGCCGGCCCGGGAGAAATCGCCTATTGGGCGGAGTTGAAGGAGGCGTTTTCGCTGTTCGGATTCGAAATGCCGCCGGTGGCGCCGCGCCTGCAGGCGACGATCGTCGGCCGTTCGCTGCAAACCGATCTCGCTGATCTCGGTCTCGAAGCCGCCGACGTATTGGCCGGGCGGCTCGAAGCGGCCAAGGAGCGATGGCGGAAGGAGACGGCTGAAGTTCCGCTTGCCAAGGCGTTTGCGAAAGCGAAAGCCGACATCGAGGCGGCGCATCAGCCGTTGCGCGCGCTTGGCATGGAGATTGACCGCGGATTGGAAGGATTGGTGGCGAAAAATGCCGCCATCATTCAGTCACAAATCGAGTTTCTTCAGCAAACGTTGGAGCGGGCGCTTTTGCGCAAACATGAGACGACATGGCGCAAGTTTTGGCGCGTCGAAACGGCGCTGCGGCCGAACGGAGCGCCTCAGGAACGGGTTTGGAACGTGTTTTACTACGTGAATCGTTACGGATTTGATTTTGTAAAAAAACTTTCGCTGATCGACGCCCCTGGAAACGGAATGCATAAAATTGTATATATATAAAGCTTTTTCAAAGAAAAAGTCGAAAAGAAAAATCCTGTTTCGAGCAGGATTTTTTTTGTGTGGAATGAAATAGTAACAAAACAATCGCCACAGGTTTGGAAATAAAAGTAAAAGGAGGTTGGAACTAATGGCTCCATCTGGGGATGTCCGACAAAAATAAACAAAAAGGGACGTTTTTTTACAAAAAAAGCTAAAATTTTGTCCGTCTTTGCGATATAATAAGGAAGCAGCGTTTGGAAGCAGCAAAGGTGGTGGACATGTGTTTGAACATACAACGGTGCTGTTAAAAGAAGCGGTTGACGGACTGAACATCCGCCCGGACGGCGTCTATGTCGATTGTACGTTGGGCGGCGGCGGCCATAGCGACTATTTGCTTTCCCGCCTCTCAAAGCGCGGAAAGCTGTTTGCCTTTGATCAAGACGAAACCGCCATTTCGTATGCGCGTGAACGGCTCGCCCGTTATGGCCAGCAAGTGCAGTTTGTGCACCGCAACTTCCGGTTTTTGCAAGAGGAGCTTTCCGCCCGCGGCGTCGCTGCCGTCGATGGCGTGCTGTTTGATTTGGGCGTTTCATCGCCGCAGCTCGATGAGCCGGAGCGCGGCTTCAGCTACCAGCACGACGCGCCGCTTGACATGAGGATGGACCGCAAGCAGCAGCTGACGGCGGCGGAGATCGTCAACCGTTGGCCATATGAGGAGCTTGTGCGCATTTTTTTCCGGTACGGCGAAGAAAAATTTTCAAAGCAAGTGGCGCGCAAAATCGAGGAGGTGCGGCGCGAGAAGCCGATTGAAACGACCGGGGAGCTCGTTGAGGTCATTAAGGAGGCGATTCCAGCGCCGGCGCGCCGCAGCGGCGGACATCCGGCCAAACGCATTTTCCAGGCGCTCCGCATCGCAGTCAACGATGAGCTCGAGGCGTTTCGCGAAGCGCTTGAGCAGGCGATTGACTTGTTGGCGCCGGGAGGACGGGTGAGCGTCATTACGTTTCATTCGCTCGAAGACCGCATTTGCAAGGAGACGTTTAAAAAAGCAAGCGAGAACCCGCCATTGCCTCCAGGGCTTCCAGTTCCCCCCAATGACTACCGCCCTGTGTTGAAAATTATTACAAAAAAACCGGTCGTTCCTTCTGCTGAAGAGGTGGAACGGAACCGCCGCGCCCGTTCAGCCAAACTCCGCATTGCTGAAAAACTGCCGCGCGGCTGAGAAAATAGGTGAGGAGAAACAGGAGGGAAACGCTGTGAACCATTTGGCAGTCAAAGTAGCACGCGAACAAAAGCATCCGGCCGCGCCGCCGAGCCAGAAGCCGCAGCGAAAACGGCGCCTTCGGCTGACGCTGGCTGAGAAGCTGTTGATCGTTTCGTTTTTGCTGTTTGTCTTTTACGCGGCGGTCCATACCGTCTCAACCCAAGTGCAAATTTATGAGCTTAATAAAGATGTCCAAAAGTTGGAATCGGCCATTGATGAACAAAAGAAAGAAAATAATGACTTGTACGTCGAAGTGCAGCGGCTGAGCGCGTACGAGCGCATTTTGCAAAAGGCGAAAGAGCTCGGTTTGTCGCTCAACGAAAACCACGTCAAAGTCGTACAGGACTGATGGGCGATGGAGGCAAAAAAGCATCGCAACACCCATCGCGGGGCGTTTATTTTGTTTTGCGTGTTCAGCTTTGCCTTTTTTCTTTTGTTTGCCCGCTTTGTGCAAGTGCAGTGGACGGGAAAAGCGGAAGGCGAAGCGCTGGCAGAGATCGCGCAGCAGCAGCATAAGCAGACGCGCACGATTGAAGCGAAACGCGGGACGATTTTTGACCGCAACGGCGCCATTTTAGCCCAAGACGTGCCGTCGTATACAGTCGCCGCGATTGTGGACCCGGATGATCCGCGCCGTGTCGCCGATCCAGAGGAAACAGCGGAAAAGCTCGCTCCGCTGCTTGGCATGGACGTCGAGCAAATGGAGCGCATTTTGACCAAAAAGGCGAAACAAGTCGAGTTCGGCTCCTATGGCCGCAATATCAGCTTCGAGCTGAAGCGGAAAATTGAAGCGCTCCATTTGCCGGGCATCATCTTTACCCGCGACACTGCCCGGTTTTACCCGAATGGCGTGTTCGCCTCGCACGTCATCGGCTACGCGCAAAAAAATGCGAAAAACGAAACGGTCGGCAAAATGGGAGTAGAAAAATCGTTTGACCGTTATTTGCGCGACAAAGACGGCTATGTGTCGTTTGCCAGCGATGTGAAGGGGTTCCGTCTGCCGGAGGCGAGAGAGCGCACGATTGCAAAGCCGGACAACGGCGCGAACGTGTATTTAACGATTGACGCGAAAATCCAGACGTTTTTGGAAGACGCCATGAACGGCGTAGAAAAGCAGTACAAGCCGAAAAAGATCATCGCCATCGTGGCTGATCCGAAAACAGGAAAAATTTTAGCGATGGCGACTCGCCCGAGTTTTGACCCGAACAAACGCGATATTGCGAACTTTTTAAATGACGCTATTTCCTACCCGTATGAGCCGGGGTCGACGATGAAGGTGTTTACGCTTGCTGCCGCCATTAATGAAGGAGTGTACAACGGCAATGAAACGTACCGTTCCGGCTCATACAAAGTCGGGCCGAACACCATCCGCGACCATAACGATGTCGGTTGGGGGACGATTACGTTCAATGAAGGGGTGCAGCGCTCTTCGAACGTCGCTTTTTCCATTTTGGTGAAAGAAAAGCTCGGGGAAGACCGGTTTTTGCAGTATTTGCATCGTTTCCATTTCGATCAGAAAACGGGCATTGATTTGCCGAATGAGGCGACAGGACAAATTCGTTACCGTTATCCGATCGAACGGATTACGACCGGGTTCGGGCAAGGGACGTCAGTGACCCCGATTCAGCAAATCCAGGCGGCGACAGCGATCGCCAACGACGGAAAAATGATGAAGCCGTACGTCATTGAAAAGGTGGTCGATCCAGACAGCGGCAAAGTCGTTCTCGACCACGAGCCGACTGTCGTCGGTGAACCGATTACGGCTGAAACGGCGCGGAAGGTGAGGGGAATTTTGGAAACGGTTGTCACCTCAGAGCACGGCACCGGCCGCCCGTACCAAATTGACGGCTACCGCGTCGCCGGCAAAACGGGGACGGCGCAAATTCCATCCGCTTCCGGCGGCTATTTGACCGGACGGGAAAATTATATTTTCTCGTTTTTAGGCATGGCGCCGGCGGATGATCCGCGCCTTCTCATGTATGTAGCTGTTCAGCAGCCGCGGTTGGATGTGACGGAAACCGGAGCGGCGCCTGTTTCGCAAATTTTTACAACGGTGATGAAAAGCAGCCTGCAATATTTGCATATTGAACCGAGCAAAGAAAAATCGGTGGAAACGAAACTAGCGGCGCAACGCGCGCTCGATTCGCTGGTCGGCGAGGCGGCCGTCACGGCGGCGGAGCAGTTGAAGAAAAACGGCTATGTGCCGGTCGTCATCGGCACCGGCCGGTACGTTGAGCGGCAGCTTCCGCGTGGCGGAGATCGTCTTCTTCCCGGCGAGCGGGTCGTGTTGAAAACGGATGGAGCGGCGACGATGCCGGACTTGCGCGGGTTTTCGCTGCGGGACGCCATGAAAGTGGCTCATATACTCGGTCTGCGGCCAAGCACGAAAGGAACCGGCTATGTCGTCAGCCAAAACATCCGCCCGGGAGCGCGAGTGCGGCAAGGGGATTATTTGATCCTCGAACTGGCTCCGCCGCGCCAGTGGGAAGAAACGGCGGCAAAGAAAGAACAAGAGGCGGCTGAACGGAAAGAGGCCGGGCCTCACGAGTGATTTTTTGCCGTTCTATAACGGGGCGTACAAGCATATAGTGGAACGAGCCCATCATGAAGGAGGTTCCGCCATATGCGCGTATCGTACGTGACCGTGCGCAAACGGTTGACGATCGTCTTTTTGATCGGCGTTTTGGTTTTTGCCATTATCGATCTCCGTCTCGGCTATGTCCAATTTTGGCTCGGCGATCTATTAGCGGAACGGGCGAAAGGGCTGTGGGGTCGGAACATCCCATTTGAGCCGAAGCGCGGCGAAATTTTGGACCGCAACGGCGTCCCGCTGGCGACGAATATGAGCGCGCCGACGGTGTATGTCATCCCGCGGCAAGTGAAAAATCCGGCGGAAGCGGCAGAAAAGCTGGCGGCGGTTTTGGGCGCTTCGGTCGAATCCGTTTATAAACAAATGACAAAAAACACCTCGATCGTCCGCTTGAAAGAAGGGCGGAAAATTTCCGACGAGAAAGCGGCGGACGTGCGCGCGCTCGATTTGGACGGGGTGTACATTGCTGAAGACACGAAGCGCTACTATCCGTTTGGCAGCTACTTATCGCATGTGCTTGGTTTTACTGGCATTGACAACCAAGGGCTCACAGGGCTTGAACTGTATTATGACAAAGAACTGAGCGGAGAACGCGGTTCGGTGCAGTTTTACTCCGATGCAAAAGGGCGGCGCATGCCCGATATGGCGGATGACTATACGCCGCCGACCGACGGCTTGAACTTGGTGCTCACGATTGACTCACGCATTCAGACGATCATAGAGCGGGAGCTCGATATTGCTGAGGCGAAATACAATCCAGACGGCATCATCGCCATTGCCATGAACCCGAATACGGGGGAAATTTTGGCGATGGCGAGCCGGCCGACGTTTGACCCGGCCGATTACCGCAGCGTCCCTCCGGAAATTTACAACCGCAATTTGCCGATTTGGAGCACGTATGAACCGGGGTCGACGTTTAAAATCATTACGTTGGCTGCAGCGCTTGAGGAGCATAAAGTCAACCTCCTTAAAGATCACTTCTTTGATCCGGGCTACGCTAAAGTGGCCGGCGCTACGCTCCGCTGCTGGAAAAAGGGCGGCCATGGGGAGCAAACGTTTTTGGAAGTCGTACAAAACTCGTGCAACCCGGGATTTGTCGCTTTGGGGGAGCGGCTCGGAAAGGAAACGCTGTTTCGTTATATTAAGCAGTTTGGCTTCGGTGAGAAAACCGGCATTGACCTGCAAGGGGAAGGGACTGGCATTTTGTTTGACTTAAAGCGGGTCGGGCCGGTCGAATTGGCGACGACCGCGTTCGGCCAAGGGGTGTCGGTGACGCCGATCCAGCAAGTCGCCGCCGTATCGGCCGCGATCAACGGCGGCACTCTATACACCCCGTACATCGCCAAAGAATGGATCGACCCGGAAACAGGGGAAGTCGTACGCCGCAATACACCAAAGGCGAAACGGCGCGTCATTTCCGAGGAAACGTCGAAACAAGTCCGCTATGCGCTTGAGAGCGTTGTCGCCCAAGGCACAGGGAAAAAGGCGTATGTCGAAGGCTACCGCGTCGGCGGGAAAACCGGAACGGCGCAAAAAGCGCAAGGCGGCCGCTATTTGCAAAACAACCATATCGTGTCGTTCATCGGTTTTGCGCCGGCGGACGACCCGCAGCTCGTCGTGTACGTCGCTGTTGACAATCCGAAAGGCACGGTCCAATTCGGCGGCACGGTTGCGGCGCCGATCGTTGGCAAGGTCATAGAAGACAGCCTGCGGGTGATGGGCGTGAAGCCGCGCAAAGACCAACTTGAGAAGGAACGGGGCTGGGATGAGCCGAGAGTCATTGAGGTGCCGAATTTGATCGGACTGACAAAAAAAGATTTGCAAGAACAGTTTTTTGACTTAAAATTAGATGTTAGTGGCGAGGGCGATGTCATTGTCGAACAATCGCCGGAGCCCGGGGTGAAAGTAAAAGAAGGCTCGACGATTCGCATTTATTTGGCGAAACGCGAAGCGGCAGAGGAGCGGTAAACGATCTTGCAAGGGGCGGCCGATGCGATGACTCATCGGGTTGGTTGCGCCCCTTTTTCCGCTGTCCGCTCATAGGGCGAGCTATTTATAAGCGAAAGGGATGACTAAGGATGAAATTGCAAACGTTGCTGTCGCGCTTGCCCGGTTTTTGGGTGCATCGCGGGGGCAATCCGGATATTGTCGCGCTCGAAATGGATTCGCGCCATGTCACGCCCGGTTCGCTGTTTTTTTGCCTTAAAGGATTTACGGTGGACGGGCATGACTTTGCGGAACAAGCGGTGGCGCGCGGAGCAGCGGCGGTCGTGGCTGAGCGTCCGCTCGCGGTGGACGCGCCGCTTGTCCTTGTGCCGGACAGCCGGCGGGCGATGGCGATTTTGGCTGATGCGTTTTACGGGCACCCGACCCATCGACTTCATTTAATTGGCGTGACGGGCACAAACGGAAAAACGACGACGACTCATATCATTGACCAGATCGCGAGAAAGGCCGGCAAAAAAACGGGGCTGATCGGCACGGTCGGGATCAAAATCGGCGCCCGTTCTTACCCGGCGGCGAATACGACGCCGGAGTCGCTCGTCTTGCAACGCACGTTTAAACAGATGATCGACGAGGGCGTGGAGTTTGCGGCCATGGAAGTGTCGTCGCATGCCCTTCACCAAGGACGGGTGCATGGCTGCGATTACGATGTGGCCGTGTTTACGAACTTGACGCAAGATCATCTTGACTATCACGGAACGATGGACGAGTATCGGAACGCCAAAGGGCTGTTGTTTGCCCAGCTCGGCAACCGCTACGACGAGCGGCGGCCGAAATTTGCCGTTTTGAATCATGATGATCCTGTTTCGCAATATTATAAACATATGACAGCAGCACCAATCATCACTTACGGTATTCGCACGAAGAGCGATGTGATGGCGGAAGAGATTGCCATGACCCCGTCCGGCATGGCCTTTCGGCTGTGCACGCCGCACGGATCGGCAGTGGTGGAAACGAAGCTCGTCGGCTTGTTCAACGTCTATAACATGCTTGCGGCGGCCGCTGCCTGCCTTGCCTCCGGGTTTTCGCTTGAAACGATTGCGGCGGCTTTAAGGGATGTCGAGCCGGTGTCCGGGCGGTTTGAAACGGTCGATGAAGGGCAAAATTTTACTATCATTGTAGATTATGCCCATACGCCGGACAGTTTGGAAAACGCGCTGAAAACGGTGCGCCAATTTGCGAAGCGGAACGTCTATGTCGTCATTGGCTGCGGCGGCGACCGCGACCGGACGAAGCGGCCGCTTATGGCGCAGGTGGCGGTGCGCCACGCGGATGTCGCCGTGTTCACCTCCGACAATCCGCGCTCGGAAGACCCGCAGCAAATTTTGCGGGATATGGAAGCGGGGGTAAGTGATCAAGATGGAAGGTACGTGACGATTCCTGACCGGGAAGAGGCGATCCGCTACGCCATCCGGCAAGCGCAAGAAGGAGATGTTGTGTTGATTGCCGGTAAGGGGCATGAAACGTACCAAATCATCGGCGGCAATGTGATTGAGTTTGACGATCGCGCTGTCGCCCGAGCGGCGGTGAGGGAGAGAACATGACGATGGTTACGTACGGAATGGTGCAGAAAATTGCGAACGAAGCGCGCGGCATTGTGGACGAAACGATTCGTTTTCACGCGGTGTTTGTCAATCCGGCCAAACAGGTGAAAAAAGGGCTGTTCGTGCCGCTTGAAGATGCGGCGGAAACGCTGAAAACGGCCATCGAGCACGGGGCGATCGCTTCGTTTTGGCCGATCGGAGAGCCGTTGCCGCGCTACATTCCTAATCAGTTTCCGCTCTTTTTCGTCCCGTCGCCGCTTGCGGCGGCCGCCGCGCTGCTTGAGCGGTATTTGCGGGAAGGCGGCCGGGGAACGGAATTTTCGTTTTCGTTCCCGGAAGAAGGCGGGGAGTATGTCCCGGCTGATGAAGCAATCCCCCTCCGGCTCGCCGAGTTGCAGAAACGGTGGCTGGACGCGCGGCAGGCAAAAGGATGTGACGATTCATGCCAGAACAAATAATTGTCATTGCGATGGCTGTTTCCTTTTTGGTCACCGTCATTTTGTCGCCGCTGTTCATCCCGTTTTTGCGGCGGTTAAAATTTGGGCAAAGCATTCGCGAGGAAGGGCCGAAGTCGCATCAAAAAAAATCGGGCACCCCGACAATGGGCGGCATTATGATTTTGCTTTCGATCGTGGCGACAACGTTATGGATGACATCGAGATTGGCCGTCCTGTCGGTGGAAACATATTTATTGCTGCTTGTTACGGTTGGCTACGGGGTGCTCGGCTTTTTGGACGATATGATCAAAGTGGTGATGAAGCGGAACCTGGGGTTGACGAGCCGGCAAAAATTTATCGGCCAGCTCATCATTGCCGTTGTTTTCTTTTTTGTCTACCGGCAAAGCGGCTTTTCGACGGAAGTACATATCCCCGGGACCGGCTGGTCGTTTGACCTTGGCTGGGCTTATGGGGTGCTGCTTTTGCTCATGCTTGTCGGCGGCTCCAACGCTGTCAACTTGACCGACGGGCTCGATGGGCTTTTGGCCGGCACGGCGGCGATCGCCTTTGGCGCGTATGCCGTGTTGGCTTGGAATCAAGGTCAGTACGATGTGGCGGTGTTTTGCGTCGCCGTTGTCGGCGCTGTGCTCGGCTTTTTAGTGTTTAATGCCCATCCGGCAAAAGTATTTATGGGGGATACCGGATCGCTCGCGCTTGGCGGGGCGATCGCTGCGGTCGCTGTCTTAACGAAACTCGAGCTGCTGCTGATCATTATTGGCGGCGTCTTTGTCATTGAAACGCTGTCTGTCATCATTCAAGTCGCCTCGTTCAAAACGACCGGCAGGCGTGTTTTCCGCATGAGCCCGCTCCATCATCATTATGAGCTCGTCGGTTGGTCGGAATGGCGCGTTGTCGTGACGTTTTGGGCCGTCGGCCTGTTGTTTGCCATGCTAGGAATTTATATCGAGGTGTGGATGTAATTGAAACCGACTCTTTTCTATCAACATCGTCGTGTGCTTGTGATTGGATTGGCGAAAAGCGGGGCGGCAGCGGCCCGCCTGCTCGTTGAATTAGGGGCGGAAGTCGTCGCCAACGATCAAAAACCGTTGGCGGAAAACGCGGAGGCGAAGCAGCTTGAAGAGCTCGGCGTCCGCGTCGTTTGCGGCGGCCATCCGCTCGAACTGCTCGATGAGCCGTTTGACCTCGTCGTGAAAAATCCGGGCATCCCGTATACGAATCCGTTAGTGAAAAAAGCGCTTGAAAAAGGGCTTCCGGTCGTGACCGAGGTGGAGCTGGCTTATCACATTTCCGAAGCGCCGTTTATCGGCATTACCGGATCGAACGGGAAAACGACGACAACGACATTGATTTATGAAATGTTAAAGGCGGATGGCCAAGACCCGTTGCTTGCCGGCAATATCGGCTTAGTCGCCTGCGAGGTGGCCAAGGAAGCGAAGCCGGGCCAATGGCTCGTCACCGAACTGTCTTCGTTCCAGCTTGCCGGCATTGATCAATTCCGTCCTACGATCGCCGTCTTGCTTAACATTTTTGATGCCCATTTGGACTACCATGGCACAAGAGAAGCATACGCGGCGGCGAAGGCGAATATTTTCCGCAACCAAACAGAACAAGATTATGCGGTCGTCAACGCGGATGACCAGACCGTGATGGACATCGCCGCCTCGATTCGATCGCAAAAGGTGCTGTTTTCGGCGACGAAGCCGCTCGGTGAAGGGGCGTACGTCGACAATGGCGCCGTTTGCTGGAACGGAGAGCCGATCATCAAGACAGCAGACATTGTCCTCCCCGGCCAGCACAACGTCGAAAACATTTTGGCGGCGGTGGCGGCTGCCAAGCTGGCCGGCGCCAGCAACGAGGCGATCGTTCAAGTGTTGATGACGTTTGCCGGCGTAAAACATCGGCTTCAATATGTAGCCGAAGTCGACGGCCGGCGGTTTTACAACGACTCGAAGGCGACGAACATTTTGGCGACGCAAAAGGCGCTTTCGGCGTTCGCCGGCGAACCGGTGATTTTGTTGGCCGGCGGGCTTGACCGCGGCAATGAGTTTGACGAGCTTCTTCCGTACTTGCGGCAGGTGAAAGCGGCGGTATTGTTCGGGCAAACGGCGGAGAAAATCGGGCGCATCGCCCGGGAGGCGGGAATAGAAACGATCGAATATGTCGATAATGTGGAAAAAGCTGTCCCGGTTGCCTTCCGGCTTTCCGAGCCGGGCGATGTTATTTTGCTCTCTCCGGCCTGCGCCAGCTGGGATCAATACAAAACTTTCGAGGAGAGAGGGGACATTTTTATCGACGCCGTGCATAAGTTGAAATAGAGGGAAAGGGACAGCCCTTTCCTTCTAGTTTACAAAATAGAGGTGTTGGGCATTGCCGCGGAAAAGGTCTGCGCCGGATTTTTTGTTGATTCTTTTAACGTTTTCGCTCTTGGCCATCGGGCTTATTATGGTGTACAGCGCGAGCGCCATTTGGGCGGAATACAAGTTTCACGATTCGTTTTTCTTTGCCAAGCGCCAGCTGTTGTTTGCCATCGTCGGCATTATCGCCATGTTTTTTGTGATGAACATCGATTATTGGACGTGGCGCGACTGGTCGAAAGTGTTGCTCATCGTTTGTTTCGGGCTGCTTGTACTCGTGTTGATCCCGGGCGTCGGCATGGTGCGCAATGGGTCGCGCAGCTGGATCGGCGTCGGGGCGTTTTCCATCCAGCCGTCCGAATTTATGAAGCTGGCGATGATCGCGTTTTTGGCCAAATATTTATCCGAAAACCAAAAGAAGATTACATCGTTTAAACAAGGATTGCTGCCGGCGCTGGCGCTCGTGTTTGCGGCGTTCGGCATGATTATGCTGCAGCCGGACTTAGGGACGGGCACCGTGATGGTCGGCACATGTGTGGCGATGATTTTTGTCGCCGGCGCCCGCCTCAGCCATTTTGTGGGCCTTGGGGTGTTGGGGCTTGCCGGGTTTGCCGCCCTCGTTTTATCGGCGCCGTATCGAATCAAGCGGATTACATCGTTTTTGAATCCGTGGGAAGACCCGTTGGGGAGCGGATTTCAAATCATCCAGTCGCTGTACGCCATCGGTCCGGGCGGGCTGTTTGGCCTGGGGCTCGGGCAAAGCCGGCAAAAGTTTTTTTATTTGCCGGAGCCGCAAACTGATTTTATTTTCGCCATTTTGGCCGAGGAGCTCGGTTTTATTGGCGGATCGCTCGTCCTTCTTTTATTCAGCCTTCTTCTTTGGCGCGGCGTGCGCATCGCCCTTGGCGCCCCCGATTTGTACGGCAGCTTTTTGGCGCTTGGCATCATTTCGATGATTGCCATCCAAGTGATGATCAACATCGGCGTTGTCACCGGGCTGATGCCCGTCACCGGCATTACTCTCCCGTTTTTGAGCTACGGCGGATCGTCGTTGACATTGATGCTGATGGCGATCGGCGTGCTGCTCAATATTAGCAGACACGCCCGCTATTAGGCAGGCGGCGGCGTCCGCTGTTTTTGTTTGTTCGGGCGGCTTGCCGTCGAACAGTGCCGGCAAATGTTATAAAAAACGGTCTCTCTCGCGATCTATTTGTGATATAATGAAAACAAATGCAAAGAACAAGAAAACGGCAGCGGATGCCGTTTGTTTTTATTCGAGCGCAGCCATGGAGCTGCCCGCGGGCAGGAAAGCGGGGAAGGCAATGGAAAAGGGAAAGGTTGTTGTTCTTGAAGACCGCGTCCCAAAACTGAAAGAGCGTCGCCGCCAAAAAGCGAACCGTCGGCTGATTTTGTATTTGTCCTTCTTTTTTCTGTTTATTTTGTGCGTTCTTTACTTCCAATCGCCGTTAAGCGCCGTCAGGCATGTGGAGGTGAGCGGAAACCGCCATTTGCCGGCGGAGCGCATCATCAGCTTGAGCGGCATTACGAAGCGGACAAGCTTTTGGAAAGTGAACGAACAAAGTGTGGCAACGAGGATCGCCCGCCATCCGGAAATTAAAGAGGCAACCGTGGAAAAGAGGCTGCCGAACACGATTGTCATCCGCGTCCACGAATGGCGGCGGGTCGCTTATGTCTACGACCGGCAAACATTTTTCCCGCTGCTTGAGAACGGACGGCTGTTAAAGCAAGAAGCGGTGAAAACAGCCCCGAGCGATGCGCCTGTGCTCGTCGGTTGGAAAAACGGCGACGCCATCGCCGAGATGACTGGACAGCTGGCGGAACTGCCGGCGCCGGTGCTTGGCGCCATGTCGGAAATTCACTACAAGCCGAACAGCGAGTATGAAGACCGCGTCATCGTCTACATGAACGACGGGTATGAGGTAAGTGCGACGATTCATCGTTTTGCGGACAAGCTGTCGCATTATCCGGCGATTGTCGCCGAGCTTGACCGAAATGTCAAAGGGGTCATTCACCTCGAAGTCGGCAGCTACTTTGTCCCGTACGAGCCGCCGAAAAAGGAGGACGACGATGAGACAACAAGCCCATAGCCGCATCCTCCTTACTTTTATTTGCTTTTTATTCGGCGCCATGCTCGGGTTTTCCTACCAACATGCCAAAAACGATCCATCCCGCCGCGAATGGAGCGACAGCGAGTGGAAAAGGGAATACGAGTTTCGCTCGGCGCTGATCGCTTTGCAAAAGGAAAACCGGTCGTTAAAGCAACAGCTTGTCGAAAAGCAAGACGAACTGGCCGCTTGGGAAAAAAAACTGGCCGACCGGCAGACGAACGAAGCCGGGCTGGCGAAAGAAGCAGAACAGCTGCGCATGTATGTTGGAAAGGCGAGGGTGAAAGGAAAGGGTGTAGCAGTCACGCTTTCCGACTCCTCTTACATCCCCTCTGAAGCAAGTGCTACTGATTATATCGTTCACGAACAGCACGTATGGAAAGTCGTTCACGAGCTGCTTATTTCCGGCGCTGAAGCGGTCGCCATTAACGGGCAGCGCATTTCCCATCGCTCCTACATTGTGTGCAACGGTCCGGTCATTGAGGTTGACGGGACGCAACATGCCGCTCCGTTTGTCATTTCGGCGATCGGCGACCCAGATGTGCTGTCGTCTGCGCTCGTCCTGCCAGGCGGCGTCGTCGACGAGCTTGTTCAAGACCATATCGATGTAAAAGTGGAAAAACAAGAGGCGATTACGCTCGATCCGGTATTCGCGCCCAGACCGTAAAATGGGCAGGAAGGAGCGGTGAAGCGCATTGGAGCGAAAAAGACAGCTGTATTTTGCCGGGATTGCCGGCGTGTTCGGATTGATGCTGGCCGTCGGGATGCGGACGACGCTGCCTTCGGAAGAGCGCGATACGCGCGACATTTGGGAACTGCGCGCCGATTTGACAAAGGAGCAGAAGCTTGAACAGCAGCTGCTTGAGGAGCTGGAACGCTACGAGGCGAAATTGCGCCATTACCGGCGCGAGGAGCAGGAAGACGGTGAGGCGGCGCTCGAGGAGACGGTCGCCGAGCTTAGGGAAGAAGCCGGACTGACCGAGGTGAAAGGGCGCGGCGTGGTGCTGACGATCGCGCCGTTTGCGGCGGGCGGCTACGTCGGTCCGGTCGCCCAAACGGTGTCGCCGGAGCTGCTGCAGCGGTTGGTAAATGAATTGAACAAATATGGAGCAAAGGAAATCGCCATTAGCGGCGAGCGGCTGACGAACCGGACGGCGATTCGCGATGTCAACGGGGTGACGAAAGTCGATCGCCGGCCGCTTCAGCTGCCGGTTGAGGTGAAGGCGATCGCGGACGATGCGGACAAGCTGTATAGCGGGTTGACGGTTTCGCCGATTCGGGATGATTTCATCGTCGAAAACTTGGAGCTTTCGATTTCCAAGCCGAAACCGATGATCGCCATTCCGCCGTCAACCGAGCGGCTGGAGGTAAAATACATGGAGACGGCGAGCGCCGGCAAGGAGGAGAAATAGCATGTGGCTTCCGCTTCTCGGATTGTTGCTCGGGTTTGCCGTCGGCGTCCTGGCCGGCTGGGAAGTTCCCGATCAGTATTCCAGTTATTTGTCGATTGCCATTTTGGCCGCCTTTGATACATTAATAGGGGGATGGCGCGCCCATTTACAAGGAACGTACGACGAAACAGTATTTATAACCGGATTTTTTTTCAATATCATCCTTGCCACAACTTTGACTTTTCTTGGGGTGCATCTTGGTGTAGACTTGTATTTGGCGGCCGTCTTCGCGTTTGGCGTCCGCCTGTTTCAAAACATTGCCATCATCCGTCGCCTTTGGCTTGCCGAATGGGCGGAGCGGCGGGAAAATCGCGAAAAAAGTTAAGCGGAAGACAGGAAAGTGTCTTCCTGTGTTGAATTATATGGAGTAAAACAAAATGCGATGTTCTTGCGAAAATCGCGAGCTGGATATAGACGAAGAGATGGACAGGGAAATTTCAGCCGAAAAAGGAGGTGTCGCTGCTTACTGAAACGCCGGCTGACATCGGCGCGTTTTTAGTAGGCAGATGCCAAAAGATGAGCAGCAATGAGATCGTCGTTAGCCTGGATGTCGGAACATCGAGCGTCAAAGTCATCATCGGGGAAATGTTGGGCAGCTCGATTAACATTATCGGAATCGGCAATGTGAAATCAGAAGGGCTCAAAAAAGGCGCGATTGTTGATATAGATAAAACGGTGCAATCGATCAAGCGCGCGGTCGAACAAGCGGAACGGATGGTCGGCCTTTCGATCCGCCGCGTGATTGTCGGGGTGGCGGGAAGCCATATTCAGCTGCATGACTGCCATGGCATCGTTGCGGTTGCCAGCGAAAACCGCGAAATCAGCGATGAAGACATTGCCCGCGTCATCGATGCGGCGCAAGTCGTTTCCATCCCGCCGGACCGGGAAATTATCAGCGTCGTTCCGCGCCAGTTTATCGTCGACGGCTTAGACGGCATCCACGACCCACGCGGCATGATCGGCGTCCGCTTGGAGATGGAAGGGACGATGGTGACCGGAGCGAAGACGATTTTACATAATCTCCTTCGCTGTGTGGAACGCGCCGGTTTGGAAATCAGCGACATTTGCCTCCAGCCGTTAGCGGCCGGTTCACTGGCATTATCCGACGATGAGCGGCACTTGGGTGCCGCGCTCGTCGATCTGGGCGGCGGTTCGACAACGGTCGCTGTCTTTGAGCAAGGGGCGTTGCAAGCTGTCTCTTCACTGCCGGTCGGCGGGGAGCATATTACAAAAGATTTGGCCATCGGGCTGCGGACAACAACGGAGGATGCGGAAAAAATCAAATTGAAGCACGGGTATGCGTTTTACGACTACGCTTCGGACGAAGAAGTGTTCAGCGTGCCGGTCATGGGCAGCGATCAACACCAGCAGTTCAGCCAGCTTGAGATCGCCGATATTATTGAGGCGAGGATGGAGGAAATTTTGCAAATGGTTCAACATGAAGTGCGCCGGCTTGGCTTTCGCGACCTTCCGGGCGGCTATGTGCTGACCGGCGGCGTGGCGAATATGCCGGGAGTGTTGGAGTTGGCTCACGTCGTCCTAGGGACGAGCGTCCGTGTTGCCATGCCGGATTACATCGGCGTGCGCGACCCGCAATACACGATCGGCGTCGGCCTGCTCAAGTTCGCCTACCGGCAGGCGCAGCTGCAAGGGAAAACCGTCCCGGCGGCGGCCGCGGCGGAGCCGGCCGAGCGCCCGGCGCCAAAACAACCATCGAAACCGAAAAAGAAAGAAGACCATTTCGGGAAGAAGGTCAAGAAATTTTTCGGTTCTTTCTTTGAATAGAGATTGAAATTTTAGGAGGATTTGGCCATGTTGGAGTTTGAGACAACAGTCGATCAGTTGGCAACGATCAAGGTGATTGGGGTCGGGGGCGGCGGCAACAACGCCGTCAATCGGATGATTGAACACGGAGTGCAAGGCGTTGAATTTATTGCCGTCAATACCGATGCACAGGCGCTCAATTTGTCGAAGGCGCCGACGAAACTGCAAATCGGGGCGAAGCTGACACGCGGCTTGGGTGCGGGAGCGAACCCAGAAGTTGGAAAAAAAGCAGCTGAGGAGAGCAAAGAGCAAATTGAAGAAGCGCTTCGCGGCGCCGATATGGTGTTTGTCACCGCTGGCATGGGCGGCGGCACGGGAACTGGGGCGGCGCCCGTCATCGCCCAAATCGCCCGCGAATTAGGAGCGCTCACGGTCGGTGTCGTCACGCGCCCGTTTACGTTTGAAGGGCGGAAGCGGGCGACGCAGGCCGCAAGCGGCATCGCCGCCATGAAAGAGGCGGTCGATACGCTCATCGTCATTCCGAACGACCGGTTGCTTGAGATTGTTGACAAAAATACGCCGATGCTTGAGGCGTTCCGCGAAGCGGACAATGTGCTGCGTCAAGGGGTGCAAGGCATTTCCGATTTGATCGCTGTGCCGGGGTTGATCAACCTTGACTTCGCCGATGTGAAAACGATCATGTCCAACAAAGGCTCGGCGCTGATGGGCATCGGGATTGCCAGCGGCGAAAACCGAGCGGCGGAGGCAGCCAAAAAAGCCATTTCCAGCCCGCTGTTGGAGACGTCGATCGACGGGGCGCAAGGCGTGCTCATGAACATCACCGGCGGCATGAACTTAAGTTTGTACGAAGTGCAGGAGGCCGCCGACATCGTCGCTTCGGCGGCCGATCAAGAAGTGAACATGATTTTCGGCTCGGTCATCAACGAAGACTTAAAAGACGAAATTGTCGTCACTGTCATCGCGACCGGGTTTAACGAAAACGTTGCTTCGCAGCCGCGGCCGCCGCGCGCCGGCATCGGGACGGCGCCGAAAGTGACGCCGGCGCCGAAGCGGGAAAAGCGCGAAGAACCGGCGCAAGATTATGCGGCGCTCCGGTCCGGGCAGGCGGAAGACCCGCTCGATATTCCGGCGTTCTTGCGTAACCGCAACCGTCGCCGTTGAGGAGCTATCGGGCATGAACAAGCCGTGTTCATGCCTTCTTTTTTTGCCCTCGCCCCGCGCTTCAAAGGGCGGTTTTCCTCGTTCGCACGTTTCCCCTCGCTTTGACAAAACATTCTGTTTTTCACCACCACCGATTGACAGACTTTCCAACGGGATATGCTATATACTTGTTTCAGACAAAAGCCGATGGGGCGGGGGAGGGGCTTGCCGGTTGGTTGTGTATCTTGATGTCATTTGGCTTTTGAACGTCTGTTTTGATGCAATGCTTCTTTGGCTGACAGCGCTCATGCTTAAGCGCCCGATCGTCTGGTGGCGGCTGTTGGCCGGAGCGTTGATCGGGTCGCTGCTTGTGGTGCTGCTGTTCACCCCGTTGTCCGCCATCGCCCAGCACCCGCTTGCCAAAATGGCCGCCTCGATCTTGATTGTGCTCGCCGCTTTTGGCTTTAAGCGGCCGCGCTATATGATCGAGAACATGCTGGCGTTTTACTTTGCCACGTTCGCTGTCGGGGGCGGCATGCTGGCGGTTCATTATTTTTTCGCCGAGCAACTGTCCGTGCAGAACGGATTATTGATGATGCATCCCCCCGGGGCGGGCGACCCGGTGAGCTGGCTGTTTGTCCTCGTCGGGTTTCCGGTGTTGTGGCTTTTTTCCCGCCGCCGTGTGGAACAGATTCGCGAGAAAAAATTGCGCTTCGAACATATTGTGGATGTCATTGCGGTTTGGGAAGGCCGGCCCCTTGCCCTAAGAGGGCTCATCGACAGCGGCAACCAGCTGTTTGACCCAGTGTCCAAAACGCCGGTGATGATCGTGGACCGGGAAAAAGCGAAGGACGTGCTGCCCGAAGAGCTGATGACCTATATGGCAGCCATGACGGTTGACGACCCGCCCGAACAGTGGGCCCATCGTCTTCGTCTCATTCCATACCGCGCAGTGGGCAGCGGCCCGCAAATGATGATGGCGGTAAAACTAGACCGCATCGCGCTGTCATACGAAAACGAGTGGCTTGAGGTGAAACATGGGCTTATGGCCTTAAGTGCAGACCCGCTTTCAGCCGACGGAGAATACGATTGCATCATCCACCCGAAAATGGTGCAGGCGGGAAGAAAGCTGACCGCTTCATAGGTCGTTACTATATCATACTCGCGTTTTATCCGTTTAGAAGGGGGATTTTGATGAAAAGATGGAAACTTCGGTTCATGTATTGGCTGTATAAGCTGCTGGCCAAACTTGGGTTGAAGGCCGACGAAATTTACTATATCGGCGGCAGCGAGGCGCTTCCGCCGCCGTTGACGAAAGAAGAGGAAGAGCAGTTGATCGAACGGCTGGCCACCGGTGATGAGACGGCGCGGTCGCTGCTCATTGAACGCAATTTGCGGCTTGTCGTCTACATTGCGCGCAAGTTTGAAAACACCGGCATTCACATCGAAGATTTGATCAGCATCGGAACGATCGGCTTAATCAAAGCGGTCAATACGTTTAACCCGGAGAAAAAAATCAAGCTGGCGACTTATGCATCACGCTGCATTGAAAACGAAATTTTAATGTATTTGCGCCGCAACAATAAAGTGCGGGCGGAAGTGTCGTTTGACGAACCGCTCAATATCGATTGGGACGGCAATGAGCTGCTGCTGTCCGATGTGCTGGGAACGGAAGACGACGTCATTACAAAGGATTTGGAGGCGGACGTCGACCGGCGGCTGCTGCTAAACGCCTTGCACCAGCTGAGCGACCGTGAAAAGCAGATTATGGAATTGCGCTTTGGTTTGTCAGGAGGGGAGGAAAAAACGCAAAAAGATGTCGCTGACTTGCTCGGCATTTCGCAATCGTACATATCGCGGCTCGAGAAGCGGATCATTAAACGGTTGCGCAAAGAGTTCAACAAAATGATGTAGCAAGCGGCGGGAGTGGACGCTCCGCCGCTTTTTTTTCGCTCGGACAGGCTGTGCATATTTTTCCCTCCCAGGGAGATACTGAAAACTGACGACTTAGCATCTCCTGATGGGAGGGAACAACTTGACGAGGAACAAAGTCGAAATTTGCGGCGTCGACACTTCAAAGCTTCCCGTCCTCAACAACGAGGAAATGCGGGAGCTGTTTCGCCGGATGCATGAAGGGGATTTGGAAGCAAGGGAAAAATTGGTAAACGGAAACTTACGCCTCGTGTTAAGCGTCATTCAACGCTTTAACAACCGCGGCGAGTTTGTTGATGATTTATTTCAAGTTGGCTGCATCGGACTCATGAAATCGATTGATAATTTTGACCTTAACCAAAATGTGAAATTTTCCACTTATGCGGTGCCGATGATCATTGGCGAAATCCGCCGTTACTTGCGCGATAACAATCCAATTCGCGTCTCGCGCTCGCTGCGCGACATCGCTTACAAAGCGCTGCAAGTGCGGGAACGGCTCATGAGCGAGACGGCGAAAGAGCCGTCGACGGAAGATATTGCGCGGGAACTCGGCGTCGCCCACGAGGAAGTGGTGTTTGCCCTTGATGCCATTCAAGACCCTGTTTCCTTATTTGAACCGATATACAACGACGGCGGCGATCCGATTTATGTGATGGACCAGCTTAGCGACGAGCGCAACCGCGACAGCCAATGGATCGAAGAAATCGCTTTAAAAGAAGGGCTGCGGCGGTTGAATGAGCGAGAGAAAATGATTATCCGCAAACGGTTTTTCCAAGGAAAGACGCAAATGGAAGTCGCCGAGGAAATCGGCATTTCCCAGGCGCAAGTGTCCAGGCTTGAAAAGGCAGCGATCCGGCAAATGAATAAAAACATCCAAGTGTGAACGGCTGCTCGGGCAGCCTTTTTTCTTTGGCACATAACCGGTTGGGCGGCGTCATATAGATGAAAAAGAGGAGAGGAAAGGCGGGGGACTGAACCGTGATGAGAATTTCTGAGTTTCAAACGAAAGATGTCGTCAATGTGGCCAACGGGAAGAAGCTTGGCAACATCGGGGATATTGACATCGATTTAGATACAGGCAAAATCCGTTCGCTCATTATTTTAGGCTCCGGAAAGATGCTCGGGTTGTTCGGGCGTGAAGAAGCGGTCGTCATTCCGTGGCAAAACATCGTCAAAATCGGAGCGGATGTCATTTTAGTCCGCCTGCATGATGCCGACTGAGCGGCCCGCGCAATGAGCGGCATATTGAGTGGCGGGATTGCACCAATGTTTCGACAAAATCGCAAATAAAGGTTATCACAAACAAACAAACTATGATAAAATAGGAAAAAAAGTGATAAAAACCTACAAAAACAGCGTGAGGTTGACGCGAATGCCGGACATTTTTCAACAAGAAGCTCAAGGATGGCTCCGCTGCGGGGCGCCCCCGTTTGCCGGAGCAGTCGCCGGGTTGACAACGAAACAAGGCGGAGAAAGCGAAGGGCCGTTCGCCTCGCTGAATATGGGGCTGCATGTCGGCGACGATCGCATGCATGTCGTCAACAACCGCCGCCGTCTGGCTGAATGGCTTTCTGTTCCGCTCGATCATTGGGTGTGCTGTGAGCAAGTGCACGGCGCCGTGATTCGGAAAGTGACGAAAGGCGATCGGGGGAGCGGGGCGCACGACTTCGCTGCAGCGGTCCGGGGGGCCGACGGGCTGTATACGGATAAGGCGGGGGTATTGCTCGCACTTTGTTTTGCCGATTGTGTGCCTGTCTATTTTATCGCGCCATCGGCGGGCCTAGTCGGCCTTGCCCACGCCGGCTGGCGGGGGACGGCGGGCGGCATTGTCCAAAACATGGTGCGGCTTTGGCAGGAGCGCGAACACATTGCCCCGTCCGACATCTATGCCGCGATTGGACCGGCCATTGGCCCATGCTGTTACACGGTTGATGACCGGGTGATCGATGGCCTGCGTCCGACTCTTCCTGCGGGCGGCCCGTTGCCGTGGCGCGAAACAAGCCAAGGGCAGTATGCGCTTGATTTAAAAGAGGCCAACCGGCTGCAGCTTGCGGCCGCCGGGATTCCAGACTGCCATATTTATGTGTCGGAACGCTGTACAAGCTGTGAGGAGACGTTGTTTTTTTCCCACCGCCGCGACCGTGGGACGACAGGGCGGATGTTGGCGTTTATCGGCCGAAGGGAGGAAACAGCATGACCGTACGCGACAACTTGGCAGCCGTTCGCCAGCGCATCGAGGCGGCTTGCGCTCGCGTCGGCCGCAATCCGGCCGATGTACGCATCGTTGCTGTCACGAAATATATTGATGCCGAAAGGGCGCTTCATGTGCTTGACGCCGGCATTGCCGACCTCGGCGAAAACCGCGCTGGCCAGCTGCTTGAAAAGTATGAACGGATCGGGGACCGGGCGGTGTGGCATTTTATCGGGACGCTTCAGTCGCGCAAGGTGAAGGACATTATCGATAAAGTCGATTACATCCATTCGCTTGATCGCCTGTCGCTGGCGAAAGAAATTGAAAAGCGGGCGGTGCGGCCGGTGAAATGTTTTGTGCAAGTGAATGTATCGGGAGAAGCGACGAAGCACGGCCTCTCTCCTGACGAGACCGTCCCGTTCATCGATCAGCTCCGTTCGTTTTCGCACCTTGAGGTCGTCGGATTGATGACGATGGCCCCGCATACGGATGACGAGGCGGTATTGCGCGCCTGCTTCCGGCAATTGCGGGTCTTGAAAGAGCGCGTTCAGGCGCTCCGCTGGCCGCATGCGCCGTGCACGGAGCTGTCGATGGGCATGTCGAACGATTACGAGATCGCCATTGAGGAAGGGGCGACGTTTGTGCGCATCGGCAGCGCGCTTGTCGGATCATTGTAGGAGGTGAACTTGATGGGGTTGATGAAAAAATTTCGCGATTATTTTTTAGAAGAAGATTACGAAGACTATGAAGAAGAATACGAAGCGCCGCAGCCGGAAGAGGAGGCGCCGCTGCTGAAGGCGGCAAACAAGGCGAACGTCGTCAGCTTGCAAAGCGTGCAAAAATCGGCGAAAGTCGTGCTCGCTGAGCCGCGGGTGTATGCGGAGGCGCAGGAAATCGCCGATCATTTAAAAAGCCGGCGGGCGGTCATCGTCAATTTGCAGCGCATCCAGCATGAGCAGGCGAAGCGGATCGTCGACTTTTTAAGCGGCACGGTGTACGCCATTGGCGGCGATATTCAGCAAGTTGGCACGAAAATTTTTTTGTGCACCCCGGACAACGTCGACGTCAGCGGCGCGATTTCGCTTGACGGCGAGGATGACAGACCGATAAAGAGGTGGTAGCTGTTGGATTATGTGCTTACGTTTTTAACGACCTTGATTCAAGTATATTCGTACGCTTTGATCATTTACATTTTGATGTCTTGGTTTCCGAATGCGCGCGAAACGCGGTTCGGACAAATGCTTGCCGCCATTTGCGAGCCGTATTTGGAACCGTTTCGGCGTTTCATTCCGCCGCTTGGCATCATTGACATCTCTCCGATCATCGCCTTTATTGTCCTTGAATTTGCGACAAGAGGGCTGTATGCGTTGTTTGACATCCTCGAAGCGCAGTTTTAGCAGCCGGACGGAGCGCGCGTCGTTTGGCCCGGCGCAGGCGGGCGGAATAGCGGGAGGAATCCGTTCCGGGTTCCTTTCTTTATGAGGCAAGGTGAATGGGTATGGAGCTGTATCAGCACTTCCGCAAAGAGGAACATCAATTCATCGATCATGTAATGGAATGGAAGGAAGTGGTAGAACGTCAGTACGCTCCGAAGCTGACCGATTTTCTTGATCCGCGCGAGCAGCAAATCGTGCAAAGCATCGTCGGCAGCGACGGAGACGTGCGCGTGTCCTTTTTCGGCGGCGCTTTGTTTGTCGAGCGGAAGCGGGCGCTTTTGTATCCGCCGTATTTCGAACCGAATGAGGAGGATTATGACATCGCCTTGTTCGCTGTCCGCTATCCAGGCAAATTCGTTTCCCTTGAACACCGCGACGTCTTAGGAGCGCTCATGTCGCTCGGCTTGCGGCGGGGCAAGTTCGGCGACATTCTCGTCCAAGGAGGAGAGATCCAATTTTTTGCCGCCGCCGAGGTGGCCGATTACATTCGCCTCCATGTCGGGACGATCGGCAAAGCGCCGGTTTCGCTTGAGCTGTTGCCGCTGTCAGCTGCCATGTCGCTTGCCGAAACGTGGGAGGAAGGAACGGTCACGGTGTCTTCTCTAAGGCTCGATGCGGTGCTTGCCCAGGCGTTCCGCCTCGCGCGCGAGAAAGCGAAGACGCTCATTGAAAGCGGGCTCGTCAAAGTGAACTGGAAGGTGGTGGACAAGCCCGATTTTGTATGCGGGCCGGGCGATGTCCTGTCGGCGCGCGGGTTTGGTCGCTGCAAGCTGTTTTCCGTCGAGGGGATGACGAAAAAAGAACGCTGGCGCATCCGGCTGGGCCGTCAAAAATAATCGAATCGCAGCAGGAAATGGGCTGATCGTGTCGAATGAAGGAAGAAAAGGAATGATGGAGACGGAGGTGGCCATTGTGCCGTTGACGCCATTGGATATTCACAATAAGGAATTCAGCCGCGGATTTCGCGGGTATGACGAAGATGAAGTGAATGAGTTTTTGGATCAAATTATTAAAGATTACGAAATGCTCATCCGTGAAAAAAAGCAGCTGGAAGAAAAAGTGGCCGAACTGACGGAAAAATTGAATTACTTTTCCAACATTGAAGAAACGTTAAATAAGTCGATTCTTGTGGCTCAGGAAGCAGCGGAAGAAGTGAAGCGCAACGCACAAAAAGAGGCGAAGCTGATCATTAAAGAAGCGGAGAAAAACGCGGAGCGCATCATCGGCGACGCGTTGGCCAAATCGCGGAAAATCGCGCTGGAAATCGAAGAACTCAAGCGGCAGTCGAAAGTGTTCCGCGCTCGCTTCCGCATGCTCGTTGAGGCGCAGCTCGATATGATCAACAGCCGTGACTGGGACGAGTTGATGGAATACGAGACGCCTGATCTCGAAGAAGAGGTGAAAGAGCCGTTGTCTCAGCCTTGACGAACCGAGGCCATGTCGGGTATAATCATTGGCAAAAATCACTGCACCAGCCGCCGTGGGAGGCGGTTGGCTTTTTTCCGGATGAATAGTGAAATAGTCATCGACGATGAAAGGGACAGTAGCTCTTGAACGGCCGGTCGCAGCGAGCCGGGGATGGTGGAAGCCTGGCATCGGCGCAAGAGTGAACATCACCCTGGAGTTCCATGCCGAACATCCAGTAGGCCATGGCGCGTCATTCCCGTTACGAATGAAAAGTGGGCTGTGCGTCGTTTGCATGGCCAAGAAGGGTGGTACCGCGAGACCGTTCTCGTCCCTTGCCGGGGGAGAACGGTTTTTTATTTGGAATCTAGCGTTCGAAGGAGGAGCGAAGATGGACTACAAAGAGACGCTGCTTATGCCGCAAACCGAGTTCCCGATGCGCGGCAACTTGCCGAAGCGGGAGCCGGAGATGCAAAAAAAATGGGAGGAAATGGACATTTACCGGAAAGTGCAGGAGCGGACGAAAGGGCGTCCGTTGTTCGTGCTGCATGACGGCCCGCCGTATGCCAACGGGGATATTCATATGGGCCATGCGCTGAACAAAATTTTAAAAGACATCATCGTCCGCTACAAATCGATGAGCGGCTATTGCGCGCCGTACGTGCCGGGCTGGGATACGCACGGCTTGCCGATCGAAACGGCGCTCGCGAAGCAAGGCGTCGACCGCAAATCGATGAGCGTCGCCGAGTTTCGCAAGTTGTGCGAGCAATACGCGTATGAACAAATCGACAACCAGCGCCGGCAGTTCAAGCGGCTCGGTGTGCGCGGCGACTGGGACAACCCGTACATTACGCTCAAACCGGAGTACGAAGCCCAGCAAATTAAAGTGTTCGGCGAAATGGCGAAAAAAGGGCTCATCTACAAAGGGTTGAAGCCGGTCTATTGGTCCCCGTCAAGCGAATCGGCGCTCGCCGAAGCGGAAATCGAATATAAAGACAAGCGTTCGCCGTCGATTTATGTCGCCTTCCCGGTGAAAGACGGCAAAGGCGTGCTTGAGGGCGATGAGCGAATCGTCATTTGGACGACGACGCCGTGGACGATTCCGGCGAACTTGGCGATCGCCGTCCATCCGGAGCTGGACTACCATGTCGTGGAAACAAACGGACAAAAATACGTGGTCGCTGCTGCCCTGGTCGAGTCGGTGGCGAACGAAGTCGGCTGGGACGCATGGTCGGTCGTCAAAACGGTCAAAGGAAACGAGCTTGAATACGTCGTGGCGAGACATCCGTTTTATGAGCGCGACTCGCTTGTCGTCTGCGGTGAACACGTCACGACCGACGCCGGCACGGGCTGCGTCCATACGGCGCCGGGCCACGGGGAAGACGACTTTCTCGTTGGGCAAAAATATGGGCTTCCGGTCCTTTGCCCGGTTGATGAGCGCGGCTACATGACCGAGGAAGCGCCGGGATTTACCGGGATGTTTTACGAAGACGCCAACAAGGCGATTACACAGAAGCTTGAGGAAGTCGGCGCTTTGTTGAAGCTTGGGTTTATCACCCACTCGTATCCGCACGACTGGCGGACAAAGCAGCCGACGATTTTCCGGGCGACAACGCAATGGTTTGCATCGATCGATAAAATCCGCAGCGAGCTGCTTCAAGCGATTAAGGAAACGAAATGGATTCCGGAGTGGGGGGAAATCCGCATCCACAACATGGTGCGCGACCGCGGCGACTGGTGCATTTCCCGCCAACGCGCCTGGGGGGTGCCGATTCCGGTCTTTTACGGCGAAAACGGTGAACCGATCATCACCGATGAGACGATTGAGCATGTGTCGAACTTGTTCCGCCAATACGGATCGAACGTCTGGTTTGAGCGCGAGGCGAAAGACTTGCTGCCGGAAGGATTCACTCATCCGTCGAGCCCGAACGGCATCTTTACGAAAGAAACGGACATTATGGATGTCTGGTTTGACTCCGGTTCGTCGCACCAAGCCGTGTTGGTCGAACGCGACGATCTCGTGCGTCCGGCTGATTTGTACTTGGAAGGCTCCGACCAATACCGCGGCTGGTTCAACTCATCGCTGTCCACCGCCGTTGCCGTCACCGGCAAAGCGCCGTATAAAGGCGTGTTGAGCCACGGCTTTGTCTTGGACGGCGAAGGGCGGAAAATGAGCAAGTCGCTCGGCAACGTCGTCGTGCCGGCGAAAGTGATGGAACAGTTTGGCGCCGACATTTTGCGCCTTTGGGTCGCTTCGGTTGACTACCAAGCGGACGTGCGCATCTCCGATCATATTTTAAAACAAGTGTCCGAAGTGTACCGGAAAATCCGCAACACATTCCGGTTTATGCTCGGCAACTTATTCGATTTCGATCCGAACGAAAACGCCGTGCCGATTGGGGAGCTTGGCGAAGTCGACCGCTACATGCTGGCGAAGTTGAACAAGCTGATCGCCAAAGTGAAAAAGGCCTATGACCGCTACGATTTCGCCGCGGTTTACCATGAGATGAACCATTTCTGCACCGTCGAGCTGAGCGCGTTTTACTTGGATATGGCGAAAGACATTTTGTACATCGAAGCGGCCGACTCGCGCGCCCGCCGCGCCGTGCAGACGGTGCTCTATGAGACGGTCGTCGCGTTGGCGAAGCTCATCGCGCCGATTTTGCCGCATACCGCCGATGAAGTGTGGGAGCATATCCCGAATCGAAGAGAAAACGTCGAAAGCGTCCAGCTCACCGATATGCCGGAGCCGATCGCGATCGACAGCGAAGAAGCGCTGCTGGCGAAATGGGATGCGTTTATGGACGTGCGCGATGATATTTTCAAAGCGCTCGAGAACGCCCGCAATGAAAAAGTGATCGGCAAATCGCTGACCGCGAGCGTCATCGTCTACCCGAAAGACGAGGTGCGGAAGCTATTGGCGTCGCTTGATGCCGACTTGCGCCAGCTTCTCATCGTTTCCGCCTTTTCGATCGCCGATGAGCCGTATGACGCCGCGCCGGCCGAAGCCGAGCGGCTCGACCACGTGGCCGTCCTCGTCCGCCCGGCGGAAGGCGAGACGTGCGAGCGGTGCTGGACGGTGACGAAAGAAGTCGGCGCCGATCCGTCGCATCCAACGCTTTGTCCGCGCTGCGCGCACATTGTGAACGAACATTATTCCGCGTAACAAAAAGCGGCAAGGCTGCCTTCCTGGCGGCCTTGCCGCTTCATTTGTTTGCCATGGCGAATTATGCTACAATGCAAAAAGGATGAATGAGAAGGACAGGGGGATTTGGCACGGTGGCATACTATTGGCTCGCGGCGGCGGTCATCATCCTCGATCAATGGACGAAATGGCTTGTCGTCCGCTATATGCGACTTGGGGAAAGCATCCCGATCATCGACAACGTGCTCTACATTACGTCGCACCGCAATCGCGGGGCGGCATGGGGCATACTAGAAGGGCAGTTTTGGCTCTTTTATTTGATTACGGTGATTGTCGTGGCGGCGATCGTGGTCTACATCCGCCGCCTGAAGCCTTCTGAACGCCTGGCGGGCGTAGGGCTTGGGCTGATGCTCGGCGGGGCGGTCGGCAACTTTATCGACCGCGTATTCCGGAAAGAAGTGGTCGATTTCATCCACGCGTACATCGGCACGTACAGTTTTCCGGTGTTCAACGTGGCTGACTCGGCGCTGACGGTCGGCGTCATCTTGCTGTTTGTCCATATGTTTTTTTTCGCGACACCAGAGAAAGGGAATGAGTAGATGGACACGATCACGTTTCACATCGAAGACGAATATGACGGCGAACGAATTGATAAAGTGATCGCGGCGTTAAATGAGGAATGGTCGCGTTCGCAAGTGCAGCAATGGATCAAAAACGGGCTTGTGACCGTGAACGGCCAGACGGTGAAAGCGAACTACAAATGCGAGGCGGGCGACTCGGTCGCCGTTTCGCCTCCTGAGCCGGAGCCGCTTCATGTCGAGCCGGAGCCGATTCCGCTTGACATTTATTATGAGGATGAGGATGTCCTTGTCGTCAACAAGCCGCGTGGCATGGTCGTCCATCCGGCGCCCGGGCATATGCGCGGCACGCTTGTGAATGCGCTTCTCGCCCATTGCCGCGACTTGTCCGGGATCAACGGCGTGCTTCGCCCCGGCATCGTCCATCGCATTGACAAAGACACATCAGGGCTGTTGATGGTGGCGAAAAACGACGCCGCCCACCGCTCGCTCGTCGAGCAGCTGGTGAACAAAACGGTGACGCGCCGCTACAAGGCGATCGTCCACGGCGTCATTCCGCACGATTATGGCACGATCGATGCCCCGATCGGCCGCGACAAGCGCGATCGAAAGAAAATGGCCGTCACCGAAGAAAACGGGAAGGAAGCGGTCACCCATTTCCGCGTGCTCGAGCGGTTTCGCCATTATACGTATGTGGAGTGCCAGCTGGAAACGGGGCGGACGCACCAAATTCGCGTCCATATGAAATACATCGGCTACCCGCTCGCTGGCGACCCGCAATACGGGCCGAAAAAAACGCTCGCCATCGACGGCCAGGCGCTGCACGCCGGGGTGCTCGGCTTCCGTCATCCGAGAAGCGGCGAGTATTTGGAATTCGAAGCGCCGTTGCCGCCGGAGTTTGCCGAGCTGCTTGACTGGCTGCGAAAAAACGATTGACAAACGAACACGCCCCCTTTACAATGAAAACAGGTGAACAGGAACCTTTAAGTTCAGTCCTGTGAGGCTGAAAAGGGGTCGGAATGACAAAGAAGGGCGATGTATGCCCATCTTGTTTGGCGATAAGCGCGCCATCCCCCGCTTCACAGGCGGGGGATTTTTTATGAAAACAGGCGGGAACGGCCTGGTTGGCGCGCCGCCTGCGGAAACACGCTGGCCGCGGCGTGTATGCGCTGTTAGGAGGTGGACGGAATGCAAAAGGCGGTCGTGATGGACGAACAGGCGATTCGCCGCGCTTTGACGCGCATCGCCCACGAAATCATCGAACGAAACAAAGGCATTGACGGCTGCGTGCTTGTCGGAATTAAAACGCGCGGCATTTACTTGGCGCGCCGCTTGGCGGAGCGGATCGAGCAAATTGAAGGGGCGTCCGTTCCCGTCGGTGAGCTTGACATCACCTTGTACCGCGACGATTTGACCGTGAAGACGGACGACCATGAACCGCTTGTGAAAGGAACGAATGTGCCGTTTCCGGTGAGCGAGCGGAATGTCATTTTAGTCGATGATGTGCTGTTTACCGGCCGGACGGTGCGGGCGGCGATGGATGCGGTCATGGATTTGGGCCGCCCGTCGCGCATCCAGCTCGCCGTGCTTGTCGACCGCGGCCACAGGGAACTGCCGATCCGCGCTGATTTCGTCGGCAAAAACGTGCCGACCTCTCGTTCGGAACTGATCGTCGTGGAGCTTTCGGAAGTGGACGGCATCGATCAAGTCTCCATTCATGAAAAATAGCGAAGCACCCTTTTAAGCGCAGTCCCGTGAGGCTGCAAAAGGGGCGGAATCGTTTCGGCTGTTTCTGCACCCTCTTTGCGTCTTCGCGGGCAAAGAGGGATTTTTTGTGCACACTAAAAAGCAAGACTCGCTCATTCGATCAAAGGAGTGACGAAAGATGAACAAACCGGTGTTGGACATTCAAGACCGCCCGACTGTTGGGCAATGGATCACCTTAAGCCTTCAGCATTTATTCGCCATGTTCGGGGCGACGATTTTAGTGCCGTACTTAGTCGGCTTAGATCCGTCGATCGCCTTGCTGACAAGCGGGCTTGGAACATTGGCGTTTTTGCTCATTACGAAATGGCAAGTGCCGGCGTATCTTGGCTCGTCGTTCGCCTACATTGCGCCGATCATCGCGGCGAAAACGGCTGGCGGCCCGGGAGCGGCGATGATTGGCAGCTTCCTCGCCGGATTGGTGTACGGGGTTGTCGCCCTCATCATTAAAAAAGCCGGCTACCGATGGGTGATGAAGCTGCTGCCGCCGGTTGTCGTCGGTCCGGTCATCATCGTCATCGGTCTCGGCTTAGCCGGCACGGCGGTCGGGATGGCGATGAACGGCCCGGACGGCAAATACAGCTTGCTCCATTTCTCGGTGGCGCTTGTGACGCTCGCGGCCACGATCGTCTGCTCGGTGCTTGCGCGCGGCATGTTGAGCTTGATTCCAGTGCTTGTCGGCATCGTTGTCGGCTACGTTTACGCCCTCGCTGTCGGACTCGTTGACTTGTCGAAAGTGGCGGCGGCGAAATGGTTCGAATGGCCGGATTTCTTGATTCCGTTTGCCGATTATCCGGTGCGCATCACTGCCGAGATCGTCATGCTCATGGTGCCGGTGGCGATCGTCACCTTGTCCGAGCATATCGGCCACCAGCTCGTCTTAAGCAAAGTCGTCGGCCGCGACCTCATTCAAAAACCGGGGCTGCACCGCTCGATTTTAGGGGACGGAACGGCGACGATGATCTCCGCCTTGCTTGGCGGTCCGCCGAAAACGACGTACGGGGAAAACATCGGTGTGCTGGCGATCACCCGCGTCTACAGTGTCTACGTGCTGGCCGGCGCGGCGGTCATCGCGATCGCTTTCGGCTTCGTCGGCAAAATCACGGCGCTGATCAGCTCGATTCCGACGCCGGTCATGGGCGGTGTGTCGATCTTGCTGTTTGGCATCATCGCCTCGTCCGGACTGCGGATGCTCGTTGACAGCCGCATCGACTTCGGCGCGACGCGCAACTTGGTCATCGCCTCGGTCATCTTGGTCATCGGCATCGGCGGAGCGGTGCTGAAAATCAGCGACAGCTTCCAAATTACCGGGATGGCGCTCTCGGCCATTGTCGGCGTCCTCCTCAACTTGATTTTGCCGGGGCGTCCGCAAGCCGCGGAAAACCTATTTGAAGAAAACTAGAGCGACCATGTCGCCTAATAGGAGAAAGCACCTTTTAATTAAGTCCCGCGAGGCTTAAAAAGGTGTGAAAACAGGCGCATCCAGGGCCGGAGTGCACCTTCTTCGGCTCTGCCATGCGCCGATCGTCACACCTTGCCCAGCCGGCAAGGTGTTTTTTTTCGCGAAAAAACGAAAAGGAGCGAGACCGATGACCCATCTTTTCGCATTAAGTGAACTGCCGCTTGATGAAATCCACCGTTTGCTCGATGAAGCGGAAGCGTTCCGCAGCGGGCGCATCTGGCGCCCGGCGGCGCCGATGTACGTCGCCAACTTGTTTTTCGAACCGAGCACGCGCACGAAATGCAGCTTCGAGATGGCGGAACGGAAGCTTGGGCTTCATGTCATTCCATTTGACCCGGAACGCTCGAGCGTGCAAAAAGGGGAGACGCTGTACGATACCGTACGGACGCTTGAGGCGATCGGCGTCGATGCGGTTGTCATCCGCCATCACGAAGATGCGTATTTCGAAGCGCTCCGCCATGCGGTCGGCATTCCGATCATCAACGCCGGCGACGGCTGCGGGCACCATCCGACCCAGTCGCTCTTGGATTTATTGACGATCCGCCAAGAGTTTGGCGCCTTCACTGGCTTGACGGTGGCGATCATCGGCGACATCCGTCATAGCCGCGTCGCCCGCTCCAATGCGGAAGTGTTGACAAGGCTGGGGGCAAACGTCCTGTTTTCCGGACCGGCGGAGTGGAAAGATGAAACGAATCCGTACGGGACGTACGTCGACATCGATGAGGCCATCGCCCGCGCCGATGTCGTGATGCTTTTGCGCATCCAACATGAACGCCATGCGGAAACGATGGGGCTGACAAAAGAAGAGTACCATGCGCGGTACGGGCTGACGCTTGAGCGGGCGCGGCGGATGAAATCGGGCGCCATCATCTTGCACCCGGCGCCGGTCAACCGCGGGGTCGAAATCGCAAGCGAACTTGTCGAAGCGAAGGCATCGCGCATTTTTAAACAAATGGAAAACGGCGTCTACGTCCGGATGGCTGTCTTAAAACGGGCAATGGAAGGGAGAATGGAGCATGGGCGTATGGCTGAAAAATGGCATGTCGTTCAATAAAGATGGGGAATTGATGCGGACACATATCAAAATCGAACACGGAACCATTGCAGCGATCCTCTATGAACAGCCGCTGGAAGCGAATGAGGAGGACGTGATCGACGTTGGCGGCCGTCTCATCGTTCCTGGCCTGATCGACTTGCACGTTCATTTGCGCGAACCGGGCGGCGAGGCGAAAGAAACGATTGAAACGGGCACGCTCGCCGCGGCGAAAGGCGGTTTTACGACGGTTGCTGCCATGCCGAACACAAATCCGGTGCCGGACCGGAAAGAGCAGATGGAATGGCTGCAAGCCCGCATCCGCGAAACGGCGCGCGTCAACGTGCTTCCGTACGCGGCGATCACGATTGGGCAAAAAGGGGAGGAGCTGACCGATTTTGCGGCGCTAAAAGAAGCAGGGGCGTTCGCCTTTACCGATGACGGCGTCGGCGTCCAGTCGGCCGGGATGATGTTTGAAGCGATGAAACAGGCGGCGGCGCTCGATATGGCGATCGTTGCCCATTGCGAGGACGACACGCTGACAAACGGCGGAGCGGTGCATGACGGCGAGTTCGCCCGCCGGCATGGGCTCGCCGGCATTCCATCCGTCTGCGAAGCGGTGCACATCGCCCGCGACGTCCTGCTCGCGGAAGCAGCGGGATGCCATTATCACGTCTGCCATATCAGCACGAAAGAGTCGGTGCGCGCCGTCCGCGACGCGAAGCGGGCCGGCATCCGCGTCACCGCCGAAGTGACGCCGCACCATCTGCTCTTGTGCGATGAAGACATTCCGGGGCTTGATGCGAACTACAAAATGAACCCGCCGCTGCGCAGCCGAGAGGACCGTGACGCATTAATTGAAGGACTGCTCGACGGCACGATCGACTTTATCGCCACGGACCACGCGCCGCATACGGCTGCGGAAAAAGCGAAAGGCATCGAGGCGGCGCCGTTTGGCATCGTTGGGCTCGAAACGGCGTTTCCGCTCTTATATACCCATTTCGTCAAAACAGGCGTGTTTACATTAAAGCAGCTTGTCGATTGGCTGACGATCAAGCCGGCGCAATGTTTCGGCCTCAAGGCCGGGCGGCTTGCCGTCGGGGCGCCGGCGGACATTGCGGTCATCGATTTGGAAACGGAAGAAGCGATTGATCCCGAGACGTTTGCCTCAAA
Organism: Geobacillus lituanicus; assembly: GCF_050994965.1. Classification (NCBI taxonomy): domain Bacteria; kingdom Bacillati; phylum Bacillota; class Bacilli; order Caryophanales; family Anoxybacillaceae; genus Geobacillus; species Geobacillus lituanicus. The sequence goes on from NZ_CP194773.1 coordinate 1,411,457, forward strand.
AGGGAAAAATACGCCGTTTGCCGGCTGGAAATGCCAAGGCTGGCCGGTGATGACGTTTGTCGGCGGAACACTCGTATGGAAGAAAGGAAGAGAATGACATGAAACGGCAGCTGATTTTAGAAGATGGTTCGTTTTTTGTCGGCGAAGCGTTTGGCAGCTTGAAAGAGACGACCGGCGAAGTCGTCTTTAACACCGGCATGACCGGGTATCAAGAAATTTTGACCGACCCGTCGTATTGCGGGCAAATTGTGACGATGACGTATCCATTGATCGGCAACTACGGCATTAACCGCGACGACTTTGAAGCGATCCGCCCGCATGTGCACGGGTTCATTGTCAAAGAAGCGTGCCTCATGCCGTCCAACTGGCGCGGAGAACTGACGTTGGACGAGTATTTGAAAGAAAAAGGCATCCCTGGCCTTTCCGGCATCGACACGCGCAAACTGACGCGCCTTATCCGCCAATACGGAACGTTAAAAGGGATGATCTGTGGGCTAGATGTCGATCCGGTGGAAGCAGCAGCCAAGCTGCGGGCGATGGAGTGGCCGCGCGACCAAGTGCGGCGCGTCTCAACGAAAAGCGCCTACCCGAGCCCGGGGCGCGGTGAGCGCATCGTCTTGATTGATTTCGGGATGAAACACGGCATTTTGCGCGAACTGAACAAGCGAAATTGCGATGTGATCGTCTTGCCGTACAACGCCACCGCTGAAGAGGTGCTCGGCTGGCATCCGGATGGGGTCATGCTCTCGAACGGACCGGGCGACCCGAAAGACGTGCCGGAAGCGATCGAGATGATCCGCGGGATTCTCGGCAAAGTGCCGCTCTTTGGCATCTGCCTCGGCCATCAGCTGTTCGCCTTGGCATGCGGGGCGAATACGGAGAAGATGAAATTCGGCCATCGCGGCTCGAACCATCCGGTCAAAGACTTGCGCACCGGCAAAGTCGCCATCACGTCGCAAAACCATGGCTATACCGTCACGCATGAATCGCTTGCCGGCACGCGTCTTGAAGTGACGCACGTCGCCTTAAACGACGGCACGGTCGAAGGGCTGCGCCATCTCGATTTCCCGGCGTTTACGGTGCAGTATCATCCGGAAGCGTCGCCGGGGCCAGAAGATGCCAATCCGCTGTTTGACGAGTTTTTGGCGCTCATCCGCCAGTTCAACAAGAAAGGAGAAGTCATCCATGCCTAAGCGCCGCGACATTGAAACGATTTTAGTCATCGGCTCGGGGCCGATCGTCATCGGCCAAGCGGCCGAGTTCGACTACGCAGGGACGCAAGCGTGCTTAGCCCTAAAAGAAGAAGGATACAAAGTCATTCTGGTGAACTCAAACCCGGCGACGATCATGACCGATACGGAAATCGCCGATAAAGTCTATATGGAGCCGCTGACGCTCGATTTTGTCGCCCGCATCATCCGCAAAGAGCGGCCGGATGCGATTTTGCCGACGCTTGGCGGCCAAACGGGCCTTAACTTGGCGGTTGAGCTCGCCAAGGCCGGCGTGCTTGAAGAGTGCGGCGTCGAAATTCTCGGCACGAAGCTCGAGGCGATCGAAAAGGCGGAAGACCGCGAACAGTTCCGCGCCCTCATGAACGAGCTTGGCGAGCCGGTGCCGGAAAGCGCGATTATTCACAGCCTGGAAGAGGCGTATGCGTTTGTCGAACAAATCGGCTATCCGGTCATCGTCCGCCCCGCGTTCACGCTCGGCGGCACGGGCGGGGGCATTTGCACGAACGAAGAAGAACTTGTCGAGATTGTGTCAACTGGCTTGAAGATGAGCCCGGTGCATCAATGCTTGCTCGAGCGGAGCATCGCCGGCTACAAGGAGATTGAATACGAAGTGATGCGCGACGCCAACGACAACGCGATCGTCGTCTGCAACATGGAAAACATCGACCCGGTCGGCATTCATACGGGTGACTCAATCGTCGTCGCCCCGAGCCAGACGTTAAGCGACCGCGAATATCAGCTTTTGCGGAACGCGTCCTTGAACATCATCCGCGCCCTTGGCATCGAAGGCGGATGCAACGTCCAGCTCGCGCTCGACCCGGACAGCTTCCGCTATTACGTCATTGAAGTGAACCCGCGCGTCAGCCGCTCGTCGGCGCTGGCGTCAAAAGCGACGGGGTATCCGATCGCGAAACTGGCGGCGAAAATCGCCGTCGGGTTGACGCTTGACGAAATGATCAACCCGGTCACCGGGAAAACGTACGCCTGCTTCGAGCCGGCGCTCGATTATGTCGTCACGAAAATTCCGCGCTTTCCGTTTGACAAATTTGAATCGGCGAACCGCCGCCTTGGCACGCAAATGAAAGCGACCGGCGAAGTGATGGCGATCGGCCGGACGTTTGAAGAATCGCTGTTAAAAGCGGTTCGTTCGCTCGAGATCGGGGTGCATCATCTGGAATTGAACGAGGCGAAAACGGCCGCCGACGACGTGATCGAAAAACGGATCCGCAAGGCGGGCGACGAGCGGCTCTTTTACATCGCCGAGGCGCTCCGCCGCGGGGTGACGGTGGAGACGCTGCATGAATGGAGCCAAATCGACCGCTTTTTCCTGCATAAGATTCAAAACATTATTGAGATGGAAACGGTCTTGAAAAACCACCCGGGCGACCTTGACGTGTTAAAAAAAGCGAAGGGGCTCGGCTTCTCCGATGCGGCGATAGCGGCGTTATGGAACAAAACGGAGCGCGACATTTACGCGCTGCGCCGCCAACGAGGCATCGTGCCGGTGTACAAAATGGTCGATACGTGCGCGGCCGAGTTCACGTCGGAAACGCCGTACTACTACAGCACGTACGAGGAAGAAAATGAATCGATCGTGACGGAAAAACCGAGCGTCATCGTGCTTGGCTCCGGCCCGATCCGCATCGGCCAAGGGATCGAATTTGACTATGCGACCGTCCATTGCGTCTGGGCCATTAAGCAGGCCGGCTATGAGGCGATCATCATCAACAACAACCCGGAAACGGTCTCGACCGACTTCAGCACATCGGACAAACTGTATTTCGAGCCGCTGACGGCCGAAGACGTGATGCATGTCATCGACCTCGAGCAGCCGATCGGCGTCATCGTCCAATTCGGCGGGCAAACGGCCATCAACTTGGCGGCGGAACTCGAGGCGCGCGGCGTCCGCCTGCTTGGGACGACGCTTGAAGATTTGGACCGCGCCGAAGACCGCGACAAATTTGAACAGGCGCTCTCAGAGCTTGGCATTCCGAAGCCGGCCGGCAAAACGGCCGTTTCGGTCGAAGAAGCGGTCGCCATCGCCGAAGAAATCGGCTATCCGGTGCTCGTCCGCCCGTCCTACGTGCTCGGCGGCCGGGCGATGGAAATCGTGTACAATCGCGGCGAGCTGCTTCATTACATGGAACACGCCGTGCGCGTCAATCCACAGCACCCAGTGCTTGTCGACCGCTACATCACTGGCAAGGAAGTCGAAGTCGATGCCATCGCCGACGGCGAGACGGTCGTCATCCCCGGGATCATGGAACATATCGAACGGGCCGGCGTCCATTCCGGCGATTCGATTGCCGTCTACCCGCCCCAGACATTAAGCGCGGAAGTGATCGACAAGATCGCGGATTACACGATCCGACTGGCGCGCGGGCTGCATATTGTCGGGCTGTTGAACATTCAGTTTGTCGTCTCGGGAAGCGATGTCTACGTCTTGGAAGTGAACCCGCGCTCAAGCCGCACGGTGCCGTTTTTAAGCAAAATCACCGGCGTGCCGATGGCGAATCTCGCCACGAAAGCCATTTTAGGGACGAAGCTCGCCGAGATGGGCTATGAGACGGGCGTCTGCCCGGTGCGCCCTGGCGTGTACGTGAAAGTGCCGGTGTTCTCGTTTGCGAAATTGCGCAACGTCGACATTTCGCTCGGCCCGGAAATGAAATCGACCGGCGAAGTGATCGGCAAGGACGTGACGTTTGAAAAAGCGCTCTATAAGGGGCTTGTCGCCTCGGGCATCCAGATCCAGCCGCATGGGGCGGTGCTGTTGACGGTGGCCGACAAAGACAAAGAAGAAGCGGTCGAGCTGGCGCGCCGCTTTGCCGACATCGGCTACCAGCTGTTGGCGACGAACGGCACGGCGGAAACGTTGAAAGCGGCCGGCATTCCGGTGACGGTCGTCAATAAAATCCACTCGGCGTCGCCGAACATTTTGGATGTCATCCGCCAAGGGAGGGCGCAAGTCGTCATCAATACGCTGACGAAAGGGAAGCAGCCGGAAAGCGACGGCTTCCGCATCCGCCGCGAAGCGGTCGAAAACGGCATCCCATGCTTGACGTCGCTTGATACGGCAAGGGCGATGCTGCAAGTGCTCGAATCGATGACGTTTTCAACGACGGCGATGACGGAAGGGCTGGTGCGGTCATGATCGGCCGCGAACGAATGACGGTCGCAAGCCAGCGGTTGATCGCCGAGCGGACGTATGAATTGACGCTTTCAGGCCGCCTCGTGCAAGAGATGCGCCAACCGGGCCAGTTCGTTCATGTGAAAGTGGCCGCATCCGCCGATCCGCTCCTGCGCCGCCCGCTCAGCCTTTGCCATATCGATCGGGAGCGCGGACAGTGCACGATCATCTACCGCCAGGAAGGAAAAGGCACGGCGCTGTTGGCGCAAAAACAGCCGGGCGATGCGGTCGATGTGCTCGGCCCGCTCGGCAACGGCTTTCCGCTCGAGGCCGCGCCGGCGGGCAGCCGCGCGCTGCTGGTCGGCGGCGGCATCGGCGTCCCGCCGCTCTATGAACTGGCGAAGCAGCTCACAAAGCGCGGCGTCAAAGTGGTGAGCGTGCTCGGGTTTCAAACGAAAGCGGCGGTCTTTTACGAAGAGGAATTTGCCGCGTTCGGCGAGACGCATGTCGCGACCGATGACGGCTCGCACGGAACGGCCGGGCGCGTCACCGATGTGATCGAAGCGCGCTCGCTCGAGTTTGACGTCTTGTACGCCTGCGGTCCGAAGCCGATGCTTCGGGCGCTGGCGGAACGGTTTCCGAACCGGCCGGTGTACTTGTCGCTCGAGGAGCGGATGGGCTGCGGCGTCGGGGCGTGTTTCGCCTGCGTCTGCCATGTGCCAGGGAGCGAGACGGCGTATAAAAAAGTATGCAGCGACGGCCCGGTGTTTCGGGCCGGGGAGGTGGTGCTATGAACCGGCTTGCGGTCGAACTGCCGGGTCTTTCGCTCAAAAATCCGATCATGCCGGCGTCCGGCTGTTTCGGATTTGGCCGCGAGTACGCCCGGTTTTACGATTTAAGCGTGTTAGGCGCCATTATGATCAAGGCGACGACAAAAGAGCCTCGCTTTGGCAACCCGACACCAAGGGTGGCAGAAACGCCGGGCGGGATGTTAAACGCCATCGGCCTGCAAAACCCCGGCCTTGACAAAGTGCTCAAAGAAGAACTGCCGTGGCTTGAACAGTTTGACGTACCGATCATCGCCAACATCGCTGGCTCGACGGTGGAAGAGTACGTCGAGGTAGCCGAAGCGATTTCCAAAGCGCCCAATGTCCATGCGTTAGAGCTCAACATTTCCTGCCCAAACGTGAAAAAAGGCGGGATTGCGTTCGGCACCGTGCCGGACGTGGCCGCGGAACTGACGCGGCTTGTCAAAGAAGTGTCCGCCGTGCCGGTTTACGTGAAGCTGTCTCCGAACGTCACCGACATCGTCGCGATGGCGAAGGCCATTGAACAAGCGGGCGCCGATGGCTTGACGATGATCAACACGCTCGTTGGTATGCGCATCGACGTGAAAACAGGCCGCCCCGTTTTGGCCAACGGCACCGGCGGCTTATCCGGCCCGGCGGTCAAACCAATCGCCATTCGCATGATTTATGAAGTGAGCCAGGCGGTGTCGATTCCGATCATCGGCATGGGCGGTATTCAAACGGCGGAAGACGTGCTCGAGTTTTTCTACGCCGGCGCGAGCGCGGTTGCGGTCGGCACGGCCAACTTCGTCGATCCGTTCGTCTGCCCGACGATCATCGCCGACCTGCCGGCGCTGTTGGACGACCTCGGGATCGGCCACATTTCCGAATGCATAGGAAGGAGCTGGAAGACCGGTGCACACGCCGTTCATTGTCGCGCTTGATTTCCCATCAAAACAAGAGGTGGAGCGGTTTTTGCGGCCGTTTGCCGGAACGCCGCTGTTCGTCAAAGTCGGCATGGAGCTGTACTATCAGGAAGGTCCAGCCATCGTCGCGTTTCTCAAAGAACAAGGACATGCCGTCTTTTTAGACTTAAAACTGCATGACATCCCAAATACGGTGAAACAGGCGATGAAAGGGCTCGCCCGTGTCGGCGCCGATTTGGTGAACGTCCACGCCGCCGGCGGCCGGCGCATGATGGAAGCGGCGATCGAGGGGCTTGACGCCGGCACGCCAAGCGGCGCCGCCCGACCGCGCTGCATCGCCGTCACCCAGCTGACAAGCACGGACGAGCGAATGCTTCATGAGGAGCTGTGGATTTCCCGCCCGCTTGCGGAAACAGTCGCCCATTACGCCGCCTTGGCGAACGAAAGCGGCCTTGACGGCGTCGTCTGCTCGGCGAACGAAGCGCCGCTCATCAAAGAACGGTGCGGCGCCTCGTTCCTCGCCGTCACCCCGGGCATCCGCTTTGCCGATGAGGCAGCGCACGACCAAGTGCGCGTCGTCACGCCAAAGCGCGCCCGCGAGCTCGGCGCCGACTACATTGTCATCGGCCGCAGCCTCACCCGCGCCGCCGATCCGCTGAAAGCCTACGAACGCCTGCAGCACGAATGGAACGGAGGAGAGAAAGAATGAAACACGACATCGCCGCCAAATTGCTTGAAATCGGGGCGGTCGCCCTGCAGCCGAACGAACCGTTTACCTGGTCCTCGGGCTTGAAATCGCCGATTTACTGCGACAACCGCCTGACGCTCGCTTACCCCGACGTGCGCCGCCTGATCGCCGCCGGCCTCGCCGAACTCATCCGCACCCAGTTTCCCGAAGCGGATCTCATCGCCGGCACCGCAACCGCCGGCATCCCGCACGCCGCTTGGGTGAGCGAACGGCTCGGGCTGCCGATGTGCTACGTCCGCAGCCAGGCGAAAGCGCACGGCAAAGGAAAACAAATCGAAGGCCAAGCCGAACCGGGCCAGCGCGTCGTCGTCATCGAAGACTTAATCTCGACGGGCGGCAGCTCGCTTGCGGCCGTCCGCGCCTTGAAAGAGGCAGGCTGCGAGGTGCTGGGCGTCGCCGCCATTTTCACATACGGGCTCGACAAAGCGAAACAGGCGTTTGCCAAAGAGAATTTGCCTGCCTACACGCTCACCGACTACGACACCCTCATCGAAACGGCCGTCCGCCTTGGCGCCGTCAGCGAGCACGACTTGGCGACATTGCGGCAATGGCGGGAGAATCCGGAGGAGTGGGGGAGCTAAAAGAGGAAAAGAGGAGCGCGGACCAAAGGATGGTTCGCGCTTTTGTCATGGACGAAGCGGGGAGATGACTCACTCGCCATCGGCGTCATTCCATGGGGAAAAACGGAGTGTGACAGCGTCTAATGTCGTCAATATTTCGTGGGTTTTCTGAACATGAGCAAGTTTCGCTCACCACCAAGCATGAACATAACCATTCGTGGATGGTTATGTTCACAGAAAAGAGCAATGGTCGGATGGAACGACGATCGCGTATACGTACGATGGTTTCAGGAACCATTTATGGAAGAGAGAAAGCTCTAAAGTGGGAGATAGGAAGAGCTTATGCAGTGAGAAAAGCTGGGGGTAATATGTATCTTCATGTCAGACCGTGATAACATAAACAAAGGGGGTAAGCTATGTTACTGAAAACATTTCTATTATTAGGAGAAGAAGGGATGTCTGACGTTAAAAAAGTTTTTCTATCCTGAAAATACCCGAACTTCAAAATGTGCAAGGTTTCAGAGTTCGACATAGCGGCGTTTTCATCCCTTCGATGGTGACGAAATCTTTTTGTCATGGGAGTCTATATAGATCGTAAAGTGAATTTTCATCTCATGATGTACAATGAACGGGTATAATATGTTTAAAAGGATCCATCTTCCTTGAAAGGAGTGAAAACGTTATGGATTTTGTAAGAGTAATCAAAAACAGCAATGACTTAGAAAAGATCATCGATTTGCCTCAATCATTAAAAAATAGAAAAGTGGAAGTCATTATTCTTCCTTATGCAGATAAAGAAGATTTGGAACAGCCAAAAAAAAGGAATCTAAGAGGGGCTCTGTCCAAATATAAAAATGAGACTTTGCAAGCCCGAGAAAGCGATGCTTGGTCTAAAGCTGTGTGTTTAGTGCAAAATAAAAATACAGAGTTCTGCAACGAAAAGTGCAGAGCCTAAGGCAAAGAAAAAAGACTTGCCGGCTCCTAACCTTTCTTCTACTGTGGAAGGTGTGAAGACATAACCAAACAGTGGAGAAAGGATGCTGACAATGCCTGAAGTTCATCGTATCAGAAAACTGCGTGAAAAGAAAGGGGTCTCTTTCTCCACCACACCATTTCAGCTAAAATGAAGTATATAGGCGACAAAGGAGAAGATGCCGATGTCCTTGCCTCGGTTTTCCAATGTGTCGTACGAGCAATATTGGGCGTTGCGGGAACAAAGCGATGAGTGGCTTGAATATATTGATGGCGCTGTGTATATGGCTCCGTCGCCAAGCATCAAGCATCAGCTTGTTTCGAGCAACCTTCATACCGAATTGGGCCTTTATTTTCGTGGGAAGCCGTGCAACGTGTTTGCGGCGCCGACCGATATCGAACTGGCTAGCGACAAGTTTCCCGATCGCAAAGTCGTCATTCCGGATTTAAGCGTTATTTGCGATTCAAAAGGGTTTACGGAAACGAAGTATGTCGGCGTGCCTACTCTTATCGTTGAGATCTTGAGCCCTTCCAACCAGGCGCACGATTTAGTGACCAAATTCAATTTGTATATGGCGTACGGTGTGAAAGAGTATTGGGTCGTCAATCCGATGAAAGAGGCGATTACCGTCTATACGCTGAACGAGGAAGGACTGTATGAGCAGGCGGATGTGAAAGCGGGAACGGGTGTGGTGCAGTCGGCATGCTTTCCTGGGCTTCAAGTGGCTCTTGAGGATATGTTTCGTTGAGACGGATGGCAGACGTGCATGGAGTTGCATTCGCGATGGCGGCTTGTGGTTGACTCGACAAGTTTGCCAAGCGGGCTGTCCGTAAGGCCAATGCAGCTGGTCTTACAGACAGCCCGCTGTCTTTTATGCGGCACTAGACCGTTTCGGTTTGCGGGAGTTCGCGCAAATCGCCCGATGCCGTGTTGGGCGGCCATTGGGGCGCGTTTACGATGGTTTCGCCGCTTGTTCTTTTTGCCTCTGTTTCATGGTGCGGACGAGTTCTTCATCCGGCGTGACGTAGAGCGTTTGCTCGTGTTCGTAAATGACAAACCCCGGCTTGGCGCCGCTCGGTTTTTTCACGTAGCGGATGTGTGTGTAGTCGACAGGCACCGACCCGGAGTGGCGGGCTTTGCTGAAGTAGGCGGCCAAGTTTGCCGCCTCGAGGAGCGTCTCGTCAGACGGCTGCTTGCTCCGGATGACGACGTGCGAGCCAGGGATGTTTTTCACATGCAGCCAAACATCGTCCTTATGGGCCAGCTTTGTTGTGAGATAATCGTTTTGTTTGTTGTTTTTGCCAACGAGTATTTCCGTGCCGTCGCTTGCGACGTAGCGGTCAAGCTCGGGTGCGGTTGGTTTGCGCTTTTTTGCTCCTTTCGCCGCGCGCGGGCGCAAATAGCCTTGTTCAATGAGCTCGTCGCGGATTTCCTCGACATCTTTCGGCGAGGCGGTTTCAAGCTGGCTTAAAATCGTGTCGCAATAGGCGATGTCTTCTTTCGTCCGCTCGATTTGTTGTTGCACGACGGCGAGCGAGTTTTTCGCTTTTTGGTATTTTTGAAAGTACTGTTGCGCGTTCTCGGACGGCGATTTTTGCGGGTCGAGCGGAATGGTGACCGTGCCTCCGTTTTCGTCGTAGTAGTTTGCGACCTCGATTTCCGTCATGCCGCGCTTTGCGGCGTACAAATGGGCGGTGAGCAGTTCGCCGTACAGTCGATAAACGTCGGCTTTCTTTGCTTCTTCGAGCGTCTGTTCGAGCTTTAGGAGCTTTTTCTCGTTTTTCGCCTTTTCGTTCGCCATGAGCCGCTCGATGTCATGGGCTTGCTGCTTGACGCGGTCGCGCTCGGCCTTGCCGAAATAAAAGCGGTCGAGTAGCTCGCTTGCGCTCGCAAACGGTTGGCCTTCGATTTGTAAGTGCTTAAGCGGCAACACGTAAAACCATTCTTTTTCCCCGTTCGTGTACATCATCGGGGCAAAGCGGCGGCCGCGCACGTCATCGATGAGCGAAAGAAAGCTTTTTGGCAGCGTCGCCCGGTTGGCGAGCCCGGCGCGGAAGACGGCTTCGTTGGCAAATAGCGGCGAAAGGCCGCTGAAGGCGGAGACAAGCTGTTGGGCGAGCTTGCCGGCGTGAAAGTCAAGTTTTTTCAGCACCGTTTCTTCCGTCGCTTCAAGCGGATTCAGCTTGCCGTGCGTCGGTGGGGCGACGTACGGATGCCCGGGAAGCACCGTCCGGTAGCGGTTGACCGACGGCGACAAATGTTTCAAGCTGTCGATGATCGTGTTGGTCGATGCATCAACGAGGATAATGTTGCTATGGCGGCCCATCACTTCGATGATGAGCCGCTTCGTCTGCAGATCGCCGAGTTCATCGCGGCCTTTTGCATCGATGATGATGATGCGGTCGAAATCGGCTTGGCGGACCGACTCGATGATGCTTCCTTCCAACTGTTTGCGCAGTCGCATGCAAAACATCGGCGGCTCGGGCGGATTGTCGTACGTTTCGTTTGTCAAATGGACGCGCGCATACGTCGGATGCGCTGACAGCATCACTTTATGATTCTGGCCGCGGGCGCGCACGAGCATGACGATCTCATACGCCGACGGCTGGTGGATTTTCGTGATCCGCCCGCCCGCAAGCGCCTCTTCGAGTTCACCGACAATGGCGTACGTAAACACTCCGTCAAAGGACATGGAAAACACCTTTCTATTTCGTTTGTTTGCTATTTCGATCTTACCATACGACCCGCCGTTTTGAACATTTCTTTGAATATTACCTGAAGACGGACGAAGATGCCCGACGAACATGTTGCATAAAATGGGGAGGCCCGCTTTTTTGACACGATTTTTTCCCTTATGGGGGAGATGGCGTGGCAAAGGGCCCCACGACTCCTTATGTTTGTGTCGCTAAACATCATGGCGGGGACTATCATTTTTTGGGACATGTATGAATAAGCATAGAGAAGCGGGAACGGCGTGCGAAAAAATGGAAGGACGGAGGGAGACAGAATGCAATGGCATACGCTCGCGGCAAGCGATGTCGCGCACGAGACGAAGACGAATGTCAAGACCGGGCTTACTGCGGCGGAGGCGGAAAAACGGCTGCGGCAGTTCGGGTACAACGAGCTGGCGGAAGGGAAGAAGGAGTCGGCCATCGTTGTCTTTTTTCGCCAGTTTCAAGATTTTATGGTGCTTGTGTTGCTTTTGGCGACGGTGATTTCCGCGTTTTTAGGCGAGTATGTGGATGCGGTGGCGATTGTCGTCATCGTGATCATGAACGCCATCCTGGGGTTTATCCAGGAGCGGCGGGCGGAAAAGTCGCTTGCCGCCTTAAAACGGTTGTCCGCTCCGCAAGCGGTTGTGTTGCGCAGCGGGGAGTGGGTGAAAGTCCCCACGCGCGAGCTTGTTGTCGGCGATGTGGTGAGACTTGCAAGCGGCGACCGGGTCGGGGCCGACATCCGCTTGATTGAGGCGGCCGGCCTGGAAATCGAGGAGTCGGCGCTGACGGGCGAATCAGTGCCGGTGGCCAAATCGGCCGCCCCGCTTCATACAGAACAGGCGTCGTTGGGCGATTTGCACAATATGGCGTTTATGGGGACGCTCGTGACAAGAGGGAATGGGGTCGGGATTGTCATCGCCACTGGGATGAAAACAGCGATGGGACAAATCGCAACGATGCTCGAAGAGGCGGATGCGGGGGCAACCCCGCTCCAGCGCCGGCTCGAGCAGCTTGGGAAAATTTTGCTTGTCGTCGCATTGGCGCTGACGGCAGCGGTCGTGGCCGTAGGTGTCATTCAAGGGCACGACCTGTATGAAATGTTTTTGGCTGGTGTGTCGCTCGCGGTCGCCGCCATTCCGGAGGGGTTGCCGGCCATTGTGACGGTCGTCTTGGCGCTTGGCGTGCAGCGGATGATCAAACGGAACGCCATCGTCCGCAAACTTCCGGCGGTGGAAACGCTCGGCTGCGCTTCGGTCATTTGTTCCGACAAAACGGGGACGATGACGGAAAACATGATGACCGTCACGCAAGTATGGGCAGGCGGGCGGACATTTGCGGTAAGCGGCGTTGGTCTTGAAACGGATGGCGAGTTTTCTGAACGCGGCCGGACGGTTGATCCGAACCGCGTTCCCGAGCTCGCTCGCCTATTGACAATGGGGGTGCTTTGCAATAGTTCGGAGTTGAAAGAGGAAAACGGCCGGCGTTACGTCGACGGCGATCCGACGGAAGGAGCGCTGCTGGTCGCGGCGGCCAAAGCTGGATTGGCGAAAGGAATGCTTTTGCGTGAGTACACGATCGAACAGGAGTTTCCGTTTGATTCCGAGCGGAAAATGATGACGGTCATCATTCGCGACCGGAACGGGCGGCGGTTCGTTGTGACGAAAGGGGCGCCCGATGTGCTGCTTGAGCGGGCGGACCGCCTGGAATGGAACGGGCGCGAGCAGGCGCTGACCCCGGCGTGGAAAGAGACGATTGAGAAGGCGATTCGCCAGATGGCGTCTTCCGCCTTGCGCACGATTGCCATTGCGTATCGGCCGCTTGCGGAAACGGAGCGGATCGGATCGGAGAAGGAGGCGGAGACGAAGCTTCGGTTTCTCGGCGTCGCCGGCATGATCGATCCGCCGCGGCCGGAGGTGAAGCAGGCGGTGGCGCGATGCAAAGAGGCGGGGATGAAAACGGTGATGATCACCGGGGATCATGTGTTGACCGCAACGGCCATCGCCAAACAGCTTGGCGTGCTCCCGCCCGGCGGAAAAGTGATGGACGGGGCGACGTTATCGCGCCTGTCGGTCGACGAGCTCGAACGCGAGGTCGATAATATTTACGTGTTTGCCCGCGTCTCCCCGGAGCATAAGCTGAAAATTGTCAACGCCTTTAAGCGCCGCGGTCATATTGTCGCCATGACCGGCGACGGGGTGAACGACGCGCCGGCGTTGAAAGCGGCGGATATCGGCGTCGCGATGGGCCGGTCGGGGACGGAAGTGGCGAAAGAGGCGGCGTCGCTCGTGCTGCTTGATGACAACTTTGCGACGATTGAGGCCGCGATTGAAGAAGGGCGCAACATTTACGAAAACATCCGCAAGTTTATCCGCTACTTGCTCGCCTCGAACGTCGGGGAAATTCTCGTCATGTTGTTTGCGATGCTACTTTCGCTTCCGCTGCCGCTCGTGCCGATTCAAATTTTATGGGTGAATCTCGTGACCGATGGGTTGCCAGCCATGGCGCTTGGGCTCGACCGTCCGGAGGAAAATGTCATGAAGCGGCCGCCGCGCCGTCCGGATGAAGGGGTGTTCGCCCGCGGGCTCGGCTGGAAAATCGTAAGCCGCGGCTTTTTGATCGGCGTTGTTACGCTGGCTGCGTTTCTGACCGCCTATGAACGGAGCGGCGCGGATCTCGTTTACGCTCAGACGGCGGCGTTTGCGACGCTTGTGTTGGCCCAATTGATCCATGTGTTCGACTGCCGCTGCGATCGTTCGGTTTTTGACCGCAGTCCGTTCGGCAACATGTATCTCGTTGCAGCGGTGATCGTGTCGCTGCTGTTGCTGCTGGTCGTGATCTACTACCCGCCGCTGGCTGCCGTGTTCCATACGAAGCCGCTTGCGGCCGTCGATTGGCTGCTCATCATCGGTTTGTCCGCCTTGCCGACCTTTTTGTTTGCCGGCTCGCTTTTTACGAGAAAATAAAAGGATGGATATGTTATAATAAAAAAGGTGATAGAGGAGCGCTCTATGACCTTTTCTTTTTCATCAACGACGCAACGGATGTGATGGCATGGTTTACAGCATGACTGGTTTTGGCGCGAGCACGAAAAAAACGGACCGCTTGACGGTGGCGGTGGAAATGAAATCGGTCAACCACCGGTTTTGTGAAATTTCCATTCGCCTCCCTAGACAATGGCTCGTGTTTGAGGATAAAATAAAAAAAGCAATTTCACCGTACGTGCGACGCGGAAAAGTGGAAGTGTTCGTCACGATCGCCGGAGAAGGGCTTGTGAAACGGAGCGTACATATCGATTGGGATTTGCTTGGCCAGTATTGGGCCGGAGTGCAGGAAGCCGCAAAGCGATTTGCCATTGACGGCAGCGTGACGGCGGCCGAGCTGCTTCGGCTTGATGGGGCCGTCGAAGTGGTGGAAGAGGAAGGAGCGAACGAGCAGGTCGAGCCGCTGCTTTTGGCCGCTGTCGATGAAGCGGCAAAGGAACTTGTGGCCATGCGCCGGCGCGAAGGGGAGGCGCTGGCCGCGGATTTGCGCGCCCGCCTTCATGAAGTCGAAGCCGGGGTGGAAGTCATTGAGCAGCGGGCGCCGCTTGTAGTCGAGCAATACCGCGAGCGGCTTGCGCGCCGCCTGCGCGAATGGGCGCCTTCTCCGGTTGATGAAGCGCGGCTGCTCACAGAAGTGGCGGTGTTTGCGGAAAAGGCGGACATTCACGAGGAATTGAAACGCATCCGCAGCCATTTGGCGCAAATGACGGACGTCCTTGAGGCGGACGAACCGATCGGGAGGAAGCTTGACTTTTTGGTGCAAGAGCTGAACCGCGAAGTGAACACGATCGGCGCCAAGGCGAACGACAGCTTGATCGCCGCGCAAGTCGTTGAGATGAAAAGCGTGCTTGAGAAAATGCGCGAGCAGGTGCAAAACGTGGAATAAACCGTTTAAGGCGGCTTGCCGGCGGCAAAACTATGACATATGGCAGGTGGGCGCGTCATGATGAGATTTATTAACATTGGGTATGGAAATATGGTGTCGGCCACCCGCATCATTACGATTGTCAACCCTGATTCGGCGCCGATTAAACGGATCATCCAAGATGCGCGCGAAAGCGGCAAGCTCGTTGACGCGACGCACGGCCGAAGAACGCGCGCGGTCATCATCACCGACAGCGATCACGTCATTTTATCGTCCGTACAGCCGGAAACGGTGGCGAACCGCTTGTACGGAAGCGATGATTTCTCCGAGGAAGGGTAGGGTTTTCAACGTTGAAAAGCGAACGTGGATTGTTAATCGTCATGTCAGGGCCGTCCGGCGTTGGCAAAGGGACGGTGCGCAAAGCGCTGTTTTCGCGTCCTGACATCAAGCTTCATTATTCAGTGTCCGTCACAACACGCAAGCCGCGCGAAGGCGAAGTGGAAGGCGTCGACTATTTCTTTCGGACGCGCGAGCAGTTTGAACAAATGATTCGGGAAAACAAGCTGCTCGAATGGGCCGAGTATGTCGGCAACTATTATGGGACGCCGATTGATTATGTGGAAAAAACGCTCGCCGAAGGGAAAGACGTGTTTTTGGAAATCGAAGTGCAAGGAGCGATGAAAGTGCGGCGGGCGTTTCCAGAGGCGCTCTTCATTTTCTTGGCCCCGCCAAGTCTCACGGAGCTTGAAAAGCGGATCATCGGACGCGGCACCGAGTCGAAAGAGCTGATTGAAAATCGGCTGCGGGCGGCGAAAGAGGAGCTTGAAATGATGGATGCGTACGACTATGTCGTGGAAAATGATGAAGTCGAGCTCGCCTGCGAGCGGATCAAGGCGATTGTCACGGCTGAGCATTGCCGGCGCGAACGCGTCGCCGAGCGATATAAACGGATGTTGGGGGTGGAATGACGATGCTGTATCCTTCCATCGATTTGCTGATGCAAAAAGTGGACTCCAAGTATAAGCTTGTCACGGTGGTGGCCAAACGGGCGCGCGAGTTGCAGGACGGTGCGGAGCTGATGGTGAAAAAGCCGGTGTCGAAAAAATTTGTCGGCCAGGCGCTCGAGGAAATTGCCGGTGACAAGGTCGAATTAGTGGAAGAGGAAAAATAACAACCTAGCTTTAGGTTGTTATTTTTTTCAATGTCGGGGGGTGGCCAACATGATCAAGGGAAAACATATTTTGCTTTGTGTGACCGGGGGGGTGGCGGCGTACAAGGCGGCGGTGCTCACCAGCCAGCTCGTCCAGCGCGGCGCAGAAGTGAAGGTCATTATGACCGAAGGGGCTTGCCAGTTCATTACACCGCTCACGTTTCAAGCATTGTCGCGCCAGGAAGTGTATGTCGATACATTTGCCGAAAACAACCCGGCCGTCATCGCCCATATCGATTTGGCGGACTGGGCGGATCTCGTCCTCGTTGCGCCGGCGACGGCCAATACGATGGCGAAGCTGGCCGCCGGCATCGCCGATAATATGGTGACGACGACGATTTTGGCGACGAAAGCGCCCGTCTGGATCGCTCCGGCGATGAACGTTCATATGTACGAGCATCCGGCCGTTCGGGCGAACATGGAGCGGCTCTGTGAGTTCGGCTACCGGTTCATCGAACCGTCGGAAGGCTACTTGGCGTGCGGCTACATCGGCAAAGGGCGTCTCGAGGAACCGGAGAACATCATTGCCCATATCGAGCGGTTTTTTGCCGGCGATCCGCCGCTGTTTCGCGGGAAGCGCATTCTTGTCACCGCCGGGCCGACGCGGGAGAAGCTCGACCCAGTCCGCTATTTCTCTAACTATTCGAGCGGAAAAATGGGCTACGCCATCGCCGAAGCGGCGGCCCGCTTCGGCGCTTCGGTGACGCTCGTCTCCGGACCGACGGCGCTCCCATCGCCCGATGGCGTCGAGACGGTGGCGGTTGAATCGGCGGAAGAAATGTATGAAGCGGTTTTGTCTCGCTTTGCGGAAACGGACATCGTGATCAAAGCGGCGGCGGTCGCCGATTATCGGCCGAAATATGTCGCAGCTTCCAAAATTAAAAAGCAACCGGGCGGTTATGTCGTCGAGATGGAGCGGACGGTCGATATTTTGAAGGCGCTTGGCGAGCGGAAAACGGGGCAGATTTTGGTTGGATTTGCCGCTGAGACGGACAACCTTGAGCAGTATGCGTTAAAAAAACTGGAAGAAAAGCGGCTCGATATGGTCGTCGCCAACAATGTCACCGAAGAAGGCGCAGGGTTTGCCGGCGATACGAACATCGTCACCATCTTCCGCCGCGACGGCGTCGTTCGGCCGCTGCCGCTCATGACAAAACGCGAGGCGGCCGAGGAAATTTTAAAAGAAATACACGCCTATATCGAGGGGATTCGATGAAAGTCGCCTCCGTGATTGTCGATGTTCCGTCCCGGCAGACGGACCGCCCGTTCGATTATGCGATCCCGGAGCGCTGGCAAGGCGTCATCCAGCCGGGCATGCGGGTGACGGTGCCGTTTGGGGCGCGGCGTTTGCAAGGGTTTGTCGTCGAGGTGAAAGACCATTCCGACATCAAGCAGCTGAAACCGATTGAGCATGTGCTTGATGTCGTGCCGGTGTTAAACGAAGAGCTGCTGGATCTTGGCCGCTATTTAACGGAAACGACGCTCTGTTTCGCCATCTCGGCGTACCAGGCGATGCTGCCGGCGGCGATGCGGGCGAAATATGAAAAAACGCTCCGCTTGACGGATGAACGAAATCGGGAAGCATTGCCGGACGACCTAAAGCCGCTGTTTGTCCATCAAATGGAAGTGGCTTGGAAAGACATTGAAGCCGCCAGCTTATGGCGGGCGGCGCAAAAAGCGGTGCAGCAAGGTGTGCTTGAAGCCGTTTACGAAGTGAAAGAAAAAGCAGGCAAGAAAACGGTGAAGCATGCGCGTTTGGCCGTTCCGGACAAACAGGCAAACGACGCGCTGGCGGCGCTGCCTTCAAGGCAAAAGGACGTGCTTTCGTTTTTGCTTGAAAAAGGGGAAGCGGTGCCGGTTGCCGAGCTGCAAGCGGCGCTTGGCGTTTCCTCAGCGCCGCTGAAAGCGCTCGTCGACAAAGGATTGGTGGTGCTGAACGATGTCGAGGTGTACCGCGACCCGTACGAACATCGCACGTTTCAGCCGAGTGAGCCGCCGGCGCTCACTCCGGCACAAGAAGCGGCGTTGGCGAAAATCGCCGCTTCGGTGCGCGCCGGAGAGCACCGCACGTTTTTGCTTTACGGCGTCACCGGGAGCGGGAAGACGGAAGTGTACATGCAGGCGATCGACGAAGTGCTGCGCCAAGGGAAAGAGGCGATCGTCCTTGTCCCGGAAATTTCACTGACGCCGCAAATGGTCGAGCGGTTTAAGGGGCGGTTCGGTCCGAAGGTGGCAGTGCTCCACAGCGGGCTGTCCATCGGGGAAAAATACGACGAATGGCGGAAAATTCACCGGAAGGAAGTGCAGCTTGTCGTCGGTGCGCGCTCAGCCGTGTTCGCCCCGTTTGAAAACTTAGGGATGATCATCATCGACGAAGAACATGAGACGAGCTATAAGCAAGAAGAAATGCCGCGCTACCACGCGCGCGATGTCGCCATTTACCGCGCCCGCCGCCACAGCTGCCCGGTCGTGCTTGGCAGCGCCACCCCCTCGCTTGAGACGTTCGCCCGCGCCGCCAAAGGGGTGTACGAGCTGCTTGAGCTGCCGGAGCGCGTCAGCCGCCAAGGTTTGCCGTCGGTCCATGTCGTCGATATGCGCGAGGAACTGCGCAGCGGCAACCGCTCCATGTTTTCACGCCGGCTGCTTGACGGGTTGCGACAGCGGCTCGAACGCGGCGAGCAGGCGGTGCTGTTTTTAAACCGGCGCGGCTATTCAACGTTTGTCATGTGCCGTGGCTGCGGCTACGTCATCCGTTGTCCGCATTGCGACATCTCGCTTACGTACCATCGCGCCGGCGAACGGATGAAATGCCATTATTGCGGGCATGAAGAGCCGCTTGCCCCCCGCTGTCCGTCGTGCGGAAGCGAACACATCCGCTTTTTTGGCACTGGCACGCAAAAAGTGGAAGAAGAACTGACGAGGTTGCTGCCGAAAGCGCGCGTCATCCGCATGGATGTCGACACGACCGGCCGCAAAGGGGCGCATGAAGAGCTGCTTTCCCGTTTTGCCGCTAAGGAAGCCGATATTTTGCTCGGCACGCAAATGATTGCCAAAGGGCTCGATTTTCCAAACGTCACGCTCGTCGGCGTGCTGGCGGCTGACACGATGCTGCATTTGCCCGATTTCCGCGCCGCGGAAAAAACGTTTCAGCTGCTGACACAAGTGAGCGGGCGCGCCGGACGGCATGAGCTGCCGGGTGAAGTCGTCATTCAGACGTACACGCCCGACCATTACAGCATCGAGCTTGCCGCCCGCCATGACTATCGCGCCTTTTATCGGCGGGAGATGATGCTGCGCAAAGCGCACGGTTATCCGCCGTACTACTACTTGACGCTCATCACGGTCGCCCACCAGGAAGCGCCGGCTGCCGCCAAGACGGCGGAAAAAATCGCCGCCTACATGCGCAAACAGCTGTCAAACGAGGCGGTCGTTCTCGGTCCGGTCGCCTCGCCGATCGCCCGCCTTCACGATAGATATCGTTACCAGTGCATGATAAAATACAAACGGGAACCGAATGTAACGGCGGCGCTCAAAGCGGTCATCGACCGCTACCAAGCCGATGCCGCCCATGGCGGAGCGGCCATCACCGTCGATACGAACCCGTATATGATGATGTGAAAATGGAGGAAATGACGTTGCCAATATTGCCGATTGTCACATATCCCGCCCCGATTTTGGAGCAGCCGTGCGCCCCGGTGACAACGTTTGACCGCGAGCTTGCCCGGCTGCTTGACGACATGTACGATACGATGCTTGCCGCTGACGGGGTCGGCTTGGCCGCCCCGCAAGTCGGCATCACCAAGCAGATCGCCGTCATTGACGTCGGCGATGAACATGGCCGGATTGAGCTCATCAACCCAGTTATCCTCGAGGCGCGCGGCGAAGAGGTCGATGTGGAAGGCTGTTTGAGCTTTCCCGGCCTGTTTGGCGAAGTGCCGCGCGCGAAATTTGTGAACGTGCGGGCGCAAAACCGGCGCGGCCGTTCGTTTACGCTTTCGGCCGCCGGTTTTTTGGCGCGCGCGTTGCAGCATGAAATCGACCATTTGCACGGTGTGCTGTTTACATCAAAAGTGATCCGTTACTGTGATCTTGAGGAATTGGAAGGATAGATGCCGATGACGAACATTGTGTTTATGGGGACTCCTGATTTTGCCGTGCCGATTTTGCGGCAGCTTCTTGACGACGGTTATCATGTTTCGGCGGTTGTCACCCAGCCGGATAAGCCAAAAGGGCGGAAGCGCCAGCTCGTGCCACCCCCGGTGAAAGTGGAAGCGGAGCGCCACGGCATCCCGGTGCTGCAGCCGACAAAAATTCGCGAGCCGGAGCAATACGAACAAGTGTTGGCGTTTGCGCCTGATTTGATTGTGACGGCGGCGTTCGGGCAAATTTTGCCGAAAGCGCTGCTGGAAGCGCCGAAATACGGCTGCATCAATGTCCATGCCTCGCTTCTGCCCGAGCTGCGCGGCGGGGCGCCGATCCATTATGCCATCTGGCAAGGAAAAACGAAAACGGGCGTCACGATCATGTATATGGTCGAGAAGCTGGATGCCGGCGATATGTTGGCGCAAGTCGAGGTGCCGATTGCTGAAACGGACACGGTCGGCACGCTCCATGATAAATTGAGCGCCGCCGGGGCTAAACTATTATCAGAAACGCTTCCACTTTTATTGGAAGGAAACGTTACGCCCGTTCCGCAAGATGAGGAGAAAGCGACGTATGCGCCGAACATTCGCCGCGAGCAGGAGCGGATCGACTGGACGCAGCCTGGCGAAGCCATTTACAACCATATTCGCGCCTTCCATCCGTGGCCGGTTGCGTATACGACACACAGCGGGAACGTTTGGAAAGTTTGGTGGGGAGAAAAAGTGCCGACACCAGAAGCGGCGCCGCCGGGCACGATTGTGGCGCTCGAGGAAAACGGCATTGTCGTGGCCACCGGCAATGAGACAGCCATTCGCATCACCGAATTGCAGCCGGCCGGCAAAAAACGGATGGCCGCCGGCGAGTTTTTGCGCGGCGCCGGCAGCCGTCTTTCGGTCGGCATGAAGCTAGGAGAGGATCATGAACGTACGTGAACTTGCGTTGGAGACATTGTTGGCAATTGAACAACAAGGAGCCTACAGCCATCTGGAGCTCAATGAAGCGATTCGCAAAGGCCGGCTTGACGGGCGCGATGCGGCGTTGCTGACGGAGATCGTCTACGGCACGGTGCAGCGGCGTGATACGCTTGACTACTATTTAGCTCCGTTTTTGCGAAAGGCGCGCCGGCTGGAGCCGTGGGTGCGCATGCTGCTCCGGTTGACGCTGTACCAAATGGTGTATTTGGACCGCGTCCCGGATCACGCCGCCATTTTTGAAGCGGTCGAGATCGCCAAGCGGCGCGGCCATCGCGGCATCGCCTCGCTTGTCAACGGCGTTTTGCGCACGATCGGCCGTGAGGGTCTGCCTTCGCTTGAGGCGATTCACGACTCCGGAAAACGGCTCGCCGTCGCCACCAGCCATCCGGAATGGCTTGTCCGGCGCTGGATCGGCCAATACGGTTTTGAGGAAACGGCGCGCATGTGCGAGACGAATTTGCGCCCGCCGCAGTCAACAGCCCGCGTCAACCGGCTGCGGGCGACGGTGGAGGAAGCGCTTGATCGGCTGCGTGCTGAAGGCATGGCAGCTGCTCCCGGCCATCTCGCGCCGGAGGCTGTCCGCGCGGAAAAAGGAAATTTGGCGCATACGCAAGCGTTTCGCGCCGGTTTGCTGACGATCCAAGATGAAAGCTCGATGCTTGTCGCCCGGGCGCTTGATCCGGCTCCCGGCGAGCGGGTGCTTGACTGTTGCGCGGCGCCCGGGGGGAAGACGACCCATATTGCCGAGCGGATGGGCGGTCGCGGTGAAGTGGTCGCCGTCGATGTTCATGAGCATAAAGTGAAGCTCATTGAGCAGCAGGCGCAAAGGCTTGGGTTTCGCTGCATCACCCCCCTCGCCCTTGACAGCCGCCGGCTCGGCGAGCGGTTTGCCCCTGAGTCGTTTGACCGCATTTTGGTCGATGCGCCGTGCACCGGATTCGGCGTCATTCGCCGCAAGCCGGAGATCAAATACACGAAAGGGAAAGACGACGTCGCCGCGCTCGTTGCGGTGCAGCAAGCCATTTTGCGGGCGGCCGCGCCGCTGTTGAAAAAAGGGGGCGTGCTTGTTTACAGCACGTGCACCATCGAGCGCGAAGAGAATGAAGACGCGATCGCCCGTTTTTTGGCCGACCATCCGGATTTTGCCCTTGACGACCGTCTCGCCGAGCGGATGCCAGAGCCGGTGCGGCCGCGCGTGCGAAGCGGAATGCTGCAGCTGTTGCCGCATTATTTTGATTCCGACGGGTTTTTTATCGCATTACTACGAAAGAAGGTGTAAATGGAGTGGAAATCGTCCAGACCGCTGTCCGCCGGGCCTCCAGCGGCGGGCAGCCGCCATCGTTGCCGTCTGTTTATTCGCTCACGCTTGACGAGTGGAAAGAATGGCTTGCTGCTCAAGGCGAAAAGCCGTTTCGCGCCACACAAATTTACGAATGGCTGTATGAAAAGCGCGTCACCGATTTTGCCGAGATGACGAACTTGCCGAAACGGCTGCGCGAACAGCTCGCGGCGTCGTTTTCGATCACGACGCTCAAAACGATTGTCAAGCAAACGTCCAAAGATGGGACGATCAAGTTTTTGTTTGAGCTCCATGACGGCTATTCGATCGAGACCGTGCTCATGCGCCATAACTACGGCAATTCGGTGTGCGTGACGACCCAAGTCGGCTGCCGCATCGGCTGCACGTTTTGCGCCTCGACGCTCGGTGGGCTGAAGCGTCATTTGGAAGCGGGCGAAATCGTCGCTCAAGTTGTACACGTGCAAAAGGCGCTCGATGAGACCAATGAGCGCGTCAGCAGCATCGTCGTGATGGGCATTGGCGAGCCGTTTGACAATTACGATGCGCTCATCAAATTTTTGCGCATCGTCAACCATCCGAAAGGGTTGAACATCGGCGCCCGCCATATCACCGTGTCAACGAGCGGGATTATTCCGAAAATCTATCAATTTGCTGACGAAGGCATGCAAATCAATTTCGCCATTTCGCTGCATGCACCGACGAACGAGCTGCGGACGAAGCTGATGCCGATTAATAAGGCGTATCCGCTGCCGAAGCTCATGGAGGCGGTCCGATACTACATTGAAAAAACTGGACGGCGCGTGACGTTCGAGTACGGATTGTTCGGCGGAGTGAATGACCAACTTGAGCATGCCGAGCAGCTGGCCGAGCTGCTTAAAGGGCTGAAATGCCATGTAAATTTGATTCCGGTCAACTATGTGCCGGAGCGAAATTATGTGCGCACGCCGCGCAACCAAATTTTTGCCTTTGAACGGGCGCTGAAAAAACATGGAATCAACGTCACCATTCGCCGCGAACACGGACACGACATCGATGCCGCCTGCGGACAGCTTCGCGCGAAGGAGCGGAAAGAAGAGACGAGGTGAATCGGATGCGAGCCGTTTTCCGAACTGATATCGGCCAAATTCGCGAGCATAACGAAGACAACGGCGGTGTATTTGTCAACGAAAGCGGCCAATATTTCGCGGTTGTCGCCGATGGAATGGGCGGTCACCGCGCCGGCGATGTGGCGAGCGCGATGGCGGTGGCGCACTTGCAAGAGCAATGGGAGCAAGCGCCGTGCATTTCCTCGCCGGCTGAGGCGGAGCAGTGGCTGAAAGTGCAGATCGCAGCCGCCAATGAGCGGCTGTTTCGCTACGCCCTCTCCCATCCGGAATGCCAAGGGATGGGAACGACGGTCGTCGGCGCCATTTGCGCTGGGCCGTTTGCCACCATCGCGCATATCGGCGACAGCCGCTGCTACTTATTGAACCAAAACGGAATTCAACAGTTGACCGATGACCATTCTCTTGTCAATGAGCTGGTCAAAAGCGGGCAAATTTCCAAAGAGGACGCCGAACACCATCCACGCAAAAACGTGCTTTTGCGGGCGCTTGGCACCGAACCGGCCGTGAAGGTCGATATCAAAACCGTTTCCATCGATGACGGCGATATGCTCCTGCTATGCTCGGACGGATTGTCAAACAAAGTGCCCGAGGCAGACATCGTGCAAATTTTGACCGGTGCCGGCGCGCTTGAAGAAAAAGCGCAGGCGCTCATCGAATTGGCGAACGGGCGGGGCGGGGAAGACAACATTTCGCTTGCAGTCGTTGATTTTTCAGTGGAACGTGAAGGTGGGTGATCGGCGTGCTTATCGGAAAGCGATTGAACGACCGCTACAAAATCATCAGCCTGATCGGCGGCGGCGGCATGGCGAATGTCTATTTGGCCCGCGACATCATTTTGGAGCGCGATGTCGCCGTGAAAGTGCTCCGCCTTGATTTTGCCAACGACGACCGGTTTATTAAACGGTTCCGCCGCGAAGCGCAGGCGGCGACGAGCTTAAATCATGAGCATATTGTGCCGATTTACGACGTCGGCGAGGAAGAAGGCCTTTATTATATCGTGATGGAGTATGTGCGCGGTTCGACGCTGAAACAGTACATTCAGCAGCATGCCCCGCTTCCGGTCGAGCGGGCGCTTTGCATCATGGACCAACTGACGTCGGCCATCGCCCATGCCCATGAGAACGGCATTATCCACCGCGACATTAAACCGCAAAACATTTTGCTTGATGAGCACGGCAACGTGAAAGTGACCGACTTCGGCATCGCGGTGGCGATGAGTGGAACGACGATTACACAGACGAACTCGGTGCTCGGTTCGGTTCATTATTTGTCGCCGGAGCAGGCGCGCGGCGGCATTGCCACTGAAAAGTCGGACATTTATTCGCTTGGCATCGTCATGTTTGAGCTTGTCACCGGCCGGCTGCCGTTTTCCGGCGAATCGGCCGTTTCGATCGTGCTGAAGCATTTGCAGGCGGAAACGCCGTCGCCCAAGGCGTGGAATCCCGACATTCCGCAAAGCGTCGAAAATATTATTTTAAAAGCGACGGCGAAAGACCCGTTTTACCGCTATGAATCGGCGCGCGCCATGAACGAGGACATCCGGACGGCGCTGGACCCGAGGCGGCGCAACGAGGCCAAATTCACGATCCCGGATGACGGCGATGAAGCGACGAAGGCCATCCCGATCATAAAACATCCGGAAAGCGCCGCGCTTGAGCCGGAGACGCTTGTCTATGAGGAAAAGGCGAACGAGCCGGCCAAAGCGGATGACGAGCCAAAGGCGAAGCCGAAACGGAAGCGGGTCTGGATCGCCTGGCTTGCCGCCGTCATCCTATTGCTTGGAGCGGCCGGCGTGAGCGCGCTCACATGGATTCCGGACGTGTTCTTTCCAAAGGAAGTGACGGTGCCGGATGTCGTCAATAAAGACTATGACGAAGCTGTTGAACAGTTGTCGGCGCTCGGCTTGGAAATCAAAGACACGATCGATGTCGAAGATGATGCAATAGAAGAAGGAAAAGTCGTGCGCACCGACCCGGAAGCCGGAATGACGGTGAAGCAAGGGGCCGGCATTGTCATCTATAAGAGCGCCGGCAAAAAGAAAATCGAGTTTCCAAGCTTTATCGGCGACGATATTTCGGCCGCCGAGGAGGAGCTGCGCGCGGAAGGGTTCACTCGCATTACGCGCAACGGCCGCCATAGCGATAAGCCGGAAGGGACGATTTTGGATCAATATCCGTACGCCGGCGATGAAGTCGTGCCGAGCGAAACGGAAGTGATGTTCACGGTCAGCCTCGGTCCGGAAACCGTAACGCTCAAAGACTTGAGCGGCTATACGGAAAAAAGTGTGCGCGACTACGGCGAAGACCAAGGGCTGCGCATTGAAGTGAAGTACGAGTATTCCGATGAAGTGCCGAAAGGGCTTGTCATCTCGCAAACTCCGGCAGCCAATGAGCAGGTGGAAAAAGGCGAGACTGTTACGGTCGTCATTTCCCGCGGCCCGGAGCCGAAACCATCCAAAACGGTCATCAAAGAAATCGTCATCCCATACGAGCCGGCGGAAAACGGACAGGTGGTGGAAGCCCAGCTTTACATTCAAGATGCGAACCATAACATGACAACGCCATATAAAACGTACCGGCTGACAGGGCCGGTCACGGAGATCGTAGAGTTTGAAATTCCATACGGGGAGACGGCGTATTATCGCGTTATTGTCAACAATGTTGTCAAAGACGAAGGATCGATTCCATATCCAGAACACGGCGGAAAAAAGGAGTGAGGCTATGGCAGAAGGGCAAATCATCAAAGCGTTGAGCGGATTTTATTACGTGCTCTCGGAAGGGAATGTGTTTCAGTGCCGCGGGCGCGGTGTGTTTCGCAAGCAAAAAGTGACGCCGCTTGTCGGCGACCGCGTCGTCTTTACGGCGACAAGTGAGACGGAAGGCTACATTTTGGACATTCGCGAGCGGCAAAATGAACTGGTGCGGCCGCCGATCGCCAACGTCGAACAGGCGATTTTAGTTTTTTCTGCCGTAAGCCCGGACTTTAGCGCCAAGCTGTTGGACCGCTTTCTCGTCTTAATCGAATCGAAGGAAATTGCGCCGATTATCGTCATTAGCAAAATGGATTTGCTCGATGGCGAGGCGAAAGACGCGATCGCCCGTTATGCAGGTGATTACCGGCGCATTGGCTATGAGGTGATTGAGACGTCGGCCGTGACAAAAGACGGCCTCGATAAGCTGGCGGCGCACCTGCGCGGCCGCGTCTCGGTCGTTGCCGGACAGTCCGGCGTCGGCAAGTCATCGCTGTTAAATGCGCTTCGCCCGGATTTGCGGCTGAAAACCGGCGATATTTCCACCCATTTAGGGCGCGGCAAACATACGACCCGCCACGTCGAGCTGCTGGAGGTGGCCGGCGGGCTCGTCGCCGACACACCGGGGTTTAGCGCCCTCGAGTTCGACGATATTGAACTTGACGAGCTGCCGCGCTATTTTCCGGAATTCCGGGAATACGGAGAAGGGTGCAAGTTCCGCGGCTGCCTTCATGTGGCCGAACCGAAATGTGCGGTCCGCGAGGCGGCTGAGGCCGGGGACATTCCGCCGTACCGCTACGACCATTATTTAAGTTTTGTTGCGGAAATGAAAGGACGAAAGCCGAGGTATTGAACGATGATTCGAATTGCGCCATCGATTTTGTCAGCTGATTTTGCCCGTTTGGCCGAGGAAATCCGTTCGGTGGAAGAAGGCGGAGCCGATTGGCTTCATGTCGATGTCATGGACGGACGGTTCGTGCCGAATATCACGATCGGGCCGCCGGTCGTTGCCGCCATTCGCCCGGTGACGAAGCTGCCGCTTGACGTTCATTTAATGATCGCCGACCCTGACCGATACATTCCGGCGTTCGCCAAAGCCGGGGCGGACATCATCTCCATCCACGCCGAGGCGTGCGTGCATTTGCACCGGACGATTCACTTTATTAAAGAGCAAGGTGTCAAGGCCGGGGTCGTGTTGAATCCGCATACGCCGGTTGAGACAATCCGCCATGTCATCGCCGACGTCGATCTTGTCCTATTGATGACAGTCAACCCGGGGTTTGGCGGGCAGGCGTTCATTCCGTCCGTCGTGCCGAAAATTCGCGAAGTCGCCCGTTTGGCCGGCGAACAAAACAAGGCGCTGGACATCGAAGTGGACGGCGGCGTCAACGCGAAAACAGCGCCGCTTTGCGCCGAAGCCGGGGCGAATGTGCTCGTCGCCGGGTCGGCCATTTACAATGAGGCGGACCGGGCGGCGGCCATTCGCGCTTTGCGAGAAGCGTGCGCCAAGTAGAGAACGGGCTCTTGCATCCGGCAGCCGCTGCAACGGTAGGCGGTGAGCGCCGGAAAAGCCAGGCAAGGCGAAACAAGGCTTTTTCTTATTGAAAAAGGCGAAGGGGGGAAGGGGAATGGTGATCCATATTGTCGGCGGCGGCCCGCGTGAGCTTCTCCCTAGCTTGCGCCGCTATGACGGCGCGGATGTGCATTGGGTCGGCGTCGACCGCGGCACAACGGCGCTGCTTGAAGCCGGCCTCCAGCCGGTGCGGGCGTTTGGCGATTTCGATTCCGTGCCGGCTGAAGAAGTGGCCAAGCTTCAGCAAATGCTTCCGGGTTTGGAAATATGGCCGGCAGAAAAAGACAAAACAGATATGGAGATCGCCCTTGATTGGGCGGTGGAACAGGACGCCTGCCACATCCGTCTGTTTGGCGCCACCGGCGGACGTCTTGACCATCTGTTTGGCAATGTCGAGCTGTTGCTGAAATACGCCGGCCGGCCGATTGAAATCGTCGACCGGCAAAATGTGTTGACCGTCCATCTGCCCGGCGTGCATACGATCACACGCGACGATCGATACCGCTATGTGTCTTACATCCCGATTTCTGAAACGGTGGCGGGGCTCACGCTTATTGGATTTAAATATCCATTGGCCGACTGTCATATTTCCCGCGGTTCCACACTATGTATTAGTAACGAACTTATCCAATCTTCCGGTACTTTTTCGTTTTCGGAAGGCATATTAATGATGATAAGGAGCAGCGATTTTGCCGGCTGCCCGTAGTTGCGATTGGTCAGCAACGGAATATACTGGATAAGGAAATGGCGGGAAGCGCGTGATATGACGGGTGTGAGGAGGGAATCGGGATGAAGTTTTATACGATCAAGCTGCCGAAATTTTTAGGCGGAATTGTGCGGGCGGTGTTGAACGCGTTTAAAAAAGGGTAAGAAAAAAGCACCATTTTTGGTGCTTTTTTTGTTGAACGGTTAGACGCGTTTCACTTTTCCGGATTTCAGGGCGCGCGCCGAAACCCAAACGCGTTTCGGTTTGCCGTCGACTAAAATGCGCACTTTTTGCAAGTTGGCTTTCCACGTGCGGCGGCTGGCGTTCATGGCGTGCGAACGTGTGTTGCCGAACGATTTTTTCTTGCCGGTAATGAAGCATTTCGCCATCGTTTTTCCCTCCTTGCTTTTACATCCCTCTAAAAACACTATTATAATTTATCATACAACGGAAGGGATTGCAATAGACGCGCTCTTTCTCTTTCAAGAAAATGTCCTTGACATATATTTCAGTTTTCGGCTAAATAATACTAGTGGGCGGCCGGGAAGCGCTTTGAAAACAGAAAACGTTATAGTACAATGGGGGTAGCTGTGCGAGATACGCAAAGGGGGAACGAACATGTCAATTGAATGGCAAACAAAATATGGGCGCATTGAAATTGCCAATGAGGTCATTGCCATGATTGCCGGGGGAGCGGCCGTCGATTGCTACGGCATTGTCGGAATGGCGTCGAAAAATCAAATTCGCGACGGGCTGTCGGAAATTTTGCGCCGTGAGAACTTTTCCAAAGGAGTTATCGTCCGCGAGGAAAACGGCGAAGTACATATCGACATGTACATCATCGTCAGTTACGGGACGAAAATTTCCGAAGTCGCCCACAATGTGCAGTCGAAAGTGAAGTATACACTCGATCAGACGCTTGGATTGGCGGTTCAGTCCATCAACATTTACGTCCAAGGGGTTCGGGTGGTGAATCCGTAGTAAGGGGGAATCAGCCGGTGGCAATGAGGACGCTTGACGGAAGACGGTTTGCCGATATGGTGCAGCAAGGAGCCGCGCATTTGGCGAACAACGCCAAGGCGGTCGATGCGCTGAACGTCTTTCCGGTTCCAGATGGCGATACAGGAACAAACATGAACTTGTCGATGACGTCCGGAGCGAAAGAGGTGAAGGCGCATGCCTCCGACCATATCGGCAACGTCGCCGCGGCGCTGGCGAAAGGATTGTTGATGGGGGCGCGCGGCAATTCCGGCGTTATTTTGTCGCAGTTGTTCCGCGGGTTTGCCAAAGCGGTGGAAGGCAAACCGCAAGTGGACGGCTTCGAATTTGCCGCCGCCCTGCAAGCGGGGGTCGATACGGCCTATAAGGCGGTGATGAAGCCGGTCGAAGGAACGATCCTCACCGTAGCGAGAGAGGCGGCGCGCAAGGCAATTGAAACAGCGAAAAAAGATCGCGATGTCGTAGCGGTGATGGAAGCGGCGCTTGCGGAGGCGAAAGCCGCGCTCAAGCGCACGCCGGAGCTGCTGCCGGTCTTAAAGGAAGTCGGGGTTGTCGACAGCGGCGGCCAAGGGCTTGTGTACGTGTACGAAGGATTCCTTGCCGCTTTGAAAGGAGAAGCTGTCAGCACCGCTCCCGCCGAAGTGCCGATGGAAGAGCTTGTAAAGATGGCTCATCATCAAAGCGCGCAAAGCCATATTCATACCGACGAAATTGAGTTTGGCTACTGTACGGAATTCATGGTTCGGTTTGAGAAGGACAAACTGGCCCAGCATCCGTTTTCCGAAGAAGTGTTTCGCCGCGACTTGAGCCGATTTGGCGATTCTTTGCTTGTCGTCGCCGACGACGAGCTTGTCAAAGTGCACATCCATTCGGAAACGCCGGGCGAGGTGTTGACCTACGGCCAGCGCTACGGAAGTCTCATCAACATTAAAATTGAAAACATGCGCGAACAGCATGCCAACATCGTCGGCAAAGAGGCGGAACGGCCGCTGCAAGCCGGCGCGGAAGAAGCGAAGCCGTACGGCATCGTTGCCGTCGCGATGGGCGCCGGCGTGGCCGAATTGTTTCAAAGCATCGGCGCGCACGCGGTCATTGAAGGCGGACAGACGATGAACCCAAGCACCGAAGAAATCGCGGAGGCCATTCGCCGCGTCAACGCGGAGACGGTGTTCGTGCTGCCGAACAACAAAAATGTCGTGATGGCGGCCAAACAAGCGGCCGAGCTTTCCGAGCGGCAGGTGATCGTCATCCCATCGAAAACCGTTCCGCAAGGCATGGCGGCGCTCTTGGCGTTCAATCCAGCGCAGTCAGCCGAGCAAAACGAGCGGGCGATGACGGCGGCGCTTTCGCGGGTGAAAACGGGGCAAGTGACGTTTTCCGTGCGCGATACAACAATCGATGGCGTCGAAATCGAAAAAGGCGACTACATGGGGCTGTTCGATGACCGCATCGTCGTCGCCGATAAGGACAAGTTGGCCGTGACGAAGCGGCTGCTTGATGCGCTCATTGACGAGGAAAGTGAAATTGTCACCATTTTGTACGGTGAGGATGCGACCGAAGTGGAAGTGGAAACTGTTGTCGCCTATCTGGAAACGGAATATGATGGAGTGGAAGTCGAAGTGCACAACGGCCGGCAGCCGCTCTATCCGTTTATCATTTCCGTCGAATAATATGTTAAAATAATAGAAGGGAGCATTCCCTTCTATTTTTTATGCGAACGGAGGAAAGGCACCGATGAAATATAAAAGCGTCTTTGACATCATCGGC
Source organism: Geobacillus lituanicus (assembly GCF_050994965.1). Taxonomy (NCBI): domain Bacteria; kingdom Bacillati; phylum Bacillota; class Bacilli; order Caryophanales; family Anoxybacillaceae; genus Geobacillus; species Geobacillus lituanicus. The sequence continues at coordinate 1,442,961 of NZ_CP194773.1, forward strand.
CCGGTGATGGTCGGACCGTCAAGCTCGCATACCGCCGGGGCGGCTCGCATCGGCCTCGTCGCGCGCAAGCTGTTTGGAAGACAGCCTGAATGGGCGCGCATCTCGTTTTACGGCTCGTTTGCCGAAACGTACCGGGGGCATGGGACCGATGTGGCCATCGTCGCCGGGTTGCTTGGATTTGATACGTTTGATGAGCGCATCCCGGACGCTCTGGCGATCGCTCAGGCTGCGGGAATGGACGTCTCGTTTTCCGCCGAAGAGGCGATTCCGCATCACCCGAACACGGCGCGTGTGCGCATTGGCGACGGAAAAGGGGAGCTTGAGCTTGTCGGCGTGTCCATTGGCGGAGGGAAAATTGAAATCATCGAGTTAAACGGGTTCGAGTTAAAGTTGTCGGGCCATCACCCAGCGCTATTAATCATGCATAACGACCGTTACGGGACGATCGGGGCGGTGGCCAGCGCGCTGGCGAAGCATGCCATTAATATCGGCCATATGGAAGTATCGCGCAAGGAAAAAGGGAAGGAAGCGCTGATGACGATCGAAGTCGATCAACCGTTGACCGACGAGCTTTTGCAAGAGTTGGAGCAGCTGCCTAACATTATTCAAGTAACCAAACTCGTTGATTAAATCGAAAGCGGTTCCATGTTTTGCGAAGACAGCCATGATGACGGACAGGAAGGATGGGGAAAAGAGAATGTTTCGCAATGTTGCCGAGCTTGTTGCATTGGCGGAAAAAGAGCAAATCAAAATCGCTGAGGTGATGATCCGCCAAGAAGTCGAAGTGAGCGGGCGCAGCCGGGAGGAGATTATGGCGCAAATGGAGCGCCACCTCGAAGTGATGGAGCGGGCTGTTGAAAGAGGGCTGCAAGGAGTCGTTTCCCGCTCGGGGCTGACAGGCGGCGATGCGGTGCGGGTGCAGCGCTATATCGAGCAGGGCCGCTTTTTGTCCGGGGAAACGATTTTGGATGCCGTCAGCAAAGCCATGGCGACAAATGAAGTGAACGCGGCCATGGGCGTCATTTGTGCGACGCCGACAGCGGGCTCAGCCGGCGTTGTCCCCGGGACGCTGTTTGCCGTGAAAGAGCGGTTGAATCCGACGAGAAAAGAAATGGTCGAATTTTTGTTCACCGCTGGGGCGTTCGGCTATGTCGTCGCCAACAATGCTTCCATCTCAGGGGCGGCCGGCGGCTGTCAAGCCGAAGTCGGTTCGGCAGCCGGCATGGCGGCTGCGGCGCTCGTTGAGCTGGCCGGCGGAACGCCTGCTCAAGCAGCCGAAGCGATGGCGATCGCCTTAAAAAATATGCTAGGATTAGTATGTGATCCTGTCGCTGGCTTGGTCGAAGTGCCGTGCGTCAAACGGAATGCGATGGGGGCGGCCAACGCCATGATCGCTGCTGATATGGCGCTGGCCGGTGTAAAAAGCCGCATTCCGTGTGATGAAGTGATCGAGGCGATGTACCGCATCGGCGCGGCCATGCCGGTGGCGCTGAAAGAAACTGCGCAAGGGGGGTTGGCCGCGACGCCGACCGGCCGCGCCATCGCGGCCCGCATTTTCGGCGCTTCTGCGGCATCGAAGTGAACGAAACGATGCAACAGCCGGTGACGGCGGTCAAAGGCATCGGTGAAGAAACGGCGGCGGCGCTCGCCGACATCGGCATCACAACCGTCGGCGACCTGCTCATGTATGCGCCGTACCGGTATGACGATTACGAACAAAAAGATCTAGCCGCCGCCCGCCATGAAGAAAAAGTGACAGTGGAAGGGAAGGTGCACAGCGCCCCGCTTGTAACGTATTACGGAAAAAAAAAGTCGCGCCTTTCCTTTCGCCTGCTTTCCGGCCGCTATTTAATCACGGTTGTCTGCTTCAACCGCCCGTATTTGAAAGAAAAACTCGCCTTCAATGAAACGGTGACCGTAATCGGCAAATGGGACCGGCACCGGCAGGCGATCAACGCCTATGAGCTTCGTTTCGGGGCCGCCCCGGAGACGGCCGGCATTGAACCGGTCTATTCGGTGCGCAGCCCGCTGACGGTCAAAACGATGCGCCGGCTCATGAAGGCGGCGTTCGCCCAGTTTGGCGCGCACATTCCCGACCCGCTGCCGCCCGCTTTGCGCCGCGCCTACCGTCTTGTCGACAAGCAGGAGGCGGTTCGCGCCCTTCATTTTCCGCGCTCGCGTGAAGAGTTGCACCAGGCGCGACGCCGGCTCGTCTATGAAGAGTTTTTGCTGTACCAGCTGAAAATGCAGGCGTTTCGGCGAATTGTGCGCGACGGGCAGCACGGCGTCGCCCATTCGTTTTCCGAAGAGCGGCTGGCGGCGTTTCTTTCCGCTTTGCCGTTTTCATTAACGAACGCCCAGCGGCGCGTCATCAAGGAGATTTTGGCCGATATGCGGGCGCCAAGGCAAATGAACCGTCTTTTGCAAGGCGATGTCGGCTCCGGCAAGACGGTCGTGGCCGCCGTGGCGCTGTATGCGGCGGTGTTGTCCGGCTTTCAAGGAGCGCTGATGGTGCCGACGGAAATTTTGGCTGAGCAGCATGCCCGCTCGCTCGCCGACCTGTTTGCCGGCACAGATGTCACGCTGGCGCTGTTAACAAGCTCCGTGAAAGGGAAGAGGCGCAAAGAGCTGCTTGCGGAATTGGAGGAAGGGGCGATCGACATCGTCATTGGGACGCACGCGTTGATTCAAGAAGGTGTACAGTTTCGCCGGCTCGGCCTCGCCATTACTGATGAGCAGCACCGGTTTGGCGTCGAGCAGCGTCGCATTTTGCGCGAAAAGGGGCATGCCCCGGACGTGCTGATGATGACGGCGACGCCGATTCCGCGCACGCTGGCGATCACGGCGTTCGGCGATATGGACGTATCAGTGCTCGACGAAATGCCGGCCGGGCGGAAGAAAGTGGAAACGTATTGGGTCAAGCATCATCAATTCGCGCGTGTGCTCGATTTTATCGAAAAAGAGCTTCGCCGGGGGCATCAGGCGTACGTCATTTGTCCGCTTATTGAAGAGTCGGAAAAATTGGATGTGCAAAATGCCATTGATGTTCATAGTCAGCTCGTCCACTACTACCGCGGGAAATATGAGATCGGCCTCATGCACGGCCGGCTGTCGGCCGATGAAAAAGAAGCGGTGATGCGAGCGTTCAGTGAAAACCGCATTCATGTGCTCGTTTCGACAACGGTCGTGGAAGTCGGGGTGAATGTGCCGAACGCCACCGTGATGGTCATCTATGACGCCGAACGGTTTGGACTTGCCCAGCTTCATCAGCTGCGCGGCCGGGTCGGGCGGGGGGACGCCCAGTCATACTGCATTTTAATTGCCGACCCGAAATCGGAAGTCGGCAAAGAACGGATGCGCATCATGACGGAGACGACGGACGGGTTTGTGCTGGCGGAAAAGGATTTGGAGCTGCGTGGTCCAGGCGATTTTTTCGGCACGAAACAAAGCGGGCTTCCGGAGTTTCAATTTGGCGATCCGGTGCATGATTACCGCATCTTGGAAGTCGCGCGCCGCGATGCCGCCAAACTCGTGTCGACGACGGCGTTTTGGCGTGATGAAGCGTACGCGGGGCTGCGCGCCGAACTTGAGGCGTCCGGCGTGCTCGATGGAGAAAAGCTAGATTAATAGGCAGGCGGCAAAATGTGGCCGCTTTTCACTTTTTCTGCTTGCATTCCGTTTTTTGATATTATATATTACTTTTAGTACCTAGTCATAAAACCGGACGGTGTAACGAATCGATGAGAAAAAGCAAACGCGAACGGCAACGGCTGCTGCAGGAGACGATCCGGGAAAATCCGTTTATTACCGACGAAGAGCTGGCAGAAAAGTTCTCAGTCAGCGTGCAGACGATCCGCCTCGACCGGCTTGAACTGTCGATTCCGGAGCTGCGCGAGCGCATTAAACATGTCGCCCGCCAGTCGTTCGCGGATAAAGTGCGGGCGCTGCCGCTTGAGGAAGTGATCGGCGATATTATCGACATTGAGCCGGATGAGAGCGCCATTTCCATTTTCGATGTGAAAGAAGATCATGTGTTCCGGCGCACCCGCATCGCCCGCGGCCATCATTTGTTCGCCCAGGCGAATTCGCTCGCCGTTGCCGTAATCCATGACGAATTGGCGCTGACGGCGAAAGCGACGATCCGCTTTGTTCGTCAAGTCAAGGAAGGCGAACGGGTGGTGGCGAAGGCGAAGGTGACCGGCAAAACGGCGAACGGGCGCACGATTGTCGACGTAAACAGCTACGTCGGCCAAGAGCTCGTGTTTTCCGGAACGTTCGAAATGTATCGTTCAAACATAGAGAAAAAGGATGGCGACAGCAATGAACATCGCGATTGATGCCATGGGAGGCGACCATGCTCCACGCGAAATCGTCCTTGGGGCGGCTCGAGCCGCCGCGCATTTTCCCGACATTCATATTACGCTTATCGGCGACGAAGCGAAAATCCGTCCGCATGTGCCGGACGGAGGGCGCCTGTCGATCCTCCATGCCGATGAGGTGATTGAAGCGACCGATGAGCCGGTGCGGGCTGTGCGGCGCAAAAAAAACTCGTCGTTGGTGCGCATGGCGGAAGAAGTGAAAGAAGGACGCGCTGACGCGTGCATATCGGCCGGCAATACTGGTGCGTTGATGGCGGCTGGGCTGTTTGTCGTTGGGCGGATTGCCGGCATCGACCGGCCAGCGCTCGCGCCGACATTGCCTACGCTGGACGGGCGGGGGTTTGTCTTTTTGGATGTCGGCGCCAATGTCGACGCCCGCCCGGAGCATTTGCAGCAATATGCGATTATGGGGCACGTGTATGCCCAACAAGTGCGGGGCATCGCCAAGCCGCGCATCGGCCTGCTCAACGTCGGCACCGAAGATCAAAAAGGGAATGAAACCGTGAAGCGGGCGTTCTCCTTGCTGAAAGAAACGAACCTTCATTTCATCGGCAATGTGGAGGCGCGCGATTTGCTGAATGGCGTGGCCGATGTCGTTGTCGCTGATGGGTTTGCCGGCAATGTCGCCTTAAAAACGATCGAGGGAACGGCGATGGCGCTTTTTTCGTTGCTCAAGCAGACGCTGACAAGCGGCGCGGTCGCAAAACTCGCCGCCGCTGTCCTCAAGCCGAAGCTCGCCGGACTGAAAAAGATGATGGACTACTCCGAATACGGCGGGGCGGCGTTGTTCGGCTTGAACGCTCCGGTCATTAAAGCGCACGGCTCATCCGATGCGAACGCTATTTTCCATGCCGTCCGCCAAGCGCGCGAGATGGTGGCCCATGATGTCATTGGCACGATCAAAGCGGAGCTCGAGCGGGCATAATGGATAAAGGAGGAAGCAAAATGGGTAAAATCGCCTTTTTATTTCCGGGACAAGGGTCGCAAACGGTCGGCATGGCCAAGGACGCCGCCGACCGCGACGCCCGCGCCCGTGCGGTGATTGAGGCGGCTGACGAGCGGCTCGGATTTCCGCTTTCTTCGCTCATGTTCAACGGGCCGCAAGCTGAGCTGACGCTGACGTACAACGCCCAGCCGGCGCTTTTGACCGCCAGCATCGCCTTGCTTCAGCTCGTAGACGGAGAAGGCTTGAAGGCCGATTACGTCGCCGGCCATAGTTTGGGTGAATACACGGCGCTCGTGGCCGCCGGCGCCATGTCGTTTGCCGACGCTGTCTATGCGGTGCGCCGCCGCGGCGAGCTGATGGATGAAGCGGTGCCGGCCGGCGAAGGGACGATGGCTGCCGTATTAGGGATGGAGGCAGAGGCGCTCGAAGCGGTGACGAACGAAATTGCCGCCCAAGGCCATCCGGTTGAGCCGGCCAATTTCAACTGCCCGGGGCAAATCGTCATCTCCGGTTCGAAAGCGGGAGTGGAAAAGGCGGGGCAGTTGGCGAAAGAGCGTGGCGCGAAACGCGTCATTCCGCTGGAAGTGAGCGGACCGTTCCATTCGTCGCTCATGAAGCCGGCGGCGGAAAAACTGCAGGCTGTTCTTGACAGCCTGGCCATTGAAGATGCTGCTGTTCCCGTCATCGCCAACGTAACGGCCGAGCCGGTGACGAAGAAAGAGGACATTGCCCGGCTTCTTATTGAACAGCTCTATTCGCCGGTGCGCTGGGAACAGTCGGTGCGCACGCTGTTGGCGCTTGGGGTCGACACGTTTGTCGAAATCGGACCGGGGAAAGTGTTGTCCGGCCTCGTGAAAAAAATCGACCGCAACGCCCGTGTTTATGCGGTAAACGATCTCGCTTCCTTGGAAACGACCATTGCGGCGCTGAAAGGAGAATAACAAAACAATGCTTGAAGGAAAAATCGCCCTCGTTACCGGGGCGTCGCGCGGCATCGGCCGGGCGGTTGCCTTGGAGCTCGCCCGTCAAGGGGCGAACGTCGTTGTCAACTATGCCGGCAGCGAGGCAAAAGCGAATGAAGTCGTTGAGATGATCCGCTCGCTCGGCCGCGAAGCGATCGCCGTCCAGGCGGACGTCGCCCGGGCGGAGGAGGTGGAGCGCTTGGTGAAAACAGCGCTCGACCAGTTCGGCCGCCTCGACATTTTGGTGAACAACGCCGGCATTACGCGCGACAATTTGCTCATGCGGATGAAAGAAGAAGAATGGGATGCGGTGATTAATACGAACTTAAAAGGGGTATTTCTTTGTACGAAGGCTGTGACACGGCCGATGATGAAGCAGCGCGGCGGCCGGATCATCAACATCGCCTCCGTCGTCGGGGTCATCGGCAACCCTGGGCAGGCGAACTACGTGGCGGCCAAAGCCGGCGTCATCGGATTGACGAAGACGGCCGCGCGCGAACTCGCCAGCCGGAACATCACCGTCAACGCCGTCGCACCGGGATTCATTACAACCGATATGACCGAAGCGCTCAGCGAGGAATTGAAGGGGGAAATGTTAAAACAAATTCCGCTCGCCCGTTTCGGCGAGCCGGATGACGTCGCCCGCGTTGTGGCGTTTCTCGCGTCCGACGCCGCCGGCTACATGACCGGCCAGACGCTTCACGTTGATGGCGGCATGGTCATGCCGTAACAAAAGGCGGCTAGTATTTTCCCTGAGAATCGACTATAATCATGAAGGGAGGTGAACAGAATGGCAGACGTATTGGAACGTGTCACGAAAATCATCGTCGACCGGCTCGGGGTTGACGAATCGCAAGTGACGCTCGAGGCATCGTTCAAAGACGATTTGGGTGCTGACTCGCTCGACATCGTCGAATTGGTCATGGAGCTCGAAGACGAATTCAACATGGAAATTTCCGACGAAGAAGCGGAAAAAATTGTCACAGTCGGAGATGCTGTGAACTACATAAAAAGCCATCTGTAATCCCGCTTTTTTGCAAAGTCCCGTTGCTCCGAACGGGGCTTTCTCTGCTTTTTAAGAGGCGCACGGGACCTAGCCGCGGAAAAAAGGCGCCTTTGCCACTCGCGTAGCGGGATGGTGAACGGATATAATAAAGGATAGTATACGGCCAGTTTTGTCTGGAACGAAGTCGGAGGGCATTTTTATGTCAAAACAAAAAGACAAAGAACGCATCCACGAAAAAAGGCGGGCGAAGTTTCAAGAACTGCAAAGGAAAATCGGGATCACCTTCCAAAATGAAAAGCTGTTGATGCAAGCGTTCACCCATTCATCGTATGTGAATGAGCATCGGCGGCGGCTTCACGAGGATAATGAACGGCTCGAGTTTTTGGGCGACGCCGTGCTGGAGCTGACCGTTTCCCAATATTTGTTTCAAAAATTCCCACATATGAGCGAAGGGCAGTTGACAAAGCTGCGGGCGGCCATTGTCTGCGAGCCGTCACTTGTGAAATTTGCCAACGCCCTGTCGTTTGGCGAACTCGTTTTGCTTGGCAAAGGCGAGGAGCTGACCGGCGGACGGACGCGCCCGGCGCTTTTGGCTGACGTGTTTGAAGCGTTTATCGGCGCCCTTTATTTGGATCAAGGAATGGAGGCGGTCCTCCATTTTTTAGGGCAAACGATCTTTCCCAAAATAGATGAAGGTGCTTTTTCTCATGTGATGGATTTTAAAAGCCAGCTGCAGGAACTCGTGCAGCGCGACGGCAGCGGGACGCTTGAATACACCATTTTGGAAGAAAAAGGACCGGCCCACAACAAAGAGTTCGTCGCCCGCGTGGCGTTAAACGGCCAAGAGCTCGGCATCGGTGTCGGCCGCTCCAAAAAGGAAGCCGAGCAGCATGCGGCACAAATGGCGCTTGAGACGCTGCGGGCTGCCGAGCGGCCATAGAAGGCTGGCGCTTTTACGTCAGTCTTTTTGTATGAACATTTTTTCTCGACGCACTGTGGTGGTATATTGAAAACAGCAGCCTGTCCCGGTCCGTCCGGCGGGCCGAGATCAAAGCGGAAAGATGGTGAAGCATCGTATCATGTTCCTGAAACGGTTAGATGTGATCGGCTTCAAATCATTCGCCGACCGCGTATCGATTGATTTTGTCCCCGGTGTCACGGCGGTTGTCGGCCCGAACGGAAGCGGCAAAAGCAACATTACCGACGCGATCCGCTGGGTGCTCGGCGAGCAGTCGGCGAAATCGCTGCGCGGGGCAAAAATGGAAGACGTCATTTTCGCCGGCAGCGACTCGCGCAAGCCGCTGAATGTCGCCGAAGTGACGATCACGCTCGACAACGAAGATGGCTTTTTGCCGCTTGAGTATCAAGAGGTGAGCATCACCCGGCGCGTTTACCGCTCCGGGGAAAGCGAGTTTTTCATCAACCGCCAGCCGTGCCGCTTAAAAGATATTGTCGATTTGTTTCTGGACTCCGGGCTTGGCAAGGAGGCGTTTTCGATCATCGGCCAAGGCCGGGTCGAAGAAATTTTAAGCAGCAAGCCGGAAGAGCGGCGTACGATTTTTGAAGAAGCGGCCGGTGTCTTGAAATACAAGCTGCGCAAAAAAAAGGCGGAAACAAAACTTGCGGAAACACAAGACAACTTGCATCGCGTCAACGACATTTTGCATGAGCTCGAACAGCAGCTTGAACCGCTTCGGATGCAGGCGTCAATCGCCAAAGAGTATTTGGAAAAACGCGAGGAGCTCGAGCGGTTTGAAGTGGCGCTTATGGTGCACGACATCGAGGAGCTGCACCGGCAATGGAGCGGACTGAAGGAAGCGCTTGATCGGCACCAGCAAGAGGAAGGAGCGCTGGCGGCGGCGCTGCACAAAATGGAAGCCCATATCGAACAGCTGCGCGACCAAATGGCGGCCATTGACGAGTCGATCGACGGCCTGCAGCAAGTGCTGCTGTTGGCGAGCGAGGAGCTTGAAAAACTCGAAGGCCGGAAGGAAGTGTTAAAAGAGAGGAAAAAAAATGCAGAAAAGCGGAAAGAGCAGCTTGAGGAGACTGCCGCCGCTTTAACGGCGAAACAGCGCCGCCTGGCCGAACGGCTCCGTGCAGAGCGGGCTGAGCTCGCCCGGCTTGAGGGCGCTGCCGCGGCGCTGGAGAAAGAGCTGAAAGAGAAACAAATGTCGCTTTCCGAGTATGAGGTTGATCTTGAGGAGGAGATCGAGCGGCGAAAGGGCGATTATATCGACCTTGTCCACGAACAAGCGGCGTTGAAAAACGAGCGCACGCATGTGGAGCAGGCGATCGGCAAGCTGCAGGCCAAGCGGGCGGCGCTCGACGAAGCGAACCGCCACCATCTTGCTGAACGCGAGCAGATAGAACGAAAACTGGCGGCTTCGCGCGCTGAGCAGTCCCGCCTTGAACAAGCCATCGCTGAGACGAGCGGGAAGCTGGCTCATATGACGGCCGCACTTGCGGCACAAAAGGCGGAGCTCGAACGGAATGAGTCGCTTTTGCAGCAGGCGCGTCAATACCGGCAGCAAACAAAAGCGCGCAAGCAATGGCTGGAAGAGATGCAACACGATTATGCCGGCTTTTTCCAAGGGGTGAAGGAAGTATTAAAAGCGCGCGACCGGCTTCCCGGCATTCATGGCGCAATCGTCGAGCTGATCCGCGTGCCGGACCGCTACGAAACGGCGCTCGAAACGGCGCTCGGCGGCGCGATGCAGCACATCGTCGTCGACAGCGAAGCGGCGGCGCGGCAAGCCATCCACTATTTGAAAACGAACGGCCATGGGCGGGCGACGTTTTTGCCGCTTGACGTCATTCAAGCGCGCGCCCTGTCGGAGCGGGAGCGGGCGATGATCAGCGGCCATCCGGCGTTTGTCGGCATCGCAAGCGAGCTGGTCGAGTACGATCGCGCCCATCAGGCGGCGATCGCCCATTTGCTCGGCCACGTCATCGTAACGGCCGACTTAAAAGGGGCGAATGAGCTCGCCAAACTCCTTCAGTACCGCTATCGGCTCGTCACCCTTGACGGCGATGTCGTCAGCCCGGGCGGCGCGATGACCGGCGGCGGGGCGGCGAAAAAGACAGCGTCGCTGTTGAGCCGAGCCCGCGAGCTCGAGGCGATGGCCGCCAAATTGCGCGAAATGGATGAAACGATCGCCCGGCTCGAGCGCGATATCGCAGGGAAAGAGCGCGAGCGGGCGGAGCGGGAACGGGAGGCGGCCGCGCTGCAAGAGGAGATGGCGGCGCTGCAGCGGGCGCTGCAGGCGCAAAAAGACGAACAACGCGAACTCGACTGGCAAAAAAAGCGGATCGACGAGCGGCTCGCGCTGTACGATGAAGAAAAAGCGAACGATGAGCGTGAAGCGGCGGAACTCAACCGCCGTCTCGTCGCCGTTGACAGACAGCTTGAGCAGCTTGCCGGAAAGCTGCAAGCGATTGACGACGACATCAGCCGGCTGCAGGCGCAAAAACAGACGGAGCAAACGACAAAAGAAGCGCTGCAAGCCGCGATCACAGAACAAAAAGTCGCTTTGGCCGAGACGAAAGAACGGGTGAAACACGCGCGGCGGACAGTGGAGGAGCTTGAAACGGAATTGGCTGAAACGGCCCGCGAGCTCGAAGCAGCCGAACGGGAGCGCGCCGCCCTTGCCGCCGAAATGAACGCGCCGTCCTGGAACGAGGACGAACTGGAGCAACAGCGGCAGCAAAAGCTAGAAGACAAGCAAAAAACGATTGAACTCATCGCCAGCCGCCGCGAACAGCGGCTTGACTGCCAAGGGCGGCTTGAGCATTTGGAGCGGGAATGGAAAGAAGCGAAGCGCCAGCATAAACAGCTTGTCGATGTGGTCAAAGACGAAGAAGTGAAGTTGAACCGGCTGGACGTTGAGCTTGATAACTTGCTCACCCGGCTTGGCGAAGAGTATGGAATGTCGTTTGAGGCGGCCCGTTTGGCCTATCCGCTTGAAATCGGGGCCGAAGAGGCGCGCAAGCGAGTGAAGCTGATCAAGCGCGCCATCGATGAGCTCGGCACCGTCAATTTAGGAGCGATCGATGAATATGAGCGCGTTTCCGAACGGCACCGTTTTTTGAGCGAGCAAAAAGCCGATTTGGAAGAGGCGAAAGCGACGCTCCATCAAGTGATCGACGAAATGGACGAGGAAATGAAAAAACGGTTTTTTTCAACGTTCGAACAAATCCGCGCTCATTTCGGCGAGGTGTTCCGCGAGCTGTTCGGCGGCGGGCGCGCCGATTTGCGCCTGACTGACCCGAACGACTTGCTTGAAACCGGGGTGGAGATCGTCGCCCAGCCGCCGGGGAAAAAGCTGCAGCACTTAAGCCTGCTTTCAGGCGGTGAGCGGGCGTTGACGGCGATCGCCCTTTTGTTCTCGATTTTAAAAGTGCGCCCAGTGCCGTTTTGCGTCCTCGATGAAGTCGAGGCGGCGCTTGATGAAGCGAACGTGCAGCGCTACGCCCAATATTTGAAGCGGTTCAGCCGCGATACGCAATTTATCGTCATCACCCACCGGAAAGGGACGATGGAAGAGGCGGACGTGCTGTATGGCGTCACGATGCAAGAATCGGGCGTCTCGAAGCTCGTTTCCGTCCGTTTGGAAGACTCCAAGCAACTCGTGTCGTCATAGAAAGGAGGAGCCTGCATGGGCTTTTTTCAAAAGTTGAAAGAAAAGTGGACAAAACAGGCGGATGCCGTCACGGAAAAGTTTAAGGAAGGGCTGTCGAAAACGCGCGATTCACTCGCCGGGAAAGTGAACGACTTGATCGCCCGCTACCGGAAAGTCGATGAGGAATTTTTCGAAGAGCTCGAGGAAATTTTAATCGCCGCTGACGTCGGCGTGGCGACCGTCATGGAACTGGTCGATGAGCTGAAAATGGAAGTGAAGCGCCGCAACATTCAAGATTCGGCGCAAATGCGCGACGTGATCGCGGAAAAACTGATTGACATTTACCGCGCCGGCGCCGATGACATCGAGCTTTCCGCCTTGAATATGCAAGAAGGAGGGCTGACGGTCATATTGTTCGTCGGCGTCAACGGCGTTGGCAAGACGACGACGATCGGAAAACTGGCGCATAAGCTGAAATCGGAAGGGAAATCGGTGCTCTTGGCCGCAGGCGACACGTTCCGCGCCGGAGCGATCGAGCAGTTGGAAGTATGGGGCGAACGCGTTGGGGTCGATGTCATTAAGCAGGCGGCCGGCTCCGACCCGGCGGCCGTTATGTACGACGCCATTCAGGCGGCAAAAGCACGCAGCGTTGACGTGTTGTTGTGCGACACAGCCGGGCGGCTGCAAAACAAAGTGAACTTAATGAAAGAGCTTGAAAAAGTGAAGCGCGTCATCAGCCGCGAAATCCCGGGCGCTCCGCATGAAGTGCTGCTTGTGCTTGATGCGACGACCGGGCAAAATGCGATGAGTCAGGCGAAGCTGTTTAAAGAAGCGACCGATGTGACCGGCATCGTGTTGACAAAGCTCGACGGAACGGCAAAAGGCGGCATCGTGCTCGCCATTCGCAACGAGCTGGCCATCCCGGTGAAATTCGTCGGCCTCGGCGAAAAGATGGACGATTTGCAGCCGTTTGATGCAGAAAAATATGTATACGGACTGTTTGCCGGTTTGTTCGATGAACAATAACGGCTAGTTGGCCAGTTGCATGCCGTTTAGCGGCTCGTACGGCATCGGCGCGGCCTGCATCCGTGTTTTCCCGCCAGGCTGGCGGCCAACCGCGCCCCAGCCTTGCTTTTATGCGGGGAGAAAAATCGGTCTCATCTTGACAAGAGCCGGAAAACAAAGTACACTCACTTTTGTAAAGGGAATTTACTTAACAACGGGGGAGGGAGCGTTCGGTGCTGGAAAAAACGATGCGCATGAACTATTTGTATGATTTTTATCACGCGCTGCTGACGCCGAAACAGCGCAATTACATGGCGCTGTACTACTTGGACGACTACTCCCTCGGGGAAATTGCCGAACAGTATGAAGTAAGCCGCCAGGCGGTGTACGATAACATCCGGCGCACGGAAGCGATGCTCGAACAGTATGAAGAGAAGCTCGGGCTGCTGCAAAAATATGAACAGCGGCGGCAGGCCATCGAGCGGCTGAAAGACTACATCAGCCGGCATTACGGCGCTGACGCCGAATTGGCGGCGCTTGTCCGCGAGCTGGATGAACTTGATTAAAAAAGGGGGTGGCCGCCATGGCGTTTGAAGGATTGTCCGAACGTTTGCAGCAGGTGATGAACCGCATCCGCGGCAAAGGGAAAGTCACCGAAGCGGATGTCAAAGAGATGATGCGCGAAGTGCGCCTCGCCTTGCTCGAGGCTGACGTCAACTTTAAAGTCGTCAAAGATTTCATCAAACGGGTGAGCGAACGGGCTGTCGGGCAGGAAGTGATGAAAAGCTTGACGCCGGGCCAGCAGGTGATTAAAGTGGTCAAAGAGGAGCTGACGGCGTTAATGGGCGGCGAACAGAGCAAAATCGCGGTCGCCAAAAAGCCGCCGACGGTCGTCATGATGGTTGGCCTGCAAGGGGCTGGGAAGACGACAACGACCGGGAAGCTCGCCAACTTGCTGCGCAAGCGCCATAACCGGAAGCCGCTGCTGGTCGCTGCTGACGTCTACCGCCCGGCGGCGATCAAGCAGCTGGAGACGCTCGGCAAACAGCTGAACGTTCCTGTCTTTTCGCTCGGCGAGGACGCCAATCCAGTCGAGATCGCGAAACAGGCGCTCGAGCGGGCGAAAGAAGAGCATTACGACTATGTGCTGATCGACACGGCCGGCCGCCTTCACATTGATGAGGCGCTCATGGATGAACTGAAGCAAATGAAAGAGGCGGTCAAGCCGGACGAAATTTTCCTCGTTGTCGACGCCATGACCGGTCAAGACGCCGTCAATGTCGCGCAAAGCTTCCATGAACAGCTCGGCATCACCGGCGTTATTTTGACGAAGCTCGATGGCGACACGCGCGGCGGGGCGGCGCTGTCGATTCGCGCCGTGACGGGAGCGCCGATCAAGTTCGCCGGGATGGGCGAAAAACTGGATGCGCTCGAGCCGTTTCATCCGGAGCGGATGGCGTCCCGCATTTTAGGGATGGGCGATGTCTTGACGCTCATTGAAAAAGCGCAGGCCGCCGTTGATGAGGAGAAGGCGAAAGAGCTCGAACAAAAAATGCGCACGGCCACCTTCACGCTTGACGACTTTTTGGAGCAGCTCGGCCAAGTGCGCAAGCTCGGGCCGCTTGACGAACTGATTAAAATGCTGCCGGGAGCCAATAAAATCAAAGGGCTTTCCAACATTCAAGTCGATGAAAAGCAAATCGCCCGCGTCGAAGCGATCATCCGCTCGATGACGAAAGAGGAGAAAATGCATCCGGAAATCATCAACGCTAGCCGCAAAAGGCGGATCGCCAAAGGGAGCGGCACGACCGTGCAAGACGTCAACCGGCTGCTCAAGCAATTTGATGACATGAAAAAAATGATGAAAATGATGACGAATATGCCCAAAGGGAAGAAAAAAGGATTTCGCTTCCCATTTATGTAAATGATGTTCTGTTAAGCGAAAAACCTTTACAAACGGGAAAAGAATTGTTAATATACTATCTTGTGTGAACACTATACGGAGGTGCGTACAAACTATGGCAGTAAAAATTCGTTTAAAACGCATGGGCGCAAAGAAAAAACCGTTTTACCGCATTGTTGTGGCGGATTCCCGCTCGCCGCGCGACGGCCGCTTCATTGAAACGATCGGCACATACAATCCGGTTGCGGAGCCAGCCGAAATCAAAATCGATGAAGAGCTGGCGCTCAAATGGCTGCAAAACGGTGCCAAACCGTCCGACACGGTGCGCAGCTTGCTGTCGAAACAAGGCATTTTAGAGAAGTTCCATAACTTGAAATACGGCAAATAAGCGGGATGCACATGAAACCGCTCATTGAAACGATCGTCAAGGCGCTTGTCGATCATCCGGAGGCGGTGGCGGTCGAAACCCGTGAGGAAGAGACGGCCGTCATCTATGAACTGTCGGTGCACGATGACGATATCGGCAAAGTGATCGGCAAACAAGGACGGACGATCCATGCGATCCGCACGGTCGTCTATGCCGCCGCCGCTGGATCGCCCAAGCGGGTGATTGTGCACGTGAAAGAAAAAGGGTGAGGATGTTCCTCTCCCTTTTTTGATATCGCCGTAAAGGGG
Organism: Geobacillus lituanicus; assembly: GCF_050994965.1. NCBI lineage: Bacteria > Bacillati > Bacillota > Bacilli > Caryophanales > Anoxybacillaceae > Geobacillus > Geobacillus lituanicus. The sequence goes on from NZ_CP194773.1 coordinate 1,458,459, forward strand.
GATGGGGATGAAGCTCATTCAAACGGTCGAAGTGCGGCAAGTTGTCACCGAGCGGAGCAAACAAGAGCTTGCGGCGGCATTTGCGGCGCGCAAGCAGCAGTTGGAGCGCGAGTGCGGCCAGCTTCGCTTCGAGCAAAAGCGGATGGAGAAAAGCGGGAAATACCCGGCTAGTCTTGTAAAGCAATATTTTGCCAAAGAAATCGACGACCGGATGGAGAAAATCAAGCTGCTTGAGTTTCAGCTTGAACAGTTACATATGCTATCGTTAGGAAGTGAATTGAAAGAGCGGGAAGTCGAGGCGCTCATTGAGGTGAACGTCGGCGACCGCTGGGAAGAGGTGACGAAAACGCGCGCCATTATCGTTGAAGACGGCGTCGTGAAAGAGATTCGCTAAGGAGGGAGCAAAGAATGGAACGATGGTTTAACGTCGGCAAAATCGTCAATACGCACGGCATTCGCGGCGAAGTGCGCGTCATTTCCCGCACCGATTTTCCGGAAGAGCGATACAAAAAAGGAAACAAGCTGTACATTTTCCGCGAACGCGACAGCGAGCCGATCGAAGTGACGGTGAAAAGCCATCGCGTCCATAAATCGTTCGACTTGCTGTCGTTTGAAGGCTATGACAGCATCAACGATGTCGAACCGTTTAAAGGAGCGATGCTGAAAGTGCCGGAAAGCCAGCTCGGTGAACTCGCGGAAGGCGAGTATTATTTCCATGAAATCATCGGCTGTACCGTCGTAACGGAAGAAGGAGAAACGATCGGCACGGTCAGGGAAATTTTAACGCCGGGGGCGAACGACGTCTGGGTCGTCCGGCGCGGCGACGGCACCGATGCGCTCATTCCGTACATCGACGAAGTCGTTCTTCGCGTCGATCCGGCGCAAAAAACGATCATCATCCGACCGATGGAAGGGCTGCTTGAATGATGCGGATCGATATTTTGACGCTGTTTCCCGACATGTTTTCCGGCGTATTGAATGAGTCGATTTTAAAGAAGGCGCAAGAAAAAGGGGCGGTGGACATCCGGCTTGTTGACTTCCGCGAATTTGCCGACAACAAGCATAAGACGGTTGATGATTACCCGTACGGTGGCGGCGCCGGCATGGTGCTGAAGCCGCAGCCGATTTTCGACGCGGTGGAACATGTGACAGCCGGCTCGCCTGGCGCGCGCATTATTTTGCTTTGCCCGCAAGGCGAGCGCTACACGCAAAAAAAGGCAGAAGAGCTCGCCCAAGAAGAGCATTTGGTGCTTATTTGCGGCCATTACGAAGGATATGATGAGCGCATCCGCCAATATTTGGCGACCGATGAAATTTCGATCGGCGATTACATTTTAACAGGCGGGGAGCTCGGCGCCATGGTCATCGTCGACAGCGTCGTCCGCCTGCTGCCCGGCGTGCTCGGCAACGAAGCGTCGCCGGTTGACGACTCGTTCAGTTCCGGCCTGCTGGAGTATCCGCAATACACAAGGCCAGCCGACTTTCGCGGCATGAAAGTGCCGGACATTTTGCTTTCCGGGAACCACCAGCTCATTGCCGAATGGCGCGAGAAGGAGTCGCTCCGGCGCACGTTTTTGCGCCGCCCGGATTTGCTCGCCGGCTATCCGCTCACCGAGAAACAAAAGCAATGGCTGAAAGAGTGGGAACATGAACGCGAAACGGAAAACAGCGGCTCTCAATGCGAATAACTATTGCTTGCGCCCGGCGTTTATGCTATCATATCTTTTGTGTGACTGAAGCAGTCCGCTTAAGGACGGAAAACGATGTTCCGCTGCAATGATCAAACGCATTGGCATGAACATCTGTGGAAGGAGTGGAAAATGATGCATCATTTAATCCAAGAGATCACGAAAGAACAATTGCGGACCGACTTGCCGGATTTCCGCCCGGGCGACACGGTGCGCGTCCACGTGAAAGTTGTGGAAGGCAACCGCGAACGCATCCAAGTGTTTGAAGGTGTCGTCATCAAACGGCGCGGAGCGGGCATCAGCGAAACGTTCACGGTTCGCAAAGTGTCCTACGGCGTCGGCGTTGAGCGCACGTTCCCGGTGCATACGCCGAAAATCGCGAAATTGGAAGTCATCCGCCGCGGGAAAGTCCGCCGCGCGAAATTGTACTACTTGCGCAACCTTCGCGGCAAAGCGGCGCGCATTAAAGAAAAAACGGCCCAATAACGGGCAACGGTGGATCACAGCGGAAAAGGAGCTTGCTTTCAAGCTCCTTTTTTCACTATCGATCAGCCGAACGGATAAATGATCATGTAGGTGGGAGAACGATGGAAGAGAAAAAAAGCGAATGGCGCGAATGGCTGAAAGCCATTGTTGTTGCGGTGCTGTTGGCCGGGGGCATCCGCTACTTTATTTTTGCCCCGATTATCGTCGACGGCTATTCGATGATGCCGACGTTACATAATCACGAGCGGATGATTGTCAATAAGTTGGCCTACAAAATCGGCATGCCGCATCGTTTCGATATTATTGTGTTTCATGCCGAGGAAGGGAGAGACTATATTAAACGGGTGATCGGCTTGCCGGGCGACCGGATCGAGTACAAAAATGATACCTTGTACGTAAACGGCAAACCGTATAAAGAGCCGTATTTGGACGAATATAAAAAGCAGGTTGCCGACGGGCCGCTGACCGAGCCGTTTACACTTGAGGAATTGACCGGGCGGAGCACGGTGCCGGAAGGGCATTTGTTCGTCATGGGCGACAATCGCCGCTTCAGCAAAGACAGCCGCCATATCGGCTTCATTCCGATGTCAAAAGTCGTTGGCAAGGCGAATCTTGTGTATTGGCCGCTTTCTGACGCCCGGATTGTGAAATAAACGAGGCAGGTGATGCCAATGACAGTGATTCAATGGTTTCCCGGCCATATGGCAAAAGCGAAGCGGGAAGTGCAAGAAAAATTAAAGTTGATCGACGTAGCGTTTGAGCTGCTTGACGCCCGTTTGCCGATGTCATCGCGCAACCCGATGATCGATGACATTCTCGGACAAAAGCCGCGCCTCATTTTGCTCAATAAGGCGGATATGGCCGATGAGGCCGTAACCGAGCAATGGATCCGCTATTTCCGCGGCCAAGGCCGAACAGCCATCGCCATCGATGCGCAAAGCGGGACGGGGGTCAGGCAAATCGCTTTCATTGCCAAAGAAATGGTAAAAGAGAAATTTGAGAAAATGCGGGCGAAGGGCATTAAAAATCCACGCCCCGTGCGGGCGCTCATTGTCGGCATCCCGAATGTCGGCAAATCGACGCTCATCAACCGGCTCGCCGGCCGCCATATCGCCAAAACCGGCGATAAGCCGGGGGTGACGAAAGCCCAGCAATGGATCAAAGTCGGCAAAGAAATGGAGCTGCTTGATACGCCAGGGATTTTATGGCCAAAGTTCGAGGATGAAGACGTCGGCTTCAAGCTCGCGGTCACCGGAGCGATCAAAGATGAAATTTTGAACTTGCAAGACGTCGCTGCCTATGCGCTCCGCTTTTTGTCAGTCCATTATCCGGAACGGCTGTCGGAGCGCTACCGCCTTGACAGCATCCCCGATGACATCGTCGCCTTATTTGACGCCATCGGCCGGCGGCGCGGCTGCCTGACAGCGGGCGGCGGCATTGACTATGACAAGGTCGCTGACATTGTCTTATACGACATTCGCACCGAAAAATTAGGACGGTTGAGTTTTGAAACGCCCGCTTCCTGGACGTAATGGCGTCCGGCGGGCGTTTTTTGCTTCACAGCCGGCTGAACATGGCCGATAGTATAAGTAGAAAAGGGAGAGAAACATGAAGGAGTACACGGTAAAAGAAATCGAAGCGCTGCTTCCGGAGCTTGGCGGCGAGGATGACCCGCGCTGGGAGATGCTGCGGCGCGATGAACGGAAAAGCGTGCAGGCGCTGCTTGCCCGTTTTGTGAAACAAAAAGAGCGGGAAAAAGCGATGCGGCGGCGTTGGGAGGAGTTGATGCGCTATGAGCGTGAACTGTACGCCGCCGGCATCGAACGAATCGCCGGCATTGACGAGGCCGGGCGCGGGCCGCTTGCTGGCCCGGTCGTCGCGGCGGCGGTCATTTTGCCGCCTGACGCCTACTTGCCAGGGCTTGACGATTCGAAACGGCTGACAGCAGCCAAGCGCGAGGCGTTGTTTGCGCAAATTGAGGCGTGTGCGGTTGCGGTCGGCATCGGCATTGTCAGTGCGGCGGAAATTGATGAGCGGAATATTTACGAGGCGACGAAACAGGCGATGGCAAAGGCGGTCAGCGCGCTGTCGCCGCCGCCTGACTACTTGCTCGTTGATGCGATGGCGGTGCCGTGCGCGCTGCCGCAGCGGCGTCTGATGAAAGGCGATGCCAACAGCGCTTCGATCGCCGCGGCTTCCATTATGGCCAAAGTGACGCGCGACCGGCTGATGAAAGAGCTCGACCGCCGCTATCCGCAGTACGGGTTTGCCCGCCATATGGGCTACGGGACGCCGGAGCATCTCGAGGCGATCCGCCGTTACGGCATAACGCCGGAGCACCGCCGCTCGTTCGCGCCGGTAAAGGAAGCGGCGGGCGTTGAAAATTAGCCGGCCGCACGGTTGGGCTGCAGGCCGGGACGAAAGGGGGAAAGCAAAATGGTGGAGCGGATGGAACGAACTGTTCCCGTGGCCGCCGTCCGCGATGCGGCGTCAAGCGGACAGTTTCGGCCGGGGCAGGCGGTTGTCGGCCGAATCGAGCGGGTGGAAGAGGCGGAGGCGGGGGAGCGGACAGCGCTTGTCCGCACCGACGGCCGCATCGTGCGCGCCCGCCTCGAGGCGCCGCTTGCCGCCGGGCGCACGTATTTGTTTGAAATCAAGGAAAGCGGCGGCAACGTTTACTGGAAAGCGGTCGCGCTTTCCGAACCGGAGCTTGCGGTTCCCCGTGAAGACGTCGTCCGCCGATGGCAGCAGGCATGGAAGCTGCCCGAGGCCGCACTCCCGGTGCTCCGCCAAGCGCTGAAGGCAGGCGCGGCCGTAACGAAAGAAGAAGCCGCGGAACTGGCCGCAGCGGTGCGGAAAACCGGCCGGCCGGCCGACGCGGAGGAGGTGCTCGCTTATTTGTTCCACCGCCGCCTCCCGCCGTCTCCCGCCGTATTTCGCGCACTGTGGGCGGCGCGGACCGGAGAGCCGCTCGCAGTGCAGCTTGAAAGGCTAAAAGCGGTGTTCACTGAACGTTCTTCAGGCCCGATGGCGCCGGTGTTCAAGCAGGCGGCCGACCGTCTTCTTTCGCCGCCGCTGTTCGCCTATGAGGCAGCGGTGCGCCTGTTGTTGACAGCGGAAGAAGGAGCGGAGGGGCCGGCTCATGCGCTTCTTTTCCGCCTCGGGCTTGTTCCGCTGCCGGCAGGACGGATGGCCGCCATTCAGAACGCCATGCAGCAGCGGCAGTTTGCTGAAGTCGGGAAGCTGCTCGGCCTGACGGACGAGGAAGCGTTTTTCGCGCGCTTTGCCGCTGTCGATGCCGCCTGCAAAAGCGGTGCGCTGTCAGAGGCGGAAGCGAAGCTGTGGACGTCTGTCCGCACGGCCGGCGACCCGGCGCTGTCGCTGTTTCATTGGTTGAGGCGGATCGCTGGCCGCCTCGGGCTTGAGGATGAGGCGATGCTCGCCGAAGCGTTGAAAACAAGAGGCGCGCCGCCGATGGCTCCTTCGTTGAGACGGCTGCTTCTTCATCTGCTCGGCGGAGCGGGAAGCAAAGAGGCGGAAGCCGCGGCGGAAGCGTTTCTCGACCGCCTTGACGGAATGGCCGTCATCGCCGGAAGCGATGGGCCTGTCGGGCACATTTGGATTTCTTTTCCTTTGCCGCTGGGCGGGCGCAACCACGATTTTTCGGTTTATTGGCAAGGGCGGCGGAAGGATGGAGGGGCGCTTGATCCCGATTATAGCCGCATCGTTTGCAGCGTCACGCTCGAACAACTGGGCGGGATTTTGATCGATATGCGTGTGCAGCGGCGGATCGTCCACATTTCCATTTTTCACGATGATCCGAGGCTGCCGGAGCTCGCTCATCGCTTTGCCCCGCTGGTGAAAGAACGTCTTCAGGCGCACGGTTATCTGCTGTCGGGCATTGATGTGAAAGCGGCCGAAGCCAGTCCCCCGGCCCCTTCCGTGCTGCCGTTCGCCGGCCGCAGCAGCGAGGTGGATTGGCGCGTATGAGCGAGGAGCGGAAAAAAGCGGTCGCCCTGTCCTATGACGCGGCGGTTTATGAAGCGCCTGTCGTGAAAGCGAAGGGAGCGGGAACGGCGGCGGAAGCGATCATCGCTGCCGCCCGGCAGCATGGTGTGCCGATTCGAAAGGATCCGTCGCTCGTTGAACTTCTCAGCAAAGTGGAAATCGATGACGCGATTCCGGAAGAGCTGTATGCGGTTGTCGCGGAGTTGTTTGCGTTCCTTTATCAGCTCGATCAGGCGGCGAAACAGGAAACGGAGGGGAGAAGGGACGATTTTCCTATCCCCTAATTTCTCAATTTTGCGGCGAAACGGTGGACAAGCGGGAAATGTTAGGTATAAAATGAAAGCGCTAAGACTTTTTCAGTTTCATACATAGGAGGTTGGCGCATGAACATTCATGAATACCAAGCAAAAGAAATTTTGCGAAGCTATGGCGTAAGCGTGCCGAACGGCCGCGTCGCGTTCACGGTTGATGAAGCGGTGGAAGCCGCCAAAGCGCTCGGCACACCGGTATGCGTCGTCAAGGCGCAAATTCATGCCGGCGGGCGCGGCAAAGCGGGCGGGGTGAAAGTGGCGAAAAGCCTCGAGGAAGTCCGTACATACGCCGGCGAACTGCTCGGCAAAGTGCTCGTTACCCACCAAACCGGCCCGGAAGGAAAAGAAGTGAAACGGCTGTTGATTGAAGAAGGGTGCGACATTCAAAAAGAATACTATATCGGCCTTGTCGTCGACCGCGCCACCTCGCGCGTCGTCTTAATGGGTTCGGAAGAAGGCGGCACGGAAATCGAAGAAGTGGCGGCGAAAACGCCGGAGAAAATTTTCAAAGAGTACATTGACCCGGCCGTCGGGCTGCAGGCGTTCCAAGCGCGCCGTTTGGCTTTCAACATCAACATTCCGAAGCATCTCGTCAACCAAGCGGTCAAATTTATGATGGGCTTGTACCAAGTGTTTGTCGACAAAGACTGCTCGATCGCCGAAATCAATCCGCTTGTCGTCACCGGCGATGGCAAGGTGATGGCGCTTGACGCGAAGCTGAACTTTGACTCGAACGCGTTGTACCGCCACCCGGATGTGCTCGAATACCGCGACTTGGACGAAGAAGATCCGAAAGAGGTTGAAGCATCGAAATACGACTTGAACTACATCGCCCTTGACGGCAACATCGGCTGCATGGTCAACGGCGCCGGCCTGGCGATGGCGACGATGGACATCATCAAATATTACGGCGGCGAGCCGGCCAACTTCTTGGATGTCGGCGGCGGCGCCAGCGAGGAAAAAGTGACGGAGGCGTTCAAAATCATTTTGTCGGATCCGAACGTAAAAGGCATTTTCGTCAACATTTTCGGCGGCATTATGAAATGCGATGTCATCGCGAGCGGCATCGTCGCAGCGACGAAGCAAGTCGGCCTCACGCTTCCGCTTGTCGTCCGTCTTGAGGGCACGAACGTCGAGCTCGGGAAAAAGATTTTAGAAGAATCGGGCTTGAACATTACGGCGGCGGAATCGATGGCGGACGGCGCGCAAAAAATCGTCGAGCTAGTACGTTAAGAAAGCGAGGGAGACACGTGAGCGTTTTTGTCAATAAAGATACGAAAGTGATCGTACAAGGGATTACCGGTTCGCAAGGGCTGTTTCATACAAAACAGATGATTGAATACGGCACGAACATTGTCGGCGGCGTTACGCCGGGCAAAGGCGGCACGGAAGTCGAAGGCGTGCCGGTGTTTGACACCGTTTCCGAAGCGGTCGAAAAAACAGGCGCGAACGCCTCGGTCATTTACGTTCCGCCGGCGTTTGCTGCAGACGCCATTATGGAAGCGGTCGACGCCGGGCTTGATCTTGTCGTCTGCATCACCGAAGGCATTCCGGTGCTCGATATGGTGAAAGTGAAGCGGTACATGGAAGGGAAAAAGACTCGCCTCATCGGCCCGAATTGCCCGGGCGTCATTACGCCGGAAGAGTGCAAAATCGGCATTATGCCGGGCTATATCCATAAAAAAGGGCACGTCGGCATCGTCTCGCGCTCCGGCACGCTGACGTATGAAGCGGTTCACCAATTGACGCAAGCCGGCATCGGCCAATCGACGGCGGTCGGCATTGGCGGCGACCCGGTCAACGGCACGAACTTCATCGATGTGCTGAAGGCGTTTAACGAAGACGAGGAGACGTACGCGGTCATTATGATCGGCGAAATCGGCGGCACGGCGGAAGAAGAAGCGGCCGAATGGGTGAAAGCGAACATGACGAAGCCGGTCGTCGGCTTTATCGGCGGGCAAACGGCGCCTCCGGGCAAACGGATGGGCCATGCCGGCGCCATCATTTCCGGCGGCAAAGGCACGGCGGCGGAAAAAATCAAGAAAATGACCGAATGCGGCATCAAAGTAGCGGAAACGCCGGCCGTCATCGGCGAAACGCTCATTTCGGTCTTGAAAGAGCGCGGTTTATACGAAAAATGCAAAACGCATTAACATGGGGCCCCGCACGTTGCCGTGCGGGGCGCTGTTTGCCATTGACGCAGAAAGGAGAATGGTATGTACGATACAGTTCGCGACCGGCTCATTCATCTTCACCATTGCCGCGGAGCCGGCTGGAAGACGATCCGCTCTCTGCTTGACGCGGACCCGACGCTTGCCGCTCCATTTTTCATGCCCCCTCAATCCCTTCGCCCGCTCGTTCCGCTTACTTCTCAACAATTCGCCGCTTTTTTCCGCGACCTGCATTCCATTGATCTTCACCGGCTCATCAAAACGTATGAAGCGCGCCGCATTCACGTCATAACCGTGTTCGATGATCACTATCCGCCGCTGTTAAAGCATATTTACGCTCCGCCATGGGTGCTGTATGCAAAAGGGAACGCCGGCTTGCTTCAACAAACAAAGTTGATCAGCATCGTCGGCACGCGACGCCCGACCAAAGACGGGCTCGAAGCGCTCGACAAGCTTGTTCCGCCTCTTTCGGCCGCCGGATGGACGATCGTCAGCGGGCTGGCTGCCGGCATCGACATTCATGCCCATCGGCTTGCCGTCAAGTACGGCGGAACGACGATCGCCGTCATCGCCGGCGGGCTGGATCATGTTTACCCGAAAGCGCACTCGCCCTTCGCCCGCTATTTGATGGATGAACAGCTTGTCATCGCTGAACATCCGCCGGCAACGAAGCCGCAGGCATGGCACTTTCCGGCGCGCAACCGCATCATCAGCGGGCTGTCGCTCGGCACGCTCGTCGTGCAAGCGAAACGGAAAAGCGGTTCGCTCATCACCGCCGCGTACGCGCTCGAGCAAGGGCGGGAAGTGTTCGCCGTCCCCGGTCCGATCGGGGCGGCCGAGGCAGCCGGGCCGAATACGCTCATTCAGCACGGGGCAAAACTAGTGCAGGAAGCGGAAGACATCATCTCCGAATTCCCGTACGTATAATGATCATGTTTGACAAATGCGGCAATAATCATTAATAATAATGAAGATTTCAATTTACTTCCTAGGGGTGGAAGATGGATGTCAGACTACTTGGTTATCGTCGAATCGCCAACGAAAGCGAAGACGATCGAGCGGTACTTAGGAAAAAAATATACGGTCAAAGCTTCGATGGGACACGTTCGCGATTTGCCAAAAAGCCAGATGGGCGTTGATATAGACCGCGGCTACGCATTGAAATATATTACGATTCGCGGCAAAGGCCAGGTGATTAAGGAGCTGAAAACGGCGGCCAAAAAGGCGAAAAAAGTGTTTCTTGCCGCCGACCCGGATCGGGAAGGGGAAGCGATCGCCTGGCATTTGGCCCACATGCTCGATTTAGACATTCACTCAGACTGCCGCGTCGTTTTTCATGAAATTACAAAGGATGCCATTCAACAGTCGTTCCAGCAGCCGCGCTCCATCAACATGAATCTTGTCGACGCCCAACAGGCGCGGCGCGTGCTCGACCGCCTCGTCGGCTACAACATCAGCCCGCTCTTATGGAAAAAAGTCAAAAAAGGGTTGAGCGCCGGCCGCGTCCAATCGGTTGCGCTCCGTCTGATCATCGACCGGGAAAAAGAAATCCGCCAGTTTCAGCCGGAAGAATATTGGACGATTCAAGCGACGTTTCAAAAAGGGGATGAGGCGTTTGCGGCTTCGTTTTACGGGATGGACGGCGAAAAGCGTGAATTAAAAACGGAAGCGGACGTCAAAGCGGTGCTCGCCCGCTTGAACGGGCCTGCGTTTACCGTGAAAACGGTGACAAAGCGGGAGCGAAAACGCAGCCCGGTGCCGCCGTTTACAACATCGTCGCTGCAGCAGGAGGCGGCGCGCAAGCTGAATTTCCGCACGAAAAAGACGATGATGATCGCCCAGCAGCTGTACGAAGGGATCGACCTCGGCAGCGAAGGAACGGTCGGGCTCATTACGTACATGCGCACCGATTCGACGCGCATCGCCGAAACGGCGCAGCAAGAGGCGGCAGCGTACATTGAGGCCAAATTCGGCGCGGCGTACGTCAGTCAGGAGAAGCGGAAAGAAAAGAACAGCGCGAACGCCCAAGACGCCCACGAGGCGATTCGCCCGACCTCGGCGTTTCGCGATCCGGAGAGCGTGAAGCCATATTTGACGCGCGACCAGTTTCGGTTGTATAAACTCATTTGGGAACGGTTTATCGCCAGCCAGATGGCGGCGGCGGTGCTTGACACGATGAGCGTCGAGCTGGAAAACAACGGCGTCGTGTTCCGCGCGAGCGGCTCGACGGTGAAGTTTCCGGGGTTTATGAAAGTCTATATTGAAGGGACGGACGATCAAGCGGAAGAGCAAGACCGGCTTCTTCCGGACTTGACGGAAGGGGAGACGGTCAAGAGCGAGGCGGTCGATCCGAAGCAGCACTTCACCCAGCCGCCGCCGCGCTATACGGAAGCGCGCCTCGTCAAAACGTTGGAGGAGCTCGGCATCGGCCGCCCATCGACCTACGCCCCGACGCTCGATACGATCCAAAAACGCAACTACGTCGTGTTGGAAAACAAACGGTTCGTCCCGACGGAGCTCGGGGAAATCGTCGTCGAGCTGATGCTTGAGTTTTTCCCGGAAATCATCGATGTCGAGTTTACGGCGAAAATGGAAAAAGAGCTGGATGAAATTGAAGAGGGAAAAGTGGAATGGATCAAAGTCGTCGATGAGTTTTACCGCGAGTTCGAGAAAAGGCTGAAAGTGGCGGAAAAAGAAATGCGCGAAGTGGAGATTAAAGACGAGCCGGCCGGGATCGACTGCGACATATGCGGCAGCCCGATGGTGTACAAAATGGGCCGCTTCGGCAAGTTTATCGCCTGCTCCAATTTTCCCGAATGCCGCCATACGAAGCCGATCGTCAAAGAAATCGGCGTCAAATGCCCGAAGTGCCGCGAAGGAGAGATTGTCGAGCGCAACACGAAGAAAAAGCGGATCTTTTACGGTTGCAGCCGCTTTCCGGAGTGCGATTTTGTCTCCTGGGATAAGCCGCTTGCCCGCCCATGCCCGAAATGCGGCGGCCTGCTTGTCGAGAAAAAGTTAAAAAAAGGCGTGCAAGTGCAATGCACGGCCTGCGATTATGAAGAACAGCCGGAAACATAACGGAGTGTTGAACACAATTCAGAATTTTAGAAAAAAATAGTTGCGCTGCAACCAATCATATGGTACGATGTAGAGGCATTGCGGGGTGAGGCGATGAAAAATGCGACATTTGCGTTACAATTGTTCATGGAATATTTACAAATCGAGAAAAATTATTCACAATATACTATTGCGTGCTACCGGCGCGATATTGAGCAGTTTTTCCAGTTCATGAACGAAGAAGGGATCCATGAGCTTGACCAAGTCGCCTACAGCGACGTCCGCTTATATTTGACGAAACTGTATGGCCAGCATTTGGCCAGCCGTTCGGTCGCCCGTAAAATTTCCAGTTTGCGCAGCTTTTACAAATTTTTGCTGCGCGAAGGGCGGGCGGCCGAAAATCCGTTTGCGCTTGCGACACTGCCGAAGAAAGAGCAAAAAATTCCTAATTTTTTATACCCGAAAGAATTAGAAGCGTTGTTTCTTGTCAATGATGAAAATACGGCCCTCGGCCAGCGCAATGCGGCGCTGCTTGAGTTGTTGTACGCGACTGGTGCTCGGGTTAGTGAATGTTGTCACATACAGCTGTCTGATGTCGATTTTGTTGCGGAAACTGTGCTCATTCACGGCAAAGGAAACAAGCAGCGCTACGTTCCGTTTGGCCGTCCGGCCCGCGAAGCGCTTGAACGGTATATTCATGGGGGCCGACGCGAGCTGACCAGAAAGCTGCGGGCGGACCACCGCTATTTATTTGTCAACGCCCGAGGCAATCCGCTCACGCCTCGGGGAGTGCGCCATATTTTGGATCGGATTGTCGAAGCTGCTGCGCTGACGCAAAACATCAGCCCGCATATGCTTCGGCATACGTTTGCGACTCATTTGCTCAACGAAGGGGCGGATCTTCGCTCTGTGCAGGAGCTGCTCGGCCATGCGCATCTCTCATCGACGCAAGTGTACACCCACGTGACGAAAGACCGGCTGCGGCATATTTATTTGCAGGCGCATCCGCGGGCATAGCCCGCATGTAAGGAGGGGGAAAGCGATGGAACGCTTTCATGCGACGACGATTTTTGCCATCCGCCATAACGGCGCAGCGGCGATGGCTGGCGACGGCCAAGTGACGTTCGGCAACGCTGTCGTGATGAAGCATACGGCGAAAAAAGTGCGGCGCCTGTTTCAAGGCAAAGTGCTCGCCGGCTTTGCCGGCTCGGTGGCTGACGCGTTTACGCTGTTTGAGATGTTTGAGGGCAAGCTGGAACAGTTCAACGGCAACTTGCCGCGCGCGGCCGTCGAGCTGGCGAAAGAGTGGCGGAGCGATAAAGTGCTGCGCCGCCTTGAGGCGATGTTGATTGTCATGGATAAGGAACATTTGCTGCTGATTTCCGGCACAGGGGAAGTGATTGAACCGGATGACGGCATGCTCGCCATCGGCTCGGGCGGTCAGTATGCGTTGGCTGCTGGGCGTGCGTTGAAGAAGTACGCCGGCGGCTCGATGACCGCCAAGGAGATTGCGAAGGCGGCGCTGGAGATCGCCGCTGACATTTGCGTTTATACGAACAGCCATATTATTGTCGAAGAGCTGTAAAAAAAGGAGGGGCCGATGATGGCGGAATCGTTGACTCCACGGCAAATTGTTGAGAAGCTCGACCAGTTTATCGTCGGACAAAAAGAGGCGAAAAAGGCGGTGGCGATCGCGCTTCGCAACCGGTACCGCCGCAGTTTGCTCGATGAAAAACTGCGCGATGAAGTAATGCCGAAAAACATTTTAATGATCGGCCCGACCGGGGTCGGGAAGACGGAGATCGCCCGCCGTCTCGCGAAGCTCGTCGGCGCGCCGTTTATCAAGGTTGAGGCGACGAAATTTACGGAAGTCGGCTATGTCGGCCGCGATGTTGAATCGATGGTGCGCGATTTGGTGGAAACGTCAGTTCGGATCGTGAAAGAACGAAAAATGAACGAGGTGAAAGACCGAGCTGAACAACAGGCGAACAAGCGGCTCGTTGAACTGCTCGTTCCGGGCAAACAAAAGCAAACGATCAAAAACCCGCTCGAGCTGTTGTTTGGCGGCCAAGGGAATCCGTCGGACAACAGCTACGGCCATGAGGACGAACAAGTCGAGCAAAAGCGGCGTCAAGTCGCCTGGCAGCTGGCAAACGGCCAGCTCGAAAACGAGATGGTCACGATTGAAATTGAGGAGCAGACGCCAATGCTCTTTGACTTTTTGCAAGGGACGGGCATTGAGCAGATGGGCGTGAATATGCAAGACGCGCTCAGCAGCCTGATGCCGCGGCGACGCAAAAAGCGGCGCCTGAAAGTGAGTGAAGCGCGCAAGGTGCTCATCAATGAAGAAGCGCAAAAACTGATCGACATGGATGAAGTGACGCAAGAGGCGGTTCGCCTCGCTGAACAGTCGGGCATCATCTTTATCGATGAAATTGATAAAATTGCCCGCAGCGGGGCGGTGTCCGGCTCGGCCGACGTCTCGCGCGAAGGGGTGCAGCGCGACATCTTGCCGATCGTCGAAGGATCGACGGTCATGACGAAATACGGACCGGTCAAAACGGACCATATTTTGTTCATCGCCGCCGGCGCGTTTCATATGGCGAAGCCGTCCGACTTGATCCCTGAGCTGCAAGGCCGGTTTCCGATCCGCGTCGAGTTGGCGAAACTTTCGGTTGACGATTTCGTAAGTATATTGGTCGAGCCGAATAATGCGCTCATTAAACAATATCAGGCACTTTTGGCAACAGAAGGTATAAGTCTTGAATTTTCTGACGATGCTATTCGTAAGATTGCCGAAGTGGCCTTCGAAGTCAACCAGACGACCGACAACATCGGCGCGCGCCGGCTGCATACGATTTTGGAAAAACTGCTTGAGGATTTGCTGTTTGAAGCGCCCGATATCGGGCTCGACAAAGTCGTCATCACGCCGCAATACGTTGAGCAAAAACTCGGCAGCATCGTCAAAAACAAAGATTTGAGCGAATTTATTTTATGAGGAGGAGATGGACTCGATGAACTTGCTAGAGAAAACACGAAAAATCAACGCCATGCTGCAGAAGGCAGCCGGGCGGCCGGTCAATTTCAAAGAGATGGCGGAAACGCTTTGCGATGTCATTGAAGCGAACGTGTTCGTCGTCAGCCGCCGCGGCAAACTGCTTGGCTTCGCCATTAAACAGTCGATTGAAAACGAACGGATGAAACGGATGCTTGAGGAGCGCCAGTTTCCGGAAGAATACACGAAAAACTTGTTCAACATTACGGAAACGTCCCCTAATATCGATATTAATAGCGAATATACGGCGTTTCCAGTGGAAAATCGTGACTTGTTTAAAACCGGTTTGACGACGATCGTTCCGATCAACGGCGGAGGCGAACGGCTCGGCACGCTTATTTTGTCGCGCCTTGACCGCGAGTTTGACAACGATGACCTGATTTTGGCCGAGTATGGCGCAACGGTCGTCGGCATGGAAATTTTGCGTGAAAAAGCGGAAGAAATCGAAGAGGAAGCGCGCAGCAAGGCGGTCGTGCAAATGGCGATCAGCTCGCTTTCTTACAGCGAACTTGAGGCGATTGAACATATTTTTGAAGAGCTTGACGGAACGGAAGGGCTGCTTGTCGCCAGCAAAATCGCCGACCGCGTCGGCATCACCCGTTCGGTGATCGTCAACGCCCTGCGCAAGCTTGAAAGCGCCGGCGTCATCGAATCGCGCTCGCTCGGCATGAAAGGAACGTACATTAAAGTATTGAATGACAAGTTTTTAAGCGAACTGGAAAAATTGAAATCAAGCTGAACGGCATAGCTGCCTAAGCCCGCTGGGTATTTTGTCCCGGCGGGTTTTTTGTTGTTGACAAACATCTTTGGCATCGTTTTTCTGTCATGGCATCTTCGAAAAATAGTACCAAGTTCCGTCTATACATTAGGTTTTCTTTCCCGTAAAATGAAAATTAGCAGAAATTGTCGAAAAATAGGAGAAAAGAGGGGATTCCATTGGCGCTCTTTTCAGCGACGATCGGTTGGCTTGAACAAGGACTTCGCTACGCTGCGCTTCGCCAACAGGCGATCGCCGACAACATCGCCAACGCCGATACGCCGGGCTATAAGGCGAAAGATGTGCGCTTTCAGGCGGAGCTTGACCGGGCGCTTGCCCTTGAGGCCAAACGGACGGATCCGCGCCATTTTCCGTTTCGAAACGAACAGAATGGAAAAATTGTCGTGACGACCAATGCCAGCATCAGTTACAATCATAATGGAAACAGTGTCGATATCGACCAAGAAATGTCGAAATTGGCGGAAAACCAAATTTATTATAACGCTCTGATTGAGCGGTTAAACGGCAAATTCAATACGCTAAAGACGGTGATCAAAGGAGGAAAATAGGCTGTGTCCGTGTTTCAAAGCCTAAACATTTCGGCGTCGGCGCTCACCGCCCAGCGGCTGCGCATGGACGTGATTTCTTCCAACATCGCCAACGCTGATACGACGCGGGCCCGCTTCGTCAACGGGCAGTGGGAGCCGTACCGACGCAAAATGGTCATCATCGAACCGCGCAGCGGGGCGTTTTCGGGCTATTTGCAGGCCGCCCTCGGACGCGCTGAAGCTGTCGGCAACGGCGTTCGGGTGCGCGAAATTGCTGACGATCCGGCTCCGTTTAAACTCGTCTATGACCCGGACCATCCGGATGCGGGCGCAGATGGCTACGTCCGCTTGCCGAACGTCGAACCGCTCAAAGAAATGGTCGATTTGATCGGTGCGACGCGCTCGTATGAGGCGAATGTCACCGCGCTGAACGCTTCGAAAGGGATGCTCATGAAGGCGCTTGAAATCGGGAAATAAGCCGAAGAGGAGGAATGACAAATGGTTGATGGAGTGAGCCGCATCGGGCTGGCGCCGGCGGCCGCCGCTTCAAGCCCGGCGAAGCCGGCGGCGGTGCAAAAGCAGTTCGCCGCCTTTTTCAAAGAAGCGCTCAACAATGTCAATAACGCACAAATCGAGGCGGATGCGCTGACGGAAAAGCTTGTCCGCGGGGAAAACGTCCAATTGCATGATGTGATGATCGCGGCGCAAAAGGCAAGCATCGCGCTGCAGCTGACGATCGAGATCCGCAACAAAGCGGTCGAGGCGTACCAGGAAATGATGCGCATGCCGTTGTAGACGGCAAGGGACGATACATACAGAGCCCGCCATGGCCGAACGGTGGCCGCGGCGGCTGTATGGCTGGATGATCGGGGGAATCGTATGAGCAACAAGTGGAAAGAGTGGTGGGGCCGGGCCCGTTTGTTTTGGCAAGAGCGGACGAAAAAACAGAAATGGCTCGCCGCCGGAGGGGCGGTTGCGGCCCTTTTGGCCCTTGGCCTTGGCATTTTTTTCGCCTTCAGGACGGAAATGGTGCCGCTATACAGCAATTTGACGCCGCAAGAAGCCGGACAAATCAAGGCGACGCTGGATCAGCGCGGCGTTCCCGCCGAGGTGACGGATGGCGGCACGACAATTAAAGTGCCGAAAGAGCAAGTGGATGCGCTGAAAGTCGAGCTGGCCGCCGAGGGCATTCCGAACAGCGGGGTCATCGATTATTCGTTTTTCGGCCAAAACGCGAGCTTCGGCATGACCGACAACGAGTTTAATATGGTGAAACTGAAGGCGATGCAAACGGAGCTCGCCAACTTAATCAAAACGATCGACGGTGTCGAGGACGCGAAAGTGATGATTAATCTTCCGCAGCCGAGCGTATTCGTTTCCGATGAAAAAGGGGAAGCCTCGGCTTCGATCGTGCTGAAGACGAAGCCGGGCTATGAATTCAGCGACGAGCAAATTCGGGCTTTGTATCATCTCGTCGCCAAAAGTGTTCCCCACCTCTCTACAGATAATATCGTCATTATGAACCAGTTTTTTGAGTATTTCGATTTGAAAAATGAAAACAAAAATTCGACAGCGGCGGCATTCACTGAGCAGCAACAGATCAAACGACAAATCGAACGCGACATTCAACGGCAAGTCCAGCGAATGCTCGGCACGATGATGGGGCAGGACAAAGTCGTTGTCTCGGTGACGGCCGACATCGACTTTACACAGGAAAAGCGGGAGGAGCAGTTGGTCGCTCCGGTGGACGAAAAGAACAACGAAGGCATTGCCGTCAGCGTCCAGCGCATTAAAGAGACGTACTCGGGAAGCGGTGCGCCGCCGGGCGGCACGGCCGGAACGGGGACGAATGAAGTGCCGGGCTACCAAGGAGCAAACGGCGGAACGAATGGAAACTATGAGCGGACCGAAGAAACGATCAACAATGAGGTCAACAAAATTAAAAAACAAATCGTGGAAAGCCCGTATAAAATTCGCGATCTAGGCATTCAAGTGATGGTCGAGCCGCCAAATCCGGATGATCCGAATTCATTGCCGCCGGAAACGGTCAATGACATTCAAAAACTATTAGGGACGATTGTCCGGACGTCGATTGACAAAGAAGAAGCGCAGGCGCTGACCGACCAGGATGTCAATAGCCGCGTCGTCGTCTCGGTGCAAAAGTTCAACGGCAAACCGGCATTCACCGAACCGGCGCCGGTTCAGCCGGCGTGGTGGTGGTACGCGGCCGGCGGAGGCGCGCTATTGCTCATTGCCCTACTGCTCTTCTTCTGGCTGCGACGCCGCCGTGAAGATGAAGAAGAAGAAGAGGAGGAGCTCGCATTCGCCCCGCCGCTTCCGGTCGAGCCGGATTTGCCGGAGCCGCCGGAGACGGAGGCGGCGCTGCGCCGTCGGCAGCTGGAGCGGTTGGCGAAAGAAAAACCGGATGAGTTTGCCAAACTATTGAAAACATGGCTATCGGAAGAGTAGGAGGAGCGGCGTATGGCAAAACGCGATCGGAAAGGCGGGCTGACGGGCAGGCAAAAGGCAGCCATTTTGCTCATTTCCCTCGGCCCGGACGTATCGGCCTCCATCTATAAACATTTATCCGAAGAAGACATTGAAAAGCTGACGCTCGAAATTTCCAACGTCCGCCAAGTGGCGGCCGAGCAAAAAGAGGAAGTGCTTGAGGAATTCCGGCAGCTCGCTTTGGCGCAGGATTACATCGCCCAAGGCGGCATCGCCTACGCGAAAGAAGTGTTGGAAAAAGCGCTCGGCCCGGACAAGGCGATGAACATTATCAACCGTCTGACATCAGCGCTTATGGTGCGGCCGTTTGATTTCGCCCGCAAAGCCGACCCGATGCAGCTGTTAAACTTTATTCAGCATGAGCATCCGCAAACGATCGCTCTCATTCTTTCGTATTTAGACCCGGCGCAGGCGGGGCAGATTTTATCAGCGCTGCCGCAAGAGATGCAGGCCGATGTGGCCAGGCGCATCGCGCTTATGGACAGCACGTCGCCGGAGATCATTAGCGAAGTCGAGCAAATTTTGGAGCGGCGGCTGTCGGCGACAGTGATGCAAGATTACACGCAAGCCGGCGGCATTGAGGCGGTCGTCGAAGTGCTGAACCAAGTCGACCGAAGCACGGAGCGGACGATTTTAGAGGCTTTGGAAATTCAAGACCCCGAGCTTGCGGAAGAAATTAAAAAGCGGATGTTTGTGTTTGAAGACATCGTTACGCTCGACAATCGCGCCATTCAACGCGTCATCCGCGAAGTGGATAACAATGACCTTATGCTGGCGCTTAAGGTGGCGAGCGATGAAGTGAAAGAAATTGTCTTCCGCAACATGTCAACAAGAATGGCCGAGACGTTCAAAGAAGAAATGGAATATATGGGCCCGGTCCGGCTGCGTGATGTGGAAGAAGCGCAATCGCGCATTGTCGCCATTATCCGCCGTCTCGAGGAAGCCGGGGAAATCGTCATCGCCCGCGGGGGAGGAGATGATATTATTGTCTAGCGTCATTAAAGCGCCGGCATTGGCCGGGCGCGCCGGCAAAAAGACGATCGCCGTGCAGCGCTGCATGTTCGATGTTCCGCCTTCGAACGAGGATCGGCAAAAGGAAATCGAGGCGATTTCCGCCGCCAAAGAAGAGGCGGCCGCGCTTCGCCGCCAAGCCGAGCAATATTGCGAGACGGTGCGCGAACAGCTGGCCCGTGAACGGGAGCAATGGGAGCGCGAGAAAGACCGGCTTAGGCAGGAAGCGCGCGCCCAAGGGTACGAAGACGGCTACGCCGCCGGGCGCGAGGCGGCGCTTCGCGAACACCGCGAATGGATCGACCAAGCCCGCCGCTTGGCGGAGCGGATGAATCACGAATTTTATGCGAAGGCCGAGGCGGCGGATGAGATGATGCTCGAAGTGGCGCTGAAAGCGGCGGAACGCATCATCGGCGCCACGCTCGAGCGAGACCGGAGCGCGTTTTTGCCGCTTGTGCGCCAAGTGCTGCAGGAAGTGCGGCGGCAAACGGAAGTGTCCGTTTACGTGCATCCGGGTTGTTATGAGACGGTAGCCGAACAGCAAGAATTGTTGAAATCGCTATTTCCGCACCGCGTCGATTTGTTCATCTATCCGGATGAGGCGTTGCCGGAATACGGTTGTCTCGTGGAAACGCCGTTCGGCCGCATCGATGCCAGCGTAGACATGCAACTTGAACGGTTGCGCGAAGCGCTCTACAGACGGCTGAAGGAGGGAATGTCCTCTGAACTGGCAGGCGCTTCTTGATGAAATCGCCACCGCCGATTTGTACAAACGATTCGGCAAAGTATCGCGCGTTGTTGGGCTCATGACCGAATCGAAAGGGCCGGGCAGCTCGATCGGCGACCTTTGTTACATTCATGAAACGAGCGGCCGGAAAATTCCGGCGGAAGTCGTCGGCTTTCACGAGCACCACGTCTTGCTTATGCCGTTTTCCGCCATGACGCATATCGCCCCCGGCTGTTTGGTGGAAGCGACCGGCAAGCCGCTCGAAGTGTATGTTGGCGATGCGCTCATCGGCTCCGTTCTTGATCCGCTCGGCCAACCGTTGGACGGCGCCCCGCTGCCGCCCGGGCTGAAGCCGGTGTCGGTCGACCGCGATCCGCCCAATCCGCTCACCCGGCCGCCGATCGTCGAGCCGCTTGAAGTCGGCGTACGCGTC
Organism: Geobacillus lituanicus; assembly: GCF_050994965.1. NCBI lineage: Bacteria > Bacillati > Bacillota > Bacilli > Caryophanales > Anoxybacillaceae > Geobacillus > Geobacillus lituanicus. The sequence goes on from NZ_CP194773.1 coordinate 1,479,222, forward strand.
ATCGACAGCCTGCTGGCGGTCGGGAAAGGGCAACGGGTCGGCATTTTTGCCGGTTCCGGCGTCGGCAAGAGCACGCTCATGGGAATGATCGCCCGCCGCACATCGGCTGACGTGAACGTCATCGCTTTAATCGGCGAGCGGGGGCGCGAAGTGCGCGAATTTTTAGAGCGCGACCTTGGGCCGGAAGGGCTGGCCCGTTCCGTCGTCGTTGTCGCCACCTCGGACCAGCCGGCGCTCATGCGCGTCAAAGGGGCGTACACCGCGACAGCGATCGCCGAATATTTCCGCGACCAAGGGGCGGATGTCATGCTGATGATGGATTCGGTCACCCGCGTCGCGATGGCGCAGCGGGAGATCGGGTTGGCTGTCGGCGAGCCGCCGACCACAAAAGGCTATACCCCGTCGGTGTTCGCCTTGCTCCCGAAGCTGCTTGAGCGGGCCGGGACGAGCGATTCAGGCACGATCACCGCTTTTTATACAGTGCTCGTTGACGGCGACGATATGAACGAGCCGATCGCCGATGCGGTGCGCGGCATTTTGGACGGCCATTTTGTGCTTGAACGCCAGCTCGCGAATAAAGGCCAGTACCCGGCCATTAACGTGCTGAAAAGCGTCAGCCGCGTCATGCCCCATATTATCAGCGCTGAGCACCGCGAAGCAGCGAACCGGTTCCGCCGTCTCCTTTCCACTTATATCGATTCGGAGGATTTGATCCAAATAGGGGCGTACAAGCGGGGGTCATCGCGAGAAATTGATGAGGCGATTGAACGTTATCCGCAAATGATGGCGTTTTGCCGCCAAGAAATAGAGGAAAAGGCGACGCGCGCCGAAAGCATTGATGCCCTTTTCCGTCTCATTTCGCCGCCATGACGGGGGCACAGCGCTAAGATGGTGGAAGGGTGATCGACGATGATGCCGACATTTCGGCTGCAAAAACTATGGACGATGAAGGAAAAAGAAAAGCAAGCAGCGCTGGCTGAATACGAAGAAGCGCTGCACAAGTTTGAGCAGGCGGCCGAGGCGCTGTACAAGTTGCTCAAGGAAAAAGAACGATGCGAGGCGGAAAGGGACAGGCGGCTGCAAGATGGCCTCGCTGTCGGGGCCATCCGCCATACGCTGCAGTATCTCGCCAATTTGCAACAAACCATTGATCACTACCAGCTCATCGTCATGCGGGCGCGCGAGCAAATGCAGCGCCGGCAGCAGCGCCTCATTGAGCTCAACATTGAAGTGAAAAAGTATGAGAAAATGCAGGAGCGCGTGCGGTTGTGGATAGAGCAGCGCGAAAAAGAGGCCGAAAGCCGCCTGCTCGATGAAATAGCCGTTCAGCGCTTTGTGCGGCAAGGAGAGTTATAGATGGCGGGCAGCAAACTTCAGCAGGAAGAAACGGCAGGCCGTTGGCAATGGATTTTGTTCGTCGTTGTCGTCCCAAGCCTCTTTGCGGCTTTCTTCCTCTTGTTGATTGCAAAGGCGGCCGGCATTGATGCGGTGAAGGCGAAACAATGGGCGGACCGCGTGCCGTTCGTCGCCGAGTGGCTTGACTGGAAGAAGAAAGAAAAGACGCTGGCCAACACGATCGAGACGCAACAGCAGACGATCAAGCGGCAAAGTCAAACGATCGCCAAGCAAAAAAAGCGAATCGAGCAGCTAAAAAGCGACTTGGCGGCAAAAGACGAGGAAATTGCCCGGCTGTCGACGCAGCAGCAACAGCTGGCCCGACCGGAAAAGAGCAACGGGCAGGCAGCCGTGGCCGCGGCGGATGTCATCAGCATGTATGATGCCATGTCAGACAAGCAGGCCGCGGCTATTTTAGCCAAGCTGCCGGAGAATGAAGCGCTTGAGGTGCTGAGCCGGCTCGATGGCGACAAAGCCGCGGCTATTTTGGAACAAATGCCGGCCGAACAGGCGGCGAACTTGCTTTCGTCATTGCATAAATGGGCGACGAGAGAGGGGGCGGCTGAATGAAAGTGATGATCGCAGCGGCTGCACCGCAGCCGACGGGCGCGGAGCCGGCAGCGAAAAAGGAGGAAGCGGCTTCTAGCGCATTTGCGGCATTATTGGCGCAAAAGCAAACCGGAAAGCCGCCGGTTGAGGAGGGGATTGAGCGGTCATCCCAGCCGGAAGGAAAGAAGCCGCGAAGAACAGACGAATGGACAGAGTCGTTATGGCTGGCCGCTTCAGCTATGCACGTTGGCGCTGCCAACGTTCTAAACGCCCCCCCGGCGGCTGCACACAATGATGGTGAAGCCTTGGCGGCTGATGGGGAAAGCGGAAGAGTCAACCAAGAGGGGGCCGGTGCAAAAGCATTGGCAGCCGCTCCGTCTTTGTGGCAGCGGACGGATGAAAATAGCGGGTTGGACAAAGCTGCTTGGCTGGAACAACAGGCCAAAGAAATGAACGGGCGTTTCGATGGCGAACACCAGCCGCCTTTCTCACAAATTTTGCCGCGAACCGAGGGAGCTAGAAAGGAAATGGCGGTGCATTCCAACGGTGAAAGCAGCTGGCTGGCGCCGCGAGTTTTATCTTCGATGTACGGGCCAGCCTCTTTACGGCAGCAGGAGGACGCTCGCCAGCTGCATAGTGTACTCGTTTCGACAAACCTTGCCTCTTTGACTTCATTCGTCCCTGCCGGCCATGAGGCGGGTGCGGTGGAAGCAGAGAATGAAAGTTCGTTTGTCGAGCAAGTGGCCCGTGCATGGCAATTCAGCCGATGGGTGAAGCTGCCAAACGGCGTTATGCAGCTTGTTATTCGCCTTCATCCGGAACATCTTGGAACGGTGACGGTGAAAATGGCGCAAGAAGGCGGAAAATTGACCGCCCGGCTGCTTGTGGCGACCGATGCGGCGGAAGAGTTGATCCGCACCCACTTGCCGCAGCTTGTCCAGCTGCTTGACGCCGGCCAAGTTACTGTTGAGAAATGGACGGTTTGGTCTGATTACGACAGCGCGGCTCTCCCGCCGCACCCGGAGCAGCGCCGCGACGGGCGGCAGCAAGGCGGCTCTCGGCAAGAACAAAAACGGGAACAATCGCCTTCCTCTGCCCCATTTGAACTTGACGGGGCAGAGGCGGATGGATGAGGGGGACGATGATGGCAACGAACACGATCGATGCCAGTTTATGGTTGGCAAACGCGGGCCGGCCGGAACGCAAAACAGGCAATCAAATTCTTGGCAAAGACGATTTTTTGAAAATTTTGCTCGCCCAGCTGCAAAACCAGGATCCGCTCAATCCGATGGAAGATAAAGAGTTCATCGCGCAAATGGCGAGTTTTTCATCGCTTGAGCAAATGATCAATATCGCCGATCTTATGCAGCAATGGATGCAGACAAGCGGACGCGATGCGCTGCTGCGCTATAGCGGCTGGATCGGCAAAACGGTGCATTGGCAAGAAGGCGATGCCACGATGAGCGCGGTTGTAAAATCGGTGACGCAAAAAGACGGGAACATTGTTCTCGGGCTCGATAACGGGGCGACGATTGCCGCGGACGCGGTGATGACAGTCGAACAACACGAATAGAGGGGAGAGGGAGCGAATGCTTCGTTCGATGTATTCCGGCATTGGCGCCATGCGCAATTTCCAAACAAAACTTGACGTTATCGGCAACAATATCGCCAACGTCAATACGTACGGGTTTAAAAAAGGACGAACGATCTTTAAAGATTTAATGAGCCAAACGATTTCCGGGGCCAGCGGGCCGAACGCCGGCCGGGGCGGCACGAATCCGAAGCAAGTCGGGCTCGGTTCGCAGCTGGCCGCCATCGACACGGTCCATACGCAAGGAAGCCTGCAAACGACCGGGCGCGTGCTCGACTTGGCGATTTCGGGGGATGGGTTTTTCATTCTTGGCGAATTGAACAGCAGCGGACAACTTGTAAATCCGTTATTTACGAGGGCGGGGAATTTTTATTTGGATAAAGACGGATATATTGTCAATGCCGACGGCCTGTATTTAGTCGGTGAAGGATATAGTAATGCGGGATTTACAGGATTGCGAGCACGCATTCAAGTTCCAACGGATGCACAAAGCATGAGCATTGGAGCCGATGGAGTCGTCAACTATGTTGATAAAGATGGAAAGTTGCAAGTGGCAGGTAGAATTCGGCTTGCCAAGTTTCCAAATAATGATGGGTTGGAAAAAGTTGGAGGGGATTTATTTAGAGAGACCGCTAACTCAGGAACGATTATTGGTGGAGAGATTGCTTCCCCACCTCAAGAAAACGGCACCGGGACGATCGTCTCCGGCGCGCTTGAGATGTCGAATGTCGACCTTGCTGAGGAGTTTACGGAAATGATCGTCGCTCAGCGCGGCTTTCAGGCAAACACGCGCATCATTACGACATCGGATGAAATTTTGCAAGAGCTTGTCAACTTGAAAAAGTAGAATAGGAGGTAGGGCGTCGGCTGTCGTCGGACGCTGATGCCCGCTTGCCGATGATTTCGCTGACGAAGCTCAACGGCAAACGGTTTGTGCTCAATGCGTTTTACATCGAACAAATCGAGGCATTTCCCGACACGACCGTGACGCTGACGAACGGGAAAAAATTTGTCGTCCGCGAGACGGTCGAACAAGTCGCGGCGCTGGCGAGCGAATTTTACCGGCAAATTGGCGCGTTTCGCTTGCCGGAAGCAGGAGGATTGGATCGTGAAAGGGAATAAAGTACTCAAAACGATGGCCATCGTGCTGGCGGTCATTGCCTTGGCGGGCACGGCGGCGCTTGTTGCCGTCATGAACCTAGCCGGCAAAGAAAAACAGGGGGCGCCGAGCGCCGATGAACTGGCGGACAGTTCGATCGACATCCCGGAAATGACAACGAATTTGGCTGATGGCCGTTATATTAAAATCTCCTTTAAAATTCAAACCGACAGCGACAAAGGAAAAGAAGAGGCGGAGAAACGCGATTTTCAGATTAAGGATGCGATCATCGAGCAGCTCTCGGAAATGAAAGCGGCCGACTTTAAAGGAAAGGAAGGAATGACGGCGTTGAAAGAGCAGCTCAAACAACAGATTAATGCGTTAATGCAGGAAGGGAAAGTGGAGAACGTCTACATTACCTCCTTTATCCTCCAGTAGCCTGCCATCCGAAGGGGGGAAGGTGACATGACAGCCGGCGAAGTATTGTCGCAAAGTGAAATTGACGCACTGCTTGCCGCGCTTTCGGCCGGAGAAATGAACGCGGAAGAACTGAAAAAAGAAGAGGAAGGGCGGCGCGTCAAAACGTATGATTTCCGGCGGGCGCTTCGGTTTTCCAAAGACCAGATCCGCAGTTTGACGCGCATTCATGAAAATTTTGCCCGCCTGTTGACCACGTTTTTTTCCGCCCAGCTGCGCACGTATGTGCAAATCTCGGTCGCGTCGGCCGACCAGATTCCGTACGAAGAGTTCGTCCGCTCGATTCCAAAAATGACGATCATTAACGTCTTTGAAGTGCCGCCGCTCGACGGGCATGTGCTGCTGGAAATCAATCCGAATATCGCCTATGCCATGCTCGATCGGGTGATGGGCGGCCGCGGCGCCGGCATGGACAAAGTGGAGCACCTCACTGAAATTGAGACACGCATCATGTCCAACTTGTTCGATAAGGCGTTTGCCTATTGGCGCGATGCGTGGGAGTCGGTGGCGGAAATGGATCCGCTGTTCGTCGACTTTGAGGTCAATCCGCAGTTTTTGCGCATGATCGCGCCGAACGATACGGTCGTCGTCATTTCGCTCAACACGCAAATCGGCGAGGCGCGCGGCATGATGAACGTTTGCATTCCGCATGTTGTTTTGGAGCCGATTATGCCGCGGCTGTCAGTGCATTACTGGATGCAGGCGCAAAAAAAAGAGCGTTCCCCCGAGGAAGCGGGACGAATTGAGCATGGCATCCGCGCGGCTCAACTGCCGATTGTCGCCGAACTTGGCACAGCGGCTGTTACCGTCGGCGAATTTTTGCAGCTCGAGGTCGGAGACGTCATCCAGCTTGGGCAGTCGATCCATGATCCGCTTGTCATCAAAATCGGCCATATTCCGAAATTTATCGGTCAACCGGGGAAGCGGAACAAAAAGCTGGCGGTGCAAATTTTAGCGATGATCGAGGGGGACGAAGCAGGACATGATGAATGACGGAATGTTGTCGCAAGACGAAATCGATGCTCTGTTGCGCGGAATAGACAGCCGTGACCGCGCACCGGCGCTTCACGATATTTTCACCCCGCTCGAGCAGGACGCTCTAGGGGAGATTGGCAATATTTCCTTTGGCAGCTCAGCGACGGCGCTGTCCATGTTATTGAACCAAAAAGTCGAGATTACGACACCGAACGTCTCGGTGATCGAGCGGACGCGCGTCCCGGATGAGTTCCCGCAGCCGTATGTCGCCATTCAAGTCAATTATACGGAAGGGCTTCTCGGGACCAACTTGCTGGTCATTGAGCAAAGGGATGCCGCCATTATCGCCGATTTGATGCTTGGCGGCGACGGAACGGCCCCCGACAGCGCGCTTGGGGAAATTCAGCTGAGCGCGGTGCAGGAAGCCATGAACCAAATGATGGGGTCGGCGGCGACGTCGATGTCGACTGTTTTTGGCAAGCGGGTCGACATTTCCCCGCCGACGATCCATCTTCTTGATTTGAGTGAAGGAAAAGGTCTGGAATATTTGCCGGATGAAGACTTTTTGATTAAAGTGTCGTTCCGGCTGAAAATCGGCACGTTAATTGATTCGAACATCATGCAGCTGCTGCCGGTCGACTTTGCCAAAGAACTGGTCACCTATTTGCTTGGCGCGGCGGCAGGGGGAGGGGAAAGCCAGCCTGAGCTGCCGGCTGGGGCGCCTCTGTCCGTGGAGCCGGAGCCGCAGCCCGCTTACGCCTATGCGGAGGCCGGCGCTCCTTCTTCCCCGGCGGCGAACCGTTTCCCGGAGGCGCCGGCTGAGCGCCTGGATGAAGGCAAAAGCGCAGCTGGACGGCATATTCAAGCAGCTGATTTTGCTGAGTTTGACGCCCCACCGCTTGCCGCGGCGGAGGCGCGCAACTTGGAGCTGCTGTTTGATGTGCCGCTGCAAGTGACGGTTGAACTCGGACGGACGAAACGCTCGGTGCAAGAGATTTTGCAATTGTCCACCGGATCGATCATAGAACTTGATAAGCTGGCCGGCGAGCCGGTCGACGTTTTTGTCAACAATAAGCTGATCGCCAAAGGCGAGGTGGTCGTGATCGATGAAAACTTCGGCGTGCGCATCACCGACATTGTCAGCCAAAGCGATCGGTTAAAACGGCTAAAATAATGTGCATGGCAGGAGGTAGGGGGATATGGCAAGAGTGCTTGTTGTCGACGATGCTGCGTTTATGCGGATGATGATTAAAGACATTTTGACGAAGAATGGGCATGAGGTCGTCGCCGAAGCGGCCGACGGGAGACAGGCGGTCGAAAAATACAAGGAGACGCGCCCCGACATTGTGACGATGGATATTACGATGCCGGAGATGGATGGGATTACGGCGCTTAAAGAAATAAAAAAAATCGATAGCAACGCCAAAGTGATCATGTGTTCGGCGATGGGGCAGCAGGCGATGGTCATTGACGCCATTCAAGCCGGGGCGAAAGATTTCGTTGTCAAGCCGTTCCAGGCGGACCGCGTCATTGAAGCGATTAACAAAACGATCGGCTAGGAGATTAGAGGTGAGGGGATGTTGATGGCCATACGGCGATGGGCAGCGGGATTGCTGGCGGCAGCCATCTTGTTTGGGGCGCCGCCGGCGTCGGCTGCCCAAAGCCCGACGGTCGCCGATTGCCTGCAGCATCCGGATGCGTGCGGGCCGTCAGCGCCGGCCGGGCAACAGACAAAACCGACAGCGAATCAACCGGCTGATGCGGTGTCTGCTTCCGATGTGCTCCGGCTCATCGGGGCGACCGCCTTTGTCCTCGTTCTTCTTTACGCTCTGTTAAAATGGCTTTCCCGCCGCCATTCGCCTGTTTTCGGGTCAAAGGGTCTCATTGAGAATCTCGGTGGAACGAGCGTCGGGGCAAACCGCTCTGTTCAACTCATCAAAGTCGGCAACCGGCTACTCGTCATCGGCGTTGGCGATTCGATCCAGCTGCTGCGGGAAATCAGCAATGAAGACGAAATAAACGAACTGCTGGCGCAGCATAATGAGCGGCTCGAACGGATGGCCAGCTTCCACCCGTTTGGGTCCCTCCTTCGTGAATATTGGACAGCGAAAGCGAAACGGGGAAGCGGTCCGGCTCCGTCCTTTTCCTCACTGTTTGCCGAGGAAATGAGCCGAATGGCCGACAGGCGGAATGAGTGGCTGAAGCGGTTGAAAGAGAAAGGAACGGCTGGCGATGAATGACTTTGTCCATATGTTTAACTCGATGGCGCCCGAGCATGTCTCGACATCGGTGAAACTGCTTTTGCTTCTTACCATTTTGTCGGTTGCTCCCGGCATTTTGATCATGATGACGTGTTTTACGCGCATCGTCATCGTTTTGTCGTTCGTGCGCACGTCGCTTGGCACGCAGCAAATGCCGCCCAACCAAGTGTTGATCGGGCTGGCGCTGTTTTTGACGTTTTTCATCATGGCGCCAACATGGAAAGAGATTCACGATCAGGCGCTTGAGCCGCTGTTTGCCGAAAAAATTGATTTGGATGAGGCGTACGAACGCGCCGCTGTTCCGCTCAAGCAGTTTATGAGCCAACATACGAGACAGCAAGATTTGGCCTTGTTTTTATCATACAGCGGCGCCGGGCAGCCGAAAACGGTCAACGACATTCCGCTTACCGCGCTCGTCCCGGCGTTTGCGATCAGCGAGCTGAAAACCGCGTTTCAAATGGGCTTTATGATTTTCATCCCGTTTTTGGTCATCGATATGATCGTCGCCAGCGTCTTAATGTCGATGGGAATGATGATGCTGCCGCCGGTGATGATTTCGTTGCCGTTTAAAATTTTGCTATTTGTTCTTGTCGACGGCTGGCATTTGGTCGTCAAATCGTTGCTGCAAAGCTTTCAATAAAGATGGGTGGCGTTTATGAGTGCCGATTTTATCATCCGCCTTGCCGAACAAGGCGTCTACATCGTGTTGATCGTTTGCGGCCCGTTGCTGCTGCTGTCACTTGTTGTCGGGCTCGTTGTCAGCATTTTTCAGGCTGCGACCCAAATTCAAGAGCAGACGCTCGCGTTTGTCCCGAAAATCGTTGCTGTCCTGCTCGGGCTCGTCTTGTTCGGGCCGTGGATGCTCTCGAAAATGGTGTCGTACGCCCATGACATTTTCGCCAATTTGGCTTCATTTATAGGCTGATCTATGATGGAACAACTATGGACGTATTTTCCCGCGTTTTTGCTCATCTTCGCCCGCACCGCTTCGTTTTTTGCGGCCATGCCGCTCTTTTCGTACCGGACGGTGCCGGCTTCGTACAAGATTGGAATGGCGTTTTTTTTCAGCTGGCTTATGTTTTTGGCAGGGCCGAAGCCGTCGCTTCCATTGAATGATGTGTATGTATTGTTCGTCGTCAAAGAGGCGCTCGTCGGGCTGGCGCTCGGCTTGATCGCGGCCATCGTCATGGCGGCTGTGCAAGTCGCCGGCGGCTTGATCGATTTTCAAATCGGGTTTGCCATCGCCAACGTCATCGATCCGCAAACCGGGGTGCAAAGCCCGTTGCTCGGGCAGTATCTTCACTCGCTGGCGCTTTTGCTGCTGCTTATGCTTGACGGGCATCATTTGCTGCTTGACGGCTTGTTTTACAGCTATCACTGGCTGCCGCTTGACCGGTGGCCGCACATTGCCGACGGGCGGGCGGCTGAGTATGCGGTGCGCACGTTCGCGGCGATGTTTGCCGCCGCTGTGCAAATGGCTGCCCCGCTTGTCGGATCGCTCTTTTTGGTCGATGTGGCGCTCGGCCTCATCGCCCGCGCCGTGCCGCAAATGAATATTTTTGCTGTCGGGTTTTCGCTCAAGACAGCGGCTGCGTTTTTCATGTTGTTTGCGGCGATCGGGGGAATGTTGACCGCGGCGCGCGAACTGTTTCAACTTATGTTTGTGTCGCTGCGCGAGTTTATGCAGCTGTTGGGAGGCGCGTAACGTGGGCGAACGGCGGCTTGATTTGCAGTTTTTCGCCGGGGAAAAGACGGAAAAGGCGACGCCGCGCAAACGGCAAGAAGTGCGGGAAAAAGGCCAGGTCGCCAAAAGCAGCGATGCGGTGGCCGCCATCGTATTGCTCGCGCTGTTTCTCGTTTTGTCGCTGGCGGGAGCGTATGAGCGGGACGGGCTGCTGCGCATGCTCGCGCGTGCGCTTTCCGATTATGCCGCCGCTCCGCTGACGATTGATTCGCTTCATGCCATCTTTCTCGACTGGCTTCGCCATGCGGCGCTTCTGTTAGCTCCATTTTTTGCCGCCGCCGTATTAGCGGCTGGGCTGGCCAACTTTTTGCAAGTCGGTGTCTTGTTTACCGCAGAGCCGCTCAAAATCGACGGAAACCGCCTCAACCCGGTGCAAGGAATAAAACGGCTTTTTTCGCTGCGCGCCATTGTCGAGCTGTTAAAATCTGTGTTAAAAGCTGGAATCATCGGTGCGGTCGTGTTTATGCTCTTGCTCGGGGGATGGGACGAGCTCACGGCGCTTGCGGCCAGGCCGCCGGCCGCCATGCTTGCCATTGTCGGCGCGCTGACGGTGAAAATGGGGCTGTATGCTGCGGCCGCGCTCTTGTTTTTGGCGTTGTTTGACTATTTGTACCAGCGGTTTGAGTTTGAACGAAACATCCGCATGTCGAAGCAAGACATTAAAGATGAATTCAAAAAGACGGAAGGCGACCCGCTCATTAAATCGCGCATTAAGCAAAGACAGCGGGAGATGGCGATGAGGCGGATGATGCAGGAGGTGCCGAATGCCGATGTTGTCATCACCAATCCCACCCATTATGCGGTAGCGCTGAAGTATGAAGATGGAAAAATGGAGGCGCCGGTTGTCGTGGCGAAAGGGGCTGACTATGTGGCGTTGAAAATAAAGGAAATTGCCAAGGCGAACGGCGTCGTGACGGTTGAAAATCGTCCGTTGGCGCAGGCGCTTTACCGGCAGACGGACGTCGGCGACATGATTCCAGAGACGTTTTTTAAGGCAGTGGCGGAAATTTTGGCGTACGTCTACCGGCTCAAACGAAAAGGGTAACAGCAAGGGGAGAAAACCATGCAAGCGCAGCTCAAAGATTTATCCGTGTTAATTATGGTTGTGCTCATCGTCGCCATGCTCGTCATTCCATTGCCGACATGGCTGCTGAGCGTTTTGATCATCATCAACATTTCCCTCGCCTTGCTCGTTTTGCTGACGGCGATGAACACGAAAGAGCCGCTTCAGTTTTCCGTTTTTCCGTCATTGCTGTTAGTGCTGACGTTGTTCCGGCTCGGGTTGAATGTCTCGACAACCCGTTCGATCTTAAGCAAGGGGGAAGCGGGCGGCGTCGTTGAGACGTTTGGGACGTTCGTCGTCGGCGGCGATGTCGTCGTCGGGTTTGTCGTGTTTTTGATTTTGGTCATTATTCAGTTCATTGTGATCACAAAAGGGGCGGAGCGTGTCTCGGAAGTGGCGGCCCGCTTTACGCTCGATGCGATGCCGGGCAAACAGATGAGCATTGACGCTGATTTGAACGCCGGCATGATCTCGGAGCAGGAAGCGCGCGAGCGGCGGGAAAAAATCGCCCAAGAGGCCGATTTTTACGGTGCGATGGACGGAGCGAGCAAATTTGTAAAAGGCGACGCCATCGCCGGCATTATTATCGTGATCATCAATATGCTGTTTGGCATGGTGATCGGCGTTGTTGAGCAAGGAATGGACATGGCGGAGGCGGCGAAGCGCTATACGTTGTTGACGGTCGGCGACGGAATCGTCAGCCAGATTCCGGCGCTGTTGATTTCGACCGCGACCGGCATCATCGTCACGCGTGCGGCGTCTGACAGCAATTTAAGCGGCGACATTATGCGTCAGTTATTTGCGTTTCCGAAAATGTTGTACGTCACGGCGGGAACGATTTTCCTGCTCGGCTTGTTTACCCCGATCAACGATGCGTTGACAATGTCGATCGCCGGGCTGCTGGCATTTGGCGGCTACCGATTTGTCGAGCAGCAAAAACAGGGGGAAGCGGCTGCCGTCCAGCCGGATGAAGAAATAGCGGCGGCTGACGAATTAAAAAGTCCGGAGAGCGTGATTCAACTATTGCATGTCGACCCGATCGAGTTCGAGTTCGGTTACGCGCTTATTCCGCTTGCGGATGCCGCCCAAGGCGGCGACCTGCTTGACCGGATCGTCATGATCCGCCGTCAGCTCGCGCTTGAGCTCGGCATCGTCGTTCCGGTTGTGCGCATCCGCGACAACATCCAGCTTCAGCCGAACGAATACCGAGTGAAAATTAAAGGCGAAGAGGTGGCGCGCGGCGAGCTGCTGCTTGACCATTATTTGGCGATGAGCCCCGGGATTGATGACGGATCGGTCGAAGGGATTGACACGGTTGAACCGGCGTTTGGCCTGCCGGCGAAGTGGATCTCCGAGGCGGCCAAAGACCGCGCGGAAATGCTCGGCTATACGGTGGTCGATCCGCCGTCGGTCGTTTCGACGCATTTGACGGAAGTGCTCAAGGCCCACGCCCATGAACTGCTTGGGCGCCAAGAAACGAAACAGTTGATCGATCATTTGAAAGAGTCGCACCCCGTGCTGGTTGAGGATGTCACACCGAATCCGCTGCCGGTCGGGGATGTCCAAAAAGTGCTTGCCAAGCTGCTGAAAGAGAACGTGTCGATCCGCAATTTGCCGCTTATCTTTGAGGCGCTTGCCGACTTTGCCCGCCTGACCGCCGACACCGACTTGTTGACGGAATACGTCCGCCAGGCGCTGGCGCGGCAAATCACGAAGCAGTACGCCGTGCCGGGCGAACCGCTGCGTGTCATTACGCTTTCGGGCAAGGCGGAAAAAACGATTGCCGATGCGGTGCAGCAAACGGAGCACGGACGCTATTTGGCGCTTGATCCGGCGCGGGCGCAGGCGCTTGTCGAGGCGGTGGCGGCGGCGCTCGACCGCCACCCGTTCGCCGGCCAAACGCCGATCTTGCTCTGTTCTCCGGCTGTGCGCATGTATGTCCGGCAGCTGACGGAGCGCCATTTTCCGTCAATCCCGGTGCTGTCGTACAACGAGCTCGAAGCTGACGTCGAAGTTCAAAGCGTGGGGATGGTGGAAATCGAATGAAAGTGAAAAAATTTGTCGCCCCGTCGATGAACGAAGCGATGAAAATGGTCCGAGCCGAGCTCGGCCGCGATGCCGTCATTTTGCACTCGAAGGAGATTCAAACGGGCGGACTGTTCGGCTTGTTTGCCAAAAAGAAGATTGAGGTGCTGGCCGGCATCGATCCCGATCCACTGCCGCGCCGCGCGTCAGAGGCGAAGGCCCCCGCTTCTTCACGGCCGGCGGGGCGGGAGGAAGCGGACGGTTTGTTGGCCGCCGAGCTTCGGGAAGTGAAAGCGCTCGTCCGTCAAATGGCCGGCCGGACGTCGTCGCTGTTGTACCCGCCGCCGCTTATGGATGCGGAGCGGCGGCTGCTGCAGCAAGGCCTCGCCGATGGCTACATCCGCCAAGTGATGGACCGCCTGCTTGAGCGATGGTATGCGGACAAAAAAGAGAGATCCGCTGCTGCAGTTGCCGGCTGGGCGAAAGAAGCGGTGCGCGATCTTCTTTCGCCGCTCCCGTTCGCTGAAACGGCAGGAACGAAAAAATATCGCCTGCTGCTTGGCCCGACCGGAGTTGGAAAAACGACGACGCTTGCCAAAATGGCGGGGCGCGCGGTGCTTGAACATGAAAAAAAAGTCGGATTTATCACGACCGATACGTACCGGATCGCCGCGATCGACCAGTTGAAGACATATGCGCACATTTTGCAGGCTCCGCTCGAGGTGTGCTACAACGCCGATGACTTTCGGGCGGCTAAGCAGCGCCTGGCCGATTGCGACGTTGTGTTCATTGATACGGCCGGCCGCAATTTCCGCAACCCGCACTATGTTGCCGAGCTCCAGCAAACGATCGAGTTTGACAGCGAGACGGAAACGTTTCTCGTGTTCGCCGCCACCGGAAAATACAATGATATGAAAGCCATTTATGATCGCTTTTCCGTCCTCCCGATTGACCGGCTGATCGTGACGAAGCTTGATGAGACCGATACGTACGGCGCGGTCGTCAATTTTCTGCTCGAGAGCCGGGTTGGCGTTGCCTATTTAACGAATGGGCAAAACGTGCCGGACGATATGGTGGAAGCGTCAGCCGACCGGTTTGTCCATCTGTTGTTTGGAGCGGATCGATGGTGAGAGACCAGGCGGAACGGCTTCGCCGCGCGTTAAGCCGTCCACGGCGTCCGGCTTCGCCGCGGACGATCGCGGTGGCGAGCGGAAAAGGCGGAGTCGGCAAATCGAACCTTTCGCTCAATCTTTCCGTATCGCTCTCTGAACTCGGGTTTCGCGTCCTGTTGCTCGATATGGACGTCGGCATGGGCAATATCGACATTTTGCTCGGTCAATCGTCGCCGCTTACATTGGCGGATTGGTTTTCCACTCGGCTGCCCCTTTCGGACATCGTCAAAAGCGGGCCGGGGCAACTATCATATATCGCCGGGGGGACGGGCGTTGCGCAATGGCGGACGTTGGATATGGCGGGCATCGACTATTTTTTGGCTGAACTGCAGGCCATTGCCTCGCGCTATGATTATCTCATTTTTGATATGGGGGCGGGGGCATCGGAAGAGCGTCTTTATTTTTTAAAGTCGGTCGACGATGTGTTCATCGTCACGACGCCGGAACCGACTGCGGTGACGGACGCCTATGCCATGATGAAATACATGCATGCCGCCGGCAGCGAAGCGCCGTTTTCGATCATTGTCAACCGCACGAGCTGCGGGCAAGAAGGGTATGGCGTCTTTCAGCGGCTGAAAGATGCGGCGGCGCGCTTTTTAAACAAACCGATTGCCCTGCTCGGCATTGTGCCGGAAGACCGGGTTGTCGCCCGCGCGGTCGTCAGCCAGATGCCGTTTGTCCTGCTTGACCCGAAGGCGAAGGCGAGCCAGGCCGTCCGCCAAATGGCTTGGCGCTATGCGATGGGCAGAGAGGGCGAGCCGGCGCCGCCGGGTCAAATCCCCCGCTTTTTTGCGATGCTGCGCCAATTTTTGCTAGAAAGGTAGAGACGGAACATGAAGACGATCAAGGTGCTTGTCGTCGATGACTCGGCGTTTATGCGCAAATGGATCAGCGACTTTTTGTCCGAGCACCCACGCCTCGAAGTCGTCGGGACGGCTCGCAATGGCCAAGAGGCGCTCGACAAAATCGCCCTCTTGCGCCCGGATGTCGTCACGCTTGATGTCGAAATGCCGGTTATGAATGGGCTCGAAACGCTGCGGCGCATCATGCACAAGCAGCCGCTGCCGGTCGTCATGGTGTCGAGCACGACGAGGGAAGGGGCGGAAAACACGATCACCGCCATGCAATACGGGGCGGTGGATTTTGTCGCCAAGCCGTCTGGTCCGATTTCGCTTGATTTATACAAAGTAAAAGATG
The DNA here is from genome assembly GCF_050994965.1 of Geobacillus lituanicus. Lineage (NCBI taxonomy): Bacteria > Bacillati > Bacillota > Bacilli > Caryophanales > Anoxybacillaceae > Geobacillus > Geobacillus lituanicus. The sequence goes on from NZ_CP194773.1 coordinate 1,494,770, forward strand.
AGCTGATCCGCAAAGTGCTGCACGCAAGCGAGGCGAATGTAAGGGCGCTCGCCGCCCACCGCCCGGCGCTTGCCGCCCGGCGCCCGCCGGCCCAAACGGCGCGCAGCCAAAAAACGGTCGTCGCCATCGGCACGTCGACAGGCGGTCCGCGCGCCTTGGAAACGGTGTTGACGCAGCTGCCTCCTGATTTTGCCGCTCCGGTCGTCATCGTTCAGCATATGCCGAAAGGGTTTACGAAATCGCTTGCCGACCGGCTCAACGCACTGGCGGCGATCACGATCAAAGAGGCGGAAGACGGGGAACTGTTGCGAAATGGCACCGCCTATATCGCCCCGGGCGGCGTCCATCTTGCCGTCGATGAGGAAAACGGCATGTTAAAAGCGCGTTTCGACGAATCGCCGCCGCGAGCGGGCCATCGCCCGGCTGTTGACGTATTGTTCGAGTCGCTTGCGGCCATTCGCTGCTGCCGGAAAGTGGCGGTGATCATGACCGGCATGGGGGCGGATGGCACTGCCGGGCTGAAAAAATTGAAAGAAAACGAAAATGTGAAGGTCATTGCTGAGGCGCGCGAAACCGCTGTTGTGTTTGGCATGCCGAAAGCGGCGATTGAAGCAGGGGTTGTGGATGCCGTTGCTCCGCTTGCGGCCATCGCCGCCGCTATTGTTCAATCGATCGGGGAGTAAGGGGGAAAACGGCATGGATATGAGCCAATATTTAGACTTGTTTATTGATGAAAGCAAAGAACATTTGCAAACGATCAACGAACGGCTGCTTGAACTCGAAAATGATCCGGGCGATATGGCGCTTGTGAATGAGATTTTCCGCTCCGCCCATACGTTAAAAGGCATGTCGGCAACGATGGGGTTTGAAGATTTGGCAAATTTGACGCATCAAATGGAGAATGTGCTCGATGGCATTCGCAACCAAAAGCTAGCCATTACCCCGGAACTGCTTGATGTCATTTTCCGAGCGGTCGACCATTTGGAAGCCATGATCCTCTCGATTGCCGCCGGCGGCGATGGAAAGCGCGATGTAAGCGAGACGGTCGAGCAGCTGAAGCGGATCGAGCAGGGGGAAGGGCCCAGGGGGCGGGCAAACGGCGAACTGCCGGCTCTCGAGCAGGCGTATGGGGAATTTGAATACCGTGTGCTGCAGCAAGCGAAAGAACAAGGATATTCCGTCTATGAAATTCGCGTCCGCCTCCGCGACGACTGCCTGTTGAAATCGGCGCGCGTGTACATGGTGTTTGAACTGCTCAATCAAGAGGGGGAGGTCGTGAAATCAACGCCGCCTGTGGACATGCTTGAGGAGGAGCAGTTTGACCAAGAGTTTCTTGTCACGGTCGTGTCGAAAACGCCGGCGGATGAGCTGCAAAAGCAGCTGATGGGCATTTCCGAAATCGATGAGGTGGCCGTTCGAGTGCTCGATGCCGATGACCTGTCCGTCGAAGGCGAAGATCGTGCCGCCGCGCCCGAATCGCCGATGTCGGCCGCCGTCGAGCAAGCCGCAGCGGCGCAAACGGAAGCCGGGGGGGCGCAAACCGAAGCCGAAGCGCCGGAAAAGCAGCCGGCCAAGCATGTGGGCAAAACGATCCGCGTCAATATTGAACGGCTCGATATGCTGATGAACTTATTTGAAGAGCTTGTCGTCGACCGCGGGCGGCTTGAGCAAATTGCCCGCGATGTCGGCCATGCCGAACTGACGGAGACGGTCGAGCGGATGTCGCGCATTTCAAGCGACTTGCAAACGATTATTTTAAACATGCGCATGGTGCCGGTGGAAACGGTGTTTAACCGCTTTCCGCGCATGGTGCGCCAGCTCGCCCGCGAGCTCGGCAAAAAAGTGCGTCTTGACGTGATCGGGGCGGAAACGGAGCTTGACCGGACGGTCATTGATGAAATCGGCGATCCGCTTGTCCATTTGCTCCGCAATGCGCTTGATCATGGCATTGAAGCGCCGGACGTCCGGGCGGCGCGCGGAAAGCCGGAGGAAGGGACGATCCAATTGCGCGCCTACCATAGCGGCAACCATGTCTTTATTGAAATCGAGGATGATGGCGCCGGTATTTCTAGGGAAAAAGTGCTGAAAAAGGCGATCAGCCGCGGCATCGTTTCGCCCGAGGCGGCTGAGCATTTAACCGATGAGCAAGTGTATGAGCTTATTTTTGCTCCCGGGTTTTCCACTGCCGATCATATTTCCGACATTTCCGGGCGCGGCGTCGGCTTGGATGTCGTCAAAAGCACCATCGAGTCGCTCGGCGGCACGGTGGCCGTCGATTCCCGGCCCGGCCAAGGGTCGCTGTTTTCCATTCAGCTGCCGCTCACGTTGTCGATCATTTCGGTGCTGCTTGTGCAAATTGCGGCGGAAACGTATGCCATCCCGCTGTCATCGATTATGGAGACGGCGCTCATTAGGAAAGAAGACGTGTTCTATGTCCATAACCAGCCGGTCATCGATTTCCGCGGCAAAGTTGTGCCGCTCGTCCGGCTGAAGGACGTGTTCGCTGTGCCGGGCGCGTCGGATGACAGCGAGACGGTGCCGGCTGTCATCGTGCGAAAAGGGGAAAAGCTGGCGGCGTTGGCGGTCGACTCGTTTATCGGCCAGCAAGAAGTCGTGTTGAAGTCGCTCGGCAACTATTTATCTTCTGTTTTCGCCATTTCAGGGGCGACGATTTTGGGAGACGGCCGGGTGGCGCTCATTATTGACTGCAACGCGCTTGTCAAATAGAAAGCCGACTGTATGCCGGCGGAGCTGGAAAAAGGCCGCGGGCGGACGCGGCCTTTTCGTTGGCGGCGCCGGGCGAGGAAGCTGAACAGAAAAAGGGGGAAGCGACCGATGAGCATGAGCGTGCAGACGGATTGGAAAGTGATTGCATTTCGCCTGCAAGAGGAAGAATATGCCTTGCCGGTGCAATACGTTCGTTCCATTGAAAAAATGCAGCCGATTACGCGCGTGCCGGGAACGGCTCCTTATGTCAAAGGAGTCATCAACTTGCGCGGGGTCGTCACGCCGATTATCGATTTGCGCGAGCGGTTCGGGTTTGCGCCCGAACCATACGGGGAGCAGACGCGGATGATTATCGCCGCCTTTGGGGATATCGAAGTCGGGTTGATCGTCGATGCGGCCAACGATGTTCTCGATATTCCGGCAGCGAGCATTGAGCCGCCCGAGGCGATCGGCGCCATCGGGGCCGCTTACATTTGCGGAGTGGCGAAAGTCGAGAAGCGTCTCCTCATTTTGCTCGATTTGGCAAGTGTCTTAAGTGAATAAAACGGAGAGAGGGGCGTTTGCGGTTGGACGACATTCGCAACTTAACAGGGACACACATTGATATTTTGCGCGAAATTGGCAACATCGGGGCCGGCAACGCGGCGACCGCTTTGTCCATGCTGCTCAACAAAAAAATCGAAATGGCTGTGCCGCGCGTCCAAATTGCGACATTTGCCGAGATGATGGAGCTGATCGGCGGTCCGGAGCAAGTGGTGGCATGCGTCTATTTGCGCGTCGAAGGCGAAGCGCCGGGAAACATGTTTTTCGTGCTGCCGCCGGACCAGGCCGAGCAGTTTGTCCGCCGAATGACGGGCGATGGCTCGTTTTCGTTCCAAGGCGAAGCCCATGAGCTCGGGCGGTCGGCGCTGCAGGAACTTGGCAACATTTTGGCCGGCTCATACTTGTCGGCGCTCGCCGATTTCACCCGGTTAAACTTGCATCCGTCCGTGCCGGCGCTGGCGATCGATATGATCGGAGCGGTGCTGTCGTTTGGCTTGCTTGAGCTGTCGCGCGTCGGCGATTGCGCCATTTTGATCGATACAGCCATTTACGATGACCGGCGGCCAAACGAGAGCATTAACGGCCATTTCTTCCTTCTTCCTGACCCGGAATCATTTTCCATTATTTTTCGAGCGTTAGGTGTGGATGGGGGATGAAGACGGCAGAAGCAGTGAAGGTTGGCATTGCCGAAATGGAAGTTGTCGTGGCGCCGAACGTCATCCGCACATGCGGGCTCGGGTCGTGCGTGGGCGTCGTCATTTATGACAGCGGAAAAGCGGTTGCCGGTATGGCGCACGTGATGCTGCCGCATTCATCGATGGCGCGCGGGGGAGTTGTCAATGCCGCCAAATACGCTGATACAGCGGTGGAAGCGCTTTGTAAGCTCGTCCTGGCCGCTGGAGGACGGAAGGGCATGCTCAAAGCGAAGTTGGCCGGAGGGGCGCAAATGTTCTCGTTTTCCGCAGCTGGCGGGGACATGATGCGCATCGGCGCCCGCAACGTTGAGGAAGTGAAAAGGCAGCTTGAACGGCTTCATATCCCGATTGTGGCCGAAGATGTCGGGGGCCATAGCGGCCGCACAATCGAGTTTAACCCGCAGACGGGCGTGCTGGCCATCCGCACGGCGTGCCAGGACATAAAAGAAATATGATGGAACGATATGTGGTTTCCGCGAGGCGAGGGGGAGAATGATGGGGAGCGCGCTAAAAGGCGAAGAACGGAAATATTGGGACGACTGGGTCAACGGCCGCGACCGCCGCGCGGCTGAAGAGCTCGTGCAGCGCTATATGCCGCTTGTTTCCTACCATGTGCAGCGGCTTTCGGCGACGCTGCCGAGTTCTGTGCCAAAGGATGAGTTGATCAGTCTTGGGCTCCTCGGGTTGTACGATGCGATTGAAAAGTTTGACCCATCGCGCGATTTGAAATTCGATACGTATGCATCGTTCCGCATCCGCGGCGCGATATTGGACGGTTTGCGCAAAGAAGACTGGCTGCCGCGCAGCGTGCGCGACAAGGCGAAAAAAATCGAGGAAGCGGCCGAACGGCTGGAGCAGCAGTATATGCGATCGGTGACAGCGAAGGAAATTGCGGCTGAACTTGGCATGACGGAAGCGGAAGTGCAGGCGGCGGCCAGCGACACGTTTTGGTCGCTTTGGTTGCCGCTCGGACAAGGAGCGGCTGAAGACGAAGATGAGCCGCTGGCGATTCGGGACGACCGCGCCCTGCTCCCGGAAGAGGAAGCCATTAAGCGGGAAATGATCGACCAGTTGGCGGAAGGCATTCGACGGTTGAATGAAAAAGAGCAGCTCGTCATCAGTTTGTTTTACAAAGAAGAGCTGACGTTTACGGAAATCGGAAGTCTTTTGCAGCTGTCGACATCAAGAATTTCGCAAATTCATGCCAAAGCGCTGTGGAAATTGCGCCGCTTTTTAAGCGGGGATTCATGAGGCGAAAGGAAGCGGGAAGATGGACATCCAATTGCCGATGCTGCAAAGCGTCATGCCGAAGGCGCCTGAAGCCGCGTCCAAGCACGCCTTGGCGCAGCAGCACCCTCATGTTGTGCAGGCGCAGCGGGCAGCCGCGGAGGAAAAACGAGCGGAGCAGGCGCGCCGCCAAGTGACGGGAAAACGGGCGGGAGACGCGCTCCGTTTTGGGAGTCATCCTTATAAAGGAAAAACAATCGACATCAAAGGATAGTGAACAACGATGGAGGCATTTTGGCTGACTGTCAGCTTGTTGCTGCACGCGTTTTCGTTTTGGTTGATCATCCTGCTTTACACGCGCTTGTCGCGGCTAAGCGAAGAGGAAGCAAGAGCCAAGAGGCGGGCTGAGGAGCTTGAGGAGGCGATGGCGGCCCATCTCGTGGCGTGGAAAGAGGAAAATGAGCGCTTTTTGGCCGAGTTGGATGCGCTGCTTAGCGCGAAACCGGCCGCCGCGGCGGACAAGCGGACGCCGGCTCCCGTCAAGAGCCGCCTGCCTCAGCAGTCAGAGCCCGGCAATGAGAAAGAGAGCAGGCTGGTAAACGGAGCGGGCAGCGAAAACAGGCCGGGTCGGAAACAAACTGCATCGGAGCGGCCGGAGCTGGGGCGAAGCGGCCGGGTTGAACAAACGGACGCCATGGACGCGCTGTCGGACTATTTTCCCGATGTTGACGCCATCGAAGATGTAGTCGACTTTTCGCCGCCATCCGCCCATGCCGCCGCCATCGCCCGCCGTCTCGAAGCCGAAGGGATGACGGTCGAAGAAATCGCGAAGAAGCTCGGAAAAGGAAAAACAGAAGTCGAACTGCTGCTCAAATTTGGCCGAAAAAACGGCCGAATGGGCGAACAATAGCTTGATTTCCTGCCGGCGGTTATGATATATTTTTACATGGTGTGAATACACACGCCTGATGATTTCAGCAACGGTGCTGGCAACGCCAGTCTTGCTGAAAGATGAGGCAGGCGGAGGCACAAAAACCACAAGGAAACAGGAGGAGCATGCATGTCAGTCATTTCAATGAAGCAATTGCTTGAAGCTGGCGTCCATTTCGGACATCAGACGCGCCGTTGGAACCCGAAAATGAAAAAATACATTTTCACGGAGCGCAACGGCATTTATATTATCGACTTGCAAAAAACGGTGAAAAAAGTCGAGGAAGCATACAACTTCGTCCGCGAACTGGCGGCGAACGGCGGCAAAATTTTGTTCGTCGGCACGAAAAAACAAGCGCAAGAATCCGTGAAAGAAGAAGCCGAACGCTGCGGCATGTTTTATGTCAACCAACGCTGGCTTGGCGGCACGCTGACAAACTTTGCAACGATCCAAAAGCGGATCAAGCGGTTGCGCGAAATTGAAAAAATGGAAGAAGATGGCGTATTTGACGTTCTTCCGAAAAAAGAAGTCATCGGTTTGAAAAAAGAAAAAGAGCGGCTTGAGAAATTTTTAGGCGGCATTAAAGACATGAAAGAACTGCCGGATGCGCTGTTTGTCATCGACCCGCGCAAAGAACGGATTGCAGTGGCGGAAGCGCGCAAGTTGAACATCCCGATCATCGGCATTGTCGACACGAACTGCGATCCGGATGAGATCGACTACGTCATTCCGGCAAACGACGACGCCATCCGCGCCGTCAAACTGTTGACGTCGAAAATCGCCGATGCGGTGCTTGAGGCGAAACAAGGCGAAGAAGCCGCTGTGGCAGCAGAGTAAGGCAAGGTGGAGGAAAGGTGATAAGAGGGGAAAGCCTTTTATCACCTTTTTTTAGACAAAAGTCAGCAACTTTTGGCTATACTAACGAATAAGGGCAAAATGGGCATCCGTTGCCGGCATCGATACATATATGCGATCAAAAGAAGGAGGATTTATTCATGGCAATTACAGCACAAATGGTCAAAGAACTGCGCGAAAAAACGGGCGCAGGCATGATGGACTGCAAAAAAGCGCTCACCGAAACAAACGGCGACATGGAAAAGGCGATCGACTGGCTGCGTGAAAAAGGGATCGCCAAAGCGGCGAAAAAAGCGGACCGCATCGCGGCGGAAGGAATGACGTACGTCGCTGCTGAAGGCAACACAGCCGTCATTTTGGAAGTGAACTCGGAAACGGACTTCGTCGCCAAAAACGAGTCGTTCCAAACGCTCGTCAAAGAGTTGGCCGCCCACTTGCTGAAACAAAAGCCGGCTTCGCTTGACGAGGCGCTCGGGCAAACGATGGACAACGGCGCGACCGTCCAAGACTACATCAACGAAGCGATCGCCAAAATCGGCGAAAAAATTACGCTCCGCCGCTTTGCCGTCGTCAACAAAGCGGACGGTGAAACGTTTGGCGCGTACTTGCACATGGGCGGGCGCATCAGCGTATTAACGTTATTAGCCGGCAACGCCAGCGAAGAGGTCGCCAAAGACGTGGCCATGCATATCGCCGCGCTCCATCCGAAATATGTTTCGCGCGAGGATGTGCCGGAGGAAGAACTTAACCGCGAACGCGAAGTATTGAAACAGCAGGCGTTAAACGAAGGCAAGCCGGAAAATATTGTCGAGAAAATGGTTGAGGGCCGTTTGAAAAAGTTTTACGAAGACGTTTGCCTGCTTGAGCAAGCGTTCGTCAAAAATCCAGATGTCACAGTGCGCCAATATGTGGAATCGAACGGGGCGACCGTTAAACAGTTCATCCGCTATGAAGTCGGTGAAGGGCTTGAAAAGCGCCAAGACAATTTCGCTGAAGAAGTCATGAGCCAAGTCAGAAAGCAGTGACGGACCGCAACAGGGAACACGCGCGTGTTCCCTGTTTTTCAAAGCGATTTGCATCATGGAGGTCGGACATGGAACAGCCAAAATATCGACGTGTCGTATTAAAATTAAGCGGGGAAGCGCTCGCCGGAAAGCAAGGGTTTGGCATTCAGCCGGCGGTGATCCAGTCGATCGCCAGACAAGTGAAAGAAGTGGCTGAGCTTGGCGTGGAAATCGCCATCGTGGTCGGCGGCGGCAACATTTGGCGCGGAAAAACGGGAAGCGAAATGGGGATGGACCGGGCGACAGCCGATTATATGGGGATGTTGGCGACGGTGATGAACTCGCTTGCCCTGCAGGACAGCCTCGAGCAGCTCGGCGTCGAGACGCGGGTGCAGACGTCGATTGAAATGCGGCAAGTCGCCGAGCCGTACATCCGCCGGCGGGCGATCCGCCATCTTGAGAAAAAGCGGGTCGTCATTTTTGCTGCCGGCACGGGCAACCCGTATTTTTCGACCGATACGACGGCGGCCTTGCGGGCGGCGGAAATTGAAGCGGACGTCATTTTAATGGCGAAAAACAACGTCGACGGCGTCTACAGCGCCGATCCGAACGTTGACGCCAACGCTGTTAAGTACGACGAGCTGTCGTACTTGGACGTCATCAAGCAAGGGCTTGGCGTCATGGATTCGACTGCTTCATCGCTTTGCATGGACAACAACATTCCGCTTATCGTCTTTTCAATCATGGAAGAAGGCAACATTAAACGCGCTGTCTTAGGCGAAAACATCGGAACGATCGTAAGGGGGAAATAACGATGGCAAAGCAAGTGATTCAACAGGCGAAAGAAAAAATGGATAAGGCCGTGCAAGCATTCACCCGCGAGCTGGCAAGCATTCGCGCCGGACGGGCGAACGCCGGGCTGCTCGAAAAAGTGACGGTTGATTATTACGGCGTCCAAACGCCGATCAACCAGCTTGCTTCGATCAGCGTGCCGGAAGCGCGCCTGCTCGTCATCCAGCCGTACGACAAATCGGTCATCAAAGAGATGGAAAAAGCGATTTTAGCATCGGATTTAGGGTTGACGCCATCAAACGACGGATCGGTCATCCGCCTTGTCATTCCGCCGTTGACGGAAGAGCGGCGCCGCGAGCTGGCCAAGCTTGTCAAAAAATATTCAGAAGATGCGAAAGTCGCGGTTCGCAACATCCGCCGCGACGCGAACGACGAGCTGAAAAAGCTCGAGAAAAACGGCGAAATTACGGAAGACGAACTTCGCAGCTACACTGATGATGTGCAAAAACTGACCGATGACCATATCGCCAAAATCGACGCCATCACAAAAGAGAAAGAGAAAGAAGTGATGGAAGTATAGGCAAAACGATGCAAACCCTCTATGTTGATGGAGGGTTTTTTTGCTATAATGGAAAGGCAAAACATGTTGGCGGAGGACTCGTATGTTTAATAAAATCCGAAAAGCGAAGCGGGAAGATGCCCCGCTGACAAAAGAGGATGTGCTTGGCCATCCGATTCCGAACCATGTTGCCATCATTATGGATGGGAACGGGAGATGGGCAAAAAAACGGGCGCTGCCGAGGGTGGCCGGCCATTACGAAGGCATGCAAGTCGTGCGCAAAATCACCCGTTTTGCCAATGAGCTTGGGATCGAAATTTTATCGCTTTACGCGTTTTCGACGGAAAACTGGAAACGGCCGAAAACGGAAGTCGACTATTTAATGAAGCTGCCGGAACAGTTTTTGACGACGTTTCTTCCCGAGCTCGTCGCCGAAAATGTCAAAGTCCAAGTGATCGGTCATACGGAGGCGTTGCCCGATCATACGCGCCGGGCGGTTGAGCAAGCGATTCACGAAACGAGCGGCAACACCGGCTTAATTTTAAACTTTGCGCTCAATTACGGAAGCCGGGCGGAGATTGCCGCCGCTGTAAAGCGGATCGCTGAGGATGTCGAGCGCGGGGTGCTCGCGCCGGACGATATTACGGAGCCGCTCATTTCCTCATACTTGATGACGAACGGCCTGAAAGATCCGGACTTGCTCATTCGCACAAGCGGAGAGATCCGCCTGAGCAATTTCATGCTTTGGCAATTGGCGTATACGGAACTTTGGTTTACGGATGTCTTATGGCCGGATTTTACGGAGCAACATTTTCTAGAGGCGATCGCTGCCTACCAGCGCCGCGACCGCCGGTTTGGAGGAGTGTCAGCGCGATGAAGCAGCGAATCATCACCGGAGTCATAGCGGCGGCGCTCTTTTTGCCGATTGTTATTTTTGGCGGATTTCCGTTTATAATAGTAACATATATATTGGCCACGGTCGGACTGTTTGAGCTGCTGCGGATGAAAGGGATGTCCCCGTTGTCTTTCGCTGGGGCCGCCGGGTTTGCCGCCCTTTGGCTCCTGCTTGTTCCCGCTCTTTACGGCCAAGAATGGCTGGCGTCCGGGACGACAAAGTTCGGTGTGCTGGCCGCGCTCGCTTTTTTGCTGCTTGTCGGCACCGTCGTGACAAAAAATGCGCTGACGTTTGATGAGGCGGCATTTGTCGTGCTGGCGGTTTTGTATGTTGGCGTCGGGTTTTTCTGCTTCGCCGCGATCCGCTTGGCCGGCTTGGCGTACTTCGTCTACGCGCTGTTTGTCATTTGGGCGACCGACATCGGAGCGTATTTTCTCGGCCGCGCGTTCGGCCGGCGCAAGCTATGGCCGGAAATCAGCCCGAATAAGACAGTCGAAGGCGCCATTGGCGGCGTCGTCTGCGCTGTTGTCATCGCGGCCGTTTACGAATGGGCAGTCGGCCCGTTCGGCAGCCTTGGCGCAGCTGTGGGGATTGCGCTTTTGCTTTCGATGTTCGGCCAGCTTGGCGACTTGGTCGAGTCCGCTTTCAAACGCCATTACGGCGTGAAGGATTCGGGGGCGATTTTGCCGGGGCATGGCGGCATTTTGGACCGGTTTGACAGTCTGCTGTTTGTGCTGCCGCTCTTATACATATTCATCGAAGCAGTACGATAAGCGGATGAGGAGTGAAAATGTTGAAATATATTAGTATATTAGGGGCGAGCGGATCGATCGGCCAGCAAACGCTCGATGTCATGCGCGCTCATCCGGACAAGTTTCGTCTGGCGGCGGCATCGGTTGGGAAAAATGTGGAAGCGGCAAGAAAGCTGATTGTTGAGTTTTCCCCTGTTCTTGTCGCTGTCACCGACCGAGACGCTTACGAAGTGCTTCGCTGCGAGTACAGCGGGCGGACTGCAGTCGTGTACGGAGAGGAAGGGTTGGTGGAGGCGGCTGTTTGCCCGCAGGCGGACGTCGTTGTCACCGCCGTCGTCGGCAGCGTCGGCCTCGTGCCGACATTAAAAGCGATTGAAGCCGGGAAGACGATCGCTCTCGCCAATAAAGAGACGCTTGTCGTTGCCGGGCATCTTGTCACGGCGGCAGCCAAGCGGCGCGGTGTGCCGCTGTTGCCGGTTGACAGCGAGCATTCCGCCATTTTTCAATGCTTGCAAGGGGAAAAGCGTGAACACGTGGAGAAGCTGATTCTGACCGCGTCGGGCGGGAGCTTTCGCGATCGGACGCGCGAAGAGCTTGCTCATGTGACGGTCGAAGAAGCGCTTCGCCATCCGAATTGGTCGATGGGGGCGAAAATTACGATTGATTCCGCCACAATGATGAACAAAGGGTTTGAAGTCATTGAAGCGCATTGGCTGTTTGGGCTGCCGTATGAGCGAATCGACGTCGTCCTCCATCGAGAGAGCGTCATTCATTCGCTCGTCGAGTTTCGCGACACGAGCATCTTAGCCCAGTTGGGCACGCCGGATATGCGCATCCCGATTCAATACGCGCTCGCCTATCCGGAGCGGCTGCCGCTTGCGGCGGCCAAGCCGCTCGATTTGGCTGCGCTTGGGGCGCTCCATTTCGCCCCGGTCGATTTTGACCGTTACCGCTGCCTCCGCTTTGCCTATGAAGCTGGAAAACGCGGCGGCTCGCTGCCGACGGTGTTGAATGCCGCCAATGAGGAAGCGGTGGCGGCGTTTTTAGCCGGACGCATTCCGTTTTTGGCCATCGAGGAGTGGATCGAGCGCGCTCTTGAGCGCCATCAGCCGGTGGACGATCCGCAGCTTGAAGAGATTCGCGAAATTGACGCGGATGTGCGCGCTTATGTCCGCTCACTATTAGCATAAAGGTGGTTGAAACGTTGGAATCGATTATTTCGTTTATTGTTGTCTTCGGCGCTCTCGTCTTTTTTCACGAGCTCGGGCATTTGCTGCTGGCCAAACGGGCCGGCATTTTGTGCCGCGAGTTTGCCATCGGGTTCGGACCGAAAGTGTTTTCGTTTAAGAAAAGCGAAACGGTGTATACGATCCGGCTCTTGCCGCTTGGCGGTTTCGTCCGCATGGCCGGCGAAGACCCGGAAACGATCGAGCTGAAGCGCGGGCAAGTCGTCGGTCTTTTGCTTGACAGTGAAGGACGGGTGGAAAAAATCGTCCTCAACCATAAGGACGATTATCCGAACATTCGGGTCGTTGAGGTGGAAGACGCTGATTTGGAGCATGGCATGTATGTCACCGGCTATGCCGACGGCGAGCGGCTGGAGCGGTTTGCGGTGAAAGAACCGGCGTTTTTTGTCGTCGACCGCCAAGAAATTCAAATCGCCCCGTACCACCGCCAATTTGCGGCAAAAACGCTCGGGCAGCGGACGATGACGATTTTGGCCGGCCCGCTCGCCAACTTTCTATTGGCCGTCCTCGTCTTTATCATCATCGGCCTTTTGCAAGGCTACCCGGTCGACAAGCCGGTCATCGGCGAGCTGACGCCGGATGGAGCGGCGCGCGCGGCGGGGTTGAAGCAAGGGGATGAGGTCATCGCCATCAACGGCGAACGGATGGAAACGTGGACGGAAATCGTCAACACGATTCGCGCTCATCCAGAGGAGCCGCTGGAGTTTCAAATTGAGCGGAACGGGAAAGACATGAGCGTGACCGTCACCCCGGAAGCGAAAACGATTCAAGGGGAGACGATCGGCTTAATCGGCGTCTATCAGCCGATGGAAAAATCGGTGTTCGGCTCCGTAAAGCAAGGGCTGGTCGAGACGTATTACTGGACGAGGGAAATTGCAACAGGGCTCGTTCAATTGATCACCGGCCAGTTTCAGCTTGACATGCTGTCAGGCCCGGTCGGCATCGCTGTATCGACTGGCAAGGTGGCGGAGTCCGGGATCTACTACTTGATGAAATGGGGCGCGATTTTAAGCATCAACCTCGGGATTGTCAACTTGTTGCCATTGCCGGCGCTAGACGGCGGGCGGCTCCTCTTTTTCGCCATTGAAGCCGTGCGCGGCAAGCCGGTCGACCGGCAAAAAGAAGGAATGGTCCATTTTATCGGTTTCGCCTTGCTTATGTTGCTGATGCTTGTCGTCACATGGAACGACATTCAAAAATTTTTCCTATAAAGAGAGAGAATGAGGTGGCTGTGAATGAGACAAAGTCAAGCGTTTATTCCGACATTGCGCGAAGTGCCGGCGGACGCGGAAGTGAAAAGCCATCAGCTGCTGCTGCGGGCCGGCTTCATCCGCCAGAGCGCGAGCGGAGTCTACACGTTTTTGCCGCTCGGGCAACGCGTGCTGCAAAAGATTGAAGCGATCATCCGTGAGGAGATGAACCGCATCGGCGGCATGGAACTGCTGATGCCGGCGCTGCAGCCGGCCGAGCTTTGGCAGCAGTCCGGCCGTTGGTATTCGTACGGACCGGAGTTGATGCGCTTAAAAGACCGGCACGAGCGCGATTTCGCCCTTGGGCCGACGCATGAGGAAATGATCACGGCGATCGTCCGCGATGAAGTGAAAACGTACAAGCGGCTGCCGCTTGTGTTGTACCAAATCCAAACGAAATTCCGCGATGAAAAGCGCCCGCGCTTCGGACTGCTGCGCGGCCGTGAATTCATGATGAAAGACGCCTATTCGTTCCATACGTCAAAAGAAAGTTTGGATGAAACGTACAACGACATGTATAACGCCTATTCGAACATTTTCCGCCGCTGCGGCTTAAACTTCCGCGCCGTCATCGCGGATTCGGGGGCGATCGGCGGCAAAGATACGCACGAGTTCATGGTGCTCTCGGACATTGGCGAAGATACGATCGCCTATTCCGACGCGTCCGACTATGCCGCCAACATTGAAATGGCGCCGGTTGTGACCACGTACGAGAAAAGCAGCGAGCCGCCGGCCGAATTGAAAAAAGTGGCGACGCCGGGGCAAAAAACGATTGATGAAGTCGCTTCCTACTTACAAGTTTCGCCGGAGCGCTGCATCAAGTCGCTTTTGTTCAATGTCGATGGCCGGTACGTGCTTGTCCTTGTCCGCGGCGACCACGAGGCGAACGAGGTGAAAGTGAAAAATGTGCTCGACGCCACCGTCGTGGAGCTGGCGACGCCGGAAGAAACAGAACGGGTGATGGGGGCGCCGGTCGGCTCGCTCGGTCCGATCGGTGTCAGCGAAGCGGTCATGGTGATCGCGGACCATGCTGTTGCTGCCATCGTCAACGGTGTTTGCGGCGCGAATGAGGAAGGCTACCATTACATCGGCGTCAACCCGGACCGCGATTTTGCCGTCAGTCAATACGCCGACTTGCGCTTTGTCCAAGAGGGCGACCCGTCTCCGGATGGCAAAGGGACGATCCGCTTCGCTCGCGGCATTGAAGTCGGGCACGTGTTCAAGCTTGGCACGAAATACAGCGAGGCAATGAACGCCGTGTACTTGGATGAAAACGGCCAAACGAAGACGATGATCATGGGCTGCTACGGCATCGGCGTCTCCAGGCTGGTCGCGGCGATTGCCGAGCAGTTTGCCGATGAAAACGGGCTCGTCTGGCCGGCTTCGGTGGCGCCGTTTCATATCCATTTGCTGACAGCGAACGCGAAAAGCGACGAGCAGCGAGCGTTGGCGGAGGAATGGTACGAAAAATTGGGACAGGCAGGATTTGAAGTGTTATACGATGACCGCCCGGAGCGGGCCGGAGTCAAGTTTGCCGACAGCGATTTGATCGGCATTCCGGTTCGCGTCACCGTCGGCAAGCGGGCGGGCGAAGGCATCGTCGAAGTGAAAGTGCGAAAAACAGGCGAGACGTTTGACGTGCCGGTGGGCGAATTGACCGATACGGTGCGCCGCCTCTTGCAAGGGTGAACGAACGGCGCCGGCGAAAAAGAACGAGTTTCTTTTCCGTCGGCGCTTTTTGGCGTTTGTATGGTATGATTAGAAAGAGAAACGATTTCGTTGAGAGGGGAAATCATGGCCACGAAAGAACAAAAAGAGCGGTTTTTCGTTTTGCTTGAGCAACTGAAGATGACGTCGGATGAATGGATGCCGTATTTCCGTGATGCGTTCATTCACAAAGTCGTGATTGATAAAGAAGAAAAAAGCTGGCATTTCTATTTTCAGTTCGCCAATGTGCTGCCGGCCGAGGTGTACAAATCGTTTACGAACCGCTTGGCGGCTGCTTTCCGCCATATCGCTGCCATCCGGTATACGATTGATGTCGAATCGCCGCGCGTAACGGAAGACGATGTGCGGGCGTACTGGCCGCTTTGCCTCGCCGAGCTGCAAGAAGGCGTCTCGCCGCTTGTCGATTTGCTGAGCCGGCAGACGCCGGCGGTGAAAGGGAACAAGCTCATTGTCACCGCCCGCCACGAGGCGGAGGCGCTGGCCGTCAAACGGCGGTTTGCGCAAAAAATCGCTGCGATTTACGCGTCGTTCGGTTTTCCGCCGCTTCAGCTGGAAGTCGACGTGCAACCGGCTGAGCAGGAAATGGAGCAGTTTTTGGCGCAAAAGCAGCAAGAAGATGAAGAGCGGGCGTTGGCGGTGCTGACCGATATGGCAAAAGAAGAGGAAAAGGCAGCAGCCGCTTCTCCATCCGGCCCGCTCGTCATCGGCTACCCGATCCGCGACGAGGAGCCAGTGCGTCCGCTTGAGACGATCGTTGAGGAAGAGCGGCGCGTTGTGGTGCAAGGGTATGTGTTTGACGCTGAGGTGAGCGAGCTCAAAAGCGGCCGCACGCTGTTGACCATGAAAATCACCGATTACACGAACTCGATTTTAGTCAAAATGTTCTCGCGCGACAAAGAGGACGCCGAGCTCATGAGCGGCGTCAAAAAAGGCATGTGGGTGAAAGTGCGCGGCAGCGTGCAAAACGACACATTCGTCCGCGATTTGGTCATCATCGCCAACGATTTGAACGAAATCGCTGCAAACGAACGGCAAGATACAGCGCCCGAAGGGGAAAAGAGGGTCGAGCTCCATTTGCATACCCCGATGAGCCAAATGGACGCGGTTACCTCGGTGACAAAACTCATCGAACAAGCGAAAAAATGGGGTCATCCGGCGATCGCCGTCACCGACCATGCCGTTGTTCAGTCGTTTCCGGAGGCCTACAGCGCGGCGAAAAAACACGGCATGAAGGTCATTTACGGCCTTGAGGCGTACATCGTCGACGATGGCGTGCCGATCGCCTACAATGAAACGCACCGCCGTCTTTCGGAGGAGACGTACGTCGTCTTTGACGTTGAAACGACCGGGCTGTCGGCTGTGTACAATACGATCATTGAGCTGGCGGCCGTCAAAATCAAAGACGGCGAGATCATCGACCGGTTTATGTCCTTTGCCAATCCGGGACATCCGCTGTCCGTGACGACGATGGAATTGACCGGAATCACGGACGAAATGGTGAAAGACGCTCCGCAGCCGGATGAGGTGCTGGCCCGTTTTGTTGACTGGATTGGCGATGCGACGCTTGTGGCCCATAACGCCAGCTTTGACATCGGGTTTTTAAACGCAGGCCTCGCCCGCATGGGACGCGGCAAGCTCGCCAATCCGGTCATTGACACGCTTGAACTCGCCCGCTTTTTGTATCCGGATTTGAAAAACCACCGGCTGAACACGCTTTGCAAAAAGTTCGACATTGAACTGACCCAGCACCACCGCGCCATCTACGACGCGGAGGCAACCGGGCATTTGCTTATGCGGCTATTGAAGGAAGCGGAAGAGCGCAGCATACTGTTTCATGACGAATTAAACAGCCGCACGCACAGCGATGCGTCGTACCGCCTGGCGCGCCCGTTCCATGCGACGCTGTTGGCGCAAAACGACATCGGGCTGAAAAACTTGTTCAAGCTCGTCTCGCTGTCGCACATCGATTATTTTCACCGCGTGCCGCGCATCCCGCGCTCCGTGCTGGTCAAGCATCGTGAAGGGCTGCTCGTTGGCTCGGGCTGCGACAAAGGCGAGCTGTTTGACAACTTGATCCAAAAGGCGCCGGAGGAAGTCGAAGACATCGCCCGCTTTTACGATTTTCTTGAGGTGCATCCGCCCGAGGTGTACAAGCCGCTCATTGAAATGGATTACGTCAAAGATGAAGAGATGATCCAAAACATCATCCGCAGCATCGTCGCCCTTGGCGAAAAGCTCAACATTCCGGTCGTCGCCACCGGCAACGTCCATTATTTAAATCCGGAGGACAAAATTTACCGGAAAATTTTAATCCATTCGCAAGGCGGGGCGAACCCGCTCAACCGGCATGAGCTGCCGGATGTGTATTTCCGCACGACGAACGAAATGCTGGATTGCTTCTCGTTTTTAGGGCCGGAAAAAGCGAAAGAAATCGTCGTCGACAACACACAAAAAATCGCTTCGTTAATCGGTGAAGTGAAGCCGATCAAGGATGAGCTGTACACGCCGCGCATCGAAGGGGCGGACGAGGAAATCAAGGAAATGAGCTACCGGCGGGCGAAAGAAATTTACGGAGACCCACTGCCGAAACTCGTTGAGGAGCGGCTTGAAAAAGAGCTGAAGAGCATTATCGGCCACGGATTTGCCGTCATTTACTTAATTTCGCATAAGCTCGTCAAAAAGTCGCTCGATGACGGCTACCTTGTCGGGTCGCGCGGCTCGGTCGGCTCATCGTTTGTCGCGACGATGACGGAAATTACCGAGGTGAACCCGCTGCCGCCGCATTACGTCTGCCCGAACTGCAAACATTCCGAGTTTTTTAATGACGGTTCGGTCGGGTCGGGCTTTGACTTGCCGGATCAAAACTGCCCGCAATGCGGGACGAAATACAAAAAAGACGGGCATGACATCCCGTTTGAGACGTTCCTCGGCTTTAAAGGCGACAAAGTGCCGGATATCGATTTGAACTTCTCCGGCGAGTACCAGCCGCGCGCCCACAACTATACGAAAGTGCTGTTTGGCGAAGACAACGTCTACCGCGCCGGAACGATCGGCACGGTCGCCGACAAAACGGCGTACGGGTTTGTGAAAGGCTATGCGAGCGACCATAACTTAGAGCTGCGCGGCGCGGAAATCGACCGGCTGGCGGCCGGCTGCACCGGAGTGAAGCGGACGACTGGGCAGCACCCTGGAGGCATTATCGTCGTTCCCGATTATATGGAAATTTACGACTTTACGCCGATCCAATATCCAGCCGATGATACGTCATCGGAATGGCGGACGACCCATTTTGACTTCCACTCGATTCATGACAATTTATTGAAGCTCGATATTCTCGGGCACGACGATCCGACGGTCATCCGCATGCTGCAAGATTTAAGCGGCATCGATCCGAAAACGATCCCGACCGACGACCCGGACGTGATGGGCATTTTCAGCAGCACCGAGCCGCTTGGCGTTACGCCGGAGCAAATTATGTGCAACGTCGGCACGATCGGCATCCCGGAATTCGGCACGCGCTTTGTCCGGCAAATGCTCGAAGAAACGAAGCCGAAAACATTTTCCGAGCTCGTGCAAATTTCCGGTTTGTCGCACGGCACCGATGTATGGCTTGGCAACGCGCAAGAACTCATTCAAAATGGCACGTGCACGCTTTCTGAGGTGATCGGCTGCCGCGACGACATTATGGTCTATCTCATTTACCGTGGGCTTGAGCCGTCGCTGGCGTTTAAAATTATGGAATCGGTGCGCAAAGGGAAAGGATTGACGCCGGAATTTGAGGCGGAGATGCGCAAGCATAACGTGCCGGAATGGTACATCGACTCGTGCAAAAAAATCAAATACATGTTCCCGAAAGCGCACGCGGCGGCCTACGTGTTGATGGCGGTGCGCATCGCCTACTTTAAGGTGCACCATCCGCTTTTGTATTACGCGTCGTACTTTACGGTGCGGGCGGAGGACTTTGACCTTGACGCCATGATCAAAGGATCAGCCGCCATTCGCAAGCGGATTGAGGAAATCAACGCCAAAGGCATTCAGGCGACGGCGAAAGAAAAAAGCTTGCTCACGGTGCTGGAAGTGGCGCTGGAAATGTGCGAGCGCGGCTTTTCCTTTAAAAATATCGACTTGTACCGCTCGCAGGCGACCGAATTTGTCATTGACGGCAACTCGCTTATTCCGCCGTTTAACGCCATCCCGGGGCTCGGGACGAACGTGGCGCAAAACATTGTGCGCGCCCGCGAAGAAGGGGAGTTTTTGTCAAAAGAAGATTTGCAGCAGCGCGGCAAAGTGTCGAAAACGCTGCTTGAGTATCTCGAAAGCCGCGGCTGCCTCGACTCGCTTCCGGATCATAACCAGCTGTCCTTGTTCTGACGGACGGTTTTTCGTTGCAATATATTTCCCAATGTGTTATAGTTTTAGTGGAATTGGCAAAGATAATGGCAAGCAAAGAGTGGGGAAACCCACTCTTTCGTCTTGAATGAGCATCGGTCTTTCCGTCTTTCGTTCATTCCCCGCCTTGTGCAGGGGATTTTCTCATTATGCAGCATGCAGCCTTGCCCAGTAAGGAGGAACACGATGAGCAAAAAAGTGACAGAAACGGTTGAACAGCTTGTCGCGCCGATTTTGGACGAAATGGGGCTCGAGCTGGTGGACATCGAGTATGTGAAAGAAGGAAAAAACTGGTTTTTGCGCGTCTTTATTGATTCAGACACCGGCGTGGACATCGAACAGTGCGGCGTCGTCAGTGAAAGACTAAGCGAAAAGCTCGACGAGGTCGACCCGATTCCGCACAACTATTTTTTAGAAGTGTCATCGCCGGGAGCGGAGCGGCCGTTAAAAAATGAAAAAGATTTTGTAAGAGCAATTGGGAAAAATGTATATATCAAAACATACGAGCCGATTGCAGGAGAAAAGCAGTTTGAAGGGGAATTGACCGCTTTTGACGGGACGACCGTGACGCTGTCGGTCAAAGACCGCGGGCGGCAAAAAACGGTCGCCATTCCGTATGAAAAAGTGGCGAGCGCTAGATTAGCCGTCATTTTCTCTTAATGATAAAAGGGGGATTTTCGTTTCATGAACACGCAGTTGCTTGAGGCGTTAGCCGATCTGATGCGGGAAAAAGGCATCAGCAAAGAAGTGATTATGGAAGCCATTGAAGCGGCGCTCGTTTCCGCGTACAAGCGCAATTTCGGCCAAGCGCAAAACGTGCGCGTCGATTTAAATATGGAAACAGGGACGATCCGCGTGCTCGCCCGCAAAGACGTCGTCGAAGAGGTGACCGATCCGCGTCTTGAAATTTCGCTTGAGGAGGCGCAGCGGATCAATCCGAACTATCAAATCGGCGATGTCGTCGAATTGGAAGTGACGCCGCGCGATTTCGGGCGCATCGCTGCGCAAACAGCGAAACAAGTCGTGACCCAGCGCGTGCGCGAAGCGGAGCGGAGCATCATCTACGCCGAATTTGTCGACCGCGAAGAGGACATTATGACCGGCATCGTCCAGCGCATTGACCCGCGTTTTGTCTATGTCAGCCTCGGCAAGGCGGAGGCGCTTTTGCCGGCGAACGAACAAATGCCGAATGAAACGTACAAACCGCACGATCGGCTGAAAGTGTACATTACGAAAGTGGAAAAGACGACAAAAGGGCCGCAAATTTTCGTCTCCCGCACTCATCCGGGCTTGCTGAAGCGGCTGTTTGAGCTTGAGGTGCCGGAAATTTACGACGGGACGGTTGAAATCAAGTCGATCGCCCGCGAAGCCGGCGATCGTTCCAAAATTTCCGTCCATTCCGACAATCCGGAAGTCGATCCGGTTGGCGCCTGCGTCGGGCCAAAAGGGCAGCGCGTCCAGGCGATCGTCGACGAGCTGAACGGGGAAAAAATTGATATCGTCCGCTGGTCGGCCGACCCGGTGGAGTTTGTCGCCAATGCGTTAAGCCCAGCGAAAGTGCTGCGCGTCATCGTCAATGAAGAGCAAAGGGCGACGACCGTCATCGTTCCGGACTACCAGCTGTCGCTCGCCATCGGCAAACGCGGGCAAAACGCCCGTCTGGCGGCAAAATTGACCGGCTGGAAAATCGATATTAAAAGCGAGTCCGAGGCGCGGGACATGGGCATTGATCCGTATGCGCCATCCACTTCGCTTGATTTCAACGGCGCGGCGGCCGATAATGAAAATAGTGATGAGAACGTCCAATCATTCGATGCATCGGCGGAAATCGAGTGAGGGGGAATAGAAATGGCAGCGCAAAAGAAAATTCCGTTGCGCAAATGCGTCGTCACTGGAGAGATGAAGCCAAAGCGGGAAATGATGCGCATCGTCCGCTCCAAAGAAGGAGAGGTGTCGATCGACCCGACCGGCAAAAAAGCGGGGCGGGGCGCGTATATTACCCTTGACCCGGATTGCATTTTACAGGCGAAAAAGAAAAATATTTTGGCCCGCCATTTAAAAGCCGACATCGCCGACTCGCTCTATGACGAGCTGCTTGCTTTGGCGAAAAAGGAGAAACAGGCAGGACAATGAAACAGAACCGCTGGGCATCGCTGTTAGGGTTGGCGCAGCGGGCCGGAAAAGTCGTTTCCGGAGAGGGACTTGTCGTCAAAGAAGTGCAACGGGGCAGGGCGCGGCTCGTGTTGCTTTCGGAAGATGCGTCGGCCAACACGGAAAAAAAAGTGACGGATAAATGTGCGTTTTATGGCGTCCCGCTTTGCAAAGTGCCGGACCGGTATGTGCTGGGCGGCGCGATTGGCAAAGACGCCCGCGTCGTCGTTGCCGTCACCGACGAAGGGTTCGCGCGCCAATTGCAAACGATGCTCGACCGATCTTTATGGGGGTGACTGTATGTCAAAAATGCGTGTGTACGAATATGCGAAAAAACAGAACGTGCCAAGCAAGGACGTTATTCATAAATTGAAAGAAATGAACATTGAAGTAAACAATCATATGGCCATGCTCGAGGCCGATGTCGTCGAAAAGCTTGACCATCAATACCGCCCAAAGGCCGAAAAGAAAACCGAAACCAAAAATGAAAAGAAAGCGGAAAAGAAAACCGACAAGCCGAAGCGGCCGACGCCGGCGAAGACGGCCGATTTCTCGGATGAGGAAATTTTTGACGATGCAAAAGAAGCGGCCAAGCCGGCCAAGAAAAAAGGGGCGGTGAAAGGGAAAGAAACAAAACGAACGGAGGCGCAGCAGCAAGAAAAGAAAGCGTTCCAAGCGGCGAAGAAGAAAGGAAAAGGGCCGGCGAAAGGGAAAAAACAAGCGGCCCCGGCCGCGAAGCAGGTGCCGCAGCCGGCGAAAAAAGAAAAAGAGCTGCCGAAGAAAATTACGTTCGAGGGTTCGCTCACCGTGGCCGAGCTGGCGAAAAAATTGGGCCGCGAGCCGTCGGAAATTATTAAAAAGCTGTTTATGCTTGGCGTGATGGCGACGATCAACCAAGACTTGGACAAAGATGCGATCGAGCTCATCTGCTCCGACTACGGCGTTGAAGTGGAAGAAAAGGTGACCATTGACGAAACGAACTTTGAAGCGATTGAAATTGCCGATGCTCCGGAAGACCTGGTTGAACGGCCGCCGGTTGTCACGATCATGGGGCACGTCGACCATGGGAAAACGACGCTTCTTGATGCGATCCGCCATTCGAAAGTGACCGAGCAAGAAGCGGGCGGCATTACGCAGCACATCGGCGCTTACCAAGTCACCGTCAATGACAAAAAAATTACGTTCCTCGATACACCAGGCCATGAAGCGTTTACGACGATGCGGGCGCGCGGCGCGCAAGTGACCGATATCGTCATCCTTGTCGTCGCGGCCGATGACGGGGTCATGCCGCAGACGGTCGAGGCGATCAACCATGCCAAGGCGGCAAACGTGCCGATCATCGTCGCCATTAACAAAATGGATAAACCGGAAGCGAACCCGGACCGCGTCATGCAAGAGTTGATGGAGTACAACCTCGTTCCGGAAGAATGGGGCGGCGATACGATTTTCTGCAAGCTGTCGGCGAAAACGAAAGAGGGCCTCGATCATCTGTTGGAAATGATTTTGCTTGTCAGCGAGATGGAAGAATTAAAAGCCAATCCGAACCGGCGCGCGGTCGGAACGGTCATTGAAGCGAAGCTCGACAAAGGGCGCGGCCCGGTGGCGACGCTGCTCGTTCAAACCGGCACGCTCAAAGTCGGCGATCCGATCGTCGTCGGCACGACGTACGGGCGTGTGCGGGCGATGGTCAATGACAGCGGGCGGCGCGTCAAGGAAGCGGGGCCGTCGATGCCGGTGGAAATTACCGGGCTGCACGACGTGCCGCAAGCCGGCGACCGTTTCATGGTGTTTGAGGATGAGAAAAAGGCGCGGCAAATCGGGGAAGCGCGGGCGCAGCGGCAGCTGCAGGAGCAGCGGAGCGTGAAAACGCGCGTCAGCCTCGACGATTTGTTCGAACAAATCAAGCAAGGCGAAATGAAAGAGCTGAACTTGATCGTCAAAGCCGATGTTCAAGGATCGGTTGAGGCGCTGGTTGCCGCCTTGCAAAAAATCGATGTCGAAGGCGTGCGGGTGAAAATCATCCATGCGGCGGTCGGCGCCATCACCGAATCGGATATTTCACTGGCGACGGCATCGAACGCTATCGTCATTGGCTTTAACGTCCGCCCGGATGCGAATGCGAAGCGCGCCGCTGAATCGGAAAAAGTCGACATCCGCCTCCATCGCATCATTTACAACGTCATTGAGGAAATTGAAGCGGCGATGAAAGGGATGCTCGACCCGGAATACGAAGAGAAAGTCATCGGCCAAGCGGAAGTGCGGCAAACGTTCAAAGTGTCCAAAGTTGGCACGATCGCCGGCTGCTATGTCACCGACGGCAAAATCACCCGCGACAGCAAAGTGCGCCTCATCCGCCAAGGCATCGTCGTGTACGAAGGCGAAATCGATTCGCTCAAACGGTATAAAGACGATGTGCGCGAAGTGGCGCAAGGATATGAGTGCGGCTTGACGATCAAAAACTTCAATGACATTAAAGAAGGGGACGTTATTGAAGCGTACGTCATGCAGGAAGTGGCTCGGGCATGATCGGCTTTGCCGCATGCGAATGTCTCATTTATAACGCCCGCTCGCTGAAGGACAAACGGGCCGTCCTGCAGCGGGTGCTGACAAGGATTCGGCAAAAGTACAACGTCTCTGTGGCTGAACTCGATTATCAAGACGCATGGCAGCGGGCGAAAATCGGCCTTGTCGCCATCGCGTCGAGCCGAATGGCGGCTGAGCGGGAACTCGAGCGGGCCTTGGCCTTGATCGATTCGTTCCCCGAGTTGGAGCGGGCGTCCACATCATTTGAGTGGTTGTAAACCGAGGTGATGGATGATGAACATACGGGCAACTCGCGTTGGCGAGCAAATGAAAAAAGAGTTGAGCGACATTATCGGCCGCAAGCTGAAAGATCCGCGCATCGGTTTCGTCACCGTCACCGATGTGCGCGTCACCGGCGATTTGCAGCAAGCGAAAGTGTACATTAGCGTCTTAGGCGATGACGAGCAGCGGGAGAACACGCTGAAAGCACTGGAAAAGGCGAAAGGATTCATCCGTTCGGAAATCGGGCAGCGCATTCGCCTGCGCAAAACGCCGGAAATTTTGTTTGAGATCGATGAAACGATGGAATACGGCAGCCGCATTGAGCGGCTGATCCGCGAAATTTCCGACGGCGACCGCCGCCGGCCGGAAGAGGCGGAGGATGGTCCAAACAATGGATAGACGAACCGTCTATCCATTTCCGTTGCGCGAGTATAGACAGGGAAAGGGTGCGCCGATGGACGGGGTATTGCTGCTCAACAAACCAAAAGGAATAACGTCGCACGACTGTGTGGCAAAGGTGCGCCGCCTGCTTGGGGTAAAAAAAGTCGGCCATACCGGCACGCTCGATCCAAATGTGTCCGGCGTCCTGCCGCTTTGCCTTGGCAAAGCGACGCGCATTGCGGAATTTCTTACCGGAGCGACGAAAACGTACGAAGGGGAAGTGACGCTCGGCGCAGCGACGACGACCGAAGACGCCGACGGTGACGTCGTTGCCGTCCGGCCGGTCGAGCGGCCGATTGCGCGGGTGGAAATCGAAGCCGTTTTCCGCCGCCTTATCGGGGAAATCGAGCAAACGCCGCCCATGTATTCGGCGGTGAAAGTCGGCGGCAAAAAGCTGTATGAATATGCGCGCGCCGGCATCGAGGTGGAGCGCCCGACGCGGCGCGTGACGATTTACGAGCTCGAGCTGCTCGATGATCGCGAGCAGTTTGCCGGGGAGACGGTGTCATTTCGCTTCCGCGTCACATGCAGCAAAGGCACGTATGTCCGCACGCTCGCAGTGACGGTCGGCGAGCAGCTCGGCTATCCGGCTCATATGTCCGATCTCATCCGCACAGCGTCCGGCCCGTTTCGGCTTGAAGATTGTGTGACGCTTGAAGAAGTCGAGCGCCGGGCGGCCGACGGAACGGCCGCCGCCTTGCTCATTCCGATCGAGCAAGCGCTTTTTCATTTGCCGAAATATGAAATCAATGATAAAGTAGCAGAGAAAGTAAAAAACGGGGCGCTGCTCCGGCTTCCCGCCTTTTTGCATGCGCTTGACGGGCCGGTCGTGCTCGTGACGCCCGAGCGGGAGGCGCTGGCCCTGTATGTAAAGCATCCGGCGCGCCCGGGCTTGATGAAACCGCTCAAAGTGTTTCGTTGACGCCGGGCGAAGCGCGGAAAAAAAGTAAGGTGGGTTATGGACATGGAAACGATATTTCTTTCGCATCCGCATCGCTTTGAGCGCCAGGCGCTTCCCCCGACGGTGATGGCGCTCGGCTATTTTGACGGCATTCACCTTGGCCACCAAAAAGTGATCCGGACGGCGGTCGAGATTGCGAATGAACGCGGATACGAAAGCGCGGTGATGACGTTTCATCCTCATCCGTCCGTCGTGCTTGGCAAACAACCTGAGCTTCGTCTCATTACCCCGCTTAACAAAAAAGAGCAGTTGGTTGCGGCGCTTGGCGTGAATCGACTGTATATCGTCGAATTTACACCGGCGTTCGCCAACCTGCCGCCGGAGCAGTTTGCCGATCAATATTTGGATGGGCTTCATGTCAAGCACGTCGTCGCCGGTTTTGATTTCACTTATGGCCGGTTCGGAAAAGGGACGATGGAGACGATGCCGCTTCATGCGCGCGGCCGCTTTGGGCAAACCGTTGTTCCAAAGCTGGCCGTCGACGGGGAAAAGGTGAGTTCGACAAGGGTGCGGAAGCTCATTGAAGAAGGGGCGGTCGATCAGCTCCCCCGCCTCCTCGGCCGTTTTTATGACATCGAAGGGACGGTTGTCGCCGGGGAGCAGCGCGGGCGGACGATCGGGTTCCCGACGGCCAACATTGCGTTAAATGGCGACTACCTATTGCCGGCGGTCGGCGTTTACGCCGTCAAAGCGACCGTTGGCGGCCGGACGTACGAAGGGGTGGCGAACATCGGCTACAAACCGACGTTCCATGCGGCGTGCGAAGGGTTGCCGAGCGTGGAAGTGCATTTGTTTGCGTTCGCGCGCGACATTTACGGGGAAACGGTGACGGTTGAGTGGCACCGCCGCCTGCGGAGCGAGCGCAAGTTTGCCGGCGTCGCCGAGCTAGCGGCGCAAATTGCCCGCGACAAGGAAGAAGCAAAACAGTATTTCCGGCGTTTGGACGAAAAGACTTGCATTTTGCCGGAAAAAGAGGTATTCTAATCAATGTATGCGAACCGTTGCTTGGCCAGGCGAGTCACCGACGCCCGCTCGGCAAACGGGGATCGAAGACTAGGGAGGTGAACCATGATGGCATTGACGCAAGAGCGCAAACGTGAAATCATCGAACAATTCAAAGTCCATGAGAACGACACCGGTTCTCCGGAAGTGCAAATTGCGATTTTGACAGAGCAAATCAACAATTTGAATGAGCATTTGCGCGTCCATAAAAAAGACCATCATTCTCGGCGCGGCCTGCTGAAAATGGTCGGGAAACGCCGCCGGCTGTTGGCCTACTTGCGCAATAAAGATGTGGCGCGCTACCGTGAAATAGTTAAGAAACTTGGATTACGTCGATAAAAAAGCGGGAGCATTCCCGCTTTTTTGCTAGTTTATAGGCGCCGTTTGCGCGGCGATGATACAATAGCGCCAATTCGTCTATACTAATCATCAGCAGATCCCTTATTTTTGTACATAGAGAGGAGTACTCGTCTGTATGGAACAAGAGAAACGCGTGTTTTCCATCGATGTGGCTGGACGCCCGCTCGTCATTGAAACCGGCGAACTGGCAAAACAGGCGAACGGGGCGGCGCTCGTCCGCTACGGCGATACGGTAGTGCTGAGCACGGCCACCGCATCGCGGGAAGCAAAAAATGTGGACTTTTTCCCGCTGACGGTCAACTACGAGGAGCGGCTGTACGCGGTCGGGAAAATTCCGGGCGGGTTTATTAAACGGGAAGGCCGCCCGAGCGAGAAAGCGATTTTGGCGAGCCGGCTCATCGACCGGCCGATCCGCCCGTTGTTTGCCGAAGGATTCCGCAACGAAGTGCAAGTCGTATCGATGGTCATGAGCGTCGACCAAGACTGCTCCCCGGAAGTGGCGGCGTTGATCGGTGCGTCTACGGCGTTGACGATTTCCGACATTCCGTTTGAAGGACCGATCGCCGGTGTCATCGTCGGCCGCGTCGATGGCCAGTTTGTCATCAATCCGACGGTCGAGCAGATGGAAAAAAGCGATCTGCATCTTGTCGTCGCTGGGACGAAAGATGCCATCAACATGGTCGAAGCCGGCGCGGATGAAGTGCCGGAAGAAGTGATGCTCGAAGCGATCATGTTCGGCCACGAAGAAGTCAAGCGGCTCATTGCTTTTCAAGAGGAAATTGCCGCCCAGGTCGGCAAAGAAAAAATGGAAGTCGTCTTGTATGAACCCGATCCTGAGTTGGAGGCGGAAATCCGCCAACTTGCGGAAGCAGAATATTAAGCGGGCGGTGCAAGTGCCGGAAAAACTGGCGCGCGATGCTGCCATCGAGGATGTAAAAGCGGGCGTCATCGCCAAGTACGAAGCAGAAGAGGCGGATGAAGAGAAGCTGAAGCAAGTGCAGGAAATTTTGCACAAGCTTGTGAAAGAAGAAGTGCGCCGTTTGATTACAGTTGAGAAAATCCGTCCGGACGGGCGCAAAGTCGATGAAATCCGCCCGCTGTCGTCGGCGGTCGGCGTCTTGCCGCGCACGCACGGGTCGGGCTTGTTTACGCGCGGCCAAACGCAAGTGTTGAGCGTTTGTACGCTCGGGGCGCTCGGCGATGTACAAATTTTGGACGGGCTTGATTTGGAAGAATCGAAACGGTTCATGCACCATTACAACTTCCCGCCGTTTTCCGTCGGCGAAACTGGGCCGATGCGCGGGCCGGGGCGGCGCGAAATCGGACACGGCGCGCTTGGGGAGCGGGCGTTGGAGCCGGTCGTGCCGTCGGAGCGCGAGTTTCCGTACACGATCCGCCTCGTTTCGGAAGTGCTCGAGTCAAACGGATCGACATCGCAGGCGAGCATTTGCGCGAGCACACTGGCGATGATGGATGCCGGGGTGCCGATTAAAGCGCCGGTCGCCGGCATTGCCATGGGGCTGGTGAAACAAGACGATCATTACACAATTTTGACCGACATTCAAGGCATTGAAGACCATCTCGGCGATATGGACTTCAAAGTCGCCGGCACGAGAAAAGGCGTCACCGCCCTGCAAATGGACATTAAAATTAAAGGGCTGACGCGCGACATTTTGGAAGAGGCGCTCATGCAGGCGCGCAAAGGGCGCTTGGAAATTTTGGACCATATGATGCAAACGCTCAGCGAGCCGCGCAAAGAGCTGTCCAAATATGCGCCGAAAATTTTGATCATGCACATCAATCCGGATAAAATCCGCGAGGTCATTGGGCCGAGCGGCAAACAAATCAATAAAATCATCGATGAAACCGGCGTGAAAATCGATATCGAGCAAGACGGCACGATTTTCATCTCCTCTGTCGATGAAGCGGCCAACCAAAAAGCAAAGCAAATCATCGAAGACATCGTCCGCGAAGTCGAAGTGGGGAAAGTGTATTTGGGCAAGGTGAAACGGATCGAAAAATTCGGCGCGTTCGTCGAGCTGTTCAACGGCAAGGACGGGCTCGTCCACATTTCCGAGCTGGCCGAGGAGCGGGTCGGCAAAGTGGAAGACGTCGTGTCGATCGGCGATGAAATTTTGGTGAAGGTGACCGAAATCGATAAACAAGGGCGCGTCAACTTGTCGCGCAAAGCGGTGTTGCGCGAGCAGCGCGGCATTGCCGAGCCGCCGCGGGAAAAACGCGGAAGACGGCCGGAGCGCCAACGCATGAAGCCTTAGGAATTTGTTTCTTAAGGCTCTTTTGCTATGTTCTAACTTGTCTCCCGTAGACATATGGTTGTAGTAGTGAAAAAGGAGGGGGACAAGGGTGAACAACGGCTATGCCCGATACATGGCGCTAGCGGTCATGTTTCTCATCGCTTGGATGGCGGTTCAGTGGCCTCCGGTCGGCGGCTACATCGAGAGCTGGCGCCCGGCGGAAATGACCGCCATGAAAGAACGCGACAAACTGTACGAGACGATTGTCAAGCAGGCGAAGCAATACGAAATTCCCGCCCAGGATGCGGTCATTGATAAAGTGTGGAAGGCGACGCCGGGGTACAACGGGCTCGCTGTCGATATTGACGCCTCTTATGAAAACATGAAGAAAACGGGAACGTTCGATGAACGAAAACTCGTGTTCCGCCAAGTGCCGCCGCGCGTTCATTTGGATGACTTGCCGCCGGCGCCGATCTATCGCGGCCACCCCGACAAACCGATGGTCTCGCTGCTCATCAACGTGGCCTGGGGGGAAGAATACATCCCTGATATGCTTGAGACGTTGAAAAAACACGGGGTGAAG
Source organism: Geobacillus lituanicus (assembly GCF_050994965.1). Taxonomy (NCBI): domain Bacteria; kingdom Bacillati; phylum Bacillota; class Bacilli; order Caryophanales; family Anoxybacillaceae; genus Geobacillus; species Geobacillus lituanicus. The sequence continues at coordinate 1,524,922 of NZ_CP194773.1, forward strand.
GCGACGTTCTTTTTGGAAGGGCGATGGGTAAAAAACCATCCGGAGATGGCAAAAATGATAGCAGATGCCGGCCATGAAATCGGCAACCATTCCTACAGCCATCCGGATATGAAAACGCTCAGCAGCGAAGCGGTCCGCCGCGAACTGGAAAAGACGAATGAAGTCATTGAAGCGGCGACGTCGGTCAAATGCAAATGGTTTGCCCCGCCGAGCGGCAGCTACCGTGATGACGTCGTCAACATCGCCGCCGAGCTCGGCATGAAGACGATCATGTGGAGCGTTGATACAATTGATTGGCAAAAACCGTCGCCATCTGCTATAGTGAAACGGGTAACATCAAAAATCCATCCCGGCGCCATGATTTTGATGCATCCGACGATGCCGACGGCGGCCGCACTCGATGAGCTGATCGCCTCGATCAAGCGGAAAGGCTATGCCATCGGCAGCCTGACAGCCTTATTCGACGAGAAAAGACTGGCCAAAAAACAGGAGGAACATGGAGTTGATTAACAAGTACACGTGCAAAAACGGCGTGCGAATCGTGTTGGAGCAAATTCCGACTGTAAGGTCGGTGGCCATCGGCGTATGGATCGGCACAGGTTCGCGCAATGAGACGGAACAAAACAACGGCATTTCCCACTTTTTAGAGCACATGTTTTTTAAAGGGACGGCGACGCGCACGGCCCGGGACATCGCCGAAGCGTTTGACAGCATCGGCGGGCAAGTGAACGCCTTTACGTCGAAAGAGTATACGTGCTATTACGCCAAAGTGTTGGACGAACATGCACCGCTCGCGTTGGAAATGCTTGCCGATATGTTTTTCCACTCGACGTTCGTTGAGGACGAGCTGCAAAAAGAGCGGAACGTGGTGCTTGAGGAAATCAAAATGTACGAAGACACGCCGGATGACATCGTCCACGATTTGCTCGGCAAGGCATGCTATGCGGGCCATCCGCTCGGCTACCCGATTTTAGGCACGGAAGAGACGTTGTGCACGTTTACGGGGGACACGTTGCGCCAATATATGGCCGACTACTATACTCCGGATCGCGTTGTCGTTTCCGTTGCCGGCAATGTCGATGAGCGGTTTATCACTGAAGTCGAACGTTATTTCGGCTCGTTCACTGCGTCCCGCAAACCCGCTCCGTCAGGGACGCCGACGTTTGCGCCGCAAAAGCTCGCGCGCAAAAAAGACACGGAGCAGGCGCACGTATGCATCGGGTTCAACGGCCTGCCGGTCGGCCACCCGGATGCGTATCCGCTTCTGATTCTCAACAATATTTTAGGCGGCAGCATGAGCAGCCGGCTGTTTCAAGAAGTGCGCGAACAGCGCGGATTGGCGTATTCGGTGTTCTCGTACCATTCCGCCTACCAAGACAGCGGCTTGCTCGCCATTTACGCCGGCACGGGGAGCAGCCAGCTTGACGTTTTGTTTGAAACGATCCAACGGACGCTGCGCCAGTTGAAAGAAGACGGTATTACGGAAAAAGAGCTGCATAACAGCAAAGAACAGATGAAAGGAAGCTTGATGCTTGGGCTTGAAAGCACGAACAGCCGCATGAGCCGCAACGGCAAAAACGAACTTCTTCTCGGCCGCCATCGGTCGCTTGACGAGATTATCGAGGAAATTGAAAGCGTCACGGTGGAAAAAGTGAATGAGCTGGCGCGCACCATTTTTACCGATGATTACGCGCTCGCCTTAATCAGCCCGGATGGCGTGCTGCCGCGCCCGCTTCGATCGTAGCCCCTGTCGGGCATAAAAAAAGCTAACGACCCGTTGTGAGGTTGTTAGCTTTTTTCGTTTGGCGCGCCCGTCATTCTTGTTCTGGAGCGTCGATCATCACCATATCGGCGCCGATTTTGCGAATATACTTCCACGGCACGCGAATTTCCTGCCCGTCTTTGCGAAACCCGAACCATTTTCCAGTCGGGATGAGCAACGCTTCGATTTGCCCTGTTTGTTCGTTGATTTCCAAATCCGTTTGCCCAAGCACCCCAAGCCGCTCCGCCCGCCGCACATCGACGATTTCTTTGCCGCTTAATTCACTCAGCCGCACGCTGATTCCCCCTTCCCTCTTCCCTACTTCTATATGTAAGAAACGGGCGGGCAAAAAATGCCGCCCGCCAATGGCCTATTTTTCCGCCAAGGGCATTCACCTATATTTTTCTTCCAACATAAGATGGGAAAAGAAACGGAGCAGTTTGCCAGTAAAGAAGGTGACGAGGACATATGATGTTGACAGGAATGCATGTCGCCATCATCGGCGGCGATGCGCGGCAACTTGAAGTGATTCGCAAGCTTGTTGAACTGGACGCCAAATTGTCGCTTGTCGGCTTTGACCAGCTCGCCCACCATTTTACCGGGGCGACGAAGATGTCGATCGAGGAGGTCGATTTTGCCGACCTGGATGCGATCATTTTGCCGGTTCACGGCACGACATTGGATGGCAAGGTCAACAGCGTGTTTTCCCACGAGCCGATTCCGTTCACGGAAGAGATGGTGCAAAAAACAGCCAAGCGGTGCACCGTTTATTCCGGCATCAGCAACTCGTATTTAGACGAACTGATGAAAAAGACCGGGCGCAAATACATCCAGCTGTTTGAGCGCGATGATGTCGCCATTTACAACTCGATCCCGACCGCTGAAGGAACGGTGATGATAGTGATCCAGCACACCGATTTTACGATTCACGGTTCCCGCATCGCCGTTTTAGGATTGGGGCGCGTCGGCATGACCGTCGCCCGGACATTTGCCGCTTTGGGGGCAAAAGTGAAAGTCGGGGCGCGCCGGTCGGAACATTTGGCCCGCATTACGGAAATGGGGCTTGAACCGTTTCATTTGAATGATTTGGAAAAAGAAGTGCGCGATATCGACGTTTGTGTTAACACCGTCCCCCATTTGATTGTAACGGCGAGCGTCATCGCGAAAATGCCGGCCCATACGCTGATCATCGATTTGGCGTCAAAGCCGGGCGGCACCGATTTCCGCTATGCTGAAAAGCGCGGAGTGAAAGCCATCTTGGCGCCTGGGCTGCCGGGGGTCGTCGCGCCGAAAACGGCCGGACAAATTATCGCCAACGTCTTGGCGCAGCTTTTGTATCAAGATTTACAGAAACGGGAGGAGAATAAACAATGAGCGAAAAAAGCCTGAAGGGGAAGCGGATCGGCTTCGGCCTGACTGGATCGCACTGCACGTATGACGCTGTGTTCCCGGAAATTGAAAAACTCGTGAATGAAGGGGCGGAGGTGCTGCCAATCGTCACGTATACGGTGAAGACGACGAACACCCGGTTTGGCGAAGGGGAAGAGTGGGTGAAAAAACTCGAGCAATTGACCGGGAACGAGGTGATTGACACGATCGTCAAGGCCGAACCGCTCGGGCCGAAAATCCCGCTCGACTGCATGGTCATCGCGCCGCTGACCGGCAACTCAATGAGCAAGCTGGCAAACGCCATGACCGATTCACCGGTGTTGATGGCCGCCAAGGCGACGATGCGCAACCACCGCCCGGTCGTGCTCGGCATTTCCACGAATGACGCCCTCGGCCTAAACGGCGTCAATTTGATGCGGCTGATGGCGGCGAAAAACATTTACTTCATCCCGTTTGGCCAAGATGCTCCGCACGCCAAACCGAACTCGATGGTGGCGCGCATGACGCTCCTGCATGACACTGTGCTTGCCGCCTTGGAAGGAAAGCAGCTGCAGCCAGTTGTGATCGAACGGTTCCGTTACAACGACTAACGGAGGGTGTGGAAAATCGACGCCGGGCAGAAAAATTTTCTCTCGTCCGCAGCGGAATGTGATAAAATAAAGACTATGAATTCACCTCTTTAGAGTGACGATGTGGAAGGAGAATGGCTGATGGCTGAAAAACAATACCATGTCGCTGTCGTCGGAGCCACGGGGGCAGTCGGACAACAAATGGTGCGGACGCTTGAAGACCGGAACTTCCCGGTCGGAACATTAACGTTGTTATCGTCAGAACGCTCGGCTGGCAAAAAAATGCGCTTCCGCGGCAGAGAGATTGAAGTGCAGGCCGCCGCGCCCGAGCGCTTTGATGGGGTTGATATCGCCTTATTCAGCGCTGGCGGCGCAGTGTCGAAAGCATTGGCGCCGGAGGCGGTTCGGCGCGGGGCGATTGTCATCGACAACACGAGCGCATTCCGGATGGAGGAAAACGTGCCGCTTGTCGTCCCGGAAGTGAACGAAAGCGATTTGACATGGCATAACGGCATCATCGCCAATCCGAACTGCTCGACGATTCAAATGGTCGTGGCGCTTGAGCCGATTCGGAAGGCGTTCGGCTTATCCCGCGTCATCGTTTCCACGTACCAGGCCGTCTCGGGAGCAGGGGCGCAGGCGATTGAAGAGCTGTACGAGCAGACGAAAGCGGTGCTTGACAATAAGCCGTTCGAGGCAACCATTTTGCCGGTCAAATCGGACCGGAAGCATTACCCAATCGCGTTTAACGCCATTCCGCAAATCGATAAGTTTCAAGATAACGGGTTTACGTTCGAAGAGATGAAAATGATCAACGAAACGAAAAAAATCATGCATATGCCCGAGCTGAGCGTCGCGGCGACGTGCGTGCGCATTCCGGTGGCGAGCGGGCATTCGGAGTCGGTGTATATCGAGATCGAGCAAGACGGTGTCACGGCTGCCGATTTGCAAGCGGTGCTGCGCGAGGCGCCGGGCGTCGTTCTCCAAGACGATCCGAGCGAACAGCTGTATCCGATGCCGGCCAACTGCGTCGGCCAATACGACGTCTTTGTCGGCCGCATCCGCCGCGATTTGGACAACAGCCGCGCCTTTCATTTATGGATTGTTGCCGACAACTTGCTAAAAGGGGCTGCTTCAAATTCCGTGCAAATTGCCGAAAGTTTGCTGAAGCTCGGGCTCATTTAACGAGCATCGGGGTGTTATCATGAAAATCATTGTTCAAAAGTTCGGCGGCACGTCCGTCCGCGACGAACGCGGGCGAAACTTGGCGCGCCGCCATATTGAAAACGCGCTTGGAGATGGGTACAAAGTCGTCGCCGTTGTATCAGCGATGGGCCGCCAAGGCGATCCGTATGCGACCGACACGCTTCTTGGCTTGATCGGCGGAGCCCGTCACCATGTGACGAAGCGCGAGCAAGATATGCTTATGGCGTGCGGGGAAATCATTTCGAGCGTCGTGTTCAGCAACTTGCTGAACGAACACGGCATCAAGGCGACGGCGTTTACCGGCGCGCAAGCCGGATTTCGCACGACCAGTGATCATACGAACGCCAAAATTGTTGAAATGCGCTGCGAACGGTTGCTTGAAGCGCTTCGGGAATACGACGTCGTCGTCGTCGCCGGCTTTCAAGGCATGGCGGAAAACGGAGACATCACAACGCTCGGGCGCGGCGGGAGCGATACATCGGCCGCGGCGCTCGGCGCGGCGCTAAACGCCGAGTGGGTTGACATTTTTACCGATGTCGATGGCGTGATGACGGCCGACCCGCGCATTGTCGAAAATGCTCGGCCGTTGGAAGTTGTCACCTATACGGAAATTTGCAATATGGCGTACCAAGGGGCGAAAGTGATCCATCCGCGCGCGGTGGAAATCGCCATGCAGGCGAAAGTGCCGCTGCGCATCCGTTCAACGTATTCCGATGGGCCGGGGACGCTCGTTGCGTCATCGGTGCGCGGTCAAAGAGGAAGCGATGTGAAAGAGCGTCTCGTCACGGGCATTACGTACGTCGCCAATGTGACGCAAATGAAAGTGTTGGCAAAAGAAGGGCATTATGAACTGCAGTCGGATGTATTTCAGGCGATGGCTCACGAAGGAATCAGCGTCGACTTTATCAACATTTCACCGTACGGCGTCGTCTATACGGTGAGCGGAGATATGACGGAAAAAGCGATAGCCGCTTTGCGCCGCATTGGCTATGATCCGGTTGTGACGCCCCGCTGCGCCAAAGTGTCGGTCGTTGGCGCCGGCATTGCCGGTGTGCCGGGAGTAACGGCCAAAATCGTCACCGCTCTATCGGAGCAAGGCATCCAAATTTTGCAATCGGCAGACAGCCATACGACCATTTGGGTATTAGTCAAACAAGACGATATGGAAAAGGCCGTCAATGCCTTGCATGACGCCTTTTGCCTGTCCGAGGCCGAACAGGACGAATGATCAACCGATTTGAAAATGAGGAGTGAAAACCGTGGTTCAGTTCGGGAATGTCGTCACTGCGATGGTCACCCCCTTTGACCGAAAAGGAAACTTAGATTTAGCGAAAACGACAGAACTCGTCAACTATTTGCTTGACAACGGCACGGATGCGCTTGTTGTCGCAGGCACGACCGGCGAATCGCCGACGTTGACGACGGAAGAGAAAGTCGCACTGTTCCGCCATGTCGTTTCCGTCGTCAATGGCCGCGTGCCGGTTATTGCTGGGACGGGAACGAACAATACGCGCGCCTCGATCGAGCTGACGAAACGGGCGGAAGAAGCAGGCGTCGACGCTGTCATGCTTGTGGCGCCATATTACAACAAACCGAATCAAGAAGGGCTGTATCAGCATTTTAAAGCGATCGCTGAGAGCACGCCGCTGCCGGTCATGTTGTACAACGTGCCGGGGCGCACGTCGGTCAACCTCGCTCCTGAGACCGTCATTCGGCTGGCAGCGATTCCGAATATTGTCGCGGTCAAAGAAGCCGGCGGCAATTTAGAAGCGATGGCGGAAATCATTGAACGCACGCCGGACGATTTTCAGCTGTATAGCGGCGATGACAGCTTGACGCTGCCGGTGTTGGCGATCGGCGGCGCCGGCGTGGTTTCTGTTGCATCGCACATCATCGGCAACGAAATGCAACAAATGATTCGTGCGTTCCAGGCCGGCGACCATCAAGCCGCCGCCGCGTTGCACCGGAAATGGCTGCCGCTCATGAAAGGGCTGTTCGCTGCGCCGAGCCCGGTGCCGGTGAAAACCGCCCTGCAGTTGCGCGGCTTGGATGTCGGCTCGGTGCGCCTTCCGCTCGTTCCGCTCACCGAGCAGGAGCGAAACGAGCTCAGCCGTCTGCTTGATGCTTGATGGCCATATCCGTGCAGCAAATGACCCCAGCGTCGGTTCGGACGTTGGGGCTTTTTTGTCGAGACGGTGAAATGCGCCAGCTCGTTCATGAACCATCTTGTGTTTTTTGGCGTCAATTCGTTATAATAAAGGCAAGTGACTTTGAGCGGGTTAGCATCACAATTGGGAGGACGCAGCCTTGAAATCCAAAATAAAGCCAGTAGAGAAAATACGCATTTTTGCCCTTGGGGGAATCGGGGAAATCGGCAAAAACATGTATGTCGTCGAATTGGACGAGGACATTTTCGTCCTCGATGCCGGGGTGATGTTCCCGGAAGATGAGATGTTTGGCATTGACAAAGTCATCCCGGACATTGCCTACTTAATTGAACGGCAGCACCGCATTCAGGCGATTTTTCTCACTCACGGGCATGAGGAGCATATGGGAGCAATCGCCTACGTGCTCAAGCAGCTGTCTGTGCCAGTCTACGGGACGAAGCTGACGCTCGGGTTGGCGGAAGCGATTTTAAAAGAGCAAGGCATTGCAAACGCCAAACTGAATGAAATTCATCCTGACGCTGAACTGCTGTTTGACAAAGCAAAAGTGACGTTTTTCCGCACGATCCACAGCATCCCCGATTCGATCGGCATCAGCCTGCATACATCGCAAGGAGCGATCGTGTACACGAGCGATTTTAAATTTGACCAGACGCCGTATGGCAATAATCGCGCCGACTTGGGGAAAATGGCGCAAATCGGCGAACAAGGGGTGCTTTGTCTTTTGTCGGACAGCACGAATGCCGAGCGTCCGGGCTACAGCGGCTCTGATACAGCCGTCGCCCATGAGATTGCAGATGTGATCGGCCACGCGAAAGGGCGCGTGTTTGTCGCCTGCTATGCCTCGAACATTACGCGCATCCAACAAGTGCTTTACGCCGCCAAGCAGTACGGGCGCAAGGTGGCGGTGATCGGCAAAACGCTGCATAAAATTATGGACATCGCCGTCCGCCTCGGTTATTTGCATCTGCCGGACAAGGTGACGATTTCTGCCTACGACTTGGACCGCTATGGGGATGATGAACTCGTCATTTTGACGACCGGGGGTCATGGCGAGCCGATGAGCGCGCTTTGGCGCATGGCGCGGCAGGCGAACAAGCAGGTGAACATTAAAGAAGGAGACACCGTCATCGTCGCTGCTTCTGTCATGCCGGGGTATGAGCTTGGGTTTTCGAAAACGATCGACGCCCTATACCGGGCTGGGGCGAACGTCATTTACCGCGATCGGCAAGTGCACGTGTCCGGGCACGGCTGCCAAGAAGAGCTTAAGCTCATGCTTAATTTGATGAAGCCGAAATATTTCATCCCGGTGCATGGGGAGTACCGAATGCAAAAGGCGCACGCCCGGTTGGCGAAGGCGGTCGGCATCTCGGAAGAGCGGACGTTTTTGCTTGACAAAGGTGAAGTGGTCGAATTTCGCGGCGGAGCCGCCCGCCCTGGCGGTAAAGTGCCGTACGGCAACATTTTAATCGATGGCCTCGGCATCGGCGACGTCGGCAACATTGTGTTGCGCGACAGGCGTTTGTTGTCGCAGGACGGCATTTTGATCGCCGTGGTGACACTAAACAAAGAAGCGAAAACGATTGCTGCTGGACCGGAAATCATCTCGCGCGGATTCGTTTATATGCGCGAGGCGGAGACGCTGTTGGAAGAGGCTGAGCAAATGGTGGCGGAGATCATTAAGCGCTGTCTGGAATCATACATGCTGGAATGGTCATCGTTAAAGGCGAACATTCGCGAGGCGCTAAGCCAGTTTTTGTTTGAGAAAACGAAGCGAAAGCCGATGATTTTGCCGATTATTATGGAGGTATAACGCAATCATGCTCAAAGTCCAAGGGAAATGCTGGAAACGGTGAACCGTTGCCGGCATTTTTCTTTTTCTTTTCGGCCATACTAAACGTATGACCGATAGAAAGGAGAAGGAATCGATGGACAAGGAGCGTTACCTTCAGGAAGAGACGGAAGAAAAACCGGAAACGAAAACGGAAGAGGCCACTGCTGCCATCACCCAGCTTGGGCAGACGAACGTCCCGCAAATGGAACCGGATACGAACATTCATTGTCTGACGATTGTCGGCCAAATTGAAGGTCATATTCAGCTGCCGCCGCAAAACAAGGCGACAAAATACGAACATGTGATCCCGCAAATCGTCGCCATTGAGCAAAATCCGAAAATCGAAGGGCTGCTCGTCATTTTAAATACGGTCGGCGGTGATGTGGAGGCCGGGCTTGCGATTGCGGAAATGCTCGCTTCGCTGTCAAAACCGACCGTTTCCATCGTGCTTGGCGGCGGCCATTCGATCGGCGTGCCGATCGCCGTTTCGTGCAACTATTCGTTCATCACTGAGACGGCGACGATGACGATTCATCCGATCCGTTTGACGGGGCTTGTCATTGGCGTCCCGCAGACGTTTGAGTATTTGGATAAAATGCAGGAACGCGTCGTCCGCTTCGTAACGAAGCATTCCAACATTAGCGAGGAGAAGTTTAAAGAGCTCATGTTTTCCAAAGGCAATTTGACGCGCGACATCGGCACGAACGTCGTCGGTCCCGATGCGGTCCGGTACGGCTTGATCGATGAAGTGGGCGGCGTCTCACAGGCCATGGCGAAGCTGCGCCAGCTGATCGAAGCGAAAAAAGGCGGCGAAGGGAAGATGATCCAATGATTTTGTACACGATCATGCCGGAACATTTGGTGTTCCCGGTCGATGCGGCCGCGTATGAAAAGCAAAAGCTAGTGCATTACGAAGGCATCCCGTTGCTCGTCCAAATGACCGATACGGGCGAATATGAAATCGTGCAAAACTTAAGCACCAACCCCTATCATTTTTTAAACGCCAAGTATGCGCCAGGGGTGCGGTTTCCGGTTTCTGTCGCAACATCGTAATGAATTGTCAAGTTGTTCATGATATAATAATAGACAAACGGAAAAAAGCAGCCATTGTTGGCTGCTTTTTTCCGGCTTGCCAATTCATTCATGCTGGAGTGAGCGATCATGGCGAAACGAAAGCGACAAAAAAAAGGAAAACCGCCAAAGAAACAGTCATGGACGGAGACGATTCGCTTTGAATTGATCGGTCTCGGGCTGCTGGCTGTTGCCGTTGTGGCGATGGCTCGCCTCGGGCTTGTCGGGGAAACATTCGTGCTTGTCGGCCGCTTTTTTTTCGGCGAATGGTACATGCTGTTAATAGGGGGAGTGTTCATTTTATCGCTCATCCTCATTTGGAAACGATCGTGGCCGTCATGGGCGAGCCGTCCGTTTGTCGGCGTGTCAGTCATCACAGCGGCGCTTTTGCTGCTAAGTCACGAAAAGTTATTTGAGCTCATGTCGCGGCGCGGTGAGCTTGATCCGAGCGTCATCCGGACGACGTGGGCGCTGTTTTGGAACGAGGCGGGCGGAAAGGAGTCCCATGCCGACCTAGGCGGCGGAATGGCTGGCGCTCTGTTGTTTGCCGCCAGCTATCAGCTGTTTGATTCGCTCGGGACAAAATGGATTTGTTTTCTGCTGTTTGTAGTCGGCTTTGTCGTATTGACCGGGAAATCGCTGCGCGAAACGATCGGACAGATAGTTGTTGGGGCGGCCGCGCTTGTGCGGAAGGAATGGCTGGCGTTCGTCGCCGATGTGAAACAATGGCTCGCGGGGAGAAAACGGCGAGCGAGTGTAGAACGAGGCCGGCGTTCACGGCGGACGGCCGCCTATCCGGCCGAGGAATCGGCAGAAGCCGGGGCTGCTGAGGCGGACGACGAATTGCTTTCGCCGCCGCCGATCATATCCGATTTTGCCGCCGTCCGGGCGGCCGCCGAGCCGGAAGAAGAGAAACAGCTGTCTGCGGAAGATGACGACAGCGAAGGGGGGGCATCCCCGCCGTTGGCGTTTTCCGAGCATGAAAATGCCAATTACGATTTGCCGCCGCTTGAACTTCTCCGTCCGCCAAAGCCGGCTGGGCAATCGACCGACCATGCGAATATTTATGCCAATGCGCGCAAGCTGGAAAAAACGTTCCAAAGCTTTGGCGTCAAGGCGAAAGTGACGCAGGTGCACCTTGGCCCGGCGGTGACAAAATATGAAGTGTACCCGGACGTCGGGGTGAAAGTAAGCAAAATCGTCAGCTTAAGCGACGACTTGGCGCTCGCCTTGGCGGCGAAAGACATCCGCATTGAAGCGCCCATCCCCGGCAAGTCCGCAATCGGCATCGAAGTGCCGAACGAGGAGATCGCCACCGTCTCGCTGCGCGAAGTGCTGGAGGCGGTCGAGCACACAAGGTCCGAATCAAAGCTGTTGATCCCGCTCGGGCGCGACATTTCCGGGGAAGTCGTTGCCGCCGAGTTGAACAAAATGCCGCATTTGTTGATCGCCGGCGCTACCGGGAGCGGGAAAAGCGTCTGCATCAACGGCATTATCGTCAGCCTGCTCATGCGCACCAAGCCCCATGAAGTGAAGTTGATGATGATTGACCCGAAAATGGTCGAGCTAAGCGTCTACAATGGCATTCCGCATCTGTTGACGCCGGTCGTCACCGATGCGAAAAAAGCGGCTCAAGCGCTGAAAAAAGTCGTCCAAGAAATGGAACGGCGCTACGAGCTGTTTTCCCATACCGGCACGCGCAACATTGAAGGGTATAACGAGCATATCCGTCAGCAGAACGAAGCCGCGCTGGAGCAGCAGCCGCTTTTGCCATATATCGTCGTCATCATTGACGAACTGGCTGACTTGATGATGGTCGCTTCGTCAGATGTGGAAGAGGCGATCACTCGGTTGGCGCAAATGGCGCGCGCGGCCGGCATTCACTTGATCATCGCCACTCAACGCCCGTCGGTTGACGTTATCACGGGCGTCATTAAGGCCAACATTCCGTCACGCATCGCGTTCAGCGTCTCATCGCAAATTGACTCACGCACCATTCTCGATGTGGGCGGGGCGGAAAAACTTCTCGGCCGCGGCGACATGCTGTTTTTGCCCATGGGCGCGTCCAAACCGGTGCGCGTGCAAGGCGCATTTGTGTCCGATCAAGAAGTGGAAGACGTCGTCCAATTTGTCATCGGCCAGCAGCAGGCCCAATATTACGAGGAGATGATCGTGCCGGAAGAGGAGGCGAACGCATCGGCCTTCGAAGACGACTTGTATGAAGAGGCCGTCCGCCTTGTTGTGGAAATGCAAAGCGCTTCTGTGTCGATGCTGCAGCGCCGCTTCCGCATTGGCTACAACCGCGCCGCCCGGCTGATCGACGCCATGGAGGAGCGAGGCGTCGTCGGTCCGTACGAAGGGAGCAAACCGCGCGCGGTTCTTTGGTCGAAAGAAGATTTGAAAAAGACGTCGTAGCACTCGGCGGAAAATGGGCCTCAGAGCATTTGGTCAGAAAAGCGCTGGCGTCACAAGGTTTTTCCATTGAACATGGGCTGAAATCAACAGTCTTTTGCGCTGCATCGCAAGCCCTGATCGCTAAGCAGGCAGGTCGATGCCACCTGCCTGCCAATCGTATGTCACATTGGAAACGCTCCCATAAACATATCTTTTTTTCGACAAAATTTGATAACCCTATTTATTTGGCCAGTAAAAAATGATATAGTAGTCTCAAAAAGGTTATATGTCTAATGTCAGAGGTCTGACTCTTACAGGAGATCATGTGGAGGACGTTGTCATGTCAATCAAATCAGACAACCGCCATCTGTACTTGCAAGTCATCGACCGTTTGAAACACGATATTGAAACTGGTGTGTACAAAGAAAAGCAAAAGCTGCCGTCTGAGTTTGAGCTTGCCAAACAGCTTGGCGTCAGCCGGGCGACGCTGCGGGAAGCGCTGCGGGTGCTGGAGGAGGAAAACATCATCATCCGCCGCCATGGCGTCGGAACGTTTGTCAACGCCCGGCCGCTGTTTACGTCCGGCATCGAGCAGCTGTCGAGCGTCACGGATATGATCCGCCAAGCCGGACGAAAACCGGGAACGATTTTTTTGTCTTCTTCCATCCAGCTGCCGACAGAAGACGATATGCGCCGTTTTCAATGCCGCCCGGACGACGAGATTTTGTTGATCGAGCGGGTGCGCACCGCCGACGGGGAGCCGGTCGTCTATTGCCTCGATAAAATTTTGTGCAAGTATTTGCCAAAAGGCATTTCGTACGAACACGAATCGTTGTTTGAAAACTTGCACAACCAAACGCACCGCGACATCGCCTATGCAGTTGCGCGCATCGAGCCGCTCGGCTACCATGAGAAAGTGTCGCCGATTTTGCAATGCGACCCGGAAACCGCCCTGCTTGTGCTCAAGCAAATGCATTTCGACAAAAACGACGAGCCGATTTTTTACTCGACCAACTACTTCCGTTCCGACAAATTCAGCTTTCATGTCATGCGGAAACGGTTTGGTTTTTAAGGAGGTGAAAGGGGTACATAGAACGTGAACGGAAGTTTCATACTAATTTAGGAACAAACTTTTCAGCTTAGGGGGAATGGATGATGAAAAAACGATTCGGATGGGCGTTGTCCGTTCTGTTTGCCGCCGGCACGCTGCTTAGCGCCTGCGGCCAGGATGGCGGCAACGCGGGAGGCAATAATAAGGAAGATACGTTTAGCGTCGCCATGGTCACCGACGTCGGCGGCGTTGATGACAAATCGTTTAACCAGTCCGCGTGGGAAGGGATTCAAAAGTTCGGCAAAGACAACGGGCTAGAAAAAGGACGCGGTGGGTACGACTATTTGCAGTCGACGAGCGACACCGATTATCCAACCAACTTAAACAAGCTCGTGCGCAGCGACTTTGACTTGATTTTCGGCATCGGGTATTTGATGGGCGACGCGGTGAAAGAAGTCGCGAAGCAAAACCCGAAAAAACATTTCGCCATCGTCGACACGGTTGTTGATGAGCCAAACGTCGCCAGCATCACGTTCAAGGAGCATGAAGGCTCGTTCCTTGTCGGCGTTGTTGCCGGTTTGATGACGAAAACGAATAAAATCGGCTTTGTCGGTGGGATGGAAATTCCGTTGATCGAAAAATTCGAAAGCGGATTCCGCGCCGGCGTGAAAGCGGTCAACCCGAAGGCGACCGTTCAAGTGCAATACGCAGGGGCGTTTGACCAAGCGGATAAAGGGAAAGCGATCGCTTCGAGCATGTACGCTTCCGGCGTCGACATCATCTACCATGCGGCCGGGGCGACTGGAAACGGTGTTTTCTCAGAGGCAAAAGACTTGAAGAAAAAAGATCCGAACCGTGAAATTTGGGTGATCGGCGTTGATAAAGACCAAGCACCGGAAGGGGAAGTGAAAGTCGGCGGCAAAACGTACAACGTAACGCTCACTTCGATGGTGAAACGCGTCGACGTCGCTGTCTATGACACGGCGAAACGGGCGAAAGACGGCGACTTCCCGGGCGGCAAAACGATTGAGTACGGGTTGCCGGAAAATGGGGTTGGCATCGCTCCGACACAAGACAACATTCCAGAAAATGTGCTGAAAGCTGTTGACGAATGGAAAGAAAAAATTATCAAGGGCGAAGTGAAAGTGCCGACGAATCGGAAAGAGTACGAGCAGTTTGCAGCGACCATCAAATAAAACATGAGGAAGGGGGCTGGCGTGCGCCGCTGGCCTTCTTCAAAATCATGAAATGAAGGGCGGCCGTTTTGCTGCCGCCTCTCATTTTGTGATTTTGACCCCGCTGCAGTAAGGAGTGAATCGCTTGGAATACGTGATTGAAATGCTCAATATCCGCAAAGTGTTTGGCTCGTTTGTCGCCAATGACAACATTACGCTGCAAGTGAAAAAGGGGGAGATACACGCTCTGCTTGGCGAAAACGGGGCCGGCAAATCGACGCTCATGAACGTGCTGTTCGGTTTATACCAGCCGGACGGCGGCGAAATCCGCGTCAAAGGAAAGCCGGTGCGCATTACCGACCCGAACGTCGCCAACGATCTTGGCATCGGCATGGTGCATCAGCACTTTATGCTCGTCGATACGTTCACGGTGACGGAAAACATCATTTTAGGCAGCGAACCGACGCGGGCGGGAACGATCGATATGAAGCGGGCCGAACAGGAGGTGCGCGAGCTGTCGGAACGGTATGGGCTGGCGGTCGATCCGACAGCGAAAATTGCCGACATTTCCGTCGGCATGCAGCAGCGCGTGGAAATTTTAAAAACGCTCTACCGCGGCGCGGATATTTTGATTTTTGACGAACCGACAGCGGTGTTGACGCCGCAGGAAATCCGCGAGCTCATCCAAATTATGCGCACGCTCGTCCGCGAAGGAAAATCGATCATTTTAATCACCCATAAGCTAAAAGAAATTATGGAAGTGTGCGACCGCGTCACCGTCATCCGCCGCGGCAAAGGGATCGCGACGCTTGAGGTCGCGGAAACGAACCCGAACGAGCTGGCGGCGCTCATGGTCGGCCGCGAGGTGCAGTTTACGACCGCTAAGAAACCGGCTGAACCGGGAAAATCGGTGTTGGAAATTAAAGACTTAGTCGTCAAGGACGCGCGCGGGATCAAAGCGGTCAACGGTTTGAACTTGACGGTGCGCGCCGGGGAGATCGTCGGCATCGCCGGGGTCGACGGCAACGGGCAAACCGAGCTGATCGAGGCGATTACCGGCCTTCTGAAAGCGGAATCCGGCACGGTGAAGCTGAACGGCCGCGATATTACGAACTTGCCGCCGCGCAAAATCATCGAAGCCGGCGTCGGCCATATTCCGCAAGACCGGCATAAGCACGGGCTTGTCCTCGATTTTCCGATCGGCGAAAACATGGTGCTGCAAACGTATTACAAGCCGCCGTATTCAAAGCGGGGCGTGCTGAACTTTAAAGCGATCTACGACAAAGCGCGTCAGCTCATCCGCGAATTTGACGTGCGCACGCCGGATGAATATACGAAGGCGCGGGCGCTGTCGGGCGGAAACCAGCAAAAAGCGATCATCGGCCGCGAAGTTGACCGCGACCCGGATTTGTTGATCGCCGCCCAGCCGACAAGGGGGCTTGACGTCGGCGCGATCGAGTTTATCCATAAGCGGCTCATCGAACAGCGCGACCGCGGCAAAGCGGTGCTGCTCGTCTCATTTGAGCTCGATGAAGTCATGAACGTCAGCGACCGGATCGCCGTTATTTATGAGGGGAAAATTGTCGCCATCGTCGATCCGAAAGAGACGACGGAACAAGAGCTCGGGCTGCTGATGGCCGGAAGCAAACGGAAGGAAGCAGGTGTGTCGTGATGAAGTCAAACCGTCTCCAGCAATTGTTGATTCCTGTATTGGCCGTCTTGCTCGGCATGGCTGCCGGATCCATCGTCATGCTCGTGAGCGGCTACAACCCGATCGCTGGGTTTTACGCTCTCGTGTACGGGGCGTTTGGCGATACGTACTATATCGGCGAAACGATCCGCCAGACGACGCCGTACATTTTAACCGGGTTGGCGGTGGCGTTTGCTTTTCGCACCGGCTTGTTTAACATCGGGGTCGAAGGGCAGCTGATCGTCGGCTGGCTGGCGGCCGTCTGGGTCGGCGTGTCGTTCGACTTGCCGAAAATCATCCATTTGCCGCTCGCCATTTTGGCGGCCGCCCTCGCCGGAGCGCTTTGGGGGCTGATCCCGGGCGTGCTAAAGGCGTATTTAAAAGTGCATGAAGTCATTATTACGATTATGATGAACTATATTGCTTTGCATGTAACGAACGCCATCATCCGTTCCGTTTTGTCCGATGAGGGATTTAAATCAAAGCCGGTGAAAGAAAGCGCATCGCTTCACTCCGACTTTTTTGATGCCATTACGTATCATTCCACCATGCATTACGGCATTTTCATCGCTGTCGCCGCCGCATTTGTCATGTGGTTTTTGCTTGAGCGGACGACGAAAGGGTTTGAGCTGCGGGCGGTCGGGTTCAACCAGCATGCCTCCCAGTATGCCGGCATGAACGTGCGCGCCAACATCATTTTAGCGATGGTCATCTCCGGCGCTTTTGCCGGCGTCGCCGGGGCGATGGAGGGGCTTGGCACATTTGGAAACATCTCGACGAAAGCCAGCTTTACCGGCCTCGGGTTTGACGGCATCGCCGTCGCCCTGATTGGCGGCAACAACGCGTTTGGCATTTTGCTCTCCGCCTTGTTGTTTGGCGCCTTAAAAGTCGGGGCGTTGGAAATGCCGTCAAGCGCCGGCGTGCCGACCGAACTCGTTGACATTATTATCGCGCTCATTATTTTCTTTGTGGCATCGAGCTATATGATTCGCTGGCTGTTATCTCGCTGGCAAAAGGGGGCGGAGTAAGTGAGCGTGTATGACGTGTTGCAGACGATTATCCCGACAGCGATTTTCTTTGCGGCTCCCCTCATTTTCACGGCGCTTGGCGGCGTGTTCAGCGAACGGTCCGGCGTCGTCAACATCGGGCTTGAAGGATTGATGACCATCGGCGCGTTTGTCGGCATCGTCTTTAATTTGACGTTTGCCGATCGGTTTGGCGAATGGACGCCGTGGCTTGCCTTATTGGCTGCCATGGTGGTCGGCGCTGTATTTTCCCTGCTGCACGCTGTCGCGTCGGTCACCTTTCGCGCCGACCAAGTTGTCAGCGGGGTGGCGATCAACTTTTTGGCGCTTGGCCTGTCGCTGTTTTTAGTCAAAAAAATGTACGGCAAAGGCCAGACCGACCAAATTCAAGTCGGGTTTGACAAAATCGATGTGCCGGTGTTGAGCGACATCCCGGTCATCGGCCCGCTGTTGTTCTCCAATGCGTATGTGACGTCGTACATCGCCATTTTGTTGGCGTTTGTCTCTTGGTATGTGATTTATAAAACGCCGTTTGGCTTGCGGCTGCGCGCCGTCGGCGAACATCCGATGGCGGCGGATACGATGGGGATTCATGTCGCCAAAATGCGCTACATCGCCGTCATGATCAGCGGCGCGCTCGGCGGCTTGGGCGGTGCGGTATACGCGACGATCATTTCCCGCGATTTCAGCCATGCGACCATTTCCGGGCACGGATTTATGGCGCTCGCCGCCATGATTTTTGGCAAATGGCATCCGATCGGCGCGATGGGAGCGGCGCTCTTTTTCGGACTGGCGCAAAGCTTAAGCATTGTCGGGCAAACCATTCCGTTTTTGAAAAACGTTCCGACGGTTTACTTGCTCATCGCCCCGTACGTGCTCACCATTTTGGCGCTCGCCGGCTTCATCGGGCGGGCGGAGGCGCCGAAAGCGGCCGGCACGCCATATATCAAAGGGAAACGGTAGAACTTGCAGCTGTCCGGCGCAACCGGACAGCTGTTTTTCATTCCCATGATGGCCATGTTTCCAAGCGCATCGGACGAACTAGGCGGATTTGTTTGCATTTGTCGCTTGGCAACAGGTATATTGTTGATAAGACATCTCACAATAAGCATGCCGCCCATTTTGCGACAGAAAAGGAGGAGTTGGCTTGGTCGATGAAAAAATAACGGCGGTTGGGCCGGTTCGCGTCCATACGATTCCGACCGATAAGTACAAAACGAATACACTCGTTTGGAAAATGAAAGCGCCGCTCGCCAAGGAAACGGTGACGCTGCGCGCGCTGCTTCCGTACGTTTTGCAAAGCGGCACGGCCGACTATCCGAGCGTCAAGGCGCTGCGCACCTATTTGGATGAACTGTACGGGGCGACGCTGAACGTCGATTTAACGAAAAAAGGCGAACATCATATCATGACGATTCGCATCGATGTCGCCAATGAACGGTTTTTGCCTAAACAAACGCCGTTGCTATCGAAAGCGCTTCAACTGCTTGCCGACTTGCTTCTCCGCCCGGCGCTTGACGGCGGCCGGTTTGTCGAGGACATCGTCGTGCAGGAAAAACGGGCGCTGCGCCAGCGCATTCAAGCCGTTTACGACGACAAAATGCGCTATGCGAGCATGCGTCTCGTGGAAGAAATGTGCAAAGGGGAGCCGTACGCGCTCTCGCCTAATGGCGAGCTCGAGGATGTCGACGCCATTACAGCGGAAGGACTGCACCGCTATTATGAGCGGGCGTTGGCTGAAGATGAGCTTGACTTGTATGTCATCGGCGATGTCGACGAAGAAGAGGTGCTCAACACCGTCCGTCAGCGCTTTTTGCTGCCCGACCGCGCAGAGCCGGCGCGTACGCCCCAAGCTCAGGCAAAAGCGCGTGGGGAAGTGAAGGAAGTGATCGAACGGCAAGACGTCAAGCAAGGGAAATTGAACATCGGCTACCGAACGAATGTCACATACGAGGATGACGATTACTACGCCTTGCAGATGTTTAATGGTATTTTTGGTGGTTTTTCCCATTCGAAGTTGTTCATTAACGTCCGCGAGAAGGCGAGCCTTGCTTATTACGCCGCCTCAAGACTTGAAAGCCATAAAGGGCTGCTCATGGTCATGTCCGGCATTGAGCCGGCCAATTACGAGAAGGCGCGGCGCATTATCGACGAGCAAATGCAGGCGATGAAAAACGGCGATTTTACGGATGAAGAAATCGCGCAGACGAAAGCGGTCATCCGCAATCAGCTGCTTGAGACGCTCGACACGCCGCGCGGACTTGTCGAAGTGCTGTACCACAACGTCGTCTCCGCGCGGAAGCGTCCGCTTCACGAATGGCTGGCCGGCACGGAGGAAATCGGGCGCGAAGACATCGTGCGCGTCGCTGAAAAGGTGGAGTTGGATACGGTATACTTTTTGACCGGAATGGAGGGGGGGACGGAAGATGGAAAAACGGGTGTATGAGACGCTGCAAGAAGAGCTGTTCTACGAAAAAATGGACAACGGTCTTGACGTGTACATTTTGCCGAAAAAGGGATTCAACAAAACGTACGCCGTGTTTACGACGAATTACGGTTCGGTGGACAACCAGTTTGTCCCGCTCGGCCAAACAGAGATGAAACGCGTCCCGGACGGCATCGCCCACTTTTTGGAACATAAGCTGTTTGAAAAAGAAGACGGCGACGTGTTTCAACAGTTCAGCAAACAAGGCGCCTCGGCGAACGCTTTTACGACGTTCACCCGCACGGCCTATTTGTTTTCCAGCACCGACAACGTCGAGAAAAACTTGGAAACGCTGATTGATTTTGTGCAAACGCCGTATTTTTCCGACAAGACGGTGGAAAAAGAAAAAGGCATTATCGGCCAGGAAATCCGCATGTATGACGACAACCCGGACTGGCGCGTTTATTTTGGCGCCATCGAAAGCATGTACCACAACCATCCGGTCAAAATTGACATCGCCGGCACGGTCGAATCGATCGCCCAAATTACAAAAGAGCTGTTGTACGAATGCTACGAAACGTTCTACCACCCGAGCAACATGCTTTTGTTTGTCGTCGGTCCGGTCAACGAACAAAAAATCATGCAGCAAATCCGCGACAATCAGGCGAAAAAATCGTTCCCGTCCGCTCCTGAAATAAAGCGGTTTACGTACGAAGAACCGAGCGGAGTTGCGGAAACGAAAAAAGTCATCCCCATGCACGTGCAGGCGAATAAATGTTTTGTCGGCATCAAAGCGCCGTCCGTGCCGGAAACCGGCGGACCAAAACTTCGCCATGAGCTTGCCTTCCATGTTGCATTGGACTATTTGTTCGGCAAAAGCTCGCCCCATTACGAGCGGCTCTACCGCGAAGGGCTGATTGATGACACGTTTATGTATGATTACACGGAAGAGCGCGAATTCGGCTTTGCCCTTGTCGGCGGCGATACAAGGGATGCCGAGCGGCTTGCGGCGGAAGTCAAAAACGTGTTGTTGTCATTTTCAGTTGAGGCAGTGAAAACGGAGGAATTTGAGCGGGTGAAAAAGAAAAAAATCGGCGCTTTTTTGCGCGCGCTCAACTCGCCGGAGTATATCGCCAACCAGTTTACGCGCTACGCGTTTTACGGCGCGAGCTTGTTTGACATTTTGCCGGCGTTGTCATCGTTGACGCTTGACGACGTTGCAGCCATTGCCGATGCGTGTTTCCGCGATTCGCAAATCGCCGTTTGCGAGGTTGTGCCAAAAGGGCAATGACAGGGGCTGACCGAAAGAGCGGTAATGCCCCTATCTGGGGCAACATGGAAAACTAGACCACCCTGAAACCCCTGGTAAAACCAACGATTTCAGAGGTGGTCTCTTTCCCATGTTTTTCAGTTTCATTTCATCAAAAAGGGGCTTTTGCGTCAGCCCCTTTTTTGCGTCCAACAGAAGGAGGAGAACGTTCGATGCGCTATGCGTTAATTACCGGAGCGTCAAGCGCGATCGGGCAAAGCATCGCCCGCGAGCTCGCGCAAGGCGGCTATGGGCTTTTTCTTCATTACTACCGGCGCCGCGCGCCCATTGAGGCGCTGCAAGCCGAACTAACCGGCGTGCACACCGTGCCGGTGGAAGCGGATTTGTCGATGCCGGGCGGGGTCGACCAACTGCTTTCCCGCCTCGACCGCCCGATCGATGCCATCATTTATAACAGCGGGGCCACGTATTACGGGTTGCTTACCGACATGAATGACGAGCTGATCGAACGGATGGTGCGCCTCCATGTGACAAGCCCGGCGCAGCTTGTGAAAAAACTGCTGCCGCCGATGATTTCGAAAAAGCGCGGCCAAATTGTGTTCATTTCTTCGATTTGGGGGTTGTGCGGCGCCTCATGCGAAGCGGTGTATTCGATGACCAAGGGCGGGCAAAACGCGTTCGCCAAGGCGCTGGCGAAAGAGCTCGCCCCGAGCGGCATCCGCGTCAACGCCGTCGCGCCGGGAGCGATCGCCACAGATAT
The DNA here is from genome assembly GCF_050994965.1 of Geobacillus lituanicus. Lineage (NCBI taxonomy): Bacteria > Bacillati > Bacillota > Bacilli > Caryophanales > Anoxybacillaceae > Geobacillus > Geobacillus lituanicus. Next base: position 1,546,708 of record NZ_CP194773.1, read on the forward strand.
GCTCCGGCCGTTCAGCGAAGAAGAATTGGCGGCGCTCGCCGATGAAATTCCGGCCGGCCGGCTCGGGACCCCTGAGGAAGTGGCGAAAACAGTGGCGTTTTTGTTGTCGGACGCCGCTTCTTACATCACCGGCCAAATCATCTCTGTCAACGGCGGCTGGTATTGTTGAGCGTATATTTTTTTCGCCCGCAGGCAAACTATCCTTGAAACGTTCATCAAGGAGGGAATGGACATGTCGGTACTGGATAACTTTGAACAATGGAAAGACTTTTTATCGGAACGTCTGCAGCAAGCGCAGCAACAAGGTTTGACCCAGCAAGTGATCTCGGATGTCGCCTATCAAATCGGGGACTATTTGGCGAAAAACGTGGATCCGAAAAACCCGGAAGAACGGGTGCTCGCCGACCTTTGGAGCGTTGCGGATGAAAAAGAACAGCATGCCCTTGCCAACATGATGGTGAAACTTGTCCAACAAAAATAACACCCGGTAAAGAGAGGGGCTCCCTCTCTTTTTTCTTTCCTCTTTTCGGTTGCTTTTCCGTTCGCGGTTATAGTAGTATGAACTTAGCATAAGGCGTTCGTGCGGACAGCGGCAAGGGAGGAGACGGGATGGGCAAGCAGGAGTGGTATTTGGAGTATGAGATTCATGTCAACCGTCCAGGGTTGCTCGGCGATGTCGCCTCGTTGCTCGGCATGTTGTCGATCAACATCGTGACGATCAATGGCGTCCGGGATTCGCGCCGCGGCATGTTGCTTCTTTGCGACAGCAGCGAACAAATCGAGCGGCTGGCGACAATTTTGCGGACGATGGACAACATTACGGTGACGAAACTGCGCCAGCCGAAGCTGCTTGATCGTTTGGCCGTCCGCCATGGCCGCTACATTCAGCGCGATGCCGACGACAAAAAGACGTTTCGCTTCGTTCGCGACGAGCTTGGGCTGTTGGTCGATTTTATGGCAGAAATTTTTAAAGAAAAAGGGCATAAGCTCATCGGCATTCGCGGGATGCCGCGCGTCGGCAAGACGGAGTCGATCGTTGCTGCGAGCGTATGCGCCAATAAGCGGTGGCTGTTTGTATCATCGACGCTGATCAAGCAGACCGTCCGCACGCAGCTGATGGAAGACGAATATAGCGAGGACAACATTTTCATTGTCGACGGCATCGTTTCGACGCGCCGCGGCAATGAGCAGCACTGGCAGCTCATCCGCGAGCTGATGCGCCTCGAGGCGACGAAGGTCGTGGAACATCCGGACATGTTTGTCCGCCATACGGAATATACGCTTGATGATTTTGACTATATTATTGAGCTGCGCCATGAACCGGACGAAGACATTTCCTACGATGCGATCGAACGCCCGTCCTTGCTGGGCGGAGACGGATTTTCCGAATTTGGATTTTAATTTTAACAAGTGGAAGGTGTTGGCCGTTGACGGAACTGGGAAAACGTTTGCGGGAAGCGCGGGAGGAAAAAAACATCAGCTTGGACGAGCTGCAAGAGATGACGAAGATTCAGAAGCGGTATTTGATCGGCATTGAAGAAGGGAATTACGCCATTATGCCGGGCAATTTTTATGTGCGCGCCTTCATTAGACAATACGCCGAGGCGGTCGGCCTCGATCCGGATGAGCTGTTTGAACAATATAAGCAGGACATTCCGCAATCGTACCAAGATGATCTTCCGCAGCCGCTGTCGCGCGTGAAAACGCGCCAACAGCTTTCCGCCGAAGGGACGAAATGGCTCGACTGGCTGCCGAAAGCCTTGATCGCGGCGGCCGTCGTCGGGGCGGCCGTTCTTGTTTGGATGCTGCTCCAGCGCGGCACGGCAAACGAGCCCCCGGCGAAAACGAGCCCGGAGACGGCGGAAGTGGAAAAGCCGAAACAGTCGCCGCTTGAACAGGCGAAACAAAAGCAGTCGGCGAAGGAAACGGACGAGAAGGCAACGAATGAAAACGGACAGCAAAATGAACAGCCAGCGCCGACTGGCGAAGAAGAACAGCCGGCTGCGGCGATGAATGTGACGGAAAAGCGCGGCAACACGGCGACGATTGAAGTCGCCAGCTCCGGCGCGTTTTCCATCGAGCTTTCATCCAAAGGAACGTCATGGGTCGAAGTATACAATACGAAAGGCCATACGTTTTACCGCGGCAACTTGACAAGCGGGCAGACGAAAACGTTCGATCTGTCGGCCGAAAGCGAAGTGTGGGTGAAAATCGGGCGCACGCTCGATGTTGAGATGAAGGTGAACGGCCAACCGTTTGCCTACCCGTTTGCACCGAAGGACGAGGTGTACCAAAAGCTGCGTTTCATCTTGAAAAAATGACGGCGGGGAGCAGCTTTCAGACGGAAGAAGCGCCGCTCCCTTGCTCGCAACAGAATGTTGAACTAGCGGAGGTATTCGTTGTGAATTTGCCGAATAAAATTACGGTAGCGCGCATTATGCTCATCCCATTTTTCTTGATCGTCATGCTCGTCCCGTTCGGGTGGGGAAGCGTCCGTATTGCTGGGGCGGAGCTTCCGGCCGCTCATCTCGTCGGGGCTCTCATTTTTATTATCGCTTCAACGACGGACTGGATTGACGGCCATTACGCTCGCAAGTACGGACTCGTCACCAACTTGGGCAAGTTTTTGGATCCGCTTGCCGATAAACTGCTTGTGTCAGCAGCGCTCATCGTGCTCGTTGAACTCGGCGCCGCTCCGGCTTGGATGGTGATCGTCATCATCAGCCGCGAATTTGCCGTTACCGGCCTGCGGCTCGTGCTCGCCGGGGAAGGGGAAGTCGTCGCCGCCAACATGCTTGGCAAAATCAAGACATGGACGCAAATTGTGGCGATTTCCGCCCTTTTGTTGCACAACTTCCCATTTTCGCTCATTCCGTTTCCGTTTGCCGATATCGCGCTTTGGGTAGCGGTCATTTTTACGATTTGGTCCGGCTGGGATTACTTTTCCAAAAATAAACATGCTTTTGCCCATTCGAAATAGCCGGCCGAAAAAGGGGGAACGTCTGTTGAACGCGGAGATCATTGCTGTTGGCTCCGAACTGCTGCTCGGGCAAATTGCCAATACAAACGCCCAGTTTTTGTCGCAGCAGCTCGCCGCCTTGGGCATTAACGTCTATTTCCATACGGTTGTCGGCGACAATGCCAGCCGCCTCGAACAGGCGGTGAAAATTGCGCAAACGCGGGCGGACTTGGTCATTTTTACCGGAGGACTCGGCCCGACGAAAGATGACCTGACGAAAGAAACGATCGCCCGCCTGCTCGGCCGCCGGCTTGTGACCGACGAGGAGGCGATGCGAGCGATTGAAGCGTTCTTTGCCCGCACGAATCGGCCGATGACGGAAAACAATAAAAAGCAGGCGCTCATCTTGGAAGGGGCGGCCGTGCTGAAAAACGAGCACGGCATGGCGCCGGGGATGGCGCTGACGGTCGATGGGATTACATACATGTTGCTGCCCGGACCGCCGAAGGAAATGCAGCCGATGTTTACGAAATACGGCGCAGCGTTTTTGCGCGGCGCTTTTTCGCTTTCCGAGCGCATCGAATCGCGCGTCCTCCGCTTTTTCGGCATCGGCGAGTCGGCGCTCGAGGCGGCGATCGCCGACTTGATCGACGCCCAGTCGAACCCGACGATCGCCCCGCTTGCAAACGACGGTGAGGTAACGCTCCGTCTGACGGCGAAACATCGGGATCAGGCGGAAGCCAAGCGGCTGCTCGACGAGGCGGAAGCCGCCATTTTGACGCGCGTCGGCCGTTATTGTTACGGGTATAATGATGAAACGCTGTTTACAAAGACATTGACACGGTTAAAAGAAAGAGGATGGACAATCGCTGCAGCGGAAAGCTTGACTGGAGGCATGTTCCTTGAAGAGCTGACAGCTGTGCCGGGGGCGTCGGCTGCTGTGCGCGGCGGCGTTGTCTGTTACACAAACGGCGTAAAAGAACACATCCTTGGTGTGCCGCGGCCGCTGCTGGAGACGGACGGAGCGGTGAGCGAGCCGTGCGCCCGTTTGCTTGCTGAAAACGTCCGCGCGATGTGCGATGCGGATATCGGCATCAGCTTCACCGGCGTCGCCGGACCCGATCCGCTTGAGGGCCACCCGCCCGGCACCGTGTATATCGGCATCGCCGTCCGCGGGCGCGATGCGACTGTCCACCGTCTGACGCTGTCCGGCACGCGTGATGCCATTCGCATCCGCACCGCCAAATACGGCTGTTTTTTTCTGCTTGAGATGCTCGCGGCCGACTGCTGATCGGCCGCCCCCTTCCTTCTCCATTCTCCACCGCACATCGTTTTTTCCACCGCATGAGTATGGCGATTGTTGCTAGTTTCTCCACCGAAAAAACGAATGGACGTTCGTTTTTTGCTTGGCAATGGCCGCAAAACGCGGTATAGTATAAGTAGTCCTAGAATAAGGAGGAGTAGGTTAGTGAACCAAGATCGTCAAGCTGCATTGGAGCAGGCATTAAAACAAATTGAACGACAGTTTGGCAAGGGGGCCATCATGAAGCTCGGCGAGCAAGTCGACCGCAAAGTGTCGGTCGTGCCGAGCGGTTCGCTGGCGCTCGACATCGCGTTAGGCGTCGGCGGCTATCCGCGCGGGCGGATTGTGGAAATTTACGGCCCGGAATCGTCTGGGAAAACGACCGTTGCCCTTCACGCGATCGCGGAAGTGCAAAAGCGGGGCGGGCAAGCAGCTTTCATCGACGCAGAGCATGCGCTCGATCCGATTTACGCACAAAAATTAGGGGTCAATATCGATGAGTTGCTGCTTTCCCAACCCGATACGGGCGAACAAGGTGCGTCACGTTTCCGTATAAGTGCGTAGGCACGAAAGCGGAGTCCGATGGGAACATCGGGACAACTCTACAGCTGAGTTGGAAGGTGAAATTCCTTCCCGTGGTGATAGTCCTATATCCACGAGCCTGAGACTCCTGCATGCATTCCGGTGCACCCTCACCGGGATGTATGAAGCCAGGTGAAGTCGTAACCCAAGTAGCCTAAGGCCGCAAAATGTGGCTATGGCGAAAGTGGTGCGGGGCTCCTTAAAAGACGCCTATGGTGACGAAAGGAACCTATGCGTGAAGCTCGGTTACCGGTGCTCCCTGAAAAGGGACCATACAGGACGAACCACCGTGTCTTGTTTGCGGTGTTTCCTTTAACCGGCTGGCTTAGTTCGGTTACTGCTCTGATGGGTAGCGGACGTTCCAATCAGAGGTCCTGCCGAGTAGAGTAGGCACCTAAGGGCGTTCAAAAGAAGGGATAGGCTGTAGGGAACGTGAGAGGCCCCCTAAGGAGGAGACAGGGCTGGTCGATGATATCTTAGGGGGAGTCAGCGGTTCCATAGTAATGATGAAGGAGCGCCGTTTGAACCCCAAAGGCAACGATGGGGGAGGAAAAAACGCTCCGGAGTGAAGGGAACCAGCCGGGGCGGCAAAGTATCTACATGTTACGGCAAGCAGGCTAATTCATGGCACTTCCACCCAGTATTATAAAAAGGGGAAAGGACATGAAGGTAAATAAACTTGTCGTAAAAAGCGAACAGGACTTGAGAAACTGCTTGGATCTTCTTTATCAAGAAGCTAAAAAGGGAAAACATTTTTACGGGATGCTTGAGTTGCTTCAAAATGATGTTGTCATTTTAGAAGCTATTCGCAATATTAAAAGCAATAAAGGCAGCAAAACGGCGGGGCTTGATCAGAAAATAGTAGATGATTATTTGCTTATGCCAACGGAAAAAGTTCTCAGGATGATAAAAACCAAACTCAACGATTATAGGCCTATACCGATGAGAAGATGCAACAAGCCCAGAGGAAATGCCAAAAGCTCAAAAAGAAAAGGCAATAGTCCGAATGAGGAAGGGGAAACGAGGTCCTTAGGAATATCCGCGGTGACGGATAGAATCATCCAAGAGATGCTCCGGATAGTGCTCGAGCCGATTTTCGAAGCCCAATTCTATCCGCACAGTTATGGGTTCAGACCGTATCGCTCCACCGAACATGCCTTAGCCTGGATGCTGAAAATCATCAACGGAAGCAAGCTGTATTGGGTTGTAAAAGGTGACATTGAAAGTTATTTTGATCACATCAATCATAAGAAGCTTCTGAACATCATGTGGAATATGGGCGTTAGGGATAAACGGGTACTATGCATCGTTAAGAAAATGCTGAAGGCGGGGCAAGTGATACAAGGTAAATTCTATCCAACCGCTAGGGGGATTCCTCAGGGAGGAATTATTAGCCCGTTGTTGGCTAATGTATATCTCAACAGCTTTGACTGGATGGTTGGCCAAGAATATGAGTATCACCCTAATAACGCAAACTATCGGGAAAAGAAAAACGCATTAGCGGCGTTAAGGAACAAGGGACATCATCCCGTCTTTTACATTCGTTATGCTGATGATTGGGTTATTCTTACGGATACGAAAGAATATGCGGAAAAAATAAGGGAGCAATGTAAGCAGTATTTAGCCTGTGAGTTGCACTTAACTCTATCGGATGAGAAAACGTTCATTGCAGATATCCGCGAACAACGGGTTAAGTTTCTTGGCTTTTGTATTGAGGCAGGAAAGCGGCGCTTTCATAAAAAAGGATTCGCCGCTAGAATGATTCCCGATATGGAAAAAGTCAATGCCAAGGTCAAAGAAATTAAGCGCGATATTCGATTGTTAAGAACGAGAAAATCGGAATTAGAGAAAGCCCTTGATATTGAAAACATTAACGCCAAAATTATAGGATTAGCCAATCATCTAAAAATAGGCATTTCCAAGTACATTATGGGCAAAGTAGATCGCGTCATTGAAGAGACAGCCTACCGCACCTGGGTTAAAATGTATGGGAAAGAAAAAGCGGCGCAATATAAAAGGCCTGTGTCAGAGTTTCACAATCGGATTGACAGACATAAAGGCTATCAAATGAAACATTTTTCTGTCGTCACAGAGGATGGCATAAGAGTAGGGATTACTCATGCAAAAATAACGCCTATACAGTATGCAACAGTATTCAAACAAGAAATGACCCCATACACTGCAGACGGCAGAAAAATGTATGAAGAAAAGCATAGAAAAATACGATTGCCAGATAAAATGAGTCTGTTTGATCACGATTCGATATTCATCTACATTTTATCTGAGCATAATGATGGGAAATATAATCTTGAATATTTCTTAAATAGGGTGAATGTATTTCACAGAGATAAAGGAAAATGCAAAATATGTGCTGTATACTTAAGTCCCGGTAACTTCCACTGCCATCATATTGACCCGAGTAAACCTTTAAGTGAGATCAATAAGACCGTTAATCTAGTTAGCTTATGCAACCAATGCCATAGGCTTGTCCATAGCAACCAAGAACCGCCGTTTACAGAACGAAAAATGATTGACAAACTAACGGAGTATAGGAACAAGCTGAAAATATAAAAGTTCTGTTCGCTGGAAAAATTGTAGGTGCTGCTGCCATGTCATCGCGAGGTGATATGGTGGAGAGATAGCCCAAACGGGGCTATCGAAGCTGTCCCGGTGGAACGCCGTGTGCGGGGAAACTCGCACGCACGGTGTGGGGTGGGGGAAAAGCCGGAGATTGCATCAAAGGCTTACCTATCACTATCGCTCGAAATCGCGGAAGCGCTCGTGCGAAGCGGCGCGGTCGATATTATCGTCATCGACTCGGTGGCGGCGCTTGTGCCGAAAGCGGAAATTGAAGGGGAGATGGGCGACGCCCATGTCGGCTTGCAAGCGCGGCTTATGTCCCAGGCGCTTCGCAAGCTGTCTGGCGCCATTAACAAATCGAAAACGATCGCCATCTTCATCAACCAAATTCGCGAAAAAGTCGGCGTCATGTTTGGCAATCCGGAAACGACGCCGGGCGGGCGGGCGCTCAAGTTTTACGCTTCCGTCCGCCTAGAGGTGCGCCGCGCCGAGCAAATTAAGCAAGGCAATGATATGGTCGGCAACAAGACGAAAATTAAAGTCGTCAAAAACAAAGTTGCGCCGCCATTTAAAACGGCTGACGTCGACATTATGTACGGCGAAGGCATTTCCCGCGAAGGGGAAATTCTCGACATGGCGTCCGAATTGGACATCGTGCAAAAAAGCGGTTCGTGGTATTCGTACAAAGACGAGCGGCTTGGCCAAGGGCGGGAAAACGCGAAGCAATTTTTGAAGGAAAACCCGCACATCGCCGATGAGATCGCCCGCGCCATCCGCAAACATTACGGCATCGATGATGGCGAAGCAGGCGGCGAACCGATGCAAGACGAATTTGGGCTGCTTGAGGAATAACAGACGGAAGGCGTCCTGGCATGGCTGGGGCGCCTTTTTCCTAGCTGCCGAAACGGAACGGCCATTCACGTCCCTTTGCAGGATATGCCGGAGGACGCCCGACTAACTTGCAGGCGGTTCTGTTTCTTTTCGCATTTTGCCAAAAAGAAGAGGCAGAGCAGAACGCTCTGTGTGCCGCGGCTTAAGAAGGGCTCCTGTGTAATATCTTGACAATTCCTACCGCCGCCTTTACAATGAACATGTATATTTGTCCATGTACACGGCAGGGTCGCGTGCCCGCCCGCAGCGGCGTACTGCTTGGATGCGGGGGCGCGTGGAAATGGCCAGGCAAACGACCAAGCCAATGGGTTGAAAACGGGAATGTCCATCTGCGTCGGACGATGGCGCGAAGAAGGCGCAAGGGAAAACGAAACAGCAAGAGGAGGTGAAACGATGGGTTCGATCATCATCTCCGCTTTGCTTGCCTTAGTCATTGGTGCCGTTGTTGGCTTTTTTGTTCGCAAATCGATTGCCGAAGCGAAAATCGGTGGCGCGAAAGCAGCTGCCGAGCAGCTGATTGAAGAGGCGAGACGCGAGGCGGACGCCTTGAAAAAAGAGGCGCTTCTCGAAGCGAAAGACGAGATTCATAAATTGCGGACGGAAGCGGAGCGCGACATCCGCGACCGGAGAAGCGAGCTCCAAAAACAAGAAAACCGCTTGATGCAAAAGGAGGAAAACCTCGATCGCAAAGATGAAGCGCTCAACAAACGCGAGGCGCTGCTTGAAGCGAAGGAAGAAGCGTTAAACGAAAGACAACAGCATATTGAACAAATGGAAAGCAAAGTGGAAGCGCTCGTAAAGCAGCAACAAACCGAACTCGAACGCATTTCCGGCCTGACGCGCGACGATGCGCGCCAGCTCATTTTGGAACGCGTTGAAAAAGAACTGTCCCATGAGATTGCCATGATGATCAAAGAGGCGGAAACGCGGGCGAAAGAGGAAGCGGACAAGCGGGCGAAAGCGATTTTGTCGCTGGCCATCCAGCGCTGTGCCGCCGACCATGTCGCCGAAACGACGGTGTCCGTCGTCAACTTGCCAAACGATGAAATGAAAGGGCGGATCATCGGGCGCGAAGGGCGGAACATTCGCACGCTTGAGACGCTGACTGGCATCGATTTAATTATCGATGATACGCCGGAAGCGGTGATTTTGTCCGGATTTGATCCGATTCGCCGCGAAACGGCGCGCATCGCGTTAGACAAGCTTGTGCAAGACGGACGCATCCACCCGGCGCGCATTGAAGAAATGGTGGAAAAGGCGCGCCGCGAAGTCGATGAGCACATTCGCGAAGTCGGTGAGCAGACGACGTTTGAAGTCGGCGTCCATGGCTTGCATCCGGATTTGATCAAAATTTTAGGGCGGCTGAAGTTCCGGACGAGCTACGGACAAAACGTCTTGAAACATTCGGTGGAAGTGGCGTTTTTAGCCGGACTGATGGCGGCCGAACTCGGAGAAGACGAAATGTTGGCGCGCCGGGCCGGCTTGCTTCATGATATCGGCAAGGCGATCGACCATGAGGTTGAAGGCAGCCACGTGGAGATCGGCGTCGAGCTGGCGACGAAGTACAAAGAACATCCCGTCGTCATCAACAGCATCGCCTCCCACCATGGCGACACCGAGCCGACATCGGTCATCGCGGTGCTTGTGGCGGCGGCGGATGCGCTCTCCGCAGCGCGGCCGGGAGCGCGCAGCGAGACGCTGGAAAACTATATTCGCCGCTTAGAGAAACTGGAGGAAATCGCGGAATCGTACGAAGGCGTGGAAAAATCGTACGCCATCCAGGCCGGCCGCGAAGTGCGCATCATGGTCAAGCCGGATATGATCGACGATTTGGAAGCGCACCGGTTGGCGCGTGACATCCGCAAACGGATTGAAGAAGAGCTCGACTACCCGGGCCATATTAAAGTGACCGTCATCCGTGAAACGCGCGCGGTCGAATATGCGAAATAAAGTGGCATCCTATTGCCACTTTATTTTTTTGTGCGTAAAATGAGAAAGTACAATGGATCCGCGCCACCTTTGAAGCGAAGCGCCATATTTTTTTGATTAGAAAGGGATCGATCATGAGAATCTTATTTATCGGCGATGTCGTCGGTTCGCCGGGGCAAAAAATGGTCGAGCATTATTTGCCGAAATTAAAAGAAAAACACCGTCCCGATATCGTCATCATCAACGGTGAAAACGCCGCCGGCGGGAAAGGGATCACCGAGCCGATTTACCGGGCGTTTTTGGCCCAAGGAGCCCATGTTGTGACATTAGGCAACCATGCGTGGGACAAGCGTGATATTTTTGAATTCATCGATCAGGCGAAGGCGCTCATCCGCCCGGCGAACTATCCGCCCGGCACACCGGGAAAAGGCATCGTCTACGTGCCGACCGAGCAAGGGGAGGCGGCGGTCATCAACTTGCAAGGGCGGACGTTTTTGCCGGCGATTGACTGTCCGTTTCAAAAAGCGGATGAATTGATTGCCGCTGCCTCGACGCGCACGTCGGTCATCATTGTTGATTTTCACGCTGAGGCGACAAGCGAAAAACAGGCGATGGGCTGGCACTTGGATGGGCGCGTGTCGGCCGTCATCGGCACGCATACGCACGTTCAGACGGCGGACAATCGCATTTTGCCGAAGGGTACGGCGTACATTACCGATGTCGGCATGACCGGCCCGTATGACGGCATTTTAGGGGTTGACCGCGACGCGGTGCTGCGCAAATTTTTAACCGGACTGCCGGTCCGGTTCGGCGTCAAGGAAGGACGAAGCCAGCTGAACGCGGTGCTTGTCGATGTTGATGGAAAAAGCGGGCGTGCGCTTGGCATTGAACGGTTGATCATTAATGACGACCACCCATATTTTGAATAATCGTTTTTTTAAAAATTTTAAAAACAAGCTTCTCCTCAGCAGGAATAGTTGTCGAAACAGTGAATATAGTTACAGTGAAGACATTTTACCGTAATCCATTTTTCAAGGGGACGAGGGAGGAGCTAGAAATGGAAATATTAAAAGTTTCAGCAAAGTCGAATCCGAACTCTGTAGCCGGTGCACTTGCCGGGGTGCTGCGCGAGCGCGGCGCGGCGGAAATTCAGGCGATTGGTGCAGGTGCATTGAACCAAGCCGTTAAGGCAGTAGCGATCGCACGAGGGTTTGTGGCACCAAGCGGCATGGACTTGATTTGCATTCCGGCGTTTACCGATATTATTATTGACGGAGAAGAGCGGACCGCCATTAAATTAATCGTCGAACCTCGTTAACTCGATGATGAGTCAATGGTAAAATATAACCTGTTGGCGCCTTCGCTGTAGAAGGCAGGCAGGTTATTTTTGCTTTTTTAAGGGGGAAAATGAATGATTTTCGATGCCCACTGTGATGCGCTCATGAAGCTATGGCAAGACCGGTCGTTGTCGTTTCACGATGGGGCGCCGCTTCATGTCACCTTTTCTGGCATGGCGGAAGCGGGAATAAAAGTGCAATGTTTTGCCATTTACGTGCCGGAAACCGTGCCGGAAGAAGCCCGGTTCACAGCGGCATTGGAGATGGTGGACATTTTCTTTGCCCGCATCGTCGAGGCGTTCCCGTCCGTCAAGTTTGTGCGGACGAAGCAGGATATCGCCGCACTGAAAGAAGGGGAAATTGGCGCGATGTTGACGCTCGAAGGATGCGACGCCATCGGTGCCAACCTTGTCAAGTTAAAGACGCTTCTTCGCCTCGGCGTCGCTTCTGTCGGCCTGACGTGGAACTTTCCAAACGCCGTCGCCGACGGGGCGTGGGAGAAGCGCGGCGCCGGCTTGACCGCGTTTGGCCGGCAAGTCGTCGAGCTGCTCAATGAAACAAAGCGGTGGGTCGATGTGTCCCATTTGTCGGAAAGAGCGTTTTGGGATGTGATCGAAACAGCCTGTTTTCCGATCGCTTCTCATTCGAACGCCCATCGCCTCTGCCCGCATCCGCGCAATCTGACGGACGAGCAGCTGAAAGCGCTGATTGAAAAAGACGGGATGATTGGCATCAATTTTGTCCCGTACTTTTTAACGAAGGACAAACGGAGAGCAACGATCGCCGATGTGCTTCGCCATCTTGACCATGTATGTGCGCTCGGAGGGGAAAACAACGTCGGGTTCGGCTCCGACTTTGACGGCATTACGGAAACGGTTTCCGGCCTTGAAACGGTGAAGCAATACGACCAGCTCGTCAATGAGTTGTACAAGCATTACTCCGCCGAACAAGCATCCCGCTTTTTATTCGGCAACTTCTACGCCCATTTACCGGAGTGACGAATATCACGGAGTATCGGATCTGCGTATCCTAAAATAGAAGACAGGGCATCCGCGGTGCCGGCTGAAAAAGGCGTTCAAAATGATAGTTTCCTTGTCAGAAAAGTGGTACAATAGTAGCGAAAGGCTGGAGTGAATATGAAGGGGTGTAATGCATGATCGAACAGCTGTCATGGAAGGTGGGCGGCCAGCAAGGGGAAGGAATTGAAAGTACAGGAGAAATTTTTTCCACCGCGCTGAACCGCCTCGGATATTACTTATATGGATACCGCCATTTTTCTTCACGCATCAAAGGGGGTCATACGAACAACAAAATCCGCGTCAGCACGAAGCCGGTGCGGGCGGTCGCAGACGATTTGGACATCTTGGTGGCGTTTGACCAAGAGACGATTGACTTCAACTTTCACGAGCTGCACAGCGGCGGCATCGTCATGGCGGACGCCAAGTTCAATCCGGTCATTCCGGAGCGGGAAGGGGTCGTCCTTTATGCCGTTCCGTTTACTGATATCGCCACAAGCCTTGGCAACTCGCTCATGAAAAACATGGTTGCCATCGGCGCGACGAGTGCAGTGCTCGGATTGGATCCGGCCGTGTTCGAAAGCGTTGTCGCGGACACGTTTGGCCGCAAAGGGGCGCAAGTCGTCGAGAAAAACATGGAAGCGATCCGCGCCGGAGCCGAATATATGAAAGAGCAGTTGGGCGGGCGCGCCGAACCTATGAAACTGGCAAAAGCGGACGGCAAACAGCGGATGTTCATGATCGGCAACGACGCGATCGCCTTGGGCGCCTTGGCCGGCGGGGCGCGCTTTATGGCGGCGTATCCGATCACCCCCGCCTCGGAAATTATGGAGTATTTAATTAAAAAGCTTCCGGATCTCGGCGGCACGGTCATCCAAACAGAAGACGAAATCGCCGCCTGCACGATGGCGATCGGCGCCAACTACGCCGGCGCCCGGGCGTTCACCGCTTCCGCTGGTCCGGGTCTGTCGCTCATGGCTGAAGCGATCGGCTTAGCCGGAATGACAGAAACGCCGCTTGTTGTGGTTGACACGCAGCGCGGCGGCCCGAGCACCGGCTTGCCGACGAAGCAAGAACAATCGGACTTGCTTGCGATGATTTACGGCACGCACGGGGAAATCCCGAAAATCGTCATGGCGCCAAGCACGGTCGAAGAAGCGTTTTATGACATGGCAGAAGCGTTCAACTTGGCTGAAGAATATCAGTGTCCGGTCATTTTCTTGTCGGATTTGCAGCTGTCGCTCGGCAAACAAACGGTCGAGCCGCTCGATTACGACCGGATCGAGATTCGCCGCGGCAAACTCGTCAGCGAGGAATTGCCGCCGCTTCCGGGCAAAGACAACTTCAAACGATATGAGGTGACGCCGGACGGCATTTCGCCGCGGGTGCTGCCGGGAACGAAACACGGCATCCACCACGTCACCGGGGTCGAGCATGCCGAAACGGGCCGCCCGTCGGAAACGGCAGCGAACCGCCGGACGCAAATGGAAAAGCGGCTGCGCAAACTCGAGCACATCCACTTCCCGACGCCGGTGCACAAACAACTCCGCCACGAAGAACCGGATTTGCTCCTTGTTGGCTTTTTATCGACGCGCGGAGCGATTGAGGAAGCGATCGAACGCCTCGAGCAGGACGGTGTTAAAGTCAACCATGCGCACATCCGCCTGCTTCATCCGTTCCCGGTTGACGACGTGCGGCCGCTTGTCGAAAAAGCGAAGCGGGTCGTCGTCGTTGAGCAAAACGCGACCGGGCAATTGGCAAGCTTGTTGAAAATGCATGTCGGGCATGCGGACAAAATCGCCAGCGTCTTGAAATTTGACGGCAATCCGTTTTTGCCGGGCGATGTCTATACTAAATGCAAGGAGTTGTTAGCACAATGGCCACCTTTAAAGATTTCCGCAATGATGTGAAGCCAAACTGGTGTCCGGGCTGCGGCGACTTTTCCGTTCAGGCCGCCATTCAGCGCGCCGCCGCCAACCTCGGTTTGGAGCCGCACGAACTCGCGGTCATTTCCGGGATCGGATGCTCCGGCCGCATTTCCGGCTACATTCATTCCTATGGGTTTCACGGCACGCACGGCCGCGCCTTGCCGCTCGCCCAAGGGGTGAAAATGGCGAACCGCAACTTGACGGTCATCGCCGCCGGCGGCGACGGCGATGGGTTTGCGATCGGCATGGGGCATACGGTTCATGCCATTCGCCGCAACATTGACATCACGTATATCGTCATGGACAACCAAATTTACGGGCTGACAAAAGGCCAAACATCGCCTCGCAGCGCCGCCGGGTTTCAAACGAAAAGTACGCCGCAAGGGTCGATCGAGCCGGCGTTGTCGCCGCTTGAAATCGCGTTAAGCGCCGGAGCGACGTTTGTGGCGCAAAGCTTTTCAAGCGACCTAAAAGAGTTGACAAGCTTAATTGAAGAAGGCATCAAACATAAAGGATTTTCCCTCATTAACGTCTTCAGCCCGTGCGTCACGTACAATAAAGTCAACACGTACGAATGGTTTAAAGAGCGGCTGGTGAAAGTGAGCGACATTGAAGGGTACGACCCGTCCGACCGGGCGATGGCGATGCAGACGGTGATGAAATACGACGGGCTTGTCACCGGGCTCATTTACCAAAATAAAGAGCAAAAATCATACCAAGAACTCGTCCCGGGCTACCGTGATACACCGCTTGCTGAAGCCGATTTGAAATTGAGCAAAGAAAAGTTTGCCGAGCTTGTAGCAGAGTTTATGTAACATATAGAAAGATTGGAAGTGATTCACACCCGATGAGGGCTTGCCTCATCGGGCGTTTTTTGTTATCATAACGCGTTCCGGACATCCGGAATAAATCCCATTGTGTTTCATGACGGTTGACGCTATACTATGGTAGTGTGTGATGGAAGAAATTTGCGAGGAAGGCGGGCGGCCAACAAAGCGCCTGCGATCTACATTATTACGAATGAGGAAAGGAGATTGCGATGAACGAAAAACAACGGTTGGAACAAACAGCGCAAATTGAGACGGCAAGCCATCCAGCGGACAGAAAATCCGCCTTGGACCGGCTGAAGGAAAAAACGACGAAAGACTACGAGAAATATTTCACGAAAGTGTTTTTGCCGCCGAATTTGAAAGAAGCGAAAAAGCGCGGCAAAGAGGAAGTTCAATATGTAAAAGACTTTGCGATTCCGGACGAGTTCCGCGGCATGGGGCGCGGGCGGAAGTTTTACATCCGCACATACGGCTGCCAGATGAACGAACATGATACGGAAGTGATGGCCGGCATTTTCATGGCGCTCGGCTATGAGCCGACCGACCGTCCGGAAGAGGCAAACGTCATTTTGCTCAACACGTGCGCGATCCGTGAAAACGCGGAAAACAAAGTGTTCGGCGAGCTCGGCTACTTAAAGCCGCTCAAAACGACCAATCCGGACTTGCTTCTTGGCGTGTGCGGCTGTATGTCGCAAGAAGAAGCGGTCGTTAACAAAATTTTAAAGCAATACCAATATGTTGATATGATTTTCGGCACGCACAACATCCATCGACTTCCTTACATTTTGCATGAAGCATATATGTCGAAAGAAATGGTTGTCGAGGTGTGGTCGAAAGAAGGCGACGTTGTCGAAAACTTGCCGAAAGCGCGCAAAGGCCGCATTAAAGCATGGGTCAATATTATGTACGGCTGTGACAAGTTTTGCACGTATTGCATCGTTCCGTATACGCGCGGCAAGGAGCGAAGCCGCCGTCCGGAAGACATCATCCAAGAAGTGCGCCAGCTCGCCGCCCAAGGCTATAAAGAAATCACGCTGCTTGGGCAAAACGTCAACGCTTACGGGAAAGACTTCACCGACATCCAGTACGGCCTTGGCGATTTAATGGATGAGCTGCGCAAAATTGACATTGCCCGCATCCGCTTCACAACGAGCCATCCGCGCGACTTTGACGACCGGCTCATCGAAGTGCTCGCCAAACGCGGCAACTTGGTTGAGCATATCCATCTGCCGGTGCAATCGGGCAGCACAGAAATTTTAAAAATGATGGGCCGCAAATATACGCGCGAGGAGTACTTGGAGCTCGTCCGCAAAATTAAAGCCGCCATTCCGGACGTCGCGTTGACGACGGACATCATCGTCGGCTTCCCGAACGAGACGGACGAGCAGTTTGAAGAAACGCTGTCGCTTTACCGCGAAGTGGAGTTTGATTCAGCGTATACGTTCATTTACTCGCCGCGCGAAGGCACGCCGGCGGCGAACATGAAGGACAACGTGCCGATGGAAGTGAAAAAAGAGCGGCTCAAGCGGCTCAACGACCTTGTTCAAGAAATCGCGGCCAAGAAAATGAAGCAATACGAAGGCCAAGTCGTCGAAGTGCTCGTCGAAGGCGAAAGCAAAACGAACCCGGACGTGCTGGCCGGCTACACACGCAAAAACAAGCTCGTCCACTTTACGGGTCCGAAGTCGCTCATTGGCCAATTGGTCAACGTGCGCATTACAGAAGCGAAGACGTGGACGCTGACGGGCGAATTCGTGAATGAAGCGATCGAGGTGAACTGATATGGCGAAATATACGCGGGATGAAGTGCTGGCGCAGGCGAAGCAGTTGGCGAAAATGATCGCCGAAACCGAGGAAGTCGACTTTTTCAAACGAGCGGAGGAAAAAATCCACCAAAATGAAAAAGTGCGCACATTGATCAACGAACTAAAATCGCTGCAAAAACAAGCTGTCAACTTGCAACACTACGGCAAACATGAGGCGCTCAAGCAGGTCGAGGCCAAAATTGACGCCATTTACGAGCAGCTCGAACAAATTCCGATCGTGGGCGAGTTCCAGCAGTCGCAAGCTGAGGTGAACGACTTGCTTCAGCTCGTAGCCTCGACGATTTCGAATACGGTGACCGATGAAATTCTCGCTTCGACGGGCGGCGATGTGCTGCGCGGCGAAACAGGTGCTGCCCTTCGCTACAACAAGCACGGCGGCTGCCATTAAGGCGCCGTTTGGACGCATGGAGCAATGGCAAACGGGGGTCCCAAACGAACGGGGCCCTTTTTTTATGGCCGCTTTGGCCTATCGATGATCACCATGATGCCGCGGAGAGGCGAAGGGAGGCGCGCGGCTTGCCCGACGGCAGCTGCACAAATCAAACGGCCGCGCTGATGGACGAAAACGGAAGCCGCCAGCCGGGCGGAGAAAAAGCAGGCACATTGAACGGAACGCTTGCATACAATGAACTATACGGAATAATGATTCATTTGCTGTGCACATTAGCGGAGATGGCGCATAGGATGAAATGAAGATTCATTTGAGGAGGGTTCCGTTCGATGTCTGAATACAGAGAAATTATTACGAAAGCCGTTGTCGGCAAAGGCCGCAAGTTTACACAATCGACCCATACGGTGACGGCGCCGAACCGCCCGTCAAGCATTCTTGGCTGCTGGATCATCAACCACCGTTATGAAGCGAAAAAATGCGATAAAACGGTCGAAATTCACGGCCATTATGACATCAACGTCTGGTATTCGTACAACCACAATACAAAAACCGAAGTCGTCACCGAAACGGTGTCGTATACGGACGTCGTCAAATTAAAATATCGCGACAAAGATCATTTAATCAGCGATGACACCGATGTCATCGTCCGCGTCATCCAGCAGCCGAACTGCTTGGAATGCACCATTTCGCCGAACGGCAACAAAATCGTCGTCGAAGTGGAACGGGAGTTTGTCGCTGAAGTGATTGGCGAGACGAAAGTGTGTGTTGTCATCAATCCAGAAGGATGCGGCGGGGACGACGATGACTTTTGCGATGATGAGGACTTGGATGAAGAATTAGAAGATTTAAGCCCGGATTTGCTGCTTGGCGAAGAAGAGTAAAACTAGGAAATTTCTTTCCTAGTTTTTTCTTTTGCCGCTTGTTATAATAGTAGCGCAATCAACGGCCGGCGGGGCCGAAAAGGTTGGGGAGAAACGATGCCATCGTACACACCGATGATCCAGCAATATTTGCATATTAAAGCGCAATACCCAGATGCGTTTTTATTTTTCCGGCTCGGTGATTTTTACGAAATGTTTTTTGATGACGCCATCAAGGCGTCCCAAGAGCTGGAAATTACCTTAACGAGCCGTGACGGGGGCGGCGACGAGCGGGTGCCGATGTGCGGCGTGCCGTACCATTCAGCGCAAGGGTATATTGAACAGCTTGTCGAAAAAGGGTATAAAGTGGCCATTTGCGAACAAGTCGAAGACCCGAAAACGGCCAAAGGCGTCGTGCGCCGCGAAGTCGTTCAGCTCATCACCCCTGGGACGCTCATGGAAGGCAAAGGGCTGGCCGAGAACGAAAACCATTATTTGGCGGCCTTGACTCCATTTGCCGACGGTACATACGGGCTGGCTTACGCCGATTTGTCGACCGGCGAAGTTCGGCTCACACTTCTTTCTTCATGGGAAGAGACGGCCAACGAGCTGCACGCCATCGGGGCGCGGGAAGTCGTCATTGGCTCAGACAGCGCGGACGAATGGGTGCACGAGCTGAAGGAGCGGTACGGCCCGGCGGTTTCGTATGAAGACGAAACGTCGATGCGGGAAGAGTGGGGCGCTGTAGCCGGCCATATAGCGCAGGAAAAGCTGCGGATGACGGTGGCCCGCCTGCTTCATTACCTTGTCCGCACGCAGAAGCGGCAGCTTGATCATTTGCAGCCGGCTGAGTTGTACCAAGTCGACCAATATATGAAAATGGACCGATATTCGAAATTGCACTTGGAGCTGGTCGAAACAGTGCGCTCCAAAGGGCGGAAAGGCTCGCTCTTATGGCTGCTCGATGAAACGGTGACGGCGATGGGCGGCCGCCTTTTGAAACAATGGCTTGACCGGCCGCTTATTAACCGGAATGAAATTGAACGGCGCCTCGATTTTGTGGAGACGCTGAAAACGTCCTACTTTGAACGGCAAGAATTGCGCGACCGGCTGCGCAGCGTCTATGACATCGAGCGCCTTGTCGGCCGTGTTTCGTACGGCAACGCCAACGCCCGCGATCTTGTGCAGTTGAAAAAATCGCTTCTGCAAGTGCCGGCGCTTCGCGAGACGGTGAGCGGCTTGCCTCTCGCCGAAGCGGACAAGCTGTGCGAACGCCTCGACCCGTGCGCAGAACTGGCTGATTTGCTCGAGCGCGCCATCCAAGAACAGCCGCCGCTTTCCGTTAAAGAGGGAAACATCATTAAGGATGGATACGACGAACGGCTCGATCGCTACCGCGATGCGAGCCGCAACGGCAAGGCGTGGATTGCCGAACTGGAGGCGAAAGAGCGGGAGGCGACCGGCATCAAATCGCTCAAAGTCGGCTACAACCGCGTGTTTGGCTATTACATTGAGGTGACCAAGCCCAACCTTCCGCTCATTCCGGAAGGGCGCTATGAACGGAAACAGACGCTCGCCAACGCCGAGCGCTTCATTACCGCTGAACTGAAAGAAAAAGAGGCGCTCATTCTTGAGGCTGAAGAAAAAAGCATGGAGTTAGAATATGAACTGTTTGTCGCCATTCGCGAACAAGTGAAGCAATACATTCCGCGCCTGCAGAGGCTCGCCAAAGCGATCGCCGAGCTTGATGCGCTTCAGTCGCTGGCGACGGTGAGCGATGAGCGGCGCTACGTGCGTCCGCAATTTTCCGCCGAGCGCGTCTTGGCCATCGAAGGCGGCCGCCATCCGGTTGTCGAAAAGGTGCTCGGCGCGCAAACGTACGTGCCGAACGACTGCTATATGAACCGCGAGCGGGAAATATTGCTCATCACTGGGCCGAACATGGCCGGGAAAAGCACATACATGCGGCAAGTGGCGCTCACCGCCATCATGGCGCAAATCGGCTGCTTCGTCCCGGCCGAGCGGGCGGTGCTGCCGATTTTTGATCAAGTGTTCACCCGAATCGGCGCCGCTGACGACCTGTCGGCAGGGCAAAGCACGTTTATGGTCGAGATGCTCGAAGCGCGCCGCGCCATCGCTCATGCGACGCAAAACAGCCTCATTTTATTTGATGAAATCGGGCGCGGCACATCGACATACGACGGCATGGCGCTCGCCCAAGCGATCATTGAGTATATTCATGACCATATCGGTGCGAAAACGCTGTTTAGTACGCACTATCACGAATTGACAGCCTTGGAACAGTCGCTTGGGCGGCTGTGCAACGTCCATGCCCGCGCCGTTGAGGAGAATGGCAAAGTCGTCTTTTTGCATCAAATCGCCGACGGGCCGGCTGATAAAAGCTACGGCATTCATGTCGCCGAGCTGGCCGGGCTGCCGGCTTCGCTCATTGAACGCGCGCGGGCCATTTTAGCGGAACTGGAGAAAGAGGCGGGAAAACAGGAAGCCGCCGCAGGCAGGATGGACGATGGCGCTTTGGCGGAAGCGGGTTTGGCTGTTCAGGGGAACGAAGCGTTAGACGTCGGCAGCAAGGTTGAGCACGAGAAGGCCTCCCGTCCGTCAGCCGGCGCGGCGCGGGAGGGTGTTTTGACGGAAGCGGCGTTTGAGCAGCTGAGCATGTTTCCTGACCTTGCTCCGGCGCCTGTGGAGCCGCCTCTTTCAAGCAAAGAGAAAAAGGCGCTCGCGGCGCTGAAAGAGATCAATTTGCTCGAGATGACGCCGCTTGAGGCGTTAAACAAACTGTACGAGCTGCAAAAGCTTGTCAAGTAACGTGGAGGTGGGGGCATGGGACGCATCCGCAAGCTCGATGATCAGCTGGCAAACAAAATTGCCGCCGGCGAAGTCGTTGAGCGGCCCGCTTCCGTGGTGAAAGAGCTGGTCGAAAACGCCATCGACGCCCACAGCACGGCGATTGACATCGACCTTGAAGAAGCGGGGCTGGCGAAAATCCGCATCATCGACAACGGCGACGGCATGGAAGAAGACGATTGCCTTCTTGCGTTTGAGCGGCATGCGACAAGCAAAATCCGCGACGAACATGACTTGTTTCGCATTCGCACGCTCGGATTTCGCGGCGAGGCGCTGCCAAGCATCGCGTCCGTGTCGGAAGTCGAGCTGACGACCGGCACAGGCCGCGGACCGGGGACGAAGCTCGTGTTAAAAGGAGGCGCGCTCGTCTCCCGTGAGCGGGCGGCCGGACGCAAAGGAACGGAGATTACGGTGTCCAACTTATTTTTCAACACCCCGGCGCGGCTCAAGTATATGAAAACGATCCATACCGAGCTCGGCCACGCAGCCGATGTCGTCAACCGGCTGGCGCTGGCCCATCCGGACGTGTCATTCCGGCTTCGCCATCACGGCAAGACGCTGCTGGCGACAAACGGCAGCGGCGACGTTCGGCACGTGCTCGCCGCCATTTACGGCATGGAGACGGCGAAATCGCTGATTCCTATCGAAGCGGAATCGCTTGACTTCTCCATCCGCGGCTACATTTCGCCGCCGGAAGTGACGCGCGCCTCGCGCAATTACATCTCGCTCATCGTCAACGGCCGCTATGTGCGCAACATGCCGCTTGTGAAGGCGATTGAGGCGGGCTATCATACGCTGTTGCCGATCGGCCGCTACCCGATTGTATTTCTCGCGATTGACATGGACCCGGTGCTCGTGGATGTCAACGTCCATCCAGCGAAGCTTGAGGTTCGTTTCAGCAAAGAGGCCGAGTTGAATGACGTGGTCACCGCCGCGGTTCGCCAAGCATTCCGCGAACGGACGCTCATTCCGTCCGTATCGGCCGACAGCAAAACGGTCAAAGCGAAAGCGGAGCAAGCGGCCTGGACGTTTGCCCATCGCGTTCATGAACCGACCGCCCTGCCCGACGGGGAGGCAAGGGATGTGACCACAGCGACCCCTCTAGCCAGCGAAGGAGCGCTTGCCCCGGCGTCTGCAGCGGCTCAGGCTGATGCGCACGCTGTCTTGAAAGAAGCGGAGGTTGGGATGGTTTCGAGCAAAAAATCGGCCGCTGCCAACGATGCTCCTGCTGCGGAGCCGAAGCTGGCTGATGAGGATGAGGAAAAACGAGCGATGACGCACCTGCCGGATGCTGGGCGAGCCGAGAAAAAACAGGCGGTTGACCGCCTTCCGCCGCTTTATCCGATCGGCCAGCTCCATGGCACGTATATTTTGGCTGAGAATGAACATGGGCTGTACATGATCGATCAGCATGCGGCGCAAGAGCGGATCAATTATGAATATTTCCGGGAAAAACTCGGGAACGTGACGAACGAAGTGCAAGAATTGCTTGTTCCGCTGACGTTCGAATACCCGGCCGATGAATATGAGCGAATCGCCGCCTGCCGCGACGAGCTCGCCCGCTGCGGCGTGTTTCTTGAGCCGTTCGGCCCGCGGGCGTTTCTCGTCCGCTCTCACCCGACATGGTTTCCGAAAGGCGAAGAAAAGGCAATCATTGAGGAAATGATTGAACAAGTGCTGGCAATGAAACAAGTCGATATAAAGCAGCTTCGAGAAAAGGCGGCCATTTTAATGAGCTGCAAGCGCGCCATTAAAGCAAACCAACATTTGCGCCAGGATGAACTGTTCGCTTTGCTTGAGGCGCTGCGGCAGACGACGGACCCATTTACTTGTCCCCACGGCCGGCCGATCATCGTTCATTTTTCGACATATGAGATTGAAAAACTATTTAAACGGGTGATGTAGACAGCGCTCCCTTTGTGCGACAAAGGGGGCGCTTTTTGTAATCGTTTTGTAATCTACTTTTATTCTTTCTGTTACAGACGGATTGCTTTGATTTTACTATAATGGCTCATGTGTAGGGTAACTATTCAGCCACATCATAAAGTGAGCTGAATATTTTCTTCTTTCCTTGTCTATGATGTGAATACTGATAGACAAGGAGGTGAATCGCATGTTGACGGTACAACAAGCTGTATTTACAGTTGAGAGCTTAATCGGCAAAGTTCAACAACAAAAACAGCTCATTCATCAACTCATTCAAGAAAATGAACATTTGCGTCACGAAAACAAACAACTACGCAAAGAAAATGAACAACTGAAGTACCGTGTTCAAGAGCTGGAAGCACGCACGAAAAAAAACAGCTCCAATAGCCATTTGCCCCCATCTTCTGACCGTTTTGAGAAAAAGCGTTCCTCCCGCGAGCCGTCTGGCAAAAAGCCTGGTGGGCAAGAGGGACATGAGGGGAAGACGCTCCGTCAAGTGGAACATCCACATCATCGTGTCGTCCACCGTGTGCATACGTGTCAAGGATGTGGAGCTTCTTTGTGTGAAGTCAAACCGTTCAAAGTCGATATCCGTCAAGTGTTTGATGTCCCTCGTGTGGCGATCGAGGTGACACAACATGAACGTGAAGTGAAATCGTGTCCACATTGTCGATGCGTGCAACAAGCCGAATTCCCATCCCATGTCACGAATCATGTGCAATACGGTCCACGGCTCACGGCGCTCGTTGTTTATTTACATCATATCCAATTGATCCCGTACAAGCGTTTAAGTGATACAATCGAAGCGTTATATCAACACTCGATTAGTACAGGAACCCTTGCCAATATGGTGAAACGAGGACGCGAAGCGCTGGAATCAAATATGGACATCATCGAAGACGCCTTACTTGAATCCAACATCCTGCATGTCGATGAAACGAGTTTGCGCATCAATGGGAAACTCGCATGGGTGCATGTCGCGTGTACATCGAGATATACATACTTGGCTCCTCACGCTTCTCGTGGAAAAAAAGCGACCGATGATATCGGGATTCTTCCCCGATATGAAGGGACGATGATGCACGATGCGTTCGGTACATATCCGAAATACACACATGCCACCCATGCCCTTTGTCACGCCCATCATTTGCGTGAGTTAAAAGGATTCATCGAACAAGGGCATACGTGGGCGATGCGCATGACCACGTTTCTGTTAGCCGCCAAGCAAGCCGTCGAAGCCCATCACGGTGCACTTTCCGAAGAAGAAGCGAGACGGTGGGAACGAGTGTATGATCGCATCCTAGAAAGAGCACAACACCGATTAGAAACGATGACGCCTCTTCCGAAAAAAGCACTCGCTTTTGTTCGACGCCTTCAAAAACGAAAGGAAGAAGCGCTGCGTTTCTTACGTGAAGTACATGTTCCCTTTGACAACAACCAAGCCGAACGCGATCTTCGCATGGTCAAAGTCAAAGAGAACATTTCGGGTACGTTTCGCGAAGAAACATTCGCGCAGTCGTTTTGCATCGCAAGAAGCATCGTTTCCACACTGACGAAACACGAAAAAAACGTGTGGGATTCGTTATGTCTTCTGTTGGCAGGCGAAACGATCGATCGAGTTCTTTCCGCTACCTAGGGCATTTTCTATGACCGAAATGCCCTATTTGTGCTGGGCTTTTTTATACACTAGCACTGGGGTGAATAGTTACTGTGTAGGAATACGTGGTGAATTTTGTAGAGTGATAGCGAATTTTGTATAAACATGGATACATAAAGATGGATACATCGACGTCATAGGGGGATGCAGCATGAAAAAAACGGTTATATTGACAAGCACGTTGATCGGTTCCTTGTTGGCCGGCCACGCGGCATCGGCGGCGAGCTATACGGTGCAAAAAGGCGATACGCTTTGGGAGATTGCGAGGCAGTATGACACAACCGTCAGCGCATTGAAGCAGCAAAACAACTTGACGTCCGATCTTATTTTTCCAGGACAGGTGCTGCAAGTCAATGAGCAAGGCGAAAGTGAACAAGCAGTTGCAAATACATACACCGTTCAGCCCGGCGATACGTTGAGCGGAATTGCCCGCAAGTTTGGAACAACGGTTGACACGTTGCTCAAGTTGAACCCAAGCATTGCGGATCCCGATTTCATCCGCGTCGGGCAGAAGTTGCAAGTAGCAGGGGGACAGGAACGTTCCAATACATACAATGTGCAGCCGGCAGCCGTGCCGACAAGCGGCCGGTATATCGTGCAGGCGGGGGATACGCTGCTTGGGATTGCGAACAAGTTTCAAACGACGGTCGACCGTCTATTGGCACTGAATCCACAAATTACAAACCCGAACATTATTCGCATTGGCCAAGCCATTAAAGTGGCGGGCGGAACGGCTGATGTCCGGGAGGCCAAGCAGCAGGTGTCGGCCGCCAACTCGGCTGCCGCTGAGTCCTCCGCATCGCTTGCCGACCGAATCATCGATATTGCGGAAAAATATTTAGGGGCGCGCTATTTGTATGGAGCAAGCCCGTCGCGCACCGATGTGTTTGACTGCTCATCGTTTACGATGCGCGTTTTTGGCGAAGCCGGCATTTCGCTGCCGCGCACATCCATCGCTCAGGCGCAAGCGGGAAGAACGGTGTCGTTTGGCCAGTTGCAAAAAGGCGATCTCGTCTTTTTTGATACCGATTCGAACGGCACAATCAACCACGTCGGCATTTATGCTGGCAACGGGCAAATGATCAACGCCACCGTTTCGCGCGGTGTCACGTATTCGTCGCTGACGTCATCCTATTGGAAAACGCGGTATGTAAAAGCGGTTCGGGTGCTTAACTAACGGGATGCGTATGGACGTCGGCTTAAACATAACCGAATGCGGCGGAAGGCTGCTCGCATAAAGCACATTTGTGGCTTTGGCGGGCAGCCTTTTTTTTATGCATCCCGTGCAAAGATGTTGCTTCAGCTGCTGATCGTCACAACCAAGGGAATCATAAGGCCTGTCAATCATTTCGTACATCCTATAATAAGAAAAGGTGTCCCGTTGCTTGAGGGACACCTTTGGTCATTATTGGATGGGTTTTTTCGCTTTTCGCGTCACTTCCTCCTGAAATGAACGGATAAGGGACAGAACGATCAAAATCATGATGATCGCAAACGGGAATGCAGCGATGATCGAAGCGGTTTGCAACGCTTGCAGACCGCCAGTCCACAGCAAGATCGCCGCAGCTGCCGATTGAATGATGCCCCAGACGAACTTGACCGAATTTGGCGGGTTTAAACTGCCCTTAGTGGTTTGCATGCCGAGCACAAACGTTGCTGAGTCTGCCGATGTGACGAAAAATGTGCAAATGAGCAAAATGGCAATTCCCGAGAGCAATGGAGCGAATGGGAAATGTTCGAATGTAAAAAACAGAGCTGTTTCTACTCCTTATTTGTACAATAATCTCATGAGGATCGTGTTAGCGGTTTTGGGGCTTTGCACTTTTAGGGTAACAAAATTCGACAATGAATACAAACGATCCAAATTTTTGACGCATATCATTTTGTGCCATGATTTTTTATCGTGTAAAATAAAATACTTGTAGTTTACCAAAAAAGGAGGTTATTTGTATGAGCAGCCGCCTGTCGGTCATGGTCAGCATCGTGCTGGCGATGCTCGTCGCGTCCATGGATACGACCATCATGAACACGACAATGCCGATCATCGCCGAAGAGCTTGGGGAATTTTCCCTGTATGCGTGGACGTTTGCATCGTACATGATTACGACGACTGTCCTGTCGCCGATTGCCGGTCGTCTGTCGGACTTATTCGGCCGCAAAAAAGTATTCAGCTTTGGCATTATTTTATTTCTAATCGGCTCGCTTTTTTGCGGATTGTCGCAAAACATGGTGCAGCTCGTTTTGTTCCGCGCCTTGCAAGGGGTGGGGGCGGGATTTATGATGCCGTTTCCGGCGATTATTGCCGGCGATTTGTTCCCCGTGGAAAAGCGCGGAAAAATCCAAGCGTTTTTTACGGCCATGTGGGGACTTTCTGCCGTGTTGGCGCCGCTTTTAGGTTCGCTGTTTGTCGAGTATGCGACATGGCGCTGGGTTTTTTATGTCAACATTCCGATTTGCTTGCTCTCGCTTTTGACGCTGCTTCCGTATAAAGAAGTGTATGAACCGAAGCGGGCGGCGGTTGATTATATGGGGGCTTTGTTGTTTGCGGCGGCGATCAGCTTGCTTTTGCTCGTCACGGTCGTTGAACAGGGGCGATGGTGGTACGGTGCGGCCGGAGCGTTGTTGCTTGTCGTCTTTTATTATTTCGAAAAACGGCAGCCATCTCCGCTTGTGCCGCTGTCGCTTGTTCATCATCGGACGCTCAAATGGATGAACATTAATGGCTTTGTCAGCTGTGTTGCCTTGTTTGGGACGTCAAGCTACATCCCGCTCTTTTTGCAAAATGTCGCCCACTTGTCCGTGTTTGCCAGCGGCGTCGCCTTGCTCGGCTCCTCGGTCGGCTGGATGATCGCCGCCGTGCCGGCGGGGAAGTGGATTTTGCGCTATGGCTATCGTCCGCTTCTGATCATCGGCAACGTGCTGCTTGTCGCTTCCGGCCTTTTCCTCGCCTTGCTGAATGAAAGCCATGGGTTTTGGTACGTCTTTTTCATCATGTTTTTGCAAGGGCTGTCGTTCGGCTTGACGTCAACCGTGGGCGTTATCGGCTCGCAGCAGCTTGCTGATGCCCATGAAAAGGGGATTGCAACTGCCTTTTTTATGTTTTGCCGCAATATCGGCACGGCGATCGGCGTCACGGTGATGGGAGCGTTTTTGGCGCAGGCGTCGGCCTTTATGACCGGCATTCGCCACCTGTTTTTATTTGGTTTAATTGGCAGCATCATCGCGCTCATTACCTCATTTTTTATCCGCGATGAAGCGGAAGCCGGCCGAAACTCTTGGCAGCCGGAGGGGACGACATAAAGTCGGTCAAAGGAGGAATGCTGCCGCCGATGAAGTCGCTGTGCAAATTCGCGACGTATCGTCGGCGGTCAGCGAGATGGCCGCTTCTTCCGAGCAAATCGCCCGCTCTGTCCGGCTTGTCGCTGATGTGGCCGAATCGACGTCCGCCGGCGCCCAGGAAGTGTCGGCGGCGACCGAAGAACAGTTGGCGTCGATGGAGGAAATTTCGGCTTCGGCCGCGTCGTTGTCGAAAATGGCAGACGATTTGCAGTCGATTGTCAGCAAGTTTTCGTTGTGATGGCCATGGAGACGGCTGCTGCGGCAGCCGGCCCGTTTTGTGGCGGAAAAGGCGCCGATATAACACGATCATCACCATCCCAGCCTTAACAGCCCTCGGTATTGTTTATGCGCGGTCTCATTTGTGCGGAATAAACGACACGATGAACCTCCCCCACTTATCGAAGTGGGGGTTTCCTGTTTCCCCTTCGGAGGTGGATGCATGATAGGCTGGTTGGCAGCCTATCTGCAGGCAACACCTGGCACCCGTCCCGTTGGGAGCCACAGGCAACATGAGTATCCATGATACTCAAGGGCGGGAACTCGCCATCTACGACTTCATACCTAAGCAATCCGTCGATACGTAAACGGTTTGACCGTAAATTCCAATGGGCGGATTTCACCATAATATACTTTGGCAAATAAATTCATTGCCCCATGGATATCACGGTGTCGTTTGTACCCGCATTGACATGTATAATTTCTAGAAGAAGATTTATTTTTCTTCCCGCAAACAGGGCATGTTTGCGAGGTATAACTTTCATCTTTTTTCTCGATTTGAATTCCTTCGGCATTCAATTTGTATTTGAGATAATCAAATAATTTTCCAAACGACCAATTGGATAATTTCTGATTGGTCTTTTTGTTTCGTTTCTTTTTCGTATTCCGTTGGATTCCTTCGATATCTCCAATGACGACTTCTTTCACTTGGTTTTCCAAACACCAACGAACAAATTGTCTCGTGGTTTTGTGCAGTGCATCCTTTAGTTGTGCCTCTGATTTCGAAAGTACATATTGTTTCGCCCGATTGTACTTTTTCCATTGTTTGGAGCCTTTTTTGCATCTGCTCATGAGTTTTTGCAGTTCTTTTAATTTCTTGTTTCTCAACCGATGAATGCTTCTTATTTTTCTTCCCGTGATAATGAGGCTTTCCCCATTTTCACAAATGGCTGCGATGGTGTGAATTTCCCCTGGGTCAATAGCAACACGGTTTTTACATGGATTTTCTTTTGGTTTTTTCCCATCTTCATACGATAAACAAAGCCACAAACCACGGTCATAGACCAACTCGATTTCTTTGACTTTTCCGTTTGGAAGTTTCTCTTTGTCGATTTTCACCACCAAAGGAGATTGTCGTTTTCGATTCCAAATTCCTAGCGACAGTTCCAACGTTCCGTCTTCATGCAAAACAAACCCATCTTTTGCCCATTTCGTGTTGAAATGTTTTTTCTTTTTGTATGGATATTTGATTTTTTCTCCTTTTTTCCGTGCTTCTTTTGCCCCATCACGGGCAAAGATATATTTATGCACAACCGCCTGGATGCTTTGGCTGTGGATAGAAAAACGACCTTTTGTTGCTTTTTGCAGTTCCGTTTTGGTTATCCATTTTCCTGTTTCCAAATGATGTTCTTTTGCCAAACGAAGGCATTCGTTCCAAACTTCTGCGGAGATACGATTGCATTCAAATAGTTTTTGGATAACTTCTTTCTTTGCCCGAAAACGGGTTTTCAGCGTTCGATACATGGTTTCACCTCCTATGTTTATTGTATTCTATTGCCATCCAAAGAAGAAAGAGAAAAACAGAAAAACCGAACGCCATTCATCCCCCACCTGTAGAGGTGGGGGACTTCTGGCTGATTTATGTTAAAAGAGTCAGCGCCAAGAAAAAGGGCGGAAAAGCAAAAGAGGCCTAGCGGACGGTGAAAGCCTTTTGCGGCGTTCACTTTTTTGGCGTTCGGCGCGGCAACGGAAAGAATGGCAATTTTTCGTGCTGTGATGTATAAAACGGCAGACAGATGGCGAAAACGTAGGAAAGAAATTGTTTCATGCGTTGCCGTTTTTATGTATAATGGTGGTTGATATGAGTTCAGCAATAGAAAGCAGTGGCGCACCATGGCAGAAAAAGTCGTTGTCATTGTCGGGCCGACGGCGGTCGGCAAAACGAGGCTCGGCATCGCCTTGGCGAAAAAGCTGGGCGGGGAGATCATCAGCGGCGATTCGATGCAAATTTACAAAGGAATGGACATCGGCACCGCGAAAGTAAAGCCGGATGAAATGGACGGGATTCCGCACCATTTGCTTGACATTAAAGAGCCGTGTGAACCGTTTTCCGTCGTTGAATTTCAGCGGCTTTGCCGCGCCCTCATCGCCGACATTTCCGCGCGCGGCCGGCTGCCGATCATCGTCGGCGGCACCGGGCTGTACATTCAGGCGGCCATTTACGACTACCAGTTTTCCGACGCTCCTTCCGACGAAGCGTACCGGCGGGCTCTTCGGCAGCTGGCGGCTGAACAAGGGGTCGAAGCGCTCCATCGGCAGCTTGAGGCGGTTGATCCGGAAAGTGCGGCGCGCATTCACCCGCGTAACGTCCGCCGCGTCATCCGCGCCTTGGAGGTGTATCACTCGACCGGAAAACCGTTCAGCGAATGGCAGCGAGGCCAACAAAAACAGCTGTTGTATGAAGCGGCCATCATTGGGCTGACGGCGGAGCGGAGCGTGCTTTACCGGCGGATCAACGAGCGGGTCGATCAAATGATTGCCGAAGGGTTGGTGGACGAGGCGAGAGCGCTTTACGACCGCGGCTTTCGCGATTGCCAGGCGGTGCAGGCGATTGGCTACAAAGAGCTGTACGATTATTTTGACGGCCGCGTCTCCCTGGAGGAAGCGGTCGAGCAGCTGAAGCAAAATTCACGCCGTTATGCGAAGCGACAGCTGACATGGTTTCGCAACCAAATGCCGGTCGAATGGTTTGACATGACGGACGCCAAGATGTTCACCGCTAGAGTGGAGGAAATTTTTCGCTACATAGCAGGAAAGCTTCGACTCGAAGCGAATATATAAACCATATCTTTAGAGAGAAAAGAGGAGGACGTTCCATGAAAACGACGATCAACATTCAAGACCAGTTTTTAAACCAGCTGCGCAAAGAAAGCATCCAAGTCACGGTTTTCTTATTGAACGGCTTCCAGCTGCGCGGGTATATTAAAGGATTTGACAATTTCACCGTGCTTTTGGAAGTGCAAGGAAAACAACAGCTCATCTACAAACACGCCATTTCAACGTTTGCGCCGGAGCGGAACATCCAGTTTGAAACCGAGCACCAGTAATGCCGACGGTACATACGCCGCCGAGAGAAGACGCCTTTCCTAATGGGGGGCGTCTTTTTCGATGCCCGTCGGTCTGCACCTTGTTCCCGTTCCGCTGTTCCGTTGATCTGAGCGGCTTTTTCAATTTGAATGCGTAAACGGCTGTTTTTTTGAATAAAAATATACAAACTTTTCCCGCTGCGACCGGCCGGTTGTTCGCTTGGGCGATTGTCACGGATCGGCGGCGGCGTACGTATACTAATAGCAAAAGCGCGAGGCGCCGGCAGCGAATGCGGAACGTGTGCGGATGGCAGAAAACGGGAAGCGAGGTGACGCCCTTTGTCGGAATTGACGATGAACAAGGCGAAAGGGCAAATTAATATTGTGCTCAATTCGAAAACGGTCAACCATTTAGTAAAAGACGAGCGGAACGATTGGCTCGACGGCGAAGAGCATCAGGCGCTTCGCAACATCCAGAAAGAACTTGACCAATTGATCGGGCTCGATCATGTCAAAAAAATTGTCAAGGAAATTTACGCCTGGTTGTACATTAACCGGATGCGCAAAGAAAACGGCTTAAAAGCGAACCGCCAGGCGCTCCATATGATTTTTAAAGGCAATCCCGGCACGGGAAAAACGACGGTGGCGCGCCTGCTCGGCAAACTGTTTTTTGAGATGAACGTCCTGTCGAAAGGACACTTTATTGAGGCTGAGCGGGCCGATTTGGTGGGGGAATATATCGGGCATACGGCGAGCAAAACGCGCGATTTGATCAAAAAAGCACGCGGCGGCATTTTGTTTATCGATGAGGCGTATTCGCTCGCCCGCGGCGGGGAAAAAGACTTTGGCAAGGAAGCGATCGATACGCTTGTGAAAGGAATGGAAGACTATTGCGACGATTTGGTCGTCATTTTAGCCGGCTATCCGAAAGAAATGGACTATTTTTTATCGTTGAACCCAGGGTTGCCGTCGCGCTTTCCGCTGACGATCGAGTTTCCGGACTATACCGTCGAAGAGCTCGTGCAAATCGCCAAACAAATGCTGCGTGAGCGCGAATACGACATGACGCCGGAAGCCGAGCGGAAACTGTACGTCCACCTCGAGGGGACGCTTGAGACCGCCGGACGCCTCAAATTCAGCAACGGCCGCTATGTGCGCAATTTGATCGAAAAAGCGATCCGCAAGCAGGCGGTCCGTCTTCTGCACGAAGGGCGCTATGACAAAAAAGAGCTGATGACGATCCGCGACCGCGATTTCGTCTTCCATGCGTAAAACGAAAGGGGTCTCCTTTTCGTTTTTTTTGTGCCGTAAAAAGAGGAATGCCGGCCAAAAGAGCGAATACATAAACAACGGGGGCATATGCACTAAATTATTTGAATTGTCTGTCTATGGGATCCGCCCGCCCTCTGTCGAGACACGAAAAAGGGGGAGAAGGCGTTTGTACGTGACGATTGGAGAGATGTTTTCCCAAACAGTGCGAAAGTTTCCGGACCGGGAAGCGGTTGTCGAAGTGGCGACCGGGCGCCGCTATACGTACGCCGAATGGGAGCGGGAGGTCAACCGGTGGGCGAATGCGTTTCAGGAAGCCGGCGTGCGCAAAGGCGACCGCGTCTCCACCGTTTTGTACAACACGCTTGAATTGGCCACCGCGCTGTTTGCCTGCGCCAAAATCGGCGCCGTGTTCAATCCGATCAACTTCCGGTTGAAAGCGGAAGAAATCGCCTATATTTTGACGGACGCCGAGCCGAAAATCGTCCTGTTTGAACGGGCGGTTGAGCGGGAGCTGGCCGCGATTCATGATCGTTTTCCGCACATCGCCTTTTGGTCGATCGATCGCGATCCGCCGCCGTTTGCCAAAAGCGCCCATGAACAGGCGGAGCGGGCCCGGGAGGAAGCGCCGTCCGTTCGGGTGGAAGAGGGTGATTTGTACGCCATTATGTATACAAGCGGCACAACGGGACGTCCAAAAGGAGTGATGCACCGTCACCGCGACATGATCGAGCAAAGCGTCCTTTGCCATGGGGTGATGCGCATCCGCGAGACGGACCGCGGACTGGCGGCAGCGCCTCTGTTCCATTGCGCCGAGCTGCATTGCTGCTTGCTGCCGCGCGTGCACGCCGGAGCGGCGAGCGTCATTTTGCACCATTTTGATGCCAGGCTCGTGCTCGAAACGATTGAGCGGGAGCGGATTACGGTTTTATTCGGCGCCCCGACGATGTGGAACATGATCCTTCAGGAAAATGTAAGCGATTACGACTTGTCGTCGCTCCGTCTTGGCTTGTACGGCGCCGCTCCGATGGCCCCGGCGCTTGTCAGACAATGCCAAGAGCGGCTTGGCATCGGGCTCGTGCAAGCGTACGGCATGACGGAAATGGGACCGGCGGTGACGTTTTTGCTTGAAGATGAGCAGCTCAAGAAACCGGGTTCCGCTGGGCGCGCCTGCCTGAACCATGAAATCCGCGTCGTCCGTGCGCGTGAGGACGGGCCGTCCGACCCGGACGAGGTGCTGCCGCCATATGAAGTCGGCGAAATTGTGATGCGCGGGCCGTGCATGATGGCCGGCTACTACAAGCGCGAGGAAGCGACGGAAAAAGCGCTGTACAAAGGCTGGTATCATTCGGGTGATCTCGGCTACCTTGATGAAGACGGCTACTTGTATGTCGCCGACCGTGTCGATGACATGGTGATCAGCGGCGGGGAAAACGTCTATCCGCGCGAAGTCGAGGACGTGTTGTACGAACATCCGAAAGTGCTTGATGCCGCCGTGCTCGGCGAGCCGGACGAGCTGTGGGGCGAAAAGGTCGTTGCGTTTGTCGTCAAAAAGGACATCAGCCTCACCGCCGATGAGCTCGAGCAGTTTTGCAAGACGAGCGACCGCCTCGCTCCCTATAAGCGGCCGCGCGCCTACTATTTCGTTGACGCCTTGCCGCGCAACGCGAGCGGCAAAATTCAAAAGTTTTTGCTGCGCGAACAGCTGAAAAAACAGGCGACGGGCGGAACAGAGAAAAAGTGACCGAACAGAAGAGAGGGATGAACGGGTGACGGCTCGCTATTTGCGTGAGGAGCACCATATGTTCCGCGCGGCGTTTCGCAAGTTTTTGGAAAAAGAAGCGTACCCGCATTATAACGATTGGGAGAAGCGCGGCATCATTCCGCGTTCGTTTTGGGCGAAGATGGGCGAGAACGGCTTTCTTTGCCCGTGGGTCGATGAAGCGTATGGGGGGCTAAACGCCGATTTTGCCTATTCGGTTGTCATCAATGAAGAACTAGAAAAAGTTGGATCGAGCCTCGTCGGCATCGGCTTGCACAACGACATTGTCACGCCGTATATCGCATCGTACGGAACGGAGGAGCAAAAACAAAAATGGCTGCCGAAATGCGTCAGCGGCGAGCTCATTACGGCGATCGCCATGACTGAGCCGGGCGCCGGTTCGGATTTGGCGAACATTTCAACGACGGCCATTAAAGAGGGCGATTATTACATCGTCAACGGGCAAAAAACGTTTATCACGAACGGCATTCATGCCGACTTGATCGTTGTCGCCTGCAAAACCGACCCGCACACGAAACCGCCGCACCGCGGCATCAGCTTACTTGTCGTCGAGCGCGACACACCGGGGTTTACGCGCGGCCGGAAACTTGAAAAAGTCGGGCTGCACGCTCAAGATACCGCCGAGCTGTTTTTCCAGGATGCGAAAGTGCCGGCACATAACTTGCTTGGCGAGGAAGGAAAAGGATTTTACTACTTGATGGAAAAGCTCCAGCAAGAGCGGTTGGTCGTCGCCATCGCCGCCCAAACGGCAGCGGAAGTGATGTTCTCCTTGACCAAACAATACGTGAAACAGCGGTCCGCATTCGGCAGGCGGGTGAGCGAGTTTCAAACCGTTCAGTTCCGCCTTGCCGAAATGGCGACCGAAATCGCCCTCGGGCGCACGTTTGTCGACCGTGTCATCGAGGAGCATATAGCGGGAAAACAGATCGTCACGGAAGTGTCGATGGCGAAATGGTGGATCACCGAGATGGCGAAACGCGTCGCCGCCGAGGCGATGCAGCTGCACGGCGGCTACGGCTATATGGAGGAGTACGAGATCGCCCGGCGCTATCGCGATATTCCGGTCAGCGCCATCTACGCCGGGACGAACGAGATGATGAAAACGATCATCGCCCGGCAATTAGACTTGTAGAAAGAGGGGGTCGCGGTGCTGGACGGCATTGTTGTACTTGATTTTTCCCATTACTTGCCCGGTCCGTTTGCGAGCTGGCGCCTTGCGCAGCTCGGGGCGGACGTTATCAAAATCGAGCCGCCGTCCGGCGACCGGCTGCGCCCGTTCGCCGGGGGCCGGCTGTTTGCCGCCTACAACGCCGGCAAAAAAAGCGTTGCGTTAAATTTAAAGACGGAAGAAGGACGAGACCAAGCCCGGCGGCTCGCCGCCCGCGCCGACGTGTTGATCGAAAGCTTCCGGCCCGGGGTGATGGCGCGGCTTGGGCTCGGCTACGACGACGTGCGCCGCGACAACGAACGGATCATTTACTGCTCGATCAGCGGCTTTGGCCAACAGAGCGGGCGCTCGCTGCTCGGAAGCCATGATTTAAACTACATGGCGCTCTCCGGCTTGTTGGCGCAGCTCGCCGATGAACGCGGCCGCCCGGTTCACCCGAAAGCGACGCTGGCCGATTTTATCGGCGGCATGGCGGCGGCCGAACGCATTTTGGCAGCGCTGTTTGCCCGTGAGAAAACAGGGGCCGGCGCGCATTTAGACGTTTCGCTTGTCGATGGTTTGGCGTCGATGATGGCCGGCCACTTTGCCATTGAACACGGCGGCGGACCGAAGACCGGTCTTTCTGAGTTGTCTGGGGAGGTGGTGTGCTACCAGCTGTATGAGACAAAAGACGGCCGCTACATGAGTTTGGCGGCGCTCGAGCCGCACTTTTGGCGGCAATTTTGCGAAGCGGTCGGCCATCTGGAATGGATTGCGGCGCAATGGGCGCCGGCGCGGCCGGGAGAAGCGGTATATGATGGGCTTGTCGCCTTGTTCCGTGAAAAGACATTGGATGAGTGGATCGCGTTCGCCGAGACGGTCGACGCCTGCCTTGCCCCGGTGCTGGAGACGGGTGAGGCGAAGACGCTGTTTGCTGACGGCCGGCTCCGCCATCTCGTCCGGCTGCGGCCGGATGGCGCGTGGACGGCGGCGCATGGGCCGGACGGCCAATGGGGCGGCGGGGAGCCGCCTAAAGTCAATGAACATGCGCATTTGGTAAAGGGGGAGGAATGACCGATGATGAAAACACCGTTAAACATTTCCATGATGCTTGAGCGGGCGGAGTTGTTTTTCCCAAAAAAGCAAGTCGTTTCGCGCATGAAAGGAGGCGTCGTCCGCCATACATACAAGGAGATCGGCGAGCGGACGCGGCGGTTGTCAAGCGTATTGAAACAGCTCGGCGTCGAGGTCGGCGACCGCGTCGGCACGTTCGCGTGGAACCATCACCGCCATTTGGAAGCGTATTTTGCCATTCCCGGCATTGGAGCGGTGCTCCATACGATCAACATCCGCCTCTCCGCGCAGCATATCGCGTACATCATCAATCATGCCGATGACCGCGTCCTGCTGATTGATGACGATTTGCTGCCGGCGATTGAAGCGGTGAAAGACGAGATCCCGAACGTGCGCGCTTTCATTATCATGACTGATAAGGATGAGCTGCCGGACACGACGCTGTCGCCGGTGTACCATTACGAGAAGCTGCTCGCGGACGGCGATCCAACATTCCCGTTTTTAAAAGATCTCGATGAATACCAACCGGCCGGTATGTGCTATACGTCGGCGACAACGGGTAATCCGAAAGGGGTCGTCTATACGCACCGCAGCACCGTTCTGCATGCGATGGTGCTCGGGCTGGCTGATACGCAAGGGCTGTGCGAACGCGACGTCATCATGCCGGTCGTACCGATGTTCCATGTCAACGCCTGGGGGCTGCCGTTTGCCGCCACGTGGTTCGGTTCGACGATCGTCATGCCGGGGCCGGCGTTTACGCCGAAAGTGCTTGCCGAGCTCATTGACGCCGAACGGGTGACGATCACCGCCGGCGTGCCGACGATTTGGCTTGGGCTTTTGCAAGAATTGGAGAAAGGAAACTACGATGTCAGCAGCTTAACGCGCGTCATTTGCGGCGGTTCAGCCGCGCCGAAAGGGATCATCCGCGCGTTTGAAGAAAAATACGGCATTCCGTTCATTCACGCGTACGGCATGACGGAGACGAGTCCGCTGGTGCTCGTCTCGCGCCCGAAAAGCTATCAAGACGGGCTGTCGTACGAGGAGAAACTGGATATTCGCGCCAAACAAGGGTTGCTTGCGCCAGGGCTTGAGATGAAAGTGATCGGCCAAAACGGCCCAGTCCGTTGGGACGGCCAGGAAATGGGCGAGCTTTGCCTGCGCGGGCCGTGGATCGCCGCCGAATATTACAACGATGAGCGCACGAAAGACTCGTTCCGCGACGGCTGGCTCCATACCGGCGATGTCGTCACCATCGACGAAGAAGGGTTTGTGAAAATCGTCGACCGGACGAAAGATGTCATTAAAAGCGGCGGCGAATGGATTTCATCGGTCGATTTGGAGAATGCGCTCATGGCCCATGAGGCGGTGTTCGAAGCGGCGGTCGTCGCTGTGCCGCATCCGAAATGGCAAGAGCGCCCGATTGCCTGCGTCGTGCTGAAAGAAGGCAAAAGTGTGACGAAGGAAGAGCTGTACGACTTTTTGCGCCCGCAATTTACGAAATGGTGGCTGCCGGATGACATTGTGTTTCTCGATGAAATTCCGAAAACGAGCGTCGGCAAGTTTTTAAAGCGGAAGCTGCGCGATGAGATGGCGGCGCGCTATGCCGACGCGGCAACGGAGTAAAGGAGGCGGACACCGTGGCAGACACCATTGCGGTCATCGGCGCCGGGGTGATGGGAAGCGGCATCGCGCAAACGGCGGCGATGGCGGGAAAAACAACAAGGGGGAGAAAATGGTGCGTGAAGCAGTCATTGTCGAAGCGGTCAGGACGCCGGTCGGCAAGCGCAACGGCGTTTTCCGCGATGTTCATCCGGTGCATCTCGCTGCGGCCGTGCTCGATGAAGTCGTGCGCCGGGCGGGCATTGAAAAGCGGATGGTTGAAGACATCGTCATGGGCTGCGTGACGCCGATCGCCGAACAAGGATACAACATCGGCCGGCTCGCGGCGCTCGAAGCCGGCTTTCCGGTCGAAGTGCCGGCCGTGCAAATCAACCGGATGTGCGGCTCGGGGCAGCAGGCGATTCATTTCGCCGCCCAGGAAATCCGCTCCGGCGATATGGATGTTACGATCGCCGCCGGAGTCGAGAGCATGACGAAAGTGCCGATTTTAAGCGATGGCAACGAACGGACGATTCCGCCGTCGCTGCATGAAAAATACGAATTCATCCACCAAGGCGTCTCGGCTGAGCGGATCGCCAAAAAATACGGCCTGACGCGCGCGGAGCTCGACGCCTACGCGTACGAAAGCCATCAGCGTGCCTTGGCGGCGTTGCGCGAAGGGAAGTTTCGCGCCGAAATCGTCCCGGTGAAAGGGCTGGACCGCGACGGCCGCGAGATTCTCGTCGCCGATGACGAAGGGCCGCGGGCCGATACGTCGCCGGAAGCGCTCGCCGCGCTCAAGCCGGTGTTTCAAGAAGACGGCGTCATCACTGCCGGCAATGCGAGCCAAATGAGCGACGGGGCGGCCGCTGTTTTGCTGATGGAGCGGGAGGCGGCGAGGCGGCTTGGGCTCACGCCGAAAGCGCGCATCGTCGCGCAGACGGTCGTCGGCTCCGACCCGACGTATATGCTCGATGGCGTCATCCCGGCGACGAGGCAAGTATTGAAAAAAGCCGGCCTCACGATCGACGATATCGACCTTATTGAAATCAATGAAGCGTTCGCCCCGGTCGTGCTCGCTTGGCAAAAGGAAATCGGCGCTCCGCTTGAGAAGGTGAATGTCAACGGCGGCGCCATTGCGCTTGGCCATCCGCTCGGCGCCACTGGTGCGAAGCTCATGACATCGCTCGTTCATGAACTGGAACGGCGCGGCGGCCGCTATGGGCTATTGACGATTTGCATCGGCCACGGAATGGCGACGGCGACGATCATCAAGCGGGAGTAAGGGCAACGTGCGAAAAAACATTTGTGTGACACACACTCGACAGCGGTGGCGGCCGCTGTTTTTTCTGTCATGACGAGAAAATAAAAATATGGGACGGAACTGGAGCGATGTGATAAGATGAAAGAAAAGCAAGTGAAAGGGGAAGCGCAGTGCAGAAGGAGAAGCCGTTTTACACGTATCACGACATTGAACATTGGGAAGGAAATTGGGAACTGATCGATGGCGTTCCCTATTTATTGGCGTCTCCGTCGTTTGAGCACCAGTATGTGGTCGGACAACTGCACCTTGCATTGGCTTCGTATTTTCAGACGCGCGGCTGTCATGTTATTCTTGCCCCGTTTAATGTTCAGCTTGATCCTGAAGAGCCGGAACGGATGGCGAAAACGGTTGTTCAGCCGGATTTATCAGTCGTTTGTCGGGTTGAGCAAATCGGGAATCGGCGAATGAAAGGGGCTCCCGATCTCGTTGTGGAAGTGCTGTCGCCAAGCACCGCCCTGCGCGATCGAAACCAGAAATACTATTTATACGAAAAATATGGGGTGCATGAATATTGGATGGTAGACCCCAGCAATCGAACGATCGAAGTGCTCAGCTGGCAAGATGGACGATTCGAGCAGCGAGCGGTTTTCGGGCCAAGCGATGAGCTGGTTTCGTTTTGGCAACCGGATTTGACGGTTCCGCTCGCCCCTGTGTTTCCTCCGGAAGAAAGCGACGTCTAGCTGATCGAGCACCGTCTTGTTTGGCTGTTAGCTCTGAAAATAACGGCTTTGCTTTTGGAGTCAGCAGCAGAAAGAAGAACGCAAAGGGGATCGATGCCATGAAACAACCTGTTCTTGCTTCCTTGTATTTATCGCTTGCTGCCAGCATTTGGGGCGGGATGTACGTCGTGAGCAAATACGTGTTGGACTACATTCCGCCGTTTACGCTTGTCTGGCTGCGCTACGCCGTCGCCTTGATTGTGCTTGGTGCCATCGCCGCGGCGAAACGGGAGCGCCCGCCAAAGAGCGGGCGCGACTGGGGGATGGTCATCGCAATCGGAATCATCGGCTATGTCGTTTCCATTTCGTTGCAGTTTGTCGGCACAAAATGGTCGAACGCCCATACCGCTTCCCTCATCACCGCCTCGACGCCGGCGTTTGTCGTTTTGTTTGCCCGCTGGCTGCTTGGCGAGACGCTCACATGGCGGAAAATGGCTGCGCTGCTACTGGCGACAGCGGGTGTCATCGTCATCGTCGGCCTCGGGGGCAGCGAGGAGTCGACGTTCGCCGGAAATATAGCGTTAGTCGGCGCGGCAGTGACATGGGCGCTGTTGTCGGTGCTGGTGAAAATGACGGCGGCTCGCCTGTCCGTGTTTTCGGTCACTACGTATGCCATTTTTGTGGCATTCATTGGCATGACCCCGATGATGCTTGCCGAAGGGCCGGGGCTTGCTGCAAGCCATTGGAGCGTTCCCGTCGCCCTTGGGGTGTTGTATCTTGGCGTTGTATCGACAGCGGGGGCATTTTTTCTTTGGAACAAAGGGATGGAAATGATTGACGCCGGCGTCGGCTCGCTCTTTTTCTTTTTCCAGCCGCTCGTCGGCTCGCTCTTTGGCTGGCTGTTTTTACAAGAGCAACTTGATGTCTCGTTTTGGCTCGGCGGGGCGCTCATTGTTGCCGGAGTGGCAGTGGCGGTGCGAAGCGGGCAAAGTGCGTAAGGAATGCAGCGGCAAATGAAATGACCGGTAAAAAAGAAAAATGGTAAAGCTTT
Source organism: Geobacillus lituanicus (assembly GCF_050994965.1). Classification (NCBI taxonomy): domain Bacteria; kingdom Bacillati; phylum Bacillota; class Bacilli; order Caryophanales; family Anoxybacillaceae; genus Geobacillus; species Geobacillus lituanicus. The sequence continues at coordinate 1,588,138 of NZ_CP194773.1, forward strand.
GAATTGCATCTATTATCAAAGCGAGGAGCCGTCTCTCTTTTCGTACGAATCAATTTTGCCGTTTTATCATGGCTCGCCCGCTTTTTCCCCAACCGCCCGGCGCGGCAGCTTCCAACCGTATGTGTAGGACAAAATGCGCAAAGCGGCGACGGCGATAAACAGCATATACAGCTCTACGGGCGAATCCATCCATTTCAACCCGACGGCAAGGCCGGCCAAAATCGCCCAGGCGGCGTAAATCTCCGCATGCAGCACGAGCGGCTTCCGTCCGGCGAGCACATCGCGGATGATGCCGCCGCCGCTGCCGGTCAACACCGCGGCGACGATGACCGCACTTAACGGATGCCCCATTTTCGCCGCATACAGCGCTCCTTGAATGGCGAACGCCGACAGCCCGAGGGCGTCAAAAAAGTTGCCCCACCGCTTCCACGGCGGAAGCATTTGCTTTGGGAACAAATACACAACTGTCATGGCCGCCAAAGCGACAAGAAAGAGCGGCTCTTGTTCCCATAACGCCGACACGGGAACCCCGATCAGCAAATTGCGCACCGCCCCGCCGCCAAAGGCGGTGACGATTCCCAAAATGTACACCCCAAGCAAATCGTACTCCTCTTCCATCGCGACGATCGCCCCGCTAATGGCAAAGGCGATCGTGCCGATGATGCTCAATACTTCCCACGTCATTCTTGCTGTTCCTTTCCGTGCGTTGTTCTTGTATCATTGTAGAGGCAAAAGCGGCGGAAAATCAATCATTTTTTTGGAACGAACTAGCAGAACGATGATGGGATTTGGTATCATGAACGTAGAGAACATGTTCGCCGCGAGGAAAGGAAGGGGGATGCCATGACCCGTGAACAAGCCATTATCGTCGGCTGTCAGCTGGCTGGTGTAGACGACGGACGGTTCCGCTATTCGATGGAAGAGCTCGCGTCGCTCGTGGCGACGGCAAACGGCGAAGTGGTTGCCGAACTGGCGCAAAAACGCGAAGCGCCGCATCCGGCGACGTATATCGGCAAAGGAAAAACGGAAGAGCTCGCGGCCCTTGTCAAGGAGCTCGAACCGGATCTTGTCGTTTTCAACAGCGAGCTTTCCCCAAGCCAGGCGCGCAATTTGACAAACCTGCTTGGCGAGGTGAAAGTCCTTGACCGGACGCAGCTCATTTTAGACATTTTTGCCCAGCGCGCCCGCTCAAAAGAAGGAAAGCTGCAAGTCGAGCTCGCCCAGCTCGAATATATGCTGCCGCGCCTTAGCGGCCAAGGGGAGGCGCTGTCTCGCTTGGGCGGCGGCATCGGCACGCGCGGGCCGGGGGAGACGAAGCTTGAGACCGACCGCCGCCATATTCGCCGCCGCATTGACGACATTAAAGCGGAACTGCGGCGCGTCGCCGAGCACCGCGGGCGGTACCGCGAGCGCCGGCAAAAAAACCGAGCCTTTCAAGTGGCGCTCGTCGGCTATACGAACGCCGGCAAGTCGACGATTTTCAACCGGCTGACCGCCGCCGATTCGTTCGAGGAAAACTTGCTGTTTGCCACGCTTGATCCGCTGACGCGCAAATGCGTCTTGCCATGCGGCTATACGGTGCTTGTCACCGATACGGTCGGGTTCATTCAAGACTTGCCGACGACGCTTATCGCCGCATTCCGCTCGACGCTCGAGGAAGTGACGGAAGCCGATTTGTTGCTTCACGTCGTCGATTCGTCTCATCCGGATTACGTTGCGCACGAGCGAACGGTGTTGCGGCTGCTCACTGAATTAGGGGCTTCTTCCATTCCGATGGCCACGGTGTACAATAAAAGCGATCAAAAAGCGTCGGAATTCATTCCGACAACGACTGCTTCCATCATGATCAGCGCGCTTTCCGCGGCTGACATTGACCGGCTTCGTTATTTTCTTGAAGAAGCGGTGAAACAGCAGATGGTTCATTATGACGTATCGATCCCGAGCGGGGAAGGAAAACTGCTCGCCCAGCTAAAATCGGACACCATTTTGCACGAATGGCATTATAATGAACAGGGGGGCACGTACGACTGTCAAGGGTACGTGCTGCCAGCGCACCCCTTGTATGGGGAATTGCAATCATTCCAACGGTAGAAAGGGTTCATCGATGTTTTGGACACAATGGAAACATGGGGAAATGATCGCTGCACTCGTTGAGGAAGTCGAACGGCAAATTGCGCCGATCCATCGGCGCATCGACCGGATTGTCGATGCGAACCAATATCGCGTGCTCGACAGTTTCCGCCGCCACCAAGTGAGCGACGGGCATTTCATTCCGTCGACCGGGTATGGCTATGACGATATCGGCCGCGATACGCTTGACCGCATTTACGCCGACGTATTCGGGGCGGAAGCGGGGCTTGTGCGCCCGCAAATCATCTCCGGCACGCACGCGATTGCCATCGCTTTGTTCGGCGTTTTGCGCCCGGGCGATGAACTGCTTTACATCACCGGCGCTCCGTACGATACGCTTGAGGAAATCGTTGGCATCCGCGGCCGCGGCGTCGGCTCGCTGAAAGAGTTCGGCATCCGCTACCGGAGCGTGCCGCTGGCGGAGGACGGTTCCGTTGACTTTCAAGCCGTTCGCGGCGCGCTCCACGAGCGGACGAAAATGATCGGCATTCAGCGCTCGCGCGGTTATGCGACACGTCCGTCGTTTACGGTGGATGAAATCGCGGAAATGATCGCTTTTGTCAAAGCGATTAAACCCGACGTCGTCGTGTTTGTCGACAACTGCTACGGCGAGTTTGTGGAGGAGAAAGAGCCGTGCCATGTCGGCGCCGATTTGATGGCTGGCTCGCTCATTAAAAACCCGGGCGGGGGCTTGGCGAAAACGGGCGGCTATATTGTCGGAAAGCAAAAATACGTCGAAGCATGCGCTTACCGGATGACCTCGCCGGGCATCGGAGCGGAAGTCGGTCCGTCACTGTATGCGTTGCCGGAGATGTACCAAGGGTTTTTCCTCGCCCCTCACATTGTCGGCCAGGCGCTCAAAGGAGCGGTGTTTACGGCGGCGATGCTCGAGCGGATCGGACTAAAAACCTCGCCATCGTGGAAGGCGAAGCGCACGGATTTGGTTCAGTCCGTCCGTTTTGACGATCCGGAACAAATGGTGGCGTTTTGCCAAGCGATTCAGGCTTCCTCCCCGGTCAACGCTCATTTCACTCCGTATCCGAGCGACATGCCCGGCTATGAAGACAAAGTGATCATGGCCGCCGGCACGTTCGTGCAGGGCGCGAGCATCGAGCTGACGGCAGACGGGCCGCTGCGGCCCCCATATGTCGCCTACGTGCAAGGCGGGCTGACGTATTCACACGTCAAAATCGCCATTTGTTCAGCCGTCCACCGTCTGCTTGAGCAACAGCTCATTTGTTTGTGAGAAAATATGACGCATCATTGACTGTTTTCTTGACATTATGGTAAAATGAAGGTATCAAAAGCGAGGAGGAATTGGCATGAGCAGTCATATTCGTCGTTCCATGCCATTGTTTCCGATTGGGATCGTGATGCAGCTGACTGACTTATCCGCCCGCCAAATCCGCTATTACGAAGAGCACGGCCTCGTCACGCCAGCGCGCACCGAGGGCAACCGGCGGCTGTTTTCACTCAACGACATCGACCGTTTGCTCGAGATTAAAGACTTGATTGACCAAGGCGTAAACCTCGCCGGCATCAAGCAAATTTTCGCCGCCCGGCAAGAAGGGCGCCATGAGCAGCCGGAAAAGGTCGAAAAAGTGGGGAAACCGAAGCTGTCCGACGAGGAGTTGCGCGAGATTTTGCGGACGGAGCTGCTGCAGGCCGGACGGTTTCAGCGCGCATCGCTTCGCCAAGGAGATCTCGCTCGCTTCTTTCACTAAGGATTGAGAAATGATTTCGGAGCCGGGGGAGGAGTTTCAATCATGGCAAAATATACGCGCGAAGACATTATGCGCATCGTCAAAGAAGAAAACGTCAAGTACATTCGCCTGCAATTCACCGATATTTTGGGGACGATCAAAAACGTCGAAATCCCGATCAGCCAACTTGAGAAAGCGCTCAATAATAAAATGATGTTTGACGGGTCTTCGATCGAGGGGTTTGTCCGCATCGAAGAATCGGACATGTATTTGTATCCGGATTTGGACACGTTTGTCATCTTCCCGTGGACATCGGAAAAAGGAAAAGTCGCCCGCTTTATTTGCGACATTTACAATGCGGACGGCACGCCGTTTGAAGGCTGCCCGCGCTACAATTTAAAGCGCGTGCTGAAAGAGATGGAAGCGCTCGGCTTTACGGCGTTCAACTTGGGAGCGGAACCGGAGTTTTTCCTCTTTAAGCTCGATGAAAATGGCCGTCCGACGATGGAACTGAACGACCGCGGCGGCTACTTCGACTTGGCGCCGACCGACTTAGGGGAAAACTGCCGGCGCGATATCGTGCTTGAGCTTGAGGAGATGGGCTTTGAAATTGAAGCGTCGCACCATGAAGTTGCCCCGGGCCAGCACGAGATCGATTTTAAATACGCCCATGCCATCAAAGCGTGCGACGACATTCAAACGTTTAAACTCGTTGTCAAAACGATCGCCCGCAAACATGGGCTGCATGCGACGTTTATGCCGAAGCCGATTTTTGGGATTAACGGTTCGGGAATGCACTGCAACTTGTCGCTGTTTCGCAACAACGAAAACGCCTTTTTTGATCCGAACGGCGATTTGCAGTTGAGCGATACGGCCCGGCAGTTTATTGCCGGCGTGTTGAAGCATGCGCCGAACTTTACAGCTGTCACCAACCCGACGGTCAACTCGTACAAGCGGCTTGTTCCGGGGTACGAGGCGCCATGTTATGTCGCCTGGTCGGCGCGCAACCGCAGCCCGCTCATCCGCATTCCGGCTTCGCGCGGCATGAGCACGCGCATTGAAGTGCGCAGCGTCGATCCGGCGGCGAACCCGTACTTGGCGATGGCCGTGCTGTTGGCGGCCGGGCTTGACGGCATTCGCAACAAGCTCACTCCTCCGGCGCCGGTTGACCGAAACATTTACGTCATGACGAAAGAAGAGCGGCTTGAAGAAGGCATTGTCGATTTGCCGGCCACGCTCATCGAAGCGCTCGACAATTTAAAATCGGACGAGGTGATCGTTCAAGCGCTCGGCAAACATTTGTTTGAGCACTTCGTCGAGGCGAAAGAAATCGAGTGGGATATGTACCGGACGACGGTTCATCAATGGGAATTGGATCAATATATGGAACTCTACTGATTCATAAAAAGGGGCTGACCCAAAACGCGAATGCGTTTTGGGATCAGCCCCCACTTTTTTGCCTCAAATATAGAAGAATCGCCCTTTTTTCTGGTAGAATAGAGTCACCAAAACCACTACCACCGAAAGAAGGGCGATTCTTTTATGAAATATGATCATATTTCCTTTAAAGAGTATACCATGGACAACCTCTCTTTGCCAAGCAACATCGCCGATCTCATTCCACGGGATAACATGGCCCACGTGGTTCATGAGATGGTTGAACGCATCCCGATGGAGACGTTTCTTGCTTACTACAAAGGAGGGGGCGCCTCCGCCTATCATCCGAAAATGATGACCAAAATTCTCCTTTACGCTTACACCCAAAAAATGTATCATGGCCGTGAGATTGCACGGCAGCTCGAAGTCCACCTTCCCCTCATGTGGCTAAGTGGATTTCAAAAGCCGGACTTCCGCTCCATCAATCGGTTTCGTTCGGAGCGGATGAAAGACCTGATTGACGACCTGTTCCGGGAAATGATCACGCTGCTCGTGGCCGACGGCTATGTCAAGATGGAAGATTATTTTGTGGATGGAACGAAAATTGAAGCGAATGCCAACCGGTACACCTTCGTTTGGCGCAAATCGGCTGAGAAGTACCAGGAGAAACTCCAAGCCAATGTCGATCGGCTGATTGCCCAGATCGAGGCGATCGTGGAAGAAGAAAAGGCGGAAGACATCGACCCTTCGCCGGCCTTTACGTCAGAAGAAATCCGAAAGAAAACCGAGGAGTGGGAAAAACGGTTGGAGGCCGAGCCGGACAACCAACCGTTGAAGAAGGCCATCAAGAAGATGAAGGAGGACTACTTGCCCCGCAGTGAAAAGTATGAACACCAACTCCATGTATGCGGGGATCGCAACAGCTATTCCAAGACCGATGTGGATGCCACCTTCATGCGGTTGAAGGAGGATCACATGCGAAACGGCCAGCTCAAGCCGGCCTATAACGTACAGGTGGGTTCTTCCGGCCAATTTATTTTGGGGTATTCCCTTCATCAGAGGCCGGGCGACACTCGTTGTCTTCTCCCGCATTTGGAGACCGTTCGAGAGAAGTACGGCGTGGAACCCGAACGTTTGATCGCTGACGCGGCTTATGGCTCGGAAGAGAACTACGTGAAGCTGGAAGAGAAGCACATATCGGCCTTGATCAAGTACCATACGTATGAGAAGGAGAACACGCGCAAGGTCAAGAAAAATCCGCATCATCAGCAGAATTGGACCTATGTGGAAGAAGAAGACGTTTGGATTTGCGCCAATGGGAAAAAGCTGGTTCGCACCGGAACTTCGAAACAGACCACGGAATCAGGATACACCTCGGTCACCCGACACTACCAATGCCATGAATGCGAAGGATGTCCGTTCCGTTCGGCCTGCACGACTTCCAAGTATGGACGAACCACGCAATGGAACCCCGTCTATCATGAACAAAAACAGAAAGCCCGCGAACGGTTGGAGAGTGAAGAAGGGCAAGCCCGATACCGCCAACGCCAAACCGACATTGAGAGTGTATTTGGGCAAATCAAACAAAATCGCGGGTTTCGTCGCTTTGTCCTGCGAGGCCTCCAAAAAGTTTCCATCGAATGGGGGCTGGTTTGTGCTGCCCACAATCTTCTCAAAAAAGCCGCTAGGGACAAGCAATTGTCCTTGGTGGCGTAAATGAGGGGGAGAACAGAGTCGGAATTTTGTTCCGTTTGGTAAAATATACAAAAACCAGAGAGGGCTGACTCCAAAAGTCCGCTTTTTGGCGGACTTTTGGGTCAGCCCCTTTTTATGGGCGCAGGCCGGCACGAGTCAGTCGAACAGGCGATAGACGCCGATCACTTTGCCAAGAATGGTGCAGTCGCGAACGATGATCGGCTCAAGGTGGGCGTTTTCCGGCTGCAGGCGGATATGGTCCTTTTCTTTGAAAAACCGCTTCACTGTCGCCTCATTCTCTTCCGTCATGGCGACAACGATGTCGCCGTTATCGGCGGAAGACTGCTGGCGGACGATGACGTAGTCGCCGTCTAAAATGCCGGCTTCGATCATGCTGTCGCCCATCACTTCAAGCATAAACAGCTGCTCCTCCCCGGCGGCGAGCCGCTTCGGCAGCGGAAAATAATCCTCAATGTTTTCGACCGCGGTGATCGGCTGGCCGGCTGTCACTTTGCCGATGATCGGCACGGAAATGATCTCCTCTTTTTTCCCCGCTGTTTCCGCATCGCTGTCCAAAATTTCAATGGCGCGCGGCTTGGTTGGGTCGCGGCGAATGTATCCTTTGCTCTCCAGGCGCGCAAGGTGGCCGTGAACAGTGGAGCTCGACGCCAGACCGACCGCTTCCCCAATCTCCCGGACGGATGGGGGGTAGCCTTTCGTTTTCACTTCGTGCTTAATAAACTCTAAAATTTGCTGCTGCCGTTTGGACAGTTTTGTCATCCTTTTTCACACCTCTTGCCACATCATTTGTTTTTATTATAGCACGGAGCAGATGAAAAAACAAACATAAGTTCGAGTTTTTTGTTGACACAAACAAGTGTTCCTGATTATAATTAAAGAAAAAAGCGAACAAACATTCTAGGTGGGGGGGAGAATATGAAAAAAGGGTTGATGCACTATGTCGTTTTTTCCGTCTTGCTCGCCCTGATGCTGGCTGCATTCGTTTACGCCGGCGATCCGGTCGATCCGAACGAATACATGACCGTAACGGTGGCTTCCGGCGACACGCTTTGGGGGTTGGCGAGGCAGTATGAAGAGGAGCATGGACTGACGCCGGGCGAGTTTATCCGCTGGGTGGTGGAGGTAAACCATCTGCCGGACCCGCGCCTTACAGCAGGGGAACAAATCGTCATTCCTGTGTTAAAATCAAAGCATGGCGGCTCATTGGCCGTCAACCGGTGACAGAAGGAAGGGATGGCCATGAAGGCAGTCATTTACTGCCGCGTCAGCACGGACAAAGCGGAACAGGAAACGTCGCTGGCCAGGCAGCGGGCCGAGCTCGAGAAGCTGGCGGCCGACTGCGGCTTTGAAGTTGTCAAGGTGATTGCCGAACAGGCGAGCGGCTATGAAGCCGACCGCGACGGCGTGTTGGAGCTGTTGTCGCTTTGCGAAGAACATCAAGTTGATGCTTTGCTCATTCAAGATGAAACGCGGCTCGGGCGCGGCCACGCGCGCATGGCGGTGCTGCATTGCCTGAAAAAGAGGGGCGTGAAAATTTACAGCGCCAGCCATCGCGGGGAGATGCCGCTGTCAGAGGCCGATGAAATGGTGCTGTCGATCATCGCCATTGTCGAAGAGTATCAGCGGAAAATACATAACGCCAAAATTCGCCGCGGCATGCGGCGGGCTGTCGAGCGCGGCTACCGGCCGGACCGGAACTTGACGCGGCGCGGCGAGAACGCCGGGCGCGACCGGGTCGAGCTGCCGGTTGAAGAAATCGTCCGCCTGCGCGGGCACGGCTTAACGTTTGCGGAGATCGCCGCCACGCTCCGAAGCTTCGGTTACGAGGCGTCCAAAGCGACCGTCCATCGCCGCTACCAAGAATATATGGACGGGCAGCAGGAGCGGCATTGACCATATGATGCGTCCGTCCGTCGAGCGACGGACGGCAAACGAAGGCGGGCGAGCGCCATCGTTGCCATCTTCCCGTTTCATCGGATAAGATAAAACAAAACGATACCATGGCAGATAGGGGAAGATGACTCATGCTTGCCAAACATAAATTGGCCCGCATTAATGAACTGGCGAAAAAAGCGAAAACCGGCGGCTTGTCGGCCGAGGAGACGCTGGAACAGGCGAAGCTGCGCCGGGAATACATTCAAGCGTTTCGCAAGGCGATGACCGATATGCTTCATACGGTGACGGTCATCGACCCAAACGGCCACGACGTGACGCCGCAAAAATTGAAGGAAAGTCAGCGGCGGCGCCTCCATTAAACGGTCGGAAGAGGGGCCCGGAAAATAACGTTGTACAAGCCGTTCGATTTTCTATATGATAGTAGATGACACCATGTTGATGAAAGGGAGGAAAACAATGGCGCATTCGATCGAAGAATTAGCGATTACCACCATTCGAACGCTGTCGATTGACGCGATCGAAAAAGCGAAATCCGGGCACCCGGGCATGCCGATGGGCGCGGCGCCGATGGCGTACACGCTTTGGACGAAATTTATGAATCATAACCCGGCGAATCCAAACTGGTTCAACCGCGACCGGTTTGTCTTGTCAGCCGGGCACGGGTCGATGTTATTGTACAGCTTGCTTCATTTAAGCGGCTACGACGTATCGATGGATGATTTGAAACAATTCCGTCAATGGGGAAGCAAAACGCCGGGCCATCCGGAATACGGCCATACGCCGGGCGTGGAAGCGACGACCGGCCCGCTCGGCCAAGGGATTGCGATGGCGGTCGGCATGGCCATGGCGGAACGGCATTTGGCTGCTACATACAACCGCGACGGGTTTGAGATCATCAATCATTATACGTACGCCATTTGCGGCGACGGCGATTTGATGGAAGGAGTGGCGAGCGAAGCTGCGTCACTCGCCGGCCACTTGAAGCTCGGCCGTCTGATCGTCCTGTATGACTCGAACGACATTTCGCTGGACGGGGAGCTCAACCTGTCGTTCTCGGAAAACGTCGCCCAACGTTTCCAAGCGTACGGCTGGCAATATTTGCGCGTCGACGATGGCAACAACATCGAAGAAATCGCCAAAGCGCTCGAGGAGGCGCGGGCGGACCTTGACCGGCCGACGCTCATCGAAGTGAAAACGACGATTGGCTACGGCGCGCCAAATAAAGCGGGCACGTCCGGCGTCCACGGCGCTCCGCTCGGCGCCCAAGAGGCGAAGCTGACGAAGGAAGCGTACCGCTGGACGTTTGCTGAAGATTTTTATGTACCGGAAGAAGTATATGCCCATTTCCGAGAAACGGTGCAAGAGGCCGGTGCGAAAAAAGAAGCGGAATGGAACGAACAGTTCGCCGCGTACGAACGGGCGCATCCGGAGCTGGCCGCCGAGCTGAAGCGGGCGATTGAAGGGAAGCTTCCGGATGGCTGGGAGGCGGCGCTGCCGGTGTATGAAGCGGGCAAAAGCCTGGCGACCCGCTCATCGTCCGGGGAAGTGATCAACGCCATCGCCAAAGCGGTGCCGCAATTGTTTGGCGGTTCGGCGGACTTGGCAAGCTCGAATAAAACGCTCATCAAAGGCGGCGGCAACTTCTTGCCGGACAGCTACGAAGGGCGCAACATTTGGTTTGGCGTGCGCGAGTTTGCCATGGGGGCGGCGCTGAACGGCATGGCGCTTCACGGCGGGTTGAAAGTGTTCGGAGGCACGTTCTTCGTGTTCTCTGACTATTTGCGTCCGGCGATCCGCTTGGCGGCGCTGATGGGCTTGCCGGTCATCTACGTCTTGACGCACGACAGCATCGCCGTCGGCGAAGACGGGCCGACGCACGAGCCGATCGAACATCTCGCTTCGCTTCGGGCGATGCCGAACTTGTCAGTCATCCGTCCGGCTGACGCAAACGAAACGGCGGCAGCATGGCGGCTGGCGCTCGAATCGACGGACAAGCCGACTGCGCTCGTCTTGACGCGTCAAGATGTGCCGACGTTGGCGGCAACAGCTGAGTTGGCGTATGAAGGCGTGAAAAAAGGTGCGTACGTCGTTTCACCGGCGAAAAACGGCGCTCCGGAGGCGCTGTTGTTGGCGACTGGCTCGGAAGTCGGTCTGGCCGTCAAAGCGCAAGAAGCGCTTGCCGCTGAGGGCATCCATGTCTCCGTCATCAGCATGCCATCGTGGGACCGCTTCGAAGCGCAGCCAAAATCGTACCGCGATGAAGTGCTTCCGCCGGCCGTGACGAAGCGGCTCGCCATTGAAATGGGCGCGTCGCTCGGTTGGGAGCGCTACGTCGGCGCGGATGGCGACATTTTGGCCATCGACCGATTCGGTGCTTCCGCTCCGAGAGAGAAAATCATGGCCGAGTATGGCTTTACGGTTGACAACGTCGTCCGCCGCGTGAAAGCATTGCTCGGCAAGTAATCGGGAAAGCTGCCCTTGCGTTGTTGCAGGGGCAGCTTGTTTTTGGGAAAGATGGCTGCACCTTGGTCACGTATTTTCGGGGGGAATCGAGAATCAAAGGCTTGCTCGTGACGTGTCGGCCTGTTCGCGGCCGCATGGCCATCGCAAACAAAAATCGACAATGTTAGTGAAAAAAATTGCCGTTAATAGACATATTTTTCCCTCTTGTCTTTCTATAATAAAGATAAGACGAACGAGAATGGGGGATGGGACGTGGTCCGCTATTGGATTTATTTGTTAAATGACGAGGTGGCGGCGCATTACCGCCATCAGACGGAAAAGATTGTCGAACTGCTTCGTGAGCATCAATACGCGAAAGCGCCGCTGAAGGCGATTTGCCGCAAACAAGTCGAGTTCATTACCGAGCGGTTGTCGTTCTCGCGCCTTGAATTAGGCTTGCGGCAATATTTCTATGGCCGAGTCGGCAAAAATTTGGAGCGCAATATGTTTATTTTGCAAAACGATTCCGGGGATGAGGCGCTGCTTGTCGTGCAAAAACGCCGCCTTCTCCTTGCCGCCGACAGCGCGCCGCTTGCGGCGGAGATCGGCCGCGCGCTCGCCAAAGTAGCGCCGTCGTTTTTGGCGGTCGCCGCTGATTTTGCCGACTACTATTGGCTGTCTGCGCCGGCGCAAGGAAGAAAATTCGCGTAAGACGAAGATTTTTGCTGCGGAATATTGTCTAATGGCGCATCGTTTAGTACACTGTTAGGGAGACAACAAGAAGGAGGAAAAGCGCTGTATGTGGGGTACGATTCTCGTTGGTGTGCTGGCGCTCATCGCCGGTATGGCGATCGGGTTTTTCATCGCCCGCAAAACGATGATCAATTATTTAAAGAAAAATCCGCCGATCAATGAGCAGATGATCCGGATGATGATGATGCAAATGGGCATGACTCCGTCGCAGAAGAAAATCAACCAGATGATGAAAATGATGAACAATCAACTGAAATAAGCGAAACGGACACTCGATCGAGAGTGTCTTTTTATTTTGCCAAAATGTTCTTTCAAAATTTTTCTAGTTTTGTTACAATAATATGGCGATTGTTCGTCAGCCAAATGAAAGGAGGGCGGGCCTTATGCGCGTGTTTCGCGATTTGTTTTGGTTTTTCCGCCAAGAAAAGAAGGCGTATATCACCGGCATTTTCGTGCTTGTCATCGTGGCGTTTTTGGAGACAGTCCCGCCGAAAGTGATCGGCTTGTTGGTCGATCATATGAAAAACGGCACGATGACAAAAGAAGTGCTCATCCGCTGGATCGCCGTCCTCGCCGCCGTTGCGGCGGCGCTTTACGGGCTCCGCTACGCTTGGCGCATTTTCATTTTCGGTTCGGCGGTCAAGCTTGCCCGCCAGCTGCGCAACGAGCTGTATCAGCATTTTACGAACATGTCGCCGTCGTTTTACCAGCGGAAGCGGATCGGGGATTTAATGGCCCATGCGACCAATGATTTGCAGGCGATTCAACAAACGGCGGGAAGCGGCATCTTAACGCTCGTCGACTCGGTGACGCTCGGCGGGTTTGTCCTGGCGACGATGGCGATATCGATCAGCTGGAAGCTGACGTTGATCAGCCTGCTGCCGCTGCCGGTGATGGCATGGGCGACAAGCCGGTATGGGGCGATGCTGCATGAACGGTTTTTAACGGCGCAAGCGGCGTTTTCGTCGCTGAACGACAAGGTGCAGGAAAGCGTCAACGGCATCCGCGTCATCAAGGCGTTCGGCTATGAGGAACACGATGTCGAGGCGTTTCGCCGTCAATCGGAAGACGTCGTGGCGAAAAACGTTGCCGTCGCCAAAATTGACGCCTTGTTTGATCCGACGATCGGGCTGCTTGTTGGGCTGTCATTTTTTCTCGCTGTGGCGTTTGGCAGCCAAATGGTTTTGGCGGGCGAATTGACGATCGGCGAGCTTGTGTCGTTTACGACCTACCTTGGCCTGCTGATTTGGCCGATGTTGGCGTTCGGCTGGCTGTTTAACATTGTTGAGCGAGGGCGTGCTTCGTACGACCGGGTGCGGGCGCTGTTGGCTGAACAAGATGAAATCAACGAACGTCCGGATGCCCTTCACATCGCTCCGCAAGGCGACATTGAGTATGATGTTCGTCAATTTGCCTATCCGGGGGAGGCGAAGCCGGCGCTTCGGGGCATTCGTTTTCAGCTCAAGCGTGGGGCGACGCTTGGCGTCGTCGGCAAAACGGGGGCGGGAAAAACGACGCTGCTTCGCCTGCTGCTGCGCGAGTTTGACGGCTATGACGGCGAGATTCGCTTCGGCGGCCGCGACATCCGCGATTATACGCTTTTCGCGCTCCGTTCGGCGATCGGCTACGTGCCGCAAGACCATTTCTTGTTTTCTGCCTCCATCCGCGACAACATCGCCTTTGCCAAGCCGGAAGCCGGAGAGGACGAGGTCGTACGGGCGGCGCGGCTGGCCGACATTCATGATGACATTTTGCAGTTTCCCGACGGGTATGAGACGGTCATCGGAGAGCGCGGCGTTTCCCTATCCGGTGGGCAAAAACAGCGGCTGTCAATCGCCCGGGCGCTTCTCATTGACCCGGAAGTGCTCATTTTTGATGACGCGTTGTCGGCCGTGGATGCGAAGACCGAGGCGCGGATTTTAGCGGCGCTCAAACAGGAGCGGCGCGGAAAAACGACGATCATCGCCGCTCACCGTTTAAGCGCGGTTGAGCATGCCGATTGGATTCTCGTCCTTGACGGGGGGCGAATTGTGCAGGCCGGAACGCACGAGCAGCTGATGGCAGAAGGCGGCTGGTATCGTGACATGCACCGACGCCAGCAGCTTGAGGCGCTTGCGGAGTAACAACAGGTCTGAACGTTCGAGCTCTCGCCGAAAACGAGCGGAGCGAAAAACCTGAAAATACAAGTTGTTTGTAAGATAGGGGGAAGTGGATGAACGACCGATGGTTGACAACAAAAGAGCAGCGGCGCGTCTTATGGCGGCTGCTCGCTTATATGGGAAGATACAAAAAAGAAACTGCGCTTGCGTTTGCGCTTCTTCTGTTGGCAACGGCCGGGGAGCTTTCCGGCCCGTATTTGGTGAAAGTGTTCATTGATGACTATTTGGTGCCGGGCCGCCTCGCTTTTGGACCGGTGGCGGCGCTGGCGGCCGCCTATCTCGGCGTGCTCGTCTTGAAAACGATCATTTCCTACTTCCAGCTTGTCGAGTTTCAGCGGCTCGCTTTGTACGTCATTCAAGCGCTGCGGATGGATGTGTTTGCGAAAGTGCACCGGCTCGGGATGAGCTATTTTGACCGGACGCCGGGCGGAAGCATCGTTTCGCGGGTGACGAACGATACAGAAGCGATCAAGGACATGTTCATCAGCGTCCTAGCAGCCTTTGTGCAAAACGGCTTGTTTGTCATCGGCGTGTTTGTCGCTATGTTTTCGCTTGATGCTAAGCTTGCGTTGTTTTGCCTGTTCATCCTCCCGGCGATCGCGTTCATCATGCACACATACCGCCGCTACAGCTCAGTGTTTTATCAAGAGATGCGCGAACGGCTGAGCGAACTGAACGCCAAATTGAACGAATCGCTGCAAGGAATGGCCGTCATTCAAGCGTTCCGCCAGCAGCGCCGTTTATATCAAGAGTTTGCCGCCGTCAATGAAGCGCATTACAAGGCGGGGATGAAAAACATCCACCTTGATGGACTGCTGCTTCGACCGGCGATCGATGTGGTGTATATGTTGTCGATCATGGTCGTGCTCAGCTTTTTTGGCATCACGGCGCTTGATGGCCCAGTTGAGATCGGCGTGCTGTATGCGTTTGTCAACTATTTGGAGCGCTTTTTCGAACCGGTGACGCAAATGATGATGCGCCTGTCTCTTTACCAGCAGGCGATCGTTTCCGCCTCTCGCGTGTTTGCCCTTCTTGATCATCAAGAAGAGGCGCCGGCCAATCCAAATCGGTCGCCGCATGTGATCGAGCGCGGGGAAATCGAATTTCGGGATGTCAGCTTTTCCTACGACGGCAAACGGGATGTGCTGAAACGGCTGTCGTTTGTCATCCGTCCAGGTCAGACGGTCGCGTTTGTCGGCCATACTGGCAGCGGCAAAAGTTCGATCATCAACTTGCTCATGCGCTTTTATGAGTTTGACCGCGGCGATATTTTGCTTGACGGCCGGTCGATCCGCGATTACTCGCGCGCCGAGCTGCGCCGCCGCCTCGGCCTTGTCTTGCAAGATCCGTTTTTGTTTTACGGGACGGTCAAAGAGAACATTCGCATGTATAATCAGGAACTGGACGACGAAGCCATTAAGGAGGCCGCTCGGCTCGTGCAGGCCGATGCGTTTATTGAGCAATTGCCCGGCGGCTACGACCATGTGCTCGCCGAGCGCGGGGCGACGTTATCAAGCGGTCAGCGCCAGCTTCTTTCCTTTGCTCGCACGATCGCTGCTGATCCGAAAATTTTGGTGCTCGATGAGGCGACCGCCCATATTGACACCGAAACAGAGGAAGCGATTCAAGATGCGCTCATGCGCATGCGGAAAGGGCGGACGACGATCGCCATCGCCCACCGTCTATCAACGATTCAAGACGCTGATCAAATTTTCGTCCTCCACCGCGGCGAAATCATCGAGCGCGGTACGCATCAGCAACTGCTGGCGCAAAAAGGGCTTTACTACCAAATGTACTTGCTGCAAAACGGCCTCGTCGATGTCCAAGCGCAACATCCAAAGAACGGACTGTTCGCCCGCCATGAGATGAGATGACCGCTTGCGCAGGCGGCGGGGGCGTGCCGAAAAGAAAAAGCGCCGTTTCCCGTTTAGCGGGAGGCGCTTTGTTTTCGTTGTCGTACTTGTTCGCGCTGATAGGCGTTGAGCAGCGTGTCGAGTTCTTTGCTTACTTTCATTGCGGCTTCAGAGTTTAAACCCGTTTTGGCTACGGTGTCGACAAGTTCCATCCGCTTTTGTTCGATTAAGGTCAACAGATTGCATTTTGGCACGAATAAACCGTCCTTTTCATGAAGTATCGTGTACTGTATTTTATATTATTTTACCAATGAATGCAAAAATGGAAAATAGAAAGAGTCAGTCAAGACTTTGTGGAGAACATTTTTTCGGTTCACTACGGGTGTTGTCAATCACTAGTTATAGAACCATTTTCAGGAATTAATATCGTAAGCGCTTTCGGACTCTCATCCCTCATCTTGAAGTGATGATATTGTATTCCATTTTTTTTACACCCAACCACCATCCCGGAGCGCCGACAACGCTTGATGGATCGGCGTCCCGGATGACCGCTGCAGACACGGTAGATTCTGACGCACCACATCTGCCCATAACCGTCCGGCCTTCCGTTTGGCCTGTTCGATCCGCTTGGACTTTGTTGAGGCCGAGACGGCCGACTGGGGCTCTTGCTCCTCCCACCGTCCCTTTCTCCACCCGATCCCGTCGATTCGGGCCGCCATCGCCCTCAGAAACGCCCGAAGCCCTTGGTCTTTCCAGCTGCGGCGGGATTTCACCCGATGCGCAAACCGGCTCATCACGCTCTCGGCGTGGCCCATCGGACGCATGCCGGTCGTCTCCACCCCTTGCTCCGACAGCCACTCCCGATAGTCCCGGATGCATCCCGGCATCGACTCGATCCGGCGAATCAAGGCGGCCAGCTGTTGTTCTTTGCCTTCGTCCTCCAACGTGCCGACCGCGCTGTTCAGCTCCACGAGAAGCCCCTCTTCGTCTTGTTTCGCCAGCTTCTTCCGCACCTCCCGCCAACGCGGATGGCCGGACAGACACTGACGCAGCTCCCGCGCCACATGAAATCGATCCAGCTGAAAGCACGCCCGCTTCCCAAAATACTCCCGGCAGGCTGTGATCCACGACGCCGCGTCGCCGTTGATGATCAAAAGGTCCCGGCACGGGTCATAGGCATATTCGTTCATCAGCCACTCCTCAAACCGTTCCCACACGTCTCCCGCCCCTTCATGGAGGTAGTGGCGCCGGTTCACGAGCTCGAGCTGCGAACCGTTTCGTTTCCATCCCTCGTGAACCGCCAGGATTTTCTCTTCTTTCGCCCGTTTCCCTTTCCCCTGGCGGGAAATGAACAGCCCATCCGCCTCCACAAACAGCACTCGGCCGTGCCGTTGGGAAACAGGGTGGTGCAGCGAGACAGGGGCCTCCAGCACCAGTTGGCGAATCGCCTCGTGGCTCATGACCGCATACCCCACGATCGACTCCAACGTACGGGCCGCTTTGCGGTAGGAAGAGCACTCTACGGCCAACTCGACCGCCGTTTCCTCGAGGCAAGGACTGATCGATCGGGCCCCATCAAAGCCTAATTCGGCATCCAGCAAGAAGGTATAGTTCCCCGTTTGCCGGTCATAGTAGTAGTTCCGTCGAAACGTCACTTCTCCAAACAGCGTTTGGATCGTAGTCGGCCGTTTGTCTTTCAGCTGATACCGGCGCTTGTCCCGCGCTTCCGCCAGTTGTTGATCAATCTCCTCCAAAAGGGCCGCCAACAAGACAGCGAACACCTTTTGAAGAGTTCTGACTAATTGTTCCTCCAGCTCTTTTAATAAAGGCCATTCTGTGGTAAGATGTTTCATGGACTCTCTCCCTCCTGTTTTATGGATGTTGGTCATCACCATCATAGCAGGGAGAGAGTCCTTTTTGCATGACATTTGCTTTTTTCTACCGCGCTTCGCTTGGTGGCCCCGACGAGCGTCGCGAACAAAAGTTCGCAACCCTCGTCGGGGAATCATTCCTGAATGTCACCCACAAATATTTTACTCACACCTTTCCCTGCGTACCTGCGCTTTATTTAAGGAAGAGGGCGCGCTGACGCCGGCGCCATTTTACTTACAAAGACGGGCGACCGCCTCGAGCACGCGATTTTCTTCGAACGGCTTGACGATAAAGTCGGAAGCGCCGGCTTCGATCGCCTCAACAACCATGCGCTGCTGCCCGAGCGCCGAGCAGATGATGATTTTCGCCCCGGGATCGATCTCCTTAATCGCCCGCACCGCTTCAATCCCATTCATGACCGGCATCGTAATGTCCATGATGACAAGATCGGGGCGCAGCCGGCGATACAGCTCGACCGCCTCTTTGCCGTTTTCCGCCTCACCGGCTACGGTGTGATCCGTTTTTTCCAGTACGCGCGCCAGCGTTACCCGCATAAACTTCGCATCGTCAGCAATTAAAATGGCAGCCATCTTTCCATCGCCCTCTCCTCAACGATATTCCTCCAACAACAGCCGCACAAAGGGCGGCTCCATCGCCGCTAAAAACCAGTAAACCCGCCAAACAAGCTCGTCGTATAAGCGATCAGCTTCGTCATCCAGTCAAAATAAAGAACAACTCCCATCGCCACCATGACATACCCGCCCGCTTTCATGATAGGGGCGCTATGGCGGCGGATCCATTGCAGTTTGCCGATAAAAAACGAGAGAATGAAAAACGGAACGGCAAAGCCGAGCGTATACGCGAGCATATACATCATCCCCGAGCCCGGGTTCGCGGCAGCCAAAGCGATGACCGCCACCAAAATCGGCCCCATGCACGGCGTCCAGCCGGCGGCGAACGCCATGCCGATCAGCGCCGAGCCGAAATAGCCGGACGGCCGCTCACGAAACGAAATGCGCCGGTCTTTCAGCAAAAACGCCGGCTTCCACAGCCCGGCGACAACAAGGCCGAGGGCGACGATCACGACCGCGCCGATTTGCCGGATCACATCTTGATAATCGGCAAACAGCCGGCCGAGAAACGATGTCCCGAAGCCGAGGGAGATAAAAATGAGCGAGAATCCTAGCAAGAAGCAAAGCGTATGCCATAAACTGCGGCGATTGAGCATGGCGTTTTCTTCTTTCAGCTCGCTGACCGACACGCCGGTAATATAAGACAAAAACGCCGGATAAAGCGGCAGGCAGCACGGGGAAATAAACGACAAAAACCCGGCGCCGAACGCTAAAAAGAGATTGAGATCATTCACTGTTGGATCAGCCCCTGCTCTGTTTTTTACTTTTATTTTAGCAAAAATCCTCCTCCCCGTAACGTTTTTCCCGCTGTTTCTTGGTCAATTTTTCTATTTGTGTGAGTAAAATATTTGTGGGTGACATTCAGGAATGATTCCCCGACGAGGGTTGCGAACTTTTGTTCGCGACGCTCGTCGGGGCCACCAAGCGAAGCGCGGTAGAAAAAAGCAAATGTCATGCAAAAAGGACTCTCTCCCTGCTATGATGGTGATGACCAACATCCATAAAACAGGAGGGAGAGAGTCCATGAAACATCTTACCACAGAATGGCCTTTATTAAAAGAGCTGGAGGAACAAGTGTGAGTAAAATATTTGTGGGTGACATTCAGGAATGATTCCCCGACGAGGGTTGCGAACTTTTGTTCGCGACGCTCGTCGGGGCCACCAAGCGAAGCGCGGTAGAAAAAAGCAAATGTCATGCAAAAAGGACTCTCTCCCTGCTATGATGGTGATGACCAACATCCATAAAACAGGAGGGAGAGAGTCCATGAAACATCTTACCACAGAATGGCCTTTATTAAAAGAGCTGGAGGAACAATTAGTCAGAACTCTTCAAAAGGTGTTCGCTGTCTTGTTGGCGGCCCTTTTGGAGGAGATTGATCAACAACTGGCGGAAGCGCGGGACAAGCGCCGGTATCAGCTGAAAGACAAACGGCCGACTACGATCCAAACGCTGTTTGGAGAAGTGACGTTTCGACGGAACTACTACTATGACCGGCAAACGGGGAACTATACCTTCTTGCTGGATGCCGAATTAGGCTTTGATGGGGCCCGATCGATCAGTCCTTGCCTCGAGGAAACGGCGGTCGAGTTGGCCGTAGAGTGCTCTTCCTACCGCAAAGCGGCCCGTACGTTGGAGTCGATCGTGGGGTATGCGGTCATGAGCCACGAGGCGATTCGCCAACTGGTGCTGGAGGCCCCTGTCTCGCTGCACCACCCTGTTTCCCAACGGCACGGCCGAGTGCTGTTTGTGGAGGCGGATGGGCTGTTCATTTCCCGCCAGGGGAAAGGGAAACGGGCGAAAGAAGAGAAAATCCTGGCGGTTCACGAGGGATGGAAACGAAACGGTTCGCAGCTCGAGCTCGTGAACCGGCGCCACTACCTCCATGAAGGGGCGGGAGACGTGTGGGAACGGTTTGAGGAGTGGCTGATGAACGAATATGCCTATGACCCGTGCCGGGACCTTTTGATCATCAACGGCGACGCGGCGTCGTGGATCACAGCCTGCCGGGAGTATTTTGGGAAGCGGGCGTGCTTTCAGCTGGATCGATTTCATGTGGCGCGGGAGCTGCGTCAGTGTCTGTCCGGCCATCCGCGTTGGCGGGAGGTGCGGAAGAAGCTGGCGAAACAAGACGAAGAGGGGCTTCTCGTGGAGCTGAACAGCGCGGTCGGCACGTTGGAGGACGAAGGCAAAGAACAACAGCTGGCCGCCTTGATTCGCCGGATCGAGTCGATGCCGGGATGCATCCGGGACTATCGGGAGTGGCTGTCGGAGCAAGGGGTGGAGACGACCGGCATGCGTCCGATGGGCCACGCCGAGAGCGTGATGAGCCGGTTTGCGCATCGGGTGAAATCCCGCCGCAGCTGGAAAGACCAAGGGCTTCGGGCGTTTCTGAGGGCGATGGCGGCCCGAATCGACGGGATCGGGTGGAGAAAGGGACGGTGGGAGGAGCAAGAGCCCCAGTCGGCCGTCTCGGCCTCAACAAAGTCCAAGCGGATCGAACAGGCCAAACGGAAGGCCGGACGGTTATGGGCAGATGTGGTGCGTCAGAATCTACCGTGTCTGCAGCGGTCATCCGGGACGCCGATCCATCAAGCGTTGTCGGCGCTCCGGGATGGTGGTTGGGTGTAAAAAAATGGAATACAATATCATCACTTCAAGATGAGGGATGAGAGTCCGAAAGCGCTTACGATATTAATTCCTGAAAATGGTTCTATAACTAGTGATTGACAACACCCGTAGTGAACCGAAAAAATGTTCTCCACAAAGTCTTGACTGACTCAGGAACAATTAGTCAGAACTCTTCAAAAGGTGTTCGCTGTCTTGTTGGCGGCCCTTTTGGAGGAGATTGATCAACAACTGGCGGAAGCGCGGGACAAGCGCCGGTATCAGCTGAAAGACAAACGGCCGACTACGATCCAAACGCTGTTTGGAGAAGTGACGTTTCGACGGAACTACTACTATGACCGGCAAACGGGGAACTATACCTTCTTGCTGGATGCCGAATTAGGCTTTGATGGGGCCCGATCGATCAGTCCTTGCCTCGAGGAAACGGCGGTCGAGTTGGCCGTAGAGTGCTCTTCCTACCGCAAAGCGGCCCGTACGTTGGAGTCGATCGTGGGGTATGCGGTCATGAGCCACGAGGCGATTCGCCAACTGGTGCTGGAGGCCCCTGTCTCGCTGCACCACCCTGTTTCCCAACGGCACGGCCGAGTGCTGTTTGTGGAGGCGGATGGGCTGTTCATTTCCCGCCAGGGGAAAGGGAAACGGGCGAAAGAAGAGAAAATCCTGGCGGTTCACGAGGGATGGAAACGAAACGGTTCGCAGCTCGAGCTCGTGAACCGGCGCCACTACCTCCATGAAGGGGCGGGAGACGTGTGGGAACGGTTTGAGGAGTGGCTGATGAACGAATATGCCTATGACCCGTGCCGGGACCTTTTGATCATCAACGGCGACGCGGCGTCGTGGATCACAGCCTGCCGGGAGTATTTTGGGAAGCGGGCGTGCTTTCAGCTGGATCGATTTCATGTGGCGCGGGAGCTGCGTCAGTGTCTGTCCGGCCATCCGCGTTGGCGGGAGGTGCGGAAGAAGCTGGCGAAACAAGACGAAGAGGGGCTTCTCGTGGAGCTGAACAGCGCGGTCGGCACGTTGGAGGACGAAGGCAAAGAACAACAGCTGGCCGCCTTGATTCGCCGGATCGAGTCGATGCCGGGATGCATCCGGGACTATCGGGAGTGGCTGTCGGAGCAAGGGGTGGAGACGACCGGCATGCGTCCGATGGGCCACGCCGAGAGCGTGATGAGCCGGTTTGCGCATCGGGTGAAATCCCGCCGCAGCTGGAAAGACCAAGGGCTTCGGGCGTTTCTGAGGGCGATGGCGGCCCGAATCGACGGGATCGGGTGGAGAAAGGGACGGTGGGAGGAGCAAGAGCCCCAGTCGGCCGTCTCGGCCTCAACAAAGTCCAAGCGGATCGAACAGGCCAAACGGAAGGCCGGACGGTTATGGGCAGATGTGGTGCGTCAGAATCTACCGTGTCTGCAGCGGTCATCCGGGACGCCGATCCATCAAGCGTTGTCGGCGCTCCGGGATGGTGGTTGGGTGTAAAAAAATGGAATACAATATCATCACTTCAAGATGAGGGATGAGAGTCCGAAAGCGCTTACGATATTAATTCCTGAAAATGGTTCTATAACTAGTGATTGACAACACCCGTAGTGAACCGAAAAAATGTTCTCCACAAAGTCTTGACTGACTCCAGGGAAAGGCGAGCATAGGCAAGCGCCGCGTTTTTTGTTATAATGATAGCGTTGTCCATGAATTTTGCCGGAAGAAGGTGATGGCTTTGGCGTTCATTACATCGCTCATCGCCGTTGTAATGGCGTTTTTCATCTTTTTTGTGCGCATGAAGGCGTCAGAAAAGCCGACGAATGCC
Source organism: Geobacillus lituanicus (assembly GCF_050994965.1). Taxonomy (NCBI): domain Bacteria; kingdom Bacillati; phylum Bacillota; class Bacilli; order Caryophanales; family Anoxybacillaceae; genus Geobacillus; species Geobacillus lituanicus. The sequence continues at coordinate 1,611,101 of NZ_CP194773.1, forward strand.
AAAAAAATTATTTTGCCGCCGCTGTTTATGAGCACTGGGGCGCTCATGTTCATCGATCCGGTCTTTCGCGTTACGCGCGGGGAGCTCATTGAGGCGGTCATTCTCGGCCTGTTCTTCTCGCTGTTTCTCATTAAAACGTCGAAATTTGAAATCCGCGGCAACGATATTTATTTGAAACGTTCAAAATCCTTTATTTGGATTTTGCTCGGGTTGATTGTCATTCGTCTTGGCTTGAAAACGTATTTAGGTCGAACGATCGACTATCGCCAGTTAAGCGGCATGTTTTATTTGCTCGCGTTTTCAATGATCGTCCCATGGCGGATTGCGATGTATGTTTCGTATAGAAAACTGGCAGCGCAGCTGAAACCGCCGATTCTTACGTGAAAAGGCGTCCGAGAGAATGTAGACGCCTTTTCTTGCGCCAAGTGCATAAAACGGCCGCGAGGCGTCAAACGTTGCGTTTTCGTTGAGATCCGCCTCTTGTTTGCCGCGTAGCGGCCGCAGCGAGCCGCGAGGCGAAATGGTGAAAAAGCCGCCGGCTCATCTGTCGGTTCGGATGAGCGTCAGCGGCTTTCCAATAAATGTTTATAAGGGGCGAGATCGATGTTCTTCGCCTGCAATGTCCGGATCAAAAACTTATGGTCGCGCTTGGGGGTTGCGATGATATAGCCGCGGATCAGCAAGTCGCGTGTGATGCGCGGCGCCTGTTCCTTGAGCGCAAGCTCGCCGATTTTGCCGGCGATTTTTTGCCGGGCCACGTCGCGAAACAGTTCGGGCACAGGGCGGACAAGCTCCTCAAGCAGCGCTTTTTCTTCTTCCCCCCATAGATGACGCGTCTGTTCAATGTAATATTCCTGCCAGTCGAGCTCCGATTTCCCATCTTCTTTCGGCAGCCGCTTCAAAAACTTGCGGAACATGAAAAAGCCGCCGATCGACATCATGACAAGCAAAAAGACGACCCAAAGCAAAATAAACCAAAGAAACCATCCGGTCAGCACGATCCCCACCCCAACATGATGATCAACTGTTTTTGCCATAGGCAAGATTCGTCTACTATTATGTCGAAAAGCTTGCTGTTTGGCAAGTTTCAAACAGCGGCTTGTTACGAAGCGTAACGCAACTGTAATGCAACTGTAAAAAAGCTTGTCCCACCTTACAGCGCCAATGGATTGAAAGCCGCCGGCCGCTTTGTATGGAAAAGATATACAGTGACGTTCCCTTCTTTGCCTGCTAATCTAGTAAACAAAGAAAAAAAGCCAAAAGGCAACGATGAGGGGGATGCGCAGAGTGAAAGTGAAAAAGACGATTGCAGCGCTCACGATCATTTGCTGTATGGCGTTAAGCTCTCATGGGCTGTCGGCGGAAGCGGCTGGCTCGTATACATACTATCAAGTGAAAAAAGGGGATACGTTGTCGAAGATCGCCAAACAATATCATACTACGGTTGCTTCGTTAAAGTTGTTAAACGGGTTAAAAAGCGATGTGATTTATGCCGGCGAAAAGATAAAAGTGCCGGCTGCGGCGAAGCGATCGGCTTCGGCGCCGGCAAAGAAGAAATCGATCTCATTAAGCGCCGCCGACCGGAAGCTGCTCGCCCAGCTTGTGCAGGCGGAGACCGGTTCGAGCGAGCCGTTTGCCGGCAAGGTGGAAGTGGCGCTTGTGGTTTTAAACCGTACAACGCACCCAGAGTTTCCAAAGACGGTGCGCGGCGTTATTTATCAAAAAACGAAATCCGGCTATGCGTTTGTGCCGGTGAAAACGGGGAAATTGACCCGCATTCAGCCGACCAAGCAAGATTACGAGGCGGTTGACAAGGCGCTAGCCTTATTCCCAAACGACCGCCGCGGCTCGCTTTATTTCTACAATCCGAAAATCACCAAAGACAAATGGATGTTATCGCGTCCGGTGACGATTCGCATCGGGCACCATGTCTTCGCGAGATGAACGGGGTCGAATAAGGCCTCGTTCTTTTGTTTTGTGCATAGCGGCGGGCCGGCGTTGTTTCATCACGATTCGGCAGGAATTTCGACCGGCGGCTGCGAATGTGTGTAACGAGGAGGGGAGCGATCGTGAAAAGAATCGATCTCATCTATAACACGCTGTGTCAGTGGAAGAAGAGCGGAGAGTCGTGGGCGAGCGCAGAGGAGCTAGCTGACGCTCTCGGATTGGATCGAGCTAACGTCAGCCGCGATTTGAATCGGTTGTGGAGGGAAGGAAAAGTGCAAAAACGGCCGGGAAGGCCGGTGCGGTTTGCGGTCGCCGGCAATAGAGCGACAGCGCCGCGGTTGGACCGGCTTGCCGCCGAACAGCCGAGTTTGGCCATGGCCATCGAGCAGGGCAAAGCTGCCCTCTTGTATCCGCCGAAAGGACTGCCGATGCTGATTGTCGGGGAAACTGGGACGGGAAAATCGATGTTTGCCGAGTTGCTCCATGAATTTGCCGTCGCAACTGGCCGTTTTCCGCCGGGGGCGCCGTTTGTGACTTTTAACTGTGCTGACTACGCCAACAACCCGCAACTGTTGCTTGGGCAACTGTTTGGAATCCGGAAAGGAGCGTACACGGGAGCGCATGAACAAAAAGGGCTGCTTGAGAAGGCGGATGGAGGCATTTTATTTTTAGATGAAGTGCACCGCCTGCCGGCGGAAGGTCAGGAGATGCTGTTTACATTCATTGACCGCGGCGTCTACCGCCGGCTAGGGGAAACGGACACGGAACGAAAGGCTGATGTGCTGTTGATTTGCGCAACGACTGAAAACCCGGAATCCAACTTGCTGAAAACGTTTCGTCGCCGCATTCCGATGCATATTTGGCTGCCGCCGCTTGAGAAGCGGACGCTTGAGGAACGGTACTGTCTCGTCATGCAATTTTTTCAACAGGAAGCGGTGCGCCTCGGGAAAGACATTCATGTCTCTGCCAATGCGTTGCGCGCCTTTTTGTTTTACCCCTGTCCAAACAACGTCGGACAGCTGAAAGCCGACATTCAGCTCGTTTGCGCCAAGGCGTATGCCGACTATGTCACCGGAAAAAAAGAAAACGTCCGCATCCAGCGCGCTGACTTGTCGTTTGAGGTGCAAAGCGGGCTGCTGCTCGAGAAAAAGCATCCGCAGGCCGCCTCCTTTCCGCTGCCGCACGGTCGGTGCGTGTTTTCAGCGCATGGAGGCGAATGCCGACCAGAACTGGTGAATGATGACCAGCAATCGATTTATGACAATATTGAGCGCAAATACAGTGAGTTGAAAAAGCAGGGCGTCACCGGCGATGAACTGGATTTGCTGCTTGAGATGGACATTGAACGTTATGTTTCGCAGTATATGAAAAGTCTTCATCGCCGCATTCGCGATCGCTGCGATCTGGAGAAAATGATCGCACCTGACGTCCTGTCATTAACCGAGGCGCTAATCGCCTACGCGGAGAACAGACTGGAACGCCGTTTCCCGGAAAAGGTGGTGTATGCGCTCGCTTTGCATATTCAAACGGCGCTTAATCGCCTTCGGACCGGGAACGCCGTGACCCACCCACAGCTCAATCAGGTGCGCACCGCTTATAAAAAAGAGTTTGCCGTTGCCTTGGACTGCTTGCAGCTTATGGAAGAACAGATGCGCATTGATTTTCCCATCGATGAAGCGGGGTTTTTGACCATGTTTTTCGCGCACCGTGACGAAGAACAGGAGGAACAGGAAGAGCGGGTGGCGGTGGTTGTCATCATGCATGGCAACGGCGTTGCGTCGGCTATGGCGGATGTCGTCAACAAATTGTTGGCAGCCGCATGCGTGCAAGCGGTCGATATGCCGCTCGATGCGGACCCGAAACAAGTTTACAAGCAAGTAAAAGCGGTCTTGCAGCCGGTTGCATCGACGAAAGGGGCATTGCTGCTTGTTGATATGGGATCGCTCGTGTCTTTTGCCCATTTTTTAGAAAAAGAGCTTGCCATTCCTGTGAAAGTCATTTCTGCAGCGAGTACGCCGCATGTATTGGAAGCCGCCCGCAAAGCGATGCTCGGCTATTCGCTTGTCGACATTTATAACGAAGTGAAAACCGCTGCGCCATATTATATGAGCCAACCGTTTTGGGAAGAGGACGGGGCGGAGCAAGATAGACTGGCGATTGTTACGGCTTGTTTGACGGGAAAAGGAAGTGCGCTTGCATTAAAGCATATATTGGAAACTTACTTGCAGCTTGATGAACAATTATGGGAAATTATCCCTATTCATATCGTTGATGAAAAAGAAGCGCAAAATAGGTTGTCAAACATAGCCAAACATGTTCGAATCGTCGCCATCGTCAGCCATTTCCGCCTCGATGAACGGGTTCCGCACTTTGCTTTGGACGAAGTGCTCAGTCTGAAAGCCATGAAAGAAATACAAGCGCTTGTCGATGATGAAGAAATGTATATGCATATGGCCCGAGAACTGGACGGCCATCTTCGCCATCTGTCCTCAGGACGGGCGATTCCGGTGATCCGTGCGGTGCTCGCGTCGATCAGCCAAGAGATTGGGTTTCCGTCGCAGTCCAGCGATATGGCCGGACTTGTCCTTCATTTATGCTGCCTGCTTGATCGGTTGTTGGCCGGTGAACCATCAAGCGATGCTGGGACGGACGGTGGTTGCTGTGAACACGAACCGCTGTATACGATCGTGAAGGAGGGGTTGTTTCCGCTCGAACAGCGGTACGGCGTTCGCATCGGTGAGAATGAATTGTGTCACATTATTCGCTTTTTCCGCTCGCTGCAGCAAAAACGGGACACATAAGGCGTCTGCTTCTTTGTTTTGCGCTGTTTGATTGAAAACGGTTTCAATACACAGTTGCCGCTGACTGACACACAATGAGCCGATCTCGCTTTTCACTTCTTTTTTATTGTTGGCATGGAATTTGCTTGTTAAGATGGCGATCACAAAACAAAGGAGGAGAAAAGCGATGAACATTTTACTCATTTGCGCCGCCGGCATGTCGACGAGTTTGCTCGTGACGAAGATGCAGGAGGCGGCAAAGCAAAAAGGGATCGAGGCGAACATTTGGGCTGTGTCAGCTGATGAAGCGAAAAGTCATCTCGACCAGGCGGATGTTGTGCTGATTGGCCCACAAATCCGCTATAAGCTCGCCGCCTTCAAAAAAGAGGGTGAGGCGCGCGGCATTCCGGTTGATGTCATCAATCCAGCTGACTACGGGCGTGTCAACGGCGCCGGCGTGTTGGACTTTGCGCTGCGGTTAAAAAAATAAACAGGGGGTAGGGGCGGATGGATCGGTTTATTCGTGTGTTGGAAGAGCGTGTGATGCCTATCGCCGGCAGGATTGCCGAACAGCGCCATTTGCAGGCGATTCGTGACGGGATTATTTTGTCGATGCCATTGTTGATTATCGGGTCTTTATTTTTAATCGTTGGCTTTTTGCCGATTCCCGGTTACAACGAATGGATGGCGAAATGGTTCGGCGAGCATTGGCTTGATAAGCTTCTCTATCCGGTTGGAGCGACGTTCGATATTATGGCGTTTGTTGTCAGCTTCGGCGTCGCTTACCGGTTGGCGGAAAAGTACAAAGTTGATGCGCTTTCGGCCGGCGCGATTTCACTGGCTGCTTTTTTGCTCGCAACCCCGTATCAAGTGCCGTTCACGCCGGAAGGAGCGAAAGAAACCATTATGGTCAGCGGCGGTATTCCGGTGCAATGGGTCGGCAGCAAGGGGTTGTTTGTTGCCATGATTTTGGCGATTGTGTCAACCGAAATTTACCGGAAAATCATTCAAAAAAATATTGTCATTAAGCTGCCGGACGGGGTGCCGCCTGCTGTGGCCCGCTCCTTTGTTGCTTTGATTCCGGGGGCCGCTGTTCTCGTCGTTGTCTGGGTGGCCCGCCTTATTTTGGAAATGACACCGTTTGAAAGTTTCCATAATATTGTATCTGTGCTTCTAAACAAACCGCTCAGTGTGCTCGGCGGCAGTTTATTTGGCGCCATTGTCGCTGTACTGCTTGTGCAGCTGCTATGGTCGACCGGTTTGCACGGGGCGGCGATCGTAGGAGGAGTAATGGGGCCGATTTGGTTGTCGCTGATGGACGAAAACCGAATGGTGTTCCAGCAAAATCCGAATGCCGAACTGCCCAACGTCATTACGCAACAGTTTTTTGATCTTTGGATTTACATCGGCGGTTCAGGAGCGACATTGGCGTTGGCGTTGACGATGATGTTTCGGGCCCGCAGCCGGCAGCTGAAAAGCTTAGGTCGGCTGGCGATCGCGCCCGGCATTTTCAATATTAATGAGCCGATCACGTTCGGCATGCCGATCGTCATGAACCCATTGCTGATCATTCCGTTCATTCTCGTGCCTGTCGTGCTTGTGGTTGTTTCCTACGCCGCGATGGCGACCGGGCTTGTCGCCAAACCAAGCGGGGTGGCCGTGCCATGGACGACACCGATCGTGATCAGCGGCTATTTAGCGACGGGAGGCAAAATTTCCGGGAGTATTTTGCAAATCGTTAACTTCTTCATCGCGTTTGCCATCTACTATCCATTTTTCTCGATTTGGGACAAACAAAAAGCGGCCGAAGAGCAGACCGATCCAACGATCTCAAGCGGAGCGGGAACAACGCAATCGCTGTAAATAAGGAGAGGAACGAAATGCCGCGCTATTGCATAGTCAACGCCGATGATTTCGGTTACTCGAAAGGGGTCAACTACGGAATTTTGGAAGCGTTTCAACACGGTGTCGTCACGTCGGCGACGCTGATGGCCAACATGCCAGCGGCAGAACACGCCGCCCGATTGGCGAAGGAACATCCGGAACTCGGCGTCGGCATTCATTTTGTGCTGACGTGCGGCCGGCCGCTGGCCGATGTTCCGTCGCTTGTGAACGAGAACGGGGAGTTTCCTAGGCGTGGAGAGGCGCTTGCTGGCGCTAGGCGCAGCGATATCGAGCGGGAGCTTGCTGCCCAACTCGAGCGGTTTTTCTCGCTTGGGCTCTCTCCAACGCATATCGACAGCCATCATCACGTCCATGAGCACCCGAATGTGTTTCCGGTTGTGGAACAATTGGCTGAACGCTATCGGCTGCCGATCCGTCCGGTGCGGACGACACGGCCGCACCGGCTGGCAACCGTCGATGTCTTTTTTCCCGACTTTTACGGGGATGGATTGACAAAGGACCATTTTTTGACGCTCATCGACCGGATTGGCGACGGGCAGACGGCAGAAGTGATGTGCCATCCGGCCTATATGGACGCCCCTCTTGCTGCGGGAAGCTCTTATTGCCGGCAGCGGATCGAGGAGTTGGCTGTACTGACCGATCCAGCGCTCTCTAAGGAGATCGCAGAGCGTGGTGTCCAGTTAATTACGTACCGTGAATTCTATCAACTATAGGAGATGGCGTTATGCAAACGTATGAACAAACTGTATTCCAACTGATTCTTCACGGGGGAAACGGCCGCAGTTATGCAATGGAGGCGATTGCAGCGGCGAAAAAAGGGGAATTTGCCGCGGCGCGCAGGCTGCTTGAACAGGCGGGAGCGGAACTGCAGGCGGCCCATAGGTTGCAGACCGAGCTGCTGCAACAAGAAGCGAGCGGCGGGCAGCCGGTGGTGACGCTTCTGATGGTGCATGCCCAAGATCATTTAATGACGGCGATCACGGTCAAGGATTTAGCCGCTGAATTCGTGGAGCTGTATGAAGCGCTCAAGCGGCAAACAACCGAATCATAATTGTCGTCGGCCGGCTTGTTGACCGGGTGAGGATGATTCGCTTCAACGGGAATGAACCCAAGGCGGGCGGCAACGGGCTGTTCTAGCGACCGCCCGCTTTGTTGATTTTACAATAATTTTATTATGTGAACATAAGGGCGCCAGCCGTTCAGCCCTCCCGGCTGCCGCCGGTCTCGGCTGAACGGAGAAGGAAAACTCGGCTTGTTTGCGTCACATATCGTGGCTTGTGTTATGTTTTTGCCGCGTGTGATTGCGGTTCTTCACTTTTTTCGAACCGTCAAGCGGCTCCGGCTGCCCAGGATTGTCGCCTTTCGGGGCGTTTTTGCGCATATCTTTGCCGTCGTTTTTGTTCGTCATTTGTTGTCCCTCCTTTGTCCGTTAGCATGCGGCGTTGTGCTTTTGCTTATTCGGCGCATAATTTGCGCCCGGTTTGAAACGATAAGTAGTGAACGACCGCGATGACTGCGAAGGAGGGACGAGCCATGGTTTACCATAAAACGAAGCAAGAGGCGTTTCAAGCAGCGCAAAAGGCGACGATGGAGGCAAAAGAGTGGCATGACCATCTCGTCCGTGATCAAGCTGATTACGGCTATCAGTTAGCCCATTTGCGGCAGGAAGTGAACGAGGCGTTTGCGCAAATTGAAAACGCCCTTGAAGTCGCCTCGGAAACACAGCGCATACAGCTCGAGAAATTCCGCAGCGATTTGCAGGCGATTGTGGATGAAGTGAATCAACATGAGTAAGGGAATGACGGCGGCGGTCATTCCCTTTTTCCTGTCGATGGGGATGCTTGCGGTCAAACAACACCGTCTCCCAATCGTGTGAACGAATCGCTGCCCAAGGTGGCCAATCCCCCCAGATGCTCGGAAATGGCGAATTGGCCGCCTGCAACAGGTTGGGATTCTAGACGTTTTCCCGCTTCTTATGGCCGGAAGAGAGCGGGCCATGCGGTTATGGCAGGCCTGGGTGGCGAAACGGGCGCCAAGTCATTGGTTCTTTTTTCGTTTTTTGTTGTTTTGCCGCTGCGCTTCGGTCAACGGTTCGTTGGAAAATTCTTCATTGTAGCCGGCGCCCATCCCTTGCGCTTTTGCAGCGTTCATGCCGGGGATGACGTGGTTCGCTTTCCGTTTGCCCATGTTTTGTTCACCTCCGCTTCTAGTTTGCGACGAAACGGCCGCCTTATTCTTTTTTTGCCGCAGCAAGGAAATAAGATGGCGGCTCGTTGGAAAACATTATTTACAACTCGTTCTGTTCTATAATAATATAAAGTCGTGCCGAACTTTATGGGGATTGGGAGAATTCGTGCTATTTTTTCGACTTTCGCTCGGAAAAATAGTATAGTATTATTGTGAAGTGAAGGGGGTTATACATATGGCGAAACAAGATGTGTTCAACGCCCGCTCTTCATTCGAAGTCAACGGTAAAAAATACAATTATTACCGTTTGCAAGCGCTTGAAGAAGCGGGCATCGGCCAGGTGAGCCGCCTGCCGTACTCGATCAAAGTATTGCTTGAATCGGTGCTCCGCCAAGTCGACGGGCGCGTCATTACGAAAGAGCACGTCGAAAACTTGGCCAAATGGGGAACGCCCGAGATGAAGGACATCGACGTGCCGTTTAAGCCGTCGCGCGTCATTTTGCAAGACTTCACGGGCGTGCCGGCTGTCGTTGATTTGGCTTCGATGCGCAAAGCGATGGCGGATCTAGGCGGCGACCCGTACGAAATCAACCCGGAAATTCCGGTCGATCTCGTCATCGACCACTCGGTGCAAGTCGACCGCTACGGGTCGGACGATGCGCTAGAGTACAACATGGATTTGGAATTCAAACGGAACGCCGAACGGTACAAATTTTTGAAATGGGCGCAAAAAGCGTTTGACAACTATCGCGCCGTTCCGCCGGCAACGGGGATCGTCCACCAAGTGAACTTGGAATATTTGGCAAGCGTCGTTCACGCGGTCGAAGGGGAGAACGGCGAGTACGAAGCGTTCCCGGATACGCTTGTCGGCACGGACTCGCATACGACGATGATCAACGGCCTCGGCGTCCTCGGTTGGGGAGTCGGCGGCATTGAAGCGGAAGCCGGCATGCTCGGCCAGCCGTCGTATTTCCCGGTTCCGGAAGTCATCGGCGTCCGCTTGACAGGCAAGCTGCCGGACGGAGCGACGGCGACTGACCTGGCGCTTAAGGTGACGCAAGTGTTGCGGAAAAAAGGCGTCGTCGGCAAATTCGTTGAATTTTTCGGACCAGGAGTGGCGACTTTGCCGCTTGCCGACCGGGCGACGATCGCCAACATGGCGCCGGAATACGGGGCAACGTGCGGCTTCTTCCCGGTCGACGCTGAAGCGCTTGACTATTTGCGCTTGACCGGCCGCGACGAACATCACGTTCAAGTCGTCGAAGCGTATTGCAAAGCGAACGGTTTGTTCTACACGCCGGATGCACCGGAGCCGGTGTTTACGGATGTTGTGGAAATCAACTTGTCGGAAATTGAAACGAACTTGTCTGGCCCGAAACGGCCGCAAGACTTGATCCCGCTCTCGAAAATGAAACAGTCGTTCCGCGACGCGGTGAAAGCGCCGCAAGGCAACCAAGGCTTTGGCTTGACGGAAGCGGACTTGGAGCGGGAAATTACGGTCGAGCTGAACGGCGAACAAGTGAAATTGAAAACGGGCGCTGTCGTCATCGCGGCGATCACGAGCTGTACCAATACATCCAACCCGTACGTTCTCGTCGCCGCCGGCTTAGTGGCGAAAAAAGCGGTCGAAAAAGGCTTGCAAGTGCCGAAATACGTGAAAACGTCGCTCGCGCCGGGCTCGAAAGTCGTCACCGGCTACTTGCGTGACTCGGGGTTGCTTCCGTATCTTGAGCAGCTCGGCTTCCACCTCGTCGGCTACGGCTGCACGACATGCATCGGCAACTCGGGTCCGCTTGCGCCGGAGCTCGAAAAAGCGCTCGCGGAAAGCGATCTGCTCGTGACAAGCGTCCTGTCCGGCAACCGGAACTTTGAAGGCCGCATCCACCCGCTTGTCAAAGGCAACTATTTGGCATCGCCGCCGCTTGTTGTCGCCTATGCGCTCGCCGGCACGGTCGACATTGACTTGCTTAGCGAGCCGATCGGCAAAGGCAAAGACGGCAGCGACGTCTATTTCCGCGACATTTGGCCGTCGATGGAAGAAGTGAAAGACGTCGTCAAACGGGCGGTCGATCCGGAACTGTTCCGCAAAGAATATGAGCGCGTGTTCGACGGCAACCCGCGCTGGAACGCCATCGAAACGACGGACGAGCCGCTCTACCAATGGGATGAAAACTCGACGTACATTCAAAATCCGCCGTTCTTTGAAGGCTTGTCGCCGGAAGTGCGCAAAGTCGAACCGCTCACCGGCTTGCGCGTCGTCGGCAAGTTCGGCGACTCGGTCACGACCGACCACATCTCGCCGGCAGGGTCCATCGGCAAGAACACGCCGGCAGGTCAATATTTGATTTCAAAAGGCGTCGAGCCGAAAGATTTCAACTCGTACGGTTCGCGGCGCGGCAACCACGAAGTGATGATGCGCGGCACGTTCGCCAACATCCGCATCCGCAACCAAATCGCGCCGGGCACGGAAGGCGGCTATACGACGTACTGGCCGACCGGCGAAGTGATGTCGATGTACGATGCGTGCATGAGATACAAACAAGACGGCACCGGGCTTGTCGTCATTGCCGGCAAAGACTACGGCATGGGCAGCTCGCGCGACTGGGCGGCGAAAGGGACGTTCTTGCTCGGCATTAAAACGGTCATCGCCGAAAGCTTTGAGCGCATCCACCGCTCGAACCTCGTCTTGATGGGCGTCTTGCCGTTGCAGTTCAAAGAAGGCGAAAACGCTGAAACGCTTGGTTTGACCGGCAAAGAAGTGTTCGAAGTCCACATTGATGAAAACGTCAAACCGCGCGACCTCGTCAAAGTGACGGCGACGAACCCGGATACGGGTGAAAAGAAAGAATTTGAGGTCATCGTCCGCTTTGACAGCGAAGTCGAAATCGACTACTACCGCCACGGCGGCATTTTGCAAATGGTGTTGCGCGAAAAATTGGCGAAAGTGAAACAATAACGACAAAAAGCAGGCTCCCATATCGGGAAGCCTGCTTTTATTTTGTGTTGAGCTTTTTCGCTGCGTTCTCAAGCTTGCTTTTTGGATCCGGGGTGAACGTTCCGTCTTGGCCAAAGCCTTGCGGGTTGACGCCCGGCGCCTTTGTGCCGCGGTTGCGGCCGCCGTTTTTCGCCATCGTTTTCACCTCCACTCGGATAGTATGGCCGATCGGGGTGAAAATATAAGCAAAGCACGGCCGACAAAGGAGAGAGGAACGATGAACAAAGGATTAAAAACAGCGCTCGCGACGATTGCACTGGCACAATTTTTAAAAATTCCGATCAAGCAGCTTGAGACAGGCCGCTGGGACTGGCGGCTCTTTTTCGAAACCGGCGGAATGCCAAGCTCCCACTCTGCCGGCGTTTCGTCGTTGGCGACATTTATCGCCTTGGAGCGGGGGGTAAGAACGATTGATTTTGCCCTGGCGGCGTTGTTCGGATTGATCGTCATGTATGATGCGCAAGGCGTGCGGCGCCAGGCGGGCGAACTCGCCCTTCGCCTGAACGAGCTTGCCGAGGAAGTAAAAAAGTTAGAAGGAGACCCAAAACAAACCGTTTATCACAAACGACAGCGGCAGCTGCGCGCCCGGCTCGGGCACGAGCCGATCGAAGTCGTCGGCGGGGTGCTCTTGGGCATGGCGACCGGTGCTCTTTCGTATTGGGCGTGCCGACGCCGGCGCGAACCTTTTAAGTGGTGAAGAGGACGAGGCGTACGCGGACCGGAATAAGCGGGAAGCGAGACGCCTAGCAGAAAAAAGCTGTCCCGCTTTTTAGGCGGGACAGCTTCTGCCGCCGCTAGGAGGAGATGTTCCGTTTTTCCCGCCACCGTTTCCCCCATAAGCGCGCACTCGGAAGTTCCGAGAGAATCATGCCGGCGAAAATCGCCACACCGCCGAGCCAGGCAGACGGCGACAGCCGCTCGCCGGCCCAGAGATAGGCAGTTAAGGCGGCAAACACCGGCTCCATGGCAAAAATGAGCGCGACGCGGGTGGGGGTTGTATATTTTTGCACCGCCGTCTGAATGAAAAAGGCGGCGGTCGTCGCCAACAGCGACGTCACGGCAAGCGCCCCCCACACTTCCGGACGGCGAAGCACGGCTATGTTCCACATGTCGGCGGCATCTTCAAACCAAACGGCAAAAAGGAAACAAAGCGCAGCAACGGTAAAAATTTGCACTGTCGTCAGCAGCACGGTCGAATAACGCGATGAATATCGGCCGGTGACAATAATGTGCATGGCAAACGAAACAGCGCAAAAAAAGACGAACAAGTCGCCGCGGTTGAATGACAACTCGGCTCCGCCCGTCAGCCAATACAAGCCAAAGGCGGCGAGCGCTGCCCCAATGGCGGCGTTGGCGGTCGGCTTTTGCTTTAAAATGAAAACGGAAAAGAGCGGCACGAGCACGACGCTCAGCCCGGTAATAAATCCAGCTTTCGACGACGTCGTGTACAACAGCCCGATCGTTTGAAACGCATAGCCGCAAAACAGCCAAAGCCCCATCCACGCCCCGGCGCCGATGACCCGCCATGAAAGGTCGGACAACAGCGAGCGGGATCGGACAACAGCCCAGGCGAGCAGCAGCAAGCCGGCTAGGCTGAAGCGCACAGCGTTAAACGACAACGGCTCCAAAAAGGAAATGGCGTTTTGGACGACGACAAACGTCGTCCCCCAGACGAACGTTACCGCCAACAAACTTAAATCAGCGACGGTTTGCTGCTTCAATTCGACTCCCCCTTGTCGGTCTTTTCCACCCGTTGATCGGTTGCTAGCCGCTAGTGTACCATAAACGCGGCGAAAAAAACATACTTTTTTGGAAAAAAGCCGAGGCTTTGGCGTCAAAATCGGTTGAAATAGAAGGCTGCCGTGCATAATAATTAAATAATGAACAAGGACGAAAATGTGATAAAATAAAAACCGGCTTTGATCATGGCGATGCGGAAGGGTGACAACGTTGGAGGTGCAAATCCACTGGACATATATCACGCCGAAAAAGCAGGAAACGTTCCTCTTGACGGATTGGATTGAAGCAAGAGAGGCGCTCATGCTGGCCGATGATTTCGAGAAAACCGGGCGGGTGAAAGCGCTTGAGTTTGTCGACCGAAACGGGGTGGCATGGTCAAAAAAAGAGCTGAAAAAGCTGCTTGAAGAGATCGCCAGCGAGCCGCATGAGGTCGTCGTCTATTTTGACGGCGGGTTTGATCATGAGACGTCCCAAGGCGGCGCAGGGGCGGTCGTGTACTATAAGCAAAACGACCACCGCTACCGGCTGCGCGCCAACCGCCGGCTCGGGGAAATCAAATCGAACAACGAAGCCGAGTATGCGGCTTTTTGGTTTGTCATGCAGCTGCTCGAAGAACTGGGCGTCCGCCATTTGCCGGTGACGTTTCGCGGCGATTCCCATGTGGTGCTGAAGCAGCTGTCGGGCGACTGGCCGTGCTTTGAAGATGATTATAACGCTTGGCTTGACCGCATCGAAGCGAAACTGCGCGAGCTCGACATTCAACCGGTATATGAACCGATTGCGCGCAAGCAGAACAAAGAGGCCGATTCGCTCGCCCGTCAGGCGTTGGACGGACAGCTGATCACGAGCCGCACGGAATTGGAAGAGAAAGGGTAAGGTTGTATGGAAAAAAAACGAAACGAACGAAAAGAAATATTGGAACAGATCGCCCGACTGGAAGAAACGTATTGCGACGGCTGTTTTTTAAAAAGCACGTTCCGCAAAGAGTACGGCAAAACGTACGCCCAGTCGTTTTGCATCCAACAATGCACGGTCGGAGAGCAAATGCGGCGGTACGGGGAGAAGCTGCTTTCCGTCCCACCGCGGCCGCGCCAATAGCGGAGGCCTGAACGGAAGCCGGTTTGCGGGCGCGATGCCAAGCCGCATGACATGGCGCTGTCCGGGAGCGGCCGCACATCGGCCGCCGTCTATCCCCCCCTCTGTGCTCGGCGCAGTGAAAAGAGCTTCGCAAGCGAAGCTCTGTCGGATGGGGTTATTGTTGCGCCTCGCGAAGCTGGTGCTCGGCGCGAGCCAATTTTTGTTCGCACTGGGTGAGAAAGTCGCCGTCGACGCCAGTCGCCTGTTGACGGGCGCGGGCGAGTTGGCGGCGGGCGTTTTCGACCGCTTCTGCAGCGTGATTGAGCATCTCCGGATCGAGCTGCATCGTCGCCTGGCCGACCATTTTTTCCGCTGTTTCGACGAACATTTCCACTTGCTTTAAGTCATTGTATCCCGTATGTACGTCGGCATCGCGTTTGGCCATATGAACACCTCCCTTTTGTTATTGTTTGCCGCTTGGTGGGAACTATGCAAAACGGACATAAAAAAGGCATCCTTGCTTATGCAGGATGCCTTTCTTTCCGCTCCCGTTCTCTCGTCTATGTCAACGAAGCCTTATAATTTGACAACGTTCGCTGCTTGCGGTCCGCGGTTTCCTTGTACGATTTCAAACGAAACTTCTTGGCCTTCTTCCAACGATTTGAACCCTTCACCTTGGATCGCCGTGAAGTGAACGAATACGTCCGAACCGCCTTCCACTTCGATGAAACCATAGCCTTTTTCGTTGTTAAACCATTTTACTTTACCACGTTGCATAATGCTGAATTCCTCCTAATACCTTTAGCCAACTTGGCTAACCTCAAGATTTTTATCAAATAACAAAATATACTCCACAGCCAACCAAGGTGCGTCCTCATGATGAATGCCTGAAATATATTCTGTTATGTGATGACTTTACTATACACTATTCGGAGCTGCCGCGTCAAGCAAAAGAAAGGAAATTTCCGAAAAAAAGTGTCCCCCGCTGAAAAAATGCTGTTCAGCAAAGGAAAACAGGCCGTCCGGGGAGAAAAAAGTCATGAACGGGCAACGACAGCCATACATTGGAATAGGAACGACGCAAAGGGGGAGGAGCGGATGTACCGCGGAAAAATCGCGGGAAAAGAAGTGATCGTCCGGCTGGGCAGCAGAGTAAGCCGCCGCTATTTCAGCGACAATAAAATTTACAACATGGTACTTTCGTACGGGGAATCGGCGTTCCGCAAAGGGCAGGACACATTTTGCATTTACAACGACCGCATCGGCTTGATTGTCGCGGAAGTCGAGCAGCAAGACGTCCCGGTCATCCGGATCGACTACATTATCGAGAACGAAAATGTGTACGAATAACCGATTGACAATCGATAGAGAATGCAGTAATCTCGAATGTAAGCGGTAACAAAAACCGCGTTCGTCTGTTTCAACCGGAAACAGGCCGCCGCCGCTAGGCGCGTCTGTTTATTTTTTGCTCCGGCGCTGAAACGGGCGGCGGTTTTTTTCGTATATGTAAACAACGAGAGATAGCGAAAGAGGTGACAACGATGCTGCTTCGCAAAATGATGTCAAAAGTCGGAGTCGGGTCGGCGCACGTCGACTTGATCTTAAATAAATCGTTATGGCGCCAAGGAGAAGTGATTCAAGGGATCGTCCACATTTACGGCGGAACAGTGGAACAAAGGATCGAGCGGCTTGATGTCGAGCTCGTGCAAAAAACGATCGAAAACGGCAAGGAACTGGATGCCATTGTCGCCGTCATTCCGGCGGCCGGAGCGTTTTCGATCAAGCCGGGCGAGAAAAAGGAGATCCCGTTTTCCTACACGATTCCGGAAACATTGCCGCCATCGCGCCCCGGTCGGTCTTATCGGTTCATCACCCGCCTTCATATCGAAGACGCGGTTGATACGCTCGACTTCGATTATGTGCAAATTTTGCCGAAAAAATAGGTTGACAGCGTTTTCAACAGGTGATATGCTAAAAGCAAGTTAATACGTTGGGGTGGAGAAGCGGAGACCCACACATATTCCTCGTTGATGAGCGGGGAAGTGTGTGGGTTTTTGCTTTTTCGCCCAACGGTTCACCCTCCGGAGGGGCTGGACAAACAGGAAATGGAAGAAGAAATCACGAAATGAAGAAAAGGGGGAAGAGAACAAATGTCGCCATTTTTAGGGGAGCTCATCGGCACAGCCTTGCTCATCATTTTCGGCGCGGGTGTATGCGCCGGGGTCAACTTGAAAAAATCATACGCGGCCAACTCCGGCTGGATTGTTATTACGATGGGGTGGGGGTTGGCGGTGGCCGTGGCCGTATACGCTGTCGGCCAGTATAGCGGCGCCCATCTCAATCCAGCGCTGACAGTCGCGTTGGCGCTCGCCGGTGATTTTCCGTGGAAAGACGTGCCGGGCTATATTGCGGCGCAAGTGCTTGGGGCCGTCATGGGAGCGGTCATTGTCTACCTCCACTATTGGCCGCATTGGAAAGAAACGGACGACCCGGGCGTCAAGCTTGGCGTGTTTGCGACAGGTCCGGCCGTGCCGAATGCGGCTGCCAACTTGCTTAGCGAGATCATCGGCACGTTTGTGTTGGTGTTGGCCATCTTGGCCATTGGCGCCAACCAGTTCGCCGATGGGCTTAATCCGTTTGTCGTTGGTTTTTTGATCGTGGCGATCGGCCTGTCGCTCGGCGGCACGACGGGATACGCCATTAATCCGGCCCGCGACTTTGGGCCTCGGTTAGCCCACTTTTTGCTGCCCATCCCAGGGAAAGGATCATCAAACTGGTCGTACGCATGGGTGCCGATCGTCGGACCGCTGCTTGGCGGCGCGCTAGGCAGTTTGGTGTATAAAGCTGTTTTCTTGGGAAAACCGTCAGGCGCATTATGGGGAGTGCTGGCGGCAACGGCAGCCGTTTTGGCGGCGGCGAAGATGACAAACGGAAAGACAGTGAGCGCCACAAGCCGCCGTTCTCTGTAGCTGGCATATGGGGATTGCAAGCTCATCAAGGAGAAGGGGGAAGAAGGTTATGAATCAATACATGTTAGCCATCGACCAAGGCACAACGAGCTCGCGCGCGATTTTGTTCAATCAAAAGGGCGAAATCGTCCATATCGCTCAAAAAGAGTTTACGCAATATTTCCCACAGCCGGGCTGGGTCGAGCATAACGCGAACGAAATTTGGGGCTCGGTGCTCGCCGTCATCGCGAGCGTTTTGTCCGAGACGCAAGTGAAGCCGGAACAAGTGGCAGGGATCGGGATTACGAACCAGCGGGAGACGACGGTGGTGTGGGAGAAAGACACAGGCAACCCGATTTACAACGCCATCGTCTGGCAGTCGCGGCAGACGGCCGATATTTGCGATGAACTGAAGGCGAAAGGGTATGACCCGTTGTTTCGCAAAAAAACCGGCTTGCTTATTGACGCCTATTTTTCCGGGACAAAAGTGAAATGGATTTTGGATCATGTCGACGGAGCGCGCGAACGGGCGGAGCGCGGCGAATTGCTTTTCGGCACGATCGATACGTGGCTCATTTGGAAGCTGTCCGGCGGCCGCGCCCATGTAACCGATTACTCGAACGCGTCGCGCACATTAATGTTCAACATTCATACGCTCGAGTGGGATGACGAGCTGCTTGATATCCTAGGCGTACCGAAGGCGATGCTTCCTGAGGTTCGGCCGTCGTCGGAAGTGTACGCGAAAACCGCCCCTTATCACTTCTTTGGTGTCGAGGTGCCGATCGCCGGGGCGGCGGGCGACCAGCAGGCGGCCTTGTTCGGGCAGGCGTGCTTTACGGAAGGGATGGCGAAAAATACGTACGGCACCGGCTGCTTTATGCTCATGAACACCGGGGAAAAGGCGGTCGCGTCGAAACACGGGCTGCTCACGACGATCGCTTGGGGAATAGACGGCAAGGTCGAATACGCCCTTGAAGGCAGCATCTTCGTCGCCGGTTCGGCCATTCAATGGCTGCGCGACGGCTTGCGGATGATCAAAACGGCGGCGGACAGCGAAGCGTACGCCGAAAAAGTCGAGTCGACCGACGGGGTGTATGTCGTCCCAGCGTTCGTCGGCCTCGGCACCCCGTATTGGGACAGCGAAGTGCGAGGCGCGGTGTTTGGCCTCACGCGCGGCACGACGAAAGAGCATTTCATCCGGGCGACGTTGGAATCGCTCGCCTACCAGACAAAAGATGTGCTTGCCGCCATGGAAGCCGATTCCGGCATCTCGCTGACGACGCTGCGCGTTGACGGCGGGGCGGTGAAAAACAACTTATTGATGCAGTTTCAAAGCGATTTGCTGGCCGTTCCGGTTGAACGGCCGGTCGTGAATGAAACGACGGCCTTGGGCGCGGCGTATTTGGCCGGATTGGCCGTCGGCTATTGGAACAGCCGGGATGACATCGCCGCCCAATGGCAGCTCGAGCGCCGGTTTGAGCCGAAGATGGATGACGACAAGCGAACGATGCTCTACGATGGCTGGAAAAAAGCGGTGCGGGCGGCGATGGCGTTTAAATAACTATAGGGAACAAAGCAATAATCGATCGTGAATGGGCGGCCGCGGTCAAGCTGTGTCCTTTTCCACTTTTTTGTTCATTGCTTAGGCAGATGTTCCTTTCGTGGAGCATCTGCTTATTTATTGTCCAAAAAATAGTGGTTGAAACTGAGCTGTAGTTCACAGTCATGTTTTTCTATGAGGTATAAGACTGGAAAGGAATCAAAAAATTTACTGATATTTTTCTATAAATATTGAATTTACGAAAAAAAATGATAGAATATTATCTAAAAGGTTGGTGAAAAACAACGGATTCGCTCGATCCGTGAGAAATCACCTGGAATGAAAACAAGGTGTTGCAAAGTTTCTTAATTGGAGAAATACTGCTGTAAAGCTTTACATTCGTTAAATCACCGGCCTTCTAAATATTATAGTCTAAAATTTAGTAATACTAACAAAAGGGAGAAGGACACATTGGCAAAGCAAACGTTATTGGAAATTGAGGAGTTGCGAGTCTCTTTCCGCATCGGTGATGACTATTATGCGGCGGTCGACGACGTTTCGCTGGCGATCGGAGAGAACGAAGTCGTCGCTCTCGTCGGGGAGTCGGGTTGCGGCAAAAGCGCACTCGCTTTGTCGATCATGGGTCTCCACCCGCCCGAAAAGACAAAAATTGAGGGGCGCCTGCACTTTAAAGGGACAAATTTGCTGTCGCTCTCCGTTGCCGAACTCAATCGCATCCGCGGCAAAGAAATCGGGATGATCTTTCAGGATCCGTTAACGGCGCTCAATCCGCTCATGACGGTCGGCCGGCAGATCGAAGAAAGCATGGATTACCATCTGCGGCTGTCAGCAGCCGAAAAAAAGAAGCGAACGATCGTCTTGCTTCGCAAAGTCGGCATTCCGGAGCCGGAAAAGGTGTACCACCGTTATCCGCACGAGTTGTCCGGGGGGATGCGGCAGCGGGTCGTCATCGCGATCGCCATCGCCTGCGAGCCCGCCCTGCTCATCGCCGATGAACCGACAACGGCGCTTGATGTGACGATTCAGGCGCAGATCATAGGGCTGCTCAAAGAGTTGCAGCGGCAAATGAAAACGAGCATTATTTTAATCACGCATGATTTGGGGGTGGTGGCGGAAATGGCGGACCGTGTGGCGGTCATGTATGCTGGGGAAATCGTTGAGTTAGCGGACGTCGATACCATTTTTCACCGTCCGCTTCATCCATACACTCGCTCATTGTTGCAGTCGATCCCGTCTGCGCAGACGAAAAAGGAACGACTCCACGTCATCCAAGGGATCGTTCCGCCGCTGCATAAACTGCCGCGGCGCGGCTGCCGCTTCCAGCCGCGCATCAGCTGGATTGGGGCGGATAAGCACGAATCGGATCCGAAGTTGCGGGAAGTGGAGCCGGGGCACTGGGTGCGTTGCACATGTTATCAACATTTTTATTTTCCCGATGATCAAACGGTAGGTGGAATCGGCTATGGCGCTTCTTAACGTCAACCATTTGAAAGTATACTATCCGGTGCGCGGCGGTTTTTTTCGCCGGGTGGTCGACCATGTCCGCGCGGTGGACGATGTCAGTTTCACGCTGAACAAAGGGGAAACGTACGGGCTCGTCGGCGAGTCCGGCTGCGGCAAGACGACGACAGGGCGCACGATTATCGGTTTGATCCGCGCCACGGCCGGGGAAGTGCTGTTTGAAGGGACGGATTTGACAAAGCTTCGCCGCCGCGAGTTTCATCCGTATCGGAAAGACATCCAGATGATTTTCCAAGATCCGTATTCTTCGCTCAATCCGCGCAAACGTGTGCTCGACATTGTCGCCGAGCCGCTCCGCAATTTTGAACGCCTGTCCCCGCAAGAGGAGCGGCAGAAGGTGCAATACGTTTTAGAGCGGGTCGGCTTGAGCGCGGAGTCGATTTACAAATATCCGCATGAATTTTCCGGCGGACAGCGCCAACGCATCGGCATTGCGCGGGCGCTCACGCTCAATCCGAAGCTCATCATCGCCGATGAGCCGGTGTCGGCGCTTGATGTGTCGGTGCAGGCGCAAGTGTTGAATTTCATGAAAGAAATCCAGCAGGAGTACGGGCTGACGTATTTGTTCATCAGCCATGATTTAGGGATCATCCGGCATATGTGCGACCGCATCGGCATTATGTACCGCGGCCGGCTCGTGGAGGAAGGGACGAGCGAGGAGATTTTTACGAATCCTCAACATATTTATACGAAACGTCTGCTCTCCGCCATTCCGAACGCCGATCCGCGCGAACGCGGCCGGCAGGAGGCGCTTCGCCGCGAAGTGGAAAAAGAATATGAGCAGTCGTATTCCCGCTATTTTGATGCAAACGGCCGGGCTCACCCGCTCAAGCCGATTTCGCCGACGCACTCGGTGGCCATTCCGTAAAGAGGGGAAGACGGGAAGATGCTGAAATTTATTTTACGGCGAATCCTCATTATGATTCCGCAATTGTTTTTGCTGAGCGTCCTCATTTTCTTGCTGGCGAAGGCGATGCCGGGCGATGCGCTGACGGGGCAGCTGGCGGCCAACCCGAAAATGGATCCGCAGACGCTTGAGGAAATGCGGGAAAAACTTGGCTTGAATGATCCGGTACATATTCAATACATCCGTTGGGTGAAAAACATGCTGCAAGGGGATCTCGGCCTTTCCTATACCCACCAGCAGCCGGTCACTGATCTGCTGGCCGGACGGATCGGGAATACGGTGTTGCTGTCGGCGGCGATTTTAATTTTGACGTACCTGATTGCCATTCCGCTTGGCATCGTGTCGGGGCGATGGACAAATACATGGGCTGATAAGCTGATCGTCGGCTACAGCTATCTCGGGTTTGCCACGCCGCTGTTCATTTTTGCTTTGATCATGCTGTTTATTTTCGGCTTTCACCTTGGCTGGTTTCCAACCGGCGGCAGCGTGGACGTTCAGGTCGAGGAAGGGACGCTCGCTTACTATTTAAGCAAATTGAACCATCTCATGCTTCCGGCGTTGTCGGGAGCGCTCATCAACACGGTCGTTACGATTCAATATTTGCGCAGCGAAATCGTCGATACGAAAGTGAAAGATTTCGTGAAAACGGCGCGGGCGAAAGGCGTGCCGGAGCGGCACATCTATTGGCGCCATATTTTGCGCAATTCGTTTTTGCCGATCGCGGCGTTTTTAGGGTATGAGATCACCGGGCTTGTCGGCGGTTCCGTGTTTTTGGAGTCGATCTACAGCTATCCGGGGCTTGGCCAGCTGTTTTTGCAGTCGATTATGCAGCGGGATTACAGCGTCGTGACGGCGCTCGTCATGATTTCCGGCCTGGCGACGCTGGTGGGCACGCTGTTGTCGGACATCATTTTGAGTGCGGTCGACCCGCGCATCCGGATTGAGTAGGGAAGGAGGAAGGCAGCTGACATGAAAGCGGAAATCAGCGGCCCAACGCCGGCCGGAGCGAACATCGAGAAAAGCCCTTCCGCCTTTTCGATCATGTGGCGGGAGGTGGTTCGGGATCGGCTCGCGCTTGGTTCGCTCATCATTTTAGGAATCCTTTTGTCGATCGTCTATGGCGTGTCGCTCTTTTTGGATCAAGAGGAAATCGTGAAAGTGGATTTTCTTTCCATCTATTCTCCGCCGTCAGCGGAACACTGGCTTGGCACAGACTACGGAGGGCGCGACGTGTTTGGCCAGCTCATCATCGGCGCCCGCAATTCGTTTACGATCGGGCTGGCCATTACGCTCATCACTGGGGCGATCGGCCTCATTGTCGGATTGGTGGCCGGCTATTTCGGCGGCTGGATTGACAATGTCATTATGCGCATCATCGATTTTATTCTCGTTCTGCCGTTTTTGATGCTCGTTATTGTTTTTGTCGCCATTGTGCCTAAATATAATGTATTGACGTTCATTTTGATCATGAGCGCGTTTTTGTGGACGGGCAAAGCCCGGCTGATCCGCGCCAAAACGCTGGCCGAGCGCGAGCTGGATTATGTCAGCGCGTCAAAAACGCTCGGCACGCCAGATTGGAAAATCATTATTTTTCAAATTTTGCCCAACCTCAGCTCGATCATTATCGTCAATTTGACGTTAAGTTTGGCGGGCAACATCGGCATCGAGTCCGGGCTCACGTATCTTGGCTTCGGGCTGCCGGAGAGCACGCCGAGCTTAGGGACGTTGGTCAGCTATGCGACCAACCCGGATGTTTTGCAAAACAAATGGTGGGTTTGGTTGCCTGCGTCATTGCTTATTTTAGTGATGATGCTGTGCATAAATTTCATCGGCCAAGCGCTGAAACGTGCGGCTGATGCAAGACAACGACTAGGATAAGGGGGAAGAAAATGTGAAGAGAAAATGGCTGGCGGCTCTCGCCGCGCTCTTGCTCGTGCTCGCCGGGTGCACGGGCAAATCCGACACAACGAGCGGAAAGGGCAACAATAACGAAAAACCGGCGGCTCAGAAGGAAGACATCAGCAAATTCCCGATGACGGTGAAAAACGACGGGAAAATCATCGATGGCGGCGTGTTGAAATACGGCCTTGTGTCCGATACGCCGTTTGAAGGGACGCTCAGCTATGCATTCTACACCGGAGCGCCCGACGCAGAGATTTTGCAATTTTTTGACGAGTCGCTTTTCCGGACGAACGGTGACTATGAAATTACAAATGATGGGGCTGCCACGTATGAGTTGTCGGATGATAAAAAGACGATGACAATCCGTATTAAAGACAATGTGAATTGGCATGACGGCCAGCCGGTGACCGCTGAAGACTTGGAGTATGCGTATTTGGTCATCGGCCATAAAGATTACACCGGCGTCCGCTATGGCGATGCGCTCATCCAAGGGATCGTCGGGATGGAAGAATATCACAGCGGCAAAGCGGATAAAATTTCCGGCATTAAAGTCATCGACAAAAAGACGTTGACGATCACATGGAAACAGGCCAATCCGTCGGTGTTGACTGGCATTTGGGCGTATCCGCTGCCGAAGCATTACTTGAAAGACATTCCGATCAAAGACTTGGCGAAATCGGATAAAATCCGGAAAAACCCGATCGGGTTCGGTCCGTTTAAAGTGAAGAAAATCGTTCCGGGCGAGTCGGTAGAGTTTGTTCGCAATGATGACTACTGGGCTGGCAAACCGAACTTGGAAGGCGTCATTTTGAAAGTCGTCAGCCCGCAAGTCGTCCTGCAAGCGCTGAAAAAAGGCGAAATTGACGTCGCTGAGTTCCCGACTGACCAATATTTGAACGCGAAAGGGACGAAAAACATTCAGTTTATCGGTAAAGTGGATTTGGCGTACAACTATATCGGCTTTAAACTCGGCCATTGGGATGCGAAAAAGCAGGAAAACGTAATGGACAATCCGAAATTCCAAAACAAAAAACTGCGCCAAGCCATGGCGTACGCCATCAACAACCAAGAGGTGGCCGACCGCCTGTATCATGGTTTGCGCTTCCCGGCGACCACGCTGATCCCGCCGTCGTTCCCGGGCTATCATGACAGTTCCATCAAAGGGTATACGTACAATCCGGAAAAAGCGAAACAATTGCTGGATGAAGCGGGATATAAAGATGTGGATGGCGATGGCCTCCGCGAAGATCCAAACGGCAAAAAATTCAAGATCAACTTCTTGGCGATGAGCGGTGGGGACATCGCTGAACCGCTGGCCAAATTTTATATGCAATGCTGGAGAGATGTGGGCCTCGATGTTCAGCTTGTAGACGGACGCTTGGCGGAGTTCAACTCCTTCTACGATATGGTCGAAAAAGACGATCCGAAAGTGGATGTCTACGCCGCCGCTTGGAGAACTGGAACGGACGTCGACCCGTACGGATTGTACGGCCGCAACGTCATGTTCAACTA
The DNA here is from genome assembly GCF_050994965.1 of Geobacillus lituanicus. Lineage (NCBI taxonomy): Bacteria > Bacillati > Bacillota > Bacilli > Caryophanales > Anoxybacillaceae > Geobacillus > Geobacillus lituanicus. Next base: position 1,636,083 of record NZ_CP194773.1, read on the forward strand.
CTCGCGTTGGGTGAATGAGAAAAACGATGAACTGTTGGAAAAAGGCCATTCCGAACAGGCGTTTGACAAAGAATATCGACGGAAAATTTACAGCGAGTGGCAAAAGCTAATGAACGAAGAAGTGCCGGTCATCCCAACGTTGTATCGTTCCGCCATCTATGCGGTCAACAACCGTGTCGCCAACTTCACGGTCGATCCGAGCTCGAAGCTGACGTGGAAAGATGTCGGCGTCACGTCCGAGCAACCGGAAGTCGAACAATGACGATTGTTGCCTTTGATGATGTACGATAAGATAGAAGATAAATTGCATACGTCTTATCAAGAGTGGGCGAGAGAACGGGCTTGATGACCCCACAGCAACCTGCCGCAGGCAAGGTGCTAACACCCGCAAAGCGGTTTCGCTTTGGATGATAAGAACGGCTCATGACCCCTTTCGCATCATTCCGAGGCGAAGGGGGTTTTTGTCGATAGGGGGTGAAGGGGGAATAGTGAAGAGGGACATGTCGATCCGAGCTTGCATGGCCGCTCATCTCCCTGCCGCAGCGTTCGCCGTTTGTGTCATGCGCTGTGTGCAGGCGGAGCTCATCCGGTTTGACTCTAAGGCGGCGGTGCATGTCGACCGTGGGGACGGATACGTTCATTTGTATGGGGAAGCGCAAGGAACAGCCTTTTCGTTGTTGTTGACCAACAGTGAGGCGGACGAATGGAAGGCGGACGGACCGTACGCCCTTGACCGCTACATATGGACAGAGCTTGGGAAAAAAGGGATTTTCCCGATGCAGATGACGCCGTATTTACAAGCAGTATGGTTAATGGAGTCATAGAAAGGAAGAGGACGAATGGCAGTCAAAAAATTTGAGCATGTCGGTATTCAAGTGAAAGACATCGAGGCATCGAAAGCGTTTTATCAAAACGTCGTCGGCTTGGAGCTGCTCGGCGAAATGATTCATACGAACGGCACGATGAAATTGGCGTTTTTAGGGATTGACGGCTCGATCATTGTCGAGCTGATCGAAGGATACAATCCGGATTTGCCGACGGAAGGAAAAGTGCACCACGTGGCGTTTACGGTCGAAGGCATCGAGCAGGAAAAAGAACGGCTTCAGTCGCTGGGTGTGCCGCTTGTGTGGGAAGAAATAACGACACTTCCGAACGGGGCAAAATATTTGTTCTTCCTCGGGCCCGACGGCGAATGGATCGAGTTTTACGAGCCTGCTCGATAAATGGCGTCACGCTAGGCGGCCAGCTGTTTGGGCCGCCTATGAATTTGCCGTCTGGCGATTGGCGCTTCGTTCTATTTTTCTTCGTATGGCCTTGCCTGCCGCTAGACAACAACCGTCCATGTAGGAGTCGTCGTCTTCTCGATTCAATGGTATACTAGAAAAAGAGAGGGGGAGGATGACGTGGAAGAAATGATCGTGCACGCGATTCAAGACGACTACCCTGATGAATTCGCCTGGTGCTACGGCTGCGGGCGTCTGAATGAACAAGGCCACCATTTCCGCACCGGGTGGCGGGGCGACAAAACGGTGACGGTGTATACGCCGCGTCCGGAACATACGGCGATTCCAGGGTTTGTGTACGGCGGGCTGATCGCCTCGCTCATTGATTGCCACGGCACCGGTTCAGCGGCGCTTGCCTTGCATCGGAAAAACGGCCATGAACCAGGGAGCGGGGAAACGCCGCCGCGCTTTGTCACTGCGTCGCTTCACGTCGATTTCGTCAAGCCGACGCCGCATGGCGTGCCGCTTGTCGCCGTCGGCACTGTGACGGAGATTCATCCGAAAAAATGGAAAGTGGACACCGAAGTGTTCGCCAACGGCGAACTGTGCGCCCGCGGTCAAGTCGTCGCGGTCGTCATGCCGAAAACGTTTGTCCAGGGATGACAAGCAAACGAAAAGCGCCGGAGGGCGGCTGTTTTTGACAGCGCTTTCTCCGGCGCTTCGCTCGTTGCGCTCGATCCCGCTTGGGAAAAAGCGGACATCTTCACAAGTGACATGTTCATCCTTGGATGGCGGGGCGAAACAGGTTGCCGATCGAACGCTTCTAGGCATGACTGCTGCCAACAGCCCGATTCAGTTGGACCGGTTTGGCGTCTGCCTCGGCGCCAGCGTTTCACTTCCCTTCCATAAACGAAAGCGCTTTTTACGGTTTATCCATAATCAGCACCGAGGAGGTCGCGCTCGCCACTTCTTTGCCGTTTTGCCGGACGACGGCAGTCACGTAGGCGACAGTTTTCCCGAACTTTTCCACTCGCGCTTCCACTTCAGCTTCCCCTGCCGCCGCGGGGCGGTGAAACGTCGTCTGCAAGTTGATGGACGCGTGTAGCTGGTCATCGCGAAGCAAGGTCGTCACCGCATACGCCATGAGAATATCCGCCGCCGCTCCGACGAACCCGCCCATGATCACCCCGTTGCCGTTGAGCAGCGATTCGCTGATCGTCCATACGCCTTTCGCATAGCCGTCTCGGGCTTCCGTCAGGCGGACGCCGAGAGTTTCGTCGCATGGGGGCGGCGCGCTTTTTCCGGCAATGACGTCATGCAAGCTGGTAATTGGCTTCATCTCGAACATCCTTTCTGTCATCCATTGCGTTTCCGTGAAAATCCCCACCACTTGGTGAGTGCGGTATACGCTCCTGATCCGTGAGGGTATACTGAAAATGGCCAAAAAAGGCAATAGGAAAGCAGAGGTGCCCGATTTTAGGCATCTCGTATAACCTGTCTGCCTTTTGGCTAGACTAAATAAGTTGTGGTTGGCGGAACGGCTCTTTGCGGGAGATCATGCAAAAGATGATCACCAACATCCGCCGAGCAATGGCGATGAGGGCTTTTTTCTTCCCGCATCGGGCCGCCAACGACCAAAACTTTCGGGACAAGGGATGCGTCTTGGATCGAGCTGCTGACCATGCCGCCTCGCATAACGCCGATCGGAGATGGGGATTGCCTTTTGTCGTGCGCGTGCTCTTTCGCTTTCCGGCGCTTTCATGGTTGCCGGGGGACAATCCAGTCCATGAAGCCGCCCGTTCCGGCGTTTCAAAGACGCTCATGTCGGTTCCCATCTCGGCTATGATGACGGCGGCGGTTTGTTTTTTCACTCCGGGCATGGTCATCAGCAGGTTCACTTCCTCGCGATACGGCTCGAGCAGGCGGTCGATGTGCTGGTCGACTTCTTCGATTAACTGCTCCAATTCCTCAACGTGTTTCCACAAGAGGCGAAGGAGACGGAGCTCGTGTTCGGTCAAGGTGCCGAGCAGCGAATCGTACACCGCTTGCTTTTTCTTTTTGAGCCTTCCGCGCAGGCATTGATCCAACTCGTCCTTGTCCACGTATCCCTTCTCAAGCAGCCGGGCGAGGATGTCTTTTCCGGAAACGCCGAAGAGATCGGAGAGGACCGAGCCGAGTTTGACATTGGAAGACTCGAGCACTTTTTGAATCCGGTTTTTCTCCGAAGTCAGCTGTCCGACCCACTTTTTGCGGAGGCGGGTAAAATCCCGCAATTCGCGAATATCCGCTGGGGGGACGAAACTTTTTTCAACGAGTCCATGGCGGAGCAGCTTGGCGATCCACTCGGCGTCAGAGACATCGGTTTTTCTTCCCGGGACATTTTTGATCCGCTGCGGATTGGCCAGTGTCAAGTCGACATAGCCCTCGAGGAAGGCGAAGACCGGTTTCCAATACACGCCGGTGGATTCCATGGCGACATGGGTAACGCCATGTTCTTCGAGCCACTCAAGCAGGTCGCCAAGTCCCTTCGAGAACGTGGAGAAGGTTTGAATGTCCTTTTGAATGTGTCCATCTTCTTCCCATAGCGCGCAGGCGACGATGGTTTCGGCATGAACATCCAATCCTGCGCAGCGAGGATAGATGACATCCATGATGAAAATCCTCCTTTTCGATGATCGAGTGCGCAAACAGCGAATCCACGGGAGAAATGCGGCAGTTTTCCGTTCGTCGTCACCTTTCCTCCGCATCGGGAAAGGGCGGACAATGGGTGGTGCACCCAGTGGATTCAAACACTTTTCCGTACAGGGTCTAAGCCACCATTAAGCATAACGTCCTGTTGAACTGTTTGCGCCTATTCTTCATTATGGGAAGAAAAGGGGGATTTTCATCCCTGGGTGGAGGGCAAACCATTGCCCATGGATCTTTTCCGTGAAAATGCATGCGCCTTGAGCAGTCATTTTCATGCCGGGTGGAGGGCAAAGCGCGCTGCCCATGGATCTTTTCCGTGAAAATCCCGTCGGCAAGCGGTCATTTTCATCCCCGGGTGGAGGGCAGATCGCTGCCCATGGATCTTTTCCGTGAAAATCCCGTCGGCAAGCGGTCATTTTCATCCCCGGGTGGAGGGCAGATCGCTGCCCATGGAACTTTTCCATGAAAATGGGGTCATTTTCATGCCCGGATGGAGGGCAAAACGCCGCCCGCGGATCGTTTCGGTGAACATCATGGATCCTAAAGCAGCGATTTTCATCGGGTGGTGAGCGAAATGAGCTCATGGATGTTTTATTCGCCAAACGGCGGCGATTTCCTCTTTTCGCGTGCATGGGGAGGAGAACGGCAAAGCTGTGGCGAAAGAAACAAGCAGCGGATGATGGAAAGGAGATGGTCTCATGTATCAACCGCCAGACGCCGGCCGTTGGACGGGACGGATTGACAGCGTGAGCGATGAGCAGACGTTTCGCCTTCATCAGCGCATTCGCTTGCTCGATTTGTCCAAGCCATTGGAGACGGTGGAACGAGCGGCGGCATTCATCGGGTTTGCGTGCGACGAAGGAGTGCGCCGCAACCAAGGACGCCAAGGGGCGAAAGAGGCGCCGGCCGCCGTCAAAGCGGCGCTGGCCCGGCTGCCTTGGCATCTTCCGGAAGGGGTCGTTGTCTATGACGCAGGCGATGTCGTTTGCGTCGATGAACGGCTCGAACAAAGCCAGACTGAACTTGGGAAGGCGGTCGCCCGCCTGCTGAAAAACGGGATGGCGTCTATCGTGATCGGCGGCGGCCATGAGACGGCGTACGGCCATTACTTGGGCGTTCGCGAAGCGCTCGGGCCCGAAGCCCGCCTTGGCATCCTCAACATTGACGCCCATTTCGACTTGCGCCCGTACGATGACGGGCCGACGTCCGGGACGATGTTTCGGCAAATATTGGATCAAGACGAACGGGTCCGTTACTTCTGCCTCGGCATTCAGCGGCTTGGCAACACGGCAGCGCTGTTTGCGGCGGCCGAGACGTACGGCTGCCGGTACATGCTTGAAGACGAGCTGACCGCAGGGCCGATCGAGGCCGCCTATGAACAAATCGAGGAATTTGCCGCTCATCACGATGCCGTGATGTTGACCATTTGCATGGACGCCATCAGCGCGGCTGCCGCGCCGGGGGTGAGCGCGCCGTCGCCGTTTGGACTCGCTCCGTCGCTAGTGCGCGCTCTCGTCCGCCGAATCGTTTCTCATCCGAAAACGATCAGCGTCGATCTTTGCGAAGTCAATCCACTCTGGGATGAAGGCGGAAAAACGGTGGCGTTGGCCGCCGCCTTTTGCATGGAAGCGCTCCTTCATTTTCGACGCTTGCAGCCAAGGCGGTGAGAACGTGAAATTGGTTATTGCCGAACGGGATGACAAAGAACAGGAAGCGATCCGCTGGCTCGTGTCCGCGTATTCCTTGCCGATTGAGCGGGTGTATACGGCAGCCACCGTGGAGGAGATGATGGCCGTCTTGGAGCGGGAGGCGCCGGAGCTATTGTACGTCGAACTGGATATGATTCCGTATGAACGATGGTCGAAGGCGACATCCCACGTCCGCTTGTTTTGCCAACGGGTGATTGCCGCAACGGCCGAGGCGACGTTCGCACGGGCGAAACAAGCCATCGACTGGCAATGCGTCGATTTGCTTGTCAAGCCGCTTGAGCCCGCCAAGCTGAAACAAGCGTTGAGGACGGCGGTTTCGCTTTCCTCCAACAGCCGCTCGAGCCTGACAGCGGGTTTTGACGGCCATGACGACTACCGCGCATTATTTTACGATGACCCCGCCGCAGCTTCCACCCATGTATGGCTTGTGCAGGCGGAACAGCCTGCCTTGTCTCGGGAAGTGATCCGCTTTTTAACGAGCTATCCGTTTCGCGGACGGGCGCGTGTATTGCCGCTCACCCGTATGGCGGTTTGCCTGCTTCCCGATTTGCCGGGCGACGGGAAAGAAGAGGCGTGGAAGCTGCTGCGCGATTGGGAGGAAGATCATCATGAGCCGCTCGCGGTTGTCGTGATGCCGCCTGATGGCCGGAGGACGGTGCGCGCGCAATACCAAGCGGCCCGCCGGCTGCTCGAGACGACGTTTTTCATTGGCTATCGCCAAGTGATCGCTCCCGCTTCGGAATACGAACAGTGGCGTGAGCTCGATCCGTTTTTGACGCCGGAGGAGCAGCGGCAATGGATCGAGATGCTCGAGCGGTTCGACCATGAAGGGGTGAAGCGATGGCTGCGGCGCGAATTCTCCCATTGGAAGCCGCCGTTTCCGAGCCCGGAGATGGTGCGGACGCGGCTGACAAGCATCTTGGCGCAAATCCGCCGCTTCATGAAAACGTACCGTCTGGACCGCGGCGGAACCGAGCGGGAGTATATGCGCATTTTTCAAGACATTTTGTACAATCCCGTCTTGTATCGCATCGTTCAAGAATTGATTTTATTTTTATATCGATTGTTCTATGAGGCCAAGCAGGCCGAGGAAGACGCGCGCGTCGACGCCGTGGAGCGCGGCCTCCGCTATATGGAGGCGCATTTTCGCGATCCGTCGCTCACGCTTGAGCGGGTCGCGGCCGCCGCCGGGCGCAGCCCCGCGTATTTCAGCCATTTGTTGTCGAAAAAGCGCGGCGTGACGTTTCGCCAGTGGCTGACGAATCGGCGGCTTGAGGAAGCGAAACGGCTGCTTCGGCAGACGGACTTGTCGATCAAAGAAATCGCCGAACAAACCGGGTTTCGCACCGCCCATTATTTGATGCGCGTCTTTAAAGCCGAACTGAACCAGACGCCGACCGCCTACCGCGATGAACAACGGCTGAAACCGTCATCACCGCGGTAGGCGGTTTTTTCAAAAGAAATGAACATATATCAAAAGAAATGGATAGATGAAGCGAAAAGAAAAAAGAAATTTCAAAAAAAATGGATCATCTTGAAAAGACGAGAATCTATCTCCATCCTCTTGGCTTCCTTACAATAAAAAGCAAAGAGGAAAAAGGAGAGGATGACGATGGCAGAAAAACGGACCGTCAGCCCGCCCGCGGGAACAGAGCGGCGGGCGAAAGGATGGATTCAAGAAGCGGCGCTGCGGATGCTGAACAACAATTTGCATCCCGATGTCGCCGAGCGGCCGGAGGAGTTGATCGTCTACGGCGGCATCGGCAAGGCGGCGCGCAACTGGGAATGTTACGAGGCGATTGTGGACACCCTTCTTCGTTTAGAAAACGATGAAACGTTGCTCATTCAATCCGGCAAGCCGGTGGCGGTATTTCGCACGCATCCGGACGCCCCGCGCGTGCTGATCGCCAACTCCAACCTCGTGCCCGCATGGGCGACGTGGGACCATTTCCACGAACTTGACAAAAAAGGGTTGATCATGTACGGACAAATGACGGCCGGGAGCTGGATTTACATCGGCAGCCAAGGGATCGTCCAAGGGACGTATGAAACGTTTGCCGAAGTGGCGCGCCAGCACTTTGGCGGCACGCTGGCCGGGACGATCACGCTGACTGCCGGCCTTGGCGGCATGGGCGGGGCGCAGCCGCTCGCGGTGACGATGAATGGCGGCGTCTGCCTCGCTGTCGAAATCGATCCGGCCCGCATTCAGCGCCGCCTTGATACGAAATATCTCGACACGATGACCGACAGCTTGGAGGCGGCGCTTGCGATGGCGAAACGAGCGAAGGAAGAGAAAAAAGCGCTGTCAATCGGCCTTGTCGGCAATGCGGCTGAAGTGTTGCCGCGTCTCGTCGAAATGGGCTTTGTTCCGGACGTCTTGACCGATCAAACGTCCGCCCATGATCCGTTAAACGGCTACATCCCGGCTGGCCTTACGCTTGATGAGGCCGCCGAACTCAGGGCGCGCGATCCGAAGCAGTACATCGCCCGTGCAAAACAGTCGATCGCCGCGCATGTGCGGGCGATGCTGGCGATGCAAAAGCAAGGGGCGGTGACGTTTGATTACGGCAACAACATCCGCCAAGTGGCAAAAGACGAAGGGGTGGACGACGCCTTTTCCTTCCCGGGCTTTGTGCCGGCCTACATCCGCCCGCTCTTTTGCGAAGGAAAAGGGCCGTTCCGCTGGGTGGCGCTCTCGGGCGACCCTGAGGATATTTACAAAACCGATGAAGTCATTTTGCGTGAATTCAGCGACAATGAGCGTCTTTGCCATTGGATTCGCATGGCGCAAAAACGCATTCAATTCCAAGGGCTGCCGGCGCGCATTTGTTGGCTCGGCTACGGCGAGCGGGCGAAGTTCGGGAAAATCATCAACGACATGGTGGCCAAAGGCGAGCTGAAAGCGCCGATCGTCATCGGTCGCGATCATTTGGATTCGGGCTCCGTCGCTTCGCCGAACCGGGAGACGGAAGGAATGAAAGACGGAAGCGACGCCATCGCCGACTGGCCGATTTTAAACGCGCTGTTGAATGCGGTCGGCGGCGCAAGCTGGGTGTCGGTTCACCACGGCGGCGGCGTCGGCATGGGCTACTCGATTCACGCCGGCATGGTCATCGTAGCCGACGGCACAAAAGAGGCGGAAAAACGGCTGGAGCGCGTGTTGACGACCGACCCGGGGCTTGGTGTGGTCCGCCACGCCGACGCTGGCTATGAGCTCGCCATCCGGACGGCGAAAGAAAAAGGCATCGATATGCCGATGCTCAAGTAGAAAGGGGGATCCATATGCGCCCGCTTTTTGTCCGCCGCGCCCGCCAGCTCGTCACGCTGGCGGGAAGCTCCGCGGCTCCGCTTGTCAAGGAGAAGATGAGCGATCTAGGCATCATCGAAAACGGCAGCGTCTGGATCGAAAACGGAGTGATCGTTGCGGTCGGCCCGGACGATGAACTGGCCCGCCAATTTGCCGATCGGCTCGCCGAAGCTGACGTCATCGACGCCAAGGACAAAACGGTGACGCCTGGGCTTGTCGATCCTCATACTCATCTCGTTTACGCCGGCAGCCGCGAACACGAATGGACGATGCGGCTCGGCGGGGCGACGTACATGGAAATCATGAACGCAGGCGGCGGCATTCATGTCACGACAAAAGCGACGCGCGAGGCGTCGGAAGAGATGTTGTATGAGGAAAGCAAGCGGCGGCTTGATCAGTTTTTGCTTCATGGGGTCACGACCGTCGAAGCAAAAAGCGGCTATGGTTTAAGCCTTGAGCACGAAATCAAGCAGCTTGAAGTCGCCAAGCGTCTCGATGACACCCACCCGGTCGATATCGTCTCCACGTTTCTTGGCGCTCATGCCGTTCCGCCGGAGTGGAAGCACGATCCGGATGAATACGTCCGCCTTGTCATCGACGAGATGATTCCCGAAGTGAGCCGGCGGGGGCTCGCCGAGTTCAACGACGTCTTTTGCGAGCGCGGCGTCTTTACCCCCGACCAGGCGCGCCTCATCCTCGAAGCAGGGAAAGAGCACGGCTTGACGCCGAAAATCCACGCCGATGAAATCGAGCCGTATGGCGGGGCGGAACTGGCAGCCGAAGTCGGCGCCATCTCCGCCGACCACCTGCTTCGGGCGTCGGACGAAGGAATCCGCCGCATGGCCGATGGCGGCGTCATCGGCGTTCTCTTGCCAGGCACGGCGTTTTTCCTCATGACCCAAGCCGCCGACGCCCGCCGTCTGATCGACGCCGGCGTTCCCGTCGCTTTGGCGACCGACTGCAACCCTGGTTCGTCGCCGACCGTCTCGCTGCCGCTTGTCATGACCTTGGCCTGCCTGCATATGCGCATGACCCCGGCCGAAGCCATCGCCGCCGCCACGATCAATGCCGCCCACGCCATCGGCCGCGCCCATATGATCGGCAGCCTTGAACCAGGCAAGAAAGCGGATTTGGTCGTTTTCAACGTCCCGAACTACGTGCAAATCATGTACTATTACGGCGTCAACCATGCGGAGACGGTGATCAAGGATGGGAAGGTGGTGGTGGCGGGAGGAAAGGTGCGCGCTTGAAGGGGAATGGTCTTCCGTTGAAGCGGTTGGCGACCGGAAGCGGGATGCTTCCGGTTGTACCAGTCTTGCGTAACGAAGAACAATGGGGGTGGAGAGAAATGAAAGCGAATCCAACCATGGCGCCATCCACGCCGACACCAACGCCGGCAAGCGGGGCATGGAAGTTTTTCGTCTTTAGCGCCATCGGCATTTTCGTATTTTTCGTTCCGGTGTCCATCGGCGGCACATCATCGATTTTGCTCGATCATATTGTGACATGGATCCGCACCCAGTTTTCAGCACTTGTTCCTTATTATGCTCTGATCGTGATCGCTCTCGGTGCCGTTTATCCGTTTTACAAAAAAACGTGGAACAAAGATGCTGTGACAACCGTTTTTTCACTGTTGAAAGTTCTAGGACTGATCACGGCGGTCATGTTGGTGTTTCGCATCGGTCCGTCATGGTTGTTTCAGCCGAATATGGGACCGTTCTTATATGACAAGCTCGTCATTTCCGTCGGACTTCTTGTGCCGATTGGCTCCGTCTTTCTCGCCATGCTCGTTGGCTACGGGCTTTTAGAATTTGTCGGCGTATGGATGCAGCCGATCATGCGGCCGATTTGGAAAACGCCGGGCCGCTCGGCCATCGATGCCGTTGCCTCCTTTGTCGGCAGCTACTCCATCGGTCTTTTGATCACGAACAAAGTGTTCAAAGAGGGCAAATATACGGTGAAAGAGGCGGCAATCATCGCTACCGGCTTTTCCACCGTATCGGTGACATTTATGGTCGTTGTCGCGAAAACATTGGGGCTCATGCCAATCTGGAATACGTATTTTTGGGTGACATTTCTCGTGACGTTTGCCGTTACAGCGCTGACCGCCCGGCTTTGGCCGCTGAGCCGCATGAGCGACGAGTATTACGACGGCAAAGGAGATCCCGAGCAAAAAGTGACGGGAAGCTATATGAAGCAAGCTTGGGCTGAAGCGATGAGGGCGGTAGAGCAGTCAAAAGGGATTGGGACAAACATATGGGAGAACTTGCGAGATGGCTTCATCATGACGATGGGCATTTTGCCGTCCATTATGTCAGTCGGACTGATCGGGCTGTTGCTCGCTGAATATACGCCGGTGTTTGACTGGTTGGGCTACCTGTTCTACCCATTCACCCTTCTGTTGCAAATCCCTGAACCGTTGTTGGCCGCGAAAGCTTCGGCCATTGAAATCGCGGAAATGTTTTTGCCCGCTTTGCTTGTCACCGAAGCTCCGCTTGTCACAAAATTCATTATTGCGGTCGTATCCGTCTCGGCGATCCTATTCTTTTCCGCTGTCATTCCATGCATTTTGTCTACGGAAATCCCGCTCAGCTTGCCGCGGCTTCTTGTCATCTGGTTCGAACGCACCGTCTTGACGCTCATCCTCACCGCGCCGCTCGCATATTGGCTGCTTTGACGGGAGCGCGGCGCTTCGATGAAAACGGACATCGATGGGGTGGCTGCGATTTTCAGGTTCGCCGCCATTCCATCAACCCGATTGAGAAGTTTCAGCGCCATGAAAGCCTGTCCACCTCCGAGACAGGCTTTCACAGCGTTTCCCGCTGCTGCTTTAACAAATCGCGAATTTCTGTCAATAGCTCCTCCTCTTTCGTCAGCGTCGGTGCGGTTTCCTTCACCTTTTCCTGCTTTTTCACCCGTTCATACAGCGTGTTGATCAATTTCACAAACAGGAAAATCGAAAACGCGATGATCAAAAAATCGACGACTGTTTGGATAAACGCCCCATATTTCACTTCCGCTTTGCCGACTTTCCAAGACAAATCGCTGAAATTGATGCCGCCTAGAATCAGCCCGACAAGCGGCATGATGATGTCATTGACGAGCGAGGAAACGATTTTGCCAAACGCCCCGCCGATGATCACCCCAACGGCTAAATCGATGACATTGCCGCGGACGGCGAATTTTTTAAACTCGTTCCACATGGTCATCTCCTTCCAAAGAAAATGTTCGTCTGCTATTATACCCGACCGGCCGCAACATTGAAACTTTTTAGCTTAAATCGAGTCAGTCAAGACTTTGTGGAGAACATTTTTTCGGTTCACTACGGGTGTTGTCAATCACTAGTTATAGAACCATTTTCAGGAATTAATATCGTAAGCGCTTTCGGACTCTCATCCCTCATCTTGAAGTGATGATATTGTATTCCATTTTTTTACACCCAACCACCATCCCGGAGCGCCGACAACGCTTGATGGATCGGCGTCCCGGATGACCGCTGCAGACACGGTAGATTCTGACGCACCACATCTGCCCATAACCGTCCGGCCTTCCGTTTGGCCTGTTCGATCCGCTTGGACTTTGTTGAGGCCGAGACGGCCGACTGGGGCTCTTGCTCCTCCCACCGTCCCTTTCTCCACCCGATCCCGTCGATTCGGGCCGCCATCGCCCTCAGAAACGCCCGAAGCCCTTGGTCTTTCCAGCTGCGGCGGGATTTCACCCGATGCGCAAACCGGCTCATCACGCTCTCGGCGTGGCCCATCGGACGCATGCCGGTCGTCTCCACCCCTTGCTCCGACAGCCACTCCCGATAGTCCCGGATGCATCCCGGCATCGACTCGATCCGGCGAATCAAGGCGGCCAGCTGTTGTTCTTTGCCTTCGTCCTCCAACGTGCCGACCGCGCTGTTCAGCTCCACGAGAAGCCCCTCTTCGTCTTGTTTCGCCAGCTTCTTCCGCACCTCCCGCCAACGCGGATGGCCGGACAGACACTGACGCAGCTCCCGCGCCACATGAAATCGATCCAGCTGAAAGCACGCCCGCTTCCCAAAATACTCCCGGCAGGCTGTGATCCACGACGCCGCGTCGCCGTTGATGATCAAAAGGTCCCGGCACGGGTCATAGGCATATTCGTTCATCAGCCACTCCTCAAACCGTTCCCACACGTCTCCCGCCCCTTCATGGAGGTAGTGGCGCCGGTTCACGAGCTCGAGCTGCGAACCGTTTCGTTTCCATCCCTCGTGAACCGCCAGGATTTTCTCTTCTTTCGCCCGTTTCCCTTTCCCCTGGCGGGAAATGAACAGCCCATCCGCCTCCACAAACAGCACTCGGCCGTGCCGTTGGGAAACAGGGTGGTGCAGCGAGACAGGGGCCTCCAGCACCAGTTGGCGAATCGCCTCGTGGCTCATGACCGCATACCCCACGATCGACTCCAACGTACGGGCCGCTTTGCGGTAGGAAGAGCACTCTACGGCCAACTCGACCGCCGTTTCCTCGAGGCAAGGACTGATCGATCGGGCCCCATCAAAGCCTAATTCGGCATCCAGCAAGAAGGTATAGTTCCCCGTTTGCCGGTCATAGTAGTAGTTCCGTCGAAACGTCACTTCTCCAAACAGCGTTTGGATCGTAGTCGGCCGTTTGTCTTTCAGCTGATACCGGCGCTTGTCCCGCGCTTCCGCCAGTTGTTGATCAATCTCCTCCAAAAGGGCCGCCAACAAGACAGCGAACACCTTTTGAAGAGTTCTGACTAATTGTTCCTCCAGCTCTTTTAATAAAGGCCATTCTGTGGTAAGATGTTTCATGGACTCTCTCCCTCCTGTTTTATGGATGTTGGTCATCACCATCATAGCAGGGAGAGAGTCCTTTTTGCATGACATTTGCTTTTTTCTACCGCGCTTCGCTTGGTGGCCCCGACGAGCGTCGCGAACAAAAGTTCGCAACCCTCGTCGGGGAATCATTCCTGAATGTCACCCACAAATATTTTACTCACACGCTTAAATCGTAGCAAATCAATTGGTTTTATAATATTATAGAATACGTTCATCAACCAAAACAAAAGGGGAAACGCATCGTGGAAGTGACCGCACAACAACGAGACGTTCGCGCGAAACAAGCAGCGAACGCCCCGAAACATCCGACTGCGTGGATTATTGCGGCCTCCATCCTTATATTGATCGGTGGCACGTTGTTCTTATATAGCCGTGTTTCCTGGCAACAGGCGCTTTTGTATGTGCTGGGAGCGTTTGGTGGATTTGTATTGTACCAGGCGCATTTTGGCTTTACATCCGCATGGCGAAAGTTTATTCTATACCGCCAAGGGGAAGGCATTCGGGCACAGATGGTCATGATGGCGGCAGCGCTCGCTGGCCGCTATGCGAAACCCATTCAGTGGAAGCGTCCGACGCGCATGACGATCGGCGCGCTGATCGGTGGGCTGATGATGGGATACGGAGCCCGGTTGGCGTTCGGCTGCAATATCGGCGCGTATTTCGGCGGCATTGCTTCATTCAGCGCCCACGGCTGGGCGTGGTTTGTCTTTGCTTTCCTCGGCAGCCTGATCGGCGTCAAACTGCGTCCGTATTGCGTGTACAAAAACTAAACGTTCGAACTTCGGCATCCCGTCATGTTGGCGAGATGCTTTCGTTATGCCGGACGCGGAATATGGTACAATGGGCAGTGAGGCTTCGACAAGAGCAGCTGCCTGCTTGTTTGAAATCGTTTTCCTTGTTTTGGGAGAGCGGAAGGAGGACAGCGGTGTTCATTGGGAGAGGAGGGAAAAGGCATGCGGCAAGCGGCCTCGATCGTCTGCATTGGCGGGGCGAACGTCGACCGAAAGGCGCGGTTGCTTGTGCCGTTTCAGCTTGGCACGTCCCATCCCGTCACCACGACGCAAACCGCGGGTGGGGTGGCGAGAAACGTGGCGGAAAACTTAGGGCGGCTTGCTCAATCTGTTTCGCTCGTCAGCACCGTTGGCGATGATCGCGATGGACAGTGGCTCGTTGACGTGACGAGCCGATATGTCAATACGAGCTTCATCGTGCGAACGCCAAAAGCGAACACCGGGACGTATACAGCGGTGCTCGATGAACGCGGCGAGATGGTTCTCGCCTTGGCGGATATGGCCATTTATGATACAGTGGGGGAAGAATGGCTAAAGCAGCAATGGACTCGGCTCGGTCCGATTTCTGCGGTCGTGCTTGACACGAATTTCCCGAAGGCTGTCATTCGTTCGGTGATTGCACAATGCCGCCAAGAGGACATCCCGCTTTGTGTTGTGACGGTGTCGGTTCCAAAAGTGAAGCGATTGCCCAGCGATTTGTCTGATGTGACGTGGTTTGTCACGAATGAAGCGGAGGCGAAGGCATTTGTGGGAAAAGATGGGCATACGGACGACATCATGAAAGCGATCCTTCACGCCGGCGCCCAGAACGTTGTCGTCACGCGCGGCGCAAACGGCGTCGCGTACGCCACCAAGCAAGGGGAAACAGAAGCGATTGCGGCGCCGAAGGTTGAGGTCACCGACGCCACCGGAGCGGGCGACGCCTTTGCGGCTGGATTTTTGTACGGCGTCTTAGGCGGACATACGGTGGAAGACGCCTGCCGCTTTGGGATGAGCAGCGCGGCGCTTACGCTGCAAACGGCCGAAACGGTGCATCCCGCTTTGAATGAACACCTGTTGCAAGCCGCCTATGCGCGGTATTTTCGCGAAGGGGGAACGAAGTGATATGAATGATTTTCTCGTCTTTTCCGAAGAAGTCGCTCAAGCGAAGGCCGAAAAAAAGCCGATTGTCGCTTTAGAATCAACGATCATCTCGCATGGCATGCCGTATCCGGAAAACGTGCAGACGGCGAAAGACGTCGAGCGGATCATCCGCGACCGCGGCGCCGTGCCGGCGACGATCGCGATCATCGATGGAAAGATTAAAATCGGGTTAACGGATGACGAACTTGAATTGTTAGGGACAAGCCGCGATGTAGAAAAAGTGAGCCGCCGCGACTTGCCGTATGTCGTCGCTATGAAGAAACACGGGGCGACGACCGTGGCGGGGACGATGATTTGCGCTGAGATGTCGGGCATCCGCGTATTTGCGACCGGCGGCATCGGCGGCGTGCACCGCGGCGCCGAACAGACGATGGACATCTCGGCTGACTTGCAGGAACTCTCGCGCACCAACGTCGCGGTCGTCTGCGCCGGGGCAAAATCAATTTTGGATTTAGGGTTGACGCTTGAATACCTCGAGACGCACGGCGTTCCGGTCATCGGCTATCAGACGGACGTCCTGCCGGCGTTCTATTCGCGGACGAGCCCGTTTCGCGTCGACTATCGCCTCGACAGCGCAGAAGAAATCGCTCAGTTCATCGAAACGAAATGGAAGCTTGGGTTAAACGGCGGTGTTGTGATCGCCAATCCCGTCCCAAAAGAAGAGGAGCTCGAGGAGTCGTATATCACCGCCATCATCGAACAAGCGCTCAACGAAGCAGAAAAGCAGCACATCACCGGCAAAGCGGTCACCCCGTTTTTGCTTGACCATGTGAAAACGTTAACCGGAGGCAAAAGCTTAAAAGCAAACATCGCCTTAGTGAAAAACAACGCCGCCTTGGCGGCCGACCTTGCCCGAGAGCTTTCTTGATGCGAACGCCCCCGCCTTGATGGAAAGGCGGGGGCATGATGGCAGTGGAGGATTTATCTTAATTAGGCGAGAAGACTCCCACTTCAACGAAGCGAAGCGGAGTAAGTGGGAGATGAATCGCCTTAACTATATTTTGCTGAAAATAGGATAGATTCAGTAAAATATAGTATAATATAGTTAGATGGGAGGTGAAAAAATGTATTTTTGTATCAAACAACAGCTAAATGGTTTGACCAAAGAAGAATACTTGACTCTTCGAGAACTGTGCCATATTGCCAAGAACATGTACAACGTCGGATTGTACAATGTCAGACAATACTATTTTGAACACAAGGAATTTCTTAATTATGAGAAAAATTATCATCTTGCAAAAACTAACGAAAACTATAAGCTGTTAAACAGCAACATGGCACAGCAAATTTTAAAAAAGGTCAATGAAGCCTTTAAATCTTTCTTTGGTTTGGTCAGTATTGCCAAACAAGGAAAATATGACCACAAGGCTATCAGTATTCCAAAATATCTTAAAAAAGATGGCTTTCATTCACTGATCATTGGCCAGATTCGTATAGACGGCAACAAATTCACGATACCGTATTCTCGCCTATTTAAAAAGACTCACAAGCCTATCACGATAACGATTCCGCCTGTGTTACTGGACAAAAAGATTAAGCAGATTGAAATCATTCCTAAGCATCATGCCAGGTTCTTTGAGATTCAGTACAAATATGAAATGCCTGAAGATCAAAGAGAATTAAATGACCAAAAAGCACTGGCAATTGATTTAGGATTAAACAATTTTGCCACTTGTGTCACATCAGACGGCAGATCATTCATCATTGATGGGCGGAGATTAAAAAGTATAAATCAATGGTTTAACAAAGAAAATGCCAGACTTCAAAGCATAAAAGATAAGCAAAAAATCAAAGGCACCACTCGTAAACAGGCTTTGCTTGCTATGAATCGCAATAATAAAGTGAATGATTATATCAACAAGACTTGCCGTTACATCATTAACTACTGTATTGAAAATCAAATTGGCAAACTTGTCATTGGCTATGCGGAAACATGGCAACGCAATATTAATCTAGGAAAAAAGACAAATCAAAACTTTGTCAATATTCCTCTCGGTAACATAAAAGAAAAACTAGAATATCTTTGTGAATTTTACGGCATTGAATTCTTGAAACAGGAAGAATCCTATACGTCTCAAGCCAGCTTTTTTGACGGCGATGAGATTCCTGAATATAATGCCGACAATCCAAAAGAATATAAGTTCAGCGGCAAACGTATTAAGCGCGGCTTGTATCGAACAAAGTCTGGCAAACTAATTAATGCTGATGTCAATGGCGCATTAAACATCTTAAAGAAAAGTAAAGCTGTAGACCTGAGTGTCTTATGCTCTAGCGGCGAAGTGGACACGCCTCAAAGAATAAGGATTGCTTGAAGCAGTCAAACTTCTTTGGAAGCCCCCACTTCAAATTTTCGCTAGAAAATTAAGTGGGGGTAGTTCACCGAGCGTGAAGCAAATGGCGGATTTTTCGATCATGCTGGGCGATTTTGACGGAGTGGGAGTCGACTGTTTCTTGTGTTTCAACTAGTTCGACGCGGATGTGGCCGAGTTTCGCTTCGAGCCGTTCGAACCGTTCGTTCACGGTGCGCTCCAACTGGGCGATCTGCCGCTCAAACCGTCCGTCCATCTCCTCAATGCGCTTGTCCATTTCATCCGTTTTTTCATTCAACGCTTGGACTTGGCGTTGGAGCGAGTCGAATTTCTCATGGAGCGCTTCGAACTGCTTGCGCATATCGGACGCGTACAAATCAAGCACTTGCAAAATTTGCGCCAATATCGTTTTTTCTTCCACCCTCTTCACCTCCTTCCACTTCTAGCATATCAAACAAGCGAGTTTGCGAGAAGGAAAAACGGTTTCAAATCAAGCGGATTTTGTCTATGATAGAGGAGGAGATGCTGTGATGTTTGAAATGACCAAGAGCTCCTTTGGCTGCCCATTTCCATCGCATCGGCCGCTGCTTGTGTTCCATGTATGAAGGAAGAACCCGCAAACCCGTCGCGAGGAGGTTGAATGTCGATATTCTGTCAGCGACGGGGGGAAATTTCAGAAAAAAGAAGGTGTGATCATGTCCTTTATTCAAACAATCGAGCCGCATTTGTTTAGCGACCATCCTGTCCTCCGCCAGTTTGCGTTTGACGCAATCGAAGAGTATCCGGATATTCCAGCCGCGCTTGTGGAGCGTTTGGTGGATGAGGCTGTAACGGCGGACAACGAAGAAACACGGAGGATGATTTTGCACGGCATCTCCAAACAGCCGTTGACCGACCGAGCGCTTGAACAGTTGTTGAGCATGAAAGATGCAGCGAAGTACATCCGTTGGTTTTTCCCGTTTCCAGCCGCCCAGCTCGAAAAATACGGAGAACAGCTGCTCCCTCACTTCCCGCGGTCTTGGCAGCGAGCTGTCCGCCTTGCTTTAGAAGGAACGGAAGATGACGTATGGGAACACTATTTTTCAGTGCTTTCGCATTTGCACGAGGAAGAGTTTCACAATCACGATTGGTTTTTAGTAGCCAAGCAAGCCGTGCGCATTCTCGTTGAACGCGGATGGATGACGAAGGAAGATATCGGTCTGGCATGGATGAAAAACGAGCAACAGCCTTGGTTTTCGTATGACGGCATTTTGGCGGTGTATGCGGTCTCGCTCGTCGGCGCCGCTGAATATATTCCCCGCCTCGCCCGACTGTTGGAACAACAAGACGGTGATGTGCTTGTTGATCAAGCCGTTTCCACCTTATCGATGTTCCAACGTGAAGAAACGATCGAAGCGGTGCGCCCATATGCGTTTCAGGAAGACACGGCGCTGTCCGCTATTCATGTGCTCGCCAACATCAAATCTAAACAGGCCGTGCGTGTATTGCGAGAAGTCTTTTCCAAGCAGCGCGATGATGACCTCCAAGCATTTTGCTTTGAGGCGCTTTGCCATCAGCTGGATAAAGAGGCGCTCCCAGAAGTAGAGCAGTATGTAAAAAGAGCGGAAAAACGAGGGCGTTCTTGGATGATTGATGTCGAACAGAACGCGTACGCCTATTATACGATTCTAGAGATCGATCACCCGAAGCTGGAAACGTGGAGAGCCATTGCCGAGCAGCGGTATCGCCATTTTCAAGCCGTGCTGCAAACACCTCCGCGGCCGACCAACATCCCATACCGCCGAAAAGAGCGAAAAATCGGCCGTAACGACCCATGTCCGTGCGGCAGCGGGAAAAAGTATAAAAAGTGCTGTGGCAAATGAGAACGCTGCTTTGTCTCAAAGAAACAGCCCGCCCCCACGCGGTGGCGTCGGAAGCGGGCCTTTTAAAAAGACACAGCCATGAGGCTTAAGCTTCCATATTGATATTCTCGGAACAACACGCGCGGCGCCCCGCCGCGATCGCCGGCCCCGTAGGCGATCCAGTACGGCGCGAGATGCTCGGGCGTCGGCACGGCCTGCTTGGCGTACGGCGCCTTGTTCTCATACTCGAACACCTCTTCACTATGGGCGGCGGATCGGCTGAGAAGCCAATCATCAAATGCGACGGCCCATTCGTCCGCCTCCGCATGCCCTTCCCAACGGAGCGCCATCAAATTGTGCACCGTCCCGCCGCTGCCGATGACCATCAATCCTTCGTCACGCAATGGACGCAGCGCCTCACCAAGCTGGAACAATTGCTTCGGCGTCCACCACGGCACGACCGACGCTTGCACAACCGGAATATCCGCTTTCGGAAATAAGCGGTAGAGCAGCACCCACGAACCGTGATCCAACCCCCGGGTCCGATCGACGGCCACTTCCGCCACACCAGCGAGACGCTCCCGCACGCGCTCCGCCCACTCGACCGACCCGCGCGCCGGATACACCACTTCATACAACTCGCGCGGAAATCCGGAAAAATCATAAATCATGTCATACGTCCCCTCAACCACCGAAACCGTCGGTTGGCGCGTCATCCAATGGGCGGTAAAGACGACGACCGCCTGCGGGCGAATTCCTTCCCCGAGTTTGCCCAAAAGCGCCGTGTACGTATTGTCTTCAATTGCCAACATCGGCGAACCGTGAGCGAGAAATAGGGCGGGGGGTCTCATCGTTCCATTCCTCCCTTGAACCATATTGACAAATCTGCTTGCGGCCTAATGCCACCTCCAAACGATTCGCCGAAAAACGGCGCCGGAATTTCTCATCCCTAGTGTAGCATAAACATCTTTCGCTCTTCTATGCACACGCTTTCTTAAACCGTGTGATGGAGGTTTGAATCTTCTCGTAGGCGTTTCTGTCTCCCTTGCGGTGAGGAGCTTTTCTTTGTCTCCCGCCATATTCATCGCCGCCCAACCCGATCGGGCGTTTGGGGAGAATGAAAGAGAGATATCACCAAGACGAATGTGCTCCTTCAACGCGCTTCTCCCACGCGAATGCTCGAAAAAACGGCTCTCCTACTAGTTAAGAGAGCTAATTTTTTAGTAGAATAGAAGAAAAATAGAAACGAAGAAAACATTTCGGCACGAAGGAGCTATTCTTATGTCATTGCACGATCTGTTCCGTGAAGTGATGGCCATCTACGAGCAAGACAAGCAGGAAAAACTGTCGAAAGAGCGGCGGACGTTTCAGTTAGTGACGCGGGCGATTCCAGAGGCGTTGAAAGCGCTGCCGTTTCTGCCGCCTGATCGGTATATGGTGAAAGGGTCGGTCGGTCAAGGGAATTGGACCGACGTGCCGTGGGTGGCGGTGATGGACCAAGAAGTGACGGATTCGACGCAGCGAGGGTATTATATCGTCTACTTATTCAGTGAAGATAGGCGCCGCCTCTATTTGACGCTCGCCCAAGGGGTGACGGAGACGCCGAAAGACGAAATGGAGCGGGTGAAGCGGGACATCCGCCAACTCATTCCCGCCGGAGAGCGCGTGCGGACCGATGATGACATCCGTCTTGGCGAAAGCAAACGGGCGAAAGACTACGAGCGGTCGGTGGCGGCGTATATCGCCTATTCGTTTGACGATCTGCCGTCCGATGAACAACTCGCGCGCGACCTCGAAACGATGATCGATTATTACCGACAGTATGTAGAGCGAACAGAACCAATGGCACCGCCCGAGCAGGTCTTTTCCTATCGGGAGGCGGTTGAGCATATTCATTCATACATATCCGCCAAAGGTTTTTATTACACAAAAGAGGAAGTGGCCAACCTCTTTCTATCGTTAAAAACAAAACCGTTCGTCATCTTATCCGGCATTTCCGGAACGGGGAAAACGAAAATCGTTCAATGGCTCGCCGAGAGCGTCGGCGCGACGGAAGACAACGGTCGCTTCACCTTAATTCCCGTCCGCCCGGACTGGAACGACGGCTCGGACTTGCTTGGCTATGTCGACATTAAAGGCGATTTCAAGCCCGGGCCGCTCACCAACGTCATCATCGAAGCGGGGAACCATCCGGACAAACCGTATTTCGTCGTGTTGGACGAGATGAACCTCGCCCGCGTCGAGCATTACTTCAGCGATGTGCTGAGCGTGATGGAAAGCCGCCGCTGGGAAAATGGGCGCATTGTATCGTCGCGGCTGCTGCCGCGAGAAACGGTGGGGCGCGACCTTTTTCTCCCGCCGAACGTCTACATCATCGGCACGGTCAACATGGACGAGACGACCCACCCCTTCAGCAAAAAAGTGCTCGACCGCGCGAACACGATCGAGTTCAACCGTGTCCGTCTCGACCATCTCGACTTTTTGCGCGATGTGCCGACCGTTGCACCCCAACCTGTCGGGCAGGAGCTGTTCGCGGCGCGGTATTTGCATTTGAAAGATGTATATGCCGATTATCCAAAGCTGGTAGAAGACGCGACGAAACAGCTCGTGGACATCAACCGCATCCTTGAGCCGCTCGGGGCGCATATCGGTTACCGCGTCCGCGATGAAATTTGTTTCTACCTTGCGTATAACGAAGAAGGAAAGCTGATGGAATTTGACAAGGCGTTCGACTATTGCCTGATGCAAAAAATGTTGCCGCGCCTTTCAGGAAGCGACGCGCGGCTGGAGCGGGCGCTCAAACAGCTGTTTGTCCTTTGCGCCGGCTTTGAACCGGACGGGGACTACAGCGGTGCGCTTGATGTGTCGTACGCCCGCTATCCAAAAAGCGCGGAGAAAATTTGGCGCATGCTGCGGAGGTTGGAGGACGATGGCTTCACTTCGTTCTGGCTCGGGGCGTGACGACTATGAGCTCGTCCATATCGAAACGAACCAGCTCACGCTCGTAATCAAAGGAAAGCCGTACCACGAACAATACGAAGGGCTCAAGCAGTACCGCCGCCTCGATTTCCACGAGACGATGGAGTTTTTCGCAAGCGGCGAAGGGGTGCGGAGCGTCAAGCTGTTTGACGTGGACGCTGGCGAGCTTGTCGACTGGTCGGGCGGCCACCGCCCGATTTTCTTTGAAAACGGCGTCTATCAGCTGCTTGTCGTTCCGAAAACCGACCGGGTGCTCTCCTTTTACCATGAGTCGCCAGCGCTGAGAAACGCCATCAGCCGTGTTGATATCGGCGGCCAAGCGGTGTTGATGGGAAATCTCCATTTCCCGAATGAAGTCGGGCTGTCGACATTCGAAATCCGCGACGGCAGCCGTTCCATTTTGGACGTGACGATCGAAATTTTCCCGACGAAATTGACCTACAAACAAGACTACCAGCGGCTGCTTGATGAAGTGAGCGAAGAAATTTACAACTTGGCGTTTCACTTTATCAAGCGCACGTACCAGTGGGCGAAGGCGAAGCGCAGCGGCGCGCCGTCCCGAAGCGAATTTTTCCGGCTTATGGAGGCGCATATCGGCGATTTTTTGCAGGCCATTCGCCATATCGAGCGGCAGCCGCACCATCAACTGTCGACCGTCCATGTGAGGGTGCGCGGCGACCAGCTCGGCCGTTTGGATGCGGCAGGACGGAATGATTTGCGCAAGCGGCCGCATGTGTTCCGCGATGTCAAACGCGGCATCGACATTGGAAGTCGAACCGTCATGCCGCAATCGGGGCTCAAAGCGAAACAAGAACTGACGTACGACACGCTCGAAAACCGGTTCGTCAAATGGATGATGACGCGCCTTGCCGAGAAGCTGCGCGATTTGTTCGAACACGTGCAAGGGAAACAAAAGCGGTACGAAACAGAACCGGATCCGGATTTGCTGGAGCGCATCCAATCGATGATCCGCGCCCTCGAAACCCGTCTCCGCCACTCCTTTTGGCGGCCGATCGGGCAGCTTGACCGCTCTGTTGCGAGCCTCGTCCTGCAAATGGCGCCTGGATATCGCGACGCTTATCAGCTGTTTCTCCTCATCACCCGCGGCCTCGCCTTGCAGGGAACGCTGTACCGAATGTCCGTCAAAGACGTGGCGACGCTGTACGAGTACTGGACGTTTCTAAAACTCGGGCAGCTTCTCGGGAAAAAATACAGACTCATCAGTCAAAACGTCATCCAAGTGAACCGCTTGGGGCTGTTCGTCCATCTCGACAAAACCCGCTCCGCCAAGCAAGTGTGCGAACATCCGCACACGGGCGAGCGAATCACGCTCACGTACCAGCTGTACGAAGGGAGGCTGCCGACCGTCCCGCAAATGCCCGACACGGTTTTGGCAATTGAAAAGAAGGGAAAAGACTATACGTTCAACTACATTTTCGATGCCAAATACCGCCTCGATTTCGCCGTTTCCGGCAGCGCGTATGAAAAACGGTACGGAATGCCAGGCCCGATGGAAGACGACATCAACACGATGCACCGCTACCGTGATTCGCTTGTCGCCCGCCGCGGCGGCCCGTACGAGCGCACCGCCTTTGGCGCCTACGTGCTGTTCCCGTGGCATGACGAAGACAGCTACCAAGCGCACCCGCTGTACAAAAGCATCAACGACGTCAACATCGGCGGCCTGCCGTTTTTGCCGAACGCCACCCGCCTGGTCGAGCAGTTCATCGAGCGGTTGATTGAAAAGAATCCCGAAGAACTGCAACAAGAAGGCATCCTGCCGCAAGGGATCATCGAAGAATGGCGGTCGGCGTTCGACGAGCATGTGCTTGTCGGCATGGTGCCAAGCGCGCGGCATTACGAAGCCTATGTGAAGCACCGCTTCTACCACATCCCGGTCAAGCAGCTGAAAAAAGGCTGGCAAGACGCGCGCTACATCGCCCTTTACCCGAAACAAGGAGCCGCCCCGCAAAACGGGGTCACGTGCTTTGGCAAAATCACCGCTGTGAACATCGTCAAACGATCGGCCATCACCGAGCTGCCGAAACGAAGCGATGAGGAATACGTTCGCTTCGAAGTCGAAAGCTGGCACTTTCTCCAACACGTCATCCGTCCCGTCGGCTACGGCATCGCCGTTTATGCGATGACGACGCTCAACACGCTCAAGCAGGCGAAAGAACTGCCGGAACTGTTCATGAAATCAAGCGAGGAAATCGCCCTTTGGCGCATCCTGCGGCGGCTGTCCGACCGCATCCGCTTCGACCTTGACGCCCGCTACTTGGATCAGGCGTCCAAAATCACCGCATACCGCGTCAAAAACGTGTCCATCCGCCTGGAAAGCGGCCGTCTCATCATCACAAACGGCGCAAAGCACAAAACAATCCCCGCCGACCTGCTCCGCAGGCAGCCGTCGGCCGTGTTTCGCGAAGTGGTGGGGATTATGGGGGAGGGAAGGATGCATGGCCATGTGGGTATGATCGAGAGACAAGGCTGGGTCTGATGATCCATGTCTGTTTCAATCCATTTTGGCATGTATAAATGATTGCATGTCAGTAGCATAAATGCTATCATTGTGTATAATAATTGGTAAAGGGTAGAGGATATTGTTTGAGGTAATATACACAGGAAATGTAAAGGAATTTGAAAATCATCTACTGAGTAAAGCCGAGCAAGAACTTAGACAAAAAGGTCGTCCGGGTATATGGTGTCATGTTGCTGATGTATATGCCAGGCAACTTACGATTATTCAACATCATCCATATCCTTCTGATCCAGAGGACAACAGCTTTCCGGATGATATCATCCCTCCGTCGTTGAAACATCTTCGCATGAATACTCGTTATGATCATTTTTACAGATGGGGGATAAGAGGTGGAAGAACTGGAAATCACAGAATTATATTTGCGATTCACAATTTTTCAAAAGTCATATTGCTTCATTATTTTGACAAGCAGTATAACGGAGCGATAAGACGAGAGGATATTGTGCCGGCTGAATCAGCATATGAACGTTATTGCGCTTTCGACCCTTGCCTTTATTAATGGACTGGAGGGAAAAACAATGAGTGATTTTTTTAAGAAATATGCAGCCATTCGAGGCGAGCAACATGTTCAAAAACTTCGATTGGAAGGAACGATAGCTGCACAGATTAAAACAAGACGAAAGCAGCTGAATATGTCTCAACAGGAACTGGCAGATCGCATTGGAGTTCCAAAATCCACGATTGGGAGAATTGAATCGGGGCTTACAAGTCCTAGGGTAGAGACGCTTTTTAAAATTTCGCAGGCATTGAATACTCCTTTTATCATTGATGGTACAAGCAGACAGGATCATAACCTAAAAAGCTGGTGATTTAGTGAAGAAGGTTGATGGCCCACCTATTTTTCAATTAGAGAAACTTTGACAAACGGGCTTGCGATTCTGATCCAACGCCGTTGATTTGCCCGCAACGCCCCGTTTTTCACCGGGCTTCTAAATGTTCAAGTTTAGCGCATAATAGGGAAATCGATGAGTTCTTTGATTAACTGAGAGTACATGTGAATTTTCCTCCGATGATTTGGCTCGGTCTCCTTTACCATACGGGAAAATTCGCATTTTTTGTATCCTCTATTTTCCCAATGCGCACCTATCTTGCCGTAAATGATCAAGTACAACTTGTGGTGAAGAGTTGGAAAAGCTTAATCACTCACTTTTTGCACCCTCCCGACGAAAATCGGGAGGATTTTTTGCGCCCATCGTTGATGGAGAGGCTGGATGTCTTGCTCCTTGACGTCGAGTTCGATCAATTCGTTCCTAGATCGAAACAGAGCCCTCGTTCTTAAGCTGTGTCTATGATAATCAATCTATAGTTTCGACAAATTTCAACAACATCCTACCAGTTGTTTTCGTAAAATAAAACCATAAAGAAAAGAAACAAGGAGCCATTCGTGCATGAAGACAAAAGGGATGATTGACAACAGACAAAACGGCCTAGTCGGCGATGCGTTGAAAGCGCATATCACAAAAGGCAGCAAACTATCGATTGCAGCGGCGCATTTTACGTTATATGCGTTTGCAGAGTTGAAAAAAGAACTGGCGCAAATCGATGAATTCCGTTTTATTTTCACAGAGCCTGCCTTTGTGCGCGGTGATCGTTCATTCAATGAATGGATGAAGAAAAACGAAGCGGCGCTGTATGGAGTAGAAGAAGAACGAAAATACAAAATCGAACTTAACCAAGCATACATAGCAAGGGAACTGGCGAAATGGCTGAAACAGAAAGCAAGAGTGAAATCGGTCGTCAATCAGCCCATTCAAGGCAGCTTATACCATGTGCGAAATGAGGACGGGTCACAAATCGGCTTGATCGGCGGGGCGCCGTTTTCCAGTCCGGGGCTCGGCTACAGCAGCTCCCCCCATTTTTATTTTACCCATATGATGAATGATCGAGATTCCAGCGCCCAGCTGCTTTGCCAGTTTGAGGCGATTTGGCAAGATGAACAGGCGCTGCAAGATGTGAAAGACGAAATATTGTGGCGCTTAGAAGTGATGTATAAAGAAAATTCGCCAGAGTTCATTTACTTCGTGACGCTCTACAATCTATTTAAAGGCTTCTTGCAAGATGCGAAAAACTACGAATCGCTACAAACAAGAACGGGATTTGAAAATACGGTCATTTGGAACAAACTTTACGATTTTCAGCGCGATGGGGTAATTGGCGCCATCAATAAAATCGAAACGTATGGAGGATGCATTATCGCCGACAGCGTCGGGCTCGGAAAAACGTTTGAGGCGTTAGCGGTCATTAAATATTACGAACTGCGCAATCATCGCGTTCTCGTGTTGGCGCCGAAAAAATTGCGGGAAAACTGGGCCATCTACCGTTTAAATGATAAGCGAAACATTTTAGCCGCAGACCGCTTTTCCTATGACTTGCTCAACCATACCGATTTATCGCGTGAGCGCGGATATAGCGGCGATATTAATTTGGAGCATGTGAACTGGGGAAATTATGACCTAGTCGTCATCGATGAATCACACAACTTTCGCAATAATGATCCGCGCAACGATCGGGTGACGAGATACTCCCGCTTGATGAACGATATCATTAAAGCAGGGGTGAAAACGAAGGTATTGATGCTTTCCGCCACCCCCGTCAACAACAAGCTGGATGACTTGAAAAATCAAAATGCCTTTATTACAGAAGGAAACGACAAGGCATTGGCGGAAACAGCGAACATCAAAAGCATCAGCCAGACGATTCGGCGCGCCCAGTCGCAGTTTAACAAATGGAGCCAGCTTCCCGAAGAAGAGCGGACGACCGAGCGGTTGTTGGATATGCTCGATTGGGATTATTTTGCTTTGCTTGATTCGCTGACAATCGCCCGTTCGCGCCGCCATATCGAAAAATATTACAACGTGGACGCTATCGGGCCGTTTCCGACGCGTCTAAAGCCGATCAATCTGAAAGAAAAAATCGACAGCAAAGATGAGTTTCCGCCGCTTGAGAAAATCAACAACGACATTTTGCGGCTTCGCATGGCGGTCTATTTGCCGATGCAATACGTGCTGCCGCACAAAAGAGCGGACTATAGCGAAAAATACGACACAAAGGTCGCAAACGGCCGAGTGTTTAAGCAAACCGACCGCGAGCACAACCTTGTTTATTTAATGAAGTCGAATTTGCTGAAGCGGCTAGAGAGCAGCGTTCATTCGTTTTCTTTGACATTGCAAAACATCATCCAACAAATCGACGAACATCTCGAGAAAATCGACCGTTGCGATGGAAGTTCTGGGACAATTGGCTAGATGGACGAGATCGATGCGGAAGATCCGGAATTGGAAGAGGCGTTGATTGGCTTGAAAGTCAAAATCTTTTTGAAAGACATGGATTTGATCCGTTGGAAACAAGATTTGCTATACGACCGGGAGGTTTTGCTGAGGCTGCTTCACCAAGCGCGGAACGTAACGCCGGATCGCGATCAGAAGCTGTTGGCGTTGAAACGATTGATTGAACAGAAAATCAAGCACCCCATTAACGAACAGAACAAAAAGCTGCTCATTTTCACCGCTTTTGCCGATACGGCAAACTACTTATACGAGAATTTGCATCAATGGGTGCGAAACCAATTTGGCTTGCACTGCGCGGTCGTGACGGGCGCCGATCGGCCGAAAACAACATTGAAGATGAAGAAAGTCGATTTCAATCATGTGTTGATGAACTTTTCGCCCGTCTCGAAAGAGCGCGATAAAGTGATGCCAGAAATGAAGGACGAAATCGACATTCTCATTGCCACCGACTGTATTTCCGAAGGACAGAACTTGCAAGACTGCGATTATCTCGTCAACTATGACATCCATTGGAATCCGGTCCGCATCATCCAGCGGTTCGGCCGCATCGACCGGATCGGCAGCAAAAACAATCAGATCCAGCTCGTAAACTTCTGGCCATCGATCGAGCTTGATGAGTACATTCAACTTGTCAATCGGGTCAAAGGCCGAATGACCATTTTAGATATTTCAGCGACTGGCGAAGAAAACGTCATTGCCGACAACAGCAATGAAATGAACGACTTGGAATACCGCCGCAAGCAACTGGAAAAATTGCAAAATGAGGTCATTGATTTAGAGGATATTTCCGGAAATATCTCGCTGACGGATTTTACTCTCGACGACTTCCGGATGGATTTGTTGAATTTCATGAAGGAACATAAAGAAGAGCTCGAGCGGGCGCCGTTTGGACTGTTCAGCATTACCGCCAATCAAAATGAAAAACTGAAAGACGAAATTCAGCCAGGCGTCATTTTCTGCCTAAAACAAACGGCGCCGATGGCATCTGCGCATGAACAAAACGCGCTTCATCCCTATTATTTGGTGTATGTCCGCAAAGACGGCACGGTGTTGTACCATCCTGGGCATGTCAAGAAAATGTTGGACCTGTATCGCTCGCTTTGCAACGGCAAAAAAGACGTCGAATGGGGCTTGTACAAGGCGTTTTACCAAGAGACGAAAAACGGAAAAGACATGGGGCAATACAAGGCGCTGCTGGAAAAAGCGGTGGAAGAGATCGTCGGCAAGATGGACCAGCAATTGATGCTCAACATCTTCAGCCTTGGAAACTTGGACGCCTTCGTGACGAACGCCAACACGAGTTTGCAAGACTTTGAGATCGTTTCGTATTTGATCATTGAAGGGTGAGGATCATGGCCGCATCCGTGTTTTATGCTACAATAGGACTGGACGAGCGCGTCCGCCCGTTGCATAAAAAGCTTGACAAAAAAATGTTTTACGACTATGCGGATTTGACGAAAAAAGAAAAGGACTATATGACGAAAGACATCGAGCGGATCGAGTTGACATACTTGTTGACCTCAAGGGTCATCAACATTCAGCCGTTCGTCAACGACGACTACCATTACGAAGGGGTCATGTTTATCACCGTTCGGCTGCGCACGGAATCAAAGGATGCGCACGTTTCCGTGATCGGGGAAATCATCCAAAAAACAGTGCCCAATCCGACCGTTATCGTGTTTGAAAAAGAAAGAAACGTTCAAATCGGAACATGCCGAAAGCGACTGAACAAAAACGACCGAACCAAAACCGTGGCCGAAGAATGGGCGTATACGCCGTGGTTTTCACTCGATCATGCTGACGAGACGGTCAAGCAGTTTCTTCGCGCCGTCCATATGGCGAAGCTGTCGTTCGCCAACTTTTTTCGATTTTATCAAGACATCCATCTGGCGGTGCAGGCGTTCCAGCACGCCAAAGCGATCGGCGCCTTTTACATCGCCGCTGATGAACAATCCAAACAGCTCGTCGCGAAAATCGAACAGGCGGAAGTCGAAATCGCAAAATGGAAAAACGAAATCAAAAAAGAAACGCAGTTTAATCGAAAAGTCGAATACCATATGAAAATTCAACAGCTAACGAAGCAAATCGAACAATGGAAGCAACAATTGCGCGGAAAGGAGTAGCACGATGGAGAAACTGGACGGAAAGTCGCTTGACCTTGTCAAAACAAACATTGAAGCGTTAAAGCAGCTATTCCCGGAAGTTGTCACGGAGGGGAAAATCGATTTTGACAAATTGAAGCTTGTTCTCGGCGAAGAGATCGAAACGCGCAATGAAAAATATGAGTTCACCTGGCACGGCAAAACACAGGCAATGAAACTCGCGCAAACGCCATCCACCGGCACGCTGAGACCGGACAAAGCATCCAGCAAAAACTGGGATACGACTGAAAACCTTTATATTGAAGGCGACAACCTTGAAGTATTAAAGCTGTTGCAAAAATCGTATTTCGGAAAGATTAAAATGATCTATATCGACCCGCCGTATAATACGGGGAAAGATTTTGTGTACAAAGATGATTTCCGTGACAATATCAAAAATTACAAAGAAATTACCCAGCAAACGACAAAGGCGAATACGGAGACAAACGGACGATACCATACGGATTGGTTAAATATGATGTACCCTAGATTAAAATTAGCTAGGAACTTATTAAAAGAAGACGGGGTCATTTTCATTTCGATTGATGATAATGAATTGGTAAATTTAAGGAAAATTTGTGATGAAATCTTTGGAGAAAATAATTTAATTGCTCAATTTACTTGGGTGAAAAAAAAGAAGGGAAGTCATTTATCGAAAAGCATACGCAACATAACTGAATATGTAATTGCCTATAAGAAGGGGGATATAACTATTGAATTGTTTGGAGAAAGTGCATATTCTGACAAGTGGCAACCACTCGTAAAAAGAACAAACAGCCATAAAGTGTTAGTTTTTCCTGCTAACTCAGTAGAAACTAAACTAGACGATGGTACTTATGAGGCTGGAAGATATGGAGAAGGTAGTACCTCTATCGAATTTTTGAAATCATTTGTCGTTAAAAATGGTTTAGTAATATTCTGAGATTGAAGTTAATGGGGCGTTTGTATGGACACAAAATAAATTAGAGGAAGAGCTAAAATTAGGTACTCGAATATCGCTATCGAGTAAATTTGGCTTTAATGTGTTGAAATTTGACCAAGACAATAAAGTAAAAAGACCACCAACTTTATTGGATAACAAACTGAACATTGGGACGAACGAAGATGCTTATGAAGAATGCCTCTCGCTTTTTAGAGCAGAAGGAGTGGCTAGTTATCCCAAGCCTGTGAGCTTAATAAAATATTTAATTAATACATTAGGATATTATGATAAAGAGATGATTGTTTTAGATTTTTTTGCGGGCTCTGCAACAACTGCACATGCTGTGATGACCTTAAATGCAGAGGACAATGGTAATAGAAAATTCATTATGGTTCAGTTAGATGAGTTTTTAGATCAAAATGATGACCAGCAAAGGAGAACTTATGAATACTTAAAATCTATTGATAAGCCACCTGTTTTATCTGAAGTAGGAAAAGAACGCATCCGTCGGGCGGGGGAGAAAATCGTTCAAGAAACCGGAAAGACCGATTTAGATATCGGTTTTAAAGTGTTTAAGCTCGATTCTTCCAATATTAAAGAATGGGATCCGGACTTTGATAACCTCGAACAAACGCTTTTCGATTTGCAGAATAACATTAAGGAAGATCGGACGAAAGAAGACTTGTTGTATGAGATTTTGCTGAAAATCGGGTTGCCGTTGACGGTGCCGATTGAGGAAATCGACTGCCGCGGCAAAACGATTTACAACGTCGCCTACGGTTCTGTGTTGGTCTGCCTAGAAGATGAGATTGACTTTGACCTTGTTCAGGAGATGTTGAACTACAGGTCCGAGCATATGCCGCCGAAAGTCATTTTTAAAGAATCCGGCTTTATGAGCGACGCGGTGAAAACGAACGCCTTGCAAACGTTGAAAAAGCACGGCATCACGGATGTGAGGAGTGTATAACCGATGAAGCTGAAGTTTAACGCGGATTTGGACTACCAACGGCGCGCGATTGAGTCGGTGGTGCATATTTTCAAAGGACAGGAATTGAGCCAGTCAAACTTCACCGTTTCGTACGGCCCTGAGGCGGGAATGCTTCAAACGGACTTAGGCGTCGGGAATCGGCTTGACCTGACGCCTGAGGAAATTTTAAAAAACGTCCAAGACATCCAGGTGAGAAACGGACTGCCGCGCAGCGAGCGGCTCGATGGCATGCATTTTACCGTTGAAATGGAGACAGGTACGGGGAAGACATATGTCTATTTACGAACGATTTACGAATTGCATAAACATTACGGATTTACGAAATTTGTCATTGTCGTTCCGTCCGTGGCGATTCGCGAAGGGGTGTACAAGTCGCTGCAAATTACGAGAGACCATTTCAATGAACTGTATGACCATACGCCAGTAGAATACTTTATTTACGATTCGCAAAAACTCGATCAAGTCCGTAACTTTGCGACAGCGACAACAATCCAAATCATGATCATTAATATTGACGCGTTCCGAAAAAGCTTTGAAGACCCGGAAAAAGAAGATAAAGCGAACGTCATTCACCGTCCGAACGATCGTTTAAACGGGTATCGCCCAATCGAATTTATTCAACAGACGAACCCGATTGTCATTATCGACGAACCGCAAAGCGTCGATACGACGCCGAAATCAAAAGAAGCGATCGCCTCGCTTCATCCGCTTTGCACCCTGCGCTACTCGGCGACGCATGTAGATAAATATAACATGGTGTATCGCCTCGATGCGGTCGACGCGTACAATCAAAAACTGGTGAAAAAAATTGAAGTCATGTCCGTTCGTTCCGAGCCGTCTTTTAACGTACCGTATATAAAACTAATCGAGGTAAAGGAAGGAAAAGCAAAGATCGAATTGGACGTCGAGTCGCGCGGAAAGGTGAAGCGGACGACGAAAACGGTGAAATACGGAGACGATTTGTACGATATTTCCGGGGAACGAGAATTGTATCGTGGCTATATCGTCGAGCAGATTGATTGGACGGAAGGAAACGAAGCGATTGAAGTAAATGGCTATCGTCTGCGGGTCGGTGATGCGATCGGCGATATTGACGATGATGCGATAAAGCGGTATCAAATCCGCAAAACGATCGAAGAGCATTTGAACAAAGAGCTGCAGCTTCGCCCGCGCGGAATTAAAGTGTTAAGCCTTTTCTTTATCGACAAAGTCGCCCATTACCGTGATTATGATAAAGATGGCAATCCGATTAAAGGAAAATATGCGGTGATGTTTGAGGAAGAATATAAGGATTTGATCCAAAAACCGAAATACCGACAGCTGTGGGATGACCCAGGCATTGATAAGGATGTGGAAAAAGCGCACAACGGGTATTTCGCGCAAGACAAAAAAGGACGGTTGAAAGATACGAAAGGGAATACAGAGGCGGATACGGATGTATACAATCTCATTATGAGGGACAAAGAACGGCTGCTCAGCCTCGATGAGCCGCTCCGCTTCATTTTCTCCCATTCCGCGCTCCGTGAAGGATGGGACAATCCGAATGTCTTCCAAATTTGCACGTTGAAAGACTCATCAGGCACCTATGTATCCAGACGCCAGGAAATCGGGCGCGGCTTGCGATTGGCCGTCGACCAAAACGGGGAGCGGGTGCATGACGATCAGATCAACATATTGACCGTGATGGCGAATGAGTCATATGAAGAATTTGTTGACAATCTGCAAAGAGAGATTGAAGAAGATACAGGCATCCAGTTCGGCAAAATCGAAAAACATGTATTTGCCAAACTCGTTTATGTGGATGAGGCGATGGAAGAGCCGGTGCAAATGGGTTATGATTTATCATTGAAGCTGTATGAGGAATTAAAACAAAACGGCTATATTGACAAACAGGGCAAAGCAACGGAAAAACTCAAACGAGCCATTGAAGACTATGATCTCCATCTGAGCGACGAATTCCAGCCGTGGCGATCGTCCATCGTGAAAGAGATCAAACGCCATTTGCAAGCATTGCCGATCAAAGATGGGACGAAAAAGAAAAAAGTCAATGTCAATATGGCGGTTCTCAATCAAGAAGAGTTTCGGCAATTGTGGGACAAAATCAAATACAAAACCGTCTATTCGGTCGATTTTGACAGCGAACAGCTCACTGACTTGTGCATCGCCGCCATTCAGGAAATGAAGCCCATTGAAAAAATCCGCATTGTCAGCCGGAAAGGAAGGGTGGAAATTGATCATGTGACAGGCGTACAGGCTCAGGTGGTCAGCGAAAAAGTGGAGGATTACGTCAGCTTGCACCATACGCTTCCAGACGTCATTACCGAGCTGCAAAACCGCACGAATTTAACACGCAAGACGATTGTCCGCATCTTAACCGGCTGCAAACGGCTCGATGATTTCAAAAACAATCCGCAAAAGTTTATTGAAGAAGTGGCAAACATCATCCAGCGCCAAATGAGGCTGTTGCTGAAAGATGGCGTGAAATATTACAAAATTGGTGATGATGCGTATTACGCGGTCGAACTGTTCCAAAACGAAGAGTTGCTCGCCTATTTGAACGACAACGCCATCCCGAGCGAAAAATCGCCGTTTGACCATATCCTTTACGATTCCGATGTGGAAGAGCGGTTCGCCAAACGTTTTGAACACGATGAGAACGTAAAAGTGTACGTCAAACTGCCGAGTTGGTTTAAAATTGACACCCCAATCGGCTCCTACAATCCCGACTGGGCGCTTGTCATCGAAAAGGATGGAGAGGAAAAACTGTACTTCGTCCTCGAGACGAAAGGACAGGAATGGGAGGACGAACTGCGTCCCGGTGAAGCAGCGAAAATTGCCTTCGCCCGCAAACACTTCCAAGCCATCGGAACAGACGTGGAATTCATCGGACCGGAGAATGATGTCGAGCGGTTTATGTTACGAGCCTTAAGCCGTTGAAGGTGGGGACAAAACAGAAGCCAAGCGGGCTTCTGCTTTGTCTTAGCATCACATTATGAATTGACCCGGTTGAATGCAAAATCTTTGAGACATCCAAGAGCACATTCCCGAGCAGCAACAGGGCGCTAGTGTATTGCACACTTAGAGAAATAGGAGTTGATAAAAAATGAGCTTCAAAGCGGAAGCGTTGCGAGTTTTCATCGCTTCGCCATCGGTGTAGAAAAGAGAGCGGCATCGCACCGCTCTTTTTGTATTTTTGATCGGTCGACAAAGTTCGATGGCAATGTTTTACAAAAATTGATACAATCAAATTGAACGTGTTGCCTATAGTGGGGAGCTGATTCATTGTTTCAGCTCCTGTTTTTGGAAGAATGGTTGCTTCACAGAATGAATCCTTGACACGCAAGGGGAGCAAAGAGGGTTGCACCTATGGACATCCGCATTCGTAAGATCTTGGTCTTCCACCATTGATTGACCGGCTGGGTGCGGTGGACTCTCAATGCCAGCCTCCTGCTGGTGCTGGCGTTCAGTGGCTCACAAAGTCCTTTGTTCTTCCTCTTGTTAAGGTGCGAAATGTGAGTTGGAAAGTCGGTGAGTATATGGCTGCCTAATTACCTTTTGCCTTGGGAAAACTGATGGGTGACCAGCTTTTGATATAAACGATGGGTAGCCAGCAATAATTCATGGTTTCCCTGTCCAGTAATGCGCCCGTCTTCGACAACGAAGATCGTGTCTGCATCGGTGACGGTAGAAAGCCGATGGGCAATAATCAACGTCGTTCGACCTTTCATCACGTTTTTCAGCGCTTCTTGCACTAGGCTTTCTGAGTCGCTGTCCAAGTTAGAAGTGGCTTCATCTAATAGCAGGAGTTTTGGGTTTTTTAAGATGGCTCGAGCAATCGCAATACGTTGTCTCTGCCCTCCTGAAAGCTTGATCCCTCGTTCGCCGACTTCTGTTTCATAGCCATTCGGCAATTTTTGAATAAATTCGTGAGCGTTGGCCAGCCGAGCGGCCTGTTCGATTTCTTCATGCTCAGGCATGCTTTCGAATCCATAACAAATATTTTCTCGAATGGTGCTTGACAAAATGGGAATATCTTGAGAAACGTAGCCAATCGCTTGTCGCCATTTTTGTAAATCGATTTCATGGATAGGTATGTTTCCTAACAAGATTTGTCCCTCGTCTGGCAGATAAAAGCGTTCAATCAGTGAAAAAATGGTGGTTTTTCCGCCGCCGCTGGGGCCAACAAAAGCGTAAATTTTGCCTGGCTCAATGGTAAAATGAATGCCTTTTAGCACCGGTTTATCTTGATGATAAGAAAAGGAAACATGTTTGAACTGCAATGTTTGATTGAAGTCGGGTTCTTTTTGTGAGCCCAGCAGTTCCCGTTGCTCTTGAAAGATTTCATTAATCCGCTCTGTAGCCCCCAATGCTTTTTGAAAGGTGGTGAAAAAGGAAGCTGTAGCAGTGAAAGGCATGACAATTTGAAAAATATAAATGATGATGGCCGCAAGCTCTCCCGCCGTCAAATGCCCAGATGCAACCTGGGCGCCGCCATAACCGACAATGATCACGACAACGAGCATCATGACGGTGGCAATCATCGGTGAGATGACGGCATAGACTTTCGCTTCTTTCAAACCGAAGGTCATTAAATTTTTGATCTCTTGATCTCCTTTTTCTGCTTCCATGTGTTGACCGTTATAAGATTTCACGAGACGGATATCTTGCAAGATCCGGCCAAGATGTCCCGAAAACTTGGCCAGTTCATCTTGCGTGCGCAAAGAAATTTGATGCATCTTTCTTCCCAACGGCATGATGATGAGCATAGCAGCGGGAACGGCCAAAAAGATAAAGAGAGTAATTCGCCAATCAATCATAATCAGTAAAATGATGGAACCGATCACAGAGACGATGCCACTAAAAAATGTGACGAGATGGTTGGAAATAAGCAATTTGATGACTGCTGTATCTTGAGTAATGCGGCTCATCGTTTCCCCCGATTCATAGCGGTCAAAAAAGGAAACAGGCAAATGAAGGATGTGGTTCCATAATCGACTTCGAATCTGGGCTACTAGAGCTTCTCCGGCATACGACATGAGATAAAACGAGATGCCGCCTGCCGCCGTTTGAACGAGAAAAGCAGATAAGAGCCAAAAAATTTGTTGCCACTTCATTCCGCCATGGGCTAAGAGATCAATAAAGTCTTTCGCAAACAGGGGGATGATCAACCCAGCCCCGCTTTCAATCAATCCAAGAATGAGGGCGAAAGCAATGAGCGATTTGTTCAATTTTCCTTGTTTGAGCAAATACCAAAATGGTTTTGGACTGCCTTGTTTCGTTTCGATCCTATTTTTCATATCCACTGTTCTCTCCTTCCTTTGATTCCTTCATATCTATACCCATGTGCTCAAGACGTTGCATGTAGTCATCCATCGCTTGTTCAAGCCACTGCGTCTCTTCTTTGGAAAAGGGGAGGGGACTAAGAACATCCCATTCTTCTTTCCACTCAAAAGAATCCCATTGGTTCTGGTTAAGTAGCTCGGTAATCTTTTCAACGGTCTCCAAGCTCAAAAGACCAAAAGTAGAGCGCAGGAACGTTTCAATCATGTGCTGTACGTCAGGGTGGTCGGCGGGGAGTCCGTACAGTTCGTGAACTTGTTTGACGAATTGGGCATAGGATTTGATCATTTCGTTCTCTTTTTGCTTGAGTTCTTCATTATGGAAGATGGCATCAACCGTTTCTTGGTCTAGGTAATGTGTCATCAATCGTTTTTGATCATCTTCTGTTTGAATGCTGCGGATTAAGCTCATCAAGAGAAGGCTGTCAATTTCTCCTTCTTCCTCTAAAAGGGTGATGGCATATTCAATGGCTTGAATGGATCTTTCTAACTGTCTTCGTTTCTGTTCTAGCATGTTTTTTTCCAGCATCAACGTTTCTTTTAAGGTAAGGTCGTATGTTGGTTGGTGGTAACTATTCAGCCACATCATAAAGTGAGCTGAATATTTTCTTCTTTCCTTGTCTATGATGTGAATACTGATAGACAAGGAGGTGAATCGCATGTTGACGGTACAACAAGCTGTATTTACAGTTGAGAGCTTAATCGGCAAAGTTCAACAACAAAAACAGCTCATTCATCAACTCATTCAAGAAAATGAACATTTGCGTCACGAAAACAAACAACTACGCAAAGAAAATGAACAACTGAAGTACCGTGTTCAAGAGCTGGAAGCACGCACGAAAAAAAACAGCTCCAATAGCCATTTGCCCCCATCTTCTGACCGTTTTGAGAAAAAGCGTTCCTCCCGCGAGCCGTCTGGCAAAAAGCCTGGTGGGCAAGAGGGACATGAGGGGAAGACGCTCCGTCAAGTGGAACATCCACATCATCGTGTCGTCCACCGTGTGCATACGTGTCAAGGATGTGGAGCTTCTTTGTGTGAAGTCAAACCGTTCAAAGTCGATATCCGTCAAGTGTTTGATGTCCCTCGTGTGGCGATCGAGGTGACACAACATGAACGTGAAGTGAAATCGTGTCCACATTGTCGATGCGTGCAACAAGCCGAATTCCCATCCCATGTCACGAATCATGTGCAATACGGTCCACGGCTCACGGCGCTCGTTGTTTATTTACATCATATCCAATTGATCCCGTACAAGCGTTTAAGTGATACAATCGAAGCGTTATATCAACACTCGATTAGTACAGGAACCCTTGCCAATATGGTGAAACGAGGACGCGAAGCGCTGGAATCAAATATGGACATCATCGAAGACGCCTTACTTGAATCCAACATCCTGCATGTCGATGAAACGAGTTTGCGCATCAATGGGAAACTCGCATGGGTGCATGTCGCGTGTACATCGAGATATACATACTTGGCTCCTCACGCTTCTCGTGGAAAAAAAGCGACCGATGATATCGGGATTCTTCCCCGATATGAAGGGACGATGATGCACGATGCGTTCGGTACATATCCGAAATACACACATGCCACCCATGCCCTTTGTCACGCCCATCATTTGCGTGAGTTAAAAGGATTCATCGAACAAGGGCATACGTGGGCGATGCGCATGACCACGTTTCTGTTAGCCGCCAAGCAAGCCGTCGAAGCCCATCACGGTGCACTTTCCGAAGAAGAAGCGAGACGGTGGGAACGAGTGTATGATCGCATCCTAGAAAGAGCACAACACCGATTAGAAACGATGACGCCTCTTCCGAAAAAAGCACTCGCTTTTGTTCGACGCCTTCAAAAACGAAAGGAAGAAGCGCTGCGTTTCTTACGTGAAGTACATGTTCCCTTTGACAACAACCAAGCCGAACGCGATCTTCGCATGGTCAAAGTCAAAGAGAACATTTCGGGTACGTTTCGCGAAGAAACATTCGCGCAGTCGTTTTGCATCGCAAGAAGCATCGTTTCCACACTGACGAAACACGAAAAAAACGTGTGGGATTCGTTATGTCTTCTGTTGGCAGGCGAAACGATCGATCGAGTTCTTTCCGCTACCTAGGGCATTTTCTATGACCGAAATGCCCTATTTGTGCTGGGCTTTTTTATACACTAGCACTGGGGTGAATAGTTACGGTTGGTGAATATATTGTCGAATCTCTTCCAAGCTAAGCCCAATAAACTTCAAACTCATAATTTTGTGCAATTGAAGAATGTCCTCTTCCGTATAGATTCGATGTCCTGATGACGGATCTTTCGTTGGCTGCAGCAGTCCAATTTCATCATAATACCGCAATGTCCGGATGGATACACCTGTCTTTTTGGCGATTTCGCCGATCGAATACGTCTCCATGACAGTTGTCCTCCTTCTTTCTTTTGCTAGTCTCTCCCTTATCATACCCCCTAACGCAACTGGAGGTTCAAGAGGGAATTGTTTAAAGGAAGGCGGATCGCTCCGCCTTTGTGCATGGATTGATGCACTGGAGATCATTTTGCACGATATAAAATACCTGAATCCGTGATAAAGACGCGTAACTTGATCAATGTCGGAATTTGACGAAAAAACGATGTAGGAAAATTCCTCCTTTTGTCGAAGTAAGTAGAGAGAAGGAGGAATGTTATGTGCAAGGTACATATTTTTTGGGATAATAGTAATATTCATATTGTTGGGCGCAACCATGTCATGAAGAAGTTTGAACCAGAGGAAGATCAAAAATTATTTAGAAGCTATTTTAAGAATCTATTTTTGTTGGCGCATAGGAATCGCCCGATTGGCAGTGCTTATGTTGTAGGAAGTATTCCCCCTCCAAATTCCAACTTGTGGGATCACGTTCGGCGGTTAGGCGTTACGCTAGAGTTACTTGAACGTTCAGCTTCAAATAAAGAAGTGGGGGTTGACCAAACACTTCAAGTCTCGATGTTTAGAGAAGCTGCAAAAAATAATGGACATGATCACACATTTGTTGTGTTGACAGGTGATGGAGCCGGGAAGAAGTTGGGTCAAGGATTCTTAAATGATTTGGAACTAATCAAGAATATGGGTTTTAATGTGGAAGTAATATCGTGGGAACATGGAACACATAAAGATCTAAAGGGATTTGCTGAAGACAATGGCTTATTTATTCCGCTTGAAGACTTTTATTACAATGTGACTTTTATAAAAGGAAAACGAAGAGCTGATGAAAGTCTCGATTTTAGCAAAATTACAAAATTAACTGTGGATGAGCAAAATCAATAACATGAATTTACATGAGGGTTGATTATACAAAATTAGACATACGCCTTCCATCAATTTGGGCATACTCAAACAAAGCAGCGGCCCTCCTCGATTTCCAGTCAAGAGGAGGCCGCTCAGAGAAAAAACTGCTTTTTGCAAAGAAAAGTTCCATGAGCAATTTTTGCTCTCCACCCGGGCATGAAAATCCCCCTTTTCTTCCCATAATGAAGAATAGGCGCAAACAGTTCAACAGGACGTTATGCTTAATGGTGGCTTAGACCCTGTACGGAAAAGTGTTTGAATCCACTGGGTGCACCACCCATTGTCCGCCCTTTCCCGATGCGGAGGAAAGGTGACGACGAACGGAAAACTGCCGCATTTCTCCCGTGGATTCGCTGTTTGCGCACTCGATCATCGAAAAGGAGGATTTTCATCATGGATGTCATCTATCCTCGCTGCGCAGGATTGGATGTTCATGCCGAAACCATCGTCGCCTGCGCGCTATGGGAAGAAGATGGACACATTCAAAAGGACATTCAAACCTTCTCCACGTTCTCGAAGGGACTTGGTGACCTGCTCGAGTGGCTCGAAGAACATGGCGTTACCCATGTCGCCATGGAATCCACCGGCGTGTATTGGAAACCGGTCTTCGCCTTCCTCGAGGGCTATGTCGACTTGACACTGGCCAATCCGCAGCGGATCAAAAATGTCCCGGGAAGAAAAACCGATGTCTCTGACGCCGAGTGGATCGCCAAGCTGCTCCGCCATGGACTCGTTGAAAAAAGTTTCGTCCCCCCAGCGGATATTCGCGAATTGCGGGATTTTACCCGCCTCCGCAAAAAGTGGGTCGGACAGCTGACTTCGGAGAAAAACCGGATTCAAAAAGTGCTCGAGTCTTCCAATGTCAAACTCGGCTCGGTCCTCTCCGATCTCTTCGGCGTTTCCGGAAAAGACATCCTCGCCCGGCTGCTGGAGAAGGGATACGTGGACAAGGACGAGTTGGATCAATGCCTGCGCGGAAGGCTCAAAAAGAAAAAGCAAGCGGTGTACGATTCGCTGCTCGGCACCTTGACCGAACACGAGCTCCGTCTCCTTCGCCTCTTGTGGAAACACGTTGAGGAATTGGAGCAGTTAATCGAAGAAGTCGACCAACACATCGACCGCCTGCTCGAGCCGTATCGCGAGGAAGTGAACCTGCTGATGACCATGCCCGGAGTGAAAAAACAAACCGCCGCCGTCATCATCGCCGAGATGGGAACCGACATGAGCGTCTTTGAAACGCCGGAACGGGCGGCTTCATGGACTGGATTGTCCCCCGGCAACCATGAAAGCGCCGGAAAGCGAAAGAGCACGCGCACGACAAAAGGCAATCCCCATCTCCGATCGGCGTTATGCGAGGCGGCATGGTCAGCAGCTCGATCCAAGACGCATCCCTTGTCCCGAAAGTTTTGGTCGTTGGCGGCCCGGTGCGGGAAGAAAAAAGCCCTCATCGCCATTGCTCGGCGGATGTTGGTGATCATCTTTTGCATGATCTCCCGCAAAGAGCCGTTCCGCCAACCACAACTTATTTAGTCTAGCCAAAAGGCAGACAGGTTATACGAGATGCCTAAAATCGGGCACCTCTGCTTTCCTATTGCCTTTTTTGGCCATTTTCAGTATACCCTCACGGATCAGGAGCGTATACCGCACTCACCAAGTGGTGGGGATTTTCACGGAAAGTTCCATGAGCAATTTTTGCTCTCCACCCGGGCATGAAAATCCCCCTTTTCTTCCCATAATGAAGAATAGGCGCAAACAGTTCAACAGGACGTTATGCTTAATGGTGGCTTAGACCCTGTACGGAAAAGTGTTTGAATCCACTGGGTGCACCACCCATTGTCCGCCCTTTCCCGATGCGGAGGAAAGGTGACGACGAACGGAAAACTGCCGCATTTCTCCCGTGGATTCGCTGTTTGCGCACTCGATCATCGAAAAGGAGGATTTTCATCATGGATGTCATCTATCCTCGCTGCGCAGGATTGGATGTTCATGCCGAAACCATCGTCGCCTGCGCGCTATGGGAAGAAGATGGACACATTCAAAAGGACATTCAAACCTTCTCCACGTTCTCGAAGGGACTTGGTGACCTGCTCGAGTGGCTCGAAGAACATGGCGTTACCCATGTCGCCATGGAATCCACCGGCGTGTATTGGAAACCGGTCTTCGCCTTCCTCGAGGGCTATGTCGACTTGACACTGGCCAATCCGCAGCGGATCAAAAATGTCCCGGGAAGAAAAACCGATGTCTCTGACGCCGAGTGGATCGCCAAGCTGCTCCGCCATGGACTCGTTGAAAAAAGTTTCGTCCCCCCAGCGGATATTCGCGAATTGCGGGATTTTACCCGCCTCCGCAAAAAGTGGGTCGGACAGCTGACTTCGGAGAAAAACCGGATTCAAAAAGTGCTCGAGTCTTCCAATGTCAAACTCGGCTCGGTCCTCTCCGATCTCTTCGGCGTTTCCGGAAAAGACATCCTCGCCCGGCTGCTGGAGAAGGGATACGTGGACAAGGACGAGTTGGATCAATGCCTGCGCGGAAGGCTCAAAAAGAAAAAGCAAGCGGTGTACGATTCGCTGCTCGGCACCTTGACCGAACACGAGCTCCGTCTCCTTCGCCTCTTGTGGAAACACGTTGAGGAATTGGAGCAGTTAATCGAAGAAGTCGACCAACACATCGACCGCCTGCTCGAGCCGTATCGCGAGGAAGTGAACCTGCTGATGACCATGCCCGGAGTGAAAAAACAAACCGCCGCCGTCATCATCGCCGAGATGGGAACCGACATGAGCGTCTTTGAAACGCCGGAACGGGCGGCTTCATGGACTGGATTGTCCCCCGGCAACCATGAAAGCGCCGGAAAGCGAAAGAGCACGCGCACGACAAAAGGCAATCCCCATCTCCGATCGGCGTTATGCGAGGCGGCATGGTCAGCAGCTCGATCCAAGACGCATCCCTTGTCCCGAAAGTTTTGGTCGTTGGCGGCCCGGTGCGGGAAGAAAAAAGCCCTCATCGCCATTGCTCGGCGGATGTTGGTGATCATCTTTTGCATGATCTCCCGCAAAGAGCCGTTCCGCCAACCACAACTTATTTAGTCTAGCCAAAAGGCAGACAGGTTATACGAGATGCCTAAAATCGGGCACCTCTGCTTTCCTATTGCCTTTTTTGGCCATTTTCAGTATACCCTCACGGATCAGGAGCGTATACCGCACTCACCAAGTGGTGGGGATTTTCACGGAAAATAATATCTTTCACTACTATAATATTTTGCTGGGTATTTATGCCAAGGCAGGAGTTCAGCCTTGGATCTTGGCCAGCCCGATGTATTCAGATTGCTTCATTGGCTTGGATGTCAGCCATGAACACGGAAAGCATGCCTCTGGGATCATTCAGGTGATTGGACGCGATGGGAAAATCATTAAACAAAAATCAGTGGCTACAGCGGAAGCGG
Source organism: Geobacillus lituanicus (assembly GCF_050994965.1). NCBI lineage: Bacteria > Bacillati > Bacillota > Bacilli > Caryophanales > Anoxybacillaceae > Geobacillus > Geobacillus lituanicus. The sequence goes on from NZ_CP194773.1 coordinate 1,680,861, forward strand.
GGGAAACCATCGCCAATTCTACAATGGAAGAGATTGTGAATGAAAGCATATACAGCTACGAACAAATATATGGAGCGAAGCCGCGGCATATTACTTTTCACCGCGATGGTATTTGTCGGGAGGATCTAGATTTTTTGCAAGCTTATTTGCGGTCTTTTCAAATTCCTTTTGATTTTGTAGAAATCATAAAAAAACCGCGAAGAAGAATGGCTATTTATTCATATAAAAAATGGGTGACAAAGCAAGGAATATACTATTCAAAAGGAAACACGGCGTATTTATGTGCGACAGATCCGAGAGAGTCTGTAGGCATGGCTCAACTTGTAAAAATTGTGCAAAAAACGAATGGTCTGTCTGTTCATGAGATTGTTTCTGATGTATATAAGCTATCGTTTATGCATATTCATTCCATGCTGAAGACACGCTTGCCGATTACGATCCATTACTCCGATTTGAGCTCTACTTTCCATAACCGCGGGCTGATTCATCCGCGTTCGCAGCATGAACGGGCATTGCCGTTTGTGTGATATGAAAGGGTTGCTTGTCCGCCACTCTCTAAGGGTTGCTGGGATTTGTAGAAGCAGAGAGTCATTGCTTGGCTCTCTGTTTTTGTTTTATCCCATGCAGGAATTTCGCACATGTTGTCGAATAACATATGTGAATTTTCACATGTGACTCACATTTCGCACCCTAACAAGGTCAAAACAAAGGATTTTTTATTTAGTTTTTCAGAATAACTTTTTGACCAACACGACGAGCGATGGCAATCCTTTTTTTACCATCGCTGGTCGTTCCGTATGACGTTACACGTAAATGCTCTCATCCAGCCCCAACCCCTGCAGAATCCTTCGTTGTTCAGGGGTGAGGGAGCGATCCAGTGAGCGTTGGATGCGTCCATCCGGCAGCTCCAGGAGGACGACGTTCACATATTGAAACAGCTGGAAAATCGCCTGCCCCGTCGGTCGGGTCAGCTTGCGGCCTCCGGCGCCCTTTAATGGGTGTTCGGGTGTGATGAACTGGCGCACTCGGCGCTGAAAAACGCGGTAAATCGCCAAGGCCAACAGAAACAAATAGCCTAATACTGCGACCCGTTCTGGTTTTTTGACGTAAATCTCATCCGTGAAAAACGGATCTTTCAAAAAAGCGAAGTTCATTTCCACCGAGATCTGCCCTTTATACAGCTTCAAGATCTCTTGGGCATCCATGGGTTGGCCCTTCCATTCCTTCGGAACGGTCGTGACAAGGACAAACCGGGACGCTTTCCGTCTTGCCTGTTCCCACGCGTCTTGGTCGAATTCGACGTCAAGGTGCAAGAAATACAGCGTCTCCACCTCGGGTTCCGCCCCTTTTTTCGGCCGTCCGCGCCGTTTTTTCAGGCGTACGGTCTCTTCGACCGCGGCCTCAACCCGATGAAACCGGGGGCGAAGGGACGCCTTGAGGGACGCCAAGGCTTGTTCGGCATCTTCCCGGCAGGAGAAGGGGTGACGCTCCCAACGGGCTTGTTCCTCGCGAAGAAGCTCCGCTTCTTTGGTTCGTTCTTTTTCAAGCGTCTTTCCTTTTCGCTGGTCGAGCGCACTCGATTCGACGACGATCAGCCGAACGGGGTGGCCTTCATAGGTGGAGGATGTTTCCCATACCCGATACGTGGCGCCGTTTCTCTCCGCCAGGGTAAAGGGTTCGCTCCACGGGATGTGAGGCGAATCGGCCTCCGCTAATGCCCGTTTCACGATCCGAAGCGACGAAGGGCCTCGGGTGATCAAAAAGGCGTTGGCCGCTTTGGTTTGCGCCAGAGTGTCTTTTGTCATCGCGGCGGAATCGGCCACGTAAATCCATTCGTCTTCCATCTTGGCTTGTTTGAGCTGTTCGTGGACACGGGACAGCACCTCCGGATTCCACGTTTTGTCAGGCAGGTTGCCGTCGTGCACATCGCCGTAAAACGGGATGCCGTCCTCGTTGCCGACCAGTCCGAAACCGATCTGTTTTTGCCAACGATGATGGCGGTTATAGCCATGTGTGATCTGCAAAGCCTCTAATGAGGCCGATTCATACGCGCCGTAAACGGTCTTGTCCGTCGTATCGGCGTGGAAGGCTCGGAGGGAAAGGCCTTCTTTGCGATAAATATGAATCAAGCAAGTGCTGATGACGTTGTGAATGCCAGCCTCATACAGGCGATCGAGATGACGGGCCAACGCATCGTCGTTCAACCAGGAAGGATGGAGATCGGGACGGATGAGTTTCTCACAATCGACCTCCTGAGCCCAATGTTCCAAGTGAACAAGGGCTTGCCGGCCGTCAAACAGATTGTAGATGATGGCCTGAACGGCATCGCTGACTCGAGTCTGGCACTGTGGATCAACGGGAACGAGATGGTCAATCAATTGGGGCAGGCCCAGTTTCTTGAATAGGGCACTTATTATATTCAAATAATCATTACGATAGACCTTTTTGACTTGAACGTTCATGAGAGAAAAACTCCTTCACTTTCCTTGTGTGTCAAGGATTCATTCGACATCGGAACGAAAAAATCCTCCCGATTTTCGTCGAGAGGGTGCGAAATGTGAGATGTGAGGTGAATGTATGGCTGTTGACCATGACCGCTTGTTCAAAGAGTTGATCCAAGCATTTTTTGAAGAGTTTATCCTTCTCTTTTTCCCCGAAATGTACGAGTATATTGATTTTCAGCATTTGTCCTTTTTATCCGAAGAACTGTTCACCGATGTAACGGCAGGGGAGAAGTATCGCGTCGATTTGTTAGTCGAAACGAAATTAAAAGGGGAAGACGGGCTGATCATCGTCCATATTGAAAATCAAAGCTACGTGCAGCCGTCGTTTCCGGAACGGATGTTCATTTACTTCAGCCGCTTGTTTGAGAAATACCGCACGAATGTCGTTCCGATTGCCGTTTTCAGCTACGATGCCATCCGCGACGAACCCTCTTCGTTTACGCTTCAACTTCCTTTTGGCAACATCCTTCACTTCCGCTTTTTCACCATCGAACTACGCAAACAAAATTGGCGCAACTACATTCGCATTGACAACCCGATCGCCGCTGCGCTGTTAAGCAAAATGGGTTATACTGAAAGTGAACGAATCGAATTGAAAAAACAGTTTTTACGCATGTTAGTTCGTTTAGAGCTGGATGAAGCAAAGCAGAGGCTGTTAATGGGTTTTTTTGAAACATATGTGAAATTGTCGGATGAAGAAGAACAACGATTGCGAAACGAGGTGAATCAAATGAAAACGAAAGAAAAAGAGCAAGTGTTGGAATTGTTGATTTCGTATGAACAAAAGGGAAAACGTGAAGGAGCTAAGCAAAAAGAGCGAGAAATGATGCGAAAAATGATTGCAAAAGGAATGAGCATTGCCGATATTGCACATATATTTGACCTAACGGAAGAAGAAGTTCATAAAAGGGTTAACGATTGACCACGACCGCTTATTTAAATAAAGAGCTGGCCACAGCGTTTTTTCATGGCTTCACCGGATATGTATTGGCCTGGCACCTGTTGTTACCCGCTAAAGGAGAAAGTTGCCCTAAGGATGATGGGGGCAGCTTTTTTTGTTATGGCCGCTCGAATTTTCGGTGCGTATGTTGGTTGGGAATTAGGAATTTATAGACGATTTGACAATGTTCGACAGCATTTTTCTGCAGCGATTGGTACAATCGAATTGACTGAGATTTTTGTTGTAGGAACGAAGGAGGGGATCACCATGGCAACGATTTGCAAAGCCGATTACTATTACGGGGCGTTGCTTTCTGCGCTGGTTAATGGGGGGCTGGCGCCTGCACTGTTTGAAAAAGAAAACGATAACCGGCAAATATACGAAGTCACGACGAATAAAGCGAGTTATATCATTTATACGAAGTACAATACCACTCCATCAGGTTCCAAGGATTTCACTTGGTCTTTTTCGTTTAGCGACAATGAGATCGAAGAAATTACTAAGATTCATCAGGAAAACAACAAGGAAAAAGAATTGATCTTTGCCTTTATTTGCAGCCAGAAGCAATTAAGCGACTACAATCAAGTCATTGCCATCGTCTACTGGGACGAATTTCTCGAATGCGTGGATATCGAAAAAGAACAAGTTCGCGGAACGGCGCGGCTGGCCGTGAAAGCAGTCAAAGGCTCCCCATGGCTGCGCATTTACGGCAGCAAGCGCGCTGATATGTTGGACGGGAAAGATAACACGATCAAAATTGAACGAAATCGCCTAGGTAATCTGTAAAGTGGTATGGGGGATGTGAAAAGGGAGGGGGGCAGATGAACGTGAATCTTTTCTATACACTGCTTCTTTTATGTTTGCTTGCCTTATTGGCAAGATGGATCAAGTCAAAAGAAGCGGAATGGATTGGATCGTATGGAGAATATAAAGTCCGTAAAGCAATTAAAAATATAGAAGCAACATCATCCGGAAAATACAAAGCTTTTCATAACCTGTATATTCCTAGACAGGATGGCTCCACTTCACAAATTGATCATGTTATCCTTTCCGATCAAGGACTGTTTGTCATCGAAACGAAAAATTACAGCGGCTGGATTTTCGGAGATGAAACGTCAAAATATTGGACGCAAGTCATTTATAAACGAAAAGAAAAATTTCTTAATCCTATTTTGCAGAACAAAGGGCATATCAAGGCGTTAAGAGACTGGCTTGGGGAGGAGTTTGCGCATATTCCGATTCACTCGGTTGTCGTGTTTTTGCCGCGGGCAAAGTTTAAATCAAATGCTCATTTTGCCCATGCTTATGTGGTTTATCCGAAACAATTGAAACAAGTGCTCGAGCAACATCAAACAAAAGTGATCGATAGGGAAACAAAGGAACGTTTAGCTCAAAAATTAGAAACAGTGCTTGCCAAAGATAAGACACAAGAAAAAGAAATGAAAAAGCGGCACGTGCAAACGATTCGAACGAAGCAAAAGCAGACGGAACAACATATACAGCAAAACCGTTGTCCAAAATGTGGCGGTGTTCTAATCGTTCGGAAAGGGAAATACGGAACATTTAAAGGTTGCAATAATTATCCGAAATGCAAGTTTACGCAGTCGATTGGCTGAACTTGCAACACGGCCGTTTGGGCAGCAACTATATATAGATGCAACGAAGAAGTTTAACATATCCTTGACGGAAAAGCGGTTTGTCCATTTTCGACTGTCGAAGGCAAGCCATAGGCTTGCCCCGTCACGCCAAGGCGTGACGGAAGACCGAACAACCACCTGCTTCACAGACCCATATATGGGTCTGTGAAGCGGCGTTGTTCGGTCGCCTGACAGTCGATAAAAGCTGCAAATGGTAAATCTTCAAATTGCATCTATATAGATAAGGGAAGGAGGAAAATGATGTTTTCTATTCACGAGGAATTGGAACGCCTATCGCAAAAGTATCGATTTTTTGCTTCAAAAGAAGCGTTTAAACAGTCATTAAAATTTCAGCTTCAAGAAAAATTCCGCGTCGAGGAGAACAAACGCTTTCATGATTATCTGATCGATTTGTGGGTGGAAGAACCGGAAAGTGGGCGCCAATACGCGATTTGTTTAATGAACAAGCTCGCTCGGGTCACGATAAAGCAAAACGGGCAAACGATTGAATTGAAGCACCACGGTGCTCAGGATCAGGGTCGTTATGATTTTTTGGCGCAAGTGGAAAAGTTAGAACGAATAACAATGGGGAGAAGGAATGTATACGGGATCGTTGTGCTGCTAACGAATGACCATTTGTATTGGACCGAGCCGATGCGACCAAATACGGTGGACTGCGAGTTTCGCATTCATGAAAACCGGATCATCACCGGGGAGTTAAAATGGCAGGAACGTGCATCAGCAGGGACGAAAAAAAACCGTGATGCGCCGATCTTTATTAAAGGGAGATATCAATTGAAATGGCATCATTATTCTACTATCAACCAAGATAAACATGGCGAGTTCCGATATGTAGCCGTTCATGTTGAGGACGTATATAGTTGAGAGAAATAGTTTTAGTGTCTGTTGTCACCTATCGAAGAAAAGCTGTGTCAGGAACGAAAACGTCTCGGGCAAGACTTGATTAACCCGGATTTATCTGTTGTGATGAAGAAGTGTTATGAGAAGCAATTAAAAAATTAGAGTGCGACAGGAGAAGCTTCGTTGCACGCGGATCCTGTCACTTGTCGAATGTATGGGCACAGACAGGGGGGAGAAAGTTTGTTAGCGGAAATACATGGAAAAATATCATCAGACGGTTCGAATTTAAGCGAGCGGCTTGAGGATCAGTTGACAGCAAACGTATTTGGCACGTTGCGTTATCTCCCTTTTCACAAAGGGATTCAGCCGATTTTCAGCAAGGCCGTATTTTTTTCTCAAACTGATCAAACGGTGTTCATAAACGGTTTGGCGGCGCAAAAAGACGAATTTATAGGGGATAAAGTTAATTTTTGGGTCAAGGGGGAAAGAAGTGAAATCGATGTTTTGCTGGAATTGGATCATTTGACCATAGGAATCGAAGTGAAATATCATAGCCCTTTATCATCAGATGATCAATTGGAGCGAGAAGCGAGTGATTTACTAAAGGGTAAAGGGCAGACGCCAAAGTTTTTGCTCTTATTAGGAACGGAACCAGAAGTGAATATGATGGCTAAAAAGGTGATGGAAGACAGAAAACTGCCAAGCGGTGTTCATTTCGGATATTTATCGTGGCAAGAAGTGTTCCATCAATTGGTGTACGTGCAAAAAAATGAAACATTGAATGAGTTTGAAAGGTTAATGCTGAAAGATTTGACTGCTTTATTGAGAAAAAAGGGATTTGATCGTTTTCAAAACTTTCAAAGCCTTGCTTGTCCTTTAGTTGACCACTGCTCCTACTTTCATTTTGTAACTATTCACCCCAGTGCTAGTGTATAAAAAAGCCCAGCACAAATAGGGCATTTCGGTCATAGAAAATGCCCTAGGTAGCGGAAAGAACTCGATCGATCGTTTCGCCTGCCAACAGAAGACATAACGAATCCCACACGTTTTTTTCGTGTTTCGTCAGTGTGGAAACGATGCTTCTTGCGATGCAAAACGACTGCGCGAATGTTTCTTCGCGAAACGTACCCGAAATGTTCTCTTTGACTTTGACCATGCGAAGATCGCGTTCGGCTTGGTTGTTGTCAAAGGGAACATGTACTTCACGTAAGAAACGCAGCGCTTCTTCCTTTCGTTTTTGAAGGCGTCGAACAAAAGCGAGTGCTTTTTTCGGAAGAGGCGTCATCGTTTCTAATCGGTGTTGTGCTCTTTCTAGGATGCGATCATACACTCGTTCCCACCGTCTCGCTTCTTCTTCGGAAAGTGCACCGTGATGGGCTTCGACGGCTTGCTTGGCGGCTAACAGAAACGTGGTCATGCGCATCGCCCACGTATGCCCTTGTTCGATGAATCCTTTTAACTCACGCAAATGATGGGCGTGACAAAGGGCATGGGTGGCATGTGTGTATTTCGGATATGTACCGAACGCATCGTGCATCATCGTCCCTTCATATCGGGGAAGAATCCCGATATCATCGGTCGCTTTTTTTCCACGAGAAGCGTGAGGAGCCAAGTATGTATATCTCGATGTACACGCGACATGCACCCATGCGAGTTTCCCATTGATGCGCAAACTCGTTTCATCGACATGCAGGATGTTGGATTCAAGTAAGGCGTCTTCGATGATGTCCATATTTGATTCCAGCGCTTCGCGTCCTCGTTTCACCATATTGGCAAGGGTTCCTGTACTAATCGAGTGTTGATATAACGCTTCGATTGTATCACTTAAACGCTTGTACGGGATCAATTGGATATGATGTAAATAAACAACGAGCGCCGTGAGCCGTGGACCGTATTGCACATGATTCGTGACATGGGATGGGAATTCGGCTTGTTGCACGCATCGACAATGTGGACACGATTTCACTTCACGTTCATGTTGTGTCACCTCGATCGCCACACGAGGGACATCAAACACTTGACGGATATCGACTTTGAACGGTTTGACTTCACACAAAGAAGCTCCACATCCTTGACACGTATGCACACGGTGGACGACACGATGATGTGGATGTTCCACTTGACGGAGCGTCTTCCCCTCATGTCCCTCTTGCCCACCAGGCTTTTTGCCAGACGGCTCGCGGGAGGAACGCTTTTTCTCAAAACGGTCAGAAGATGGGGGCAAATGGCTATTGGAGCTGTTTTTTTTCGTGCGTGCTTCCAGCTCTTGAACACGGTACTTCAGTTGTTCATTTTCTTTGCGTAGTTGTTTGTTTTCGTGACGCAAATGTTCATTTTCTTGAATGAGTTGATGAATGAGCTGTTTTTGTTGTTGAACTTTGCCGATTAAGCTCTCAACTGTAAATACAGCTTGTTGTACCGTCAACATGCGATTCACCTCCTTGTCTATCAGTATTCACATCATAGACAAGGAAAGAAGAAAATATTCAGCTCACTTTATGATGTGGCTGAATAGTTACTTCATTTTTATACAGATGAACAATTTTTTCATTTAAGTGCCAATCGTATTGAAAAGGAGTGGTATTATGAATTCCGTTAGTATACGAGAAAACATAAAAAACGCTTTTGAGGTTGTGCGAAAAACGTACGAGAGTGTCGATAAACTGTTGGCGGAATTGGACCGTCAATCGGTTGAATGTGGATTTGTTCCGGTGATCCCACAATTTTTACGTCAGAAATTTGACCGCGAGTATCAAGGCTGGTTCATTCAATCTTTTATCAAGCTATATCAGAGAGATTCCGCTCCTCCTTGCCAGTCGGGGAATGGGTTGAAAAACGCCCCAATGTATGCGGTTGAAATCTCATTTGAAGAAGAACCACGGATGACGTTATGCAAATACGTATATTCAACCCTTGAATGTAAATTAGCACATTATTTCAGAATCACTTTTTCAAATTATTTCAGATGGATTCTGAAATAATGTGCAAAATTTTTGCGGATTGTTCCGGATTTTGCACATTCTTTCGGAACGTTTGCACGCTCTTTCAGATGAAGATTTCCAGCGCGCCTGATGGACCGATGGAAAAGAAAAAGCACAAAAGAGGCCGATTCGGCCCCTTTCGTGCTAATACCCCATTTCCTCTGCGGCCATGCGCACCACTTCTTCGTCAATGGCGTCCTTTTTCAGCTGATACCCGTATAACAGGCACGTCGTGGCCAACGTGTTGATCACCCGAGGCCATCCCCGCGACTGCAGGGCAATCGCCTCTAACGCCGATGGGGTGAAGATCGGATGCTTCGCCCCGGCCTGTTTCATCCGATGCTCGATGTAGCCCGCCACCTCTTCCCTCTCCAGCGGCCCCATCCGGTATCGCATGATGATCCGTTGGTCGAGAGGGTGGTGCTGATTGAGCCGCAGCTTCCCCTGTAAATGGGGCAGCCCGGCCAAAATCAAGACAAATGGGTTGGTCGAATCCATCTCAAAGTTGAACAAGATCGCGATGTCCTGTAAAAATGCATCCTTTGCTAAATGCATCTCGTCCAAAATGAACACCGGCGTGATCCGCCGTTCATGATACAATCGCTCGATCGCCTGCTGGATTTGGCGGAAGAGGTCTACCTTGCGGTACTTCGGTTCCTCTCCTAATCCCAAGGCCAAACCACGGTAAAAATCCATCACGCCTCCGGTGGATAACGGAAAGTAGACGACATGATACAATGATGGATTCAATGACTCTTTCAGCGCCCGAAGGGCGAACGTCTTGCCCGCCCCCGGCTCTCCGATCAACAGCCCGATCCCCCGGGTTCGTTTCACGTACTCCAGCGCCCGCAACGCTTCCTGAAATGACGCCCCTTGATACGCCTCAGACGGGTCGGTTTCTTTCGCAAACGGCTCCCGCGAAAGGGAGTAAAACGATTTATACACCGTGTTCTCCCTCCTTCGCCGGAATCGCCGCAAACGGGGACCGATGGCGTTTTACATAGGCGTTGTCCTCCAAACGAACCCGAACGGCCTCCGCCACCTTCCTTCCATCTTCGTACACATAGACGCCCCGTTCGTCATAGCGGAGTTCAATCGATTGCCCAATGAACCGGGGCGGCACTTCATACAGCTGCTTGTTCAAGGTGATCGTTCCATCGGCTTTGACCTTGCGGTGCTCCCGCTTCAGAAAAATCGCGTCCAGCCAATCGATGTCTTCGATCCACACCACTCGTTCCACTTGGGACTGAAACACCTCATGCGGCGTTTTCCCATCAAGCGAGGCGTGAGGTTTTCGATGATACTCTTCTTCAAGCCACTTCCAAAAACGCTCGTTCAACTCGTCAAGCGACTTCGGCGGATTCAGCTCCAACAGCGGATAAAACCGCGTCTGCACGGTGCGGAAGAACCGTTCGATTTTCCCCTTGCTTTGCGGATCATACGGCTGGGTGTGGATCAAGGTGATTCCCATCTCGGCGCACGCATACTGCAGCACCTCGGACCGATAAATTTTCCCGTTGTCCGAGTAAATGCGTTTCGGCTTCCCGCAACGAAGCACCGCTTCCTTCGTGACGATCCGCAGCCCGTCAAACTTCTCCGAAGGGAAAAATTGGGCATATGGCACTAACCGCGAGCAGTCATCGATATACGCGATCAAAAACGTTTTCTGGGCTTTCCCATGGACGCGAATCGTGGGTCCATGGGATAAGTCCCCTTGCCATAGCTCATTGATCTGGTCATACGCAAAACGCTTTCGCTCCGGCATCGGCAAGATTTCTTTTCCCACCAGGTTGTGTTTTTTCAACAATCGGTATATAGTAAAGTATGAGAGGGTGGTGGGAATGTCCCCCTGCTTGGTGAGTTGTTCGTAGAATAGGGTCACGGGCATGGTGGGATGTTCCTTCCTCAATGCTAGAATATGATCCTCATCATCGGGGGACAGACGTCTGGAGCGGCCGCGGTCCGAACGGCGCTTCGGCTTCAAGGCGTCGAAGCCCCCTTTTTTGTATCGGGCGCACCAATCCAGAATCGTCTTCGCCGCAATGGGTTTGTCCCCTTGATGAGGAATCGAATGCACTCGCCCGCCCACCTCATTCAAATACGCCTTGGGCTCCACCTGGCCATTCACCAACGGAGCGATCAGCCCGTACCGAAACAGCGCGATGTCGTGTCTCATCGATTCATCCATCCGGATCTCCTCCCTGTCTCCCTGTGATGTTGGACCGTCCCGGTCCCTCTGCCTCCTATCTTACGAAACGGCTCGAGATTCGTCGAGAGGAAGGGTTTGTGGGAACATCAACCATCTCCATTTTTGGTGTTAAGTAGAAAATCAGGAAGCAATTTGATCCGCAAACGGATGCCACCTCTCGTTTGTCCACAGGTCTTGGATGATCGAGCCCACCCCCCGTCCCTCCAAGGTCTGCATCCACCAAACCGCCCGTTCTGTTCTTGCGTTCCCTACAGGGCCGATGATCCCCCACCTTCTCGCCGCCGCGTGATGCAAGCGAGAGAGATTCCGTAAAAATCGTCGGACATAAAACAAGATGACCTCCTTGGTGGGAAAAACAACCTGTTTGGTCTTCGCTCCTTGCCTTGGCGTTTCGAACCATGCTTTGACCGCTTGCCAAATAACCGATCGTGTATATTGAACATACGGGAGGAGGAAAGAAGGCAGCACACTCACGGTTTTGCGACACTCTTGACAGCGATATCGTGCGATCCAAAGGTGATACTCCCCCTCTGCCGTCAACGCATAGCGTTGGTAGTATCCGTGACGATGCAAGGGGCGGCGGGATGAACAGTGGGGGCATTGGTTCACGTCGGGAAAATCGTTCCCTTTCCCACGATCCGTATACGTTTGAATGTCAATGCCAAAGTCGTGAAACTGGATCACACTTCCTCCCCCTCATTGAAACGAATGGAAATCTTTGTCCGAAACAATTCACAAAAAATTTAGCACATTCCTTCAGAAAAGGGGAGAGGGCTTTCTGAAAGAATGTGCAAAAAAATGGGCGTTTTGTGCTGAAATAAAATGATAATTTACACTTGAACATTGGGATAAACCGCCGAGCGTTTCTGAACATTGGTTTTTCTATTGGCCTTTATATGATGGTGATAACTTTACTGACCATGAACTTGAAAATGGAGTGTTTAGAACTGTTCCAAATGACGAAAAAACTTCAGAAAAATATGGTAAAATTCAAGAAGTTATTTCAAAGGAAATTGACTTATTACCCATTACATCAACGAACATTAAGGATAGGGTGTTTGGTGAGTTGAAGCGTTTGTGACAGATAAACTGGAATTAGGGAAATGAAAACAGTTGACAGACTGAGGAGGGCGGTGCGTAGGGATCAAAATAGAAATGTCTCTTCGGATGGTAATATTCCGTCTAGCAGAGTTGGACAAATGGAGAAACGGCGAAAGAGAAAACGGTTATTGCAGAAAACTGCCTGGTACAAAAGAATTTAGTTATTTGGGAGTTTTAAAATGAACACGATAGAGTATAATTGCCATTTCACACTGCTTACGGCGAAGATATGGCAAGCCCTGCTTTTTTCCCGTGAATCGGGAATCGCTGGCCAAGGAGCATCGTATTAAAGATATGGGGGGAGAGGAATGAACATGCTGAGCTTTGAGCATAAGAAAGCGATTTTTCGGTCATATAAGCAGCTACAAGAAAAGCCTATAAGTTACGATCGAGTAAATTATGTTTATCCAGAAAGCCGGCAAAGAGGGAAAGTATTAGCTAGGGAGTTATCCCCTAATGGAAATGGATATGTAAATGGCAAGTATATGGATAGTGAAATCATAAAGAAAAAAGGATATAACGTTGATCGACGAGGATGGATAAGAATTGCCCATTTCTCTGAAGAACAGTTAAGGGAAGTGATTGAGATTGCCATGATGTCTATGTCAGGGAAAAGTGCTGAAATGATACAAACTGGAGCAAATTTGAACCATGATAGTAACAAAATGAAGTAGCAAGAAATAGGGATGGAAACTTCGACTTCTTTTGAAAGACCGGTTCGTTCATGTTTGTATAATTGGATTGGCTACGGAAATGTCAATGCCCCGTTTTGGTTTCTTGGGGTTGAAGAAGGTGGGGCAGAAATATGGAGACACCGTACGAAAACCCTTGAACAAAGTTTAGAGATTCGCTCAAAGTTTCATCTTCAAATGGATTTTCGGCATGTTTGGGAAGGTTTGTACCATATTACCGCTATCATCATGGATAGGCCCTAATGTTTGGCGCTATATAGCGGCTTTTATTTTGGAATTCGAAGGAAGAGATGTAACTGTTGAAAATATTAATCATTACATTTTTTATGCAAAGCAATTAGGGAGAGAAAGTTCCAATCATTTTCTTGGTGAAATGATGCCATTGCCCAAGCCGTCTAAAAAAAGCATAAAACCTTATGAATCTATTTGGAGTTCTGTAGATGATTATTATGATGAAGCGGCCAACAACAGACTTTCCCTTATTCGTAAAACAATCATTGAAAATCAAAATGTAAAGCTCATTGTATCTTATGATCGAACGCTCACTGAAATGATGCTAAACTATTTCTCTTCAACGATTGAAATTGTTAGTACGTGGAATTTTAAGCATAAGCAATATACACTTTATAAAATTACATTTAGCAATGAACGATCTATATAGGTTGTAATAAAGAATTTCCGACCTCCATGTCCCGTCTTTACTTTATCACCTAACAAGCTGGCACGGTGACAAGAAGAGCGAACAATGCCATGTAAAACAAAATTGCCACTTATATATTTATATCGACGAGAAGACGGAAGAGCCGATGCAAATGGGCTACGATTTATCGGTGAAATTATATGAAGAATTGAAGCAAAACGGCTATATCGATAAGCATAGCATGGTCACCTCTGAATTAAAGAAAGCAATAGAAAACTATGACTTGCGCTTAAGTTCGGAGTTTCAGCCATGGCTTCCAGCGATCGTAAAAGAAATAAAACGCCACTTGCAAGCATTGCCGATCAAAGATGGGACGAAAAAGAAAAAAGTCCATGTCAATATGGCGGTTCTCAATCAAGAAGAGTTTCGGCAATTGTGGGACAAAATCAAATACAAAACCGTCTATTCGGTCGATTTTGACAGCGAACAGCTCACTGACTTGTGCATCGCCGCCATTCAGGAAATGAAGCCCATTGAAAAAATCCGCATTGTCAGCCGGAAAGGAAGGGTGGAAATTGATCATGTGACAGGCGTACAGGCTCAGGTGGTCAGCGAAAAAGTGGAGGATTACGTCAGCTTGCACCATACGCTTCCAGACGTCATTACCGAGCTGCAAAACCGCACGAATTTAACACGCAAGACGATTGTCCGCATCTTAACCGGCTACAAACGGCTCGATGATTTCAAAAACAATCCGCAAAAGTTTATTGAAGAAGTGGCAAACATCATCCAGCGCCAAATGAGGCTGTTGCTGAAAGATGGCGTGAAATATTACAAAATTGGTGATGATGCGTATTACGCGGTCGAACTGTTCCAAAACGAAGAGCTGCTCGCCTATTTGAACGACAACGCCATCCCGAGCGAAAAATCGCCGTTTGACCATATCCTTTACGATTCCGATGTGGAAGAGCGGTTCGCCAAACGTTTTGAACACGATGAGAACGTAAAAGTGTACGTCAAACTGCCGAGTTGGTTTAAAATTGACACACCGATCGGCTCCTACAATCCCGACTGGGCGCTTGTCATCGAAAAGGATGGAGAGGAAAAACTGTACTTCGTCCTCGAGACGAAAGGACAGGAATGGGAGGATGAGCTGCGGCCAGGCGAAGCAGCGAAAATTGCCTTCGCCCGCAAACACTTCCAAGCCATCGGAACAGACGTGGAATTCATCGGACCGGAGAATGATGTCGAGCGGTTTATGTTACGAGCCTTAAGCCGTTGAAGGTGGGGACAAAACAGAAGCCAAGCGGGCTTTAGTATCTTTACGTATTCGCCCGCAAACTGCTTTGGGCAATAAATCTATCAGATATAGAAAGGGAGAGCGGTAACGCACCGCTCTTTTTGTATTTTTTTGCTGGTCGACAAAGTTCGACGGCAATGTTTTACAAAAGTTGATACAATCAAATCAATCGAATCTTTTTATCTATGACAAAGGGAGGGGACACGGATGGCGACGATTCGCAAAGCGGATTATTACTATGGAGCGCTTCTTTCCGCGCTGGTCAATGGCGGGTTGGCGCCGGCGCTGTTTGAAAAGGAAAATGACAACCGACAAATTTATGAAGTCACGACGAATAAAGCGAGCTATATTATGTACACGAAATACAACACGAATCCATCCGGCTCCAAAGATTTCACTTGGTCGTTTGTATTCAGCGATCATGAGATTGCTGAAATTCACAAGATTGATCTCGAACACAGCCAGGAAAAAGAAATCGTGTTTGCATTTGTCTGCGCACAGAAACAGCCGAGTGACTCCAATCAAGTGATTGCCATCGTCCGTTGGAATGAGTTTCTCGAGTGTGTCGACCTGCAAAGACAACAAGTGCGGGGAACTCCGCGGCTTTCCATAAAAGCGGTGAAAGGCTCTCCCAAGCTTCGCCTCTACGGCAGCAAGCGCGCAGATGTATTGGATGGAAAAGATCATACGATCAAAATTGAACGAAATCGATTAAACAGTTTGTAATTAGGTGAAGAACACCGATGGATGGGCTTATGTTATACGGTTTGTTCGTTTTGGCACATCTTAAATGTAGTGCCTATAGCGGTGAGCTATAGGCTCATTGTTTCAGCTCCTGTTTTTAGAAGAATGACTGCTTCACGGAGCGATTTCTTTTTGCCAAAAGGAGGAACCTAGATGTCAAAATGGTGGATGATCCGCGCGGGCGATCGCAATGAATTGATTCCGCTTTGGCTGGAAAAGGGCATCGCATCGATCGGTTGGGCGAGATTGGGCGATCCGAAGCGCTTTCGGTCGAAAGAACAGCTGCAGCGAAAGGCGGATGAAGTGTTTGCCGAGTCAAAACCAAAATCGAGAACGAGTTGGGTGAATCAAGTATGGCGGTTTGCCCATGAAATCAAAAAGGGCGATCGAGTGATCACATATTCAAAAGAGAAAAGGGAATACATTGTTGGAACCGTGACAGAAGAGCATCGTTACGATCCCTCCATCGGGCATCCCTATTATCCGAACATCATCCGGGTAAAATGGGAAAATGCGACAGTTCCAAGGGATTCGCTGTCAGACGGAGCGAAGAACAGTTTAGGTTCGACGCTGACGGTGTTTCGAGTGGACGAATGGGGCGATGAAATCGAGCAGCGTTTACACAGTGAACCATTCTCAAAACCTCAACATGAAGAGGGGGAAACGGAAGAAATCGTTGAAGACCTTGTTGGAAAAGCGTTGATGATGATCCAAGACAAAGTGGACAAGCTTGATCCGTGGCAAATGCAAGATTTAGTGGCAGGCTTGCTTCAAGCGATGGGGTACAACGTGCAAGTAAGCCCGAAAGGCCCTGACGGCGGTGTGGATGTGCTCGCCTATAAGGACGCGTTTGGCTTTGAAAAACCTGTAATCAAGGTGCAAGTGAAGCATCGCAAAAGCGCCGCCTCGGCTCCGGAAATCCAGCAACTTCTCGGGGCCAACCCGATTGATGCCAATTGCCTGTTCGTCTCCACAGGCGGTTTTACGTCCCACGCAGAGGCAGTCGCCAAACATAATTCCGTGAAACTGATTGATTTGGAAGAGCTGGTCAACTTGATTGTCCATTGGTATGAGAACATGCCTAGCGATGCGAGAGCGCTGCTTCCGCTACAGAAAATGTATGTGCCTGAATAAAAGCCGTTTGGGGCCGATTTCCTAGTTGCTCGAGGTTTTCCCGATTAAGCGAGTTGATGTTTGTTGAGCCTTTATGCCAAGGCAGGGATTTCGTCGTATTGACTTGGATGGAACACACAAGCGAAAAACGGAGAGCTTTCCCCAGCTCTCCATTTTTTCGTACATGCAGGATTTCGACCTTATGTTCACGAATGGTATTCCTTATGTTGGTTTCCTCCGTGAGGAACCGTTCTTTCCACGTGGGGGACGATTCGGCCAAGGATGTTGATGATGACAAACGGCCAACCGTTCGTCGTGCGGATGGCGCTCGTCGAGGACGCTGATCCAGTTGCGTGTGTTTGCAAGGGCGGTGGACGGAGAAGGTCGTCTTGCCTGCGATCAGGGAAGCAGCGGTTCAAGGC
Source organism: Geobacillus lituanicus (assembly GCF_050994965.1). NCBI lineage: Bacteria > Bacillati > Bacillota > Bacilli > Caryophanales > Anoxybacillaceae > Geobacillus > Geobacillus lituanicus. Next base: position 1,698,005 of record NZ_CP194773.1, read on the forward strand.
TGCGGCGAATCCCATCGCTTCGCGTTGCCGTGCAGACGGGGCGTCTAAATGCAAGGGCAATGGTGGTGTGTGGCTGTAAAGATGGTGTTTTTGAGAGGGGATGAATGTTGCAAATCGTCACCTATACGTTCTATTCCATTGTGTCGGAACGAAGCGGGATTCGGCTGATCGATGCGGATTGGAGCGATCGGTGCGGATGGATCGTTGTGCAAAGAAGCCGTCGGCGGTTGAATTGCTGGGAACGAAGAGCGAACTTTGGAGAGATCGGGGGTGGAGTTCTCTATTTTGTTTGTCTATCAGCTATTGAATTTTTAGGCGCAGATGGATAGAATGAAAAAGGAGAGCCATATGGCCCCGTAGCTCAGTGGATAGAGCGTCGGTTTCCTAAACCGTGCGTCGGAGGTTCGAATCCTCTCGGGGCCGCCATCTACATACGATTCGTTCGGGTTGAGATTGCCGAACCCCTTGATATGACTGCGTTTGTGGTCATTTTTCATTTTTTAGGAATCCCCAAAAAAAGATAGAATCCGAAAAAATTTTGCACGAATTTTGCACGGCTATTTGGCATGGTACAGCTCCTCCATTGCAAGGTCAACTTGCCGAGACTCTTTTTGCTCCATCTCATCTAAAATGTGCGAGTACGTTTGTAAAGTGGTTACAATATCTTTATGCCCCAGCCGCCGGGAAACGTATTTGATATCCACTCCCTCTAGTGTAGACAGTTGGGAAAATGCCCATACTGTCATTAAAAACACTGGAGGGATTTGTTTATGTTCGAGACCAAGCAAACACCGAAAGGGAAGACCACTTATTCCGTGGAGTTTAAATGGAGGGCTGTCCAGATGTACATCGAAGAAGGATGGGGATATAAGCGGATATGCCAAGAGTTAGGGATTCCCTGCACGAAAACGATCAGACTTTGGGTAAAACGTTACCATGAACATGGTCTAAAAGGGCTCGAAGAACGGCGCGGGACATCCAAGTCTCCATTCAAGGGAAGGCCTCGAAAAAAAGAGTGCAGTTTAGAGGAAGAGAATCGAAGACTGAAAGCAGAGAATGATTATTTAAAAAAGTTACGAGAGCTGGCAAGGAGGTGAAACCGAACGAGCGGTTCTCGATCATTCAGGAGTTATCCAACACCTATCCGATTGCCTGGCTATGCCAACTGGCCGGTGTGTCAAGAAGTGGATACTATCGATGGGTGAACCGGCAGGGAATCCCTGCATGGAAAATTTTTTCGGGCATTTGAAATCGGAAATGGTGGACCTTCCTACCTTTGAAACGGAAGAGGAAATGATCGAGGCGATCGATCAGTACATGTATTTTTATAATTATGAACGGTGCCAGAAAAAACTAGACTACCTCAGCCCAGTGGAATACCGAATTGCCCAAGCAGCCTAGCAGACGAACGGCTGAGAATGTCTCCTTCTTCAGCTTGCCAACGATGAAGTGGAATGAAGGAGACGTTCTCAAGTGCTTTCCTTGACAACGTTTCCTCATTCCACTATCCTAACAAGCAGCTGAAGAAGGTGGGTATTTTTCACACTGTCTACTTGACAGGGATATGTTCACATAGTCGAGAGGGGCTTTTATTTGTATTCATTAACCAAATATGAAGACTAGATAGATAAAAACGACAAATAAGAAAAACAAAGTAACTAAGGCGATACCTAACCACACAACTTTTCTAAAAATTTTTATTTTCTTGTCCGAATTACTTCTAAATGTTACTAAAAAAATAGCACCAAAAATTATCCCTAAGAAGCCTCTATATAATGTGTTAAACCAAGTAACGTGATCATTTGGCCCTACTATTAATGTACCTAGTGCATAAATAAAGAAGATTATAGATAATATTAAAGAACTGTAAGTAAAAATTCTTCCTTTATTGTTATTATTAGCAGAAAAATTATACATAAAATACCCCTTGTCTTAATTTTATTTTCGTAACTATTCAGCCACATCATAACTCACATTTCGCACCCTAACAAGGTCAAAACAAAGGATTTTTTATTTAGTTTTTCAGAATAACTTTTTGACCAACACAACGAGCGATGGCAATCCTTTTTTTACCATCGCTGGTCGTTCCGTATGACGTTACACGTAAATGCTCTCATCCATGCCCAATGCCCAATCCCTGCAGAATCCTTCGCTGATCAGGGGTAAGGGAGCGATCCAGTGAGCGTTGGATGCGCCCATCCGGCAGCTCCAGGAGGACGACGTTCACATATTGAAACAGCTGAAAAATCGCCTGTCCCGTCGGTCGGGTCAGCTTGCGGCCTCCAGGACCCTTCAACGGGTGTTCTGGAGTAATAAACTGACGCACTCGGCGCTGAAAAACGCGGTAAATCGCCAAGGCCAACAGAAACAAATAGCCTAATACTGCGACCCGTTCTGGTTTTTTGACGTAAATCTCATCCGTGAAAAAAGGGTCTTTCAAAAAAGCGAAGTTCATTTCCACCGAGATCTGCCCTTTATATAGCTTCAAGATCTCTTGGGCATCCATTTGTTGACCCTTCCATTCCTCCGGAACGGTCGTGACGAGGACAAACCGGGACGCTTTCCGTCTTGCCTGTTCCCACGCGTTTTGGTCGAATTCGACGTCAAGGCGCAAGAGATACCGCGTCTCCATCTCGGGTTCCGCCCCTTTTTTCGGCCGTCCGCGCCGTTTTTTCGGGCGTACGATCTCTTCGACCGCGGCCTTGACCTGATGAAACCGTGGGCGAAGGGACGTCTTGAGGGACGCCAAGGCTTGTTCAGCGTCTTCCCGGCACGAGAAAGGGTGGCGCTCCCAATGGGCTTGTTCCTCGCGAAGAAGCTCCGCTTCTTTGGTTCGTTCTTTTTCGAGCGTCTTTCCTTTTCGCTGGTCGAGCGCACTCGATTCGACGACGATCAGCCGAACGGGGTGGCCTTCATAGGTGGAGGATGTTTCCCATACCCGGTACGTGGCGCCGTTTCTCTCCGCCAGCGTAAAGGGGTCGCTCCACGGGATGTGGGCCGAATCGGCCTCCGCGAATGCCCGTTTGACGATCCGGAGCGACGAAGGGCCTCGGGTGATCAAAAAGGCGTTGGCCGCTTTGGTTTGCGCCAGAGTGTCTTTTGTCATCGCGGCGGAATCGGCCACATAAATCCATTCGTCTTCAATCTTGGCTTGTTTGAGCTGTTCGTGGACACGGGACAGCACCTCCGGATTCCACGTTTTGTCAGGCAGGTTGCCGTCGTGCACATCGCCGTAAAACGGGATGCCGTCCTCGTTGCCGACCAGTCCGAAGCCGATCTGTTTTTGCCAACGATGATGGCGGTTATAGCCATGCGTAATCTGCAAGGCATCCGGCGAGGCCGATTCATACGTACCGTAAACCGATACATCGGTCGTATCGGCATGGAACACCCGAAGAGGGATTCCTTCTTTCTTGTAAATTTGCACAAGACAGGCGGAAAGAACCGCGTGGATATTGGCGTCGTACAGTCGATCGAGATGGCGCGCGATGGCATCGTCGTTGAACCAAGAGGGGGAAAGTCCTGGTCGGATCAGCTTAGGCAAATCGATGTCATGCGCCCATCGTTCCAAATGAACGAGTGCTTGCCGACCGCTCAAGATATCCAAGGTAAGCAGCCAGACAACGTCGCTGGCTCGAGTTTGGCATTGAGGGTCCACGGGAACGAGACGATCAATCAACCGAGGGAGGCCAAGATCCTTGAAAATGGTGCTTATTATATTCAAATAAGAACTTTCATAAATGGCACGGATTTGAACGCTCATGATGTAGAAACTCCTTTGCTTTCCTTGTGTTTCAAAGATTCATTCGACATGAAGATAAAAAAATCCTCCCGATTTTTGTCGAGAGGGCGCGAAATGTGAGTTACACAAAATTTTATACATCATCTAATGTGCTAGTTTATATCATCATTTTTAACCTCAATTTTTGTAAGATATCTTTTTCAACATGATATACCCCTTGACCATTAGTATAGTTTAATTCATGTTCTAATTTGTTTATCAAACTTTTTGCTCCTTTAATATCTCCCTTTAAATACTTAATTATGGCAAGGGAACGGTTATAGGCATATGAATCTAATTTTGATACTCCTTTAAATAATTTATCTATTTCTTCTAAGTTTTCCTCACTGTTTCCATATAAAAATTTATAGAGTATGTATAAACTGTTAAAATTCCCTTTGATAAATTTATTTTCCTTTGTAAGCGGTTCATTTATGACTGGTTGTATACTTAAAAAAATCTGTTCAACATTCCCAGCGTCAAAATAATAATAAAAAAGAAATGTATAGATCATATGATTTTCAATTGAATTTTTCCCTTTAATTATTTCTTTACACTTTTCAATCAACTCTTTATCCCATTCAATTGGTCTTTTTGAACTAAACATCTCACTAAGTATTTGAAATTTTAAAATATGTGTAACTGTAGATGAGCATTTTTCATTACAATAATTTCCATGGTTAGAGAGATAAACAGGGTACCCCTTACGCGATACGGAGCTGTTTTTTGATCACATCAATGGGAATATCTTGCTTTGCAGCGTCATAAATGAACTCGACGACGCTGTGGTCTTTCCGCGACCGAAGAAGCTCCAGCCCGGTGGAGAGGTTTTGGCGGGATTCGGCGATGCTGTACACGCAGGAGAGCAGCACCACCGCCCAATACCGTTTCACCGCCCGAATGTGGCGAACGCGGTATCCATCCAGCTTCAGTTGATCTTTCGCCTGCCGGAAAAAGCACTCGATCGTCCAACGCTGAGCATAGTAACGCAAGATGTCTTCGTCCCCGAGTTCCCGGTCGGTGCTCAAGATGCAATGAAGATGTTCCGGCGCCATCGGCTGATCCGCCTTCCAAGCCAGCAGCACCACCGCGTCATCGAGGCCATGGATGGCCCCCTCATAGCGATACACGCGATAACGCTCCTGCCCCACCGTGACGAGGCGGGTGTCTTTGGACTCGATATAGCGGGCGAACTGCTTGGCTTGGATGGCGATGCCTTTCGGGTAGAGAATCCGGTTCGTCTTGAGCATCGCGATGACATGGAATCCCTGTTTCAAGCAGGCTTCAATGAGCTTTTTGGACGGATGCCACGAATCCATGAGCACATACACCCGCTGAGCCCGCTTCACCTTGAGCGAGGAAAGCATCTCGATCGCCAGGTCGATCTTGCTTTTTCCCGCTTTCTTGTCATACAGGCGGAACGCAAATGGGAACGCCTGCGTGAAGGTGTGCACCATCAGCCAAACGAGCGAATGCCCCCAGACCGATTGATGATCTTTATGCGAGTAGTGCCAGTCGCACCCTTGAATGGCGTGCACAGCCCGTGACGAAGGCTTTGTTTTTTGGCAAATCGTATCATCAATCGAAACAAAAAGGGGTTGATTCTTCCGTTTGGCCAGTCGTTCGACCTGGGAAAGGATCCACTCTTGAAGCTTCCCAAGCAGCCTTTCCTCGTTCCAAGGGCTTTTCGTGAAAAAGTGACGGAGCGTCGTTCGATGATTCGGATGAAAGCTCCAGTAATGAATATCAGTCAATGTTCCCGAGAATCCCTTGGTGGTCAAGGCATCGACAATATGAATGAGATGCTTGATGACCGGTTTGGAAAGCTGCAGCGTCAACCCCAGCGTGAAGAAAAACTTGTGGATTCCTTGGTGATGTGCTAATCTATTCATGAGACATGAACCTCCTTGTGGATAGTTGGTGGTACATCTATTCTAACCAAGGAATCGGGTTCATGTCTCCTTTTTTGTTTAGTTGTCAATTTATGTCAGTGAATTTGCTCATCTACAGTATGTAAAAACGTTTGTTCCTTGTCTTTAAGTAATAAAAATATATTTCCTCCATCGGTTGCTTCCCCTTTTACAATTGGAAATGAGGTAGCTATAAATATAACAATGTTTAAAAGAGAACACCATAGCATAAAATCGTTTTTATAAATCTTCCCAATCATGAAAAATATAAGAAATGCTATAAAACTAAAAAAAGGGCCTCCAAACAAAAACAATCCCCATTTTGCTTTTATTTTAGAAAAAGTTTCAACAGTAGGGGTCATAAAAGAAACTCCACCGAAATAAATCCAATGTTTATTTTCACGTATTTTTAATTTTCCTTGCACTTTTTCAATTAAAAAGGGACCAAAAGTAAGAAAATGGAAATTAAACTTACATAATACCCCAAAGATCACATGCCCTAATTCGTGCAAAAAAATAGCAATAATCAAACAGATACCCAAAATCCATATATCGAAAATAGTCGATGCTAATGATGGAAATAATTTAGTAACTATTAAGGAAATAAAGAATATAATTAGAAGTAAAATACTAGGTCTATAAATTATATTTTGCATTGAAATCCTCCCTAACCATATTTCTTATAGATAAATCCAGATATTCTAGGAAGAGGCGGGATCCCAACCGAGTTCGGCGGGTATACGGGTTAAGATCGTTTGTTTTAGTTCTTGTTGTTGTTTTTTCATTAAGAACGGAACCCGTCCCAGTGGGCTTTTTCGGTCCAACAGAAGATTGAATAAGGAAACATAAAAAAACGACGGTTTGGCGGCACAGGTTGAGCATGGCAGCAACATCTTTGCCCAAATATCCTTCCATCACGAGACGAACCGCCATGACACGTTGACCAGCGAGGCCTTTTTGATTTTTCATTCTTCTTGGCAAAGTTTTCGTGATGTCCATCCACGGTCATTCGTAATGGTGAGTCGTCTCATCCTGGGTTTGTTCCTTTTCCGTTCCTTTTCCGATCGAGTGCTTAGGAGCAGTATGATCAAGATGAGAGAAGTTTATCCAAGCGTTAACTTTGTAAGGTGCATCAGCCTTGTTGACCCCAGTTGCAAGGAGATACTTCGACAGAATTCGTTTTCATCCTTTCGATGGTGACGAATTTTTTTGTTATGGGAGTATATGTTAATTTTGTAATTAAATATAAAAATCGAGCGATGAACCAAAACTTTAATAAAAGATGTGATGCTAGTATATTTTTATGGACACATCTGGATCGCGGGTAACTATTCAGCCACATCATAAAGTGAGCTGAATATTTTCTTCTTTCCTTGTCTATGATGTGAATACTGATAGACAAGGAGGTGAATCGCGTGTTGACGGTACAACAAGCTGTATTTACAGTTGAGAGCTTAATCAGCAAAGTTCAACAACAAAAACAGCTCATTCATCAACTCGTTCAAGAAAATGAACATTTGCGTCACGAAAACAAACAACTACGCAAAGAAAATGAACAACTGAAGTATCGCGTTCAAGAGCTGGAAGCACGCACGAAAAAAAACAGCTCCAATAGCCATTTGCCCCCATCTTCTGACCATTTTGCCAACACACGTTCTTCTCGTCAACCATCTGGCAACAAGCCAGGCGGACAAGAAGGGCATCAAGGAACGACGCTCCGTCAAGTGGAACATCCACATCATCGCATCGTCCACCGTGTGCATACGTGTCAAGGATGTGGGGCTTCTTTGCGTGAAGTCAAACCGTTCAAAGTCGATATCCGTCAAGTGTTCGATCTCCCTCCTGTGCCGATCGAGGTGACACAACATGAACGTGAAGTGAAATCCTGTCCACATTGTCGATGTGTTCAACAAGCGGAGTTTCCACCACATGTCACGAATCATGTGCAATACGGTCCACGTCTCACGGCGCTCGTTGTTTATTTGCATCATATCCAATTGATCCCTTACAAGCGTTTAAGTGATACAATCGAAGCGTTATATCAACACTCGATTAGTACGGGAACTCTTGCCAATATGGTGAAACGAGGACGCGAAGCGCTAGAATCGAATATGGACATCATCGAAGACGCCTTACTTGAATCCAACATCCTGCATGTCGATGAAACGAGTTTGCGCATCAATGGGAAACTCGCATGGGTGCATGTCGCGTGTACATCGAAATATACGTACTTGGCTCCTCACGTTTCTCGTGGAAAGAAAGCGACCGATGATATCGGGATTCTTCCCCGATATCAAGGAACGATGATGCATGATGGGTTCGGTACGTATCCGAAATACACACAAGCCACCCATGCCCTTTGTCACGTCCATCATTTGCGTGAATTGAGGGGTTTCACCGAACAAGGGCATACATGGGCAGCGCGCATGACCACGTTTCTGTTAGCCGCCAAACAAGCCGTCGAAGCCCATCACGGTGCGCTTTCCGAAGAAGAAGCGAAACGATGGGAACGAGTGTATGATCGCATCCTAGAAAGAGCACAACACCGATTGGAAACGACGACGCCTCTTCCGAAAAAAGCACTCGCTTTTGTTCGACGCCTTCAAAAACGAAAGGAAGAAGCGCTGCGTTTCTTACGTGAAGTGCATGTTCCCTTTGACAACAACCAAGCCGAACGCGATCTTCGCATGGTCAAAGTCAAAGAGAACATTTCGGGTACGTTTCGCGAAGAAACATTCGCGCAGTCGTTTTGCATCGCAAGAAGCATCGTTTCCACACTGACGAAACACGAAAAAAACGTGTGGGATTCGTTATGTCTTCTGTTGGCAGGCGAAACGATCGATCGAGTTCTTTCCGCTACCTAGGGCATTTTCTATGACCGAAATGCCCTATTTGTGCTGGGCTTTTTTATACACTAGCACTGGGGTGAATAGTTACAAAAATAAAGGGTCAACCCCAACATCGTGAAAAACTTGTGAATTCCTTGATGATGTGCTAATCTATTCATGAGACATGAACCTCCTTGTGAATGGTTTGGTAGCACATCTATTCTAACCAAGGAATCGGGTTCATGTCTCCTTTTTTGTTTCGATGTAAATTTATGTTAGTGATTTTGCTCATCTACAGTAAATAAAAAATCCTTTGTTTTGACCTTGTTAGGGTGCGAAATGTGAGTCGTAAGGTGCGAAATGTGAGGTTTAGGTAAGTTGGAAGATGAAATTTGCTCAAGGGCAGATGCCGGGGGACAGTGGTGATATACAGAGGAATGCAGCTTGATTTTGGTTGAAATTGCATGTACAAAAACTGTTGACTTCAAATGATGAAAGTAGTATTATATAAAACGTCGCTTCGGTGGTAGACAAGAAGCGGCCTAAATGCATTCAACAAAGAACGAAAACGCAAAAGTTAAAAAATGCTTATTGACAAAATATGATTTTTTGATATAATTAAATTCGCCAGGTTGTTCAAGATAGTAATTAAGAAACTTGGCGATCGTCGGATGGAATCGTTATATTAATTAAAGAAATTGAATTGCAAACACGAGCGAATTCAGAAAAGCTGAATTCCTCAAGATTATGGAAAGAAGTTGCTTGTTCCTTGAAAACTGAACGAAACGAAGCGCGACGAAAAGCGGAGGTCCGCATGGGCCGAAGCAAAAGCCAATCAACTTTCTTTGGAGAGTTTGATCCTGGCTCAGGACGAACGCTGGCGGCGTGCCTAATACATGCAAGTCGAGCGGACCGAACGAGAGCTTGCTCTTGTTTGGTCAGCGGCGGACGGGTGAGTAACACGTGGGCAACCTGCCCGCAAGACCGGGATAACTCCGGGAAACCGGAGCTAATACCGGATAACACCGAAGACCGCATGGTCTTCGGTTGAAAGGCGGCCTTTGGGCTGTCACTTGCGGATGGGCCCGCGGCGCATTAGCTAGTTGGTGAGGTAACGGCTCACCAAGGCGACGATGCGTAGCCGGCCTGAGAGGGTGACCGGCCACACTGGGACTGAGACACGGCCCAGACTCCTACGGGAGGCAGCAGTAGGGAATCTTCCGCAATGGGCGAAAGCCTGACGGAGCGACGCCGCGTGAGCGAAGAAGGCCTTCGGGTCGTAAAGCTCTGTTGTGAGGGACGAAGGAGCGCCGTTCGAAGAGGGCGGCGCGGTGACGGTACCTCACGAGAAAGCCCCGGCTAACTACGTGCCAGCAGCCGCGGTAATACGTAGGGGGCGAGCGTTGTCCGGAATTATTGGGCGTAAAGCGCGCGCAGGCGGTCTCTTAAGTCTGATGTGAAAGCCCACGGCTCAACCGTGGAGGGTCATTGGAAACTGGGGGACTTGAGGGCAGGAGAGGAGAGCGGAATTCCACGTGTAGCGGTGAAATGCGTAGAGATGTGGAGGAACACCAGTGGCGAAGGCGGCTCTCTGGCCTGCACCTGACGCTGAGGCGCGAAAGCGTGGGGAGCAAACAGGATTAGATACCCTGGTAGTCCACGCCGTAAACGATGAGTGCTAAGTGTTAGAGGGGTCACACCCTTTAGTGCTGCAGCTAACGCGATAAGCACTCCGCCTGGGGAGTACGGCCGCAAGGCTGAAACTCAAAGGAATTGACGGGGGCCCGCACAAGCGGTGGAGCATGTGGTTTAATTCGAAGCAACGCGAAGAACCTTACCAGGTCTTGACATCCCCTGACAACCCAAGAGATTGGGCGTTCCCCCTTCGGGGGGACAGGGTGACAGGTGGTGCATGGTTGTCGTCAGCTCGTGTCGTGAGATGTTGGGTTAAGTCCCGCAACGAGCGCAACCCTCGCCTCTAGTTGCCAGCATTCGGTTGGGCACTCTAGAGGGACTGCCGGCGACAAGTCGGAGGAAGGTGGGGATGACGTCAAATCATCATGCCCCTTATGACCTGGGCTACACACGTGCTACAATGGGCGGTACAAAGGGCTGCGAACCCGCGAGGGGGAGCGAATCCCAAAAAGCCGCTCTCAGTTCGGATTGCAGGCTGCAACTCGCCTGCATGAAGCCGGAATCGCTAGTAATCGCGGATCAGCATGCCGCGGTGAATACGTTCCCGGGCCTTGTACACACCGCCCGTCACACCACGAGAGCTTGCAACACCCGAAGTCGGTGAGGTAACCCGCAAGGGAGCCAGCCGCCGAAGGTGGGGCAAGTGATTGGGGTGAAGTCGTAACAAGGTAGCCGTACCGGAAGGTGCGGCTGGATCACCTCCTTTCTAAGGACGAAAAGCGGAGGCCGCAATGGCCAACCTGTCGATACATCAGCGCTTCTCGTTTCGTTCAGTTTTGAGGGAATGAGAAATTCCTTCACTTGTTTTGCGCCTGCGTCTTCTAGCAGATTCAAGGAAGATGGATTCCTCGGCGCAAAGCTGCAAGGAAGCAGACTCAAGGCAGTCGCTTCGTTCAGTTTTGAAGGAATGAGAAATTCCTTCAAAAGCGCCTGTGCCTGCGTCTGCTAGCAGGTTCAGGGAAGCAAGATTCCTCGGCTCGCAACAGCTGCTACGTCTACAAGTGAATTCAGAGAAGCTGGATTCCTCGACGCAAACCAGCGAAGAAGCAGGTTCAAGGCAGCAACTTCGTTCCTTGAAAACTAGATAACCGGAAAAGCGGAGGCTCGCGTGGTTCGCCGCGATGGGCAAATGTTCTTCGCCTGCAAGGGTGCTTGCACCCGGAAGGCGAAGGTTATTTGACCCCAGAGCGGCAGGCGAGCCGACGCTAGACAATAAGGAAGAAGCCGAGAGCGCTGTAGGTTAAGCTAGAAAGGGCGCACGGTGGATGCCTTGGCACTAGGAGCCGATGAAGGACGGGGCAAACGCCGAAACGCTCCGGGGAGCTGTAAGCAAGCGTTGATCCGGAGATGTCCGAATGGGGGAACCCACTGTCCGTAATGGGGCAGTATCCATGCCTGAATCCATAGGGCATGGAGGGCACACCCGGGGAACTGAAACATCTTAGTACCCGGAGGAGAAGAAAGCAAACGCGATTCCCTGAGTAGCGGCGAGCGAAACGGGAACAGCCCAAACCAAGAGGCGTGCCTCTTGGGGTTGTAGGACCGCTCATTGTGGGAGTGAGAAAGGAACGGGGTAGACGAACCGGTCTGGAACGGCCGGCCAGAGAAGGTGACAGCCCTGTAGTCGAAACTTCGTTCCCTCCCGAGCGGATCCTGAGTACGGCGGGACACGGGAAATCCCGTCGGAAGCAGGGAGGACCATCTCCCAAGGCTAAATACTCCCTAGTGACCGATAGTGCACCAGTACCGTGAGGGAAAGGTGAAAAGCACCCCGGAAGGGGAGTGAAAGAGAACCTGAAACCGTGTGCCTACAAGTAGTCAGAGCGCGTTCATGCGTGATGGCGTGCCTTTTGTAGAATGAACCGGCGAGTGACGATGGCGTGCGAGGTTAAGCCGAAGAGGCGGAGCCGCAGCGAAAGCGAGTCTGAACAGGGCGAAAAGTACGTCGTCGTCGACCCGAAACCAGGTGATCTACCCATGTCCAGGGTGAAGGCCGGGTAACACCGGCTGGAGGCCCGAACCCACGCACGTTGAAAAGTGCGGGGATGAGGTGTGGGTAGGGGTGAAATGCCAATCGAACTTGGAGATAGCTGGTTCTCCCCGAAATAGCTTTAGGGCTAGCCTCGGGATGGAGAGTGTTGGAGGTAGAGCACTGATTGGGCTAGGGGCCCTCATCGGGTTACCGAACCCAGTCAAACTCCGAATGCCAACGACTTATGCCCGGGAGTCAGACTGCGAGTGATAAGATCCGTGGTCGAGAGGGAAACAGCCCAGATCGCCAGCTAAGGCCCCAAAGTGCACGTTCAGTGGAAAAGGATGTGGAGTTGCAAAGACAACCAGGATGTTGGCTTAGAAGCAGCCACCATTTAAAGAGTGCGTAATAGCTCACTGGTCGAGTGACTCTGCGCCGAAAATGTACCGGGGCTAAACGTGCCGCCGAAGCTGCGGGATGACCGTTGGTCATCGGTAGGGGAGCGTTCTAAGGGCGTTGAAGCCAGACCGGAAGGACTGGTGGAGCGCTTAGAAGTGAGAATGCCGGTATGAGTAGCGAAAACAGAGGTGAGAATCCTCTGCGCCGAAAGCCTAAGGGTTCCTGAGGAAGGTTCGTCCGCTCAGGGTTAGTCGGGACCTAAGCCGAGGCCGAAAGGCGTAGGTGATGGACAACAGGTTGAGATTCCTGTACCACCTCCTTCCCGTTTGAGCGATGGGGGGACGCAGGAGGATAGGGCGAGCAGGCGGCTGGAAGAGCCTGTCCAAGCCGCAAGGCTGATCCGTAGGCAAATCCGCGGATTGTAAGGCCAAGCGGTGATGGCGACGGAGTCATCCGGAAGTCCCCGATTTCACACTGCCAAGAAAAGCCTCTAGCGAGGGAAGAGGTGCCCGTACCGCAAACCGACACAGGTAGGCGAGGAGAGAATCCTAAGGCGCGCGGGAGAACTCTCGTTAAGGAACTCGGCAAAATGACCCCGTAACTTCGGGAGAAGGGGTGCTCGTTTGGGTGAAGAGCCCGAACGAGCCGCAGTGAAAAGGCCCAAGCGACTGTTTATCAAAAACACAGGTCTCTGCGAAGCCGAAAGGCGACGTATAGGGGCTGACACCTGCCCGGTGCTGGAAGGTTAAGGGGAGCGCTTAGCGGAAGCGAAGGTGCGAACCGAAGCCCCAGTAAACGGCGGCCGTAACTATAACGGTCCTAAGGTAGCGAAATTCCTTGTCGGGTAAGTTCCGACCCGCACGAAAGGTGTAACGACTTGGGCGCTGTCTCAACGAGAGACCCGGTGAAATTATACTACCTGTGAAGATGCAGGTTACCCGCGACAGGACGGAAAGACCCCGTGGAGCTTTACTGCAGCCTGATATGGAATTTTGGTATCGCTTGTACAGGATAGGTGGGAGCCTGGGAAGCCGGAGCGCCAGCTTCGGTGGAGGCGGCGGTGGGATACCACCCTGGCGGTATTGAAGTTCTAACCCGCACCCCTTAGCGGGGTGGGAGACAGTGTCAGGCGGGCAGTTTGACTGGGGCGGTCGCCTCCCAAAAGGTAACGGAGGCGCCCAAAGGTTCCCTCAGAATGGTTGGAAATCATTCGGAGAGTGCAAAGGCACAAGGGAGCTTGACTGCGAGACGGACAGGTCGAGCAGGGACGAAAGTCGGGCTTAGTGATCCGGTGGTTCCGCATGGAAGGGCCATCGCTCAACGGATAAAAGCTACCCCGGGGATAACAGGCTGATCTCCCCCAAGAGTCCACATCGACGGGGAGGTTTGGCACCTCGATGTCGGCTCATCGCATCCTGGGGCTGTAGTCGGTCCCAAGGGTTGGGCTGTTCGCCCATTAAAGCGGTACGCGAGCTGGGTTCAGAACGTCGTGAGACAGTTCGGTCCCTATCCGTCGCGGGCGCAGGAAATTTGAGAGGAGCTGTCCTTAGTACGAGAGGACCGGGATGGACGCACCGCTGGTGTACCAGTTGTCCCGCCAGGGGCACCGCTGGGTAGCTATGTGCGGACGGGATAAGCGCTGAAAGCATCTAAGCGTGAAGCCCCCCTCAAGATGAGATTTCCCACCGCGTCAGGCGGGTAAGATCCCTCGAAGATGACGAGGTCGATAGGTCCGAGGTGGAAGCGTGGCGACACGTGGAGCTGACGGATACTAATCGATCGAGGGCTTGACCTATGAGCGGCTTCTTCCAACGGTTATCTAGTTTTGAGGGAATGAACATCCTGTTGACAAATCCAACAGGATGGATATAATAATTACTGTCCAAGATGATCATCATTGCCTAGTGGCTATGGCGGAGGGGAAACACCCGTTCCCATCCCGAACACGGAAGTTAAGCCCTCCAGCGCCGATGGTAGTTGGGGCCAGCGCCCCTGCAAGAGTAGGTCGCTGCTAGGCAAAGAACAAGCAGCCAGTTGTGCGTAATGCATAATTGGCTGCTTTTGTTTTTGTTGACCAAGTTTCTGGAAGCCTCCCGTTCTTAATAAGGTGGATGGATCACGATCCGCTTTTTTCAGAACTCCTATTTGCCCTTGGAAATGTTCACTCGTTCAACCTTTCTTTTTCGCCCTTCTCCTTGCGCATCATGCTGAATGACAATGTTAGTAGTGGAATATCTGTGAACTACCCACCACCTACGCTTCGCTTAGAGGTGGGGCTTCAAGCGACTTGTGTGTGTTCGCTGAACGGTAAGCCACACACAAGAACCCTTTACGCTTCCCTTCGTTCCGAAGGTGTCCGTTCTAGCCATATTCTATCCTATTCGTTGGCTAACGCCAACCGAAATTCATCTCCCACTTTCACTGGTGCTGGCGCACCTTCACGTTTAGAAGTAGGAGACTTCTTTCGGAGGGAAGTTAAAGAGAATGCAAAATTTTTTTGAAGTACATATAATGTCCAAGTGGAGATGGTAATATATTGTTGGGGATTCATAATGGGACCATTTTAGGATTATTATAGTAATTTGGGCTGATCGGCGTTTCGACAGTACAATGGGGGGATGAGCGTGGATGATCAGCACCCAAAGTCATTGCGGGTTCTATCCATTTATGAGAGGCTTCGCAAAGGGGAGGCGATTTCAAAAAAGAGGGAGGCGGAACGGTTTAGCGTCAACGAAAAAACCATTCAGCGTGATCTCGATGAGTTGCGTGCGTACATTGCCGAGATGTTCCAAGGTTTAATGGAATTGGAGTATGATCGGAAGAAAAATGGTTATGTGCTGAAGAAGGACGAAGAAGGATGGTTGACAAACAAAGAAATTTTGGTTGTCTCTAAAATACTGCTGGAAAGTCGTTCGCTGCCAAAGGAAGAGATGGATCGAATATTGAAAAAACTCATTTTTCAATCCCATCCGCAAAATCAACGGTTTATTCAGGAAGTGATCCAAAATGAACGTTTTCACTATGTTCCTTTGCAGCATAACCAACCGCTTATTGAAATCATTTGGGAGTTAAGCAGCGCTGTACATACGAAACGCATTGTTTTAATCGACTACAAAAAGGAAGGGAGCGATGCCCCCGTTGCCCGGAAAGTCAAACCGGTAGGCATTATTTTTTCCGACTATTACTTTTACTTGATTGCCTTTCCGGAAGATTATGATTTTGACTTTCCAACGATTTATCGCATTGACCGTATTGTCCGCTATACGATAACTGACGAACATTTTCACTATGATTACAAAAATCGTTTTGAAGAGGGGGAGTTTCGGAAACGGGTGCAATTTATGCATGCTGGGGAATTGATAAAAATCACCTTCCGCTTTTGGGGTTCGTCTTTGCAGGCGATTTTGGACCGTCTTCCTACCGCGAAAGTTATAGGGAAAGATGGAGATGCTTTTGTCATTGAGGCTGAAGTATACGGGCGCGGTATCAAAATGTGGCTGCTAAGCCAGGCGCAATATTTGGAGGTGATCAAGCCAAAAGAGTTTCGCGAAGAGATGAAAAGAACGATTGAAGAGATGCTGGGGAATTATCGGCAAGAATTTGAATTTAGAGGGCATTCAACAAATGACGTTTCAACAGCTGGCCTTGATGATTTTGCCTTTCTTGCCGAAGGGCCAGCTTGATCGGTCGCATCACTGGTATTTTGAAAGCGTTTTGTTTGATGATGATGAACTAGAGCGAAAACGAATTGAGTTCAAAGGTTCGTTGTCTTTTATGCGGCTGCTTGACTGGTTTGTCGAAGGAATAAAGGAACGATACGAATCGCAGATGCAGCCGGTCATGGTGTTCGATGAGTATTTGCCATAGCAAAGGAATGGAATTTGATGCGGTGATGCTGGCCAACGTGAATGGAGAACATTTTCCTAATGACGATTTGCATGCCCGTCTCCTTTATGTTCTGGTCACCCGCGCCCAGCATGAGTTGAAAATATTTTATCAACATGAACCGTCGCCGCTATTGGAAGGGCTCGTTCAGCCAACAGCCAAATCCGCTTCCAAGTTTGATGACATCTTATGAGAAGGCGGTGCATGCCCATCCCTAAAGTTCAAAATTTCTTCATTTTTTCTCCACAGATGGTGGCGAAATATTCAACTATTTTGTAAAATTAAATATGTAGGTGAGCGTAGGTTTCCACTATTGATACCATAATTGTGGAGTAAAATACTTTATTATATAAGTATATTTTTTTAGTGTGAATAAAAGTGATATACTATAAGTTAAATGTGTTATAATATTTCTTGTCATCTCCCCCAAGCGGCGAGGGGGAGTGCTGAAATCGTTTCGAGCGGTCGCTCACCGTTTTTACAAATATGAGAGGATAGGGATGGTAAACATGGGCAACAAACAAGGAAAAACGGATGTCATCTTAATCGGCGCGGGCATTATGAGCGCGACGTTGGGGACGCTGCTCAAGGAATTGGCGCCCGAGTGGGACATTGTCGTCTTTGAAAGACTGGAAGAGGCAGGAGCGGAAAGCTCCAACGAGTGGAACAACGCCGGGACGGGGCATGCGGCGCTGTGTGAGTTGAACTATACGGTTGAGAAGGCCGATGGGTCGATCGACATCGGCAAAGCGATTAAAATCAATGAGCAGTTTTACGTCTCCTTGCAGTTTTGGGCTTATTTAGTCAACAGCGGTATTCTTCGTGACCCGAAAGATTTCGTCCGTCCGCTGCCGCATATGAGCTTTGTGCAAGGGGAAGACAATGTGGCGTTTTTGAAAAAGCGCCACGAAACGATGGCGGCCAATCCGCTGTTTAAAGGGATGGAGTTCACAGATGATCCGAAGAAGCTGGCCGAATGGGTGCCGCTCATGATGGAAGGGCGGGTGGTGGACGAGCCGATCGCGGCGACGCGGATCGAATCGGGAACGGACGTGAACTTCGGGGCGTTGACGCGTCAACTGTTTGAACATTTGAAACGGAAGAACGTGGAGATCCGCTACCGCCATCATGTCGAGGATATCAAACGGACAAGCGACGGTTTATGGGAGCTGAAAGTGCGGAATTTGGACACGGGCACGGTGGAGCTTCATGCGGCCAAGTTCGTCTTCATCGGCGCCGGGGGAGGCAGCCTCCATCTGTTGCAAAAGTCCGGCATTCCGGAAGGGAAGGGAATCGGCGGCTTCCCGGTGAGCGGGTTGTTTATGGTGTGCAACAATCCCGAGGTCGTCGAGCAGCACCATGCGAAAGTGTACGGCAAAGCGAAAGTCGGCGCGCCGCCGATGTCGGTGCCGCATTTGGACACGCGGTTTATCGACAATCAAAAGATGCTGCTGTTTGGGCCATTTGCCGGGTTTTCGCCGAAGTTTTTGAAAAACGGCTCGATGCTCGACTTGTTCACCTCGATCAAGCCGCATAACGTATTGACGATCTTGGCGGCGGGCGTGAAAAATATGTCCTTGACCAACTATTTAATCCAGCAAGTGCTGTTGTCGAAAGAACAGCGCATGCAAGAGCTGCGGGAATTCGTCCCGACGGCGAAAAGCGACGAGTGGGACATCGTCGTGGCGGGTCAGCGCGTGCAAGTGATCAAAGACACGGAAGCTGGCGGCAAAGGAACGCTGCAGTTTGGCACGGAAGTCGTTCATGCGGCCGATGGCTCGATCGCGGCGTTGCTCGGCGCTTCGCCAGGCGCATCGACGGCGGTTCATGTGATGTTGGAAGTGATTGAGAAATGCTTCCCGGAACGGATGAAAGAATGGGGGCCGAAAGTGAAAGAAATGATTCCGTCCTACGGTGAATCATTGATGAAAAACGAATCGCTTTTGCGGCAAGTGCAAGCGTCTACAGCGGAAGCGCTCGGATTGAACGGCCACTTTGCGATGCAGTTGGCGTAGGCTTATAGGTTTGAGCAATGGAAAGGAAAGCCGAGAGCCCGTTGCTTAGAAGGAGCAGCCGCCTGGAAATGAAGGGCGGCTGTTTTTCTATTTCGTTTGCCGCTTGGTGTCGGAATGAAAGGGGCCTTGCCCTGCGGTTTTCAGATGCACGGCGGGGCGCAATCAAGTATACTGGAAAACAAAGACGTGAATGGAATAGCAATGGATCATCGAGGCTTGTTGAGACGATCTTGCGCTGCGGCCGCTGTTATCTTCCATGGAGAAGCAGTTGAAGGGGGTGAGGCTATGACGAGATGGGTGTCCTATTCAGAAAAGCGGCAGTTCTTAACAACGTTTTTGCAGCAGCATCGTTTGAAGCATCCCGATGCCCGATTTGTGCTGCAATACTTGCTTCAACACCCCCATTTGCTTGAGAACGTCCATTTTACGGAAACCGAGCAAAAGCAGGCGCGGTGGCTGATCATTTCGACTGCGATGGCGGAAGAGGAAGGGCTCGTCTTTTATCGGCGCGGTCAAAAAAGCACGAGTCTTGCCTCGATTATGGGTGATTTGGCGCTGCATCCGAACGAGCCGCTCTATTTGACGCTCCATTTTCCAGGAAAGGCAAGGAATTTTTCGTACCTTCGGCTTATTGATCACCAAGCGTTTGAAAATGTCAGACGGCACGAGCGGCATGAGAAAATGGCGAAGGCGGCCGAGCAAGTGTTGGATGAGGCGCTGAAACGTCATGAACTGTCGGTGTTGAAAATGCAAATTGACCAGGCGCTTGACCGAAAAGATATGGCGTTGTTTCAACAGCTGACGGAACAGTTGAAAAAATACGAAGGACAAAACAGCTAAACGGGCTGCGGGCCTGCATGGGGCAAGCCCGCAGCCGGCGCTGGCCGCTGAACGCGGCAGTTGGGCATCGGGTGGGAGTGCTAGTGTTGCACCGTGCGGCAGCGTCAGGAAAGCGGGATGATGGCCTCGGCGACGTTGTAGTCGAACGAATCAAGTTCGGTCGGGCGGCCGAGCACAAGCTTGGCAAGCTCTGCGCCTAAATATGGCCCGACGGTGAGCCCGGAAGAGCCAAGGCCGTTGGCTGCGTAAAGTCCGGTAAAACCGGGAAGCGACCCGAAGACAGGGAGAAATCCAGGCGTGCGCGGGCGAAACCCGACCCGTGTTTCCACGTAGGTGCACGCCGACAGCCCTGGTGCGACGGCGAGCGCTTTGTCCAGTATTTCGTGGATGCCGCCGGCGGTGGCGCGGACATCCATCCCCGCTTCATCTTCATGGGTCGTTCCGATGATGATTCGCCCTCTAGGGAAGGCGAGCATATACTGATTGTTCGGCGGCATGACGACCGGCCATCGGCCAGTCTCGCCTGCCAACCATTCGAGATGAACGATTTGTCCTTTTTGCGGAGTGACGGCAAACCGAACGCCCAGCGGCTCAAGCAGTTCGCCAGCCCATGCGCCGGCTGTGACGATGACCGCTTCGGCCGTGTATTTCGCTCCATTGACTTCCACGCCGATGACGCGGGAGCCTTCAAACAGGATCTGGGCGTTTCCGCGGATGTAGGCGGCGCCAAGCTTTTGGGCCGCGTTTGTGAGGGCGTCCCGCACCGCCCGGCCGTTCACTCGGGCGGCGCCGCTCACATATAGGGCATGATGCTCACCGCCAAGCGGCGGAAACAGCTCCTTCGCCTCATGGGGATGAAGCCGCACGATCTCTCCCATTTCCGGCGCGTCTTCGCGCCGTTTGCGAGCGCGCTCCTCCATTTGTTCCAGTTTCTGTTCGTCTGTATGCAGGCAAAGCGCCCCGACGCGCGCATAACCGGTGTCCGTTTCCCCGAGCGCTTGCAGTTCTTCGATGAGGGAGGGGTAAAACTTCGCTCCGTTTTTGGCCAATCGGTACCATTTTTGGTTGCGGCGCTGCGACAGCCAAGGGCAGACAATCCCCGCCGCCGCACCGGTCGCCTGCCCTTTGTCGCCGCGGTCGATGATGATCACGTTTGCGCCTTCCTTGGCCAAATGGTAAGCGGTCGAGGCCCCTAAAATGCCGGCTCCGACGATGATGTACTTCATTCATGAACACCTTTTCCTTTTTTCTACTAGCATACCATAGACGGCGCCAATCGGGAACCGGTGTGGGCCGGCCCGAAAGCCGGCAGGCGTCAAAAAGGCGCCCGCGTCAAACGGTGTTCGGCATATTTTTTCCGTAAAAGATCTCATCCATTTCCCTTCTCAGCTTGGCGGTTGTTTCATTCGCTTCTTGTTCGCTCAAATCCTCTTTTGCATAGCCAAACAAGTAGTTGTCCAAGTCAAACTGTTTCAACTTGCATTTTGTGTGAAAAATATTCTCTTGGTAAATGTTTACGTCGATCATATCGTACTTTTCGCGAATGTGCTCCGGGATATAATCTTGAATCGACGTAATGTCATGGTCGATAAACAGCTTGTATCCGTGAATGTCGCGCGTAAATCCGCGCACGCGGTAGTCGATGATCATAATGTCGGCGTCAAATGAATGAATCAAATAGTCGAGCGCTTTGAGCGGCGAAATTTCCCCGCATGTGACGACATCAATATCGGCGCGGAACGTGCTGATTCCGTCATTCGGGTGATATTCTGGGTATGTATGGACGGTGATATGGCTTTTGTCAAGGGAAAGCACCACCGCCTCCGGCAAAGGGCCGTCATCTTCGGGCACCTCGACGACCGGCCCCTCGGAAACGAGCATCGTCACGCTCGCGCCCTGCGGAACGTAATCTTGTTTGGCGATGTTTAACACATGGGCGCCGATCATGTCGGCGACACGTTTTAAAAGATTCGTCAGCCGTTCGGCATTGTACACGTCGTCAATGTATTCGATATACGCCTCCCGCTCCTTCGCCGTTTTCGTATAGCAAATATCGTACATATTGAAGCTGAGCGATTTCGTCAAGTTGTTGAACCCGTGCAGCTTGACGCGCGGTGTTTCGTTCATCGACGGGACCCATCCTTTCGTTTTTTCTTAATTTGTCCCGTTGCTGGCGAAGATAGTAATTTTTCATTTGAAATGGAAGAAAACGGAATATAGGCTTGCCCTAATGGTCTATGGCCATTTCCGGGAAGCGTCCGCTTCAGCTTGCCCGTTTCGCTTGATATTCTTGAATGACCGACCGGACAATGTGAAGGGAGTCCCACTCCTTCGCCGAAAAAAAGACGATCGGATATTTTTTCGGGAAAAGCGTTTCTTGAATTTGTTTCGGCGGCATGCCTTTTTCGTATAAATCGATGATGTTGCCTTGAAGTTCAAGCAAGTAATCGAGTTTTCGCTGCAAGGCCTCGCGCCCGTTTGGGAGATAGCCGGCATGGGCGCAGAAGACGTCGCCGAAATCGTATGTCAACGTGCGTTGCAAGGAGGCGATGATCGCCGGGATGTTTTCCTCGCGCAAGATGACTTTCGTTTTCTCCTGACAGTACAAGTCGCCGCTGAACAATTGCCCCGTTTCGCGGTTCAAAAACGCCACATGATCGATGGAATGACCTGGCGTCGGGATGACGTCCCACGTTGCGCTTCGCGAGGAAAACGTCGTGCCGATCGGCTTGGCGGTGAATGGATCGCGCTTGCCCCAAAACACTTTTCGGTATAGCGGATAGTCCGCCTTTTGCTGGCAATAATGGATCATCAGTTCGTGCATGTAGATGGGCAGGCCCATCTTTCGCTGCAAAAATGCCGCGCAGCCGGTATGGTCTTCGTGATAGTGGGTGATGACGACTTGATCGATGTCTTGGTGTTGAAAAAACGAGGTGAATTCGTGCTCCATTGATTTGGCGCCGGTGTCAATCAGCACCCCATCGATGACAAAGCAGCGGACGGTGAGGCGGACGCCTTGAAACGTCGCCGTTCCTTTGGCGATATGCACGTTTTGAACCACTTCCGTTTCAAACCGTTTTTTGATCACTTTCTCGATCAGCATGGCGAACGGGCCTCCTTATTGGTGTGAGGATGTTGTTACCATTATACCACAACAGAATGAATGTTCATTCATTTGTTATTGGCGTTTCACACCCATCATGTGCTTGATGGGATGGAGAAAAGCGATGCTACAGTTAAGCTTACTTCAATCAAGCGTCTGTGAATATCCCCTCTTTTGGGGGATTGAACGTTTGATCAAAAGGAACGATTCGGAAATATGCAGGGGATGGTTTTGCGCAACTTGTATGATAAAATGATAGAAGATCGTATCGGAATGCGGATGCAATGGATGGACATTTGCGCCGACGCCTCCAATGGAGGACCGTCCATATTTCCGAAAGGTGAGAAGGGGATGTTCATGAAAACCGTTATTCACGCTTTCGTCATTTCGATCATCGTTCATGTCGTGTATTTGGCATCAACCATCGGCATAGGGTATTGGAAAACGAAGCTTTACAAGCCCGATGTGGAGAATGCTTGGGAGAAAGCGGCCATGCTGCAAAATGAAGTGGTGTTTGGCCACACGGGGTCGCCGATTTTGTATTTGGTGTCGTTTGTTGGAGTGGCAGCGATCGTTGCTTTGGTAATGCATGTGTACCAAATGGTTCGCGGCTGACAAAAGGAAAAAAGCCGGTCCCGACGGGGAACGAAGCCTGTTGGGGCGGCTTTTTCTTTTCGATTTCGTCTTCAAAAGGTGCCTCTCTCCCCTAACCGGAAAAGCGGAAGGGGGCGGCGCGTCAATACGCCGTCCATCCGGCATCAGCTACAATGACCGTGCCATTGACGAGGATTTCACTACTCTATGGGAATAACGAAGAAAAAGGAGAACAAGGGGATGACCGTTCTCCTTTTTCATGACGCAGATAGTGGAGATCAGTATTCATCTCTGTGAACATTATGGAGCAGGATCATATCCCACCACCGTCCATATTCCCGTCGCGTCTTGCCGGATCAGCCGTTTCAAATATACTCGCTTGATTGGAGTGTTGTGGGCGTCCACTTCTACGATGGCCTCCTTCCCGTTGTTTTGGATAATGCGCAAGTCTTCATAGTGAATCGGGTAATCTCCAGTAATGCCTCCAGGGGACATTTGCAGGCTGACAAATATTTGAGCCACAAACAAAGGATCCAATTTCCAAGGCGAACTTCCAGCATCGACGTTTTTTGATCATTTTTCTCCCGTTCCAAGTCAACAGGAACTTCCACCTTCGGCTTGAATGGGAATGGATCTTTATGTGTCGGCATTTCAAAGGCTCCGTTTGTCAGCTCTTTGGTGAATGCGATCAAGTCCCCCAAAGAGGCATGGCCGATAACGGCGTATTCAAACCCGTTTTGCCGCCAGCGAATCGAATGGAGGTCCGTCAGGCCGGCATATGGTCCTCCTGCTCCGATCACGCCTGATTCTTCTACAACCGGCGACTGAATTTCAGCAGTTTGGTGATGAATTTTCCCGACCATCGCGGTTGGGGCAAGTTTCCATTCGCCGATGGCTTTTCCTTGGATGATGACAATCTCTTTGTCCAGTGCCCGGTAATAGAGTTTGACCAGTTTTTTGTCCGGTATGATCGCGATGCGGTCTTGGACATATCCAGACGGGATTTGGCTGACCGTATCAGGCAGAAATCCGACAGCCTCCTTTGCTTCATCGATGTTGGTGACGATTTGTTCCGAGTTTTGGTTGACTTCTTGAAACCCTTTTGGCACATGGTAGGTCAGCAGTTTTTCAGGGATAGCGTGGTTCCATTCGATTTTCGTGTACGTCATTTTGTATTGGATCCCATGCTGCATTGCATATTGTTTTTGCAACGGAAGACGGGTTTCCTTATCAATCCATATCCGATAAGGCTCCCCTCCTTGTGGGGTGACTTCGACAATCCAAGATGGACGGTTGGCTGCCTTCTCTTCCCCGATGATGTTCGTTGATATGGCCTGTTTGATCCCTTTGATTTCGTTTCCGAGTTCAAAGGCAAAACGATACGGATCAGGGAAGGCAGGAAATCGATGAACTTGTTTTTCGGAAGGCCGGATCTGCCATTTCGTTTGCCCGTTATTGACGGTAATCAGCCCTTTGTTTGAACCTTCCAGTTCTTGTATATAATAGCGTCCGTGTTTGTCGGCCCAAATTTCCAATTTGGCTTGTGTGGTCGTCTTGCCTTGGGCATTCGTTTCGACAATTTCCAAAAATCCATGGTAGGCGTTGACGTCTTGAAAGGCTTTTTCCATCGCCTTTACAATGTTGGGATGGTCAAAGAGTGAAGCGAAATGGATCAGCAACGATAGGGCCAACATAGCCGCGATGCCGGCGATGCTGGCCATCCAGGCCCGTTTTTTCTTTTTCTGTTTTGTTTGCACTAGTTGATCGGTGACCGCACGGACCAGTTTGGCTGGAAAATCCCGCTCCGGCATGGCAGGCTCCCTGAGGCTGCGGACGAGCCTGGCTGTATGAAACAGCTTTTGCAATTCGGGATCTGCCCCTAAATGTTCATGGTCTTTTGGTTTTTTCTCGGCGTTCAATTGATCGATATAATCGGATAATCGGCGTTCGTTGTCATGCATCGATGGACTCCTCCTTTGGATAACGGTTTTCTATGCATGTCGCTATGCCGATCTTCAAGGTGAAACAAGGACGAAGGCTGTGATCATTTCGATCATGGTGCATATCCGCGTTGTTTTGCCCATACACTGAAAGAAGAGGAGAAACAGGGAGGGAAGAGCGTGCAATTTTACTACGGCCCACACATGCCGCTGCGCGTTTTGGATGAGATTGAATTCTGGAAGCACCAAGAGGAAGAACATACGGTCGTCATTCGCGAGCTTGCGTCTGGATTGGAAGCGCCATATGTAGAAGCGTTGAAAAAATGGGAGGAGGCGCTTTCGGCTGCGCATCAGCACGCGGTCCGTTATATCGAATCGGTGGTTCGGGCCGGCCATTATGTTCCTGAACAACTGCATCAACAAGTGCTCCATTTTGTGTCGTACTGCCTAGAGCAGAGCCTTCAGTTCATCGAATTATGCCGGCAAATCAAAACCCGCAGCAAAGCCGTCAGCCAAAACCCGACCGCCAAGGTGGTGCTCGATCACATCATTCGCGAATCGGAGTATTTTGTCGGCATCGCGCAGTTGTTGCTGTACGGTACTCATTCGGCATTGGCTGCACTGCGGACAGATTCATCGGCGACGTCATAGATGCAATGTAGTATAATGGAATTGGGTGCTTCCACCTATTATGATGAGCCACGAGGGGGACATAGCTGTGATTGTCACGACCACCAATACCATTGAGGGAAAAGAAATTGAAGAGTATTTGGGCATCGTAGCGGGAGAGGTCATTTTGGGCGCCAATGTCGTCCGTGATTTTCTCGCCAGCATCACCGACATCATCGGCGGGCGGAGCGGAACGTATGAAAGCAAGCTGGCCGAAGGGCGGGAGATGGCGATCAAGGAGATGGTCAATAAGGCGAAGCATCTTGGCGCTAACGCCGTCATCGGGGTGGATCTTGATTTTGAAACGCTGCGCGATGGCATGATGATGTGCATTGCGACAGGGACGGCAGTGCGGGTGAGATCGTAATGGAAAAGCAGAGGGTCTATCGGCCCCTGCTTTTTTTGCTTTGCTGGCTGCCGTTGTGGGGTGTCAGTGCATCGGCTGTTGATGCTGATGGGGTTTTGCGGCTTGAAATTGGATTGACAGAGGAAAAAAAGAGGGTTATGATTCACATATATGAACAAATGCTCATATGTTAAAATGAGAGGGAACGATGATGAAGGCAGAAGATCATTTGTTTTTAGATGAAAGCGTCGTGGAGGAAGTGTCGAAAATCTTTAAAGCGTTGGCGGATCCGACGCGGATGAAGATGTTGTATTTGTTGTCGCAGGAAGAATGCCATGTCGGCCATATTGCGGAAGTGCTCGGCATGTCGCAGTCGGCCGTTTCCCATCAACTGGCGCTGCTTCGGGCGCTGCGGCTTGTCAAATATCGCCGTGAAGGGAAATCACTGGTGTATTCGTGCGATGACGATCATGTCATTTCGCTGCTGAGGCAGGCGATTGATCACGCTCAACATCCATAAAAGGGAGAGAAGAACGATGCATCATCATGAACACGGCCATTGCGGCCACCATCACGGGCATCATCATGGCTTGGGCAGAGAGGGGAGCCAAAAAGGGTTGGCGGCCGCTCTTGTCATTACCGTCGGGATTATGGTTCTGGAGTTTGTCGGCGGGCTTGTGACGAACAGCCTTGCTCTTCTTTCGGATTCAGGGCATATGCTGAGCGATGCGGCTTCGCTTTTATTAAGTCTGTTGGCGGTGTGGTTTGCGGCGAGGCCTGCATCGCCGAAGAGGACGTACGGGTTTTATCGTTTTGAGATTTTAGCAGCCTTGGTCAATGGGGTTACGTTGGTCGGGATTGCCGCTTGGATTATTTGGGAAGCGGTCGCGAGGTTTGTGAATCCACCTGCTGTCGCGAGCGGGCCAATGATGGCCATTGCTGTCATAGGGTTGCTGGCTAATTTGGCAAGCGCTTGGGTGTTAATGCGCAAAGGGGATGTCAAAGAGAACGTCAATGTCCGCAGCGCCTATCTTCATGTACTTGGCGATGCGTTAGGCTCGGTCGGGGCGATCGCGGCGGGGCTTGTCATCTGGCTGTTCGATTGGTACGCGGCTGATCCGCTCATTTCCATTGCGGTGTCGGTGCTGATTTTAAAAGGGGCGTTGGCCGTGGTGAAACAGACGGTGCATATTTTAATGGAAGGAACGCCGGCGGCGATTGACCATGGGGAAGTAAAAGCGGCGCTCTCCGGCATTGATGGCGTGATCGATGTGCACGATTTGCATATTTGGACGATCACCTCGGGGCTTGATTCGTTAAGCTGCCATTTGCTCATTGAGGAAGGTTGCGATGGGCAGGCGGTTTTGCAGCGGGCGATTGATTTGATCGAGACGCGCTTTCACATTCGCCATGCGACGATTCAAATCGAAATGCCGCATATTCGCCATGGGGAGATGGAAGTATAGGGGAGGGCTGCCAAGCTTCTCCCTGTGTTTTTTAGGATCTCCAATTGTGTTGCAACGTTTCAAGGAAGATACGTACATTTTGCTTGTTTTCCATAATCGGTGCACAAATATAGGAAAACATTCGGTAAAACGGTGGATGGTTCAGGCGAACGATGGACAGGTGGCCGTGCTCGATGTCGCGGGCGACGACGCTGCGCGACAGCAAGGACAGGGCGTTGCCGTTGATCAGCGTTTCTTTAATGCCTTGGTTGCTGCTGATGATCATGAGCGATTGGATTTTCAGCCCGTTCGAGCGGATGAAATGGTTGAAATATTCCCTTGTTCCCGACCCGACTTCGCGCGCCACCCACGCCTCGTTTTGCAGCTCGCTGATCGTGACTTCGCCTTTTTGCGCCAAGGCGTGCCGCTTGGAGGCGACGATGACGAGCTCGTCTTGCATAAATGGATGAACGGACAGTTCCTTTTCGTTCGTTTGCCCTTCGATCAAGCCGATGTCGACTTGATACGATTTGACGAGTTCGACAATTTCTTTCGTGTTGCCGATCATCACCTCAAGCTCCAATTCTGGATAGCGCTTTTGGAAATCGGGCAAAAGCGGCGGCAAAATATACTCCCCAATCGTAAAGCTGGCGCCGATGGTCAATTTGCCTTTCACCGAATGATGGTGCTCCAAAATGTCTTGCTTTGTTTGTTCATAGAGCGCCACCATTTGTTTGGCGCGGTCGTACAACAGCTCGCCCGTCGGCGTCATGCGCAGCCGCTTCGGGGAGCGGATGAACAGTTTCGTCTGGAACTCCTTCTCTAAATTTTTAATGTGCAAGCTGACACTTGGCTGGGATAAATGGAGAATTTCCGCCGTCTTTGTGAAATTTTTCACTTCTGCTAACGTAATGAACGTCTTCAACTCGTCGTAATACATTGGCCAACCCCTCGCATGCAGCCTGACTGTTTTGTTGCGGATCATTATTAGTGATGTTAATAGTTTTAATAATTTATATTTATTTTACTAATGTTTTGTTTTGCGGTAAAGTGTAAATATGATATTTTGGATAAAGTATACTTTGTTTATAGGGATTAATGGAATTTGGCGTCCGCCCATGATGGCGGGTTAAGCAACGCCAATCGATTCCATCTTATTTTTATATTGTGAGGTGGACACCGTTGCAGCTGCAAGTAACCAACAGTCCGTTTAGCCAGGAGCAGATTGAGCTCTTGAACCGTTTGTTGCCGACGTTGACGCCAGCGCAAAAATTTTGGCTGAGCGGGTATTTGGCCGCCGCCGAGTCGGCCGCTGCTGTGCTTGACGCCGAAGCGCCCGCACTGCTTGTCGGGGGCGGGAAACCGGTTTCGAAAGAAGTGACCGTTCTGTACGGTTCGCAGACCGGCAATGCGCAAAAACTGGCCGAAAAAGCAGGCAAGGCGCTTAAGGAGCGCGGATTCGAGGCGAAAGTGTCGTCCATGCTTGACTTTAAGCCGAATGAATTGAAGAAAGTCGAGACGCTGCTCATCGTCGTGAGCACGCATGGGGAAGGCGATCCGCCAGACAACGCGGTGTCGTTTTACGAGTTTCTCCACAGCAAACGGGCGCCGAAGCTGAATCATTTACGCTTTTCCGTCTTGGCGCTTGGCGATACGTCGTATGAACATTTTTGCCAGACGGGGAAAGATTTTGACAAGCGGCTCGAGGAGCTCGGGGGAGAGCGGTTTTATCCGCGCGTCGACTGTGACGTCGACTACGAGGAAGCGGCGGCGAAATGGCTTGACGGCGTGCTTGCCGAGCTGAGCAAGGGGATCAATGCCGAGGCCGCGCCAGTGTTGTCGGCCGCTGCGGCCGTGCCGAAAGCCGAACCGGCGGTCGTCTATTCGCGGAAAAATCCGTTCCCGGCTGAGGTGCTGGAAAACATCAACTTAAACGGCCGCGGATCGAACAAAGAAACGCGCCATCTCGAATTGTCTCTTGAAGGATCGGGGTTGAAGTATGAGCCGGGCGATGCGCTTGGCATCTTCCCGAAAAACGATCCGGAGCTTGTCGATCTCATCATTCAAGAAATGAAATGGAACCCGGAAGAAACGGTGACGATCGACAAAGACGGGGAAGTGCGGTCGCTCAAAGAAGCGCTCACGTCCCATTTTGAAATCACTGTGTTGACCAAAGCGCTGTTGCAAAAGCTTGCGCCGCTGTCGAAAAACAGCGAGCTTCAAGCGCTCGTTGCCCCAGGCAATGAGGCGAAGCTGAAAGAATACGCCAAAGGCCGCGACTTGCTCGATGCACTGCGCGATTTTGGTCCGTGGGACGCTGCGCCGCAACAAGTCATCTCGATTTTGCGGAAAATGCCGCCGCGCCTGTACTCGATCGCGAGCAGCTTAGCGGCCTATCCAGATGAAGTGCACTTGACGATCGGCGCGGTCCGTTATGAGTCGCACGGCCGCCTGCGCAAAGGGGTGTGCTCGACGTTCTGCGCCGAACGCGTCCAAATCGGCGATACGTTGCCGGTCTTTGTGCAGCCGAACCCGAATTTTAAGCTGCCAAAAGACCCATCGACGCCGATCATTATGATCGGTCCAGGCACTGGGGTTGCGCCGTTCCGCGCTTTTATGCAAGAGCGTGAGGCGACAGGAGCCAACGGAAAATCGTGGCTCTTTTTCGGCGACCAACATTTTATGACCGACTTCCTGTATCAAACGGAATGGCTCGCTTGGCTGAAAAGCGGTGTGCTGACCAAAATGGACGTCGCCTTCTCTCGCGATACGGAGAAGAAAGTGTATGTGCAGCACCGGATGCTCGAGCGAAGCAAAGAACTGTTCGGCTGGCTCGAGGATGGCGCCGTCGTCTACGTATGCGGCGACAAACAACACATGGCGCGCGACGTCCATCAGACGTTGATCGAGATTATCGAAAAAGAAGGCGGAATGAGCCGCGAACAGGCGGAAGCGTATGTCACCGAGATGCAAAAGCAAAAACGATACCAACGCGACGTCTATTAATCTCAAAGAAGGAGTGGAATCGGAAATGGCGAAAGTCGAGTTAAAAGCGCCGGACGGACCGCCAAGCGATGTGGAGCGCATCAAGCAGGAAAGCCGTTACTTGCGCGGCACGCTCGCGGAAACGATGGAAGACCCGCTCAGCGCAGGAATTCCAGAGGATGACAACCGGTTGATGAAATTCCACGGCAGCTATTTGCAAGACGACCGCGACGTGCGCACCGAGCGGCAAAAACAAAAGCTTGAACCGGCCTATCAATTTATGATCCGCGTGCGCACGCCGGGCGGGGTGGCGACGCCCGAACAGTGGCTTGTCATGGATGAGCTCGCCCGCAAGTATGCGAACGGCACGTTGAAGCTGACGACGCGCCAAGCGTTCCAATTGCACGGCGTCTTAAAATGGAACATGAAAAAAACGATGCAAGCCATTAACAACGCGCTGATGACGACGCTTGCGGCCTGCGGCGACGTCAACCGAAACGTCATGTGCAACCCGAATCCGTACCAATCGGAAGTGCATGCGGAAGTGTATGAATGGGCGAAGCTGATCAGCGACCATTTGTTGCCGCGGACGCGGGCGTACTACGAAATTTGGCTGGACGACGAGAAAGTGGCGGGCACGCCGGCGGTTGACGGCGAAGAAGAGCCGATTTACGGACCGACGTATTTGCCGCGGAAGTTTAAAATCGGCATCGCCGTCCCGCCGTCGAACGACGTCGATGTGTTCTCGCAAGACATTGGGTTCATCGCCATTGTCGAGGACGGCAAGCTCGCCGGGTTTAATGTCGCCATCGGCGGCGGCATGGGGATGACCCATGGGGACAAAACGACGTATCCGCAGCTTGCCAAGGTGATCGGCTTCTGCCGGCCGGATCAAGTGGTCGAGGTGGCGGAGAAAATTATGACCGTTCAGCGCGACTACGGCAACCGCTCATCGCGCAAACACGCCCGCTTTAAATACACGATCGACCGCCTTGGCCTTGAAACGGTGAAAGAAGAAATTGAGCGCCGCCTTGGCTGGAAGCTCGGCGAAGCGCGCCCGTACCATTTCGAGCATAGCGGCGACCGCTATGGCTGGGTCGAAGGCGTCAATGGGACATGGCACTTCACACTCTTTGTCGAAGGCGGACGCGTCAAAGACTACGACGATTACAAGCTGATGACCGGCCTGCGCGAAATCGCGAAAGTCCATACGGGAGATTTCCGGCTGACGCCAAACCAAAACTTGGTCATCGCTAACGTCACGAGCGAGAAAAAGCCGGAAATCGAGGCGCTCATCGCCGAATACGGCTTGACCGATGGCCGCCGGTACACCGCCTTGCGCCGCAACGCGCTCGCCTGTGTCGCCTTGCCGACGTGCGGCTTGGCGATGGCGGAAGCGGAGCGCTACTTGCCGAAGCTGCTTGATAAAATCGAGGAGATTATCGACGAAAACGGTTTGCGCGACGAAGAAATCACGATCCGCATGACGGGCTGTCCGAACGGCTGCGCCCGCCACGTGCTCGCGGAAATCGCCTTCGTCGGCAAAGCGGTCGGAAAATACAACATGTACCTTGGAGCCGCGTTCAACGGCACGCGCCTTGGCAAACTGTACCGCGAAAACATCGGCGAAGAAGAAATTTTGCGCGAACTGCGCGTCCTCCTATCCCGCTATGCGAAAGAGCGTCTTGACGGTGAACATTTCGGCGACTTCGTCATCCGCGCCGGCATCGTCAAAGAAGTGACGGATGGGACGAATTTTCATGATTAAAGTGGTCAGGGTGAAATGGAAACCAGCCTCTCCTTGTTTAGGGGAGGTTGGTTTTTTGTTGCTTTCATGCAATGGCTTCGGTGTTTTGTTCATTGTAGCCGCATTCAATCAATATTAGGTTGTAATAAAGGATTTCCGATCTCCATGTCCTATCTTTATCACTTGAAAAGCTGGCACGGTGACAAAAAGAGCGAACAATGCTATGTAAAAAAGTTGCAACTTATATAATTCACAAAATATTTCAACTATATTATAGTAGTGTTATGAACTTGTATTTTTCAGATCATGACCAGGGGCAAACATTTTTTCCAAGATCGTATGCAGCGATCACGTGAATGGAAAGGGGGAGAAGATATTATGAAGATGGGAACAGAAAAACAAACATACTTGAATTACATCAATGGCGAATGGATTCATTCCTCCACTGGAAAAATCGAAGCCAGCCTTAACCCAGCCAATATCGATGACATTGTCGGCTATGTCCAAGAGTCTAGTGCGGAAGATGTAAACGCCGCGGTGGAGGCGGCGCGGCGGGCGCAGGCGGCATGGCGGAAGTTATCCGGCCCGAAACGCGGAGAGTATTTGTTCCGCGCGGAGGAATCGAAGAAGGGGCGACGCTCGTTTACGGAGGCCAACGTTTGACGGATGGGGAACGGGCAAAAGGGTTTTATGTGCAGCCGACCATCTTTGAAAACGTGTCGCCCGACATGACGATCGCTCGCGAGGAAATTTTCGGGCCGGTGTTGGCGTTAATCAAAGTGGATTCGCTGGAAGAAGCGCTTTCTCTCGCCAATGACACACCGTTTGGATTGAGCGCCTCGATTTTCACGCAAAATATCGGCAAGATGCTCGCGTTCATCCAAGACATCGAGGCCGGGCTCGTCCGGATTAATGAAGAAAGCGCAGGAGTCGAACTGCAAGCGCCGTTTGGCGGGATGAAGCAGTCCAGCTCCCATTCGCGTGAGCAAGGGCGGGCAGCCATCGAGTTTTTCACGGCGATGAAAACGGTGTTGGTCAAAGGATAAGAAATGGAGCAAAGTGCGCTGCCGTTTAGGCAGGGCGCTTTTTTTTAGCGTCAAGCCATTGGTGAAGGCGATTGTCGGCGAGCAAACGGTTTGCTTACAAAAAAATGATGAAAAATATTGACAATGATAATTTTTATCAATTAAAATATGAAATGTGAAAATGATAATCCCTCTCTTTTTAGGGTTTGGGCAGGAGCATGGTTTTCAAAAGAATGGAGTGAGATGTGGTGGCCGCATGCGGACAGAATGGCTTGACTTGAAAAGAACAGCGATTGAGGAGATGCCAGCTATCTTGGCGGTGCTGGTTGCTTCTCAACACAAGCAGAATTTATCTTTTTAATTAGGAAAGATAATCAATATCATAATTGCACCTGTAAAGCAATTGTGTCTGGACATGGCATCGTCATTCGACTTGTATGATGGGATAGAACGGGAGACAGGATGAGAAAACATGAAAAAATGGATGGTGCTTCTTGTTGTTTTGGCTGCGGCATCATTGTTTGTCGGGGTGCATGATTTATCGCCTCGCGAGCTGTTTGCCGGCGACCGTGAGGCGTGGGAAGTGTTTTTGATCAGTCGCTTGCCGAGGCTCATCAGCATTCTGATCGCCGGGTCAAGCGTGAGCATTTGCGGCTTGATCATGCAGCAGTTGAGCCAAAACCGATTTGTGTCGCCGACGACGGCGGGAACGATGGATTGGGCGCGGCTTGGCCTGTTGGTGTCCATGATTGCATTCGCTGCCGCAGGGCCGCTTGTGAAGGCGGCTATTGCCGTTGTGTTTGCGTTTGTGGGGACGCTGCTGTTTATGACGGTTTTGGATCGTGTGAAGTATAAAGATTCGATCTTTATTCCGCTCATCGGCTTGATGTTTGGCAATATTGTCGGTTCTGTCACGACGTTTTTGGCTTATAAATATGATTTGATTCAATCGATGTCCGCATGGATGCACGGCGATTTTTCCGTTATGATGCAAGGACGTTATGAAATGCTGTATGTGAGCGTTCCGCTCATGGCAATCGCTTATGTATACGCCAATCGGTTTACGATCGCCGGCATGGGGGAGGAGATGGCGACGAACTTAGGGGTTCGCTACCGTTCGATTGTCTACACTGGTCTCCTCATTGTCGCTGTTGTTTCTGCTGTTGAGGTGTTGACGGTTGGGACGCTGCCGTTTTTAGGGCTGATCGTTCCGAACATCGTCACGATGTATTATGGGGATCATTTGCGCAAAGTATTGCCGTTGACAGCCATATTTGGCGCTTTGTTTGTGCTGATTTGCGATGTATTTGGCCGAGTCGCCATTTATCCATACGAAATTCCGATCGGCTTGACGGTTGGAGTAATCGGAAGCGGTGTCTTTTTATATTTGCTCGTAAGGAGAACGAAGCAGTATGTCTAATCGGATGAAAGTGGTTGTGCTCGTGGTATTGGCGCTCGGATTGATCGTGCTATTTTTGTTTGCACACTTGCGAGGGGATTTTGACTATGTGTTGCGCTCGCGGAGCGAAAAGATTGTCGCGATGGTGCTTGTCGGTTGGGCGGGGGCGGTTTCGACCGTCTTATTTCAGACAATGACCAATAATCGTATTTTAACTCCAAGCATTATTGGGCTTGATTCCGTTTATATGCTTGTACAAACTGCTGTGGTGTTTTTGTTCGGTTCGACGACGTTGACCATGATGGGCAACACCTTGCACTTTCTCTTGTCTGCTGGGTCGATGATCGGTTTTTCAGTTTTATTGTATTCGTTTTTGTTTCGCCGTGAAGGGCAAAATTTATATTTCATCTTGCTTGTTGGGATGATTCTCGGTACGTTTTTCCAAAGTTTGACGTCTTTCATGCAATATTTGATTGACCCAAATGAATTTTCCATCATTCAAGATCGAATGTTTGCGAGCATCAACAATATAAAAACAGACTTGCTTTGGCCGGCAGGCCTGCTCATTGCGGCTGCGACATTGTATACATACCGTCATCTTCACGAGTTGGACGTGCTGTCGCTCGGCAAAGATCATGCGATCAATTTAGGCGTGGCGTATGAAACGGTCGTCAAACGGCTGCTGATGATTGTGGCGGTGTTGGTGTCGGTTTCGACCGCGCTTGTTGGTCCCATCATGTTTTTCGGATTGATAGTCGCCAATGTGGCGTATGCGTTTTTTCAAACGTATGAACATCGTTATTTGCTTGCAGGAGCGGCGCTGTTCGGCATCATCGCCCTCGTTGGCGGCCAGCTGGTAGTCGAGCGAGTGTTCACCTTTTCGACGACGTTGTCTGTCATTGTCAACATGGTCGGAGGCATCTATTTTCTATACCTTTTGTTAAAGGAGCGAAAAGCATGGTAGAGGTGAAACAAGTATTGAAGCGATACGGTGGGAAGACCGTGATTGACCGTGTATCTTTATCTGTTCCACGCCGCAAGCTCACATCGCTCATTGGCCCGAACGGGGCGGGGAAAAGCACGCTTTTGTCCATGATGAGCCGCTTAATTCCAAAAGATGGCGGAGAAATCTGGATTGAAGGAAAGGAAATTGCTCGTTATCGGACAGAAGAGTTGGCGAAAAAAATTTCCATTTTGAAGCAATCCAACCACATTGCGGCTCGCTTGACGGTACACGAATTGGTGTCGTTCGGCCGCTTTCCGTATTCGCGCGGCCGCTTGACGCGCCAAGATCGCGACTATGTGCGTGAGGCGATCCGCTATATGGAGTTGGAGCCATTGCAAGACCGCTATATGGACGAGTTGAGCGGCGGACAGCGGCAGAGAGCTTATATCGCGATGGTGTTGGCGCAAGATACGGATTATATTTTCTTGGACGAGCCGTTGAACAATTTGGATATGAAACACGCCGTGCAAATGATGAAAGTGTTGCGCAAGCTGGTCGATGAGCTTGGCAAAACGATCGTGATGGTGATGCACGATATTAACTTTGCCTCCTGTTACTCCGATTATAT
This sequence comes from Geobacillus lituanicus, assembly GCF_050994965.1. Classification (NCBI taxonomy): domain Bacteria; kingdom Bacillati; phylum Bacillota; class Bacilli; order Caryophanales; family Anoxybacillaceae; genus Geobacillus; species Geobacillus lituanicus. The sequence goes on from NZ_CP194773.1 coordinate 1,734,157, forward strand.
GGTCGCGTTAAAAGATGGAGCGGTCGTCTGTGAAGGGGATGTTTCATCGATCATGCGCAATGAAGTGCTTCGCGGCATTTATGATTTGGATGTGCGCGTGCAGACGATTGAAAATCGGCGCATCTGTGTGTATTTTTAGCAATTTTCCATGAGAAAGCGTCCATCTTGACTAGTGAAAAAGCGGGCTGTGGAAGCCTATGGGCATGCTTGGTGAAGAGCTCCGTCTCGGATTCAAACATGGGACGGGGAGACGCGATCAAAGTCAAGTATATGAAGAAGATTCCAATTAAGTAAAAAATGGTTGAGCCGGCTTTCATGTTGACATCGGCAAGAAAGGGCGCCCTTTGTCGAGTGAATACGAAAGCCGTCAACATATAATTTGAATTTCCAAAGGGGGGTATAGCCAATGAAACAGCGTTGGCTGATGGTAGTGGTTGCTTTGCTTCTTGTCGTACTGGCTGCTTGCGGCAATAAGGAGAATACAAGCAACGGAGCGAGTGGGAAGAATGACGAGAAGAAAACGGAACAGGCCGAGGAAATGACGATCAAGCACCAGCTTGGAGAGGCGAAAGTCAAGAAAAATCCAGAGAAAGTGGTTGTCTTTGATTTTGGAGTGCTGGACACCCTTGATAAACTAGGGGTGAAGGTGACAGCTTTGCCGCAGATGAACGTGCCGAAATACTTGGAGAAATATAAAAGCAGCGACTACCAAAACGTCGGCAGCTTGAAGGAGCCGGATTTTGAAAAATTGAGCGAAATCAAGCCGGATGTCATTTTTATTTCCGGTCGTCAAGCAAATTTGTATGACAAGTTGAAAGAGATTGGCCCAACCGTGTATATAGGGATTGACACTCAACATTATTGGGATTCATTTACAAACAATATGAAGCTGATCGGGCAAATGTTTGGCAAAGAAAAAGAAGTAGATGAGGAACTGGCCAATATTGAAAAACAAATCGAAGAAGTGAAGACAAAGGCTGCAGACAAAAAAGCGCTGATCATTTTGACGACCGGTGGGAAAGTGAGTGCGTACGGCAAAGGTTCGCGCTTTGGGCTCATCCATGATGTGCTCGGCGTGCCAGCCGCAGACCCGAATTTGAAAGTGACGAATCCTCATGGACAAAGCGTATCATTTGAGTACATTGCCAAGAAAAACCCGGATTACTTGTTTGTCATTGACCGCGACGCCGTTGTAGAAGGAAAGCCGACAGCGAAGCAAACGATTGAAAATGCACTTGTGAAAAAGACGAAAGCATATCAAAACGGCCACATTGTCTACTTGGATCCAAATTATTGGTATCTCTCAGGCGGCGGATTGACGTCGGTGTCGGAAATGATCAAACAGGTGGAAGAAGGATTGAAATAAAAGGACAGGCGGGCTTAGGCGGCCCGCCTGCTTTATCGTCATAAAATGATATTCTTAATTTTGTAGATTTCCCGTTCGTGTTCGATGACTTTGTTCGAGAGGAAGGTGATGTCAAGTTTGATGTTGTTCAGCTGTTCATTGAATGATTGGGCATGGGAATCGACTTTTTTCTCTAAGGAGTCGAGTCTTTGGTGGATGGAAGAAACTTCACCGTGAAGTTTGTGCACGTCCATCGCGAGGGCGTCGAGTGCGGCGTCGGTTTCATCCTGGCGGTGAAGCAGGGCAGACATCAAGTCATACAGCTCTTTTTGGCCGGCTTTGATATGGGCTTGTTCTTCTTCCAACCGCTTTTGGCCTTCAAGGAGAGCTTGCTGGATCCGTCGGAATTCTTCCTGTTCTTTTCGCATTTCTTGTTGTTCTCTTCGGATCTCCTGCTGCTCTTTTCGCATTTCTTGTTGTTCTCTTCGGATCTCCTGCTGCTCTTTGCGCATTTCTTGCTGTTCTCTTCGGATCTCCTGCTGCTCTTTGCGCATTTCTTGCTGTTCTCTTCGGATCTCCTGCTGCTCTTTCCGTATTTCTTGTTGTTCTCTTCGGATCTCCTGCTGCTCTTTTCGCATTTCTTGTTGTTCCGCTTCCAGCCGTTTGTGGCTTTCGACGAGGAGATGCAACGTGTTTTCGATATGACCGAGCCGGTCGAACAGTTGCAAGAGGATCTCTTCGCTCATGTTGGCCCCTCTTTCATCTTAATTTCCTTCATTATAGCACATATGTTCTTGTTAGACAAGCAGGAATGGTGTATATAGGAAAGCGTACAAACATATGATACAATGGATAAACAAACTGACAAATCTCAGTGCGGGCATCGGCCAGTACGTTTTAGAAAGGGATCGATGTATGCTTTACGTTTCTCCTGCCAAAATCGCAAGCTATTTTTATCATGAGTGCGAGCGGAATTTTTATTTTCAGTCGTTGGCGAAAGAGCGGCGCGGCGAGCTCGATGTGCCGGAAGAGCTGTTTGAGCAGCCTGCGGTTCATGAGAGCGTGCTGCGCCGAGGGGTTGAGTGGGAAGAGGAAGTGATTACGACCTATTTGGCCGGCCAAGTGCAGATGGGGAAGCGAGAGCCTGGCGCACCGATTTCCCACTGCTATTTGGATGGAGAGGAGACGATCCGCGAGCTGAAGCAGCCGAGCAAGCGCTATTTATACCAGCCGACATTGATCGCGCCGCCGCGCTTTTACGAGCGGTACGGACTGGACACAACGATGATCCGGTTTGCGGCGTGTCGTCCGGATTTGATTGAGTGTATTCCGGGGCAAAACGGCTTTGTGTTCCGCATCATCGACATCAAATCATCAGATGTGTTAAAGATTTCCCACCGCGTGCAAACGGCGCTGTACGCGTTGATGTTGTCCTCGGTGTTAGAGGAGCACGGTGTTAAGGGCAGCGTCGATTTGCGCGAAGCCGGGATATGGACGTACAAAACCGAGCAGCCGCAAGCAGCGGATATCAGCCAGTTGCTCCCGTATCTCGAACAGTTTTTGGCTGGCGAATTGACGGCGCTGGTTGGGAAGCAACTTGATGAGCTGTTTTGGCATTTGGATTATCGCTGTGAATGGTGCCCGTTCTATGATTACTGTTTCGACAAAGCGCGGAAACAGTCGCATATTTCCCTCGTTCCGTACTTATCGAGTCATGCGTCCCGCTTTATCCGCGAGCGGCAGCTTCCGGAGACGATCGATGAGTTTCGCCAACTTCTTGAGCGTCAAGAAACGAGACACGTCCTAAAACAAAACGCTGGATTGGCGCGTCAACTTCGGCGGCTTGAAGCGCAGCTTGAGGCGATTGCGGAGGAAAAGGTCGTTCCGTATGACCAGGCGGTGACGCATATGCTGATATGGGAAGACATCCGTCTGATTCTCACCGCGCAACGCGATCCACTGACGGGCAAGATCGCGGCGGCATCGTTGTACCGTGTTGGTGGAACAGACGTGTTTGGAACGGGATCGGAAATGCATCATGTTATCGCCGGTTCGTTTGAGGAATGCGACGAGGTTGGCCGAAAGCTGGCCGATGCGCTGGACCGCCTGCTTCATACGGTGCACGATTACAACCGGGAGCGAGAGTGGCGGGCGCAAAAGTCCGTGCAGGCGTATGTCGTCGACAACTATGAATGGGACAATGTGCAACAGTTGCTTCAAGAGCTTTTGTTCGATCCAGACTATAACGAAAAAGCTGTTCGGCTGCTGTCGTATTTTCATAGCAGCTCACTAGCAAGTGCCAGCGACCACCCAAGCGAAATGGTTCCGCTTCCTGTCGTTGTGCTGACAACGGCTGTGAGCCAGCTGTTCGCCTTGCCGGCGCATGTCGCGTACCGTCTTGAAGACTTGTCGCGATATATTGCGGCCTACCATGATTCGCCGTTTCTGTACTCGGCGAGTGAGCGTTTTTCATTTCGTTTGACAAACGCCATGAAACTGGATGTGCTGCACGACGCCTGGCAAACAGGGGACGAGGAAAAACGAAAAGCGGTCGAGAAGGAGCTGAGCCGCCGCCTTTGGGCCGCTCACAGCATCATTCAAGGAATCCGTGCGTGGGCCGAGAGCGTCCATCCTTCGCCACTTATGGTCTGGCCGGAAAAATTTGCTTTTCCCGATCTGGCTGATTACCGTGATCCGCTTGTGTCCAAGCTGGCGTTTATGGCGCGCTACGAGGCGCTATTAAACTACTTAGAAATTCGCCGAAGCCGCCTGCTCCCGCTTTCGGAGCGGCTTGAGAACGGAGTGACGCTTCATGTCACGTACCTTGGCGGCGATCGGTTCCGATTGAACAACCGGCAGGCGCTTGAAGCGATCGATCAAAAGGCGAGCTGGATTTTGACGGAGTGCAATGAGGAAGGGGAAAAGGCGCAACAGGCGTTTCCAGATTATAAGTATTCCAGCGAATGGAAGCCGCCCCAATGGGCCAATTTGTACTTTACCCGCATTCGCGCCATCGAAGATGATGGCAAGACAGCTGAACTCGAGCTCGAGTTGCCCAAATGGCTCGACCGGTTCCCGCTTGTGGAAGGAGAGGAGTATCGGCTGTCGATCCGGCATGCCGATTTTACCACCCGGCGCGTCTTGCAGGCGTTGCAACAGTTGGATAAGGACAATCATCGCATCTTGGACTTGATTCGCGATCCGATTCGCTATCGGAAAATGTTTCGTCCCAACTGGGATGTAGAGGAGGTGAAGGCGCTCCTTCGCCAAAGCGGGCTGACGAAAAGCCAGCGCCAGGCGTTTCTCCACTTTCTCCGCCATACGTTGACACTCGTCTGGGGGCCGCCTGGCACCGGGAAAACGCATTTTATTGCCGTCGCTCTTCGGCTGCTTATGCCGATTTACGAAAAGCAGGGGCGAAGGCTTGCCATTCTTGTTTCGGGTTTCACCCATGCGGCGATCGAAAACGTTCTGCGCAAAATTCAGGAGCTTGCGCCGCGGCGCAGCGTCCATATCGCGAAACTTGGTGAGATTCAGACGGAAAACGCCAAAGGAATCGCCGAGATGGCGGACCGTGACCTTCTCGGATGGTTTGGCAGCGGCGGCCATCGGGTGCTTGGCGCCACGCTGTACGGCATTCAAAGGGCATACGAAAAAGGCTATATAGAAGGGTTTGACGTCGTCGTCCTTGATGAGGCGTCGCAAATCCGCGTGGCCGATTCACTGTTGGCGCTGCGCCATGTCAAAAAAGCAGGCAGGCTGCTTATCGTCGGCGACCATTTCCAGTTGCCGCCAATCATTCAAGGGACGTATGCGGCCGCGGAAGGGGAGCCGCACTTGTTCGACTCGATTTTCCGCCTGTTGTTTGACGCGGATGTGGAGAAGCGGTATACCCGCCAATTGACGGACAATTTCCGTATGAATGAGGCGCTTTGCCGCTACCCGGCCGAGCGGATTTACAGCTCCCAGTATACCGCGTTCACCCGCCAGATTGCCGAACAAACGTTGGCGCTCGCCGATGCCCCAACTGCCGATGAATGGGTGGAAGCAGCGATCGACCCTGACTATCCGCTTGTCGTCTGCACGTATGACGGCGTGTACGGTGCCCAAGAAAACGAGGCGGAAGCGCGCTGGGTGGCGAGCATCGCGAAGGTGTTGCGGGAACGGCTTCTCGACAGCGAGGGGAAACGGTACGATGACTCATCAGAAGGCGACCAAGCGTTTTGGCGCCACGGGCTGTTTATCATCTCGCCGCATCGGGCGCAAATCCGCGCCATTCGCCGTGAGCTTGAACGCCAAGAATTGCGCCCGCCGTTTTTCGTCGATACGGTTGATAAAATGCAAGGGCAAGAGGCGGATGCGGCGATCATTAGCTACGGCGTCGCCGATCCGGAACTGGCTGTGATGGAAGGGGAGTTCATCTACAGTTTGAACCGCCTCAACGTGTCGCTCACGCGGGCGCGGAAAAAGGCGATCCTCTTCCTCTCGCGCCAACTCATGTCGCCGCCGCTTCAGGTGATCGGCAACGAGGAATACCGTGAAGGAGTCAACTTTATGGTTGGGCTTGAGCAGTACGCTTTACGTCATGGGGAAGCGCAAACGTTTATGGTCGATGGTGTTGCGCTGCAAATGTACCGAGTCAGTCGTCCGAAGATGGAAAACATGGACACTCTATGAAGCTGCTGAGTTTGACAGGAAAAAAGGATGAATCAAGGCGCTGTTCAACTTGAGAAATTCTTTGATGCATCCGAGAATCCCCCATTTTCTTACTCAAAAACCGCATAAGCAGTCACCATCCGCCATGCCTCCTTCTCCGTTTGTTGGCTCGTTTTGTTTCCATGCTGAGCGCAGCCGCGCACGGTTCGGAAGAGGGGGGCGTGGGGGACGGAATGGGGATTGATGTACGAACGGTGAATAGTTGATAAGAAAATTAAGGAAGGAAACCGCCGAGCCATGGCGAAATAATGGAAATAAGATTCGTCGATAAGAAACACTGCGCTGAGAATGCGCGGGAAGAGAGGGGGCGTGCCATGGCAAATGCCGGCGGGAGAAGATCGGTGTCGGATGCAAGGCTTGAGGCGATCAAAAAGCTCTTTCCGGAAGCGGTTGTGGATGGGGGCATCGATTGGGAGTGGCTGAAGAGGGTGCTTGGCGGTCACAAACGGCAGGAAGCATATGAGTTCATGTGGCCGGGGAAGGCAGAGGCGAGGCGGCTCGCTGAAACGCCTGCGTCCGGAGTATTGCGGCCGGACCAGGCAGCGAGCAAGCAGTGGGAGACGACGAACAATTGGTATATTGAAGGAGACAATTTAGAAGTATTAAAACTGCTGCGGACGTCGCATGCGGGAACCATTCAAATGATTTACATCGATCCGCCGTACAATACAGGAAAAGTGCTCACGTACAAAGACAATTGGCGCAAGGGGAAAGCCGTTGTTCCTAGCGGAATCCAGGAAGAAGCGCGCGCTCATGCCGGCTGGCTCAACATGATGTACCCGCGCCTTTTGGTGGCGCGGGAGCTGTTGGCGGAGACAGGGGCGATGTTTATTTCCATTGATGATACAGAACAGGCGAATTTGAAAAAGATGTGCGATGAACTGTTTGGCGAGCGAAATTTTGTCGCCACGTTCATTTGGCAGCGGTCGTTTTCGCCTGTGAACATGAACAAGTTCGCTTCGCGCAACCATGACTTCATCCTCTGTTACGCGAAAAATATCGACCGTTTAGCTTGGTACGGCTTGCCGCGCCATCCGGAAGCGGACGGGCGGTATGCCAATCCGGACAACGACCCGCGCGGGCCGTGGACGTCAGGCGATTTGTCGGTCGGTCCGCCGATTCCGGAAAAAATTTATGACATCGTGACGCCAGGCGGCCGGGTCGTTTCGCCGCCGAACGGGTATTGTTGGCGGGTGACAAAGGAGCGCTTCGCCGAGCTGGCGGCGGACAACCGCATTTGGTTTGGCAAAGACGGCAACGGGGTGCCGCGCCTGAAGCGGTTTTTAAGCGAAGTGAAGCCGACGGTGACACCGCTTACGATTTGGACGCATGATGAGGTGTCCCATTCGCAGGAGGCGAAAAAAGAGCTGAAGGAGCTGTTCGATGGGCTGGCGGTGATGGATTACCCGAAGCCGGTGAAGCTCATTCAGCGCATGGTGGCGTTGACAACGAAGGACAATGACATCATCCTCGACTTTTTTTCCGGCTCGGCGACAACAGCCCATGCCGTCATGCAGCAAAACGCTGAAGACGGCGGCCGGCGGTCGTTTCTCATGGTGCAGCTTCCCGAGCCGCTTGCGGAAACGTCCGAGGCGTATCGGGCGGGGTTTCGGACGATTTGCGACATTGGCCGCGAGCGCATCCGCCGCGCGGGGGAGAAAATCGTCCGTGAAACGGGAAAGACAGAGCTTGATATTGGCTTTCGCGTGTTTCGGTTCGAGAAGAAATCGAAGCAGCCCGCTCGCTAGGTGGACGGGCTGCTTTTCGATTTGGCTGATGAAAAGCGCTTTGGTAAAACAGGCGTTGCGTCTATGTTCCGAGTCCCTGATGTCCGTCGTTTCAGGCGCTTTTTACAATGACGCCGCAGCCCAACGGTCGTTGACAAAGACGTCGTACTCCGCGGCAATCGTTTCTTTGAGCTCCGCTAAAGACGGGATGCCGTCGGCGAACGTGTAGGTGTCAAGGCAAATGAGGGAGTATTCGTCGCCGGGATCAAATACGATGGTGACGACTTCTTCCGTTCCAGCGTCCACTTGTCGGATGGTGTCGCCGTCTTCCGGCTCCACGAGTACGTTTTGGTATGTTTCGCGAATCACGTAGTAGCCTTCCTGCAATTGTTCAGTGAATAGATGTTCGATGTCTGTCAGTTCGTGGACGATCATTATTTAAGTCCTCCTAACTTGTGAAATCATTCTCAATGTCAGTATATAACGTAGTCGTTGTCGATATAATAGATGTTGTGGAAAGTTCGAAAAATTGTCATTTTGTATGCCAAGCGTAGATAAGGTTGGGGGCAGGATTGACAAGGGAAAATAGCAGCTTCCTGCAAAAAGGCATCGCCCTCGTGGGAGGAATTCAAATATGAACAGGAAATTTATAGGAGTAATGTCCCTCTTTTTGATAACATTATTCGGAATGTATGGTGTCGGGACTAAAATTGTCGCCAAATCAAAAATTTATGAAACAGAGTCAACAACTACATTAGTGGTTAATAAAAATGATTTAGAGGACACCCGTGGTGCTAGTTGAGCGTTAAGACTCAACTAGCACCACGGGTCTTCTTTCATCTTAAAGATATGTTTGTTTACAGTTTAACATAAAGAAGTCAAGGAAGTGTAGGAAGGACTTTCATGAGACATTTATTCATCACCCGCCTACGCTCACAACCGGAAGCGAGGGTTTTCTTGGTTCAGAAAGGAATCTGGCGTTTGGTTGTCGAATGACATGAGAGAGAATGCATGAAGAAAGGGAGAGGAATGATGTCCGCATTTCAAGCGTTCGTTGTCAACAAAACCGAAACAGAATTTACCGCTGGTGTGCAGACGATGTCCATAGATGATTTGCCGGAAGGCGACGTCCTTGTCCGCGTCCATTATTCGAGCGTCAATTACAAAGATGGATTGGCGTCCATTCCGGATGGTAAAATTGTGAAAACGTATCCGTTCGTGCCGGGAATTGATTTGGCCGGGGTGGTTGTTTCGTCGCACCATCCGCGCTTCCGCGAAGGGGACGAGGTGATCGCGACCGGATATGAAATCGGTGTGACGCATTTCGGGGGCTACAGTGAATATGCTCGCCTGCACGGCGATTGGCTCGTGCCGCTGCCAAAAGGGTTGACGTTGAAAGAAGCGATGGCGATTGGGACGGCTGGGTTTACAGCGGCGCTGTCCATTCACCGTCTTGAGGAGCATGGGTTGACGCCGGAACGCGGACCGGTGCTTGTCACGGGGGCGACGGGCGGCGTCGGGAGTCTGGCCGTGTCGATGCTCGCCAAGCGCGGCTATACGGTGGAAGCGAGCACAGGCAAAACGGCGGAGCACGACTATTTGCGCGCCCTCGGCGCCAAGGAAGTGTTGACGCGCGAAGACGTCACGGCTGAACGCATTCGTCCGCTTGATAAGCAGCGCTGGGCCGCGGCGGTCGACCCGGTCGGCGGCCGGACGCTGGCGACGGTGTTAAGCCGCATCCGCTACGGCGGAGCGGTGGCGGTGAGTGGGTTGACAGGCGGCGTCGAGGTGCCGACAACCGTCCATCCATTCATTTTGCGCGGCGTCAGCTTGCTTGGCGTTGATTCCGTCTATTGTCCAATGGATGTGCGCCTCCGCATTTGGGAGCGGCTCGCTGGCGACTTAAAGCCGGATTTGGAGCGGATTGCTCAAGAGATTTCGCTCGCTGAATTGCCGCAAGCGCTTGAGCGCATTTTGCGCGGCGAGCTGCGCGGCCGGACGGTCGTGCGGTTAGGATGACGTTCGGACGCAATCGAACGGAAGCAGCGTCCGAACTTGGTGCTCTCCACATCTTCTTTTTGAATGATCCTTGATGAGTGAAGGCGACGGAAAGGGGAAGTGTGCAGAAGAAGAAAGGAAAGACGCAGGGGGAAGCACCTGCGTCTTTTTTTTTTTTGTGATCTCGAATCCGTTTTTCGACGTGAGCGTAGGCGGGGGAGCGTTCACCCCCGCAATTGATACCGCTCGAGCTCCGCGAAAAAGTCTTTCACAAACCGGTAAAACACTTTCACCGACGGAGCGAGTTCGTGGTGGTCGGAAATGATAATGCCGACGTTGCGCTTTACTTGCGGCATCTCGATTGGCACTTTGGCGGCGTAGCGAAGAAGGCTTTCCGACAAGGCGCTTTCCGGCAGGAGGGTCACGCCGATGCCAGCGGAGACAAGCCCTTTAATGGCATCGAGATCTTCGCCTTCCGATGAAATGTTGGGCGAAAATCCGGCTTGGTGGCAAGCGTCAATAATGATTTGATGCAAAATGTATCCTTTTGGAAACGTTACAAATGGATCATGGCGCAGTTCGTTCAATACGATCCGGTCGCGGCGGGCGAGCGGATGGCTGTTCGGCAGGAGGGCGGCAAACGGTTCGGAAAACAAAATTTCTCCTTTAATGCCGATTTCACGAACCGGAATCGGTCCGAGAAAGGCAAGGTCGATCTCCCGTTTTTTCACCGCTTCGATTAAATAATAGTACGACCCTTGGCGGAGATGGAACGAGACGTTTGGGTGCTCCGCTTTAAAGGCGGAGATGACCATCGGCATCATGTGGCTTGCCAGGCTTGTTGGAAACCCGATTTTAATCGTTCCGCGTTCCGGGTCCAAATACTCTTCGATTTGTTGCTTTGCATCCTCGACCGCCTTTAACACCGCTTCGGCGTGCGGCAAAAAATGGCGGCCGATCGGGGTGAGCTTCACGTTTCGCCCTTCCCGTTCAAACAGCTGCACGCCAAGCTCCGCTTCGAGGTTGGCAATTTGCCGGCTGATCGCCGACTGCGCGACATGGAGGGCGTCGGCGGCTTCGGAGACGTGTTCGCGCCGGGCGACTTCCACGAAATATTGCAGTTGCCGCAGCTCCATTTTTCTCCCTCCTTTTGATTGATCGCAAAAAGAGATGGATTTTATCTAAATTATATATTGTTTATATTAATTTTGAAAACTACAATGAATATTACAGACAATTCGGAACGGGAGGGGAAGGCAGCATGAAACACTACGGATTACCGGAAGCACAAGGGCTGTATCGCCCGGAATTTGAACATGATGCATGCGGGATCGGGTTTTATGCTCATTTGAAAGGAAAACCGTCACATGACATTATCGAAAAAGCGCTCCATATGCTTCGCCAGCTTGAACACCGCGGCGGACAAGGGAGCGATCCGGAAACAGGCGATGGCGCGGGCATTATGACGCAAATTCCGCATGAGTACTTTCAAGCGGTGTGCGGTGGGATGAACTTGCCGGAAAAAGGGCGCTACGGGGTCGGAATGTTCTTTTTGCCGGAACAGGAAGAGAAGCGGGCGTATTACGAAGCGAAATTCAATGAAATCGTTGCGAAAGAGGGGCAACGCCTGCTCGGTTGGCGGACCGTGCCCGTTGACAACGACAAGCTTGGCAAACTGGCGCGGCAAAGCAAGCCGTTCGTCCGTCAAGTGTTTGTCGCGGCAAGTGATGACGTGGCTGATGAGTTGGCGTTTGAACGGAAGCTGTATGTGATCCGCAAACAATTCGAAAAATGTGTGGAACACAACGAGTGCTATGTAGCGAGCTTCTCGAGCCGAACGATTGTGTATAAAGGGCTTTTGACGCCGGAACAAATCGATGCGTTTTATTTGGATTTGCAAGATGAACGGTTCCGTTCGGCGTTTGCTCTCGTGCACTCGCGCTTCAGCACGAACACGTTTCCGAGCTGGGAGCGGGCCCATCCGAACCGCTACTTGATCCATAACGGTGAGATCAACACGCTGCGCGGCAACGTCAACTGGATGGCGGCGCGCGAGAAACAATTTGTGTCCGAAGCGTTCGGCGCGGATTTGGAAAAAGTCGTGCCGATTTTGGATACGAACGGCAGCGACTCGTCGATTTTGGACAATGCGTTTGAATTTTTCGTTCTCGCTGGCCGGAAGCCGGCCCATGTCGCGATGATGCTCATTCCGGAACCGTGGTTTTGGGATGAGCAGATGGACGGGGCGAAAAAGGCGTTTTACGAGTACCACAGCTGTCTCATGGAGCCGTGGGACGGACCGACGGCGATTTCGTTCACCGACGGCAAGCAAATCGGCGCCATTTTGGACCGGAACGGTTTGCGTCCGGCCCGCTATTATGTCACCAAAGACGACTATATTATTTTCTCATCCGAAGTCGGCGTCATCGATGTTGACCCGAACAACATTTTATATAAGGAACGACTGAGCCCGGGGAAAATGCTGTTGGTTGACCTCGAGCAAGGGCGCATCATCTCTGACCAGGAAATCAAGGAAGAAATAGCTCATGAAAAGCCATATCGCCAATGGATCAACGAGCAAATGATCACGCTTGGCGATCTGGAAATTCCGGAGGACGTCGAAGCGCCGAAGCAGCTTGTCAAGCTGCAAAAAGCGTTCGGCTACACGTTTGAAGATGTGGAAAAAACGATTTTGCCGATGGCGACGGAGGGGAAAGATCCGACGGGGGCGATGGGCATGGATGCGCCGCTTGCCGTGCTGTCCGAGCGGCCGCAAAGTTTGTTCAACTACTTCAAGCAGCTGTTTGCCCAAGTGACAAATCCGCCGATTGACGCCATCCGCGAATATGTCGTCACGTCAACGATGACGCTGCTCGGCAAAGAAGGGAATATTTTGCATCCGGACGCCAAAGCGGCGCGGCGCATTCGCCTTGAGACGCCGCTGTTGACGAACGAAGAACTGGCGGCGTTAAAAGCGAATCCACACCCGGAATTTGCGTGCGCGGTGCTGCCGACGCTGTTTACTGATGATTTGAAACAGGCGCTTGATGAGCTGTTTGCCAAAGCGGATGAAGCGATCGAAAACGGGGCGGCGCTTCTTGTGCTGTCCGACCGCGGCGTTGATGACACGCATGTGGCGATTCCGGTGTTGCTGGCGGTAAGCGGGCTTCATCAACACCTTGTCCGCAAAGGGACGCGCACGAACGTCAGCCTGCTTGTCGAAAGCGGCGAAGCGCGTGAAGTGCACCATTTTGCGGCGCTCATCGGCTACGGGGCGGACGCCATCAACCCGTACTTGGCGCTCGAGACGATCCGCCAAGCGTCAGAAAACGGCGTCATCGCCTTGTCGTACCGGGAAGCAGCGAAAACGTACATCAAGGCGGCTGTTGACGGCGTCGTCAAAGTGATGTCGAAAATGGGCATTTCGACGGTGCAAAGCTACCGCGGCGCACAAATTTTTGAAGCGATCGGCATCGGCGACGATGTCATTGAGGAATACTTCACCGGCACGGCGTCGCAAATCGGCGGCATCGGGCTTGCGGAAATTGCGAAAGAAGCGAAAATGCGCCACGAAGCCGCTTTCGGAGCGCGGCATGAAGACGATGTGCTCGATGCAGGCAGCGAGCTGCAATGGCGGCGCAACGGCGAACATCACGCGTTCAACCCGAAGACGATCCATTTGTTGCAATGGGCGTGCCGGAAAAACGATTACAACCTCTATAAACAATATTCGAAACTGGCCAATGAAGAACAGTTGACGTTTTTGCGCAACTTGTTCGACTTCGATTCGAAGCGCCCTCCGGTGCCGATTGACGAAGTCGAGCCGGTTGAATCGATCGTCCGCCGCTTTAAAACAGGGGCCATGTCGTTCGGTTCGATCAGCCAAGAAGCGCATGAGGCGCTGGCGATCGCCATGAACCGGATCGGCGGAAAAAGCAACAGCGGCGAGGGCGGCGAAGATCCAGCCCGCTACGTGAAAGACGACAACGGCGACTGGCGCCGCAGCGCGATTAAACAAGTGGCGTCCGGGCGTTTTGGCGTAAAAAGCCATTATTTGGTTAACGCTGACGAATTGCAAATCAAAATGGCGCAAGGGGCAAAACCAGGTGAAGGCGGGCAGCTTCCGGCCAATAAAGTGTATCCGTGGGTCGGCAAAGTGCGCGGCTCAACGCCGGGAGTCGAGCTCATTTCCCCGCCGCCGCACCATGACATTTACTCGATCGAAGACTTGGCCCAGCTCATTTACGATTTGAAAAACGCCAACAAAGACGCGCGCATCAGCGTCAAGCTCGTCGCCAAAGCCGGCGTCGGCACAATCGCGGCTGGCGTGGCGAAAGGGAACGCCGATGTCATCGTCATCAGCGGCTATGACGGCGGCACGGGTGCGTCGCCGAAAACGAGCATCAAGCATGCCGGCTTGCCGTGGGAGCTTGGATTGGCGGAAACGCATCAGACGCTCATGTTGAATGGTTTGCGAGACCGCGTCGTTCTAGAAACCGACGGCAAGTTGATGACCGGCCGTGACGTTGTGATGGCTGCGCTGTTTGGGGCCGAAGAATTCGGATTTGCGACGGCACCGCTCGTCGTTTTAGGCTGCGTCATGATGCGCGTCTGCCATTTGGATACGTGTCCAGTCGGCGTGGCGACACAAAATCCGGAATTGCGCAAGAAGTTTGCGGGTGAGCCGGAACATGTTGTCAACTTCATGTACTTTGTCGCCCAAGAAGTGCGTGAAATTATGGCTGAGCTCGGCTTCCGCACGATCGACGAAATGGTCGGCCGCGTCGATGTCTTGAAGGTAAGCGAGCGGGCGAAAGCGCATTGGAAAGCGAAACATCTCGATCTGTCGCGTCTTCTGTACCAAGTCGATGGACCGCGCACTTGCATCAAAGGGCAAAACCATCGTTTGGAAGAGACGCTTGATCATACAGAAATTTTGCCGGCGGTGCAGCCAGCGCTTGAGCGGCAGGAGCCGGTCGAACTTCACCTCGCCATCCGCAACGTCCACCGCACGGTCGGGGCGATGACAGGAAGCGAAATCTCGAAGCGCTACGGCGAGGAAGGGCTGCCGGATGATACGATCCGCCTCCATTTCACCGGATCGGCTGGGCAAAGCTTTGCGGCGTTTGTGCCGAAAGGGATGACGCTTGAGCTCGTCGGCGACGCGAATGATTACGTCGGCAAAGGGCTTTCCGGCGGCAAAGTGATCGTCCGTCCGCCGCATGAGGCGCCGTTTGCCGCAGCTGACAACGTCATCATTGGCAACGTGGCGTTTTACGGGGCTACAAGCGGCGAAGCGTACATTCGCGGCCGCGCTGGGGAGCGGTTCTGCGTCCGCAACAGCGGCGTCCATGCTGTTGTCGAAGGCGTCGGCGACCACGGCTGTGAATATATGACCGGCGGCCGCGTTGTCATCCTCGGTTCGGTTGGCAAAAA
Source organism: Geobacillus lituanicus (assembly GCF_050994965.1). Classification (NCBI taxonomy): domain Bacteria; kingdom Bacillati; phylum Bacillota; class Bacilli; order Caryophanales; family Anoxybacillaceae; genus Geobacillus; species Geobacillus lituanicus. The sequence goes on from NZ_CP194773.1 coordinate 1,749,379, forward strand.
CTTCGCCGCCGGCATGTCCGGTGGGATCGCTTACGTTCTTGCCGATGAAGACAGCTGGAAGCAAACCGCCAACCTTGAGCTCGTCTCATTTGAGCGGCTCGAAGACGAGGAAGAAATTCGCGACGTGCGCCGGATGATCGAAAACCATTACCGCTATACAGGAAGCCCGCGGGCTGCATTGGTGCTCGACGAGTGGGACGATTACGTCCGCCGCTTCGTCAAAGTTATTCCGCGCAATTACAAACTGATGATTGAGACGATCGAAACGCTCGAACAGTCCGGGCTTTCGCACGAAGAAGCTGTCATGGCGGCGTTTGAAACGGTGGCAAAACAGAAAAAAGCGGCTGTCGGCGGCGTCCATCAGCTGCAAGCGGTGGCGAAGTAACGCTGTGGCTTGCGATTGGCCGCGAAGTGACGACGCCGCTTCGGCTCCGCGGCTTCGCGGGGCCCGCTTTTTGATCGGCCAACAGGCGGGAAGGCCGCATGAGAGAAGAGAGGATACGTACGGAAAGAAGGAGGGGAACCATCGTGGGAAAAGCAACAGGATTTATGGAATATGCACGCGAGGAAGAGAAAAAGCGCGATCCGCTTTCCCGTCTTGATGATTGGAAAGAATACACGCAGCCGTTTTCCGAAGACGTGCTGGCCCGCCAAGGCGCCCGCTGTATGGACTGTGGCACGCCGTTTTGTCATATGGGATTGGAGCTAAACGGCCTGACTTCGGGGTGTCCGGTGCACAACTTGATCCCGGAATGGAACGATTTGGTGTACCGAGGCCGCTGGAAAGAAGCGCTTGACCGACTTTTAAAGACCAACAACTTCCCAGAATTCACCGGCCGCGTCTGCCCGGCGCCGTGCGAGGGGTCATGCACGGTGGCGATTTCCGACCCGGCGGTTGCCATTAAAGGGATTGAACGGGCTATTATTGATAAAGGGTTTGCCGAGGGATGGGTGAAACCGCGCATTCCGAAAACAAGAACAGGGAAAAAAGTGGCCATCGTCGGCTCTGGCCCGGCTGGGCTCGCCTGTGCCGACCAACTTAACCAAGCTGGCCATTCGGTGACGGTGTATGAGCGGGCTGACCGCATCGGCGGCTTATTGATGTACGGCATTCCGAATATGAAGTTGGAAAAAGAAGTGGTCGAGCGGCGGGTGCGTCTGCTCGAAGAGGAAGGCATCACGTTTATTACGAACACCGAAGTCGGCAAAGATATTACGGCTGACGAACTGCGTGCTCAGTACGACGCCGTCGTCTTGTGCATCGGGGCGCAAAAGCAGCGCGATTTGGCCATTGAAGGCCGTGAGCTGGAGGGCGTCCATTTTGCGATGGATTATTTGACGGGCGTGACGAAAAGTTTATTGGATTCCAACTTTGCCGATGGCCAGTTTATTGATGCCAAAGACAAACATGTCATTGTGATCGGCGGCGGCGATACGGGCGCCGACTGCGTGGCGACCGCGCTGCGCCAAGGCTGCAAAAGCGTCGTCCAGTTCGGCAAACACCCGGCTTTGCCGGACAAGCGCCCAGACAATAACCCTTGGCCGCAATATCCGCTCGTTTTCACGCTTGATTATGCGTATGAGGAAGCGAAGGCGAAATTTGGGGCAGACCCGCGTCAATATTGCATTCAAACGAAAAAAATCGTAGGCGACGAGCACGGCCGCGTGAAAGAGCTGCATACGATTCAAATGGAAAAAATCATTGATGAAAACGGCAAAGCGATCTTTAAAGAAATTCCGGGGACGGAACAAGTATGGCCGTGTGATTTGGTGTTTATCGCCATCGGGTTTGAAGGGCCAGAGCAGCCGTTGTTGAAGCAGTTTGGCGTTGAAACGATCAACAACAAAGTGAAAGCCCCATACGGCAAATATACAACAAACATCGAGGGCGTGTTTGCCGCCGGCGACGCCCGCCGCGGCCAAAGCTTAATTGTCTGGGCCATCCATGAAGGCCGAGGGGCGGCTCGTGAAGTCGATCGGTTCCTGATGGGAGAGACGAAGTTGCCGTGGTGATCCCCTCCTCCTTAAAAAGCATCGCTTTTTAAGGAGGATTTTTTTCGTTTGGAGGGAAAAGAAAGAGATGGAAGGAGAGTGATGCTCAACATGAATCGACGATTATGGATCACCGCGGCTATGAGTCTTGGCCTTTTTTTGCTTGTTTGGACAGGCGTGGCCGCTGGATGGACAGAGAGAATGGATGAAGAGGGGCTGCGTCTGTTTGATTATTGGAATTGGCTTGATCCGTTTACGTTTCTTGGCAATGGAAAGACGATTGGCACCATCAGCATTATGCTTGTCATTGGTTTATGGTTTTTTCGCCGCGACGTCTACGGAATGGTGTTGGTTGTGGCCGCTGTTGGCGGGGGATATGGCATCAATGAGTGGCTAAAACATATCATTGGACGGCCTCGACCTCCTCATGCTGAAATCGGTGGATTTAGTTTTCCAAGCGGCCACGCGATGATCGGGACGATTTACTTGTTGATTTTGGCGTACTTTTTGGCGCAAACGCGCACGAAGCGAGGCGAGCGGGCCGCGATTTACGGCGTTTTTGGAGCGCTTGCCCTGTTGACTGGCTTAAGCAGGTTAAGTCTGCAAGTGCATTATCCATCTGATGTGCTTGGTGGGTTTTTGCTCGGGGTTGCCTATGTATCAGCCTGCCTGGCTCTTTACCGTAGGTTCACTCGCTGAAGCGGATTTTAGAACATGGACAAAAAACGATTTTTGTTTTGATTTCGCGCGGTGAAAAGCAAATTTTGCGGCTTTGTGTTGAGCTTTGCCGTTGTCGAAATTAGGGAGAAAATCTCTTTTTCTATACTATCGCGTTGACCGAGACAATGATACAATGGGGAAAAGGAGGTGAAACGATGGGGCAAGCCGAACTCGTGCAAATGATGGCCGAACTGCTTGACCAAAAGCTCAATCCCATCCACGTGCGGCTTGATCGGATCGAAGGAAATGTCCGAGCGCTTCAAGAAGGGCAGGCGCGCTTGGAAGGCGAGGTGCAAGTGCTCAAGGAAGGGCAAGCGCGCCTCGAAGGTGAGGTGCAAGCACTCAAGGAAGGGCAAGCGCGCCTCGAAGGCGAAGTGCAAGCACTCAAGGAAGGGCAAGCGCGCCTCGAAGGCGAGGTGCAAGTGCTCAAGGAAGGCCAGGCGCGTTTGGTAGATGAAGTGCAGTTGTTACAGGAGGGACAAGCCCGCTTGGACCAACGGCTTCACCGGGTTGAGGAGGATGTGCGCACATTAAAGGTGGATATGAACGCGGTCAAAGGCGATGTGCAAACATTGAAAGAAGGACAGCAACGGCTTGAAGGGAAAGTTGAACGGGTCGAAGAAAAAGTTGACAACCTCACACTAGAAATGCGGAGCCACTTTCGCTATATCGAGAACATGCTCCATAAGCATCAGGCCGCTCTTGACATGGCTTCGCGGCAGTTCTCTTCGCAACAGTCATCGATCAACTATTTGATCAAAAAAGTGGCAGAGCATGATATGGACATTTTCCACTTAAAAAATGATCTCCAACCATAGTGTCCTGTACTGCAATAAAGAAAACAGTCTAAAGGGTGAGCGGCAACTAGGAAAATACGATGGAATGAGGCGTGTTTTCACTGGTCTTCTAGACAGCTTTTTCAGCATATTTTATAGAGAGAAAGATTCGAGCCACAAGGGGAGGAAGCGATATGGCGGCCCGCGTCGTGAAAACGGGGTATGCGTTGGCGTTTTTGTGCATGATTGCCGGGATGGTGTATTTTTTTGCCGCCAATTGGCCGGAGATGGAGCGAGAGGTGAAAGTCGGGATCAGCATCGGCATGATGGCGGTGTTTTACATCGCAAGCGCGGCGCTTTGGGGCCGCCGTCGTTTCTTAGGGCGTTGGATGTTGATCAGCGGAGTGTTGTCATTTGGCATTGCGTTGGCGTTGGTCGGTCAAATGTACAACTCGCATGCGGACAGTTATTGGCTGTTTCTTGTCTGGCTTGCGCCAACCGCTTTGTTGGCGCTGCTGACAAAAGAACGGGCTCTGTCGGTGATCGCGCTTGTGTTGTTGCAGCTTGCGTGCTGGTTTTATTATTTTCCGTCCGCTTATCGGATTGAGTGGACGGAATGGTCTTCGTTTGGCGTGCTGTCGTTATTTGTGATCGTAAACGGTGCGCTCGTTGTGTTTGCTCGGACACCGCTCATCCGTTGTTTCGCTTACCTAGCCATGCAAGGTTGGCTGCTTGTGATGGACATAACTGGGTTTTCCTATGGACGCGACGCATGGTGGCCGTACGTGTATGCCGTGTTGCTCGCCGTGTTGCTTTATTATTTTCTTGTCATCGCCAAGCAGCGGTTGTATGTGTTGTTGACGAGTTTGTTTGCTGGACTGTTTTTGTTCATTCAATACATTCGCTTGCTCGCTGATCATTATGGAACATGGTTGCTTCTCATTGGGCTCGTGGCGGCTGCTGCCGTGTTGTACGGGGGCGTTGTGCTATTGCGGCGCACGGGGCTGTTTTCAGCAAAGACGAAAGCCGGGAAATGGTTTTTGGCGGCGTTTCAGGCGATTGTCACACTTGCGGCTTCCGCGTTGGCCATCCAAAGCCTGCTTGGCTTGTATTTTCTTTGGACAGAGTCATGGTCGCCTTATGTGCTCTTTTTCATTTCCATCTTTGGATTTGTCGTTCCCGCCTCATTGGGCCGGCATTGGAATGCGGTCGTTCGTTATACTCTGCTGGCTGTTGGTTATGGGCTCGGGGTGGCGATGGCGGGGGAGGTCTCGCGGCTGGCTCTGTTCCTCTATGCCATTGGGCTTGCGATTGGCATCATCCGGTCATCAGACAGCGGAGTGCGCCGGTTGACGACGGCGGCGCTGACGGTCTATTTCGGGATCGCCTTAAGTTCGGCGATGGATGACGGCCGGACGGTGTTGCTCACCTTGGCTTTGGTCAACGGCGGGTTGTATGCGTATGGCCGCTTTCGCGGAACGCCGTTTCTCACTCCGCTTGTCTTGGCGTTCGGAGCGCTTGGGATCGCGACGAGCGCCGATGTATTTGCGGCTGATGGACTGTACGTGGCGTTGAATATCGTCATGGTCTTGGCGCTTGCCTTCTTTCTTTTCCGCGGTCGGCAACTGGAGCGGAAGACCGCTTGGGTGTACACGGCGCTTTATCTCGTGCTGAAATATTACGAGTTCGCCTGGAATTTGCTTCATAAATCGATCAGCTTGCTGGCGGCAGGCGTGGCGTTGCTTGCATGGACATTGTGGCTCGAGAAACGGAATGGCTTCACATGGGCCAAGGGAGTGCGCTGGGGGCGGCGCGTTTCATTGTGGACGCTCATAGTCGTGATCGCTCAATTTTCATTTTTAGGTTATACCGTGTGGCAAAAAGAGCGATTGCTGCGATATGGTGATGTCGTAAAGCTGGAGCTTGAGCCGGTGGATCCGCGTTCCATGCTGCAAGGGGATTATATTCAGCTTCGGTACGATATTTCCACCATTCCGTCGCTTGATGGAAGCGGACGGGTGCAAGTTGGGCTGCGAAAAGGAGCGGATGGGGTGCATCGTTTGGCTGGCGTATATATGGTGAATGGAAACAAAAGGCCGGGATACACGCCGCAGCCTGGGGATGTGATCATCACCGGCACGTTCCACGGCCCGCAAGTCGTGTATGGCATTGAATCGTATTTCATTCCGGAAAAAACGGGGATGACACAGCAAGAGAATGTTCGGTTTGCCTATGTGCGCGTGAGCGAAAGCGGGGATGCGCTGCTCGAAGCGATCCGTGCTGAATAAAGATGGCGCGGGGAAAGCAGGAGAAACTACTCCCCCGCATACCGTTCTAACACGCGGTCGACCGCGTTGCCGTATGTTTCGCCGAATAAATTGAGATGAACGAGCAAGTAAAACAGCTGGTAGAGTGGTTTTCGGTCATGATAATCAGCCGAGAGCGGCATAAGCTCGCGATAGCTGTCGTAAAATCGGGATGGAAAGCCGCCAAACAGCTCGGTAAACGCGATCTCAAACTCATGATGGCCATATAAAACAGACGGATCGATCAAATACGGCACTCCGTCTGGCCCCGGAATCCAGTTGCCGCTCCATAAATCGCCGTGCAACAGCGACGGGAAACAGTCATCCGGAAGCCATTGGTCAAGCCGCTCGAGCAGCCATTCGAGACGTTTGTGCCGCTTGGCGGGCAGGAGGCCTCTCTCCGCCGCCCGCGTCATTTGTGGTCTAAGGCGGGCGGCGCGGTAATAGTCGGGCCAGCGGCCGTACCAGCCGTTGCGCTGCGGCAGCGTCCCGATGTACGTATCGCGGTCAAGGCCAAACGCCGGGCCGCGGCATTGATGGAGGCGGGCAAGGCCGCGGCCGAGCTGTTCGGCCGTCTGCGCCGTTTCCGTTCCTTCGACCCATTCCAAGACGAGCCAGCCCCAGCCGTTCGCTTCCCCGAAGCCGAAGGTATGCGGAACGTTGATGGCGCGTGCTTGCCTGATCAGCTCGAGGCCCATCTGTTCGGCAGCGAAAAATCCACTCGGCGGGAAACGTTGCATTTTGATAAAGTACGTTTGCTTGCCGCTTTGGACGCGATAGGCGTCATTGATGTCCCCGCCTGAGACGCGGCGCCAATGGCGGATGCGGGAGTGGTCGCCGATCGATTCGAGCGCCATTTGCAACATCGTTTCTTTGTTCATTCCGCCGCCTCCGTCAACTGCCGCTCCAGCTCGTTCAGCACCTCGCCGATTTTCCGGCCGTGAATGACAGCGTCGGCGAGATCGTCCAAGTCAGTCGGCTCCCAATTGATGATCACGAGTTTAGCCCCACTCCGCTTGGCAACAAGCGGCAGCTGGTTGGCTGGGGATACCTGCAGAGAGGAGCCGAGCACAACGAACAAGTCCGCTTGGCGGGCCGCTTCCCACGCTTGATCGATGGCTTTCTCCGGCAGCGGCTCGCCAAACAGCACGACCGACGGGCGCAAAACTCCGCCGCATTCACACGTCAACACACCGTGCAAATAGACAAAGCTTGGCTTTGTTTGCCCGCACCGCTGACAATGGACGGTGCGGAGCGAGCCGTGAAGTTCGATGACGCGTCGGCTTCCCGCTTCTTGGTGAAAGCCATCGACATTTTGCGTCACAATCGTCTGCACGATCCCGCGCCGCTCCCAATCGGCCAACAAGCGGTGTCCGTCATGCGGTTGGCACTGTTGCAATGTGCGAATGCGATATTGGTAAAACTCGACGAACGATTCACGGCGATGATGCAATGCATCGATGGTCGCGAGTTCGCTCGGATTGAAACGCGCCCACAGCCCGGTGCGCGGCGAACGGAAATCGGGCAGCCCGCTTTCCGTTGACATGCCGGCGCCGGTCAGTACGACGGTTCGGCGCGAGGCGGCCAGCCATGAGGTGATGGTCATTCCGTTTCCCTCCTTACTGTCGCAACCATAGCGACTCTCATTTCTGATGCTTCATCTCTTTCCACCAATCATTTTACTTTTCCTTTTCACTCGTTTCCAGTATGATAGAAATGAAAGAAAAAAATGGACAAGGAGGCGGAAATCCATGAGCAAAAAAGTGCTGATCATCACGGGTGATGCTGTTGAGGCGCTTGAAGTATACTATCCGTATTACCGCTTGCTTGAAGAAGGTTATGAAGCGACGATTGCCGCGCCGAAGAAAAAGAAACTGCATACGGTCGTTCACGATTTTGCCGACTGGGATACGTACGTGGAAAAGCAAGGCTATTTGATCGACGCCCATGCGTCGTTCGCCGAAGTCGATCCGGCGCAATACGACGGATTGGTCATTCCGGGCGGGCGCGCTCCGGAGTACATTCGCCTTGATGAGAACGTGCAGCGCATCGTTCGCCATTTCTTTGAGGCGAATAAGCCGATTGCCGCCATTTGCCACGCCTCGCTCATTTTTGAAACAATGCCGGATTTGCTGAAAGGACGGAGTTTGACAGCGTATATTGCCTGCAAGCCGGGGGTTGAGGCGCTAGGAGCGACGTATGTGTCTGACCATACAGTCCACGTTGACGGCAACCTCGTCTCCGCCCATGCGTGGCCGGATTTGCCGGCGTTTATGCGTGAGTTCCTTCGATTGCTCCAATAGCCAAAAAGGGGTCTCCCTTTGGGTGAGGGGAGACTGCTTGTGCATGCAACAGGGTTTTGGGTGCGGCGGGCGGCGCTGTTTTTCATGGCTAAAGGTTCCCGCTTGTGATGGCGGGTTTTATTTTTGATGATGCTGTCCGCCAAACGGCCCGGCCGTCATCCTGCGATATCCACTTGTTCTGTCTTCACTTTCGGCGCTTTTGTCGCCAAATAGACGCCGAACAAGACGATTGCGCCGCCGGCCAGCTGCAGGACGGATAGAGCACCGCCAAGCAAAAACGTGATCACAGCGGTAAATACGGCAATTAAGTTTAAATATACACCGGCATGGCTCGGACCGACTTTTTGCACTGAGATGTTCCAAAATAAGAAGGAAAGAATGGACGGAAACAAGCAAATATAGATCAATCCGGCGAGCCCAGCTGCACTTATGTGATCAGCTGGAAACGGATAAAAGAATGCGAACGGCCACAGCAGCAGCAAGCTAAAAAAAACGGAGCACGTTGTCGCTGTAATCGGTGGGACGGGTAGTTTTTTGCCGATGATCGAATAAAGCGCCCAGACGACACCGGCGGCGAGCATCATCAAATCACCGCGGTAACAGCTTTTCTCTCATTCTTTTTCGCTCCTGTCTAGTTTTTCCTTTCTTTTACGTTTACTTCATTGCTGCTCTGATTTCCTTCTTGCATGTTGTTTTTCTGCCGTCAGCCACCCCTGTTGCTGTTTTGCCAACAGCGGAACATGAACGGTGGGAAGAAGGCTGCGCTGGCTTAGGACGCATGCTGTTTCACGTTCGGCGGAAAGATGCATGCGTTTGCCGAAAGGGGGTGTACAATAAGGGTTGTCTTTTTCCGGTTCATAGGATAACATTTGTACCGTAAAATGATTTACTGATTTAAACAAAAATGGAGAAAAGGAAGGACGATTGTTATGGCATTACCAGGCGGGGCAGCGATGAACATTACGATTCGTCTCCAGTTCGAAAAAGATATCGTCTCGTTCAGCGATATCGCCGCCGCAATCGGCAAAACGGGCGGGGACATTGTCGGGATTGACGTCATTTCATCAAGCAAAGTTCACACGGTGCGCGACATCACCGTCAGCGCCCTCGACACGAAGCAGTGCGATTTGATCATTGAGGCGCTGAAAAAAATTCGCGGCGTCAAAATCATCAACGTTTCTGACCGTACGTTTTTAATGCACATCGGGGGGAAAATTGAAACAAATTCAAAAATCCCAGTGAAAACGCGCGACGACTTGTCGCGGGTGTACACGCCGGGCGTGGCGCGCGTCTGCACGGCCATCGCTGAGGATCCGCGCAAGGCGTATTCGCTGACGATTAAACGGAATACGGTCGCCGTTGTCTCGGACGGCACGGCGGTGCTCGGGCTTGGCGACATCGGCCCGTATGCGGCGATGCCGGTCATGGAAGGGAAAGCGATGCTGTTTAAGGAATTTGCCGGAGTAGACGCGTTCCCGATTTGTTTGGATACGAAAGACACGGAAGAAATCATTCAAATTGTGAAAGCGATTGCCCCGGCGTTTGGCGGCATTAATCTCGAAGACATTTCCGCTCCGCGCTGCTTTGAGATTGAAAAGCGGTTGAAGGAAGAGCTTGACATCCCGGTGTTCCATGACGACCAACACGGCACGGCGGTCGTGCTCTTGGCCGGGCTGCTCAACGCGCTGAAAATCGTCGACAAAAAGCTCGAGGACATTAAAGTGGTTCTCACCGGCATTGGCGCCGCTGGCATCGCCTGCACGAAAATTTTGCTTGCGGCCGGCGTGCGCAACATTATCGGGGTCGACCGCTATGGCGCCATCCATCGCGATGAAACGTATGAAAATCCGTATTGGCAAGAATATGCGCAACTCACGAACCCGGATAATCTGAAAGGAAGCTTGTCCGATGTCATCGCCGGCGCAGATGTGTTTATTGGCGTCTCAGCTCCCGGCATTTTAAAAGTGGAAGATGTGAAAAAAATGGCGCGCGATCCGATCGTGTTTGCGATGGCCAACCCGATTCCGGAAATTGATCCGGAGCTGGCCGAACCGTACGTGCGCGTCATGGCGACCGGGCGTTCCGACTATCCGAACCAAATCAACAACGTCCTTTGCTTCCCGGGCATTTTCCGCGGGGCGCTCGACTGCCGGGCGAGAGAAATTAACGAGGAAATGAAGCTCGCTGCCGCGAAGGCGATTGCCTCTGTCGTGACGGAGGATGAATTGAACGAAACATACATCATCCCGAGCGTCTTCAACAGCAAAGTCGTCGAACGCGTCAGACAAGCGGTCGTCGAAGCGGCTTACCGCACTGGGGTGGCGCGGAAGGATCATATTCCTTTAGGTGGATATACAGGGGAGCAAAAATAGAATAAGTGCGTAATTACAGAAAAAGCCGTCTGAAGGCCCACGGTTTTAATTGTAGGATGAAAGGCGACGTTGCTCGGCAATCCCTTAAGAGGATGGCTTCGAGCCACCATGTTTCTCTTTAGGTGTGGAATCTCAAAAGAAAAGGGGGTGAAGCCATGCCCACGATCACACTCAGGCTGGAGCTGCACAACCCAACGAAAGTCAAACAAGACATGTATGAACGGATGACAGAAGTGAATACCGCGTTTGCCAATTGGCTGTTGAATCATCCCGAGCTGAATCAAGCGACGAGCAAAATTTTTAAAGACTTTTCGTCGAAGCGGTTTCCTTCCGCCGTCGTCAATCAGACGATTCGGGAAGTGAAGTCTCAAAAGAAAAACCAGAAAACAAAGAAGTTCCGAACATTATGGTGTTGCTTTAACAACCAAAACGTAAAGGTGGAAAAGAAAGGAGAGTTCTACACGGTTTCATTCCCCACACTGGAGAAACGAATTGGCGTGCCGGTCGTCGTGCGTTCCTATCGTGGGCGTTCCATCAACTGCAAACGATGATTGCCTATAAAGCCGAAAAGGCAGGCATTCGGGTCGAGTGGGTGAATCCGACCTATACAAGCCAAACGTGCAAGTGTGGTCATCGAGAGAAAGCGAACCGAAACGGCATCCGCTTCCGATGCCAAAAATGCGGATACACCCTCCACGCTGACTTGAATGGTGCCATCAACATCGCCAAAGCGATTTCGGGTTTGAGCACCTAGCGCACTGGTCACAGGTGCGCCGCCCATTGGGGTACACGCTAACCTGATGGGATGGGCTGATGACACAGCCCCGAACTTGGGCGTTGTCCGAACCAGAAATGGATGAGGACGCCAACGACCCAAGAATCCCATGGCTTTAGCCGTGTGGAGTGTCAAAACCCGGCGCCAAAGGCGACGACGGCGGTATTTCAATGGAACAAGCCGCTCTTGGGCGTCTTTCGCACGAATCTCAATGAGGAGCTGCTTGACTCGCTCGTGGCGGACGAATGCGGAACGTTTGCGGTCGAGGTGAAGCCGAACGAAGTGCAAACCGTGCTTGTCGTTGATAAACAATAAGATGGTCATCAAAGCTGGGGCTTGCCGCCCCGGCTTTTCTGTTTGTAACAATAGGACAAGCTGTCCGTCTGTTTTGTAACAATACTGTAACAATTGTTAAATGAAACAGCGTGTTCGAGGGGTTGTCAACTCCCTTTTTGCAAGAAAAATATAGAATGATCGGCTGATAGAAGAAAAAAAGGAATGGAAGTGTGTGAAAGGATGACATCGCCAGCCGTTGCAACCGGCGGCTTAGGCGTTTATTTGGCAATGAAAACAAGCCTGTTTTTTGCCCATTTTTTCCAACAGTCCTTTTTCCCAAATTTAAACCAAAAATATTACAAAAAACCCGTGTTATAATGGGGGTGCAGGCAAGAGAACAGCTGGAACTGTTCCTAAACAGAACTTAAGTGGATGGCGTGACGATGAATAGAGAAAGTCTTTGAAACTTTGAAAATAGAAACGTTAAGAAGGAGGAATTCCGATGAAGAAAAAAATGTTAGCCACAATCGCCGCTTCGGTCGCACTTGTCGGCGCTTCGTTTGCGGCAACGACGAAAACGGAAGCGGCAGGGGTGACGTGTCCGACAGCGAACGTGTATCAAGTAAAATATACAAGCACTAACATTCAAGATTTCGAGAAATGGTTGAAACAATACTTCCCGTTTGTGTCGTTCCAACCGGCGAAACCGGCCGTGCAGCAACCGGCAGTGAAACAGCCGGCCGCAGCGAAACCGCAAGCTCCGGCAGCGGTCAAACAGCCGGCGGTTGCAAAACCGGCAGCCAATACGCAAGCGCCAGCGAAAAAACCGGCAACAGCGCCAACAACAACGACACAAAAAACAACCGGCTTGAACGCTTATGAGCAACAAGTCGTAGAACTGACGAACAAAGAACGGGCAAAATACGGTTTGCCGCCGCTTCAAGTCGACTTAGCTCTCAGCAAAGTCGCCCGCGAAAAATCGCGCGATATGGCGGTCCACAACTACTTCTCGCACAACAGCCCGACGTACGGCTCCCCGTTTGAGATGATGAAAAAATTCGGCATTTCGTACACAGCCGCCGGGGAAAACATCGCCAAAGGCCAACGCACCCCGCAAGAAGTCGTCAATGCGTGGATGAACAGTGAAGGCCACCGGGCGAACATTTTGAACAAAAACTTTACGCATATCGGCGTTGGTTTTGAAGAAAACGGCTATATTTGGACGCAACAATTTATCCGCAAGTAAGGCGGATGGTTGACGGTGATCCTGACCATCATGCAGATGGGCAGGGTTTTTTTGTACAAAAATATTTCGCTAACAACTTGGGAAACTATGCTATAATGGTCAACAGGCTGTAAAAAATGAGAAGATCGCGGGGGAGACACCAATGCGAATACGCGATTGGGATCACAACTTAAAAGCCCGCCTGTATGGCGAGGCGCTGATGAATACGACTTTTTGGATGTTTTTTCCGTTTATGGCCATCTATTTTGCAGACTCGTTTGGCAAAGAAACAGCCAGTATGTTATTGATTGTGTCGCAATTGTTTTCCGTGGTCGCCAATTTGATGGGTGGCTATTGCGCCGATGTGTTCGGGCGCAAGCGAATGATGGTGTTATCCGCTTACGGGCAGGGGGCGGCGTTTTTCGTCTTTGCCTTGGCCAGTTCCCCATGGTGGTCGTCGCCACTTGTCGGTTTTCTTTGTTTTACGTTTGCCGGCATTTGCGTCGCCTTTTATTGGCCGGCGAGCCAGGCGATGGTTGCTGACATCGTGCCAGAAAAAGACCGGAGCTACGTGTTCTCGGTGTTTTATACGTCGGTGAATATTTCGGTCGTGATTGGCCCGACGGTCGGCGGGCTGTTTTATGCTGATCACCTGTTTTGGCTGCTGCTTTTGGCGGCGTGCTCCTGTTTAACGATGGCGGCTGTGTTGGCCAGACGGCTGCGCGAAACAGCCCCGCATTCGGCGGGAGGACGGCGAACCGTGCCGTGGCTGCGGTTTTGGCGGGAACAAATAGGGCAGTATGCCGTCATTGTCCGCGACCGCACCTTTTTCTTGTTTATTATAGCCGGGGTGTTTGTCGCACAGACGTCTATGCAGCTTGATTTGTTGCTTCCGGTCTATATGAAAGAGACGCTTCATAAAGAAACGTTATGGGCTGGCTGGACGGTGGACGGCGCCAATGCTTTTGGCCTGCTCATTGCGGAAAACGGGCTGCTTGTGGCGCTGTGCACGGTCATGGTGACGCGGCAGATGGCGCGTTTTTCGGAGCGGTGGGCGTTTATCGGCTCGGCTGTTTTATATGGCATCACAATGTGGCTGTTTAGCCAAACATCGTCGTTTTTCGGATTTGCGGCGGTCATGGTGCTGTTCACCTTGGCCGAGCTGATGACGGCCGGTCTGCAGCAGTCATTTGTATCCAGGCTGGCACCTGAAGACATGCGCGGCCAATATTTTGCCGCCGCTAGCCTCCGCTTTACGATCGGGCGGATGGTGGCGCCGATGTCGCTTGCAGCCGCGACGTGGGTCGGCTATACATGGACGTTTGTTGGCCTTGGAATGCTGGCGCTCGCCAGCGCGGCGCTCTATGCATGGATGTTTCACCAGGCCAGGCAGCAAACAGAGCGGCCGGACATTTCCCTTTCCCAATGACGGGGGGCTATGCAAATGGCTACCCGTTTTTTTGTGTTCCCCAGTATAATAAAAAGCGTGTCGTTGTTCGTGTAACATATATTCCCTGTCTCTGACATAAAGTGGAACTAGACAGAGAGAAGGAGAGGGGAAGCCATCATGAAACTGCAACGGTGGGAAACGAACATAAACGGGGGGGAAGCGGACAACCGCGGCGGACAAGACGGCGCGGCGGCGTTGGCGCGTTATGAGAAACGGCAGCAAAAGCGCCTATTGTCCTGGGAAAAGAGAAAAAAACAATACCGTTTCATCGGCTGGCTTCTTTTGGCGGTCGCTGTCGCATGGGGGGCGGGCACGCTCGTTTGGAGCGGGTACGGAACATTAAAGACGGCAGCGAGCCGAGAGCTGGCCATCACGCGGTTGAAAGAAGCGATCGAAGACCGCGATGCGGCTGCCTTGCAAACGATGCTGAGAACGACCGATGAAACGGTGCCCATTAATGAGAAAACGCTCGCGCCGTTATTCGCCTATTTTGAACGGCATCCTGAGGCGTACGAAGCGCTCGATCAGGAGTTCGACCGCCAGCGTGAGGGGGGGCACGTGTATATTAAAGGATTGACGTCCCGCCCGCCGGTGTTTACGATTCATGTGTTTGAGGATCGGTATGTGTTTGAGCCAGCCCTCTATTTTCTCCATGTCCGCGTCGATGATCCGGAGGCGTCGCTTGTCGTCAATGGGGTGAAAGCGGAAGAGGAGGCGACGAAAGACCCATTTGTCAAAAAAATCGGCCCGTATTTGCCGGGCGCGTACACTGTAACCATTGTCCATTCGAATGGGAAAAAGAAAACCATCCGCGTTGAGCTGTTTGGCGGCGCCCGCGTCCATGAGGTCGATATCACGAAATGAACGAATAAGCAAATACCGCTTCCACGACGGCGGTAATGACAACATCTTGCGTCTGTACAGGCGGCGCTGATGAGGAAATGCTGAGAACAGCCGGATTGTATGGCGCCGGCCGAGGCGATGACTGTTCTTTCAGTTCAATCGGCGTGTCATAAAGAGGCAAGCTGAGAGCGCGGGCGATGGCCAGCGCTTTTTCTTTGGCGTGTTTCACGGCCAATGCCAACGCTTGCTGGTAATAGGCTTGTTCGTTTGCTAGACGGAATTCCAAGCCGCGGGCGAGGTTTGCTCCACGGGCAACGGCCGCCTCGTAAATGGCGCCGGCTTTTTTAGGATCGCGGACGGTGATTTCCAGCCAATGTTCGACTTCATAGCCAGATAAAGCGGTTGTTCCGTTATGATGTTCGTATGTTGGCCGGATGGAAAACGATGTCGTTTCAATGTCTTCTATTGGAATGTCAAGCGCCTTTAATGCTTCGGTGACGGCATTGGTGCGTTTGGCATTGTCAGTCAGGGCTTCTTGGATGTTGTGATGTTCTGTATGAACGCCGATTGCGATGAGGACGGTATCCGGTTTGGCGATGACGGTTCCTTGGCCAGTGATGGTCAGTGTGGGGCGAGAAGCGGCAGGGGGAGCGGGACGATGCCATGACTGCATTTCATTCCCTCCTTCCACCATTAGGCAGCTTTTTGATCCTCGTCCGCCGCTTGCCAATAGTAGACGCGCGGCAGGCCGACATAGCACCAATATTCCTTCAACAGCGAGATCACGACAAAGGAGGCAAATTGCCAGTCGATCGAATTCATCCCCATTTCTCCTTTCGATGGTTTCACTATAGCTTATTCGAAGCAGCCATTGTCCTATGCGCGCCGTCCAGTTGGTGATGAAACTTCTTTGGGCGCTTGTACGTATCATGGCGTGGACATGTTATAATGGAAGAAAAGATGAAGAAAGGGATGGACAATGAAGCAACTGCTTCGCACGATATGGCGCTGGTTCGTTTCATGGAACGTTGGGATCATCGTTGCAGTTACGGTATTTATTGCCGCCGATTTTCACGTCTTGCCCTCGCTTTTATCAGGAATGGGAGCGATGTGGGGGGTGTCCGCTGTGATGAAAAGGCGGCATCGCCGTTTGGCAGCTGACGTACCGACCGAGGAGCAGGCATACGTTCGCAGCCAGCTTGGCGAGGCGCGCGCGTTATGGAAGCGGCTGCGCCGGGCCCGCTATCGGCTTCGTTCGGTGACGATGTGGCAAACCGTTTCCCGATTGAGTGCCATCGTCGATCGGATCATTCGCGCGGTCGAGCAGCAGCCGCACCAGCTTCGCCTCGCCCAGCCGTTTTTCTTAAATGAGTGGCCGACGGCGGTGGAAATGGTGGAAAAATACGTATACTTGTCGCAGCAGCCGGTGCAAAATGCGGAAATGGCCGCGGCGCTGCAACAAACGGAGCGGTTGCTTGGCGAGCTGACCGAAGCGGCGGAGCGGCAGCTGCTCGAAGTGTTATCAAACGACGTTTGGTCGCTGCAAACCGGAGCAAAAATGCTTGAGCAGTCGTTGCATCAATCATCGGCCCGGCTTCATTTGCCGTTGTCAAAGAAAGGAGAATGACGGTGGACGAACGGAATCATGAGATGGAGTCACTCGAACAGCTTCATGAACGGAAACGGACAAGCATGCTTGACGATCTGCTGGCCCAGCCGTTTTCCCCGCTGGCCGCCCCCCAGCTTGAAGAAGGGGAAACGACGGCTAACGCGCTCGATGCGCTCAAACCGGAGCATCGGGAAAAAGCATTGGCGCTGGCCCGACAAATCGATCCGGCCAACCACCAGGCCATTTTGCAATACGGGGTGGCGGCGCAAGCTGAGCTGTCCAAGTTTTCCCATACGATTTTGCATCATGTGCAGACGAAAGACACCGGTCCGGTCGGTGAAGTGATCAGCGAGCTGATGGCGAAAATTAAGGAAGTCAATCCCGATGATTTAATGCCGGCGAAAAAAGGGTTTTTGTCCCGCTTGTTTGGCACAGTGGCCAAGCCGCTGCAAGGGATGGTGGCGAAATATCAAAAAATCGGCGTTGAAATCGACAAAATCGCCGACCAGCTGGAAAAACACCGGCATTTGTTGTTTCGCGACATCATGATGCTCGAGACGCTTTACGAGAAAAATAAAGAGTATTTTGAGGCGCTCAATATTTATATTGCGGCCGCGGAATACAAGCTGGAGGAGCTGCGGACGAAAACGATCCCGGAAAAGCAAGCGGCCGCCGAGCGCTCCGGCGACCAAATGGCTTGGCAAGAGGTGCAAGATTTGCGCCAGTTTGCCGACCGGCTGGAAAAGCGGGTGCACGACTTAAAGCTCAGCCGGCAAGTGACGATCCAGACCGCGCCGCAAATCCGCATGATTCAGCATATGAACGAGACGCTCGTCGAGCGCATCCAGTCATCGATTTTAAACGCGATTCCGCTTTGGAAAAACCAAGTCGTCATCGCGTTGACGCTGTTTCGACAACAAAAAGCGGCGGAGGCGCAAAAACAAGTTGCTGAAACGACGAATGAGCTGCTGTTGCGCAACTCCGAGCTGTTAAAAACGAACAGCATCGCAATCGCCAAGGAAAATGAGCGCGGCTTGGTCGACATCGAAACGCTGAAGCGGACGCAAGAAAACTTGATCGCCACGCTTGAGGAGACGTTGAAAATTCAAGCGGAAGGCCGTTTGAAACGGCAGCAGGCCGAACGCGAACTGGCGGCCATGGAAGCGGAACTGAAACAGACGCTTCTGTCTTTGAAGCGGCCGGAGCGTTAGGGGATCGCTTGCCCGCGGCTCGGCGCATAGAAAAGGGTGCCTGCCACGAGATGGGCACCCTTTTCGTCGTTTTGCGCGGCCGTCTTGTTTCGGCCGCAGGCGGTTGTGCAGCCAAGAGCCGCCGTTCGATGGCGTTTTGCGCTAGGCGGCCTCCTCGCCTACAAAATCGGGGGGTTGGGCGGTTCTTGCTTCGGCCGGTCTTCGTCGTCCACCCGTTCGTCTTCGCGGCCATCGGGGCGGGCGGTGCGGATGTCAAACTCTTCCGCCGCTTCCGTCTGCCACTGGCGGCCGATCAGCGGCACCCCTTCCTCGCCATGTTGGCCGATGACAAAACGCAACACATAGCCATGGAACAACAGCTCCCCTAATGCGGCAAGCAAGGCCGAGAAAAAGGCCGCATTGATCATAGCGCCCCCTGCACCGTCATAAAACGCGCCAACGCCGATCCAAGTAGCGACAAACACTAGGCCGAAATCGGCGATCGTCGCCGAGACGTTGCCGAGGCGCGGCAAGACATACAAATCGCCGAGCGCGTAGGCGACTAGCGTCAGCCAAAGGCTGAACCATAATAGTTCCGCGGACGATATGCGCAAAAACAACGGCAAAATGGCGAACATCACGGTAGCCGTCAGCAAATACTTCAGCGCCAATGCGAGCAAATGTCTCATCTTTGCGCCGCCGTCCTCACTCTGCAGGGGAGTTCGGGCCCTCTAATTTTTTATCTCCGTACCCCGGTTGCTTTTCCATATTTTTTGCCGGCTGTTGTTTTTTTCGTTGCTGCTCCAAGCTGTCGTTTTGTTGTGGCTGTCTCATTGGCCATCATCCTCTCTTTTGGTTGTTTACCGTTAGTTTGCCGCATTTGTCTTGATGTATACATGTATTATCCATAAACTTCCTCTTTTTATTTTTCATCCCTGTTTCACATTAATATAATGAACGATGTGAACAGGGAGGAAAGCGAATGGCAGAGAACAAACAATCGCTTGAGGTGGCCGGGCGCCAGTATGATCCGTCTGATTACAAGTCAGCCGCGGCTCTCGGCGCCGGGTTGGCCGAGACGCATGAACAAGTAAGCGACGTCTACGCGGAAGGGACGATCGAGGCGGCGGCCGAGCAAGAAAACGCGCCAGACATTCCCCTGTCCCCGCCGGAGTAAAAGCCGAAACGCCAAGGATTCGCTCCTTGGCGTTTCCGCTGATGGCTAAGGCTGTCCATCGGTGAGAAATGAAAGGGCAAAAGGAAAGAAAAACAGTTCGTACTTTCTGATTTCGCTGTCTATACTAGTAATGCGCACGGCGATTTACACAAGGGGGATGATCATCGTGAGATGGCAGCGGGCTTTATTGGCGTTGCTCAAAGAGCGGAAAGACCATTCCATCGCGTTGGCGATCGACACATCAAACCGCCCGGCGCGGCCTGTGCTTATTCAAAACATTGTCAAGCTGTTTGAGAAACTGCGCCCAGACACGCTGCTTGTGCAGGCGGACTTCAAGATTCGCGATGTCTCGCCGGTTGGCGTAGCTGCGATCAAGTATTTCACACACGGGAAGTCGTCGTATACTGAAGTGCTCGAGTGGGCCGCTGCGCAAAAAATCGATACGTTGTTTTACATCACCGATGTAACCGGCTATTTTTATGAAGAACTCGAAGTCGACTATGAAGTGTTTTGGCTTGTGCCGGACGATTACATGCCGCGCGTGCCGTTTGGCAAGCCCATTCGTGTGGCGTAACACTGTGAGGAATGCCCCTCGTGATGAGGGGCATTCTTTTTTGTTAAGAAATTTAACAAACTTTTTGTGTTTGAAACCGATTTCAACCAAAAACACGTGTTGCTTTTGGTTGGTTTATGTTATATATTATGACATATAAAAGGGATGATAAATGACAAAAGGGGGATGCGTAAAATGGATGAAAAAACGTTGACGCTTGGGCTGGATGCCCTCTGGGTCATGCTTTCGGCGGTGCTCGTCATCGGCATGCAGGCAGGGTTTGCTTTGCTTGAGGCCGGATCAACGCGCATGAAAAACTCCGGACATGTGGCTGGCAAACAAATTTTAAGCTTTGCCATCGCCTCATTGGCGTTTTGGGCGTTCGGCTTTGCGATTACGTTTGGGGCTGGGAATAGCTTCATCGGGACGGAAGGATGGTTTTTAAAAGAAGGAAAAGGAACGTTTGACTCGTTGTCGTGGGCGAATGTGCCGCTCGAGCTGAAATTTTTATTCCAGCTCGGCTTTGCCGGCGTGTCGCTGGCCATCGCTTGGGGCGGCTTCGCTGAGCGGGCGAAACTGTCTGTTTATTTTCTTTTCGGCACGATTTTTACGATCGCCATTTACCCGGTGATCGGCCATTGGGTGTGGGGCGGCGGCTGGCTTGGAAAAATAGGAATGCAAGATTTCGCCGGTTCGACCGTTGTTCACTTGCAAGGAGCGATTGCGGCGCTCGTGGCTACAATTTTGCTCGGCCCGCGCATCGGCAAGTTCAATAAAGATAAGACTCCAAACGTCATTCCTGGGCATAACCAAGTATATACGGTCATTGGCGGATTGATTTTATGGATCGGCTGGTTCGGCTTTAACGCTGGCAGCACGATGGCGGTTGGCGACGGATTTTTCGGCTATGTCGCGCTGACGACGAATTTGGCCGCCGCGGCGGGAGCGATCGCCGCGATTGTGACGGCGAAAATTTTGGTCGGCAAAGCGGACATTCCAGCGATGGTCAACGGCGTGCTCGCGGCTTTGGTTGCCATTACCGCCGCGTGCGCGTTCGTCGAACCGTGGGCGGCGGTTGTGATCGGTGCAGTGGCGGGGTCGTTTACGTTCTGGACATCCATCTACTTTGAACGCAAAGGGATTGACGATCCGATTTATGCTTTTTCCGTCCATGGTGTCGCTGGCATTATTGGCACGATTTCAACCGGGTTTTTCGCCTCGCCGCGTTTAGTCGAGATCACGGGCATCGGGAAGGCTGGACTGTTTTACGGCGGCGGATTTGATCAGCTGATTGTGCAAACGGTCGGGGTGCTCGGCGCTGCGGTGTATGTCGCTGCTGTTTCGTTTGTCATCTTATATGCCCTGAAGAAAACGATCGGGCTGCGTGTCACGGCGGAACAAGAAATTTCAGGTCTTGATATTAGCGAGCACGGTTCTTATGGCTATCCGGAACAGCTCGATCCGGCGTATCAGCCCAAGACCCTCGCCCAGCAGTAGCCAGGAGGGGAAAGGTGATGGAATCGTTGGCGGCAAAGGTGGTCGAGCGGCTAAACCGAGCCGAGTCGGCCGCCGAACTTCGTTTTTGCCACGATGAACTGGCGCGCGAACTGCGGCGCTGTTTGACGCTTGAACAAATGGAGCAGCTTGCAAGCGACATCGTTTGTGTGCATGAAGCCATCCTTCGCCGCGCGTTTTTCCTTGCGGAGCGGGAGACGATGAAACGGTCGGTCGGCATTCGTCCCCCGGCGTGGTGCTGGTATGTGATGGGAAGCATCGGCCGGTGTGAGCCGACGATTTGGACGGACCAGGACCACGGCGTTTTATTCGACTGTCCTGAGGAAGAGGAGGCGGCTTGTTATGAATTCATTCGCCATATGGCGGCGGTTGGGGTGGACATGTTGCATGAGGCTGGGTATCCGTACTGCTCCGGTTACGTGATGGCGACGAACAAGCGGTGGGCGCAGTCGGTCCGCGGTTGGGAGCAACAACTTTCTTCCTATTTCGAAAGCGGGTGGCCGAACGACATTCGTTTTTTGTTGATCGCGATGGATATGCGGCCGCTTTATGGAGACGCCGAACTGGCCGAGGCGGGGAGGCGGACGCTGTTTGCCGAGATCGCTGACCGGCCGCCGCTGTTGGCGCGCATGGGGGAGCACGTTCAATTTCCTCCGGTTCCGCTCGGTTGGCTGGGCAACGTGCAAACGGAGAGATGGGGGCCGCACAGTGGGGCCGTTCATATGAAACAAAGCGGCTACGTGCAACTCACCAACGCCTTAAAATGGTTAGCCTGTTTTGCGCGAGTCCCAGCGGCGGACACGGCAGAGCGGCGGCGGGCGCTTGAGGCGGCGGGCGTATTGACGGCACCGCTTTCCACCGCCGTTGGCGAGGCGCTGTCTGTTTACTATTCGATTCGTCTCAAGTACAGCACCGAGGCGAGGGATGGTCGTGAATATGTGTTATGGCGGACGCTTGAGCGGACAGAGCAAAAGCAGCTGAAGCAAGCGATGCGCACCGCAAAACGGTTGCAGCGCTTTGTCGCCCGGCAGGTGGCTCGCATTCATGCATGAGCGGCACCGTTTTTGGCAGCGGGCGCTCCGCTTGTTGTCGCTTGGCATCCCTCGTGAAGCATCATCCGCCCTATTCGGCAACGATCATTCGCTGCAGCAGGAAATGTGGCTGCGCTCGCTGCAAAAGGAAAAACAGCACATCATCAATTGGCATGACCGTTTGACTGACATCCCGTTTGTCATCATCGATATGGAAACGACCGGCTTTTCCCCGGAGCAAGGCGATGAAATTTTGGCCATGGCGGCAGCGAAAACGGTCGGAGGAGCCGTGACCGATATGTACATGACGCTCGTCAAGCCGGAAAAGCCGATCCCGCAACACATCTCCGCCTTGACCGGCATTGAGGCGAAGGATGTGGTGTTCGCTCCGCCGCTTGCCGAGGCGCTGCGCACGTTTGTGCCGTTTATTGCCACAGGCGTTTTAGTCGGCTATCATATCGGCCATGATTTGGCGTTTTTGCGCCATGCCCTTTGGCGCCATTATCGGCAAAAATGGAGCGGACGATTTCTTGACTTGCAGCCGATGATGACGCTGATCGGCCATTCGTGCCCGACGTTTGACGATGCGTTAGCTTGTTACGGCATCCGTTGCCCGCGCCGCCATACGGCCGACGGCGATGTCGAAGCGATGACGAAGCTATGGGCGATTTTGCTTAAGGAGCTTCACGGGCGCGGCATCGATACGTTGCACGATTTGTACGCGGCGCTCAGCCGCCACTGACGCTCCTAGGCAGGGCAGAGGGCTGGAAGGTTGGTGGAGAATGGTCATTGTTCGCCAAGCGATCGAGTTCGCCGTGAACAAAGAGTTGATTTTACAGGATCAATGTCGTTTTGGCCTAGGGCATCGGCTGAACGAAAAAAAAGCGCCAAGTTTGGCGCTTTTTTTGCTGGTATTAGAGCGGTTTGGTCGGCGTCGGTTCGGCGTAGCCTTCTTTATATTTTTGATCGATCATATGCCGAATGTCTTTGATCGATTTCCCTTGATCGTAAGCGGCGATCGATTCGGCGGCGATCTCCAAGCAGACGCCGCATTTGGTCGCATGATCATCCCAGACGACCGAGCCGTCTTGTTTATTTTCATAGACGAAGCAGTCGTAATTGTTCTTATGGCCAGCTGATTGCCCGCAGCCGCAATAGCAAGGGATATTCTCAAGCAGCTCGCGGTGTTCGGCCGCCTGCTGGTACAAGACCGCCATCTCTTCTTCAAACGCGCTCAAAAAGCTTGGCAAATGCTCGATCGATTTTGTTGTTTCGCGAATATCGCCAGTAGCTGTTTTCGTTATATGCGAATGGCTTTGTTCTTGGCTGTTGCCATCTGCGCAGCCTGACAGAAGAACGCTAAACGACAACATACATGCCGCCATCCATACTGGACGTCTCAAATTTCTTCTTCCTTTCTTTTTGGTCGTTTCCTGGCTCGGTTATTGACAGTTTGAATGTATCATACTTTGTCTTGGGCGGCAACCATCTTGTAGCTAGGCGCGCTGCGCTCACCATTCCGGCGTGAACTACCCCCACTTAATTTTCTAGCGAAAATTTGAAGTGGGGGCTTCCAAAGAAGTTTGACTGCTTCAAGCAATCCTTATTCTTTGAGGCGTGTCCACTTCGCCGCTAGAGCATAAGACACTCAGGTCTACAGCTTTACTTTTCTTTAAGATGTTTAATGCGCCATTGACATCAGCATTAATTAGTTTGCCAGACTTTGTTCGATACAAGCCGCGCTTAATACGTTTGCCGCTGAACTTATATTCTTTTGGATTGTCGGCATTATATTCAGGAATCTCATCGCCGTCAAAAAAGCTGGCTTGAGACGTATATGATTCTTCCTGTTTCAAGAATTCAATGCCGTAAAATTTACAAAGATATTCTAGTTTTTCTTTTATGTTACCGAGAGGAATATTGACAAAGTTTTGATTTGTCTTTTTTCCTAGATTCATATTGCGTTGCCATGTTTCCGCATAGCCAATGACAAGTTTGCCAATTTGATTTTCAATACAGTAGTTAATGATGTAACGGCAAGTCTTGTTGATATAATCATTCACTTTATTATTGCGATTCATAGCAAGCAAAGCCTGTTTACGAGTGGTGCCTTTGATTTTTTGCTTATCTTTTATGCTTTGAAGTCTGGCATTTTCTTTGTTAAACCATTGATTTATACTTTTTAATCTCCGCCCATCAATGATAAATGATCTGCCGTCTGATGTGACACAAGTGGCAAGATTGTTTAATCCTAAATCAATTGCCAGTGCTTTTTGGTCGTTTAATTCTCTTTGATCTTCAGGCATTTCATATTTGTACTGAATCTCAAAGAACCTGGCATGATGCTTAGGAATGATTTCAATCTGCTTAATCTTTTTGTCCAGTAACACAGGCGGAATCGTTATCGTGATAGGCTTGTGAGTCTTTTTAAATAGGCGAGAATACGGTATCGTGAATTTGTTGCCGTCTATACGAATCTGGCCAATGATCAGTGAATGAAAGCCATCTTTTTTAAGATATTTTGGAATACTGATAGCCTTGTGGTCATATTTTCCTTGTTTGGCAAGACTGATCAAACCAAAGAAAGATTTAAAGGCTTCATTGACCTTTTTTAAAATTTGCTGTGCCATGTTGCTGTTTAACAGCTTATAGTTTTCGTTAGTTTTGGCAAGATGATAATTTTTCTCATAATTAAGAAATTCCTTGTGTTCAAAATAGTATTGTCTGACATTGTACAATCCGACGTTGTACATGTTCTTGGCAATATGGCACAGTTCTCGAAGAGTCAAGTATTCTTCTTTGGTCAAACCATTTAGCTGTTGTTTGATACAAAAATACATTTTTTCACCTCCCATCTAACTATATGATACTATATTTTACTGAATCTATCCTAATTTTCAGCAAAATATAGTTAAGGCGATTCATCTCCCACTTACTCCGCTTCGCTTCGTTGAAGTGGGAGTCTTCTCGCCTAATTAAGATAAAAATGGCTGATCAAGGCAGTGCGTTTTCAATAAGAAAAAAGAAGACGATGCAAAGGAAGAAGAGGCTTTGCATCGTCTTTCACTGCATTACTGGCCTTGCAGAAAATATTTTTCAATATCATCCAACATCAAGTGGGCCGCAAGTACTCCGCCAGCCGTGTTCCAAATCGTGTCGCTCACTTTGTACACTTTGCCTTGTTTCGCGACGTTTAAGTTTTGAAAGAGCGGGTCGTTGATCCATTCTTTTTCGATTTCGCTTGCTTTGCCGTCGCCGGTTTCATATGTAAAGTAGAACAAGATATCGCCATCCATGGCTGGGATGCGTTCTTTCGTCACGCCGGTTTCCGCAAAGTCGTTTACGTTTTGCGATTCCGGGCGGGCGAAGCCGAGTTGGTCTAAAATGACGCCGGAGAACGAGTCTTTATGGTAAATGCGCACGTCGCCGGCCATAAAGCGGACGATCGATACTTTCATCTTCAGCTTATCGCCAAGTTTCGCTTTTAAGTCTTCGATGCGCTTGTCGTATTCAGCGATGACTTGCTTTCCTTTCTCTTCTTTGTTCACGGCTTTTGCATAGAGCATGAAGTTGTCTTTCCAGTTGCCGCGCAGCGTTTCTGAGAACACGGTCGGAGCGATTTGTTTCAGTTGCTCGTAAATTTTTTCATGGCGCATTTTGTTGCCGATGATCAAATCCGGTTTCAAGGCGGCGATCGCTTCCACGTTTGGCTCCGATTCGAGACCGAGCTCTTTGACGCCATCCATTTGGTCTTTAATGTGGTCGTACCACGGATCGCCCGTCCACGATTTGACCGCGCCGACCGGTTTCACGCCTAGCGCGAGCAGCGCTTCCGTTCCTTCGTTCGTTAAAATGACGACCCGTTTTGGCGTCCCTTTGATTTCTGTTGTTTCCATGGCGTGTTCGACCGTATAGCTTCCTTCAGATTTCGGTTCCTTGTTTTCTGCCGGCTCGGCCGTTTCTTCCTGTTTTCCGCCGCAGCCGGCAAGAAGAAGGAGAGAAAGGATGAAGGCGGACAGAAGAGTGAGATGTTTCCGTTTCACAGTGAAATCCCCCCTTATTGTTGATAATGAGTTTCATTTACGCTAATATCATAAATAACAGCGATAATCATTGTCAATAAAAAATGAAAAAATGAAAAAATCATGAGAATATCATAAAAAAAGATGGCGAAAAACATTGACGATGAGAGTCATTATCAAATAGACTTAACGTATAGATTATAGAATGAATGAAGCAAGGGAGATCGCGGGGGAATGTTCGCAACAAACCGTCAAAAAATGATTGGCCTCATCGGTTTGCTAATAGTGCTGCTTGCCGCCATGTGGATGAGCATCGTTTGTGGATATACCGACACGAGTTGGCGGCAGGCGGTGGCGGCTCTTATCGACAATAACGGATCGAACGCCCATTTAGTCGTGGCGACGGTTCGGCTGCCGCGAGCGTTGATTGCGGCAGCCGTTGGCGCAAGCCTAGCGATGGCCGGGGCGCTCATGCAAGCGCTGACGCGAAACCCGCTCGCTTCGCCAGGCATTTTTGGCATTAACGCCGGGGCCGGTTTTTTCATTGTTGTGATGGTCACCTTTTTTTCCATTTCTTCATTGCAAATGTTGTCATGGATCGCGTTTATTGGGGCGGCGGCCGCGGCGGCGATCGTGTTTGTGATCAGCGCCGCAGGGAAAGACGGGCTGACACCGCTGAAGATGACGCTTGCCGGCACGGCGGTCGCGGCTTTATTTGCCTCGCTGACGCAAGGAATGTTGGCGATGAACGAAAAGGCGCTCGAAGAAGTGCTCTTTTGGTTGGCTGGGTCAGTCGCTGGACGAAAGCTGGAGCTGTTGGCCGCCGTTTTTCCGTATTTGGCTGCCGCTTGGCTTGGGGCCATGTTGCTGGCGCGCCATGTCAACATCTTAATGATGGGAGACGATGTAGCGAAAGGACTCGGGCAGCGGACGAATGTGATCAAGGCTGCTGCCGCCCTGTTAGTCGTGCTGCTTGCTGGCGGTTCGGTCGCTGTGGCCGGCCCGATCGGCTTTGTCGGCATCATGGTGCCGCATATGGCGCGGGCGTTGGCCGGCGTTGACCACCGCTGGCTGCTTCCATACTGCGCCTTGCTCGGCGGAATTTTGCTTTTGGCTGCTGATATTGGGGCGCGTTACGTGCTCATGCCGCGCGAAGTGCCGGTCGGCATCGTCACGGCGTTGATCGGCGTTCCGTTTTTCGTCTACATTGCCCGCAGGGGGATCACCGCAAAATGAAAAAATACGTCACGGTTCGGATGGGAAACTATGTATCGTTTTTGTATGACAAAAAAGCTGCCGTCGTGATCACTGCGTTCGGGGCGGCGGCGATTCTGCTTTTTCTCGTCAGCATCGGCAGCGGGGAGATGCGCATTTCGCCGTTTGAAGCGGCCGCTGCGCTGCTCGGATACGGGGAGGAAATGCATCAGACGGTCATTTTGACGTTCCGCCTGCCGCGCGTGTTGGTTGCCTGGCTGGCCGGAATGGCGCTTGCGGCCGCGGGCGCGATTTTGCAAGGGATGGTGCGCAATCCGCTTGCTTCGCCGGATGTGCTCGGCATCACCGGCGGGGCGGCGGCCGCGGTCGTCGCTTTTTTGGCGCTGTTTAGCGATGAAAACAACTCCCTCACCGTCAGCATCCACTGGCTGCCGCTTGCCGCCTTTCTCGGCGCTGCGGCCGCTGCTTGGTTCGTGTATATGCTCGCGTGGAAAAACGGTCTCGCCCCGCTTCGGCTTGTGCTGATCGGCATTGGCATTTCCGCGCTCATGCAGGCAGTGACGACGCTGCTCATGATCGTCGGGCCGATTTACCGGGCGAGCCAGGCGAACGTTTGGATCACCGGCAGCGTATATGGCGCATCTTGGCAGCACGTTTCGCTCATGGCGCCATTGGTCATTGGGCTGCTCCTTATGGCCATGCTCGCAGCCCGACACGTCAATGTGCAGGAGTTAGGAGGCGAGCTGGCGGTTGGGCTTGGCAGTGCAGTCGAACGGCAGCGGCTCGGGCTTGTGCTGCTGAGCACCGCGCTCACCGGGGGGGCGGTGGCGTTTGCCGGCGGCATCGGGTTTGTCGGGCTGATGGCGCCGCATATGGCGCGCCGGCTTGTTGGTTCGGCGTTTGGTGCGCTGCTTCCGACGGCGGCGCTGTTAGGCGGCGTGCTCGTCATGGGGGCGGATCTCGCCGGGCGGATGCTTTTGGCGCCGACGGAAATCCCGGCCGGCGTATTTACGGCCGCACTTGGTGCGCCATATTTTATTTATTTGTTGTACCGAACCCGGAAACCATAAATGAAGGAGGGGGCAAACATGCACGCGCTGCAGGCGAAAGAATTGACATTGTCGTACGGGGATGCGCTCATTATCGATCGGTTGAACTTGACGATTCCAAAAGGGAAAATCACGGTGTTCATCGGCGCGAACGGCTGCGGCAAGTCGACGTTGCTGCGCGCCTTGGCTCGTCTGTTGAAGCCGGCAGGCGGCGCTGTCTTGCTTGATGGAAAAGAGATTGCCAAGCAGCCGACCAAGGAAATCGCCCGCCGTTTGGCCATTTTGCCGCAGTCGCCTGTGGCTCCGGAAGGATTGACGGTCCTTCAGCTCGTCAAGCAAGGGCGTTACCCATATCAAACGTGGCTCAAGCAATGGAGCGACGAAGATGAGCGCGCCGTTGCGCGCGCTTTGTCAGCAACAGGACTGACAGAGCTTGCCGAGCGGCCGGTTGATTCGCTGTCCGGCGGCCAGCGCCAGCGCGCATGGATTGCCATGACGCTGGCGCAAGAAACGGACATCATCTTGCTTGACGAGCCGACCACTTACTTAGATTTGGCGCATCAAATTGATATTTTGGATTTATTGTTCGAACTCAATGCAACAGAACAGCGGACGATCGTCATGGTGCTTCACGATTTAAATTTGGCGTGCCGCTATGCGCATCATCTCGTCGCCATTCGCAACAAAACGGTGTACGCCGAAGGGAAGCCGGAGGATGTCATTTCCCGCCAGCTCGTGAAAGATGTGTTCCAAATGGACTGTCAAATTACGTACGATCCGCTCTTTGGCACTCCGCTTTGCATTCCGTACGGCAAAGGGCGGCGCATCCTACAGAAAGAAGGCGTATCGTGATGAGGTTAAGTGAAGAAGAAGTGAAAGCGTTGGAAACGTACCGTTTTTCGAGCGAAGCTGCTGATGTCTCGTCATCGATGTTGTTGGCCCGGCTGCTGAATGATGACGGGCAGCTCGCGAAGTATGTGGCGCACGTCCGCGCCGAGATGGGGGCGGCAAACGACGCGGTTGCCGCTTCGATGCTCGTCAAGCGCCTAAGCTTTTTGGCGCCGATGGCCTTATACGCCATGTCGGTGTGGAACAAGCGGCTTGTGCTCGATCCTGAGCGAATTTGGCTTGATACGGACGGCGAAGGGGAAATGTGGATGCCGCGCTTTCGCCTTGCGCCGCCGGAAGCGGAGATGTGCGGCATTGAGCGCAGCGGTTGGCGCGAGCAGGCCGTTCGCGACGTGTTCGTCGGCTTGTTCGCTCCGCTCATCGTCCGGTTGCGGCGCCTGACGCGTGTATCGCCGCTCATCTTATGGGAAAATGTCGCGATTTATGTGTACTGGGTATATGAACGTTGGCTTGAGGATGAGTCGCTTGCCCCGGTCGCCGACCGGCTGCGCGATGATTTTTATTTCCTTGTTTATGACGCAGACGGCCGCCTGTTTGGCCAAAAAGACAATCCGCTCCGTCGCTTTTGGAAAGGCGCGAGCGGCATGCAGCGGACAACGTGCTGCCTATACGTGCAAACCAACGGGGGGACATGCTGCCAAACGTGCCCACTCAAAGCCCGCCAGCGGCAAACCGGGTGACCGGAAGGCCGCCGGTGGGCAGTTCC
The DNA here is from genome assembly GCF_050994965.1 of Geobacillus lituanicus. NCBI lineage: Bacteria > Bacillati > Bacillota > Bacilli > Caryophanales > Anoxybacillaceae > Geobacillus > Geobacillus lituanicus. Next base: position 1,779,393 of record NZ_CP194773.1, read on the forward strand.
ATATTTTTGACAAAATGTTTGCGAAATTTGTTGATTTTTGCCGTGATTTTCGTGAAAATGGAAGTGTGGACATCGCTTATTTTGGTGAAACGGCGAGGTAGCAATTGCATGGACAAATATACGGCCTTTTTCCATCACTTCACAGAAGCAGTGGTCATCTTGAATTTGCAAGGCGTGATCATTTACAACAATCCGGCTTTTGCCGGCTTGGCGCTGAGTGAAGAAGAACAGAGGACGCTGTCCGTCGAAGGACGGGCGTTGGTTGAACGGGTGAAACAGCGCCCGGCTGCCTTTCGCTGGGAGTTGCTTGACGGCTTATTGGTTGCGGGCGTGTCGCCGATCATCGGTGAAAACGGACAGACGGCCGCCGTCTTATGCGTTCTTCGCCGCCAAGCGGAGGAGAGCGGCCTGCAAGCGCGGCTTGCCGAAGCGGAACGGCGTCTGCAGCTGATTGTTGAGCATTCGAACGATTACGTGTTGATTTTTTCTCCCAATCGTGAGTTGTCATACATTCCGCCGTCATGGAAGCGAAAAACAAACAAGCGTCTTCCAGTGTCATACGAAGAGGTGCTGACATTTGTCCACCCTGATGACGCCCCGGTCGTGGCACAAAAATTGGCTGAGCTGTACGATACATACGAGACGCAATCCGCCGAATTTCGCAAGCAAGGCGAGAAAGGCGAATGGGTTTGGATGGAGGCGCAAGGGAAGGCGATCATCGATGAAGCGGGGACGCTCGATTGCGTCATTGTAACCGTGAAAAACATCAGCGAGCGGAAACGGTATGAAGAGAAGCTCCGTCAGCTTGCCTACTTCGATTCGCTTACCGGCATCGCCAACCGCAGCTATTTCGAGCGGCATATTCATGAGCTGATCGCGAGTCAGACGCCGTTTGCTCTTTGTTATTTGGATTTTGACAAATTCAAATGGATCAACGATCATTTTTCCCATCAAGCCGGCGATTACTTTTTGCGCGCGGCGGTCAAGCGCGTCGAGCGGGCGTTGCGTCCCGGCGACTTTTTTGCCCGCATCGGCGGTGATGAGTTTGTTCTCTTGCTGCCGAACATAACGAAAACAGAGATGACCGCCTTGGCGGAACAGCTTGTCAGTTCGTTTCACGAGCCGTTTTATTACGAAAAACAGCTGATTCAATCAACATTGTCGATCGGCATCGCTTTTTTCCCGAAAGACAGCGATCGGATCGAGCAAGTGATGAAATACGCCGATCAAGCGTTGTACGAAGTGAAAGAGCGGGGGCGGAACGGCTATGCCTTTTACCGGCCGACCGAGCATCGGCAGGCGGTGATTGAGCAAGATTTGCCGTTTGCTATTATGCGCGGGCAGTTGTATTTATGCTATCAGCCGAAAGTGCAACTTGCTAAAGGAAAGGCGATGGGGGTTGAGGCGCTTTTGCGCTGGCGTCATCCGTCGCTCGGTGAAATTCCGCCGCTCGATTTCATTCCGTTGGCGGAGGAAAGCGGGTTTATTTTTGAAATTACATTATGGGTGTTGGAACAGGCGTCCCGTCAAGTGAAAGAGTGGGAAAGAAAATCTCCGGGCCTCAAGCTCGCAGTCAACTTGTCGCCGTTTTTGCTCAATCGTCCGGAGCTCATCGAGCATGTGAAGCGCATTTTGCGGGAGACGGGGCTTTCGCCCGATCGTCTCATTTTGGAAGTGACCGAAAGCGGACTGATGGAAAACATCGAAACAGGGCAGCACATTTTAACCGAATTGCAACGTCTCGGTGTGCAGGCGGCGATCGATGACTTTGGAACCGGTTTTTCATCGTTGGCTTACATCCGCAATTTGCCGGTGTCGCTGTTGAAAATCGACCGCAGTTTTATTCAAGGCATTGCGGAAAATTCGAAAGATGCAACGATCGTTGATACGATCATTCATTTAGCAAAAAGCCTGGATATTGAAGTATTGGCCGAAGGAGTGGAGACCGAATCGCAGGTGGCGCTTCTTTCGCAAATGCATTGCGACTACGCGCAAGGATTTTATTTCAGCCGCTCGCTCGAAGCGGAAAAGTTGCAGCAATGGCTTGAGGAGTACAACCGCACGGCTTGCAATGGGCCTTCGTCATAAGTCGGTCATTTCCACTCATGAGTTTCCTCGGCTTGCCGCAAACTACACTTGATGACTAGGCAAGAGGAGGAAAAACCATGGAATTTGCGCCAAGAAGCGTTGTGATCGAGGAGTTCATCGACACGCTTGAGCCGATGATGGAAGCCTATGGACTCGACCAAGTCGGCATTTTTGAAGAGCATGGTGAAGGCAATCGCTATTATATCGGTTATACGATCAACAAAGACGACGAGATGATCACCATTCACATGCCGTTTGTCAAAAACGAACGCGGTGAACTGGCGCTTGAGAAGCAGGAATGGACCGTTCGAAAAGACGGTCGGGAGAAAAAAGGCTTTCATTCGCTGCAAGAGGCGATGAAAGAAATCATCCATTAACAAGCAGGCGGCCCAGCTCGGCCGCTTTTTCGCCATCGAAAGGGAGAGGATCATGATTGCGGAACTTCAGATCGCGGATGAGAAAACGGCCGCTATGGTGCTGCGCCTGCAGCGGCGCGCGTATACGATCGAGGCGCAGATCATCGGCAGCACGGCGCTCCCGCCGCTTCACGATACGATCGCTTCTCTGCAACGATGCGGCGAGCGCTTTTTTGGCTAGCTTGCCTGAGCAGGCGATTGAATGATCGATAGATGAATAGAGAGGAGAAGCAAAGGAACACATGGGGACAACCTTGTATTTGACCAGACATGGGGAAACGAAGTGGAACGTCGAAAAGCGGATGCAAGGATGGCAAGACTCGCCGCTCACGGAAAAAGGGCGGCAAGACGCCATGCGGCTTGGAAAGCGGCTTGAAGCGGTGGAATTGGCCGCGATTTACACAAGCACAAGCGGCCGGGCGCTGGAAACGGCCGAGCTCGTCCGCGGCGGGCGGCTCATTCCGATCTATCAAGACGAGCGGCTGCGCGAGATTCGTCTTGGCGATTGGGAAGGCAAGACGCATGACGAGATCCGGGAAATGGATCCGATCGCGTTCGACCATTTTTGGAACGCCCCCCATCTGTACGCTCCACAGCGTGGCGAGCGGTTTTGCGACGTGCAACAGCGGGCGCTTGAAGCGGTGCGGCGCATCATCGAGCGGCACGAGGGAGAAACGGTGTTAATCGTCACCCACGGCGTCGTGCTGAAAACGCTTATGGCGGCGTTCAAGGGCGCGCCGCTTGACCAGCTGTGGGCGCCGCCGTATATGTACGGCACGAGCGTGACGATTGTGGAGGTGAATGCGGACGTGTTTCACCTGGTTGTGGAAGGCGATGTTTCCCATCTAGAAGAAGTCAAGGAAGTATAGATAGGGAAGAAGGATGGAGAATTGGAGGCGGCGCTGTTTCTTCGGTTCATCGCCATAATATGCGCTTGGCCAATCGGATCGGTTTCTTGCGCCATCATGCAACCTCATTCATGATTCAAGAAATGGATGAAAGCTATGAGTGGGCGCCTTCCAGTACAACGTTTGGTGAAGAACTGCTTTTTCTTATCAAGTCTAGTTGTCCAAAAAAACAGCCCCGTTTCCCTCGATCGGGAAGCGGGGTTGCGCCGTTTATACGAGCCCGAGCCATCTCACAAGCTGTGCGGTCGTAAAGGTGACCGCAATGGCAATCGCTGTCGGCAAGGCAAAGGCGACGAACGTCCATTTTGCGCTTTTCGTTTCTTTGTAAATGTTGACGAGCGTCGTGCCGCATGGGTAGTGAAGCAGGGAAAACAGCATCATATTAAGGGCGGTGAGCCACGTCCAGCCGTGGTCGAGCAAAAGTTGTTTAAGAGAATGCAGACCATCGGCTTCGATGAGCGCCCCCGCGGATAAATAGCCCATCAGCAAAATCGGCACGACAATTTCATTGGCTGGCAAGCCTAAAATGAACGCCATCAAAATGTAGCCATCCAATCCCAATGATTGGGCAAATGGGTCAAGCCAGTGGGCGAAAGCGGCCAGCGCGGTTGTGTCGCCGATATGAAGATTGGCGAGAATCCATGTGATTACGCCGGCTGGCGCCGCAACCGTTACCGCCCGTTTCAGCACATAAAGTGATTTGTCGAGGGTGGCCCGGATGATCGTCTCCATGATTTTCGGGCGTCGGTACGGCGGCAGCTCCAGCGTGTAATGGGTCGGAATGCCGCGCAAGGCCGTCTTGGATAAGACCCATGAAACGGTCAACGTGACGACGATGCCAAACAACACCATGGCGACGACCACACCTGCTGTCACGAACGTGTTCCATCCACCTGTATAGCCGGCTGCCATAAATAAGGAAGAAAGCAAAATCAGCGTTGGCCAACGTCCGTTGCACGGGACGAAGTTGTTCGTCAAAATCGCGAGCATCCGCTCGCGCGGCGATTCGATAATGCGCGTCGACATGATGGCCGCCGCGTTGCAGCCGAAGCCCATGGCCATCGTCAGTGATTGTTTGCCATGCGCCCCCGCTTTTTTAAACAAGCGATCCATGTTAAAGGCGACACGCGGCAAGTAGCCATAATTTTCGAGCAAAGCGAATACGGGAAAGAAAATCGCCATCGGCGGCAGCATCACGCTGACGACCCAAGCCGTGCCTCTGTATAGACCAAGCACAAGGAGGCCGTGCAGCCAGTCGGGGGCGTGCATCGCTTGAAACGCCATGGTGAGATACGTTTCGATCGTTCCGAACAAGCGGGCGAGCGAATCGGAAAATACGTTGGCGCCGGCGATTGTCATGTACAGGACAGCGGCGAGCAGCGCCAGCATAATGGGAAATCCCCACCGCTTCGACGTGACGATCCGGTCAATTTGTTCCGTTCGATCGCGTTTTGCGGCCGCTGTATGCGTGACACATTCTTGAGAAAGCGCAGCGGACGTTTGGAAAATGGCAGACACGATCTGTTCACGCGTGTCAGCCGGTGCTAATGACTTGGCTTCGTTCATGAGCTGGTCAAACTGATTTGACAGATCCGCAGCAGGCATACGCGTTCCCCTCCTTGATCAATCGTTGCGGCGGTTGTTTCAGCGCTTGAAGCAGCGATGCATCACCGTCAAGGAGACGAAGAGCGATCCAGCGAGCAGGATGCGTGTCACCCATCAGTTCCTTGACAAGGGGCAAGAGCTTGGCAATGCCTCGTTCGATTTCCGGGCTGTACCGGATGGAAAGCGGGTTGGTGTTGATGCGGCCATGCGCCATGGCATCCACTGTATCAAGCAGTGCATCGATTCCTTCCCGGTTGCGGGCCGAAATCGGCACGACCGGCACGCCGAGTTTGACGGCTAATTTTTTTGTATTGATATGAATGCCTTTCTTTTTCGCTTCATCCATCAAATTGATAGCGATAATGACGCGGTCGGTCATTTCCAATACTTGAAGCGCTAGATTCAAGTTGCGTTCTAATGCCGTCGCATCGACGACAACGACCGTGACGTCAGGACGTTGAAACAGAAGAAAATCGCGCGCCACCTCTTCATCGGCTGAATTGGAATAGAGCGAATACGTTCCCGGCAAGTCGACGATCCGGTACAACGTGCCGCGGTGGCGGCATTCTCCTTCGGCATGAGTGACCGTTTTCCCGGGCCAGTTGCCGGTATGTTGGCGCAGGCCCGTTAAGACGTTGAACAACGTGCTTTTGCCGGTGTTCGGATTTCCCATTAAGGCAATCGTATACGTCATATCAGTCATGGTCGATCTTCTCCCCGTAAATATAGTCGCTTTCTTCTTTCCTTAATGCGATCGTCGTGCCACAAACGCGATAGGCGGTCGGGTCGCCAAGCGGGCTTCTTTGTCCAACCTTCACTTCCCCGCCGGGTACAAATCCCAAATCAAGCAATCGTCGTTTTAACACAGGATCAGGAACATCAACCTTTTCGATGCGAAAGCGATCACCCGGTTTCGTATCGGAGAGGCGGCAGTGTTTTGCTTTTGCCATAAAAGTTTCCCTCCGGTTAATATTTTTTGTTAAGGACATTTTTTTGGATTAGACCAACTTTTGAATTTATCATATTCCAGTTGCCTCGCTGTTGTCAACCCATTTGCTTCTTCTTTTTCTGACAGAGTTGTCGAACCGACAACTATTCAAAACAGTAGGAAATCATGTTATCATATGAATAGTCTGAACAAACTATTGGCAGAAAGGCGGTGACGGCGTCCATTGACGCACGATGAAATGAAAGCGATTACGGAAGGGACGATTCTTTGGCAGCCGACGGAGGAACAAATCAAAAGCTCCAACCTTTATCGATATATGGAGTGGTTGAGAGAACAGAAAGGGCTCTCCTTCTCTTCGTACCGCGAGCTATGGACATGGTCAGTCGAGGAGCTTGAGTCATTTTGGGAAACGGTTTGGGAATATTGTGGTGTTCAGGCGGCAACGCCGTATGAGTGTGTGCTGCGGGAGCGGAAGATGCCGGGGGCGGAATGGTTTCCAGGCGCTGCGCTCAACTATGCGAAACATATTTTCCGGCATGCGCGCGCCGACCGCCCGGCCATCATTTTCCGCTCGGAACGCGTGCCGTACCGGGAAGTGTCCTGGCAGGAGCTCAGCGAAAAAACGGCGGCGATCGCCAAAGCATTGCGAGCGATGGGAGTGAAGCGCGGCGACCGCGTTGTCGCGTATATGCCGAATATCCCCGAGACAGTGATGGCGTTTTTGGCGTGCGCCTCGATCGGCGCCATTTGGTCCAGCTGCTCGCCGGATTTTGGCGCTGGCAGCGTCATTGACCGGTTCGCGCAAATCGAGCCGACCGTGTTGTTTGCGGTCGACGGCTGCCAATACAACGGCAAAGAATTTGACAAAATGCCGGTCGTATCCGAATTGCGCGCCAAGTTGCCGTCATTGAAAAAGACGGTGCTGCTTCCGTATTGGCGCGGGCAGATGGAAGCGCCGGATGAGGGCGTCGTGCTGTGGGATGATGTCGTGGAGGACAAGGCGGAACTCGTCTATGAAGACGTTCCGTTTCGTCATCCGCTTTGGATTTTGTATTCCTCGGGAACGACCGGCTTGCCGAAGCCGATCGTCCAAGGGCATGGCGGCATTTTGCTTGAACATTTGAAAGCATTGACGATTTCCGAAAACTTGACGAAAGACAGCACGTTTTTCTGGTTTACGACGACTGGATGGATGATGTGGAACTTTTTGATCGGCGGGTTGCTGGCCGGGTCAACCATCGTGCTTTATGACGGCAGTCCGACGTATCCGGATGGCAACGTTTTATGGGAGCTCGCCGAGAAGGCAGGCATCACCCATTTCGGCACAAGCGCGGCGTTTATCAACATCTGCATGAAGCTCGGCCTGAAGCCAAAAGAGCAATATGACTTGTCAAAGCTCGAGGCCGTGCTCTCGACCGGTTCGCCGCTGACGGTCGAAGGGTTCGCCTGGGTGTATGAAAACGTCAAGGATGACATTTGCCTGGCATCATGCAGCGGCGGAACGGATGTGTGCACCGCGTTTGTCGTCGGCTCCCCCATTTTGCCGGTGCGCGCCGGCATCCTCTCGTGCCGCGCGTTGGGCGCGGATGTGCAGGCGTTTGACGAAAACGGCCAGCCGCTTGTCAATGAAGTCGGTGAACTTGTCATCACGAAGCCGATGCCGTCGATGCCGCTCTTTTTCTGGAACGATCCAGACGGCGAACGGTATCGGAACAGCTATTTTGACACGTACCCAGGCGTCTGGAAGCACGGCGACTGGATTAAAATTGACGAACAAGGGGGATGTGTCATTTACGGACGCTCCGACTCGACGATCAACCGTGCCGGCGTCCGCATGGGCACGAGCGAAATTTACCGTGCGGTCGAAGCGGTCGACGGGGTGCTCGAGAGTCTTGTGGTTGACTTGGAAATGATGGGCAAGCAGTCGTTTATGCCGCTGTTTGTCGTTCTCAAGCCGGGCGCGGTGCTCGATGACGAGCTGAAAGAGCGCATCCGCCAATCGATTCGGCAGCACGTCTCGCCGCGCTTTGTTCCAGATGAAATTTACGAGGTGAAGCAAATTCCGAAAACGCTAAACGGCAAGAAAATGGAGATTCCGATCCGCAAGCTGCTCCTTGGCTTCCCGCTCGAAAAGGCGGTCAACCCAGGCTCGATGGCCAATCCGGAGGCGCTCGACTTTTTCCTCGAGCTGGCGAAGACGCTGGGGGCAAAGACGCAAATAAGCTGAAGTCCCTTTTTGGAAGCGTGCGAAAGGTTGTTATTAAGTGGAGATGCTTAATAACAACCTTTCTATGTATTAGTGAATTATAAATAGAGGAGTCGGGGGCATGGAAGAAAGCAAGCGGACTAGGCCAGTTTGGAAATCCATCGGTGATTGAGGAGCGGACGACGGTGAAAGAGATGTTGGGGCGATGAGACGAGACGGTGTCCGTTTTCATGATGAGAAAGTCCGGAAGATCTGTTTAGGAGAACCTTCCGGGCTTCATTTGCGGCGACGATGATTCGGAGTTTTAGTATGACGTAAGCAGGGGGATGTTGTTTGATGATGGCTATGTTCACACAGGATATGGAACAAGCGTTAAACGTCGAAGAGATCAACGAAATGGAGCGGACTGACGTCTAGTACATATTGAGCACCGTCTTAACCCGCTTGATCTCCTTTTTGTTTTCGAACAGTTCCTCAACTAGAATTTTTTGGCCGTTGGCGACATCAGTGAGCCGTTTGTCCATGTCGGCCACTTGCTGGCTTAATTGGTTGAGTTGTTCATTCGTTTGCTGCACTTGTTTGGCGAGCTGGTCGACTTGCTCATGAGTTTGCTGTACTTGGTGATTCAGCTGCTGCACTTGGCTGTTAAGGTGTTGGACTTGTTGGCCCAGTTGCTGCACTTGCTCGTTTGTTTGTTGCACCTGTTGGCCCAGTTGCTGCACTTGTTCGTTTGTTTGTTGCACCTGTTGGCCCAGTTGCTGCACTTGTCCGTTCGTTTGTTGCAGCTGCTCGACAAGTTCTTTAATGGCTTGCCAAATCATTTCATTTGTAATATCCCCCATTCGACAATCTCCTTTCTCGTTCGATTCTCTCTCTATTATACATGACGAAAGATGGGAACGATAGAGAAAAGATGGCGAAATGTTTTTCTTTGCGGCGCGCCCCCTCGATGTGATATAACAAAAGAATGTCAACAGTACACTATTGGAGGATGGGCACTGTGATCCGTGTCAGCCATTTGCATAAATCGTTCCGCGTCCATCGCCGCGATGCGGGATGGCTTGAGGCGGCGCGCAGTTTATGGCGGCGCGACTACCGCGTCATTGAGGCGGTGAAGGACGTTTCGTTTACGATTGAAAAAGGGGAGATTGTCGGCTTTTTAGGTCCAAACGGGGCGGGGAAAACGACGACGATGAAAATGTTGGCCGGCCTCTTGCATCCGACGTCAGGGGAGATCACGGTCGGCGGGTTTGTGCCGTTTGAGCAAAAGCCGGAGTTTAAAAAAATGATGAGCTTGGTGATGGGGCAAAAAAGCCAGCTCATTTGGGACATTCCGCCGATGGAGACGTTTTTGGTCAATAAAGCGATTTATGACATCGACGATCGGTCGTTCCGCCGGACGCTCGAGGAATTGACGGAACTGCTCGACTTGGCGCCGCTTCTTGACAAGCCGACGCGCAGCTTGTCGCTTGGGCAGCGGATGCGCTGCGAGCTGGCGGCCGCGCTGTTGCATCGGCCGCGCGTGTTGTTTTTGGATGAGCCGACGATCGGGCTTGATGTCCATACGCAGGAAAACGTGCGCCGCTTTATCGTCGACTACAATCGGGAGCACGAGACGACGATTTTGTTGACGTCGCATTACATGGGGGATGTTGCAGCGCTTTGCGACCGGGTGATGATCATCAACTACGGGCGATTGATTTACGACGGGGAACTGTCAGTGCTGACGGAGAAGCTGGCGCCGTACAAGCGGCTTGAGGTTCGGTTTTCTCGGCTGCCGAATGTCGATTGGAGCGAGTACGGCGAAGTCGCGGAAATTGAAGAAGGAACGATTGTGCTCAGGGTGGCGCGCGAGAAGGCGGCGGGGACAGCAGCGCGGTTATTAGAGCGGTTTGATGTCCGCGACATCAACATCGAAGACCCGCCGCTTGAGGAAGTGATTGCGCGCGCGTTTTGGGAGGAACACGTATGATTCGCAAATATATCGCCCTATTGCGGATGAAATACATCGAAATGCTTGCGTATCGGCTTGCGACGTTCGTCTGGATGACGGGCGCCATCACGCAGCCGCTGATCACGATGTTTGTCTGGATGAACATTCATCCGGAAGAGAGCGATTCGTTTGTCTTTTATTTTATGGCCGTCATTTTTGTCGAACGAATGACGAGCGCGTGGGATGTATGGGAGCTGGACCGTGAAATTCGCGAAGGGACGTTTTCGAATTTGCTGCTTAGGCCGCTTCACCCGATCCATTGGGCGATCGCGGAAAACATCATTTATAAATGGCTGTTTGCCGTCATTTTAGTGCCTGTCTGGGTAGTGGCAGCGACATTTTGGCCGGCGCTTCGTCCTCACATGACGGCAAGTCAAATCATGTTGTTTTTGATGGCGGTTGTATTGGGTGCGGCGCTTCGTTTTTTGCTTAGTTACTCGTGCGGGTTGCTTGCGTTTTGGATGACGAAAGTGGCGGCTGTGTACGGCGTGATCGACGTCATTTCGTTGTTTTTGTCAGGACGGATCGCGCCGCTGGAAATGCTGCCGCCGGCGCTTCGCGAATGGAGCGAATGGCTGCCGTTCCGCTATATGATCAGTTTTCCGATCGAAATCGCCACCGGGGCGGCGGATGGAGGAGAGTTGGCGCGCGGCTTTGCGATCGCCGCCGGGTGGATGATGGCGCTGATTGGTGCTTTGCAATGGCTGTGGAAAGCGGGGATGAGAAAAAATCAGGCGGTAGGTGGATGAACATGCGGCGATACGGGCGGGTGTTCCGCGAGTTTTTCCGCGCTTGTTTGGTTGAGGAATTGGAATATCGAAGCGAATTTTTCGGCAATTTTATCGCCAGCTTTTTTGGCATCGCAATCGCTCTGTTGACCGTCCATATCTTTTTTTACCAGACGGATCGCTTAGGCGGCTGGACGTATGGGGAAGTGCTTGTGCTGCTCGGCGTTTTTAATACGCTGCGCGGATGGATCGATTTCGCGCTTCGGCCGAACATGCCGCGTTTGCTTGAGCATGTCCGGCGCGGCACGCTCGATTATATTTTGACGAAACCGGTCGACAGCATGTTTTACGTCAGCTTCCGCCACCTTGTCTTTTGGCGGCTGATCGATGTAGCGCTTGGCATCGGCGTCATCGGCTACGGCTTGTATGTCGAACGCTACGTGCCGTCGGCGGCGGACGTCTTGATGTTTTTCGTCTTGATGACCGCGTCACTCTTGCTTATTTATTCGTTATGGATGATGCTCATGACGACGTCGTTTTGGGTGGTGCGCATTGATGATTTGTCGTTTATTTTCGACTCGTTTTTTGACACGGCCCGCTTCCCGGGCAGCATGTACCGCGGCGCGGTGCGCTTCGTGATTACGTACGTTCTGCCGGCGGTGTTGATCACCAATACGCCGGCTTTGGCGCTGCTTGGGAAATGGAGCATGGTGGCGGTGCTGGCGGCTTTGGCTGTGGCTATGCTCTTTTTATGGGCTTCCCGCCGCTTTTGGCGGTTTGCCTTGCGCTTTTATACGGGAGCGGGCGGGTGAGAGGAAAAGCCTTCTTAGACGAGGGCTTTTTTTCTTTGGTCAATCACTGTTTCGCCTGCATCTCGACAGTGGTCGGTCAGCGGGGGTGGCGAGCGGCGCATCGTTCGTGGCCGGCTTGTGCAGATGGTTTGAGACGTGTTAGGTTGCGCATGAACTTAGAAGGCTCGTAAAAAAGCGGCCGTTTTTGCCGGACTCGTTGCTTTTGGCTGAAGGGGAAGCGTTGTTTGGGCAAAATGTTCATCCTATAATGGAAGGCCGTACTCCCGCTTCTTTGTATTCCTGCTCGTTGACTTTTACGTCAACGTCAATTAAAATAAAATTCAGAATATTACTTCTATATAGGTTGTAATAAAGAATTTCCGACCTCCATGTCCCGTCTTTACTTTATCACCTAACAAGCTGGCACGGTGACAAGAAGAGCGAACAATGCCATGTAAAACAAAATTGCCACTTATGATAGAAAAGGGATGGCTATGCACTATTTCACCATTTCCGATTTGGCGCACGAGTTTGATGTGAGCACCCGGACGATCCGCTATTATGAAGAACGCGGATTGCTTTCCCCGATTCGGACCGAGTCAGGGCAGCGGCTGTACACGAAAAAGACATGATCCCTTGTTTGACCGCGTCATGGCCGCGCCGCATGAAGCGAGCGAGGCGGAGAAAGCATGGCTCAGGCTTCTGATTGCGCTCCTTAAGATGCACACCGCCGAAGAGGCGATCGCGTTCAGCCATGAGGCGATTGAAATGCATGGAGGCAACGAGAGGGGGAAATGCGCATGGAATTGGTGCGCACGCCGCGCCGGACGAAACGGCGCGTGTGGATTTCGGCGGCCATTGGCGTCGTGATGTTGGGGGTGCTCGCCTGCGTCGGTTTGTCCGTTTATGTCGGCTGGCAGCTGACGCATAAACCGCGCGAGCCGATTACCATGACGCCGAAAGACTATGGCATGGCGTATGAAAGTGCGACATTTACAAGCAAAGATGGGAAAACGGCGCTCGAAGGCTGGATCATTCCGCCAAAAGGAACGGCGAAAATGACGGTCATTTTTGCCCATGGGTATGCCGGCAACCGGATTCAGAAAAACGTGCCGTTTTTGCCGCTCGCCAAGCGGCTTGTTGACGACGGGTACCGCGTCATCTTGTTTGACTTTCGTGCGAGCGGTGAGTCGGAAGGCGATATGATTACGATCGGCGTCAAAGAGAAAGACGATCTGCTTGGCGTCATCGATTACGCGAAAAAGCACTTCGATGAGCCCATTGCCCTGTATGGTGTTTCAATGGGGGCGGCGACATCGATTTTGGCGGCGGCAGAGGACCAGGATGTGCGCGGGGTGATTGCCGACAGCCCGTTCAGCGACCTCGAATCGTATTTGCGCGCCAATATGCCGGTATGGACGCATCTGCCGAACGTGCCGTTTACGTATTTGATTTTGGCGATCGTTCCGGCGCTGGCCGATTTGGATCTAGGCGTGTCTTCGCCCATCCATGCCGTCGATCGTGTCGCGCCGAGGCCGATTTTGTTCATCCACAGCAAAGACGACCGTTCGATTCCGTATGAAGAAAGCGTAAAACTGTACAAAACCCATTCGGATGTGTTTCAGCTATGGCTGACGGACAAAGCGGATCATGTGAAAAGTTTTTCTCTCTACAGCGATGAGTATGTAGAACGGGTGTTGGTGTTTTTGCGCTCATTGGTAAAAACTTCTTCGTAAGGCGGCTGCGATTCGTGTTCGGCCGCTTTTTGTATTATACTTGATGCAAGTTTTGATGACAGCGAGTATTTGAAATCGTTGTTGTTGCCGTATCCGAGCGAACTAATGCGAATGTACGAAGTGTCGCCGCTTGTCAACTCGCCGAAACATGATGTGAGCGCTTGCATCGAGCCGGTTCACAGCCGATGAATGGGGGAATCGAATGCACCCGATCATTTTGTTTGACGGCGACTGTTTGTTTTGCCATGCGAGTGTATATTGGATCGCCGCCCGCGACCGAAAGGCGGTGTTTCGCTTTGCCGCACAACAGAGCGCTGTCGGGCGGACATTGTTGGAAACGATGAGCGCGCCGGGAGGGGACACGGTCGTCCTCATCGAAGACGGCTGCTATTATGTCAAGTCGGATGCCGTGTTGCGCATCGGACGACATCTGGCCTGGCCGTGGAATTGGCTGGCAGCCGTCGGGTTTCTCGTTCCGCGGCTGTTGCGCGATCATATGTATGATCAGATTGCGAAACGTCGGCATCGTCTCGCACCGAAGTACGATCATTGCCAGCTGCCGCCGCCTGAACTGCGGGCTCGTTTTCTTGATGAATTGCCGCGGTAAAGAAGGAAAATATGTTTGTTTGTCGTATTGAAAAGAGAAAGAAATAAGGGAGGGGAAATGGCATGGCGAACGAAACAAAACGGTGGCTCGAACAATGCACGGCTGCGGCGCTTGAGCAGTTCGCCGATGATTTGGCAGTCGAAGCAGAACAAAGCGAGGAAGAAGCCCGCCGTCGATTTTACGAAGGCATGGCAGTAGCAGCCAAGCTCGTGGCATTGCGGTGGGAGGGAAAATGCGCGTACATCGACGACGATTTGGTCGACAATGTGTATGAAGCGATTGCCGTCTTTTCTCTTGAAAAGCTGGAGGAAGAGTTGACGGATGAAACGCAAACCGATTCCAACGAGCGCTGTTCGTTTTGCCTGAAAGAAAAGCCAAGGCTGGCCAAAGGTCCGCTGGCGGCCATTTGCGATGATTGCCTGCAGTTTGGGCTGCAAGTGATCACCATGCAATCATGACGGAGGCGGCGGTCATCGCGAAGGCGATGGCCGCCGTTTTTCCGCATAGAAGATAAGCGGGCCGGACAGAGCGAGGAGTGTGATGACAAAAGCGATGACACCGCTCCAATGGAAATGCGTCCAGACGTAGCCGCCGGCTGTTCCGGCAAGGCTTGATCCTAAATAATAGAAAAGAAGATACAAGGAAGACGCCTGCGCCTTATAGACGTGCGCCTGTTCGCCGATCCAGGCGCTGGCGATGGAGTGGCCGCCGAAAAAGCCAAACGTAAACAGCGCCAAACCGGCTATTTTCACGAGCACGGACGGAGCGAGCGTGGCGAGCGCCCCGAGCGCCGTCAAAGCGACCGACAAACGCAAGGTGCAGGCGTGGCCGCGAAGATCCGCCCGCCGTCCCATATAGACAGAGCCGATGCCGCCAAATATGTAAACGATAAACAAAAAGCCGAGCACGGATTGTCGGAATGAATACGGAGGCTCGCTCAGCAAAAAGCCGATGTAATTGTACAGCGTCACAAACCCGCCGAAAAAGAGCGATATGCTTGCTTTCAGATAGGTGATGCTTCCCTTTTCGATGTATGTCAAGGTCGGTCGCCTCTTTTTTTCGAGTGAACGAAGACTGAACATTTCTACTTTCTACTATACTGCTTTTCCCGATTGATCGTCTACAAAAAGAAACACCCGCCGCCCGCAAGGCGGCAGATGTTGGTGAGATTTGAATTTGTCCGAGTCAATGCCCATCGGGGCGGTCGGTGCAACGATGGCCTCTAAAAGATCTAAGTGGTATTCTTTTGCGAAGTTTCCTGGTAAAATTGTACAATTTATATGTATGGGAAGAATAATCGAAAGGGGCAACGTATATGATTCCGATCGTAACGGCTGAGGAAATGTACGCCATTGACCGGGAAGTGGCAGAACGGATCGGCATCAGCGCTGACTCGTTGATGGAAAACGCCGGACAGGCGCTGTTTTGGGCGCTGAAGAAGCGGATTCCGCCCGCTGCCAAGGTGGCGGTGCTCGCGGGCACGGGCAACAACGGCGGCGATGGGTTCGTCATCGCGCGCATGTTGAAAAGTTATGGCTATGAAACCGATGTCTGGCTCGTTCCGCCAAAGGAAAAGGTGAAAGGGGCGGCGCGCACGGCGCTTGAGGTGTACGAGCGGTCCGGTTATGCATGGATCGCTTATGAAGGAAAAGAGCGGGAGTTGGCGGCGCTCTTGCCGCATTATGACATCATCATTGACGCCTTGCTTGGCATCGGCGTCAAAGGGGACGTACGTCCGCCGTACAAAGAAATCATCGAGCAAGTGAACCGTTCGCCGGCGGTCGTTTATGCGATTGACGTGCCGAGCGGGGTGCCGGCGGACGGTGGGGAAGCCGGCATGGCGGTCCGCGCTGATGCGACACTGACGGTGCAATGCCCGAAACTTGGGGCGTACACGTTCCCGGCGGCCGATTATTACGGAGAGCTCACCGTCGTGGATATCGGCATTCCGCCGGCGGCGGTGCAGGCGAAAGCGGCTGCCCGGTTTGTATGGGAAATGCGCGATGTCATAAAGACGATGCCGAAGCGCCAGCGAGCGTCGCATAAAGGAACGTACGGCAAGCTGCTCATTGTCGGCGGATCCAAGGCGATGGCCGGCGCGGTGACACTCGCCGCGAAGGCGGCGCTTCGCAGCGGGGCGGGGCTGGTGACGATCGCCGTTCCGGAAGCGATGTATGAGGCGGTCGCCAACCGCGTGCCGGAGGCGATGTGTCGATTATGGCCGGCCGAGGGCGGCGCGTTTGCCGGCGCGGCCGATTGGGACGGGCTTGAGATCGATGCGATCGCGGTCGGCCCAGGGATGGGCCGGACGGAAGGGGTTCGACGCTTGGTCAATGAGCTTGTGCGCCAGCCGGTGCCGCTTGTCATCGACGCCGATGCCTTGTTTTTTTGGGGCGACTACGCCGAGCTGGTGCGCGAACGGAGCGCGCCGACGGTGATCACGCCGCATCCGGGGGAAATGGCGCGCCTCCTTCGCCGCCCGGTCAGCGAGGTGGAACGCGACCGGTTTGGCGTGTCGAAGCGGCTGGCGATGGAATATGGCGTCTATGTCGTGTTGAAAGGGCCGTATACGATTGTGACGGCGCCGGACGGGGCGCAATATGTAAACGCGACCGGCAATCCGGCCTTGGCGAAAGGCGGGAGCGGCGACGTGTTGACGGGCATCGTGGCGGCGTTTTTGCTGCAGCACGAGGCGGTGCAGCCGGCGGTGAGCAATGCAGTGTTCGTGCATGGAAAGGCTGCTGATTGGCTTGTTCAACACGGTCATTCGTCCTGGGATGTATTGGCGTCGGACGTTGTGGATGCCTTGCCGGCTGTGCTCACTTCGCTGACGTGATCAACCGGCCCATTGAAAGGGACAATGGGGGATGAACACGATTCCTGCCGGTTTGCGATGACCGGCTGGCGTATGGGCTGTATGAAATAGCCCCTTACACCGCCGGCATTCGCGAATTCTCGATCCCATTTTCAACGCTGAAGCCGTATTTGCGCCTGCGGCTGTAATGGTTGGTTTATCAGCCGACATTCAGCTTCCGCTGATCGCTGGGCTGCGACCTTTACGCGTTTGAAGCGAGAGTCTTCTTTCGAAACGATGATCAACGTTGCGGAAAGGAGGCAGTTCCATTTTTAGATAAATATTGATATCATGAATGTAGAAATAGAAGAAGGGAGATAGGAATCGTGCCGCGATTCGTTTGGCTTGAAACGGAGGAAGAAGTGAGAAGCGCCTTTCCGGTGATGCGTGAGCTGCGCACCCATTTGGATGAGGAAACCTACACGGCGCTCGTGCGAGAAGCGCAAGAACAAGAAGGGTATCAGCTTGTGGCGTTATATGATCAGGACAAAATGGTTGCGGTTGTCGGATTCATGCCGATGATCACGCTCTATAACGGCCGCTTTATTTGGGTGTGCGATTTGGTTACCGCTTCGAGCGAACGTTCGAAAGGATATGGAAAGGCGTTGTTGTCCTATGTGCACGAGTGGGCGAGGGAACACGGCTACGGGATTGTTTCGCTGTCGTCCGGCCTGCAACGGATAGACGCCCATCGCTTTTATGAGGAAAAAATGGAATATGCAAAAGTCAGTTATGTGTTTTCAAAACGCTTATCGAGTTGAATCCAACGGCGTCTGTTCAGCAGACGCTTTTCATTTTGGGGGTGGAAAATTGTCCTACTTTTCATTATAATAAGAATATATAGTCCGTATTTTGGAATTAATATTCTGATATTCGGAATTGAGGGGCAATGATGAACAAAACGGTGTTAAAAACAAAAGAACTGCTTGATTTGTTTCTCGACTGCGAACGGTTGACTTTGCCAGAGATGGTCGAACGGCTTCAGATGCCGAAAACATCGGTATACCGGATGGCGCAGTCGCTTGTCGCGCTTGGCTTTTTGCAAAAGCGGGGCGATCACTATGAACTCGGTTTGGCATTGTTGACGTTTGGGTCGCTCGTTGCCGAGCGGCTCGATATTCGTCGGGTGGCGCTGCCGGTGATGGAGCGGCTGAAAGAAGCGACGAACGAAGCGGTGAATCTTGTCATCCGCGACGGTGATGAGGCGCTCTATATTGAAAAAGTCGAGACGTCCGAGCCGGTGCGCGTCTATACGAAAGTCGGCCGGCGCGCGCCGCTGTACGCCGGCGCGTGCCCGCGCGCTTTGCTGGCCTTTATGGATGAAAAAGAGCAAGCACGCTATTTGGAACGAACAAAACTTGTCAAAATCGCCAAAAATACCGTAACGGACAAGCAGGCGTTGCGTCGGCAGTTGGAAGAAGATCGGAAACGGGGCTATACGGTCAGCTATTCTGAGCTAGAAAACTATTCGGCGGCTGTGGCTGTGCCGATTTTTAACCATGAAGGCGCGGCCATCGCCGGGCTGAGTGTCGCCGGCCCGGAACAGCGTTTTTTGCCGGATGATGTGGCGCGCATCGTTCCGTTGCTTCGGCAGGCGGCGATGGAGATTTCACGTGAACTTGGTTTTCAAGGAAAGGGATGGAAATGAACTATACGCTGTTTCCGTTATGTGAATATGCAGTGACCGTCCGGTTTGCCGATTATATCGATGAGACCGTAAATGATATCGTTCATGAGACAGCGGTTCGCCTAAAGAGAGAACGAAAAGAAGGGGTCAACGAAATTGTGCCGGCGTTTTCATCGCTTACCGTGTATTACGACCCGCTGGCGATTGGTTATGCGGACGTATGTCGGTGGCTGCGCGAAAAGGTCGAGTCGTCTGGACAGACGGAACGGCCTTTGGCGCGAACGGTTGTTATTCCTGTCTGCTATGGCGGTGAATTTGGGCCGGACTTACCAGAGGTCGCCCGCTTTCACGGGATATCGGAAGATGAGGTGGTTACGCTTCATTCGGCCGGCCGCTACCGTGTCTATATGATCGGGTTTTCGCCCGGGTTTGCGTATTTGGGGGGCTTGTCGCCGCGTTTGTCCACACCGAGGCGGGCGGTGCCGCGCACAAAAGTGCCCGCCGGTTCGGTCGGCATCGCCGGCGGGCAGACGGGCGTCTATCCGCTGGCGACGCCGGGCGGCTGGCAGCTGATCGGCCGGACGCCGCTCCGCGTATTTGACCCGCACCGGAAGGAGCCGAGCTTGCTTTCCGCCGGTGACATTGTTGAATTTCGGCCGATTGGCGCCGATGAATTTGCACGTTGGAGAGATGAACATGATTGAAGTCATGGAGGGCGGATTTTTTACGACCGTTCAAGACAGCGGGCGTTTCGGCTACCGGCATGCCGGGGTGCCGGTGGGCGGGGCGATGGACGCGTGGGCGTATCGCCTTGCCAATGCGCTTGTCGGCAACCATGGCGATGAGGCGGTGCTCGAGGCGACGATGGCCGGGCCGACGATTCGGTTTCACGCCGAAACGGTGATCGCCATATGCGGCAGCGAGTTCTCATGCGCGCTGAACGGGCAGCCGTTGGCGCTTTGGAAGCCGGCGGCCGTCAAGCCGGGCGATGTGTTGGAAATCGGGGCATGTCGAGTGGGATGGAGAGCGTATATGGCCGTAGCAGGTGGCATTGATGTTTCGCCTGTGATGGGCAGCCGTTCAACGTACGTCCCGGCGCAGCTTGGCGGTGTATCGGGCCGGCCGTTGCGGCGCGGGGATGTGTTGAAGATTGGGACGGCCGCTCTCATTTTCCCTTCAAAGCCGCTGCATTGGGGGCTCTCCCGGTTGGCCAGCCGCTATATCGGCGGAAAAACGAAAACGGTGCGCGCTGTCCCTGGTCCGGAATATGACGAGTTTACGCCGGACAGCCGCACTCAGTTGTTTGCCGCCTTCTATGAGGTGACGCCCCAATCCGACCGGATCGGCTATCGGCTTTCCGGCCCAACGTTGGCGCTTGTGCGCGAGCGGGAAATGGTCTCGGAAGCGGTCGTCTTCGGCACTGTGCAAGTGCCATCGTCCGGCCAACCGATCGTGTTGATGGCCGACAGCCAGACGACGGGCGGCTACCCGCGCATCGCCCAAGTGGCAGCGGTCGATTTGCCTTTGTTGGCGCAGGCGCGTCCCGGCGACCGTATCCAGTTTCGACCGATCGCGCCTGAGGAAGCGGTGCAGCTTTATATCGAACAACAGCGGCGGCTGGATCGGTGGATTGCCGCCATTCGCCGCCAATGGGGGGAAGAATCATGACGGTCATTGATCTCAATTGCGATTTTGGCGAAAGTTTTGGTGCATACGAGCTTGGGCAGAAAGAAATATTGTTATACGTTACGTCTGTCAACATCGCCTGCGGGTTTCACGCCGGCGATCCGCTCGTCATGCGGCGGACGGTGCAGCTCGCCATCCAGCATGGCGTTGCCATCGGCGCCCACCCCGGTCTTCCTGATTTGCTCGGATTTGGGCGGCGGGCGATGGCGGTTTCGCCCGAAGAAGTGTATGCGTACGTTGTTTACCAGATCGGCGCACTTGCAGCCTTTGTCAAGGCGGAAGGCGGCGTGATGACGCATGTGAAGCCGCACGGCGCCTTGTACAATATGGCGGCGAAAGACGCGGCGTTGGCCGAAGCGATCGCCAAAGCGGTGCGCGATGTCGACCCGTCGCTTGTCTTGTGTGGTTTGTCGGGGAGCGAGCTCATCCGCGCGGGCCGCGCTTATGGCTTGCGAACCGCGAGCGAAGTGTTCGCCGACCGGACGTATCAGGCGGATGGTTCGCTCACTCCAAGAAGTGATGCACGTGCCATCATTGTGGATGAAAATGAGGCGATCCGCCAAGTGCTTCGCATGGTTGGCGAACAGCGCGTCCGCTCATTGCAAGGGACGGACGTGACGATTGAAGCCGACACCGTCTGCCTGCATGGCGACAATGAGCAGGCGGTGCGATTTGCCAAGCGGTTGTATGAAGCGTTGCAGCAAGAAGGCATTGCCATTCAGGCGCTGCGATAGGAGGAGAGATCATGCACAAGAACGAAAGCCGATTAAGCGTGTTGATCGGGGCCGTTTTTTTGATGGCGACATCGGCCATCGCTCTCGGGTTTTTGACGCAGACGACGGTGTTTACAGCCCAACTGGCGGCGAGCTTCCGGGTTCGTTATATTGCTTTTCATTTTGTTTGACATCGTCGCCCAGGCGAACATTTGGCGCATTATTGCGGTGTCTGAGCGGAGGGCGCAAGACATTGCCAACGCGGTGCTTCCCGGCCTTGGCTATATCTTCGCGATTATCCTGCTTCTTGGCGGGCTGCCGTTTAACATCGGCAACACCGCTGACGTAAAGCGTCCGAAGCAGCAAAAGCTGTTTAGGGCGCTGTTTTCATTTGAGGCGGTTTGCTGCGTTCTCGGCAAAGTGGACAGCCATTTTCCAAGCAAGCGGATCATCCCCGCGCTTGCGTCCTGAAGCCATTGGAACGGTTTCCATCATTTGCACTTTTCTTCTCTCATCTTGTAAGATAAAGAAGGCGCAAAACAGGGCGCCGGGCAGGAAAGGAGAGCGAACATGAACGGAGCAGACATCAAAGCGATCGTCTTTGATTTAGATGGAACGCTGTACGAGGAAACAGAGCATTTTGACTATTACGCCGAACAGGTGGCTAAGCGGCTGAAGACAGCGGACCGGCCGCGGTTTTGGGACGACTACCGGGCGGTGCTGGCCGGGCGCCACCCGCTTCGCATTGGCAGTGTGTATGATACGAAAGAAGATTTGATTTTACAGCTTGAGAAAGGAGCAGTTCGCGAGGCGCGCCGCTGGAGCGGCGAACAGCTGGAGGCCCGCGCTGCCGAAGCGCTCTATCCCGGGGCGGTCACGATCGACTTGGATCGGTTTTTCAGCATCGGCGATCTTTGGTGGGTGCCAAGTTCGATTGGCCGCCATTACGGATTGACGAACGAGGATACATATGCCGCATTTTTAGAAACGCGCGAATGGATGATGGGTCCGGAGTTTACTATGAAGGGGGCTCCGGGGTTTGCCGAGACGCTCGCCGAGCTGCGCGAGAAAACGGCGCTTGTGTTGATGACAAACAGCCCGGAACCGGACAGTGAAGCGATTTTGCGAAAGCTGGGGCTGGCGGATGTATTCCATTATAAAATTTTCCAAGCCGCTAAGCCGGTTAAAACGGTTGCCCATTTGGAAGCGATTCGGGCGCGCTTTGGGGTTGAGTACAAGCAAATGCTCTGCGTCGGCGACAACATCGGCAATGACATCGCGCCGGCCCGCCGGCTCGGCTGCCGAACGATGTTGATTGACGCGTACGGTTTGGCGAAGCCGGGTGATGCCGACGTCATCGTCGCCTCCACGTCAGCGTGTGTGCCGGTGCTGCGCCGCCTGCTGTAGGCGGCGCATACCATTTTGTCTAAACTATTCAGAATATTATTGACATAAAAGGTGGAAGCATGTACAATGAAAAGTGTACATGCTAGCCAGACAATCAACGGTATGAATTGAAAGGCTTGGGCATATGGATGTTATTGCAACCGCTTTCTTTTGGGCGGTGGCTGCCGATTTGCAAAGCAGACAAAAAGAGGGGGGAACGGTTGGATGAATACGAGACATTACCCGTATTGGCCGAAACGGCTTTCGAAAACGTTGACCGTGCCGGAGACGACGCTTGTCGACCATTTGGAAACGACAGCGAAGCGCTATCCGAACAAAACAGCGATTTACTATTACGGCGCAGCATATTCGTACAAGCAGCTGCTTGATGACGTCAACGCGCTCGCCGGCTATCTCCAGCGAAAGCTGTCCGTCCAACCGGGCGACCGTGTGTTGTTGTACATGCAAAACTCTCCGCAGTTTGTCATCTCCTACTATGCCATTTTGCGCGCTGAAGCCATTGTCGTGCCGATCAACCCGATGAACACCTCAGATGAGCTTTCCTTTTATGTGAACGATTGTGAGACGAAAGTCGGCCTCGTTGGCCAAGAGCTGCTGGACAAAGCGACGCCGCTTCTCGGCCGGACACCGCTTGAACATCTTATCGTCGCCGCGTATTCCGATTATGCGTCCGATGATTCCCCGGTGTCGTTGCCGGCTGAAGTGGCGGCGCCGCGGCGGGCCATTGGGGATGAGCGCATTCTTTTATGGGCGGACTGCCTCGGCGCCCAATTGCCGCCGCTTCCATACAACGGCCATGTTGATGACATCGCCGTCTTGCCATACACATCCGGGACGACCGGGGTGCCAAAAGGCTGCATCCACCCGCACCGGACGGTGAACGCCAACATCGTCGGCGCCTACCACTGGGGCGATGTGACGAGCGATTCGGTCGCGTTGGCGACGCTGCCGTTTTTCCATGTCACGGGGATGGTCCATAGCATGCATACGCCGATTTTCGCCGGCGCCGCCATGGTGTTGATGACGCGCTGGGATCGGGACGCGGCCGCCCGGCTGATCGAATTGCACCGCTGCACCCATTGGGTGAACATCAGCACGATGCTGATTGACTTTTTGGCCAACCCGGCGCTCGGTCGATACGATATTTCATCGCTTGCGAGCATTTCCGGCGGCGGGGCGGCGCTGCCGGAGGCGGTCGGGGAAAAATTGTTTCAGCTTACCGGCGTCCGCTACTTTGAAGGCTACGGGTTGTCCGAGACGATTTCGCAAACGCACTTCAACCCGCCGGACCGGCCGAAATTGCAATGTCTCGGCGTTCCGTCGTTTGACGTCGACGCGCGCATCATTGACCCGGCGACCGGGAAGGAGCTCGGCCCAGGCGAAGTCGGGGAAATCGTCGTTTGTGGCCCGCAAGTGTTCCGCGGCTATTACCGGCGTGAAAAAGAAACGGAAGAAGCGTTCATCGAGCTCGACGGCAAACGGTTTTTCCGCACCGGCGACATCGGGCGGATGGATGAGGAAGGATACTTTTTCATCGTCGACCGCGTCAAACGGATGATCAACGCTTCCGGCTATAAAGTATGGCCGACTGAAGTCGAGTCGCTTTTGTACAAACATCCGGCTGTTCAGCAGGCGTGCGTCGTCGGCGTGCCGGATCCGCGCCGCGGCGAAACGGTGAAAGCGTTTATCGTTCTTCATGACGAGTATGTCGGCAAAGTAACGGAAGAAGAGATCATTGAATGGTCCAAGACGCAAATGGCGGCGTACAAATATCCGCGCCTCGTTGAATTCCGCTCATCGCTGCCGATGACGTCAAGCGGCAAGCTGCTTTGGCGGAAACTGCAGGAAGAGGAGTATGAAAAAGCGGGGAAAGGGGTGAACAACTGATGGCGGAGATGGTAGAAACGGTATGCGGGCCGGTGCCGGTGGAACAGCTTGGCAAAACGCTCATCCACGAGCATTTCCTCTTCGGTTATCCAGGGTTTCAAGGCGATGTGACGCGCGGCACGTTCCGTGAAGACGAGGCGCTTCGCGTCGCAGTCGAGGCGGCGGAAAAGATGAAGCGGCACGGCATTCAAACGGTTGTCGATCCGACGCCGAACGACTGCGGGCGCAACCCGGCGTTTTTGCGGCGCGTTGCCGAAGAAACAGGGCTGAACATTATTTGTGCGACCGGCTACTATTATGAAGGAGAAGGAGCGCCGCCGTACTTCCAATTCCGCCGGCTTCTCGGGACGGCGGAAGATGATATTTACGACATGTTTATGACCGAGCTGACCGAAGGCATTGCCGACACCGGAATCAAAGCCGGCGTTATCAAGCTCGCCTCAAGCAAAGGCCGCATCACCGAGTACGAAAAGATGTTCTTCCGCGCCGCCGCCCGCGCGCAAAAAGAGACGGGCGCGGTCATCATCACCCATACGCAAGAAGGGACGATGGGGCCGGAACAAGCCGCCTATTTGCTTGAGCACGGCGCCGACCCGGACAAAATCGTCATCGGCCATATGTGCGGCAACACCGACCCGGACTACCATCGCCGGACGCTTGAGTACGGTGTTTACATCGCCTTTGACCGCTTCGGCATTCAAGGGATGGTCGGCGCTCCAACGGATGAGGAACGGATTCGCACGCTTCTTGCCCTGCTTCGCGACGGATACGCAGACCGGATTATGCTTTCGCATGATACGGTCAACCTTTGGCTCGGCCGCCCGTTTGAACTGCCTGAGCCGTTTGCGGAAATGATGAAAAATTGGCATGTCGAGCACTTGTTTGTCAATGTGATTCCGGCGCTGAGAAAGGAAGGGATCGGCGACGAGGTGTTTGCGCAGCTGTTTGTGCGCAATCCAGCCGCCTTATTTTCCGCCTGACAGGGCCGTGAAGCGCCGAATTCAAAACCGCTGCCAGCCGGCTTTGCCCGGCCGACAGCGGTTTTTCGTTTGCCGTCCGTTTTTTGTCATCATTATGAATAATTTTCCTCATTTGTTGAACAATAAGGAAAGACATCAGCCGGGCGAAAGGAGGGAGAGAGGCGCTGGTGACAGAAAAACGACTTCTGTTCTTCTCACTGCTGGCCATCGCCTTATATGTGTCGCCGTACTTTGTGCTCGGTGAAGATGCGCATATGCGCGTCCATGACAATTTGGATTCCAACATTGCCTGGTATAAAGTGCTCACCCGAAGCGGCGAACTGTTTGGACCGGTTGACGGCATCATCCCGCAAATCATTAACGGATTGCCGCGCAACGCGTTCGGGACGGAGTTCAGCGGCATCGTCTGGCTTCACGCTTTGTTTCCGTCCATTTACGCCTATGGGCTCAGCCAAGCCATCACCCGCGTGTTCGCGTTTGTCGGCATGTATCTTTTGCTGAAAAAGCATGTGCTGCCGGCCGGACGCTGGGGATGGATCCGCATCGGCGCTTCGTTAACGTTCGCGCTGACGCCGTTTTGGCCGTCGGGGATGTTGAGCACGCTCGGCATGCCGCTTGCGCTTTGGGCGTTTTTAAACATTCGGGGCGGGGAGCGTTCATGGGTGAATTGGGCGGTGTTGACGCTCTTGCCGCTTTACTCGAGCTTTGTGCTTGGCTTTTTCTTTTTCCTAAGCGCGCTTGGGATTTGGTGGCTCATTGATGTCATCCGCGGCAAGGGTTGGAATTGGCGGTTTTTGGCGGCCATCGTCTATATGACGGTGCTCTATTTGGCGGTCGACTACCGGCTTGTCCATTCGCTCTTGTTTTCCGATGAACCGACAAGCCGAGACGAATATTTCCACGCCCGCCTGCCGCTTTGGCGGGTGATCCGTCTGACGTTCAAAAACTATGTGCTCGGCCATACTCATGTGATGACGGTGCACGGGTTCGTCATTTTGCCGGTGACGCTCATCGCCTTGTACTTCGTGTGGAAGCGGAAGCGCTGGCGGCAGGAAATGCCGTTTCTTGTGCTGCACGTATTGAACTTCGCGTTGTCGACATGGTATGCATTTTGGTTTTACAAAGGATGGCTGCCGCTCACGGAACGGTTTGATTTGCTCGATAAGTTCAATTTCGCCCGCTACCATTTTTTGCGGCCAATGGTGATTTACGTCTTGTTTGCACTGGCGCTGAAAATTTTTTGGCAGGAAGGCCGAAGGTGGCGGGCGGTCGGTGCGGCGGCCATTGTCTTGCAGCTTGTCGTGCTTGCTTTATGCAATGAGGAAATCGTCTACCGCGACAAGCCGTCGTTTCGCGAATTTTACGCCGAGAAGCAATTTGCCGCCATCCGCGAGTATATCGGCCGTCCCGTCCATACATACCGCGTCGCCAGCATCGGCATCCACCCGGCGATCGCCCAGTACAACGGTTTTTACACGCTTGATACGTACAACAACTTTTACCCGTTGGAATACAAACACCGGTTCCGTCGCATTATCGCCAAGGAGCTGGAAAAAAACAAAAAGCTGCGCGAGTATTTTGACGAATGGGGCGGGCGCTGCTACCTTTTTGTCGACGAACTCGGCAAACATTATATGTTCAAGAAAACGTCGAAGCGGACGATCCGCCATCTTGAATTGAACACAAAAGCGTTTTACGCCATGGGCGGGCGTTATATTTTCTCGGCGTTGCCGATTGAAAACGCAAGCGACAACGCGTTGCATCTTGAGCGTGTGTTTCGCTCGGACGAATCTGCTTGGACGATTTACTTATACAAGGTCGCATGGAAAGGGGGAACGTGAGATGTCCGAACCGGTAGTAGCCATCGTCGTGCCGTGTTACAACGAAGAAGAGGTGCTCCCAGAGACGATCCGCCGCTTGCAGGCGCTGCGCGGCGAACTTGTTGAGGAAAAAATGATTTCGCCCAAAAGTGCGCTCTTGTTCGTGGATGACGGAAGCCATGACGATACATGGAAAATCATTTACAAGGCGAGCTTGCGCCATCCGGAAGTGAAAGGGCTGAAACTGGCGCGCAACGCTGGGCATCAAAACGCGTTGCTGGCCGGTCTGTTTGCGGCAAAAACACACGCCGACTGCTTGATTTCGATCGATGCCGATTTGCAAGATGATTTGTCGGCCATTCGCGAATTTGTGCAAAAGTTTCGCGAAGGGTATGACATCGTTTACGGCGTGCGCCGGCGTCGCGATACGGATACGTGGTTTAAACGCCATACCGCCCAAGGATTTTATCGGTTAATGAAGATGTTTGGCGTTGATCTCGTGTATAACCATGCCGACTACCGTCTGATGAGCCGGCGCGCGGTCGAGGCGCTCGAACAGTTCGGGGAAGTGAACTTGTTTTTGCGCGGCATCGTTCCGCTTCTAGGTTTTCGCTCGGCGGCCGTCTATTACGACCGGAAAGAACGGCTGGCCGGAAAAACAAAATACCCGTTAAAAAAAATGATCGCTTTTGCGCTCGACGGGGTCACATCGTTTAGCGTCACCCCGATTCGCTTTATTTCGCTCATCGGCTTTCTCTCGTTTGTCGTCAGCCTCATCTTCGGCGCCTATTTTCTCTTTTTAAAGTGGGCTGGGCATACCGAGACGGGATGGACGTCGCTCATTACCTCGATTTGGCTGCTAGGGGGGCTGCAGCTCATCGCCCTTGGGCTGATCGGGGAATACGTTGGAAAAATTTATAAGGAAACGAAACGGCGGCCGCGCTACATCGTCGATTTGGATTTATGGAACTGGCCACTGCCGCAGCGGCTGTCGCCATCGGCTTCGTCCGAGGAGGCGGAAGCGGCGAAGCGGCTGCGGCCATAAGGAAACGGCAGGCGTGCACAAGCGCGCCGTTTTTCTTTGTCTTGCAATTCTAAAAAAGAAAGAGTAGACTGATGGATGGGAATGATATGGCGGATTTTCGGGGGATGCAGAGAAGGCGGTCTTTCGCCGGCTGGCAAAGGCTGTTTGTCGAGAAAGGGGAGGATAAGCGATGGCCGATTGGCGTGAATGGGCGGAACTGCGCGAGCGGGTGAGAGAGGCCAATCCGCTCGTCCACAATATGACGAATGTCGTCGTGACGAATTTTACGGCGAACGGATTGCTGGCGCTTGGCGCTTCGCCGGTGATGGCGTATGCGAAAGAGGAAGTGGCAGAGATGGCGAAGCTTGCCGGCGCGCTCGTATTGAACATCGGGACGCTGAACGCTGAGGAAGTAGAGGCGATGTTGATCGCCGGACGGGCGGCGAACGAAGCCGGTGTGCCGGTGGTGTTCGACCCGGTCGGAGCCGGGGCCACGCGCTATCGAACGGAGACGGCGCGCCGCATCGCCGAACAGGTGGAGCTTGCAGCGGTCCGCGGCAATGCGGCGGAAATCGCCAATATGATCGGCGAGACGTGGGCGATTAAAGGCGTCGACGCCGGGGAAGGAAGCGGCGATGCCGCGGCTTTGGCGAAGCGGGCGGCGGCCAAGCTTGGCACCGTTGTGATCATCACCGGAAAGGACGATGTCGTCACGGACGGAAATACGACGTATTT
This sequence comes from Geobacillus lituanicus, assembly GCF_050994965.1. Classification (NCBI taxonomy): domain Bacteria; kingdom Bacillati; phylum Bacillota; class Bacilli; order Caryophanales; family Anoxybacillaceae; genus Geobacillus; species Geobacillus lituanicus. Next base: position 1,808,153 of record NZ_CP194773.1, read on the forward strand.
GGTTCACAACGGCCACCCGCTGTTGACGAAAGTGACCGGGACGGGCTGTTTGTTGACGTCGGTGATTGGGGCGTTTGCCGCTGTTGAGCGTGATATGGTGAAGGCAGCGGTGGCGGCGCTCGCCTATTATGGCGTCGCGGCGGAGCGGGCGGCTGCAGAAGCTGGGGAGCGCAGTCCGGGCCGTTTTCAGTCGTTGTTTCTAGACGCGTTGGCGCACACAAGCGCCGATGATGTGAAGCGTGACGGACAGGTCGAACAACGGTAAAAGGAGAGGGGAGCCACATGGTATTCAAAGCGTTGACGATTGCTGGTTCGGACAGCGGCGGCGGCGCCGGCATTCAAGCGGATCTCAAAACGTTTCAAGAGCTTGGTGTGTTTGGCATGTCAGCGATCACAGCGGTGACGGCGCAAAATACGCTTGGCGTGCAAGGCGTCTTTCCGCTGTCGGCGGAGGCGGTCGCCGCCCAGATCGAATCGGTGGCCGCTGATTTAGGCGCCGATGCGGTGAAAACCGGCATGCTTTTTAGCGCCGATATCATCCGCACGGTGGCTGAACAGGTGAAAAAACACGGCTGGGAGCGGCTTGTCGTCGATCCGGTGATGATCGCGAAAGGCGGCGCCCCGTTGCTGCAAGAAGAGGCGGTGGCGGCGCTGAAAGAAGAACTGTTGCCGCTGGCGCTTGTCATTACGCCGAACATTCCGGAAGCGGAAGCGCTGACCGGCACGGCCATCCGCACGATGGATGACCGCCGCGAAGCGGCGCGCCGTCTGCACCGGATGGGCGCCCGCTACGTCGTGATTAAAGGCGGCCATGATGACGACGGCGAGGAAACGGTCGATTTGCTGTATAATGGAGACGGATTTTCGTATTTTAAAAGCAAGCGGATCGACACGCGCCATACGCACGGGACCGGTTGTACGTTCGCGGCGGCGATTGCAGCTGAACTGGCGAAAGGGCGCCACCCCGCTGATGCTGTGGCAACGGCGAAGGCGTTTGTACAATCGGCGATTGCCCATCCGCTCGGCATCGGCCAAGGCCACGGGCCGACGAACCATTGGGCGTATCGGCAATATGGGGAGTGAGACGGGTGGCGCGCATCACAAGCGAAGAAATGAAAGAGCGGTTGGCGGTGTACTTTATTATGGGAACCCCAAACAGTGAGAAGCCGGCGGAGAAGGTGCTCGAGGAAGCGCTTGACGGCGGCGTGACGCTGTTTCAATTTCGCGAAAAAGGACCGGGCGCTTTCAAAGGAGAAGACAAAGCGGCGCTCGCCCAAAGATTGCAGCGTCTTTGCCGCACTTATGGCGTGCCGTTTATCGTCAACGATGACGTCGAGCTGGCTATGGCCATCGATGCCGACGGTGTCCACGTCGGCCAAGATGATGAAGACGCGCGGCGCGTGCGGGAGAAAATCGGTGATAAAATTTTAGGCGTTTCCGCCCACAACGTCGAAGAAGCGATGGCGGCGATGGCGGCAGGGGCTGATTACATCGGCGTCGGCCCGATTTATCCAACCCGCTCAAAGGATGATGCGAACGAAGCGCAAGGCCCCGATATTCTTCGCCGCCTCCGCGAAGCGGGGATTACGATTCCGATTGTCGCCATCGGCGGCATTACGGCTGACAATGCAAGAGAGGTGATGGAGGCCGGAGCGGACGGGGTGTCGGTCATCAGCGCCATCGCGTCATCTCCGTCGCCTAAAGCCGCCGCTTCTCGTTTATTGGAGGCGGTGCGGGCTGCCCGTGTGAAACGGTGACCATCAAACAGACAAGACAAAAGGGTGTCCTGTTCGCAGGACACCCTTTTTGCGTCTTATGAAGCCGTCTGCCGCCACCTCGGCCACCGCCATTCAAGCAGCGGCCGCACGAGCCGGACGACCGGCCGGCTGCCGAGAACGAGCATAACGGCGACCGACAGCGCGAGCAGAAGCGGATAGCCGTGCACATCCATAATAAAATCCGTAAACGGCGTTTCGTGCAAATATTTTAAAATAAACCCGTGCAAGATATAGATGTAAAACGTGCGCGCCCCAAGCACGGAAAACGAGAAGCGCCGGCTCGGGATGAGCGACAGAAAGCCAAACATCATGAGCAGGCTCGCCCCATAAATGGCAAGGCGGCTCGCAATGCCGGCTGATTCCGAGACGCCGAGCGTATCGTACGATTTCGAGCCGTACAGCCAATCTTGCGGCAAATCCGGAAACCCGAAATGGATGACGAAAAACATGCCAACAAGCACGAATAGCGAAACGAGGCGCACTGGGGCGGCAAACAGGCGCTCGATCGCCGACTTTTGAAAGAAAAATCCAAGCAAAAAGAACGGGAAAAACGTGAGCGTTCTTGACAAGCTCAGCCATTTTTCCGCTTCCATCATCCCGCCGGCCAAGCCGAGAAGAAGCGCCATCGGCAGCGCGATCCGCTTCGGCAGCCGGCCGAACCATAACAGCAGCACGTTCCAGCTGAACAGGCTGAGCAAAAACCATAGGCTCCAATGCGGGGTCAACAAGTCAAGTTCCAACGACTGTTTGTCGTACAGGAAGAAGTAGTAGACCGAGTACAGCAGCTGGAACAGAACGTACGGAATGAGCAGCTTTTTCGTAATTTTTTGCAAGTAGCCGTGTTCATAGAACTTTTTGGCGAAATAGCCGGAAATGAAAATGAACGCCGGCATATGGAAAAAGAAAATCCACGTATACAAGCTGTGCACCCATAAGACGCCGTCAATGTACGGGCGCAGAAAGTGGCCAAACACGACAAGGAGCATCAACGCACACTTCGCGTTGTCAAAATAATAGTCCCGCTCCTTCACAGTGTTTCCTCCTTTCTAACACATCAATTCGAATCATACTTCTTCTTTTTGGGGGAGTCAACCGCAGAAACATGCCGGAAAGCGGCTGTCCATGCAACAGTTTGACAAAGAAAGGTGATGATTGGGTGAAAAACGACCGCCGCGAAACGGACGATATGACGCAGTTATTGCAAATCATCAACGCCAAAGGGGACGAAGGGGAATTGAACGCCATCGTCTGCAACGATGAATTGTTTTGGAAAAGCTTGCGGGCGCAGGCGGAAGACAGTGCAAAAGGAGGCGAATAAGAAATGGAGTTGCTGCGGGCGAAACGGATCGCCGAGGCCGGGGAGATCGTCCCGGTGACGTATGAAGGAAAACGGGTGATCATTCAGCACGTCGATGAAGGGCGGGAAATGGCGCGCATTTATTTTGCAGATGAGCCGGAACGCGAGCAAGACGTACCGGTGCGCCTGCTTGAAGAGATGTAGGCGCCGGGCAAGTTGTCGTTGTTTTGTCAAGAGAAAGCCGATGACACTCCTTATTCGAATCTGATATAATAACGAAAGAAATGACGCTTGAACATTGGAGTGAGCAATATGAACATCGGGTTTGGAGAAATTGCGCTCATCGTCTTTTTCGCATTGCTCATTTTCGGGCCGAAAAAGCTGCCGGAGTTAGGGCAAGCGGCTGGAAAAACGCTGCGTGAATTCAAAAACGCGACAAAGGGCATCATTGACGACGACGAGGCGACAAAAGCGCAAAAATAAGAGGTTGGGCGAGAGCCTAGCCTCTTATTTTTTGCTTTGTCGTCCATTGTTCTCTCGCCGCAAAAAAAAGACAAGCTCTGCTGACAAGCGCCATATACATATACGGAGGTGCGTTCGTTCGTTGCAATCAGCCGGTGGCGGAGGGGAGTCATGATGATCAAAAAAATGGCGGCGGTGATCGTCGGCAGCCTGTTGCTTGGCGTTGGCATCAACGTCTTTTTCGTCCCTCACCATTTGCTTGATGGGGGAATGATCGGGCTCGGATTGATCGCCAAATATGTCTGGAACGTGCAAGCCGGATTGACGATGATCGTCTTGAGCGTTCCGCTTTACGTGGCGGCTTGGTTTTACTACCGCCCGTTTTTTTACAACAGTTTGCACGGTCTTTTGTTTTCCTCTTGGATGATTGACGTATTGTCGGTGTTGCGCGGCGTGGTGGCGCTCGATCCATTGTGGAGTGCCATGATCGGCGGAATCTTGGTTGGTGCAGGCATCGGGTTGATGCTGCGTGAGGAGACAAGCACGGGCGGCACCGACTTGCTCGCCCAGTTTATCGCGCGGCTGACGAACTGGAACGTTGGGGTCGTTATTTTTGTGATTGATGCGTGCATCATTTCAGCTGGAAGCTTGATCATCGACTCCGTGCCGTTTGTCCACTCGCTTGTCGTTGTCACGGTTGTCGGGGCGGTGACAACGATGTTGACGCACGAAAAAACGATGGGGGTGTAATCCAGTCCCCACCGTTTTTTCATGGCCATTCCCCGACTGTCCGCTGTCATGATCAAGACGGAAAGGGAGGCGGTTATGGAACTTGAGCGTTCGAGCCTGCAACGCTTCGTTGAGATGGCGTCATTCCGTTGCAACGGGCGGCATGCAGGCTGTTCCAGATGGAAGGCGGGCGCTTGTTCACGGTTTCGCCAGCTCGAGGGCACGATAGACGTTGATAAGTCCGTAGCCATAATACGGATCTTTTCCTCTCTCGCCTAAGTCATCAGCGCTTTCCAAAATAATGCTGCGCACTTCATCATTCGAAAGCCGCGGGTTGACGGAGCGGATCAAAGCGGCGAGTGCGGTGACGTGCGGCGCGGCCATCGACGTGCCGGAAAGGACGGCGTACCGGTGGTCGGCAAACGTGCTGGCAATGTTCGTCCCGGGCGCCACCACATCGATGTACTCGCCATAATTGGAATACAAAGCGTAGGATAGATCCGGGTCGACGGCCCCGACGCTGATCACTTCCGGATACGCGGCCGGAAAGCTCGGCTGTGATGTGCTGTCATTGCCGGAGGCGGCGACAAGGACGACATCATGGGCGTCGGCGTAGCGGATCGCCTCTTCAAGCACCGAGGATGGTTGGTAGTTGCCAAGGCTTAAATTGATGACCTTTGCCCCGTGGTCGACCGCCCAGCGGATGCCTTTCGCCACGTCGATGCTCGTTCCATAGCCGTCCGCATTTAATGCTTTGACGGCCATGATCGGGTTGAACCATGTTATGCCGGCGACTCCTTCGTCGTTGTTCGGCTGTGAGGCGATAATGCCAGCGACATGGGTGCCATGGCCATTTTCGTCATTCGGAGAGCGGTCGTCGGCCAATACGTTGTATCCGGGACCAAGGCGGCGGATTAAATCGGGATGGGTCAAATCGACCCCGCTGTCAATGATGGCGACAGGCACGGTTTGTTTGCCGCGCGACAACGTCCAGCCGGCTTCGGTATGAATGGCCGGCAAATTCCATTGGTAGCGGGCGTAAAACGAATCGTTCGGGATCAGCGCCGGCTTGTTCCACTCATTTTGCATGTAAATGTAGTGCGGTTCGCAATAATCAACCATCGGAAGGGATCGGAAATAGCGGCGCATCTCTTCGTACGTTTGCCCGCGCGAACGGAATACAAACACGTGGTCGACCTGCTTGATGAGCTGGCCGGCGATGGCTGCCTCCATTTGTTGAAGACGGCTTTCCGATGGCAATGCCCGAAAGCGGACGACGATCTCATTGGCGAAATAATGGCTTTGGTCACCGCGGCGATTATGGAGGATTTCCCGAATGCGCGGGTGCTTGTTCAACTGCTGTTTCAGCTGTTCGCCTGCGCTTAAGCTGTCTAAGGCGACAACGGTTGGATGGGTGGGTGCGACCTCGGCGTCAAACGGCTTCAGCCGTGGTGGAGCCGGGGCGTTTTCTTCTAGAGCCGGTCGCCCCAAGGCGGCTGCGGCAACGAGTAGAGCAACAACCGCGCTGGTCGCGGCCCATATTCGGTATCGGCGTTTCACGCTGTTCACCTCCTTGTTGTTAGGATGGGCGAATGGAGGGCAAATCATGAAAAATGGGATTCCCCTTGCAGCGGGCGAATCCCATTTGTGCGTTCAGCGGCCGGCTGATTGCAACACTTGCTGCGCCGTTTGCATATCGACGCGCAGCTGCTCTTGGACGTTGGTCGGATGATAGTATCCTTTGTTGATCATGTATTGGCTAATTTGCTCGTGAAACGCAATCGCGTCATGTGACATACTCCCACCACCTACGCTTCGCTTAGAGGTGGGGGCTTCTCGGGTAATCCCATCTCATGATGGGAAGTTGACCGAGCGATCCCCGTGTGCCCCACGGTTCGAGGACAAATTAGACGATCGCCAATCGTTTCATGCCCTCATGTTTGATATTGATGGCCGCATTGACGTCCCTGTCGCTCTCGAATCCACATTCACAGCGGAATGTCCGTTCAGAAAGCGATAGAGACTCCTTGACTCGACCGCAGCACGAACACGTTTTGGACGAGGGGAACCATTTGTCGATTTTGATCAGCTTCTTCCCCTGTTCGGCCAGCTTGTACTGAAGGAAAGTGGTGAACATGCCCCAGCCGTTGTCATGAACGCCTTGACCGAAATGGAGGGCTTGTGACATCCCTTTCATGTTGAGGTCTTCGATGACCACGCAATCATACCGTTTCGCTAATTTGTGCGACTCCTTATGCAGAAAGTCCTTGCGCTGGTTGGCAATTTTCTCATGCAGCTTCGCTACTTTCAGACGCTGTTTGTGCCAACGATTCGAGCCTTTCTTTTTACGAGACAATTTACGCTGTTCTTTCGCTAATGTTTCCAATGCTTTGCGATAGAATCGAGGATAATTGGCTCTCTTACCCTCGCTATCGACATACAGCGTACTCATGGAAAAGTCAAGCCCAACAACCGTTTGTACTTCTTTTAGGGCAGGTTGATGTTCGTACTCTGTGAGAATAGAAATATAGTATTTTCCTGTTTTGGTTTTCGTGATCGTACAAGACTTGATGATATGGTGGGCAGGAATCTCCCGGTGTTGCTTGAACTTGATCCATTTCAGTTTGGGCAGCTTGATATAGCCATCTGAAAGCTTGATGTTGCCATTTACCATATTTGTGGTGTACGACTGTTTCGCCTTGCGGTTTTTGAACTTGGGAAATCCAGCGCGGCCAGAAAAGAAGTGTTGAAATGCTTTCTGCAAATTCAATTGGGCGTTTGCCAGCGCAAGGCTGTCCACTTCTTTTAGCCAAGGAAACTCCCACTTTCACTTCGTTTAGAAGTGGGAGACTTCTTTCGGAAAGATGTTAAATGTTGCTTCAGCGTATTGCGCACTTCCGGGGTTGTTGCTTCGGCAATGGCCATTGCGCACGCTTTGATCGCACTTTTCGCCCCAATGAGATAGTCGGCGGCGATCATTTGATCATTGAATACGCCGGTCGGCGTCATCGTTGCCTGCATCGTTGTCCCTCCTCCGTTCGTTACGATAATAAGTTTTGCAAGTCGCGGATGTGCTGCTCTGTTTTTTGCATGTCTTGTTGAATGAGCGATTTCAGCTGCGGGTCGCTCGCCATTAGACTATTTGTTGTCGCACACGTCGTGCTGATCGCTTTTGGGGATGTTTTCCTTGCAATGACGTTCCTCGGATTGTCCACACTAACGGACAAGGAGGGACAATCGATGAACGAAACGTGTTTCTATTGCCAATGCGAGTGCGACGACAACGTGCATTACGTCTCGTTCCATGCGAACGATGAAGAACGCGAGGAAGCGCTTTGTCCGGAATGTTACCAAGAATGGCTGCAGGGCATGAAAGGCTAAAAAAACCGCACCGGTTCGGTTACGGTGCGTTTTTTTCCGCGAGCGGAGGGGTGGTGACGACATCGGACAAGTCGCTCTCTTCGTCATAAGAACGATACACGGCTGCTTTGGTCCGCGGAGCGTGAAGCGACAACGATAAAATGCGCTCGTTCCCGTTGTGGGCGACTTTTGTTTCCATCCTCAGCGCCGCATCCGCCAGTGTCAGCGAGTAAAAGCGGTACGTCAAACCGAGCCAAGTGCGCTCGGACCGGACGGTGTCCGGATGATGGCGGATCAGCTCCGCCAGCTCGGCAAACGAATGGTTTTCCCGCTGAAGCCATTCGCGAATGGCGGCTGCCGTCTGTTCCAGCAAATGTTTCCATGACGGTGTCATCGACATCATCCTTTTTTACATCCAGCATGCCCATTTTCGCCCTTTGTTATGCGGGCAGGCGGATGGAAAACGTCGTCATGTCTTCATCGGATGAACAGCGGATATCTCCGCCATGGTCTTCAATCACTTTTTTGCAAATGTACAACCCGATGCCGGTTCCGAGTTTTTTCGTCGTAAAAAACGGCTCGAAAATCGTTTCCACAATGTCGGCCGGAATGGGCGGACCGTTGTTGGCGATTTCGATGATGGTGCTTCCGTCTTGGCAACGGGCGGCGATGTTGATCCGCCGCGGTTTTTCCCTCTCTTTCAACGCTTCGATCGAGTTGAGCAAAATATTTACCAGCACATGGCGCAGCTGATCTTTATAGGCAAATATATGCATGGATTCATCGATCGCCACCGAAAGGTCGACATCGCTGTCGACGATCGAGGCGTATAAAAACTCGATAATTTCCTCCAACAGCTGGCAAAGCGAAAACGTTTCCTTTTCGCTTTCAACAATTTCTTTGCGTGAGGCATGCAAAAATTGCGAAATGCGAAATTTCAGCTGCTGCAACTCATGGTCGATAATGTCTAAATAAGGAAGATGCGGATACTCAAACTTCAATAATTGAATAAAACCAATAATAGCCGTAAGCGGATTGCGAAACTCATGGACAAAACTCGATGACATTTGTCCGAGCAGCGTCAGCCGGTCTTGATGCGATCTGGCAATGAGCGCATTTTTCTCATGCAGCTCCTTTTCTTTTAACTCATTGTATTTGGTGACCGCATGAAACAAAAACTGGTCAAACAACTCGTTTATATGGTCAATGAGCGGGGCGAGCTCATCGACGGGCAGCGGTGCGGCCAACGCATGGTTGATGATCAGGCGCCGTCCCAAGTTTACGTTGTAAACAAGGGCGCCGATGCCGGTGTTCATCTCCGCCCGTTCTTTGGCGATTTTGTTCGCCAGCCGTTCAACCATCTCGTCGGGCCACGACTGCAGCAGCGCCTCTTTGACCAAGGTGAACACCGCCAAGCCGTTTTGTTCGACACAGTCGATATATTTGTCATCGTCGGCAATTTTCATTTGCTGCAGCCAATAGGCGAGGAAGTCCGGCAAATGGGTTTCCAAATGGGTGACAAGCTGCTGTGCGGCAGATGCCAACAAAGCCACCTCGCTTTCTGTCGTTTATTATTTTTATTATAATTGGGAACATCGAACTAGAACAGAGGGAAAATGGCTGCATATCCGAGAAAACTAGTTTCCTTCCGCGAAAAAGGCGGGTGGTTTGAACAAAAACGGAAAAACCATTTATAATGAATGGGACGAACAAATATTTTGCAAAAGGTTGGGGACGATCGTGAAATTGTATGACTCGATTTTAGATTTGATCGGTGGCACGCCGATCGTGAAGCTCAACCGTCTCCCGGATCGGGAGGGAGCGGACGTATATATAAAACTCGAATCGTTCAACCCAGGCGGCAGCGTCAAAGATCGGCCGGCTTGGGAAATGATCCGCCGGGCAGAGGCGGAAGGGAAAATTACGCCTGGAAAAAGCACGATCATCGAACCGACGTCCGGCAACACCGGCATCGGGTTGGCCATGGTGTGCGCCGCCCGCGGGTATCGCTGCATCATCACGATGCCCGACAATGCGACGGTGGAGCGGGTGAAAATTTTAAAGGCGTACGGAGCCGAAGTTTATTTGACGCCGGCGGAGAAGCGGATGCAAGGGGCAATTGATGAAGCGAACCGGCTGGCTGGCGAAATCCCTGACAGCTTCATTCCGATGCAGTTTGAAAATTCGGCCAATCCGGATGCGCATCGCCATACAACGGCGGTGGAAATTTACGAGGCGTTTGATGGGCGGCTCGATGCGTTCGTGCTCACCGCCGGCACCGGCGGGACGGTGACGGGAACAGGGGAGGAACTGAAAAAGCGCATCCCAAATTTGCGCATTTACGTCGTTGAACCGTACGGTTCGCCGGTGTTGTCGGGCGGGAAGCCGGGGCCTCACAAAATTCCCGGCACGGGTCCGGGGTTTATCCCGAAAATTTTAAACCGCTCGATTTACGATGACATTTTTTTGATCAAAGATGAGGATGCCCAGCAAATGGCGCGCCAACTGGCGGCCAAGGAAGGCATTTTGGTCGGCGCCTCAGCGGCGGCGAGCGCTTATTACGCCATCAAAGTGGCAAAACAGCTCCCGAAAGGCGCCCGCGTCCTTTGCATGGCGCCCGATTCCGGCGAGCGGTATTTGTCATCCGATTTATTCGCCGATTAAGCGGACGTCGATCGACGAAAAAAGCGAGGATTTCTTGCCTTTCATTGGGAAGTGAAGCATTCCTCTCTGCAAAACAAAGAGGAATGCTTTTGTTTGATCGTTTGCCGGTGTGGAGAACAAAAAAACCGACCGGTCGTTCTTGATGAAGGATGACAATCGGCTTTCTTTCTGGTTCCTTGGCGCATGCATTGAGCGCCTCAGCGGGGAGTGCGGTGAATCGTTGCTGTTCTTTTGGCAGATCGAACGAGCGCAGCGCTGCGTCATGGTCGGAATGATAAAAACAGTGACGGATTTCATGAACCATTTCGAATTCCTCCATCGATGACGGCAGGAACGCTTGTGGAGATGGGCTGGCAATTGCCGGTGATGTTGCTGACAGCGTTCATCGCTTTGGCGCCGGGGGTATGGATCAAATGGGGATTTTGGCGCGGGAAGCGCATGCCGATCTTGCTGTTGTGACAAGTTATCAAATGTTCCGCATTTTTTTCATTTTGCTTGTCGTTCCGCCGGTGCTGAAAAAATGGTTTGCCGCCCGCTGGTTTCGATCGATTGAACGATGGGTCATGCCGTCTGCGTCAATCCAAAAGAAAGGGCTGTGACAAGAAACAAATATATGCTAAACTAGAAAGAAAAAGGAGGGGGTTGCCATGAACCATTCGACCGTTTATCGTCCGCACAGCCCGGTGGCGAAGTTGGCGGTTTCCTTTTTAGCGGCGCTGGCTGTTGCGACCGCAGGGCTGTATGCCGGGCAATGGGTGCCGGCCGGGATGTACTTGCCGCTCTATGGCTTGGAACTCATTTTGCTTTTGGTGATGATCTTCGCCCGCAGCAAAAAAGCGGTCGGCTATCCGCTCATGTTTGCGTTTATGTTTGTCTCGGGGGCGACGCTCTATCCGCTCATCGGCTATTACTTGTCCGTCATCGGCGCAGCGGCGGTGTTCAAAGCGTTTGCGCTGGCCGTCGTCTCGTTTTCCGGCGTTGCCATTTACGCGGCGAGAACGAAAGAAGATTTTTCGTTCCTCGGCGGGTTTTTGATGCTTGGCGCGTTTGCGCTTCTTGGCTTGCTGATCATCCAATGGTTCATTCCATTTTCCAGCGTCGGGCAAATGGGCATCGCTGCTTTGGGGATTTTGATTTTCCTTGGCTTTACGATTTACGACATCAACCGTTTGGCCCGCTACGGCTTTACGGAAGCGGATATCCCGATGATTGTCGTCAATATTTACCTTGATTTCATCAATTTGTTTGTCTACATTTTGCGTTTTTTCGCCAGCGATGAGGATTGAGTGCCAAAAAGGGCTGCCAAAAGGAGCAGCCCTTTTTCTATGACGATGGCACAGATCAAAGCGGCAAGTCGAAATGGTGCGGCTGTTTTTTTACGGCATGAAAGGTGAAACGCGGTGAGGCAGGAATCGGCAAATGGTGGGGCGAATAAAAGAAAGAAATGGAGAAGAAAGGGGCCTCATGATGAAGTTTGCCGTCAATGTTTCGACGATTTTCACGGAAGCGCCGTTTCTTGCCCGGTTTGCCAAGGCGAAGCAGCACGGGTTTTCGCACGTTGAGTGCCAGTTTCCGTACGCTGCGGCGCCTGAGGCGGTTGCCGCTGAACTGGAGGAATACGGGCTGTCGCTCGTTACGATCAACTTGCCGGCCGGCGATTGGGAAAAGGGGGAGCGCGGACTGGCGATTCTTCCCGGCCGTCATGACGATTTCCGCCGTGCGCTTGAGGAAGGGGTGCGCTATGCGCTCGCGCTTGGCGCGCCGCGTCTTCATTGCATGGCTGGAGTGGTTCCGGCCGATTTGCCGCGGGAACGGGCGAAAGAAATATACATGCGCCGTTTGGATGAGGCGGCCGCTGCGCTCGGCGTCCACGGTTTGACGCTGACGATTGAACCGATCAATCCGTTCGATATGCCGGGCTACTTTTTAACGGATATTGATGAAGCCGTGGCCATCATTCGCGCTCTTGGCAGGGCAAATGTGAAAGTGCAATACGACATCTACCATATGGCGCGGCTTGGGCGCGATGTGACAGCGACGTTTGCGGCCTATGAACCATTGATTGACCATGTGCAATTTGCCGATGCCCCCGGGCGGCATGAGCCGGGGACGGGAGCGCTTCCGTATCGCGAGATTTTCGCATTTTTGCAAGAGCAAGGCTACAATGGAGCGATTGGACTTGAGTACATTCCATCAGGGAAAAGCAGCGAAAGTTTTGCCTGGCATGAGGAATACCGCGGAATGAAAGGGGGAGGCGGACGATGATGCGCGTCGGCTTTATCGGATTGGGCGTGATGGGATCGCGCATGGCGAAGCGGCTGCTTGAAGCGGGATTCAATGTCACGGTGTACAACCGCACGCCGGAAAAAGCGGCACCGCTGGTGGAACGCGGCGCCCGGCCGGCTGTGACAGCAGCAGAACTGGCCGGTGAGGCGGATATCATTTGCACGTGTTTATCGATGCCGGATGATGTCATCGAAGTGTATACAGGTGAAGGCGGCGTCCTCAGCGTGGCCCGGCCTGGGACGATTTGTCTTGATTTTACGACCGTCGGCCCGAAAACAAGCCGATTTGTCGCCCGGCGCGCCGGTGAGCGCGGCGTCGCCTATTTGGATGCGCCAGTAAGCGGCGGTCCGGAAGGGGCGGAGCAAGGGGCGCTGACAATCATGGTCGGCGGAGCGAAAGAAGCATGGGAGCAGGTGCGCCCACTGCTTCAGGCGTTGGGAAAAACGGTCGAATATTTAGGGGAAAGCGGCGCCGGCAGCGCGGCGAAAGTGATCAATCAGTACTTGGTTGCTGTCCATTCCGTCGCCGCGGCGGAAGCGATGGTCGCTGGCGTCGCTTATGGGCTTGATGCCGGGAAGCTGTATCGGCTGTTAAAAGAAAGCTACGGAGACAGCCGGATGCTGCGCCGCCATATGGAGCAGTTCGTGCTGCCGCGTCAATTCACTCCTGGCGGGGCGGTGAAGTATGTGCACAAGGACGTGCGCCTGGCGAACGAGTTGATGGACGAGATCGGCCTTGGCCGCCGCCTCGGCATGCAGGCGGAAGAAGCGTTTGCCGAAGCGGTCGCCGCAGGCCTTGCCGATTTGGATATGTCAGCGGTCATCCAGCCGCTCGAACAGCGGGTCAAGGTGACAGTGGAAGAGACAGAATGAACAAAATGGTTGATAAATTCAAAAAATTCGTTGAAAAAATGCATGATCAATGATTTAATAGAGGTAGCGGCACCCTCGCTGCGCAGGGAGCCGTTCGCCTTGCCGAAACGCCAGAATGCGTTTCATTTTTTAAACTATTAAAAAGAAACATTGTTTCCTATCGCGAAACAAAGGAGGGGCAACGATGCTCTCGTTGACATGGCTGGATGAGTTAAGCGCGCTTTTGCGCCCCGGACAAATCGAAGTGAACGAATCCCCGCACCCCCTCGGCAACAGCGGGGCGGCGACCGTTTATCCGCAAACGGAAGACGAGATCGCCGCCGTGCTCCGCTATGCCGACCGCCAAGGCAAAAAGGTCGTCATCGCCGGCCGCGGCACGAAACGGGGGTTCGGCGGGCAACGGGAACAGGCAGACATCTTGTTGTCGTTGGAACACTATACCGGCATTGTCGAACATGCGGCCGCTGATATGACGGTCACCGTGAAGGCAGGAACGAAATTTGGCGATTTGCAGCGCGCGCTCGCCCCGTATCGGCAAAAGGTCGCCTTAGATCCCTTTTGGCCGGAGGAAGCGACGATCGGCGGAGTGATTGCGGCCAACGACAGCGGACCGAAGCGTCTCGGCTACGGGTCGGCGCGCGATTCCGTCATCGGGATGCGCATCGTGTACCCAGATGGGACGATCATCCGTTCAGGCGGCAAAGTCGTGAAAAACGTCGCCGGCTACGATATGAACAAGCTGTTCATTGGAGCGATGGGGACGCTCGGCGTGTTGAGCGAGATCACGCTCAAGCTCCGGCCGCTGCCAAAATATGAAAGTGTTGTTTTATTGTCGTTTCCAACCGGCGATGTTCATGATATTCGCTCGTTTGCGGTTTCCTTCCTTGATACGATGATGGAGCCGGTTTGCTTTGAACTGCTTAACCCGGCGCTTTCCGAGCGGCTGACGGGACGGCCGGTTTATACGCTTGTGATCGGGTTTGAAGATGTGGAAAACGCCGTCCATTACCAAGAACAATGGGTGGAACGGCTGCGGCCGAAAATGGCGGAAATGTCCGTTTTAGCTGCTGAGGAGGCTTCCGCCTTTTGGCAGGCGTTTTATACAGCGGCGCCGAACGGGCGCCTGGCGCTGGCGAAAAACGGCGTGGAAGCGGCGGTGAAAATCGGCGTCGTCAACTTGGATGTGCTCGCCGTCTTGCGGGAAAGCGTTCTCATCGCTGATCGCTGCCACGTCCGTCTTGAGGCGCACGGTGGATTGGGCCATGGGCTTTGCCAGGTGTATGTACACGGAAGCGAAGAAGGGGTGTTGGCGGCCATTGAGGAGCTGCGTCAGGCAGCGGTTCGCCTTGGCGGCTATGCGATCGTGAAACATTTGCCATTTTCGCTGCGCCAGCGCGTTGACGTTTGGGGCGGAAAGCCATCGTACTTTTTCTTGCTCGAAGGCATTAAGCGAAAAGTGGATCCAAACAAAACGGTCAACGATCAGCGCTTTATTGGGGGGATTTAATCATGAGCACGATAATCAATGAACGGACGGACAGCCCGGCGTGTGCGACCGCGAGCCTCGGCAACTACCGATTTCCCGACTTGCCGGACCCGAGCAAGTGGGCTGATTGCGTCCACTGCGGCATGTGCTTGGAGTCGTGTCCGACGTATGAACAAACCGGCCAAGAGCAGCACTCTCCGCGCGGCCGCGTCCATTTGATGAAATCGGTCGGCGAAGGAAAGCTTGAGTTGACGCCTGATTTGCTCGATCCGATTTTTACGTGCCTCGATTGCCGTGCCTGCACGACGGCCTGTCCGGCCGATGTCGATGTCGGTGGGCTCATTGAACAAGTGCGCGGCCAGCTCCGCCAGGCGGTGCCGCTCACCGGTTGGAAGGCGCTTGTCAGCGACGTTTTCTTAAAAGGCATTTTTCCGCATCCGTCGCGCCTCGATTGGCTCGGCCGCCTGCTGAAATGGTACCAAAAAAGCGGCTTGCAGACGGCGGCGCGCAAAACGGGGCTGCTCAAGGTGATGCCGGACCATTTGGCCGAAATGGAGGCGATTTTGCCGGCCGTCGGTACGCCGGTGCGGAAAAAGTATCAACACCAGCCGCTCATTAAGGCGAAAGGGGAAACGAAGCGGACGGTTGCCGTTTTGACCGGATGCGTCATGGATGTTATGTTTAGTGATATTAACGAAGCGACGATCCGTGTGTTGACCCATAACGGCAACGATGTCGTCATCGTCCCGGACCAGACGTGCTGCGGGGCGCTCCATGTGCACGCCGGCGACCGGGAAACAGGCCGGAAGCTCGCCAAGCAAAACATCGAGGCGTTTCGAGACGTCGACCATGTCATTGTCAACGCCGCCGGCTGCGGCTGCATGTTGAAAGAGTACCCGGAATTGTTCCGCGATGACCCGGAATGGCATGAAAAGGCGGAGCAATTTGCCGCCAAAGTTGAGGATGTGTCCAAATTTTTGCATGACACAGGCTTCAAAGCGCCGAAAGCCGAACTGAACGTGCGCCTCACCTACCATGATGCGTGTCACCTTGCCCATGGCCAGGGCATCCGCCAAGAGCCGCGCGCTTTGATTGAAAGCATTCCAGGGGTGGAAATGGTCGCCATGCCAAACGCCGATCGCTGCTGCGGCAGCGCGGGGATTTACAACCTCACCCATCCGGAGATGGCGCAGGCGGTGCTTGAGAGCAAAATGCAAAACGTGCCGCAAGAGGTGGAACTCATTTCCATGGGCAATCCGGGCTGCATGCTGCAAATGGCGCTTGGCGTGAAAAAATACGGGCGAAGCCAAAAAATCGTCCATACGGTGCAGCTGCTCGATTGGGCATATCAAAAAGAGGAAGGGAAGGACGTGCGCATATGAGAAAACGGCTGATTGCAACGAACGATCCGCACATCCAGGCGCTCGCCCGCATTGTCGGCGAAACGGCAATTTTGTACCGGAAGGAAGATTTAATGGCGTACGACTGCGACGGATTTACCGTCCACCGCCATCTGCCAAGGGCGGTCGTATTCCCGAACAGCACGGAGCAAGTGGCGGCGGTCGTCAAGTACTGCCATGAGCATGACCTTCCGTTTCTCGCCCGCGGCGCCGGCACGGGGCTAAGCGGCGGGGCGATTCCGCTAAACGGCGAAGTCGTGATCAGCCTGACGCGGATGAAGCGGCTTTTGCACGTCGATTTGGAAAACCGGCGCGCCGTCGTCGAGCCGGGGTTCGTCAATTTAAAATTGACAAACTCGGTTGCCCACCGCGGCTACTACTATGCGCCCGATCCGTCAAGCCAATACTGCTGCACGATCGGCGGCAACGTCGCGGAAAACGCCGGCGGCGCCCATTGCTTGAAATATGGGGTGACGACGAACCATATTTTGGGGCTTGAAGTTGTCCTGCCGAACGGCGAAGTGATTGAAATCGGCGCAAACGGCGTCCCCGACCCGCCCGGCTACGATTTGCTCGGGCTGTTGACCGGATCGGAAGGAACGCTTGGCATCGTGACGAAAATTACGGTCCGCTTGTTGAAAAATCCGGAAGCGAAACAGACGGTGCTCGCCTATTTTGACGAAGTGGAAGATGCAAGCCAAACCGTCTCCGACATCATTTCCGCCGGGATTGTGCCGGCGGCGCTGGAGATGATGGACCAGACGGCCATCGAGGCGGTTGAAGCGGCCGCGTTTCCAGTCGGCCATCCGAAAGACATCGCCGCGCTGTTGCTCATTGAAGTGGACGGCATTTCCGCCGGGATTGACGAGCAAATCGACGATATTTTAACGATTTGCCGCCGCCACCATGTGCGCGAAGTGAAAGTCGCCCAGTCAGAGGAAGAGCGGGCGCGCTGGTGGGCGAATCGGAAAACCGGCTTTGGCGCCATGGGGGCGATTTCGCCGGATTATTTAGTGCAAGACGGCGTCATTCCGCGCAGCCGGCTGCCGGAAGTGTTGAACGAAATCGCCAACATCAGCCGCAAATACGGGCTTCGGATTGCGAATATTTTCCATGCTGGAGACGGCAATTTGCACCCGCTTGTGTTGTTTGATGCGAGCAAGCCTGGGGAGACAGAGCGGGCGCTTGCCGCCGGAAGCGAATGCCTCAAGGCGTGTGCAGCGGTCGGCGGATCGATCACCGGCGAACATGGCGTTGGCATTGAGAAAAGAGAAGAGATGCGCTTCATCTTCACTGACGAGGAAATTTTGGCGCAAACGGCCATCCGCGACGTGTTTAACCCGAAAAACTTGCTCAACGCCGGCAAGCTGTTTCCGACGCCGGGGCGGTGCGTAGAGACAAAACGGATACCGTCCGCAGTAAAATGAAAATTTTGCAAAAATGATTGCCAGTCATTTCGTTTCATGGTATCATCTTTTTAGATGAATTAAGAAACAGTGTTTCGTAATAAGAAACAAAAAGGAGGAGAACCGAACGATGGCTGATTACGTACAAGTCGGGACGATTCAAGTGGCGAAAGTGTTTTATGAGTTTGTCAACGGGGAGCTCCTGCCGAACAGCGGGCTCGACCAAGACAAGTTTTGGCGCGATTTTGCCGCGCTCATCGCCGATTTGACGCCGCGCAACAAAGAGCTGCTGGCGCGCCGCGATGAGATCCAGCAACAATTGAATGAGTGGCATAAAGCGCACCGCGGCCGCTTCAATTTTGACGAGTATAAAGCGTTTTTAACCGAAATCGGTTATTTGGAGCCGGAAGTCGAGGACTTCGAAATTACGACAGAAAATGTGGATGATGAAATTGCCGTGCAGGCCGGGCCGCAGCTCGTCGTGCCGCTCACAAACGCCCGCTATGCGCTGAACGCCGCCAATGCCCGCTGGGGCAGCTTATATGACGCGCTGTACGGCACCGACGCCATCAGCGAAGAAGACGGCGCCTCACGCGGTTCATCGTACAACCCGGTGCGCGGGGCGAAAGTCATCGCCTACGGACGGAAGTTTTTGGATGAGGCGGTGCCGCTTGCCGAATATTCCCATCAAGACGCAGTCCAATACGCGGTCGTGGACGGGCGGCTCGTCGTGACGGTTGAAGGAGGGGCGACGACAGGGCTGAAAGAGCCGGAAAAATTCGTCGGCTTCCAAGGCGACCCGCAACATCCGACAGCGGTGTTGCTGAAGAACAATGGTCTTCACATTGAAATTCAAATCGACCGCGAGCATCCGGTCGGCAAAACGGACAAAGCCGGCATTAAAGACATTGTGCTCGAAGCGGCGGTCACAACGATCATGGACGGCGAAGATTCGGTGGCGGCCGTTGATGCCGAAGACAAAGTGCTTGTCTACCGCAACTTGTTCGGCCTCCTCAAAGGCGATTTGACGGCGACGTTTGAGAAAAACGGCAAGCTGATGACGCGGGCGTTAAACCCGGATCGCGTCTATGAAACGCCGGATGGCGGAAAGCTTGTGCTGCCGGGCCGTTCGCTTATGTTCGTGCGCAACGTCGGGCACTTAATGACGAACAACGCGATTTTGCATGCGAATGGCGAAGAAGTGCATGAAGGGATCATCGATGCCGTCATTACGAGCTTGATCATGAAACACTCGCTCATCGGCAATACGCGCTATTTGAACTCGCGCAAAGGCTCGATTTACATCGTCAAGCCGAAAATGCACGGATCGGCGGAAGTGGCGTTTGCCAATGAGCTGTTTGACCGCGTCGAAGACATGCTCGGCCTCGAGCGGAACACGATCAAAATCGGCGTCATGGATGAAGAGCGGCGGACGTCGCTCAACTTGAAAAACTGCATCTACCAAGTGCGCGACCGCATCGTCTTCATCAACACCGGCTTCCTCGACCGGACGGGCGACGAGATTCATACATCGATGGAAGCAGGGCCGATGCTGCGCAAAAACGAGATGAAATCATCGACTTGGCTGCAGGCGTATGAAAAATCGAACGTTGCCGTTGGGCTTGCCGCCGGCTTCCGCGGCCGGGCGCAAATCGGCAAAGGGATGTGGGCGATGCCGGATTTGATGGCCGAAATGCTGAAGCAAAAAGGGGCGCAGCTGAAAGCGGGCGCCAACACGGCATGGGTGCCGTCACCGACGGCGGCTACGCTCCATGCGCTTCATTACCATCAAGTGAACGTCGCGGCTGTGCAAAGCGAGCTGGCGAACGAGCGGGCCGACTATCGCGACGACATTTTGCAAATTCCGGTTGTCGACAACCCGCAATGGACGGCAGAGGAAATTCAAGAAGAAATCGACAATAACTGCCAGAGCATTTTAGGTTATGTCGTCCGCTGGGTCGATCAAGGAATCGGCTGCTCGAAAGTGCCGGACATCCATAACATTGGGCTGATGGAAGACCGGGCGACGCTCCGCATTTCGAGCCAAATTCTCGCCAACTGGCTCCACCATGGCATTTGCACGAAAGAGCAAGTGCTTGAAGCGCTTAAGCGAATGGCGAAAGTCGTCGACGAGCAAAATGCCGGCGATCCGAACTATCGGCCGATGGCGCCGAA
Organism: Geobacillus lituanicus; assembly: GCF_050994965.1. Taxonomy (NCBI): domain Bacteria; kingdom Bacillati; phylum Bacillota; class Bacilli; order Caryophanales; family Anoxybacillaceae; genus Geobacillus; species Geobacillus lituanicus. The sequence continues at coordinate 1,828,068 of NZ_CP194773.1, forward strand.
CTACGATGATTCGGTGGCGTTCCAAGCGGCGTGCGACCTCGTGTTCCTCGGCTATGAACAGCCAAACGGCTATACCGAGCCGATTTTGCACCGCCGCCGCCAAGAAGCAAAAGCGAAATTTGCCGCCATTCAGCAATAAACGCCAAAAGTTGTATAAGGAACAAGGGATGGATGACCTTGTTCCTTCCTATCTATTATGATCAGAAAATTAAGAAAATAAATGGAGAAAGGAGGCAGCTCCTAGTTACTATTGGCCGGTTGTCAAACGCAAAGCAGCACAAAAGGCGGTACAAGGGGATGGGGAAGGCTAGTAGCTAGGGATCAGTGATGGAACATTTGCGAGAACGAGCGTTGCTTGTCCATCGGCAGGCAAGAGGAAAGCTGTCAGTTGAAGTGAAAGTGCCGGTCGTGAATGCCAATGATTTAAGTCTCATTTATTCGCCGGGAGTGGCTGAACCGTGCAAAGAAATTTACGTCGACCAAGACGAAATGTACAACTATACAGTGAAGGGAAATTTTGTCGCCGTCGTCTCGAATGGCACGGCGGTGCTTGGGCTTGGCAACATTGGCGCGCGGGCGGCGCTTCCGGTCATGGAAGGGAAAGCCGCCTTGTTCAAAGCGTTCGCCGGGATCGATGCCGTGCCGCTTTGCCTCGATACTGAAGATCCGGAACAAATCATTCAAACGGTCAAGTTGCTGGAACCGGCGTTTGGGGGCATCAATTTGGAAGATATCGCCGCCCCCGCCTGCTTTGTCATTGAAGAGCGTCTTCGCCAAGAGATGGCGATCCCGGTGTTTCATGATGATCAGCATGGCACGGCGATTGTCGTGGCCGCTGGGCTGACGAACGCCTTGAAAGTGGTTGGCAAACAGCTTGCCGATTGCCGGGTTGTCATCAACGGCGCCGGCGCTGCCGGGGTGGCGATCGCCAAATTGCTGCTGTCGATCGGAGTCGGCGAACTGATCGTTTGCGACACAAAAGGAGCGATTTATGAAGGGCGCTCGCATGGGATGAACGCTATCAAGGAAGAAATCGCCCGGCAAACGAATCACCGCCGTATCTCCGGGACGCTTGCGGACGTCATTCAAGGCGCGGATGTGTTTATCGGTGTCTCGGTTGCTGGGGCGTTGACGCCGGCGATGGTTCGGACGATGAACCGCGGGGCGGTCGTATTCGCCTTGGCCAATCCGGTGCCTGAGATCATGCCGGATGAGGCAAAAGCCGCCGGCGCCGCCGTGGTCGCGACCGGCCGGTCGGATTTGCCGAACCAAGTGAACAATGTGCTTGCCTTCCCCGGCGTCTTCCGCGGCGCGCTCGATGTGCGGGCGACGCAAATTAATGAGGCGATGAAAATTGCCGCTGCCGAAGCCATCGCCGGGCTCATCCAGCCGGAAGAGCTGACGGAAGAGTATGTCATCCCGAACCCGTTTGACCGGCGCGTCGTCGAGGCCGTCGCTTCCGCCGTCGCCCGTGCCGCCATGGAGACCGGGGTGGCTCGAGTCAAGGAAAAAGTTGAGGAACAAAATCGTGTCAGAGAGGGGTAGCCATCGATGAAATTTGCCCGTTTTTTCGCTGATGGCGCGATTCGCGCCGGTGTGGTGAACGGTGAAGTGATCCGCGAAATCGAAGGAAATATGTTCACCGCTTGGGATTATACGGGAAACGTATTTCGCTATGATCGCGTTTCGCTCGTGGCGCCGCTTGTGCCGCGCCATGTGATCGGCATCGGCGCCAACTATGTGGCGTCAAGCGAGCAACGGCCGGCGGAGCTTCCGGACATCCCCGTCTTTTTCTTTAAACCGTCCTCATCGGTCATCGGCCCGGAAGCGGATATCGTCATTCCCGCCGGCGTGCGCGAGGTCAAATTCGAATCGGAACTGGCCGTTGTCATCGGCAAACAGGCGAAATGCGTGAGCGAAGAAGATGTCTGGGCGCATATTTTCGGCTATACGGTCGCCAATGATGTCACCGCGCCGCAGTTTTTCCACCCGGACGGCCATTGGACGATCGGAAAATCGTTCGATACGTTTACACCGCTCGGCCCGGTCATTGAAACAGAGCTCGATCCTCGGGCTGTATCGGTGAAAGCGCGGGTCAATGGTGAAGAAAAGCAGAACAGCTCGACCAAGCTGATGATCATTTCCATCAGCAAAATGATTTCGTATTTGTCTCATGTCATGACGCTGCAACCGGGCGACGTCATTTTGACGGGAAGCCCGGTCGGCGCCGAGCTGGTCGGCCCGGGGACGGTCATTGAATGCGATGTGGACGGCATCGGCACGCTCCGCAATACGTTCGTCGCCGCCAAAGCGCCAGCCGTTTCCATCCAACGTTCATAACGAACCTGCGGCATCTCTGGGCCAAACAAGGCATCAGGCGCGTCCTGACGGTGAATACGTTCCGTCCGTTAAGGCGGCGCTCGCTGCCATGCGCGCCTGCGCTGCTGTGTGAGTAAAATATTTGTGGGTGACATTCAGGAATGATTCCCCGACGAGGGTTGCGAACTTTTGTTCGCGACGCTCGTCGGGGCCACCAAGCGAAGCGCGGTAGAAAAAAGCAAATGTCATGCAAAAAGGACTCTCTCCCTGCTATGATGGTGATGACCAACATCCATAAAACAGGAGGGAGAGAGTCCATGAAACATCTTACCACAGAATGGCCTTTATTAAAAGAGCTGGAGGAACAATTAGTCAGAACTCTTCAAAAGGTGTTCGCTGTCTTGTTGGTGGCCCTTTTGGAGGAGATTGATCAACAACTGGCGGAAGCGCGGGACAAGCGCCGGTATCAGCTGAAAGACAAACGGCCGACTACGATCCAAACGCTGTTTGGAGAAGTGACGTTTCGACGGAACTACTACTATGACCGGCAAACGGGGAACTATACCTTCTTGCTGGATGCCGAATTAGGCTTTGATGGGGCCCGATCGATCAGTCCTTGCCTCGAGGAAACGGCGGTCGAGTTGGCCGTAGAGTGCTCTTCCTACCGCAAAGCGGCCCGTACGTTGGAGTCGATCGTGGGGTATGCGGTCATGAGCCACGAGGCGATTCGCCAACTGGTGCTGGAGGCCCCTGTCTCGCTGCACCACCCTGTTTCCCAACGGCACGGCCGAGTGCTGTTTGTGGAGGCGGATGGGCTGTTCATTTCCCGCCAGGGGAAAGGGAAACGGGCGAAAGAAGAGAAAATCCTGGCGGTTCACGAGGGATGGAAACGAAACGGTTCGCAGCTCGAGCTCGTGAACCGGCGCCACTACCTCCATGAAGGGGCGGGAGACGTGTGGGAACGGTTTGAGGAGTGGCTGATGAACGAATATGCCTATGACCCGTGCCGGGACCTTTTGATCATCAACGGCGACGCGGCGTCGTGGATCACAGCCTGCCGGGAGTATTTTGGGAAGCGGGCGTGCTTTCAGCTGGATCGATTTCATGTGGCGCGGGAGCTGCGTCAGTGTCTGTCCGGCCATCCGCGTTGGCGGGAGGTGCGGAAGAAGCTGGCGAAACAAGACGAAGAGGGGCTTCTCGTGGAGCTGAACAGCGCGGTCGGCACGTTGGAGGACGAAGGCAAAGAACAACAGCTGGCCGCCTTGATTCGCCGGATCGAGTCGATGCCGGGATGCATCCGGGACTATCGGGAGTGGCTGTCGGAGCAAGGGGTGGAGACGACCGGCATGCGTCCGATGGGCCACGCCGAGAGCGTGATGAGCCGGTTTGCGCATCGGGTGAAATCCCGCCGCAGCTGGAAAGACCAAGGGCTTCGGGCGTTTCTGAGGGCGATGGCGGCCCGAATCGACGGGATCGGGTGGAGAAAGGGACGGTGGGAGGAGCAAGAGCCCCAGTCGGCCGTCTCGGCCTCAACAAAGTCCAAGCGGATCGAACAGGCCAAACGGAAGGCCGGACGGTTATGGGCAGATGTGGTGCGTCAGAATCTACCGTGTCTGCAGCGGTCATCCGGGACGCCGATCCATCAAGCGTTGTCGGCGCTCCGGGATGGTGGTTGGGTGTAAAAAAATGGAATACAATATCATCACTTCAAGATGAGGGATGAGAGTCCGAAAGCGCTTACGATATTAATTCCTGAAAATGGTTCTATAACTAGTGATTGACAACACCCGTAGTGAACCGAAAAAATGTTCTCCACAAAGTCTTGACTGACTCTGCGCTGCTCTCCCGCCTGCAAAAGCCCGGCTGTTCGTGTATAATGGCGAGCGGAGAGAACAAATCGAGGTGAATGCGATGGAACGAGAAAACACGGTCAAATCGGTCCGCCGGGCGCTGCAAATTATCGAAATCGTCAGCACGAAAAAGGACGGGCTGGGCGTGACGGAAATCGCGAAACAAATGGACATCAACAAAAGTTCGGTGTACCGCATTTTAACGACGCTTGCCCAATACGGCTATATCGAACAACATCCGGAAACGGAGCGGTATAAGCTCGGCTACAAGTTTTTAGAGCTCAGCTCAAAGCTGCTTGATTCGATCGATTTGCGCCAAGAGGCGAAGCCATATTTGCGCGAGCTCGAAAAAGAAACGAACGAGGTCATCCACCTCGTCGTCTATGATCAAGGGGAAGTCATTTATATTGAAAAATTGGAAGGAACGGAGACGCTGCGCATGCACTCCAAAGTCGGCAAGCGGGCTCCGATGCATTGCACGGCGGTCGGCAAGGCCATTTTAGCCCATTTGCCGCCCGCGGTGGCTGCAGAGATCATCGATCGGAAAGGACTGCCGAAGCATACCGATTGGACGATCACCGACCGCGAGGCATTTTTCCGCGAACTTGAGACCGTCCGGCAAAACGGGTATGCGCTTGACTTGGAAGAAAACGAGTACGGTATCCGATGTGTTGCCGTTCCGATTTTTGACTATACTGGCGGCGTCGTCGCGGCGATCAGCGTTTCCGGCCCGACGATCCGCATGACGGACGACCGCATCACATTGCTCACTGTGCGCATGCGGCAGATCGGCAAAGAACTGTCGGCAAGGCTCGGCTATCGTGGAGCCCATTCCGTCCAGCCGTAACGGCTGGGCGTTTTGTTTTGCGGCGCGAACGGCCGGCTGGGCATGGCGGACGGAAGGGCATGCAGCCGAGCCGTGTTGCGCTTCGCTTCCCGAAAGCCGCCCGCTTTTCGCCGCGTTTTGCTAGTGCAAACGGCAATGATGCATGTAAAATAGAAACGAGGTGATTGGCAACGTGAACAAACAGACGCTTTCCGAGTGGATCGAACAGCTTCGTCAGGACCCGAACGTCGTTCATTGGCATGAAATTGAGCCGAAAGAAGCCGACACAGTTCCGTTTCCGACCGAATTGAATCCGCGGCTGCGCGCGGCGCTTGAAGCTCGCGGCATCGCCTCGCTTTACACGCACCAGGCGTCAGCGTATGAGGCGGTGCGAAGCGGGCGGAACATCGTCGCCGTGACGCCGACCGCTTCAGGGAAAACGCTTTGCTACAATTTGCCGGTGCTCGATGCCATTGCCAAAGAGCCATCGAGCCGCGCCCTGTATATCTTTCCAACGAAGGCGCTCGCTCAAGATCAAAAAAATGAACTAAACGAGATCATCGCCGAGATGGGGGTGTCGATTTACAGCCATACATACGACGGCGACACGGCGCCGGCGCTGCGGCAAAAAATCCGTCAAGCGGGCCATATTGTCATCACCAACCCAGATATGCTCCATACGGCCATTTTGCCGCACCATACGAAATGGATTTCTCTTTTTGAACAGCTGCGCTACGTCGTCATCGATGAACTGCATACATACCGCGGCGTATTCGGCAGCCATGTGGCGAACGTCATCCGCCGCTTAAAGCGCATTTGCGCCTTTTACGGGAGTCGACCAACGTTTATTTGCACGTCGGCGACGATCGCCAATCCGAAAGAGTTGGCGGAGCGGCTGATCGGTGAAACGGTGGCGCTTATTGACAACAATGGGGCGCCGCGCGGGCGGAAATATTTCGTGTTTTACAATCCGCCGGTTGTCGAGCGGACGATGAACATTCGCCAAAGCGCGACAAAAACGGCCGTTGAGCTCGCAAGACAGCTGCTTGTCAACCGCATTCCGACGATCGTTTTCGCCCGCAGCCGCGTCCGTGTCGAGTTGATTTTAAGCCATTTGCAGGCGGTGGTGAACGAACGAATCGGCGATACGACGATCCGCGGCTACCGCGGCGGCTACTTGCCGAGCGAGCGGCGCGCCATTGAAAAAGGGTTGCGCAGCGGGGAGATTATCGGTGTGGTGAGCACGAATGCGCTCGAGCTCGGTGTTGATATCGGCCAATTGCAAGCGTGCATCTTAACAGGGTATCCGGGAACGATCGCCAGCACGTGGCAGCAAGCCGGGCGCGCCGGCCGGCGCCAGGGCGATTCGCTCGTTGTGATGATCGCAAGCGCAAGCCCCCTCGATCAGTACATCATCTCCCATCCAGAATACTTTTTCGCCCGCTCGCCAGAGGCGGCGCGCATCAACCCGGACAATCTGCTCATTTTGGTCGATCATATCAAATGCGCCGCCTATGAGCTTCCGTTCCGGCGCGGCGAGACGTTCGGCGGCGTCGAGGTCGAAGAGGTGCTCGACTTTTTGGCCGAGCAAGGGGTGCTAAACGAACGCGCTGGGCGCTGGCACTGGATGAGCGACGCGTTTCCCGCGCATGATATCAGTTTGCGCTCCGCGGCTCAGGAAAACGTCGTCATCATCGATATTTCCGACACCGCCCACCATCGCGTCATCGGCGAAATGGACCGCTTCAGCGCGATGACGCTGCTTCATGATGAAGCGATTTATTTGCACGAAGGAGCACAATACCAAGTTGAAAAGCTCGACTGGGAGGAGAAAAAGGCGTACGTCCGCCAAGTCGATGTTGAATATTTTACGGACGCCAATTTGGCTGTCCGGCTTGATGTGCTGTCGGAAGACCGGAGCGAAACGCGCGGACAAATGGCGGTGCGTTACGGTGATGTATCGGTCCGAGCGATGGCGACGATTTTTAAAAAGCTGAAGCTGTCGACGTTTGAAAACATCGGATCAGGGCCGATCCGCCTTCCGGAGGAAACGCTTCATACGTCGGCGGCGTGGATCGAGTGGGAGGCGGTGCCGTCACGGTTTTCCCCGGCGCTGTTTGAACAACTCCTTGTCGGCATCGCCAATGTGCTTGGTCATCTCGTGCCGGTGTTTGTCATGTGCGACCGCTCCGATCTTCACGTCTTGCCGCAGCTTAAGGCGCCGCATTCCGGACGGCCGACGATTTTCCTTTATGATCGCTATCCAGGCGGAGTCGGCCTGTCGGAGGCGGTGTTTGAACGGTATGAAGAGATCATGAAACATGTGAAAGAATGGGTCGAACGCTGCCCGTGTGCGGACGGCTGCCCATCGTGCATCGGCATTTCAAGCGCTGACGGACCGTCGTTGAAGCGCGAACTTGTCCAGTTTTTGGACGAACAACTTGCCGTTTGGGCCGGTCCGTCCGTTTAAGCGTCGTCATGCGTGTTTTTGCCGAGTGTGGGAGAATCAACTTATAGAAGCAAGCCGACGTCAAGCAAGGAGGGGGTGAACGGATGAAGCCGAAGTTGGCGCAATGGAAAGAATTGCTTGCCGCCCGGCATAAAAAGGAGAACGATGAAGAAAAAGAAGAGGAGAAACCGGACGGACGACCTGTGACGGACGTGCCGTATGCCGACGTTTGGCGGGAGTACGGCGCCAAGCCGTATTGGTTTGCCGGCGATTACTGCCTCATTCGGGAAACGGTGTATCCGCTTGACTATCAGCACGGCCGCTATCGGCTCGGAGCGCTGTATGAAGTGCACGAAAGATGGCAGGAAGCGCCGTTTTCCCATCCGCTCTCCTGCCGCGGCTTTGCCGTTAGCGACTTATTCTTTTTTGACACGGAGACGATGGGACTTTCAAGCGGGGCGGGAAACATCATGTTCTTGCTTGGCCACGCCCGCATTCTTGGCGATTTCGTCACCATCCGCCAGCACCTTCTGCCATACCCAGGGGCGGAAGTGGCGCTCTATCAAAGTTTTTTGTCTGACGTCGATTATACGACGCTTGTTACCTATAATGGAAAAGCGTTCGACTGGCCGCGCCTGAAAACGCGCCATGCGCTTGTCCGCAACATGGTGCCAAAACTGCCAGCGTTCGGTCATTTTGATTTGTATCACGCCGCCCGCCGCTTATGGAAAGACAAATTGGATTCGCTGCGCCTTTCGGAAGTGGAGCGGCACATTCTCTATGTCGAGCGGGGCGATGATGTGCCGGGCTTTTTGGCGCCGATGATGTACAAGGAGTTTTTGCAAACGCCCCATCCAGACCGGCTCATGCCAGTATTGCGCCATAACGAGCGCGACGTGTTGTCGCTCATTGCTCTCTACATTCACCTATCCGTTCAGCTGCTTGAAGCGGACCGGCTCGCTGACCCCAAGGAGCAGTTGGCCGCCGCCCGTTGGTTCGAAGCGGTCGGGGAAACAGCGGCGGCAAGGGGGGTGTACGAGGAGGCGAGCGGCAAAGGGGCGAAGGAAGCGCAGACGGCGAAATGGCAGCTTTCGCTTTTATACCGAAAAGAAAAACGATATGAAGAGGCTACTCTCCTTTGGCGCGACTTGTTTATCCACGGAAATGGCTATTGGAAGGCGAAGGCCGGGCTTGAACTGGCGAAGGTGTATGAACATTATTTCCGGGATGCGGCCGAAGCGCACCGTTATGCCGTTATGGCATATGAAGCGTGGCGGTCGCTCGCTAGGATGAGCCGACAACATAGCGAGAAAGAAGAAGCGGAATGGCGCAGGCGGCTCGCGCGGCTTGAACGCAAGAAAAACGGGTGAGAACTCGTCCATTTCCCTGGCAAGCGCAAAATATGACAGAAAACGAAAATGTTTCGTCTTTTTGTTGTGAATCTTGTAGAAAAAAGAAAAAACGTGTACAATAGCATCGGAATGAACGAAAACGATGGCAGGGAGAAGAAGACGATGCGGAGCATGTACAAAAAAATTTTGTATCTCTTTTTTATTGTCGTCGGTTTGACGTTTGTCGTGTTCAATTATATCTATTAATGAACGTCAGAGAGGCCGGCGCCGCATAACGGATTCAAAAAGACGAATGACTATGCCAAAACGTCCGAAGCACCGGAGCGAGAGAGCCGGTAGATTGTTGGCGCGAATGGCTCTTCAAAATGGGTGTTTATACTAGTACGAGTCCACTCCGTTCATCATAGGCTAGTATTGTCAAGCAACAGCCTAAATTGATGAAAGGAGAGGAATATGATGCATTGCCTGCCGAATGTAACGGCGCCGATCGTTCATCCGCCTCGTTGCAACGTTTTGCATCATTTCGAAGCAACGATTGTGCCGCATATCCATCCATCGCATACGATGCATGTTTATCATCACCTGTATGAACATCAACATTATTTCCCGCATACGGAATCGGCGGTGGCTCAGGCTGCCAATCGCCATCTGTACTGCCCGGGTTCGGGACCGATGCCATTTCCGCCGTTTCCGCTGCGATAGTAAGCGCCAAAAACAGAAGCCGCTTTGTCGGCTTCTGTTTTTTTACGGATGGAAAACGCCGGCAGCCGGCGGCGTTTGGGCGGGAGGACGGCGTTTCGGCGCCGCCGGGAAGTCTGCGTGGGCGCCATGCGGCTTCCCGATCGATGCGGCAAGTCAACCGTCAATTGACAACCGGCTGAATTTCTGAAAAAATAAAGAGAAGATGATCGTTGAATGCGGATTGAGGTGAAAAGCCATGTCAGCCCATCAAGTGAAACTGACGCCGAAAGACATTTTAGAAAAGGAATTTAAGGTAAGCATACGGGGGTACAACCAAGACGAAGTGGATCAATTTTTGGATCTCATTATTAAAGATTATGAAGCATTTCAGCAAGAAATTGACGAGCTGCGCCAGGAAAACGCCCGGCTGAAGCGGCAAGTCGAGGAGCTTCAAAAACGGCCGGCGATGTCGGCGGGAACGACGAACTACGACATTTTGCAGCGCCTTTCCAACTTAGAAAAGCATGTGTTTGGCCGGAAACTGTATGAATAACCAGCCGGCAGGGCGAAGTTGATGCAGGGATTTCTAATTTTTTCTTCTTGATTCTCACACCAAGATCAGCTATACTGTAAGATGCTCGCAGCGTTAATCATGTTCGGGTAATCGCTGCGGCCGGTTTCGGCCGTAGAGGAAAGTCCATGCTCGCACGGTGCTGAGATGCCCGTAGTGTTCGTGCCTAGCGAATCCATAAGCTAGGGCAGTCTGGCTTCGGCTGGGCTGACGGCGGGGAAAGAACCTACGTCCGCATGCGGATATGGTTCGATTACCCTGAAAGTGCCACAGTGACGCAGCTCTAAGGGAAACCTTAGAGGTGGAACGCGGTAAACCCCACGAGCGAGAAACCCAAATGATGGTAGGGGCACCTTCCCGAAGGAAATGAACGGAGGGAAGGACAGGCGGCGTACGCTGCCTGTAGATAGATGATTACCGCCGGAGTACGAGGCGAAAGCCGCTTGCAGTACGAAGGTACAGAACATGGCTTACAGAACATGATTAACGCGGTGATTGGAATCGTGGGAAAGCCCTCCTGCAGGAAGGAGGGCTTTCTCTTTTGTGTGTTTTCCTTCCATATGACTATAATGGAAGTATAGACCATGAATGAGGATACATACGCCTATCAGATAGGGGGAACAGGATGACTTCGTTTTCACTGATTGCCACGGCCGCGATGGGGCTCGAATCAGTCGTCGCGGAAGAAGTGCGCCGGCTTGGCTATGAGTGCCAAGTGGAGAATGGCAAAGTGACGTTTGAAGGCGATGCGCTCGCCATTTGCCGGGCCAACCTTTGGCTGCGCACCGCTGACCGCGTGAAGCTGAAAGTCGGTGAGTTTCGAGCGACGACGTTTGAGGAGTTGTTTGAACAAACGAAGGCGTTGCCATGGGCCGATTACTTGCCGAAAGATGCCGAGTTTCCGGTGATCGGGAAGTCGGTCAAATCAACGCTGTTCAGCGTTTCCGACTGCCAAGCCATTGTGAAAAAGGCAGTCGTCGAAAGCTTAAAAGCGCGCTATCATTTGTCGTGGTTCCCGGAAACCGGGCCGTTGTATCGGATCGAGGTGGCGCTTCACAAAAATATCGCTACGTTGACGATCGATACAAGCGGCGCCGGGCTGCATAAACGCGGCTACCGTGCTCGCCAAGGGGAGGCGCCGCTAAGAGAGACGCTCGCGGCCGCCTTAGTGTTGCTCACCAATTGGACGCCCGAGCGCCCGTTCGTCGATCCGTTTTGCGGGTCGGGCACGATTGCCATTGAGGCGGCGCTGATCGGCCAAAACATCGCCCCAGGGTTTAACCGGGATTTCGTCTCGGAGCAATGGCCGTGGATCGGGGAATCGGTATGGGAAGAGGCGCGCCAAGAGGCGGAACAGATGGCGCGTTACGACCAACCGCTTGATATTTGCGGGATTGACCTTGACCCGCACATGGTCGAGATCGCCAAGATGAATGCAGCCGAAGCGGGGCTTTCCGATCTCATTTCTTTTCGGGAGGGCCGCGCCGAGCAGTTTCGGACCGATGCACAATACGGGGTGATCGTCGGCAACCCGCCATACGGCGAACGGCTTGGCGAACAACGGGAGGTCGAAGCGCTCTATCGCGCCATCGGCCGAGCCTTCGCCGCCTTGGATACGTGGTCGGTGTACATTTTAACCGCCCACCGCGGTTTTGAAACGCATTACGGCCGCCCGGCGACGAAGCGGCGCAAACTGTTTAACGGCTTTATTGAAACCCATTACTACCAGTACTGGGGGCCGCGGCCGCCGCGCGAAGCTCGAAGTTGACTTCTCGGCGGCCATCGATCATAATATTGTTTTGTTACTAGAAGGATGGTGATCTAGTACAAAATACTGCTAGTTCCATCTGTTTCTCAATTAGAAAAATCTTGCGAAACCAGTCTTCTTTTTTGGCGAAATGCCGCTGATTTGCTCGTGACCACTGTTTTTCACCGGTCTTCTAGGGATCGAGCGCGCAACAAACTTGTTGCGCGCTTATGCATGATATGCCGGGGGAGTTTATGCCAATTGGAGGGGTGGCGACGATGGGCCATGAACGTTATCCGTTTGTTGTAGAAAAAAATGAAAACTTTTTTGATAAGTTGAGCCAGTGGATCGGCGATGTTTTTTATGACATTTTGCCGGAAGCCGGCTTTGAGCTGCGCGACGAGCAAATTTATATGGCGTTTCAGCTCGAGCGGGCGTTTCGAGAAAAAAAGGTGATCTTCGCCGAAGCGGGAGTTGGCACAGGGAAAACGATCGTGTATTTGCTGTATGCAGTCTGCTACGCCCGCTATACCGGCAAGCCGGCCATTATCGCCTGCGCCGATGAGACGCTCATTGAGCAGCTCGTCAAAAAGGAAGGCGATATTGCGAAGCTATCCAACGTGCTCGGGCTGGAAATCGACGTCCGGCTGGCGAAATCGCCAGATCAATATTTATGTTTGAATAAACTGGAAGAAGTAACGACGTATGACGATGACGACATCGAGCTGTATGAGCAAATTTACGATGAACTTCCGGCCTTCGTCCATGACAACAAACCGCTGCAGTCGTTCTACCGCTACGGCGACCGAAAAGAATACGCCCACCTGACTGATGAGCAGTGGAAAAAAATCGCCTGGGATCCGTTTCAAGACTGTTTCACGTGCGAAAAGCGGCATCGCTGCGGACAGACGCTTTGGCGCGACTATTATCGGAAGGCGGCGGATTTGATCGTCTGCTCGCACGATTTTTATATGGAACATGTCTGGACGTATGAAGCGCGCAAGCGGGAAGGACAGCTGCCGCTGTTGCCGGAAGCGAGCTGTGTCGTGTTTGACGAAGGGCATTTATTGGAGTTCGCTGCGCAAAAGGCGTTGACATATCGAATGAAAGAGACGACGCTTGAGACGTTGCTGACACGTCTTCTTGAAAACGACATCCGTGAAGAGCTCGCCTATTTAATTGAGGAGACGCTGGAGACGAGCACGCGCTTTTTTGATGAGCTGAAAGCGTGCGCGAAAGACGTTCCGGGTTCGAACCGGAAAGAAATTTTGCCGTCGCCGCGTCTTGAACAATGGGCGAAGCGGCTCCGCGGCCAAATGGTCGAAATCGGCAACGAGCTTGTGTTTGAAAGCGAGACGTATACGATCGATCATTACCAGCTGAACATTGTGGATGAATATTTGGACCAAATCCAGTATTCACTCGATTTGTTTTTGAAAAACGCCGACGCCATTACGTGGCTTGAGTCGTCGCGTCAAGAGGCGACGTTTGTCGTCATGCCGCGCACCGTTCAAGAAGTGTTGCGCGAAAAAGTGTTCAGCAAACGAATGCCGTTTATCTTTTCGTCAGCGACGCTATCGAGCGGAAAATCGTTTGCCTATATCGCCCAAAGCTTAGGCATTGATGACTATTTATCGTTCAGTGTGCCGTCGCCGTTTGATTACGACGAACAGATGACGATTTTTATGCCGACGTTCCGCACGGATGAGACGCTGTTTGCCAAAAAATACGCATATGCGCTTGAAAAATTGCGCGAAACCGGAGGCCGGGCGCTCATCTTGTTCCCGACGCGCGAGGAGCTTCTTCAGTTTAAAGAGGCGGCAGCCGGCGAACCATTTTCGTTTTTGTTTGAAGGCGACCGTGAAATCAGCGATTTGGTCGCCGAGTTTCAGCGTAACGAGGAAACGGTGCTTTGTTCCGAACATTTATGGGAAGGACTTGACATCCCGGGGCCGTCGCTTTCGAACGTCATTATTTGGTCGCTGCCGTATCCGCCGAATGATCCGGTGTTTCAGGCGAAACGGAAGGCATACCGCGATCCGTTTTGGAGCGTTGATGTGCCGTACATGCTGCTCCGCCTCCGTCAAGGGGTCGGACGGCTCATCCGCACCCGCGACGATCGCGGCATCGTCTCCATTTTTGTCACTGACCGCGACGATGCGCAAGTCATCCAAGCGGTCAAAGAGGTGCTGCCGACAGCGGTGAGGGAAGAATAAGTTCTTCCCTTTTTCTTTTTACAGCCGAAGCGGATATTTCCCGATGTGTCAGCAGGAAAATGCCCACTTGTTATGGAAATGATGATACGGCCAGCAAAAACAGTGGGAGGATGGGGCTCGATGAAGCGAATGGAAGAACAATTTTTGGAATATGTCAAAAAAATGATGGGATACCATGAGGCGATCGGCCTCATGTATTGGGATTTGCGGACCGGGGCTCCGAAGAAAGGAGTCGGACAGCGCTCGGAAGTGATCGGCATGCTGTCGGCGGAAGCGTTCCAAATGTCGATATCCGAAGAGATGGCGGCGTTTATCGCCAAACTGTCAGCCAAAGGGGTGTATGAACAGCTTGGTGAAGTGACGCAGCGCACGCTCGATGAGTGCAAAAAAGAATATGAGCGCAATAAAAAAATTCCCGTTGCCGAATACAAGGAGTATGTAGTGCTTCGCTCCAAAGCGGAAAGCGTCTGGGAAGAGGCGAAAGCAACCGCTGATTTTTCCCGTTTTCGCCCGTACTTGGAGCGAATCATCGAGTTTCAGCGCCGTTTTATCGAGTACTGGGGATATGAAGGGCATCCGTACAACACGCTGCTTGATCAATATGAGCCGGGCATGACGGTCGAGCTGCTCGATCAGCTGTTCGGCCGGCTGCGTGAACGCATCGTTCCGCTTGTACAAGCCGTTGCCGCCGCCCCAAATAAGCCGGATACGTCGTTTTTGTTTGCTGCGTTTCCGAAAGAACGGCAACGGGCGTTTCTTTTGGAGCTGCTTCCGGAACTCGGCTATGACTTTGGCAAAGGGCGGCTTGATGAGACGGTTCATCCGTTTGCGATCGGGTTGAACCCAAACGATGTGCGCATTACGACGCGCTACGACGAACGCGATTTTCGCACCGCCATCTTCGGGACGATTCATGAGTGCGGCCATGCCCTGTATGAACAACATATTTCCGAAACGCTTGTCGGCACGCCGCTTTGCGGTGGGGCATCGATGGGCATTCACGAGTCGCAGTCACTGTTTTTCGAAAATATGGTCGGCCGCCACTATTCATTTTGGAAGCGGCATTATTCACGTCTTTCGCAATACGCGCCATCGCAGTTTGCCGGCGTTTCGCTGGATGCGTTTTACCGGGCGATCAATGAGGCGAAGCCGTCGCTGATCCGGATTGAAGCCGATGAACTGACGTATCCGCTTCACATTATCATCCGCTACGAAATCGAAAAGCAGCTGTTTGCCGGCGATATCGAAGCGGCGGACTTGCCGGACGTATGGAATGAGAAATATGAGCAATATCTTGGCATCCGCCCGTACAACGATGCGGTCGGCGTGTTGCAGGACGTCCATTGGTCGGGCGGCAGCTTCGGCTATTTTCCGTCGTATGCGCTCGGCTATATGTACGCGGCGCAATTCAAACAGGCGCTCGAAAAAGAACTCGACATGGCGGCGTTGCTTGAAGAAGGGAACATCGCGCCGATTCGTGAATGGCTGACCGAGCGCATTCATCGATTCGGAAAAACGAAAAAGCCGCTCGACCTTGTGCGCGATGCCACCGGTGAGCCGCTCAACGCCGAACACTTGATCCGTTATTTAGAAGAAAAATATAAAGCGATTTATTGTCTATAAAGCAAATCCCCCTCTCCGGTTTGGAAGAGGGGGATTTGCTTACCATAATTTGTATCCTTTCGACCCCGGCGGAGCATTTTGAATGATGTCAATGAGCGGCACCGTATAGGCGATGACAATGAGCGCCACAACGAGGCCGATCCACAGCTTCCAGTTTTCGAGCGCCAACGCCGCCCGTTCCTGCGGGGCGGCCGCTTCGGCGACCGGGAATTCGGTTTCGCCTTTCGGAGCGAAAAACGCTAGGTTAATGACGATGACAAGAATCAAAATGATGCCGATGAACAAAATGGTGCCGCCGACCGCCTGGGCGATTTGGTACGGAATCCATTCAAGCGCTTGCGGCGAGTTGCCGTATGTGGAGAACGCTGAGCGCCGTGGCGCCCCGAGCAAGCCGGCAAAGTGCATCGAGCCGGACATAAATGTCATCCCGACCGCCCATACGATCGTTTGGATGATGGCAAGCCGGTTCATCGCTTTCGTCATCACCCGGCCGGTCAAATGCGGGATGAGCCAATACGATGCGCCAAAAAACGTTAACACAACCGTCGTGGCAACGGTCAAATGGAAGTGGCCGGTCACCCAAATCGTGTTATGAACGACTTGGTTGAGCTGATGCGAAGCATTGATGATTCCACCCGTGCCGGCCGGAATGAAAAACAGCATCCCGACAAACGGCGCGAAAAAGCGGGCGTCGCCCCACGGCAATTTCCGCCACCAGCCGAACAGGCCGGTTGCCCCCTGCGAGCGGCCGTACGATTCAAACGTCGCAAACATGGCAAACGCGGTCATGAGCGACGGAATGATGACCATAAACGTCAAGACGACTTGCACGTACTTCCAAAACGGCGAAATCCCTGGCTCCAGCAATTGATGGTGAAAGCCGACTGGAATCGAAAACAGTAAAAACAAGATAAACGCCAGCCGCGCGAGCGAATCGGAGAATATTTTGCCGCCGATCACTTTCGGGATGACAGCGTACCAAACCATATACGCCGGCAATAGCCAGAAGTAGACGAGCGGATGCCCGAAATACCAAAACAGCGTCCGGCTCAAGAGCACGTTCACCCGATCCGTGAGCCCAAGTGACCACGGAATGAGCTGAAAGACGACGGTGGCGGCTACGCCAAGCGTGCAGATGAGCCATAATACCATATTTGTGACAGACATAAACGCCAACAGTGGGCTCGCCTGACCGCGGTGCGCCTTCCGCCAGCGCGCGTAATGGGCAAACATTCCAAACCCGCTCACCCAGCTGCCGACGACGACGAGCGCCAAGCCGATGTAAAAGCCAGCGTGCGCCTGAAGCGGCGCGTAAAACGTATATAAGACAGATGCTTGGCCGGTTAGGATGAAAAAGGCTGTGCAGGCCGTCCCTGCCGTCATCATCCAAAAACCGATCCAGCCGAGCCGGCGCGAACCGTCCGAGAGCGCTCCGGTCGTGCGGCTGACCGCAGCGAACTGAAAGCCGATAATGAAAAACGTCGTCAGCACAAGCCCAAGCAAGACGCCGTGCGTCGTCAAAATCGTGTAATAGCTGATCCCAGCCGGCAGCTCAAACTTGCCGGAACGGACGAGTGTTTGCAACAAACCGGCGAATCCCCCGAGCGCCAGGGCGGTAAAGGCGACAAACAAATGTGCCAGCGCCAGTTTGGCGTCGCGGCGATCGACTTTTTCCAACGAGTTCACCATCTCACTCCACCACCTTAATGCGCGCCGTCATTATATGGTGGCCGGCGCCGCAATATTCATTGCAAAGAATCGTATACTCGCCCGGTTTGTCAAACGTCGTTGTCAAGCTGTTGACATAGCCAGGTTCGACCATCATATTGATGTTCGTTCCGGGAATTTCAAACCCGTGAATGACATCTTTTGAGGTGACGTTGATCGTCACTTTCGCTCCTTTTGGAATTTCAATGGCATTTGGCGTAAAGGAAAACGCGGCCACGACGATGTTCAGTTCGTATTCGTCATCCCCTTTTTTCACAAGCCCCGGATGATCAAACGGCGGGGTGGTGTCCACTTTTTCCGGATCGATCGTCGTCAGACAGCTTGGCGGCTGCTGTCCGGCGGCGAAAGCGCTCACGCCGACGACCGTCAAAAAGACGATCAAACAACCGATGCCGAACGTCAGCCAAATTTTTTCATACTTATGAATGTGCATCTCAAGTCCCTCCCTTGCCGCTTACAGGCGGTGTAAAAATAAAAAGTAGACGCTGACCCAGGCGAAAATGATGAAAAAGCCGAGCAAAAACACGGACGACAGCGTGCCGCTGAGCGCCGGCTCTTTTTCCTTTTTTGTTTGCCGGGCCATTGCCGTCGGTTTTGTCCGCTCTGGTTTGGTCATCCTTTCATCCCTCCTCGTGCGTTTTGGATTCATCCCCCATAACGTTGACAGGCAGGTGCGCCAAGCGCGAGTTTCCCTGCTTTGACACTATCATAACCGTACAAAACGGCCGCAACAGTGACTTTTCTCACAAAAACAACACAAGAAGTTTGAACAAATGGTGACGATGGTGAACAATGTAGGAAAAGGGCGGGAAGGAAAAAGGCGGCGGATCCGTCTGATGAGGGACAGCGGCAACGGTTTTGTCCCGGACAGAACCGGAACGAAGATGGCTGACGGCAAAGGAGGGTAAAAACGAATGATTAATTATTTTTTTTATTTAATGTTCGTTTTTTTTATTAAAAACCGCTTCTCATCCGCTGCCTTCCATGGTATACTGCTAGTAACTGAATCACGCTGACTCACTCATATAATCGCAAGAATACGGCTTGCGAGTCTCTACCAGCCGACCGTAAATCGGCTGACTATGAGTGGCAATGTCAAGGGGGGCGGCCATGGCCGTCTTGCGCCTTCCTTTTGCCTTGGCTTAAAAGACATTGCCTGACTCATGGAATGAGTGAGGCCGGTGTTTTTTAAGCTTTTTTATTTTGGAGGGGATTGGCATGCGCGAATTGCTCGAAAAAATTGCCGCTGAAGGAGAGGTGCTGGCCGGCGGGGTGCTGAAAGTCGATCGCTTTTTGAACCATCAGGTCGACCCACAGCTGATGAAGCGGATCGGCGAAGCGTTTGCCGGCCGGTTTTGCGGCGAGCGGCCGACGAAAGTGTTGACGCTTGAGTCATCGGGCATCAGCCCGGCCATCATGGCCGCGTATGAACTTGGCATCCCGCTTGTCGTTGCCCGCAAGCCGATTTGGCTGTGCAAGAAAACTTGCTGATCATTGCTTGCTCGGTCGGCATAGGGTTTGGGGTGACGGCGGTGCCGAACTTGTTTGCTGAGCTTCCGGCGGGCCTGCGCATTTTGACGGACAGCGGCATCGTCGCCGGCGGCCTCACCGCCATCCTTTTAAATGCCGTCTTCCATTTCGGCAAGGCGAGAAAATCGGCTGCACTGCCGTTGCAGGAACAAAAAATTTCATAATCGTATTGATCGCTTTCATAGAAATCCATCAGCTGTTCCTGAGGCTGCGGCCGCGCTTCGTGCCGCCGCTGCGGGGAGAACGGGTGTGCGTTTCCGGCAGTGCGCAAGCAAAACAAAGACAGCCGGCTGTGAAACGGTCCCATTGACGCCAATGGCTCGCCGGCTGCGGGCCGGGGAAAAACATTCATCCCGCTGAACGAACCGGCGGGATTTTTTTGTTTTCCTATTGGGAAACGGGGCGAAATACAGTAAAATGAATGTAAATGACATTGACGGAAACAAAGGGGTTTTGGTCATGGGGGATATTGTGATCGAGCGGCCGCCATTGCGGCCGTGGCTGGCGAAAATGACAAATATGCACGACCGGCTTCAGCAAGCCGGCGACAACGAAAATGCCGATAAAGTGAAGCAGCTGATCGAAAAAACGGCAGCCGGCGAGCTGGTCATCGCCTTTTGCGGCCATTTTTCCGCCGGAAAATCAAGTTTGATCAACGCGTTGCTCGGCGAGCCGCTGCTGCCGTCGAGTCCGATTCCGACGAGTGCCAATCTTGTGAAAGTGAAAGCCGGTCCGGATTGCGTGCGCGTCTTTTATCATGATGATCCGCCGGTTGAATATGAGCCGCCGTACGATCCGGAGCTGATCCGCGCCCAATGCCGGGACGGGGAGACGATTGAGTGGATCGAAATCAGCCGCGAAACGGGCGCCATCCCCCCGGGAGTGGCCATCTTGGACACGCCGGGCATCGATTCGACCGATGACGCCCACCGGCTGGCCACCGAGTCGGCGCTTCATTTGGCGGACGTCGTCTTTTATGTCATGGATTACAACCATGTACAGGCGGAGCTAAACTTTCAATTTACGAAACAATTAACAGATGAAGGAAAAATCGTGTATTTAGTGGTGAACCAAATCGACAAACATCGCGAGGACGAACTGCCGTTTGCGGCGTTTCGCGCTTCGGCGGCCGAGGCGTTCCGGCGTTGGGGGGTCGAAGCGGCCCGCTTGTTTTTCCTATCATTAAAAGACCCAGCCCATCCAGAGAATGAGTGGCAGGAGTTGACCGCTTGTTTGCGCCGCTTGGTTGCTGACAAAGACGAATGGCTTCTTCGCGGCGCAGAAGCGGGATTGAGGCGGATTGCCGCCCGCCATCTTGAACAGCTTCGCGCGCGGCATGAGCTGCTTGAGCAGGAGTTTAAAGCGCGCCTCGAGGCGCTTGGCGGGGCTGGCAGTGAAGCCGAGGCCATGCAGGAGCTCGGGCGCTTGGAAGCTGAGCTTGCTGATTGGCAAACGGCGCGGGCGCGGGCAGAGGAAGTGTTTCGCGCTGAGCTTGACCGCGTGCTGCAAAATGCCTATTTAATGCCGTTTGAGACGAGGGAGCGGGCGGAAGCGTACTTGCAGGCGATGCAGCCGAATTTCAAAGTGGGCCTGCTGTTTGCAAAGACCAAAACGGAGCAAGAACGCGAGCGGCGGCTTGAGGCGTTTTACGAAAGCGTCAAAGCGCAGGCGGCGGCGCAAATCGAGTGGCATGTCCGCCAGCTTCTTCTCCGGTTCGGGAACGAGTGGCACGCCGACGGCGCCTGGATCGGCCAGTGCCAGCAATGGACGGCGGATTGGGATCAGACGCTGCTTTCAAGCCTTGTCAAGCAGGGGGCGGAAGCAAGCGGTGCGGCGCTATTAAACTATACGGATGAGGTGGCGATGGCGCTGAAAAAACGATACCGCGACGCGGCGCTCGCCTTGTTTGCCGGGCTCGCGGCGCAAATTGCCGAGCGGGCGGCTGCTCAAGCGAAAGCGCTAGAAGGCCGGCTTTCGGCAGCACGCGAAAAAGCGGAGCTCATCGCCCGCCTTGCCGGCTTGAAAGCGGAAGAGGAGGAGCGCCAACGCGCGCTCGAGCGGTTGATTGCCGCTTCGGGCGATGAGGTTGTGCTCGATGAAGAGCGCCTCGCTGCGCTGATGGCGCCGCCTCATTTCCAGAAAGTGCGCCATGCGCAAGCGGCAGAGCGGCCAGCAACAACGGAACCGGCTGTGAATCATCCCGCCGCCCAAGAGCAAGCGCTCAGTCGGGAAGCGGTGGAAGGAGCGGCAGAAGAGAGCGCGGACGGGCGGCGCGCTTTGGCGGCGAGTGGAAAGCAACGGAGCGATGAGGCGGCTGATCGGCTCGAGGAGGCGGCCGCCTGGCTCGAGCGGACCGATTTGTTGCGCCGGTTCGTCGGCCCGTTGCGTGACAAGGCGCGCCGGCTTCGCGAGCGGGCCTTTACGGTCGCGTTGTTCGGCGCCTTCAGCGCCGGCAAATCGTCGCTGGCCAACGCCTTGCTCGGCGCCCCGCTTCTGCCATCGTCGCCCAACCCGACAACCGCCGCCATCAGCAAAATCGCTCCGCCCGACCGGGAGCATCCGCACGGAACGGCGGTTGTCAAAGTGAAGGACGAGGCGCAAATATGGGCTGATGTGCAAGCCTCGCTTCGCCAGTTCGGCTGCGAGGCGAAGTCGTGGGATGAAGCGCTCCGCCATTGCGCCCGCCTTGCCGAATCCGGGGCTGAGCGTCCGGCGCAAAAGCCGCATCTCGCCTTTTTGGCGGCTGCCGCCGCCGGATATGAGCGGATGAAAAACCGGTTCGGGACGAGGCTGTCGATCGGATTTGCGGAGCTTGAGGCATATGTCGCCGATGAGGCGGTGTCGTGTTTCCTTGATGAAGTCGTGTTGTATGCCGATTGCCCGCTCACCCGCCAAGGGGTGACGCTTGTCGATACGCCGGGCGTCGATTCATTAAACGCCCGCCATACCGGGGTGGCGTTCCATTATATGAAGCACGCCGATGCGCTGCTGTTTGTCACGTATTACAACCACGCGTTCTCGAAGGCAGACCGGGAGTTTTTGCTGCAGCTCGGGCGCGTCAAAGATGCGTTTTCGCTTGATAAAATGTTTTTCATCATCAATGCGGCTGATTTGGCCCAGTCGAAAGAGGAGCTTGAGGCCGTCATTTCCTATATGAACGGAGAGCTCGCCCGCTTCGGCATCCGCTTCCCGCGCCTTTATGCGCTCTCAAGCCGCTTGGCGCTGGCGGAAAAAACGGGGGCCGAGCCCGGTCCGCGCGGCGTCTTGGCGGACTCCGGCTTGTCTGCCTTTGAAACCGACTTCTTCCGCTTCTTAACGGAAGAACTGGCGGAAGTCGCCGTCGAGAGCGCATATGCCGAGCTTGAGCGGGCGCGGCGGGCGGCAGAGGAATTCGCGCGCGCCGCCGGGCAAAGCGAAGCGGAAAAAGCGGAGAAACGGCAGGCGCTTGAGGCGGTGAAAACGAAGATGCACGCCGTGCTTGCTGGCATTGATGATGCCTACGGCCGGCAGGCGCTTCGCCAGGAAGTCGACGAATTGCTCTATTACGTCAAGCAGCGCGTCTTTTTCCGCCTCAACGATGTGTTTAAGGAGGCGTTCAACCCGGCGGTGCTCCGCGACGACCAAGGCCCGGCGCGTCGGGCGCTTGAGCGTTGCCTCGACGAGTTGCTCGCATCGGTTGGCTTTGATTTGGCCCAAGAGCTGCGGGCGACGAGCTTGCGTGTTGAGTCGTTTTTGCACAAACAGCTGGCCGAGCAGTTCTCGCGCCTATTCCATGAGCTTCGTCGTTTCGATGATGCGCTCGCGCTCACACCGCCTGAGCCGTTTGCCTTTTCGGCGCCGGAGTTTGCCAACGCCCTTGGGGATGTAGACCGGGTGCGGTTTACCAAGGCGCTTTCGCTGTATAAAAACGCCAAATCGTTTTTTGAGCGCGACGAAAAGCGGCGGATGAAAGAGGAAATTGAGGCGGCGCTTGTCGAGCCGATCGACGCCTATTTGGCTGAGCAAAAAGAGCGGCTTGTGGCGACGTACGCAGAACAATACAAGGATGCCGTCGCCGCACTTTCGGCCGCTCTCGCGGAACAAGTCGACAGCTATATGGAGGGCTTGCTTGCCGCGCTCGCCGAAGCGGCGGATCATGAGGCGCTCGCCCGCATCGAAGCGGCGCTTCGCGGCCTTCTTTCGGACCGCGTCGGGGAGGCGCGTTGATGAACCGGTTTCACGCTTGCGCTACATGCATCTACTACCGTATAGAAAAGCGAGCCGACGGGCTGTACACGTATTGCCGCCGGCTCGGCTATGAGACGAATCCAAACTATCGGTTCAACTGCTGGACGCCAAAACCGAACGTCCGGCGTTTGATGGAAAAAGAAGAAGGAAAGGACGAGGACCATTGAGCGAAGTACATCACGCCATCACCGCCCATATCAACAAACAGCACGCCATCTTAAAGCGGTTTGCCGCCCTTGAGCTCGAGCGCGAGCGGCGCATCGATGAGGCGGTTGAACGGTGCCGCCGCGGTGAGCCGTTTACGGTCGAGGCGATCAATGAAGTGACGAAACAAATGAACGAGCTGGCCGCCGGCGGCCTCGTGCCGGCGCGCCGCTATGTAACGCCAGAGATGGTGCGCGACTACGTGCGCCGGCTTGAAGAGAAGTAACGCACACAGCCAAAGCGTTGGCATTGGCTGCCCGGCTGCCGGCCTGTAAGCAGGCCGGGCTGATGAAAACGAAAGAGGGGGGAGAAACAATGGCGTCTCTCGTTTCCCACGAATGGCTGTTGGCGCATTTGTCCGATGAAACCATCCGCATTGTTGATTGCCGGTTTTGGCTTGGCGATCCGGCTAAAGGGGCGTCTCTTTACCGGGAAGACCATATTCCCGGAGCGGTGTACCCGATTGAAACGGGTGACCCGTCATCCGATGCTTAGTTTTCTCCGATTTAACATTACTCATAACATGCATAGTTTTTTGGCCGCTGGCGGATACTATAGGTGAACCGACGGAAGCAGAGGAGGAGACGCATGGGCCGGACAAAACTTGGCAACGCCAACGCCCAACGGAACAACAACGCCAAAAAGAAAAACGGCTTCAATGAATGGACGAGCGAGTTTGCTTCGTACGCCGAGGTGGAAGCCGAGAAACTGAAAAACGACCATAAAAACATCCGTTAATGACGAGGGCTCGCCCCTCGTTTTTTCGTCCTTAGACGTCAACGTTGGCAAACACAAACGTATGTGCTATAATGATGGGCAGAGCGGCGGAGGGCGCTGGATGGAAGAAAGGGCGCCGGCCGGCAGGGAGGGAAATGCGTGCGGAAATGGTTCGTCGTCCTATTGTTTTTGGCCGTTGCCGGCTATGGTCTTTGGAATGCGATGGCTGCCGGGAACGAACAAGAAACAGACGAAATAGAAAGCGGCCCGGGCATCGGCCAGACGGCCCCTGATTTGACGCTGCCGACGCTTGGCGGCAAAGCCGTCCGGCTGTCTGATTTGCGCGGCAAAGCGGTTGTCCTCAACTTTTGGACGTCGTGGTGTCCGCCGTGCAAAAAGGAAATGCCGGAGCTTGAGGCGTTTTACAAGCAACACGGCCGCGAAGTCATGTTGCTTGCCGTCCATTTGACGACGCAAGATACACTCGATAATGCGGAGCGATTTGCGAAAGACAAAAAACTGACGTTGCCCGTCGCCTTGGATGTGCGCGGCGAGGCGCTTCACCGATACCGAATCCAGACGATTCCGACGACGTATATCATCGACCCAAACGGCGTCATCCGGCAAAAAATCATCGGCCCGGTGACCGCCGCGCAACTCGAAAAGAAGACAGCGCTCTTTCGTTGACCGAACAGTTTTGACGGAAGGCGCTTTTTTTCATGGTTCATTATTTTTCGAAAAGTTGTCATAATTTTTATCTTTTTTGGGCATGAATAAGATTACAATATAAATGAGGGGAGGTTGATAGCGATGAGACGATCCCGCAAAATGACTCTCCAAGAATTGATCAGCGAGAACAAACGGCAATTGTTGAACGACCGGGAAGCGCTCGAGAAAATCGAGAAAAAGCTGGAAGAGCGGATGCTCAAGAAAGCAGAATAACCCATGCATAGCGGTCCTCCGGGCGGACAGACTAGATGGCGAGGAGGCGAAGACAATGAGCAATCCGAAAGGAAGCCGCAAACATTTTGTTCCCAACCATATCGGAACACAGCCTCGCGCCGCTGGTGGAAACAAAGGCAAACAAATGCAAGATCAATCCGGCCAGCATGCTCAAGTCATCCAAACGAAGGGTGAGTAGCTGGAAAATCTTGTAAAGGAGGAAGCCTATATGCCGCGTCCGAAACCGGATGACCGCAGCGACAATGTTGAGAAGCTGCAAGAGATGGTGCAAAACACCATTGAAAATATTGAAAAAGCCGAAGAAACGATGCAGTTTGCTTCCCCGGAAGAGCGGGAGAAAATTCGCGAGAAAAACCGCCGCCGCGAAGAAGCGATCGCGGCCATGCGCGCGGAAATTAAAGACGAAGCCGCTGCACGGGAGCACGGCTACCAATTATGACAAAGCTGCCCCGATGCGGGCGGCTTTGTTTTTTGGGTTGCCGCTTGAGCGGCCGGACGGACAAATGGTAACATAAAGGAGAAGCCCGGCAAAAAATGGAGGGAGAACGAACATGAAAGTGGCAGAAAAACAAATTGAAGTGCGTTATGCGGAAACAGACCAAATGGGCGTCGTCTACCACGCGAACTATTTAGTTTGGATGGAAGTCGGGCGTACGGAATTGATCAAACAGCTTGGCTTTCATTATGCCGACATGGAGAAAGAAGGCATCATTTCGCCTGTTGTCGATTTGCAAGTGTCGTACAAAAAGCCGCTTCGTTATGGGGAAACGGCGACCGTCCGCACATGGATTGACGCTTACGACGGCATCCGCGTCACATACGGCTACGAAATTGTTGCCCCGGACGGCGAGGTGGCCGTGACCGGCAAATCGCAGCACGTTTGCGTCAAGCGCGATACGTTTCGGCCGATCGTGATCCGCAAATATTTTCCCGAGTGGCATGAAGCGTATGAGCGGGCGAAACGATAAAGGGGAGCGGCGCGATGGCGTTTGGCATTCGCCGCCACGAGCTCGCGGCATGGAAAGAAAAAGTGAAGCGCGGCGAAATCGCCTTTTTGACCCATTATTGGCATGATGAACGGTTTCCGCACTGCACGACGGTGACGAAAGTCGGCTGCGCCGATGTCGAAAAACTTGCCGCCTGGGGGAGGCAATACGGGCTGAAGGAAGAGTGGATCGATCGGCGCGGTGAGTTTCCGCATTTCGATTTGCTTGGGGAGACGCAGGTGCGCATTTTGCGGCAAGAAGGCCGGCTTCATGAGCTGGAACGATTCACGAAACGGGGGAAGAAGGAGTCATGATCGATTTGGCTGTTGTAAAAGAAATGGCGAAACATACGTTAATCGAGACGCTCGGCATCGATATCATCGAGCTTGGCGAAGGGCGCGTCGTGGCGACGATGCCGGTCGACCATCGCACGCATCAGCCGGCCGGGCTGTTGCACGGCGGAGCGTCGGTTGCCTTGGCCGAGACGGTCGCCAGCATCGGCGCGTACGCGCTTGTGGACCCCAACACGGAAAACGTCGTTGGATTGGAAATCAACGCCAATCACGTCCGCGCCGTTCGCCGCGGGACGGTGACGGCGACAGGGACGGTGTTGCACCGCGGCCGGACGACGATGGTTTGGGATGTGCGCATTACGGACGAACAAGGGGAGCTCGTCTGCATCTCCCGCTGCACGATCGCCATTATTCGAAAAAGCTAGCGTCACGGCTAGCTTTTTTCGCTGGTTAATGGAGCAAAAACACCGGTTCGCCGCTTTTTTCGTCCAAATCAACCGTCAAATCGCGGCCGTCAAAATACCATTGGTCGCTGTCTTCGACAAAAAACGTCACGCCGTCAACCGTTGTCTGCGCCGCTGGCTCTCCTGCCGGCTCGTCTTTCGCCATGCCAAGCGAAAACCCTTTTTGCACGGTGCTGCATCCCCCGTAGCGGGCGAAAAAGCGGATCGCATCGCCCGGCTTCAGCTCGAGCTCCCGCTTGTACCAATCAAACGCTTTTTTGGTAATGATGATGTTCATGGCTTCCCCTCCTCACTTGTATATTATAAGCGAATGGGCGGCGCCGGTAAAACGATTGTGTGAACATTGGCTGACAATTTCAGGACAAAGCGTTTCCACAAAGTGGCGTCGTCCTCCTCCGGAGCAGCTTGAGTAAAATGGCGGCTGGCGGCAAACAGTAAAGGCAAAGGGGGTGAGGACGGTGGGCAAAAAGCGGATGTTCCCGCTCAGCTACGAATCGGATGGCGTGATGGGAAAAACGGGCAAACCACAACCGCGCCGCTCGGACAGCCGGCAAACAGACAAACAATCGCCTGACTTTTTCAACACGACGCCGTCAAGCGAATAACGGGCCGCGGCAGGCAATGGTTGAACATGGCGCCGCTTTCTTGAATAAAGTAGCCAGTAGGCTGCTTTTTTTCATGGCAACTACTATACAAACAGGCCGGTCCGCGTTATCATTACTTGAGGGACATCTTTTTCGAAAGGAGTGGCGTTTTCGTATATGAGTAGTTCGAGCCCGAACGAACCGGAACCGGAATATAGCGGGGAACGCGGCCTGTTCCTTTTTCCGCCCGCTGCTCATCATACGAAAACGAGCTCCGGACGGAAAGGAAGAGGCGCCGCCTTCCTCGCATGAAAAGGAGGAAGGATGCCAGATGATGAAAATGTATTTGTCTGATGCGAGCGGCAAAATGCGCGAAATTGACCGGATCGAAAACGGCTGCTGGATCAATCTCGTCGCTCCGACCGAGGACGAAATTCGCTACATCGCCCACCATTTGGACATTCCGATCGATTCGATCAAAGATGCGTTGGACGACGAGGAGCGGTCGCGCGTCGAAAAGGAAGACAACCATGTGCTCATTATCGTCGACATTCCGATCGTCGCCCATGATGAAGTGGACGGCCCGATTTACGAGACGATTCCGATCGGCATGATCATTACGAACACATGCTTTATCACCGTCTGTTTGCAAGAAAATCCGATTTTTGAGGAATTTTCAAAAAACAAAATCAAAAACTTTTACACGTTTATGAAGACGCGGTTTGCGTTGCAAATGCTGTACATGATTTCTACGTATTATTTGCGCTACTTGAAGCAAATCAACCGGCGGACGAGCGAAATTGAAAAAGAGCTGCACCAGTCGATGAAAAACAAAGAGCTGTTTTCGCTCCTTAGCATGGAAAAAAGCTTAGTCTACTTTATGACGTCGCTCAAGGCGAACAACATCGTCATGGAGCGGCTTATGCGCCTCAACTATTTGCGCATGTACGAAGATGACCAAGATTTGCTGCAAGACGTCATTATTGAAAACAAGCAGGCGATTGAAATGGCCGAAGTATACAGCAGCATTTTAAGCGGCATGATGGATGCGTTCGCTTCGGTCATCTCGAACAACTTAAACATTGTGATGAAGTTCTTGACCGCCATTACGATCGTCATTTCGCTGCCGACGATGGTGGCGAGCTTCTACGGCATGAACGTACCGATTCCGTACCAACACTCTCCGTACGCCTTTTTGATCGCGATGGCGCTCGCCGGTTCACTGTCAGCGGCGACGGCGTACATCTTTTGGAAAAAGCGATACTTTTGACGGCCGGCGGAACAACGGCTGCCCTATTGTTCGGGCAGCCGTTTTTGCGTTCTTGCCGCCACTCCGCCGGAGAGGATAAACTTCATCGCCTCTTCCGGCGCCATGTCGATGACTTCAACTTGTTCTTTTGGAACGAGGAGCGTCAGCCCCGCAACTTGAAACGTCTGCGGAACATAGACGGCCACATAATCGGCCAGCGGATCGTGCCAGGCGCCGACGTCATCCATCGTAATGAAGCCGAGGCATTTCCAGCCGCTTTCCGGCAGCGTGACGAGCACGACTTTGGAAAACGACCGTTTTTCCCCGATCAAAGAGGCGATCGTATCTTTGGCGACCGAATAAACGGTTTTCAGGAAGGGAATGCTTTCAAGCAACCGGTCGATCAGTCGAATGAGGCGGCCGCTCACGTATTGCGTCGACAGCCAGCCGCAGACCGTGATGAGCGCAACCGTTGCGAGCAAACCAAGGCCGGGGACGTAGCGGCCGTCTAGGTGCGGGCGGACGTATTGACCGAGCAATCCGTCCAAAACGGTGAATACTTTGTAGCACACATAGACCGCTACGAAAATCGGCACGATCGTCAACATGCCGTTTAGGAAATTTTTGGCCAAAAAGCGCATCCGTTTGCTCCCCTTTCCTTCATTCTCTTTGGCGCGGAGCTCCCCGCTTCGATCGACGGAAACAAGCGGGAAGCTGCTCCTTTCCTACCATACCAGTTTTTCTTTTTGCCGACAACGTTTTTAAAATCTCGAACATTTATAAGTGTAAACGGTAAAAAAGTTCGTATTTTACCTTGACGAACCGCCTCGTATTCCGTATACTTTCCAAGTGGAATACGAAAAGTGGGGGATGGCGCAATGAACAACCATTACGATGTCATCGTGGTCGGCGCCGGGCCGGCTGGCATTTTCACCTGTTACGAACTGACGCTGAAACTGCCTGGAGCGAACGTGCTTTTGATTGATAAAGGGCATGATATATACCGGCGAAACTGTCCGATTTTGCAGAAAAAAATTGAGAAATGCCCGCCGCCGGCCGGCAAAAAAGACTATGCCGGCTGCGTGCCGGCCTGTTCGATTACGAACGGGTTCGGCGGGGCCGGAGCGTACTCGGACGGCAAATTCAACATCACGAGCGAATTCGGCGGTTGGATGACCGATTATTTGCCTGCCTCAACCGTGCTTGACCTCATCCGTTATGTGGATGAGATCAACTTAAAACATGGGGCGACGACATCGATCACCGACCCGATGACTGACAAAGTGAAAGAGATTGAGCGGCGCGCGTATGCCGCCGGGCTGAAGCTGCTGCGCGCCTATGTCCGCCATTTGGGCACGGAGCAAAACTTAGAAATTTTAAAAAGCATTTTTGAGTATTTGCGCGAGCGGATTGCGATGCGCTTTCAGACGGAAGTGGACGATATTTTGACGGAGCGGACGGAAAGCGGCCATGTTGTCAAAGGAGTAGTGCTGAAAAACGGCGAAACGCTGACGGCGGAAAAAGTCGTCATCGCCCCGGGGCGCGACGGCTCGGTTTGGCTGAGCAAAGTGCTGCGCAAACGCCGCTTGCGGATGATCAACAACCAAGTGGACATTGGGGTGCGCGTCGAGACATCGAACATCGTCATGCAGGAAATCAACGAGCATTTGTATGAGGGGAAGTTTATTTTCAATACGTCGGTCGGGACGCAAGTGCGGACGTTTTGCAGCAATCCGTCCGGGCATGTCGTCGTCGAAAACCATTCCGGCATTATGCTCGCCAACGGACACGCCTACAAAGACCCGAAACTTGGCAGCAACAACACGAACTTCGCCCTTCTTGTCTCGCATAAATTTTCCGATCCGTTTGACAAGCCGAACGAGTATGCCCATGAAATTTCCCGGCTGGCGAACGCGTTGTCAAACGGCGGCATCATCGTGCAAAAATACGGCGACATTTTAAAAGGACGGCGGTCGACGGAAAAGCGGATTAAAGAAGGATTTATTGAACCAACGCTAAAAGAGGCGGTGCCGGGCGATTTAGGCCTTGTGTTGCCGTACAACACGATGAAAAGCTTAATTGAGATGACGGAAGCGCTCAATCACGTCACCCCGGGGCTGGCATCGGAACATACGCTCTTTTATGGCGTCGAGGCGAAGTTTTATTCGGCGCGCCCGAAGCTAAACGACCGGTTTGAAACAGAAATTGCAGGGCTGTACGTTGGCGGCGACGGCGCCGGCATTACGCGCGGCCTCGCCCAAGCGAGCGCTTGCGGCGTCTGGATCGCCCGCGACATCGTCGAAAAATTGACGCGCTAAGCTGAAGGCGGCAAGGCAGGCTGTCCGAAACGGAAGCTTGCCTTGTTTTGCATCGGATGGTTCATCGGCGGGCGTTCGTCTGAAAAGTAAACTTAAAACCAATTTAGGTTGACAATCAATCGCCCGATTCGTTACGATAAATGTAATGATGTGGAAAGGGGAGAGGAACGATGGCAAATTGGCTTCATTTGGCTGAACAAGTGCTCGACGGCCATGAACTGACCGACGAGGAAGCGCTGGCGATATTGGATTGTCCGGACGAGGAGCTGCTCCTTCTTTTGCAAGGGGCATACCGCATCCGCTCGGCGTACTATGGCAACAAGGTAAAACTGAATATGATCATTAACGCTAAGTCCGGTCTCTGTCCGGAAAATTGCGGCTACTGTTCCCAGTCGGCCGTAGCGACGGCGCCCGTGAAAACGTACAAAATGGTTGATAAGGAGACGCTGCTCCGCGGAGCGGAAGAAGCGCACCGGCTGCGCATCGGAACGTATTGCATTGTGGCGAGCGGCCGCGGGCCGAGCGATAAGGAGATCGACACCGTTGTGTCCGCGGTCAAGGAAATTAAAGAGCGGTTCGGGCTGAAAGTGTGCGCCTGCCTGGGGATTTTAAAGCCGGAGCAGGCGGCGCGGCTGAAGGAGGCGGGCGTGGACCGCTATAACCATAATATTAACACGTCAAAACAGCACCACCCGAACATTACGACGTCCCATACATACGACGACCGGGTGCGGACGGTGGAAACGGTGAAAGAAGCGGGTCTTTCGCCGTGTTCCGGCGTCATTGTCGGCATGAAGGAAACAAAGCGGGATATCGTTGAGATGGCGCGCAGCCTGCGGACGCTCGACGCGGATTCCATTCCGGTCAACTTTTTGCATGCGATCGACGGAACGCCGCTGGCCGGCACGAACGAGCTAAACCCGCGCTATTGCTTGAAAGTGTTGGCGCTGTTCCGGTATATGAATCCAACGAAAGAAATCCGGATCGCCGGCGGACGCGAAGTGAACTTGCGCTCCCTTCAGCCGCTCGGGCTGTATGCCGCCAACTCGATTTTTGTCGGCGACTATTTGACGACGGCCGGGCAGGAAAAGGCGGCCGATTATCAAATGCTTGAAGATCTCGGATTTGAAATTGAATTTGCCCCAGCACCGCCCGCCGGGGTGGTGTAACGGTTGACGGGGCTGACTCCATAGCCATCAAGTGAAGCCTTGGAGCGAGTAGCTCCAAGGCTTCACTTTTCATCTTTGGAGGCTGTGACCGTGAGAATATATAAAGATAGGCATGCCAAATACACCTTCCCTATAGAAGGTTTTTTTCATGGTATATGAGGCGGGAATTTCTTATGACACCGGCATGATGACCAAACTCTCGATAATGTCTAAAGCGCTCTTTTTTGTATAACGCCTTGATTTTTTTCCGTGTTGAGCGATGATGTCACACAGTTTTAAAAGGAGTTGGACAACTAACGCCTCAGAACACCATAAGGCTTGAAAGAAATCCATACCGAACTCCTTGATCATACTCATCGCCTTATATTCGCTCAATTCCTTTTTCTGTTTTCGATAGAGCCATTCCCGCATTTTAAACATGACAGTGGAGCTGATCAATAAGGCAATCAACGTTCCATACAGGTGGCACTGAAAGCGAGCCCCTTTCATCGGTTTGAATCGATGAATGTGAAACAGGGATTTCCATGTCTTAAATACCACTTCAATTTGCCAGCGAAGAGAATACAGCGTATGAATGTCGTGCAAAGAGGTATAAATCGCTGGAATATTGGTGATATATACATATATTGAGTGGGGGCGTCGCGTCACGTACGCGGCCCCTTTTCGTTTCGCCTTCTGTTTCCATTGTCCTTCCTTCTGTCGCTCCTGTTCTTCGGTCAGCCGATACACAATGAGCCGCGGTTGATGAACTTTCTTTCCACTGACATACGCATGTTCCAGTTCCATGGTTTCTCCGGGTTGTAACACCGCAAGGAAATCCTCTGGTTCCCATTTTCGAAATCGGTCTCCTTCTTTTTGGTAAATCCCTACATTGTGTTTGAGCCGGGAAATATAAAAGGCTCCGGCGTCATGAATGGCTTGCAATCCCTCAAGCGAAAAATAGCCTAAGTCTTTCAAACAAAGGTCTCCCTCTTGGATGGTCGATAGAAGGGACGCTCCGTAGGCGGCGTCGTGATGACGGGCATCTTCGACATCCGCATGGAGAAACTTCCCTTCTAGCCATTCATATTCTAGCTGAATTTTCACCCCAGGCCCCGTACATCCCTCGTAAATCCCCCGGATTTCAGGAGGCAGTTGAAACGACGTGGAATCGAGAATGCGAATCCGGCGAAACAGCGAATGTCTTTGACATAAGTGACGGGCTTCCTGAGTCTGATGAATGAGCAGTTTTTCAAACACCGCTTTGAGGAAACTCACCGCTTTTTCATTAAACCGTTGATTGAGCCCTTCCGCACTCAGAAAGGTGTTTTGCTTGAGAGCTAGAGCACTGCAAAGCTGCACCAATGATTTTTGACCGCCTCCTTCCTGGAGAAATGTGCAAAGTGCCACAAAATCATGGGCGCGTAATTTCCCCTTTCGTTGAATAAATTGATGATCTCGGGCCATATGTTCAAGTTCTTCGCACGATAACACGCTTCTTAATCCGTCTAAAAAACAATGCCATTCTTCTCGGAGAGATAAGGACGTCTTCAAAAAAACCACCCTTTCTAAGACATTATGAGGTCTTCAAAAGGATGGTCAAATCAGGCATATATTTATTCCTGTTTTCTTAACTTGATGGCTATGGGGGCTGACTCAAAAGTCCCTTTTTGATGAAATGTAACCGAAGTATGTGAAAGAGACCACCTCTGAAATCCTCGGTTTTACCGGGTTTTTCGTGGTGGTCTATTTTTCTATGTCGCCCCAGATAGGAGCATTACCGCTCTTTTGGGTCAGCCCTTTTTCATATGGCTAGTCCGGGATCGGTCATTGGAAACGGCCTCTAGAAGGACGGGGATTTTATGGAAACAGCGGCCCGATGGTTGGCATGAAACGCGAACGTGGCGCGTACGATGGCAATACAAGCGGCAAAAAAAGCTTCACAAACAGAAAAAAGCTCATTATAATAGCAACAAAGAGAAAGGAAGAGGATGGGGAAACATGGCAAGATCGTTTTATCGTTACTTATTGCGCTTCCGCCACGGGTGTGAAGAAGATCCAATCGTCCGGTTTGCGAACGGGGCGTACGATGACCACAGCTTTCCAAAAGGATCGGCCGACTACGAGGAGCTCAGCGGGTATTTGGAGGTGCATGGCGATTATTTGGAAAGCATGGTTCTCTTTGATGAACTATGGGAGCAGTTTTTACACGAAGCATAACATGGAAGAGGGTTTTGCTCCGAATATTGACAGCGCTTTCAATCGTTTTTCCGCGCTGGCAAAGGTGTCCACCCTTGTATGCATGCATATACTATACTAACCATTTGTTCAACAAGGGTGGGAGATGCCAATGAGCGCGCCGAAACGCCCGAAATTTTCTGTCGGCGATATCGTCGTCAATACATTGTACGGAACAGTCGGAACCGTCACCGATATTCAGCAAGTAGACGGCACGTTTTTGTACGAAATCAACCATGGCCATAGCCTGTTTGCTGAGCAGACGCTCGTGTTGTTGTCTGAATTTACCGGCGATTTGTGGATTGCCGAAGAAATTGAAATTGAGCTGCCGTTTTTCCTTGGCGAAATTGTCCGCGTCCGCGATTATGGCGGCCAATTGTTCAAAGTCGTTGGAGTGCGGACAGAAATTTACCGCTATTATGGGGAAGGATGGGAAGAGACGATTTATGAATTGAAACGGCTGACGGACGGCTGGGAAATTGAAGTCCATCTCGAAGATATGATTCCGCTGGCCGATGGGGACGAAACGTCCGTCACGCTCGTGCAAGATATCGTGATCGCCGCGCCGATGAAGGCCTCGATCGCGCTGCCGTCCGCCGGCGAAAAGAGTGGGCCGTCGGTTGACGACCTGCTTGATATGTACAATGACTACAAAGCGCTGTATGAATGGTTCGGCGATGACCAATACAAACGAATGATGGAAACGGTTGTTCAACGGTTGCAAACGATTGTAAACTACCATAATAGGAACTGACAAAGAACAAAGAGAAAGTAGGGAATGCCGGCGAAGAGGACGAACGCAGCCATTCTGTTAACAATTGTTTCCATTATTTTATCTGCAATCGTCAGCTTGTCCATTTTGTTCCGCCTCCGTATTTTTTTGTTTTATTGGTACATATGGTATGAAGGAAGCGGAAAAAGTAGTACAACATGATTTTTGACATAAAACGGAAGGCGGCGACATACAACATTACAAAGGGGGCGAGATGGAGTGAAGGAGATTGAAGTGATTATTGATACGGAGGAGATCGCCGAATTTTTTTACCAACAGCTCATCCGCCGCGGCTTTGTGCCGACGCAGGAGGAACTGGAAGAGCTCGCGGATATTACGTTTGACTATTTGCTGGAAAAATGCATTATCGACGAAGAGATTGATGTCGACGACGAGTAACCGTCGTCGTTTTTACAATTACTCGGCCGCCGCGATGGCGGCCGCTTTCATCATGGCCAAATGCCGCTCGTAGCGGTCGGTCATCTCGCCTGAGGCCGGAAGCGGAAGCGTCTCGAGCGCCCGCATGATCGTGTCGTCGGTGAACCAGTCGCGCCGATCGTCAAAAGAATGGGTGAGATCCGGCCAAGCTGCCTCAAGACGGGGGCTGTAAAGGCGGCGCCCGTCTTCTCCGCTTGCTTTCTTCATACAGTAGCAGCTGCGGATACGCATCGTGAAAAATGAGGGCGTTGGCCCGTTCCAAAAACAAAAAAAGGGGTGCGATCGTCTTTTCCGACAGCAACAACGGGAGCAGGCTGCCGCGCAAGTCGGTCATGTTCCAGCCGCCGTTGCGCGAAACGAGATGGGCCAAAAATGCCCAATGCACTTCTGGGTGGCGTTCAAAAAACGTGAAATAGGCGGCTGTGCGCGTGATGTTGTTGAGGTTATGCTCCGCCGTTTTCTGCCGAATCATAGCAACGGCCGCCGCCTCGTCGTCGCTCGGGCGTTCGCACCTTGAAACGGAAAGGCGGCAGAACAAACGAGCATCGGCAATGCGAACGGGATGACGGTATAAAAATGAGCGATAAACGTATTCGAGCGGGCGGCGCAGCACGGTGAGCGGGCGAATCGGCATCCGGTTTATGGGGACCGGCGATATTGTCTTGATTGACGAAGGGCGGAAAGGACAGACGTACTACCGCCTCTGCCCGGATGACTGGAAACGGGTGGAACGCCAGCTTGTCTGTTGACGGAATATTCAAAAATACAGTCGCCTTCAACCGATTGGGGATGGTATAATAGCGATAACATCGAATAAAGCCCGGCCGTTTAGGGAACGGATAAGAAAGGAAAGGGGGCGGATCAGATGGAAGAGCAAAGACAACGGCGCGACACGCCGACGGTAGCGCCGGGAATTGACGATGATGAAGTGTTGAACGAAAAGGCGACGGAAGAGGAGATTGAGCGCGGAGACTATACGAAAGTCGTCACACTGGCGTGGGACGAAGTCGAGCCGTCGAAGCCCTGATCGAAATAGAAACCCTTGTGCGGCACAAGGGTTTCTCCGGGTTTGTTACGATTCGGGATTGTCGTGATGGCCCGGGCCGTTTTTCCGGCCGCCGGCGGCCGAGTATTCCTTGGCGTGCGCTGCGTCTTCGGCGATCAACGCCTCTTTTGGAATATGGTTGTTCTTTTTCTGCCCGTTGATGCGGTTGCGATGCTTTTTGCCCATCGTTTTCCCTCCTTGAACTGTCGTTGTCGTTAGTGTATGCGGCAAAAGGGCGGTTCATCGACGGAAAATGTTTGCAGGCGGCGCCGGGCGGGCGGAGCGGAGACTGAAGGGAACTGGGAGGGGGACGGAATATGGCCGCATTGGCGCTGGCGCTGTTGCTGTGCGTCGTCTCGATCGCCGCGTCGCTTTGGCTCAAAGAGCAGGTGGAGCGCGTTTTGTTTCGCTGGAGAAACGTTCCTGTTCTCCATGCGGCCAATATCGTCATCATTGCGGCCATTGTTGCGGTTGCCTATTATCGGCTGAGCGGCATCGGCGTCTACTTGCGTGATTTGGCCGACATCGATGGATTTTGGTATGTATTTGCCGGAACAACGCAGCTTGTCCTGCCGCTTTATTTGTTCGCCTGCTGGCTGCTCGCCAGGCGGCGCGGGCGCGAGAAAAAATATACGCGCAGCAAAGACAAAAAGGTGCTGTATATCAACGAAAGGTATCTTGCGCGTCGCTATCGCGATGATTATCGTTCGAAAACGTCTTAAAAAGGGAGAGCAGCTCTCCCTTAAAATTTTGTTTTTTCTTTTTTGGACGTTGACGGCTGGTTGTTCGCTTTTGAGGATGGATTCGTTTTGTTGGCGTACTCCACCGCCTGCTCAAGTTTCTTTTTCACCGTCTTTCCTCCTTTCCCGCCGTGTGGGCACGAATAGTATGCCCGCCTTTCGCTCAAGCTACTCGAAGCAAGACTGCCATTTTCCGCAAACATATGATATGATAAACAAGGGCATGGCCGAACCATAACCGTTCGAAGTCATAAGGAGGAATCGAGTTTGAGCGTACATATCGGAGCCAAACAAGGGGACATCGCCGAACGTATTTTGCTGCCGGGCGACCCGCTGCGCGCCAAATACATTGCCGAGACGTTTTTGGAAG
Organism: Geobacillus lituanicus; assembly: GCF_050994965.1. Classification (NCBI taxonomy): domain Bacteria; kingdom Bacillati; phylum Bacillota; class Bacilli; order Caryophanales; family Anoxybacillaceae; genus Geobacillus; species Geobacillus lituanicus. The sequence continues at coordinate 1,865,716 of NZ_CP194773.1, forward strand.
GGGCGGTGTGCTACAATGAAGTGCGCGGCATGTTCGGATTTACGGGGACATACAAAGGGCATCGCGTCTCCGTCCAAGGGACGGGGATGGGAGTGCCGTCCATTTCGATTTATGTCAACGAATTGATCCAAAGCTATGGAGTAAAGACGCTCATCCGCGTCGGAACATGCGGCGCCATTCAACCGGATGTGCGCGTGCGTGACGTCATTTTGGCGATCGGCGCATCCACCGATTCCAACATGAACCGTCTCATTTTCCGCGGCCGCGATTATGCGCCGACGGCGGATTTCCACTTGCTGCGGACGGCATACGACGTTGGAATGGAAAAAGGATTGGCGCTCAAAGTCGGCAACGTCTTTACCGCCGACATGTTTTACAACGACGAACCAAACTGGGAAACGTGGGCGCGCTACGGCGTATTGGCCGTCGAGATGGAAACGGCGGCGCTCTATACGTTGGCGGCCAAATTCGGCTGCCGGGCGCTGTCGGTGCTGACGGTCAGCGACCATATTTTAACCGGCGAGGAGACGACAGCCGAAGAACGGCAAACGACGTTTAACGAAATGATCGAGGTGGCGCTCGAAGCGGCGGTTCGCAGCAGCTGATGATGCGGCGGCTGTTCGGTGCGCCCCGGGAAACAGAAAAGGGGAAGATGAATGAATCAGCGTTGGCAAACGGCGGCGCTTATGTGCCTGTTGCTCGTTGGCTGCCAAACGGGAGGAAGCGGTGACGGCGGCGCGGCCGGCTCGCCCGGGCAGCCGGCGGAACATACGGCGCCGCCCAGCGTTCATGAACGAGAGGAACTCAACCGGCCGGTTGACCCGGATTTGCAGCTTGAAGCGAAATATTGGAACGTCATCGAGGTGCGAAACGGCCAAAAGGTCATTATGAATCCGGACAACATTTTGGTGCTCGTCAATAAAGAGCAGTCGCTTCCGTCCGGTTACAAGCCGGCCGATTTGGTTGTGCCGCGCGTGCCGTTTTCGTTTGCCGACCCGAATGCAGAAAAGCGGCGTATGCGGGCCGAGGCGGCCGCCGCGCTCGAAGAAATGTTTGCCGCCGCCCGCCGCGATGGCATCGAGCTTGTCGCGGTGTCCGCTTACCGGTCGTATGAGCGGCAGAAGGTGATTTTTGCGGAGGAGGTGCGGCAAAAAGGGGAGAAAAACGCCGTCCAGGCCGTCGCCCACCCGGGACAAAGCGAACACCAGACAGGGCTTGCAGTCGACATTAGCAGCCGGTCGATCGGCTGCCAGCTGACCGAGGCGTTCGGGGCGACAAAAGAAGGACAGTGGGTCGCTGCCCACGCGCACGAATACGGGTTTATCATCCGCTATCCGAAAGGGAAGGAAGCGGTGACCGGCTACAAGTATGAGCCGTGGCATCTTCGCTATGTCGGGCGGAAGGCCGCCGCCGTGATGAAAGAGCGCGGCATGACAATGGAAGAATATTTTCAAGCGGTAAAAAAAGTGTAAAGACGGGGCTGGCCCAAAAGAGCGGCAATGCTTCTATCTAGGGCAGCATGGAAAAACAGACCACCACGAAAAACCCGGTAAAGCCAAGGGTTTCAGAGGTGGTCTCTTTTTTACATACTTTCGGTTCCATTTCATCAAAAAGGGGCTTTTGAGTCAGCACCCGTGTTCGTTTGTTGCAGCCCCTATGTCTCACACCAAAACACGCAGTACCCGAGCCGGTCGGCAAATTGCGCTGTCAGCTGCTGATGCTTCTGCCACATGCTTGCCATCTCCGGCGTCGTCGGGAAGACGATGACGGCCGGCGCCCCTTCGCCCGCCGCCTCCGCCGCCGTTTTGTAAAAGAAATGGCGGCAGCGGAATCCGTTTTGTTCAAGCGTTTTTTTCCATTCGCCGGGCGTCATCAGCCGCTTGAAGCCGTAGAACGCGGCGATCCGCTGCTGCTCGGCGGCGGTGAGCCGCTTATGGCATGCTTCGATGCCGACGAATAGGCCATCGTTTTTGAGCACGCGGCGGATTTCGGCGAGCGCGTTTGGCAATGAAACGAAAGCAAGCACCGATTCAGAAAGCGCAAGGTCAAACGTCCCGGCGGGAAACGGGAGCGCTTCGACCGAGGCGCGATGCAAACGGACTGAGACCGCCTTGGAGGCAAAACGCTGTTTCGCCTTGGCAATCATCGTCGGGTGGATGTCGATGGCGGTGACGTTGGCCCCGTACTGTTCGGCGATATAAGCCGCCGTCTGTCCGGTGCCGCAGCCGACGTCAAGCACGGATGTCGAACGGTCGATCTTAAGTTTACGTAAGATTTGTTTTGTTAACTCAAAACCGCCTGGGTGAGCGCCATCGATCCCCATGTCCGCCAACCAGTCTAAATATGCAGACATCTGTTCCTCTCCTTTTTTTGTTTCGACTTGGTTTATCATACGCAAATGCGCTCGATTTTGCCTTTAGACAAAAAAATTTGCTTGTCCCTATTCTTATGAAAAAAGGAAATTTTCTTGCTGTAGACCCAACCGGCTTCAAGCTGGTACACTGATACGTGCAAGAATGAGATGGCTAGGTTGGTGAAGAAAGTGGATCGAAAACAAGGAGCCGAGGCGGGCGCACTGCTGAGCATTTTCGTCTATCTTCTCCTTTCGACCGGCAAGCTGTTGGCTGGGGCGGTGTTCGGCTCGGATGCGGTGGAAGCGGACGGTTGGAATAATTTGAGTGATATTATCGCTTCCTCGGCAGTCTATATCGGCATGAAAATCGCTAAAAAACCGCGTGATTGCAACCACCCGTACGGACATTCGCGGGCGGAGAACATCTCCTCGCTGTTGGCCGCTTTTTTGATGATGTCCATCGGTATTGATGTGATTACAGACGGCGCCCGCACGCTTCTTGGCGGCGGGAGGGAGGCCGCCCCCGATTGGCTGGCGGCAGCGGTCGCCCTTGCTTCAGCAGCAGTGATGTTCATCATCTATGTCATCAATGTGCGGCTGGCGCGGCGGACGAACAGCATGGCGCTGGCGGCCGTAGCGAAAGACAACTTATCGGATGCACTCGTCAGCATTGGCGCCGCGCTTGGGATTGTCGGCGCGCATCTTGAGTGGGCATGGCTCGACCCGTTGGCGGCGCTCGTCATTGGTGTGCTCATTTGCAAGACGGCGTGGGAGGTGTTTATGGAAACGGCCCATGCGTTGACCGACGGGTTTGATGAAAGAAAGCTCGCCATTTACCGGCAAGAAATCGCTGCGGTCAGCGGGGTGCGCGATGTCGCGGACATTAAGGCGCGCATGCTCGGCAATGACGTTGTGCTCGAGGTAACCATCCGCGTCGATTCGCAGTTGACGGTAGTGAAAAGCCATGAAATTGCCGACGAGGTCGAGCGTTTAATGAAAAAACGGCATAACATCCGGGCGACGCACGTTCATGTGGAGCCGGAAGCGGTGCGCTGAGCGGAGGCCAAGCAAACGGGGGCGCGGCCGTCGCGCCCCAACCGCCTGCCGATCAAGAGGGAGGGATGGTCCTCCTTTTTTTCGAATGCTGCCGTCCGATGGACGCTCCTGCTTTGTTAAGGCATCGTTCCATTCGGCGGACAAAAGCGGCTTTCGGCGGGCACGGGGCGGCGTTGCTGCGCCGATGTTCCGGCCGTTTTTTCGGCGGCCGGCGAGGAGTAGTTTTTCGGCAAACGGCAAACAATACGAATAAACGCATCAGTTAGAAAGGAGACTCGTGTATGGCCATCCATCCGAGCCCCCGCTTGCCGCTTGGCGGAATATACGAACGGCATGCGCCGGCGGGCGGCCAGTCGTGCTGGTTTCATTTCACCGCCGCCGCCAAGCCGGATTTGGAACGGCTCCTCTCCTCGCTGTCGATTCATCCGCTCGCCCGAAAACGGCTTATAGGTGGAACAGACATTCCACTGGTCGATGAGTACGAAGGATTCCTTTTTGTATCGTTGTTTATCATCCGTCCGTCCGGCCGAACGGCGAACATTCGCCTGCTTGCCGCCGAGCGGCATATCATCAGTTATATGGATGAAGATGACCCGTTTATCGGCCATGTGAAAGAACGGCTGTTGGATCATCGCGATCAGGCGCTGTACCCTGGATATGTTCTTTACCATTTCCTGGACTTAGCCGTCACTCGCTTTTTGCAGGTGATCGACCAAATCGCCGACCGCATTCAGGCGCTTGAGCGGCAAGTGTTTGCGACGCCGTTCGCCAATGAAATCGGGCGTGAAATTTACCGGATGAAAACCCATCTTCATGAGCTGCGGCAAGTGGCCGAAGCGCAGGAAGAGGCGATCAAAACGATCCGCCATGCCGAGCTGCCGTACATCAACGCGGAAACGAATCCATACATCGATGAGGTGGCCTCCCGTTTCGCCCGCGTGCCGGCGGCGCTCGACGCATTTAAGGAATCATTGTCCGCCATTTTCGATTTGCAACTGTCGCTCAAATCCGATCATATGAACGTCATTATGAAAACGTTGACATTGGTGAGCGTCATATTTTTGCCGATGACGTTTATTGCCGGTGTCTACGGCATGAATTTTTCGTTTATGCCCGAGCTGAAATGGCGGTACGGGTATCCGTTCGCCCTGCTGCTGATGGCGACCGTCGCCGTCCTCATTGCCCTGTATTTTAAGCGCAAAGGTTGGTGGGGGGAGACTGGGACGAAAGAAAAATAGGCGCCAGCTTGCAAAAATGGGCGTTGGCCCGGTCGTTTGGGCGGGCGGACGCATATGATGGTCCCGTCAACGGGATCAAGGAGGTGTCCGCCATGAGCAGTTTGGTCAGCAGCGGTTATGCGCTCGTCATTGTTTTGTTCATTTTGTTGATTATTGTCGGTTGTGTATGTGTCGCCTGGTAGGAAGCCGGACGGAAAAGAAGGGGAAGACGGGTCAAACAGTGCGGCTAGTCGCCGACGATCAGTCTTCTCCTTGGTGTCTTTTTGTTCGGCGAGCCGTTTACGAAAGCGCATTTTTATGCGTTTAGCTGCATCTGGACGGCGCTTATTTTGTTTTCCGCTGTTCAAATCAAGCAAGCGCCAGGGCAGAAAAAATGGAAGCGAAGTTCGCTTAAAGCATAAAAGCGGTCCGAGAACGGGCCGTTTTTTTGTTTTTACGGCAAATACCTATTTTTGCCGAAACCCCTAACCATTTTCCTGGTTTGTGAATAGTCTACTAGTACAAAAACAAAGGAGGTGCTGGCAAATGGGTGCAGCTTACGGCGGCGGATTCGCGTTGATCGTCGTTCTGTTCATCTTGTTGATTATTGTCGGATGCGCATGTATCGGTGGTTGGGTGTACTAACGAACCCTACTTGCTAGCAAGGAGGTGACGAATATGACATACGGCTTTTATGGCGGCTGGGGCGGCTATGGCTTCGGTTATCCGGGTTATGGCGGCTACGGCTACGGCTTTGTGCTGATCGTCGTTTTGTTTATTTTGCTCATTATCGTCGGGGCAACATGGTGATAGGCGGATGATGGGCATGCGGAGGGAGACGGCCGGGCAACGGCTGTTTCCCCCGCTTTTTTTGTGAACAGGCAGGGACAACGAAAGGAAGTGGAGAAATCATAAACGATGAGAAAATGGAAAGCATATGGAGGACGGGGAAATGACACATATTGCAAAAGACATCGTCGCGACGTTTTCGATTGTCGCGTTCGATCCGGCGACCGGGGAGCTTGGCATCGCTGTTCAATCGAAATTTTTAGGCGTTGGTGCGGTTGTTCCGTGGGCGAAAGCGGGCGTCGGCGCCGTGGCGACGCAGTCATATGCCAACACGTCATACGGCCCACGCGGCCTCGAATGGATGGAACAAGGGAAATCGGCGCAAGAAACGCTTGAGTTGCTCGTTGCCGATGACAGCGAGCGCGATTTGCGCCAGGTCGGCATCGTGGATGCGAAAGGACGGGCAGCAACGTTCACCGGAAAAAAATGTTACCCGTGGGCGGGCGGCATTACCGGACCGAACTATGCAGCGCAAGGCAATATTTTAGCCGGGGAGGAAACGGTGCTGGCGATGGGAAGAACATTCGAGCAGGCCAAAGGGCCGCTCGCCGAGCGATTGCTAAAGGCGCTTCAAGCTGGTCAGGCGGCGGGGGGCGACCGCCGCGGGCAACAGTCGGCTGCCTTGCTCGTTGTGAAAGAAAGGGGCGGCTATGGCGGGTACAATGACCGCTATATCGATTTGCGCGTTGACGACCACCCGCGGCCGATCGAGGAGCTCATTCGCCTGTATGAGCTGCGCCAGCTTTATTTTGAGAAACCGCGCCCCGAAAAAGTGGCTGTAATGGAAGGCGCGGTCAAGGAAGAGGCGGCTGCCCACTTGATCCGGCTCGGCTACTTGCCGAAAGAGCGCGCCGCCGACAGCGAGGCGCTTCACGAAGCGCTGACAGCGTATATACATACAGAAAACTTTGAGGAACGCGAACTGGAAAAAGGGAAAATCGATCTTGACGTGCTCGCGTATATGAAACAGCAGCCGTCGCCGCAGGGGGAAAAATAAAAAAATAAAAACGATCACTGCATGGTTGGTCGGGCGGATGAATGGCGTTGTATGAAAAGCGAAGGTGTCCCAAAAGGAGCGGGACACCTTTTCCTATGACTGCATATGCGCAAACAACGATTTATGCGGTGTTTCGGTTCAGGAAAAACAGCCCGTGTTTGGGCAGCGGCCGTTTAGGAGGCGAGCGGCGCACGCCCGCTGTCATGTCTGCGCCAAACGGCCCGCAGGCGAAAGCTGAGAAACAGAGCACCTGCTGCCAATCCGGCGATCAGGCCGATCCAATAGCCGAACGCTCCGGCGGCAGTCAAGAGAGCGAGCGCGCAGCCAAGCGGAAGGCCAACGCCCCAATAGGCGAGAAGAGCGGACCAAAAAACGGCGCTTACCTCTTTATAGCCCCGCAGCGCTCCTTGGATGGGAGCGGCGATGGCATCGGAAACTTGAAAGAAGATGGCATAGAGCAAAAACTTCTCCGTCAACGCCGCCACTGTCGGATCGTTTGTATACAGTCGAGCAACATCGCCGCGGAAGATGGAAAGAAACAATGCAGCGGCGGCAGCGACCGCCAAGGCGAGGGTGATGCCGATCAGGCAATATTGTTTGGCCGCTTCATAACGGTTGGCCCCAGCTTCAACGCCTACGGCGATCGTCAGCGCCATCGATAAGCTGAGCGGAATCATATACAACAAGGAAGCGAAGTTGAGGGCGCTTTGATGGGCAGCGACTGTTTCGGCGCCAAACCGGCCGACAAGCAGCGTCACCGCAGCGAAAATGCTCGTTTCAAAAAAGATGGCTGATCCGATCGGCACCCCGGTTTTCAGCAACTCTCTCCATGCGGCCCATGACGGACGGTAAAAACGGACGAGCACGCGATAGGGAGACAAACGGCGAAATTTCACCGCGGCAAAGGCAGCGGCCGCGAAGCAGTATGCGTACGTGATCGCTGTCGCATAGCCGGTGCCGATGCCGCCAAGGCGCGGAAACCCGCCATGCCCGTAAATCAACAGCCAGTTGAACAGCATATTGATCGGCAAGGCGGTGAGCGTAATCCACATCGTCACGTTCGTTTGCCCAAGTGCATCGATGAAATAGCGGAGCACAGAATAAAGAAACAGCGGGACGATCCCAAACGACAAGGCGCGTAAATAATGAAAGGCGATATGCCGAACGTTTTCGTCCAAAGACATCTGTTTCAAGATCAACGGCACAGAAGCGGCGCCGGCCATGACAATGGCGGCGGCAAGCGCGACAGTCAAGTAGAGCGCCTGGGTGACGGCGCGGGCGATTGAGTCATGGCGTCCGGCGCCGAGATGATGCGAGACGATCGGGGACAAGGCGAGCAAAATGCCGCCGACGCCGGTCCACACCGGCACCCATAAGCTGGAGCCGATCGCGACGCCGGCAAGATCTTCGGCGCTCGCGTGGCCGGACATGGCGACATCGACAAAGTTCATGGCATATTGGCCCGTTTGCGAAACAAAAATGGGAAGAAACAAGGCGAACAAGCGCCGCCATTTGCCGTTGGGCGGAGCGGGCGTGGTCATAATCGTTCCCCCTTTTTTCATGATAAAGTGACACATTGTTCTAAATCATCAACCTCATCGCTTCCGAAGCCGGGATGGCCTCCCTCTTCGGAAGCAATTTACGACGAAAGAAACGGCGGTTGGCTGCAAAGCGGAAATTCGATCAAAAAACAAGTGCCGCGTGCATCGCTTTGCACTTTCATCGTCCCGCGATGCAGTTCGACGATTTTTTTCGATAACGACAGGCCGAGCCCAGTTCCCGTTTCCTTCGTTGAAAAAAACGGATCGAAAACATGGTCGATGACCGACGGCGGAATGCCGGGCCCATCGTCGCAGAAGCGAAGCTGGACGATATGGTTCACTTTCCGGCTGCTCACCGTGACATTCATCGTTTTGGCCACTTTGGCTTCCACAGCGTTGCGGAATAAGTTTAAAAACACTTGCAAAAGCTGGCGGCGGTCGCCGCTCATTTCGTAATCGTCCAGTTGTTCGTCGAGGTCAAAATGGACGTTCACACTGTGCAGCAACGCCTCGCTCTGCAGCAGAACGCCGACATCGTCGCGCAAAAAACGGTGCAGCCGGAACGTTTCCATCTTCACGTCCGCCGGCTTGGCGATGTTTAAAAAGTCGGTGATGATGCCGTTTGCCCGGTCAAGCTCAGGAATGAGCAGGCGTTCGACGAGCGAGGCGATCCGGTCTGGCAGCTCGGTTTTGAGCAGCTGCAAATAGCCGCGCACCGTCGTCAGCGGATTGCGGATTTCATGGGCGATGCCGGCGGCGATGCGGCCGGCGACCGCCAGCTTTTCCGTTTCTTTCATCATATTGAGCGACTGAAACATACTGATGACTCGTTTGATCGATCCGTCATCGTTGTAAATAAAACGGGTGTTGACGATGCCGTAAAATCGGTCGAGCACCTCGTGATTGTAGAGCGGCTCGCCTTTTTCAAGCGATTCGAGCGTTGCGATCAGCTCGTCAGGCAGCTTCAGCAGCTCGCGAATATGTTTGCCGATGATGGCGTCGCGCTCGACGCCCGTGTCAATGGCCGCCTGCAAATTGCAAAGCGTGATGATCCCGTTGTCGTCGACAAAAACGATATGGTGCGGCACGAGATCGAGCAACGGCGTCAAAAAGGCTTCCACTTTTTCAAACGGTACGTCGTGATACAAGTCAATATCCCACTGCCATTTGGCTTCCTTTTCAAGGGACGGTGGAATGGTGCGAAGGTGCGGCCGGACGTTGCCGCGCTTTTTTTCGATGGCGATTCCACTTTCGTAATCGGCAAAGGTGAACGGAAACGGAAGCGTTTCGATGAGCCGCTCATAAGCGCGCAGCTTTCGTTCGAGCTCTTCGATTTGCGATTGTACGAGTCGATCGTTCATCTCTTCAAACTCCTTAGCTGCACATTTCGTTTTTCATTTTACAAAAACCGCCCTCCGTTGGCTATGGGGGACATCACATCGATCCGACGGGAGGACGAAACGAATCGAAGCAACCGGGCGGTGCGGGCAGGAGCCGTCAATCGATGCCTGCCGTTTCCACGCGGGAAAGGAACTGGCTAAGCGCCTCAAGGGACGGAAAAGCAGCTTGCCCCTGCCGCTCGTTGCCGCCCCCTTTGCCGCCAAACAGGGCGGCTTGTTCTTTCAGCCAGTTCCCTGCATGGAGCAAGGAAGACGGTGCTTTGGCGATCACGGCGCGCCAATCGGAGGTGGAGGCGAGAAGCGCGGTTTTGCCATAACGGTCGGCGATCAGACGGGCGATCATTTGCAGTTCTTTTGCCCCATATTGGTCGTAACAGCCAATCACTGCACGTCCTGATTCGGCGGCGGCCCGTTCGGCTTCGACGGCAAAGACGATTGCCTCGTATTGGCGCAGCCGTTTTTCCCATTCTTTTTTCTCTTGTTCCCATTTTGCGATCACGTCGAGCAGCTGATCGCGGCTTGTCCCGAACCGACCTGCTGCCGCCTGCACGACGCGGTGGGTTTGCTGGTAGTCGGCAAGCGCCCGGCCGCCGCAAAGAAAGGAAAGACGCGTCATGCCGCGATGGCGCTCTGCTTTCAGCAATTTGATCACGCCGATTTCGCCCGTGCGTTTCACATGGGTGCCGCAGCACGCCGACAAATCGATCCCTTTCATCTCGACAACACGGACAGAACCTTGGACATCGGGACGCTTGCGAAACGGCATCCGTTCTGCTTCTTCCGGCGTCACCCAATACGTCTCGACCGGGAGATTCGCGTAAATGAGTTCGTTGGCCCGGTTTTCCACTGCCAGTATGTCTGCTTCCGTCAGCGCACCCGCCGTGATGTCGATTGTGACGACCTCGCGCCCAAGGTGAAAACCGACTGTTTCGGCGCCGAGCTGTTCAACGAGTTTTCGTCTTCCGAATGCTTTTCTTTCATATTAGCAAATTCCCTCGCGTTTGCCTATCGCCGATCTTTTTGGCCGCTTTTTCCCGTTGGCAATTGGCCAAATCTATAGAACAATGTTCTAAATAAACAATATTCACAAAAGAAAAAGAACAGACCATAGACAGCTCTTCCCCTAGAAACACTCTGATGTTTTGGGACAAGTCCAACGTTCAAACGGTTTGACAAAGGAAGCGGGTTGCAGCGATGTTTGTTGAACATGATTTTATGCAACAAAACTATATGCTAAAAATAATCCAAAACCAACTAAAGAAAAGCAACATTTGTCGGTGATGAAATGTTTTGTATATAATAAAGCGGGGTGAACAAGAACTGGTCGCCCGATCGGAAAGGGTGGTTTGATGATGTTGACGTTAACAGACATTGAACAAGCGCGAGCGAAAATGAAAGGCATCGTCCACCAAACGCCGCTTGAGCATTCGCAGACGTTCAGCCGGCTGTCCGGCAATGACGTGTATATGAAACTGGAAAATTTGCAAAAAACAGGTTCGTTTAAGGTGAGAGGCTCATTCAATAAAATTATGTCGCTCACGGAAGAAGAAAGGGCGCGCGGCGTCATCGCCGCCTCGGCCGGCAACCACGCCCAAGGGGTCGCCTACGCAAGCGGCATGCTCGGCATTCCTTGCACGATTGTCATGCCGAAAGGGGCGCCGCTCAGCAAAATTGAAGCGACGAAAAGCTACGGGGCGGAAGTCGTGCTGTACGGCGATGTGTTTGACGAGTCTTTGGAATATGCATTAGAGTTGCAACGTGAACGGGGGATGACATTTGTTCATCCGTTTGACGACTTGGCGGTGATGGCCGGCCAAGGGACGATCGGCTTAGAGCTGATCGAGCAGCTTCCCGACGTCGATGTCGTTCTTTGTCCGGTCGGCGGCGGCGGGTTGCTTGCGGGGGTGGCGCTTACGTTAAAACAGCTGAAGCCGTCGGTTGAAGTGTACGGCGTTGAGTCATCGGCTTGCCCCGGCATGACGGCGGCCATACGCCATAAACAGCCCGTCTCCATTGCCGCATCGAATACGATCGCCGATGGGATTGCCGTGAAAAAGCCGGGCAATATTACGTACCAATACATTGAGCAATACGTCGATGGCGTTGTATGCGTGAAAGAGGCGGAAATTTCGCGGACGATGCTGTATGTGCTCGAGCGGAACAAGCTGTTAATCGAAGGGGCGGCAGCTTGTCCGTTGGCGGCATTGTTGTATCAAAAGCTGCCGTTTCGCGGCAAAAAAGTCGCCGCCATTTTAAGCGGCGGCAACGTCGATGTGACGCTCATTTCCCGCATCATTGAGCGGGGGCTTGTCGAAGCGGGCCGGTTTGTGACGTTTACAACGGTCATCTCCGACAAGCCGGGCCAGTTGAACAAGCTGCTGCGCATTATTGCGGAGCTTGAGGCAAACGTGATGTCGATTCACCATCAGCGCATCGGCGCCAAGGTGCTGCCAGGTCAGGCGGAAATTCACTTTTCGCTCGAGACAAAAAACGAAGACCACATTCAGCAAATCTACCAAGTGTTGTTGAAAGAAGGCTACGATGTACAGTTTTACCGATGAGCGCGCGATGGGAAAACGGTTTGTGTTTCGCCACTGTCTGTTAAGCAAACAGTGGAAAAGCCGTCTTCGAAATCATGTTCACAGGGCTGCCAAATGAATACGAAACCATCATTTGCCCAACATAGCGGCTGTTCCTTATGACATGGGGGACAGCCGTTTTGTTTTGTCAATGCACGCGCGGCGCATCTTGCGGCCGCGTCGCGCCGAGGCCTTCGCGGGCCATTTTCGCTTTCAAGCTTTCCAGGACATACAAACCGAACATGCCAAGCAGCTCTTCATCAGTCATCTCACCGATCAGCTTGAGCACATCGCGGCGGTCGAGTTCATCCAAAATCGACATCGCCACCGCTTCGGCGTCTTCTTCATCTCCGGTCAGTCGATCTTTATAGTATTCGTACAGATCGTCAGTGAACTACCCCCACTTAATTTTCTAGCGAAAATTTGAAGTGGGGGCTTCCAAAGAAGTTTGACTGCTTCAAGCAATCCTTATTCTTTGAGGCGTGTCCACTTCGCCGCTAGAGCATAAGACACTCAGGTCTACAGCTTTACTTTTCTTTAAGATGTTTAATGCGCCATTGACATCAGCATTAATTAGTTTGCCAGACTTTGTTCGATACAAGCCGCGCTTAATACGTTTGCCGCTGAACTTATATTCTTTTGGATTGTCGGCATTATATTCAGGAATCTCATCGCCGTCAAAAAAGCTGGCTTGAGACGTATATGATTCTTCCTGTTTCAAGAATTCAATGCCGTAAAATTCACAAAGATATTCTAGTTTTTCTTTTATGTTACCGAGAGGAATATTGACAAAGTTTTGATTTGTCTTTTTTCCTAGATTAATATTGCGTTGCCATGTTTCCGCATAGCCAATGACAAGTTTGCCAATTTGATTTTCAATACAGTAGTTAATGATGTAACGGCAAGTCTTGTTGATATAATCATTCACTTTATTATTGCGATTCATAGCAAGCAAAGCCTGTTTACGAGTGGTGCCTTTGATTTTTTGCTTATCTTTTATGCTTTGAAGTCTGGCATTTTCTTTGTTAAACCATTGATTTATACTTTTTAATCTCCGCCCATCAATGATGAATGATCTGCCGTCTGATGTGACACAAGTGGCAAAATTGTTTAATCCTAAATCAATTGCCAGTGCTTTTTGGTCATTTAATTCTCTTTGATCTTCAGGCATTTCATATTTGTACTGAATCTCAAAGAACCTGGCATGATGCTTAGGAATGATTTCAATCTGCTTAATCTTTTTGTCCAGTAACACAGGCGGAATCGTTATCGTGATAGGCTTGTGAGTCTTTTTAAATAGGCGAGAATACGGTATCGTGAATTTGTTGCCGTCTATACGAATCTGGCCAATGATCAGTGAATGAAAGCCATTTTTTTTAAGATATTTTGGAATACTGATAGCCTTGTGGTCATATTTTCCTTGTTTGGCAAGACTGATCAAACCAAAGAAAGATTTAAAGGCTTCATTGACCTTTTTTAAAATTTGCTGTGCCATGTTGCTGTTTAACAGCTTATAGTTTTCGTTAGTTTTTGCAAGATGATAGTTTTTCTCATAATTAAGAAATTCCTTGTGTTCAAAATAGTATTGTCTGACATTGTACAATCCGACGTTGTACATGTTCTTGGCAATATGGCACAGTTCTCGAAGAGTCAAGTATTCTTCTTTGGTCAAACCATTTAGCTGTTGTTTGATACAAAAATACATTTTTTCACCTCCCATCTAACTATATTATACTATATTTTACTGAATCTATCCTATTTTCAGCAAAATATAGTTAAGGCGATTCATCTCCCACTTACTCCGCTTCGCTTCGTTGAAGTGGGAGTCTTCTCGCCTAATTAAGATAAACTTCATCGGCATCGTCGCCTCGCTTTTTTGAGAGCGGGCTTCCTCCTTTCTTTGCAGTTGGCCGATGCAGACTTAGGGGCATCGGCAGTCCTCTCGGTTTGACGCCACGTGTGAGTAAAATATTTGTGGGTGACATTCAGGAATGATTCCCCGACGAGGGTTGCGAACTTTTGTTCGCGACGCTCGTCGGGGCCACCAAGCGAAGCGCGGTAGAAAAAAGCAAATGTCATGCAAAAAGGACTCTCTCCCTGCTATGATGGTGATGACCAACATCCATAAAACAGGAGGGAGAGAGTCCATGAAACATCTTACCACAGAATGGCCTTTATTAAAAGAGCTGGAGGAACAATTAGTCAGAACTCTTCAAAAGGTGTTCGCTGTCTTGTTGGCGGCCCTTTTGGAGGAGATTGATCAACAACTGGCGGAAGCGCGGGACAAGCGCCGGTATCAGCTGAAAGACAAACGGCCGACTACGATCCAAACGCTGTTTGGAGAAGTGACGTTTCGACGGAACTACTACTATGACCGGCAAACGGGGAACTATACCTTCTTGCTGGATGCCGAATTAGGCTTTGATGGGGCCCGATCGATCAGTCCTTGCCTCGAGGAAACGGCGGTCGAGTTGGCCGTAGAGTGCTCTTCCTACCGCAAAGCGGCCCGTACGTTGGAGTCGATCGTGGGGTATGCGGTCATGAGCCACGAGGCGATTCGCCAACTGGTGCTGGAGGCCCCTGTCTCGCTGCACCACCCTGTTTCCCAACGGCACGGCCGAGTGCTGTTTGTGGAGGCGGATGGGCTGTTCATTTCCCGCCAGGGGAAAGGGAAACGGGCGAAAGAAGAGAAAATCCTGGCGGTTCACGAGGGATGGAAACGAAACGGTTCGCAGCTCGAGCTCGTGAACCGGCGCCACTACCTCCATGAAGGGGCGGGAGACGTGTGGGAACGGTTTGAGGAGTGGCTGATGAACGAATATGCCTATGACCCGTGCCGGGACCTTTTGATCATCAACGGCGACGCGGCGTCGTGGATCACAGCCTGCCGGGAGTATTTTGGGAAGCGGGCGTGCTTTCAGCTGGATCGATTTCATGTGGCGCGGGAGCTGCGTCAGTGTCTGTCCGGCCATCCGCGTTGGCGGGAGGTGCGGAAGAAGCTGGCGAAACAAGACGAAGAGGGGCTTCTCGTGGAGCTGAACAGCGCGGTCGGCACGTTGGAGGACGAAGGCAAAGAACAACAGCTGGCCGCCTTGATTCGCCGGATCGAGTCGATGCCGGGATGCATCCGGGACTATCGGGAGTGGCTGTCGGAGCAAGGGGTGGAGACGACCGGCATGCGTCCGATGGGCCACGCCGAGAGCGTGATGAGCCGGTTTGCGCATCGGGTGAAATCCCGCCGCAGCTGGAAAGACCAAGGGCTTCGGGCGTTTCTGAGGGCGATGGCGGCCCGAATCGACGGGATCGGGTGGAGAAAGGGACGGTGGGAGGAGCAAGAGCCCCAGTCGGCCGTCTCGGCCTCAACAAAGTCCAAGCGGATCGAACAGGCCAAACGGAAGGCCGGACGGTTATGGGCAGATGTGGTGCGTCAGAATCTACCGTGTCTGCAGCGGTCATCCGGGACGCCGATCCATCAAGCGTTGTCGGCGCTCCGGGATGGTGGTTGGGTGTAAAAAAATGGAATACAATATCATCACTTCAAGATGAGGGATGAGAGTCCGAAAGCGCTTACGATATTAATTCCTGAAAATGGTTCTATAACTAGTGATTGACAACACCCGTAGTGAACCGAAAAAATGTTCTCCACAAAGTCTTGACTGACTCTGACGCCACAAATGCCATTGGCAACAGGGATGATTCATAGTATAATGGAAAAAATATCATTCGAAAAGCGGGGGAATTCTATGATTCGCCGGTTAACGGCCGAAGACGATCAACAAGTATTTTCGTTTTTGCGGCAAGATCCGTCGTTCAATTTATTTATCATCGGCGATATTGAGTCGTTTGACTATGACGCCGATTTCCAAGACGTTTGGGGGCAGTTTGACGATGCCGGCTCGCTGAAGGCGGTGCTGCTCCGTTATTACGATTCCTACATTCCGTACGCGCCTGGCGATTTTGATGCCGATGGCTTTGCTCGTCTCATCCGCGAGACAGCCCCATCATCGTCCATCCAGCTGTCCGGCAAGGCGGACATTGCCAGGCAGTTCGAAGAGCGGCTGCCGCTTGGGGAGAAGCGAACGCTTTACTTTTGCGAGTGTCGGACGGATGAATACGCCCGTCAAGAAATGGGGGCGTTCGCCGTCAAAAAAGCCGAATTGGCCGATGTCGACCGGATTCTCGACTTGCGGCGCCGCATTGCCGAATTTGAAACGAGGCCGTCGTCCCGCGATATGCTGGTGAAAGGGATGGAAACCAATTCAGCTAGAACGTACTACATTGAACAAGACGGCCGAATGGTGGCCGCCGCATCGACATCAGCGGAAAACTCATTGTCGGCGATGATCGTCGGCGTCTGCACGGATCAGGAGCATCGAGGGAAAGGGTATGCCAGCACCATCGTGGCGAAGCTCGTTTGCGATTTGCTCGCTGAAGGGAAGATGCCGTGCTTGTTTTATGACAATCCAGACGCCGGCCGCATTTACCATCGCCTTGGTTTTCGCGATATCGGATTGTGGGCGATGTACCGTTAGAAGGGCGGAAGTCCCGCCAGCTTGCTTGTGTACAAAAGCAGGCTGGCGGTTATTGTCCGTCTGCGCCGTTGGGCGTGCCGCGGCGAATGTGCTCGTCGCCGCGCTCTTGCATCGCTTTTGCCTTGTCGTTGACGAGCTGTTTTTGGTCTACGATGGAAGAAGGTGTTTGTTTTTTGTTCGCCATATCGAATCACCTCAATGGAGACGATTTTGCGCGCTGAATGAACATGTCCGCATCTTCGATCAGCCCGCAGACGCCGCATTGGACGCGGTAGCTCGGGCCGCGGTACGGGAGATGGAACGGTTCGAGCGCTTCATTTGTGTATTCATGCTCGATGTCGCCGGTGTGCGGATCGAGCTTGACCGCACGCGGATGCTGCTCAATGAGATGAAACCGCGTCCGGTTCGTTTTGCAGTTTGGGCATAGCATCGGTTCCAATGGAAGCCACCTCCGGTTTTTATCTTTTGGAAAAACGGCCGTGGTTATGTATAGGTCATCTGTTTTGTTTCAGTTCGTGCGGCTAGGGGATAGGGCTCGCGCAGCCGATCGGACGATGTGCGGCGAAAGACGCCTCCATTTTTCGGGCGCCGGAACGATTTTTGTTGACAATGGCTGCAACTGTCGAGTATCTTAATAAACAAGAAGAAGATTTTGCTTTTTTCGAAATGTTTTACAGTTCAGGCGAAGGAGACTGTTATGGCAGAGAAACCGCTTCGAGACCGCATTATCGACACCGCTCTTCATTTGTTTGAGAAATATGGCTACCACGGCGTGACGGTCGACCGCATCGTCGCGGAAAGCGATACGTCGAAAGGCGGGTTTTACCATAATTTTAAATCAAAAGATGAGCTTTTGTATCATATCCATGACGTCTTTATCACGTATGCGCTGACGAAGGCGCAGGAAGCGTATGAAAGCTGTTCGACGCCGACCGAGCGCTTGTACGCCATCGTTCAGTCGTTTGTCAAAGTGTTTCATTTATATAAACCACACATCACCGTGTTTTACCAGGAAAGCACGTACTTAAAACCGGAATACGCTGAACCGATCAATGAAAAGCGCGAAGAGTTCAAGCAAATCATTTTTCGAGTCATTCGCGAGGGGATTGAAGCCGGGGAATTTCGTCCGGAGCTGTCGGTGGAGATTACTGGCATGTCCATTATCGGCATGGTCAACTGGACATACAAATGGTACAATCCGGACGGTCCGCTGTCCATTGAGGAGATCGCGGCGTATTTTGCCGATTTCATTTTGCATGCGGTGCTCCGCACACCAGAAAACCCAGCGGCGGCGCGGTTTTTGTTGCGGCCGGCCGCCGAATAACTTGTTGATCGTATACAGACCAACTAGTCGGTTTTGAAAACGCTTCAAAAAATCAAAACCGTTTACACTCGTTTTCTTACTAAAACCGACTAGTCGGTTCAAATGATAGAACATTTTCTATGGGGGAGAGGGAGAACATGGATTTTTCATTGACGAAAGAACAACAAATGATTAAAGAAATGGTTCGCGACTTTGCTGAGAAGGAAATTGCCCCATACGCGGCGAAATGGGATGAAGAAGCGCATTTTCCGCTCGATGTCTTTCGCAAAATGGGCGAGTTGGGGTTGTTGGGCCTGCCGTTTCCGGAAGAGTACGGCGGCGCTGGGGGCGATACGATTTCGTACGCCATCGCCGTTGAGGAAATCGGCCGCGCCTGCGGCGGCACCGGGTTGAGCTATGCGGCCGCTGTGTCGCTCGGAGCGAGCCCGATTTACTACTTCGGGACGGAAGAACAGAAGCAAAAATGGCTTGTGCCGATGGCGAAAGGCGAGACGCTTGGCGCTTTTGGGCTCACGGAGCCGAACGCCGGGTCCGATGCTGGGGGCACGCGCACAACAGCGGTGCTCGATGGCGATGAATATGTCATCAACGGCGAAAAATGTTGGATCACAAACGCCCAATACGCGCGGCAAGTCATTGTCACCGCCGTGACAGGCAAAGATGCGCGCGGCAAAAACATCATCACCGCTCTCATCGTGCCAACGGACTCCCCAGGATTTACGATTCGTTCGAATTACGACAAAATGGGCGTGCGCGCGTCCAATACGTGCGAGCTTGTCTTTGAGAACGTCCGCGTGCCGAAAGAAAACGTCTTAGGCGACCCGCAAAAAGGGTTTAAACAGTTTTTGTACACGCTTGATGGCGGGCGCATCTCGATCGCCGCGCTGGCGGTCGGCATTGCGCAAGCGGCGTTTGAGAAAGCGCTTCAATACGCAAAAGAGCGCGTCCAGTTTGGTCAGTCGATTTCCAAGTTTCAAGCCATTCAATTTAAACTGGCTGATATGGCGATGGAAATTGAGCTTGCCCGCAACATGGTGTACAAAGCAGCCTGGCTGAAGGATCAAGGGAAACCGTTTACAAAAGAAGCATCGTTCGCCAAGCTGTTCGCCTCGGAAATGGGGTTTCGCGTCTGCAACCAGGCGATCCAAATCCATGGCGGCTACGGCTATATGAAAGAATACGGAGTCGAACGCCACTTGCGCGACGTCAAGCTCATGGAAATCGGCGAAGGCACATCGGAAATCCAGCGTCTCGTCATCGCCCGCCAACTCGGATGCTAAAAGCGGAACGATGCGCATATCCATAACAGTGAATTCGGACAAAGGGGAGGAGACGGTCGATGTTAGCGGTGACTGTGGGGAAATTGTTAGAGGAGCGCGCCAGGCAATACCCGGATCATGAGGCGGTCGTGTATGCCGACCACGGCTTGCGTCTGACGTACCGGCAGTTTAACGACTACTGCCGGCTTGTCGCGCGTGGATTGATGCGGCTTGGCATCGAAAAAGGGGAGCATGTCGCCATTTGGGCGACAAACGTCCCGGAATGGATCGCCTGCCAGTTTGCGACCGGGAAAATGGGCGCAGTGCTTGTTACGGTCAATACAAACTACCAAGCGGCCGAGCTTGAGTATTTGCTGAAGCAGTCCGATTCAACGACGCTCTTTTTGATTGAGCAATATCGCGACTCGTCGTATATCGATATTTTATATGAAATCGTTCCCGAGCTGCGCACGTCGGCGCCCGGACAGCTGCAATCGAAACGGCTGCCGAAGTTGAAAAACGTGATCTTTCTTGGCGACAAACGGCACCCGGGCATGTTTACATGGAACGACATCTTGGCGATGGCGCACGACGTATCAGAAGAAGAACTCGATGAACGGATGGAGAGCCTCGACCCGCACGATGTGATCAACATGCAATACACGTCCGGGACGACTGGATTCCCGAAAGGGGTGATGTTGACGCATTACAACATCGTCAACAACGCCCACCAAGTGGCGCAATGCATGGGACTTGGCGAAGGCGATCGATTGTGCATTCCGGTGCCGTTTTTCCATTGCTTCGGCTGCGTCATGAGCACGCTTGCATGCGTGACGGTCGGGGCGACGATGGTGCCGGTTGTGGAGTTCCATCCGAAGCGGGTTCTCGAGACGGTGGAAGCGGAGCGGTGCACGGCGCTTCACGGCGTGCCGACGATGTTCATCGCCGAGCTCAACGACCCGGATTTTGCCAAATACGATTTGTCGTCGCTGCGCACGGGCATTATGGCCGGTTCTCCTTGCCCGGTCGAAGTGATGAAGGCGGTCATCGAGAAAATGGGGATGAAAGACATTACGATCGCCTACGGGCAGACGGAAGCGTCCCCAGTCATCACGCAAACGCGCACCGACGATCCGCTTGAGCTGCGTGTCGAAACGGTTGGCCGCGCCTTGCCGGGCGTGGAAGTGAAAATCGTTGAGCCGGGCACGAACAAGGAAGTGCCGCGGGGTGTGCAAGGGGAACTGTGCACGCGCGGCTATCATGTCATGAAAGGGTATTACAACAACCCGGAAGCGACAAATGAAGCGATCGACCAAGACGGCTGGCTGCATACCGGCGATTTGGCGACGATGGATGAAAACGGTTACTGCCGCATCACCGGCCGGCTGAAAGATATGATCATCCGCGGCGGGGAGAACATTTATCCGCGCGAAATCGAAGAGTTTTTGTACAAACATCCGAAAATTTTGGACGTTCAAGTCGTCGGCGTGCCGGATGAGGTATACGGTGAAGAAGTGATGGCGTGGATCATCTTAAAAGACGGCGAAACGGCGACCGCTGAGGAGATTCGCGAGTTTTGCCGCGGCAACATTTCCCGGCATAAAATCCCGCGTTATATCGAATTTACCGACTCGTACCCGATGACGGCATCTGGGAAAATTCAGAAATTCAAATTGCGGGAAATGGCGAAACAGCGCCTCGGCTTAACAACCTAAGCCTAAACCGCCGCGCCGGGCGGACGAACCGTCCGGCGCCGGCACCTGTACTTTTAAGAAAGGGTGAGACGATGTTTTCGAAAGTGTTGATTGCCAACCGCGGCGAAATCGCCGTCCGTGTCATCCGCACGTGCCGACGTCTCGGCATTCAAACGGTTGCCATTTATTCCGAAGCAGACGCCGATTCGCTTCATGTCTCGCTCGCGGATGAAGCGTATTTGATCGGCAAGCCGCGCGTCGCGGAAAGCTATTTAAATATCGAAAAAATCATTGAGGTTGCCAAAACGGCGAAAGCGGAGGCGATCCATCCCGGCTACGGGCTGTTGTCGGAAAATCCAGCGTTTGCCCGCCGCTGCGAGGAAGAAGGAATCGTCTTCATCGGTCCGAAGGCGGACGTCATTGCGGCGATGGGCAGCAAAATCGAAGCGCGGCGGACGATGGAAAAAGCCGGCGTGCCGATCGTCCCGGGCGTCTCCTTTGCGCTTGATGGCGCCGATGAGGCGGCCAAAGCGGCGGCTTCGATTGGGTATCCAGTCATGCTGAAGGCGTCAGCCGGCGGCGGCGGCATCGGCATGCATATCGCTCGCGATGAAGCTGAGCTGCGCCAAGCGTTTGAAGGGAGCCAAAAACGGGCCGCTTCGTTTTTCGGCGACGGGACGATGTACATTGAAAAATATATTGAACGCCCGCGCCATATTGAAATTCAGCTTCTTGCCGACCAAAATGGCAACTGTGTTTACTTATGGGAGCGTGAATGTTCGATCCAACGCCGCCACCAAAAAGTGGTCGAAGAGGCGCCGTCGCCGTTTTTGGATGAAGAGACGCGGCGGAAGATGGGGGAGGCGGCGGTGCGGGCTGCGCGTTACATCGGTTATGCAAATGCCGGTACCATTGAATTTCTCGTCGATGAACAGAAAAATTTTTATTTTCTTGAGATGAACACTCGGCTGCAAGTCGAGCACCCGGTGACAGAAGAAATCACCGGCATCGACATCGTCGAAGAGCAGCTGCGCATCGCCGCGGGCGAGCCGCTCCGCTATAAACAAGAAGAGATTCGCCGCGACGGTCACGCCATTGAAGTGCGCATTTATGCCGAAGACCCGAACACGTTTTACCCGTCGCCCGGCCGCATTACGGCGTTTTCCGCCCCACAAGGCGAATGGATTCGTCATGAAACGGCGGTTCAAAGCGGCGCCGCGGTTACGCCGTTTTATGATCCGATGATCGCCAAACTAATCGCCAAAGGACCGGATCGGCAAACGGCGATTGAACGCTTGCTCGAAGCGCTTCGACACTATCGCGTGGAAGGGATTAAAACGAACATTCCGCTGCTTGAGGCCGTGTTGTCCCATCCGGCGTTTCAAGCGGGGGATACGACGACCGATTTCCTTTCGAAGCATTGGAAGCCAGCAAAAGCAAAATGAAGCAGAAACGGAGGAAGACACGATGACCCAAGTAACGGCAACAATGGCTGGAAGTGTATGGAAATTGTTGGTGACTGTCGGGGATCATGTAGAAGAAGGCCAAGATGTCATCATTTTAGAATCGATGAAAATGGAGATTCCGATTGCGGCTGAGGCGTCCGGCGTCGTGAAGCACATCCACGTGCAGGAAGGAGATTTCGTGAACGAAGGCGACGTGCTTGTCGAGATTGAATAAAGGGGGAGCAGAGCATGAGCCGATGGCCGGCGAAGGTGACGATCAAAGAAGTCGGCCCGCGCGACGGCCTGCAAAACGAAGCAACGCCGATCGCGACCGCCGATAAAATCGCTTGGATCAACCTATTGTCAGAAACGGGGCTGTCGTACATTGAGGTGACTTCCTTCGTCCATCCGAAATGGATTCCGCAGCTTGCGGACGCCGTTGAAGTGGCAGCGGGCATTCGCCGAAAAGCCGGCGTCACGTATGCGGCGCTCGTCCCCAACGAAAAGGGGCTTGAGCGGGCGCTTGGCGCCGGGGTCGATGAAGTGGGCGTCTTCATGTCAGCGAGCGAAACGCACAACCAAAAAAATATTAACAAAACGATCGCTGCCACATTTCCGGTGCTTGAAGCGGTCGTGAAAACGGCAAAACAAGCAGGAAAAACGGTGCGCGGCTACGTTTCCACCGTCTTTGGCTGCCCGTATGAAGGGCCTGTCGCCGTCGATCAAGTGCTGATGGTGGCGGACCGGTTGTTGGCGATGGGGGTTGACGAACTGTCGCTTGGCGATACGATTGGCGTTGCGACGCCCAAGCAAGTCGAAGAGGTGCTCGCAATCGTGCTCCGCCGTTTTCCGGCTGATCGGATCGCGATGCATTTCCATGACACGAGAGGGACGGCGCTGGCCAATATTTTAGTGTCAATGGAAATGGGGATTACGACGTTTGACAGCTCGCTCGGCGGCCTCGGCGGCTGTCCATACGCTCCCGGAGCGTCGGGAAACGTCGCCACCGATGATTTAGTATATATGCTTCACGGCATGGGGATTGAAACCGGCATCGATGTCGAGCAGCTGACGAAAGCGGCTTTTTTTATCCGCGATAAAATCGGCCGCCCGCTTCCGAGCCGCTATTTGCAAACGGTTTGATCATAAGGGGGGAGAAAACGTGAGCACACTTGTATCGTTTGAAACACAAGAAAACGGCATCGCCATTGTGACATTAAACCGTCCGGAAGCGGCCAATGCGCTTTCAAGAGCGCTTCTTTTCGAGCTTGGCGCGCTCTTTCAGGAGATCAAATTTCGCAAAGACGTGCGCGTTGTCATGTTGACCGGGGCAGGAGACAAGGTGTTTTGTGCCGGCGCTGATTTGAAAGAGCGGGCGGGGATGAATGAAACGGAAGTGCGGCAGGCCGTCGCCTTAATCAGCAAAACGATCAACGAGGTCGAGAAAGTGCCGCAGCCGGTCATTGCCGCGTTAAACGGCTCGGCGTTTGGCGGCGGGTTGGAGCTTGCCTTGGCTTGCGACATTCGGTTTGCTGCCGACGATATCCAGCTTGGGTTGACGGAAACGTCGCTTGGCATCATTCCGGGAGCGGGGGGGACGCAGCGGCTGCCGCGCCTTGTCGGCATCGGAAAAGCGAAAGAATTGATTTTTGCCGCAAAGCGCATCACCGCCAAAGAGGCCGAGCGAATCGGCCTTGTCGAATACGCGGTGCCGCGCTCCGAGCTGATGGAGCGTGCGCTTTGTCTCGCGCAACAAATCGCTGACAATGCGCCGATAGCCGTCCGTCAGGCGAAACGGGCGATCCAAAGCGTATTCAACGTTGATTTGGAGACGGGCCTCGCGATTGAGCAGCTCGCCTATGAGGCGACCATTCCGACGAAAGACCGGTTGGAAGGATTGCAGGCGTTTAAAGAAAAGCGGAAGCCGGTGTACAAAGGCGAGTAAGCCCGTTTGGACAAGGAGGGGGCGGTTTGGAAGGAGGAAGCCGCACGGAGCGCTTGCGCCGCATCGGCCTTTTCACAGCGATAAATAAAACACGGCATCCAACCTTGCTCCAGCCGAACAAGCGGGATGGAACAGCAAGATCCATCAAAACAAGGAGGGGAAACAAAGAGATGAAGGAAACAGCCAATCAACAAGACACGCTCGCAGCGGAGCTGGAGAAAAGAGCGGCGGAAATCAAGAAAGGCGGGGCGCCAAAATATCATGAAAAAAACGCCGCCCAAGGGAAATTGTTTGTTCGCGAGCGGCTGAACTTGCTGCTTGATAACGGTTTGGAAGTGGAAGACGGATTGTTTGCCAACTGTTTGGCGGGCGATTTGCCGGCTGATGGAGTTGTGACCGGCATCGGCAAAATCAATGGCCGCACCGTCTGCGTGATGGCGAACGATTCGACCGTCAAAGCTGGCTCGTGGGGAGCGCGCACCGTCGAAAAAATCATCCGCATTCAAGAAACGGCGGAAAAACTGCGCTGCCCGATCATTTATTTGGTGGACTCGGCCGGCGCACGCATTACGGACCAAATCGAAATGTTTCCCGGCCGGCGCGGGGCGGGGCGCATTTTTTACAATGAGGTGAAGCTGTCCGGCAAAGTGCCGCAAGTGTGCCTGTTGTTTGGCCCGTCAGCAGCCGGCGGCGCTTATATTCCGGCGTTTTGCGATATCGTCATCATGGTCGAGGGCAACGCCTCGATGTACTTGGGCTCGCCGCGCATGGCGGAAATGGTGATTGGGGAAAAAGTCACGCTCGAAGAGATGGGCGGCGCTCGCATGCATTGCACCGTCTCCGGCTGCGGCGACGTGCTCGTGAAAACCGAAGAAGAAGCGATTGCCTATGCACGCCGTTATTTGTCGTATTTTCCGTCCAATTACAGCGAAAAGCCGCCGGTGGTCGAGGCGAAGCCGCCGAAATCGTTTGACAAAACGATCGAGGACATTTTGCCGGAAAACCAAAATGCGCCGTTCAACATGTATGATTTGATTGAGCGGATCATTGACGAAGGATCGTTTTGTGAAATCAAAAAACTGTTTGCGCCAGAAATCATTACGGGACTGGCGCGCCTTGCCGGCCAGCCGATCGGCATCATCGCCAACCAGCCGCGCGTCAAAGGCGGCGTATTGTTCCACGATTCGGCTGATAAAGCGGCGAAATTCATCACGCTTTGCGACGCGTTCCATATCCCGCTTCTGTTTTTGGCCGACGTCCCTGGCTTTATGATCGGCACGAAAGTCGAGCGGGTCGGCATCATCCGCCATGGGGCGAAAATGATCGCGGCCATGTCGGAAGCCACCGTACCGAAGATCTCGGTCATCGTTCGCAAAGCGTACGGCGCCGGATTGTACGCGATGGCCGGGCCGGCGTTTGAACCAGATTGCTGCCTGGCGCTTCCGAACGCGCAAATCGCCGTCATGGGGCCGGAAGCGGCCGTCAACGCCGTCTACGCCAACAAAATTGCCGAGCTGCCGCCAGAAGAGCGTGCGGCATTTGTCGAACAAAAACGCGAGGAATACCGGCGCGACATCGATATTTACCGTCTCGCCTCCGAGCTTGTCGTCGACGGAATCGTCGCGCCGAACGACTTGCGCAACGAGCTCATCCGCCGATTTGACGCGTATATGTCCAAGTATATCGTCTTTTCTGAGCGGAAGCATGGGGTGTATCCAGTTTGAAAAAATGGATGGATGTCCCTCTTGCCAAGGGACGGCCGATCATGTATCATAATAATCACCAATCCGTTGCTGCGTTGTGCGTTGTAGAATGAAGTTTCAACCGATGGCAATCAAAAGGGAGTTCTACATTGAAGCGGGAATGTCATGCCCCTTATTCGTCTGCGGGGACGACAGGAACGCTTCTGCGAACACCCACCTGGTGGAGCGTGGTTGAGAAACTGCATTCAGCCGACGGCAACCGCGGCGCGGATTCATGAATGAGAAGCGGGCAAAAGAGTCCAACTGGATGCAAAACATCCGGTTGGACTCTTTTTCGTTGCGTATGTTTTCTCAAAAAGACATGAAACAATATAGTTGATTTTTCCTGTTTTCATGTTATAATCATATTTCGCACAGTAATAATTCGTATTGAAACTATTCCAACAAGAAAGATGAGGCAAGGAGGGGCGATGAATGGAAGGGATCAGCCGGGACATCATGTATGCTGTCTTCCGGACGCAAAAGGCGCTTTATCGCCTCATCCGCGAGGACGCCGCCCGCGTCGGGGTGACAGAGGTGCAGCTGATCGTCTTATATACGTTGCTGAAAAAAGAGCATATTCGTCTGAATGACTTGGCGGAAAAATTAAACTTAAGCAACAGCAATGTCAGCGGCACGGTTGACCGGCTCGTCGGCGCCGGCCTTGTTGTCCGAGAGCCGTCGAAGCAAGATCGGCGCGCGGTCATTTTGAGTTTGACGGAAAAAGGAAAAGAGACGGTGTCGGAAGCGTTTGGCGAGCAGTCGGTGCTGCGCCGGCGGCTTGGCCGCATTCAAGAACTCGTCTCTCCAGAGGAGATTGAACAGTTTTTGCATCTTCATGAAAAAATTAAAGCGATTTTACTCGGGGAGGAATAGACGTGAACGTGAAACGACTGGTTGCGCTGAACATGCATGTCGTTTTTCGCCATCGGCGCGTTTGTCTGCTCGATCGCTCCGTCGTTTGCCGTCATGCTCGCAGGGCGGCTGACGCAGGCGGTCGGGGCCGGCATTATTATGCAACTGATGATGGTCATTATGTTGTCGATTTTCCCGCCGGAACGCCGCGGAGTGGCCATGGGGACGGTCGGAATCGCCATGATGTTCGCGCCGGCGATCGGGCCGACGTTATCCGGATGGCTTGTCGAACATTATACATGGCGGCTGTTGTTTTACGTCGTGTTGCCGATCGCGATTGTAGACATTGTGCTCGCCTCCGTCTGGCTGAAACATACGCCGCGTAAAGGCAATCCAGTGCTGGACGTGCAAGGGGCGGTCTACTCCACGATCGGGTTTGGCGGCGTTCTGTATGGCTTCAGCGAAGCCGGCAGCAAAGGATGGGGCGAGACGGAAGTCGTTGTGTCGCTTATCATCGGCGTCTTGTTCTTGATCATGTTCACATGGCGTTCGCTCCGCTCGGAGCATCCGGTGCTCAATTTCCGTGTGTTCCGCTACCCAGTGTTTACGTTGGCGACCGTCATCGGATCGGTCATCAATATGGCGATGTTTGCAGCGATGGTGCTGCTGCCGGTGTATTTGCAAAACTTGCGCGGCTTTACGCCACTTGATGCCGGTTTGCTGTTGCTGCCGGGAGCGATTGTCATGGCGATCATGTCGCCGATTTCCGGCTGGGTGTTTGACCGCATCGGCGCGCGGGCGCTGGCGATCGTCGGCTTGATCATCACCGCGGTCACGACGTGGGAATTCAGCAAGCTGACGATGGATACACCGTACAGCCAGTTAATTTGGCTTTATATTTTCCGCATGTTCGGCATGTCGATGCTCGGAATGCCGATTATGACGGAAGGATTGAACGCCTTGCCGCGCCATTTGTACAGCCACGGCACGGCGATGTCCAATACGATCCGCCAAGTGGCCGCTTCGCTCGGAACGGCGTTCTTGGTGACGATCATGTCCAACCGGGCCAAATTCCATGCGGACATGTACCGAAATGAGATGACGGAAAACAATCCGTTTTTCATGAGCCTTGTCGGCCAGCTGAAGCAGGCGATTCCGAGCGATGAAGTGGTGGTGCAGCTGCTGTATGGGCTCGTGCAGCAGAGATCGACTGTCGAAGGGATTAACGACGCCTTTTTCGTCGCCACCGGCTTGACGGTATTGGCGTTAATGATGGCGTTTTTCTTAAAGGGAAAAAAGCATAAATCGCCATCAGCGTAAACAAAAGAGGGGGAGCGCCATGGCGCATTTCGGCTCGAAAGGATGGCTTGTTGCCGAGTTGAAAAAGGCGGGCATCGCCCGCCATCCGGTCGGACGGAAAAAAATTGAGACATACAAAGCAGCCGAGCTGTATGGGCTGTACCGAAAATATGTGCAGAAAACGCGCTAGGCCGGATGAAACATCCGGCTTCTTTTTTGGGCAACCTAAAGGGGAAAGGAGGGAGGCGCGCCTGATGGTTGACAAACGCGCCGGAAGCGATGAAGAAAAAACGGTTTACTGTAGCGGAAGGGGAAACGATCGCCGCCTATACAAAGCGGGAAGTGTGAGTAAAATATTTGTGGGTGACATTCAGGAATGATTCCCCGACGAGGGTTGCGAACTTTTGTTCGCGACGCTCGTCGGGGCCACCAAGCGAAGCGCGGTAGAAAAAAGCAAATGTCATGCAAAAAGGACTCTCTCCCTGCTATGATGGTGATGACCAACATCCATAAAACAGGAGGGAGAGAGTCCATGAAACATCTTACCACAGAATGGCCTTTATTAAAAGAGCTGGAGGAACAATTAGTCAGAACTCTTCAAAAGGTGTTCGCTGTCTTGTTGGCGGCCCTTTTGGAGGAGATTGATCAACAACTGGCGGAAGCGCGGGACAAGCGCCGGTATCAGCTGAAAGACAAACGGCCGACTACGATCCAAACGCTGTTTGGAGAAGTGACGTTTCGACGGAACTACTACTATGACCGGCAAACGGGGAACTATACCTTCTTGCTGGATGCCGAATTAGGCTTTGATGGGGCCCGATCGATCAGTCCTTGCCTCGAGGAAACGGCGGTCGAGTTGGCCGTAGAGTGCTCTTCCTACCGCAAAGCGGCCCGTACGTTGGAGTCGATCGTGGGGTATGCGGTCATGAGCCACGAGGCGATTCGCCAACTGGTGCTGGAGGCCCCTGTCTCGCTGCACCACCCTGTTTCCCAACGGCACGGCCGAGTGCTGTTTGTGGAGGCGGATGGGCTGTTCATTTCCCGCCAGGGGAAAGGGAAACGGGCGAAAGAAGAGAAAATCCTGGCGGTTCACGAGGGATGGAAACGAAACGGTTCGCAGCTCGAGCTCGTGAACCGGCGCCACTACCTCCATGAAGGGGCGGGAGACGTGTGGGAACGGTTTGAGGAGTGGCTGATGAACGAATATGCCTATGACCCGTGCCGGGACCTTTTGATCATCAACGGCGACGCGGCGTCGTGGATCACAGCCTGCCGGGAGTATTTTGGGAAGCGGGCGTGCTTTCAGCTGGATCGATTTCATGTGGCGCGGGAGCTGCGTCAGTGTCTGTCCGGCCATCCGCGTTGGCGGGAGGTGCGGAAGAAGCTGGCGAAACAAGACGAAGAGGGGCTTCTCGTGGAGCTGAACAGCGCGGTCGGCACGTTGGAGGACGAAGGCAAAGAACAACAGCTGGCCGCCTTGATTCGCCGGATCGAGTCGATGCCGGGATGCATCCGGGACTATCGGGAGTGGCTGTCGGAGCAAGGGGTGGAGACGACCGGCATGCGTCCGATGGGCCACGCCGAGAGCGTGATGAGCCGGTTTGCGCATCGGGTGAAATCCCGCCGCAGCTGGAAAGACCAAGGGCTTCGGGCGTTTCTGAGGGCGATGGCGGCCCGAATCGACGGGATCGGGTGGAGAAAGGGACGGTGGGAGGAGCAAGAGCCCCAGTCGGCCGTCTCGGCCTCAACAAAGTCCAAGCGGATCGAACAGGCCAAACGGAAGGCCGGACGGTTATGGGCAGATGTGGTGCGTCAGAATCTACCGTGTCTGCAGCGGTCATCCGGGACGCCGATCCATCAAGCGTTGTCGGCGCTCCGGGATGGTGGTTGGGTGTAAAAAAATGGAATACAATATCATCACTTCAAGATGAGGGATGAGAGTCCGAAAGCGCTTACGATATTAATTCCTGAAAATGGTTCTATAACTAGTGATTGACAACACCCGTAGTGAACCGAAAAAATGTTCTCCACAAAGTCTTGACTGACTCAAGCGGGAATTCCAAGTTGCAGCCGGCGCGCCGTCCCGCTACAATAAAAAAGAGAACACCATCTAGATAAGGGGATGACGCCATGATTCATCACACATGGGCGACCCGGCCGACGATCAAAAAAGTAAAGTGCGTTCACACGAACGCGGAAAAGTACATGGTCAGCAATGTATTGACGCCGGGCAAAGTATATGAAGTAAAAAACGAAACCGACGAGTTTTATTTTGTCATTGACAACAGCGGAAAAGTCGGCGGGTTTTACAAAGATTATTTTGAGGAAGTCAAGTGATCGCGCCAATCACCAAGAAAAAACGGATGTCCGAAACAGGGCATCCGTTTTTTCGATCAGCCGGCGACGCTTTGTTCCGCCGTCGGCGGCCGCAACCGGCTTGCCGGCAGCGTGATCGTCAACGTCGTCCCTTTTTGTACGGCGCTTTCGATCGTCCACGTTCCTCCCATTTGTTCGATGATTTTGACGGCGACCATCGCACCAAGCCCAGTGCCTTTTTCTTTTGTGCTGAAGTATGGCTCGCCGAAGCGGCGCACTTGTTCTTTCGTCATGCCAACGCCGTTGTCGGAAATGGTGATGACGACTGATGCCCCCCGGTTCTCGGCCGCAACATGGAGCGTGCCGCCGTTCGGCATCGCCTCAATGCTGTTTTTCAACAAGTTGAGAAAACACTGTTGGAAATATTGTACGTTTCCGATAACGACACCATGTTCGAGGGAAGAGGATACATGGATCGAATGCATATGCGCCATTGGCGTAATCATTTGCAACACTTTCTGAAGCTGGGTGGCGACATCAATCGGCTCGGTCTCTTTTGGAGCCGGTTTGGCAAACGTCAAATAGTCGCGGATGATGGCTTCCGCCCGCTCGAGTTCCTCTAAGGCGATGCGAATGTACCGCTCTTCGGTTTCGCGCGGCAGCCGACCCGTTTGCAGCAGCTGGATGAATCCTTTGACGACGGTGAGCGGGTTGCGGATTTCATGGGAAATGCTGGCTGCCATTTGGCTGACAATCTCCATTTTTTCCATCTTCATCAGCTCTGCCCGAGCGAGCTGTGCCTCATGAAGCGTCTCCATCAAATAGACAGCGAACATCATGACGAACGGCGGCATTATAATGAAATACGCGATATACGGCCTCGTTACCGGAAAATCAGCAATCATCACGGCGACAAATGTCGTCAGCACCGCGAGCAAAAACGTCAGCCCAAGCGACATAACGAGCTTGCTCGGCCGCGGTAGCTTGCGAAACAGCGGCGAGGCGGCCGCCGCTATGGCAAACATGATGGTGTAAACGATCAACGTAAGCGGCTGAAATCCGTACAAAACGGTGCGTGCCAGCATCAAGACAACAAACAGCACCGCCCCGACCGCGCCGCCGCCATACAATGTCCCAAGCAAAAACGGAATTTGCCGGAAATCATGGACGCACAGCGGATCCATGTAAATCGGAAATTTCATGCACAAAACGGCCGCCAACGCCAAGCAAGCGCCAAGCAGCGCTTGGCCATAGAGCGGGCGCTGCCGGATCGCTCGACTATGGTCATAAATAAAGGAAAAGGCAAAGATCGTGACTAAAATATAAAATAAGTTGTTCAAGACGTGCTGGTTAATGTATAAACCGGCCATACGAAAAATCTCCTAACTGAATAGACATCATCACCTTTCATTATAGCGGAAAGAGATTGAAAGAAAAATATGCATTGGCTATGTCCGGTCTTTCAGCAGCCAAACCGCCAAGGCGCCAAGGAGCGGCAGCGAGCGTAAACGAAGCCGCCGTCGAGCGCAAAATCGGAAAGAGCGCCGGGATGACCGCCTGCATCGCATCGTTCAAAAAGTGGCCGAGGCTGATGCGAACAAAATCGGGTAGACGGTCATGCTGACGGCGCTTGTTCGTTCCGTATGAACCCCCATCGTTCTCCCCCGTTCCAACCATAGATCTTAATATGGCTAAATTATACTTGATCCTTGCCACCAGAGAAAGCCCCATTTCCCAGCGTGAGCGCAGGCAAGAGGGCGCTTCATTTTTGTCTTTTCAATCGCCAGCGCGGTAATTCAACTTTTCTTTTCCGGATGCCCTGATCGCAAGCTTGACGCTCACGGACAGCGTGTTGTTGCCGAGCGGGATGAGGCCATTGGACTGATGTTGTTTCCAAATATCCGGACGCTGGCGATACAGCTGCTCCGACAGATTCAATATATCGATCTGCTGCTTCTTGCCAAGTTCATACAAGCGGCGGATCTCCTGCTTCACCGTTTGTTCCGCCAGTTTGGTCAGTTGTTTTCGCGAGAGCGGTTTGCGCAGTTCGATGATGGCGCCTTGCGCCTGCACTTGGACATCAAAAGCAGGCTCTCCATCCTTCACTTTGACCGACCATTTCGTTTTCGGGTCCCGGACGACAAGAGAGGCGACCGTTTTCCCTTTTTGTTTGACATAAATCGGGGTGCGGCGAATGTCGTGTTCGAGCCAGCGAAGTCCCTCTAGATCGGAACGGCGGACACATTGCTGCAGGCTGTAATGGTGGACAAAACACACGCCGGAAACAGCGAGCATCGGTTTCGGCTTTTTATTTTCGATCCAGCGCCGGCGGTCGAGCGTTAAATACGGAAGCCTTGCCGTATCGGCTTTTTCATCCATATCGACAATCAGCCGGCTGAGCCGGATCGGGCGGATAAACGAACTTTGTCGAAAGATTTCTTCCGGATTGGACAACAGCGAATAATACGAGGAAGCGTTTAACAGCGGCGTCGCTTCAAACAGCTCGGACAGCGGCTCATCGGTGGCGTACACCCATGCTGTATGGCGAATTTCGTTGTAACGGTTCAGCACGTCGATCACATCGGCCACGATGCCTTTTTGCAAGGCCCGTTTCGTAAAGACAATGCTTTTTACATGGCCCCATGACACCATTTGTTGAATGGAAGGGTAGATTTTGTCGGTCGCGATATTAAACGTTTCGCCAGCGGCTTTGCCGATGGAAACGGCCGCTTTCTCTCTGCCGCCCCCCGCTTCGACTTTGGCAAGGGCGGTGAAATCGATCAATTGCACGTAGGCGATTACTTGGCCATCTTTGTAGTCGATCCCGATTGAATGAATGTAGACAGCGTGATCGATGTTGCGTGTGTCCCAGCAACCGCCAAGCAGCATGATAGAGGCGATGATGGGAATGACTCGCTTCCTCATTTTCGTTCCCTCTCTTTTGCAATGAGATCATTTGGACGGACAATGCGGTCGCGCGTGCGGAACTGCTTCCATGTGCTCGGGATAAACACTTTCCCGATATCTTTGGACGGCGGCGCCAGCGGCGTCAAGTACGGAACGCCGCAGGTGCGCAAGTTGACCGCATAAGTCAAGATGAAAAACAGCGACAGAATGAAGCCAAACAGGCCAAGAACGGTGGAGGCCGTCAAGACAATAAACCGCAGCAAGGTGACGCTTCCGGCCATGTTTTGGTTGACGAGCGTGAATGTCGAGATGAAGGAAATGGCGGCAATGACGAGTGTGGCCGGGGCGGCAAGCCCCGCGTTGATCGCCGCCTGGCCGATGATTAAGCCGCCGACGACGGACACCGTCTGCCCGATGGCGATTGGCAGACGCATTCCAGCTTCTTTAAACAATTCAAACAAAATCATCATCACAAACATCTCCAGCGGCACCGGAAGCGGCACTCCTTGGCGCGACAAAATGAGCGTCGCCAGCAAGGTGAACGGAATCTGGTCCGGATGGAAGCAGGTCAAGGCGACCCAGGCGCCCGGCAAATAAATGGCGACCGAAGTGCCGACGAGCCGAAGCAGGCGCTGAAATGCGACAAACAAGAAAAACGTGTTGTTATCTTCCGACGTGTTCAGCAAAAACGTTAAATTGCCCGGGCCGATCAAGGCGTTCGGCACCCCGTCGACCAAGATGATAAAACGGCCGTTGAGGAGCGAATTGACGGCAAAATCGGGCCGCCCGGTATAACCGAACATCGGGAACAAAGAAAACCGGGTGTCAGACAACCACTCCTCAATTTGATTGGTGCTTGTCACCGAGTCGATGTACAAACTGAGCAGACGGCTTCTCACCTCATCGATGATGGTCGTGTTGGCAATATCATCGACATAAAGGAGCCCGACTTTTGTCTGGCTGCGCGTGCCGATGACAAACGGTTCATAGACGAGCCGGTGCGAGCGCAGCCGCTTGCGGATGAGCGCCACGTTTTTGCTGATTTCTTCAATAAATCCATCTTTGGGTCCACGGATCGATATTTCCGTGTTCGGCTCTTCCGGATCGCGGCTGGGCGGGCTGGCGAGCGGCATCGTGTACAAGACATCGGCTTCGTGAAAATAAATGAGCAAATCACCGCTAAACAGCCTGAAGTTGAGATCATCGATCCGCACTTCTTTTCCCATATACTCAAGCGCCGCCGGTTTGCGGGCCTCGATGTCGGCGGCCGAAAAGCATGGATGGTGTTCGCACAGCTCGCGGAACATCGGATAAATGGCCTTTTGCAGCATTTGCGTATCGCACAGTTCTTCACAATAAATAAACAGCAAGTGCACCACAGCCGCCGAGCCGTCAGGCAAAGAGGATGGAATCGCGGCTTCCGTCATGATGACGTCAGGGCATTTGGCGTACATCGTGCGCAACGCCTCTTCGGAGATGATGACGGTCTCGAGCCCTGTGTAATCGTCTTTCAACCGCTTGCCTTCGGCGGCGCGCATGGGTCGTTTCATCCTGCCACCCCTCTTTTCTTTTTTCGGTATGCCAACAAAGCGAAACCACTTAACACAACGGACAGCGCAAGACTAAACAGCAGCGATGCCGGCAGCACCCCATGTTTGACAAAATGCAAAAACTGTTCATCGCTGACCGGCGCCAGCGCCGCCAATGTGATCGCCAAGTAGAGGACAATGAGCACCCAACGGCGGGTTTGCGGATGGCGGATCGGAAACAATTCCACAATCAGCGCTGTCGATAAGGAGATGCGGATAAAGGCGCCGGACAGCCATTGATAGACCGACAGAAAGTCCACATGCTCAATGTACGTCCCTAAACTGACCATCCGCCATTGCTCAAACGCCGGATAGCGAAGGCGCGTCGCCTGCTCGGGGCCAAATTCGGTGATGGTGCCAATCGTCGGCCCGATGCTCAGCCCGGCTGTGAAAACAGCGATGGCGGCAAGCGCCTTCCATGAAAACGGGCGAGGCAGGCGATGGGAGAGAAACAATAGAACGATCACTTCCACATATCCCGCTCCGGCGTACATCATGCCGTTGAGCACAGGTCCAACACCATGTTCAAGCGTTGGTCTGAGCAGTGAATAATCTTTATGAGGCGTGGTCGAGAGCATAACGAAAAAACCAAACACGATGACGAACGGGCAAATGATCATGGAAGTGTTGGCAATCGAGTCGATGCCTTGGTACGAGTTATAAAAACAAACGGCCACGATGACCAAAATCAGCGCCCATCTCGGCGTCGCCGTCAAATAAGAGGTGGTGGTAAACGTGATCGTATCGTTTAACGTGACAAAACTATGAAGAAGCAAGAATGCGCTGCTGACACCGGCCACCGCATAAGCAGCCGCGCTTGAAAACCGGCTTTTCAGCCAGTCAAACAGCCGCTCCCCGTTCAGCTGCTTGGCGATGAAATAAAGAAGCGGCAGCCAAACGAGCAAACCTGCCAACGCTCCCAAGGCGGCGATCCACGCATCGCGGTGGGCGGCCTCAAGCATAAAGGGGATGATGATGACATGATTCATCAGCCCGACTGACAGCATGACCATGAATAACAATTGCAGGGCGCTAAGCGGCTGTCCGTTCATCATGGATCCCTTTCTTTCCATGCAATCTCTAGAACGATAGTGTTTCCAGTCTAGGGTAATTTATCCGCGCAAACGGCAAACCAACAGCGAAACTTCTCAGGCGGCAGGGGGCACAATACAGGGAAGAAAGGGCGAACATCAACGGCATGCAAGGGGGGCGCAGCATGAAATGGCTTCATTTGACGATCGGCGTGAAGATTTCCGTCTGCCGCCCCACTCGGTGTATGTCCCGGTGACGCTGATCCGGAATGGCCAGCTGTTGGCAGACGAATTAGCGGAGCTTGGGAAAACGGAGCAATGGCTGGCCGCCAAACTGCAAAAACAAGGAATTGCCTCGCCAAAAGACGTGTTGATCGCCGAGTGGCTCGAAGGAGATGGGCTGTTTGTTCAGACGTATCAGCCCGCCGAGCGGCAACGGTCAACGCGGCGGCCGACGGCGTCGGAATGAGAGGAAGAAAGAATCCAGGGATGGATTCTTTCTTTATTTTGGAAAAAATTCTTGCCTTTCTTCTGTTTTATGTGTACTATTAGTTATAGTACGGTTGTGACAATGAGAGGAGGAGGGGAGATGTTTGAGCTTGATATCCGCAGTCGCCAGCCGATTTACGAACAACTGATTGACAAAATGAAAGAAATGATCGTTCGCGAACTATGGCAGCCGCACGATCAGCTGCCATCGGTCAGGACGATGGCGAAACAGCTGATGATCAACCCAAATACGATTCAAAAAGCGTACCGCGAACTGGAACGCGACGGCTGGATTTATTCGATTCCAGGGAAAGGCAGCTTCGTTGCCCCGCGCTCGAAAGAACCAAACATCGAGGCGATCGCTGCGGTCCGTGAGCAGTTTGTCCGCCTTGTCAAGGAAGCACGGTTTTTAGGGGTGACAAATGAGCAGTTATGGCAATGGATTCGAGAAGGGGAAGAAAGAGGGGGAGGATCGTGATTCAACTTGTGGACGTGACGAAAACGTTTGATCGGTTTGCGGCCGTCAAGGGCGCGAACATGATGGTGCCAAAAGGAGCGATTTACGGGTTGCTCGGCCCGAACGGCGCCGGAAAAACGACGCTGCTAAAGATGATGGCCGGCATTCTCCGCCAAGATCGCGGAACGATTGCAGTGGACGGGGAGGATGTGTGGGAAAATGTCCGGGTGAAGCAACGCCTTTTGTTTTTGCCGGACTTTGTCTACTTTTTTCCGGACGCGACGATTCGACAAATGGCGGATTTTTACGAGCAACTGTACCCGTCGTTCAGCCGCGGGCGGTTTATGGAATTGCAGTCCGTCTTTACGCTTGATCCGAATAAAAAGATTCAGCAGTTTTCCAAAGGCATGCAGCGCCAAGCGGCGTTTTGGCTCGCCTTTTCCGTCCGGCCGGATGTGCTCATTATGGATGAGCCGCTTGATGGGCTCGATGCATTCGTCCGCCGTCATGTGAAGCAGCTGCTCATAGAAGAAGTGGCCGAACGGGAGATGACGGTCGTCATTTCGTCGCACAATTTGCGCGAGCTCGAAGATTTATGCGACATCGTCGGATTGATGGCGCAAGGGACCGTACGGATGGAGCGTGATTTAAACGAGCTGCGCGCCGGGATGCATAAAATTCAAGTCGCGTTTCGCGACAGATTTCCGAGCGAGTTGGCCGAACGCCTTGACATCGTGCATCGCGAGGAGCGCGGCAGCATCGTTCTTCTTGTCGTCCGCGGCGAGAAACGATCCATCGAAGAGACGGTGAGTTCGTTTGCTCCGCTCATTCTCGACATCTTGCCGCTGTCGTTGGAAGAAATTTTTATGTACGAAATGGGGGATGTTGTCGATGTCCGCGAAACGGTTGTCGGCTAACCGCGCCATGTGGACGCAAAATGTTCGCCAAATCGGCTGGATAGCCATCATTCATCTGCTGTTATGGCTGGCGGCGATTGTGCTGCCGATGGCGCTCGCGTATTCTCAATATGACCCAAAGGTCGGCAATATTCCGCAATGGTACAGTGTGTATGATATAGCCAATGGAATGGAAGCGCTGTGCGCTTGGCTCGTTCCGATTTTGGCGGCGGCCGGCGTGGTTCGCTACATGCACGAGAAACGGTCGGCTGATTTCATCCATAGCTTGCCCATCCGCCGCACCGAACTGCTTGCCGGGCAGATGCTTATTGGATGGCTCTTTTTGGCGGTTCCGCTCGTGTTGACCGCCTTGGTTGCGATCGGATGTCTGTACGGACTTGATCTCCCGTGGCCGATTGGAGCGGGGGATGTGGGACGATGGCTTGGCGAGACGCTTGTCGTAGAGACGGTGATTTTTGCGCTAGGTGTCATGGTCGGCGTGCTCGTCGGCCAATCGATCGTTCATATTGTGTTAACGAATATTGCTCTCTTTTTTCCGACAGGCATCATGGTGCTGCTGTTTAGCAATTTGCCGTTATGGTTGTATGGATTCCCTGATGGGTACTATTTATCGGGAAATCTGATGGATTGGGCGCTGCCGATTCGTTATGCGATGCTGACGGATCAGGCGATGAGCGCGGGGGAAGCCGGACTGTTGCTGCTGTTGTCGCTTCTGTTTTTCGGGGTGTCCATTTGGTTGTACGAGCGGCGGCCGACGGAAGCGGCCGGACAGGCGCTCGCCTTTTCAGTGCTTCGCCCACTGTTTGTGTATGGAGTGGCGTTTTGCATGTGCTTGACCGGCGGGTTCTACTTTGGACAAGTCCAACGGCAGTGGGGATGGATCATCTTTGGGTATGTTGCGTTTTCGCTTATCGGGTATGCCGTTGCGCAAATGGTCGTGATGAAAACATGGCGTGTTTTTCATAAATGGAAAGGGTATATCGCCTTTGCCGCTGTGATGTCGGTCTTATTTTTGACTGTGCGCCTTGATCCGGTTGGATATGTGAGACACGTTCCGAATTTGTCCGATATTGAGAAAGTCTATTTCGGCCAGTCGGTGATGAATTGGCAAAATCCTAACTTGATGGAAAGAGAGTTTGAAGCATTCGATCAGTTTTTGCGCACGAAGGACAACATCAAAGCTGTCAGGGCGCTTCATGCGCAGCTTGTGCACGATCAGCCGCTCCCGTCACGTTTTGGCAACGTCCGGCCGATTGTGATCGGGTATGTGCTCAAAGACGGCACGCGTCTCCTCCGCCGCTACGAAGTGCCGATTGAACCGTACATGCTGTATTTTCAGCGCATCATGGGCTCAAACGAATATAAGCAGCAATATTATTTGTTGCTTCGCCCAAGCGGCTATGCGCCGATCCGTCAGGTGACGATCCGAAATGTGGAAACCGGGCGGGCAGAGGTTGTGCTTGCCGATCCGAAGGAGATTGAGTCGTTTGTCCAGGCGCTCAAACAAGATTTGTGGAATGAGCCGGTGGAGGACATCATCCGCGGGGGGAGCACATGGCAGGGGGATATTGAATTGCTGCAAAGCGACGGCGATTCGTTTACCGTTCCCTTATCTTCACACAGCACCCATGTTCGCGAATGGTTGCAACAACAGCATCATTGGGAGCAAATACAGAAAAGGTAATGCCCAATGAAGAGGAAAGGTGTCCCGTTGCTTTTGGGGCACCTTCCTCTTTTTGCCCCCGGCTGTTGGTCAAGACGTTTTGTTTTTTCGTTTCCACATCCAAACGTTCAATAGATCGAGCAATAGTGAAAGGACGAACAATGAGAAAATAAACAGTTCTGGTGCCTTCATTACTCGAAATGGGTTCAGCACGATATGCAACGATTGATGCAAGGTCATCCCCATCAACTGATCCATGCTTACCATCGTTCCTATGGCGAGCAAGGCAAACATCAGCCAAACAACAATTAGTTTCATGGTGTTCCACCTGCTGTTTTTCTTTAGTTTTTTCTATTGATCCAAAAGCGATTCACGGGCGTATGTCCTCCCGATTTCGTGTCCATAATGAGGGATAAAAAGGAAGCGGAGTGAGGAGGAAAAACATGCTGTTTCAATGGGGAATGGGCCGACAAAAAAAGCAGATCAATGACAGGGTGAAACAAGAAGGACCGGACCATAGCGGCGAGGCGGCGGACGTCCCGCAAGAGCCGATGTCAGCTGAATTAGCCGTCAACCTTGACATCATCCGCCAAACGACTGGACAAAGCAGCGATGTTGTCATCCGCCGGTTTTCGCTTGGCCAAGAGAAGCAAATCAATGCAGCCATCGTCTTTGTGGATGGTCTTGTTGACGAAAAACATGTGTACGAGTTTTTGCTGACGCCGTTGCTGGAGGCGTCATTTCCACTGTCATTAACAGAAAAAGAATCGTTTCCGTGGATCGAACAAAAGTTGGCCGCGGTGGGCGGTGTGAAGCATGTCGTCGATTGGGAACACCTGTTTTTGGAGCTGTTTTCCGGAGAGACCATCATCTTGTTGGATGGGGTGCCGTCCGCTGTCAGCGCCAGCACCAAAGGCGGCCAATATCGTGCAATCGAGGAGCCACAGACGCAACTCGCCGTCCGCGGGCCGCGCGAGGGATTTACGGAGTCGTTGCGCGCAAACACCGCGATGATCCGCCGCCGCATTAAAAATCCCAATCTTTGGCTGGAAACGATGCAAATCGGCACCGTGACGCAAACGGATGTCGCGATCATGTACATCAAAG
This sequence comes from Geobacillus lituanicus, assembly GCF_050994965.1. NCBI lineage: Bacteria > Bacillati > Bacillota > Bacilli > Caryophanales > Anoxybacillaceae > Geobacillus > Geobacillus lituanicus. The sequence continues at coordinate 1,906,279 of NZ_CP194773.1, forward strand.
GCATTGCCAATGACGAGGTTATCGAGGAAGTGAGAGCGCGCCTGCGCCGCATTGATACGGACAGCGTGCTTGAGTCCGGTTATATTGAACAGTTAATCGAAGATCAAACGTTTACGACATTTCCGACGATCTACCATACCGAGCGTCCCGATGTGGTGGCGGCGAATTTGCTGGAGGGGCGGATTGCGATTTTGATTCAGGGGACGCCGTTTATCCTGATTGTGCCGGCTTTGTTTATCCAATTTTTTCAAGCGGTAGAGGATTATTATGCCCGTTTTGATATCGCCACTGCTCTTCGCTTTTTGCGCGTATTGATTTTTTTTCTCTCGCTCGTCGCGCCCTCTATTTATATTGCTGCGATGACGTTTCATCAAGAAATGATCCCGACCCAGCTCGTCATCGCCATTGCCGCCCAGCGTGAGGCTGTGCCGTTTCCCGCTTTTGTCGAGGCATTGATCATGGAAGTGACATTTGAGATTTTGCGCGAAGCGGGGATTCGGCTGCCGCGTGCAGTCGGACAGGCGGTGTCGATTGTCGGGGCGCTTGTCATCGGTGAGGTGGCGATCGCTGCCGGTTTTGTTTCATCGGCCATGGTCATCGTTGTCTCGCTCACCGCGATTGCCAGCTTTGCAACGCCGTCGTTTGCCATCGCCATCTCAGCACGCCTCATCCGCTTTGGGTTGATGTTTTTAGCGGCGATGTTCGGGTTTTATGGCATTATAATGGGTCTGCTGATCATGATTCTCCATTTATGCAGCTTGCGTTCATTTGGCATGCCATACATGTCGCCGCTTGCTCCATTTATTTCAACCAATGTAGGCGATACCCTGTTTCGGATTCCGACATGGATGTACCGCGAGCGGCCGCGCCTGATTAACCAGAAAAATATCATTCGCCAATCGGGGGATCAGAAACCGAAGCCTCCGGCACCAACACGCCGGGAAAAGGAGGATGGATCATGAAACGACCTATCGCCATGTTTGTGTCCTTTTTTGTTTGTGCGGTGCTGCTGGCTGGCTGTTGGAGTAAAAAAGAGTTAACCGATTTGGCCGTTGTCATTGCCGTCGGCCTCGATAAAACAAAAGACGGCAGATATTTGGCCTCGTTTCAAGTCGTCAACCCGGGCAACGTTGCGGGGGCGCTCGAACGAGGAGGCGGAGCGGGCGGCGTGCCCGTCTCCATTTATACGTCGACCGGAGACACGTTGGTCGAGGCAAGCCGGAAAGCCTCGAAAAAGCTGTCGCGCATCCTGTATTACGCTCATACCAACTTGGTGGTCATCGGCGAAGAAGTGGCGCGCCAAGGGTTGAATGGCGTATTCGATGCGATGGAACGGAGCCACCAGTTTCGGACGACAGCGCAGCTGGTTATTGCTCATGGCCACTCAGCGAAAGAGGTGTTAAGCGTATTAACACCGATTGACAAAATTTCCGCCAATCAAATTATTAAGACGTTGGAGTTTTCCGAGATGTCCTGGGGGCAGACAATCAACACTGATGTCTGGGGGGCGATTCGTGGTTTGACATCTTCAGGAAGAAATACAGTCGTGACGGGTGTTGTCATTGAAGGAAACCCACAGCAGGGCAAACGGCAAACAAACGTTCAATCCTCTGTGCCAGATGCTCGCATCAGCTTGGATGGACTGGCGTTATTTAAAAAAGACCGTCTTGTTCGCTGGGTGAACGGCTCAACGGAACGAGGCGTGCTTTGGGTGTTGGATCGAATCAAACAAACGAATATTACGATCCCCTGGAAAGGAAAAAAAGAAGCGATTGGTTATCGAACGATGGGAGTGAAAACGGGGTTAAAAGTGAAATTGAAAAACGGCCAGCCTTCCATTTTGGTTCATATCCAAACAGAAGGGGATATCAGTGAGACGTACGTCCCGATCAATTTGGCTGATTACCGATTATTGTTTCAATTGGAAAAGGCGATTGGCCGGGATATTGAACGGGAAGTGAAACAGGCGATTGAAACGGCCCAGCATGAAAAAACCGATGTTTTTGGTTTTGGCGAGGCGGTGCATCGCGCCCACCCCCGCCTGTGGAAGAGAATCAAAAAAGAGTGGGATGACCGCTATTTCCCTCATCTTCCGGTGACAGTGAAAGTAGAGGCTTCCATTCGACGCACGGGATTGCGGAATACGCCATATATCAAATAAGCGTTTTCGGCTCAAAAACTTGGATACGGTGGAGTGAGGAGCGATGGAGCGAGATGGAACATAGCAAAATCAATGTGCGCCAGCTGTTTGTCCTGATTGTGTTGTTTGAGCATGGCAGTGCGATGGTCATTCCACTCGGCGTCAGCGCCAAGCAAGATATGTGGATCGCCATTTTGCTCGGTCTGGCGCTTGGGCTGTTGCTGTTTTTGGTTTACGAGCGTTTGTTTCATTATTACCCCGATCAGCCGCTGACTTCCTATGTGACACATATCGTCGGCAAGCCGCTCGGCAAGTTGTTGGCGGTTCTCTATATTACCTATTTTTTCTATATCGCCGCCCGTGTGTTGCGTGACTTTGGCGAACTGTTGCTCACGTTTGCCTATCCGGAAACGCCGCTGTTTGTTTTGAATGTCCTTATGGCCATGACGGTCATGTACAGCGCCTATAAAGGCATTGAAGTATTGGCGCGCACCGGCGAACTGCTTTATACGTTGTTGCAAATACTGGCGGTTGTTGGATTCATCTTAGTTATCGCTTCCGGACTTGTTGATCTCACCCAGCTCCAACCAGTGTTAGAGGAAGGGTGGAAACGGGTGTGGAAAACGGTGTTCACGGAAACGTTGTACGTGCCGTTTGGCGAAATGATCGTGTTTACCATGCTGTTTCCATACTTGAATCGTTCGGAAAAAGCGCGGCGGGCCGCCGTTGCCGGGATGGTGTTGACCGGGATCAACCTGGCGATCATTATGGCCGTTAATACGGCCGTCTTGGGAGCTGATGCGGTGTCACGTTCATCGTTTCCGTTGCTCGATACGATCCGCCGCATTCAAGTCGCTCACTTTTTAGAGCGGCTTGATATCTTTTTTATGGTCGCTCTAGTGATCGGGGGGTTTTTCAAAGTCTCCATCTTTTTTTATGCCGGCGTCGTGGGGGTGGCTCATGTATTCGGGTTTTCGAACCACCAGCGGCTTGTTTATCCGTTTGGGGCGCTTGTCTTATTGTGGTCCGTGGCGATGGCCAGCAACTACTGGGAACATATTCATGAAGGATTAAAGATTGTCACGCTCTATCTGCACATCCCGATGCAAATCATCATTCCGGTGCTCTTGCTTGTGATTGCGGCGATTCGCCGGCGGTTTGGATCATCGGCAAAATAAGAAAAACGGACTAGAAGATTTATGCGGCAGCAAGCAGGAAAATCAACAAAAGACCGCGAATACCAACAATAATCTGTTCCCAATGGGAACAATGGGCGAAATGTGGTGCTGAACATGCAACCCGAAGGCGGGGTGGAAACAACCCGGCGCCGATGCGCGTGTTTGTTTCGGGAAGCCGGTGTCAGCTAAAAGCGATGGATGTTGATTATAACAAAAAAGGGTTGAACGATGGTGAAGGCGAACGTACAGGCGATCGATCAGCTAGACGCGGAACAGTTGGGCAGCGGCATGGTGATGACCGACCGTCAACTTTCGATTGTTGCGGTCAGCGAACCGACGCCAAGATGGCTCGGATTTGCCAAAAACGAATTAGTCGGGCGGCCGGTCGGCGTTCTGTTTTCAGCTGAGTGGTCGGCCGCGTTGTTAGATGGCATCGCCGAGGCGGTAAAAAAGGACGGATGTTGGCAAGGAGAAGCGCGCCATGTAGCGAAAAGCGGGAAAGCCTATACGAGTTGGATGAACGTCTATCGGCTATCAGGCAGCGAAGGAGAATGGCTCGTTTGGCATTTTGTTGAACAAACCGCTATGCCTCCGGCTGATCGACCGACGCCGTCTGAGTTGCTTGAGGTCATTTACGATTCCGCCCCGTTCGCTGTTGTTCCGGTGGCGGCGGACGGAACCGTGCAAGATTGGGGGCTTAGTGCCGAGCGGCTGTTTGGGCGCCGAAAAGAAGAGGCGGTCGGCCGCCCGATATGGTCGCTCTTTCGTTGCGGCAGCCAAACATGGCTTCCGTTTCCTCCCAAAGAGCAGCGATGCGGCGAAGGGATGGTGCAGCGCCGGGACGGCACGTCCGCCAATGTCGCCTATACGGTCATTCCCGTGCTTCAGGCGGACGGATATATCGTCCTTGTCGAAGACGAGACGAAGCAAAAGCAAAAAGAGGCGGAGCGGCGGCGCCAAGTCGAGCTGGCCAAAAAAATTCAGCACAACTTGTTGACGCCGCTCATTCAAAACGAGGCGGTGACGATGGATGCCGTCTATATTCCATCCGATGATTTGTCAGGCGATATTTACGCTTGCTATCAAATCGACCTGTACCGCTACGGGGTGATCGTCATCGACGTGATGGGCCACGGCATTTCGTCAGCCTTGGTGAGCATGCTGCTCCGCTCGCTTTTGCGCGGATTGATCGTGCGCGTCATCGACCCGGTCTCGGTGGCGAGCGAGCTGGAGAAGCATGTGCAAACGTTGTTTCCTGATGAGGCCAACAACATCCGCCACCTATTTTCCATGATTTATTTAGTGATTGACACGAAAGAGCGGAAAATTGAATATACCAACGCCGGCCATCCGGCTGGGCTGCTCGTTTTGGACGACGGAAGCGTCCATGAGTTGGACAAAGGCGGTTTGGCGATTGGCAGCCCGTTTTCCTTGCCGTTTGAAAAAGGGGTGATTCATTACGACAAGCGGGCCCGCCTCCTTTTGTATACAGACGGCATTTTAGAGGAGATCGACCCGTCGATTTTGCAAAGCATTGAAAAAATTCGCTTATGTACGCAAATGTGCCGCCATTTGCCGGATAAACGCTTCCTCGAGCGTTTAATCAGCCAAGGTCCGCCGCTTGTCAGCCCTTCGGACGACATTTGCTTATTGTCCATCACGGTTCATGGATAGGAGGGGCGCTTGGTAGTGTGTGAATGGATCGTGCGCTGCCGGGCGGACGAGGAAGCGGTTTTGGTTTGCCATCTCCTTGCGGAGCAGGCTGCTTCGTTGTTTGCTGTCCGTGATGCGGAATTGTTTGTGTTGGCGGTGCATGAAGCGGTCGTCAATGCCGTTAAAGCTGTTCAACGGGCGGGGATGGAGGCGGGGACGATTTCGCTCTCCTTTTTCGTCACAAGCGCTGATGTGGCCGTGGCGGTTGAAGACGAGGGCGGCGGCGTTCCGGCGGAAGTGATCGAGCAGCTTGATCAAATGACGCTCTCTGATGTATTGCTCGCCGAATCGGGACGAGGGTTGCTATTCATCCGAGAAATTATGGATGACGTTATGTGGGTTGAGCAAAAGGGCGGCCGTCGGATGCTTGTCATGAAAATGAGTCGGAATGCAACATAACTGGCTTTGGTGCCATGATGCACCCATGTGATCGGAACGAATGCGGGTGGTGGCCGAGGGCAAGGCATGGCTGGTCAACGATAGGGGGATACAATGAAACAGCATCGGTTGTCGTTTGAATTGGAAATGGTTGTAGAACGCGCATACGAATGCATCAAGCTAACTGGACGGCTCGCCTATGATACGCAGCTCGCGGCGGAACAAAAGCTGGCGACGGCGGTGGCTGCTGTCAAGCGCCGCCTTGTCGTTGTCGACGTGAGCGGCCTTCGATTTTTGGACAGTACTGGATTAGCGCTCCTTGTCCGCTTTTTTAAGCAAATCGTCAGCGAAAGCCGCGTCATGGCCATCGTCGTCCGGGATAACGCCGCTATAGAAAAGATTTTGCGGATGGCCAAGCTCGACCGGCTGCTGCCGATCGTTGGCGATGAACAACAGCTGTTGTCCCTTGCACCGCCAAGCTCTTTCGACCATATTAGCCAGGAGGCGCTTTATTCGGCATGGCGTCAGCGTTCGTCATAGACATGGCTCTCATGCCGAATCAACTGGAAGATTTCACATTTCGCTGGCCCAAAAGCGTGTCGTCTATTTTTCCGACTGCTGAAGGCAAGCCAAGGTGTGATGGAAGACGGAATAACCCCCTGATTCACAGACCTATGTATGGATCTGGAAGCGGTGTGGTTTCATCATCCGCCAATCAATCGGGCATCCCGCTCGAAACGACGGAATAGACCCGTTGTTCCCCTATTGCCGCCGATGGCCCCCGAGCGATGAGACATTCGTTCGGGGGTTTTTGTTCCTTTGGGCCGGGAGCATCTCCGCTTCTGCCCATGCATTCTCATTGTCAAATAAATATTTCGGGTTTAGAATAAAATTACACACAACGATGAACGGCGGCTAGGCTCCGCGGTTGGAATGGAGAGGAGAGTGGCGCAGACATGGGGCGGGTGCTGATCTATTTGCGGCCATATGGGAAGTGGATGGCGTTAGCTTGGTTGTTTATGTTGACCGAGCTCATCATCGAGCTTTGGCAGCCGCTGTTGATGGGGAAAATCATCGATGAAGGCATCATGAAACAGGATGTTGCCGCCATTTTCACGTGGGGAGCAGTGATGCTCGGGGCGTCGCTGTTGGCGTTTGCCTCAGGCATCGCCAACTCATTTGCCGCAGCCTACGTCGGTCAGGAGTACGGATTTGCGCTGCGGACGGCGCTGTTTGCCAAAATTCAATCGTTTTCGCTTGCGCGCATCGAGCAGTTGTCGCCGGCCTCGCTCGTCACCCGGATGACGAACGATGTGACCCAAGTGCAAAACATGTTGTTTATGAGTTTGCGCATCGCCTTGCGTGCGCCGCTTCTCGTCGTCTTTGGCGTCGCGATGGCGTTTGTTGTTCATGCGCGCCTAGCGTTCGTTTTGGCGGTGGCCGTTCCCCTGTCCGCTGTTTTTTTATTGTGGGTTGTACAAAGGGCAGCGGCGTCCTTTTCCGCCGTCCAACGAGCGCTTGATCGCGTCAACGGCGTGATGCGTGAAAATTTGGCCGGCATGCGCCTCATCAAAGCGTGGATGAGAAAAGAATACGAAGAGGAGCGATTTGCGGCGGCGAACGATGCGCTGATGGAGCGGACCATGAGCGTGCTTCGCCTCGTGGAGACGATCACGCCGGTGTTGTTGATGGTGATGAACACCGCCATCGTCGCCGTTCTCCTTTTTGGCCGCCACCATATCGAGGCCGGGACGGCGAGCGCTGGGCAAGTCGTCGCCATCGTCAACTACGCGACGCGGGCGACGGCGGCGTTGTCGATGTTTACGTTTATTACCATGGCGTTCTCTCGGGCGCGCGCCTCGGCCGTCCGCCTCGCTGAACTTCTTGAAGCCCCGGGCGAGCGACACGGGGCGGATGCGGGCGGTGGTCCGGCCGTTCAGCGCGGGGAAATCCGGTTTGAGCACGTTTCGTTCCGTTATCCGTCGAGTCCGCGCGAGGCGCTTTCGGACGTGTCGTTCGTCATCCGTCCGCATGAGACAGCCGCCATTTTAGGAGCGACAGGGGCCGGCAAATCGACGCTTCTTCAGCTGATTCCCCGGTTGTACGAACCAAGCGGCGGGCGCGTGTTGATTGATGGCGTCGATGTGCGCGAGTTTTCCGCCGAACAGCTGCGGACGGCGGTGCGCTTTGTCCCGCAGGAAGTGCTGCTGTTTTCAGGGACGGTCGCGGACAATCTCCGCTTTGGCAACATCACTGCGTCGATGGAAGAACTTGTGCAAGCGGCTCGCGATGCACAAATTCATGAAACCATCACTCGGTTTCCGGATGGATACGACGCACGGATCGGTCAAAAGGGTGTCAATTTATCAGGCGGGCAAAAGCAGCGGCTGTCGATCGCCCGCGCCTTGGTGGGGCAACCGCGCGTTTTGCTTTTGGATGACAGCACAAGCGCGCTCGATGCAGAGACGGAAGCAAAGCTGCTCGCAGCGTTGCGGAAGTATGCATGCACGACGGTGATGGTGACGCAAAAGGTGAGCACCGCGATGGCGGCGGATACGATTTTGCTTTTGGAAGACGGCCGCCTGATCGCACAAGGAAGTCATGAACAACTGCTGGCGACGAGCGACCTGTATCGACGCATCGTCGCCACGCAGGAAGGAAAGAAGGGATCGGTGGATGTCACTACGGCATAGTCCGCACGGAGCGCGTGTTGGCGCAAGTCCGCAGCGGGCGAAAAACAGCATTGGCACGTTGCGTCGGCTATGGGCCTTTATCGCTCCGCAAAAGCGAAAGCTGTTTGCGGCCGTGGCTATGGTGATGGCCAGCTCGGCGTTGGCGCTTGCTGGGCCGTATGTCGTTGGCCGGGCGGTTGATTCGTACATTGTGGAACGAAAAACGGATGGATTTTTCGCAACGCTCATTTTGCTTCTGGCCATTTATTTGGCCCTTGGGGCGGCGACGTTTTGGCAAAACTATTGGATGATCGATGTCGGCCAGCGGACGGTGCGCAGCATTCGCGAGCGGTTGTTTCATCATTTTCATGAGCTGCCGATTTCGTTTTTTGACCGACGCCAGCAAGGCGAACTCATGAGCCGGATTACAAACGACATCGACAATATGAGCCAGACATTTAACAGCACGGTTGTCCAGGTCGTCTCGAGCACGTTGACGTTGATGGGCGCTATGGTGGTTATGCTTTCACAAAGCGTTGTGTTGACAATCGTAACGCTTGTTGTCGTGCCGCTCATGTATGTGGGCATGCGCTGGATCACCAACCGGACGCGGGTGCGTTTCCGTGAGCAGCAACGGGCGCTCGGAGAGATGAACGGCTTTATCGAAGAGGTCATTTCCGGACAGAAAGTGGTGAAGCTGTTTTCCCAAGAAGAGCGGATGGAGGAGGAATTGGCGCGCAAAAATGCCGAGCTGAAACAAGCCGGTTTTTGGGCGCAAACGTATTCCGGCTTTATTCCGAAGCTGATGAACTTTTTAAACAACTTGAGCTTCGGCTTGATTGCCGTTGTCGGCGGATGGCTGGCGGCGAAAGGGACGATATCGGTCGGGACGATCGTCGTGTTTGTCGAATACGCCCGCCAGTTTACCAGACCGCTTAATGACCTGGCCAATCAATGGAACACACTGCTGTCGGCGTTGGCCGGCGCCGAGCGGGTGTTGGAAATTTTGGATTTGCCGGAGGAAGAGGAAGACGAGCGGGAAGCGGTGGTCTTGGACCGGCTTGATGGACGCATTGAGTTTCGTCAAGTCGTCTTTTCTTACGACAAACAGCGTCCGGCGCTTCGTGATGTCACGTTTTCCGTCTCACCCGGGGAGACGGTCGCGCTTGTCGGTCCAACTGGAGCCGGCAAAACGACCGTATTGCAGCTGTTGACCCGCTTTTACGATCCGGACGAAGGCGTCATTTTGATCGATGGACGCGACAGCCGGACGATCAAGCGGGCAAGTTTGCGCCGTCATATGGCGTTTGTGCTTCAAGATGCGTTTTTGTTCGCCGGAACGATCCGCGACAACATTCGCTACGGCCGGCTTGAGGCGACCGATGAAGAAGTCGAGGAGGCGGCGCGCCAGGCGAACGCCCACTCGTTTATTATGAAGCTGCCGAACGGCTATGACACCGTTTTGACCTCGGGAGGTGGAGGGATCAGCCAAGGACAGCGGCAGCTGTTGGCGATCGCCCGGGCGATGATCGCCGACCCGGCCATTTTGATTTTGGACGAAGCGACGAGCAACATCGATACAGTCACCGAAGTGCGCATTCAAGAAGCGCTCGCCCGGCTCATGAAGGGGCGGACATGTTTTGTCATCGCCCATCGGTTGAACACGATTCAACATGCCGACCGCATCGTTGTGCTCAACGAAGGCAACGTGATCGAACAAGGAACGCATGAAGAACTGTTGGAAGCAAAAGGATTTTACTTCCAATTGTATCAGCGCTATTGGTTGCGCAATGTGCAGCAGGCATAACTGTATGGTGTTCACGTTTGCGGAGGACTTCAGATGAATGCGTGTCTCCTCCATGCGAACTCGAGTGCTCAGGAAAGGAAGAGTGGATGAAAAAAACAATTAAACAAAAATATAAAGATATTTTGTTAGTCATTTCCGCCGCTTTGAGCTTTACGGCCGGGGCCGAGCGGCGAGACGCTTTTGAAACGTTTCGCGCCAGCTTGCGGATAAGGCCGGATGGCTGGCGATTTGCTTCATGGCAGCGGCATTGTCGCGCTCATGATAGTAAATGTGATTGATATACGCGATGGACAGCGCCCCCGCGCCCCGTTCGACGAGGATGAGCGGCGCGCCCGGCTCGACGACGCCTTCTTGCAAGACGCGGAAATAAAACCCGCTTTTTCCTGTCTGGCAGACGGCTTTCGGCAAATCGGGCAGCTGATGTTTGAACGCCAATTTGGAGCACGGCTGGCGCGGTTGCGACACTTGCACGAGCGCCGTGCCGGCGGCATACATGTCGCCAAGACATACATCGTCTTCCGTCAACCCGAGAAGCGTCCAGTTTTCGCCAAACGCCCCCGCCGTAAATGGGCGGCCGTATCGCTCTTCCCAATAGACGAAATGCTCGGACGGATAGGCGCAAATCGCTTTATCTTCTCCTCCGTGATGGACGAGGTCGGCTTGTCCATCTCCAGCCAAGTTGAGCTTGCCGACAGCGACCGGCCCGGCGACCGGCGTTTTGTGAATGCCGGTCACTAGCCGCTCGCCATTTCCCTCTATTGTTTTCGGCTTTCCGACATTAATTGAAACAATTTGCATTGGTTCACCCCCATACCGCCTCGGCGATGAGCCGGAAGCTTGCGAGTTTATCCTCGAAGTCGTATGTAATCGTCACGAGCATGATTTCCTCTGTTTCATACGTTTCGCTCAGCCGATACAGCTTGTCTTTGACGCGCGTCGGACTGCCGACGATCATCCGCCGCCGGTTGTCTTCCACCCGTTTGCGCTCATACGGGCTGTACGGATACGCAGCCGCTTTTTCCGGGCTTGGCGTGCCGTCCAGCGCCATCCCTTGCTCGATCATAAGAAGCGACAGATCAAGGCTGCCGGCGATCCATTCCGCTTTTTCATCCGTTTCGGCGCAAATTGCAAACACCGCGACCATTCCGCGCGGCTCGGCCAAATACGGCGATGGAACAAACCGGTCGCGGTACAGCCGCATATAATGTTCGCCGCCTTCCCCGTTGATAAACTGGGCGAACACGTACGGCAGCCCTTTATCGGCTGCCAGCTTCGCCGTTTCCGAACTGGAGCCGAGCAGCCATAGTTCCGGCGGGGACTGCACGATCGGCGTCGCCTTGACGCCATACAGCGGGTGAACCGGCGGCAAGGCGTCATACAAATAGCCGAGCAAGTCGTCAATTTGCTCCGGATAGCGGTCGACCGACCGTCGTCTGTCGCCTTGCAGCGCGATCGTCGCCCGGGGCATGCCACCGGGTGCCCGCCCGATGCCGAGATCGACGCGGCCGGGATGAAGGCCGGCAAGCACATGAAAGTTTTCCGCCACCTTGTACGGGCTGTAATGCGGCAGCATCACGCCGCCTGAGCCGATGCGGATGCGCGACGTTTTCGCTCCGATGTGTCCGAGCAGCACTTCCGGCGACGAACCGGCAAGGCTGTTTGTATCGTGGTGTTCCGACACCCAAAACCGCTTATAGCCGAGCTCTTCGACAAACTGGGCGAGCCGGACTGTGTTTTGAAGGGCTTCCTCCGCGGTCATGCCTTCGGCGATCGGTGACTGGTCGAGGACGCTCAGTTGCAGCGCCATTGCGATTCCTCCTTCTTCCGCCGCAGCGGTGGAAAAAATGATTAGTTTCTATTATGCGCTGTTTTGCTTCGATTTGTCCATTCATTTGCCCGCCCGTCTAGCAAAAACCGATCCGCCGTCGGCGGATCGGCCAATCTCGTCAAGATGCGCGGCAGTTTACAAGCTGACGGACTGCTTTTGTTCAGCCGCCTGGCGATCGGATTTGGGGCCGCGCTTAGGGAAAAAGGAATGAAACAGCTGTCTGACGCTGTCGACGATAAACGAACACCGTTCATACAGCGCCTCTTTTAAACTGTCAAGCTGGCGGGTGACTTTGTACTGCGCGGCCTCTTGCGCTTCAAGCCGTTCGATGACCGTCTCATGGAACACGTGCTGCAGCTCGAGCTGCTCGATCAACTTTTGGTACAGTTTTTCCTGCCCTTCGAGGCGGGCGGCCATTCCTTCGGCGAGCTGTTCACGTTCAGCCGTCCGCTGCTCGAGCCGGCGCATCGTGTCGCCTTGCACGGTGAGCGCTTCGATGACGGCCTGCTGCGCCGCTTCTTCTTTGGCCAGCTGCTCTTCCCACTGCAATTGTCGCCTTTCCTCCCGCTCCTGCTGGGCGATGACCGACTGCTCGAGGCGTTCGAGCGTTCCGGCCAAGGCGGCTTGCCCCGCCTGTGCTTCCATAAGCAGCCGCTCGAGGCGGGCGAGCGCTTCCGCCCACTGCCCGCTTTGCGCTTCCTGTTGCTTTTGCCCGGTTTCGGCCGCTTGCTGAAGCGAGGCAACTATGGCGGCCATTTCTTCGTAATAATGGGTTTGGGCTACTTGTCCAGCAGTCACCGTTTGTCCGAGCTCGGACAGCGCCTCGGCAAGCCGTCCGCTTTGCCGCGCCCAGCCGGCCGCAAGCGACTGTTCGAGGCGGGCGAACATGTCCGCCATTTGTTCGCGTTGTTCCGCTTGGTGCTTTTGCCCTTCTTCGATGGCGTCCTCAAGTTGGGCGAGTCGTTCCGCCAACTGATCGAACTGTTGTTTTTGCTGTTCGAGCATTTGTTGCGCGGCGGTGCGGCGATAATAAAACATCGGGTGGGATGCGGGCGGTGCGGCAGCTGGCCCGTACACGCGCGGGGTCATGTGTTTATTCATATAAATCAATGCACAAACGCCTCCTTTCCGTCGTCTATGTGGCATCATATGCCGAGCTGTGCAGTTCGGTTTGGGCGCTGGATTTGTGACACCCGCCTTCCTTTTGATATAATGAAAGAAAATATTGGAGAAAGGGTGTTGTTGATGCCAGCTGTCGAATCGAACATGTTTCCCCTCGGCAAACAAGCGCCGTCGTTTTCCCTCACGAATGTCATCGATGGCAACGTCGTCCGTCTTGAGGATGTGAAATCGGACGTCGCAACCGTCATTATGTTCATTTGCAATCACTGCCCGTTTGTCAAGCATGTCCAGCACGAGCTTGTTCGCCTCGCGAACGATTATATGCCCAAAGGGGTGTCGTTTGTCGCCATCAACTCCAACGATGCGGAACAGTATCCAGAAGATTCACCCGAAAACATGAAAAAGGTGGCGGAAGAGCTCGGCTATCCGTTTCCGTATTTGTACGATGAGACGCAAGAGGTGGCGAAAGCATACGACGCCGCTTGCACCCCGGACTTTTACATTTTCGACCGGGATCTGAAATGCGTCTACCGCGGCCAGTTGGACGACTCGCGCCCGAACAACGGCATCCCGGTCACCGGGGAGTCGATCCGCACCGCGCTGGATGCTTTGTTGGAGGGCCGCCCGGTGCCGGAAAAGCAAAAGCCGAGCATCGGCTGCAGCATTAAATGGAAACAAGCACTGTAACAATGTGCTTGACTTTTCATTGTGAAGCGGGTATGATGGAAAAAGCATCATTCGTTCGTTGCGGAATCGCCACCGCCGTGCCGTTGGCTTGCGAGTGCAGCCGGCACGGCATTTTTGTGGCCGCGATCTACTGAACAAATTCACACTGGCGCCGCCTCGGAGCGGCAAGGATGGATGAGAGGAAGGGCTTCCATTGTTTTTGTTTCCTTTCCTTGAGTTTTCGTAATTTATGTTATGTAAACAAAAGGAGAACGAGGAGATGGCGGAAGGGCGATATCGGGTGTTTGTGTATGGAACGCTGCTGACTGGCGAAGAAAACCATGAAGTGGCCGCTCCATACGTTCGCGCCGCGTGTCCAGGGAAAGTAAACGGCCGCTTATACAATGTCGGTCCGTACCCCGCGCTTGTGCTTGGAGAAGAGGGGGAAGTGGAAGGGGAGTGGCTGACGGTGACGGAAGAAGGGCTCAAGGCAATGGATGAGCTCGAGGATTACGTTGAAGGGCGGCGCGATAACGAATACGAACGGGTGTGGGTTCGCGACGCGTGCAAACCGATCGAAGGATATGTGTACGTCTATCCGCCGGAAAAAGCGGCCGGCTTGCCGCTTATTCCGTCCGGATCATGGCGGCGGCGTGAGGAGAAAATGTAACATCAAGAAACAGCCTGTGAGGAACGGTCATCCTCTGGGCTGTTTATTTTTTACATGAATATGAAAACGGTTGCAAAAAATCGTTATAAAAATACAGAAAAATTGCTAAAAAAGTGTTGCCAAACGGCCGCTCTTTTTCTATAATAAAAGCATGTTAGAAAAATAAACGTATGAATGTGAGGTAATGTGACATGTCAAAAACGTTCGTTTCCTCCACCCAAACGGGATTGCTCGAACAAATTAAAGAAACGATCCAACAAAAGAACGTTGAACTTCTTCATTTGCAGTTTGTCGACATCGAAGGGATTTTAAAACATGTAACGGTGACGGCGGAACAGCTTGATGACGTCGTCGAAGGAAAAATCATGTTTGACGGTTCGTCGATCAAAGGATTTTCGCCGATCAACCGCTCCGACTTATACCTTCGTCCGGATTTAAATACGTTTGCCGTGCTGCCGTGGACGGTCGAGGAAGGGTATGCGGAAGCGCGCTTCCTCTGCTCGGTGGCCAACCCGGACGGCACGCTGTTTGAGGGCGATCCGCGCAACGTGTTGAAAAAAACGGTCGAGCGGGCGGCGGAAAAAGGGTATACGATCTCGGTCGGCCCGGAGCTGGAGTTTTTTTTGTTCAAAGCCGACGAAAACGGCAACCCGACGCTCGAGCTCCACGATAACGGCGGCTATTTCGAACCGTCTCCGAAAGACTTGGGCGAACGCGTTCGCCTTGAAATTTACCGCGCCTTAAAAGCGATGGGCTTTACGATTGAAGCGTCGCACCATGAAGTGGCGGAAGGCCAGCATGAGATCAACTTCAAATATGCCGATGCACTCGGTGCGGCGGACAATGCAACGACATACAAATGGGTTGTCAAAACGATCGCCAGCAAGTTCGGCCTCCATGCGACGTTTATGCCAAAACCGGTGTTTGGCATCAACGGTTCAGGGATGCATGTCAACATTTCCCTCTTCAAAGATGGGGAAAATGCGTTCTTTGATCCGAACGATGCGAACCAGTTGTCAGAAACAGCGTACCAATTCATCGCGGGCTTGCTGAAAAATGTGAAGCACTTTGCGGCGGTTACGAATCCGCTTGTCAACTCGTACAAACGGCTTGTGCCAGGGTATGAAGCGCCTTGCTACATCGCGTGGTCCGCTTCGAACCGTTCGGCGCTTATCCGCATTCCGGCGAAACGCGGCGTTGCGACGCGCGTTGAGCTCCGTTGCCCGGATCCGTCAGCGAATCCGTATTTGGCGTATGCCATCATCGCTGCCGCTGGCCTTGACGGTGTCGAAAAAGGGTTAACCGCTCCAGCACCGGTTGATGAAGATATCTTCCATATGTCGGAAGAACGCCGTGCGGAGCTTGGCATCGACAACTTGCCGGAAAACTTGGGTGCTGCTGTCGCTGCGTTCGAAGAAGGTGAAATCGGCCGCACGACGCTTGGCGAGCACGTATTCAACGAATATGTCGCGTTGAAAAAAGAGGAATGGAACAGCTACCGCACGGCGGTTCATGCTTGGGAAGTCGAGCGGTATCAAGGAAAGTTCTGATCGAAAGCCACCATCCAAAAGGTGTCCCGTCGCCATATTCGGGGCGCCTTTTTTCTGCAGGCAGCTGTTTGTCTTGATGGACGGCCGCGCGGCGCCTTCCGCCCGTCGGCCGCCAAGCTGCCGGCGTTCGCAACGTCATCTTGCGCGTGGGGAGGAAAAGATGACTGCATTTTTTTATTTTTTAAATTCATAGTTGACATCTATGAATAATGGGATTTAAATTATAAGTAACACGCTCAACTATTGCAAGCGGAGGGAAACCAATGAAAAAACTGATCGTTTTTGTGTTTGTAGGATTTATCGCCCAGTTGATCGACGGATCGCTCGGAATGGCGTACGGCGTCACCTCGTCGACGCTGCTGTTGACGTTTGGCATCGCTCCAGCTGTTGCCTCGGCGTCTGTTCATTTGGCGGAAGTGGTGACGACAGCGGCGTCCGGCGCCTCTCACTGGAAATTTGGCAACGTCGATCGCGCCATGGTCGGGAAGCTCATTATTCCTGGGTCGGTCGGCGCGTTTATCGGAGCATGCTTTTTAAGCAACTTGCCAGGGGATGTGATCAAACCGTATGTATCGTTGTTTTTATTGGCGCTTGGCTTTTACATTATTTATCGATTTTTAGTGTTGAACGGCCGCGCGCCGTCGGCGTCAGGAAAACAGTGGTCCAATAAGCAGCTCGTCCCGCTCGGCTTGGCGGCCGGTTTTCTTGATGCGACCGGCGGTGGGGGCTGGGGGCCGATTGCGACGCCGGTGCTGTTGGCCAATAAAAACATGGAGGCGCGCAAGGTGGTTGGCACGGTCGATACGTCCGAATTTGCCGTTGCCTTGTCGGCAACGCTCGGATTCGTCATTTCACTCGGTTGGGAGCAAGTGAACTGGTATTGGGTGCTGACGCTGATGGCGGGCGGGGTCATCGCTGCGCCGATCGCGGCTTGGCTTGTGCGTAAACTGCCGTCCCATTTGCTTGGAGTGTTGGTTGGCGGATTGATTATTTTGACAAACGTTCGCACGCTTCTGCACGCTTGGGAAGCCCCGGCGCCGGTTTATCCTGCTGTGTACGGCCTCATCGTCATCGGCTGGGCGGCGGCAGTATGGGTGGCGATCAGAAATGGACGGAAAGGAAAAACAGCTAGTGGGGAGTTGGCGTCGTAGATTAAGACGGGGCGCCAACCCCTGTTTTTGGTTAAGGCTCGTGTTATTTCGTTTCGCCATCCTCTTGAGTGGGGAAAGAAGGAATTTTTCGCGGCGGTGTCGAATTCAATTTTGATATGAAAAGGGGGAGAGAAGCGAATGAACCGTCCAATCGATTTAGGCCGCCGCATTTCACTCATCGATTTGTACGACTTGCGCATGTCGCAGCGCACCGGTACATACGTGCTTCATGAAGACGATGTGGCGATCGTGGAAACAGGGCCAAGCCCGTCGGTGCCGCACTTGCTTGAAGGGTTGAAAGCGCTTCGGATCGATCCGGCTGAGATTCGCTATATCATCGTTACCCATATTCATTTGGACCACGCCGGCGGTGTAGGGCTGCTTCTTCAGCATTGCCCGAATGCGATGGTTGTCGTCCATCCGAAAGGGAAGCGGCATTTGGCTGATCCATCGCGCCTCATCGCCGGGGCGAAGGCGGTGTACGGCGCGCAGTTTGAGTCGCTCTTTGATCCGATTCTTCCGGTGCCAGAAGAGCGATTGATTGTGAAAGAGGACGGGGAAACGTTGAAGTTGAGTGCGGAGCGGACGCTCACGTTCTATGATACGCCGGGGCATGCGAACCATCATGTTTCCATTTATGATTCGTACAGCCGCGGCGTGTTCACCGGCGATACGATCGGCGTTTTTTACCCGCAGCTGCAAGAAGCGGGGCTTGCGTTTTGCCTGCCTTCCACATCTCCGAACCAATTTGACCCTGAAGCGATGGAGCGGTCGGCTGAGCGGCTCGAGAAGTTGAATCCGTCGCGCATCTATTTTGGTCATTTTGGCATGCTCGATGACCCGCAGGAAGCGTTCCGCCAGCTTCGCGTTTGGCTGCCGAAATTTGTGGCGGCGGGAAAAGAAGCGGTCGAGCGAAATCCGGAAGCATCGCCCGCAGAGCAGGCGAAAGTCGCTGCACAACGGTTGCGCCGCGATGTAGAAGCGTTTTTGAACGAATATGGCGTCCCGTCTTCGTCGCCGGTGTATGCGGCGATCGAGCTGGATTTGCAGGTGTGCGCGATGGGGTTGATCGATTACTGGCATAAGCGGCGGTGATAGGAGTGAATGAACGGTGTCCCAAGCATAAAAGGGACACCTTTTCTTTGTTAATACGTATAACGATGATGATGACGAATCCGTCTGCTTGGTTTCATGCCATGAGGCCGGTTTTTCTCCTTCCAAACGGTGCGTTTTGCGGTTTGGGAACAAGACAGGCGTTGGTTGGCGGCGAAACGCACGGCTTCAGGCGCGCCGTTTCGTGAACGGGAGATGGATATGGTAGAGTGGGAGTGCAGAATCCCAATCTTCGTTCGCAACCACGACGCCATAAGGAGGTGGGGACGTGAAGCAAGAGAAACCGGTTCTGTATCGCATTGGCATTGGCCTCATCATCGCCTCGTTCGTCGTTTGGGTGGCGGTGCCGATCGCGCCGTTTCTGCCGTTTTCAGCCGCTGTCAAGGCAACGATTGTCGCCACGGTCATTGCGGCGGCGGAAGTCATGTTTTGGCTTGGGGTGCTGCTGGCTGGAAAAGAAGCAGCGAGGAAGCTGAAAGCGTATTGGAATCCGAAGCATTGGCGCATAAATCGGCAACGGTTGGATCAAACCAATGATGTTAAGCAAAAAGAGGAACGGTTGGAAGAAAGCCAATAAAGAGATGAGGTGGTGGCATGAGACGGAGAGCTGTTTCGTTTCTCATCGTTGTTGCCGCTCTGTCCGGAGCGCTTTGGCTTGGCGGCCTGGCATTAGCGGTGCAAGATCAGTTTTTTGCAACCGCCAAGCCGCCGACGAAAGAACAACGGCCGTCAACGGCTGAAACAAGGCGACATGATGAGAAAATGGATATTGTTGCTCTTGGCGACTCGTTGACGAGAGGAACGGGCGATGAAAGCGGAAAAGGGTATGTCGGCTATATGGTCGATGCGCTTCGCCGGCAAACGGATAGGCCGATCCGTGTGACGAATTTGGCGGTTCGCGGCCTTCGCTCCGACGGGCTGCTTCGCCAGCTTGGCCAGCCTGAGATTCAGCGGCAAGTCGCCATGGCGGATTTGATCGTGATGACGATCGGCGGCAACGACTTGTTTCAAGGGGGGAAGCGCTTCGGTTGAACGCCAAGCAGCTGGATGAAGCGAAGCGCCGGTATGTGGAGAACCTTGACCGCATTTTCGCCGCGCTGCGCCGCTTCAACAGCGAAGTGGTCATTTTTGCGATCGGCTTGTACAACCCGTTTGGCGATTTAGACGATGCCAAACGGACATCGGCCGTTGTGCGCGATTGGAATTTTGCATCAGCGGAAGTGGCGGCCCGCTATCCGAACATCGTCGCGGTGCCGACGTTTGACTTGTTTGCCTTGCATGTCAATGATTATTTATATAGCGACCATTTCCATCCAAACAAAGAAGGGTACAAGCGGATTGGAGAGCGCGTCGCCTCGCTCATCACGTTGACGGAGGAGGACGAGCGATGACCAAACGGGCGACATTGATGGTCAAAGAGCTGCGAAAAACGATTCGCGGCAAGGAAATTATTAAAGGCATTTCGTTTGAGCTGCATGAAGGGGAAGTATTCGGTTTTTTAGGGCCAAACGGCGCGGGAAAAACGACGACGATCCGCATGCTCGTCGGGCTCATTCGGCCGACGGCGGGGACGGTGGCAATTGGCGGGTATGACCTTCATCGCCAGTTTACCGACGCGATCCGCCAGATCGGCTGCATCGTCGAAAACCCAGAAATGTATCCGTATTTAACAGGCTGGGAAAACCTTGAACATTTCGCCCGCATGATGCCGGGAATTGGTGCAGATCGCATCATGGAAGTGGCGAAGCTCGTCGGGCTGGAACAGCGCATCCATGACCGGGTGGGCACGTATTCGCTCGGCATGCGGCAGCGGCTCGGCATCGCGCAGGCGCTGCTTGGAAAGCCGAAGGTGCTCATTTTGGACGAGCCGACCAACGGCCTTGACCCGGCCGGCATTCGCGAAATGCGCGCCTTCATCCGCTTTTTGGCGGAAACGGAAGGGTTGAGCGTCCTCGTTTCATCGCATTTGTTAAGCGAAATTCAATTAATGTGCGACCGCGTCGCCATTATGGCGAAAGGGCGGCTCTTGGCGGTCGACACGGTGGAGCGGCTGTTAAACCAGCAGGCGCGCGTCGTTTGGAAAGCCGTTCCGATCGAGCGGGCGCGGGCGCTGTTGGCCGAGGAAACCGAGGTGCTGCGCGCTGATGAAGAGACGATCGTCACGCCATATGAGCCGTCGAGACTAGCCGCTTGGAACGCCAAGCTTGTCCAAGCCGGCGTCTCGGTGTCGGAAATTGAACCGCGGCTGCCGACGCTCGAAGATTTGTTTATCGAGCTGACAGGGGGCGAAACGATTGAGTAAGCTCGTGTATAATGAAATGTTGAAAATCGTCCGCAAAAAGCGGCTATGGGTGATCGCCGCCATCATTGCGGTGCTCGTCGCCTTGTTTACATACGCCCAATACCGCGAGACGGAAGAGTTGAGAAAACGGCTTGGCACGACCGACTGGCGGACGCAGCTGCAGCAGCAAATCGTCGATTTGCAAAACCGCCTCCAGTCGTCGAGCATGTCGGAAGAATGGCGGAAGTATTTGCAAATCCGTCTCAAGCAGCAGCAGTATTACTTAGAACATAACATCAACCCGTCCGCTCCCGGTGCGCCGACGTTTATGCGCACGTTTATCGAAAACGCCATCGACTTGTTTTTGCCGCTTTTGGTGATGGTGGTGGCGGCCGATTTAGTGTCGTCCGAGGCGAGCTCGGGAACGATCAAACTGCTGCTTGTCCGGCCGGTGAAGCGGTGGAAAATTTTGTTGAGCAAATATATCGCGTTGCTCCTGTCGGTGTCGCTCATTATGCTGATGGCGGCGGTGCTGTCGTATGCCATCTCCGGACTCGTGTTTGGATATGGCGGCTTCCGTCTGCCGCTATTGACCGGTTTTGTCCCTCAAGGAGAGGATCTCGATACAACGAACGTTCACATGATTCCGCAATGGAAATACATTTTGATCGAGCTTGGGCTCGCCACGTTTGTGAGTGCTGTTGTCGGCACGCTGACGTTTATGTGTTCCGTGCTGCTTCGGAGCACGGCGGCCGTGATGGGCATTATGCTCGCGGCATTGATTTCTGGCGCGATTTTGTCGAACATGGTGTCGTCATGGCATTCGGCGAAATATTTGTTTATGGTCAATTTGCGGCTGACAGATTACATAAAAGGAGCGACTCCGCCGATTGAGGGAATGACGCTTGGCTTTTCGATGGTCGTGCTGGCCGTTTGGGGGCTTGTCGCCCTCATCGTCGCTTTTGTTGTTTTTACGCGGCGGGATGTGTATTGAGAAGGAAAGCAATAAAACCGCGGGGAATCCCCTCGCGGTTGTTTCAACGAGCGTTGCGAACAACTCTTTGGCCTTTTCAAAATCGCCGAGGAGCGAGTATAATATACCTGTATTGATATGGGCTTTTGTGTTGATAAACAGCTCCCAGAGGATTAACATAAAGGCCGTGGCGTAGCGTTGCTGCATCAAATTGCCGAAACCCGGAAACGAAAAGGAAAAAAGGCGACGACAAGCGGATGACGCAAATGGAAATGGGTGGTTGTCAATTGCGACAAATGCGCCCGTTTGCGCTGCGCCGGCGGAATCAGTTTCACGGAGCGTCCCCTTTTCTTGATGCGTTTGATGTGTTTTTAGTATAGGAAAAAAAAGGGGGGCGCTATGCGTTCGGCTGTGGAAAAAACGCGCCTTTTGTCCGTTTTTGTGTGAGCAACCGCAAAAAATAAAAAAACTATTGACTTTCTTATAGAACTCATATAGAATATGAATTGTCGCAAGGGAAAATAAACAAGAGAACGACGGGAAGTAGCTCAGCTTGGTAGAGCACACGGTTCGGGTCCGTGAGGTCGCAGGTTCAAATCCTGTCTTCCCGACCATTGCCATGGGGCCTTAGCTCAGCTGGGAGAGCGCCTGCCCCGCACGCAGGAGGTCATCGGTTCGAATCCGATAGGCTCCATTTTTATACGGAGGAATACCCAAGTCTGGCTGAAGGGGGCGGTTTCGAAAACCGCTAGGGGTGTCACAGCCCGCGGGGGTTCGAATCCCTCTTCCTCCGCCATCTTACATACGAGCGTCAACCTGCCGGCAACCGGCAGGTTTTTTGTTTATCTTAATTAGGCGAGAAGACTCCCACTTCAACGAAGCGAAGCGGAGTAAGTGGGAGATGAATCGCCTTAACTATATTTTGCTGAAAATAGGATAGACTCCCATGACAAAAAAATTTCGTCACCATCGGAAGGATGAAAACAACCTTCTGTCGAATGGTCTCCTTGCAGCTGGGGTCATGAGGTCGTTGTATCTATGGTACGTAAAAGTCCGAAGGATAGACAGACCCCAGTAGTCTGGTGCACCACGGAATGTCGCTCCCTTGAGGGAAGCACGCAGGATAGAATGCTTGAACAAAGGCTGCTGCACCAGCTGTTTTTGAGAACGAAGCAGGGAGGAAGACCGATGCGCGTCTTGTATGAACGCTGTTGCGGATTGGACGTGCATAAGCAATCGATTACGGCTTGCGCCCTTACCCCTGAAGGAAAAGAGATTCGCACGTTTGGTACGCTGACCGACGATCTCGAGGAGTTGGTGGATTGGCTGAAAGAAAAAAAGGTGACGCACGTTGCCATGGAGTCGACGGGCGTATATTGGAAGCCGGTGTATAATCTCCTCGAAACAGAGCCGATCGAAGTGCTTGTCGTCAATGCCCAACACATCAAAGCGGTTCCCGGGCGAAAGACCGATGTCAAAGATGCCGAATGGATCGCGGACTTACTTCGCCATGGATTGCTAAAAGGGAGTTACATCCCTCATCGAGCTCAGCGGGAGCTCCGGGAACTGAACTGGTCCGTTATCGGCGCAGTTTGATCGAGGAACGGGCACGGGAGCTCAACCGCATCCAAAAAGTGCTGGAAGGAGCCAATATCAAGCTTTCTTCGGTCGTATCCGACATCAACGGGATGTCGGCCCGGCTCATCATTCGCGCCCTTATCGAAGGAAAAGACGATCCGGCGGCCCTCGCCCAGCTCGCCAAAGGGCGGCTGAAACAAAAAACGGAAGAACTCCGGCGCGCGTTGAAAGGAGTGATAGGGCCGCATCAACGCATGATGCTGGCCGAGCAATGGCGTCATGTGGAGTATTTAGATGAAGCGATTGCCCGATTGGATCGAGAAATCGAGGAACGAACGAGCCCTTTTCATGAAGCGCTGGAGCTCATCGATACGATCCCGGGAGTGGGGCGGCAAAGCGCGGAACAAATTGCAGCGGAAATCGGGACGGACATGAGCCGGTTCCCTACCGCCGCGCACTTGGCCTCATGGGCCGGAATGGCTCCCGGGAATCATGAGAGTGCAGGGAAACGGTTGTCAGGTCGAACGAGGAAAGGGAACAAGAAGCTAAGGTCGTGCCTCGTGGAATGCGCCCGTGCCGCCGCCCGGACGAAGAACACGTACCTATCGGCCAAGTATCATCGGATCGCCAAACGAAGAGGAGCAAATCGAGCGAGTGTCGCGGTCGGGAGAACGATTTTAGAAATGATCTATTACATCTTAACTCGAAAGGAACCGTATAGAGAGTTGGGAGCCGACTACTGGGATCGGCAGCGAGAAGCGAGCATCGTGCGTCAAACGGTGAAACGATTAGAGGGGTTAGGGTACGAAGTGAAACTGGAAAAAACGAGTGCATAGCACTTATTAACCATATATATACTGAAATACCTTCCTTTGGAATACGATTCCGAAGGCTAGGTGGGCTCCGTTTTTTGTCTTAAATGGTGTTTTCAGGATAGATTCAGTAAAATATAGTATAATATAGTTAGATGGGAGGTGAAAAAATGTATTTTTGTATCAAACAACAGCTAAATGGTTTGACCAAAGAAGAATACTTGACTCTTCGAGAACTGTGCCATATTGCCAAGAACATGTACAACGTCGGATTGTACAATGTCAGACAATACTATTTTGAACACAAGGAATTTCTTAATTATGAGAAAAATTATCATCTTGCCAAAACTAACGAAAACTATAAGCTGTTAAACAGCAACATGGCACAGCAAATTTTAAAAAAGGTCAATGAAGCCTTTAAATCTTTCTTTGGTTTGATCAGTCTTGCCAAACAAGGAAAATATGACCACAAGGCTATCAGTATTCCAAAATATCTTAAAAAAGATGGCTTTCATTCACTGATCATTGGCCAGATTCGTATAGACGGCAACAAATTCACGATACCGTATTCTCGCCTATTTAAAAAGACTCACAAGCCTATCACGATAACGATTCCGCCTGTGTTACTGGACAAAAAGATTAAGCAGATTGAAATCATTCCTAAGCATCATGCCAGGTTCTTTGAGATTCAGTATAAATATGAAATGCCTGAAGATCAAAGAGAATTAAATGACCAAAAAGCACTGGCGATTGATTTAGGATTAAATAATCTTGCCACTTGTGTCACATCAGACGGCAGATCGTTCATCATTGATGGGCGGAGATTAAAAAGTATAAATCAATGGTTTAACAAAGAAAATGCCAGACTTCAAAGCATAAAAGATAAGCAAAAAATCAAAGGCACCACTCGTAAACAGGCTTTGCTTGCTATGAATCGCAATAATAAAGTGAATGATTATATCAACAAGACTTGCCGTTACATCATTAACTACTGTATTGAAAATCAAATTGGCAAACTTGTCATTGGCTATGCGGAAACATGGCAACGCAATATGAATCTAGGAAAAAAGACAAATCAAAACTTTGTCAATATTCCTCTCGGTAACATAAAAGAAAAACTAGAATATCTTTGTGAATTTTACGGCATTGAATTCTTGAAACAGGAAGAATCCTATACGTCTCAAGCCAGCTTTTTTGACGGCGATGAGATTCCTGAATATAATGCCGACAATCCAAAAGAATATAAGTTCAGCGGCAAACGTATTAAGCGCGGCTTGTATCGAACAAAGTCTGGCAAACTAATTAATGCTGATGTCAATGGCGCATTAAACATCTTAAAGAAAAGTAAAGCTGTAGACCTGAGTGTCTTATGCTCTAGCGGCGAAGTGGACACGCCTCAAAGAATAAGGATTGCTTGAAGCAGTCAAACTTCTTTGGAAGCCCCCACTTCAAATTTTCGCTAGAAAATTAAGTGGGGGTAGTTCACGGACAAGTGGTTCACCATGCGTTGCTTTATGGTATGATAGAGCGTGAGGTGAGGACATTGCGGCAATATTTACAGCTTTTGGAGGATATTTTGGAAAACGGCGTCGAAAAAGAAGACCGAACGGGCGTCGGCACGCTGTCGGTGTTCGGCCGCCAGCTCCGCTTCAACTTACAAGATGGATTTCCGCTCGTGACAACGAAAAAATTGCATATCCGCTCCATCATTTATGAACTGCTTTGGTTTTTAAAAGGCGATACGAACGTCCGCTATTTGCAGGAGAATGGCGTGACGATTTGGGACGAGTGGGCGGACGAAAACGGCGATCTCGGCCCGATTTACGGCGCGCAATGGCGCTCGTGGAAGGGAGCAGACGGGAAAACCATCGACCAGATCGCATGGGTTGTCGAAGAGATCAAACGAAATCCGCATTCACGCCGGCTGCTGGTGAGCGCTTGGAATGTAGCGGAATTGGACGAGATGAAGCTGCCGCCGTGCCATTACGCCTTCCAGTTTTACGTCGCCAACGGCCGGTTGTCATGCATGTGGCAGCAGCGCTCCGTTGATACGTTTTTAGGGTTGCCGTTTAACATCGCGAGCTACGCGTTGTTGACGCATATGATCGCCCAGCAGTGCGACCTCGATGTCGGCGAACTCATTTTCACCGGCGGCGACGTCCATTTGTACAAAAATCATCTGGAACAAGCGAAACTGCAGCTGACGCGCGAGCCGCGCCCGCTGCCGAAGCTCGTGATCAAACGGAAGCCGCCATCTATCTTTGACTATGAATACGACGACTTTGAAATCGTCGGCTACGATCCGCATCCGGCGATTAAAGCGCCGGTGGCGGTGTGAAGGGGAGAGCGCGATGATGTCGCACATTGTGGCGATGGATGAAAACCGGGTGATCGGCAAAGACAACGGTTTGCCTTGGCATTTGCCGGCTGATTTGGCGTATTTCAAACGGGTGACGATGGGGCATGCCATCGTGATGGGGCGAAAAACGTTTGAGGCGATCGGCCGGCCGCTTCCCGGCCGGGAAAACATCGTCGTCACGCGCAACCGTTCGTTTCGCCCGGAAGGCTGCCTTGTGCTTCACTCGCTCGACGAGGTGAAACAGTGGGCCGCCGGCCGCAACGATGAAGAGGTGTTTATCATCGGAGGAGCGGAACTGTTTCAGGCGACGATGCCGCTTGCCGACCGACTGTATGTGACGAAAATTTTCGCCTCGTTCCCTGGCGATACGTTTTATCCGCCGATTTCCGAGCAAGAGTGGGAGATCGTTTCATATACGCAAGGAACGATCGATGAAAAAAACCGATACGATCACGCCTTTCTCATTTATGAGCGAAAAACAGGGCGCGCTTAGCTTTTGGCTGGGCGCGTCTTTTTGCATAGAAGCGGGGCGAACAAGGAACGATAACAAGTAAGACCCAACAATGGAAATGGAGGAAGACAAATGAAGCATATCGTTCCTTTTATCGTCAAGCTCGCCGCTTGGAGCGTCGTCTTATTTTCCATGTTTACGATCTTCAACGCCCCGCTTTCGTTGATTTCGCTCATGACGGTCATCACGGCGCTCGTGTCTTACGTCATCGGCGATGTGTTCATCTTGCCGCGCGTCGGCCATTTTGTTGCTGCCGCACTTGACGTGCCGCTTTCCTTTTTGTTGATTTGGCCGTCCAGCTTTGCCCTCATTGCCCCGTCCGTCAACATGGCATACGGCGCATTTTTCAGCGCCTTGGCGATCGGGGCGGTTGAAGCGTTTTTCCACTTGTATATGGAAAGCCATGTTCTCGAAGAGGCAAGGAGGGAAGAAGAGCACCGCTGGTATGATGAAGGAAGATGGGCAACGGAATTTGCCGAGGAAGAAGAGTTTAAAAAAGAGGACGACCGGACATAGCGCCGGTCGTTTTTTCGGTCCGCTTGCGCATGAACGAGCCGTTCGCTGTGCCTGTATTGGCCGAGTGGAAGAGGTTTCTAGAAGCTCATCCGATGACGTCAAGCTAGGACCGTGGAAGCGTCCGGTAAAGCGGGATTATCGCGATAATCGCGAGCCAGCCCCTCTTCACTCAAAAACTTTTCGAAAATTCCCTTTTCTTTTTACGAATTTGTGATATAATCTACAAATCAAAGACAACTTAGAAAAGAAAGGGAACGAGAACATGGAACAACAGCTGAAACGGAAGCAAGGGGCAGTATACGTCGAGGACATTTTGATCGCGTATCATACGTTGAAGGATGTTGTGTTCCATACGCCGCTGCAAAAAAATCCGCTGTTATCCGAGCGCTACGAATGCAATGTCTACTTAAAGCGCGAGGATTTGCAAGTCGTGCGTTCGTTTAAGCTGCGCGGGGCGTACAACAGGATGAAGCATTTAACGGATGAGGAGCGGAGAAACGGGGTGGTATGCGCCAGCGCCGGCAACCATGCCCAAGGGGTGGCCTATTCATGCCGAGCGCTTGGCGTGCATGGGAAAATTTATATGCCGGCGACGACGCCGCGGCAAAAAGTGTCGCAAGTGCAGCTGTTTGGCAAAGACATGGTTGAGATCGTGCTTGTCGGCGACACGTTTGACGATTCCTACAACGAAGCGGTGAAGTGCGCCGAGGCGGAAGGGCGGACGTTCATCCATCCGTTTGATGACGAATACGTCATCGCCGGACAGGGGACGATTGGCGTCGAGGTGCTCAACGACTGCGATGAGCCGATTGACTTTTTGTTTGCCAGCATCGGGGGCGGCGGATTGATGGCTGGGCTGGGGACGTATGTGAAAAGCATTTCCCCGTCCACTAAAGTGATTGGCGTCGAACCGGCCGGCGCCCCATCGATGAAAACGGCGCTCGAGCATGGACGTGTCGTCACGCTTGAGGAGATTGACAAGTTCGTGGACGGCGCCGCCGTCAAAACGGTCGGGGAAAAAACGTTTGCCTTATGCCGCGGGGTGCTTGATGACATCGTCGTCGTTCCAGAAGGGAAAGTGTGCACGACGATTTTGGAGCTGTACAACGAAAATGCCATCGTCGCCGAGCCGGCTGGGGCGCTGCCGATTGCCGCGCTCGAGTTTTACAAGGAACAAATCCGAGGCAAGACGGTCGTTTGCGTGGTGAGCGGCGGCAACAACGACATCGACCGGATGCAGGAAATCAAAGAGCGCTCGATGATTTACGAAGGGCTGCAGCACTATTTCATCGTCAACTTCCCGCAGCGGGCCGGGGCGCTGCGCGAGTTTTTGGATGAAGTGCTTGGGCCGACGGATGACATCACCCGGTTTGAATACACGAAGAAAAACAACAAAGAAAGCGGACCGGCGCTTGTGGGCATCGAGCTGAAACGGCGCGAAGACTACGCACCGCTCATCGAGCGGATGAAGAAAAAAGGTTTCCCGTTCCAAGAGGTCAACAAAGACCCGAACTTGTTCCATCTATTGATTTGACGAAAAAAGTCGGAACAAATTCGCCGCATTCCGACATACTTTTTCACCGGATTGGTGTATAATAAAAGTAAATCGGTGAAAAAGAGGATTGATATTTTGCTATTCAAAAGCCTCGAGTTTCAAAACGCGTATGGGCAGAAGGTCAAGATTATCGAAATTCCAGTATTGGAGGAAGAGAACACATACCGATTCATGGTCCAACTGCGCTTGGAGGCGTTTATTGCAAAGGTGTACCGATCGAGAACGAGCCGTTCTGTGTATTCGTTCCGCGAACATTTGAAGAAAGTGCTGAAATGGCCTGTATATGAACAGATCTTTAAAGAAACGGCGTTAAAGCATAATGCATGACTGTTGTTGTTTTGCCCTTGGCGGCAAAACAACTTTTTTTCTGCCGGTATCGTTCATAATGGGCGATGTTCCTGCTTGGGGATGAGCCGAGCTTGCTCATGGACGTTTTTAGGTAGGATTTTTGCCGGTTTCATTATATAATGGAAACGAGATCATCAGTATTAGGAGTGAGCGAATGAAACCAATCAAAATTGTAACCGACTCAACGGTTGATGTGCCGTCTTCGGTGCTCGCCGAGCACGGCATTGAAGTCGTTCCGCTTCATTTGACGGTTGACGGCGAGGCGTTTGTCGACCGGGTGACGATCACACCAGGGCAGTTTATGGCGAAGATGAAGGCAGCGCGTGAACTGCCGAAAAGCTCGCAACCGTCGGTCGGTGAGTTTCTAGCTGTCTATGACCGGCTCGGGGCGGACGGAAGCGAGATCATATCGATCCATATGGCCAGCGAGCTGAGCGGCACGGTCCGTTCGGCTGAGCATGCGGCGGCCCTGACCAAAGCGAACGTGACGGTCGTCGATTCCCAATTCATTTCGTATGCGCTTGGATTCCAAGTGCTTGAAGCCGCCCGCTTGGCGAAGGCGGGTCGAAGCGTTGACGAGATCATCCGGCGCTTAGACGACGTGCGCCGTCGTACGCGGCTGTATGTGGTGCTCGATACGCTCGATCATTTAGCGAAAGGCGGCCGCATCGGCCGCGGCAAAGCGCTCGTCGGCTCGTTGCTGCGCATCAAGCCGATCGCTGCGCTTGTTGACGGGCTGTATACACCGGTGTCGAACGTGCGCAGCTTTTCGCAAGCCATCGCCGATTTAGCGGGCCGGTTGGTTAAGGAGAAGGCGGAAGCGCCGGTGCGCGCGGTCGCCATTGCCCATGCCGATGCCAGGCGCTGGGCGGAGCGGCTGAGAGAAGCAGTCGCTGAGGCGATCGGTTCTGTGCCGGTTGACATTGTTGAAACGACGCCGGTTATTTCGATTCATACCGGACCCGGCGCGCTTGCGCTGATGTATTATACGGAAGAAGGGGAGCACAAGGGGTCGGGCGCAGTTTGAAACAAAGCGATACAGGATGAAAGGGACGAGCAGTGGATGTGGAAACGAATCATGATGATGGCAGCCGTTTGTTTGCTTGCCGCGTGCGGAAAAACAATTCCGGATGCCAAAAACTGGCCGGTCGCTGACTTTACGTTTGTCGATCAGACCGGCAAGCCGTTTGGACTTCGCGATCTGAAAGGAAAAGTGTGGGTCGCCGATTTTATTTTTACCAATTGCGAAACGGTGTGTCCGCCGATGACCGCCCACATGGCCAAACTGAAAGAGAAGGCGGAAGAAAAGGGGCTCGATGTTGAATTTGTTTCGTTCAGTGTCGACCCGGAAGTTGACACGCCGGAAAAACTGGCGGCGTATGCGAAGCAATTTACAGATGATCTAGCAAACTGGCATTTGCTGACTGGATACAGCCCGGCCGAGATCAGCGAGTTGGCGCAAAAAAGCTTTAAAACGATGGTGCAAAAGCCGGCTGGCGATGACCAAGTCATCCACGGCACAAGCTTTTATTTAGTCGGGCCGGACGGAAAAGTGGTTCAGACGTACAGCGGTGTGCAAGATGTGCCGTACGATACGATTTTAGAGCATATTGAAATTTTGCAGTCGTCGCAATGAGGCAAAAACGGCTACCGCCTTTTTGCCTTCTTTTCTTTCCCCTTGTTGCGGCAAAAGGCAGGTGTCACACATGATGCGATGGGGATGGCTCATCATGGTGGGGGTGTTGCTTGCCGGGTGCACGGTGCTCCCGGCCGGCGGGAAGCCGGACCGCCCGCATGAAACCGCCGTCAGCCAGCCAGAAGCGAAGCCGTTGCCGAAAGACATTCACCTCGTCGCGTTAGGCGATTCATTGACCGAAGGAGTCGGAGACGGTGAAAGGAAAGGCGGCTATGTCGGCCGCCTTGTCCCGCTTTTGGCGGCGGAGGATGGGGTGCGGACGGTGACCGTCACGAATGCCGGAAAGCGCGGCCGGCGCATCACCGAACTTGAACCGGTTATTCGCGCCCATCAGGCGGAGCTTGAGCGGGCTCATATCGTCATGATCACGATCGGCGGCAATGATGTGATGAATGTCGTCCGCGCTCATTTTTTTGACTTATCGTACGAGCGGTTTGCGAACGAGAGCCAACGATTTGCCGAGCGGCTCGATCATTTGTTGATGTTGTTGCGCACGATCAACCCGGATGCGGTCGTTGTCCTGATCGGTTTGTACAATCCGTTTTCCGCCACGTTGCCGAACATCCCGGAAATCGATGATGTCATCGCCGAATGGAACCGCACAAGCCAAGCAGTGGTTTCCCGCTATCCGCGCACGATCTTTGTGGATATTCAAGACATGTTTGCCAACCGCGATGATTTGCTTCACCGCGATGAATTTCACCCGAACGCCGAGGGATATGCGCAAATGGCAGTGCGGGTGTATGAGTCGCTCGATGCGCGAAAAGAGTGGTGGGCGAACTGATGGAAACGAAATGAAGCAGCATAAGGAGTATGTTAGAATGAATTGGAAACGATCGTTTTTCGTTTTGGCGGCTGTGAATGCTGTTGTGCTCATTCTTGCCGCTGTTTGGCTGCTGCAGCCGTCTCCGCCGGTGAAACGGCCGGAGCGCCTGGATGTGGAAGGGGCTTCGTTTACGGTGTACTCCAAAAAAGCGCACTTGAACGCTGTCATTAACGATTATTTGGCGGAAAAAACGAAAGACCATCCGCTTCGCTATGACGTTTGGCTCGCCGACCGCGTTTACGTCTCGAGTGAAATTCCGATCTTTGGGCGCAACGTCGAGCTCGTCGTCTCGTTTGTGCCGAAAGTCGTGAAAGGCGGGAACGTCGAACTTGTCGAACCGGTCATTTCGCTCGGCGACTGGAAGCTGCCGGTGACGTACGTGCTTCGCTACTTGCAAAAGCATGCGCCGCTGCCGGATGAAGTCATCATCGATCCGGGACGGGCCCGCATTTATGTGGCGCTCCATGAGATTCGTTTTGGCAACGGGTATCAAGTAGCGGCGAAAAAAATCGATTTGGCGGCCGATGAAATCGTATTTACCTTAACGATCCCGACAAACCGTCCGCGGTAAAAACGTTGACGTCAACGTTTCCGTGCAACATCGTGAATCTTGTCGGCGTCTATTTGGAAGAAAAAGGGGGCTGACCCAAAAGTCCGCCAAAAAGCGGACTTTTGGAGTCAGCCCTCTCTGGTTTTTGTATATTTTACCAAACGGAACAAAATTCCGACTCTGTTCTCCCCCTCATTTACGCCACCAAGGACAATTGCTTGTCCCTAGCGGCTTTTTTGAGAAGATTGTGGGCAGCACAAACCAGCCCCCATTCGATGGAAACTTTTTGGAGGCCTCGCAGGACAAAGCGACGAAACCCGCGATTTTGTTTGATTTGCCCAAATACACTCTCAATGTCGGTTTGGCGTTGGCGGTATCGGGCTTGCCCTTCTTCACTCTCCAACCGTTCGCGGGCTTTCTGTTTTTGTTCATGATAGACGGGGTTCCATTGCGTGGTTCGTCCATACTTGGAAGTCGTGCAGGCCGAACGGAACGGACATCCTTCGCATTCATGGCATTGGTAGTGTCGGGTGACCGAGGTGTATCCTGATTCCGTGGTCTGTTTCGAAGTTCCGGTGCGAACCAGCTTTTTCCCATTGGCGCAAATCCAAACGTCTTCTTCTTCCACATAGGTCCAATTCTGCTGATGATGCGGATTTTTCTTGACCTTGCGCGTGTTCTCCTTCTCATACGTATGGTACTTGATCAAGGCCGATATGTGCTTCTCTTCCAGCTTCACGTAGTTCTCTTCCGAGCCATAAGCCGCGTCAGCGATCAAACGTTCGGGTTCCACGCCGTACTTCTCTCGAACGGTCTCCAAATGCGGGAGAAGACAACGAGTGTCGCCCGGCCTCTGATGAAGGGAATACCCCAAAATAAATTGGCCGGAAGAACCCACCTGTACGTTATAGGCCGGCTTGAGCTGGCCGTTTCGCATGTGATCCTCCTTCAACCGCATGAAGGTGGCATCCACATCGGTCTTGGAATAGCTGTTGCGATCCCCGCATACATGGAGTTGGTGTTCATACTTTTCACTGCGGGGCAAGTAGTCCTCCTTCATCTTCTTGATGGCCTTCTTCAACGGTTGGTTGTCCGGCTCGGCCTCCAACCGTTTTTCCCACTCCTCGGTTTTCTTTCGGATTTCTTCTGACGTAAAGGCCGGCGAAGGGTCGATGTCTTCCGCCTTTTCTTCTTCCACGATCGCCTCGATCTGGGCAATCAGCCGATCGACATTGGCTTGGAGTTTCTCCTGGTACTTCTCAGCCGATTTGCGCCAAACGAAGGTGTACCGGTTGGCATTCGCTTCAATTTTCGTTCCATCCACAAAATAATCTTCCATCTTGACATAGCCGTCGGCCACGAGCAGCGTGATCATTTCCCGGAACAGGTCGTCAATCAGGTCTTTCATCCGCTCCGAACGAAACCGATTGATGGAGCGGAAGTCCGGCTTTTGAAATCCACTTAGCCACATGAGGGGAAGGTGGACTTCGAGCTGCCGTGCAATCTCACGGCCATGATACATTTTTTGGGTGTAAGCGTAAAGGAGGATTTTGGTCATCATTTTCGGATGATAGGCGGAGGCGCCCCCTCCTTTGTAGTAAGCAAGAAACGTCTCCATCGGGATGCGTTCAACCATCTCATGAACCACGTGGGCCATGTTATCCCGTGGAATGAGATCGGCGATGTTGCTTGGCAAAGAGAGGTTGTCCATGGTATACTCTTTAAAGGAAATATGATCATGTTTCATAAAAGAATCGCCCTTCTTTCGGTGGTAGTGGTTTTGGTGACTCTATTCTACCAGAAAAAAGGGCGATTCTTCTATATTTGAGGCAAAAAAGTGGGGGCTGATCCCAAAACGCATTCGCGTTTTGGGTCAGCCCCTTTTTTTGGCCGTTCCAGCCTCGTGCGGCCCCGCCGTTAGATCAGACGCAGCCCTTTCGGATAAAAGTTTTTCACCGTCCCTTTGACTTCTTTTCCCCAGCCGAATGGAAACCCGTCGACCGTCACAAGCAGCCAGCCGCGGTCGCCGCCGGTGGACAGCGTTTCGCCGCGCCAATACTGCAGGCATTCCCGGCTGTCGCTTGATAAGTCGAGCACGTGCTTCGCTTCGTCCGCTCGCAGCGCCAAGGCGAGCGCATGGTTCGGCTCAAACCGCTCCTTTTTGGCCTCGCCAAGATGAAGGCCAGCGCGCACCACTTTCAAGCCGGACAAATCCGGGCATCGGTCCGGGAGCATGGCCAAATGGCTGCCAAACGAGAGGATTGTTCCGTGCTGCACGGTTTGCAACGATTGCTGTTCAAATTGGCGGTACAATCGGACGGCCGCTTTTGGCGCGTTCGCTTTCGCCCACCGCCCGCTCCAAGGTGGAGTCGGCCGCTGTTTTTGCAGCTTGGCGACAAAATGTCCTTCCCCTTTGAGGCGATGCGGCCAAAGGCGGGCGGCGTGGACGAGATCGGATCGATTGGTTTTCGTCCATTCCGGCCGTCCCGGCTCGATGCCGCCGATTTTCGCAATCGGCAGCAACCGCAAATCATCGTACGTCTCGAGCAGCCATTCCATCGTTTGCTCGTTTTCCTCCGGAGAGAACGTGCATGTTGAATAGACAAGAATGCCGCCTTCTTTCAGCATCGCATAGGCGCTTTCTAAAATGCGCCGCTGCCTTGCCGCGCATTCTTCCACATAGGCCGGACTCCAAAACGAGGCGGCCTCTTCTTCTTTCCGGAACATGCCCTCCCCCGAGCACGGAGCATCCACTAAAATTTTGTCAAAAAAGCCGGGAAACCGCTCGGCAAGCGTTTCGGGAGCTTCATTGACGACGACGGTGTTCGTCAAGCCGAACCGTTCGACGTTCTCTGCAAGCGCTTTGACCCGTTTCGGGTGGATTTCGTTGGCGACAAGCAGCCCTCTGTTTTTCATCATCGCGCCAAGCTGGGTCGTTTTCCCGCCAGGGGCGGCGCACAAGTCAAGCACCGTATCCCCCGGCTCAGGCTGCAGCGCCTCGGCGGCCGCCATCGCGCTCGGTTCTTGAATGTAATACAGGCCGGCCGCATGGTACGGATGCTTTCCCGGCTGTTCGTCCGGTTCATAATAAAACCCGGTCGGGCAAAACGGCACCGGGGAAAGGGAAAAGGGCGCCGTTTTGACCCATGCGTCCGGGTCGGTTTTCAACGGATTGACGCGCAAGCCGTTGATTTTTTCGTTTTCATACACAGCGAAAAACTCGTCTGCTTCTTCATCAAGCAGCTTCTTCATTTTCGCGACAAATGCTTCCGGCAATCTCAACGCAGCAAATCTCCTTTCTCCGTCCGTCGTCATGAGCGTTTGCTTGGCCATTTCACTTTTGGCTCCGTTTTGTTCAAGATGCGCTTGATGTTGGCGCGATGACGATAAAAGATAAACGAAGCCAGCAACAACACCGCCACCGTCAATGGAATGTCGTCCGTGAAAAAGACGGTGTACACGACCGCATACAGCGCCGCGGCCATCGATGACAGCGAGACGTAGCGTGAAACAGCCAAGACGACAAGAAACACGGCGATGAGCGACAAAAAGAACAACGGCGAATAAAACAGCATCACCCCGCCCGATGTCGCCACCGCCTTGCCGCCGCGGAATTTGGCGAACACCGGATACATATGGCCGACGACTGCCACCGCTCCGGCCAAAAGCGGATGCACGGGGACGGAAAAAAACATCGGCAAGCTCGCCGCCAGCGTTCCTTTCAACATATCCCCGACAATGACGATCGTGCCCGCTTTCGCCCCGAGCACGCGGAACGTGTTCGTTCCCCCGAGATTGCCGCTTCCATGTTCGCGGATGTCGATCCCGTAGCCGATTTTTCCGACAAGAAGGCCAAACGGAATCGAGCCGAGAAGATAAGCAAGAAGCAAAATGAGTGCGGTCATCGAATCAAACACCCTTTACTCAACAAGTTTGTGCATGTTTCTATTTTATCATGCGCCGGTTAAAACGGTAGACTGGAAATGAAGAAAAGCGGTTGTTTTGCATTTCCACATGATAACCGGTAAACTGAAAAGCAGGCAGGGACGGACGAGTTCATTCGTCCCGCAGCAAACGCAGAGAAGAGAGGAGCGGCTGTGATGAAAACGACCGTCACGTGGAACGGAAACATGTCATTCAGCGGCCAAAGCGCTTCCGGCGTCACCATTCCGATCGACGCCGCGAAAGACGTTGGCGGCAACGATTCCGGCGCCCGGCCGATGGAACTGTTGCTTCACGCCTTGGCCGGCTGCACCGGCATTGACATCGTTTTAATCTTGCGGAAAATGCGGCTTGACGTCCGCGCGTTTTCGATGGAAGTCGAAGGAACGCGCGCCGATGACCACCCGAAGCGGTTTACCGACATTCATATTCATTATGCGCTCGAAGGCGATTTGCCGGAAGACAAAGTCGCCCGCGCCATTCGGTTGTCAAAAGAAAAATATTGTTCCGTTTCCCATTCGTTAAATGCCGCCATTACAGCGAGCTATTCGATCAACGGCGTGCGCGGGAAGGAGACGATCTAACCAAAGAAAAGAACGTGGCGTTCATGTTTGTTTCGCGTGGCATAGCACGGAATGGCAAAACGATGAAAAAGGTGTTCCGATCGTTGGCGGAACACCTTTTTTGTGTTCGAACGAATAACGGCGATCAGTCGTTTGGATAGACGCCTTGCCGTCCCGCTTTTCTTCGCGTTCGGACGGGCTGATTATTTGGCTGCCTATTTGAAACAGCGGGAGGCGGAGGTGTCCCCAAAAGACTCGGGACACCTTTTCTTTACTCCTAACGGGCGGGCTTGCAGCCGCTTGTGCTTGGACGATCGAAAAAAGATCGTTCAAGAAAGGTTTTCCGTAGATCAAGATGCTTTTTGCTCGAACAGCTTGATGATCTCCACGATCACTTCGGCCGATTTCACCATTGTATCGGCGGAAATGTATTCGTAGCGGCCGTGGAAGTTTTCGCCGCCGGCGAAAAGGTTCGGCGTCGGCAGCCCCATGTAGGAGAGCTGCGACCCGTCTGTACCGCCGCGGATCGGTTTCACCTTTGGTTCAATGCCCAAGTTCGTCATCGCTTCGTGGGCGATGTCAACAATGTGGCGCACCGGCTCGATTTTTTCGCGCATGTTGTAATATTGGTCGTTGATTTCGAGAGTGATTCGGTCGTTTCCATATTTTTGCGCAAGCGAAGCCGCGATCTCGTTCATTTTCGCTTTGCGAGCCTCAAACTGTTCGCGGTCAAAGTCGCGGATGATGTAATGAAGCTTCGTTTCCTCTACACTGCCTTGGAACGAAAGCAAATGGTAAAACCCTTCATATCCTTCCGTATGTTCCGGCGCCTCATGGGCTGGCAACTGCTGCTCGAACTCCATGGCGATTTTGATCGAGTTGATCATTTTTCCTTTCGCTGTGCCCGGATGGACGTTTTTGCCTTTAATCGTGATTTTCGCTTCGGCAGCGTTAAAGCTTTCATACTCCAATTCGCCAAGCGGCCCGCCGTCGACCGTGTAGGCAAATTGGGCGCCGAATTTGGCAACGTCAAATTTATGCGGCCCGCGGCCAATTTCCTCATCCGGGGTAAAGGCGACGCGCACTTTGCCGTGCTTGATCTCCGGGTGTTGGATGAGATAGTTCATCGCGGTCATAATTTCGGCGATTCCGGCTTTATCATCGGCGCCAAGCAGCGTCGTCCCATCGGTTGTAATCAGTGTATGCCCTTTGTAGCCGGCGAGCTCCGGGAAATCGTTTGGCGACAAGATGATGCCTTGTTCTTTGTTCAACACGATGTCGCCACCGTCGTACTGTTCGATGATTTGCGGGTTGACGTTGGCTCCCGTAAACTCCGGAGCGGTGTCCATATGAGCCAAAAAGCCGATCACGGGCACGTTTTTGTCCGTATTGGCCGGCAGCGTCGCCATGACGTAGCCGTTTTCGTCGACTGTGACGTCTTCCATGCCGATCGACTTCAGCTCTTCGACGAGCATTCTCGCCAGCTCCCATTGCCCTTGAGTCGACGGGCATGTGCTGCTTTCTGGATCGGACTGGGTATTCACTTTCGCGTAGCGGATGAAGCGTTCGATCAATTCTTGTTTCATTTGTTCATCTCCTTTTTATGTATGAGTGTTGGGTGAATGCGCGAATCGCTTCTCCAATGCAGCGGAGCGGTTCCGTGTTTATTTTATCATATGCGATCTCCACCAGGGAAAGAGGGAGCGCCATGCGGCGCGCGAGTTTTCCGCGGCCGGCGAGGCGGTTGGGATTTCGAAAGCGAAGGAATTGGGCGTCAAACCATTGGCGATGAGGCGATTTTGGCCGAGAAGCGGACGGTGGCGGAGCTCGAAGGGGCGTTCGTTTGCCCGGAAGGAGCGGCGGCGTTTGCGGCGGTCCGAAAATTGCGCGAGAGCGGCTGGATTCGCGACGGGGAGACGGTCGTCGTGCTCAACACGGGGACGGGATTGAAATACGCCGATTTGGTTCAAGTCGCCCCACCGGTGCTTGAACCGGGAGATTCGCTTTCGATGCGGGAATAATCAAGCTGTGAGCAAAAAACATAGACAAATTGAAAACAGTATTGTATGCTAAACTCATCAGAATAATTAAAAATGAAAAACGATTCATCTTCGGGGCAGGGTGAAATTCCCGACCGGCGGTGATGAGGCGCTTCGCCTCTCAGCCCGCGAGCCGCAAGGCAGGATCCGGTGCAAGTCCGGAGCCGACAGTATAGTCTGGATGGGAGAAGATGAAGGTTTGCCGGCGTTCGTTTTGGCGCATGCGAACGTCTAGTTGCGCACACCCTTTTTCTCCCTTAAGCCTTGTTCGGTTTAAGGGAGTTTTTGTTGGCGCTCGCAGCGGCAGCCTTCTTCTTGTGAGGGTCAACTACCCCCACTTAGCTAACGCTTGAAGTGGGGGCTTGCAACTCCCCAGAAGTGCAAACGGACTTCGTCCTCCTTCCTTGACTTGGGGTTGCATCAGGGGGCAGGTTGACGACTACCCAACGACGCAGGTCATGCCTGCATCGTTACCGATTCTCTCGGTGTGTCTGTTGGCAGTACTTGGCTTCCACACACAACAGACGGACCTACGCTCGATGTTTTACGGTTACAACGTTTCCTGTAACCAACTCCATACATCGAGTAGCCGTGATTGGAGTGCCTTTATTGAACGGTTTTCTCCACGCCTTTATTATATCATACACAAAAGAAAGGGGGAACGCGCATTCCTCTCCCACTTACTCCCTTTGGTCGTTGAAGTGGGAGTCTCCTGCGCGAAATAGGATGAAACGCATTTCCATCCGCGCCTTTGTCAGCATCGGAGTGTTGGGCGCCATGGCGCATGTGCTGATGATGCTCAACTTTCCGCTGCCGCCGTTTCCGAACTTTTTGCTTGTTGACTTCAGCGACATCCCGGCGCTCATCGCCGCCTTGTTGTACGGCCCGCTCGCCGGTGTGGCGGTCGAACTATTGAAAAACGTGCTGAACTACGTGTTCGTCGGCAGCGCGACCGGCGTTCCGGTCGGCCAGATCGCCAACTTCACTGCCGGGGTGGCGTTCCTTTTGCCGGTTTCCTATATTTATCGGAAAGCCGCATCGAAAAAAGGCTTGCTGCTGGGGTTGGCGGCGGGAACAGTGACGATGGCGCTCGTCATGAGCGTGCTCAACTACTACGTCTTTCTGCCGGCGTACACGCTTTTCCTCGGCGCTCCGCAGATGAGCGCGCCGGAAGCGAAGGCGTTGGTGGTATCGGCGATTTTGCCGTTTAACGCCGTCAAAGGAGCGATGGCGGCCATCGTATTTCAGCTTCTCTTTTGGCGCCTTCGTGCTTGGCTTGACAAACAGGCGGCATCTCGCCAAGCCGCTTGAGGAACAAAAAGCGAGGGTTTTTCCCTCGCTTTTTTTGCGTTTGTCAAAAGCGAATCCGCGGCACCCACTCGGCAAACCGCTCCTCTTTAAACGGATTGGCGGTCATCGAATAGCCGCGCTCCTCCCAATAGCCCGGCTCATCTTCCTTCATAAAGCGGATGCCCGACGCCCATTTCGCCCCTTTCCATAAGTAAAACGTCGCCGGCGGGATGAACCGGAGCGGATAGCCGTGCTTCGGCGAGATGTCCTGCCAGTCGTGATGCTTGTCTTTCCATCGATAGACAAACAAGGCATCGTCGCCCATCAGCGCGTCAAGCGGCAAGTTCGCCGAATAACCGAACCGGTCGCCGTTTAAATATCCGTAAATTTTCACGTATTTCACATCAGGATCTAGCTCCACAAAGCGCAAAAACTCGCGGAAGGCGATGCCTTCAAACGTCGTATCAAATTTCGACCATGTCGTGACGCAATGCATATCGACGGTGGAAATCGTTTTCGGCAGCGCCATCACTTCTTGATAGGAGAAGGAGACCTCCTTTTTGACCTCGCCGAACAATCGAAATTCCCATGTCGCCTCATCAAATTCGTACACGTCCCCTTCATGCAAAATCGGCCATTTTTCGGTTTCAAATTGGCCGGGAGGGAGTTGTTTCGGCATGGTGTGCTCCCCTTTCTATGTATTCGTTTACGTATACCATGATAAGGGGAAAATAAAGCGTGTGCAACTTGGCTATGGTTTTAATGCATCACAATATTGAGGACAGTCATGTAAGAATGGAATAATTTTCTTCTTATTGCACATCGTATTCAATAGGGATTTCATGGCCAAGAACAGCTATGGCGGGAGCGTGATGCCGATGGCCGAACAAAGAGAACGATGGCTTTTCCTTTTGGCACTTTGCCTCATCGCCCTTTACGTGTCCCCGCTCTTTCTCCTTGGCGAGAACGCCCATATTCGCGTCCACGATAATTTGGATTCCAATATCGCTTGGTATAAGGTGCTCTCCGAAAGCGGAAAAATCACCGGGCCGCTTGACGCGAACATTCCGCAAATCGCCAACGGCAAGTTGTCAAGAAATGCCCTCGGTTCGGAGTTGACCGGCATCGTCTGGCTGCACGCGTTATTTCCCACGATGACTGCTTATGCGCTCAGCCAAACGATCACAAGGGTGGTGGCATTTTTGGGCATGTATTTGTTGTTGAAAACGCATTTCCTGCCCGAGCCGCGTTGGATGGCTGTTCGCATCGGCGTGGCGCTCGCATTTGCGCTGACGCTGTTTTGGCCGTCGGGGATGTTAAGCACGCTCGGCATGCCGCTTGCGCTCTGGGCGTTTTTGAGCATCCGGAAAGGCGAGGGGGAGTGGAAACATTACGTCGCGCTCACGCTTCTCCCGTTTTATTCCAGCTTTGTGCTCGGGTTCTTTTTCTTTCTTGCCGCCATGGGCGTTTTTTGGCTTGTTGATGTGCTGCGCGGGAAGGGGTGGAACATCCGTTTTTTGACTTCCATCGCTTACATGACGCTGTTGTATTTGCTTGTCGAGTACCGGCTTGTGTACTCGTTTTTATGGGAAGACGAGCCGACGAGCCGGGATGAGTACTTCCATGCCCGGTTGTCGTTTTGGCATTGCGTCCGCTTGACGTGGAAAAACTTTATCCTCGGCCACCATCACGTCATGACCGAGCATACGTTTTTTATTTTGCCAAGCTGGTTGGTGGCGTTGTATCTCGTTTTCGTGAAAAAACGGTGGAAGCAAGAACGGTTATTTCTTTTCCTATTCGGACTGAATTTCGCCCTGTCGGCGTGGTATGCCTTTTGGTTTTATAAAGGGTGGCTGCCGCTTACGGAGCGGTTCCATTTTTTAGACACGTTTAACTTTGCCCGCTTTCATTTTTTGCGCCCGCTTGTCATTTATGTGCAGTTTGCGCTGGCGTTGAAAATCATGTGGCAATATAGCGAAAACGGGAGAAGGTGGGCGAAGCGGCTGCTAGCGGCTCAAGTGATCTTCGTGTTTTTGATTAACGAAGAAATCGTCTTCCGCTACGAGCCGACGGTGAAGCAATTTTACGCGGAAAAACAGTTCCAAGAAATCAAAGAATACATCGGGCTTCCCGTAGCCGATTACCGCGTCGTCAGCATCGGCATTCACCCCGCCATCGCCCAATACAACGGGTTTTACACGCTCGATACGTACAACAACTTTTATCCGCTGTCATATAAATACGAGTTCCGCAAAATCATTGAGCGTGAACTGGAAAAAAGCAAAACGATCCGCACATATTTTGACGAATGGGGCGGGCGCTGCTATATTTTTACAGAAGAACTTGGAAAACGGTACATGTTCACAAAACATTCGAAGAAGCGGCTGAAGAACTTGCAGCTGAATACAGAACAGTTGAAAAAAATGGGCGGCCGCTATATTTTCTCGGCGGTTCCGATCGATAACGCGGCGGAAAATGGACTCGTGTTGGACCGTGTATTCACGTCCGATGAGTCGGCGTGGACGATTTACTTGTACAAGGTGAAATAAAAACAGCGGCTCCCTTTTGAAAGGGGGAACCGCTGTTTTCTTGATTTAGCGCTCATTCAACCGCGCAAGCTGCCGGTCGTGCCACCTCGAGAGCAGCCATAGGGCAATCAGTGTCCCAATCAATGTGCATACCATATCCCATTGCGTAGCTGGCTGGGTGAATGGCCGACCAAACGAATACAGCAGCAACGATCAGCAACAACAGCCCATGAATGCGGGTTTGCCTTGCTTGTTCCACCTTTTTTCCTCCTTGGAACAGCAGGGTGGGCAGTGGCCACTCCCTGAACGAAAGGGGGTGGTGCTGATGATGACGATCGCCGATGCGCTGACGCTCATGATTGCGTTTGCGTCACTCATCGTCGCGGTGATTGCCGTATCCAAAGACAAAAAGTAACCCACCCTGCTAGGCCGAGGCGAGGGTAGGTTACGATGCCCGAGGCTTGGGCCACTGCGCTTCTTGCAGCGGCTGTGTATGGACAGGGCATTGGTGGCCGCCAATGCCCTGCTTTATTGTACGTTCCTTCTTCTTTATTATACGCGTATAAAGAAGGGGATGACAAGAACTTTAGAGAAAGGGACAGTGAAGATCGAAAAAAATGAAAAAGAGGGTTGACTCTTTCATTTTTTTATAGTAAATTTTACATTGTCGTTCCGATTCTGAAGGAACTGAAATATAAAGATACAAAAAAACTTGACAAAGTTTTGGATTGCTTTATAATAGAAATCGTCGCCATTGCCTAGTGGTGATAGCGGAGGGGAAACACCCGTTCCCATCCCGAACACGGAAGTTAAGCCCTCCAGCGCCGATGGTAGTTGGGGCCAGCGCCCCTGCAAGAGTAGGTCGCTGCTAGGCAATATCGTGGAGTATTAGCTCAGCGGGAGAGCACCACGTTGACAGCGTGGGGGTCACTGGTTCGATCCCAGTATACTCCACCATCATGGGGCGTTAGTTCAGGGGGAGAACGCTTCGCTGGCAGCGAAGAGGTCAGGGGTTCAAATCCCCTACGCTCCATTGTATGCGGTCGTGGCGGAATGGCAGACGCGCTAGGTTGAGGGCCTAGTGGGGGCAACCCCGTGGAGGTTCAAGTCCTCTCGACCGCATCGCTCCAAACAGCTATGGAGGAGTACCCAAGTCTGGCTGAAGGGGTCGGTTTCGAAAACCGATAGGGGTGTCACAGCCCGCGGGGGTTCGAATCCCTCCTCCTCCGCCATAAATATTGACTTAGCTCAATTGGTAGAGACGAGCATCTGCTTCGTCGAGTCGGCTTCGAGTTGTCCCGACGCATCCAGCGTCTTCGAATTGGCTGGGAGAGGAAGGGACACAACAGAAGCCAAGGAGTCACGGTCTACTTCTATCATGCCGACTTAGCTCAATTGGTAGAGCAACTGAATCGTAATCAGTAGGTTGCGGGTTCGAGTCCTGCAGTCGGCATCACGATTACGGAGGGGTAGCGAAGTGGCTAAACGCGGCGGACTGTAAATCCGCTCCCTTTGGGTTCGGCGGTTCGAATCCGTCCCCCTCCATTTTTATTTCTTATAAGCGGGCCTATAGCTCAGCTGGTTAGAGCGCACGCCTGATAAGCGTGAGGTCGGTGGTTCAAGTCCACTTAGGCCCATCACTTATGATGGACGACAAGAATGATTCTTGTCGTCTTTTTTGCGTTGTCGCTAAAGGCATAATGTGCTCTACCATCTCCATGGAGAATCCTCTGACTTTCACATGTCAACGAAAGGGTGCCCCCGTTCAGACACCCTCCCTTGGTTTTTACTTGAAAGTGGTTTTAGCAAAGAAACTTCCGCTTCAAACAAAACTAGAAGCCGTTCACGGAACGATAGTCCGTTTGCCTAATGGACGTACTTCCCATAATCAGGGGTAGCGATACGGTCAAAATTACGGGCGAGTTTTGTCAACCCTTCACGTAGCTCTTTGCCGGCGACAGGAGCACCGTGTCCGGTGATGGCGACTGACGGAAAGAGTGCGGCTAACTTGCGCACCGACTCGCGGGCGGCGCGCCAATCGATGGTATAATAGCGCGGCGGGCCGCTGATTTCGATTTGTTGGGTCAACACTTTATACAGTGAATCTTGGCGGACGGTGACGAACGCGTCGCCGGCGATTAAAGCGGCGTCGCGCGGCC
This sequence comes from Geobacillus lituanicus, assembly GCF_050994965.1. Lineage (NCBI taxonomy): Bacteria > Bacillati > Bacillota > Bacilli > Caryophanales > Anoxybacillaceae > Geobacillus > Geobacillus lituanicus. The sequence goes on from NZ_CP194773.1 coordinate 1,950,793, forward strand.
GAAATAACGAAATGTGGCCTGGCGTGTGCCCCGGTGTGTGGATCCAGCGGAACTCCGGCAAGTGCGGAACGGTGCCGTTCTCTGGCAGCGGATGAACGCGATCGCCCAGTTGAATCGGTTCATTTGGGAAAAACGGTGATATTTTGGCGATGAAGCCGCCCTCGACGGAAGCGTCAGGTTCAGGATAGCTCGCCTTTCCAGTCAAATACGGCAGTTCAGCCGGATGGGCATACACCGGGACATTCCAATGCTTGACAAGCTCAACAATCGCTCCAACGTGGTCAAAATGGCCGTGGGTTAAAACAATGGCTTGCGGGCGGCTGCCGCTGCCAAAGCGGTCTTCCACGACTGAAACAATGTCATCGGCTGATCCCGGCATGCCAGCGTCGACTAATACAAACGCGCGGTCGTCCGGGCGGCCGACAAGACAAATGTTCACGATTTGGATCGTATGGCAGTACAAATCGGGCAGCACGCTGACTCCGAGGCCGCTCGCTGCTGACGTCGCAGGTATGAAACGATAGTCTTCTCCGTAGTGCAGTTGTTCCTCTGCCATGGGAACTCCCTCCTTGCACGAATGGATAGCCCATCGATAGGATTCCTTATCGAGAAGTGGGATATGCAACGCTAGGTTCGAACGGAAAACACCTTCCGCATTTTCCTCTTTGGCCGCTTGCTCGACATGCCCCGCCAAATAATGGTACTATAAAGGAAAGAAGGAAAGGAGGAAAACAGGATGAGCATTTTGAAAAAAGGATTGGCGTTCGGGCTTGGGCTTGCGATCGCCAGCAAAGAACAAGCGGAAAAATTGATCGATGAGTTGGTCAAAAAAGGAGAGTTGTCGCTTGATGAATCGAAGGAAGTGATCGATCAATGGAAGCAGCAAACCGAAGCGCGGAAAGCGGAAGTACAGCGGCTTGTACGCGAGCAAATCAAGCAGGTGATCGATAAACTCGACTTGGCGACGAAAGAAGACGTGCGGCAGCTCGAGGAGCGAATCCGCCGTCTTGAAGAAAAGGAACAAAGCGGGCAGTAAACCGATGCGGCCTGTCCGCTCGCTTTTTACCGCCTTAGGAGAGATGTCTCGATGATCGGAAAACGGGTGCGCCATATCGGAAGGTACCACGAAATCGCCGCCTCCTTGCTTCGGCACGGATTCGGGATGATCGTCGATGAGCTCGGCTTTTCGTCGTTTCTTTCGTTGCCGCCGCGATGGAGAGCGGAGCAAGGGAAAAAGGAAGGAAAAACGGTTGGGGAGCGGCTCCGCCTTGTGCTCGAGGAGCTCGGCCCGACGTTCGTGAAGCTCGGGCAAATTGCTAGCACACGGCCGGATTTGATTCCCGCTCCGATCATCAGTGAGCTCGAAAAGCTGCAAGACCAAGTTCCGCCGTTTCCGTTTGCCGATGTCCGCCGGATTGTCGAAGCGGAGTTTGGAAGTTCGCTGGAAACACTCTTTCGTTCATTTGAGGAAATGCCGCTCGCTGCCGCTTCGCTTGGACAAGTGCACCGGGCGGTTCTTCCTTCCGGACAGGCCGTGGCGGTGAAAGTGCAGCGCCCGCACATCGCTGCGCGGGTGGAGACGGATCTGGAAATTTTGCAAGATTTGGCCGTGCTGGCGGAACGCCGTCTCGATTGGGCGGCAACTTACCAATTGTCTGAGATTGTCGATGAACTGGCGCGTTCATTACGGCAGGAGCTGGATTATACAGTCGAGGCGCGCCATGCGGAACGGTTTGCACGGCAGTTTGCCGGCGATTCGTCGGTGTATGTCCCGAAGGTGTTTTGGGATTATACGACGAAAACAGTGCTCACGATGGAATATGTCGAAGGGATCAAACTCGGGGAGATCGAGCGGTTGAAAGCGAACGGCCACTCCTTAAAAACGATCGCCGAGCGTTTGGCTGAAGCAACCTTTCAACAAATGTTTGAGCATGGATTTTTTCATGGCGACCCTCATCCTGGCAATGTATTTGTTCTTGACGATGGAACGCTTTCCTTCATTGACTTTGGCTTGATGGGCCGCCTTCGACCTCATGTCAAACATCATCTTTCTTCACTCATCATCGCCTTAATGCGGCAAAACACGGATGGGGTGTTGGGTGCGATTTACGGTTTAGGAATTGTTCCTGACGGAGTCGATGAAGGAAAATTGCGCGATGATATTGACGAGTTGCGGGAGAAATACTACCGCGTCCCGCTCGGTGAGATCAGTCTTGGGGAAGCCGTCGAGGATTTGCTTTCGGTGGCATTTCGCCATGGCATTCGCATCCCAAGCGATTTGACGCTGTTAGGGAAAGCGCTGTTGACGGTCGAAGGGGTCGTGGAGACGCTTGACCCGCAGTTTCGCATCATGGATGTGGCCGAACCGTTTGGGAGAAAGCTGATGAAAGAGCGTCTTCGGCCTGACCGGGTGGCGGAAACGGCGTGGAAACGGATTTTCGACTACGGTGAATGGCTGCTTCGCTTGCCGGACAGCGTAAAGGAATGGACGAAAATGATGCGGCATGGCAAGCTTCGATTGGAAATCACAGCGCCTGATTTGGAAACGCTGCTAAAGAAGCTCGATCAGATTACGAACCGGCTGTCGTTTAGCATCGTTCTTCTTTCGTGGAGCATCGTCATGGCTGGCATGATGATCGCTTCATCGTTCGGACGGCAGTCGATGCTGCTATGGAAAATTCCTGCTGTTGAAATCGGATTAGGTGTGTCCGCTTTTCTTTTTGGTTGGCTGCTTTACTCGATTTTTCGTTCGGGAAAGTTTTAGCGTTTGTTGCACAATGTTAAAAAGGGCTAAACCATTTTCTGTCTCATAGAAGGATTTTTCTTTCTCGATCGCGAAACAAGTACTGCAAAACCAAAGAGGGAAGGAGGAAACCCGATGCCCATTGTCAACCCAAGCCGGGAAGAAATCGGCGACATTTTGCGCAAGGCGAAGCGGATTGCCGTTGTCGGCTTGTCCAACAATCCCGAGCGCGAGTCGTATATGGTGGCGAAGGCGATGAAAGACGCCGGATACGAAATCATTCCGGTTAATCCGATGATCGAGGAATGGGAAGGCATTCCAGCGGTCGACAAACTGACGGATATCGAAGGACATGTCGATATCGTCGATGTGTTTCGCCGTTCCGAACATTTACCGGAGCTCGCCCGCGAGTTTGTGCAAATCGATGCGGACGTATTTTGGGCGCAACTTGGCGTCGTCAATGAAGAAGCATACGCGTTTTTAAAGGAAAAAGGCTATACGGTGATTATGGATCGCTGCATTAAAGTAGAACACGCGCTCACGAAACGCCCGTAACAGGCAAAGCGCGCCATTGACGAAACGGCCATCTTCTCTAAGATGGTCCTTTCGTTTTTCAGGCGCCGTTGTCCGATTTTGTCAAGCGGTGTCAAAAGACAATGGACAGCTGGTCATTTTATGATACAATAAAACAGAAACAGATGTTCTTGTTTTGGCAGAAAGGGGTGGGCTTGTGGCAAAGCAAGCGATACATGACTATAACGAAGATGCCATTCAAGTGTTAGAAGGGCTTGAGGCGGTGAGGAAGCGGCCGGGGATGTACATCGGCAGCACCGACAGCCGCGGGTTGCATCATCTTGTTTATGAAATCGTCGACAACTCGGTCGATGAAGCGTTGGCCGGATATGGAAATTACATTTTGGTGCAAATACATAAAGACAACAGCATCACCGTCCTTGATGAAGGGCGCGGCATGCCGGTCGGGATGCATAAGCTTGGCAAGCCGACGCCGGAAGTCATTTTGACGGTGCTCCATGCCGGGGGCAAGTTCGGCCAGGGCGGCTATAAAACGAGCGGCGGCCTGCACGGAGTCGGGGCGTCGGTTGTCAACGCCTTATCAGAATGGCTGGTCGTCACGATTCATCGCGACGGCTTCATTTACCGGCAGCGGTTTGAGCATGGAGGCAAACCGGTGACGACGCTAGAGAAAATCGGCACAACGAACAAAACCGGAACCATCATTCAATTTAAGCCGGACCCAACGATTTTCAGCACGACGGTCTTCGATTATGAAACATTGAGTGAACGGCTACGCGAATCGGCGTTTTTGCTGAAAGGGTTGAAAATCGAACTCGTTGACGAACGGACCGGCATGCGGGAGGTGTTCCATTACGAAAACGGGATTGAAGCGTTTGTGGCCTATTTGAATGAGGAGAAAGATGTGCTCCACCCGGTTGTGTATTTTGCTGGCGAGCAAAACGGCATTGAAGTCGAGTTTGCGTTCCAGTTTCATGACGGTTATTCGGAAAACGTGCTGTCGTTTGTCAACAACGTGCGCACAAAAGACGGCGGCACGCATGAGGCGGGTGCGAAAACGGCGATGACGCGCGTTTTTAACGAATACGCCCGCCGTGTCGGTTTGCTCAAGGAAAAAGATAAAAATTTGGAAGGAACCGATATTCGCGAAGGATTGTCCGCGGTCGTTTCGGTGCGCATCCCAGAGCACTTGCTTCAGTTTGAAGGGCAGACGAAAGGAAAGCTCGGAACGAGCGAAGCGCGTTCGGCCGTCGATGCGGTGGTGTCCGAGCAGCTCATGTACTTTCTGCAAGAAAATCCGGACGTAAGCACGATGCTCATCAAAAAAGCGATCCGGGCGTACCAAGCGCGCGAAGCGGCCCGCAAAGCGCGCGAAGAGGCGAGAAGCGGCAAAAAGCGGAAAGGGAAAGAGGCGCTGTTAAGCGGCAAGCTGACGCCGGCGCAAGGGCGCAATCCGCAAAAAAACGAGCTGTATTTGGTCGAAGGCGATTCGGCGGGCGGTTCGGCGAAACAAGGGCGCGACCGCCGCTTCCAGGCGGTCCTTCCGCTGCGCGGGAAAGTCATCAACACGGAAAAGGCGAAGCTTGGCGATATTTTGAAAAACGAGGAAATCAATACGATCATCCACGCCATCGGCGGCGGCGTCGGCGCTGATTTTTCGCTCGATGATGTCAACTACGACAAAGTGATCATTATGACCGACGCCGACACGGACGGCGCCCATATTCAAGTGTTGCTTTTGACGTTTTTTTACCGCTACATGCGTCCGCTCATTGAAGCGGGAAAAGTGTACATCGCCTTGCCGCCGCTTTATAAAATCAGCAAAAAAAGCGGCAAAAAGGAAGTCATCGAATACGCATGGACGGATGAGCAATTGCGGGAAATCACGAAACGAATGGGCCGCGGCTATACGATTCAGCGCTACAAAGGGCTTGGCGAAATGAACGCCGATCAATTGTGGGAAACGACGATGAATCCGGAAACGCGCACGTTGATCCGCGTGCGCATTGAAGATGCGGCTCGCGCCGAGCGGCGGGTGACGACACTGATGGGCGATAAAGTCGAGCCGCGCCGCAAATGGATTGAAACGCATGTTGCCTTTGGGCTTGAGGAAGAGCCAGGGTGGATCGGCTGATGGCGGTGCGAAAAGACGCCGCCATGATTGCGCCGATGCCTTGTAGGAAAGGAGAGGTATGATGGCAGAGCGATTGTTGGAATTGCCGTTAGAAGACGTGCTTGGCGACCGCTTCGGCCGCTACAGCAAATACATCATCCAAGACCGGGCGCTGCCCGATGCGCGCGACGGGCTGAAGCCCGTGCAGCGCCGCATTTTGTATGCGATGTACATCGATGGCAACACGGCCGATAAACCGTTTCGTAAGGCGGCGAAAACGGTTGGGAACGTGATCGGCAATTTTCATCCGCATGGCGACTCGTCAGTGTACGAAGCGATGGTGCGGATGAGCCAAGAGTGGAAGCTGCGCAACGTGCTGATTGAAATGCATGGCAACAACGGCAGCCTCGACGGCGACCCGCCGGCGGCGATGCGCTACACGGAAGCGCGCTTGTCGGCGATCGCCGCCGAGTTGCTTCGCGATATTGACAAAGAAACGGTTCCGTTTGTGCCGAACTTTGACGATACGACGGAGGAGCCGACCGTCTTGCCGGCGATGTTTCCGAACTTGTTGGTGAATGGCTCGACCGGGATTTCGGCCGGCTATGCGACCGACATTCCGCCGCATGCGCTCGGCGAGGTGATCGACGCCGTCTTGATGCGGATCGACCAGCCGGATTGCACGGTTGAGGAGCTGATGACCGTCCTTCCCGGCCCTGATTTTCCGACCGGCGGCATCATCCAGGGGAAAGACGGCATCCGCAAGGCGTATGAGACCGGCCGCGGGAAAATCATCATCCGCGCCAAAGCCGCCATCGAGCAGGCGAGAGGCGGGAAAAAGCAGATTGTCATCACGGAGTTGCCGTATGAAGTGAACAAGGCGAATTTGGTGAAAAAAATTGACGAGCTTCGTTTGGACAAAAAGCTCGACGGCATTGCTGACGTCCGCGATGAAACGGACCGGAACGGGCTGTCGATCGTCATCGAGCTGAAAAAAGACGCCGATGCCGAGGCGATCCTTAACTATTTATACAAAAACACCGATTTGCAAGTGCCATACAGCTTCAACATGGTGGCGATCCATGAACGCCGGCCGAAGCTGATGAGCTTGCCGGAGCTGTTGGATGCCTACATCGCCCACCGGAAGGACGTCGTCACGAACCGTTCGCATTTTGAGCTCAAAAAAGCGAACGAGCGGAAGCATATTGTCGACGGGTTGATCAAAGCGCTCTCGATTTTGGATGAGGTGATCGCGACGATTCGGGCGTCGAGTGACAAGCGCGATGCGAAAGATCGGCTGATGGCGGGCTACGGGTTCACCGAGGCGCAAGCGGAAGCGATCGTGACGCTTCAGCTTTACCGGCTGACAAACACCGATATCGCCGCGCTTCGGCAGGAAGCGGAAGAGCTCGACAAAACGATCGCCGAGCTGAGCGCGGTGTTGGCCGATGAGAACAAGCTGTTGTCGGTCATTAAAAAAGAATTGAAGGCCATGAAAAAGCAATATGCTGACGAGCGGCGGACGGCGATTGAAGAGGAGATCGAAGAGCTGAAAGTGAACGTTGAAGCGCTCATTCCGGCTGAAGATGTGATCGTGACCGTGACAAAGGAAGGATACGTGAAACGAACGAGCTACCGTTCGTACAGCGCATCGAACGGTCAGGACATCGGCATGAAGGAGACCGACCGTCTGCTCGCCCAGCTCGAGATGAATACGACCGATGTGCTCTTGCTGTTCACCCGCCGCGGCTATTATTTGTATTGCCCGGTTCATACGCTGCCGGACATCCGCTGGAAAGAGGTCGGCCAGCATATTTCAAGCTTGATTCCGCTGGAACGCGACGATGAGCTCATCGCCGCTGTCCCTGTTTCCTCGTTTGAGACGGACGAACAGCTCGTCTTCGTCACGAGGCAAGGGATGGTGAAACGGACCGAGCTTTCCCAATACCAAGTGCAGCGCTACACGCGCCCGCTTGTTGCGGTCCATGTGAAAGACGATGATGAGGTCGCCGCCGTCTATGCGACGGACGGCCGCGGCCTCCTTTGGCTGGCGACGCATGATGGCTATGCACTTTTGTTTGCCGAAGAAGAAATCAGCCTGGTCGGCGTGCGCGCTGCCGGGGTGAAAGGGATTCAACTAAAAGAAGGAGACTTTGTCGCCGCCGCCTGCCCGCTTCGCCCTGAAGACCGCGGTTTTCTCGTTGTCGCGACGCAGCGCGGGGCGGTGAAAAAAATGGCGCTAGGCGAGTTTGAGCCATCCTCGCGCGCCAAGCGGGGTGTGCGAATCGTGCGCGAAGTGAAATCAAACCCGCACTGCGTGGCCGGAGCGGTTTTGGTCGGCGAGAGCGAGGGGACGGTCGGGCTGCGGACGGAAAAAGGGGCGACGGAGATGGTGGAGACTGCGTCGCTTCGCTTGTCGGACCGCTACGCCACCGGCTCGTTTGTCATCGATACGGATGAAGCGGGAGCAGTGGTGGACGTCTGGAAAGAACCGGCGAAGGGGATTGGCAAAGGAGAAGAAGGATGAGGGCGGACCGTTCGGATGTGCCTGCCGGTCGGCGCGCGTTGTTTGAGGGCGGAAAACCGCGGGCGAAAGCCCCGCGCTTTCAAACCAGCGTTTGTTTGCCGCCAAGCCCATGTTGGAGATTGATCAACAAAATAGGGAACGAAAAAGGGCGCTCCTTTTCATGGAGCCCCTTTTTCGATTGCGGCCTTTCCATTCGGGAATTACCAAAACTTCCACCATTTGTTCGTCCGGGAGCGGCCGGCGTTGGTGTTGGCTGCTGTTTGCCGAAAGGAAAGCACCAGTTCCCGGAAAGCTTTTTCCCGCTCGATAATGCGCTGTTCGAGCTGTTTTCGCTCCTGTTCTTGCCTCGCTTTTTCTTCGTGGCAAAAGGCGACGACCGTTTCCAAATGTTCGTGCAGCTGCTCGGTTTTTTGCTGCCACGCTTCTTGGTAGTCTTGAAGGGAGCGGCGCACGGTTTCCGCCGCAGCGCTCGTCTGCTCGCCGAGGTGGTCGAGTTGCCCTTTGACCTCCCTCATCGCCTGTTGGATGGTGTCGGCTGCCTCGCGCTTGACGGCGTCGACGAGCTCGTCTTTTACGCGGGCGACGAGCTGTTCTGCTATGTACGGGGCCCCATGGCGCAACAAACGGGGCACGTCAATAATTTCCCCTTCCATCACATCGGGTTCCACCGGAGCAGGTGGATCGGCGGGCCGCCCGTTCATCTGGGTGATGAGATCCGCGATTTCGCGCGGATGGCGGCCTTCCTCGAGCAACATACGGATTTGACGAAATCGATGGATCAGCTCGTCGGTATAAATGCGCGCCCCTTGGCTGGTGCGGGGAACGGTGATCCATTGAGCGAATTGCTTTTCCCACTGTTTCAAGTCGCGGGCGGTCGTCCCGATTTTTTTCGCTGCTTCGCGGAGTGTATAGGTTTTCATCGCATTTCCTCATCCTTTCTCGTCTTTTGGCATTGATTTACGTTATGTTTTATTTTCCTACTCGGTCGTTGATTTTCCTGCCGCTTGACAAAACATAACAAAAGAAGTGGAAGTTAGCAAAAAAAACAACAACTATTGTCGAAAAAATGAAGGTGGTCATCGAAAGATGTTGACAAACAAGGCGGGGGCTGGAATGCGCTCTTTTGGTGCAACCACGATCAGGCGCGCATCGTGTCGCGCTATGGCGATGACGGGACGTATTGGAAAGAATCAGCCAAAATGTTGGCGACGACGATCCATTTAATAAACAAAACTATGTTCTAAATAATCAACAAAATCATAAACGAACAGCATTATGGCTATCCTTGTTAACAGCAAGATCGCAAAGGGGGATGCCGGTGTGGAAGGAACATGGTGGTCGCTATTGCCTTTTCTTTTGATCATTCCGCTCGCCATTTGGCTGAAAGAAATTTTGCCCGGTCTTATAGCCGGGCTGCTTGTCGGGGCGTTTTGCCTTGAGCGGTCGCTTGTTGGCGGCATCGAGCGGGCGCTGTCCGCCATTGTTCATTCGCTCAGCGATGTTGAACACATGAAGGTGGCGGCGTTTTTGTACTTGTTCGGCTCGCTTGTCGGCATGATGCAAATCACCGGTGGGATCAAAGGGTTTGTCGAGAAGCTTTCTGGGCGCATCCGCACGAAGCGCAGGCTTTTGTTGTTCGTTTGGTTGACGGTGCCGGTGACGTTTTTTATGCCGATGTTCCGCATTATGCTCCTCGGTCCGGTGATGAAGGCGGTGCTTCGCCAGTTTCGCATCGACCGGCGCCGGATGGCGTACATCATCGATGTGTCCACTGAACCGATCATCGTGCTTCTGCCGGCGGCAACGGCGTTTGTCGGCTTTATGACGTCTGTTGTAGCGGCGGCGCTGGCGCAAAACGATATTCATGAATCGGCGTATGGCGTTTTTTTGCGCAGCTTGCCGTACAATCTGTTTGCCATTATCGCGCTGATAATCGGGCTGCTGACGACGATGCTGAACATCCGCATCGGCAAGCCGCGGGCGAAAAAAGGAGAGGAGAAAACAAACGAATTGCACGGCCTCGGGCTGCGCAAAGAATTGTCCCTTGTCACAGGAGAGCCGCTTCACCTTTTTGTCCCGCTGGCGTTGCTGCTCGGGCTGACGTTCGCTTTTTTTGCCTATGATGGTCGGCGGCGCGGGGCGCACGGCTGGCTAGAAGCGTTTTCGCAAGCGGATGCAACATGGGCGATGCTGTTGGCGCTGTTTGTGACCCTTCTTCTCTCGATGGGGTTTTATGTATGGCGCAGGCAGTCGCTGTCGGAGTTGATTTACCACTTTTTCGCGGGGGGCAACGAGTTGATGGCGCCGATCGGCATGCTCGTTCTCGTTTGGGCCGTCTCCGCGGTGGCGGGGGAGCTCGGCTTTACCGCTTACGTGGCTTCGACGTTTGGGACATGGCTTCCCGGGACGTTTGTGCCCGCGGCAGTGTTTTTGGCCGGATCGTTTTTGGCGTATTTTATCGGGTCCTCGTGGGGGACATGGGGCATTTTCATGCCGCTTGGCGTCACGCTCGCGCACGCGACTGGAGCGCCGCTTGAGATGACGGTCGGCGCGGTGTTTGCGAGCGGAACGTTCGGCGCGTTTGCCTCGCCGCTTGGCGATACGACCATCACGACAGCCGCCATCATGGATATGGACTTGATGAACTATGCGAAATACAAACTGCGCATTTCCTTGATTGGCGCCGGGCTGTCGCTTGCCGGGTACGTGCTGCTTCCGCTTTGGGCCGGGTGAGGAGAAGCGAACGCTTCGCTCTCCCTGCTCCTCACCTCTATCTAAACTATGTTCTAAATCATCAAATATCAAAAACAAAACAGTTGCATCCATAAGCGAATCAAGCTATGATAAAAATAACATACTGACTAGTTGGTAGACACACTGCTGTGTCTGCCGTCAAAAAGGGGAGAGGGAACACGAATGAAAACGCACACGATTACGGTCAATCCGCGTTTTTGTGAAACAGACGCGCTCGGACATTTAAGCAACATCAGCTATTTTATTTATTTGGAAGAAGCGCGCACCCGCCTGTTTGATGAATTGCGTTACGGCGGGCGAACGGACGACTGGCATTTTATTTTAGCTTCCACCAAGTGCGATTTTATCAACCAAGGATTCTTCGGACGACGATTGCGCGTGGAAACGAATGTCTCCCGGATCGGCAATAAAAGCTTTCAATGCATTCATCGCATCATGGAAGAGGAAACAGGAAGACTGATCGCCATCGGAGAAGCAGCGGTCGTCCATTTTAATTTCCAAACCCAAACGAGCGAACCATTGCCCGATGACTTGCGGACCATGCTTGCCGAATACCTTGCGCCGTCCGTGGGGGAAACGATTTCGCCGTTATCGTGCAAAAAAAAGGAGTAAAAAAGGGAGTGGAATATCATCCGCCTGTACGGCGGATTTTTCATTTTCAACTTTCCCACGTTTTTTGGACCGAACCACCGAAGGCGACATACTTTGTAAATAGATGAAATGGCGGAAAGGGGGAATCAACATGGCCATTCACGCTGTGATCGGCAATGCGGTGTATACATGCCGCGGTGAGCTCGAGACGTATTTTCAGCCGTTTCGCGACGGAACGATCGGCCGCTTTCATCCGTTTTCCACCCCGTTTGGCGAGCAGCGGCTTCTTTACGCCGACTGGACGGCAAGCGGACGGCTGTATCGCCCGATTGAGGAGAAAATGGCCCGTGAACTCGGCCCGTTCGTCGGCAACACCCATACCGAGTCGAACGTGACCGGGACGAAAATGACGCTTGCCTATCGCTATGCGAAAGAACTCATCAAACAACACGTCCATGCCAAAAAAAGCGATGTTTTGATCATGCAAGGGGCGGGGACAACCGGGGCTGTCAACAAGCTGCAGCGCCTGCTTGGCTTGCGCGTGCCGGAGCGGTGGAAGCGCCGCTTGTCCCTTCATGATGAGGAGCGGCCAGTCGTTTTTGTCACCCATATGGAGCACCATTCAAATTTATTGCCATGGGTGGAAACCATCGCGGAAGTCGTGGCGGTCCGTCCGACAGAAAACGGGGATGTCGATCTTGACCATTTGCGGGAGCTGCTCGAGCGCTACCGCGATCGGCCGCAAAAGATCGGCGCATTCACCGCCTGCTCGAACGTAACTGGGATCGAAACGCCGTATCATGCCTTGGCGAAACTGATGCATGAATATGGCGGGCTTTGCTTCGTCGACTTTGCCGCTTCCGCCCCGTATGTGCGCATCGATATGCACCCGGATGACCCGATGGAACAGCTAGATGCCATTTATTTTTCGCCGCACAAATTTCTTGGCGGACCGGGAAGCGCCGGCGTGCTCATCTTTGACAGCCGGCTGTATGACCAAAAGGCGCCTGACCATCCAGGAGGCGGAACGGTGTATTGGACCGACCCGTGGGGGCATTACGAATACGTAGAGGCGATCGAAGAGCGGGAAGACGGGGGAACGCCGCCGTTTTGGCAAACGATCAAAGCAGCGCTCGCCATCCAGCTGAAAGAGCAAATGAACATAAAACGAATGCGCGCCCGCGAACAGGAGCTCGTATCGCTCCTATTGCCGGCGTTAAAAGACATTCCCGGCGTCCGGGTGCTGGAAGGGCATCGGGATGACCGGCTTGGCATCATTTCGTTTGTCATCGACGGGCTGCACTACAACATCATCGTCAAGTTGCTCAACGATCGTTTCGGCATCCAAGCGCGCGGCGGTTGTTCATGCGCCGGGCCGTACGGCCATTATTTGCTTGGCATCGATCAAGAGCAGTCCGCCGCCTTGCTCAACGAAGTCAAAAGCGGCAACTTGTTGGCAAAACCGGGCTGGGTGCGCGTGTCGCTTCATCCGACGATGACGAATGAAGAAGTGTATACGATCCTTCATGCCGTCCGCCAAATCGCCCGCCATGGCGCCCGCTGGCAAGAGGAGTATGTATACGATGCGGCGAAAAACGAGTTTGTCCATCGCCACGATGACCGGTATGTCCGCCATTTCTTTCTGTTGTAATGCATTTTCATTTCCTCATCAATGCAAAACCAGTACAATAGAGGCATCCTGGAAAAAAGAAGGGGAGAACGATGAACGAATTGTACCATCTGCTTGTGCGGACCGAACGGGAAGAAGAGCTTCACCGCCGGGCATGGCGCCTCGCTGAACAGTTTGCCGCCCGCGCGGCGCATTATGATGAGCGGGCCGAGTTTCCGTTTGCCAACTTCGCTCTGTTAAAAGAAGCCGGATTTCTGTCGTTGACCGTCCCGGCCGAATACGGAGGCGGCGGGGCCTCGCTGTACGAGCTCGTGCTCGTGCAAGAGACGCTGGCCCAAGGCGACGGCGCCACCGCCTTGTCACTCGGTTGGCATTTAAGCATTGTCATGCGCCTGTATTTGCTGCGCCGCTGGCCGGAAGCGGTGCTCATCCGCCTGGCCAGCGAGATCACGGAACGCCATGTGTTGATAAACAGCGCCCATTCTGAACGGGCAACCGGCAGCCCGGCGCGCGGGGGAAAACCAACAACAACCGCTTGTTTCCGCAACGGCCGCTGGGTGCTTCATGGGCGAAAAGCGTTTGCGTCATTGGCGCCGGCACTCGATTACGTGCTAATTTCCGCCACGATTGGCAGCAGCGGCGAGGTCGGCGAATTTCTTGTCCCGATGAAAACCCCGGGGCTTCGCATTGAGCCGACATGGCACACGCTCGGCATGAAGGCGACGCGCAGCGATGATCTTGTTCTTGAAGAAGTCGAAGTCGACCAAGAGGCGCTCGTAGAGACGCTTGGAGAAGCGAACGAAGCTGCTCCGGCGCAAGGATGGCTGTTGCACGTGCCGGCTTGTTACTTAGGCATCGCCATTGCGGCGCGCAATGAGGCGCTTCGCTTTGCCAAGACGTACCAGCCTAATACCCTGCCTCACCCAATCGCCTCGACGCCCGAAGTACAGCGGAAAATCGCTGAAATGGAATGGCGCCTCACCCATGCGCGCCATTTCCTGTACGCGGTCGCCGATTTATGGGATCGCTATCCGGAAAAACGGATGGAAATGAAAGAGGAGTTGGCAACAGCCAAATTGGTCGCCACCAATACCGCGCTTGAAGTCGTCGATTGGGCGATGCGCATTGTCGGCGGACAAAGCTTGTTTGCTGACAATCCGCTTCAGCGGCATTACCGTGACGTCCGCGCTGGGCTCTACAACCCGCCTGCTGACGACTTGACGCTTCAATGGCTTGCTAAGCGGGCATTGTCTCACAACCCACCTGCTCCATAAAACAGAACGGATTCAAGCAACACGAAAAAGCTGTCCCTGCTTTGTGGGGGACAGCTTTTTTGATGCCAAGCGGTTATTCCACCTCAAGCGCCGAACGCAAAAATGCCGGCAACGCGAAACATTGGCGAAAGATCTCATCGTTCACATATTTCGTGTCATTTGGAATGGTAGTCTGCACCGGAAAATCGAGCGGCCGTTTCGAGCCGATCGTAAAGCTCCACAACCCTCCTGGATACGTCGGCACCACGGCGGTGTACACAAGCACATGCGGGAACAGTTCGCGAATATTGCGGTACGTCCGCTTCAAAATATCCAGATGGAAAATCGGCGACTGGCTTTGGCAGACCATCAGCCCATCCGCTTTCAACGCGCGATGGACGTTGGCGTAAAACTCCGGTGAAAACAAGGCTTCCGCCGGGCCGACTGGGTCGGACGAGTCGATCATAATGACGTCGTAGACGCTTTCCTTCCCTTGCACAAACTTGACGCCATCATCATAAACAAACCGCACGCGCGGATCCGATAAGTTGCCGGAGACGGCTGGCAAATGCTCTTTGCACGCCCGGACGACTTTTTCGTCGATTTCCACCATGTCGATGGCTTCAAGATGAGCGTATTTCGCCGTCTCACGAGCTGCGCCGCAGTCGCCGCCGCCGATGATGAGCACCCGCTTCGCTTCCGTATGAAACTGCAGCGGCACGTGCGAAATCATCTCATTATAAATATGGCCGTCAATCGAGGTCGTTTGCACGACGCCGTCCAGTACGAGCATGCGGCCAAAATCATACGAATCCAAAATCATGACATGCTGATACTCGGACGGCTCGGCAAAGATCACCTCTTTGATCCGGTAGCTAATTTTCAAATTGTCGCGATCATCTTCGGTGAGCCAAAGCTCTCCGTTGTCCATATGCAAGTAAGGTGGCAAAGCGTTTCCTTCGTGTTTCATTGTGACCTCCTTTAGTCATGCAGATGTTTTCACACCTTTCTAATCTTAATATATTCTTCGTCTTGTGGCAAACAAAGGGGATGTGATCGGCCGGTGCCGGACGTATTCATCCCGCCGCCCATGTTTGACGACTGGTTTCGTTTTTCCAACTGATGATCGTTCTTGCCGCCACATCCCGCGCAAAGGCCGAGCGCCAAGGTGCCAATCGCCGCAAAGGCCGCCATCGGTTTCGCATCATCCCGCGTCTTCCTTCCGTAGCGCGATGCTTAGTGATCGTGTGCCTGCCAAACGCCAAAAAACTCTCCAGCTTATAGCCAGAAAGTTTCCTCAACCGCGCCGCTCTTTCAATAAAGAACGAAGCGACGCTCGGTCTTCAAGCAAGTCGGCGAGCGTATACGCATCCAGCACACGCAAAAACGCCTCTAACGCCTCGTGAAGTGCGAAGCGAAGCCGACATACCGGCGTTAAGACGCACTCATTGCCGTGGGCGGCAAAACACTCGACAAGCGATAAGTTTTCCTCCGTTTCGCGAACAACCGCGCCGATGACAATCTCCGCGGGGCGTTTCGCAAGGCGGATTCCACCGTTGCGCCCACGGATCGTTTCAATGTAGCCGAGTTTGCCAAGTTCATAGACGATTTTGCTTAAATGATGCTCTGAAATGGAAAAAGCAGCGGCAATGTCTTTGATGTTTGTTTTTTCTTCTTCATCAAGCGCGCCTAAAAACAAGAGGACGCGCAAGGCGTATTCCGTATAGTTCGTCAACTGCATCGTGATTCACAACCTTTAAGCGACATTCTTGATCCCATTGTACCACACCTGATTCGAACGGAGAATTGTGAACAATTTATTAAAGATGTATTTGAAATATTGCTTTTTCGCAGTGCTCATGGTTGAATAAAAGATGTATTAAAAATACATGTTTTACAAGGGGATGAAATCATGACAACGACAACGAAATTGCATCCAAAAACGATTGAAATGGTAAAATCAACGGTGCCTGTCTTGGAAACACATGGCGAACAAATTACGAAGCGGTTTTATGAACTCATGTTTTCCAATCATCCGGAACTGCTCCATATTTTCAACCACGCCAACCAAAAACAAGGGCGGCAGCAACGCGCCTTGGCCGCAGCCGTGTATGCGGCAGCGCGCTATATCGACCAGCTTGATGCGATTTTGCCGGTTGTGCGGCAAATCGGCCATAAACACCGCAGCTTAGGAATCAAACCAGAACAATACCCGATCGTCGGAAAGCATTTGTTGCTGGCGATCAAAGACGTGCTCGGCGACGCCGCCACCGACGAAGTGATCACGGCTTGGGCGGAAGCATATGAAGCCATTGCGTCCGTTTTCATTCAAGTGGAAAAAGAGCTCTACGATGAGGCAGCGGCCAAACACGGAGGCTGGCGTGACTTTCGCCGATTTGTCGTCGTGAAAAAGGTGAAAGAAAGCGGCGTCATTACTTCGTTTTATTTGGAGCCGGAAGACGGCAAGGCCATCAGTGATTATTTGCCGGGTCAATACGTGAGCGTCAAACTGTCGATTCCGGGCGAGACGTATACGCATATTCGCCAATACAGCTTATCGGATGCACCTGGAAAAGGGTATTACCGCATCAGCGTCAAACGGGAAGCAGCTACAGCGGACAAGCCGGCCGGCATTGTTTCCAACTATTTGCATGATCATGTCCAAGAGGGCGACGTGCTCGAGCTTAGCGCTCCAGCCGGCGATTTTACGCTTGATTTGTCCAAAACGACGCCGGTTGTGTTCATCAGCGGCGGCGTCGGCATCACTCCGCTTTTGAGCATGGCGCATACGTTGGCCATCCGCCAACCGACCCGCCCAGCGGCGTTTTTGCATGCTGCTTTGAATGGCCGCGTGCACGCGTTTGACGAGGAGCTTCGGATGTTGGCGGAACGCCCGTCATTTTCTTATCATATTTGTTATGAGTCGCCATCCGACGAGGACTGCCACCATCCACATTTTGGAAAAGAAGGGCGGATTGACCTTGCATGGATGCAATCCGTGATCCCGACGAAAGACGCTGACTTTTATTTCTGCGGCCCGGTGCCATTTATGAAAACGGTCTACCGCGCCTTAGCAGAGTGGGGCGTGCCGGAAGAACGCATCCATTACGAATTTTTCGGCCCGGCCGGCGATTTGACGAAAGACTGATCACGGGCAGACCAAAGGGTGTCTCCTACATAACGAGACACCCTTTTTCACTGCCATTTTACTCGAGGGGAGATGTTCTTTTGAATATCGCCCCTTCCGCCGCAGGGGCAAAGGCGGCTTTTCTTGCAAAAAAGATGGGCCGTGCAGTTGGCAAGCGGATGATTTTTTTGTATGATGAAAACCAAACGACGGAAAGAAAAGGGAGAGAACAACATGACGACATTTCGCCAACATCGCTGGCAATCATTTTTGCAAGGCTATGAAGATCGCGCCCGCCTGCTCATTTCCTGTCCGGATCGTCCAGGTATTGTCGCCGCGGTCACGTCCTTCTTGTATGAGCAAGGCGCCAATATCGTCGAATCGAGCCAATACTCGACCGATCCGAAAGGGGGTACGTTCTTCCTCCGTTTGGAGTTTGACTGCCCGAACATCACGGAACGAAAAGACCAGATCGAAGCGGCCTTTGCCCCGATCGCCGCTGAATTTCAGATGCGTTGGCAGCTTCGGCTGCACAACGACATTCGGCGAATCGCGATTTTTGTCTCCAAAGCTGAGCATTGTCTGCTTGAACTTCTTTGGCAATGGCAGGCGGGAGAGCTGATCGCCGACATCGCCCTTGTCATCAGCAACCACCCCGACTTGCGCGAGACGGTCGAGTCATTTGGCATCCCTTATGTGCATATTCCGGTGACGAAAGAAACGAAAGCGGACGCCGAAGCCGAACAAATCCGTCTGCTTCGCGACTATCAGATCGACACGATCGTGCTTGCCCGCTACATGCAAATTTTGTCGCCGGCGTTTGTCGCTGAGTTCCCGGGACGGATCATCAACATCCACCACTCATTTTTGCCCGCCTTTATTGGCGCGCGTCCGTATGAGCGGGCGTATGAGCGCGGCGTCAAATTGATCGGCGCCACATCGCACTACGTCACCGACGATTTGGATGAAGGGCCGATCATCGAGCAAGACGTCGCCCGCGTGGACCACCGCCACCATCCCGACGATTTAAAGCGGATCGGCCGCCTGATCGAAAAAACCGTGCTCGCCCGGGCACTCAAATGGCATTTGGAAGACCGGGTCATCATCCACGGAAACAAAACGATCGTGTTTTATTGAACCCAAGCGGGAGAGGATTTTTCCTTTCCCGCATGGTATAATGAAGATAAGCAGGATTTGGCCGCCCAAAGAGCGAAATTTCATCCGTAGGGAAGGAGGGAAAAAGCCTATGGGAGAAAAACGGACGCCCAGCGGTTTTCTGTTAAAACAACGTGCGTTTTTAAAATTGTATTTGATTACGCTCACCGAACAGGAGCGGCTGTACGGACTGAAGCTGCTTGATGTGCTGCGCCAAGAGTTTAAACCGTTCGGCTACCGGCCGAACCATTCCGAAGTGTACAAAGCGCTCCACGATTTGATTGAAGACGGCATTTTAAAGCAAGTCAAGCAGAAAAAAGAAGGCATGAAGTACCAAGAAGTTGTGTACTACCGCTTCGCGGAAGGGGGGCAGGAAAAGGCGAAGCTGTACAAACGCCAGCTCAAGGCGGAGCTTGATCGGTGCGCGGCGCTCATTCGCAAGGCGATTGAGGACAACTTCGGTTGAGAGCGCCTCGTTTTTTCTTTGTTATATTTACATAATATATTTATGGTCTAGTTCTTTTGTTTTGCGTCCCGCCGGGCGATCTAGTAGAATGAGAGGGGAAGATCGCCACAGAGAGGAAGTCAGAAGATGGGAACATGGCCGTTGACGGTCACGAAAGAAATGGAAAAGCGAAAAGAACTGTTCCGCCGCGATCCGGATCGCGCGTTGATTGGAGCGGGCGGGTACAAGGCGGCAGATGAGGCGATCGTGCACGATGCCGCCATTGCGCTCGCGCTTGGGAAAAACGTGCTCTTAAAAGGCCCGACCGGATCGGGAAAAACGCGGCTTGCTGAAACGTTGTCCGCTTTGTTTGGTCAACCGATGCACAGCATCAACTGTTCCGTGGACTTAGACGCCGAAGCATTGCTCGGTTTTAAGACGATCGTGCACAAAAACAGCCAAGCGGTGATCGAATATGTACCCGGTCCGGTCATCCGGGCGATGGAGAAGGGGCATTTGCTATACATTGATGAAATCAATATGGCCAAACCTGAGACGCTGCCAATCTTAAACAGCGTGCTTGACTATCGGCGCCGCCTCACCAATCCGCTCACTGGCGAGGTCGTCGAGGCGAAGCCGACGTTTGGCGTCATTGCGGCGATCAACGAAGGTTATATCGGCACCGTGCCGCTCAATGAAGCGTTAAAAAACCGCTTCGTCGTCATCGATGTCCCATATGTGCAGGGGGAGACGTTAAAATCGGTCATCATGGCACAAACTACATTAACAGACGATGCGTTGATCAACCGTTTCGTCGCCTTGTCAGCCGACTTGCTGGCGCAGGTGCGAAACGGGCAAGTGGCAGAAGAAGTGGCTTCCGTACGCGCCTTGCTCGATGCGTGCGATCTGGCGGTGCATATCCCGCCGCTGCGCGCCATTGAACGAAGCATCATCGACAAGCTCGACGATGAACGGGAGCGGGCGGCGGTGCGCAATATCGCGGAAACATGGTTTGACGAGTAGGAGGCGGCCATGGAACGGTTTATGATGTTCAACGATCGGCCGATTGATCCGTTTTTGGTGATGCAGCTCGCCGATCTCGCCCGAACGCTCGCCCGCCGTCCTGACATGACGGTCGAGTTCGCCGCCCATTCCGGGATGCATCCGGTTAAGCCAACGGTGTACGTCAGTCAGTTTTGGGATGTGTATCCGCCAAAGGAGAAAGAAACGGCGATGAAAAGCGATGTCGCCTTGCGCGTCATCGGCACGCGGCGGCATACGGACCTAGCGGCGGTCCGCGCATTTCGGCAAGCAGCCGAAGCGCACCCATGGCCGAAACTGGCGAAACAGCTGTTTTCGTTGGCTGAGGATCTTCGTGTTGAGGCTCTCTGCGAGCGGGAACGGCCCGGGGTGAAACGTTGGTTTCGCACGCGCCGCCGCCTTTACCGTCGCTACTTCACCCAGCAATGGCAGGCAAACCAAACCCGCGGCGCCGCCGCCGATCAATTTTTGGCGGCGATGTATTTGCGGCTGACCGCCGACTCGCCGCTTGATGACGTTCCGCTCGCTCCGATGGCGGATGAAACGGTGCAGGCGCGCCTTGACGCGCTGTGGCCGCAATGGTTTGACGCGATGTCCACCGCGGATACGGCCCGCTGGGCGTTAGCCATCGTCGCATTGATGGAAGAGGCGCTTGCCGGTGACATGGTGAACGCTTACACCTCGCTTCCATTTGTCGATGACGGGGACGATGAACCGAAGGTGACGGTTCGCGATTTGAAGCGGGTCGATCCGTTGGAAAACCGCGATGCAGCGGAAAATCCGTCAAACGGCAAAGCGCACCAGGAAGTGCTGTCGACGTGGCACCGGGAAACAAGCCGGCCGAATGGGAATTTTCTCCGCTTTGAGTTGGAACGCGGCACCCGCACTGGCATGCTTGGCGACGGGGCGAGGCCGGGGGACGATGGCGACCAGGCGCTCGCCATTGTCCAAGGAACGTCCCGGCCGGCGAAGCGAAACGAATACGGCCTCGAGGCGGCAGCCGCATTCCAGGAACATCGACCAGCCGGAGGCGGTGCTCCATATGGGGAAGCGAACCGCCAGGCAGCCATCATTGTTTTTTCTTCCCCGCCGCCAAGTCGTGACGAACGGGACGAATACCGCAGCAAACAGGCGGCGGCCGCGCCATACCGGAAGCGGCTTGTACGCGTGATGGAGCAATGGCTCGAACACCAACGCAGCACGTGGCGCACGAACTTGCCGGCCGGACGGCTACGCAAACAGCTCATACCGTTTTTCACCGACGAGCGGCCGCGCCTGTTTTACAAAAAAGGCGAGCCAGCGCGGCGGTTCAACGCAGTGTTCGGCCTGCTCGTCGACTGCTCGGCGTCGATGCACGATAAAATGGATGAAACGAAAACGGGGCTCGTTCTCTGCCACAACGTGCTTCAAACGTTGCGTGTGCCGCATCAGATCGTCGGGTTTTGGGAAGACGCCAACGAGGCAACCGCGGCCAGACAGCCGAATTACTTGCAAGTGGCTGTTTCGTTCCGCGAGTCGTTGGACCCATCAAGCGGTCCGGCGATCATGCAGCTTGAGCCCCACGAAGACAACCGCGACGGGCTGGCGATCCGCTGGATGACTGAGCAACTTCTCCGCCGCCCGGAAACGCAAAAAGTGTTGCTCATCTTTTCTGACGGGGAACCGGCCGCCTATGGCTACGAACAAAACGGCATTATCGATACGCATGAAGCGGTGGCCGAAGCGCGGCGGCGCGGCATTGAGGTTGTCAACCTTTTTTTAGGCCGCGGGGCGGATGACGAATCGACGCGGCGGACGATTGAAAACATTTACGGCCGCTTTCGCGTTTTCGTTCCACAAGTGAGCGAGCTGCCCGACCGACTGCTTCCGCTTTTGAAAACGTGGCTGCAAAAAAGCTTGTAACAAAAGGATGGGAATCGATGATCAAACTATTTACCGACAGCGATTTAGACGGAATCGGCTGTGGATTGCTCGCCAAGCTGGCGTTTGCCGAGGTGAACATTTCGTTTTGCTCGTACCGGAACTTGGATGAACGGGTCAGCCAGTTCTTGCAAAGCGAGGAAGCGAATGGCGCCATGCTGTTTATCACCGACCTAGCCGTCGGCCAGGAGGTGGAGCAGCAGCTCGCCGAGCGGGCCAAGCGCGGCGGCCATGTGCAAGTCATCGACCACCACGTGACCGCGCTTCATTTCAACAGCTATCCATGGGGATGGGTCGCGCCCGAACGGGAAGACGGCAAAAAAACATGTGCAACCTCGCTCTTTTACGATTACCTCGTCCGCGAAGGAAAACTGGCGCCTAACGAAACGTTGGATGCGTTTGTCGAGCTCGTCCGCCAGTACGACACGTGGGAATGGGAAGAAAATGGGAATTTGCAAGCGAAGCGGCTCAACGATTTGTTCACCATTCTCGGGCTCGACGGCTTTTGGGAGACGATGAGCGAGCGGCTCGCCTCCGGGGAGGCGTTCGCCTTGACGGAGACGGAAGAGTTGCTTCTGGATATGGAAGAAAAGAAAATTCAACGCTACATCCGACAGAAGCAAAAGCAGCTCGTTCAGCGCTGGATCGGCGATTACTGCATCGGCGTCGTGTTCGCTGAACGCCATCTGTCGGAGCTTGGCAACGCCTTATCCAAACGGCATCCGCACCTAGATTTGATCGCCCTAGTCAATCTCGGGACAAAACATATCGGGTTTCGCACCATCCATGACAATGTCAACGTCGCCGAATTCGCGAAGCAGTTTGGCGGCGGCGGCCACCCGAAGGCATCGGGTTGTTTTGTGGATGACACGACCTTTCCGCTGTTTGTCATCGAGACGTTCCCGCTTGCGCCTGTTTATGGCGATGCGGAACAAAACCAACTGAACAAGCGGGAAGAGGCAGAAGGCGTGTTTTGGACGAATCATCAGGGCCAGTGGTGGTTAAGCCGCCAGACGGAACAGGGATGGACATGGTATGCCGACGGGGGAGAGGCTCGCACCTTTCCCGATGAAGCCGCGGGCGAGCGATGGTTAAAGCGGCAGTTTGCGGCAGGGCTCGCCTACGACGCCGCTGTGCTAGAGTTTTTAAGTGTGCGGCTTGGGCGGGACAAAGACGCCATCCAAGCCGACTATCCGTCGGCTGTCAAACAATACAAACATCAAACCGGCATCGAATAAGGTGCCGGTTTTCTTTGCGGCGACAAGAGAGATCGCTGGCTTTGCAGCATGGCGGCAGGCTGATTCCGACGGTGACAACGAACATACTGAAAGGAGCTCCATAGATCAAAAAAAGAACGTGACACGGCGGCCCATTCCGCCAGCCATTTTTTCATAGTGCCGCGGCACAGAAAATGTTAACATAATTGTAACAGTTTTTGTGTTTAGGAAAAACAGTTTCTGATTATAATAAGTACGTAGGGAGGTGAAGAAGGGTGAAACAGTACGTCTTTTCCTTTTACACAGACCAAGGAAGAACGTCTGTCTGGGATGAGGCGATTCCGGCATCCGGGATGATGGAAGCCTTTTCAAAAGCTCGACGGCTGCTCATCAGGTACAAACAAGAGAAAGGCATACCGGTTCGCGTTCGGTATAAAGGCGTCCGCTATCACCACACCGACATTGCATAACGTTGAAAGTTAAAAAGAAAGGATGGGAGCATGCCTTTCCTGCGACAATCGACACGCAGCGGGTAACGTGCAGTGTTTCATGAACCAATCGGGAACACTGCACGTTTTTATTTTATTTGCATCCGCACGCCATTCAACTCGGCAGGAGAAAGGGACAAGCCCAGCCACTGTCAAACGATCAGGAAGGCGAGACGGATGCGGAAAATGATTGCGGTGAAACACATACCGCTCGGGCACAAGCTAGGAACGGCGCAAAAACCAAATTGGCGACGACTCTTGATTTTTTTTGGTATGACACAACAAATATGGACGAGCCCGCATCTCATCATCGCGCACTCCTTTATAACAAACTATAACGGATTTCCAGGTGGCGGGGAGTTCAGCAACCAAATATGTCCGCTGCATGCGTATGCTGCAAAAGCGCTCATTCATGACGGATGTCGTTGTTTTTTCGCTTTTTGTCTCACTATCAAAAGATTACTTTTTATTGAGACAAAACCGAATATAACTTCCTATAATTTATATTATGTCTACTAAAATTTAAAAAATATATGAGTGGCTTTTGATTACCACTACTCTTTCTTTATTTGAATTTGATAAAATTCTTCGCTAAATTGTTTGTCTTGTTTCAACCATCTAAAATAAGTTCCTAATGTAATTCCAACTGTTTCACATGCTTGATGAACGCAATAACTTTTTCGATATTCATCGATAAAAGCTTTTTTTCTTGCTGCAACAGCTTGTTTTGTTCTTTTTACAATCCGTCAAACCATCTTGTTTGGATAGCGCGGTCCGCGGATCTTACTCGGCATGAACTGAACTCATTTAGCTATCTTCCATCTCTACTCTATACCCATTCTTCCAACGAAAACACGTCATTTCTTTCAAAGTCGTGAAGAATGGCCGGAGGCAGCAGTTCACGCACTCTCTCTTTAGTCGACCAGCAATAATCGATATGCTCTTCCGAAAGAACAACTTCATGATGATCGCTTTTGCATAAGTATGTAAGAATGACGACTTGCCGCGTTGCGTGCGTTTGAAACGTCGTCGCATATAAAATCCGCTCCACCGTCACATCCAATCCAACTTCTTCTTGGATTTCTCGCAACAGCGCCGCTTCTAAATCTTCTCCAAAGTGTATTTGCCCTCCGACTAACTCCCACGTTCCGCCGCCCACTTCGTCATCATTAGCGCGTTGTACAATTAATACTTTTCCTTCGTGTAAAATAAACCCTTTCAAAACTACAACCATTTCACTGTAGATGAGCATTTTTCATTACACCCGTTAGTTCAAGAAGTTTACTTTTGAAAATCTGCTATATTCCAATTCATTTTAGGATTAACTGTATCCATAAACTTCTTAATTTGTTCTTCACTTAAATCTTTTTCACCAGTCGAATTTTTCGCATATGATACAAGTTCCCAAGTTTCATCATAAGGTTTCTTCGGTGCTTTCCACCTAATGCTAAATGTATAATCAACGCCATCAATCTTTACTTTCATAATCAATATATCGCCAAGAAGTATAAACTTACTCATTTCCATTTTTATATGCCACCTACTTTTGTGTATTTACAGGAGAAAAAGAAAGATTGCAACTACGGGCAGAATCTTTGAATAAGAATATTTTTTTATGGTTCACTAATCCCCATTGCCAATAGCAAAAGAAAAGCAATGGCCAAAACCGCTCCATTTCCTATCAAGCTGATAATTGGCAGAAAGAAACGTTTCGTCATCAACCACGAGAACACAGCGAATAAAATACCAATAATTGATAAGATGCCATAAATTGTGATCACGAAATAAACATCAGCATCTGGACCTCTTTCAACATAGAAAATAATGATACTTATGATTACAGGAAACAGTGACACCTAATATATTTCCTACTTTTTTCTTGTCTAACACTATTACCCCCACCTTTTTGTTGATAATAACTTTTTGAATCATAGCCACCCATGCTGCATTTCGCGGCACTACAGATGATGGAAGTTCATTCGTTCTTCCATGAGAGACAACCATGCCGCATCTACACGGAACCATCAGAAGAATGAAAATATTAAGAATGATGTCTCTTTTTGATTCCTTTTATGGCAGAAGTATCAATTTTTTTGGGTCTTCACCATTTTCTGTGATTTCTACTCAATCCTAGAGACATGTTAGCTGGATGAAATAGGTTCATCAGTCAGGATCCTTCTTCCGCATACAGACCACGAAGTTGGTAGAATGGAAACAGTCAAGTGCTTTCCTTGACGGGTTCCATTCTACCAACTATCATACCGATAGCGGAAGAAGGGAGCGCTTAAGCAGCCTGACTACCTGTAGTGTTCCCTGTACACTCCAGAAATACACGCAAACGAAACCGTTCTAGATTTCGATAGCCATATGCCCGGCGTTTGATGTTTTTGATCTTGTGATTCGTCCCCTCAATTCGGGCATTCGTATATGGGCACAAAAAGTAGGAAAGAATAGGCTCCTTCCACCTTTCAAGCGTGTTGGCTGCTTCCTGAAAAGAAGCAAAAGGGCTCTGTTTGGCTAACTGAATCCATTCTTCCAAGCGTTCCTTTGCTTCGTTATATCCATCGGTTCGGTAAAAATCCCGAAACAACTCTTTCAGATAATAAGCAATGGAGAGTATCGGATACTCCTCCAAGATATCGTCTAATCGAAGCCGTTGGTCCTTACGAAGCTTTTCACAGCCTTTTAAGAGAAGATATCGAGCCTTTTTCCATGGAGAAAATTCCTTTCTTGCTTGATCCAAGGCTTGGGTCACTTTTTGAACCACATGGTACTTAATCGATGACAATCGAAGCAGATGGAAACAGGGCGCGAACCGCCTTATGATAAGGTTCCCACATGTCCAGAATCACTGTTTGGACCTTTTCTTTCGACAGGCCATTTTGGCTCAACAAGTTAACGGCGGAGTTACATTGGCGATCGGCATGCATTCCCATGACCGATCCAGCTTTGGCATCCATCAATACGGTTTCATACTGATGTCCCTTTTTTACCGCGATTTCATCTAAGCTAAGCACCATCCCTTCCTGACAAGATGCCTCCATTGTG
Source organism: Geobacillus lituanicus (assembly GCF_050994965.1). Classification (NCBI taxonomy): domain Bacteria; kingdom Bacillati; phylum Bacillota; class Bacilli; order Caryophanales; family Anoxybacillaceae; genus Geobacillus; species Geobacillus lituanicus. Next base: position 1,977,379 of record NZ_CP194773.1, read on the forward strand.
TTTTGACGCTCTTTTGCTTTTTTTGACTCATATTTCGCAACCTTTGCATAATATACAAAAAATAACCAAAATATTCGCATAAAAATAAATTTTTATACAAATATTGTAAAATAACTAATTTTTATTCACTCAAATCAGGCTTATTTTGAATTTTTATTCAGGGTGCGAAATGTGAGTTTTGATGCGATGGAGTAGTAGATGCGTTCCAATGTTGTATATGGGATGCGGTGCTTTCGGCTAACCTCTTGAATGGTGGAGCCTTCGCAAAGTTCATACAAATACTCACAAAATCGATTGGTGTAATGTTGATTGGGTGGAATCGATTCCAAAGAGGGGGAAAACACTTGGGAACAATTCCAACACCGATAGCGCTTTACTCACATTTCGCACCCTCCCAACGAAAATCGGGAGGATTTTTTCGTTCCGATGTCGAATGAATCCTTGACACACAAGGAAAGTGAAGGAGTTTTTCTCTCATGAACGTTCAAGTCAAAAAGGTCTATCGTAATGATTATTTGAATATAATAAGTGCCCTATTCAAGAAACTGGGCCTGCCCCAATTGATTGACCATCTCGTTCCCGTTGATCCACAGTGCCAGACTCGAGTCAGCGATGCCGTTCAGGCCATCATCTACAATCTGTTTGACGGCCGGCAAGCCCTTGTTCACTTGGAACATTGGGCTCAGGAGGTCGATTGTGAGAAACTCATCCGTCCCGATCTCCATCCTTCCTGGTTGAACGACGATGCGTTGGCCCGTCATCTCGATCGCCTGTATGAGGCTGGCATTCACAACGTCATCAGCACTTGCTTGATTCATATTTATCGCAAAGAAGGCCTTTCCCTCCGAGCCTTCCACGCCGATACGACGGACAAGACCGTTTACGGCGCGTATGAATCGGCCTCATTAGAGGCTTTGCAGATCACACATGGCTATAACCGCCATCATCGTTGGCAAAAACAGATCGGTTTCGGACTGGTCGGCAACGAGGACGGCATCCCGTTTTACGGCGATGTGCACGACGGCAACCTGCCTGACAAAACGTGGAATCCGGAGGTGCTGTCCCGTGTCCACGAACAGCTCAAACAAGCCAAGATGGAAGACGAATGGATTTACGTGGCCGATTCCGCCGCGATGACAAAAGACACTCTGGCGCAAACCAAAGCGGCCAACGCCTTTTTGATCACCCGAGGCCCTTCGTCGCTTCGGATCGTGAAACGGGCATTAGCGGAGGCCGATTCGCCTCACATCCCGTGGAGCGAACCCTTTACCCTGGCGGAGAGAAACGGCGCCACGTATCGGGTATGGGAAACATCCTCCACCTATGAAGGCCACCCCGTTCGGCTGATCGTCGTCGAATCGAGTGCGCTCGACCAGCGAAAAGGAAAGACGCTTGAAAAAGAACGAACCAAAGAAGCGGAGCTTCTTCGCGAGGAACAAGCCCGTTGGGAGCGTCACCCCTTCTCCTGCCGGGAAGATGCCGAACAAGCCTTGGCGTCCCTCAAGGCGTCCCTTCGCCCCCGGTTTCATCGGGTTGAGGCCGCGGTCGAAGAGACCGTACGCCTGAAAAAACGGCGCGGACGGCCGAAAAAAGGGGCGGAACCCGAGGTGGAGACGCTGTATTTCTTGCACCTTGACGTCGAATTCGACCAAGACGCGTGGGAACAGGCAAGACGGAAAGCGTCCCGGTTTGTCCTTGTCACGACCGTTCCGAAGGAATGGAAGGGCCAACCCATGGATGCCCAAGAGATCTTGAAGCTATATAAAGGGCAGATCTCGGTGGAAATGAACTTCGCTTTTTTGAAAGACCCTTTTTTCACGGATGAGATCTATGTCAAAAAGCCAGAACGAGTTGCGGTATTGGGCTATTTGTTTCTCTTGGCCTTGGCCATTTACCGCGTCTTTCAGCGCCGGGTGCGCCAGTTCATCACACCCGAACACCCATTAAAGGGCGCCGGAGGCCGCAAGCTGACCCGACCGACGGGGCAGGCGATTTTCCAGCTGTTTCAATATGTGAACGTCGTCCTCCTGGAGCTGCCGGATGGACGCATCCAACGCTCACTGGATCGCTCCCTCACCCCTGAACAACGAAGGATTCTGCAGGGGTTGGGGCTGGATGAGAGCATTTACGTGTAACGTCATACGGAACGACCAGCGATGGTAAAAAAAGGATAGCCATCGCTCGTCGTGTTGGTCAAAAAGTTATTCTGAAAAACTAAATAAAAAATCCTTTGTTTTGACCTTGTTAGGGTGCGAAATGTGAGGCTTTACCTTGACGAACAAGTACACCGGTTGATGGAAAATCGCCAAATCCCGTACTTTTCTTGTCCGTCTGTCGTGGACAGAGGAAGTGGCAAACCCACAATGAGGGCAACGTTCCTGTGTCTCTGTTTTCTCTACATGAATCGCATAACCATAGGAATGAAGTTCTTGTTTAATCACTTTAAATTCTGGCAATCCTAGTGGTATAGAAAGCACTTACGAGACCTCCTTAATGTTTATTTCACCGCTAACATTATGGCCAGGATCTCGTCAGTGCTTTCTCTTTTTTGTCACTAAATCACAAAATTTGGTGATGAACCATAATTTCTAAAATAAACGAACAATTGAATGGTTTTGTTTTATCACTTGTGTTTTTTTGAATTTTTGTTCAACGATTGCATTACTTGTTTCTCTACTCTTTCTGCACGTTGTTTGAAACTTTCTGTACATCAGAATGGTTAATAAAAGCAGCGTAAGCTATTCGGTAAAGCTATAATTTTATTTGCATTGTCTCATTCTTAACTGCGTGTTCATAATGTCCAGAGTAAACAGATCTCACATGTTTATTGGCAAAGCATATGATCGCTGCCAAAAAGACAAATGCACTGGAAATAATAATTAAATTACGTACACCTACTAAATCTCCAATATAGCCACCGAATAACATAGCAACAGGCATTAGCAACATGGCAATGGAAACTTGAAGCCCTTTAATTCTTCCTCGATAACGAGAGTCAGTGAGTAACATAACGATAGATTCATACATGATATCATCCATTGTAATGACAAAAGACAGAAAGAAAACAGCAGCACATGTAAGTATTAAAGAATTAGAGAAGGCAATAATGATAGTAAATAATCCTGTTAACAAATTTAAATATCCAAATGCTAATCCTGTTTTAATTTTTTTGGTCATTCTCCCCCCAATAACCCCGCAAACTAATCCGCCAAATACTAGTGACATCGTTAGTAAACTGAAGGTTTGCGGACCGTTGCCAAACTCTTTGGCGATTGCCGGTGCCGCAATCGTTAACGAACTGTGCGAAACATTTGTGAGACAAGCGGTAATTAATAACCACTTTAAATATGGAATGTTTATTAAATAATTCCACCCTTCTTTCAATTCCCTAAGCTTCGAACTGGATTCACTATAGTTATTTACTGGTTTGGTAGAAATTTTAGAAAACTGTATGAGCAGAACGCCAAATATAAACACAACAAGAATTGTCAGCAATGACCAAGAAGTTCCAATCCATGTAAGAAGAAACCCTGCAATTCCTTGGCCTACAAGTCTGCTTACTCCGCTTAAAGCGATAAAATTTCCATATACACTCGAAAATTTTTCTTTTTCTACTAATTCTCGGAGAATGGTTGATTGTACAGGACCTGATAAAGTAGACAGGATCGTAAGAAGAAAAGTAGCAGCCATAGACACAATGACAATTCCGAGTTTCCCATTTATATAAAAATGAAGGAAAACAATGAATATCACTACGCATGAAAGAAGGCGACATAAGACGATAACCTTTTTTCGATTAGAACGGTCAGCAATAACTCCGCCTATCGGAGCAATGAGTAGTTGAGCAACCATCATCGCGATACTGACAAACGCCGAGTCCATTAAAGAGCCTCTTCCATTATAGGCCAACCATGTCATGATGATGGTAAACATAGATAAGCCAAAAGTGACTGAAATATTACTTCCTAAAAAAAGTAACAAATTAGTATTGTTAAGTTTTTGACTCATGATCCACCCATTCCCTTTTTAATAAACTGTAGCATATTAAATCTTGTGATTTACCATTTACATATATGCCCTCTCTTTTAATACCCTCTTTTGTAAATCCTAATTTTTCCAAACCTTTTATGCATTTATAATTTTCAACTGCAGTGCAAGCTCCTATTCGGTTTAATTGGTACTCTTCAAAACCAATATCAATAATTTTCTTTGTACATTGTAATGCAATCCCCTTTCTCAAATAGTCTGGACTAATCCATATACCTAATTCCCCAGAACGATTGTGTTTTTCAATTTCGAACGATAAAAATCCACACATTTGCTCCTTATATCTTATAGCTACATAGAACCCTTTATTTTTTATAAATAGATTTAGCCATGATTCAATAAGGGATTTTAAAGTAAACTCCTTTACTTTCCATACATAAATTCATTTTGTGTTGACTAAAACACGTTTATACCTTACAATCATAAAAAGAAGGTGTTGTTTTCCCCGCCGCCGTTGGGCAGGGCTGAGCTGTCTTTTTATTTTGACGTGAATGTTTGTCCTGTCCCTTTCCCTATGCTATTTGATCTTGATTTGATTCTGCCGCAATCATACTGAAAAACACATAATTTGTCAATAAAATACATACTATTCTCAAAGATTCTCCGAAGGCTCTTTTCTCTCTGCAAATCTATGACACATAAGCATAAAAACAGGTAATTGAGCGCTCTAGTTTCCTTTCAACGAATCTTTCCCTTTTGATCCACAACAAGTCTAAGAAATATAAAAAAACAGCTTGCCCCATGAACCTCCCCCACTTATCGAAGTGGGGGTTTCCTGTTTCCCCTTCGGAGGTGGATGCATGATAGGCTGGTTGGCAGCCTATCTGCAGGCAACACCTGGCACCCGTCCCGTTGGGAGCCACAGGCAACATGAGTATCCATGATACTCAAGGGCGGGAACTCGCCATCTACGACTTCATACCTAAGCAATCCGTCGATACGTAAACGGTTTGACCGTAAATTCCAATGGGCGGATTTCACCATAATATACTTTGGCAAATAAATTCATTGCCCCATGGATATCACGGTGTCGTTTGTACCCGCATTGACATGTATAATTTCTAGAAGAAGATTTATTTTTCTTCCCGCAAACAGGGCATGTTTGCGAGGTATAACTTTCATCTTTTTTCTCGATTTGAATTCCTTCGGCATTCAATTTGTATTTGAGATAATCAAATAATTTTCCAAACGACCAATTGGATAATTTCTGATTGGTCTTTTTGTTTCGTTTCTTTTTCGTATTCCGTTGGATTCCTTCGATATCTCCAATGACGACTTCTTTCACTTGGTTTTCCAAACACCAACGAACAAATTGTCTCGTGGTTTTGTGCAGTGCATCCTTTAGTTGTGCCTCTGATTTCGAAAGTACATATTGTTTCGCCCGATTGTACTTTTTCCATTGTTTGGAGCCTTTTTTGCATCTGCTCATGAGTTTTTGCAGTTCTTTTAATTTCTTGTTTCTCAACCGATGAATGCTTCTTATTTTTCTTCCCGTGATAATGAGGCTTTCCCCATTTTCACAAATGGCTGCGATGGTGTGAATTTCCCCTGGGTCAATAGCAACACGGTTTTTACATGGATTTTCTTTTGGTTTTTTCCCATCTTCATACGATAAACAAAGCCACAAACCACGGTCATAGACCAACTCGATTTCTTTGACTTTTCCGTTTGGAAGTTTCTCTTTGTCGATTTTCACCACCAAAGGAGATTGTCGTTTTCGATTCCAAATTCCTAGCGACAGTTCCAACGTTCCGTCTTCATGCAAAACAAACCCATCTTTTGCCCATTTCGTGTTGAAATGTTTTTTCTTTTTGTATGGATATTTGATTTTTTCTCCTTTTTTCCGTGCTTCTTTTGCCCCATCACGGGCAAAGATATATTTATGCACAACCGCCTGGATGCTTTGGCTGTGGATAGAAAAACGACCTTTTGTTGCTTTTTGCAGTTCCGTTTTGGTTATCCATTTTCCTGTTTCCAAATGATGTTCTTTTGCCAAACGAAGGCATTCGTTCCAAACTTCTGCGGAGATACGATTGCATTCAAATAGTTTTTGGATAACTTCTTTCTTTGCCCGAAAACGGGTTTTCAGCGTTCGATACATGGTTTCACCTCCTATGTTTATTGTATTCTATTGCCATCCAAAGAAGAAAGAGAAAAACAGAAAAACCGAACGCCATTCATCCCCCACCTGTAGAGGTGGGGGACTTCTGGCTGATTTATGTTAAACGGACAAGCTGCTTTTTTTGCCTGGTTAAACTGTGACCGACTCTTTGGCTTGTTTCAAATGAATGTCAAAGCGGTCGGCGTTCATCACTTTCACCCAAGCGTTGATAAAGTCGCGGACGAATTTTTCTCGGTTGTCGTCTTGGGCGTAAAATTCGGCGTACGAACGAAGGATTGAGTTGGCTCCGAAAATAAGGTCAACCCGGGTGGCCGTCCACCGCACTTCGCCCGTTTTCCGGTCGCGGATTTCATAAATGCCGCTGTCTGTCGGCACCCATTCATAGTTCATGTCGACTAAGTTGACAAAGAAGTCGTTCGTCAGCACCCCGACGCGATCAGTGAAAACCCCGTGCGGGAGATCGCGATAGTTCGCGCCCAATACCCGCAGACCGCCGATGAGCACGGTCATCTCAGGTGCGGTCAACCCTAGAAGCTGCGCTTTGTCGATGAGCAATTCTTCCGGACCGACGCTGTACTCTTTCTTTTGATAGTTGCGGAATCCGTCGGCAAACGGCTCCAGTACGGAAAAGCTCTGGACGTCAGTTTGCTCTTGCGTCGCATCGCCCCGTCCTGGAATAAACGGCACTTTGACATCAAAACCAGCATCGCGCGCCGCCTTTTCGACCGCTGCGCTGCCGCCAAGGACGATCAAGTCGGCGATGCTCACCTTTTTCGGCAGCTCGCGCTGGATGTCTTCATACACCGAAAGCACTTTGGCGAGCCGCTCTGGTTCGTTCACTTCCCAATCTTTTTGCGGCGCAAGGCGGATGCGGGCGCCGTTGGCTCCGCCTCGTTTATCGGAGTTGCGGAACGTGCTGGCTGAGGCCCAAGCGGTTTTGACGAGTTCACTAACCGTCAGACCCGAGTTCAAAATCTTCGCTTTGATTTCTTCAATTTCGGCATCGGTCAATTCATAGTCGACCGTTGGAATCGGGTCCTGCCAGATGAAATCTTCTTCCGGCACTTCCGGACCTAAGTATCTCGTTTTCGGCCCCATATCGCGATGCGTCAGTTTGAACCAAGCGCGGGCGAACGCATCCGCGAACTCATCCGGATTTTCATGGAAGCGGCGGGCGATTTTTTCGAATTCCGGATCAAAGCGAAGCGCCAGGTCGGTTGTCATCATCATCGTCGGAACTTTTTTCGATGGGTCTTCGACATCCGGTGCGAGATGCTCTTCTTTCGGGTCAACTGCCATCCATTGCCATGCCCCAGATGGGCTTTTCGTCAGCCACCAGTCATAGCCAAACAGCATATCGAAATACGACATATCCCACTTCGTCGGTGTCGGCGTCCACGCGCCTTCGATGCCGCTCGTGATCGTGTCGCGGCCTTTTCCTTTTCCGTATGAGCTGATCCATCCCAATCCTTGCGCTTCAATCGGAGCGGCTTCCGGCTCGGGGCCGACGTGGGAAGCAGGGCCTGCGCCATGCGCTTTGCCGAACGTGTGGCCGCCGGCGATCAAGGCGACCGTTTCTTCGTCGTTCATCCCCATGCGGCGGAACGTCTCGCGAATGTCGCGCGCTGCCGCTTTCGGATCCGGCTTGCCGTCAGGGCCTTCCGGGTTGACATAGATCAGCCCCATCTGCACAGCCGCAAGCGGATTTTCCAGTTCGCGATCCCCGCTGTAGCGTTCCGAAGCGAGCCACTCTTTTTCCGCGCCCCAATAAATGTCTTCTTCCGGATGCCAGACATCTTCCCGGCCGCCGCCAAAGCCGATCGTTTTGCCGCCCATCGATTCGATGGCGACATTGCCGGCCAAAATCATCAAGTCAGCCCAAGAAATTTTGTTGCCGTATTTTTTCTTGATCGGCCACAGCAACCGCCGCGCTTTATCCAAGTTGGCGTTATCCGGCCAGCTGTTTAACGGGGCAAAGCGCTGCGTGCCGGTCGAACCGCCGCCGCGGCCGTCGCCGATGCGGTACGTTCCCGCCGAATGCCACGCCATGCGGATGAACAGCGGACCGTAATGGCCATAATCGGCCGGCCACCAATCTTGGCTTTCTGTCATCAGTTTGCGCAAATCTTCTTTGAGCGCCCAATAGTCGAGTTTTTGAAACTCCTCGGCATAATTGAACTCTTCATCATGAGGATTTGTTTTTCGGTCATGTTGATGGAGAATGCTTAAGTTCAGCTGGTTCGGCCACCAGTCTTTGTTCGTCGTTCGATTCGAAGACTGATTCGTTACGCTTCCGTGAAACGGACATTGGGCTGCATTCTGACGATTTTGATTTTCCATTCTCCTGTTCTCCTTTCCCTTAATTAACAAAAAATAGAAATTCAATCATTACCATTTCTAACTGTTTTGTTTCCAGTCAAAAATGATAATGATTTGTACATTAGAATTATACTAAATTTATATTTGATAGTAAATAACAAAAGATACCTTTTATTATTTTTATTTGTGTTGCTATACCAGTCCAAGGTATGCCACTATTAATTTATGTTTCAATTGATTTAGAATTCAGTTATTTTTTAATATATAAAATAATATATAAAAGACGATGGCTTGTTTCATGAAAAACGCCGCTAGCTGAAAAAGGCAAACGCCGCACTAAGAACATCGTTGACGATTCAATTGACGCTAAAAGATGCCGCTCTCCGCCCGGCGTTAGCCGTGCTTGATCCGGAGCTGACGTTTACGATGCGGAAGCCAGTGACTGCAGCAACGGGGGTGGATGCCTTGCGTCAGAAATAGCTTGATCATACGCTATTTTCTTATGAAAGTACCGCTCAACGGACAACCACTGCCTGCCGGAAAGAATATACGATGCCCTGGTATAATCGTAATAAGTATAAAAACATTTCAACCACTTACATGATATATAGTCAAAAACCGGTCATTCATCTCCTCATGAAAATGAGGGGGATTCTGACCGGTTTCTCCTAAAGCGGACACCGTTAAGAAGGGAAATAGAGCTCTACAGCCCGATGCTGGCCATAAAACCGATAACGCCTCGGGAAATCGTGTACGATCTCATAGCTTGGGTAGTCATCCAACCGAATGGACCAGCGAATGCGCCCATCTTTGATGAAAGATAGCAGACCGTCTGATCGTTCGATGCCATCAAAGAAAAACCCGTCACGCGCCACCAGCTCGTCTTCTTCATAGAAGTTGACGACAACTTGGCGATGGCGGTATTCCGTCAGCAAAGAAAGCAAGTCACCCACGTTTTCTCTCTCCCTTACACGTGATTAGATCGGCCAAAATAGATGAAGGAGAAACAAACCGGCAAACAGCAAGGCAGAGACAAGATGAAACGTTCTTCTCCACCCTGACGCTTTTTGCCGCCGAAGGACACCTGCAAACAAGGTGATGGCCAACATCGCGAGGCTTGCATAACCGGTCACCAGTTTCCCATGGCCAAAACCGATCACCGCTCCGAGTTTCCATGCCATCACCACTCCGTGAAAGACAATCAAGCTCGTTCCGACAACCGCGAGCGGGATGTGGGCTTTCATCATGCTTCTTGCTATCCGCGCTAACGTGACTTTGACCTTCCGGATTTTTGTTTTGCGGATGACAAGGAAGATAAAATACATATTGACATTGACCAAAAACAGCAGCACCGCCACTTGTGCCAGCCATTTTCCTGCCAGCACCGCAGCTGAGTCGTTCGGGCGAAACAGCCAGATATAAACCGCCGTGCCGATCACCAACAGCGCATTAATGATCATCCAAACATAGTGGGCCATACATCCTCCATGGTTGTTCCGTTTACCATCCATTTTACCCCAAAAAACCATCCCGTCGGAGTGAGGATCATCACACCACAAACGCAGGGGCACTTCCAATACCTAGGTGCTTCCCCTCATTGACGGAAAGCCGTAAGCCGACTTTTTCACTCAACCAAAGCCAATCGGTTCATCCCATGTCGAAGAGAGCGACGCTCTGCCTGAGATGAACCGATGGCTACTTTGTCACCAGGGCTCGATTGTCCATAACCGTTTGTCTCTAAATGGTGCCGCGGCATCTAAACTCGACGGCGGGCATCGTCTTTCGCTTGTTATAACACTAGATATACCCCGATTCCCGCCGCTAGCACAAGGGCCAACCCGGCATAAATCAACACTAGGCGGGTGAGATTGCCTTTGGTTGCTGATGTGTACTGTTCGTCCCCCCGCCCCGACAGCGCGAGCGTGCCGATGAGGCCTGCAAGCATCACGACAGCCGCGGCAATCATTGAGATCGTCAACGTTCTTCCCCCTCTTTCGTTTGCCTGTCGGATGAAAGCGGCTCAACACCTATCTGCAAGGCACGGGCGCCAAACTTCGCCTGCAGCTGTTCAACCGTTTTCCAAAGCGGTTCCATTTTCACCTCCTTTTCATAATGAAACAAATCGAGCTGCTTCACGGCCCCGGTCCGGTCAAACACATGGAGCGCGGCGACGCCAAGAAGCCGCACTGGACGACCGTCCCAATGCTTTTGGAACAACCGTACAGCATAGGAAAAGATGTCTTCCGCATCCCATAACGGATCCATTCCGGTTTGGCTACGAGTGATGGTTTGAAAATCGTAGTAGCGAATGGTCAGTTGAACGGTCCGCGAGACAACCCGCTTTTCGTTCATCCTTGCACTGACAGACTCAGCCAACTGGCGCAAGACAACGAGCAAGTTCTGTTCCTCATCCATATCGTACGGCAACGTTGTTGAGTGTCCGATCGATTTTCTCTTTTCCGCCGCCACTGGATCAACCGGACGCAGGTCGATGCCGTTCGCTTTCTCTTGAAGGCGCAAACCATAGATGCCAAACGTCTGACGAAGACGCTCGCGGTCAGCTTTGGCAAGATCGCCGATCGTATGGAGGCCAAGCGCATGCAGCTTCTTCGCTGATTTGTTCGTTGGGAACAACTCAGGTCGCTTTCAAGGCGGCAAAAGCGATTTGTTTGCGGGGCGGAAACCGTTCCGCCGCTTCGCTTTCGCCTGTTGCAGGCTCGCTCTTCCATGTACTCCAGCCCATATACAGCCAAAAAAGAATGCCAGCCCCCATCACGGCTGTTCTCAGCCAAGCGGAACCAAGCCAAACGAGCGAGACGCCCAAAATGGCGAGGAAAATCAACAACGTATCACACAACGACGCCGTCAGCACCGCCGGCAAGGCATGCCGCCAACGCCGCTGGACTGCTCCTTGGGTCAAAATGAACACGTTTTGCATCCCCAATGGCAAAATGAGTCCAAACGCAAGGATAAGCCCGTGAAGAAAGGCCTTCATCATGTTTGGTTCCCCTTTTCCCCTTGCAGCCAGCGATAGATCGAAGCGGCATCTTCTTCATCCACATCCACGACACGGGAGCGGGTGCCGACCGGCATGACGGAAGCCGAGATCGTCACCAACTGTTTTTTTCTTTGCCACCATGTCGTTGCGATTTCCAACGATTGGACGTGACGCTTTAACAAATGCGCGGTCGTTCGCCGAAACCAGCCGTTGCGGAGCGACAGCTGCTTCGAGGAAAGCGCCCAGCCGGCCGCTTGATAGCGCCGCGCCCCGATCCACAGAGCAAGTGGCAACACAAACAAAAGCCCTGCTCCCCATGGACGCTCCATATACGCGGCAACTCCAACCGGAATTGTCAACCAATAAAGCGGGCGAAGCATATATCGACTTTTTGCACGCTGAGGAAGCGGACAAAATGGCACATCGAGGCGATACTCGGGCAAACAAGCCTGAACAATGGGGACGATGCGATGCTTTTTGACCAGCGGGCAAAGAACGACTTCCCCTGACGGTCCGCCATCGAGCGCTCCGCCGGCATGAATAATGGATACAGAGGCGTATCCGAAAAAACGGCGCAGCCAATTCTCATGAATAACGATGCCTTGGACGCGGTCAACAGGGACGGACACCGCTTTTCGTTCCAACCATCCGCGAGCAATCACAATCGTGTCTTCTTGTTTCCGCACGACAAACGAAGCGTACCGGATCATGTTTTGTACGATAGCTACTCCATAAGCGGCCAAGAGAAGCGACAGGATGAATAGGGCAATAAGCAATCGTCCATGTCCGTTCCATGTCGACTGAAGATCGCGGATCAGCGCCTCATATGGAATGAAGTCGCCTAATTGCGACAAAAACCCACATAAAGCGGCAACCACGCCAAGCGCTCCACCGCTTGTCAACGAAGCCACCCCTATTTCTTTCGCCGATCGTCATCTTCATCCACCACCTTCGCCCACTCGGCAATCAAGCGGCAAAGCCGTTCTGCTTCTTCCATCGGAAGAGCGGGAATTTCATGAGCGGCCGCCGCTGTGAACACCGCAATGGAAGCCAACCCGTACCGCTTGAGAAGCGGACCTTGCCGCACATCGACGTACTGAACGCGAGCCATCGGGATCAAAGTCCGTCTCGTAGACCAGACTCCTCGCTGAATGTCAATCTCTTCTTCACGAATGTCATAGCGCCAACGTCTTTGGCGCAACGGCGGGAGCCAGACGACCCATACAATGGCTTGCAACATCCAAACGCCGGCCAACACTATCAATAGCCAAGGAGGAGCATGGAACTGCGAGAGCAGCCATATGATTCCCCCGATCGCCACACCGGAAGCCAATGCCACAAGCGCCCCCGTGAGACGCCACACGGTGACCGCTTTTGATGAAATGGGTTTGCCTCTAGAGGAAGCATTCTCTTAATCTCCTTTTTGCACATCATTTCTGTTTCCAGTATAACAAAACATTTCCATGTTGGTGATGCCTTTTTCGACAATCGTTGACAGAACAACTGAACTATTATATTCTGAAATTATCTTTTTTGCTTAACCGCATAAAAGCAAAAAAGCACATCTATGAATCAACATTAGAACAGAAAGGTTGTTGTCAACATGGAACAATCCCGTCCTCAGCTGCAAAAAGGACTATTGCCCCGCCACGTTCAGCTGATCGCGTTAGGAGGGATGATCGGCACCGGCATTTTTAAAGGAAGCGCCGAGGCCATTCATATCGCTGGACCAAGCGTCGTGCTCACGTACTTGATCGGCGGCGTGCTGTTGTTTTGGATTATGGCTGCACTGGCCGAGATGGCGATCGCGTATCCGGGTTCGAACGTTCAACATTTGATCCGCCGGGCGTTTGGCTTTCGCCTGTCATGGATCGTCGGCTGGCTGTATTGGATCAATTGGACGTTGGTCACTGTTGTCGAACTGCTGGCTGCCGGCAGCTTTCTGAACTATTGGGTTCCGTCTGCGCCGTTATGGCTGCTTGCCCTCCTGTGCGCGTGTCTGATCATGGGGTTGAATCTTTTCCCTGTGAAGTATTACGGGGAAGCGGAATTTTGGCTGGCCGGACTGAAAGTGGCGGCGCTAGTGGTGTTTATCGTGCTCGGGGCGGGCGTATGGGCTGGCGTGATCCCAAGCGGCATAAGCGGCTCGTTTCCGTCTGCCAGCGACGGCGGATGGTTTCCGCACGGGTTTGCCGGAACGCTCAGCGCCTTGCTTATCGTGATGTTTTCCTATGGCGGAGCGGAGCTGATCGGGGTGGCGGTGACGGAGATGAAAGACGCCGAGCAGGTGCTGCCGCGCGTCATTCGCACCACAATCTGGCGGGTTGTCGGCTTTTATCTTTTGCCAATGGCCATCATTTGCGGCATTATGCCATGGAACACCGTTTCGGAAACGAACAGTCCCTTTGTCCAAGTGTTGGAAGCGATCGGGTTGCCCGGCGCGGCCCATGTCATGAACGCGGTGTTGCTCATTGCCGTCTTATCGGCGGCCAATACAGGCGTCTATGCGACTTCTCGTTTGCTGTACACCATGGCTGAACAAGGAGAAGCAAGCCGCCGCTTGCAGCGGACGACGAAACACGGGGTTCCGCTGTACGGGATGGGCATGGTCGCCATCTGCATCGCCGCTGGCGTGATCGGCGCCTACTTGGCGCCCGGGCGGATCATCGGGGAATTGATGACGATTCCTGGGTTTACCGTGCTCATCGTTTGGATGATGATCGGCGCCGCTCAGCTGAAGCTGCGGCCACACTACAAAACGAAGCCGTTTTTCCGAACGAAAGGGTTTCCGTACACAACGATGGCGGCGGTCGGGGCGCTCGGGGCGATTTGGCTTGGCTTTTTGCTTCAAAGAGAGCATCGAATCGGTTCGCTTCTCTGCATGGCCGTCTTGGTTCTCTTATTCATCTATTCCACTGTCAAAGAAAAGCAGCATCAAGCAACAAAAGCGCCCGGGCGAACGGCGTAACCAAACCGCCTCTTTTCGCTCGGGCGACAGCTAGAGACGGGCGTCCTTTCATCATAGACGGCGCCCGTCTTCCTTTTTTCGTGTCCAACCGTTCCCACGATATTCGTCCCATGCCCGCCAGGCCATGGTCGCCATGCCGAGCGCGAGAATCAGCGCCTGTCCGTCCATCCGGTGTTCCGTCCATAAGTGATGCCCTGCCGCTCCGATGCCGTAAAGCACCCAAACCACTGAAAACCACATAACTCCCAACCAAAATCTCCGCATCGTTTCTCCCTTTCTTTCTCCCGTTTTCCCGATCGCTCCGTAAGACTCAGGCGAAGCCGCCTATATTGTCTATTTTTTGAAAAAATAGGGGATTTTCGTATAATTATACCACAATTTTCACAAATGAGCCGAAAAAAACAAGCCATTCCCCTATGCTCCAAGGGAAATGGCTGCGCGTTTTGCGGAAACACCGATGATGATTCGTTAGTTGGCCGGCGACAGCTCGTCTTCGGTCACCCATTTGTGGTTGGTCACTTTTTGACCAGTTTCCGTATCGATGTAATCGACCATATACACCGTCGTTTGTTTCGCCGAATCAATGACTGCTTTGGCCCCTTTCATCCCTTCCATGTGATCGGCATTCAAGACGACTTCATCGCCCGGCTGGAACGGTTTGTCTCCGGCGTTTTCGATTTCTTCGTGAATGACCCATTTATGGTTTTTCACTGGGTCCCCGCCTGTAGTTGGGGTGTATGTGACCGTATAGACGATCGTGTCAAAGGCACCGGTGACAGTCGCCTTGGCTCCATCCATTCCCGGCATATGGTCGGCATGGATGATGACTTGGCTTCCAACCGGATACTTTGGTTGTTTCGCCTCCTTCAATCCGGCCGGCACCTCTTTGGAGCCCGAGTGATTCATTCCTTCATGCCCGGTGTGAGAAGCTGTATGTTCCTTTGGCGCTTTGTTGTCGTTGGCACCGGTGCAGGCCGATAACAAGAGCGCTGCCATAACTGAAGTTGTTCCCAATAACATTTTCCAGTTTTTCATCGTTTTCACCCTCCTTGCCTTGTTAGCATACCGGACTTTTGTGCAGATTTTGTGGAGATGGCCTTGGATTTGCCGCTAAAGGCCGTATGGCGCCTAGGCTGACTGTCCTTTTGGGCGGGGGCTGTTTTACCCCGCTGCTTTTTGCCCTATCTTTCGCCAGACGAACCACAAAAGAACGATCGATGCAACAGCGAGCATCAGTTTGCCAGCCCAGGCGGCCTCGAGGAATTGATGGACGGCATACGCTTCCATCCATAAAGCCGGGAGCTTGCCGAGCGAGCTAGCCGTTGCAAACACAGAAAGAGACGTGCGGCCGATGGCAGCAACGAACGTCACCGCCCCGGATGGCACAAACGGCAACAGTCGAAGCGCGAAAATAAGCCCAAATGCCTCCTTGCCACTTGCATGAAGCAACGGCTTCACCTTGGGATGGGAAAGCCATGTCGTCTCGCTCCATCGGCGAAGTCCTTTTCGATACAAGACAAACGAGACGACCGCTCCGATCGCCTCGCCGGCAAACGACACCCAAAAGCCGGGCCAAAATCCGAAAACGGTCAAATTGGCGGCAGTTAAAAAGGCGCTTGGGACGACTCCGAGCACGCTGATCACCACATTGCAGGCTAGACTCAAGAAGTACGCCGCTCCGCCGTATGCTTGAAGGAACTCAATCATCCGTTCTTCCATTTGACCCAAACGCCTCTCTTTCCGAAAATGGTTATGACTTGCGCCCTTCCCATTTGTAGCCGACGCCCCAGACCGTCTGCAAATAGTCGTCCACTGGGAACCCCGCTTTCCGCAATTTTTCGCGGATGTTTTTCATGTGGGAGTCAACGGTCCTCTCTTCCGTATCAGCGAGATAGCCCCATAGCGATGCGATGATTTGCCCGCGGCTGAACACCTGATTCGGGTGCTTTAACAGCAGCCCCAAAATGGCAAATTCTTTCGGCGTCAACGCAATCGGCTTATCTTCGTAGCGGACCGTATGTTCCTCTTCGTCCCATACAAGCCCGGCCGCGCGAATGGCGGAACGACCGCCAGCTGTACGGCGCAGCACCGCTTCAATGCGAGCAAGCAGTTCCGCCTCGTCAAACGGTTTCGTCACATAATCGTCCGCTCCGATTTTCAATCCTTGGACAATATCCGCCGTCTCATCGCGAGCGGTGACCATCATGATCGGCACATTCGAAAACGATCGAATGCGGCGGCACGTTTCCCATCCGTCGAGTTCTGGCATCATGACATCAAGCAGCACCAAATCGGCGTGATGGCGCCGCAAATAGTCAATGGCTTCCGCCCCTGAACGCCGTTTCACGCAACGGTAGCCGTTCGGCGCTAAATACAATTCCAATAAATCGAGCATCCGCTCTTCATCATCAACCAACAGCAAGGTATACATCATTATCCCTCCGGCAGCGTAATGAGGATGGTCGTTCCTTTTCCTTGTTCGCTTCGAGCAGCGATCGTTCCCCCGTGCGCCTCGACGATTTCTTTGGCAATCGCCAAACCGAGTCCGGTCCCACCGCTTGTCCGCGACCGCGATTTGTCAACCCGATAAAACCGCTCGAAAATCCGGGGCACATCTTCCGGCGGAATGCCGGTTCCTTCATCGGATACGGCAATGACGATTCCTTGCTTTTGAAGGTGAACGGCGACGGCCACCGTCGTGCCAGAAAACGCGTACTTTCGTGCATTGTCAAGCACATTGATCATCACTTGCTCGAACCGCTGCCGATCAATCGCAGCCATGACCGAACCGGGGCACTGGCACACAAGCGACAACGATTTTTCCTGAAACGCGGGGCGCAGTTTTTCACACAATTTTGTCAAAAACGAACAAAGATTTGTCGGTTGCTTTTCAATCTGGAACGAGTGTTGCTCCAGTTTGGCTAATTCAAACAAATCTTTGACCATCTTTTCAATCTTTTCCGCTTCTTCGTAAATGATCGCCATATAGTTCGCCCGTTGTTCCTCAGACAGATGCGGACGCCTAGCAATGTCGGCGTATCCTTTCACATACGTCAGCGGCGTGCGCAATTCATGAGAGATGCTCGCTAAAAATTCACTCCGCTCTTGTTTCAAATACGCCAAATCGTTGGCCAGCGTTTGAATCGCTCTCCCGAGTTGCGCCAGCTCGTCGTTGCCTTTCATCTCGAGGCGGACGGAAAAATCCCCCCGGCTGAGCGCCTCGGTCGCCTGTTTCATGCGAAGGAGCGGCATCGTGATGGCGCGGGAGAAAAAGGCGATGGTCAACACGGTGATCGCCACCGACAGCACGCCAACGACGATAAAATGATGCTTCAGTTTATACACCATCGTCCGGATCGAGCGGGTGTCTTGAAACATATACACATATCCTCTTGTTTCACCCCTGATTTGAATCGGGCTGACGGCAGCGATATGCGACGCCCGCTTCCAGTCGGTTTCAACCATCATTCCCCGGCGGGGAATATGACGGCCGTTCGTTAAAGGAATGAGGCGCTTGGCAAACGGAACAATGCCGCTAGATGCCGATACAATTCGGCGCCGGGCGTCCGTGATGGCGACATCGGTTTCCGCCTCTGATTCCATCATCACGACATGCGCCAACGTCGTTCGATCGTAATTTTTTTCCAATACATTGCGGTGGCTGTTTCCGCGCGCCAGAAGCTGCGCGAATTCTTCCTCGATGCGCGCATGGACGAGCGTAGCGTAGAGGGAAACGAACAGCACCATTTCAATGGCCAAGACAAAGGCAAAAAACAGCATGCCGAGTTTCCATGACAGTTTTCGCACGGATTCCTCTCCTCATCCATCAAGTCCGAGTGTCATTTCAATTTTACTATTTTATTTGGCAAATGTGCAGAAAGTGTGGAGATGCGGCTTTGCGCCACGCCAAGGCGTCTTGTCCCGCCAAGGAGACAAACCTTGACGGATGCGTCTTTTTCCTTCTTCCTTTATACTTAAGAAGCAGACTGTGCTCATGTAGAGACGACAGAAAGGGGTTTATCGATGAAATCGCTCGTGTTAGCGGAAAAGCCGAGCGTCGCCCGCGACATCGCCCGCGTGCTCGGCTGCAAGCAAGCGCATAAACATTATTTTGAAGGAAAGCAGCACATTGTCACCTGGGCGCTCGGCCATTTAGTGGAGCTGAAGATGCCGGAAGACTACGACCGAAAATACGAAACATGGCGGCTGGAGGACTTGCCGATCATCCCAAAGAAAATGGGCTTGAAAGTCATTCGGCAAACAAGCCACCAGTTTCGCGCCATTGAACGGTTGGCGAAACGACCGGATGTGAAAGATGTCATCATCGCGACCGACGCGGGCCGCGAGGGGGAACTGGTGGCGCGCTGGATTTTAGAGATGATCGGTTGGACGAAGCCGATTTGGCGGCTATGGATTTCGTCGCAAACCGACCGCGCCATCCGCGACGGCTTCCGCCAACTCAAGCCCGGGGTGCAGTTTGAACGCCTGTATCAATCGGCCGTCTGCCGCGCGGAAGCCGACTGGCTGATTGGGTTAAACGTCTCACGCGCCTTGACGACCAAATACAACGATCCGCTCTCAGCCGGGCGGGTGCAGACGCCGACGCTTGCGATGATCATCGAGCGCGAACGCGAGATCCAATCGTTCGTTCCCGTGCCATATTGGACAATTCGGGCCAAGATCGGGTCCATCACAGCCGTATGGGAGCGGCATGGCGGACATCGTCTGTTTGACCAAGACGAAGCGAAGCAGCTGCACGCCCGCCTTGACGGTCAGCCGGCGCGCGTCACATCGATCAAACGGAAACGAAAAAGCGAGCCCGCCCCGCTGCCGTATGACTTGACCGAACTGCAGCGGGACGCAAACAAGCGGTTTGGCTTTTCGGCGAAAAAGACGCTCTCGGTGTTGCAGCGACTGTACGAACAACACAAGCTTGTCACGTACCCGCGCACCGATTCGCGTTATTTGCCAAGCGATATGGAAGCGACGATGACCGAGCGGTTGTTGGCGATGAAATCCGGTTATGAGGACGTCATCGCTCCGCTTCTCGCCAAAGGCAAAGCAGCCAAGCGGGTATTTAACGATGACAAAGTAACCGATCATCACGCCATCGTTCCAACGGATGAGCGGCTCGACCTTAGCAGGCTGTCCACTGATGAGCGCAAGCTGTATGATCTCATCGCCCGCCGTTTTTTGGCGCTTTTCTACCCGCCGCATGAATCCGAAACGACGACAGCCGTCTTTGACATCGGCGGCGAAACGTTTGTCGCCAAGGAGACGGCGGTTGTCAACGCCGGATTTCAAGCCGTTCTCAGCAAAGAAGACAACAAGGCCCAACCAACGTTGTTGCATCTCGCGGAAGGCCAGACGCTCCCATCAGTGCAACTTGAGCTGGAACAATCGTTCACGGAACCGCCTGCCCGTTATTCGGAAGCTGACTTGCTCGCGCAAATGGAGAAATACGGGCTCGGCACGCCGGCGACAAGAGCGGACATCATCGAACGGCTGGTTGAAACCGAAGTGGTCGAGCGAAAAGACGGACGGTTTTATCCGACAAAAAAAGGGAAACAGCTGATTGAGCTCGTCAATGAAGAGCTGAAATCGCCGGAATTGACCGCCCGCTGGGAGCGGGAGCTGGAGGCGATCGCCCGCGGGAAAGGAAATCCACAACAATTTTTGGCCAACATCCGCCGGCAAACGCAGCAGCTCGTTGCCGAAATTAAGCAAAGCGAGCAGGTATACAAAGCGCCAAACCTCACGAATCTGACGTGTCCAGAATGCGGCGCGCTTTTAAAAGAGCGGAAAACGAAAGACGGACGGATGCTTGTCTGCTCGAACTTACAATGCCGCTACCGCCGCCGGCGCGACCCGAAACTGTCGAACCGCCGCTGTCCGCAATGCCACCGGCGCATGGAAATGCATGAAGGAAAGGCAGGACTTTATTTCCAATGCCGCCCGTGCAATATTGTCGAAAAAGCGGACGAGACCAAACGCATCGCCGCCAAAGGCAGCGAACGGGCGCTTCTCAAAAAATACAGCCCGGCCAACGAATCGTTTGGCACGAGTTTAGGGGAGCTGCTCAAGCAGGCGTTGAACGAAAAAAAGGAATGAGGTTGCCACACCGCGCTAGGGGCTCATGCCCCTGGCGGTTTCTTTTTCATCTTTGAAGTCTGAAACTTCCTTCTCATTGCCTCGTATATATAGGTAAATCTATCGCAAAGGAGCGATCGCGATGTTGAAAAAATGGCTAAAAGCACTTTTCGACCATCCCCATCATCCGTCGCACTACCATAAACATTACAGCAGCAGCGACCACCATTATTACAACCCGACGTATCACTCGCATCACCACCCGTCCCAGTATGGGCACCATCACTACAAAAAGAAACATCATAGCGGCAGCTTCTTCTCAAGCTTTTTCGGCAGCTGATGAAACGGTTTTTTGAACGCCATCCGTTCGTCTCCCGCTGGGTTGATCGGCCGCATCGGGGCGGGAAGGTGCTTTTGGGCCGCTATGAAATCATCGAAGAGCTTGGGATGGGAAGCTACGGCATCGCCTATAAAGGGCGCGACCTCCATACCAAGCGGTTTGTCGTCGTCAAGCAGGCGCGGCGGACAAAAGGAGAAGACGGCCGCCGCTTGCTTCAGCGCGAAGCGGATCTGCTTGCCCGTTTGCGCCACCCGCAAATTCCGAGGCTGTATGATCGGTTTGTGGAGCGCGGACAGCCGCATCTCGTGATGGAGTATATCGACGGAGAAACGGTGGAAGACCAGATTTTCAAGCTGGAAGCCAAGTACACGGAACAAGAGGCGTTTCGATTGTTAAAGAAGGTGCTTGAGGTCGTCCGGCACGTCCATGCTTTCGGCATCGTCCACCGCGATTTGCGCATCCCGAACATCATTTGGCGCGATGGAACGGCGGCGATCATCGATTTCGGCTTAGCCTGCCGCATCGGCGAACCGGTGGATTTCCGCGATGACGACCCGCTTGAGAAGCGGCTGCGGCGCGAACCGCATCCACGAAGCGATTTCTATGCCCTTGGACACTTCACCTTGTTTTTATTGTATTCTGCCTATGAACCGACAAGTGACGAGGAAAAAAGCTGGGAAGAAGAGCTCGATTTATCGCCAAACGCTCGTCGGATCTTGCGGAAAATGCTGCAGCTGGATGCGCCGTATGACCATGTTGACGAGTTGATCGACGACGTGGATCAGTTGCTCGCAGAACCCATCCGGAATCAAGCAGGGGCGCTTTGACGCTTGATCGCACCGTTCCCCGACCAACCAGAGGGTGTCCCAAAAGGATTGAGACACCCTTTCTCATTACCGTATATAGGTATAAAACAATCATTAAGAAACAATATGTTGTGTTTTGTTAAAGAGAATTACCCTTTTGGGTCAGCCCCATGTTTCATTTGAGGCGAAGTGAAAACAAAATACGCCCCGTCTCCCGCTGATGGAGAAACAGGGCGCAGCGCTCTTTTGGCACTGCCGCTCGCTTATTTTCCTTGGAACACCGGGCTCCGTTTCTCTTTAAACGCCGCCACCCCTTCGCGATGGTCTTCGGTTTCCACCATCAGCCCTTGAACGAGACGCTCTTCTTCGAGAATCTCCTCGAGTGTCGCGGTCAGCGCGTGCTCAATCAGCCGTTTTTGTTTTCCGATGGCTTTCGTGGGCCCGCACGCCAGCTTCGAGGCGAGCGATTCTGTCGCCTCGCGCAGTTTCTCAGCTGGGACGACCTCGCTTAGGACGCCCAATTCATACAGGCGACGGGCTGGAATCGGATCGGCGGTGAAGAAAAACTGTTTCGCCAAATGCGGACCGACAAGCCGCGGGAGCCAATACGACCCGCCACCGTCGGAGACAAGGCCGACTTTCGCAAAGCTCAAAATGAATTGACTGTCTTCGGCCGCGAGGATCAAATCACACGCCAGCGCGAGGTTAAATCCCGCCCCGGCAGCGAATCCGTGCACCGCGGCCATGATCGGTTTTTCGCATCGTTGCATAGTCAGAATGAGCCGATTCAGTCGGCCGATATGCTCATACGCCTGCGAGGCGCTTGATTGCCCCATCGTTTTTACATCCCCGCCGGCGCAAAACGCCCGCCCAGCGCCGGATAAGACGATGACGCGGACGGCATCATCCGCCGCGGCGCGTTCGATTTCATCCGTCAGTCCGGCAATCATCTCCGGGCTGAAGGCATTGAGCCGCTCCGGGCGATTCAGCGTCAACCATAATACAGAACCGGATTGTTCCACAAGCAAATGCGAGGTTTCCATATTCCTTTGCTCTCCCTTTCCATTTTGGACTTTTCCGTTTCATTTGATGAGCCATCCGCCATCCACCAACACATCAGAGCCGGTCATGTACGACGCTTCCGGTGAGGCAAGAAACGCAATGACGTTCGCAACTTCTTCCGGTTGCCCAACTCGACCCAAGGCAGTGTTGCGCTCGATGGCTTTCACAAACCGCTCGTTTTGCAGTCCGCGCTCGGTAAGCGGCGTCTCGACAAAACCGGGCGAGACGGAATTGACGCGGATGCCATACGGCGCCAGCTCCAAAGCGAGCGATTTGGTCAAGTTGATGACCCCTGCTTTCGCCGCGCTGTAGTGCGGAATTTCCGCCCCGGCCTGATGGCCGGACAATGACGCTACGTTCACAATCGCCCGATTGGCGCGCTCGCGTTTTGCCCCTTCGATCATCAGCGGAGCGAGCGTTTGCGAGACAAGAAAGACGCTTTTCATATTGACCCGCTGCACATCATCCCACTCTTGTTCGGTGAGCTCAAGCCATTTCGTATGGGTCGAAATGCCGGCATTGTTGACGAGCACATGCAAGTCGCCGTACCGATTTTGGACGTATGCGGCCAAGGCGCGCACTTGTTCGCGGTCCGTGACATCCGCCGCAAACCGATCGGCCACCCCTGGCACCCCAAGACGCGTGATGTCTTGCACCGTTTCTTCCAGTTTGACGGCTGTGCGGCCGACAAGCACGACAGTCGCCCCTTCCTGAGCCAGGCGGACGGCCGTCGCCCGGCCAATGCCGCTTCCCCCTCCAGTAATCACAGCGACGGTATTGGCAAAACGCATCGTTTCCTCTCCCCTCTCGTTTGTGCGACCTTTGTTTTCATCCGTTGCCCCGTATCAGCCGTCCGACGTCTAAAACGTCAGCCCGCCGCCGTCGACCGACAATGTCGCGCCGGTGATAAACGACGCTTCATCGGACGCCAAAAACAACACCGCGTTCGCCACTTCCTCTGGCGTCCCGATGCGGCCGAGGGCGTTCGCTTTCGAAATGATCGGCCATTTGCGCTCATCTTGTTTCCACGGCGTGATGATGTTCGTATCAATGACCCCCGGTGCAATGGCATTGACGCGAATGTTAAACTTCCCATATTC
This sequence comes from Geobacillus lituanicus, assembly GCF_050994965.1. NCBI lineage: Bacteria > Bacillati > Bacillota > Bacilli > Caryophanales > Anoxybacillaceae > Geobacillus > Geobacillus lituanicus. The sequence goes on from NZ_CP194773.1 coordinate 2,001,231, forward strand.
CAATGCCGCATTTTTCGTCAACAAAATCACCCCGGCCTTCGAGGCGTTGTAGGCCGATTCGTACTTTTTCCCTTTGATTCCAAGCAGGCTCGATGTGTTGACAATGGCCCCGCCACCGCATTGCTTCATCACGGGCACCGCGTATTTGATGCCAAGGAACACTCCTTTCAAATTAACGTTGATGACCCGGTCCCACTCTTCTTCAGACAAGTCGGTGCTCCGCACTTCCGAATGGCCGATGCCGGCATTGTTAAAGAGAATATGTAGGCCGCCAAAGGCATCAACCGCCGTTTGGACAAGGCGGCTCACTTGCTTGGAATCGGCGACATCCGTTTGGACAAAAATCGCCTCCCCTCCTTTTTCCCGAATCAGGCGGACCGTTTCTTCCCCTCCTTCCTCATTGATGTCGCTCACCGCCACTTTGGCGCCTTCTTCCGCAAAGCGAATCGCCGTCGCCCGGCCGATGCCGCTGCCCCCGCCGGTGACAATCGCAGCTTTTCCGTTCAGCCTCACGTTCTCCCGCCTTTCCCCTCTTTTTTGAATCCGCTTCCAAAAAAACACGGTATACTAACCGGTTGGTATGTTTTTCTTTTATTATACACTCTATTTAAAATATTTCAAATGTTTTTATCAATCCATCGAGGAGTCTCTGCTTTCGGGTGGGGCAGAAGGGGAAACGGAGGTGTTATTCCGCTCGCTTCGCGGAAGGGGCGCTTGAATCGTAAGCAGGGAAGGCAGTGAGAGTCATCAGCAAGAAGAGAAGCCCGCATTGTTGGCTTCCCGTTCATTGGTCCATAAGATCAGCAGCGCCGCCATCGCCGCGTCCTTCGTCTTCTCCCCCGCCCTCTTGAGACTCGAAAAACGACCGGCAAACCGCATCGAGCGATTGCAGCCGCTCAATCAATCCTTGCAAATCGCACGTATGGAGCGTATCGCTCAGTTCGCGGCCCTCCTCCGTCACCAAGTACAAGTGAATTTCCATGCATCCGTCCCAGCGGACGTTGGCGTCAAGCCAGCCATCTTCGCTCTCAAGCTCCAGCCCCACCGTCTCCCCTTGGTCATTTTTGTGTTTTGTTTTGATGACCCATACCATCCTTCGTTCCGCCCTTTCCTGTTCGCCGCCTCACTCTTGTTGTTCCGCTCCGATTCCTGACACCGGGGAGCCAGTGGACGTATGTTCATTCACCCAACGGAGTGCCGCGTCCACCACTGCATCGGCGTCAGAAAGCTGGGTGCGGTGCTCAATGATCCAATTGAGCCCGTCTTGCGGATCAAGGTCATGTTGTAAACATTCCACCAAAAATGATTGGACACATGCCGCATCGCTCCGCTCCCACGCTCCGCACTGGCGGCGCCAAATCGCTTCGATCGCATCTTTCCCGAACTGCATTGAGTTCCTTCCCTCCTGTTGCCCATATTGTCATCCATAGTATGCCTACAACAGATGACAGGGCTCCACAAAAGAAATTGGCGGGAAAGGATTTGATTTCCATTCATACGGCCTCCATCAATGGCCATACTGAGAATACGGAGGTGTTTGTTCATGAGAGAACCTTGGGAAGAACACAGCGCCGCTTCCAACCTGCCGCGCTATACCCCGGGAATCGGCGTTCCCGATGAAATGAGCCCGATTCGCGACATCGCCCGCGGTTTTGAAAACGGTCGGCCGCCGGTCATGGAAGTCACGCCAGCTGACAGCCGCCACACGGCGGATGATATTGATTTTCCGCCGGTTGACCGCGCGTTTTGAAAAAGTGGCAACAAGGGCGTCCTTGTTCGGTGGCCCTTGTTGCTCGGCTTCCGTTTTCTTCCTCTGCCATCGCCGTGCACTCGATTGGCGGCATGACCGGGTCGTTTTGGCCATATACATAGCCATATAGACCATTCCCATGGAGGGACAGCCGTTGCCGATTGAGCTTCCGGACATCACGGTCATTTGCCCGGATCCAGCCGTAGAGCATGTGTTTTCTTCCATTCACCAACGGTGGGAACAATTGGTCAAAACAAGCTCGCCTTACTCCAAAGGAGAACTGTTTTCCCTTCCGTTTCCATACGTCGTTCCCGGCGGGGTGTACCAGCAGCTCTTTTACTGGGACAGCTATTTCATTATATTGGGACTGAACATTTCAAGGCTGCACGAACTCGCCCGCAACATCGTCAGGAAACTGGCAACATGTACGAAAAATATAATGTGGTCGACATGAGCATCCGCACCATCGGCCGCTACCCTTCGCAAAAAGGGTTCGGCTGGACCAATGCGGTCTATCAAAAAATAGCGGTTGACCTTCTTGGGTGCACGGTATGTTGAGGCAGTCGGCCTAGGAACGGCTGCCAACGGCCGCCCTACCGATGGACGGACACCCACGGCTGGCCGTCTTCCCAATGAACGCGGATCGGAAGGCGAAACGCTTCTGAAAGCCGCTCGTCGGTTAACACTTCCTCTTTTTGGCCAGCCGCAAGGATGCGCCCGTCTTGCAAAAGCAAGACATGGGTAATGGAGTCGACGATTTCTTCGATATAATGGGTGACGTATAAGAGATGGCACGGCTGAGTGACGATCTGTCCGATCAATGCTAAAATTTCTTCGCGGGCCAATAAGTCAAGGCCGACCGTCGGCTCGTCCAAAATGAGCAGCTTCGGATTCGCCATCAACGCTCGGGCGATCAATGTTTTTCGCTTTTCCCCTTGTGACAGCGTCGCATACCGTTTTCCTTTGATGGCTTCGAGGCGGAACGATTCGATGAACGATTCCGCCCTAGCCCAGTCATCGTCGGTAACAGCATCATACAGGCCAATCGTCGCAAACTTGCCGCTGATGATGACATCTTCAACCGTTTCCGTTTGCAGCGTGTCGTGAAATTGATCAAGGAGCGCGCTGCTGACAAACCCGATGTGCCGGCGCAACTCCGGCAGACTCGCCTGTCCAAACCGATAGCCTAATACTTCCACCTCACCGCGCGTCGGGTACTGATAGCCGGTGACGATATTGAGAAGCGATGTTTTCCCGGAGCCGTTTAGTCCAAGAATCGCCCATTGCTCGCCTTCTTTTACTTCCCAGTTTATATCGCGCAAAATCGTGCGCTCTCCTCTTGCCCATGACACATCGCGCATGCGGATGATGACGGTCATTGTTCCCCTCCCCTTTGTGGTTCGTATGGACGGTCCTGATAGAAAAAGTTGGGCAACATGGTCGTGTTGTCATAAGTTCGGTGAAAAATGTGCGTTGTCGCCGGAGAAAGAGGCGGAATCAGCCATGTCCAATCGCCGGTGACATGGCGGCCGGCTGCTTTCTCTTGCTGTTCAAACAACTGAAATTGGCGCGCGGCGGTATGATGGTCAACGATGCTGACGCCCGCCTTTTTGTAGGAATACAAAACAGCGATATTCAATTCGACCAACGCCTTGTCTTTCCATAATGATGCGTTGGAGTTGGTGTCAAGCCCCATGCAAGAGGCCACTTTCGGAAGCATGTTGTAGCGATAATCATCGGCAAAATTGCGGGCTCCAATCTCCGTACCCATGTACCACCCGTTAAACGGTGCTGCCATATAGCGAATGCCGCCAATTTCTAGACACATATCTGAAATAATCGGGACCGCGTACCATTTTAACTGCAGATCGCGAAACCACGGAAACTCCGGATGTTCAATGGGCACCTCAAGCACCAATTCTTTAGGGATCGGCGTCCAAACAGGCTTCTGGCCGCCTACCTGGATCACCAAGGGCAACACGTCAAAAGGCGTTTTCTCCCCCTTCCACCCAAGCTGTTCACAGGCGCGGGTGAACGTGAGGGAGGATGAGTCGCCGATAATCCCTTCTTCGGTTTCATAACCGGCATAACGAATCAGTTGATGATTCCAAATGCGCACTTCCCCATTGGGACGGAAGATCGTGATCGTCGGTCGGATTTTCCCGCCATTGGTTGCAACCTCAATATGATGGAATAGATACGAAAACACCTCTTCCTCGGTGACCGCTTCTCGCGCATCGATGACATGGAGCGATTGCCAAAACAAGCGGCCGATGCAGCGGTTGCTATGGCGCCAAGCCATCTTAGCCCCATAGCTTAACTCTTCGTACGTATGGCGGTATGTTCCGGTTTGTTCCACTTCCCAACGGATTTCATTCACCCGCCGCTTTATTTCTTGCTCACTTTTTCCAAGCTCCCGATAGCTTGCTATGATAAACTGTTCTGCTTTTGTCATCAACTGCTCATCGTGCTGTCTGAGCTTATCGCTCTCGATCGTTACCATATATGCTTCTTTTCCTCCACTTCGCCGTCATTCCAATTCCAATCAAGAGGCAAATTCCCCCGACCCACCACATTTGCTCGATAAACATCGAAATCGCCAAAAAAATGAGCGCAAAACCAAGCAGTAGACGGATCGCCATGATTCTCTCCCCTTTTCCCCGCCATCGAGCGCTCTCCCATCGCGCAAAAGCAGCAGTGAACAATGCTTGGGAGACGTCTATCCTACGGGGCAATTGAGAGTCAACTACCCCCACTTCGCGAACGCTTGAAGTGGGGGCTTGCAACTCCCCAGAAGTGCAAACGGACTTCGTCCTCCTTCCTTGACTTGGGGTTGCATCAGGGGGCAGGTTGACGACTGCCCAACGACGCAGGTCATGCCTGCATCGTTACCGATTCTCTCGGTGTGTCTGTTGGCAGTACTTGGCTTCCACACACAACAGACAGACCTACGCTCGATGTTTTGCGGTTGCAACGTTTCCTGCAACCAACTCCATACATCGAGCAGCTGTGATTGGAGTGCCTTTATTGAACGGTTTTCTCCATGCCTTTATTCTATCATACACAAAAGAAAGGGGGAACGCACATTCCTCTCCCACTTACTCCCTTTGGTCGTTGAAGTGGGAGTCTCCTGCGCGAAATAGGATGAAGCAACGCTCCCGTCCCTATTGTAACAGATGCTTCCATAAAGAGAACAGACAATTTTCAATGAAACAAACCACTTTTAACTTCCCTCCGAAAGAAGTCTCCTACTTCTAAACGTGAAGGTGCGCCAGCACCAGTGAAAGTGGGAGATGAATGTCGGTTGGCGTTAGCCAACGAATATGATAGAATATGGCTAGAACGGACACCTTCGGAACGAAGGGAAGCGTAAAGGGTTCTTGTGTGTGGCTTACCGTTCAGCGAACACACACAAGTCGCTTGAAGCCCCCACCTCTAAGCGAAGCGTAGGTGGTGGGTAGTTCACGGTCTTGACGATCTCATCGCCGGCGTGAAACCGGTGACCGGCGAGCTCCGCCCCTCGGTCTTCGTTCACGACGCCGACCGGTAAATCCTCTGTATGGGCGTAAGGGTCAATCGAAGCCTCTACATTGATCCAAGCGTAAAGCGATGGAAGAACGATCAGACCGAGAGCCAATATGGATGCGGCCCAGTTGATCGTGAGATGTTTCAAATCGCTCATATAAATGCGCCATGCCTGTTTCACTTTGATCCACTTCCTTTCAAGTCGATCATGCTGTTGTTAGTATGAGCGGATCACGGAAAACTAAACCAACTTGGCCAGTCCAGCTGTTCATTTGCGGAAAAAAAGCCAAAGCGCCAAAAACAGAAAACCTATGGCGGCGAAGCGCGTCAGATCGAACGGGATGCGCTGCCCGCCGAACAAACCAAAATGGTCAACAATCGAACTCATCACGAGCTGCCCGGCAACCACGGCCATCAACGAATTGGCAACGCCGACTTTCGGAACGATGAGCACCATAACAAACACGTAAAAGGCGCCGAGAATGCCGCCGATCAGTTGCCATTTCGGCACGGAAAACATGGCGATGAGCTCGCCTTTTCCGAAAAACAATTGCACCAAAAACAACACGATCGTCCCGATCAAAAACGAAACGAACGATCCTTCCAACACCCCGACCCGTCTCCCAAGGCCGCCATTCACCCCCGCCTGTATGGAGACGGCCATCCCGGCCGCTAAAGCCATCGTCATCCATAACCACTTCATCTGTCTCTCCCCTTCCCTTTTCGCTGTCCCGCTTTATCGAACATTGATCCGAGGCTTAGAAGACCGGCGATTGAACGAAACATCCCGCTCTCCAGCATGGTTTCCCACATGAGGGAAAATGGTGGCATCAACTTCTCATTTCGCTGGCCTCATGTCGGCTAGAAATGATCCCTCTTTTCACTAACCTTCTAAACTTGGGGACACGGCTGTTGACCCGTTTAAGCCACCTCTTGTTGACTGAGCCAACCTGTCTGACGTTCACGCAACGGAAACAAGCACTTGTCCCCATATCGGTAAAGAGATTTGGCACAGCGGTGAAAAATCCTTCTTTTCACCAAAGGAAAAGAGGAGGGGGCAAACAAAAAACGGACGAATCTTTCCTGTTAAGATCCGTCCGCATGTCCGTCAATTCAGCTCCAGCAACAAGGAGAGACCGTTCCGTTGACTTAGCGATTCGCTGGCTTGCTTGCTGTTCCAGCAACGAACAGCCGCAACGACCAAAAAGCGGCGAGCACGATGGCCAACGCGATCATCATGCGGCCGAGCGCGTTTTGTTGGCTGAGCAAGTAGCTGTTGCACACGCGCGCCGGCACAGCTAAATACAGCCAACCCATGACAACGAGCATCGAGATGACATTCGCATGGACGACACCGCGAGCGATCGGATGAAGCCGTTTCCAGCTTAACGATAGCGGCAGCCCTGTAAGCAGTGGCAGCATCATCCATTTGGCAAGCCGCATCAACGGCTCATTCAACGAAGCGTCGACTGAACGCGGCAAGATCCAAAAGGAAAGGACGCTGATGGCCAACAACAATCCAGGCAAACCGTTTTCGTTCCAACGGCTGAGCCATTCGGCGAAACGGCGGGGCAACGCCAAACCAAACAGCCATCCAGCTGTCACCAGCAACGGAACTTGCCCGAGCATCACGCCAATCATCGATGATTCCATCCAACGCAACACCGGCGGCAGCGCAAGGGCTGCCATGAGGAGAGCTCCGCCGGCTGCATATCGTTTCCCGCTCACTGTTTCACCACCTCAGCGGATGCCTCTTTGGCCAGCAGGCGGTTCAGCTCAGCGCTGACCGCTTGCGGATGGTTGTAATCAAAAATGCGGACGAGCCGCCCCTTTTCGTCGAGCAAGTAAAACGCTGCATTATGTTCATACCCGCCTTTCTCATCCGGGATCACAATGACGCCCATCACTTCTAATAACCGTTGCAGTTCCTGGTCGTTCGGCACACGGGCCATGCGCCATGTAACGCCATCCGCCCCGTAATGATGGGCGTGATGCATCAACATCTCCGGTGTATCGTTTTGGCTGTCAAAACTAATGCTTAAAAACGAAAGACGATCGCTATGCGGGGACTGACGAACGGCGTCGTAGATGCGGCGCAAATTCATCTCGATCACCGGACACACATCGCCGCACCTTGTATACATAAAAGTGGCTAAAACCCATTGACCGCGCTGATCTTGCCAAGAGAACGTGCGGCCGTTTTGATCCTCGAGCCGAACAGTCGGAAGTGGTTTTGGCTCTTGCAAGATGGCGAGACGGCGGGCGGTTTCGCTCGTAAACGCCCGAAACCCGTCCGTCCCGTGCCAAAGAAGCCCAAAACCGAACAGAAGCGCGAGAGCCACCGCTACGATTTTACGCACGCGGCCCCACCTCAATGTTTTGCTTTGCTTGAACGGTGATCACTGAAACGAAAAAGCGGTAAAGGAACACCGTGACAGCGGCGATAATGGCAACCGCAAACATCGCCCCCATGCGATCATACGGAATCCATTCCGGAACATGCACAGCCCACCGCCGCGGTGCGCTCACTTTTCCAGAAAACAGGAACGTGCCGCATAGACTGAGGAAGAAAATCGTATACACCCAGAAGCTGACCATATCCGCATAGCCGATTTTTCGCCCGTTTCCACGAATGAAGTAATACATAAAGCCGAATAACATAGAAACCGCACCGATTCCCATATACATATGGAAGTGTCCCGGCACCCATTTCGTGTTGTGCATGACGTGGTTGATGACGATGGTTGCGTCCGCAATCGCCGGCATGACGCCTGCAACCCAGCCGAACATCGAAAGGAAGATGAAGCTTGACGCCATATCCCACTCAATGCCGGAACGATAGACGATCATTAACGCGCCAAAGGCGGTCACCACCAAAACCGGCAAACCATTTAAATATGAAAACACTTGGCCGATAATCAACATCCATTTCGGCATGACAAAGTCCATCAACAAATGGTGCGGGTAAATGATGATCGTAAACAATGTCGACATGTTCCACGCGATAAGGAAAATTTTGTATGACTTCCATGGGCGGTTTGTATATTTTGGCAAAATTTCATATACCGCGATGACCCCCATGTAAATGACCGAATTGGCGAAAATATGCCCGAAGGCGTAAATCAAGTTTTTCGCGAGCAGCGGATCAATCTCAATCGATGGTTGAAACAAATTGATTAAGCTCATTACTAAGACGCTTGCCCCAGCTGTTAAAGAAACGAGATTGACGATCGAAACCATCGTGCTTGCCACTACCGTAGGCGGCGGACCGTAACCTTTCACTTTTCCGAGAATTTGCGGCCAGCCGAGGCCGTGGCCAAGGCTTCCATATTCGCGAATAATGGCCCGCGACGTATCCAGATAAAGGAGCAAAAAGCTGACACCAATCAGCAGCATGCCGATCAAGTACAGGCTCGCCCCTGTTTTTCCCCACATGCCGGCTGACATCGCCGGTAGCGGATATAAAAACGTCCACGCTCCGGCGAAACGGAAGACGAAAATGCTGATGGCTGTCATCACCGCCCCTGTTAAAAACAACACGAAATGGGTCACAAAAATCGGAAACGATAACCGGACGTACTGGCGCAAAAAGTACCACATAACCGCCGATGCGGCGAACGCGGCCGCCCCGATCATAAACGTTCCGTGCGCGGTCATCATTTCATAAAATGTATCTTGTCCAAGCGGAATCATCTTTCCTTGCGCCAGCAGCATCAACAGCCCGAGCACCATCATGAGCAAAATCGCGATGCCGCTGACGAGCATGTACAAGGCAACCATCTTCCGGACATTCGCTTCCATTATTTCCCCTCCCCTTCTTGGGCTGGCACGACGGTAATGGTTGCTGTCATCACATGGTGGCCGATGCCGCAATATTCTAAACAAAGCACTTGATACGTCCCGGGTTTCTCAAACGTGTAATAAATCGTATTTGTATACTTCGGCATGGCCTGCGTTTGGGCCAATAGTTCCATGCTTTCATCATAGATGCCGACCCCGTGGTTAACATCCTCGCTCGTCACTTGAAACGCGATCGATTCACCGACGCGAAATTCGTTTCGGCTTAACACAAAACCAAACTGGCGCGCTTTCACTTGAACGACGGTCGGATTGGCGGCGTGCGCCGGCCTTTCAAATGGCAAATCGCGCAGCGTGTAAAACGTCGCTAGGCCCATGGCCGCAATGACGGCCAAAAACCATACATTCCGAATCCGGTATCCTTTTTTCTGAATTGGCTCATATTCGGCGCGCTGGCCGGAATGAGCGACGACATACAAAAAAACAAAGAGGACAAACAGGATGAGAACAACGGAAATAATCCACGCTGCCTGCTGGTACATGACCTATCCACTCCCCCTTTTCACCCGTTAAGATAGTTTCACTATAGGGGATGATGGCGCTTTCTTACAGTTAACTTCATCACAAAATAGACCATTTTTCTCCCGATTTGGCTTTTTGTGGACATTGTGATGGGGAACACAGTTATACGGCAATGGACTTGCTATAATGGGAGAAATGGCATTAGGAGGGATGAAGATGAAATCATTGGCTTTTTGGACGCTATGTACGACATACGTTCTCATTGTATTCGGCGGATATGTAGCTTCCTCAAACTCAGGGATGGGGTGCGGCCCTGACTGGCCGCTTTGCAACGGGATGCTCATCCCGGTGTTAAAAGGAGCGACGCTGGTCGAGTACGCCCATCGATTGATCGGCGCTTTGCTCGCGCTGTTGACCGGGGTGCTCTGCCTTCGCTTATGGCGCTCTTCCCGAAGCGGGACAAACCGTTTCGTTTCAGCGGTCGCCGCTGTTTTGCTTGCGTTGCAAATGATGCTTGGAGCTCTCGTCGTTTGGTTTGACCTTCCACCTATCATTGTCACGATTCATTTCTTCATCGCGTTTCTCTTTTTAGGCTGCCTTCTTTGGATTTGGCGGAACATCCAGCGCTCTCCACAGATGCATCAACCAGTCGGCCGGACAACTATTGGAACAGAGGCGAAGCGGCATATCCATGTTCTTTTGTTCTTATTGGCAGCTACGTTACTGCTTGGCGCATACGTGAAACATCAACATTACGGTCTGGCATGCGGATGGCTGACATGCGGGGAACAAGCATGGCCATCGAGCGGAGCCCAAATGTGGCAAACCGCTCATCGAACCGCTGCTGCCGCTACGGTGTTGTATACCATTTGGACAGCGTTTGTTGCCCATAGGCGCCGCTGGGGGCGCCCGCTGGAACGGCGCCTCCTTTTGGCGGCAGCGGTCGGGCTGCTGCAAGCGGTGATCGGGATAGTCACCGTTGCGACAGAAATTCATCTGTCCTGGGCGGTCATCCATTTGGCCGTCGGCACATGGCTGGCTTTGCTGCTAGTCGAGTTGAAAATCTACTTACATATGTCTGTTGTGACAAGATTATCTGCTCGCAGGAGGATGAGGAAATACACCCAAACGCCTGCCCGCTAGGCATCAAACATTAACCGAACAACGCGCGAAGCCACCCGCCGACGAAGGAAACAAGAACAACCGCCCACGCCGGCCACTTCCAAACGGCAAGCAAAAGAAAGGCGACGAGGACAAACGCGAAATCGGCCAGCTCGTTCACCGCTTTTGTCCAAATCGGATCATACAGCGCCGCAAGCAAAATCCCGACGACAGCGGCGTTCATGCCGGCAAGCGCCGCTTGGAAGCGCGGCTGACGGCGAAGCCAGTGCCAAAACGGAAACGCGCCAAGAACGAGCAAAAAGGATGGAAGAAAAATGGCTGTGGTAGCCACTAGCGCTCCCTTCCAGCCCAACGCCGCCATTCCAATATACGCGGCAAACGTAAACAGCGGCCCCGGAACAGCTTGGGCGGCGCTGTAGCCGGCTAAAAATTGATCGGCGGTGACCCACCCTTGCGGCACCACTTCCGCTTCCAAAAGCGGCAGCACGACATGCCCACCGCCAAACACGAGCGCCCCGGCGCGGTAAAAGCTGTCAAACAGCGCCAAAAGCGGTGAATGGATCCAAGTGCGAATGAGCGGCAGCGCAACAAGCAACACGGCAAACAATGAAAGCAACGTCAAACCGGTGGAACGACGAATGGAAGGCGGGATGCCTGCCGCAGACGAAGAAGATGCGACGTTTTTTCGCAATCCAACAGCGCCAATGCCCCCCGCTGCGGCGATGACGGCGACTTGGCTCCACGCGCCCGGCGCAAGAAGCACGGCGGCCGCCGCTATGATGGCGACCGTTGCCTCGAGGCGGCTAGAGGCGAATTTGCGCGCCATCTCCCATACGGCTTGTGCTACGACCGCCACGGCCACCAACAGCAAGCCGTGCATCCAGCCGGCGTCACCCCAAGAATGGTGTTGCAGCCAAACAGCAACCAGGCTGAGGGCGACCGCTGACGGCAGCGTAAAACCAAGCCACGCTGCCAACGCCCCCCAAACGCCGGCGCGCATAAATCCGATGCCGATGCCGACCTGGCTGCTTGCCGGACCAGGGAGAAATTGGCATAAAGCGACCAAATCGGCATACGTTTTCTCGTCAATCCATTTCTTTCGTTTGACGTATTCTTCGTAAAAATAGCCAAGATGAGCCACCGGTCCGCCAAATGACGTCAAGCCGAGGCGAAGCGCCGTAATTGCGACCTCCCAGACGGAACCATATCGGTCTGCTGCTTGTTTCTTTGCAGCCATGGATCCCGCTCCTTTCGTTCACGAGAGTGTCATGCTACAATCATATCATCATGCACGAGAGGAGAGAATACCATGAACGTTCGAACGATGGCGACAAACGGTTTGATCGCCGCCGTGTATATCGCGGTGACGGCGCTCATTCAGCCGTTTGGCTTTACGAATATTCAGTTTCGCGTCTCAGAAATGTTAAACCACCTAGTCGTATTCCGCCGAACATACGCCGTGGGCATCGTGCTTGGCGTCTTTTTGGCCAATTTGTTTTTCTCGCCGATTGTCGCGTATGATCTTGTATTCGGCGTCGGCCAGTCGGTGCTGGCGCTTCTCATCACGATTGTTTCCATGCGTTATGTCGAGAACATTTGGGCGCGTATGGCGATCAATACGTTGTCGTTTACCGTGACCATGGCCATCATCGCCTTTGAACTAAAGCTCGCGCTCGGCTTTCCGTTTTGGCTCACATGGCTGACGACGGCCATTGGCGAGTTTGTTGTCATGGCGATCGGCGCACCGATCATGTATGCGGTTGGCCGCCGCTTGGCGCCGAAGATGTTCGATTCCGCCCATCGAAGCCGTTAGCAGCCCTCTTTCGCCTTAGGTAAGGGGTTCGCTTCATTCTAAAGGCGCATTCCCCGTACGCCCACACGGGAAGTTCTTGATCAATCGTACGGGCTTTCAACATCTATTTTGACTACGGCATCGAACAAACCGCCCATTCAATGATCAGCGACATCACAGCAAGCAAGATGACTCCCGCCGTCGTCATCTTCAGCGCCCTCCGCCATCTTGGCGATAGGTACCGCCCCGTCCGAAGAACAACAAGGCCGACTGCGATTCCGCCCACCCACATGCAAAGGCCCACCGGGGTGACAAGCTGACGCCAATCGCTGATCCAATAGTAGATGACGAACGTCTGGCAGACAAGCAGGATGCACACGATGATTCTCATCGTTCCCCCCCTATGCGTTGAAACGCATCAAGGCGCCCGGCGCAATGTTCGATCATTTTCCGGTTGCCAAGCGGGTACGCAAACGCGGCCATCAGCACGGGAAAGATCCCCAACCCGATTTCTTTCCAAGTGAGGTGGCTTGTTTGCTGGAACTGGATAAGCACGACGCCGGACAAAATCAACATGGAAATCAAGAGCGCCCGCTTTTCAATCGGACGGCGCACCAATACCGTTCCGTTTTTCGTTTCTCTTCGTTCTGTAAAGAGCGGGCTAAGCAGAACGCCGGCCACAATCGTGCACTGCCATGTCCCGGCCACCAGCCATCCGGGTCCGTAGGCGGCCGCGTAGGTGAGCGGCGCGTAAAACAAGCCGAACCCGACCGTCCCCCAGGTGATCCATGTCCACGGATGGCATTTCATGTCATGCCAAACCGGACCGAGGTTGCGGCGTGCCAAAAGAATGGCAAACAACAGCGGAACCATAAAGAAAAAACGAAGCGACGAACTCCACGCCCAGCTTCCACCCGCCAGCTCCATTGAGCGGTTCAATATGAATGTAACAGCAAAGAAGAATGAGGCGGCAAGGCCGAGGGCCATCTCGCGCATTTTTCCTTCTCCCTTCTCAATGATGTAGAGCAGTTTTATTTTATCTCATTATTTAAAATTTTTCTATTTGTTCCTTTGATTATTTAGAACATAGTTTTATAAAAAATATGTATACACCGAAACAGCAGCGCCAAAGAGGCGATCTTATCACGATGTAAGCCTCTTTTGCCTATCATTGTTCACTTGCCAAATGCCAGCGATCGGCCTGGATCTTTGAACATTCACGGCGATATGGACTTCCCTTCTGATCCCCATCCGGAATGAACATGTCGAACGCCCACTCTTGATAAAAGGCACCCTAACAGGCGCAGCTGTCATCCGTATAATCAAAAAATATCAGAATGTGAAAAGGCTGTCTGGAAAAAGTCGAGCGATGACTTTTCCGACAGCCTGTCGAGGGTGTTGTCTCCTTCGAGACGCTATGCATGGCAAACGTGCTGATGAAAGGGCTTCTTCGTTTGTCGGCCTTGCATGGCGGACGGATTATTTGTCAATTAACTCAATCGGCACAACTTTTCCATTTTCAACCGCGGCCACAACGATTTCTGATTCAAAGCCGCCATCATCGCCGACGCTTGGAACGACGTATACTTGCTTTTCTTTCGGAATGTTTTTCAGCCCTTCGTTCAAATGCTCGCGGATGGCCATCGGATCATCAACCGTCCCAGCGGCTTTCATAGCCTCAACAAACGCGTAAAGAGCCAAGTAGTTATACCCGGATTCCGAACTCGCCTCGGCATTGAATTTCGTCCGATATTTTTCCGCAAACTCCGGAGCCCCTGGTTGGTCGGAGTGAATAAGCGGCATGACGCCGATTGAGCCTTCCAGTATCTCATAAGAACCGATCGTCCGTTGCATTTCATCGAGCTTCGCCTGATCCATAATGATAAAACCGCCTTTAAAGCCAAGTTCACGCGCTTGTTTCGCCACTTTCGCCGTCGGTTCCGACGGTCCGCCGATAAACAGCACGTCCGGTTTTTCTTTCAATGCGTTCGTCACGATGGTAAAGAAGTCAGTGTCTTTCGTAAAATCAATCGACGATTTGTAGACGACTTCCCCGCCTTGCTTTTCCCAGTACGGCAACAATTTTTCCGTCCAGTCTTTCCCGTATTGCGTCGCCGTCGGCAGAGCGGCCAGTTTCTTGCCGAAACGCTTCATGGCATAATCAGTAAAGGTCGGGATGTAGCCGTCATAGCGCGGCGGAATGCGCACGGTCAGCTTGTTGCCGGTCTGCGTAATTTTCGGTTCGCTTGTGTATGCCGCGATGATGAAATTGTCCGTTTGGTTAAACACTTGCAGCGCCATGACGCCACCGCTGTGCGGCGTGAAAATGATCGGCGTATGATGCTCTTGCACAAGGCGTTTGGCGTTCGCTGCCGTTTCGTTTGGCAAATATTTGTCATCTAATGGGACGAGGTTAATTTTGTATTTCTTTCCTTTCACCTCAAAGCCGCCGCTGTTGTTGATTTCCTCGGCCGCCATTTTCAAGCCGTTTAACGTCCGTTCCCCGTAGTAGGCGGCCGGGCCGCTCAGCGGGCCGCTGTAGCCGATGTTGACCGTGCCCGTTTCACCGCTGCCTCCTCCGCTATTGTTTCCGCCGTTGGCGTTATTGCTGCTTGGCGAATTGTTGCACGCCGCAAGCATCAACATCATGATGGCCGCGATCATAGCGGCGATTGACCATTTTCTTTTTTTCATTCTACTCCCCCCTATTGACGATTTATTATTTTGAATATTTAGATAATATTTAGCACACCCGTTATTCACCCCCTTTCAGTGCCATCTCCTCTCCTTGCTTTCGCTGATGGACAAGGATGAGGCCTATCATGCACCAATGTACGCCTTGCGGACATCGTCGTTGGCGAGCAGCTCCTCCGCCGTCCCTGAGGCAACGATCGTTCCATTTTCAAACACATAGCCTCGATGGGCGATCGACAGCGCCGCATGAGCGTTTTGTTCCGCCAACAAAATCGTTGTTCCTCCCTCATTGATTTGCTTAATCGTCGCAAACATTTGCTCGACAATCAACGGGGCGAGTCCGATTGACGGCTCATCAAGCAAGAGCACCGCAGGACGTGACATTAAGGCGCGGCCGATGGCAAGCATTTGCTGCTGGCCGCCGCTTAACGACCCGGCCGGCTCATTGCGCTTTTCCCGCAAGATGGGAAATAATTCATATACGTATTCCAACGACCGGCGGATGCCATCTTTATCCTTTCGATGAACGTAAGCGCCCATCAGCAAGTTTTCGTATACACTCATGCGAGAAAACAGTTTGCGCCCTTCTGCGCATTGCACGACGCCGCGCCCGACGATGCGATCAGGCGGAAGCGAGTCGATGCGCTCACCGTTGAGGCGGATTTCCCCTTGCACAGGTTTGTGCAGTCCGCTGATCGTGCGGAACAATGTACTTTTTCCTGCTCCATTGGCACCGAGCAAAACCGCAATCTCTCCTCGCTTGACGGAAAACGTCACATCGCGAATGGCGGCAAAACTCCCATAGCGGACCGATACGTTCGCAACTTCAAGCAATGGCGCTCCCTCCTAAGTACGCTTGAATGACCGCCTCGTTGTTTTTCACTTCCTCCGGCGTTCCTTCTGCAATTTTCTCTCCATAGTTCAACACCATAATGCGGTCGGCGATTTTCATGATCATCGACATTTTGTGCTCAATCAGGCAAACAGTCAGGCCGCCTTCTACCATTTTGACGATCAACTCCTCAAGCCCTTCCGTTTCATCCGGGTTGATGCCGGCTGCTGGTTCATCAAGCAAAACGAGCTCCGGATCGGTCGCCAAGGCCAGCGCGAACGCCGCCCGCTTTTTCTGTTCCTGCGACAAATTGGCCACCATCCGATCCGCCACATGGGTTAGACCGACAAAGTCAAGCACTTCCATCGCCTTTTCTTTGCATGCCTGTTCCTCGCGGTGATGCCGTTTCGTGCGCAAAATGGCATCAAATAAGTTGGATGACGTGCGGAGGCGATGGCCGATGATAACGTTGTCCATCACCGTCGCCTGTTCAAACAAGTGAGTCGTTTGAAACGTGCGGGCGATGCCGAGCTTCGCCCGTTCGTTCGCTGGCAGGCGGGTAATATCGCGTCCTTTGAACGTAATCGTCCCCGACGTCGGCCGATGCAAGCCGCTGATGAGATTGAAAAACGTCGACTTGCCGGCGCCGTTCGGGCCAATGATTGCGTTGATCTTCCCTTGTTCAACAGAAAACGTGACATCGTTGACCGCCAGAAGCCCGCCAAATCGTTTCGTCAATCGCTCGACATGCAAAAACATGTTCAGCCCTCCTTGGCATATCGTTCGCTCCGCTCTTGGCGCGAGGCAGCGGCCAGTTCCGCGGACGCTTGTGTTGCTTCCAGCTGAAGACGGCGCGCTTCGCTCCGCCTCGCTTTCAAACGGATGATCCCCCCAGCAATGCCATGAGGGTAAAAAATGATGAGCAGCGTCAAGACAGGTCCGAAAATCAACATCCGATAATCTTGCAAAAACTGCAACTGCTGGGACAAAAATGTAACCAAGAGCGTGCCGACGACCGGTCCGGCGAGCGTGCCGATCCCGCCGACAAGCAAATACGTTAAAAAGTCAAACATGACGCTGACGTACGCAATGTCTGGGCCGAGAAAACGGATGAACGACGCATACAGCGCCCCGGCCAGCGATGTAAAAAAGACCGAGAGAACAAATGAGGCGAGCTTGTTTTTCATCGTCGAAATGCCAAGCGTCAAGGCGAGCTCCTCGCTGTTGCGAATGGCAATGTACGTCCTCCCCGTCAGCGAATAAACAAGGCGATGCATGATCCAAACAACGACAAGCAAGAAAAACAACACCAAATAATATTGGGCAACAGGTGTTTGAAACGAGAGCGGGCCGATGTCAGCCGGCGCCGGAATGCCGATAAACCCGCGCACTCCGCCGGTTAAACTGTCCCATTTGTCAATGATCAAATAGATGATGTAGCCGACGCAAAGTGTATAAATGGCGAAAAAGTGTTCTTTCGTTCGCAAGGCGACAAGTCCGACGAAAACGCCGATCAACGTCGTCAGCAAACACGCTGCGGCAAAAGCAAGCCAAAACGGCCAGCCAGCTTTTACCGTCAAAATGCCGAGCGCATACGCGCCGATCGCAAAAAATCCAGCGTGGGCAAGCGACAAATACCCCGTATAGCCGGCAAACAAGTTCAATCCGTACACCGCAATCATCCAAATAAAGGAAATAGTCATCATATGCACGTAATAGCCGTTGGCAACGAAAAGCGGAAAGAGAATCGCCGCAGCGATGAGGGCAGCGAGCCATAGGCGCCGTTTTTCCAAAATGGCCATCAACGTCCCTCCTTGGCAAACAGTCCGTTCGGTTTGACTGTTAAAATGATGACGAGAATGGCGAAGGCGATAATGTCCTTGTAGTCATTCGACACATATGTCGCCCCCAAACTCTCGCTGAATCCTAAAATATAGCCGCCGACAATGGCGCCGGGAATGCTTCCCATGCCGCCGAGAATGATGATGACAAACGCTTTCAAGATGACGAGATGCCCCATGCCGGGAAACACAAGGTTGATCGGCGAAGCGAGCGACGCGGCAAGCGCAGCCAGGCTGCCGGAGAGGAAAAACGTCAACATGGCCACTTTGTTCGTATTGATGCCGACCAAATTCGCCCCTTCGCGGTTTTGCGCCATCGCGATGATCGAAGCGCCAATGAACGTTTTTTTCAAGAAGAGGTAAAGCAAGATCATGATGATGACAGCGGATGCGATGATGAGGATGCGTTGAATGGTCAATGTGAATCCGAACACCGTGACGACATCGCCATACGGGGTCGGCATCGTCTGATAGTCCGCCCCCCAGACAAACTGGGCAAACGCTTCCAAAAAGAGCAAGATGCCGATCGCCGCGATTTTATCATGGAGCGGCGGCGCATTGCGAAGCGGATAAAACACGAGCCGCTCCATCAAGACGCCAAGCAGCCCGACCGCCGCCATCGATGCGACGATCGCGATCCCATACGGCATCCCGAGCTTCGTCATAGCCATCAATGTAACATAACCGCCCATCATATACAGCGCGCCGTGGGCAAAGTTTGGAATGTGCAAAATGCCGTAAACAAGCGTCAACCCTAACGCCACGAGGCTGTAAACGCTTCCAACAGTCAGCCCGTTTAACAGCTGTTGGATGAATAGCTCCATCCCGATCCCCCTTTTTGTGTGCCATTTGGCCAGACCATCAAAGCGGCCGATCTTTCATTCGGTCTGACCGCCCGAATTGCCTGGCTCCTCCTCATTTCGACCGCTTTCTCCAGCTCTTGGCGCCTTTATGCCGTGCAAAATGAAATCAACGAAAATATCCGTCAGTTCTTCTTCAGAGATGCCTTCGTCAGGCCGGAACCAATAATAGCTCCAGTTGGTAATGCCGAGCAGGCCGAACGTAATCATTTCTGCATGAAGCGACGGCTTGAATTCGCCGCGCGCCATTCCGTCCCGAATAAGCTGTTCATACCGCTTGCGAAACAACCGCCGCTTGGCGCGGATTTCCTCTAAATGGTCGTCAGCCAAATGCCGCATCTCACGGAAGAAAATGCGGGCGCTTTTCTTCCGTGTGCGGATATGGCAGATGACCATATGGACGATGGCCCGCAATTTCTCCGTGCAGCTTTTCTCAAGATCTTGGACAATGCAAGCTTGCTGCCGAAGCAAATCGTCCAGATAGGAAACACAAATATCACATAGCAACTCCTCTTTGCTTTTGTAATAGTAGTAAAAGGCTCCCTTCGTTGCCCCGATCGCTTCGACGATTTCCTGCACCGACGTTTCTTTGAATCCTTTGCGTTCGAACAACTCTATGGCCACTTCCCTTAATTTTTCTTTCATCCTCCACGGTCTCCAATGCGTCATTCTCTCTCAATGATGGTCGCAATCCCTTGGCCGCCGCCGATGCACGCCGTAATCAGCGCATACTTCCCGCTGCGGCGTTTCAATTCATACACCGCTTTTGTGATCAAAATCGCCCCGGTCGCGCCAAGCGGATGGCCGTGGGCAATGGCGCCGCCGTTTATGTTCACTTTTTCCGGATCCATTTCAAGCTCGCGGTCGCAGGCGATCACTTGCGCGGCAAACGCTTCGTTGATTTCGATGATGTCCATCTCATCAAGCGTCAACCCCGCTTTTTCCAACACTTTTCTTGTCGCCGGCACCGGACCGATGCCCATGATGTTCGGGTCGACCCCGGCGACCGCATGGGCGCGGATGACGGCAAGCGGCTTTACGCCAAGCTCCTCTGCTTTTTCCCGCGACATGATGACGAGCGCCGACGCTCCGTCGTTCAATCCAGAACTGTTCCCGGCCGTCACCGTTCCGCCTTCCAAAAACGCCGGCGGCAGCTTCGACAGCGCTTCCATCGTCGTGTTCGGGCGCGGATGTTCATCCGTATCGAAGACGAACGGCTCGCCTTTTTTCACCGGAACGGTGATCGGCACGATTTGTTCGTCAAACCGCCCTTCCTGCATGGCGCGCGCCATGCGCTGTTGGCTGCGCAAGGCAAACGCGTCTTGTTCTTCACGGCTGATGCCGTACTTTTTCGCCAAATTCTCCGCCGTAATGCCCATCGGCGGGTCGCCAATCTCTTTTGGCGACAGCTGCGACTTGCGGAAGCTGGGCAGTGTTGAGCTGTACGGTTTTTCCGGGCGGTCCATCAAATACGGTGCGCGGCTCATGCTTTCCACACCGCCGGCGATATAG
Organism: Geobacillus lituanicus; assembly: GCF_050994965.1. Taxonomy (NCBI): domain Bacteria; kingdom Bacillati; phylum Bacillota; class Bacilli; order Caryophanales; family Anoxybacillaceae; genus Geobacillus; species Geobacillus lituanicus. The sequence goes on from NZ_CP194773.1 coordinate 2,021,479, forward strand.
ACGTCCCCGTCGCCGGCCCAAATGGCCTGCGCCGCCAACGCCACAGCGTTAATGCCCGAACCGCATTGGCGGTCAACGGTCAAACCTGTCAACTCTAGAGATAAGCCGGTTTGCAGCGCCGTCAGCCGGGCGATGTTGCCGCCGCCGCTTAGGACGTTGCCCATGATGACATCATCAACGTGCTCCGGGCCGATGTTCGCCCGCCGCATCGCTTCTTTGATCACTTCCGCACCGTAAATATGCGCCGGCAACGTCGCCAAAGCGCCTCCTTGGCGGGCAATGGCCGTCCGTACGGCCGACACAATGACGGCATCCCGTTTCATCGTCATTCCCCCTTGTTCGTTGTGAATACATCCCCGCAAACGGGCTGGCCCCCTCGCCCCGCTTACGGCTTCAGCTTTGGGGCCGCCCGTCTTTTTCACTCGTAAAGCGCAAAGACCGCTTCACCTTTGACGACTTCTTTGCCATGCTGATTGACGGCCGCGACGTCAAACCGAATCGTCTTGTCGCCTTTTTCCTTCACCGTTGCCTTTAAGGTGATGATATCATTTAAAAACACCATCGATTGAAAGCGGACAAAATAGTCCTGTACGAACCCTTCTTCGTAATACGGCGTAAACAGCTTTGCGAGGTTGCCCATCGTCCACATGCCGTGGGCGATAATGCCTGGAAGCCCTGCCTTTTTCGCCTCGTCGTCGATCGTATGGATCGGATTGTAGTCGCCTGATGCGCCGGCATATTTGATCAAATCGAGCCGGGACACCGGGGGAAGCGTCACGTCGGGAAGCGACTGCCCTACTTGCCAATCGCGGATCGTCGTCATACGCTCATCGCCTTTCTAACCGCCTCGTTGATGATGATCGTCGAGGTGGAAGTGAAAATGAGATTTCCGTCAGCATCCTCGCCGTTGTTGGCGATCACTAAAAAACCGAGCAAGCCCATGCTGCTTTGTTTTTCGTAATAATCTTTCACTTCCGCATAGCAGTACAGTTCTTCACCGACAAACAGCGGACGCTCATAATGGAAGCGCTGCTCGCCGTGAATGAGCCCTTTGGCCGGCAATTTCAATCCCTCAATGACGCCGTAGTCAAACACGCGCGGAAACGTCGGCGGGGCGATGTTGCGCCCGTAGCGCGACCGCTTCCCCGTCTCCTCATCCCAATAAATCGGATGAGGGTCGCCGATCGCCTCCGCAAACTTTTTCACCGCTCCGTGTTCAACGGTGTTTTTCACTTTCGCCGACCGTTTTCCGATGTCATGCTGGTACATCCCCGTCCCCCCTTAACATTTCGGGCCGCCGGCCACATACAGCACTTGGCCGTTAACAAACGACGACCGTTCGTCGGCGAAAAACGCGACTGCATGGGCGATGTCTTCCGGACGGCCGCTGCGTCCGACCGGGATGTTGGCGACGCTCGCCTCAATGAGCTGCTCAAACGAAATGCCAAGCCGCTCAGCGGTTGCCTTTGTCATATCGGTTTCAATGAATCCTGGAGCGATGGCGTTCGTCGTAATGCCGAACTTGCCGAGCTCGATCGCCAACGTTTTCGTAAACCCTTGAATGCCGGCTTTCGCCGCCGAATAGTTCGCCTGGCCGCGGTTTCCGAGCGCGGAGGTCGACGAAATGTTGATGATGCGCCCGTACCCTTTTTCGACCATATATTTTTGCGCGGCGCGGGCGCAATAAAACGCCCCTTTCAAATGAACGTCCATGACCGTTTGCCAGTCGTCGTCCGTCATTTTAAAGAGCAAGTTGTCGCGGATGACGCCGGCGTTGTTGACAAGAATATCAAGCGAGCCGAACCGGTCGACGACCTCTTGCATCGTCGTTTCCACTTGTTCGCGGTCGGTGACGCTCGCCACCTTGGCGTACACGTCATACCCTTTCTCCCGCAGCTCGGCAGCCGTCGCTTCAAGCGCTTCTTCATTTAAATCGATGAATGCCACTTTCGCCCCTTCTTCCGCGAAGCGGGTGACGATCGCCTTGCCGATGCCGCGGCTTCCTCCGGTCACAAACGCCACTCTTCCTGCAAACCGTTGGCTCATCGTGTTCTCCTCCCTTTCGATAACGCTTTCATTTTTCAGATGAACTGACCAAGTTTGACATGCCCTTTAATCAAGTTGCGAGCGATAATGAGGCGCTGAATTTCATCCGTGCCGTCGTAAATGCGCCACAGCCGCGCTTCGCGATACCAACGCTCGATCGGCATTTCCTTCGTATAGCCCATGCCGCCGTGGATTTGCATGACGCGGTCAACGACGCGATTGCCCATGTTCGCGCCAAACAGTTTCGCCATCGATGCCAAGTGGCGGTTGTCCTCCCCTTGGTCGAGCGTAAACGCCGCATTTAACACCAGCCATTTGGCCGCTTCGATTTCCACCGCTGAATCGGCGATCATCCATTGGATTGCTTGCCGCTCGGCGATCGGCTTGCCAAACGTGACGCGCTCTTTCGCATAATCAATCGCCATCTGCAGCAGCCGCTCCGCCGCCCCGACCGCACGGGCGCCGACGACCCAGCGCGCATAGCCGATCCACTCAAGTCCAAGCTTGTAACCGTAGTGCAGCTCGCCTAAAATGTTTTCTTCCGGCACGCGCACGTTTTCGAAAATCAAGCTGGCTGGCGTCGACGGCCCCATCGTATAAATCGGTTCGGAGCGCCAGCCCATCTCGCGGTCAACGATAAAGCACGTCACCCCTTCGCGCCCGTTCGTCGCCTGATGCCGCTCTTTGTCGGTGATGGCGATCACCATCACGAAATCGGCGTCATTGCCGCCGGTGATGAACGTTTTTTCCCCGTTCAACACCCATTCATCGCCATCTTTGACCGCCGTCATTTTGATGTTGCGCGTATCGGACCCCGCCCCTGGCTCGGTCATGGCGAAACACGATTTTTTCTCGCCGTTGATCGTCGGGATCAAGTATTTTTTCTTCTGCTCCTCATTCGCATAATACAAAATGTTGTCCGCCGACCCGCCGAACTGGAACGGAACGAGCGTTTTCGACACTTCCATTAGGACGATCGCCTGCATGACGTGGCCCAAGTTCGCGCCGCCGTATTCCTCCGGCGTGTTGATCCCCCAAAAACCCGCTTCTTTCGCTTTTAATTGCAATTCTTTCAATTTCTCCGGCGCAAGCCCGGGCTTTCCTTCTCGCTCATTGCGCAATACTTCATTTTCGAGCGGCATCAATTCTTTTTCGACAAACTTGCGGATCGCTTTTTGCACCATGCGCTGCTCGTCTGTTAAGCGCAAATACATGATGGTCCCCTCCGTTTTCTGTTACGCCTTTATGCTCGGCTCCACTCATCAAAATACCAACCGGTTGGTATGTTATCTTTATTATATTAGAATGTTCTGAAAAGTACAATGCCTTTTTTGATTTTTTGTCCAACGGGAAAACGCCATATGTGTTCTCCCGTTGGCATGGAATCTATCGATCTATTCCGCCTGTAGTTGCTTGCGCACGTTGGCGACCGTTTCTCCGATTCCGCCATAAATGACAAGGTCAAACATCCCATCCATTCTTGTCGCTGTTTTGTTAATCAATACTTTCCTTGTTGCCGGCGATTCGGCGGCGACATAAAACGGGATTTGATTCACGGGCGCCACTTCCAAACTTGTTCCCATGGCCAGAAGCAAGTCGCTTTCCGCCGCTCTAGCGAATGCTTCTTCGATACGAGGAACGAGCCCGCCAAACAAAACGACATCCGGTTTGACAATCGTCTGGCACTTTTCGCAGCGCGGCACCTCGTGGCGGTTGATAAACGACAGATCATACTTGTTGCCGCATGACGGGCATGTCGCCGTCTGCAGCGTGCCGTGCAGCTCAATGACATTCGTGCTCCCTGCTTTTGTATGCAGCCCGTCAATATTTTGCGTCAAAATCGTCACCGTCTTGCCCATCTCCTCAAGCCAGCGGAGAAACCGATGCCCATCATTCGGGGCAAAGCCGCCCATCATTTTTAATGAAAACATCCGCTTGAATCGACGCCAAAAATCAGCCGGATCTTTCTTATAGTAATGCTCTGACAAATAATATTCGACATGGTCCTCTTGGGCATAAAGGCCGTTTTCGCTGCGAAAATCAGGAATGCCGGATTCCGTGCTCATCCCCGCCCCGGTCAGGACGGCGATCGTATTCGCCTCTTTGATCCATTGCGCCAGTTGCCGGATTTGGTCCATCCTCGTTCTCTCCTTTCCTACGAACCTCTTGGTTTTGCCAGTCTCGCCTTCGGTTCTTTTCGAGGCCATAACGTATAGCTGAAACTCCAGACAAAATCAATCACTAAAACCAATGTCCAACGGACTGGCATAGTTTTCTCACAAATGGAATCGCCTGCAAGAAAAACCCCTCTTCCGAACGAAGAGAGGCTACCGTAAATTGAACCCTTTCCCTTCCACAAACTCCTTCATGTACATCCGGACTTGGCGGCTGAGCGTATCGGCCATCTGCCCGGTCCATGTGTCGCGGCGGCGGCCGTTTGTCCGCTGCTCATAATACGCCGAAACCGTTTCGTTGTAGCGTTGCAATTGTTCGAGGAATCGGGCGCGGTCTTGGTTGTATTCGTCCTCATGATAAACGTGTTCAAACGGCAGCCGCGGCTTTGGATCCGGCGTTTGCGCAGGATAGCCGACGGCAAGCCCGAACAGCGGAATGACCCGTTTCGGTATGTTAAGCAGTTGGCATACTTCCGGCAGGTTGTTGCGCAGCCCGCCAATGTAGCAGATGCCAAGCCCCATCGACTCCGCGGCAATGGCGGCGTTTTGCGCCGCAAGCGCCGTGTCAATCAGCGCAACCATAAACTTTTCCGTACTCTCAAGCGATGGAAGCACGTCTTTTCCTTCTAGCTCGCCAATGAGCTCATGGCGGTGAAAATCAGCGCAAAAGACAAAGAAATGGCCGTTACGCTCGACATAGGATTGATTTCCCGCCAGCTCGGCGAGCTTCCGTTTTTTCTCCGGATCTTTCACCCCGATGATCGAGTACGCTTGAACATAGCTTGAAGTCGATGCCGCCTGGGCGCATTCGACGATCGTGCGGATTTGTTCATCCGTCAACGGCCGGTCTTCAAACCGGCGGATCGAACGGTGCTGGAGAATCGTTTCGATGACTTGGTTCATGACTATGTCCTCCTTGAACAGCCCAACGGCTTCTTTTTGTGAACATGATAACAAAAAAGAAAGAGCCATACAACGAATCGGCTCTTTCCCTTCCATTATCGCCCAAACCGCCCTTCCTGGTAATCGCGGATCGCTTCGCGGATTTGTTCCGGCGTGTTCATGACGAACGGCCCGTAGGCGACGACCGGTTCGTTCACCGGCTCGCCGGCGTAAAGAAGAAGGCGCAGCTTTTCACGCGCGGTCACCTGCAGCTCCGTTTCTTCGCCGCGGTCGTGGCGGCTGAAAAACAGCGTTTGCCCGGCTTTTCCTTCCGTCTTGTCGGCGCCAAACATGCCGCTGCCTTCTAAAATGTACAAAAAGCCGTTGTAATGGCCCGGCAAGTCTTGCGCCACCGTCGCCCCCGGCTCCACCGTCATGTCGACCATCGTCACCGGGACGATGTTTTTCGTCGGCGCTTTGACGCCTTTCGATGAGCCGGAAAAGACGCGGATCACCGCCCCTTCCTCTTTTCGCACCGGCATGTCCTCGGCGCGCAAGTTTTGGTAGCGCGGCTCGGTCATTTTATGCGTGCTCGGCAAGTTGATCCAAAGCTGCAGGCTGTGCACCGTCGAACCGGGAGCCGGGTCTTCTTTATGGACGACGCCGCGGCCGGCCGTCATCCATTGCACATCCCCGGGGCCGAGCGTGCCGTGGCCGGCTTTGCTGTCAAAATGTTCGAGCTCGCCGCTGATCACGTACGTCACCGTCTCGATGCCGCGGTGCGGGTGGACATCAAAGGTTCCGCGCTCGAAAATATCTTCCATCATCAGCAAAAACGGATCATACTCTTGCCAGTTCCCAGGCTCCAGCACAGGCCCGCTTCGGTGAATCGGGCTGTTGGCGGTGATTTGCACCGTCTTGATATGGCGAATGCGGCGTTGAACAGCCATATGGATCCTCCTTCTTGTTTTTCCTCTCCCGCTGCCGTCGGGAGACAGACGCCAGCATCATCGAACCGCGTCCCCTTCTAGCGTATCCGATTCATCCAAAAACAGGCAAATGATCTGCTTACCGTGTTGCCCGTGAACTACCCCCACTTAATTTTCTAGCGAAAATTTGAAGTGGGGGCTTCCAAAGAAGTTTGACTGCTTCAAGCAATCCTTATTCTTTGAGGCGTGTCCACTTCGCCGCTAGAGCATAAGACACTCAGGTCTACAGCTTTACTTTTCTTTAAGATGTTTAATGCGCCATTGACATCAGCATTAATTAGTTTGCCAGACTTTGTTCGATACAAGCCGCGCTTAATACGTTTGCCGCTGAACTTATATTCTTTTGGATTGTCGGCATTATATTCAGGAATCTCATCGCCGTCAAAAAAGCTGGCTTGAGACGTATAGGATTCTTCCTGTTTCAAGAATTCAATGCCGTAAAATTCACAAAGATATTCTAGTTTTTCTTTTATGTTACCGAGAGGAATATTGACAAAGTTTTGATTTGTCTTTTTTCCTAGATTCATATTGCGTTGCCATGTTTCCGCATAGCCAATGACAAGTTTGCCAATTTGATTTTCAATACAGTAGTTAATGATGTAACGGCAAGTCTTGTTGATATAATCATTCACTTTATTATTGCGATTCATAGCAAGCAAAGCCTGTTTACGAGTGGTGCCTTTGATTTTTTGCTTATCTTTTATGCTTTGAAGTCTGGCATTTTCTTTGTTAAACCATTGATTTATACTTTTTAATCTCCGCCCATCAATGATGAACGATCTGCCGTCTGATGTGACACAAGTGGCAAGATTATTTAATCCTAAATCAATCGCCAGTGCTTTTTGGTCATTTAATTCTCTTTGATCTTCAGGCATTTCATATTTATACTGAATCTCAAAGAACCTGGCATGATGCTTAGGAATGATTTCAATCTGCTTAATCTTTTTGTCCAGTAACACAGGCGGAATCGTTATCGTGATAGGCTTGTGAGTCTTTTTAAATAGGCGAGAATACGGTATCGTGAATTTGTTGCCGTCTATACGAATCTGGCCAATGATCAGTGAATGAAAGCCATTTTTTTTAAGATATTTTGGAATACTGATAGCCTTGTGGTCATATTTTCCTTGTTTGGCAAGACTGATCAAACCAAAGAAAGATTTAAAGGCTTCATTGACCTTTTTTAAAATTTGCTGTGCCATGTTGCTGTTTAACAGCTTATAGTTTTCGTTAGTTTTTGCAAGATGATAGTTTTTCTCATAATTAAGAAATTCCTTGTGTTCAAAATAGTATTGTCTGACATGGTACAATCCGACGTTGTACATGTTCTTGGCAATATGGCACAGTTCTCGAAGAGTCAAGTATTCTTCTTTGGTCAAACCATTTAGCTGTTGTTTGATACAAAAATACATTTTTTCACCTCCCATCTAACTATATTATACTATATTTTACTGAATCTATCCTGAAAACACCATTTAAGACAAAAAACGGAGCCCACCTAGCCTTCGGAATCGTATTCCAAAGGAAGGTATTTCAGTATATATATGGTTAATAAGTGCTATGCACTCGTTTTTTCTAGTTTCACTTCGTACCCTAACCCCTCTAATCGTTTCACCGTTTGACGCACGATGCTCGCTTCTCGCTGCCGATCCCAGTAGTCGGCTCCCAACTCTCTATACGGTTCCTTTCGAGTTAAGATATAATAGATCATTTCTAAAATCGTTCTCCCGACCGCGACACTCGCTCGATTCGCTCCTCTTCGTTTGGCGATCCGATGATACTTGGCCGATAGGTACGTGTTCTTCGTTCGGGCGGCGGCACGGGCGCATTCCACGAGGCACGACCTCAGCTTCTTGTTCCCTTTCCTCGTTCGACCTGACAACCGTTTCCCTGCACTCTCATGATTCCCGGGAGCCATTCCGGCCCATGAGGCCAAGTGCGCGGCGGTAGGGAACCGGCTCATATCCGTCCCGATTTCCGCTGCAATTTGTTCCGCGCTTTGCCGCCCCACTCCCGGGATCGTATCGATGAGCTCCAGCGCTTCATGAAAAGGGCTCGTTCGTTCCTCAATTTCCCGATCCAACCGGGCAATCGCTTCATCTAAATACTCCACATGACGCCATTGCTCGGCCAGCATCATGCGTTGATGCGGCCCCATCACTCCTTTCAATGCGCGCCGGAGCTCTTCCGTTTTTTGTTTCAGCCGCCCTTTGGCGAGCTGGGCGAGGGCCGCCGGATCGTCCTTTCCTTCGATAAGGGCGCGAATGATGAGCCGGGCCGACATCCCGTTGATGTCGGATACGACCGAAGAAAGCTTGATATTGGCTCCTTCCAGCACTTTTTGGATGCGGTTGAGCTCCCGTGCCCGTTCCTCGATCAAACTGCGCCGATAACGGACCAGTTCCCGGAGCTCCCGCTGAGCCCGATGAGGGATGTAACTCCCTTTTAGCAATCCATGGCGAAGTAAGTCCGCGATCCATTCGGCATCTTTGACATCGGTCTTTCGCCCGGGAACCGCTTTGATGTGTTGGGCATTGACGACAAGCACTTCGATCGGCTCTGCTTCGAGGAGATTATACACTGGCTTCCAATATACGCCCGTCGACTCCATGGCAACGTGCGTCACCTTTTTTTCTTTCAGCCAATCCACCAACTCCTCGAGATCGTCGGTCAGCGTACCAAACGTGCGAATCTCTTTTCCTTCAGGGGTAAGGGCGCAAGCCGTAATCGATTGCTTATGCACGTCCAATCCGCAACAGCGTTCATACAAGACGCGCATCGGTCTTCCTCCCTGCTTCGTTCTCAAAAACAGCTGGTGCAGCAGCCTTTGTTCAAGCATTCTATCCTGCGTGCTTCCCTCAAGGGAGCGACATTCCGTGGTGCACCAGACTACTGGGGTCTGTCTATCCTTCGGACTTTTACGTACCATAGATACAACGACCTCATGACCCCAGCTGCAAGGAGACCATTCGACAGAAGGTTGTTTTCATCCTTCCGATGGTGACGAAATTTTTTTGTCATGGGAGTCTATCCTATTTTCAGCAAAATATAGTTAAGGCGATTCATCTCCCACTTACTCCGCTTCGCTTCGTTGAAGTGGGAGTCTTCTCGCCTAATTAAGATAAAAAAAACGAGCCTTTTACGAGGCCCGCTCCGCCAATCCACGGATGAATGCGTATGTGTTCGGCGCTGCCGCCCGCAGCGTGTGCCGCGTCTCTTCACTTGCGTAATAATAGGCAAACGACTCGGCAAAATACTCTTCTGGATAGGTCAAAAAATAAGATTCGCCAGGAAAAAGCCGCGGCGCCTCCTCCCGCCAAATCGCTTGAAATTCGTCCGTTTCATGAATGCGGTCAAATACGATGTAATCGAGCGAATGAGCAAACTCATGCAGCTCCAAATTGACCGAGCCGTGTCCTTTCCCTTTTTCGCTATGGCCGAGACGGACGAGCACCAAATGCGACCCGCCGATGCCCGGCACGTCATCCCATGTTTTGGATCCCGGCGCATAGCCGCGCGGGGTTTTCCCACGCAAGTGGCGGGCCGTCGGCTCATCGGTGATCGGGCCGGTCAACAGTTGGATGTAAATATGGTGGTCCGCCGCCTGCTCTAAAATCGTGCGATCAATGCGGGCGAGCGTCCGGATCATTTCATTCGCTTCAGAGGCGGAAAACTCCGTCTCCGGCACGATGATGATGCGGCCAAGCACATCATGAGACGGAACACCCCTAAGACCAAGGCTGCTTTCTTCAAGCAGCACGCCGTGGGCGGCCGGGTACGGCGAAAGCGATAGAAGCGGAATCGCGAACAGCGCTGCCAACAAACTAGTCCACAATCGTTTCATGGTGTTCCCCCGCTTCTTTTATTCTATGAAAATGATATCATAGAACGAAGCAGGGAAAAAACGCGCAAAATCAGGAAAGAACCGCAAGCGGTTTATGTGCGCCAATTCGGCGGCGTATTTTTGGACCAGTAGATTTTCCCGAGTTCATAGTGAGCTTGAAAGCCATCATCGCAAGTATGATAGTGAAATTGAAACCAGTACCCGTCCTGCGGCGGGTGTTCGCGGCGGACGTGAAAGCGGACGAGATCTTCTCCTGTGTCCATGCGATACAAATGGAAAATGCGTTCCCCTTGCCCGCCGGACGGATTTTCCGATACGGCCAAATAACGGAGCTCTTCTTCCGGACAGCGTTCAGCCAGCCCGGCAATCACCTCTTCGATGCGCGGCAAGATGACGGTGCGAAATTCATCTTCAATAACCGGGGCGATTTTGCGGCCGAACTTTTCGTACGACTGCGCCACTGCCTTTTCCATCATCTCTTCGATAAACTGTTCACGAGTTAACGAAACAGAAACAGCTTCCGCCGCATGGTCTGCTTGGGAATGCTTCCAATCGGGAGACGGGGCGTCATCTGACGGCGGCTCTTTGGCCGCGAGCAGCGAAGCGGGCGGTGTGACGAGTCCAAACGTGCAGACGGTAATGGCGGCAACAAGCGTTTTTCGAAGCCAAGACGGCAGCTTCATCGCCTTCACCTCCCACTACCGCCGATCAGCGGCTAAAGACGCAAACAAGCCGGTCGCTTTTAATTTGGCGACCGCCCGGCGCAACACCGCCTCCGGCTGGACGAGGGCGATGCGCACATAGCCCTCGCCGCTTGGCCCAAACGCGTGCCCGGGCGTGACGACGACGCCCGCTTGGTCGATGAGCGCCTTCGCAAACGAAAGCGATGTAAAGCCGTCCGGAATTTTCGCCCACACGAACATACCGGCTTGCGGACGGTCAACCGCCCAGCCGATGTCGGCCAACCCGTCAACGAGCGCATCGCGGCGCGATTGATAGATCGCGCGGCTTTCGGCGCAAAAGTCGGCCCCATGACGCAGCACTTCGGCCGCCGTTTTTTGAATCGGCCAAAAGACGCCATAATCCAAATTCGACTTAAACTCGGCGAACGTGCGAATCACCTCGGCATTTCCGCACAAATAGCCGACCCGGCAGCCGGCCATGTTGTAGCTTTTGGACAACGAATTGATCTCCACGCCAACGTCCTTTGCGCCTGGAACAGAAAGAAAACTCACCGGTTTGTTTCCGTCATAATACAGCTCGCCGTAAGCAAAATCGGACACAACGAGAATATCGTACCGCTTCGCAAACTCGACCACTTCGCGATAAAACGATTCTGTCGCTATAGCTGGAACTGGATTTCCAGGGAAGTTGATAAACATGATTGTCGCCCGTTTGGCAATGTCCTCCGGGATCGCACGCAAATCCGGCAAAAAGCGGTTTTCCTCCCTCAGCGGCAGAAAGTACGGCTCCGCTTCCGCCATTGCCACCCCCGCCGCATACGCCGGATACCCGGGATCCGGCAATAAAATGACATCCCCCGGGTCGGCAAACACCATCGGCAAATGCACGAGCCCGTCCTGTGATCCGATGACGTACGTTACTTCCGTCTCCGGATCGAGCACGACGCCATGCGCCGTGCGATAATAGTCGGCGACCGCTTCATGAAACTCGCGAATGCCCCTTAATGTGTAGCCGTACGCATTCGGCTCGTTGGCGTAGCGGGCGATCGCCTCACGCACAAACGGCGCCGGGGGCAAATCCGGGCTGCCGACGCTTAAATCGATCCACTCGTCATGAAGATGGCGCCGCTGTTGGCGATACGCCGCCAATTCGGCAAAAATCGATGCAGAAAATGCGTTCATTCGTTTCGCCCTTTTCATCGTCTTTCCTCTCCCTTGCCAAAACAAAAACCGCTTTTCCTTTTCACTTTTGTTCGTATATACTATGATTACATGAATAGTGTATCATATGTTCAAGGGGAAAACATAGACAGAAAGGCGGGAAAACAGCGATGACAACCATCTTTTTTGCGGCCAGCCTCATTACGTTGTTGTATTTCATTTACAGCTGCATCGCCAATGCCTGACGGCGGCAGCGAAAACGGAGCTCCGCACAGGAGCTCCGTTTTCTTTCAGTCGATTTTCGTTTTTTTACGCGCAGAATCAAGCTCGTAGGCGCCTGTTTCCGTTTGCGTCGTGCCTTGTCCCCTCACCTCCGGGGCGCTGACGCCCGTTTTCGAACGGTCTTTTTTCCGCTTCGGCACGCCGATCACCTCCGCCCTTATCGTTCCCCGGCGCCGGCAGCGGTATGCAAGGCCTGGGAAGGCATAAGGCATCAGTTACAATATTTGTCAAACGCAGCCAAAATGTTTTCCATCACGTCCTCCATCGAGTGAAACTCGATGTCTTCGCGCGGGATAAAATGAACAACTTCCTTTCCTTTTAAGAGCGCCATCGACGGCGAGGACGGCGCATAGCCGACAAAGTACTCGCGCATTTTCGCCGTCGCCTCTTTGTCTTGGCCGGCGAATACCGTCACAAGATGATCCGGCTTTTTCTCGCTCCTAAGCACCGCCTGCGTCGCGGCCGGGCGCGCCAGTCCGGCGGCGCAGCCGCACACTGAGTTGACAAAGACAAACGTCGTTCCTTCCACTTGTTCCATAAACTGCTCGACTTCCTCACTCGTGCGCAATTCGCGGAAACCGGCGCGGACGAGCTCATCGCGCATCGGCTGCACGAGCTGACGCATATATTCTTCATATGCCATCGACATGGCCATCATCCCTCCATATGATCATCGTTGTGCTATCAGCATACTATACTTCGCACGAAAAAATCAATGAAGACGGCTGCCAGCGGCAAGTGAAAAGCCGATGGCCGGGGGAAGACGCCCCTCCAAATCAGCGCCGGCTGGGAAACAGCCGCAAACCCGAAAATGAAGTGGCTGCCGTCAGTGACTGCAGCGTGGAACATTCAAATAGAATGAACGTATCTTGAGCACAACCGTGACGACTTAACAAGAATCGCTTGTTTGGCCAAAGAAAGAGACGCGCCGGCCGGCGCGCCTTTTTTTATTTCTCCGTCTTGTTCTCTTTTTTTCGACTTTCCGTCATTTGCTTCCAGACGGAGCCTTTCGCCTCTTCGCTGCCTTCAATCCGTTCGATCGCCATTTTCACTTGCAAGCTGACCTCAAATTCCGGATCGTTTTCCGCCGCTTTTAACGCCGGCAAGGCCGATTCATCGCCGACTTCGTACAAAAACATAGCCGCGCGCCAACGAACGAGCTTGCTTTCGTCCTTGAGCGCCTCGATCATGGCCGGAATGGCGTCCGGGTCGCCGATGTCGGACAAACAGTCGCCGGCAGTGCGGCGGACAGCGACAGCCGGATCTTTTAGCGCTTCGTACAAATACGGAAGCACCTTTTTCCCGCCGATCATGCCAAGGTATGCCGTCGCCAGGCGGCGAATCGCCATTTTTTCATCTTTTAACGCTTTGGCCAGCACCGGAATATCGTCCTCGGTCGGCTCAGCCATTTGTTCGAGCGCGGCATACCGTTTGCGCCAGTCCGGGTCATCGAGCATCTCGCTTGTCACTTTGATGCCCGGCCGTTTTTGCGCCGTTTTTTCCAGCTCGCCGCGACGGAACATGTTGACGATTCGCTCGAGCCGCTCCGGCGGGTAGGCGGCTGACAGCTCGTCGACGATTTCGCGGCCGATTTCTTCGAACGTGCCGTAACGCACCCCTTTTTCGACCCATTTGCGCTCAAGCACAACATTTCCCGCGTATTTTTGCGCCTCAATGACTGCGTCCATAAACGGTTTCGGCAGCCCGACGCGGTGTTCGCGCTCCCCATCGACAAGCTTCACTTGCATCGGCAGACCGTACAGCATTTGCACGAACACTTTCACTTCGCCGAAATGTTCGTTTCCTTTCGGCTTTGTCTCGGCGCCGTCATCCACTTTCTCACCGAACACTTCGCGCACTTTCGTCAAAATGTCGCGCCAATCGTACTTCGGATGACGCTCGACGGCCAGAAAATCGGCGACATGGTAAATGCCTTTCACCCCTTCAATGCGCATGAGCGCCTGGATGATCGGCGGCGCGGCGGCGACGTTGTCCGGCTTGTAGTTATGGCTCGTGCCAAACGGCAGCTCTTCATCAAGCAGCACTTTCATCGTATTCGGGCTTGGCGTCGGCTCAATCGCTTGAATGCGCAAGCGTTACCCCTCCTTGCCTTACAGCAGCTTTTCAATTTCCTTTCTCAGCTCGCTTGGCTTTGTTTGCGGTGCGAAACGAGCTACAACCTTGCCGTTGCGGTCGACCAAAAACTTCGTGAAATTCCATTTGATCGCCTTTGTCCCCAACGCCCCCGGCGCCTCTTCTTTTAAATATTGAAACAATGGATGGGCGTGAGCGCCATTCACATCCACTTTCGCAAACAGCGGGAACGTCACGCCGTAATTCAACTGGCAAAATTGTTCAATTTCCTCTTCCGTCCCTGGCTCTTGGCCGCCGAACTGGTTGCACGGAAAGCCGAGCACCACAAACCCGCGATCACGATATTCGTCATACAGCTCCTGCAGTTCTTTATACTGCGGGGTAAAGCCGCAACGGCTCGCCGTGTTGACAATCAACAGCACGTTGCCTCGATAGACGGAAAGCGGTTGTTCCTCTCCGCGAATCGTTTTGACGCTGAATTCATACACACTCATCGTTCTCACCTCACCCCCATCATAGCCGATTTCTCCGGTTGTTTCCACTTTTTGCACCGTTACTGGCCGGCAAATGGCTGCAGCTGTTCGAGCGAGGAAATCATATACGGCACCATTTCCGGTAAATCGGCCGCGTTTTCTTCGTAAATAAGGCGGGCAAATTCGACCACGGCTTCATTTTCATACGAGCCGCGTTCATGCGGAAACGGAAAGCGGAGCGTTTGCCGAATGATTCGCTCCTTGCCCCAAATCGTCCGCAGCGTTCCTTCGATAAGCGCACAAACGGACAGGCGGCGCACCGGCAAGGCGAACGAGACCGCAAGCCGGCAGCCGGCCTGGCCGTGATGGAGCCGTTCATTCACCAGTTCGGCAAAATCGATCGTAAGCCGCACCGTGCAGACGACCGGCGGATCAGGCGCACCGGCCTGTTGAAAGGAAATGGCGTACTCGCGCGACAGGCGGGCCAAATCGGCGAGATCGCGGCGGTCGGTGACGGCAATGCGCCCTTGCAAGTCGGCATCATAGACGGCTCCTTCCAACACCGTTTTCAAATTGTCAAACGCCGTCGGATCCATTCGTTTCCCCCCTTATTTTCTTTCGCTGTTGAATGTCCACGAACGAAAAAATGAATTGAAGAAAGTCAATAAACTTTTTATAATGGAATTATTTAAAAAACGAGAACGAAACGGAGGGGACATCGTTGCCAATCAACATTCCAAAAGATTTGCCAGCAAAAGAAATCCTCGAACAAGAAAACATTTTCGTCATGGACGAAGAACGGGCGTATTCGCAAGATATCCGCCCGCTCAATATCGTTATTTTAAACTTAATGCCGGAAAAAGAAAAAGCGGAAACGCAGCTATTGCGCCTGCTCGGCAACTCGCCGCTGCAAGTGAACATCACCTTTTTGCGCCCGGCGACCCATGAGCCGAAAACGACAAGCAAACATCATTTAGAACAATTTTACACCATTTTCCCGCACATTCGCCATCGCAAGTTCGACGGGATGATCATCACCGGAGCGCCGGTCGAGCAAATGCCGTTTGAAGAGGTCAACTATTGGGGAGAATTGACGGAAATTATGGAATGGACGAAAACGAACGTCACGTCAACGTTGCACATTTGTTGGGGGGCACAAGCTGGCTTATACTATCACTACGGCATTCCGAAATACCCATTGCCGGAAAAATGCTTCGGTGTGTTCAACCATACGGTGGAAGTGAAAAACGTAAAACTATTGCGCGGTTTTGACGATGTGTTCCGCATGCCGCACTCCCGCCATACAGACGTCAAGCGCGAAGACATCGAAAAAGTGCCGGATCTCACCATTTTGTCCATGTCTGACAAAGCCGGCGTTTGCCTCGTCGCATCGAACGACGGGCGCCGCATTTTCTTAACGGGCCATCCAGAATATGATGCGACAACGCTCAAAGAAGAATATGAACGCGACTTGGCGAAAGGGCTGCCGATTCGCATCCCGGAATCATACTTTCCCAATGATGACCCAAGCCAGCCGCCGCTGAACACATGGCGCTCGCATGCCAATTTACTGTTTGTCAACTGGCTGAACTATTACGTGTATCAAGAAACGCCTTATGAATGGGAATGAAATCAATATATGCAATCATTTCACTTGAACCATCCCGAAAAAACGCCTTGCTGAAACATATGCAAGGCGTTTTTCTCATTTTGGACGATTGTTTTCGTGTTTCGACAATCGCCCTGTTCTTTTCGTTTTTTTGACATACAATACGATAGATTCCACCAGGAGGTGAACATGATGGGCGCTTGGCATGGAAACAGCTTTGCGTTGATTGTCGTTCTGTTTATTTTGTTGATTATTGTTGGATGTGCCTGCTTGGGCGGATATGCCTACTAACCGAAATCACTGATTGCCTTCATCCGGCCGGCTTGCAACGGGAACACGAACGCTTCCCGCTTTTTTTATGCTGGGCTGTAGACAACCATGCATAGGAATGAAAGCATCGTCCATGCTAAACGTATGACAACGGCAGCCAAAGGAGGTGGAGCTCATGACGAAACGCCCAAACAACGGCAGCCGCAATCAAAACGCGCCAACGCAAGATCCGATGGCCTTGCTTCGCGGCCCGGTTTCCGGCGATAACAGCAAAGGACGTCGGCAAAACAAAATCCAAAATGACAAAACCGATGAAAATGCCTAACCTGCAAAAAAGCGGCTAAAAAACGGCCGCTTTTTTGCTTCTAAAATTCAATCCCTTTCATCGCGGCCCTTCCTTGTTCATAGTCATGCTTGACCAACTTCATTTCCGTAACGATATCGGCAGCCGCCATCAACTCCGGGCGCGCCGCGCGCCCCGTGATGACAAGATGGAGCGACGGCGGGCGCGTGCGGATCAGCTCGAGCACCTCGCTGACTGATACGATATCTTCAACGGGAAAGCGGTCAATGGCCAACACATTGTTCAGTTCATCGAGCACAATCATATCATACCGTCCGGAATACACATATTCTTTGGCCACCGCCCAGGCACGCTTCAATGCTTCCCGGTGGATGTCCGGCGTTTTCGTCCATGTGAAGCCGGCGCCGAGCTGACGGACGTCGACGCCAAGGCGCTCTAGGGCCAACTGCTCGCCGTATGTTCGTTCCGGCGATTTCAAAAACTGCAAAACCGCGACGTTCATTCCCCGACCGACGGCACGCAGGGCAAGCCCCAATGCGGCCGTCGTTTTTCCTTTTCCGTCGCCCGTATACACGATGACACGCCCGCTACGACGAGGCGTCGGCATCGCCCACGCCTCCTTGCCCCTCTGGAAACCATTGAATCGTCTCACGCAGGCGAACGACATCGCCGATGATGATGATGGCCGGATGGGAAATGCCGGCCTTTCGCGCTTCAACCGGCAACGTCGCCAGCGGCGCCGCCACGGTGCGCTGCCGCTCGGTCGTCCCCCATTCAATGACGGCCGCCGGCGTATCCGACGGCTTGCCCGCCGCCATCAGCCGGCCGCAAATATCCGGTAAATTGGCCGCTCCCATGTAGACAAGGATCGTATCGCATCCGCGGGAGAGCGCCTCCCAATCGACTTGCTCGCTCCGATGCCCGCTGACGATCGCCACCGAGTCAGCGTAATCCCGGTGGGTGACCGGAATGCCGGCATACGCCGGAACAGCGATGCCGGATGTCACCCCGGGAACGATTTCAAACGGAATGCCGGCTTTCGCCAACACTTCCGCTTCTTCGCCAACGCGGCCAAACACACACGGATCGCCGCCTTTTAAGCGGACGACCGTTTTGCCTTGTTGCGCATGCCAAACGAGCAGCTCGTGAATTTGTTCTTGAACGGTGTCATGTTTTCCCGGCTCTTTGCCGCAGTAAAGAACCTCAGCGCCCGGCTTTGCGTAGCGCAGCAGCTTCCGGTTGATGAGCCGGTCGTAAATAATGACATCCGCCCGCTCTAGGCATTCGCGGCCGTAAACCGTGATGAGCTTTTCATCGCCCGGCCCGGCGCCGACTAAATACACTTTGCCGATGGTCATTTCCCGTTCTCCCCTTTCGCATCAGCGGTGGAAACGCCTGCCGAAGCGAATGTCGCCATTTCGTTCACCATCGCCGTTGCGGACACCAAGAGCGGAAACGCCACAGCAGCTCCGCTTCCTTCGCCAAGGCGCAGGCCAAGATCCAAAAGCGGCTCTTTCCCAAGCAAACGAAGGGCTATGCTGTGCCCCGGCTCTTCGGAACGATGGCCGGCAATCATATAGTCGGCGACGTTCCCGGCAAACTGGCGGGCCACAAGGGCAGCCGCCGTGCAAATAAAGCCGTCAAGCAAAATCGGAATGCGCCGTTCAGCGGCTGCCAACATCGCCCCGGCCATAGCCGCAATCTCCAACCCGCCGATTTTCGAAAGCCATTCAACTGGCTTCGCCGGATTGGGGCGATGAAGCAAGAGCGCCCGGCGGATGACGTCCCGTTTATGGGCAAGCATCTCCTCTTGAATGCCGCTTCCTTTGCCAACGATGCGCTCAAGCGGCTCCTCGGAGAGCGTGGCCAATAAAGCGCTCGCAGCGGTTGTATTGCCGATGCCCATTTCGCCGACAATAAGCGTGCGGGCGCCTTGTTCAATGATGGATGCCGCCTGTTCGTAACCGACATAAAGCGCCTGTTCGGCCTCGGACGGCGTCATCGCTTCCGTTTTGGCGAAATTGTTCGTTCCCGGGCGCACCTTCTTCTGAATGACACGCTCATCAGCAATTGGCACGGCGACACCGACATCAATGACTTGAAGCAACGCGCCGATTTGCCGGCTGAAGGCGTTGATTGCCGCTCCGCCGTTGGCAAAGTTGTACACCATTTGCGCCGTCACTTCGGCTGGATAGGCGGACACCCCTTCTTCCGCGACGCCATGATCGGCCGCAAACACGAGCACTCCGGGCGGAGTGACGCGTGGAAACAGCTCCCCGGTCATGCCGGCAAGCGTTGCCGCCACTTCTTCCAGACGGCCGAGGCTGCCGGGCGGTTTGGTCAATTGATCGATATAGGCACGCGCTTGTTCAACCATTTCACGGTGGATCGGTGGGATGGAAACATTCATCATGGGCGCACCATATCCCCATCAAGCGGGAATAGGCGCTTCCTCCTTTCTCGTCTATGATTGAGGGAACGCGTCAACTTTTCCATCCGAATCATGCCAACACCGTTGGTGAGGGCAAAACGGACGATTTGACGGCTGATTTTATGGTTTATATCCTTCATCCAGCAGGACTCTTTACGGCCGATTGTGCGAATCATATGGAGCTTCTTCGCTTTGCCCAACGTTCGCCGCAAAGCCGCATATCGTCGGCGAATGAAAGCGCATTGGCTGTGCTTGAAAAACAACGATTTCGTTCCAATGCTGGCAACGGCGATATAACGAAGTCCCAAATCAACGCCCATTGCCTTGGTGTCTTCCCGTTGTTGGATTTCAACTGTGATCGCGACAGCCAAATTGACGCATCATCTGTTCGATCCGCTCGACCGCCACGTGCTGGCGGACATGAGCGGCAAGCCGGTCGAACGCCTTTTCTTTGAGCGAGCGAAAGAGTCGGACGCCAGAAGGAGCGATTCCTTTTTGGCGGCGAATGTTGTTGAAAAACGCGGTGCGGAACGCATCGTTATGAAACAAATCGTGCATGTACGTGCCCAGCACCCGCTCATCACTGTGCTTCGCCCCTTCATGACGGCCGTCCGCCTCAATAAGCGGCGCATAGCCAGAAAGCGGCGCCGAGCGGCCCATATGAATTTCGTATCCTTGCACGGCAAATCGCTCTCCGCCCCATGTAAGCACTCCTTCGGAACGGATCGTGATTTTCGTCCGCTCAAGCGTTGTTTCCATCGGCAGCAAATCAAGCCCTTTGACTTCCAAAAGCGGCGTCTCGACTCCATACGGATCGCGGATGACGGCGCCAAGCATTTGGTAGCCGCCGCATAAGCCGACGACCCTCGCTTTTCCTTCATTGACAAGCGACACAATGCGGGAAGCGAGTCCTCTTTTCTTCATATAAATCAAGTCTTCGATCGTGTTTTTGCTTCCCGGCAGCACGATCACATCCGGCTCGCCGAGTTCACCCGCGTGCGTCACCAACCGGACGCGGCAGTCCGGTTCGGCCAAAAGCGGGTCGATATCGGTGAAATTGGCGATTTTCGGATAGCGGATGACGGCGATGTCAATCGCTTCCTCTCCCCCGACAGATGAAGCAAACCGCTCAAGCGACAGCGAATCTTCCGCATCGATCGTCAAATCCGGCAAATAGGGGACAACGCCGAGCACCGGCACGCCGGTGTGTTGCTCAAACCAATCAAGCCCCGGTTTAAGCAGTGACACATCGCCGCGAAACTTGTTAATGATGACGCCGATGACCCGCTTTCGGTCCTCAGGCTCAAGCAGCGACAGCGTTCCGACGAGGCTCGCGAACACCCCGCCCCGCTCAATATCGCCGATCAACACGACCGGAGCATTGGCGAGGCGGGCGATGCGCATGTTGACGAGCTCACGGTCGTTTAAATTCACTTCGGCCGGGCTTCCCGCTCCTTCGATGACAAGCCGATCGTATTCGTTCATCAGCGTTTCAAGCGACTGGCGAATGACGGCCAGTCCTTGGTCGAAAAACTCGTTTCGGTAGGCGAACGCCTGCATATTGGCATACGGTTTGCCAAGCACGACGATTTGCGACTCGTGATCGCGGCTTGGCTTAATCAAAATCGGATTCATCTCGACGCGCGCCGCCACTCCGGCCGCTTCCGCCTGAATGCCTTGCGCCCGGCCGATTTCTTTCCCGTCCGGCGTTACATATGAGTTTAACGACATGTTTTGCGACTTAAACGGCGCCGTCTTCCAGCCGTCTTGGGCAAACATGCGGCAAAAGGCGGTTGCGATGACGCTTTTGCCGGCATCGGAATGGGTGCCTTGAAACATGACTGGCAGCGCTCTAGCCATCGCGTTTCACCCGCTCGCATGCGGCGAGCCATCGTTCAGCCATCGCCGGGGCGGACGCGAAATGGAAATGGACGTAGCCGGCGACAAGCCGGTGCATTAGACAACCGTCCGGCTTTGTTCCTTTCCGGCCGCTCGTGTCATAAGCAAACGGCATCTCGCTCCGCGGTTCGTACACCGAATAATGGAATTCATGTCCGCGCGCTGTTTCTCCTTCCGGCAATAGAAAATTCCCTTTCCGCCCGCGCACTTCGCGATACCCAAGCGCCGCCAGCGTCCGCTGCATGACGACCCGCCCCGGAATGACGCCGACCATGTCGTACGCCTCCCCGCTCGTCGTCACAAGCTGTTCGGTGAGAAACATAAATCCGCCGCACTCAGCCAGCGTCGGCAAACCGGATTCAATCGCCGCCCGGATCGACTGTTTCGCCGCCGTCTGCCGCGCCAGCTCAGCGGCAAATTCCTCCGGGAAGCCACCGCCGATATACAGCCCGTCGGCGCCTTCCGGAAGCGGCTCGCCGGCGAGCGGAGAGAAATAAACAAGTTCCGCGCCATAGGCGGCCAATATCTCCAAGTTTTCTGGATAGTAAAAGTGGAAGGCGGCATCCTTCGCCACCGCGATGCGAACCGGATACGTCCGGCTTGGCTGGACAAGCGGCGCAGGCGCCTCCAGAGGCGGAGCGGACTCGGCGATTTGAAGCAGCGCCTCCCAATCGACTGTTTCCGCTACTTTTTCCCCAAGGGCGGCAAAAAAAGCATCCAATTCGCCGCGCTCCACCGACGGTACGAGCCCTAAATGCCGCTCGGGCAACGTCAGAGCCTCGTCTTTTGGCAAATAACCGACCGCCGGGATGCCGCACATTTGCTCGATGGCCGCCTGAATCAGCCGGAAATGCCCTTCGCCGCCGACGCGGTTCGCAAACACGCCGGCAATGCGGACGTTGGGGTGAAAAGTTTGAAACCCGCGGACGATGGCAGCAGCGCTGCGGGCCATGCCGGCGGCGTCAATGACAAGCAGCACCGGGCTTTCCGTCAATGCCGCAATATCGGCTGTCGATCCTTCATCAGACAGCGGCTGCTTGCCGTCAAACAGCCCCATCACCCCCTCGATGATGGCGAGATCCGCCCCTTGGCAGCCGTTCGCCAACATTTGGCGCACGTTCGCACGGCCGGCCATCCAGCTGTCCAAGTTGCGCGCCGGCCGGCCGGTGACCGCCGTATGGTACGTCGGATCAATGTAGTCTGGTCCGCATTTAAACCCTTGCACCGTATATCCTTGCTGCTTCAGCGCCGCCATCAAGCCGAGCGTTACAGTCGTTTTGCCGGCTCCGCTTCCTGGCGCAGCGATGACAAGCCGTCGCATGGCTCGCTCTCCTTTCTGCGTCTGTGATCGATCAGTGCCACCGAAATCGTCACGTTGCCCGATTTCTTTTTCACGAGCGCCATTCGATCGGCACCGCTGTACAATTTCGCCGCCGGCTCGCTCACCCCGTAGGCGCCGGTGTAGCGAAACACGGTCTCCGACGGCGCTTCGATCGGCACCGTGTTCAGCTCTTCTGGCGTATATGCAACCAATTCCCATCGATATTTGTTGACTACCTCTAAAAGGCCTTGTTCATCCTTTTTCAAGTCAATGGTGCACACCGCTTTGACGCTTTTGAGCGAAAAGCGCAGCTCATTGAGCGTCTCATGAATGACCGCTTCGATTTCGTCAGCCGATGTGCCGCGGTTGCAGCCGATGCCAAGGGCGATCACTTTCGGGCGATACAAGACGCCGTTTTGCAAAATCGCTTCTTCTTCCGGCGCAAGCAGCCGGTGAGTGACCACAAGCGCTGCCGTCGGGCGGGCGGCCAGCGCCTCCGCGATCGAGCCGTACATGGTGATGTTTTTTGGCAGCGGGCGGCCCGCCGGCCACCAATTTGGTTCTCCTGACTCTTGCACAATGGCGACCGGTTCTTCATTGACAACAGCCGCGCTCACCGGCGTCAAGTTGTCATCCGACTCCCATTCCCAGCCGAATTCGCGGCCGAATAGATCAACAGCGATCGTCTGCTGCACATCGGAAGCGGTCGTAATGACCGGGCGGGCGCCCAATATGGCGGCCACACGCCGCGTCAGTTCGTTGGCGCCTCCTAAATGGCCGGATAATACGCTGATGACATGTTCTCCTTTATCATCAATGACGACAACCGCCGGATCGGTCTTTTTATCTTTCAGCAATGGAGCGATCATCCGGACGACCGCGCCGAGCGAAATGATGCAAATGAGCCCGTCGTAGCGGGCGAACAGCTCCGGCAGCAACGTCTTCACGTTGCCGGAAAACAAGCGGATCCCGTGCTCGGCTTCATCGCCGCGGGCGAATTTCTCCGTATAATACACGTCCGCTCCAACTAGCGCGCCGCCGAGCCGGCGGGCGATCTCGACCCCGTGTTTCGTAATGGCCACGACCGCATAGACGCCGTTCCTTTCGTTGTTTATGGCAACAGCCCCCACCTTACGCCTCCCCCTTTCGATATCCGTGCGTAAACGTCCGGTCATACAGCTTCGACCGATAGCCTTGTCCATGAATATGCGGATCGAGCGCCCAGCCGGCTAAGATGATGGCGTGCTTCGTCACACCATGGCGCCGCATATCCTCAGCCAATGTCGCCACCGTGGAGCGAATCACCACTTCATCCGGCCATGTCGCCTTATAGACGACCGCGACAGGCGTATCACCGCTCCAGCCCGCGTCAAGGAGCGCCGCGCTTACTTTTTTGGCAAGCGTCGCGCTTAAAAAAAGGACAAGGGTGCAATGATGCTGGGCCAGCTCCTGCAATTTCTCACGCGGCGGCACCGGCGTCCGCCCCTCGGCGCGGGTGAAAATGACCGTCTGCGTCAATTCGGGGACGGTGAGCTCGGCCTGCACCGAGGCCGCGGCCGCAAACGCCGAACTGACGCCGGGGACGATTTCCACTTCAATTCCTTCTTCTTTCAACAAGGCGATTTGCTCAAGCGTCGCCCCGTAAATCGATGGATCACCGGTATGGACGCGCACGACAAGCCGTCCTTGTTTCACTTGCTCCGCCATTGCCGCGACCATTTCTTCTAAATGCATGCCGGCGGTATGGAAAACGTCAGCATCTGGCTTCCGGTAGCGCTCGATCAATTCCGCGCTCACTAGCGAGTCGGTGTAAAAAATGGCGTCCGCCGCGGCCAACAGCTCCGCTCCTCGAACGGTGATCAAATCCGGCGCTCCCGGCCCCGCTCCGATGATATACAGCTTCACTTTCTCACCACCAGCAATGTCAAATATTCGAGTTCTGCCCCTTCGAGCCGCTCAACGTCCCAAATGACTTCTTCCCTTGACGTCACTTTCGTCACCACTGCCGCCCGATGAAGCAAATCGAGCTCGCGCAGGAGGCGGATCATCAAGTCGATCACTTTTGCTACTTTAAAAAAGATGACACAATCATGTGCAAGAATCGCGGCTTTCATCGCTTCATAGTCGTCACGCGCCGGCACGATCGCCACTTGCTCATCGCCGTCCGCAAGCGGCAGGCGAAGCCGGGCGGCGGCGGCGTTCGCCGAGCTGACGCCGGGGACGACTTCGATCGGCGCGTCTGGATAGCGTCGCTCCATCACATGCATCAAATGGATGAACGTGCTGTACAACAGCGGATCGCCTTCGGTGACAAACGCCACATCGCGCCCAGCCGACAGTTCCGCCCAAATGGCGTCGGCTGCTTCGTTCCATTTTGGTTCAAGCACGGCCACGTCTTTTGTCATCGGAAAATGAAGCCCAAGCCGGCGTTTTTCCTCCGGCGCAAAATACGCGTCGATAATTTGTTCGGCATAGCTTTTGCTTTGCCGCCCTTTTTTTGGATAGGCGATCACCTCCGCCTCTTTTAGGCGGCGGTACGCCTTGACAGTCATCAGCTCCGGATCGCCTGGGCCCACGCCGATGCCATATAATGTTCCCGTCATTTCTCTCCCTCCCGCTTCGCGGCTATGATGTACACCGGATTGAGCGCCTCAAAGCGCGTCAAGTTCAAAATCGGCTTGCTTCGCGACACTTGCGCGAGCGTGATATCGACATGAAACCCGCGTTCGCCGAGCTCGCGGCTCGCTTCGGCCAGCGTCTCGATCGTCGCCGCATTGATGACGATGCGCCCGTTTCGTTTCAAGCGGCGGCAGCACACATCCAGCAATGGCGCCATCGCCCCTGACGTGCCGCCGATAAAGATGGCGTCCGGGTCGGCAAATTCGTCGAGCCGATCGGGCGCCCTGCCGTGCACAAGTGTGATATCGACGCGGAATTTGCGCAAGTTTTGCCGGCAAAGTTCGATATCTTGTTCATTTTTTTCAATCGCAAACACGGCGCCGTCGCGGGCGATTTTCGCCGCTTCAATCGCCACCGAACCGGTGCACGTTCCAATATCCCAGACGACGCTGTCCGGGCGCAAGCGCAAGGCGCTTAGACTTAAAACTCGGATTTCTTTTTTCGTAATCAATCCTTTGTCCGGCTTGCGCTGAAAAAACTCGTCATCCTCAATGCCGAACGGCCAAACCGGGCTTGGCGCTGTCTGCCGCAAAATGACTATATTTAATGGAAGAAACTCGGCTTCCGCCATCTCTTCCAACGAAAACAAGCGGCAGCGCTCGTTCGGGCCGCCGAGCTCCTCGCCGACAAACGCCTCATATTCCGTCATGCCGTACTCGAGCAAATAGCGGGCGATGACGGCCGGCGAGTTCGTCTCATCGGTTAAGATGGCGACTTTGCGCCGCCCGTCGATCCGTTGCACGAGGCCGGTGAGCGGGCGGCCATGGGCGCTGACAAATGCGGCATCTTGCCAAGACTCCCCCATTTTCGCAAACGCCCATTGCACCGAGCTGACCGCCGGATACACCTCAATCGGCAATTTGCCGGCCAAATAGCTGCCGATGCCGTAAAAGAGCGGATCGCCGGAAGCAAGCACGACCGTGTTGCGCGTCTCATGGCGGAGCCGCTCCACCAGCTCCGCCAGTCCGCGGCGGATGATGATCGTTTCTCCTTTGTATTCAGGAAACATCGCCAGCTGCCGTTCGCCGCCGACAAGCAGTTCGCTTTCATCAATCCAGCGCCGATACAGCTCAGGAAGACTTGCCTTCCCGTCAGCTCCCACGCCGATCAGTTTCATCGTCCCCATCAATTTGCACCGCCTTTCCTAATCGTTGTCCGTTCATGGTGTAAATGGACGTCGCCACCGTCAAGCCGCCTCCGACTTCGTTGAGCGCTGCCCGGCAACACGCCTCACACAACAGTTCGAAAAACTTCGTGCAGCCGGCTTCTTGCATCATGTCGCCGACTTGCGCCGCCGTGTTCGCGCCGCGCACCGCGGCCACCAGTTCTGGGCCAGCACCTGCCTGCTCGGCGATGGCAGCCAAAAAGCCAAAGTCGACCGGGGCGCTTTTCGAGTGCACCATCATCACTCCTTGAGCGACTTTCGAAAATTTCCCCATCATCCCGACCATCGACACCATCTTGATGCCAAGCCGTTTGCATTGTTTCAGCGTAAACCCGACAAAATCGCCCATTTCGATAAACGCTTCTTCCGGCAAATGTGGATATTCTTGCATGGCGTATTTCTCGCTCCGCCCCCCGGTCGTGATGACAACATGGCGGCAGCCGTTCGCTTTCGCCACTTGAAGCGCCTGTACGATGCTCGCCCGGTAGGCGGCGGTCGAGAACGGAACGACGATGCCCCGCGTTCCTAAAATCGAAATGCCGCCCATAATGCCAAGCCTCGGATTCAACGTTTTTTTGGCGATTTCCTCGCCGCCGGGCACGGAAATGACAACGTTCACCCCGCGATGTAAACCGTATTGCGCCAATACTTCGTTGACTGCTTCGCGGATCATTTGCCGCGGCACTGGATTGATCGCGGCTTCCCCGACCGGCACCGGCAAGCCGGGTTTCGTGACACGTCCGACCCCTTCCCCGCCGTCAATATGAACGCCCGGCGACGAGGCCCATGAGACAGTGGAAACGATGAGCGCACCGTGCGTCGCATCCGGATCATCGCCGCCGTCTTTCACCACAGCTGCAGTCGCCGTTTCGCCATCGAACGAACAAGAGGCGAGCGAAAAGGTCACCACCCGCCCGATCGGAATCCGAATCGTCGCGTCTGTCTGCACTTGGCCAGTGATGAGCGCCGTGAGCGCGGCTTTCGTGGCCGCTGCCGCGCACGATCCGGTCGTATATCCTTCACGCAGCGTTTTTTTCGTTTCCATCGTTCGTCACGCTCGCTCGGCGAGCAGCGATAACGCATTCAAAGCGGCGACCGTCACGGTGCTTCCTCCTTTGCGGCCGCGGTTGGTGATGAACGGCACATCGAGCTTCGCCAATTCTTCTTTCGATTCCGCCGCCGAGACGAATCCGACCGGCAAGCCGATCACCAATCCCGGCCGCGCCTCTCCTTCTTTGATGAGGCGAATGAGCTCCAATAACGCTGTCGGAGCGTTGCCGATGGCGAAAATGCCGCCTTCCGCTTCTTTCACCGCTTTGCGCATCGCCACGATCGCCCTCGTCGTATTCAGCCGTTTCGCTTCCGCGATCACGTCTTCATCAGAAATATAGACGCGCACCGCGCTGCCGAACTTCGCCAACCGCGCTTGATTGACGCCGGCTTGCACCATTTGCACATCGGCGACGACGAGCTTGCCGCTGCGGATGGCATCAATGCCTGAGCGAATCGCATCCGGGTGGAAAAGAAGACTTTTGCCAAGCTCAAAATCAGCCGATGCATGGATGACGCGCTGAACGATTCGATATTGTTCTTCCGTAAACGAATGCTCGCCGATCTCTTCATCAATGATTTGAAAACTTCGCGCTTCAATTTGTTCCGGCTGGACGGTGGCCGGACGAAACGTGGTATGAAACTCCATCTTTCACTCGCTCCTTTTTTCGCTTGATGTTCAGGGAACTCCCGCTAGCCAAATCTATTTTGTTTGACACTACGTGTGCGCTTTACCCAGCGGCATGGAGGAATGTCCATCCGTTTACGTCGTCGGAAGCGGGGCATACTGCTTCAACGACTCAAGCACGCCGGCAAAATCGTGGTGCACGATGCCGTATGACAGCCGCGGGCGGCGGATGACGATGACCTCGATGCCGAGCTCCTCGGCGGCGGCGATTTTCTCATCCACAAACCCGACTTTGCCGCTTTCTTTCGTGACGACGACCGTGACGCCGAAATGACGGTACAGCGCCCGGTCGAGCTCTTGGGTAAACGGCCCCTGCATCATGACGATCTGCTCTTGCGAAAACCCAAGACGCTCGCATTTGTCCAAATTGTCTTTTCTCGGGAGCATCCGGGCGATCACCTTCACGTTTGGGCGATTGAGCAGTTTGGCGGCGAAAATGTCGAGCGTTTTGCTGCCGGTCGTCAGCATCACGACGCCGCCTTTTTCCGCCGCCAGCTCGGCGGCTTCTTCATAGCTATCGACAAATGTCACCTTCTCGGATGAAAGCGAAGACGCCTGCCGCTCATAGCGGATGTACGGCAATTCGGCAGCGGCCGACGCTTGCATGGCGTTTTTCGACGCCTCCTCCGCAAATGGATGGCTCGCATCGACAATCGCTTTGGCTCCCTCGGCTTTGGCCAGCTCGGCAAGCTGGGACGCATCCAAGCGGCCGACATAGGCGCGAATGCCGGATGACCGAAGCTGTTCGGCCGCGTGATCGGTGACGACCGTCGCCGTGACCGAATAGCCAGCTTGTTGGATCATCACCGCCAATTCGCGGGCATCGCTTGTTCCAGCTAACAATAAAATCATCGGACGCTTCCTCCTTCAATGATGGTGATGATGATGGTGATGATGGGCGGCGTGCAGCCGATATTGACAGATGTCGCAATTCATCGCCACCGTTTGGCCGAGCACCTCGTTGAGGCGGTCAAGCACGATCTCCTCAAGCTTCGGATGAAATCCAAAATAGCCGGCAAGCGCAAACGAGATATGCGAGTGCTCAGCTTGGTATTGCGCCACTTGCTGCTCAAGCCGCTTAATCAGGATGCCGGTGAATAAAAAATACGGAAGAACAATGATCCGCCTAGCTCCGAGCATGAGACAGCGGCGGACGGCGTCATCAAGCGACGGCGTCGTCACCCCCATAAACGCCGGCTCGATGAGCGCATAGCCCGTTTGTTCCCAAAACAAGCGGGCGATTTTATACAAGTCGCTGTTCGCGTCCGGGTCGCTCCCGCCGCGGCCGAGCAAAATGACCGCTGTGCCGTCGTCTGGCTCTTCCGGCCGCTCGCCGATTTCTTGCAGACGCTCGCGCAAAATCGCGAACGTCTGCTCATGAACGCCGATCGGCCGTCCATATCGAAACATGATGTGCGGATAGCGCGCTTTCGCCTCATCGATTTCCGCTGGGATGTGCAGCTTCGAATGCCCAGCCGGCAATAAAATGAGCGGAATGACCGCCACTTCCGCCGCTCCGGCCTCAACGCACCGCGCGATTCCTTCGCTGATCGACGGACGGCCAAACTCTAGAAAACTCGTTTCAACATGGAAAGAAGCAGAAAGACGCGGCCGCAGGCGGTCGACAAACTGCTGTACTTGCTCATTTCCTTCCGGGTCGCGGCTTCCATGGCCGACAAACAAAATGGCTCTCATATTCGCTCTCCTCTCTTTTATATCGCTCCATCCGAGGTTACTCACCGCATGCCGGCGTTTCGATCTTCGCCGCCGTCTTGGCCTCCTCGTACGAAAAGCGGCCGATTTGTTTCACGCGGGCAAAAAACTTATGAAATCGTTCGTTCGGATGAGCATGTTCTTTGTACTGTTCAATGATGTCCGCCACAATGGCCACCATCTCTTCCGGCGGGATGCCTTCCGCAACGAGCTGGCCAGGATGGGCGTTGCGGCCGACCGTTTTCCCGCCTAAAAACAAGTCAAATTTCCCTTTCCGGTACACAAGCCCGATGTCTTCGCGCACCGCGCCGTAGCATGCCATGCCGCAGCCGTTGATGCCAAGCTTCAACTCTTTCGGCAGCGCCATGCCCCCAAATCGCCGCGCCAATTCCTCGGCATATGGAATCGCGTCTTTTTTCTCTCCATCGCAAAAGTCGCATGCCTTCACCGTCAGCACATCACCAACCGGCATCACCATCAGTCCGACAGCAGCGAGCCGATCGACAAGCCCTTTTGGATCCTCTGTCACCCGCTCGATTTTGATATAATGATCCGGCGTGTACGTCATTTTCCCGTCCGGTCCGACCGCTTCGGCAAGCGCGATGAGCTGCTCCGGAGTAAACTGCTTGTTGGCCACCCCTGGGCTCACTGCCGCTTCGAACAGCACGGCGGACGCCTTCTTTGTCGTTCTTCTTTCCAATGCTGCAAGCGCGTCCTCCGCTGTTTCTCTCACCCGATGCAACAGAGCGGATGACGGCCGGTTTTCCGTTTGGACGAATGGCTCCTCCGGCAGCGGAAAAGCGGAAGCTGCCGGCGCCAATCCAGCTTCCTTCGCGGCCGCGTCCACAGCCGGCGGCAAAACCGCTACGGCGGCAAAACCGCGGTCTTTCTCGTCCCCGAAAGCGGAGGCAGCCGCGGCAAACGGCCGAAACGCTTCTCCGTTTTCTTCGTCCGGCTCTCTCAGCGGCTTCGTCTGGTCGAGCGCCCATGGCTCCGCCTCTTTGCGCAGTCGCTCATGCGGCTTGAGCGGCTGGACGGCGGCAGTCAACTGGTATTTGCGCTGGTAGCCGCGCGGCGTGATCATGAGCCCATCGTAAACAAAAGTCGTCGAGTTGCCGATAATGACCGTCGTCAACATGCCGATTTCATGGTCCAGCATATGCGCCAAGTCGGTGAGGACGATATGCTGACGCTCGCGATACGCGCTTTTTACCAGACCGACCGGGGTCTCCGGAGACCGGTGGCGAAGCAGGATGCGCTGCGCCTCCACAATCTGCCGAGTGCGCCGCCCGCTTTTCGGGTTGTACAGCGCGATGACAAAATCGGCCGCCGCCGCGGCGTCAATCCGCTTTTCAATCAGCTCCCACGGCGTCAAATGATCGCTCAAACTGATCGTACAGGCATCGTGCATAATCGGGGCGCCAAGCAGCGCCGCGCACGAATGAATCGCGGAAATGCCGGGGATGACTTCGACTTCAATCGGACTCGCTTTCGTCCACCCTTTTTCGATCAACACTTCATACACGAGCCCCGCCATGCCGTACAACCCGGCGTCGCCGCTGGAGATGACGGCAACCGTTTTGCCGCGCTCGGCCCACTTCACCGCCGCTTGGGCGCGGCTCACTTCTTCGGTCATGCCCGTGCTAATGATCTCTTTTCCAGCAATGAGATCGCGCACAAGTTCGATGTACGTTTTGTAGCCGATGATGACGTCGCTTTCTTCAATCGCTTCCCGAGCCCGTTTCGTCATATGGTCGACGCTTCCCGGGCCGAAGCCGACAATGAGCAATTTGCCGCTCATCATGATCCCTCCTTTTGCCGACTAGCACCCATTTTTCACACTCCATTCGCCGCTCATGTCCCTTTCACGGCGCAACACATCGGGGGACGATCTTTTCCTCTGGCCGCCATGCTTGCCAAAGCCGCACGAACAGCGGAACATCCAAGCGAATGTCCAACAGCCGCTGGCGGTCGGCGAATACGTCTTCGGGCGCCCCTTGCATCACGATCCGTCCTTCGTGCATGACCGCGACGACATCTGCCCACTGCCAAACGAAATCCATGTCATGGGTGGCGATCAACACGGTCGTCCCCGCCTGGTGAATGGCGTCAATTTGTTTGAGAAACTGCTTTGTCTGATGCTGATCCAAATAGGCGGTCGGTTCGTCCAATACGAGCAAGTCCGGCTTGGCCGCCATCGTACAGCAGAGCGTCAGCCATTTTTTCTGTCCGAGACTGAATTGATGGGTCGGGCGGTCCAGCCAAGATTGAAGGTGGTATTCCGCCGTAATCGCGGCAAGCGCCTCCCCCATTTTTTCTCGATCGATTCCGGCATGGACTAAGCTGATCGCCAATTCATCACGCACGAGCGGGGCGAGGATTTGATGCTCCGGGTTTTGAAAGACGATGCCGACTTCACGCCGCCATTGCGTCCAATCAGCGCCGCGTTCATACATGTTGCGCCCTTTCCAATACACCGCTCCTTCCTGCGCCTGCAGCAGCCCGTTCAAATGAAGAAACAACGTCGTTTTGCCGCAGCCGTTTGGCCCGATCAAGGCGCATTTTTTTCGCTCTGGAATTTCCCAATCAATCCCATTCAGCACATACCGTTCTGCTTGATAAGCGTATTTCACTCGTTCCATTCGCAGCAGCAACGTTTTCACCCTTTCCGCCATGCCCACCCAAGCAGCAAGGCCATGATGATGCCGGCCGCAACATCGACAAGAGGCACATGCGCTTTTTCCCGCTGATGCGTATGCCCAGCCGACGCGACGCCTCCACGCGCCGCAAGCGAACGGCTGAACGCTTCATACGACTGCCACGTTTTCATCCATAGTTGGTACATCAGCATCCCGCCATGCCGCCAATGCGTTCCCCCGCTGCGGGCCCGCAACGCCAGCATCAGCTCTGCGGCCGCCTGCTCGAGCAAAAAGATAAAGCGATACATAAGAAAGCAAAGTTCCACGAGCGCCGCCGGCAGCCGCATTCGCCTCAGCACCGCAATCAAGTCCGGCGCCGGCGTCGTAATGAGAAGGAAAAACAAGCACGACCAGGCGGCAAGGGAGCGGACGGCGAGCTTTGCAGCCGGCTGCAGCTGGCTGTCGATGAAAGTTATTTGAAAAGGAACCGACACGGACACAACGAGCGTCAGCAGGCTGAGCCCTAAAAAAACGGAGGCGGCGAGCATCGCTTTTCCATACACGGAAAACGGCACTCGTGCACGAGCGACAATCCAATACGCCATTCCGATGAGCACAAGCCATTGTTCGCGCCAGCCGCCCATCATGACAACGGCAAGCATAACAAACGCCACGATCAGCTTCCACTCCGCCCGCCATGCCCGCAGCCGGTTGTCATACGCCCAACGGTCAAACTCGCGAATCATGGCTGTTTTTCCGCTCCGAACGCCCTTTGTACAACCCGACGACGTAGCCGATCACGCCGGCGCCAAGCGCGGCTTGCAGCGAGAACAGAAGCGTTTCGACTTCGCCGCCTGGAGGGGTGAAGATCGACTCAAACCACGGCCGGTAATGCGGGTTGAGCGTTTGAATGGCTTTTTCCGCCTGATCGTCCGTTCCACCGAATTCCGATCCGCGCGCCCACCAAAGAGGAATGATGACAAGCAAAGCAGCCAGCAACACGAGCAAGCCATTTTTCTTCATCGCATTACGCCCCCTTTTCCTTTTGGAACAGCGGAGAAGCTTGATAGGAGGAAAGCCAGTTCCAGACGATTACCGTTATGATGCCTTCCGTCACCGCCAACGGCACTTGAGTAATGGCAAAAATGCCGGCGAATTTCAAAAACGAGGCGGTGACTCCCCCATCAGGAGACGGAAACGCCAGGGCAAGCTGCAGGGACGTCATGACATATGTAGCCAAATCAGACAAACAAGCGGCAAGAAACAAAGCCGCTCGATTGGATACCGCCCCTTTTCGGCACAGTTGATACACTCCGTACGCGACGAACGGGCCGACGATCGCCATCGACATCGCATTGGCCCCAAGCGTCGTCACTCCTCCGTGGGCAAGAAGCAGCGCTTGAAAGAGAAGAACGACTGTGCCGATCACCACCATCACCCATGGTCCAAACAAAACCGAGCCGAAGCCGATCCCGGTCGGATGCGAGCTGCTGCCGGTGACGGATGGAATTTTCAACGCCGACAATACAAATGTAAACGCGCCAGCTAACGCCATCAGAAGCTTATGTTCGGGGTGCTGCTTCAGCGTATGCACAAGCCGCCGCAATCCGAACACAAAGAACGGCAAAAACAACAGCCACCAAAACAGCGCCCATTTGACAGGCAAAAATCCTTCCATAATATGCATGGCATACGCTTCATTTTCATTCGTCAACAAAAAATAGGAAACGAACAAAGCCGCCATTCCGCTCCATCGAACCGCTCTCTTCATTTATCCCTTCACTCCTTTCGCAGCATGTTCCGTTTTCCGTTTTCCGCTTGGCGCCTCCCGTTCGCCGGCTGGCGTCAACACCAATTCGCCTTCGTATTCATACGTCGCCCACTCCCGCATCGGAACCCCCTCACCCAAATGGGCGCGCACAACCTCCTTCGCCCGCTCCGGCGTCATCTGTCGATACCAGAATGCCTTGCGGATAGACGATCATCACGCACGCGTCTTGGCATCGTCCGTTGCAGCGCGTCCTTGTTGTATGGACAGCGTCGTCAAGCCCGAGACGGGCGATCTCCTCGCGCACCGCCGTTGTCACGTCATCCCCGCCATGGCGGAGGCACGTCCCTCCGTTGCAAATGAGCACATGATGCTTCATTCCCCGCAAATCCCATGTCGCCACCGAATCCCCCCTTTTTGGCTAGAATGATAGAATTTAGACGCAGACAGACGGGCAGGTTTTCGGCAAAAGAAAAAGCACCTCTACAGCAGAGGTGCAGAAAAATGTATACGAAAGCCGTAAACGGCCCAAACAGGCCCAATGCAGCCATCATTCTCCCGCACGTCTGCCTATAGTCCCGTAGGCATCCGTCCGATCCAAACAAGGCAGGTCTCCTGACTTAGGATCATCGCTTGACGGCGTCTTCCCGAAGCATCCTTCAGTGACTTGCTGCCGCAAAGCTCCCCATCACAGTGGCGGGCACCGTGCCGGATTTTCACCGGGCTTCCCTTTTCACCCAAACCCTAGAGCAGGCTTAGGCACCTTGTCTGTTTCTCGCCTATTGATCTTGTCATGGAACAAGCATCCGTTCTCATCGTAGTACAACTTGATGGCAGGCGTCAACCGTTTTTTGCCGACAAATCTTCGCGGGCGACGACAACGCCGTCGGCATCGGCGTACACGTATGCGCCCGGCTCCCAGCGGACGCCGCCGAACTCGAGCACAACGTCGCGGGCGCCTTTTCCTTCTTTTTTGCTTTTCACTGGGCACGTGCCGATCGCCATGACCCCAAGCGGCATGCGGCCGATTTCCGCCGAATCGCGAATGCAGCCGTGGATGATAACGCCGGCAAGCCCCCGGTCGCAGGCGATTTGCGCCAACCGGTCGCCTAATAGCGCCACGCGGCGCGAGCCTTTTCCATCGACCACGAGCACCGTCCCCGGCGGCACCGTCTCGAGCGCTTCACGGACAAGGACGTTGTCCTCAAACACGTCGACCGTCGCGATCGGCCCGGAAAACATCCGTTTTCCGCCGTACGATTGAAACGAAAGTTCGCACACTTGCAACTCATCTAAACATTGATCGCATAAATCAGCTGTTTTCATGATCCTCTCCCCTTTCGTTTTTTTCATTCGCCACCATTCGTCAAAATCCTGCCGACTCCACATTTTTTGCGGCGCTGCTTCTGCTCGGGCATCGGATGCGTGTCCTTGCGGGGCCGCTGAAAACGATAAAAAGATGTTCTCGTCCCCGCTTTCCGGCGAACGAAAAAACGGCCCCGCACAACATGGCGGAAGCCGTTTTGGCCGCCGGGACGAACGAGCCCCGTCCGGTGATTCAGCTGGGCTAGCTGGATTCGAACCAGCGCATCACGGAGTCAAAGTCCGTTGCCTTACCGCTTGGCTATAGCCCAACGTTTTGTTGTCGTTTACAGTATGCGGCATGATGGTGCACGTTATGCATCAACCTGAATATTCTTTTGCTTGATGTGCGACACTATCGGTACAAGCACCCTTTCCCCACTATATCACCCCGTATTCCCCTAACACTTGTTTTCCTGATATGATACTGGAAGGGGAGAGATGTCTATGCGCCGGATCACGGTTTTTCGCTTCTATCTTTGCGCATTGTTTTTGTTATCGCTGCCGATCGTCTTAGCGGCCGCGGCTGCCTGGCAGCCACCCAGCCAGCCGAAAACCACCGTCATCGCCCACCGCGGCGCGTCCGGACACGCGCCGGAGCATACGCTCTCATCCTACCGCCTCGCCGCCCGCATGAATGCCGATTATATCGAAGTCGATGTGCGCGCAACGAAAGACGGGAAGCTCGTTGTCCTGCATGATGCGACGCTCGCCCGGACGACAAATGTCGAAACGGTTTACCCGCACCGGTCGCCATGGCGGGTCAGCGATTTTTCATTGCGTGAGCTCAAAAAATTGGATGCCGGATCGTGGTTCGATCCACGCTTTGCCGGCGAATGCGTTCCGACGCTTGATGAGGTGGTTCGGATGCTGAAAGCGGAACGTGTAAACGTTCCGTTGTACGTCGAAACGAAACAGCCCGGCATCGAACGGGCGGTCGCCCGCCTATTGCAAAAACACGGCGTTCTCCAGCGCGGAAGCGT
This sequence comes from Geobacillus lituanicus, assembly GCF_050994965.1. Classification (NCBI taxonomy): domain Bacteria; kingdom Bacillati; phylum Bacillota; class Bacilli; order Caryophanales; family Anoxybacillaceae; genus Geobacillus; species Geobacillus lituanicus. The sequence goes on from NZ_CP194773.1 coordinate 2,057,985, forward strand.
CATGTTTCAATCGTTCCATCCAGAAAGTTTGCAGGCGCTCCGCCCGCTCATCCCGCGCGGCGTCCCGCTCATTCAATTGGTCGGCGAAAAGGAAGCGCGAAGTGGCCGCGACGAGCTGTTGCAACAAATCGCCGTCTATGCCGATGGCATCGGCTTGCCGCTCTCAGCCGTCACCGAAGAGTGGGTGCGCGCCGCCCATGGCCGCGGGCTCATGGTTCACGTCTATACCGTCAATGAACCACACGATCTCGCTCGCCTATGCGCCATGGGCGTGGACGGTGTGTTCACCGATTATCCAGACCGCCCTGGCCGCATTGCCGCCTGCCGTCGTTTGCCCCGTCATTGACCCGCCTTCAGGGAGCCAGGGGGAACTCATTCTTTACATAATGTTATGACGGTTAATAAAAACGAAAATCGTTCCCATTTGATCCGATTCGGTTCATCATTTGAGAAAAAGGAGGTCAGATCGGCGGTCCGCCATCGGTCCGCTTTTTCGCCAAACCTCCCGTCCCCCACTCGTGTTGCTTTCGTCATCGCTTCGGAAACTGAAACGATAATTTCTTCTCGTTTTCATCCCAAACGAGTATGGCGTCAAACGTTTTCTCGCCTTTTTTGAATCCTTTGATGACATTCGTTTTTCCTTGAGAAAGCAGTTTTTTCACATTGGCCGCCGAAATCGATTTGCCGAGAATGCGTTTGGAAATCGTAAACGGGCATTTTGTTTTCGCGTACTGGTCGCAACCGTACAACGTTCCTTTGTCGACGACGGTCCCGCCGCAAAGCGGGCACGGTCCAAGCTTCTCGCCCATCGTTTTTTTCTTCCTTGTCCGTTGGATCGAGGCGGTGTCAACCCCTCTGAAATTCCAATTCGGCGCAGCGGCGATGGCGTCAGCGACCACTTTTTGCGCCAACTTTTTCACCTGTTCCATAAAGGCAGCGGGAGAGGCGCTCCCTTCGCCGATTTCGCTTAAGCGCTGCTCCCATTTCGCCGTCATTTCCGGCGAGGCGAGAATCGTGCCGCCGAGCGCCTCGATCAATACTTTCGCCTTGTCGGTCGCATATACGAGGTTGTTTTTCACTTCAATATACTTCCGCTCTTTCAGCATGGTAATGATCGCCGCCCTTGTTGCTTCCGTGCCAAGCCCTTCCGTTTTGGCGAGCACTTTTTCCAGTTCCTCATCGTCCAAAAATTTTCCCGCCGTTTTCATCAAGGTGATGAGTTCGCCTTCGGTATACCGTTTCGGCGGCTCGGTCTTCCCTTCTTTCACCTTGACAGCGGCCGCTTCCCCCGCCTCCCCTCGCTCAAGGAGAGGCAGCGCAGCATCTTTCTCCTCCTCATGCGGGCGGATGACCGCGCGCCATCCTTCCTCGACGACTTGTCTTCCTTTCGAAACAAAGCGGGCCCGGCCGTCAACGAGCGTCGTGACGGTCGTATAATCGATGACCGCCGCCTGATGGTGGGCGGCAATTAGGCGGCGGACGACCAAATCGTACACCTTCCGTTCGTCGGCTGACAGCTTCTCGGGATCCACCACTTGCTCGGTCGGGATAATGGCGTAATGGTCCGTCACCTTTTTCTCGTTTACATAACGTTTATTCTGTAAAATCGACGGCTGCGGCAACGGAAAATACGAAGCGTACGCCGGAAACGAGGACAGCTTTTGCAAAATGGCAGGGAACGTTTCCGCTTCCCCTTTCGTCACATGCATCGAATCGGAACGAGGATACGAAACGATCCCTTTTTGGTAGAGTGACTGCAGCACATCAAGCGTCTTTTTCGGCGAGAAGCGATACAACTTGTTCGCTGTCGCTTGCAGCGTCGATAAGTTGAACAACAGCGGCGGCTGATACGTTTTCCGCTCCGTGCGGACGTCGGCGACTTCCGCTCCTTTTCCTTGGCAAAAGGCAGCGATCTTTTTCGCCATCTCCTCGTCCTTGAGGCGCGTTTGGCCGTTTTCATCCGTCCATTTTCCTTCATAGCGCTTATCGCCGATGACAAACGAAGCGACGACTTCCCAAAACGGTTCAGGGCGGAACTGCTCAATTTCCCGCTCACGCCGGACGATCAGCGCCAATGTCGGCGTCTGCACGCGCCCGACGGAAAACACATCGTTCATCCCGCGCTCCTTCAGCAAGAGGCTGTACACGCGCGAGGCGTTCATGCCGACGAGCCAATCCGCGCAGGCGCGAGCGTACGCTTCCTCATAGAGCGGGCGCGTCGTCCGTTCATCAAGCAGGCGGCGGAACCCTTCCTCGATCGCCTTCGGGGTCAAGGACGACAGCCAAAGCCGCTTGATCGGCTTGTTGACGCCGCTTAGGCGGATGAGGTTGCGCACAATGAGCTCCCCTTCGCGCCCCGCGTCGCCGGCATGGATGATTTCCGTCACTTCCGGCTTTCGCAACAGTTCCTTGACCACTTGAAACTGTTTCGCCTTCGCTTTTTCGATCTCATACTCAAACCGTTCCGGGATGATCGGCAACGTGCCGAGCGTCCACCGCTTCCACTCCGGCCGATACCGCTCCGGCGGGGCGAGCTGGAACAAATGCCCGATCGCCCATGTCATATACGCCCCGTCGGGAAACAAGTCATTCGGCAAAATTTCGATATAGCCTTGCCGTTTTTTCGTCCGAAAAATTGAGGCGAGCGTCGCCCCTTGGTCCGGCTTTTCTGCGATAATGACCTTCATCGTCCTCTCCCCTTACGGCACATCATGCCCCATGGAGCTTTGTAAGATAGCGAACCATTGCTCGCGGGAAAGCGGAAGCGACAACGCCCGCACCGCCCGCTCGATGCGTTCTTGTTTCCCCGAGCCGACAATCGGCATCATCCGCGCTGGATGAACGAGAAGCCACGCGTACAACACTTCGTCGATCGTCTCAGCGCCCACCTCACCCCGCACTTGTTCAAGCGTCCCGCGCAACCGCACCGCCCGGTCATCGTCAGCGGAAAAAATCGCCCCGCCGGTGAGCGGCGACCATACCATTGGCGGAATGCGCTTCTCAAGGCAAAGGTCAACGGTGCCGTCTTCAAGATTTTCCAACCGATACGCCGATACTTCGATTTGGTTGGTCACGAGCGGAAACGGCAAATACGACTGAAGCATTTCCCACTGCGAACGTTTAAAGTTGGAAACGCCAAAATAGCGCACTTTTCCATCCTGCTTGAGTTGGAGAAACGCCTCGGCCACCTCTTCCGGGTTCATAAACGGATCCGGGCGGTGGATAAGCAATACATCAATATAATCGGTATGGAAGTGTCGAAGGGATTGCTCAACCGAAGCGATGATATGATTTTTGCTTGTATCGTATAATTTCATCCCGTACTTCGATGGCAGCTTGATGCCGCATTTCGTCACGATCTCGATCTGACCGCGCAAGCTTGGCTTTAACGCCAGTGCTTCGCCAAAGCGCGATTCACACGTATAGTCGCCGTAAATATCAGCATGGTCAAACGTCGTAATGCCGCGCTCAAGACAAAATTCAATGAGCCCGAGCAGCTGCTCGCGCGAATAGCCCCAGTCCGCAAGCCGCCAACAGCCGTGAATGAGGCGGGAAAACGTCAAATCGTCCGCCAACCGAATTCGTTCCATTGATTGTCTCCCTTTCTTTATTTTTGGCTAAAATCGTTCCGCTTGCGCATACTACCAACAAGAGGAAAAAACGGAAAGGACGTGATGATATGAAGCGCTGGCTTCTTGGGCTCGCCGCTGTGCTTCTTTTCGCCTCCCCATGGCCGGCATCAGCCGCCGAAACCGCATACGAATGGAACCTAGCCGACATTTATCCATCCGAAGCCGAGTGGATGCACGACTACAAGGCGGTGCAAAACGCCTTGCCGAAACTGGCGGCGTTTGAAGGAAAACTCGATAATGCAAAGACGATCGCCAAACTGTTCGCCCTCAACGAACAAACGGCCCGCAAGCTCGAAAAACTGTCGCTTTACACCCATTTAAAACGCGATCTGAACATTGAAGACGAGGCAGCGGCCCGGCTTGGGGCAAAAGTGGAAGCGCTCGCCGCCCAATATGCGGCGAAAACAGCGTTTATCGAGCCGGAACTGCTCGCCCTTCCAGAGCGGACGCTCAGGAAGCTCCAAAAAAGCAAACCGCTGAAAGCGTACCGCTATTACTTCCATGAGTTGCGTGAGCAAAAGCCGCATACGCTCACGAAACGCGAAGAACAGCTGCTCGCGAAACTATCGCCGGCGCTCGGCGAGGCGGAGAACATTTATGACCACGCCGCCCGCGGCGATTACGAGCCGCCATCTGTCACGATGCCGAACGGAAAAACGGTGACATTGACCGACGACCAATACGCCGCCATGCTCGAGCACCCGGACCGCCGCTATCGAAAGGCGGCGTTTGAAGCGAAAGCCAAAAGTTATGAAGCCATGGAACAAACCGCAGCCGCGACGCTGTATGCCTCGGTCAAAGCGGATGAATTGTATGCGAACGTGCGCCGCTATCCATCCGGCCTGGCCGCCGCGCTGGCCGCCGATGACGTACCAAAGGAAGTGTTCGACAACTTAATCGCCGCCACTCGCCGCCACTTGCCGGCGCTTCACCGTTATGTCGAACTGCGGCGGCGCGCGCTCGGGCTTGACCGCGTCCATAGCTATGACTTGTACGTGCCGCTTGTCGGTGAAACAATGAAGCCGATTCCGGTCGAAACAGCGAAGACGTTGATTTTGGAAGGGCTCAAGCCGCTCGGCGCCGACTATATCAAACAGGTGCACCGAGCGTTTCAAGAACGATGGATTGATGTCTTCCCGCGCCCGAAAAAATATACCGGCGGCTACAACACGGGAGCGTATGACACCCATCCGTTCATCTTGCTCAATTACAACGGTTCGCTTGATGGCGTATTGACAATGGCCCACGAGCTTGGGCACGCTATGCATTCCGTCTACACGAACCGCGCGCAGCCGTACCATTATGCCGGCCATTCGATTTTCACCGCCGAAGTCGCCTCGACCGCGAACGAATGGCTCATGCTCGATTATTTATACAAACAGGCGAAAACAAAAGAAGAAAAACTCCGCCTGCTCATCGAACAAATCGAGCAAATCCGCGGCACGTTGTACACGCAAGTGATGTATTCCGAATTTGAGCGGATCATTCATGACAAAGTGCGCCAAGGCGGCAGTCTGACAGCGGACGAACTGAACCATCTTTGGCTTGGCCTGCTGAAAACGTATTACGGCCCGGCGTACGCCGCCGATCCCGGCGCCGCGCGCGGCTGGCTGCGCATCCCGCATTTTTATGACGCCTTTTATGTATACAAATATGCCACTTCGCTCGCGGCGTCGTACACCATTGTGAGCGACATCCAAACCGATGCAAGCGGCAAGGCGGTGAAGCGGTACAAACAATTTTTGCGCTCCGGCGCATCCGATGATCCGATCCGTCTGCTCAAGCGAGCCGGAGTGGATATGACAAGCCCCGAACCGATCGAGCGGGTCTTAGATCATTTCGCCGAACTCGTCGACGAGCTCGATCGGCAGCTGTCAAGCCAAAACCGTCAGCGGTCTATATAGATGCAATTTAAAGCTTTAACATTTTTCGTCTTTGCCGGTCATTGCATCCGACTGTCGAGTGACCGAACAACGCCGCTTCCAGACCCATGAATGGGTCTGTGAAGCGAGTCGTTGTTCGGTCTTCCGTCACGCTAAGGCGTGACGGAGGCAAGCCACACGCTTGCCTTCGACAGTCAAAAATGGGCAAACCACTTTTCTGTCAAGGATATGTTAAACTTCTTTGTTGCATCTATATACATGAAAGAGGTGTCCCGCGCCGTTCGGGACACCTTTGTTGTTGCGGCGGAAAGAAGAATATCGCTTTGCGTTGCAACGCGCGGGACCGGTTAAGGCGGTCGATCGCGCACAAAGCGACACCATGCGCTTGCCCCGCAGCCAAGACAGTTATTCACTTAAAGATGCGCCGGCAATTTTTTCTTTCACCTTGCGGATGTTTTCCATCTTATTGTCCCAACACGCTTGGCTCAAATCGACGGGATATTGCTCGGGATTGAGCGTCCGTTTGTACTCCTCCCAAAACAAGCGCAAGCTTTCTTTTGCGTACGCTTGAATGTCCGGAAGCGGCGGCGACGTATACACCAGCCGGCCGTTGTCGAAGATCGTCACATGCAAATCACGCGCTTCGAAATTGGTGACGAATTTGCTGATGAACGTGTACACCGGATGGAACATTTTCAGCCGCTCTTCTTGCTGCGGGTTTTCGCTCTCTAAGGCGATGTAGTCGCCTTCCGCTTTATGGTTGATTTTGTTGACGATGCGGTACACCCGCTTCAGCCCCGGCGTCGTCACTTTCTCTGGATTGCCGCTGATTTTGATCGTATCGACCATCTCACCGCGTTCGTTTTCAATCGCCACCATTTTGTACACGGCGCCGAGCGCCGGCTGATCGTACGCCGTAATGAGCTTTGTGCCGATCCCCCACACATCGATTTTCGCCCCTTGCGACTTCAAGTTTAAAATCGTATCTTCATCCAAATCGTTCGAGGCGAAAATTTTCGCGTTCGGAAATCCGGCTTCATCGAGCATTTTCCGCGCTTCTTTCGACAAATAGGCCAAATCGCCGCTGTCGATGCGGATGCCGATAAAGTTGATTTGGTCGCCCAGCTCCTTCGCGACGCGAATGGCGTTTGGCACCCCGGACTTCAACGTATCGTACGTATCGACAAGAAAGACACAGTCTTTATGACGGCGTGCATACTTCAAAAAGGCGGTGTATTCATCCTGATACGCTTGAATCATCGAATGGGCGTGCGTTCCGGCGACCGGAATGCCAAACAGCTTCCCGGCACGCACGTTTGATGTCGCCTCAATCCCGCCGATATACGCTGCGCGCGCGCCCCAAAGCGCCGCATCCATCTCCTGCGCCCGCCGGCTGCCGAACTCCAAGGCCGGCTCATCCCCGAGAATATGCTTAATGCGCGACGCTTTCGTGGCGATGAGCGTCTGAAAATTGATGATGTTTAAAATGGCGGTTTCAATGAGCTGCGCCTCCGCAAGCGGCGCCTCGATGCGCATAATCGGTTCATTGGCAAACACCACTTCCCCTTCGCGCATCGAACGGACCGTGCCGGTGAAGCGAAGCGTCCGCAAATAGTCTAAAAAGTCGTCGCGGTAACCAAGTTCTTGGCGCAAATAGTCGATGTCGCTGTCAGAAAATCGGAACTGTTGCAAAAACTGAATGACACGCTCCAACCCAGCGAACACCGCATAGCCGTTGCCAAACGGCAGCTTGCGGAAAAACACTTCAAACACAGCGCGGCGCTCATGCATACGATCTTCCCAATACGTCTCGACCATATTGATTTGATATAAGTCCGTATGAAGCATCAAACTGTCATCAGCATATGTCTTCATGAATTGCTACCTCCAACACACGAATGACGGCGCCGCCGAATAAAACAATGTTCATCGTCTATTCTATCATGTTTTCTCCATTATTCCACTATTTCTGCGCCTAGCGTATGGCGAAAATGGCGGAGCGCCCATTCGTGTCCCGCCGCGTCGAAGCTCGCCACCGCCCGCCGGTGGACGACGATGCGAAATCCTTTGTTGTACGCATCGACCGCCGTATGAAGAACGCAAATATCGGTGCAGCAGCCGACCAAATGCACTTCCGTGATGCCTCTTTCGCGCAATTTCAGCTCCAAATCCGTTCCGGCGAACGCGCTGTAGCGCGTTTTGTCCATCCAATACACATTGTTTTTATGCTTGTTCCCCTGATACACCGCCTCGAGCTCCCCGTACAGTTTTCGCCCCTCCGTCCCTTCAATGTTATGCGGCGGAAACAACTTCGTTTCCGGATGATAGTCGTCTCCCGCCACATGCTTGTCAATGGCAAAGACGACAAAATCACCGTTGTCAATAAACTGTTTCGTCACCCGCACGAGCTCTTTTTCAATCGCCTGCCCCGGTTTCCCGCATGTAAGCGCGCCATGATCGGCGATGAAATCGACGGTGTAGTCGATGTTAATAAGCGCTTTGTTCATTCCCGTTCACTCCTTTTCCTCTTCCTGCATGGTCGGGTTGCTGTTTTTTCATCCCGCCTACATCTTGTTGGGCTTTTCTACCATTATATCATAGCAATATGGACAGCAGACAAGACAACAAATCCCCTGCCTGCTTTGAAGCAGACAGGGGATTGTCGAAGTCGTTTTAGCTGTTTTCCGCCGCTTTGGCCGCTTTCATTTGAGCACGCAAAATGAGCGACTGGATGATCGAGAAGCAGCCGCCGACGACCCAATAGAGCGACAGCGCCGATGGAACGGAGCTGGCGCCGATAAAAATCATGACCGGCACGATGTACGACATCATCACCATTTGCGGCATTTGTTCTTCAGCCATCGACGGCGACAGGCGGAGCGAGATGAACGTCGTCAACGCCGCTAAAACGGGCAAAATGAAATACGGATCGCGATGGCCGAGCTCGACCCATAAGAACGAATGCGTTTTAATTTCTTGCGTCCGCGAAATCGCGTAATACAGCGCCATAAAAATCGGCATTTGAATGAGCACCGGCAGGCAGCCGCTCGCCGGGTTGACGCCGTGCTTTTGATACAGCTGCATCATTTCTTGCTGGAGCTTGCGCTGCGTTTCCGGGTCTTTGCTTTTATATTTTTCTTGCAGCTTCATAAGCTCCGGGCGCAGTTTTTGCATGGCGATCGATGCGCGGAACTGCTTCAAAATGAGCGGCAGCAAGCAAAAGCGGACGATGAGCGTCAGCACGATAATGGCGATGCCGTAATTGTCGCCAAACCAGTGCCCAAGCGTCAAAAGAAGCTTCGACATTGGATAGACAAAATAATGGTTCCAAATGCCTTGGCTATGTTCGTCGATCGGTTCGTTGCGGTTGCAGCCGGCAAGAAGCAAAACGGCGCCAAGCAGCACCAATACCCATTTTTTCATGAAAAGCCCTCCTTCAATATCATGTTGCAAAATCATGCCGTTTCAACATAAAGGAAAGGGCCTTCCATCCTCATCCGTTCGGCTTGTCCGTTCCCGAACGGGAATTTTCCGCCGTTGCGGCAAAAACAGCGGGCGCCATGGAAGCGCCGCCCGTTCGGCGCCTCCCTCTGCTTCATGCTCGCGAACCGCGGCCAACGCCGGTTCATAAAACAGCGAACCTGCCATCCGGCGCGCGCTCGTATGTCCTTTCATGATGATCCATAGCGCGCCGACAAGCGACATATACACAAGCAAATCAATAGGCGCTTCCATGCGTCCACCTCCCTTTCGCCTGTCGATTGTTCTCTTTCCATACAATAGCAAACTTTCAACCGAAAGAAAAGCAACAATTGATCACATCCGCTCCAAGCGGTGAAATGCCGGCTCGTCGGCTGCCAAGACGGCCAGCTCCCCGCTTTCATCGGCCGCCAGCGCCGCCCGAAGCTCTTCTTTCGCCTCATCGAAGCGTCCAAGCAGCGCGAGATAGCGGGCTCGTTCGTAGCGAAGCCGGGCATCGTTGGCCATATGGACGCACCGCTCGATGGCCGCGAGCGCCTGATCGATGCGCCCCGCTTCTTCATAAACAGCCGCAAGCTGCATATGGAACTCTTCATCCTCAGGATACCAATCAGCATAGCGCTCCCAAAGCGCCGCCGCTTCTTGATAGCGGCCCGTTTCCATATAATGCTCGCCAAGCAACATGAGCGCCTCACGGGCGAGCGGTTCTTCCGCCACAATCTCCTCGAGCTGCCGCTCGGCTTTCTCGCGCTGTCCTTCTTGAAGCCAAACGACCGCCTGCAACACGCGCAGGTCGACATCATCCGGGTCATCAGCCAGCAGCCGCTCCAGCCAGCGCTTCGCTTCCTCGCGTTTTCTTTCCTCATCGGCGGCCAATAAATATTCCACAAATTCTTGCGCCAAAGACGGATCCCAAACGCGGGCGAGCGCTTTGCGCCACGTTTTCACGGCATCGCTGTCCAATTCGAGCGCGGCATATAAGCGGGCGAGCCGCCTGTAGGCTTCCGCATCGCTACGGTTGAGGCGAATCGCTTCGTCGTAGAAATCGGTCACAATCGAAAACAAGACAACGGTGCCGACCCATTCTTTCGCTTTTGTCCACCATCGCACCGGTTCGTCATGCCCCCCCTGCTCCTCGCCAAAATACGGGAAAAGAGCCGAGGCGGTGTTCCGATACATCACGCTTTTCGCCTCGCGGCTTGCCTTCAGCCGCTCGAGTCGATGGCGCAGCTTCCCTAAGCCGCGCATCGTTTTCGGAAAGAGAGCCACATACAACGGGTACAACGATTCATCGTCCGGATGGCGCACCATCAACTGTTCGAGCAGTTTCGCCGCCTCTTTTTGGCTTCCTTCCGCGATCAGCACCATCGCCCAATGGCGGAGCACTTCAGGATGGTCCGGGTCAAGAGCAAGCGCCTTCTCGACGGCCGCCTTTTCTTGATCGCGGCGCTCAAGCGCTCCATAAACATATCCAAGGCTGTCGTAATACCACGCCTCCCCTGCATGCGGACGGGCGTCAGCCAACGCGCGGAGAAGCGCGGAAGGCTCCGCGATCGCGGCAAGCTGCTCCATATCGATGCGCTTCGGGGCCAAGCGCACCGCCTGAAGCAAATGCGCGTGCTGCCGCTCTTCGTTTTCTTCCGCCTCATAGAGTGAAGCTAAGCGAAAATGGCAAAGGACAAACGATGGATCGGCTTTGAGACAAGCCTCATACTGTTGTTTCGCCTCTTCGTGGCGTCCAAGCGAGGCGCACAGCTCCGCGAGCCGGAAGAGGGAAAGCGCATGGCCCATGGCGGCAGCTTCTCGGTAAAACGCCATGGCCTTCGACAGTCGGCCTTGCCGTTCATAAAGGGCGCCGAGAGCGGAATGGGCCGAAGCGAGTGTCGGGCGAGCCGAGACAAGCTGCTCTAAAAACGCCCGGCCGCGTTCCTCTAAAGACGGCGTTGCCAGCTGATCAAGGTAAAACTCGTACGCTTCTTCCGCCTCAAACTCAGCCAGACGCAACCCTTCTTCCAACCACGACAGCGCCGTCTCGCGTCCTTCCTCCTCGTCGGCGAACCCATGGGCGACAAGCCATCTTCCCGCGTTCAGCCAATATTCGCTGTTGGCGGCAAAACGGGCGCGCTGCTCGATCACATACCGGCGCGCCTCATCCATATCCCCGCGCTCCGCAAGGGCAGACGCCAAGCCGAGATGGGCGAACACGTCATCGCGGTCATGACGGACCGCCTCTTTGTAGCACGAAACCGCTTGTTCCGCCTCCCCTTCCTCCATATAGAGATCGCCAAGACGGACGTAAAGCGGCGCCAAGCGTCTAGCAGCGGCCAGCCCCTCTTCCAGCACCGCTTTCGCTTTTTCCCGATCACCGGCATCATCATACAAGTCAGCCAACATCAAATACGGATGCGGTTCCTGCGGGTCGAGCGCTTTGGCGACGCCAAAGCCGCGTTCCGCCTTGCGTCTTCGGCCGAGCTCCATGTCGCAGCGGGCCCGCTCATACCAAAGCTGGGCATCCCGCCGCTCGCGGCGCACAAGACGATCAAACCAGTCGCGCGCTTCGGCGAACCGCTTCGCATGGAACAACAGCACACCGTGATTCGTTTCGATAAACAAATCGCCCGGATACAGGCTGACTGCCACGCGCGAAGAGATGAGCCCTTTTTCGATATGACCGGCGTACGCCGAGGTGAGCCCGAAATAGCTCCACACTTCCGGCTGGTCTGGGTCCAACTGGAGCGAGGTGCGAAAATAGCGGGCCGCCTCTTCATAGCGGCTGGCAAAAAAGGCAATGCGCCCGCGCAAATAATGGTAGAGCGGGCTTTGCGCCTTTCCTTTCACCCGTTTGAGCACGTCTTCAGCCTTCTCCATTTCTTGCGTGTAGACGTACGCTTTCGCCGCCATCAGCAGCAAGTCGTTATGTTCGGGATACTCGCTCAAGACGCGCCTGGTGTAATCCAACACAAGCGGCTTCGCCTCGTCGCTGCCGAAATGCTTCATGACATACAGCCATGTGTACGGGATGTGCTCATGCTGGCGCAAAAAGGCGACAAAGGCGGCGAAATGCGCCTGTTCGTCCTCGTCCATCTTTTCAGCCAACGCGTGCAGCTCACGGAAATAGCGGTCCTCCTCCTCCGGAAGCTCGGCGGCGAGCGCCGCTTTTTCCCGGGGAAGCGCCACAATCGACAAATAATGCGTCCCTGCATACCACTTGGCAAGCTCGTCCTCGGAAACGACAAACGGATCAAACAGATTCGGGTCTTGCACATAAAACGCCTCGAGCCGTTCGTCATAGCCAAACAGCACTTGGACGTGTGATGACTGTTCGTAATCGACGCTCAACAGCACCGGAACGCCCTCATCAATGAGCCGCTTCCAGCGCGGCAGCGTGCCGATGAAAAAGCGGCAAACAAATCCAAGATCTTCCAAATAATGTACGGTCGTGGACAGCTTCGATCCGCGCACATCAAAAATATGTTCGGCCACTTCATCCTGCGTGCGGGGGGAACCAAGCAATCGAAGCATCATTTCCAGACTCGCCGGCACGCAATAGTTGTGCTTTTGCACGACCGGCACAAGCGGCAGCGCCACCGACCGTTTCCCTTGCCGCCCAAGCGCGCGGGCGTACGGCGTTTTTTCAAGCTGCGGCTCCGCTTTCACAAGCGATTCAAGCTTCTCCCATTCCTCAAGCTGGTAATACAGTTCGGCGCGCAAATGGGCGAAATAACGGCGATGCATATGAAGCGGATTCAGGCGGTCAAGTTCCTCCATCGCCGCGAGCGCCTCGCGGTAGGCGCGCACATCGCGCAGGCGGCGCACGCGCTCAGCGTAAAACGCTAACACTTGCGGAAAACGCTGCTTTCCTTCTTCCAAAACGGCAAGCGCCTCGCGGTGGCGGCCATCGAGCGCATACAAATCGGCAAGAAGCAAATAGCACATATCGCCGCGCTCCGAGTCGTCGAGACCGGCGCGAATCACCTGTTCGGCGCGCTTCCGGTCGCCGGTCTCGATATAAAAATAGCCCCACTTGTCATGCATCGGCGCCGTCTCATAGCGGGCAACCACATCCATCCATTCGTGCGCCTCATCGATCCGCTGCATATCCAATAAAGCGCGCACCAACGCAAACGCCGCCCGGGCGATCGCTTCCCTCGGCTCCTCCACCCGGCCTTCGAGCGCGGCGGTCAGGCGCGGAGTGAGCGCCTCTTCCACATCGAGCGGCCGGCGTTGATCGATCCATTCGTCGCACAACCACGCGAGCGTCTGCAGCGTGTTGAACTTCCGGTGGGCGTACCGGGCGACAAGCCCGCTATGCCGGTACATAAGCGCGTAGTCGAACAGGCGGACAAGCGTCCGAAACGGTTCGATCTCGTCCCACGAAGCCATGAGCGGCCGCCATTGAAACAATCCCATGTTTTCTAAATGCGGCCGCACCTGGGCAAGGGCATCCACGATTCGTTTTTCTTCAACGAGCAATGCGATCGGTTTGATATGATTCATACAAAGAAAACTCCCTTATTCTTTTTCCAGCTATTTATTAAGTGTAGAACAAGCCCGGCAAAACAGCCACATATTTTTTCACAAAAATACCGACAAACAAAAAATGGCCTCTCCTTTGAACAGGATCAGCCATATACCGATTCGTTTTATCCGGCGTGCTTGGCGAAAAATTCGAGAGACCGTTCAATAATCATCGGTTGGTCGTAATCGAGCGTCGCCACATGGTAGCTGTTTCGGAGGCGGACGATCTCTTTCTCCGTCGATGAAATGCCTTGAAAGATGATGTCGGCGTTTCCCGGCGGCACGACGTGATCTTCGTCGGAGACAAAAATCAACGCCGGACAGACGATGCGATCGAGTTTCGCTTTTGTCTGTGCCATCAGCCTAGCCAGCTGAAGAAGCGAAGCGGTCGGCGTTTTCTCGTATGCCAGCTCTTTCACATCCGGATTTTTCAAGTCCGAACCGATCGAATCCAGAATACCTCGGCAGCTCGCCGCCGCACCTCTTTTTTCCTTTTTTTGATCGGACGCCGTTACCACATCGACAACCATGACCGCCACCATTCGTGAAACAAGCCGTTGACGCCAAAATAGACGAATGCGATCCAAGCGATGCCAACCAATGCTTTCTCCATCCCTTTTCCCGTCCGATAGAGCGGCACTTTCCACCGCTTGGACGAAAACGGCCAAAACAGCGGCACCCCTTGAACAGAAAAAAAGTCTTCCACAATATGAAACAAGTAGCCGAGCACGAGCCCAGCGGTAAACGGCGACGCCGAGTCGCGCCAGACGAGGGCGGCAAGCACCCCCCAGACGATGAGCGAATGCGTCATGCCGCGATGGCCGAACGCTTCTTTTACTTTCCCCGCGACGCCGAACGAACGGCGGCCGACGTATGACGACGGCTCGTCAATGTCAGGAAGAAGGCTGCCGATGACAAGCCCCGCCGTATAGGCGGCGGTAAACGGCAGCTTTGTATGCGCGGCCGCCGCCGCGCCGAGGCATAATGTGGCAATGACATGGCTGGAGTATCGCAACGAAATCCCCTCAAACTTTTATCGTTTTCCCCATTATACCACAGAAAAGAATATTCGTTCGTTTTTTTGACGGATTTGTGACAATGATGCAAAGTGTGACAAAGTTAACATCGCGTTATTAACATCATGGCTATAGTTAAAAGTACACAACGCTAATAAGGAGTGAAGCAAATGAAACGAAAACGATCTCCGCTTGCCAACCGTTTCAAATATATTCGGCCGATCGAGCGCCAAGCCGACGGCCATAGCGAAACAACCTACGGCGACCGCGCCTGGGAAGATGCGTACCGTCGCCGCTGGCAGCACGACAAAGTCGTCCGCTCGACCCATGGCGTCAACTGCACGGGGTCGTGCAGCTGGAACATTTACGTCAAAAACGGCATCGTCACCTGGGAAGGACAGCAGCTCGACTATCCGTCGACCGGGCCGGATATGCCGGACTTTGAACCGCGCGGTTGCCCGCGCGGCGCGAGCTTCTCATGGTATATGTACAGCCCGCTGCGCGTCAAATACCCGTATGTCCGCGGCATCTTGCTTGACATGTGGCGCGAGGCGCTCTCCCATCATCCAAACAACCCGCTTGAGGCGTGGAAAAGCATCGTTGAAGACCGCGAAAAAGCGAAGCGCTACAAACAGGCGCGCGGGAAGGGCGGATTCGTGCGCGTCAGCTGGGATGAAGCATTGACGCTTGTCGCCGCTTCTTTATTGTATACGGTCGTCAAATACGGCCCGGACCGCAACGTCGGCTTCTCCCCGATTCCAGCCATGTCGATGGTCAGCCATGCCGCCGGATCGCGCTTCATGCAGCTGATGGGCGGGCCGATGTTAAGCTTCTATGATTGGTACGCCGACTTGCCGCCGGCGTCGCCGCAAATTTGGGGCGACCAAACGGACGTGCCGGAGTCAAGCGACTGGTACAACGCCGGCTACATCATCACCTGGGGCTCGAACGTCCCGCTCACCCGGACTCCGGACGCTCACTTTTTAGCCGAAGTGCGCTACCGCGGCACGAAAGTCGTCTCCGTCAGCCCAGATTACGCCGAGTCGACAAAATTCGCCGACGACTGGCTGTCGGTGAAGCAAGGGACGGACGGCGCCTTGGCGATGGCGATGGGACATGTTATTTTAAACGAATATTACGTCAAACGGACCGTTCCATATTTTGAACGATATGCCAAAACGTACACCGATTTTCCGTTTGTCGTCACCTTAAAACAAAACGGCGGCACATGGACGGCCGGCCGCTTCTTGTTGGCGAAAGACCTTGGCAAACAAACGAACAATGCCGAATGGAAGCCGGTCATCTATGATGAAAACACCGACTCGTTTGTCGTGCCGAATGGAACGATCGGCGCTCGCTGGGAAGACAAAGGAAAATGGAACTTGCGTCTTGTTGATGAGGAAACAGAACAGCCGCTTGAGCCACGCCTGTCGTTTTTAGGGAGCGAAGATGAAGTCATCTCGATCCAGCTTCCATATTTCACCGCTGAGGGCGGAAAAACGATCGAACGCGCGGTTCCAGTGAAAAAAGTGCAAACCGTAACAGGAGACGTTTACGTCACGACCGTCTATGATTTGATTTTGGCCAACTACGGCATTGACCGCGGCATCGGCGGCACAGTCGCCCGCTCGTACGATGACGAGGTGCCATTCACGCCAGCATGGCAAGAAGCGATCACCGGCGTCGACCGCGAACTCGTCGTGAAAATCGCCCGTGAGTTTGCCGACAACGCGATCGACACAAACGGCCGGTCGATGATCATCGTCGGCGCCGGGATCAACCATTGGTTCAACTCCGATACGATTTACCGCGCCGTCTTGAACCTTGTCTTGTTCGTCGGCGCCCAAGGGGTGAATGGCGGCGGTTGGGCCCATTACGTCGGGCAGGAAAAGCTGCGGCCGGTGGAAGGATGGCAGACAATCGCCACCGCCCGCGACTGGGTCGGACCAGCGAAATTGCAAAACGGCACGTCATTCTTTTACTTTGCGACCGACCAATGGCGCTATGAAGAGCGGCCGGTCGATGAGCTCATCTCACCGCTGGCCAAAAAAGCGCGCTATTCACACCCTGGCGATTACAACGTCTTGGCCGCGCGGCTTGGCTGGCTGCCGTCGTACCCGACGTTTAACAAAAACGGCATCGAGCTGTATAACGAAGCAGTAAGCCATGGAGCCCGCACGCCGGAAGAGATCGGCGCCTACGTCGCGAAACAGCTGAAAAAGAAAGAATTGCAGTTTGCGATCGAAGATCCGGACAACGAGGCGAATTTTCCGCGCAACTTGATCGTCTGGCGCGCCAACTTAATCTCAAGCTCCGGCAAAGGGCACGAATACTTCTTAAAACATTTGCTTGGCACGACGAACGGCTTGTTAAACGATGACCGCGACAGCCTGCGCCCGGAAGAAATCCGCTGGCGCGATGAAGCGCCGGAAGGCAAGCTCGATCTGCTTGTCAACTTGGACTTCCGCATGGCCGGCACAGCGCTCTACTCCGATGTCGTCCTGCCGGCAGCGACATGGTATGAAAAACATGACTTAAGCAGCACGGATATGCATCCGTTCATCCATCCGTTCAATCCAGCCGTGCCTCCGCTCTGGGAAGCGCGCTCGGACTGGGATATTTTCAAATCACTTGCGAAAGCCGTATCTGATGTCGCCAAACAAGCCGGCTTAAAGCCGATGAAAGAAGTCGTCGCCACTCCGCTGTTGCACGATACGGCGCAAGAGCTGGCGCAGCCGTTCGGTGAAGTGAAAGACTGGAGCAAAGGCGAAACTGAACCGATTCCGGGCAAAACGATGCCGAACATTCATGTCATCGAGCGCGACTATACGCTCATTTACGATCAAATGACCGCCCTGGGTCCGAACGTCGCCCGCCAGCCGATCGGCACAAAAGGGATTGCCTGGTCAGCGAAAGACGAGTATGAACAGTTGAAACGCCGGCTCGGCACTGTCCGGCGCGCTTCCATCGCCGACGGCTGCCCGGATATCAGCGAAGCGAAAAAAGCGGCTGAAGCGATTTTGACGCTGTCATCAACTACAAACGGCAAAATGGCGGTGAAAGCGTGGGAGGCGCTTGAGAAAAAGACGGATTTGAAATTGGCCGATTTAGCGAAAGAACGCGAGGAAGAATGCTTTACGTTTGAACAAATCACCGCCCAGCCGAAAACGGTCATCACCTCGCCGGCGTTCAGCGGCTCGGAAAAAGGCGGGCGGCGCTACTCGCCGTTTACGACGAACGTCGAACGGCTCATCCCGTGGCGGACGTTGACCGGCCGGCAGTCGTTTTACATCGATCATGAACTGATGCGCGAGTTTGGCGAAACGATGGCGACGTTCAAACCGGTCTTGCCGCACCGTCCGTTTTCAAACAAACGCCCGAAAGAAAACGGAAAGGAAGTCATCTTGAACTATTTGACGCCGCATAACAAATGGTCGATCCACAGCATGTATTTCGACTCCTTGCCGATGTTGACGCTTTTCCGCGGCGGGCCGACCGTGTGGATGAACAAAGATGATGCGGCCGAAGCCGGCATCAACGACAACGACTGGATCGAATGTTTCAACGAAAACGGCGTCGTCGTCGCCCGCGCCGTCGTCTCCCACCGGCTGCCGCGCGGCATGGCGTTTATGCACCACGCGCAAGACCGCCATATTAACGTGCCGGGCACGAAGCTGACAAACAACCGCGGCGGCACGCACAACAGCCCGACGCGCATCCACGTAAAGCCGACGCATATGATCGGCGGATATGCACAGTTAAGCTACGGATTCAACTATTACGGACCGACGGGCAACCAACGCGACCTGTACGTCGTCATCCGCAAACTCGAGGAGGTTGATTGGCTTGAAGATTAAAGCGCAAGTCGGCATGGTGATGAATTTGGACAAATGCATCGGCTGCCATACGTGCAGCGTCACGTGCAAAAACACATGGACGAACCGCCCCGGCGCTGAATACATGTACTTTAACAACGTTGAAACGAAACCCGGAATCGGCTATCCGAAACAATGGGAAAACCAAGAGAAGTATAGAGGCGGCTGGGAGTTGAAAAACGGCGAACTACGGCTCAAATCCGGCTCGAAAGCGATGCGGCTCGTCAACTTGTTCTACAATCCGTACCAGCCTACGATCGACGATTACTACGAACCGTGGAATTACGACTATGAAACGTTGACGAACAGCCCGCTAAAACAATACCAGCCAGTGGCGCGGCCGAAATCAAGCATCACCGGCGAATGGATGGAGCTGTCATGGGGGCCGAACTGGGAAGACGATCTGGCCGGCGTCCATATCACCGGTTTGCGTGATCCGAACGTTGTCAAAATGGAGCAGGCGATCCAAACGGAATTTGAGAATGTCTTTATGATGTACTTGCCGCGCATTTGCGAGCATTGCCTCAATCCGTCATGCGTATCGAGCTGCCCGTCAGGCGCCATGTACAAACGCGACGAGGACGGCATCGTCCTCGTCGACCAAAACGCCTGCCGCGCTTGGCGGTATTGCGTCACAAGCTGTCCGTACAAAAAAGTGTATTTCAACTGGCAAACGAACAAAGCGGAAAAATGCACGCTCTGCTTCCCGCGCATCGAAGCCGGCATGCCGACGATTTGTTCGGAAACGTGCGTCGGCCGCATCCGTTACATCGGTGTGATGCTGTATGACGCTGACAAAGTGAAAGAAGCGGCGAGCGTCACAGATGAGAAACAGCTGTACCACGCCCAGCTTGATATTTTCCTTGATCCAAACGATCCAGCCGTCGCCGCCGCCGCGAAAGAAGCGGGCATCCCAGACGAATGGATCGCCGCCGCACAGCGCTCGCCGATTTACAAAATGATCGTCGACTGGAAAATCGCTTTGCCGCTGCATCCGGAATACCGGACGCTGCCAATGGTATGGTACATTCCGCCGCTGAGCCCGATCATGAATACGATCGAAGGAAAAGGAAGCCAAGCGAGCGCCGATGACATCTTCCCGGCCATTGATGAAATGCGCATTCCGATCGAATATTTGGCGAATTTGCTGACGGCGGGCGATACGGCGCACATCCGCACGACATTGAAAAAAATGGCAGCCATGCGCTCATACATGCGGGCGAAACAAACGAACAAACAGCCGGACACCCGTCTCATTGAATCGCTCGGCTTAAGCCGTGAAGACATTGAAGAGATGTACCGTTTGCTCGCGATTGCCAAATACGAAGACCGCTTCGTCATTCCAGCATCGCACCACGAAGAAGTCGCTGACCTCTACGCCGAACAAGGCAGCTGCGGGCTGGCGTTCGCCGGCGGCCCGGGCGCTTGCGGCACGCTGTAAAAGGAGAAAGAAGGCGAGCCCCGCCCCCTTCAACAATGAAATGGAGGATTTACGATGAACAGCGAACAACAACAAACGGTCTTTCTATGTGTATCGTATTTGTTGTCTTACCCGGACGAACAGTGGGCCGAATCGCTTCCTGACTGCCTAGACGCCATCCGCTCGCTTGACGATGAAACCGTCCGCGCGCCGCTTTTGGCAGTGGCCGAACAGCTCGCGGTCACCCCGACTCGAGAGCGGACGGAGCAATATGTCGAAACATTTGATTTCGGCAAAAAAACGAATTTGTACTTGACGTATATGACAAACGGCGAGCAGCGGGAGCGCGGAATCGAACTCGTTGCCTTAAAAGCGCGCTACGAGGCGGCCGGATTCGCCGTCTCCGATCACGAGCTGCCCGACTACTTGCCGCTCATGCTTGAATGGATGGCCTATGCAGATCAAGAGCATACGACCGCCTTGCTCGCCGATTATGCCGGCCATATCCGCGAAATCGGCGACCGGCTGGCAGCGGCAGGCAGCCCGTATGCACAGCTGTTTGACGCGCTCAATCACACATTCACTCAACTCGGCGTGACGCCGCTCCCGAAAGGAGGTGCAACGGCATGGCCAGCCAATTTCTCTGGGTGATTGTTCCGTATTTGGCGCTTGTCCTATTTGTCGCCGGCCATATTTGGCGCTACCAGCGCGACCAGTTTGGCTGGACATCCAAATCAAGCGAACTGCTCGAAAAACGGCAGTTGCGCCTTGGAAGCCTTCTCTTTCACTGGGGCATTTTGTTCGTGTTTGTCGGCCACGTGATGGGCATTCTCATTCCCAAGCCGTTTTACGAGGCGCTTGGCGTGACAGAAGAGATGTACCACGCCCTCGCCTTGGCAGGCGGCATTCCGGCCGGCTTGGCGGCCTTCGTTGGTTTGGTGATCCTTTTTCGCCGCCGCTTGACGGTCAAGCGCGTACGGACGACAAGCAGCACCGGCGACTGGGTCGCGCTCGGATTTTTGCTTGTCGTGATCGCCAGCGGGTTGTCGTCGACGTTTCTGAACATCGATTCGCACGGGTTTGATTACCGGACGACAATCGGCCCGTGGTTTCGCGGCCTTCTTACGTTCCGTCCGAACCCAGCTTATATGGAAGCGGTGCCGCTTTGGTTTCAGATTCATATTCTCGCTGCATTCGGTTTGTTCGCCGTCTGGCCGTTCACCCGTCTCGTTCACGTATTCAGCTTCCCGCTCCGCTACTTGCAGCGCAGCTACGTCGTCTATCGAAAGCGAATGCCAAAACAAGCAGAGCCGGTCAACCGCGCCAAGTAAGCGAGCGGCGGGCGTCACATCAGGAACCCTAAACTGAACAGGCGGAGGGGGCAACCGATTGCCTAACAGCCGGCCTGTCAACTTTAACGGCGGCGGGAACGAAACAACGTGCGCTTCCGCATACCCTAACGATCATGCATAACAACCGGCCAACAAATGAACCAATAATAAAAAACAGGATGCCCGTCGTTTGGGGCATCCTGTTTTTTATTTGTTACTTAGTTAATGCGCGCAAACAGCTCCTCTTTCTCCGCATCGGACAACAACCGCTCGGCCATCGGGAAGAGCACGTTCTCCTCTTTCATGAAGTGCTCATCCAAAATATGATACGCCTCAATCACCGCGCCGGCAAGCGTCAACGCCTGCCTGCTGTCGATGTTCTCCGGCAGCTGGGCGGTCTTTTCTAAAAACATGGAAAGGCGCGTTTTCGCCTGTTCGTGTTCGTATTCCATAACGGCGATAGGGCCGGTCGTCCGCCCGATGTACCGAGCCATCATTGGGAACAATACGCCTTCTTCCCGCTCCGAATGCGGATCTAAGGCGGCGACGAACGATTCAACTTTTTCTCTCAAATCAGCGAGCGGCTCACGCCAGTTGCGGTCATTTTCCCCGCGGCCGATCGCCTCCGCTGCGGCAAGCAGCTGCTCCATTTGGGCGCGCAGCGGGCCGTGTTCTTGTTTTAATTGCGCCAGACCGGCGCATAATTTCACCCCTTCAGGGCCGCCCATATGGCAAAATGAATGCATCATCAATTCCTCCTTTTTATGATCCGTCCGTTGTTTCCATTATACTGTGTGCAGCATCTCCATCGTTGTGAGTCATATCACACCGCCGACAGGCAAGCGCAAAAAAAAACAGCACGCTCGCCCCCATGAGCGACGCGCCGTAGCAAATCCCCGCCGAACCGTGCTCGCCATCTGCTGGAATGAGCTTCGTTTCATGCTCGCCCCACCCTTTCATATGAAAAATACATCCCCAGTTTTATTATAAGCGGAAAATGTTCGAAAAACTGTGACAAAAAATAAACAGTTTAGCATTTTTGATGAAACACATAATATAAAACATTTAACAAAAAGATGATCTCTTATATAGCAGGTTGGACAATTGATATAAAACAACCCTCAACAGGGCTTATTGTTGAAAATAACGGGCAAGCGTCACAATCATCGCTCCCATCCGCTCATGTTCCGGGGCGATGACGCGATCGACTCCCTCTTCTTCCAATGCTTCTTTTGTCACTTTGCCAACGGCGCAGGCCACGACATCGGTGCGAAACGCGTCAAGCAGCGGTGCGATCTCTTTTTTCTCGCGGGCGAACGAAAAGAAAAAGCGGACTTGCATCGCCGATGTAAAACAGACGGCATCGACTTCGCGCCCGACGATTTCTTTATACAATGTCGCCAGTGTCTCCTCATCCGGAGCGATATGCCGGTATGGCAACAATTCCGTATACAAAGCGCCTTGTTCAAGAAAAAACTGCTTCAAGGCTGGCGCGGTATCGCCGTACAGCTGTACAACAACGTTTTTTTCCGCAAAGTCGTGCCCATAAAGAGCAGCAATCAACCCTTTCGTCGTCCCGTCCTCGCTTGCGGCCACCGGGGTGACGCCGATTTGTTTCAACGCCGTCACCGTTTTATAGCCGCGGGCAGCCACGTTCGCTTCCTTGATCGTTCGATGCCATTGAGCAGCCATTCCCTCCCGGTCGGCCGCTTCCAACAGCGCCTCAAAGCCGATTCCCGTCGTAAATACGATCCAGTCCGGCCGCATGGCGATGACGGTTCGCATTTCCTCTCCCAGTTCGCTTCCCTTTGAAAAGACGGTCCCTTGCGCCGGACGAATGATGGCCGTTCCTCCTTGCTTTTCAATAAGCGTTGTCATTTCGTCCAGTTTGCGTGACGCGCATAAGGCAATCCGTTTGCCATGCATGTCCCTTCCCCCTTATGGTCAGTCGTTCGTCCTTTCCATTCTAAAAGATGGTCTTTGCCTATGCAACAAAAAACCATTCCGCTCCCTGGCACATCGCAACGCGAATGCCGCCTTCATTGGGTATAGCGCCCAGCGCAACAGAACAGACCGCAGGCAGAAACAGCCGACCACCATCAAAAAAACACGCGCCCAAAGACGCGTGCCCTCCGTTCAACGAGTATGTACCATGGCCTCTTCTCCCCGACGGTCAAAGGAACCGATGATGCGCGTCGGCTCGACGGAAATGATCCGATCGAGCGGGATGTTCATCAGCCGCATTTGCCGATTGTAAACGAACAGTTTGCGTGCTTCTTGATACAGCTTGACCGGCAGCACGACCGCCTCCCCCTGCTCCGTTTGCACGCGCACCGGCTGCTTCTCTTCAATCCACGCCGAAAGTTGTTGGTACAATTCGTTCATTCCGCTTGTTCCCCCTTCTCACCCATTCCTACTTATTGATTATAAAAGGAAAAGACAGAAAAAGGGATGAAGAAAAATCAACAAATTCGACGAAGGGATGACAAATCATGTCGATCAAAACATTTCGGCGCACGGAAACATTCCGTGCGCCTCTAGATGTTGTCAGCGGTAAATCAACACGCGCGCTGCGGTGCGGTCAGCGCTTTCGCCGATGACGCGGATTTTTAGGCCATAGTTGGGCACATTCCGGCCGGCGTCGACGGCCCCTTTATTGTCATACGACCGGCTGTCGTCAAACACCGGCGTCGGCGATGTATCGTTGTCGATCAGCTGTGAGCCATTGATTGCCACGCGGAATGGGGCTCCTTTTTGCAGGCTGAATGCCGCATCGTGCACTTGATAGCGAGTCGGCGCTGTCGTGTTGCCCGACCATTTCAACGTATGCTGGTCGGCATCGACAACACCAAGGAACCCTTCGCCCGGATGGACGCCCGTCCAGTTGTTGTCATAGCCTTCATCCACATACCAGACGACAAGCCCTGGATCGTACGAAAGAAGCCGGTCGCCGCGCAAAATATGGGCGAGCCCTTCATCGACGCCGCGGTGGTTGCGCCATTCCAACAAATAGTAATGATCCGAATACCGCTTGCCATCGCTCTTTTCAAAGCCTTCCACCGCAAAGGCGCTGTCCCCTTCGGCGTCGTCGGCAAGCACGATTGCCCCATCAGCTGTCACTTGAATGTTGTCAATATACCAGCCGGCTTCCGACACCGCCACATCAGTGATGTAATGGAAACGGAGGTCAATCGTTTGGCCCGCATAAGCCGACAAGTCAAATTCCGCCTTCACCCAGCCGTTTGACGTACCGGTAATGCCGTTGCCAGGGTTTTGCCCGTACGGATTGTCGGTCGTTGTAATGTTTCCTTGAATTGTTGTCCATTCGTTGCTGCCATGCGGTTTTACTTCTACCGCCCCATAATCCCAATCTTTCTCAATCGCATACCATGTGTCAAAAGCGAGCATCGCCTTGGACGCTTTCGTCAAATCGATCGTCGTTGCCATCGTATGATCTAAGTTGTTTCCGCTTCCAGAGAAATAGGCGTACGCACCGCTTGGCGGAATAGTGACGACCGTTTCCTTTTTCGGCAAATTGATGCGCACAGCGTCATGGTTCGTCCCTTTCGTGCTTGCTTCGTCAAGCAATACTTCTACACCGTCTTTTGTAATCTCATTCCATTCAACGGTCGCCCCGGTCAGCCAGTTGCTTCCCGGCATCGTCGATTGCAAAAACTGTTTCGCCCAGGCGCTGAAGCCGGTCGGCTCCGTGCCCGGAATGCGCCCCGCCCAACTCCCGCTGGACATAATCGACCAATAGGCAATGGGCTCGCCCAAGCCGGAGTAAATCGTATCATATTCATCCGGCAGCCCTAAATCGTGGCCGTATTCATGGGCAAACACCCCTGCCGCCCCATCGGCCGGTTCGATTGTGTAGTCGTACGCCGCCAGCTGGCCGCGCCAATACGGCACATCGGTTGTTGTGTTCGGGATGCGATAGACCGATCCTAAATTCCAGCGGTGCGACCAAATCGCGTCGCCGCCGAGCGAACCGCCGCCCGATTCTTCTCCGACGCTGGAGTGAACGATCATTAAATGGTCAATCAAACCGTCCGGTTCGCGATAATTGCCGTCGCCGTCTAAATCGTAGCGATCCTCTTGGTCAAACTCACGCAAATCAATGGTCGGATCCTGGGCGGCCGCCGCCAGCGCCTCGCGCACAAGCGCCCGCGGATTAGCGTCATTGCCATCCGGGGTCGGCACGTTGCCGCCATAGTATTTAGCCGGATACTTCGCCTGATACCAGCCCGCCACTTTTCCTTCGATCGAATAGCTGCCGCCTGATTGCTCTTCATAATACTTTTTCACCGAGATGAGTTTTTCTCCGTTCGGTCCTGCGTAATAGCCGTCATCCCCGCCGAAAATCATGTCTTCATAATGTTCACGGGTATAATCTTTATAATACATATCCGTCTCATTCGGTTGAATGCGGTTGTGCGGAAAATCCGGGTATTCAATGAGCAAAACGAGCACGCGGTCCACCCGCTTGCCACCGTTCCATGCCTCTGGCTTGACAGACGGAACGGAATCTTTTTTCGTCTGGCCAAGCTTTTTTCCTTTCCCATTCAAAATACTGTTTTTCTGCCCCTTCTCGCGCAGCACATCGGCCCGCTTTGCCTCGTATTCGTGCAATTCTCCTTTTTCTTTCGAAGTGTGGGCCGCCTTTTGTTTTAAATAGGCGCGCACCGCTGCTTCCGCCTCAGCTGGGGTGGCGTCAGCGCGAAGCTTGCCGCTTTTTTTCAACATCTCCGCCAGCTTCTCTTCATTCACCACCGCCAAATCGACCGGACCGCCGTGCCTGGCTGCCAAAGGTGCTCCCGAATTGGCGGCCTGCGGGGCGGCCGCCGGCGCTGCCCATAGGCCCATTCCAAGCGACAGCGCAGCAACAAGTGATGTGATCGACCGTTTCTTCAAAAACATCCCTCCATATCAAATAAAAGGTTGATAGAAAATCTATACAATTAAAATATTATAGAATAATTCCAAAAAATGAAAGGGAATTTTTTACTAAGAACAAAACAGTTCTTTTTGCCTATATCTGTCGAAAAAACGAGATTTATAGCAAAAAAAGACTATTAATTTCACCTTAACAGACCCGTGATGTTCCGGTTACAATGTAATATATTCGCAATTTTTGTAGAAATTCTGGTTATGCAGCTGACGATGGGAAAGAAGGTGCCGCGATGCTGAATATTTTCAAAGACTTTTTGCTGAACTTGTTTTTTATTCTCCTGCCGGTGTTTCTTGTCCCGCTATGGACGGAGCAAGAAAAAGGGCCAAAGCGCCTCCGCCTGTATTTGCCGACCGCTTGTTACGCCATTGTAATCGTCCTATGCATCACTCTTCCGGTCGGCGCGGAAAACGATTTTATGTTCGACTTGTGGCAAATTCCGCTTTGGCTCGGCAGCCTATACGGCGGGGTTGGTCCGGCCGCCTTGTTGGTGCTCGTGACGATCGTCTATCGCTCATTGTTCGGCGGAGCTGGTGTTTTGATCACTGTCGTTGTTTCCATTGCCATCGCTGCGGTCAGTAGTTTATGGACAAAACGCTTTGCCTCGCTGCCGTCCAAACAGCGCGTGCTGCTGGCGACGCTGCTCAGCTTTGCATCCGGCCTATTGACGATCGCCATGGTAGAGTGGATCGTCAACAACCCGCCCCCGCTTCTTCTTTCACTTACATTTTTGCTCGTACAACCGGCAAGCATGCTCATCGTTTGCGCCGCCCGCGAGATGGTGTACCATGACATGGCGTTGCGCAAACGGATCATCCGTGCCGAAAAAATGGAAGCGGTCACCCATTTGGCCGCCTCCATCTCTCATGAAATCCGCAACCCCTTGACAGCGGCGCGCGGGTTTATCCAGCTGATTGAAGAGCAGCCGCTTGCCGCCGAAAAGCGCCGCCAGTACGCCCGCATTGCGTTGGAGGAGCTCGATCGGGCGGAAGCGATCATCACCGATTACTTGACATTCGCCAAGCCGGCCCCGGAGATGCCGGAAAAGCTGAACGTCAAACTGGAAGTGGAGCGGGTCATCGACATCATCCGTCCGCTCGCCAATATGAGCTGCGTCGACATTCAGGCATCGCTCGCCCCGTTTTCCGTAATGGGAGAACGGGAAAAGTTCCGCCAATGTTTGCTCAATATCATGAAAAACGCCATTGAAGCGATGCCGAACGGCGGCACGCTGTGGGTATACGCTTCGCTCGATAACGGGCGCGTGCTCATCCGCATTGCCGATACCGGCATCGGCATGACGAAAGAACAGCTCGAACGGCTTGGCGAACCGTATTTTACGACGAAAGGCGTCAAAGGCACGGGGCTCGGAATGATGGTCGTCTATCGCATTGTCGAATCAATGAACGGAACAATTCGAATTGAAAGCGAAATACATAAAGGAACGACGGTATCGATTTATTTGCCGTTCGCTCCGTCCCTATCCACGATTTCCGATAAAGAAAAGCAGTTGTTTGCCGTCTTGTAAACGCCGCGGCCAAACCGGGGGAAAACGATAACCAGCGAAACAAAGGATGCCTGTTCGGGTGTCCTTTTTCTTTGTCCTATGTTCCCGACAGTTTATCACCACTGGCGTTTTTGTTACAATACTATAGGATGGAAACATACCGAAGGAAAAGGAGACAGTTGCATGATTCACGTCAAAACGGAACGAGAAATTCAGTTGATGCGTGAGGCGGGGAAACTCTTGGCCGCCTGCCATCAAGAAATCGCCAAGCGCATCAAACCGGGGGTCACGACGATGGAGATCGACCGGTTCGTTGAAACGTTTTTGGCCAAATACGGCGCCAAACCGGAACAAAAAGGCTACCGCGGCTATCCGTATGCGACATGCGCTTCCATTAACGATGAAATTTGCCACGGGTTTCCGCGCAACGAGCCGTTGAAAGAGGGCGACATCGTCACAATCGATTTCGTGGTCAACTGGCGTGGGGCGCTCGCTGATTCGGCTTGGACGTACGCGGTCGGTGATGTAAGTGAAGATGTGCAAAAGCTGCTCCATGTCACGGAACAGTCGCTATACAAAGGAATCGAACAGGCGGTCGTCGGCAACCGGATCGGCGATATCGGCCATGCCATTCAAACGTACGTCGAATCGCACGGGTTTTCCGTCGTCCGCGATTTCACCGGGCATGGCATCGGGCCGACGATTCACGAAGAGCCGTACGTTCCCCATTTTGGCGAAAAAGGAAAAGGGATGCGCTTAAAGGAAGGGATGGTCATTACGATCGAGCCGATGGTGAACATGGGGGCATGGCAAAGCAAAATGGACGCAAACGGCTGGACGGCGCGCACCATTGACGGCTCGTATTCGGCGCAATATGAACATACGATCGCCATTACGAAAAACGGGCCGCTGATCTTAACGACGACGGCGTAAGGATGCAGATATTTCCTGTTCCCGACAGCTTGATTTTTTCGACATTCGAAAAACCCGGGTACACGTTGGCCCGGGTTTTTCGTTCCCTTCTCTTTATTCTGGCCAGACCGTTGCGGCCGCTGTGTTGCCATTGCTTTTTCCTGCTATTTTGTTTACATAATATAATTATGGTTGCTACCCTTTCAGCACTTTCACGTAAAACGTCCGCTGGCGCGGCCCGTCGTATTCACAAAAATAGATGCCTTGCCAACGGCCAAGCAGCAGCCGGCCTTCATGAATGATAACATGTTGCGACGCGCCGACCGTGCTCGCTTTCATATGAGCGGCCGTGTTTCCCTCCATATGGCGGTCAAGCGGATGCTCCCACGGGTACGTTTCATCAAAGCGGCGCATCATATCGCGCTTCACGTCAGGATCCGCGTTTTCGTTAATCGTGATGCCGGCTGTCGTGTGCGGGCAATAAACGATCGCCACCCCCTCTTCTACCCCGGACTGGCGCACCGTTTCTTCGACAAATGACGTAATCTCCACCATTTCATCGCGCTTTGTCGTGCGAAGCGAAAAAGATTGAAGCAAGTCTTTCACCTCCTGAACAAATATTTTGTAGAACAACGCAAAATTTGCTACCATTTAATTATAGCATATGGAACGGCCTCCCACCTGCCATCCCTGCATGGAAACGGGAGTCTCCTAGCAAAGTCCATTGGGGTGAAACTGCCGTGCCGAAACGATACACGAATCTCGACAACGTCTCGACGCACAAAACATGGGCTGATTTTCGCCGCTGGCAACGGGAGCGGAAACAAAAACAAAAAGACTTGTCGTACGTCGTACCGCACGCCGTGCCGCCGCAATGGAACCGGCTTCATCATCCGAACGGACGGCCGCAGCTTTGTTGGATCGGCCATTCGACGTTCGTCGTGCAAATGAACGGCATCACGATCGTCACCGACCCGGTTTGGGCGCAGCGGATGGGCGCGGCCAAACGCTTGACGGCTCCTGGTGTTCCGCTTGACAAGATGCCGCCCGTGGACGTTGTGCTCATCTCCCATGGCCACTATGACCATTTGCATTTCGGCAGCCTCCGCCGTTTGCACGGTGACCCGCACATATTCGTGCCCGAGGGGCTCGGCCGCTTGTTCCGCCGCCGCGGCTTCCGCCATGTCACTGAGCTGTCGTGGTGGCGCACGGCTGAATTCCGCGGCGTGACGCTCACATTTGTTCCCGCCCAACATTGGACACGGCGGACGCTGTGGGACACGAACACGTCGCATTGGGGCGGATGGGTCATTGAAGCGGACGACGCACCGACGGTTTATTTTGCTGGCGACAGCGGCTACTTCCGCGGCTTTCGCGACATCGGCGAACGCTTTTCCATCGACTATGCGCTCTTGCCGATCGGCGCGTACGAACCGGAATGGTTTATGGGGCCGCAGCACACGACCCCGGAAGAAGCAGTGCAGGCGTTTTTGGACTGCCGCGCCCGCCTGTTTGTCCCGATGCATTACGGGGCGTTCCGCTTGGCCGACGATACGCCGAAAGAAGCGCTTGACCGCCTATGGGCTGAATGGCGGCGGCGCGGATTGGAAGAGGAGCGCTTGCTTTGCTTGAAGCTCGGCGAGGTGATCGATGCCGCCCAACTAGCCGCAAGCGGGGGGTTCAGGCGTGCGGAATCGGGCGGAAACGAGCCATAAAGCCGCCGCTCCGACAGGCAAAAAGCGCTCCGCTGCCCGCGGAACGCTTTTTCTCTTATTCTTTCACTTCTTTTTTCCACAGCCCGACCATCAATGCGGTCACGATGGAACCAATCAAAATAGCCAATATATAAAGCCATGCGCTGCCTTTGACGATCGGGATGACGAAAATTCCGCCGTGCGGCGCCGGAAGTCCGATGCCAAACAGCATCGTCAGCGCCCCGGCTACAGCTGAGCCGACGATAATCGACGGAATGACCCGCACCGGATCGGCCGCCGCAAACGGAATCGCCCCTTCCGTGATGAACGAAGCCCCCATAATATAGCACGTTTTGCCGGCCTCGCGCTCGGCTTTCGTAAACTTCTTCTTGAAGAATGTCGTCGCCAGTGCCAATCCGAGCGGCGGCACCATCCCGCCGGCCATAATGGCCGCATGCGGCGCATAGTTGCCGGCGTCGATCATGGCGATTCCGAACGTAAACGCTGCTTTGTTAATCGGACCGCCCATATCGACTGCCATCATGCCGCCTAACACCACGCCAAGCAGCACTAAGTTCGCCGTTCCCATACCTTCGAGCCAATGTTTCAACCCTTCATTCAGCGCTTTCACCGGATCGATGACAATATACATCATAATCATGCCAGTCAGGAAAATGCCGAACAGCGGATACAACAGCACCGGTTTAATGCCTTCTAACGACTGCGGCAGGCGGCTGAACAGTTTCCGTAATCCGACGACTAAATACCCGGCTAGGAAACCAGCAATCAATCCGCCGAGGAAACCAGCGCCGCCGTTGGCCGCCAGAAAGCCGCCGACCATCCCCGGCGCAAACCCTGGTCGATCGGCAATGCTCATGGCGATGAATGCGGCCAGCACAGGAACCATCAACGCGAACGCATTGCCGCCGCCGATGTCCATTAACAGTTTGGCAAACGGATGATACGACGGATCGTTCGGGTCAAACGCTTTAATGCCGAACGTGAAGGAAATGGCAATCAAAATCCCGCCGCCGACAACGAACGGAAGCATATTCGAAACACCGTTCATCAAATGTTTGTAAAAACCGGTGCGCGGCTTCACCGCTCCCGCGCTGCCTCGCGAAGCGCCGCTCGCCCGGTAAATCGGCGCATCTTGGCGCAACGCCTGCTCGATCAGCTTCTCCGGCTGACGAATCGCCTGGGCGACTGGCACTTGGATCACGTGTTTGCCGTCAAAGCGGTCCATTTCGACTTGTTTATCCGCCGCCACAATGATCGCCGTTGCTTCTTCAATCTCCTTCGCCGTCAGCTCGTTTTTCACTCCATCTGAGCCATTGGTCTCGACTTTGATGGATACCCCCATTTCGGCTGCTTTCGCCTTCAGTGCATCAGCGGCCATATACGTATGAGCGATTCCGGTCGGACAAGCGGTTACTGCCAGCACTTTCCGCCCGTTCCCTGCCTGCACCGCTTGCTGTGGAGCTTCTTGCTCGCTTTCTTTCGCGGCAACCAAACGGATAATCTCCTCCTCGCTTGAAGCGGTTTCAAGCTGAGCACGGAACGATGCATCCATCAACATCGACGACAAGCGGGCGAGCGCCTCAAGGTGCGTCTGCTCCCCGCCTTCTGGCGCGGCGATCATGAAAAACAAATGGCTTGGCTTGCCATCGAGCGACTCATAATCAATGCCTTCCACTGAACGACCGAACGCCACCGCCGGGCGCTTGACCGCCGCCGTTTTGGCGTGCGGAATGGCGATGCCGTCGCCAACGCCGGTCGTGCTTTGTTTTTCCCGCGCCCAAATGGCTTGCTTAAACACTTCCACATCGCTGACCGCTCCCGCTTCGGCAAGCTTTTCAGCCAGTTCATCAATGACTTCGCCCTTTGTCTTCGCTTGAAGCGCGAGAATCATCGTTTCTTTTGTCAACAAATCTGTAATCTTCATTGACCCAATCCTCCTTTATTTTCAATTTATAAATGCACGATATGGACGCGGTCGACGAGCGCTTCCACTTCCTCTTTCGTACACAAATCTTCCGAAAACGCGGTCGCGCTTCCAGCGGCGACACTGTAAGCGAATGCTTCCTCAATCGATTTCCCATCCGCTTGAGCGGCCAAAAATCCAGCGACCATCGAATCGCCCGCCCCGACCGAATTTTTCACCGTTCCTTGCGGCGCTTCGGCAAACAGCGCCGTTTCCTCATTGAAGTAAAACGCCCCCGCGCCGCCCATTGACACGATGAGATGTTCCACTCCCTTTTCCACCAGTCGTCGGCCATACAACACGATGTCTTCTCTTGTCACCATCGCAACACCAAACAGTTCGGCCAGCTCATGGTGGTTCGGCTTGGCAAGAAACGGCCGGCAGGCAAGCAACGATCGGAGCGCCGGACCGCTTGTATCGATGACAAGGCGGGCTTGCCGCTTCACTGTCTCCGCTGCCAGCTGCTCGTATACATCCGCCGGCAGCGACGTCGGCGCGCTTCCAGCAAGAACAAGCACATCACCAGCCGAAAGCGCTCCAATTTTCGCGATCAATTGCGCGGCATCGTCATCGGCAACCGCCGGGCCTTCGCCGTTAATTTCCGTCTCCCGCCCCGCTTTCAGTTTGACGTTAATGCGCGTTTGCCCTGGGACATGAACAAAATCGCAGGCAATGCCTTCTTTCCGAAGTTCGCTTTCAATGTACCCGCCGGTAAATCCGCCCACGAATCCAAGCGCCGTGCTGTCCACACCCAAGCGCTTCAACACACGCGACACGTTGACCCCTTTCCCGCCCGGAAATGTGAACGTTTTCACCGAACGATTCAGTTCGCCAACATGAAGCTCATCGAGATGAACGATATAATCCACAGATGGATTTAACGTACATGTGTAAATCATGGAGCCACAACCTCTACCGTCGTTTTTGTTCGATACAAATCGTTCCACTCTTCATCCAATTCATCAGTGATCAACACCGCTTCATGCAAATCCGCAATTTTCGCGAACGAGCTTTCATTTAATTTCGAATGGTCTGCGAGCACATACGCGCGCTGCGCCAACTGCATGGCCGTATATTTCACCAGCGCCTCTTCCGGGTCTGGCGTCGTATAGCCATAGTCGTAATGAACACCGTTCGCGCCGATGAAACATTGGTCGAAGCGGTACTGCCGCAGCGACTCGATGGCGCCGCGCCCGATCAACGCCTTCGTTTTCGGCTTGATCATGCCGCCGACCAAATACGTCGTGACGTTATGCTCAAGCAGCCGCTCGACATGCATCACGCCGTTCGTCACCACAATGACCTCTTTGCCAGCCAAATGCGGAATCATTTCCCACGTGGTCGTTCCCGCGTCCAAATAGATGCAGTTTCCTTTTTGTACCAAGCTGGACGCATAGGCGGCGATCCGCCGCTTTTCCTCTATATATTTCAGCGACTTTTCCGACACGCTTAACTCTTCGCGTTTTTGCTGCAACAACGCCGCCCCGCCGTGCACGCGGCGCAGTTTCTTTTCGGTCTCAAGCTGCGTCAAATCACGGCGAATCGTCGACTCCGACGCCCCGGTCGCGTCAACGAGCTCTTGCAGCTTGATGACTCCTTTTTGCGCCAACAGGTCCAAAATGAGGCGGTGGCGTTCTTCGGTCAGCACACTCCCACCTCCGATCATCGGGGATATCGCTTACAACTCTATCATATCCCAAGACAACGAAAAAATCAATCAAAAACATTCATTATCACTCAATATTAATCAAAAATAGTATTTAAAACGATCATAATCATTCATCAACAACAAAAAAACATTGCCTTTCATTCCGATCAGGCAATGTTTCTAAACTATCGTCCGGAAAGATACAGTTGAATGGACAAAGAGTCGATTTGGGAAACGAGCAACTCGTCATACTTCTTTTGCGCCAAAAAACGCATCTCCGCCTCCGTTACATTCGGATGCTCATTTTTCACTTGTTCTACCATGTCGTTCCACACGTTTTGCGCCAACAAAACGAGCTGGACATACCGCCGTTCTTGCTTCCAAAATGCCGCCTCACCGTATTGGCGGATGAGTGTTTGAGCGGTTTCGCTCCCTTCGTATTGCCGCTTTCTGTTTTCCACTTCACGATCAACGGCCGGTTCATCTACTGAATAGCCTTTTTCTTCGGCAAGCAGCGCCATCGAGTGCAGTTCAATGAGACGGGTAACAGCGGAGCGGGGCTCAGTCATCTCATTCAACTGCTGTTTCCAATAACTGAGCCGCTCGTTGAGCTCTTCGCCGCGATACTGCTTTTTGACCGCTTCCATGGCCGAAGAGATCTCAATTTGCCAGCGTGTTTGGTAGAACTTGACTTCTGCCGCTGTAATCGCGGTGCCATTGATCATCGCTGCCACGTCTTGCTTCTTCACCTTGAGGGTAACGAGCTTTTCGACCGTCTCATCGCCGTCTTTGATTTGCAACAAAGCGTCCCATTCTCCGTCCATCGGCAGCTGCACGTTCCCTTCATAAAGGCCGGGTTCCTTCTCCGCCAATTGGACGACTGTTTGCCCGTGATCCATATTCGCCATCTCAAAGACCGCCGTCACTTCAAGCCCACCCGCCGGCTTCCCGTCCTTTTGGATGGCGACCGCAAACGAAGAAGCCGTCCCTTCCTTATAAAAAGGGGTCGTTTTCACCGACACCGTCCAATCGTTTCCTTGACACCCGGCAAGCAAGAAGAAAAGCGCTGCCATCACGATCATCCATTGTTGCCTCACTTTATTCTCCCTCCATCAGTGTGCTAAGCTCAAAATCTTCGACTCGGTATTTCGTGATCTTCCCGTTTTCCAAATAGGCGACATGGGTGCAGAGCTGCCTGACTTCGTCAATATGGTGCGACGACAGCAACACCGTTTTGTTCGGCAAAGAGCGTAAAATCGCCAGCACGTCCGCCCTTCCTAACGGATCAAGCCCGCTTGTCGGCTCGTCTAAAATCAGCAAGTCAGCATCGTAGTACAGCATAATAGCAAGCCCGAGCCGCTGCAGCATCCCTTTCGAATACTGCTTGCTTTTCATATGGCGCGCTTCCCATAACCGGACGGTGTGCAAAACGTCTTCGATCCGCTCTTCATCGACCGCGCCGTGCAACGAGGCAAAAAAGCGGACATTTTCCTCCCCCGTTAACTGAGGATACAGCTGAAACTTTTCCGGCAAATAGGCGACTTTCTTTTTCCACTCGTGCCGCCGATGATCAATGCCGTCAATATACACCGTTCCGCTTGCTGCCGGAAGCAAGTTCAGCAAGCTATGAATCAATGTCGACTTGCCGGCGCCGTTTCGCCCGACTAAAGCACACCGCTCCCCTTTCTGAATGACAAGATGGACATCATCAAGCACTTTGTTGTTTCGGTACGAAACTGTCAATCCCGCCACTTCAATCATCGTTCTTCCCCCTTTCGGCTCCACAGCATCGATGCCGCTAGCGCCCCCATCCCCCAGACCGCGATATTGAGCGCAACAAGGACGCCGGGAGAGAAGGAGAAAAATTTTTTCATCGTCCGCGACAAATAATCGAGCGAGAACATCCCGAGCGACGTCTCTAAGTAAAAACGGAGCGCATGAAGCGGCTGCAGAAAATACACGAAGGAGAACACATGCACATTGTCATACGTCACCGACGGCAAAACAGAAAGCAGCGCAAAGTCATACAAATAAATGAAAAAGAACGCGGCAAACAAGTTGGCGCCAATCAACTGAATTTTCGTCTTGCACGCGAAACCGAGCCAAATTCCAATTTGATTAAAAATAAACACAAGCACCATCGTGGCGAGCAAAAAAGAAAGAAAATACGATAAATGAAAGACAAACAAAAACTTGGCCGGAATGATCAAAACGAAGTACCAAATGACAAGCACCGTCATTGTAATGAGCTGGATCGCCGCGCTTTTTTTCCATAAAAACATCCAAGGCGGCCCGCTTTTGACGACAATCATGACCATCGTCCGCTGCTCTTTCTCCTGCATGACGGAAAAAGAAGCAAAAAATAAACAAAGAAGCGGAACGATGTACGCATTCATGTCAAACAGCATCTGCAAAAAAATAGTCAGTCCATGCTCAGCCGGCAACGATTTTGCGCTCATCAATACGGAAAGCGATGCGGCAACAACGAGCAGAAAAAACAGCCAAAACGCCTTCCCCCGCGAAAGCTCAAGCCATTCTTTCCAAATGTAGCTCATCTCCGAATCCTCCTTTTCGGCACGATCACCGCGATGGCTCCAAAGCCGAGCAGTCCCCACCACCAGCTGGCTGATATGGTCTTTTTCACAAGCGGCGCATGATCGACCGCCATCACTTCGTCTGTCTGCCGCCATTCGTTGATCGCCTCATAGACACCTAAGCTCGGCGACGACAAAAACAAATACGCCAGTTCATTTTCTTCCGCTAACTTATGAAAGGAGGACGCATAGCGAAACGGGGAATCCCCTTTCCCATCTTGGTTCAAATCAAGCAACGCCGCTTCGCCGCCCCAGTCGTTGCCAACCCCGCGAAAATCCCACCTATTCCTGTCCCCGCCGCCAAGGCGCGCGACAGCAATCGTATTTTTCCAAATCCGGTTTTCCGTAAACGTTTGCCGCTGTGAACTCGACCAAAGCTCAATGCCGATCTCATTTTGCAAAAAGACATTTCGCTGCAAAAAATTATCGTTCGACTGATCAATATACAATCCCCGCTCGTTTTGATAAAACGTATTGCCAATGATCCGGTTGTCATTTGCCATCTGCAGCAACAACCCAAACGAGCGCATTCCTTTGTTGAAGAAAAAGCGGTTGTTTTTCAGGACAATCCGGTTCGAGTTCATGATCGCCGCCCCGCCGTTATTAAGCATAAACGTATTGTCATGAAACGCGTTATCATCCGAATACATGTAGTGAAGCCCGTAACGGGTGTGAGACACTTCATTTCCTTTGGCGACGTTATGATTGGCGTAGTCAAAAAAGATGCCATCTCTCGTTCCGATAATGGTGTTATGTTCAAGCTCATTAAAATTAGAATAATAAATGTGCAGCCCATTTCCTTGTCCGGCGATTTCTCCGTTTTGTTCGCCGATCACCCGTACGTTGGCAATCCGGTTGTGATGCGCCTGACTCAAGTAAATGCCATGAAACGATTGTTTTACCGTTATGTGTTCTAGCGTATTATAATCGGAATAAACTTTGATGCCGGCGTATTCCTCTTGCGTGCTCCGGCTTTTTCCGCTGTTCGTGACGGTCACATGTGTAATGGTGACATGCGGCGCTTTGATCGAAATCACATTACCGCGCCCGCTTCCTTGAATGACCGTGCCTTTTGTGCCGATGATGGTCAGCGGTTTGTCGATGACAATATCGCCAATGTACGTTTGGCCTGTTAGGCGAATCGTGCCGTGAGCCGGAGCAGCGTCAATCAGTTGCTGCAGCGTCTGGCCGGCAGCCGCTTCTTTCGGAACATCGAAAAAGAAAAAAATGAACAAGGAAATGAGCAGCCATCGCTTCATGTTTTTCTCTCCTTCCATAGCGGAACGAGCAGGCAAACGAACGCGGCACCGACGAGATACGCACCGGTCGCAAAATAGCTGAACGTCGTAAAGTTGGCGATCCGGTTTTCTCCGAAAATCGGCGGCACAAACGGATCGATATCGATCGGGGCGTTATCGTTTAAATTCGTTCCAAAGTCAGCGAGCCAGCGATGAATATCGTAAAGACCGAGCGCCCCGCCAATGAGAAAGGCGGCGATGAACACGTACAGCCCTCTTTTGCTTCTCGTGAACGCGATGATGAATGCCGCTATGGCCATAGCGATCACGATGTAGGACAAATAGCCAAGTTCCGGAAAGCTCTCTTCACTAAACGGCTTCATGCCGATATAGTGATTGAGTCCGTTAATAATGTCGATATCCCCTTCAAGCCGATTCGGATAAACGATAATCTCTAATCCTTCCGGATATTGCGGAGCGATGAAATCCATCCCCCACCAAGGAAACGCTAAAGACAAAAGCAGCAATCCTCCGGCCGCGCCGACAAAGACGGCAGACAACGGAGACAGTTTCGCTGCAGCCATTTTCTTCACACCTCTTTTGTTAGTCAGGGGGCGCGTCCGCCCCCTCGGTTTATTGTTTCGGCTTTACCAACAAATACCCGGTCATTTCTTGGTGCAGCGCTGAACAGAAGTTCGTGCAATACAACGGGTACGTTCCCGGCTTATTGGCGGTAAACTCGATCATGTTCGTTTGTCCCGGCTGAATTTCCATATTCAAGTTATACTGGTTGATGGCAAAACCATGGGTAATGTCCTCATCAAAGTCAAGGTTCGTCAGGTGGATGACAACTTTATCTCCTTCATTCACTTCAATGACGTCCGGCCGCTTCGCATTGGCATCAAAAATAAACTTCGAACGCATTGCGATGCCGTAGACGTGCACCTCATTTCCTTTCCGGACGATGCGGGCGTCTTTTTGGTTGTACACAGCGTCTGGATTGTTGTTCTCTTTCGGGTACACTTCAACCGTTTTAATTTTATCGGCCTTGATCATTTGCCCATAGTGCGGTTCCGGATCGACCGGCGACGATTGGATCACTTTCATTTTGTCACCGCTAATGTCAATGAGCTGCATCGATTCCGGGTGGGACGGCCCGACCGATAAATAGCTGTCTTTCGCCAACTTGTTGAGCGACACTAAATATTTGCCGTCCGGAGATACGGTATCCCCTTCCGCCGCGACGGCATGCCCTGGCGAATATTGAACCGGAACGCGGTCAAGCACTTCGCCGGTTTCCGGATTCCATTTCACAATTTCAGACGAAATAAACATCGTCGTATACGCCATGCCTTTGTCATCAAACTGCGTATGCAGCGGCCCAAGCGCGTTTTCCGGATTGACTTCCCGCTCCATCACCGATTCGTATTTCAAAATCGGGATGCCGTTCCGCTCGCCGGCAAACTCTTTCTTTTCAATCGCCTGAAACGCCTTTTCAAACGAAAATACCGTCAACAACGGGGCGAGCTTCCCGGAGGCGATGAAATATTTCCCGTCTGGGGTAACGTCGACGCCATGTGGCGATTTGGCGACCGGCACTAAATAAATGCCCCCTTTATGCTTTTCCGGAAAGATCATTTTTTGACCGCCGACATTGTCATATTTCCCCGCTTTCACCATGTTCTCAAGCTCTTTCCAGTTAAACAGCACGATAAAGTCGCGGTCTTCTTGAGACGCGTTGATTTCCAAGTTTGTTGTCGCTTCTTCCGTATTGTACGTTGTCAGCACGGCCCAATCTTTTGAGATTTTTTTCCCGGCATCGGACAAATCGTACGACCACGGCGGCAACGCAACTTGATAGGCAATGTGCAGCTTTTGCGCCTTTTCATCGAACGTGACCGCACTCATCACACCGCGGTATTTTTCGCTATACTCATCAAGCGAGGCGTACTGATGGCCGAGCGGAACGGAAAATCGGGTCGGCAAAAATAAGTATTCGGTATTCTCCGTCACAAACGCGGCACAGTGCGGACCGCTCGTATTGGGGACTTCGATCATGTCTTTGACTGTAAACGTTTTCAAATCCATCACTGCCGCCCGGCTGTTCGCCACATCGGTCGCAAACATATACTTGCCGTCATATTCTCCATTCGTTTCCGAGAAAGCCGGATGATGCAAATCGCCCCACGTATAGCCGCCAAGCATTTTTTTCGAATGGGTATCCCAGCCGTAGCCGGTCGCCGGATCGGGCGAAAAGACAGGAACCGTGCGAATGCGCCGCATCGACGGCACCCCGTAAATAAACATTTGCCCCGAGTGGCCACCAGAGGCGAACAAGTAATATTCATCTTTTTCACCAAACGGAACGTACACTTTTTCCGCATCGGTTTTGGCCGATGCAGTCGAAACGGTATCAGGAGTGGAAAAATTGCCGAAAAAGACAGTTGACGCCAACACTCCAACTGCCAACCCTGACAACGCGGAAATCACTTTTTTCTTCACTCTCGTTCCTCCCATCGTTTCTTACTTTTCGGATGCTTCTTTTAAGAGAGCAATAATTTCGGCCCGCTCCTCATCTGTCAGCGGATTCGATTTGATCACCCCAGACATCACCGCAGACGTCGGCGCTTTTAAAAACTCTTCAATCGGCTTGCCGTGTTTGCCCTCGACTTCTCGATAAGCGTTCGATAAATCCGGACCGGTCGTCCCTCCTTGCAAGTTAAGCTTGGAAACAGAGTGGCAAGAGAGACAACCTTTTTGTTGCAGGATAGTCCCGTCCTGCGTACTAGCGTTTGTTGTCTTGCCCGCCCCCTTCCCATCCTCTGTCGAAGCTGATGGTTGGGACGATTGAGCCGTCTCTTGTTTTCCTGCCTGCGTCGCATTCGTCTCTCCTTTCGTTCCTCCCAACTGAAAATACGAATAACCGCCAGCCAAACCGATCAAAGCGCTAATGAGAAAAATGACGACCGTTTGTTTCATGCCCCTCCTCCTTCTACAGTGAGAAATTCGTTTACCATTATAGCCACCCCCCTTGACCTCCCCTGTGCAAAAAATCACTTCATTTCCAAGATCA
Source organism: Geobacillus lituanicus (assembly GCF_050994965.1). Classification (NCBI taxonomy): domain Bacteria; kingdom Bacillati; phylum Bacillota; class Bacilli; order Caryophanales; family Anoxybacillaceae; genus Geobacillus; species Geobacillus lituanicus. The sequence goes on from NZ_CP194773.1 coordinate 2,098,741, forward strand.
GTGAACATTATTTGACAAAAGCGTGGCAAAACGGTGAAAAACAAAAAACACTTGCCACCGGCAAGTGTCCTTTCCCTTGTTCAATTCAGTTGTTGCATCTCAGCTAGCGGCAAATAACGCTCGCGCACAAACGCGACAAACTTCGCCGCATACACAGGATCAAACTGCGTCCCAGCGCAACGCTCGATTTCCTCAAGCGCCTCTTCAAACGTTTTCGTCGGCTGGTACGGCCGCTCGGTCGTCATGGCGTCAAATGAGTCGATAATACACAAAATGCGGGCCAATTTCGGGATTTCTTCCCCCTTCAGCCCGTACGGATACCCTTTCCCATCATATCGTTCGTGATGCAGCTCGACAAGCGGAAGCAAATCATCAAACCGCTTCTCCGCCGCCACAATCTCGCGTCCCCACGTTACGTGCTTTTTAATGATCTCCCATTCATGCTTCTCCAACTTTCCCCGCTTATTTAAAATATCGCGTGGCACTTCAATTTTGCCAATGTCATGGATGAGCGCCCCTAAAATGAGCGTCTGCCGTTCATGGTCGGTCAACTCATCAAGACGACTGCCAAACTCGACCGCATATTTAAACACCCGTTTGCTATGGCGGTATGTATAGACATCTTTCGAAAGAAAGAATTTCACTTGCTGCTCGAGCGCTTCCAAGTCTTGTTTAAACTTAATTTCATCCAAGCACATATTATGTTTATCATACAACTGAACGTTGTTTTTCCCTTGCGCCTTGGCGTAATACAGCGCTTGATCAGCGCGATGGATCAATTCCTCGCTTTCGTACATATCTTTTTCCATCTCGGCGATGCCGCACGAAAACGACAGGCAACGATACGGAATATGCTCGACGCCTTCAAAATATGTATCGTTCACTTCTTTGCGCAACCGGTTTAAAAACGCGTACGCGTCTTCTTTCGTCGTGTTGGGCATTAAAATGGCAAACTCTTCGCCGCCATAGCGGGCGACCGTGAAGTTCGTCCCTTCGACTGCTTTTTGCAGCAGTTTCCCGAAAAAAGTCAACAAACGATCTCCTTGCAAATGGCCGTTTCGGTCATTGTATTTTTTAAAATCGTCCAAATCCAGAAATGCCAAGGTCAACGGCTGTTTCAACAGCTTGCAGTCGGAAAACTGCTCCTTGAGCGCTTCCTTGAAAAAACCATGGTTGTAAAGACCGGTGAGGTGGTCTTTGTTGGCGCGGTTGGAGACTAGTTGGTATAATTGCAAAAATTTTTTAAAGATAAAAGATAACAATGTCACTAAAATAATCAGTAAGAATAGCCCAAAGTATTTTGCTTCCCATAACAAAATAGCTAAAACTAATGAAAGTAATAGAGTAATAGAATAGCTGACACATGCCTCTTTTAAAATTCCTAGTTCTAGGGCCCCTTTAAAGATTTGACCCACGCAGAGAAAGAAAAGCAATATCAAAATAACATTAATCCCGAAATAAACCAGTAAACTAACTAAATAAGGCAGGAGATTGTAGTAATTTATCTTTCCAATTTCTCCGTGGAAAAACAAAAAGGAATAATAGGCACCTGATATCATCAAACAATACATTGAAAAATTAAATAAATGCCTCCAAAAAGACATTTTTCGCCTATAAAACAGTTCCACAACACTATAAATAAACAAAACTTTCAGAGTAAAACTAATGCCATATAAAAATAAAATAGCAAGATAAATAGATGAGTCCATTGAGAAAGAATTAGCTTTAGGAGGTAAACTAATCGGAAAAAAATTCAACAAAATAATGGAACCAACTAACATATAAATTAAAACCCAATCCCAAAGGGATTGAGCAAAGAAATCAAGATTAATCCAAAAGCTGGACAAACCTAAAAATGAAATTATGATAATATAAATTTTTTCTGTTTCTTTAAAATTCAACGCCATATTATAACCACTCTCATGTGAATAAAATTCGATTAATAAGACTAAAAAGAGACGCAATACATGAAATCATTTTCTTAATCAAGTGTTGAAAACATCTTAAATCAAATCTTGCAGAAAAGCCACAACTATTCAATCAGTCTAAATCCAGAAGTCAACGCCACAATCACCGAACCAAGGATGAACAAATTGATCAATACTTGTTTTGCTTTGAATTTCATGTCCTTTTCCCCCTTAAAAATTAGTTTATTGATTCGCAGGAGCGGCCGTTGTTTCTTTCTCAGCATCGTCTGCCCCATGGCGCGGTGCACTGAGCATCAGATGCTGGATGAACAGAAACGCTCCTACGTTCATCACAACGTCGCCGATGCTGATGACTTGTTGGCGCGGGTACGGCGGAGACAGCGGGATGATGTCGCCAAGAAACGGCAGAAGCGTATCCGATGTGATCGCCTGGTGCTTGCCGTACAGACCGGCTTTTAACGCTTCGATATATTCGCGGCCGAGAAATTGGGCGGCTTCGATCGAGACCGGCATCCGTCCGCCGTTTACGGCCATGACGATAAAGTTGAGCAAGACGCCGGCGAAGATGACCGGAAACCCTGGCTGATGGCGGTTGAGCCATAAAAACGCGAGCCCGGTGATGTAGACGAGGAGAAAAATGCCGTTGCTCATGCTCGAGATCCATGCGACCCGCTCTTGCAGGAAAAAGACCACAAACTGCACCGCCAATAAGATCGGGAACAGCCAACCGAAGCGCAATTTCATGTTGGCCAACCCTTTCAGGCTTCCGCCGCGAAACCAGCCGATCAACAACGACAAAATGATTCCATCGTAAACCATAATGCTGTCCCCTTGATAAACAGAATTTTCTCTTTTTTCTAAACTGCTATCCTCACTTCTATTTTTACCGTTTTTTTCATTCCATGTAAATAGTCCGTTCGTCCTAACTGCAAACAAATTTTGATGAATATCGTTTCCTTCTTTTCGTTTTCGTCATTCTTTGAAACAAGAAACGACAAAAACAGCGTCATGTATATCCATTGAATAGTGAAAAAGAACCTACCCTCAATGGAATGATCCCCCGACTGCAAATGCGGCATGCGTTTTTCTCGTTGAAAGACAAAAAGCCCTTTTTTATTATTCCGTATTGCTTTTCGGAAGATTATTGTTATAATTGTTTATACAGTAATAATTTTATGGATAAAAACGTCCTTTTTGCCCATTATATGGAAAGGAGATGAAAAAGAAATGGACGCGGAAATGTTGGGAAGCAAGAATGACAAAACGTATACACGTCGGATTAGCCAAGTCGGGAATAGTTTGTCCGTTAGCATCCCGAAAGATTTAGCCACGATGCTAAACCTAAATAAAGGCGATGAAATCGAAATATATTACGACAAGGAACGAGGGGAAATCGTGATGAAACGCGCAAACCGAATTCCAAAAGGAGTCCGTCCTGAAGTCGCGATGGCAATGAACCGCGCGATCTCCAAATATGACGAAGCGCTGCGCAACTTGAAATATAGATAAAGGAGCAGCTGGAGGAAAACATGGTTTATTATTTGACAGCGGAAGAAATCCTATTTATCCATTACACGGTCATGGAAATGTACGACGACGCAGAACAAGCGGGGATCCAATTCCCCGATAAATTCGCGTGGATGTTGGAAAGGCCGAAAGCGAAATTGTTCGGGGAGGAACAGTTCCCTTCGATTATTGAAAAGGCTTGCTGCTATTACCATTCCATCGCGACAGGTCATATTTTCCACAACGGCAATAAGCGGACGGCTTTAACCGTATTCGTCACGTTCCTTGATTTGAATGGATATGAGTTCACGATGACCAATAAAGAAGCGGAAAATTTCACGGTGTACCTTGTCGAGGATGCCAAGTTCCGAGGAAATGATTGCATCCAGCATCTTGTCCACGAATTAGAAGGTTACATCCGCCCCATCCAAAAACGAAAAGAATGAGGAAAAGAGTGAGGAAAAGAGCGGGCCAAAGCCGGGTCAAGTTCAATTATTGCGTAAAATTCCATCGCCAACACAGTAAACTTGGATGACAGGACCACAACATCGTTTTTTGCTGCTTTGTTTTTACACAACTGTGCGAACCTTGATCCAAAGCCGCCTTTTCGCTATTCGCAGCTTTTCATACTTTTACCTTGCGGCAGGTATTGAGTATTGTCAAAAGTTTATCCTCCACACTCACAGTCTTCCCTTGAGTTTCAACGGTTGAACGAAAAAAGCTTTCTACCCCCGGTGTTTCGGCCATCATTGAGGCAACAACACCCAACAGCCAAAACAAAGAGCGGCCTGATCTTTTGTCCTCCAGAGCCCGTTGAAACGAAAGTTTGCCCATTGCATCCCCGCTTATTTTTTGGCTATCCTACAACCATGGAAGCGAAAGTCTTTCGTCGGAAAATGAAAAAACGGATTCCGATCATCGTCAGGAATCCGTTTGTCTTGAACGGATTATCTCTCCGTCCCGCAGCTGCCTCGGCAATGGTCAGCCGCATGGCATGACGCGCACGCCCCTTTGGCGCTTTTTTTCACGTGGCGAACCAGCGTCCAGCCGGCGTAGGCAAAAATCGCTCCGCCGATCACAAGATTCGCGATCATCGATTCTCTCTCCTTTCATGAATAACCAAGCATATGCCCAAACTGATAGACGGCAAACGAAATGACATACGCAACCGTCAGCGCGCATCCGATTGACAACAGCGTCCATTTCCGCGACCCGGTTTCTTTGCGAATCGCCGCCACCGTCGCTAGACACGGCGTATAAAGCAGGACGAACACCATAAAGCTGAACGCCGACAGCGGCGTGAAATGTGAAGCGATCACCTGCTTCAGCCCGTTCGCCTCATGAACGTGGTAAATAATATTCATCGTGGACACGACGACTTCTTTCGCCAAAAAGCCGGTGATCAAAGCCGCGCCCGCCTGCCAGGCGCCAAAGCCAAGCGGGGCGAGCAACGGAGCGATGAGGCCGCCAATGGCGGCGAGAAAACTGTCATCCATGGCAACGCCGACCCCATGCGGCCCGATGTACGTCAACAGCCAAATGGCGACCGAACCGCCAAAAATAAACGTGCCGGCTTTGCGAACGAACCCTTTCCCTTTCTCCCATGTGCTTCGCCATAGTGTGAGCGCCTGCGGCACGCGGTATGGCGGCAATTCAATGACAAACAGCGAACTTTCGTTTTTCAAGAGCGTCGATGAGAACAACTTGGCAAGCCCCAAAGCCACTGCAATGCCAAGCACGTAAAGTGAAAACACGACAAGCGCCTGCTCGCGGACGAAAAACGTGCCGGCAAACAAGGCGTACACCGGCAAGCGGGCGGAACACGACATGAACGGCAGCGCCAAGATCGTCAACAGCCGTTCTTTCGGCTGCTCAATCGTCCGCGCCGCCATCACCCCGGGAACGTTGCAGCCAAAGCCAATGATCATCGGGATAAACGCCTTGCCGTTTAACCCGATCGCTTCCATCATCCGGTCCATCACCATCGCCACGCGCGCCATATATCCGGAGTCTTCAAGCAAAGAAATGAAAAAGAACAAAATGAAAATTTGCGGCACAAACACCAACACCCCGCCGACCCCAGCGACAATCCCGTCCAAAACGAGCGCCTTGATAAACGGCGATGCCCCTGCCCAGTCGAGAAAACGGGACAACCCATCTGCCAGCGGACCGGAGAAAAACGCATCAAGCCGATCGGCAAGCGGCGTCCCCAGCCAGTTAAACGTCAGCATAAACACCACATACATCAGCGCCAAAAAAATCGGCAGCCCGACATAACGGTTTGTTACAACCGCGTCGATTTTTTCCGTTAGCGTCAGCGGTTTTTGCTCAAACTCGATGGCCGTCGCAGCGATTGTTTCACTGATCCAACGGTCACGCGTTTCATAAATATGCTTGGCTGCCTGACAGCCGAGCGCCTGTTCCGTCTCCTCACGGATCGCCAACAACGGTGACAAATCGAATCGCCCGCGCAAATAGGCGGCGATGCGTTCATTCCCCTCCAAAAACTGCAACGCCACCCATCGTTTGTTTCCCGGCACATCGTCCGGCAGCTGCTCGGCAATGCTCCGGATGGCATTCTCCACCTCGACGCCGTAATCGACGGCGATGGAGGAATGAGGCTTGTCTTTTGCCGCCAAAACGGCGTGAACCAATTCGTTCGTTCCTTTTCCTGTTCGGGCGATGACCGGGATAACAGGAACGCCAAGATACTTCGACAGTTTAGCGGCGTCCACTTTCACGCCCCGTTTTTCCGCCACATCGACCATGTTTAGCGCGATGACAACGGGACGGCCAAATTCCAGCAGCTGAACGGTCAAATGCAAATTGCGGCGCAACTGCGACGCGTCAACGATATTGACAATCGCTGAGCACGGCTCGGTCAATAAAAAATCGGTCGCCACTCCTTCATCGCGAGACAGCGGCTGAAGCGAATACACGCCGGGCAAGTCGACCACCGAAACCCCGTGCTGGCGGAGCACTCCGATTTTTTTCTCGACCGTCACCCCGCTCCAGTTGCCCACATATTCATAAGACCCAGTTAAGCAGTTAAACAATGACGTTTTGCCGGTGTTTGGATTGCCAAATAAAGCGATGTAGGACATTTATTTCACCTCGATCGATGACGCCTCTTTGCGCCGCAAGCCGATGGCCTGCCCATCGACTTCGACCATCACCGGTCCGCCAAACGGCATCGCCGCTTTCAACCGCACCGTTTTCCCTTCTTTCACCCCTAGATGAAGAAGACGCTGTTTCAGTGCCTCCTGCTCAATGGCCAGACGGACGACGACCGCTGTTTCCCCTTTATGCAAATCAGTCAGCACCATGATCATTTCCCCCTGTTTTTCTATCCACTCTCCTGTGGTCCAATAATGATTCTTCTTCTCAATTTCAATCATACCATAAGCTAAGAAAAAAGGAGTGACATTTTTCACAATCATTCCTCATTGTCACCATTTCTTCAAAATTCGCCACCTCATCAGTTGAATTTTTCTGAAAAGTATATATAATTTTTTTGTATATCTTTCCCATCTTTGCTCAAGGAGGAAGCTCAATGAACACACTAGGAAAAATCAGCAACTTTGTCGGCAACACCTTTGCCATCTGGGTGCTTCTGTTTGGAGCGCTCGCCTTTTTCGCTCCCAGCGCGTTTACGTGGATCGCTCCGTATATCGTGCCGCTTCTAGGCATCGTGATGTTTGGCATGGGATTGACGCTGTCAGCGAACGATTTTAAAGAGGTGTTCAAGCGTCCGCTTGATGTGTTAATCGGCGTCGTTGCCCAGTTTCTCATCATGCCGCTTGTCGCGTTTTTGCTCGCTTACTTTCTGCCGGTTTCACGTGAGGTGGCGCTCGGCATTATTTTAGTCGGCTGCTGCCCGGGCGGGACGGCGTCCAACGTCATGACGTATTTGGCGAAAGGGGATACGGCGCTGTCGGTCGCCGTCACTTCTGTTTCGACGATTTTAGCGCCGATTTTGACGCCGTCGCTCATTTTGCTTTTAGCGGGAAAATGGCTGTCGGTGTCCGCTGCCGCCTTGTTTTGGTCGATCGTTAAAGTCGTGCTGATTCCGATTGTTTTAGGGCTCATCGCCCAGGCGCTGTTCCAAAAGCAAGTCAAAGCGTGCATCCCGGCGCTGCCGCTCGTTTCGGTTATCGCCATTGTTGCCATCGTCGCCGCCGTCGTCGGGCAAAACCAAGCGGCCATTGCCAAAAGCGGGCTTCTGATTTTTCTTATTGTCGTTGTTCATAACGGATTGGGCTTGCTGCTTGGGTATTGGTTTGCCAAACTGTTTCGCCTGTCGCCGCCAAAACAAAAGGCGATTTCCATTGAAGTGGGCATGCAAAACTCTGGGCTTGGTGCGGCTTTAGCGACCGCCCATTTTTCGCCGCTCGCCGCCGTTCCAAGCGCTATTTTCAGCGTCTGGCACAATATTTCCGGCCCGATTGTCGCAACGTACTTCCGCAAACAAGCAGACCGCCAGACAACGGATGAACAAACGATTTCCGCTTGACCTCTCTCACGCTTTGTTTAGCCGCAAAAAAGCTGTCTCCCGAAATGAAACGACCGTTTTTCGGAGACAGCTTTTCTGCCTATTATCACGCTGTTTTTCCGCTCTCGGACGATTAGGCGCTCTTTGGAAACAAAAAGCGGACATCCGCCCTCAATCTCATTTCACAGCGCCCCCTCAAACGGAAACACCATCCTTCCCGCTAGTTCCGGGAAATCAATGAACGGATTGCGGTTGCCTTGGATGAAGAAAATCGCGCTGTTGCGATGATGCTCATACACCGTTGGCGGAAATTGTTCGTGCCAACGGACAAGGAGCGGAATATCGATTTTGCGCCGGAATGATTTCGCGATCGCCTTCGGGTAGCGAAGCAGAAAGTAAAGCATCGCCCTTGCCGCCGTCCCTTTGCCGTATTCCGGCTCGAAATAGCCGTTATGAACGACGCCGCAGCGGTTTTGGATTTGCTCGTCGGGATCTTCCGGATTGTAAAACGGGAAATCCGCGTACGGAAAATTCGACCGCATCGTATTGCACTCCGGCTGGCAAACGAATAAATGATGCAAATCGCCTTTCATCGGTTCGCGGGCGCCAAACCAAGACTGCGGCACGACATGTTCGGCATTGAATTTCCATTGCTGCTCGATCGTGTTCACCCGCTCGTGCACATCGCCCCATCCATTTTTCGTCCTTCTCAACAGTTGACGAAACTCTTCATAACGCCGCTTCATCGTTTCCACATCTTGAACGATCAGTGTTCGTGGATCTTTCCGCTCGCCGGAATACAAGCTGCGCACCGTTCCGTCCGGGTGCAAGTCGACCCATGTGTACAAATACTCATCCTTGCTGAAAAAATACGGCAGCCGCCGCTTATGGGTGTGCGCCGCCAGTTCATGATAGCGGACAAACAACATCAATCCGTCCCCTTCAAGCGGCAGATGGCGGTAATACCGTTCGCGCGCCCGTTGGTCTTCATCCGCACGATAATACGCGTCCTCCACCGCGAGCCGCTCATTCAGCTGCTCGAGCCGTTCTTTCGGATCTTCCTCCCGCCATTGGCCGAGCTCCTCAAGCCGCCGTTCCGCCTCTCCCATCGGCGCTCCCCTTTCTTTTTTCTTTTAGTGTATCATGGAAGGCGAAAGAGGGCGACAACAGCGTTAATGCAAAAGAAACGATGTCGCGCCGAACAAAACGGCGGCGATGCCGGCGGCGATCAACGATGGGATCAACTTCGTGCGCGCGTATTCCATCACCGGCAAATCCAAAATGGTGCAAAGCGTCACCGTATTGTCGCTAAGCGGCGACGCAAACGCCCCGAACGTCCCGCTCGCAAACACCGCGCCGATGACCGGCAAAATGTTCGTTCCCGACTGGCTCGCTAGCGTCACACCAAGCGGCATCAACATCCCCCACGTCCCCCACGACGAGCCGATGAAATAGGAAATGACAGCGCCAAGCAAAAACAAAATCGGGGCGACGAAAAACAGCGGAATCCATTCTTTGACATGGCCCGTAATGTATTGCGAAAACCCTAAATCCTCCGCCACAGCCGACAGCGCCCAAATGAGCGCCAGCATTAAACGGAATGCTTCGGACGTACACGATGTACGGCTCCGCTCCGATGCCAGCCGTATCAAGCACCTTATCGATGACCGACACCATATAGCCGACAAACGCGGTGGCAATTGGGATGAGCGCGACAACCGGGTTGGATGTCACCTCAATGGCAAAGCCGATTTGCTGGGACGACAGCCCAAGCCGTTTGCGCAGCGCCTTCATGATCGGCGCGACGGTGACGATGCGAAAATCGGGGTCGCTAAACGTCACCATCGTCGAAATCCACGTCAGCAGCATGGCGGTTTTGGCCGATTTCACTTTTTTGCTGACGAGATGGACAAATCCTTTGATTCCGCCGGTGTATTTGATCATGCTCACAAGACCGGCGAACACATACAAGAAAATGATGATGCGAATGTTGTTCGTCTGCATCAAGTTATCGACGACGTAATGAAGCATCGTCCGCAACCCGCCAAGCAAGGACGGGGTCATCAAATAACTGCCAACCAACAGCCCGACAAACAGCCCGGGGATGACTTGCTTCGTCCAAATCGAAATCGGGATGACAACTAAAAATGGCAAGAGAGCTTTCCACGACGGTTCCATTGGCCATTCACTCCTTTCTTTAAAAAGTATGGCGATGGTTTCCCTTGTCTATGCAAACGGTCATTGATTTTCCCCCAACAACGGGGAGACGAGTCTACACAAAAAGCGCGCCGCATGGTGGCACGCGCAAGCGAAACCGCTTTCCTACCTAAAAAAATAAAAAGCTGCCAATTAGACAGCTTTCACCGCTTCTCTTCGGGACGGCAGCGCCAACAAGTGGAGCGTCACTTCCGGCTTCGAGCCGATCCGGATGTTCACCCCGGTCTGCCCAAGCCCTTCGTTGATATAAAACGGTTTTCCCTCCCATTCATGATAACCTTTGATCATGTTCCGCTCGGTGAGCGTTTTGCTCATTTTCGCCAAATGGTACGGCTTTGGCCAATGAATTTGCCCGCCGTGGAAGTGGCCGGACAACAAGTAGTCAAAATGATAGTCTTTCATATGCGGCACGATGTCTGGATCGTGCGTCAACACGAGGTTAAGGCCGTCTTTGACGCCCGCATACGCCTTTTCAATGTCGCTGCGCCCCGTGTAAAAGTCATCGATGCCGATGATATTGACGGTGTGACCGTTGACGGTAATCGTCTTCGTCTCGTTTTGCAAGACGACGCAGCCGTGCGCCTCCAGCGTCGCTTTCAGGCGCTCGAACGACTCGCCTTGCAGCACGTAATCGTGGTTGCCAAACACGGCGTACATGCCATATGTCGGATTCAACTGTTTCAACGCCGTCAAATACGGACCGAGCTTGGCGATGCTTTCCTCACGGTCCAAAAAGTCGCCCGTTAAGGCGATCAAATCGATGCGCTCCCCTTTCAGCTTTTCATACACATCATCCGGGGAAATGGACAGCTTTTCCAAATGAAGGTCAGACAGCTGCAAAATGCGGATGGCGCCGTTCCCACCGTCCAGACTGCCGACCTGAACTTTATGCAAAACCGCTTCATACGTGTTGCGGTGGGCTTTGCGAATGGCCAAAACAAGCAATAAAAAGATTGATAGAATAATGAAAACGAACGTCATTGTCTTCTCTCCTCCCTCGATACCCATTATAGTGAAACGGAGGAGAGAAGAAAGAGGGAGTTAGTGGATGAGATGGCAGCCGTACAACGAAAACAATTTTTCCTTTGACATCACCAAATATTTCGGCGGGCGGACAAGCGGCATGAGACGGTGTTGGGCCACTGTCATCATCGGCCAATGGGATGCCATTTTCAACCAACGGTAAAATGAATCCGCTATGTCAATGACATCAAATCCGAGTCTCTCACAACCTTTGTTTAACATCGTTACGCCGATAATCCCTTTTATGCAGGCGGACTGTTCGTGATGGTAAAGATAATGGGCAACATACGGCAAACTGGCCTTCACCTGTTCGAAAATATAACGTCCTTTTTGAATATCGCCTCGATACTGCATCAGTTCGCGAAGCAGACGAACATTATGAAGGTGAATTTTCAACAGCCAGTCATTGGCCGCGATCGTCGTTCCGTCCGAAAGATGAATGGTTTCACCCTTGTATCGAAGCAAACGGACGCGAAAAATGGAACGACAGCCGTTCTCTTTCCCACCAACATATTCGAGGCGGGAACATGCATAATAGAGCGGATCCATCAGTCCCCATACAGACAACAGCCACTGCGTCGCTTTGCTTCTCATTGGCGGCATCCTTCCCCTGTTCGTTCTATCCATTTACATTATGGAATCGATCGAGCGGCATTATAAATGGAGAAAAAAGGAGAAAAGATGGCTGCATGACCAGTCGGGAGACGCGCGTACTGAGGTCCAGTTCCATTTCGCCCCCTGCTCGAGGCTTTATCAAAAAAAGCGCGCACGAATCTCTATGCGCGCCAAACAACTATGCTCTTATGATTGGACAAACGCCACTGTATTTACATCCTGTTGGCACACGGCCAGGCGGTTTTCCGCATGCTTTGCTTCCAAGCAGGGGATGCATCCAAAATTCGAATCTGCCCGCGCCCCTAGGAACGCATCCGAAAATGCGCATTCATTTGCCCTTTCAACATCCGCTCGCGCAGCTCTTTCGTCATTTCCTGACGGATTTCCCACGTCGATACCCCTTCCTCGCGCTGATTGGCGATTTTCATCAACTGCTCCACATCGGCGAACGAATATTTGCGGATGCCTTTGGAACGGTCAGGGAACACCAGCTTCCGTTCCTCGTAATAACGAATTTGCCGCTGCGACAGCCCGGTCAGTTCGCTGACGACACCGATCGAAATGACTTTTTTGTATTTGTAATGATCCTCTTGAGGATGATCTGTCATACTCCTCACCTCAATTCGTTATATTTTCTAACGTAATTATACCAAAAATGATGCTAGCCCGCTAACTTTTGTAAATAAAATTAACATATTTTTTAAATTTCCTGTAAATGTACTTAACACATTTGCTGTACACTGAAGAAAAAGATAGTATGGTAAAGGTAAAAACAGGGAGGGAATCGAATGGGGACATGGATGAGAAGCGCTGTGCGGAAGAAAAAGCAATTTTATATTGAACAGCTCGTACGGTTCGGCTTAGCCGCTGACCGTGATCGGTTTGAAGAATGGACAATGGCCGAACTGCGACGCGAATACGAACGATTCCACCCCGCCCACACGATCGAAGGAGGACGCCGCCATGGACAAACAAGCCCTCGAACTGGCCAAGCGCATCATTGAACTTGACCTCGAGCGCGATGCGATGTTTGAACAGCTGATCGCCCTCATCGGCAATCAAGCGGATGAGCTGCTTCGATTTTTGCAAAATCGATTATAAAACGATCATGCGAAAGTGCCCTGAATTTCTTCACGGGCACCTTTTTTCACCCTCATTCTTCAACAGAAATCCTTCCGAAATCAGCGCCAAGGCTGGAAAAACTTAAGAAACGCCGCGAACCCCCCCTCTTTGTCAACCTAAAGAAAGGACTGTGTTCCACCAGTTTTTTCGTTCAATCAAACTTTGGGTTACCCTATTCATTCTGCTGCTTTTTGAGAGAACGATTCGATCGCAACCGTCGTCCCTTGAAGGCGACGAGCGGCCATCACCGCGACCATGAAAACGAAGGCCAGCATCCAAAACCCATACGCCGAAGAACCGGTCCACTGCTTCATCACCCCGAGCACGTTTGGCAGCAAAAACCCTCCCAGTCCGCCAGCGGCGCCGATGATGCCCGTCAACAAGCCAACCTCTTTCGGAAACCACGTCGGAACAACTTGGAACAACGCACCGTTCGCCGCGCCAAAACAAAGGAAAAGAGCAACCATCAATCCGAACAGGACGAAAAGAGACGGCAATGTACCGATGCAAGCCAGCAACAAAGTCCCAGCGGCAAACAACAAGGAAATAAGCCGCATCCCCCCGATCCGGTCAGCGAGATAACCGCCAATCGGGCGGATGAAACTGCCCGCAAACACGACGGCGGTGACGAAATCGCCGGCCGTGACTTTGCTGATGCCGTATTCATCAAAGAAGAAAATGCCCAAGTAACCCGTCAGCCCGACAAATCCGCCGAATGACAAGCTGTAGAAGAAACAAAACAGCCATGCTTCTTTTCGCTGGAGGACGGCTCGGTATTCACGCAACGAAACGGGTTTCACCGCTGTTGGACATTCACGCGCCAGCCAAGCGAACAAAATGAAGACGACAACAAGCGGTACGAGCGCCAATCCGAACACCGCGTTCCACCCATACGCCTCCGCCAGCCGCGGGCCAAACAGCGTCGCCAGCACCGTCCCGCTGTTGCCGGCCCCGGCGATCCCCATGGCCAGCCCTTGATATTCTTTCGGATACCAGCGGCTCGCGAGCGGCAACGCAACGGCAAAGCTGGCTCCGCCCACCCCTAATAAAAATCCGAGCGCATACACATCCGTCATCTGATCTGCAAACCGCCAGCCCCACACAAGCGGCATAGCCGTCACCGCCATGCCAAGCAGACCGGCCCGCTTCCCGCCCCAGCGGTCTGCCAAAAGCCCCATCGGAATGCGAAGCAGCGCCCCGCCCAACACGGGAATGGCGACCATCATCCCTTTTTCCGCCGGCGTGAGCGCAAACTGTTCAGCGACAAACACCCCGAGCGCGCCAAGCAAGTTCCAAATCATAAAGCTGATATCAAAATACAAAAACGACGATAAAAGCGTCGGCGCATGCCCGACGCGCCAAAACGATTTTCTCGCCATCTTCCCCCACTCCCCCTTGGCACAGAATGTTCGTTATGTTAAAATGGAAATGAAATCGATTTCTCCACCTACTTCCCGCCGTATTGCTGGGAAGTTTTTTTCTTATGGCGCGTCTCGGTCCGCGCGCCCCGCTGGGGATGATTCCCCGCCGCGGACGGAAAAGAGAGCGCTTTTTCCGGCGAAATGAACCACACAAGTCAATTTCTCCCTAAATCGACCACTGGCCGCACCCGAGCTGCGCACCGCTTAAACGCCGGCATCCGGCAATGGGGATCGAGCTCATCGGATGTGACGTTGTTGATTTGCCCAAGGCCGCTCCAGTGGAACGGGACAAAAATCGTATCCTCGCGAATTTGGTCATTGTATCGGCTGCGGACGACCGCCGCACCGCGGCGCGTTTCAATGCGCACAAGCATCCCTGGGCCGATCCCGTATCGTTTGGCCGTCCTCGGGTGGATTTCCACGACCGCCTCCGGCTGCCGCGCCGAAAGCGCCGGGCTCCGCCGCGTTTGCGTTCCGCTCAAATAATGAGCAAGCACCCGTCCGGTCGTTAAATAAAGCGGATACCATTCATCCGTCTCCTCTTTCTCCGGCCGAAACGGCAAAACCGCAAACCGAGCCTTGCCGTCCGGATGAGCAAACCGTTCCGTAAACAACCGAGGAGTCCCAGGATGATGCGCATCGGGGCAAGGCCAGTAGACACGTTCGCGCCGAAGCCGCTCATACGTCACACCGTAATAATCCGCTTTGCCGCCGCGGCTCGCCAACCGCAGTTCATTGAAAATCTCTTCGGCTGACGTGAACGGGAAGAAGCGGCCCTTGCCAAGCTTGTGCGCAATCGCGCATAAAATTTCCCAATCATGTTTCACCTCCCCAGGACGCTTCCGAGCCGCCGACCGAAAGCACACCCGCCCTTCGACGTTCGTCACCGTGCCTTCGTCTTCCAAATACGACGAAACAGGCAGCACGAGATCGGCCAGCTCTGCTGTTTCGGACAAAAACATATCCGCAACGACAAGAAACTTCAGTTTTTGCATCGCTTTGGCCACAAACGCCGCATTCGGGCTCGAGACGACGGGGTTCGACCCCATGACCAACAGCCCGGTGATCTCGCCCGCATCGATCTTTTGCATCATTTCATACGCTGACACCCCCTTTCGCGGCAGCTCATCCGGCGCAACGCCCCATACGCTTGCGATATACCGCCGGTGTTGCGGATGCTCAATGCTTCGGTAGCCCGGCAGCTGATCGGCTTTTTGTCCATGCTCGCGCCCGCCCTGCCCGTTCCCTTGTCCGGTGATCGAGCCAAACCCAGAGCCAGGACGGCCGATGTTTCCGGTTGCCAGCACGACGTTGATCCACTGTCTGACCGCCGCATAGCCGTCCGTCTGCTGCTCCAAGCCGCGCGCCGTGAGCACGATCGCATCGGCCGCCTCCCCGTACTTTCGCGCCGCCAAGCGAATCTTCTCTTCCGGCACGTCAGTCAGCCGGACGATCTCATCCATCTCCACTGCTTCTATGTGCTGTTTCCATTCGGCAAACCCAACCGTCCGCTCGCGCACAAACGCTTCATCGATATATCCTTCGTCAAGCAGCACTTTCCCGATGCCGACGGCCAGCGCCGCATCCGTTCCGGGCTTGAGCGGCAGGTGCAGATCCGCCAACGCCGCCGTTTTCGTTTCCCGCGGATCCACCACGATGATAAAAGCGCCGTTCTTCTTCGCTTCATAAAAATACGGCATCAACGTCGGCTGGCATTCGGCGACATTGGTCCCAGCCAAAATGATCGTCTGGGCGAGTGGAATGTCGGAGAGCGGATTCGTCAACCCGCGGTCAAGACCGAATGCGTCGTTCATGGCCGCTGCGGCTGCCGATATGCAAAAGCGTCCGTTGTAGTCGATGTGCCGTGTCTTGAGCGCCACGCGGGCAAATTTTCCAAGCAAATACGCTTCCTCGTTCGTCAATGACCCGCCGCCGTAAACGGCAAACGCATCAACTCCATCTTCCTTCTGAATGGAGATGATTCGTTCCGCGATCAGCGAAAGCGCCTCCTCCCAGCTGACCCGCACAAACCGGCCGTCCACTTTCGCAAGCGGAACCAACAGCCGCTCGGGATGCAAAGCGTGCTGGTGGGCGTTCATCCCCTTTAAACAAAGGCGGCCGTTGGACGTCGGGTTGTCGGTCGGGACCGCCTTGTAGCGGCGCCGCTCTACAATCCGCTCCTCCACCAGCTGAAGCGTGCACTGGACGCTGCAAAACGGACATTGCGTCGCGGCAGCCGTTTCTGACGCCCGTTCTTTTTCCTTGGCGCGAAAGTAGCGCAGCAATTCATTCGTCATCGTCATTCACCCGTTTCCTGCAACTCGACATATACACAGCCGTCTTCCACAGCCACGCGGTACGTTTTGACACACCCTTCATCCGGCGCCTGCGCCTGACCGTCTCTTAAGCAAATTTTCCAATCATGAAGCGGACAAAACACAAACTCGCCGCTCACAATACCTTGTGACAAATCGCCTCCTCGATGCGGACAGCGGTTTTCAACGGCAAATACTTGATCGTCACCCGTCCGGAACAACGCCAGCTCACGATTCCCGACCCGCACGCATTTTCCGAGCCGCTTCGGCAGCTGTTCGATTGTTCCCACTTCTACTCTCATCATCACTTGATCCTCCTCGCATGGATGCATAGTCAAAGGCCAGCCTGTTGGGCAGCCTCTTTTCTCTCCGCTGAAACGCTGGATAAGGCTGGGCGGCGGAAGCAACCGGCTTTTTTGCCCGCCCATCTTTCCGTTCGCCCGCCGTCATCCCCCTTCATTCCACCGGCACCGGCTCTTTGTCGCCGATATCGCGGAACAACAGTTGCTGCACTCTCTCGTTTTCGACGATGTCCCGCCACGGATCTGTTGTCGCGGAAAGAGCTTTGTAAAGCCGCTCAAGCAGCGCGCGGCGCGTTTCCACATCGAACAACACTTCGCGGATATGCTCAAGCCCGACGCGCTCGACCCATTTGGACGTCCGTTCCAAATAATGCGCGGACTCGCGGTAATATTGCAAAAAAGCACCGGTCATCTCGATCACTTCGTCTTCCGTCTTGACCGTGCAAAGCAAGTCAGCTGCACGCAAATGGGTGCCGCCGTTGCCGCCGACATAAATCTCCCATCCGCCCTCGACGCCGACGACGCCGACATCTTTAATGCCCGATTCCGCACAGTTGCGCGGGCAGGCGGAGACGGCCATTTTCACTTTATGCGGCGTTTTCAGCCGCTCAAATGTTTGTTCCATCCGAATGCCAAGCCCGGTTGAATCTTGCGTACCAAAGCGGCAAAACTGTTTGCCGACGCACGTTTTCACCGTCCGAAGCGCCTTGGCGTAGGCGTAGCCTGACGGCATGCCAAGATCGGCCCAAATGCGCGGCAAATCTTCTTTTTTCACCCCAAGCAAGTCAATGCGCTGCCCGCCGGTGATCTTAATCATCGGCACGTTGTATTTTTCCGCGACATCAGCGATGTTCCGCAGCTGTTCGGCTGTCGTCACCCCGCCATATATACGCGGGACAACGGAGTACGTGCCGTCGGCCTGGATGTTGGCGTGCAGCCGCTCATTGACAAACAAGGATTCCGCTTCTTCATCGTACTCGCCCGGATACAACATGCCCAGGTAATAATTGAGCGCCGGACGGCATTTCGAACACCCTTCCTCGTTTTTCCATCCCAATACACTCATCACTTCTTTGACCGTCATCAGCCGCTTTTCTTTGATCGCTGCAACCACTTCCTCGCGGCTTAGGTCCGTGCAGCCGCAGATCGTTTCTTTCACCGCATACCGGTTCGCTTCTTCACCAAGCATAAGCTCAAGCAGCTCGGCGACAAGCCCTTTGCATCCGCCGCACGAGCGAGACGCGTTCGTATAGTCGCGCACCTCGGCGACCGTCTTAAGCCCGTGTTCGGCAATCGCCTGACAAATCGCGCCTTTTGTCACCCCGTTGCAACCGCAAACCACATCGGTGTCGGCCATCGCCGCCACAAGGCTTCCTTTTCCTCCCGATGAAGCCGGCGCCAATAACGAAAGAGAAAGCGCCTCAACCGAATCGCCGCGCTGGATCATATCAAATAGTTTTCTTCCTTCGCTCGTATCGCCAAACAGCACGGCACCAACGATTTTCCCTTCGCGAACGACGACTTTCTTGTACACCGAGCGCGCTTCGTCGTACAGTTTGATCGACTCCGTCCCTTCGCCATCCATAAATTCACCAGCCGAGAACACGTCGACACCGGACACTTTCAGCTGAGTCGCAACGACCGATCCTTCATACGGCTTTCCTTTTCGGCCGCAAATCGCCTCTGCCAGCACTTTCCCCTGCTCATAAAGCGGAGCGACGAGCCCATACACAACACCGCGATGTTCCGCGCATTCACCGACCGCGTAAATGTGCGGCACGCTCGTTTCCAAGTAGTCATTGACAACGATCCCTCGATTCACTTCAATGCCGCTTCTCCGCGCTAAATCAACATTTGGACGAATGCCGACCGCCATCACCACCAAGTCGGCGGCAATGGACGTACCGTCCTTAAACCGCACTCCTTCCACACGGCCGTTGCCGAACAATTCAGCCGTCTCTTTGCGAAGCAAAAAGTTCATTCCTTGTTTCTCCAGCTCCCGCTGCAGCAGCTTCGAAGCGGTCGGATCAAGCTGGCGTTCCATCAAATAGTCGAAAATATGGATGACATCGACATCCATCCCTAAGTCAAGCAACCCGCGCGCCGCCTCCAAGCCAAGCAGGCCGCCGCCGATGACCGCCGCTTTTTTGTATGTCTTCGCATATTCGATCATCCGCTCGCAATCTTGGATATCGCGAAACGCCGTCACCCCGGGCAAATCCGCCCCCGGCACCGGCAAGATAAACGGATTCGACCCTGTCGCGAAAATCAATTCATCGTATTCGACTACCCGCCCACGGTCGGTCCGGACAAGCCGCCGCTTGATGTCGACTTCCGTCACCGTTTCGCCGACAAACAGCCGAATGCCGTTTCGTTCGTACCATTCCCAACTGTTCAACGTAATGTCATCAAGACGCGTATCTCCTTGCAGCACCTTCGACAACAAAATGCGGTTATAATTCGGATGCGGTTCGCTGCCAAAAATCGTGATCTCAAACGCCTCGCGGTCAAGTTTTAAAATCTCCTCGATGCAGCGAACCCCTGCCATGCCGTTGCCGATTAACACGAGTTTTCGTTTCATATCGTCATCCCTCCATACTTCTTGTCATCGATGCAGCCAAAGCCGGATCGTCATCACCAGCATCTCCCATAATCCGACCGTTCTTGTTTTCATCACCCTCACATTCCCCCTTTGCCTTAGCTGTGCCCATCATATCACGTCAAACATGAAGCATGCATTTTTTATGTCAGTTTATATAACACACTTTTAACAAAAAACATGAATAATCGCATGAAAAATCAGAGTAATATACGTATTTGTTGGAACCATGTAACTTTTTATCACATAAAAAAGCGGCCTTCCGCCTGATGGAGCGGAGGCCGCTTCTTGTTTGGAGGGTGCTTTATTAGGGGGATGATCAGTGAATCGGACGGGATTCCAACAGTTCATCGATAATGCGCGCGTAGTGGTCAATGCGCCGCTCCAGCTCCTCCATCTGCCGCTCAAGGCGGGTGATGTATTGACGGAAGGTCATCGGAGCGCCGAATCGCTGTTCGAGCCGCTCTTCGATTTTCTGCCGCTCGCCGTGGACAGAGACGAAGATGCGCATCTCGCGGCCGAACACTTCGCGGACGGTTTCACTGATGAGTTCGCCGTATCTTGTTTGCAGCCATTCACATTGAATCTCGTTTAGGCATTCGATGATGAGCCAATCGTCATCCACCGTCGCGGACGTCGAAGCAAACCAAGTGTCAAATGACGGACCAGACAGCTTTTGCGCAAGCTTCGTTTTCACTTGCTCCCACAGATGATACTCCTTCACACATTCACCCCCTTTCGTCTACTCGCCTGGCTGCCATAGATGTTCGCGCAATTTCGCCCGAATGTCATCCGGAATCGGCTCGGGCCGCCCGGTGTCAAAATTGAAATTGACATACACCGACCGCCCTTTCGCGCACACCACCCCGTTTTGGTGGATTTCTTCATAAATCGTGAGGCTTGTGTTGCCGATGCGCTCAATGCCGGTATACACAGTCACATCTTGCCCATAATACAGTTGGTTGACGTAGTCAACCTCCATGCGGATGATCACCATCCGCCAACGTTTGAATGACAAGTCAGGTGTAAACAGCTTGAAAATTTCATGCCGCCCCGCTTCAAACCAAACGGGCACGGTCGTATTGTTAATATGGCCGACGCCGTCCGTTTCTGACACGCGCGGCGTAATGACAGTCGTAAACACGAACGCCCCTCCTCCACAAGAACTGGAATCGTCTTTTGTCGAATTTCGGCGGCTGATGTATATGGGTTCGCTCCACGATGTGGAAATTCCTGCTTCACCATCAAGAAAACGTGAAAAACGTCACCCCTTGAGCGGAAGGGGGATCCAACCTGAGGAGCGAGACCCTATTTCCAACAGCCAAAGAAAAAACAGGAGCCTGAAGCAGCCCCTGTTTTTGTGTTCTCACTTGTTGTTCGGTTCCATGATCGTCCCGGCAAACGCGGCTTGATAAATCGCGCGGATGTCGGCTTCCGAAAGCGGCATCGGGCTGCGAGCGAGCAGCCGTTTTTGCTGGACGGCGTCTTTCGTCAGACTTTCTAATGCGCTTTCCGGAATGCCAAAACCGCCGAGCGTCTTCGGAATGCCGACATCGGCGACGAGGCGCTCGAGCTCCTCGACGCAGCGGTGCGACGCCTCCTCCTCTGATAAAAAGCTCGAGTTGCCGCCAAGGGCGTTTAAGATATCAGCCATTCGTTTCGTGCAGCTTTGGCGAATGTAGCCCATCACATACGGCAAGAGCACGGCATTTGATTCGCCATGGGCGATATGAAACTGTCCGCCAAGCGGATAAGCGAGCGCATGCACGCCGGCCACCCCGGCGTTGAAAAACGCCAAACCGGCCAGGTAGCTGCCGTTCGCCATATCGATGCGCGCCTGTTTGTCCGTTCCGTTTTCCACCGCCTTGCGCAATGAGCGGGCAATGAGGCGCATCGCCTGAAGCGCCAAGCCGTCCGACGTCGGGCTCGCGTTGACCGACACGTACGCTTCAACCGCATGGGTAAGCGCATCAATGCCCGTCGCCGCCGTCACCCGCGGCGGAACAGAAACCGTGAGTTGCGGGTCGACGATCGCCACATCCGCCAACAAATAGTCATGCGTCACGACGTCTTTCGTCGTTTCTAAGGACAACACGGAGATGTTCGTCACCTCCGACCCGGTGCCTGATGTCGTCGGAATCAATATTTTCGGCAATCCTTTTTTCTCAAGTGTTCTCGTTCCAGTTAAGTTTAAATAATCGGCGACCGAACCTTCATGCACGGCCAAAACAGCGGCCAGTTTCGCCAAATCCAGCGCGCTGCCGCCGCCGACCCCGATGACGAGATCAAACTCTCCGTCGCGGACAAACGCCACCGCCTTTTCCCCCGTTTCAAGCGGCGGCTCCGGCACAACATCCGTATACACATGCACGCTGCACCCTGCTTGCCGGAGCGGGGACGCCACTTGCTCGACGAGGCCAATTTTTTCAAGCGCTGGATCGGTGATCACCAACACGTGTGTGCCTCCAAGCCTTTTTACTTCTGGAACTAACTGGCCAAGCGCCCCCCAGCCGACATGGCTGAGCGGTGGAAAGACGATGCGGGATGCGGTCATGGTTTTCTCTCCCCCTTATTCAACATTTTTTCGGAAGAATGAACGCGTTTTCTTTCCATCCGCATAACCAAACTCCTATGCTCGCCAAGCTTCCTCCAGCTCCCTCTTCAGCTCTTCGACAAGCTCCGCCGCCGGAAGCTCCCGCGCCAGCCGATATCCCGTCCCGGCCCAAAGCGACATTCCCTCCGGGTCGCCCGCCTTGGCGGATGCGGCGCGCAGCGGCTTCGTCATATGGTGCACATGCGGATACGCCGCCGGCGCCAAGGCGCGATACTCCGCCATAAACCGGTTCACAAGCCCGCGCGCCGGCCGGCCGGTAAACGCCCTCGTCACGGCCGTCTCCACAAACCGCGGATCGGCAAGCGCCTGCTTATGGAGCGGATGCGCCCCGCTTTCCGGGCAGCGCAAAAACGCCGTCCCGAGCTGCACCGCGCTCGCCCCGGCTTTAAGAGCCGCCGCAATGCCGCGCCCGTCCATGATCCCGCCCGCCGCCACAAGCGGAACCCGGACCGCTGCCCGCACTTGGGCCAGCAGCGGGAACAACGCGAGCGTCTCATCCTTTTTCGGATCGTTGCCAAACGACGCCCGATGCCCTCCCGCTTCCTCCCCTTGCACACAAAGCGCATTCGCCCCTGCTTCAGCAGCCATGCAGGCTTCTTCCCTTGATGTCACCGTCACCATGACAAACGACCCGGCCTTTTGCAAGGCGGCGATCACTTCCTTGTCCGGGCAGCCGAACGTAAAGCTCACGACCGGCACTCGCTCCTGAAGAAGCACATCAAGCTTCGCCGCCCAGTCGTCGTCCTCCCATTTCGGCTCGCCGACTGACGCCCCAAGCCGCTCCGCCTCGGATTCGAGCACGGCGCGGTAGCGTTCGAGCGCCTTTTCATCCACTGTTTTATCCCCCGGCACAAACACATTCACCCCAAACGGCCGGTCCGTCAACGTCCGCAGCTTGTGAATTTCCTTCCTCATGGCCTCCGCTGTCTTGTACCCGCCGGCCAAAAAACCAAGCCCTCCGGCGTTGGACACCGCCGCGGCCAGTTCAGGCGTCGACACCCCGCCAGCCATCGGGGCTTGGATGATCGGGATGGGAAGTGTAGAGAACATACGTATCTCCCTTCTTTCGGCTAAAACCGTTTTGCCCCTCTCCTATTTTTTCGCGCTTCGTGCTCGGATTTCCTCCCCCCTTTGTCGAATCAATCTTTACGCCGACTATGTCTTTTGCACGCTCCATGAACGACAGCTGTCCGGCCAACGCGGCGCGTTTTCAACATCTCACATACATATGGTAAGAACAGGTGTTATCCGTTGTTCAATCAATCGATCGAAACATAAAGCGAACAATACGATCCATGCCTAATCGCTGTCACCTGACGTCCAATAAACAGGCTGTTTGTTCATGATTTGTCCCTTTACTCAATATCCTTTAACAAACGGCTGGCCACTTTGATAAACGTTTTGCCATCCTCAAACGAAAAATAGCGCATGCTGTTTTCATGAACAAGTTCTTCGATTTTTGCCCATGTCTCCGTATCGCGGCGATGGTGGATGCGTTCGAGCTTCTCTACTTCCAGCTTCAAGGCACGAACCACCCACTCCGGTTCATCCGCTAGAAATCGCAAAAACTGTTCTTCTAATTGAGCATTGTAAAACGTCTGATTGTAATACGAGTCAAAGAAATATTGAAGATGTTCGAATTCTTTTCGAATGTCCATGTTTCATCTCCACCTTTCAAGTTCTCCTTTCGACAAACGTGGCGGGTCATCCTGCCTTATTGCTTGATCAAACAAAAAACTCCCCAAACCATCCACTGGTTTAGGGAGTTTATCGTCACGGCCGAAACGCCTTTAACCGTTTCGCCAGTTCTTTCGTACGCGGATATACATCGCGATAAATCGCAAACAGCTCTTTGTATTTCGCCACCGCATCCGGCCGCGGTTCGACGACGGAATCGACTTGTTTGAACGCGTCGGCGCATTGCTTGAGCGAATCGAACCAACCGACGCCGCACGCGGCGATCATCGCGGCGCCTAGTCCCGGCCCTTGTTCGTTCTTCAGCTTTTCCACTGGGATGCCGAAAATATCGGCTTGGATTTGCAGCCACTCAGCGCTTTTCGCCCCGCCGCCGATCGAGACGACCGAATCGATCGTTTTGCCGCTCGCTTTGATGATCTCCACCGACTCGTTGAGCGAGAACGTAATCCCTTCCATGACCGCGCGGGCGAAATCCCATTTCGTCTGCCGCGAATCGACGCCGATAAACGACCCGCGAATATCGGCGTCCGCATAAGGCGTCCGCTCGCCGACCAAATACGGCGTAAACAACAACCCGTTCGCACCGATCGGCGACTCGGCAGCGCGCTGGACGATCTCGGCAAACGGCACGTCTTCCGCAAACGTCCGCTTCCACCAGTCAAAGCTGTAGCCCGCCGCCAGCGTCACGCCCATGATATAGTAAGCATTTGGATCGGCATGGTTGAAATAATGCACTCGTCCAGCGAAGTCTTTTTCCCCGCTTTGTTCATAGGCAAGCACAACGCCGGACGTGCCGATGCTTGACATCATGCGGCCTTCTACCAAAATGCCCGCGCCAACCGCGCCGCAGGCGTTGTCCGCCCCGCCGGCAAACACTTTCACCGATACCGGCAGCCCCGTCTGCTCGGCCACCTCCGGGCGCAGCGTCCCGACGAACGCCGTCGCCTCGACAAGCGGCGGGCAAAGCGTGAGATCGACGCCGACCGCACGGGCGATCGCCTCGCTCCACGTTTTCGTTTTGATATCCAACAGCAGCGTCCCCGCCGCATCCGATACATCCATCGCCATGTGCCCGGTCAAGCGGAAGCGGACATAATCTTTCGGCAACAAAAACACCCGCGCCTGCTCGTAAAGGTGGGGTTCATGGTTTTTCACCCACAGCAGTTTCGGCAGCGTAAACCCTTCCAGCGCCTCATTTTTGGCAATGGAAAGCAGCTGGTCGCGGCCGACCTTTTCTTCAATTTCCCGACACTCTTCCGTCGTTCTCGTATCATTCCACAAAATCGCATTGCGCACCACATTCCCATCGTCATCAAGCAGCACAAGCCCGTGCATCTGTCCGGAAAAACTAAGCCCCACGATCGACTCCGGAGAAACGCCCGCCGTCTCCCAGACGCGGCGCAGTGCGACGATCGTTTTTTCCACCCAATCGTCGGGGCGCTGCTCGCTATAGCCGGAATGCGGCTGGTAGAGAGGATAGGACTCGGTCCATTCCCCTCTTACCTGCCCGTTTCGATCGACAAGCAATACTTTGACTGCACTCGTTCCTAAATCGACGCCAATGACGTATTCCATCCTCATCCCTCTTTCACGAACGGGATACGCTCGGCACGCTGACTTCCAACAAATATTGGTTGAGCAGCGTTTTCAGCCGCTCTAAGCGGCCGGACGTATTGCGAATTTCGCCGAGTTGCAAGGCATACTCCTCAAGCTTTTTGAAGTCCGCCGTCCCTTCGACAATTTCGCGGCCAATGCCTTCCGTATAGCTTTTGTACCGCTCTTCGATGAACTGTTCAAACACGCGGTCTTCCAACAATCGATGCGCGACTTTTAAGCCGATCGCAAAGCTGTCCATCCCGGCGATATGGGCGTAGAACAAGTCTTCCGGTTCAAACGAACCTCTCCGCACTTTCGCGTCAAAGTTCAAGCCGCCGCGCCCAAGGCCGCCGTTTTGCAAAATTTCGTACATCGCCAAGGTCGTCGCATACAAGTCGGTCGGGAATTCGTCCGTATCCCAGCCGAGCAGCGTATCGCCTTGGTTGGCATCGACCGAACCGAGCATGCCATGGATGCGGGCGACGCGCAGTTCATGTTCAAACGTATGGCCCGCCAACGTCGCATGATTCGCTTCGATGTTGAATTTGAAATAATCCTTGAGCCCGTACGTTTGCAAGAATGCCAACGCTGTCGCGACATCAAAATCGTATTGATGCTTCGTCGGCTCTTTCGGCTTCGGCTCGATCAAAAACTGGCCGTCAAAACCGATCTCTTTCGCATAGTCGACCGCCATGTGCAAGAAGCGAGCCAAATTGTCAAGCTCCAACTTCATGTCCGTGTTCAGCAGCGTCTCATAACCTTCCCGGCCGCCCCAGAACACGTAGTTTTCCGCTCCGAGCCGCTTCGCGATCTCCAGCCCTTTTTTCACTTTCGCCGCCGCATAGGCGAACACATCGGCATTGCATGACGTTGCCGCCCCGTGAACGAAGCGCGGATGGCTGAACAAGTTCGCTGTATTCCACAGCAGTTTCGTTTTGCTTGTTTTCATGTATTCTTCAATCATATCGACAATTTCATCCAAGTTTTTGTACGTCTCGCTGAGCGTTTCCCCTTCCGGCGCGATGTCGACGTCATGGAAGCAGAAAAACGGAACGTTTAACTTTTCAAACAGCTCAAACGCCGCCTCCACGCGCGCCTTCGCCAAATCCATGCCGCTGTACTTATTCCATGGACGAATCATATTGCCGACGCCAAACGGATCCGATCCATCCCCCGTAAACGTATGCCAATACGCCACCGAAAAGCGCAAATGCTCCTCCATTGTTTTGTCGCCGACTTTTTCTTCCGGATTATAAAACTTAAACGCCAACGGATTGCGCGACTCTGGTCCTTCATATGGAATGGTGCCGATATTCGAGAAATACGCCATGTCCAAGTCCTCCTTAAATAAGCGAGAATGATTTGTTTCAGTTTTATTATAACGCTTTCATATTTGTTTGTATACCATATAAACAAAGTATTCTCACCTGTAAAACCACAACTATGTTGGTTGAAGTTTTACAGGGGGGATGGGCATACGATCCCCCCACACTCTGATGTTACCGTTTTTTATCTTAATTAGGCGAGAAGACTCCCACTTCAACAAAGCGAAGCGGAGTAAGTGGGAGATGAATCGCCTTAACTATATTTTGCTGAAAATAGGATAGATTCAGTAAAATATAGTATCATATAGTTAGATGGGAGGTGAAAACATGTATTTTTGTATCAAACAACAGCTAAATGGTTTGACCAAAGAAGAATACTTGACTCTTCGAGAACTGTGCCATATTGCCAAGAACATGTACAACGTCGGATTGTACAATGTCAGACAATACTATTTTGAACACAAGGAATTTCTTAATTATGAGAAAAACTATCATCTTGCCAAAACTAACGAAAACTATAAGCTGTTAAACAGCAACATGGCACAGCAAATTTTAAAAAAGGTCAATGAAGCCTTTAAATCTTTCTTTGGTTTGATCAGTCTTGCCAAACAAGGAAAATATGATCACAAGGCTATCAGTATTCCAAAATATCTTAAAAAAGATGGCTTTCATTCACTGATCATTGGCCAGATTCGTATAGACGGCAACAAATTCACGATACCGTATTCTCGCCTATTTAAAAAGACTCACAAGCCTATCACGATAACGATTCCGCCTGTGTTACTGGACAAAAAGATTAAGCAGATTGAAATCATTCCTAAGCATCATGCCAGGTTCTTTGAGATTCAGTACAAATATGAAATGCCTGAACTAATTAATGCTGATGTCAATGGCGCATTAAACATCTTAAAGAAAAGTAAAGCTGTAGACCTGAGTGTCTTATGCTCTAGCGGCGAAGTGGACACGCCTCAAAGAATAAGGATTGCTTGAAGCAGTCAAACTTCTTTGGAAGCCCCCACTTCAAATTTTCGCTAGAAAATTAAGTGGGGGTAGTTCACTACGTAATGCTTTACATCCTGACACTTGTTATGATGACTTTCTGTTTCCACAACTGCTTTCAGATTTTAAAATTCAACTTAGTCAACACTAAATCGATACCTTGTCATCGACACCTGCTCCTTGTCAGCCGGCAATACGATCGACGGAAACTGCGGATGGTGAATGGCATCCGGAAGCCCTTGCGTTTCTAAGCAAATGCCGAGATATTTCCGCGACGGCACGCCGCCCAAATCCAACCCTTCCGGCAACTGGTTCGACGTGTACACGACGACGCCGACTTCATCCGTCTCGACGGTCAATATCCGCCCACTCTCTGGATCGGAAAGCACAATCTCTTTGTCATGATGCCGGTCGAGCCAAAACGGATGGTCATAGCCTCCGCCAACGAGTTCGATTTGCGGATGCCCGGATTCGACCGCCTCCCGGATCGTCTTTCCTTGCCGCAAATCAAACGGCGTGCCGGCGACATCCAAGACGCGGCCTGTCGGAATCAACTCCTCATTCAGCTCCAACACACGGGAGCTTTGGATGGTCAGCGTGTGATCCAAAATATCACGCTTGCCGTTGCCGCTTAAGTTAAAATACGTATGGTTCGTCAAATTGACAAGCGTCGTTTTGTTCGAACGGGCCCGGTACGTGACGGTCCATTCGTTGTTATTATTGAGCCAATACGCTACTTGAACATGAACCGTTCCCGGATATCCCTCCTCCCCGTCCGGGCTTGTGTACGAAAAGACGATCCCAACCGCATCATCGCGCTGAACCGGTTCCGCCTGCCAAAGCACGCGATGGAATCCGTTCGGGCCGCCGTGCAAGTGGTTGTTGTTCTCATTTTTCGCCAACCGGTACGTGACGCCATCAAGCTCAAAACTCGCCCCTTGAATGCGCCCCGCCACCCGGCCGATCACCGCGCCAAAGTAAGGCTCATTCTCCACATACGGCTCAAACCGATCAAACCCAAGTACGACATTTTCGATGTTGCTGTTCCGGTCTGGAACGCGGATGTCCGTCACGATGCATCCGTAGTTTGTCGTCGACAGTTCCATGCCGCGATCATTGACCAAGGTGAACAACAGAATATCGTTTCCATTAAGTTCGGACCACTTTTCGTATGTAATGTTCATCTCGATTCTCCTCCCTCTAGAAATGTTGATCTATCAAGGCTTTTCGGCCTCTCAGGGGTGTCCAAAAAATATTTTTCGACAAAATCCCTTACATCCTTTTTCAGTTTTGTGGATATCTTACAGACCTAGGGTGCACTTCGCGGCCACGGCTGGTTATATTTTCCTGCCGCGGGGGGGGGGGGGGGGAAGCATATTCGATGCACCCTTTGGATCTCCGCGTCGCTGATGAGGACGAACCCTCCCATGTCTCCGGGCGTCTTCGCGCCAACATTCCCTCGTTCGGTCTCGTCATCAGGCGGAGGCCGGCCAAGCTCCTTTAGGGACTCAAGGTCGAATGGATGAAATCACGCCAGCTTCTCCGGTGTCATCTCGTTGTCCAACGATTCTTCCGTTCGCAGGGGGGAGGCCTTAGGCCGCCCGGTGTGGAACATGGGACAAGACGTCCTGCCTCATTCGCTCCGCGTCAAACGCTTGTTTCTTCGTGCAAATCGCAAACAGCACATTCAACAGCTTTCGGCATAACGCAACGATGGACTGCTTTCCGGTCAGCGGGTTGACGGGCCGGGTCGTATAGTACTCGTGCAGTTCGCGGAACGCCTCATTGTGCCGGATCAGCGGAATCACCGCCCGAAACAGCACTGATCGCAGCCGTTTCCGTCCCCGCTTGGAGATGTGCTTTTGCCCTTTGCGCTGGCCGGAGGAGTTCTCCTTGAGCGTCAGGCCCGCCAACTTCACCAATTGGCGCGGGTCCCGATAATGGGCGAAGCTGCCGATCTCCGCCAGCAGATCGATGATCGTGGCGTCTCCCAACCCGTCGACCGTTTTCAACCATTGGTACTCCATCGTCGTTTGAACCAATGCCTTCAACTCGGCGTCCAGTGCAGCGATCTCCGCCTCCAATTGGCGGTATCGGCGGACGAGCGCGGCGATCTCAAACCGGGCCATCTCTGTCCCTTCCGTCACCCCAATCGAGTCCTTCGCGGTGTTGATCAACGCCTGAATTTTGGCCTTCTGCGGGCATTTCATCCCTTCGCTTTGCCGGTACACCTCAAGAAGCTCCTCCACCGTCCGGCCGGCCATATCAGCCGGAAGCGGCGTCCACTCCAACACCGAAAGCGCCGTTTTCCCCAAGTCACGAAACACGGTCCAAAACTCTGGAAAATACCGATCCGTCCAGCGGACGATCGCGTTTTTCACCGCCGTCTGTTCCTTGCGGAGCTTCTCTTTGAGCGTGCTCCCCACGCGCAAATCGGCTTCAATCTCGTGCAGCAGCCGGGGAACGAGGAATCGTCCGTCTTTTGCCAGTCTGGCAATGACCAGGGCGTCTTTGGCGTCGTGTTTCGTCGGCAGGTTGTCATCAAGTTCTTTCGACCGGCACACATGCGCCGGGTTGACCATGACCAACGGGATCCCGTGCTCCTCGAGGAAGTAGGCCAGGTTCAACCAGTAGTGCCCGGTCGGCTCACGGCGACGATCACCTCTGACTTCCCGAACGCTTGCATCGCCCCCTGAATCGCTTTATACAGCTGTTGAAACCCCTCTTTCGACTGGAAGATCGGGAACGATTTGCGAAGCACGCGCCCCCGGTCATCCACGAAGCAGGCGTAGTGGGTTCGTTTCGCGATATCAATACCCACGACAAGCGTTTGTTCGGTTACTTGATCAATTTTATAGTTTTGTGTACAATTCATCTGAAGTCCTCCTTGGTATGGTGAGTGATGTGGTTGACACCCCTGTATCATACCAAGAGGGCTTTTTTTGATCAAGTCCCCGGAAAAGCTCCTAACGGGAATGCTCGCTCAAGGTGAAGCGGGCTCAGCCGGTGTATGTGCTCATGGATTCGTGGTATCCGTCCAAAAAGCTCATCGAAGCCTGTCTGAAACAGGGATTCCATGTCATCGCGATGCTCAAGACGAACCGGATTCTCTACCCGAAAGGCATCGCCATCCAAGCCAAGCAGTTTGCCCGCTATATCGAGTCCAAAGACACCCGCCTCGTCACGGTGGGGCAGGAGCGTTATCGCGTGTATCGCTATGAGGGGGCCATCCATGGCCTCGATGACGCGGTGGTGCTGCTGGCTTGGAAGGCGGATCAGCCGATGGCGCCGGAACATCTTCATTGCATCTTGAGCACCGACCGGGAACTCGGGGACGAAGACATCTTGCGTTACTACGCCCAGCGCTGGACGATCGAGTGCTTTTTCCGGCAGGCGAAAGATCAACTGAAGCTGGATGGATACCGCGTTCGCCACATTCGGGCGGTGAAACGGTATTGGGCGGTGGTGCTGCTCTCCTGCGTGTACAGCATCGCCGAATCCCGACAAAACCTCTCCACCGGGCTGGAGCTTCTTCGGTCGCGGAAAGACCACAGCGTCGTCGAGTTCATTTATGACGCTGCAAAGCAAGAGATTCCCATTGATGTGATCAAAAAACAGCTCCGTATCGCGTAAGGGGTACCCTGTTTGTCTCTCTAACCATGGAAATTATTGTAATGAAAAATGCTCATCTACAGTATTATTTTTAAATTTTGTATGTCAAAATCGCACAATGAAATCGATGTTTTATTTCCTGTTTGGAACGTTCATAAAACTCAACGAACAAAGGAGACTCCTGCCAAGATGCACACAAGCGCAGTCAGGCAGGAGTTTGTTGTCTCAATCCCTCTTACCTCCCCCGAAACACCGGCTTCCGCTTTTCTAAAAAGGCGCGGACGCCTTCGCGGTGGTCTTCGGTTTGCCGCATGCGCTGTTGGGCGTCGGTTTCGAGTTCGAGCACGCGAAGCAAATCTTCTTTTGTTTGTTCGACGTACAACATTTTCGTGGCGATCATGGCTTGAAGCGGTTTTTCTTGCAAGGAAGCGATTGCTTGTTCCGCCTGTTGTTCATCTTCGACGATGAAGTCAATCAGCCCGAGCTGCTGCGCTTCGTCCGCGCTCATCGGTTTTCCTTCCCAAATGATCTGTTTGGCTTTCGCCGTGCCGACCCGCTGGGCCAAGAAGAAATGCCCGCCGCCGTCAGGGACGAGACCGATGCCGATGAAATTCATCGCCAAGCGTGCTTCTTTCGTGGCGATGAGGTAATCGCTCGCCAAGGCAAAGCTGAATCCAAGGCCGGCCGCTGGGCCATGGATGAGGGAAACGGTGATTTTCGGCATCGTATACAAGAGCATGATCATCTCCCGAATCGTATTCATCACCGTCTGAAACTGGTTTGGATCATCGACAGCGAGCATCGTCTTAATATCGCCCCCAGCCGAAAATCCTCTTCCTCTGCCGCGAATGACGACAACGGAAGCGTCGCTTTCCTTGATTTTCCGCAGCGCGTCGACGAGCTCATGCAACATTTGTACATCCATCGCATTGAGCGCCTGCGGGCGATTGAGTTCCAGTATTGCTTTGTTTTGGTCAAATGTCAAAACAACTGTTTCCATCGTTCTCCCCCTCTGAATCATCATTCATTTATTCATTTCCCGATCGGAGGGCAAAATTCCTTTTTTGTGCATGAAAAACTGGGTGCCCGCAGTCAAGGCACCCTCCCTTTCATTGCATTTTACCGTGTATGTTTGCCTGCTTTCTTTACAGCCGTCCTTTCTCCTCGCCTAAAGCAGCAAGCAGCCGCTCGATCCGTTCGAGCCGGCACCCCATACTCCCGATGGAGAAGGCGATCCATATTAACTGCCACAAACAGCACAAACGGCAGAAGCCACGCAAACAAAGGAAACAACCCATCTCCAATCGGAATCCTCATTTACCCCAACTTTTTCCATCTATAATTTTAGTTTTCGTTGAAAATAATCAACTTCAACTCCGTCATTTCCTCGATCGCATAGCGGATCCCTTCGCGGCCGAACCCGCTTTCTTTCACGCCGCCGTATGGCATATGGTCGACGCGGAACGTCGGGATGTCGTTGATCAACACGCCGCCGACGTGCAACTGCTTCGCCGCTTTCCACGCGGTATGGACGTTATCGGTATAGATGCCCGCCTGCAAACCGTAGCGCGAGTCGTTGACAAGCGCAATCGCTTCGTCGATCGAGCGGACGCGGTTGATCAAGACGATCGGGGCGAACACTTCTTGGCATGACACTTTCATTGTCGGTTCAGCATCGACAATGACCGTTGGAAGCAAAATGTTGCCGTCGCGCTCGCCGCCAAGGACGACATTCGCGCCGCCTTGTTTCGCCTCTTCAATCCAAGCAAGCGCGCGGTCGACATCGTTTGGCGTGATTAACGCCGACACATCGGTGGCTGGATCGAGCGGGTCGCCTGTTTTCAACCGTCTCGCGGCAGCGACGAATTTTTCAACGAACTCGTCATAGCGTTTTTCATGGACATAGACGCGCTGGAGCGAAATGCACACTTGCCCTTGGAACGTGAACGCGCCAAATACGCAACGCGGGATGATGCGGTCAAGATCGACCTGTTCATCGACGATCACGGCCGAGTTCGAGCCGAGCTCGAGCGTCACCCGCTTTAAGCCAGCTTTAT
Organism: Geobacillus lituanicus; assembly: GCF_050994965.1. Taxonomy (NCBI): domain Bacteria; kingdom Bacillati; phylum Bacillota; class Bacilli; order Caryophanales; family Anoxybacillaceae; genus Geobacillus; species Geobacillus lituanicus. Next base: position 2,132,182 of record NZ_CP194773.1, read on the forward strand.
TGCGGATCGCGATGCCGACTTCCGGGCTGCCGGTGAAGGTGATCATGCTGATGCGCGGGTCGGTGACGATTTTGTCGCCGACCGTGCGGCCGCTTCCCGTGACGACGTTGAGCGCCCCTTTCGGCAAACCGGCTTTTTCGAACAGTTCGGCGATAAAATAGGCGGACAGCGGCGTTTGGCTGGCTGGTTTTAACACAACTGTGTTGCCCGAGGCGATGGCCGGGCCAAGTTTATGGGCGACCAAGTTCATCGGGAAGTTAAACGGCGTAATCGCCCCGATGACGCCGATCGGCTCGCGGACCGTCAAGGCGATGCGATTTTCCCCACCCGGCGCGGCGTCAAGCGGCAGTGTTTCCCCATGAATGCGTTTGGCTTCTTCGGCGGCGAATTTGTACGTTTGGATCGTGCGGGCGACTTCCCCTTTCGCCGTGGTGATCGGTTTGGCTGCTTCCAAGGCGATCAACCTTGCCGCTTCTTCCTGCCGCTCTTTCAGCTGCTCGACGACCCGCTCTAAAATGGCGGCTCGTTCATGCGCTGGCATGGCCGCCATCGTTTGCCGCGCGGCGTATGCCGCGGCAATGGCTTCATCGACTTCTTCTTCTGTCGCTGTCGGAATTTCGGCAATCGTCTCGCGTGAGTATGGCGATTTCAGCTCAGTGTACGACTTGGCTTCCCGCCATTCGCCGTTGATGTATAATTTCTGTTTCTGTACCGCTGTTTCCATCTATTTCACCCTTTCCTTATTTTGGGCATACAGCTTTAGCCAACGCATCCCCCTTTGTTATATATCCCACACGCCCTGCTTATTTGTTTCATTCGCCATCATGCCCAAAAATCCTTCTTTTTCCTCTTATTTCAATAGATGATGATTGAGCCTGCTGTTACATCTTTAAGCATTTTTTGTGCCATCATGGCAAGCGCAAACGGCAGTCTCATTCTAAAGTCTGTAAGGCTCACTTTACCGCAAAATGCTTGCTGATGGTGATGTATTTCCTCGCTTGTGACAATGTTCAAACAAGAAGAGGCTACACCTGGTCAAGAACAATGGCTTGTAGACAGCACAACTAAGTAGGCCATTGGTCGACAAAAACAGTGAATAGGTTCACCATACCGGTTCTACTGTTCACCGGATGAGCTCCCAATGTTGCAACACAGGGCAATTATTTTTTCTTCCGCCCGACATCAACCAATTCTCTATCCTGAAAATACCCGAACTCCAAAATGCGTAAAGTGGCAGCGTTCAACATAGGGATATTTTCATTCCTCCGATGGTGACAAAATTTTTGGTCATGGGAGTCTATCTTTCTTTCCCATATGTTTTCGTTATATGATGGATGCAGCCAATATTTTCTTGAAAGGATACCGGGAAATGATCATCAAAAAAATCATCGACCTCACCATGCCGATCACGGCCCAAACTCCGGTGTACCCGGGGGATCCGAAGCCGAAAATCGAACCGGCGGCGACGTTCGCCCAAGACGGCTATCACGTCAGCCGCCTTGTGCTTGGGTCGCACAGCGGCACGCATGTGGATGCGCCGTTTCACTTTTACGAACACGGTTGGCGGCTCGATGACGTGCCGCTCACGTATTTTCTTGGCCGCGGCGCCGTGATCAATGCCACCGGAAAAGCGGAAGGCGAAGCGGTGACGATGGCCGATGCCGCTCCGTATATCCCGAAGCTGTCGCCGGGAACCATTGTGTTGTTTCATACCGGCTGGTCGCAATACGCCGGAACAAAGCGGTATTTCCATCATCCGTACGTCGCGCCGGATGTGATTGAAGCAATGCTGGAGCGGGGCGTGCGGACGTTTTTCATCGACGCGCTCAACATCGACCCGCCCGACGGCTCTTCGTTCCGCGCTCACGAGCTCATTCTTGGCGCCAACGGGGTGATCGGGGAAAATTTCGCGAACTTCGATCAGATCGATTTTGATGACCCGTATATTATTGCCCTCCCCCTTTCCTTGCCTGGCTGCGACGGTTCGCCCGTTCGGGCGGTGGCAGTGCAGTGGGCGTAACAAAGAAGGATGATGCAACCAAACGCCCCGCACATGCTTTGCGCGGGGCGCGGCCTTGGGCTATTTGAGCCATTTGATCACTTTCGCCGGGTTTCCGCCAACGACCGCGTTGGCGGTTTCATTATACAAACGAACGAGCCGCCGCGCCCGCTCTCGTTCCTTGACGAGCTCCAAATCGGCGGGGCTGTACAAGTGTCCCGCCACCATCTTTTCCTTTTCGCTTTTCATTCAATCCCTCCAACATCTCGCGTCTTCGCGCAGCACTCCATGGAATGATCTTATCGTCCTTCAGAAAAACCGTTCCCTGTCATCGTTTCGATGCGCACGCCTTCCCGATAATAGGCCTCCATCACATCCTTTGGCACCATGCTTCCGCCTGTCGCCCAGCCAATATGGACGGCGTTTTTCATCTTTTCTTTCAAACCGTTTGCCTCTACGTACGTTTGCCCCGCCAAATCACGAAACAACCGAACAGGCCCCTCCACTCCCGCCAATGCGGACGGCTCTAAATAGATTTCCTCCGTTTCAACCATAGCCGCGAGCAAGCGGTAAAGCGTCGAATCGTCCACCGTATAGACGCCGCTGATGACGTTCTCAAGCATGTTCCCCACCAACCTCGACGGCCGGCCCACCGCCAGCCCGTCGGCTTCCGTCTTGTTATCGAGGCCAAAATCTTGCACCGACACGCGGTCGTGCTCTCCTGTCATCAACCCAAGCAGCATGCAAGGCGAATGCGTCGGCTCAGCGAAAAAGCAATGGACATGATCGCCGTACACGAGCTTTAGGCCAAACGTCACCCCACCCGGACCGCCGCCGACGCCGCAAGGAAGATATACAAAGAGCGGATGGGTTTCATCAACCGTGATGTTCATGTCCTCTAATTGCTTTTTCAGCCGAAACGCCGCCACCGCATAGCCTAAAAACAGATGGATCGAGTTTTCATCATCGATAAAATACGACGTTGGATCCTCGGCGGACTGTCTTCGCGCCTCTTCCACCACTTTGTTGTAATCGGTGAGATGTTCGATGACGGTGACCCCTTTACTTCGCAACAAGTCTTTTTTCCATTGTTTCGCATCGGCTGACATATGAACGGTGACGCGGAATCCAAGCTTTGCCCCGATGATGCCGATGCTCAAGCCCAAGTTCCCTGTCGAACCGACGACCAGAGAATAGCGGGAAAAGAATTGCCTGAATTTCTCGCTGTCCATGACCGCATAGTCGTCTCCTATGGTGATCATCCCGTTGGCGAGCGCGAGGTCTTCCGCATGTTTCAGAACCTCGTAGATTCCCCCTCTCGCTTTGATCGACCCGGAAATCGGGAGATGGCTGTCGCATTTTAGCAACAGCTCACCCTCAATGTTGGTCTGAAACATCTTTTCTAAACGCCGTTGCATGTTCGGAATCCGGACTAAAGGGGATTCGATGATGCCATGGGCTGGCTGCGTCTCGGGAAACACTTTCGCGATGTAGGGGGCAAAGCGGCGCAATCGTTCTTCCGCCTCCTTGACATCGCGTTCGCGTAAAGGAATCGTTCGAATGGCTTGCGCAAACGCGTGATATTTTGGATTGCGCCAAAACACCTCTTCGGCCGCCATGATCGTTTCAAGCAGCGGGAATTCCTTTACCCACTTTTGGATTTCGTTTTTGGTCATCATGCACCATTCTCTCCCATGCGTGTTTGTCGTTTCGCACCCTGGGCGGATGCCGGTCCAAAGTCCGCTTCATTGTTTGTCGAACCGTTTACCTTCAGTCTCGCGAAAACCGCTTCCATTGTCAATGGGGATGAAGGGAAATGGTTTGTGGATGACATTCGGGAGTGATCCCAGCCTCGTCGGAATGGCCAAGCGAGGTGCGATCTGCTTTGAAAAATGCCTGTCTTTCCATTATGATGAAAGAGGCAAACCATATCGTGGAGATGATGATCATGGGCAATCGCCGCGGTTTATCGCTTTTGTTTCTCGTGATGTTTTTGGTCATGGCCGGGTTTGGCATCATTATCCCTGTCCTTCCATTTTACGCGGAAACAATCGGCGCGACGCCAACACAACTCGGTTGGCTAATGGCCGTGTATTCGCTCATGCAATTTTTATTTGCGCCGATGTGGGGGAATTTATCGGACCGCTATGGACGAAAGCCGATGCTGCTTGTCGGCATTTTCGGTTTGGCCCTTTCGTTTTTCTTGCTCGCCGTCGCGACAAAACTTTGGATGTTGTTTGCCGCTCGCATCATCGGCGGATGTCTATCGGCGGCCACGATGCCGGCCGCTATGGCGTACGTCGCAGATGTGACAACGGAAGAAGACCGGGGCAAAGGAATGGGGATGATCGGAGCGGCTGTCGGGCTTGGATTTATTTTCGGACCGGGGATCGGCGGCATATTTTCAAAAACGAGCTTAACCGCTCCGTTTTGGATTGCAGGCAGCTTGGCGCTCTTGACCGCTCTATTCGTTTTCGTTTTCTTGCATGAGTCGCTTCCGAGAGAAAAACGAATGAATATACGAACAAAGCGGCCATCGCTTGCGGCCGCCCTCCAAGGGCCTGTAGCGCGCCTATACTTACTGCAGCTGATCACAACGTTTTCCCTCGCCGGACTTGAAGCGACGTTCGCCTATTTTGCCGCTGAACGAGCGGGGCTTTCGTCGACGGAGCTCGGTTACATTTTCATGATCATGGGGCTTGCAGGGGCCATCGTCCAAGGAGGGCTGCTTGGAAAACTGATCCGCTCATTCGGAGAAGGAGCTGTCATTCGTGTCGGGCTGTTCTTGTCAGCAGTTGGCTTTTTTCTCATTTTATTCGTTCACAGCTTTTGGACAGCCGCGCTCTATTTAACCATTTTCGGCATTGGCAACGGCGTCATCCGCCCGTGCGTCTCCGCGTTGTTGACGAAATATACGGCGGACGGCCAAGGAAGCGCAACAGGCGTCTTATCCTCGTTCGATTCGCTCGGCCGCATCGGCGGTCCGGCGATCGCCGGCTGGCTGTTCACCTTAAAGTCCAGTTTGCCATATATGGCAGGGATTGTGCTAACATTCATTTCCTTTGCTGTTTTTCAATCGTTTCAACGCGCGATGATGCAAAAAGACTCGGCCCTTTGACACAAGAGGGGATGGGGGTGACCCGCTACACACGCAAGTGCAAGTCTTATGGATAAAAGGAGGAGGAATGCTTTGAACATCGTTCCAATCAAACAATTGAACCGCGCCATGGTCAACCAGTTTTTCACCAACCATTGGGGAAGTCCCCAAATGGTTGTCTCGACCGGCATCTATAACTGCAGCGAACTGGATGGATTTGCGGCTGTCGAGAATGGACAGCGGATCATCGGGCTCATTACGTTTGTGATTCGCGGAAACGAATGCGAGATCATCTCGCTAGACAGCATAATGGAAAACCGCGGCGTCGGCAGCACCCTTTTGCATGAGGCGGAGACATGGGCGAGACAACAAAGGTGCACCGCTGTTCAACTGATCACCACCAACGACAACTTGCATGCGCTTCGTTTCTACCAAAAGCGCGGCTACCAAATTGTGAATGTCTTTCCGAACGCTGTCGACAAGGCGCGGCGAATCAAGCCAAGCATTCCGTTGATGAGCGCTGATGGCATTCCGATTCGGGATGAGCTGTTGCTTGTGAAATGGCTTGATGGTAGGTAAAAGCGGCTTGATGAAAACAAACCATTTTCTTCCGTAAATAATTTTCTCAATCAAAAAAGTATTTTTCGCTGCACTTGCCATGGAAGTACTGTGCCTTTTGAATATATAGTGACTCAAAAACCATTGATCTCCGATGGAACACGAGATATAGAACCGCAAAGTCGCTCAGCGTATATTTCATAGTAAGAAAGGGTGTCTCGTTGCTTTTGAGACACCCTCTATCCAGATCATCTTCTTTACTCCATTTTTTATGCCACAAACAAACTCAAAACCAATACAACGGCAAACCCAACGAGAGCGATCAACGTCTCCATGACCGTCCACGATTTCAGCGTATCTTTCACATCGAGGCCGAAATAACGGTTGACGAGCCAAAAACCAGAGTCGTTGACGTGTGAAAGGATCGTTGCCCCAGCAGCGATAGCAATAACAATCATTCCTAAAATCGGACCGCTTAATCCAAGTGTTTCAATTAACGGCGCTATCAGGCCAGCAGCTGTTACCATGGCTACAGTTGCCGAACCTTGAGAAACACGGACGATCGCAGCGATGAGAAACGCCAAAACAATCGGCGGCAAGGAAGAGGATGCCATCATGTCAGCTAGTACTTTTCCGACGCCAGAGTCAATCAAAATTTGTTTGAACACTCCCCCAGCTCCAGTGACAAGAATAATAATGCCGGCTGGTTCCAATGATTTCGTCGCAATATCTTGCACTTCTTGCTTGGTGAATCCCCTTTTTTGTCCAAGCAAGTAAAACGCCAACAATGTCGAAATCGTCAGTGCAACAAACGGATGACCTAAAAAGGTTAAAAACACCCTTACCCCATTTCCTTCTGGCAAAACAACTCCTGAAACCGTATTCAACAAAATCAACACGAGTGGAATAAAGATGATGCCAGCAATCGTCCCAAACCCCGGGAGATCCTTCTCCCATTGCTTTTCTTTCATATCCATATACTCTGGAATGGTAGCGTGAATTTTTTTAGCAATATACTTTCCAAACAGCGGGCCAGCTACAATCATCGCTGGGAGACCAGCGATAAAACCAAATAAAATGACCCATCCAAGATCAGCGCCAATCAAATCTGCAACAGCAATCGGACCTGGCGTTGGCGGTACGAAACTATGTGTGACAGCTAGTCCGGCTAAAAGCGGGATGCCATAATACAAAAGCGAACGTCCTGTTTTCCGCGCCAAGCCATAGACAATGGGAACGAGAATAATGAAACCAACATCAAAAAAGACTGGAATCGCCACAATAAACCCTGTTAGACCGAGCGCCCATTGCGCTTTATCCTCCCCAAACTTATTGATGAGCGTCTGAGCGAGCCGCTCGGCTCCTCCAGATACTTCTAGCATTTGCCCAAACATAGCGCCTAATCCAACAACCACTGCCACAAAGCCGAGTGTGCCGCCCATCCCGTTTTGAATCGACTCGATAACTTTGTCTAGCGGCATGCCAGCAGCTGCGCCGACAAGCAAACTAACGAGCAACAAAGCAACAAATGCGTGAAGCTTTGAACGAATAATTAAAAACAATAGTAAACTAATCCCGGCAATGACGATAAGGATCAATGCTGAGTCAGACATTTTTCTTCCTCCTGTTCATCAAAGTCGCCTCAACTGTATAGAGAAACGAAAGGGAAAGCGTTGCTTGCAAACTCATTCTCTTCCGCTAATAAACCGATTTAGTTCAAAAATGATATTCTCCACTCCGCCGCTGAAACGCAGCGATGATGTTAAACTCCTCTTTCAACCGCTCATACAAGCGGGCATACAAATCAAACAGTTCAGCGTAAATGAGCGTATGTTCTTCCTTTGGTTCATGACGGGCTGTCGTGTCGATCCACGTTTTCACCGTTTCCAGCGACGGCAGCTCGCCTAACGCGTAAAGCGCCACGGCAGCCGCCCCTAGCGCCGACGCTTCATGCGTTTGCGGCACGATGAGCGGTTTGCCGAGCATATCAGAAAGCATTTGCCGCCAAAACGGCGACTTGGCGAATCCGCCCGAGACGCGGATTTCGGTCATTGGCCCGGTCACATCGCGGATGGCGAGCGCTACCGATACGATGCTGAAGCAGACGCCTTCCATGACAGCGCGGATGAAATGCTCGCGCTTATGATGAAGGCCAAGGCCAAAAAACGTCCCACGCGCGTTCGCGTTCCAGTACGGCGCCCGCTCGCCCGACAAAAACGGCAAAAACACCAGCCCCTCGGATCCAGGCGGGACGCGTTCCGCGTATTTCGTCAACAACTCATACGGATCGATGCCGAGCTTTTTCGCCACTTCCCGCTCGTGGGCGCCGAACTCGTCGCGCAGCCAGCGAAGCAAGATGCCGCCGTTGTTCGTCGGCCCGCCGACGACCCAATAGCCAGGCGTCAACGCATAACAAAACGTCCGCCCTTTTTCATCGGTTGTCGGTGCAGCAGTGATTGTCCGCACCGCTCCGCTCGTCCCGATCGTAATGGCCGCTTCACCTGGGAGCACCGCCCCGACGCCGACGTTGGCGAGCACGCCGTCGCTCGCCCCAATGACAACAGGCACATCCGGAGCGACTCCCATTTTTTCCGCCCATTCTCTTTTCATGCCAGTCATGATATGCGTGGCGGGAACGAGCCGCGGCAGCTGGTCGCGGCGGATGCCGACAAGGGCGAGCGCCTCCTCGTCCCAATCGAGCGTGTCCAATCGGAATAAACCCGTCGCCGATGCCATGGAATGGTCAGCGACATAGTCGCCATACAGACGGTGCAACACGTAATCTTTCACCGACACAAACCGCCGTGCTTGCTGAAATACGTCCGGCTGCTCTTCCTTGAGCCAAAGCAATTTCGATAGCGGCGACATCGGATGGATCGGCGTCCCCGTCCGCCGATAAATATCAAGTCCGTTCTGTTCTTTCAACAGCCGCTCCGTTTGAGCCACGCTTCGGTTGTCCGCCCAGATGAGAAGGCGGGTGAGCGGCCGGCCCGACTCGTCAAGCGCCATAATCGAGTGCATCGCCGCACTCAAACCCATCGCTTTCACTTGTTCTGGGCGGATGCCGTGGCGGACCGTCACCGCCCCAACCGCTTGAACGACCGCCGCGAACAGTTCATCGGGATCCTGCTCGGCAAATCCCGGATGCGGCTGGATGATCGGATAGTCGACAGCGTGAGAAGCCAGCACCTTCCCCCGCCCGTCAAACACGACCGCTTTCGTGCTTGTCGTCCCGATATCAATCCCAATGACGACGTCCCCATGAATCGCCATCGTTTCTCCTCCCTTCTTCACTTCTTCTCCCGTTTGATCGATGTCCGTTCCATCAATACCGGGGAGAAACGAAATACGCGCGGACCGTCGGCTTTTTTCGCTTTCATTTGTTCAAACACGCGCTCGGCTGCTTTCTTCCCCATCGCAAACGTCGGCTGGGCGATGGTTGTCAGCGCCGGCGTGTAAATATCGGCAAACGGCACATCATCGATGTTGATGATCGCCACCTCATCCGGCACACGAACCCCTGCGTCTTTCACAAACCGCAAAACCCCCATCAACGTCAAGTCGTTGATCGCAAACAAGGCATTGGGCCGCTTCGGTTCCACGAACCGCTTCTTCAGCTCCCCAGGCAGCGCGGCAGGTTCAGCGGCGATGACGTTTTGATCGCCGACTTCAAATCCCCTTTTCTCCATGGCCGCCCGAAACCCTTCCAACCGCTCCATCCGCGGCACGTTGTAAGAGACAAGCGGCGGGGTGACAATCGCAATCCGATCGCGGCCATAGGAAGCGAAATACTGAACCGCCATTTCCGCTGCACCTGCATTATCAAGAAGCACGCTGTCTGCCTCCACTCCCGGCACCATCCGGTCGACAAACACAAGCGGAAACCGTTCCTCGACAAGACGGCGGTAGACGTCCTCGTTCTTCCCTGTTGGAAACACGATCAACCCGTCCACTTGCTTCGCCAGCAGCGTATCAACATATGTTTTTTCCTTGTCCGGATCATCGCCGGAATTGCAGACAATGACTTGAAACCCGCGCTTTTGGCATTCCTCTTCAATGGCGTGCAGCACTTGCGTTGTCATCATATGAAGCATATTAAAAACAATCACGCCAATGGTCGCTGTCGTCTTTTGCTTCAAACTGCGGGCGATGATGTTCGGCTGATACCCAAGCTCTTCAATCGCCTCGGCGATGCGTTGTCTCGTCTCCTCGCTCATATATTCATAGCGCTTATTTAAGTATTGCGACACGGTGCTTTTCGAAACGTTGGCCAATTTCGCGACATCGGCCATCGTTACTTTTTTCAAAAGGGATCCCTCTCTCGTACTAAATCGATTTAGTTCAAAAGCGTTTTCATAAACCGGTTTAGCTTTATTATAAACCAAGTGAAAGCGGTTTACAATAGTTTTTGTTTGAAATCTAAAAATCAATGAATGGTATACGGCCGTGACAGCTTGCCGATCGAGTGATGTCATTCCGCCCGAATGGATCGCGCCAAACGGCTTCATAGATTGTACTTTCATTTTGCACTAAGCAATGCATTGATTCATTTTTATGAACAAATACCTATTTTTACCTGTCGTTTGTTTTAGTATTTTCTACATTATCGTTTGGCGTTTCTGAAACATCTGTGAAAGCCGCAGAAGAACATAATGAGTTTATTAGAGCTTCACAAGCACAATTGTATACCGATACCAATTAACAAAAAGGAGAATGGGACATGCTGACTACCATGACGTCTATTTTAGGCTACCTTTTTATAGGTGTCGTTATTTTAGCTGTTTTTATGGTTTATGAACCTCTCCTACTTACAGAAGTAGGAGTTTCCTGTTTCCCCTTCGGAGGTGGATGCATGATAGGCTGGTTGGCAGCCTATCTGCAGGCAACACCTGGCACCCGTCCCGTTGGGAGCCACAGGCAACATGAGTATCCATGATACTCAAGGGCGGGAACTCGCCATCTACGACTTCATACCTAAGCAATCCGTCGATACGTAAACGGTTTGACCGTAAATTCCAATGGGCGGATTTCACCATAATATACTTTGGCAAATAAATTCATTGCCCCATGGATATCACGGTGTTGTTTGTATCCGCATTGACATGTATAATTTCTAGAAGAAGATGTATTCTTCTTCCCGCAAACAGGGCATGTTTGCGATGTGTAACTTTCATCTTTTTTCTCTATTTCAATGCCTTCGGCATTCAATTTGTATTTGAGATAATCAAATAGTTTTCCAAACGACCAATTGGATAATTTCTGAGTTTTTGGATAACTTCTTTCTTTGCCCGAAAACGGGTTTTCAGCGTTCGATACATGGTTTCACCTCCTATGTTTATTGTATTCTATTGTCATCCAAAAAAGAAAGAGAAAAACAGAAAAACCGAACGCCATTCATCCCCCACCTATAGAGGTGGAGGACTTCTGGCTAATTTATGTTAAATTCGTGAGAAAACGGTAAAAAATTAGAAGACTGATCATAAAAGAAAAACGCCGTTCGTGAACTACCCCCACTTAATTTTCTAGCGAAAATTTGAAGTGGGGGCTTCCAAAGAAGTTTGACTGCTTCAAGCAATCCTTATTCTTTGAGGCGTGTCCACTTCGCCGCTAGAGCATAAGACACTCAGGTCTACAGCTTTACTTTTCTTTAAGATGTTTAATGCGCCATTGACATCAGCATTAATTAGTTTGCCAGACTTTGTTCGATACAAGCCGCGCTTAATACGTTTGCCGCTGAACTTATATTCTTTTGGATTGTCGGCATTATATTCAGGAATCTCATCGCCGTCAAAAAAGCTGGCTTGAGACGTATATGATTCTTCCTGTTTCAAGAATTCAATGCCGTAAAATTTACAAAGATATTCTAGTTTTTCTTTTATGTTACCGAGAGGAATATTGACAAAGTTTTGATTTGTCTTTTTTCCTAGATTAATATTGCGTTGCCATGTTTCCGCATAGCCAATGACAAGTTTGCCAATTTGATTTTCAATACAGTAGTTAATGATGTAACGGCAAGTCTTGTTGATATAATCATTCACTTTATTATTGCGATTCATAGCAAGCAAAGCCTGTTTACGAGTGGTGCCTTTGATTTTTTGCTTATCTTTTATGCTTTGAAGTCTGGCATTTTCTTTGTTAAACCATTGATTGATACTTTTTAATCTCCGCCCATCAATGATGAATGATCTGCCGTCTGATGTGACACAAGTGGCAACATTGTTTAATCCTAAATCAATTGCCAGTGCTTTTTGGTCATTTAATTCTCTTTGATCTTCAGGCATTTCATATTTGTACTGAATCTCAAAGAACCTGGCATGATGCTTAGGAATGATTTCAATCTGCTTAATCTTTTTATCCAGTAACACAGGCGGAATCGTTATCGTGATAGGCTTGTGAGTCTTTTTAAATAGGCGAGAATACGGTATCGTGAATTTGTTGCCGTCTATACGAATCTGGCCAATGATCAGTGAATGAAAGCCATCTTTTTTAAGATATTTTGGAATACTGATAGCCTTGTGGTCATATTTTCCTTGTTTGGCAAGACTGATCAAACCAAAGAAAGATTTAAAGGCTTCATTGACCTTTTTTAAAATTTGCTGTGCCATGTTGCTGTTTAACAGCTTATAGTTTTCGTTAGTTTTTGCAAGATGATAATTTTTCTCATAATTAAGAAATTCCTTGTGTTCAAAATAGTATTGTCTGACATTGTACAATCCGACGTTGTACATGTTCTTGGCAATATGGCACAGTTCTCGAAGAGTCAAGTATTCTTCTTTGGTCAAACCATTTAGCTGTTGTTTGATACAAAAATACATTTTTTCACCTCCCATCTAACTATATTATACTATATTTTACTGAATCTATCCTATTTTCAGCAAAATATAGTTAAGGCGATTCATCTCCCACTTACTCCGCTTCGCTTCGTTGAAGTGGGAGTCTTCTCGCCTAATTAAGATAAATCGAAAAAGTTCCCAAAACACGGCGTTTCCAAAAACCTCCCCTGGGAACGAAACGTCCGAAGGCTCTAACAAGACGGCCGCCGCCCTTTATGAGGGATTTGACGCCATTGCGGGCGGCGACGTTCGCTCTAGCCAGGGGGCATCCGACTTACTGCCTCACCTTTTCAATCATCTCGACCGGCAGCCCAGTCAGTTCGTGGATCGTGTCGACATCGTACCCTTTCGCCAGCATTCTCTTCACCACGTCGAGCTTCCCTTCCTCGATCCCTTGTTGGCGTCCTTGCTTCATCCCCTGTTCGATTCCTTGTTGGATTCCCTTTTCCATCCCCCGCTGTTCGTATGAGACGATGAGTTCCATCACACGCTTTGCTTCCTTCGTCTCCATTTGGCTCACCTCGTGTCGCAGTTGGATTTCCTCCTCTTCGGATAACCGCAAATACGTCTCGAAAAAACCGAACAACAGCCGCTGTTTCGCTTCATCCAGCTCAAGGCGGACGAGCATGCGCAAAAATTCCTTTTTCACGTCGACTTTCTCATCTTCATTATACCCCATTTTGCTTAGCAAGGCAGCGGCGACAGGGTTGGCATGGCGGATGTACGCGCGCCACGGCAGTTTGCATAGCTCCACCGTCAAAAAGCGGAAGTCAAGAACGGTCAAAAACGGAAACTGCATGACCAATGAGGAAGGTTCGTCGTATTGTTCGTCATAGCTGAAGATGGCGATCGGGAGAATGCGGCGGCGGTATTTTTGAAACAAGCGGCTGAAGTAGAGGAACATTCGCTCGGGGAAGGTCCGCTGGGTGTAGCTTTGATGCTCGACATGGACAATGACGAGCCCGTCTTCCCCTTTCACCTTTGTTTCGACCAACAAGTCGACGCGGTGCTTCTCTCCGGCCGTCACATCGGTGAACAGTTCCTCGGAGAGGAAAGAGAGATGGTGAACGTCAATGTACTCGTACACGTCGGGAAAGAAAAGAAGCAAAAACTCCTCAAAAAATGTCGACAGCAGCTCTTTGAACAACCGGTCATGGTCAATTCGCTTCTTCGCCACGTTTTCCCTCCCTGCAATGTCGGATTCACCGTACTGTATTCGCCCTTCGCGGCCGAATTCCTTCTTGTTTCCCCCCGCGTTTTTTTGGCATGTGCCATTTCGCATTTGTCCTTTTCCTATGTCGAGCGGTAAAACAAGCTGAACTCAGCGGTGGTTCAGCTGTGGCAGGAGACAGTTTCAGTTCCTCATGGGTACGATAAAAACGTTCATCATCGTTGACGGGTTCCATCGGTACACGATTTTGTTTCAATCCCTCATAGGTACGATAAAAACTTCCAGCTGATCGATGGGAGGTTTCACAATGAAAGCAGTTTCAATCCCTCATAGGTACGATAAAAACTGGCCTCCTTCCATGTCTCGCTGGATCAGCGACTTCACAGTTTCAATCCCTCATAGGTACGATAAAAACGGATCATAGGCAAACTGAAAAAAGTAGTCCTAAATTTGTTTCAATCCCTCATAGGTACGATAAAAACCTGTACGTTTCAAAAAATCGTTGAAATTCAGCCTTCTAGTTTCAATCCCTCATAGGTACGATAAAAACACGTCACTCCGTCTTAAGACGGGGTGGCGTTTTATATGTTTCAATCCCTCATAGGTACGATAAAAACTGAATATATTATTGTTCCTGAATACGTTGGTCTACCGGCGTTTCAATCCCTCATAGGTACGATAAAAACCTACGGATTGTGAAGAAATGTGGGCGAATTTTCGCGTTTCAATCCCTCATAGGTACGATAAAAACGAAGCAGGTGAGAGTCCTGCGGACCAGGGCGAGTAGGAGTTTCAATCCCTCATAGGTACGATAAAAACGAAAACGATTACGAAGTCCTTCTTGGGGACACTGGGTTTCAATCCCTCATAGGTACGATAAAAACACATTCAATAAAAAAAGGAGGAGGTTTTATATGTGTTTCAATCCCTCATAGGTACGATAAAAACGGAATACGCCAAGAAGCGCGTGAAGGAACTAACCCGGGTTTCAATCCCTCATAGGTACGATAAAAACCTTTCTAAGGGGGTTGGAAGAAAGCAAGTCTAGGGTGTTTCAATCCCTCATAGGTACGATAAAAACGAATACCTCGAGGAACAACGGGAGCGGACGGAGGAGTTTCAATCCCTCATAGGTACGATAAAAACAATATTCCGCTTTTGGTCCTTGATTGATTTCAGTGAGTTTCAATCCCTCATAGGTACGATAAAAACCTGCGGCTCCTATACGCCAATAAGCGAAAAAGCACAGTTTCAATCCCTCATAGGTACGATAAAAACCCAAACCATACGCATCAAATCAAGCTTTTTCTCTCTGAGCTGTTTTCAGAATATCACGTTTCAAAAATTCTGTCAATACGGTCTAGCCGCGTTGGCTGTAGGAGTTTGACGCAAAAAAACATTGTCGTCGATCCCCCGGGATTTTTGCACGATTGGAGGTCGACGACAACTTGCCCCCGTTTTCATCCGCCAATCGGAAACAGCAGGCGGGCCGCATATACTGTGCCTGTCACGGTAATGGCGCTCAACAAGGTCGACACCAGCACTGCCTGGGCGGCGTAATCGGGGTGGCAGTCATACTCGAGCGCATACAGCGCCGTATTGCGTGAACATGGATACGAACTGGCAATGAGCAATGCCTGAGCCGTCACTCCATCCATTCCTAATAGAAAGATCAAAGACGCAGCCAACAGCGGCGACAATATCAAGCGCCCGAACACACTCACATACACAAGCGGCGGCAAGGCAGTAAAACGGGCGTAGGCGATTTGCGCTCCCAACGTAAAGAGAGCGATGGCTAAAAACGCATCGGCGACCCGCTGAAGCGGCGCCCATAAAAATGATGGGATCGGGACGTGGAGCCATCGGCAGACCACGCCAAGCAACAGCGCGTGAAGAACGGGATTTTTCCATATCTCCGCAGTCCATTTCCCTCTTTTTCCATTCCCGGATACAAACTGGTATACCCCATATGTATTCGTCAAGAAATTTTGAAAGATCGTCACCATAATTTGAATCGTCGCCCCGAGCGGATGTTGATGAAATACAAGCTGACTGACCGGGATGCCGAAATTACCTGAGTTGTTCAACACAATAGTGTTTTGAAATACGGCTGACAAACTCCGTTCCAATTTGAATAACTTGGCCATCATCATACTCAAAACGATCAGTCCGCTGTTTTGCAACAAGAGAAATCCTAAGATGGCCGCCAACACCTTTCCATTCAACTCACTGTCATACACGTTGATGAATGCGACTGCCGGCAGCAGGACGTACATGTTCAATTTGGATAACGTATTGAGGTCAAGATGAAAGAAGCGGTGAAGCCCTGCCCCCAAGCCGACAATCAACAACATCGGAACCATCACTTGCAATAAAATGCCGCTAAAAACAGCCAAGACGCTCTCCTCTCTTTCTTTCTTCATATAATGGAAGTTTCATTTTTGAAAATCTATATCTACATTTTCTTCTTGTAAACTCGTTCCGGCCGCCCAACGGATCCATAGGCAATATCGGCCGTCACCTGGCCGACAGAGACGAGATACTCCAAGTAACGGCGGGCCGTCGTCCGGCTGGTTCCGATTTGCCGCCCCACTTCTTCAGCGGTGATGCCTTCCGGGCACTGTCTCACAACCGCCAACACTTTTTCTAGGGTCAATGGCTGAATGCCTTTAGGCAACATGGGCTGGTCCTTAACGGACACTTCTCTTCCAATTAATGCATCAACATCTTCTTGGCCAATCCACTCTTTCTCTTTCACCCACCGTTGCATTTTGTCATAGTACTCTTTATATCGATGCAATGTGTCGGCGAATCGGTCAAACATAATCGGCTTGATAATGTAATCAAACACTCCGCCATGCAGCGCTTGCTTCAGCGCCTCCACTTCTCGTGCTGCGGTGATCATAATAATATCGATATCGGAAAAACGCTCTCGCACCCATTTCAAAAACGAAAGGCCGTTCATATCGGGAAAATAGACGTCAAGCAACAACATGTCTGGCCGCAACACCTCCGTCAATTCCCTTGCCTCTTCAGCGTTCGTGGCGATGCCGACCACTTCATAACCGTTCACTTTCTCGACAAAGCGCCGATTGATTTCCGCAATGCGGCGGTCGTCTTCAATAATCAGTACACGAATCGGCAACATCGGTTCCCTCCTTCTAGCCTTGGCGGTCCTGCCGCCCGACATGGGCTGGCCGCTTTGGGATCATGATGGTAAATACCGTGCCTGCTCCTTGCTCAGATCGATACGTCATTTGCCCCCCGAGCATTGTCAACGCCCGGTTCACTAGATCAAGCCCATACCCCCGCCCTCCGGCAGCCTTCGTTGAAAAGCCGCGCTCGTAGATCCGTTCCGCTACAGCTGGGTCAATGCCTAATCCGTTATCCTCAACCTCAATAATTAAATCATCGCCAAGGTCAGTCAAAAAAACGGCCACCCGTTTCTCTTCCTTTCCGTTATGGAGAACAGCTTCCATGGCGTTATCTACTACATTTCCAATAATGGTTATTAGATGGTCCCGGTCCATCCATGGCGGCACATCACGGAAACTGCTTTCCCGATCGATCTCAAACACAATTTTCAGCTCGTTGGCGCGATTGAACTTGCCGATCAGCAGACCGCCGATGATCGGATCCGGAATTTCTTTCATGACAAACCGGACGATGTTTTGTTGCAAGTCGGTCTCTTTTGCGATCAGTTCAAGCGCTTCCTCATACGATTCCAGTTGAATCAGGCCAGAGATCAAATACAGCTTGTTGGAAAATTCGTGCGTTTGCGCGCGTAAGGCATCGGCATAACTGCGAAGCTGCGATAACTCTTTGGTCAAGCGATACAATTCCGATTTGTTTCGAAACGTCGATACCGCTCCGATCACACGCCCTTGCTTGTCTTTGATCGGAATGCGGTTGGCAATGACGGTTTCTTCCCCTAACACCATTTCATCGTCAAATTCTGCCTGCCCCGTCCGAATGACTTCAGGCAGCCTCGAGTGGGGAATAAGCTGCAAGATCGGCATTCCCAACACATCGCGTTCGTTCTCATACCCAAGCAGCTTCAGCGCCGTTTGGTTGACCATTGTAATCGTTCCCTCTTGATTGATGGCCACCATTCCTTCGCGAATTGCCTCTAAAATCGCCTGCTTTTCTTGGTAGAGCAAACCGATTTCTTCCGGTTCAAGGCCATGAATCGATTTTTTCACCGCCCTGGCGATCGCCACGGCGCCCACCGCTCCAAGAAAGAGAGCAAGAACGGAGAACAGAAAAATCTTTATACTATACGACCACACCGTGCGCTGAATATCTTCCAGCAAAAAACCGACCGAAACAATGCCGATCACCTGTCCGTTTTCATCCAAAACCGGCGCTTTTCCGCGGATTGCCGGACCGAGTGAACCGACCGCCTCCGAAATAATGGCCTTGCCTTTGAGAACCTCACCGTTGTCGCCCCCGACCATCGGTTTGCCGATCCGGTCCGGCAGCGGGTGAGCATAGCGGATTCCTTGGCGGTTGCCGATGACGACGTATTCCGCCCCTGTCTTTCGGCGAATATATTCGGCAAACGGCTGCAAGCGCACGGACGGATCGGGATCGCGGAACGACTCGCGCACAAGCGGGGTGGACGCGACGGTTTCCGCCACGTTCAGCGCCCGCATGCCGATTTGTTGTTTGATAGTCTCCGCGAACATATGTTGGAATAAAAACGTAAGAAACACGATGACAAACAAAAGCAGCGAACAAATGATCATCATCAACCGTGTTTGCAGTTTCATCGTGCTGTCCTCCAAACGGAAAAATGAAAAGAAAGACCATCCTCCACTAAAGGAAGAAAGCCTTTCTTTCTATTATTACATATCTTCATTGACAATGACGGTTTTTCCTCGTAATTTCATGAAAAACGGCACGGCAATCCACAATAAGGCGATGACCAACAAGACGAGCGAAATCGGCTTTTCAACGAACACGAGATAGTCCCCGTTGGATGCCGTCAACGCCCGGCGCATGTTGTTTTCAATCATTGGCCCCAGCACAAGCCCCAATACAAGAGGCGCGAGCGGGTAATCGTGTTCCGCGAGCCAATAGCCGAGCAAGCCAAATGCCAACAACAGAAACACATCAAACGTCGTCACTTGCACCGCATACACGCCGAATACAGAGATGGCGATAATGAGCGGCAACAAATACTTCGTCGGTGTTTGGATGATTTTCGCAAATAGTTTCACAAGCGGCATGTTGAGAATTAACAACATCACATTTCCAATGAACATGCTCGCAATCAATCCCCAGGCGACAGCCGGATGTTCATCAAACAACAGCGGACCTGGCTGGACGTTGTACATAATGAGCGCTCCCATCAAAATGGCCGTCGTCCCGGACCCCGGAATCCCGAGCGTCAACAGCGGAATCATCGCGCCTCCAGACGCACCGTTGTTCGCCGACTCGGGCGCCGCGACGCCGGCGATCGTCCCTTGGCCGAATTTTTCCGGATGTTTGCTGATTTTCTTTTCAAGAATATAAGAGAAAAATGAGGCCAACGTCGCTCCGGCTCCCGGCAATACGCCGATGAAAAACCCGAGCAGCGACCCGCGGGCGATCGGTCCGGCGCTTTCTTTCAAGTCCGCTTTCGTCGGCAACACGCGGCCAATTTTCGCAATTTCCCCGCTGTTCATTTCGTTGTGGAGAATGGACTTGAATACTTCCCCCAACGCAAACAGCCCGACCGCTACGGTTAAAAACTCCAGCCCCCCATACAAATAGGAAATATTGTACGTGAAGCGTGCGACGCCAGAGACATTGTCCAGCCCGATCGTGGAAAGAAGCAGGCCAAAGATGGTCATGATCCATGCTTTCGTCATCGACTTGCCGGCAAGGCCGCTCACCGCGGCGAGCCCCAGCAGCATAAGTGAAAAATACTCCGCCGGACCGAACTTCAAGGCGACATTGGACAGCGGCTCCGCTAATAATACAAGACCGATGAGCGACACAATCCCCGCCACAAACGAACCGATCGCTGCAATCGCCAGCGCCGCTCCAGCCCGGCCTTGCCGCGCCATTTGGTAGCCGTCCAGCGTCGTGACAACAGACGATGATTCCCCGGGCGTGTTTAACAAAATTGACGTCGTCGACCCGCCGTACATCGCCCCGTAATAGACGCCGGCCAACAAAATGATCGAACTGGCGGCCGCCTGCTCGGGACTCAAACCCGATGTCATCGACGCCGTCACCGGAATGAGCAGCGCCACCCCGCTCATCGGTCCGATCCCAGGAAGCACGCCGACCGCCGTGCCGATCAACACCCCGATAAATGCAAACAGCAAGTTATGCGGCTGAAGCGCCGTCTGAAATCCGTCAAACAAAAACGATAGTGTGTCCATGATGCCCCTCCTTTCATTGGAACCAAATCGGCCAGCTCGGCAATGTTCCTTGCAACAGTTTCACATAAAGGCCATATACGCCTAACGAAAAACCAGCCGCAATGGCGATCGATTTCCACAGCGCCCCTTTTTCCATCGTTTGAAAGCCGATGACAAGAAAGAGAAATGTCGTGATCAGATATCCAACCGTTTCAAGCAACGCCGCATAGAAAATGGCGGCGATGAAAATGACAAGAAACTTTTTATATTGCCGCGGCAGTTTCTCCCCTGTTGCGCCTGAATAATTTCTTGTCTCAAACAGCAGTTTTATGCTTAATAAAACCAACACAAGTCCAAGCAAAAACGGAAACACATTCGGCCCGACAGCGCTGCCGTAGGCGCTTTTCGATATGCGCAAACTTTCCACCATAAACAAAGCACCCACAGCCAAAAACGCCACCGCCGCGATCCGGTCAGCCGTTTTGTTCATGGTTCTTCCTCCTGTTCTTTACAAAAAAGGGGAAGAATGTTCTCCCCCCCTTGCTTCATTTATGCATCCCAAGCGACTTCAGCAGGTCGCCGATTTGCTGCTCTTGCTCTTGCAAAAATTTCGTAAACTCTTCCGAATTGCGGTACTCTGCTTCCCAACCTTGTTTTTGCAGCTCTTCTTTCCATTTTTCATGCTCAGACAGTTTTTTCAATGTCTCTTCCCAAAACGCTTTTGCTTCCGAAGACATTTCCTTCGGCCCGAACACGCCGCGCCAAATCGTAAACTCGGCATCAACGCCAAGCTCTTTCATCGTCGGCACGTCTTTCAGCACTCCGCCGAGGCGTTCTGGAGCGGAAACCGCCAGCACCCGCACTTTGCCGGCTTTCAAATATTCGCCAACCGAAGACGCATCCGTCGCAATCACATCCGCATTGCCGCCAAGCAGCGCCGCCATCGCTTCTCCGCCGCCATCGTACGAAACATACTTGACTGATTTCGGATCGATGCCCGACTTATAGATCGGCAAAATCGCCACTAAGTGGTCCATCGACCCTGGCGCCGACCCTCCAGCGACAGTGACCGATTTCGGGTCCTGTTTAATGGCATCGAGCAATTGGGTCAACGACTGAAATTTGGAATCTGCTTTCACGACAATCGCGCCAAAGTCTTTTGTCAACTGGGCGAGCGGGGTTGTGTCTTTGTAGCCGAACGGGCTGTTCCCTTCTTTTTTCAGGTTGTTGATGATAATCGGCGGCGAGTTGACAAACAGTTTGTAATCGTTTTTGACATCCTGGGTGGCGTACTCAGCCATAAAGACCGCCCCGCCGCCGCCCGGTTTGTTTTCGACCGTCATCGTTTGTTTGACGAGCCCCGTCTCATCGAGCACTTTCGTAATGGCGCGGGCCGTTAAATCCCAACCGCCGCCCGCCCCAGACGGAGCAACAATCGTAATCGGCTTCGTCGGATAGTTTGAGGCCGATGAGCCAGAGTTTGAACCGGATGATTTCGACCCCGCCGATTCATTGCCCCCACAGGCCGCCAAAGCCAGTGTCATCATCCCTGCGGCGAGCAATCCCCACCATTTCGTTTTCTTCATTTCTCCCTTGCCCCCCTTGTTTTTGATAACGCTTTCAATCACAACCTTACCATGCCGCGGGATGAGCGTGAAGTTTTTGAAAATAAAATGAATTTTGTGCATTTTGTTCATGGAGGTATAATCAGACCTGATATCAAGCACCTAGCGGAACGCTGGAGTCTCAAAGCAAAAAAAAGACCGCCAGCCTTCAAGGCCGACGGTACATAAAACGTTGGTACAGTGCATACTTTCTGACGTTCGTTCCTCATCTTTCATGTGGCAGGACGATCATTCGTTTTTTTTTACAATCGATCACTTACGAATCAGTGATTTCATCTACCTCTTTTGTCACCGCCAACCGTCCTCGTTAGATAGCCGCCTTTTGTATTGGATTCCCCTACTCTTCAAGCAATTCCCAAACATCTTGCTCTGGAAGATCCACCAACCGAGCAATATCTTTCGCCTTCATTCCTTTGCGCGCCATGTTGCGGATCAGCTGTTTCATTCCTTGTTTCATTCCTTGTTTCATCCCCTGTTTCATTCCTTGTTCCATTCCCTGTTTCATACCTTGTTTGATCCCTTCTTCCAACCCCTGTTTCCTTCCCTTTTGCTCATAGGAAATGATCAGCTCCAACATTTTCTCTTTTTCTTTCGTTTCCATCGCCCTCACCTCTCTTTGTAGTTGTTGCTCTTCCTCCTCCGACAGCTTCACATATGTTTCAAAAAAGCCCAACAAGAGCCGCTGCCTCGCCTCATCCAGCTCCAATCGCACCAACATGCGCAAAAACTCTTTTTTTAACTCGATTTTCTCACTTTCAGTATACCCCATTTTGCTAAGAAGGGCAGCCGCAATCGGATTGTCATGCCGGATATAGTCTCTCCAATGTTTCTTGCGCAGCTCCACGGGGAAAAAGCGAAACTGCAGCACGTCGCCAAAGGGAAACTCCTTTCAGCAGCCATCAATGCCAAATTCTTCATGTCCCATTATAATTCTCGACTGCTGATTTGCAAAGAGATTTGCCTTACTATTCAAAAAATGACTTCCCCTTCTTTGCGTCCATCATCGTCTTTTTCAATCGATTCACAAAATTTTTGTAGATTTCCGTAGATTTTCGTAGATGCGCATTTACAATCAATTCGAAAAACATTCATAAATTTGTCACAAAGGAGGGGGGCTATTGATTTATTTCCACCAAGTCAACAAATACTACGGGGATTTTCATGTGTTGAAAGACATTAACTTGACGATCAACCAAGGGGAAGTCGTCGTCATCATCGGGCCATCAGGATCGGGCAAGAGCACGCTTGTGCGTTGCATCAACCGGCTTGAGACGATTTCAAGCGGCGAATTGATCGTGGACGGCGTCAAAGTGAACGACAAAGGCGTCAACATCAACGAGCTGCGACGCAATATCGGCATGGTGTTCCAACATTTCAACCTATACCCGCACATGACTGTTTTGCAAAACATCACGTTGGCGCCACGCAAAGTGCTCGGCATGTCCGAAAAAGAAGCGAACGAGATCGCCATGTATTACTTGGAAAAAGTCGGAATCCCAGACAAAGCGAACGCCTATCCGTCCGCGCTGTCCGGCGGCCAGCAGCAGCGCGTCGCCATCGCCCGCGGGTTGGCGATGAAACCGAAAATCATGCTGTTTGATGAACCGACATCGGCGCTGGACCCAGAAACGATCGGCGAGGTGCTCGATGTCATGAAGCAGCTGGCGAAAGAAGGGATGACGATGGTTGTCGTCACCCATGAAATGGGGTTTGCCCGCGAGGTGGCCGATCGCATCGTCTTTATGGATCAAGGGCGCATTTTAGAGGAAGCGCCGCCTGAGGAGTTTTTCGCGGCCCCGAAAGAAGAACGGGCGCGCGTCTTTTTAAGCCGCATTTTAAACCATTAATTCCGGTCAATCAAAGGGGGTTTTGTTCATGAGAAAGAAAGCATGGAAATGGTGGATCGCCGTCGCCTTGACGGCCTTATTGAGCGCTGTTGCTTTAACGGGCTGCAGCACAACGGACAAAGGAGAAGGCGGAACATCGTCGGAAACCGCCAAAGCGACCAATACGCTTGAAAAAATTAAACAACGCGGCAAACTCATCGTTGGCGTCAAATATGATTTGAACTTATTCGGGTTGAAAAACCCGGAAACCGGAAAAGTCGAAGGATTTGACATTGATATTGCCAAAGGGTTGGCGAAAAAAATTCTCGGCGATGAAAACAAAATTGAATTGAAAGAAGTGACGTCAAAAACGCGCATCCCGATGCTGAACAACGGGGAAATTGACGCCATTATCGCCACCATGACGATCACCGAGGAACGGAAAAAAGAAGTGGATTTCTCGGATGTGTACTTTATGGCAGGCCAATCGCTGCTTGTGAAAAAAGACAGCCCGATCAACAGCGTGAAAGACTTGAAAAAAGGCATGACCGTTCTGACAGCGAAAGGATCGACATCGGCGGAAAACATCCGCAAAGTCGCGCCGCAAGTCAACGTGCTTGAATTTGAAAACTATGCGGAAGCGTTTACCGCATTGAAAGCCGGCCAAGGCGATGCGCTTACGACCGACAACGCGCTGCTTTGGGGGATGGCCAAACAAGATCCGAACTATCGCGTCCTTGATGAAACGTTCACCGAAGAACCGTACGGCATCGCCGTCCGCAAAGGAGACAAAGAACTGCTGCAAGTCATCAACGAATACTTGAAAGAAATTAAAGAAAACGGCGAATACGATAAGATCTACGAAAAATGGATCGGCAAAAAGCCGCAACAATAACAGGCGAAACGGTGGGCGGAACAATATCCGCCCACCTGTTTGCCCAAAGGAAAGGCTATGATTCCGCAAAGAAAGGAGGCGCTTTGTTTTGTTGCGCTTTTCCATTTTGGTTGAACATTGGGATTTGTACATGCAAGGGTTTGGCCATACGATCAAGGCCAGCGTGCTGGCGCTGATCGGCAGCTTGGCCCTGGGGACTATCATCGCCATTTTCCGCATCGCGCCGATTCGCCCGCTCAATTGGATCGGAACGGCGTACGTGGAATTTATCCGCAACATCCCGCTTGTGTTGATCGTGTTCGTTTTTTTTATGGGCTTGCCCGCCGTCGGCATTCGTTTTGACTCGTTTACCGCTGGAACGCTCGGGTTGATGGTATATACCGCCGCCTTTATCGCCGAAGCAATCCGCTCGGGGATTCAAGCCGTTCCGAAAGGACAAATGGAGGCGGCGCGCTCATCGGGGTTGACTTACTTGCAGGCGATGCGTTACGTCATCTTGCCACAGGCGGTGAAAATCGTCATTCCGCCGCTTGGCAACCAGTTCATCAACTTGGTGAAAAACTCTTCGGTGCTTGGCGTCATCGCCGGGTTGGATTTAATGTATTACGGCGACTTGATTTCCTCGAAAACGTTCGTCACCTTTGACGTTTACATTTTCGTCGCCTTGTTTTACCTCGTCTTAACGATCCCGCTCAGCCTTGGCGTCGGCTACTTAGAGCGCCGGCTGCTCAAGGCGCGGTAGGAAAGGAGGCCAAATGATGGATTTTGCCGGTGCTTACGCGCCCGCCCATTTGAAGTTTTTGCTTCAAGGGTTTCTCGTCACATTGGAAGTGGCGTTCATTTCGATTGTCTTGAGTTTTGTCTTTGGCATTATCATCGGGGTCATTCGCTATACGAAAATCCCGGTGCTTTCCCAATTGCTGGCCGTGCTGGTCGAAACGATCCGGAATTTGCCGCTGTTATTAATCATTTTCTTTACGTATTTCGCCCTTCCGGAAGTCGGATTAAAGCTTGATAAACTATACGCCGCCATTTCGGCCTTGGTCATTTTTGAATCGGCCATGTTGTCAGAAATCGTCCGCAGCGGCCTGCAGTCAATCGATAAAGGACAAATCGAAGCGGCGCGCTCATCGGGGCTTACGTATGGGCAGACGCTATGGTACATCATTTTGCCGCAAGCATTGCGGCGCATGGTGCCGCCGATCGTCAGCCAGTTTATTTCCTTATTGAAAGATACGTCGCTCGCCATTGTCATTTCGTTGCCGGAATTGATGAACCATGCGCAAATCATTAACGGCCGCAACGTCAATTTTGTCATCCCGATCTTCATTCTTGTGGCGTTCATGTACTTTATCGTCAACTATTCGCTGTCGTTATTATCTCGCCGGTTGGAATACCGTCAGCGGTGATGGAACCGTATCCCCTTCTTCAGCCGGGGCATACGGTTTTTTCTTGCCATCTCTTTTCGTTAAAAAAGATCCGTTGTTTTCGCTTCCCTGTTATATAATAGAATTATAGATTAGGCCATGACTTTCACAAAGGCGGTGACGTCCACTGACACCAGCGAAAAAAGGTAACTATTCAGCCACATCATAAAGTGAGCTGAATATTTTCTTCTTTCCTTGTCTATGATGTGAATACTGATAGACAAGGAGGTGAATCGCATGTTTACGGTACAACAAGCTGTATTTACAGTTGAGAGCTTAATCGGCAAAGTTCAACAACAAAAACAGCTCATTCATCAACTCGTTCAAGAAAATGAACATTTGCGTCACGAAAACAAACAACTACGCAAAGAAAATGAACAACTGAAGTACCGTGTTCAAGAGCTGGAAGCACGCACGAAAAAAAACAGCTCCAATAGCCATTTGCCCCCATCTTCTGACCGTTTTCACACCCATTCTTCTCGCAAGCCATCTGGCAACAAGCCAGGCGGACAAGAAGGACATCAAGGAACGACGCTCCGTCAAGTGGAACATCCACATCATCGTGTCGTCCACCGTGTGCATACGTGTCAAGGATGTGGGGCTTCTTTGCGTGACGTCAAACCGTTCAAAGTCGATATCCGTCAAGTGTTTGATGTCCCTCGTGTGGCGATCGAGGTGACACAACATGAACGTGAAGTGAAATCGTGTCCGCATTGTCGATGTGTTCAACAAGCCGAATTCCCATCCCATGTCACGAATCATGTGCAATACGGTCCACGTCTCACGGCGCTCGCTGTATATTTGCATCATATCCAATTGATCCCTTACAAGCGTTTAAGTGATACAATCGAAGCGTTATATCAACACTCGATTAGCACGGGAACTCTTGCCAATATGGTGAAACGAGGACGCGAATCGCTGGAATCAAATATGGACATCATCGAAGACGCCTTACTTGACTCCAACATCCTGCATGTCGATGAAACGAGTTTGCGCATCAATGGGAAACTCGCATGGGTGCATGTCGCATGTACGTCGACATATACATACTTAGCTCCTCACGCTTCTCGTGGAAAAAAAGCGACCGATGATATCGGGATTCTTCCCCGATATGAAGGGACGATGATGCACGATGCGTTCGGTACATATCCGAAATACACACATGCCACCCATGCCCTTTGTCATGCCCACCATTTGCGTGAGTTAAAAGGATTCATCGAACAAGGGCATACGTGGGCGATGCGCATGACCACGTTTCTGTTAGCCGCCAAGCAAGCCGTCAAAGCCCATCACGGTGCACTTTCCGAAGAAGAAGCGAGACGGTGGGAACGAGTGTATGATCGCATCCTAGAAAGAGCACAACACCGATTAGAAACGATGACGCCTCTTCCGAAAAAAGCACTCGCTTTTGTTCGGCGCCTTCAAAAACGAAAGGAAGAAGCGCTGCGTTTCTTACGTGAAGTACATGTTCCCTTTGATAACAACCAAGCCGAACGCGATCTTCGCATGGTCAAAGTCAAAGAGAACATTTCGGGTACGTTCCGCGAAGAAACATTCGCCCAGTCGTTTTGCATCACCAGAAGTATCGTTTCCACACTGACGAAACACGAAAAAAACGTGTGGGACTCGTTATGTCTTCTGTTGACAGGCGAAACGCTCGATCGTGTTCTTTCTACCACTTAGGGCATTTTCTATTACGGGGATGCCCTATTTGTGTTGCGCTTCTTTACATACTACTATCGGAGTGAATAGTTACGAAAAAAGAACCGCTTTGGCTCTTGTTGCTTTTGCTTTCTGCTGCTGCGTTTCTGGGCGAAATGAAAATGAATCCGTTTGACAGCCCATTTCGCGTCTCACTCGGCAGCGCTGTCTTTTTTCTCGGGCTTGTCGCCTTTCGCTCCCTTTCGCCGCTTGTCATCGGCGCAAGCACCGGAGCGGTGGTCGTTGGGTTTCGCGTCTTTCTTGACTCATTGACGGGCGAAATGTCCGCTTCAGAAAGTGTGCTGACCCACATTCCGGCAGCCGGGTATTATATCAGCTTTTCAGCGATGGCGGCTGCCGTTCGTTTTCGCCAACGAATGGCCGCACCGATTCGGGCTGGAACAGTTGGAGCGGCGCTTGATTTTTTGGCGAACGCCTGTGAACTAGGGATCCGATATGGGATGGGGGAGCCGTTTGCCTTCAGCGGCCAAACAGTCATCGTCTTATGGTTATTCGCCATTTTGCGCAGTTTCTGCGTGATTGGCGTTTACAATATGTGGGTGACGAAGCATGTCCGCTCGCTCGCTGAAGCGAGAAAGCAAGAACTCGAGCGTCTCATTATGGTGAGCAGCGGATTATACGAAGAAATGTTTTACTTGCAAAAATCAATGGCTCTCATGGAAGACATGACGCGCCAAAGCTATGACCTTTACTCGCGGCTGATCGAACGAAAACACGTTGAACCGCGCGTCGCCCTGGAGCTTGCCGAACATATTCACGAGACGAAAAAAGATATGCAACGCATTTTCGCCGGCCTTTCTAAGCTTATCGGCCGCCAATCGGTGCGCGGGCGCATTTCGATTGCCGAACTGTGCGCCATGGTCATTCGCGCCAATGAAAAATACGCCAACTTATCCGGAAAAACGATCACCTTTTCGTACAACGGCCATATCGATCTTATGACCGATCAGCTGTATCCGCTTCTTTCCGTGCTCAACAACTTGGTATCGAATGCCGTCGAAGCCATTGAGAAGGCAGGCGACGTCACCTTGCATGCGCGTCTCCGCGGAAGCGAGCTGATCATCGAAGTGGAGGATACCGGCCCCGGCATTGCGGCCGATGACATCGCCTGGATTTTCCAGCCCGGATTCACAACAAAATACGACCGCCAAGGCAATCCGTCAACAGGCATCGGTCTTACCCATGCACGCGATATCGCCCAAACACTTGGGGGGCATCTACAGCTCGTCAAAAGCGAGCCGGGGCAGACGGTGTTTCGTCTTGCCGTGCCGACAGCCCACCTCCTGCAAGACACACCGTCCGCCGCCGAAATGTTCTCCGATCGCAACGCCGATCGGCAAGGAAATGCCGTCATATAGGCAAGTCAAGGAAGGGAGAGAACAGGAAGATGGCGCTTCGTTTTTTTCTAATCGAAGATGATCCTGTTGTGAGAAAGATGCTTGAAAAATTAATTCATGAATCCGAACTTGGCGAGGTGGTCGGCTGTGCCGAAGATGGACTGCACGTTCGCGCGGCCGACTTGCTTCACGTGGATGTGGTGCTCATTGACTTGTTAATGCCGGGGCGTGATGGCATTCAGACGATCAAGGCGTTGCGGGAAGAAGGATTTGCCGGAACCTTTATCATGATTTCTCAAGTTGAAAACAAAGAAATGATCGGCCAAGCCTATTTGCATGGCATTGACACGTACATTCAAAAACCGATCAACCGCTATGAAGTGCTGTCCGTGCTGAAACGCGTCGCCGATCACATGTCCGCCGTCCGCTCGCTCGAGTCGATCCGCCAGGTGCTCAAAGGGTTTGAGACGCAAACGGCCGATGCCGCCGTCTCCAAACCGTCCGCCATTGAGCAACAGGCGCAACAGCTTCTGCTTCTTCTTGGCGTCGCCGGCGAGGCGGGCAGCGCGGATGTGCTTCTCGTGGTGCGCTGGTTGGCCGAGCAAGAAGCAAAAGGCCTTCCCGTCCGCGAACTGCCGCCGCTGAAAGAACTGTATGCAGGACTCGTCCAGCGGGAATACGGCCTGTCCCCGACTGAAACGGCCAAGGAAGCGCGGGCGATGGAACAGCGCATCCGTCGGCTCGTCTTGCAGGCGTTCACCCATCTCGCTTCCCTCGGCCTGACTGACTACACGAACCCGACGTTTGAGCATTTCGCACCTAGGCTGTTTGATTTCGGTGACATCCGTCGACGGATGAAAGAGCTCGAACGCGGCCAAGCTGAGACGGAATGCCGGATGAATGTGCGGAAGTTTTTAACGGCTTTTTTTCTCGAGCTGAAGCGCGTCTAGAAAGCTGGTGATTTAGTGAAGAAGGCTGATGGCCCCGCCTATTTTTCAATTAGAGAAACCTTGCCGGACGGACTTGCGATTCTAATCCAACGCCGTTGATTTGCGCGCGACGCCCCGTTTTTCACTAGGCTTCTAGGGGTGGGGAATCCACCATCCCCTTCACTTCACGACCCGCAAATGCGAAAAACTTGGAACTCGGGATGATGAAGTTGCGTTTCCTGTTAAATGGCCAGTCTTCTACATGATGATGGGGCTGCCTTTAGGACAGGTCAACCTTTTTCATTCCTTATGCCAACTGCGCCGCTCTTCGCTAGCAACGAATGAGACAAAACGAACGACGCTCGCTTCGCTTGTGTCAGCCGCCTGGGCCAAATCCTTCGTCGTCATATTCGGCACGAGTTCGGCATGGTCGAGAATGTAGGCGGCTACCTTTTTTCCGCCGGTGAAAACCGTTCCATTTGCTGTTTGATTTTCGCTAAAAGGCCGATTTCATTCATCTTATTCTCCCTTTCCGCACATCATTTTTCTTTCATCTTATCATGGAAAGCCCCCTGTGCTCCATACTAATAATCTTTAATAAAAAATATTTGATTTCGAGATATAAATTTGTTATGATAGTGGTGCGAATATGAATCATAAAGAGGAGGAAAAGCGATGACAACATTCCAACTCGACAAAGCGCACAGCTCTGTCGCCTTCCAAGTAAGACATATGATGATCTCCAAAGCGAAAGGGGAATTCACCAACTTTGACGTTGAGGTCGAAGGCGACATCAACGAACTCGAGTCGCTGAAAGTCAAAGCGACGATCGATGCCGCCTCGATCGATACGAAAAACGCCGACCGCGACAATCATCTCCGCTCGGCCGACTTTTTCGATGTCGAGAACTATCCAACCATTACGTTTGTCAGTGAATCCGTGCGCAAGCTGTCCGACACGGAATATGAAGTGACCGGGAAGCTGACGATCCGCGGCGTGACGAGAACGGAAACGTTCAAAGTCGAATACAACGGCCAAGTGAAAAACCCGCTCACCGGCGGCATCTCGGTCGGTTTTGACGTCGAAGGAACGATCAACCGCGAAGACTACGGGTTGGTATGGAACGTCGCGCTTGAAACCGGCGGATTCCTCGTCGGGAAAGAAGTCAAAATCCTCGCGAGCTTTGAATTCGCTCTCAGCTGAACGACCAAGCAACAAGCCCTTAGCCATTTGCGAGGCTAAGGGCTTATTGCGCTTCATTGCGCCGTATACCCGCCATCGATCACGACCGCCTGGCCGGTGATTCCTTTCGCTTGTTCGCCTGCCAAAAAGAGAACATAATGGGCGACTTCTTCAACGGACAAGAGCCGCCGCTGCGGCACGAGCGGGTAAATCACTTCCTCGAGCACCTTCTCAAGCGGCACCTTTCTCGTCGCCGCCAAGTCCGCGAGCTGGCCGCGGACGAGCTCGGTGTCCACATAGCCCGGGCAAAGGGCGTTCACCGTAATGCCGTATGGCGCCCCTTCTAACGCTGCCACTTTCGTTAAGCCGATCACCCCGTGCTTCGCGCTGTTGTACGCCGCTTTGCCGGCAAACCCGACGAGTCCGTTGATCGACGCCATGTTGATGATGCGGCCATATCGCTGCTGTTTCATAACGGGAAACGCATGCTTGATGGCCAAAAATGGGCCGACAAGCATGACGCGGATCAACTGCTCGAACTTCTCGGTCGGAAAGTCTTCAATATTGGCGACATATTGCAAACCGGCGTTGTTCACGACAATATCGAGACGCTCCCACCGTTTGACCGCTTCATGGATCGTTTGTTTCACCTCTTCTTCCGCCGTCACATCACACTTGACGCCGACGGCCTCGCAGCCTAGCTGCCGCAACGACTCTGCCGCCTGTTCCACCTCTTCCTGCTTCAAGTCGGCAAGCACGACGTTCACGCCGTTGGTTGCCAACGTTTTCGCCACTTCATAGCCGATCCCCCGCGCCGCTCCGGTGACGAGGGCTGTGCGATGCGCCATCATCCCCCTTCCCCCTGCTTCATCTGGTTATACACCTCATCATACTGCTTCGCCAAGTCAAAATCGAGCTTCGTCAGCCCTTTCGCCCGCCATGAAGACAGTTTCACTGTAATGAGCTTGTAGTCGATCGAAATGAATGGGTGGTGGTTGGCGTTTTCCGAAATCGCGGCGATTCGCCGAACGAACTCGATTCCTTGCAAGTAGTCTTGAAAACGGTATTTTTTCACAATCCACCGCTCATCGGCCAGCTTCCAGCCGTCCGCTTTTTCAAGCAGCGCTTGCACTTCCTCTTCCGCTAACCGCATCGTTATCCCTCACCCTCTATATTTTGAAATATGCCAGCCAGCGAAACTGTCAAATCAGCGAACAAAAACGAGACGAGC
This sequence comes from Geobacillus lituanicus, assembly GCF_050994965.1. Taxonomy (NCBI): domain Bacteria; kingdom Bacillati; phylum Bacillota; class Bacilli; order Caryophanales; family Anoxybacillaceae; genus Geobacillus; species Geobacillus lituanicus. Next base: position 2,164,367 of record NZ_CP194773.1, read on the forward strand.
ACATCGCCTTCGCCAAAGACGCTCCGCTTCTCATACCCTTTTTTCGCCGCGGCCGTACACTTCCACCGTTCGATGCAGCGGATCCACGATCCAATATTCCTTGACGCCAAACTGTTCGTACAGCTTATATTTTTCGTTCCGATCTTTCAGCGCAGTGCTCGGCGAAAGCACTTCCACCACCAAGTCAGGCGGACCATCGCAGCCTCGGCTGCCGATTTTGCTTTGATCGCAAATGACCGAGATGTCAGGCTGCACGACATGCTTGGCTTGTTCATAGTCGGCCTGTTCATCGAACCGCACATCAAACGGCGCCATGACAACCGCACATCCTTTTTCGCGAAAAAACGCTCGCAAAGCGACATACCATTCACCGACGATCGACTGGTAGACAAATGAAGGGGCCGGTGCCATGTTGTAGGGCACGCCGTTGATCAGCTCCCACCATCCGTCCCACTTGACATAATCTTGATACGTATACCGTTCCTTTTGCCGCTCGGTCGGCTTCACGTCCATTCCCCCGCCCGCTTGCTTTGCCCTTATTATACCATCGGACATCCGCGGCCGTCATACAACTCAAGAGCTTGCTCCTCAAAAAAAAAGAGCCATCCGATCGAGATGGCTTTTTCGCAAAATACTCGTTTTAAGGCCGCAAACTCACCAGTTGCTCGGCAAGCCGCAAATAAAAGGCGCGAATATCAAATGACGGATTCGGGTCAACGCCGATGATTTCCAAATGGTCGACATTGTACGTTCCCATGTCATTCCAAACCCCTTTTTTCAACGCCCCGTCATACGGTACGATCCGATCGTTTGATCCACGCTTCGGACCGTTCATCGAAATGGTATTGACAATGCCGTCGTTCTCAAGCCAATGGCTGTCAATGCCAAGCGCCGCATTGCGGTACGAGCCGAGAAACGGGGCGCAGACAATCGCGCTGAATGCGTTCATTCCAAGTTCGGGATAATAGTTGCCTGTCAGAGCTCCTCGATACGTCCGTTCGGTAGAAAAGCTCAAATAATACGTATTCGGGCTGGCTTTCACCCATCGATTCAACGTCTCAGCCCCGGGAACGGATAAATCGTAGCGGGCGGTATCGGTCGATGTCCAGACAGGGGAGCGCTTGAGCCGTTCAAAATAATGGTCGAACGATTCGCCTGGCTCGCGGCGCAGCCCCCATTGGTCGAGCTTAAAATCGTATATTTCGCTTGTGTACGGCGCGTTGCTGGCGACAGCCGCCGCTTCCAGCACCGCTTTTTGCAAGTCAAAAAAGCGATCGGTGAAATCAACCATGTTGACAAGCGTCGTCCCGTCATGAGGAGTGGCGATGGTCGTCACGCTCAACACAAAACGATGTCCGCCTTCAAACAACGGCGACAACGACACGTTGTGCTCCTTGGCGTACTCCCGCTCTTCTTGGCTTCCGTTCTCTAGGAGCGAGACAAGCATACGGGCCGTCTGCCCTCCTTGGCTGTGGGCGATGATATGGACGCGGCCTCCTCTTTTCAATTCCGGCAGCAACCCCGGATACGTGCGGCCAAACCGCGCATGGCCGTGCTTTGCCGCATGGGCTGCCCCATAATCGACCGTTCCGCCGACAAGCTGGGCGTACGCTTCACACGCCCGGTCCCAGTTGCTCGAGAGCGGTCCGACCGCCAGCGTATACGTTCGATATCCGTTGTCGTTCAGCCATTGTTCGATATCGCCGCGTACGCCGCCCCAGTACTTGAACCCAAACATTTCTTCTCTTCCCCAGCCAGTAAAGCCATGGAGAAGTACAATCGGCGCATCGTTGGCGCGTGAAACTGCCGCTTCAGCTCGCCCTCCCGAGACCGATAGGCCGAACACAAGCCATAATCCGAGCAACACAAACATAACCCGACAGCATTTCATCACGCTCTCCTTCTCCTCCCCTCGAATCGACTGAACCCCTTTATTCAGAATTGCCTGAATATTCTATACTAAATAACCAGGCTATTCAATCCCGGCAATTGTCGGGTTTTCTGATGAGGGAAAGAGAAAAATGCACTTTTGTGCCGTCATATTTCGTTTCTCGCCGACAGCGAGAGGGTGATGCACTATGTCATGGCAGCGTTCCATCACGGCCTCGTACGGATGGTTGGCTATTCTTCTTTCATGCGCGCTAGCCGCCGCGCCTACGTGGCTTCAGCGCTGCTTGCGTCTTGGACGGGGACGTATTTGGATTTGTATTTCGTGGGAAAAGGGCTGTATGCGTTCCCGAAACGGCCCTTTCCTTCTGTCTTTTCGATCGATATTTTCTTTACGGCCGTCGTTCTTCCGCTCGGCACCGTCTTCTTTCTTGCCCTCACGGAGCGGCTTAGCCGCCTTGGGCGCATGGGGCTCATCGCTGCATTGTCGGCATTGGCGGCCGCATTGGAGGCCAAAGCCGAGACGTACGGTTTGTTCACCCACACGGCCGAATGGAGCCATTGGTATTCAGTTGCCGGTTACGGTCTTTTTCTTTCAATAATATGGGAATTTTACCGCCGATTCCAAACGGTGGACTAGCCCAAATGGCGCATAAAGACAATGGCAGCGAGCAACGATAACGGGGAACAAACCGAAAAGACGAGCAGCTGCCGGATAGGAGGAATCCGATTGAGAAGAAAAAAAGCCGCATTCCTTTGCTTGGCTGTTATCGCCGCCAGCGTTGCCCTCATCGCCCAACCGGACACGGATGGAAAAGCATCCAAAACGGACGGACGGGCCGTCATAACGATCTACTTGGCAGGCGATTCGACCGTCGCCGCCGCCCCCCGCTCCCGCGCACCGCGAGCCGGATGGGGGGAAATGCTTGACGGCTGGTTTGACGATCACGTAGTGGTCAAAAATATGGCCGCTTCTGGCCGAAGCGCGAAAAGTTTTATTGAGGAAGGGCGGCTCGAGCGCATTTTGCGGGAGCTCAAAAAAGGCGATTATTTGTTCATCCAATTTGGCCATAACGATGAAAAGGTGAACGACCCGGCGCGCCACACCGAGCCGTTCACCACCTATCAGGCATATTTGAAACAGTATATTGACGGCGCCCGCGCCAAAGGGGCGACTCCTGTCCTCATCACCCCGGTCGAACGGCGGCGGTTTTCTGCCGACGGACGGGCGCTCGATTCCCACGGACGCTATCCTGCCGCCATGAAAGCGCTCGGAAAACACGAACGTGTCCCAGTGATCGATTTGACAACGAAAAGCAAACAACGGTTTGAACAGCTTGGACCGGAACGGACGAAGCGGTGGTTTTTATGGCTTGAGCCGGGCGAACACCCCAATTATCCGAAAGGCATCAAAGACAACACCCATTTTCATCAGCGCGGGGCGAAAGAAATCGCCCGTTTGGTCGTCGAAGGCATCGTCGAACTGAATCTCCCTCTTCGCCGCCACCTCATCCGTTCGCCATACGAGACCGTTCAGACAGGCGGTCACTAGACCGCCTCAGCGGCGAAACACCGTGACACCGGCAGCGCCTCGCCTGCTTTTTCCCGCCCCCGTCCCACCTAGGGCGGGTGTGTGCTCCCTTTTTGCTCCCGCCAGGCGCTGCATACCGCCTGCCCTTTCCATCCCTACCGGGCGCTTCCGGCGTATGGCGCTCTGCCGCTCGTTGGTGAATGGTACGTTTTGTTCAACAAGCGGTGGTATAGGGACGCGAGCACTTGCTGAAACAGCATGCCGAGCACGACCGGCACGCTCACTGGCGGCGGAAAATAGGTCATGGCAAGCACCGCGCCGGCGCTGATGTTGCGCATCCCGCCGGTAAACGTTAACGCAATAATATCCGACGGGGCAAACCTGAGCCATCGGGCCGCCATCCAAGAAAGAAAATAGCCGGAGCTCGCGATCGCCAAGACAAGCAGCGCCATGAAAAACAGCCGGGCGTCAACACGGCCAAAATACGGGGCGACGACTGCGCTGTTGATCATGACGACAAGCACCAGCGCCAGCTTGGAAAACGGGGACAGCACCACCGCCAGCTGCTCGTTCGCTTGAGCAGACAGCCGTTCGCCCACGAACATGCCGGCTAGTGACGGCAAAATAATCATAAAAAACAAGCCGAGCATCATCTGGCCCACGTCGAGCTCGACCACGCTTCCGGCCAATACAAGCAACGTCAACGGCACAACGACCGGCGACAAAAACGTATCAATCAAAATGACGGACAGCGCCAACGCCAAGTTTCCCCGTCCGATCGACACCCAGATGAAGCTCGTCACCCCGGTCGGAATAGCGGCCGCCAACACAAACCCGATCACCGTCCAACGGTCGCTGCCAAAAAACAGATGTCCAAGCCCAAACGCCCACAGCGGGATGATGAAATGGAGCAGACATAGCGCCGCCGCGATCGGACCGGGGTGAATAAGCACCTCTTTCAAATCAGCCAACCGCAGCCGCAAACTGCCGCTAAACGTCATCAACGCAAACAGCCACGGCACAAGTTCGGCATAATCGTGCAACTCGTTAGACAGCCATACACCGATCACTACGCTCGCCGGCGTCAGCAACGGCAACACCTTCTCAAGCCGGCGATTGATCGTTTGCCACATCGGTTTCATCTCCCTGTCTCACCATTCAAGGGCTCTTTTGCTATGCCTACACCTCCCCCATTATACACCGTAATCGCCCCATTGGAGCGACAAATTTTCATGAAACCGATGGACAACGGTTGACCAGCCAGCTCCTTAGGCTATTTCGCTGCTTTTCCCCCTCACCATTCAGCAACAAAACGACATCGCCTCGCTTCACATCATACAGCCCAGTCATTGCTTTTTCCATCCGTTCAAGCCTTTCTTTGTTCGTCCATGCGCCACACAATAATACAAAAAGATTCCAACTCTCTAGCAGCTGGACATCGGTCATTGCCGATAAACGATTGCATGCCGATGCTCCTCTTTTTGCAATTCACCGACAGACACCAAATATTCCAAATGCGCCAATGTCTCAGCCACTGCAAACCGCCATTGGTGCGCGGTCAGCGGCTTATGGCCGAACACAAGATGGGCCACTTCATAGGCGGTGCGCCCCGATGTTGCTAGCGTTTTCATTTTTTGCAACCGTTGTTCGTGGTGGCGGAAAATGTCGCTGATCCGCTCGCGAAATTGGCGAATGACCGCGCCATGGGCAGGAAGAGCCACATCCACCTCCAGTTCCTCCACTTTGCGAAGCGAGGCAAAATATTGCTCGAGCGGATTTGGATAAGCGCCGGGCCATACACTAATGTTCGGAGTAATGCGATCAAGCACATGATCTGATGCAAGCAACTGGCGCGATTCCGGCTGATAAAAGCTGATCAATCCATCGCTGTGCCCCGGGACCGGGATGACCGCCCATCGCCGCTGCCCCAGCACAATTTCCGAACGATCCAAAACGGTTAGCACCGGAAACGGGCTAACGCGCAACGACAGCTTCCACATGCTCTCCTCAATGTCCGTTACCAACTCATCCGGCACACCATGGCGGCGAAACATGGCACCCACTTCGCTCGCTTGAACGCTCTCTTCCCCCCACACTCGTTCCGCCATCGCATAATCCGGCTCGCTGATCCAGACAGGCGCCTCCGTCTGCTGTTGCATCCACCCAGCCAAGCCAAAATGATCCGGATGAAAGTGAGTGATGTAAATGGCCTGAACATGCCGCGGTTTGATTCCAAGCTGCCGAAACACTGCTTCCCAAGCGCTAATCGCCTCTGGATAGCGAAAGCCGACGTCGACAATGCTCCATCCATCCGTTTCTCGGCATACATAACAATAAACATGCTTCATCGGAAATGGGACTGGGATCGGAACGCGGTACATTTCATCTCCTATCCGCTCCATTTCAATCTGCGTCATCCATTCTCTCCCCTTTTCTTTACATCAACACCTCTTTTTTTCACCAAACAACAAAGACAACTTAGTTTTATTTTATATTTCTGAATATTTAGTTAACAAAAATATTATGCTACAACCCTTCATCTTTTTCAACTTTGAAAACCATGGTTCTAAAACAAAGAAGGCGCCCCTCCCTATAATCGGGGCACCTTGTTAAGATCATCTTATATAGATCCAATACTAGGCCAATATACAGCGAGTCGCTGTATTTTATTATTTTGGATTTTTCTGATCATTGATCTGCCAAGAAGCCATTTCTTCGGCAAACTCCGCCGCAGCAGGCTGCATCGTTCCCATCCGCCGGCTCATCCAGCGGTTGAGGCCGCGAATCACGTTTCGCATCGGGCCTTGCGTCATCGGCGCCATGCGTCTCCCTTGTCTCGCCCCCAACATCGCGGCTGCCACCGCTCCTAAGCTTACGCTGACGAGCGTCCAAATGGCGTTATGGTTTCTTCGCCGTCTAACAACCCCCAACCATGGATTCCACAACCCGCGGCCGCGCTGAACGCGGAACAGACGGAATAAGCGATCCATTGTACCTCCACCTCCTTTTGCTCGACAGCTCCCGTTCAACGGTTAGCATACGTTGCCTCTAAAAAGTCATACATGGAAAACATTAGATGTAAACAGGGAGGGTGTTCTATATAAAAATTTCCATATATTTCACTATTTTCGTCCCTTTCATGTCCCTATATACTGAATTCGTATATACAAACAAACGGAGGTCACGACATGAAAAACATCGTTCCTTTTGCCTTGGCCGCATCCATAGCCACTGTATGGCCAGCTTCAGCGTTCGCCATTGAACGCAACGATCCAGCTTTAGAGCAGTATTTAAATGAAGCAGGGATCACAGTCGAAGAGCTGGAAAATTATTTGGACTATGAAGGCTATTCGCTCGATGAGTTTGACAGCGTGGACGAATTGCGCCGTGAGTTCGGCGAGCCGCTCACGGAAGAAAATTTAGCTCAGTTGCTCGCCAAACACGGATTGACCGAACAACAGCTTCGACAAATGCTCATCGACAATGGAGAAATGGAAGAGTCACAGGCCATTACTGATGTGTTTTTATTTTACAATGATCTGGAAGAATATATCGAACTGTTTAAAGATTACTCCGTTCCGATCACGGATGAAATGCTGGCCGCCTTTCTAAACGAACGCGGAATGACAAAGGAAGAGCTCATCGCCCTTCTTGATCGGCACGGCGAATCGTTGGCCGATTACCACTCGATCGGCGAGCTGAAAGATATCGTCGATTATTATCGAAATTTGACGCCGTTGACCGAAGAAACATTAAACAAATTTTTACAAGAAATTGGCATGACGAAAACGCAATTGGAAAAACTGCTGTCTAAAAACGGCGATTCGCTTGACAATTATGCGACGGTCGAGGAACTGTCGGAGACAGTCATCGACTACTTGCTTCCGGATTTAGACGAGCTTGGTTTGACGGACGCAGAGTTGGAAAAGCTCTATAACCATTTTGAATCGCTGAATATGGAAGATCCGCAATTCGCCGAAAAAATGGAAGAAATCGGCCAACGGCTTGAGGCGATCGGTGCGTACGATTTTACGAGCGTGACGGAGCTATCGCCAACGCAAATCGCTGAGATCGCCAATGTATGGACCGACCTGCTTTCCACATTTCAGCTGGAAGCGAAGTTTTATTTGACAAAAGGTGGCGAGAAAAAGCCGCTCAGCCTGTCGACGCTGCTGACAATGGAATCAGCGAACGGCTACGATTTGCTTGTTGAAATTTACAGCACCGAAGGCGAGCTGCTGGCTGATTTTGTCGTGACCGAAGAGATGTTTGCCTCCGACATATTCGATGAAATCGGCGAAGACTTGCAACAGAGCGGCCAGGCAGCGAAAATCGAAAAAGTGGTGAAACCGGCGCCGCCGAAACCGCTGAAGCGGACCGAAGCCGGAGCGAAACTGCCGAAGACGGCATCCCCGTATGCCGCTTATATGCTTTTTGGTTTGACCTTAATCGGTGCTGGCGCATTCCTTGTCCGCTTCCGACAAGGAGCCGAGGCGAAATAAATGAACCGGAAACGGCTCGTGCGCTTTTTTGGAGCAAGCTTGATCGCAGCAGGAATCGCCGTAGCCGCCGTTAGCGGCTTGAAGTGGAAAAACGGCCTCGAGGCGGTCAAGCCGCTGTCTGTTGAAATAGAGAGACAAACAGGCGCTGCGCCGATGCAAATCCAAAGTTCACTCTACCCAAAACAGCCCAAAATCGGCGAACAAATCGGCGAACTCATCATCCCGAAGCTCAACATGAGCCTAGCGATTTACCACGGTACAGATGAAGACGAGTTGGAAAAAGGGGTCGGCCATTACGCCGGCAGTGTCCTGCCAGGAGAGGCGGACAATTGCGTGCTTTCTGGCCATCGCGACACGGTCTTCCGCCGTCTTGGCGAAGTCGGCCAAGGCGATATCTTGATCGTCCGTACGTCCGCCGGCACATTCACCTATAAAGTGCGCAAAGTGCGCATCGTCGACGCCGACGACCGGACGGTCATCGTTCCAAAGCCGAAAGCGACACTCACCGTTTCCACGTGCTATCCGTTCCGCTACGTCGGCCCTGCTCCGCAGCGGTACGTGCTCGTCGCCAACTTAATCAATGATCGCTCTTAACCTTGCAAAAAGCGAAAGGATGGCCGAAACAAGGGCCATCCTTTTTTACTTCACTTCGTACGCGGTCCAAGTCGGCTTTTTGATTTTCGCCGACAGCGAAACAATTTTCCGTTTCACTCGGGCTGCTTCCCCTCCCGCTAACGGCATCGGCTGATAATTGTTTCTTGTCGTCACCGATGAAATGCGAAATGGGATGACGCGGATTTCTTTTTTGGCTGTCCGCTTGCCGTTTTGAAAAGAAAACACCTGCTGGAAAACAAACGTATCTTTGTCGCTCGGGTTTTTGTTTCCGCCGAACATAAAATTGCCGAGGCTGTAGACGATGAACTTCCCTTTATACTCCTCAATCCCTTGAATGACATGCGGATGATGGCCGACGACCAAATCGGCGCCGCTGTCAATCGCAAAGCGGCCGAGCGCCTTTTGCGTGCTGTTTGGCACATAGCTTCGTTCCACTCCCCAGTGGAAATGGACTAGAATGATGTCGTCTCCTTGTTTCCGAAGCGTGCGAATATCGTTGGCGATTTGCTTGCGCAACGTGCTGGTATTGCTCCAACCTTCATAGCCGAGCGCCCCGACTTGAATGCCTTTGACCGTTTTCATGAGCCGAAGCGTACGGCCGAAATAACCGATGTTTTCCTTTTTTAAACTGGCAATCGTGTCATTGTATCCTCGTTGCAAGTAATCGTATGTATGATTATTGGCCAGATTCACCGCCTCAATGCCGCCATAAGTTAAGATTTTCGCATAACTCGGGTGGCCGCGGAAACGAAATGTCTTGCTTGCCTTGCGCGTCGAGGTCGTCAGCGTCGTTTCCAAATTGACGGTCGTAAAATCGTCCTTTTTGAAGATCGGCTCAATGTATTTCGTAAAATAGCGCAAGCCGTGCTTTTTCACTTCTTCATCAAACGAATACGCATAACCGTAGTTTTCATCACGCCCAAGCGTCACATCGCCCGCCGCGCTGATGGTGATGCGCACTTCGTTCGGGTTCGGCGCCGCTTGTTTGGCAGAGGCTGACGCTATCGCCATCTTATCGATCGGACTCGGCAACGGTAGATGCTCGATTGTTTGCCCCGCGGTTGGCGCCGCCAGCACTTCCTCGACGCTGCGATCAGCCGCATTGCTGCAAGAAAATAAAAAGACAGACGCCATGCATATAAGCGCCGCATTTCTCCTCTTGATCCATGCGTTCATCTTCCCTCTCCTATCCATCTATTTTCTTCAAAAGACGAAAACTTCTGCTAATGACGTATTCAACACACCCCCTATTTATCCCTTTTCTTTCCCTCAATTTAGGAGTGATGCCCTAGCCAAGCCATGATATAATGAGCTTGCAGGCGTTTCCTCCCCGAATTCCACACCTTGTCCTCCTCACGTTTCATGGTCGAAACGCCCCAAGTGAATCCCATCTTTAATAATGTAAGGAGGTTTCTTCATGGAAGAGCTGTTGCGGCAGTTAACGACGCTTGTCCAAGGGCTTGTCGATGACATGTCCGTCCTGAAACAAGACATGCAAACGGTGAAGCAAAAATTAGGCCAACTTGAACAACGAGTGGACAAACAGGAAGAAAAGCTGCGCTGGCTGAAGGAGCAGATGAAAGAAAACACGGAAATGATCAAAGCGATCCGCGACAATCAACTCGAACAGCGCAGCATTCAAGACGGCATGCGCCATGAAATCGCCAGCCTCCGCGGAGAAATGGCCGGCATTCGCGAGCAGAGGGCAACAAAAGACCAGCTCTCCCGACTTCGCGAGCAAATGGCGACAAAAGAAGACATCTCCCTCATTCATCAGCGGCTTGATTATCAACTTGGCCGCATCGCGAGAGTGGAGGAGGAGATGCATTTGCTGAAGAAAGTAGATTGACACTCCACACGCTTAAAGGCATGGGATTCTTGGATCGTTTGCGTCCTCATCCATTTCTGGTTCGGACAACGCCCAAGTTTAGGGGGGTGTCATCACCCCGTCCCATCGGGTTAGGATGTACCCCATGGGCGGCGCACCTGTGACCAGTGCGCCTGCTAGTACGACATAGACTCCTGCAGCAAACGTGATTCCTTGCATAAGAGAGAAGACAAGAAAATTGACACCGCCGCTTAACTCCTTCTCGATAAACGATTTTCCGGCAAACGGAGCAACGACAAAAAATAACAGCACCATTGTCAACGACATAGCCACCGGTGTATCACGAAGAAAACTCTATGATTTTGGCGCTTTAATATCTTCAATATCTTCCCTAAATCCGTGACAAAACATCTTTACAATAGTCGCAAACTGTTGATACGATAAAAGAAGACGACGTTAACGACTTTTCATCAAGGAAACATTTCTAGAGGGAGGATTTCATTGTTTAGGGATATAAAGATAAAATTGATATCAGGGATACTAACTTCAATTAATTCAGGTTTTTTATATTATCTAATTGAATCCAAAGGTGTCACTGTATCAAAGGAATTAAATATTTTAGAGGGACTATTAGAAGTTCTTGTCAAGTCCTTACTCTACTCTATAATATGTGTACTTCCGCTAGTTATTTTGTTCGGTATACCAATCTCCTTATTGATAGACTACGTATTACAAAGAATAAATCAAATGAATCCTCCTATATCATTTCTCCTGCATGCTATAGCCTATTTTATTATCGTAATAATATATTGGGTGATCAATTTTGGAGTAGATAAAATAATATATATAGGGGAGCCTGAAATAGCCTATAATGTATTTTTATTTGTGTATACCCCTTGTGTTTTTTGGATTATAACATACTCAATAAAAAAGCAATATTTAAGAAAATAAAATCGATACAACTTACATTTCGCACCCTACAGTTTGGAAAAAATTATTTATTTGATTTTTTAGAATAACTTTCCGATCAACACGATTAGCGATGGCAATCTTTTTTGCCATCGCTAATCGTTCCGTATGACATTACACGTAAATGCCCTTGTCCATGCCTGGTCCTTGCAGAACCCTTCACTGATTAAGGAGATCGGTTTCCCGAACGAGCATTGGATTTGCCTATCCGGCAGCTCCACCTGGACGCTTGTCCGGTTGGTCAGGTCAGTTTCCGGCCTCCTGCAACACCCGATTTGTCTCTTCCGCCGCCTGATCGAGCGCGTTTTGCGGATCGATTCCTTCGTACAACCGTTCCATCGCTTTCACGACATGTTGCCGAGATTCAGGGAAGACGGTGATGAGCGCCCCTTGGGTAGCAGGGGTTGATTTTGTTTCGTGCAGCTGATCCACCGTCACTTTTAATTGTGGGTATTTCGCCCACTCCTCTTTGACGAGCGGCTCATCGTACGCAGCCGGGTTAATGGCAAAATACCCTGTGCGCACATGCCACTCAGCTTGGACAGGAGCGGTTGTCAAGTATTTCATGAACTCCCACGCCGCTTTTTGCTCCTTTTCGCTGCTTCCTTTCATCATCCAGAGCGAAGCGCCGCCAATTACGACGCCTTGACGTTCCACGCCATCCGGGACAGGCAAATACGAAACGCCAACGTCAAATGGCGAGTTATCGATCAACGTTTTTACACCAGCGGACGAATCCAAATACATGGCGATTTTTCCTGCTTGGAAGGCGGCGCGCATGTCGTCCCAGTTTTGACCGGCGTTGTAAAACGTGCCGTCTCGGTACATGTCGCTGATCAGCTCAAATACGCGCTTCCCCTCATCTCCATTGAATACCGCTTTTGTCGCATCACCGCTCCGTCCATTGTTGTTGTTCACATACAGTCCGCCTTGTACGGCCACCATTTCTTCAAAAAACCAGCCGTAGTTCAAAATCGAGAATCCGTACCGTTCGGTTTCTTTTCCTTTTTTCTTTGTCAGCTTTTTCGCCGCTTCCTTCAACTCGCTATAGGTGAGAGGCGGTTTTTCCGCATCAAGCCCGGCTTCGCGGAACGCATCTTTGTTATAAATGAGTACAGGGGTGGATGAGTTAAATGGCATCGAGTAAATCCGCCCGTTCACGGTATAATAATTGACAATGTTTTTCTCCCATTGTGAGACATCATACTTGTCTTTATCGATCCACGTTTGCACTGGAACAATCTTTCCACTGTCGATCATATGCTTTGTTCCGACTTCAAACGTCTGCATGATCGTCGGGGCGTCTTTTGTCCCTGCTGCCGCATTCCATTTCGTCAGCGCCTCCTCATAGGTGCCTTGAAATACTGGCTTCACCTCAATCTCTGGATGGGTTTGGTTAAAATCAGCGACAATGTCATTTAAGACCGGCTCCAAATCCCCGCTCATCGAATGCCAAAACACCACTTCTGTTTTGCCTCCCGCCGCTTCGCCCGCATCTTCGCTTGAGCATCCCGCGGCAAATCCAATAAACATTAAAGCTAAGAAACTGGCTAAAACCTTTCTCATCTTGTTTCTCCTCCTCGCTATTGAATCGCTCCTTGCATAAGCCCTTTTCGCAATTGCTTCTGTCCAGCAAACAACAGCAACAAAGTTGGAAGCATCGCGATAACCGCCGCTGCCATAACGACGCCCCAGCTGCTGGCGATCTCTTGCGTCTGCAGCTGCTTGAGCCCGATCTGCACGGTGCGGACACGGTCATCGTTTGTAACGAGCAGCGGCCATAAATACATATTCCAAGCGTCCAAAAAACTATAAACAGCCAGCGTCACCAAACTCGTTTTTGAAAGCGGCAGCACGACGCGGCAAAAAAAGCGGAAATTCCCCATCCCAGATAACTGCGCCGCCTCATACAGCTCGTGCGGAATTTGCTTAAACTGTTGCCGCAATAAAAAGATGCCAAACGCCATCGCCCAAAACGGCACGATGAGTCCTGCGTAATGGTTTGTCCAGCCAAGCGCTTGGATGGTCAAAAAATTTGGGATCACAGTCGCTTCCCACGGAACGAGCATCGTGGCAATGCACACGTAAAACCACCGATCCCGACCGGGAAAGCGGAGAAACACAAAAGCGAAAGCGGCGAGACTTGACACGATGAGGCGCCCCACTGTAATCATGAAAGCCACAAAAAAGCTGTTCCATAAATATCTCCCAAGCGGAGCCTGTTGAAACGCGGCCTCATAATTGACCAATGTCCCCTTCTCAGGCCATAGGCGTCCTGACAAAATAGCGGCTCCATCCATCAAACTCATCAGAAGAGCATAAGCCACTGGAAACAAGATTACAACCGAGCATAGGCATAACAACACATAGTGAGCCGTTGCCCGCGCTATTTTCATTGGTAGTGCACCTTCCTCTCAGCAAACCGAAACTGCAAAAACGTGACGATGGCGATGATGAGAAAAAGGACAAGGGCTTGCGCGCTCGCGGAACCAAACTGATAGTTGACGAACGCTTCCCGGTAAATCGCGTAAACGAACACATTCGTAGCCTCCACCGGCCCGCCTTTCGTTAAAAAGTCAATTTGTCCAAACGTTTGCAGCGCTTGAATAAGCGAGACCGTCGTGACAAAAAACAACGTTGGCGACAACAGCGGCACAGTCACTGTCCACAGCTGCCGCCAATAGCTCATTCCAGCGATGCGGGCGCTTTCGTACAAGGATGGATCGATGTTTTGCAGACCGGCCAGCAACAATAAAAAGGTCAGTCCGATATTCATCCAGATCGTCGCCGCCGCCACCGCATACAATGCCGTGTCCTGGTCAAGAAGCCATGAAACAGGAGTCCCGCCGATCGCGGACACCAAACGATTGATGATCCCGATCGCCGGATTGTACATAAACATCCAAATCACCGAAGCGACTCCCACGCTCATCCCCATCGTAGAGGCAAAAATCGTCCGAAAGATCCCGATTCCTTTCCGTGTTTCATGAGCGAGCAACGCTAAACCGAACGAAACGGCGACCGTCGTCGGGACAGTGAGCGCCGCAAATAGAACCGTCGCCTTCAAACTATGCCAAAACGATGCATCTTGAAGAAGAGCAACAAAATGCGCCAAACCGACAAATTCCGTCGGGTGCCCTTGATAATCGGTGTGAAACACGCTTAAATACATCGTTCTCCCCAACGGGTAAAAGAGAAACACGCCAAACAGTAGGAGCGAAGGACAAAGATACACCATCCCTTCCAACCACGATTTTATTGCGGCCTGCCGCGCCTCCCGCTTCGTCCGGACCGACCATGGCGCTGGGGAGGGAACCGTTGAAACACGCTCATTCATTGGTGAACCCACACCTCCTCCCGCTTGATGGACGGGGCTCCAATTCGCTTTCCAGACGCATCGAAAAACAGGAAATCCTGCTCATCAAACGTCAATGGCACCACTTCTCCCAAACGGATGCGCCATTGTCCATTCCATCGTGCTGTCCAATAAAGATTTTTTGCCAACTCAAACGTCACTAACGTTTCATTGCCGAGCCACTCGACATGGCTGACTTTGACGGCCATAGATTCTTCTCCTGATTCCGCCGGCTCAATATGTTCCGGCCGCAGTCCGACGATCACCCGTTCAGCCTTCGGCAAAGAACGACGCCGAAGACGGATGGGCCGCTCGTTTTGCAATAAGAGGGAATGGTTCAGCACATGCGCTTCCGCCAAATTCATCGGCGGTGTTCCGATAAATGAAGCGACAAACGTGTTATCTGGGCTATTGTATACATCAAGCGGACTGCCGATTTGTTGCGGACGGCCGTCATGCAAAATCATCATCCGGTCAGCCATGGTCATCGCTTCCGTCTGATCGTGCGTGACATAAATCACAGTCATGCCGAGCTGACGTTGCAAACGTCGAAGCTCGCTCCTCATTTTCGCACGCAGCTTGGCATCTAAATTGGAGAGCGGTTCATCCATCAAACAAAGCGGAGTCTGCGCGACAATCGCTCGCCCTAAGGCAACGCGTTGACGCTGCCCCCCTGACAATTCCCGCGGCTTCCTATGCAGCACATCGGTCAATCCAAGCAATTCCGCCGCTTCCATGCAACGTTTCACTTGTTCTTCTTTCGGCACCTTTTGCGCCTGCAAGACAATCCGCATATTTTGCTCCACCGTCAAATGGGGATATAGCGCATAATTTTGAAAGACCATCGATAACCGGCGGGCGTGAGGGGGCCAATCATTCGCCACTTGTCCATCGATCAATACATATCCTGATGTCAGCGGCTCAAGGCCAGCGATCAGCCGCAAAATCGTGCTTTTGCCGCATCCCGATGGGCCGACAAGAACAAAAAACTCCCCTGATTCAATCGCGACATTCACATTCTCGACCGCGCTCTTTTTGCCTCCATACGATTTCGTCACCTCAACCAGCTCAAGAAACGCCATCCGCTTTTCTCCCCTTTCCTCTTTTTCTATTCCATCGTAATCCATTTTTGTAAACACCATCTGAACTTATTTTTTGATTTATGTAAATATTTTTTGAATAAAAAAAGAAGCTCTGCCAACGCAGAGCATCCTGTCACAGATTTGTAATCTTTTGGATCATCTGTTTTCCCTGTTGATACAAACATCAGCGTGATATTAACGAACGCCCTTCATGAGCCGCTGAATGCTCGGGGCGAGCAAAAACAAGATGACGCTTAACACAACCGCCGCCCCGCCGATCGTGCCGAAATAGGCCGTTTCGTTTTCGGGCGTATAGAAGCGCACAAGCTGAGCGTTGATCGCTTGCGCGGCGGCGTTCGATAGAAACCAAAGGCTCATCGTTTGCGCTGAGAAAGCGGCAGGGGCAAGTTTCGTCGTCGCCGACAGGCCGACCGGGGACAGGCAAAGCTCCCCGAGCACGACGATGAAGTAGCTTAACACGAGCCAAATCGGATGGACAAGCCCTCCGCCGCTCAAATGCCCCGGCACGAGGATAACGATGAACGACAGGCCGGCGAACAACAAGCCGAGCGCGAATTTTTGCGGGATCGTCGGCTGCCGTTTGCCAAGCTTCACCCACATCCACGCGAACACCGGCGCTAAGAGGATGATAAACAACGGGTTCAGCGATTGGAACCAAGCCGGTGAAAGGTGAATGCCGGCGACATCCAGCTGTGTCCGCTTGTCCGCATAGTTCGCCAAAATGGTCGATCCTTGTTCTTGAATGGCCCAAAACATCGCTGAAGCGATGAACAACGGAATGTACGCGATCACGCGCGACCGCTCTTCAGCCGTCGTTTTCGGGCTGCGGTACATGACGACAAAATAGATGATCGGGATGATGATGCCTAAGATGCCGACAAGAGAAATAAACGTTTCCACAGTGAACCAGCCGTTTGGAATCAAGATGGCTAGCAGCACGGCAATCACGACCGCCCCTACGGCCATGATGGAAGCCGCTTTTTTCTTTTCCGCTGGCGTCAATGGATTCGGCACATACGTCCCGGCCAACCCGAGGTTTTTCTTTCTTGTCGCGATGAAGACAATCAATCCGAGAAACATCCCGACGGCCGCAAGTCCGAAGCCGAGGTGGAAGTTATACTTCATCCCCGCGGTACCGACAACAAGCGGAGCCAAAAAGGCGCCAAGGTTAATCCCCATGTAAAAAATGCTGAATCCGGCGTCGCGGCGGTCATCGCCAGGCTTGTACATATCGCCGACAATGCTCGAAACGTTCGGTTTTAACAACCCAGTTCCCAAGACAATGAGCGCCATGGACACAAACAGCGCCGCCACCCCGCCTGGAATCGCCAAGGCGATATGACCGGCCATAATGAGAAGGCCGCCGTAAAAGACCGCGCGCGACGTGCCAAACACCCGGTCAGCAAGCCAACCGCCAATGATTCCGGACATGTACACCAGCGCCCCATAAATCGACATAATCGCGAGCGCCAGATGCTCATCAAGCCCGAGCCCGCCTTTCGACACTTCATAATACATGTAATACACTAAAATGGCGCGCATACCGTAATACGAAAAGCGTTCCCAAAATTCCGTGAAAAAGAGCGTAAACAACCCTTTCGGATGGCCGAAAAAGCCGCGCTGGGGAACGCTGGCAGCGATTTGTTGCTTGTCAATGGATGACATAACCACTACTTACCTCCTTTAAATTCTTTTAATATAATAATTCATTATGTTTATATTGTCAAAAAAATTTTGCATGATTCATAATTTCACATCATAATAAAGAAACATTAAGAAAAATAATATTATTCAAATAAAAAAATACATCTTTTCATCGTACAGAAAAAACCTTTTCCGCGTCTTGTTGATTCATGTATAATCAATGACAGGGAATCGTCGCTTCCGCAACAGCACCATTTCCTCTCTTCCATTTCACCTGCATCTTTGCGCCCACCGCAAATTCCTTATCTTCATTGCCAATTCAGAACGGATGTTGCCAATGAGCGAACCGTGGCGTCTTGTTTTGGACAAGATTGGGTCATACAGCAAGAAATGTCAGAGATGAGAAACAATCTGGCGACCAAGCAGGAGCTCGAGGACATCAAAACCAATGCGGCGACAAAAGCAGAGCTGAATGAAGTCAAAGCTGAAATGGCAAAAAGGAGTTGCCGCTGTTCATCAAGCCATTCAGGAAATCGATGTGATCGTCAAACGGCTTGAACAAAATCAAGAGCAACAAATGCAGCTATGGCTGCGCCAAGAACGGATCATCGATATGTTATGCCGCCGATCGATTGAACACGAAGCGGCGATTGCAGATTTGCGCCTTGCCATCAAAGGATGACGACCGCCTCATTGCCGCTTTTGCTCGCCCCGTAAGGCATTGGTACATGAATGGATGGTTCTTGGCAGCGGAAAAGATATCGTGCATTCCGCTTATTTCCGTCCCCGTGCAAAATGTGTTATACTGATCATGACACAGTTCACCAAATGAAGGGGGATGTGGGGATGCTATACCCGTATAACGGAAAACGTCCGAATGTTCATGAAACCGCATTCATTGCTCCGGGAGCCTATTTGATCGGCGACGTCACTGTCGGTCCGGAATCGACGATTTGGTTCAACGCGGTCCTGCGCGGAGATGAAGGGCCGATTATAATCGGCGCCCGAACGAGCATTCAAGACAATACGACCTGCCATTTGTACGAAGGGTCGCCGCTTGTCGTTGAAGATGAGGTGACGGTCGGGCATAATGTGATCCTTCATGGCTGCACGATCCGCAAACGGTCGATCATCGGCATGGGGTCGACGATTTTGGATGGAGCCGAAATCGGCGAAGAGTGCATCATCGGCGCCAACACGTTGATTCCGTCCGGCAAAAAGATTCCGCCCCGCTCGCTCGTTGTCGGCTCGCCTGGAAAAGTGGTGCGTGAACTGACGGACAAAGACCTTGCGCTCATCCAGCTGTCGATTGATACATACGTGCAAAAAGGAAAAGAGTATCGAAAACAGCTGGCCGATCATCGGGAGTAACATCAGCACCATCCCATCAACGAGATGGCTGCGCAAAAAACGATCGACGCGGCCGTCATACGGCTTATCGAAGAAAGAAAAAGAGCCAGCCGAAAAGGCATGGCTCTTTCTTTGCGCTTCCGATTCATGTCGGATGCAACTAGAAACGCATCACTTTTTCCATCGCGTGCAGCACGCGCGACGGCGTTGGCAAATAATCGTCTTCATAGGCGAAAAACGGAACCGGAACGTCAAATCCCGTCACCCGTTCGACTGGTGCATGTTGATAGAAAAACGATGTGTCATTGATGACGGCGAGAATGTCATTGGCTAACCCACCGGTCGCATGCGCTTCTTGGACAATGACGGCTCTTCCTGTCTTTTGCACCGACTCGGCAATCATATCTTTATCGAGCGGGTAAAGGGTGCGCAAGTCGATGACATCGGCATCAATCCCTTTTTTCGCCGCCTCTTCCGCCGCCTTCATGGCGACCGGCACCATAGCGCCCCAGGCGATGACGGTCACGTCGTCCCCTTCACGTAGTTTTTTCCCTTTGCCAATTTCAATCGTATATTTTCCTTCCGGAACGTCCTCACGAAACGCCCGATAGCTGCGCATCGGTTCCAAAAAGAGGACAGGGTCCGGGTCTTCAATCGCGGCAATCAGCAGCCCTTTGGCGTCGTACGGCGACGCGGGGCAGACGACTTTGATGCCTGGCATATGGGTAAACAGCGCTTCCGTGCTGTCCGAATGAATTTCCGGGGCCCGCACGCCCGCGCCGTACGGGGCGCGAATGACCAAGGGCACGGTAAAATGCCCTCTCGTCCGCGCACGCATGCGTGCCGCATGGGTCATGATTTGTTCATAATCTGGATAGATAAAACCTAAAAATTGAATTTCGACGACCGGACGAAATCCGCCAAGCGCCATTCCGATCGCCGCTCCCGTAAATCCCGCTTCGCTTAACGGAGTGTCAATCACCCTCTGTTCGCCAAATTCCTCCAGCAATCCGTCCGTGGCGCGAAACACCCCGCCGTTTTTCCCGACGTCTTCTCCGAGCACGATGACATCTTCACGCTCTTTTAACATGATGCGAAGCGCGTCATTGACCGCTTGCACAAGGGTCAGCGATTTCGTCCCCACCTCGGTGATCATCTTGCCATCCCCCGCTTCCATTGAAGATACGCTTCTTTTTGTTCGGCGATCGTCCATGTCGGCTGCGCGAACACAAAGTCAAACATGTCCGACGCATCCGCCTTTGGATAACGTTCCATTTCGGCCACCGCCTGCTCGATTTCCGCATCTACTTCCGCTTGCACTTGATTCGCCCATTCTTCATCCCACCATCCTTCTCGCTGCATCAAGCGTTCGACCCGCTTGATCGGATCGGTCGTTTCGCGCCGTTTCTTGCTCTCTTCCTGGTCGCGGTATCTGGACGGATCATCGGATGTCGTATGGGCGCCGTAACGCCATGTCACCGCTTCGATTAACGTCGGCCCCCCTCCGCTTCTCGCCCGCTCGAGCGCCTCTCTCGTTTTGAAATACACCGCAAACACGTCATTCCCATCGATGCGGATGCCGGGAATGTCATACGCCAGCGCCTTTTGGGCAATCGTTTTCGTCTTCATCTGCCGGGTGATGGGAACGGAAATCGCATATTGGTTGTTTTGGTTGAAAAAGACGACAGGTGCGTCAAAAACGCTCGCAAAGTTCAACCCTTCATGAAAATCCCCTTCCGATGTCGCGCCGTCGCCGAAGTACACAAGGACTGCGTTGTTCGTTCCCTTCCACTTTTCCGCACATGCCGCCCCCGCTGCTTGAGGAAGCTGGGTGGCAATCGGGACGCTTGGCGGCACAATCTTTTTCCCTTCAGGAGGGACGCATCCTTCCGTCCGCCCTTTCCAGTACAAAAGGGTTGTCGTCAACGGCCGGCCGAACGTCATCATCGCTCCATGGTCGCGATAAGTAGGAAACATCCAATCCCCATCGTTGAGCGCGAGCGCACTTCCAACTTGACACGCCTCTTGCCCTTCGTACGGCACATACGTCCCGATGCGGCCTTGTCGTTGGAGACTGACACATTTTCGGTCAAACGTCCGCGTTCGAATAAGATGACGGTACATCGTCATCGTTAACGGTTTTGTGATTCGTTCACGATACTCAGGCTGCACGACCGTTCCGTCTTCATTCAATACTTGCACGATCGGGAAGTTGAGTTCCATACCATTCCTCCTCATCCTGACAATATCAACTCAATACCGCGCGGTCGCTTGCGAGCTGTTCCCCACGAATGCGCCGAAATTCCGCCAACAGCTTCTCCACCGTCAAGCGCTTCTTTTCCGCTTCATCCACTTCCAAAATAATCTGCCCTTTATCCATCATGATGAGGCGGTTTCCTAACTCGATGGCTTGCTGCATATTGTGGGTGACCATCAACGTCGTCAGGCGGTAGCGCTCGACAATCTCTTTTGTTAAGTTGGTGATCAACTCTGCTCTCGCTGGGTCAAGCGCTGCTGTATGTTCATCGAGAAGCAAAATGGACGGTTCGGTGAAGGTCGCCATCAGCAACGACAACGCCTGCCGCTCCCCGCCCGAGAGCAAGCCGACTTTCGCCCCGAGGCGATCCTCCAATCCGAGATGAAGGGTGGCGAGCAGCTCGCGAAACTCATCGCGCCGTTTTTTCGTCACCCCGCGGCGGAGCGTGCGCGTTTGATTGCGGGCGTACGCCATCGCCAAATTTTCCTCAATCGTCATGTTCGGCGCCGTTCCCGCCATCGGATCTTGAAACACTCTTCCGATATAGCGAGAACGGACGTATTCCGGCATCATCGTGACATCTTGACCGTCGATCCAAATCGTCCCTTCATCCGGGAACATCACTCCTGAAATCACATTCATCAACGTCGATTTGCCTGCGCCGTTGCTGCCGATCACGGTGACAAAATCGCCTTTTTGCAGCGTTAAGTGAATGTTTTGAAGGGCGATTTTTTCATCCGGCGTCCCCTCATGAAACACTTTATAAATCCCGTTTAATTGCAACATCCGCCCCACCCTTTCCAACAGCGGCCGCCGCTGCCGCCTCGGCTTGGATTCGTCTTTTTGCTTCTTTTCGTTTTTTCTCTTGTTGTTGGCGGACGAGCTGGGGAACCACAAGGGCCAAAACGACCATGCATGCCGTGATCAGCTTCACATCCCCCGTCTCAAGAAATTGGACGCGCAAGGCAAGGCTCACGACAATGCGGTATAGAATCGCCCCGCCGATCACGGCAAGCGTGGTCCGCGCGATCGTTTTCGTTCCCAATACCGCTTCACCGATAATGACCGAAGCAAGGCCGATAATGATCATGCCGATTCCCATCCCGACATCGGCGAACGCCCCATACTGGGCGACAAGCGCCCCTGAAAACGCGACCATGGCGTTGGACAGCCCGAGCCCCAACACAATGAGCGAACTCGTGTTGGCCGACAGGCTGCGAATCATGCGCGGATTATCGCCCGTCGCCCGAATCGCAAGCCCGATTTCCGTCTGCAAAAACCAGTCGGTGAACCATTTCAACAAAAGAGCAAGCAATGTCATCGACAGGAGAATTCCCCATGTTTTGGCCGCGGCTGCGTCAAGTCCGATGTTCGTCCCCCATTCTTGAATGATTGTAAACACCGTCTTCCCATTCAAAAGCGGCACGTTCGAACGCCCCATGATGCGAAGATTGATCGAATACAAGGCGATCATCATTAAAATGCCGGACAAAAGCGGGTTGATCTTCCCGGCTGTATGAAGAAGCCCGGTCATACACCCGGCGGCGAATCCAACGAAAAGCGCCAGACACGTCGCGGCAAACGGATTGACGCCATGGACGATCAACGTCGCCGCCACCGCGGCTCCGGTTACAAAGCTGCCGTCCACGGTTAAATCAGGGAAATCCAACACACGAAACGACAAATACACTCCCAGCGCCATAATGGCGTAAATCAGCCCCGATTCCACTGCTCCTGTGATGGATGTCAACAACAGCACTCATCCTTTCATTCCATGTATTCCGCCATTTGGTCCCACTCCGGCTTCAGTTTGATTCCTTGCTTTTCGGCCGCTTGTTTATTGATGACGAGCTTCAGCTTTTTCGGATATTCCGGTTTGATCTCAGACGGCTTGGCTCCCCCCTTTAAAATGGCGGCCGCCATTTGCCCTGCCTGGTAGCCGATGTCGTAGTAATCAAACCCATACGCCGCAAAACAGCCTCGTTTTAACGAATCGAGCTCTCCCGTGAAAACAGGGATTTTTTTCTCGTTGGCCACACCGACAACCGATTCAATGGCGGATACGACGGTGTTGTCCGTTACGATATAAAACACATCCGCTTTGCCCACTAGCGATTCTGCGGCCTGCTTCACCTCTGCTGTTGTTGCCACTGACGCTTCTACAAATTTCAAGTCCGTCTTCTTCGCCGCTTCCTTCACTTTTTCAATTTGCGCCACCGAGTTTTGTTCGCCAGCGTTATAAATAAGCCCAACGGTTTTGGCATCTGTCTGCTCATCGATGAATTGAATCATCTTGCGAATGGCATCGGGATGGCTGTCCGTTGTTCCCGTGATGTTTTCCCCCGCCTGATCCATCGATGGAACTAAACCGGCGCCCACCGGATCCGTCACGGATGTAAACACAATGGGAATGTCTTTCGTTGCATTGAGTGCACTTTGCGCGCTCGGAGTCGAGTTGGCAAAAATGAGGTCAACCCCATCCGATACAAAGTTATTGGCGATCGTTTGACTGTTGTTCATGTCGCCTTGGGCATTTTGAATATTGTACCGAACATTTTTCCCCTCTTTAAATCCCCCGTCTTCGAGCGCCTTTTTAAATCCATTGAAGGCAGCATCTAACGATGGATGTTGAATGATTTGGGTGACGCCAATCGTAAACGTTTTCTGCTTTCCATCTTCTTTCGCACCGTTCGTCGCGGCCTTCTCTTCTCCCCCACAGCCTGAGAGCGCCAAAACTCCGAAAACGATCGGTATCGCAAATCGTTTGATCGCTTGTTTCATGAATGATTCCTCCTCGCCTCTTTGATCGCTGCTTTCCAAAAGGATTTTTATCTGAATCGAAAAATAAGGTGTTATATTTAGTATTTTCAGATAATTTTTTTCATATGGATAGACTCGGCATTAACGTCGAATATCCCACTTCGGCCGTTTTTGATGAGTGAAGAAATGGTTGCGGCGTTTGCGCTGCTCGAGCCGCTCTTCGCAAAACTGATCGGCCGCCTCGACCGTCGTTATGCCTTCCGAGTCGGCCCGCGCATAAATGGCGAGCAATGTATCGTAAATCGCTTTCGTTTTCGCCAACACCCTCTCTTTGTTCGCCCCGTACAGTTCATCGGCCACTTGAATGAGCCCGCCGGCGTTGACGATATAATCGGGGGCGTATACGATGCCTTTTTCCTTCAACATTCGGGCGTGGCGTTTGTCAGCCAGCTGATTGTTCGCCGAGCCGACGACCGCCCTCACCCGCAGCTCAGCGATCGTGTCATCGTTGATGACGCCGCCAAATGCGCACGGGATGAACACATCGGCTTGGACGCGATAAATATCCGTTCCGTTCACCGGCTTGACGGACGCCCCGATTTGCTTGCCGTACGCCATGACCTCTTTGACTGCCGCTTCGTTCAAATCGCACACATACAGATCCGCCCCTTCTTCAAGCAAACGAAGCGCCACTTTTTTTCCGACTTTTCCGAGCCCTTGGATGGCATACGTTTTGCCTTGCAAATGCCGGCTGCCAAACACCACCTGGTTTGTCGCTTGAATCCCGTACACGACGCCCTCGGCCGTCGGCACGGATGAGTCGCCGCTTCCGCCATACGCTTCCGGAACGCCGACGATGCAATTCGTCTCTTTCATGGCGTGCACGAAATCATCCGGCGTCGTCCCCATATCGGTGCCTGTGTAAAACCGGCCGCCTAATGACTCGACAAACTGGCCGAACGCACGAAACAATTCCGGCGATTTGTCTTTGCGCGGGTCGCCGATGATCACCGCTTTGCCGCCGCCAAAATCGACATCAGCGGCCAAGCATTTATACGTCATCCCTTTCGACAGCCGAAGCGCATCGGCGAGCGCCTCTTCCGTCGTGGCATACGGATGCATCCGGCAGCCGCCGAGCGCCGGCCCAAGCGCGGTGCTGTGAATGGCAATGATCGCCCTTAGGCCAGTCGCTTCATCGTGGCAAAACACGACCTGTTCGTGTTCGCGCATATGGAAAAACAAATCGAAGCTTTGCGACATGTTTGGCGATAACATGACCTTCATCGCTTCCCCTCTCCTTTGCTTCACCACTTGAAAGCGTTTTCAAGTTAATATAACAAAAAATATTATTACGTTAAAATAACGTAATACTATTTTTATAGTAACGATGTTCATTGTTAGTGTCAATCCTCTATCAACCAATTTTTCATCGCCAAAAAAAGACGCCGTTTGACAGGCGTCTTCGTTCGATCAGCGAAATAGTGTGGATAATGATTGCCACTGCGTTTTGGCTTCTGTCATCATTTGTTCAAACAGCTCGGCCACCGTTGGCACGCCATCGATGAGGCCGGCGATTTGCCCCGCGTTGATAAATCCTTCATGAAAATCGCCAAGAAGGGCGCCGCGGCGATGACGATCCTCCGATGTATATTCTTGAAACTGCTCGAGCGGCATGCCTTGCTGTTCATACTCCAGCAGCTTCTCGACATACGGCGTGCGCATGACGCGGCGGATGCGCCCGACCGAACGGCCGACAATGACCGTTTCATTTTCCTTTGCCTCGACAAGCCGTCGTTTATACGCTTCATGAAACGGCGCTTCCTTCGTTGCCACAAGCCTTGTGCCGAGCTGCACCCCTTGGGCGCCGAGCGCGAAGGCGGCGAGCAGCCCGCGTCCATCGCCGATGCCGCCGGCAGCGATGACAGGAATGCGGACGGCGCTGACGACCTGCGGAATGAGCGTCATCGTTGTCAACTCAAGCGGCGAGTTGATGCCTGCTGCCTCATACCCCTCGGCGACGACGACATCCGCCCCGGCCTCCTCCGCTTTTTGCGCTTGGTTGACCGAAGCAACGACGACAAGCACCTTGATGCCATGTTCCGCAAAACGCGGAATCCACGGCGCCGGATTGCCGGCGGAAAGCGAAACGACCGGCACTTGATGACGGATGACGAGTTCGGCGATCTCCGCGGCGTGCGGCGTCACTTGCAGCGGAATGTTCACCGCAAACGGGCGATTCGTGCGCCGCTTCGTTTCAACGATCAGCGCCTCCACCTCATCAGGCGGCATCGTGCCCGCGCCGATCGTTCCGAGCCCCCCTGCTTCCGATACGGCGCTCGCCAGCTCGGCGTTGCTGATGTTGCCCATCCCCCCTTGAATGATCGGATAGCGAAGATTGAGCAAACGGCAAACATCATTCATTATGATCACACCTTTTAGAAATATTAAGTCCATGTTTCTAATCCTATGGTTAATTTTGCATTGCTGCTCGAATAAAATCATATACCGGTTTAATCATTTTCGGTCCCCCATTGTAAGTAGTACCATTGATACGAAAGCTCCCTCTATGAACAGCAATGATTTCGTTTGATGAGTTTAGTAAAGAGGAACCGGATTGTCCATTATAAGTATCAATCTGATAAAATGCAAGCTCACCGGTTTCTTTGGAAACGGAGCCAGCCATTCCCCATTGAGATATTTCCTTATACTGTTCGATTTTATCCCCTGGATATCCATAAATTTTTACTGACGTACCTTGAATGTTAGATACTTGTCTTAATGGAAGATATCCGACTACATCACCAATATTTTTTCCTAAATATGTGCTAAGCTTAAGAACTGCAAAGTCTTGAGTTGGGTCTCCTGTTTGAATATAGTTGCTCGTAATATAATAATCTACTATTTGATACACACCGTATGAATATATATTATTATTCATGGCGGGATATACATAACCATTTATCGCGCCGGACTGATTCACAACGTCCATAACACAATGTGCATTTGTAAGAACTTTATCTTTTCCGATAACAGTTCCTGTGCAAGCATACCAACCGTCTCTAAATTCCAATTCAATGTACGCAATTTGTCTGTAAGGGGCGACTGAAGTATTGGAGACTTTTGCACGGCCATCAGCACCAATCACAACCTGAGGAAAATATTGATTTGGAGATTTATCACCGATATATGTTGTTTCAGGGTTTAAATTATATTTGTAAGGCTTACTTTTTTTGAAATCTGTATTTATCTCTGCTTTTGGAAGAACTTCACCGGTTCCTTCTGATCCTTCGGTGACCAAAACTCTTGAATTCTTTAACTTTTTCATGTAATCTTCATACTTAATGATTTCACCTTTTGAATTAATCATGTCATAAGCATTATTACTGTTTTTTGAGCAAGAACGGTTGCCGGGATATTCATTATAGACGACATAATAAACCCAATCATTACAAAAATGATAAATACAATTTTTTTCATTAAAGTAAGCCCCCTTATAAAATTCCAAAACTATAGCACCGAGATAATTTATATGTTTCAATTATATTGAACAGGCTCAATTTTCGTAACTTTGATTTTACTAGGATACGACTCTAAAACCTCTGAGTACCACACTCTGACCTTTTGCCCGTTTTTTATTCCTCCCAAAGCACCAGCTCCCGTAATCCATAACTTACTCATATGGTATTTTCTTCTTAATTCCTGTATTGATAATTTATTGGCGTCGTCCTGAATAAAATCTTGATCTTCAACTAAATAGACCTCCCCTTCTTTCATAATAATAAAACCTTCTGAAACAGTTGCTTGATTAGGAGATCGATTCGCGCTATATTCACTAAAGAAGAATAATAATGCTATGGAACACAAAATAATACTCACCAAGATATATCTCCTCATACCATCCCCCCAGCAATTTCGTTTCCCGGTCCATCGTTATGAACAAATTTCCCTTTCAGGACAGAATAACACACTAATGAACATTGATGATCCCAAGTGCATTCACGTCTTTGATACCGAACTAGCCAGCTCGGCGTTGCTGATGTTGTCCATCACCCCCTTGTGATTGGATAACGAAGATCAGAAAACGACAAACATCATTCATTATATTCAACAAACGTGAAAAAAACGTTATACATTAACAATACCATATTTTTATGAAAATGAGAATAATTTGAGTGTAACTTGAACGTTCTCCCACCTACACTAATGTTTCGAAGTGGGGGATTCTTGGTAACATCCGCTCTTCGGTAGGTTGTTCACCAAGCCATCCCCGTGCATCCCACAGTTCGACTTCCCTACAACGACAACAAACGAAGCCCTTCATTCAGGATATTTCGGGCGGCGTTATGGTTCCGGTCATGTTCGGCTCCGCCGTTCGGGCACACCCACTTGCAGATGCCAAGCCACTTCATCTCAACCTGCCGATGCCGGTAGCGCGAGCACAATTAGCTGGACGGGAAGATGCTCGCGACACGAGCCACCACCCGCCCGTACCATGTCGTTTTATACTCAAGCATATTGAGAAAACGCCCCCACGCGGAATCGGAAATGGATTTGGCAAACTTGCCGTTTTTTTGCATGCTCCGCACACGCAAATCCTCCACGTACACCACTTGGTTTTCACGGATCGAGCGGGTGGACAACTGATGCAGGAAATCGTTCCGGCAATTGGTGATTTTTTCATGAAGACAGCACATTCGGAGGCAACTTTCCTCTTTCACACTCCTCTATACCAAACGTTCCATAAACGGCAACCGGGATGCCCAGCTGCCGTTGCGCCGTGCATCCCGGTTCATTCCACCGATATCTCTTTCTCTTCCTTTTTGTCAACCTCCGCCCCTTCTTGAAACACCGCTTCAAAGAAACGGCTGGCCGGCGCGGCGAGTTGTTGGTAGTAGTCGTTAAACAAGGCGGCGGCATGGCTTCCCATCCACTCATTCGGCAGCAGCTCTTCCGGCAGGCCGGGGTCGATGAACAAAAACTTCCGGTACTCATGAACGAGCTTCGTTCGCTCGACAAAACAGTCTGCATCCGACATTTCGCCGCGCTCGATTTTATGTTTGTCAATGACATATTTTTGGCTGTAGACGGCAATAAACTGCTCGTATTTTTGGTTGATCTCGTCCAAGTTCCAGCACGTTTCCACAAGCCGTTTGTTCGTATGCGGACCGTCGTATTCGGCGAGGAAAAAATCGACGTACGGGCGGATGTCATACTTGTCGATCAAGTCGTACACTTGCTGCTTCAAATCATTCGGTGAAATCCAGCAGCTGTTGGAAATCGTGCCGAATCCGCTCCATACAAGCTCCTTCCTCAGCTCGTCGCGCAAGTGCCGCTTGTTCTCGGGGATGGTGTAAACAAGAATGCGCCATTTCCCGTCCCAATGCTCGGGACGCGTTTTGTAAATGCGCCGCGCCGCCTCCTCCATCCGCTTGACGCCGCGCACTGTAAGGGAATAGTAGCTTTTATTGCCGCGTTTTTCCGCCCGAATCCAGCCCTGTTTGCTCATGCGCGACACCGCCGCCCGCACCGCCTGGTCGTTATGGCCGAACTCGCGGAGAAGGCGGATGAGACTCCCGATCCAAATTTCACCGCCGTAGCGGCGGATGTAGTCGCCGTAAATCGTAAAAATGAGTGAGCGCGTATTCATCCGACGAAACTCCCTTTATCTTGTTTTCGAACTATAATCGTAACAAACTTTTCTCACGCTGGCAAGACGGACGAAAAACAAGAGTCAGTCAAGACTTTGTGGAGAACATTTTTTCGGTTCACTACGGGCGTTGTCAATCACTAGTTAGCGAACCATTTTCAGGAATTGATATCGTAAGCGCTTTCGGACTCTCATCCCTCATCTTGAGGTGATGATATTGTATTCCATTTTTTTACACCCAACCAAAATCCCGAAGCGCCGACAACGCTTGATGGATCGGCGTCCCGGATGACCGCTGCAGACACGGTAGATTCTGACGCACCACATCTGCCCACAACCGTCCTGCCTTCCGTTTGGCCTGTTCAACCCGCTTGGACTTCGTCGAGGCCGAGGCTGCCGTTCGGGTCTCTTCTTCCTCCACCAACTGCCCATTTCTCCGCCAAATCCCGTCGATTCGGGCTGCCATCGCCCTCAGAAACGCCCGAAGCCCTTGGTCTTTCCAGCTGCGGCGGGATTTCACCCGATGCGCAAACCGGCTCATCACGCTCTCGGCGTGGCCCATCGGACGCATGCCGGTCGTCTCCACCCCTTGCTCCGACAGCCACTCCCGATAGTCCCGGATGCATCCCGGCATCGACTCGATCCGGCGAATCAAGGCGGCCAGCTGTTGTTCTTTGCCTTCGTCCTCCAACGTGCCGACCGCGCTGTTCAGCTCGACCAGAAGCCCCTCTTCGTCTTGTTTCGCCAGCTTCTTCCGCACCTCCCGCCAACGCGGATGGCCGGACAGACACTGACGCAGCTCCCGCGCCACATGAAATCGATCCAGCTGAAAGCACGCCCGCTTCCCAAAATACTCCCGGCAGGCCGTGATCCACGACGCCGCGTCGCCGTTGATGATCAAAAGGTCCCGGCACGGGTCATAGGCATATTCGTTCATCAGCCACTCTTCAAACCGTTCCCACACGTCTCCCGCCCCTTCATGGAGGTAGTGGCGCCGGTTCACGAGCTCGAGCTGCGAACCGTTTCGTTTCCATCCCTCGTGAATCGCCAGGATTTTCTCTTCTTTCGCCCGTTTCCCTTTCCCCTGGCGGGAAATGAACAGCCCATCCGCCTCCACAAACAGCACTCGGCCGTGCCGTTGGGAAACAGGGTGGTGCAGCGAGACAGGGGCCTCCAGCACCAGTTGGCGAATCGCCTCGTGGCTTAGGACCGCATACCCCACGATCGACTCCAACGTACGGGCCGCTTTGCGGTAGGAAGAGCACTCTACGGCCAACTCGACCGCCGTTTCCTCGAGGCAAGGGCTGATCGACTGCGCTCCATCAAAGCCCAGTTCGGCATCCAGCAAGAAGGTATACGCCCCCGCCTGCCGATCATAGTAGTAGTTCCGTCGAAACGTCACTTCTCCAAACAGCGTTTGGATCGTGGTCGGCCGTTTGTCTTTCAGCTGATACCGGCGCTTGTCCCGCGCTTCCGCCAGTTGTTGATCAATCTCCTCCAAAAGGGCCGCCAACAAGACAGCGAACACCTTTTGAAGAGTTCTGACGAATTGTTCCTCCAGCTCTTTTAATAAAGGCCATTCTGTGGTAAGATGTTTCATGGACTCTCTCCCTCCTGTTTTCGGTTGATGTTGACAATCACCATCATAGCAGGGAGAGAGTCCTTTTTGCATGACATTTGCTTTTTTCTACCGCGCTTCGCTTGGTGGCCCCGACGAGCGTCGCGAACAAAAGTTCGCAACCCTCGTCGGGGATCATTTCGGAATGTCACCCACAAATATTTTACTCACACGAAAAACAAACGGAATAAAAAAGAGCCGCACCGCTAAAAAGCAGGCGGCTCTCGGCGGCGCGCCAACGGGCGGCCGCAGCCCGATCCGGCGTCATTTCGCCAAACCGCCGCGACAAGGCCGGCCTAGCGAAATACCCTCACCGTTCGTCTGCGTTTTTCACAATGGTGGCGATTCCTTGGCCGACGCCAATGCACATCGTCGCCAAGCCATAGGCGACGCCGCGTTTTCGCATTTCGTAAATCAATGTCGTCAAAATGCGGGCGCCGCTTGCGCCGAGCGGATGGCCGAGGGCGATCGCTCCCCCGTTGACGTTCACTTTCGACCGGTCGAGCTCTAGCTGGCGAATGCACTCTAGCGCCTGTGAGGCGAACGCTTCGTTCAGCTCGACAAGCCCGATGTCGTCAAGCGACAACCCGGCGCGGCGCAACGCTTTGCGCGTCGCAAAAACCGGGCCGATTCCCATGACGGCCGGTTCAACGCCGGCGACCGCTGAAGTGACATAGGCAGCCAGCGGCTTGAGTCCGAGTTCTTTTGCCTTTTCGGCGCTCATTAACAAAAGCGCCGCTGCCCCGTCGTTAATGCCGGACGAGTTGCCGGCTGTCACCGTGCCGTTTTCAAACAACGGCGGCAGCTTGGCCAACTTCTCCAACGTCGTATCCGGACGAGGATGCTCGTCTTTGTCGACCACAATGCGGTTGCCTTTCCGGTCGTGATAGACGACCGGCACCAGTTCATCAGCGAACCGGTTCGCTTCGATCGCCTGTTTCGCTTTCATTTGGCTTTCGTAGGCAAACTCATCTTGCGCCTCGCGCGTCACGCCGAACCGCTTCGCTACGTTTTCCGCCGTCTGCGGCATGCTGTCGGTGCCGTACATTTCATGCATTTTCGGGTTGACAAAGCGCCAGCCGATCGTCGTGTCGTACATCTCGA
The DNA here is from genome assembly GCF_050994965.1 of Geobacillus lituanicus. Taxonomy (NCBI): domain Bacteria; kingdom Bacillati; phylum Bacillota; class Bacilli; order Caryophanales; family Anoxybacillaceae; genus Geobacillus; species Geobacillus lituanicus. The sequence continues at coordinate 2,196,537 of NZ_CP194773.1, forward strand.
TGTTGCCGCGCGGAAAATCGCTTGCCGGCTTCGGCATGACAAACGGAGCGCGCGTCATGCTTTCCACGCCGCCCGCGATCATGATATCCGCCTCCCCAGCCAAAATCGCCCGCGCCGCATAATTGACCGCATCAAGCCCTGAACCGCACAGCCGGTTGACCGTCACCCCTGCGATCTCAATCGGCAGCCCGGCCAACAGCGCCGCCATGCGGGCGACGTTGCGGTTGTCTTCGCCGGCTTGGTTGGCGTTGCCAAAAACGACATCATCAATTTGTTCGACCGGCAAACCCGGATTTCGCTCGATGAGCGCCCGGATGACAACAGCCGCCAAATCATCCGGCCTGACGTCTTTCAACGCGCCCTTGTAGCGGCCAATTGGCGTGCGCACCGCATCAACGATGACCACTTCTCTCGCCATCTTTTTCCTCCCCCTTGCTAAACCGAACCGTCAGTCCATCAGTTGTTCTCACGATTCGTGTAGTCGTAAACACCACGTCCCGTTTTGCGGCCGAGCCGCCCGGCTTTGACGTATTGCTCCAACAGCGGCGCCGGACGGTATTTTTCCCCGAGTTTTTCATGCAAATATTTCAAATTGTTCAACCTCGTATCAAGCCCGACTAAATCCGCGAGCTCAAACGGACCCATCGGGAAATTGAGGCCGAGCTTGATCGCCTTGTCGATCTCTTCCGGCGTCCCCACGCCTTCTTGCAGCATATAAAACGCTTCATTGCCGACAAGAGCGCTGATCCGGCTCGTGACGAATCCCGGAAATTCATTGACGACAACGGTTTCTTTCCCCATCCGCGCGGCGACTTCCTTCGCCATTTGCGCCGTTTCGTCGCTCGTCTCCAACCCGCGGATGATTTCCACAAGCTTCATTTTATGAACCGGATTGAAAAAATGCATGGCGATCACCCGCTCCGGCCGTTTGGTGAACGAACCGATTTCGGTCGGGCTCATGGTGGACGTATTCGTCGCAAAATAGCACGACGCCGGCGCATGAGCGTCAATCGTCTCGAACACTTGCTTTTTCCATTCAAGTTTTTCCGGCACGGCCTCGATCACCAAATCGGCATCGCGCACAGCGCCGGCTAAATCAAGCGAATACGACAGGCGCGCCTCGGCTTCTTGCCGCTCGCCCGTTGTCAATTTCCCCCGAGCGACCGCTTGTTCAAAAATTGAAGCAATCTCCTTCTGGGCGCTCTCCAATTGTTCTTGCTTAATGTCCACTAAGGTCGTCTGAAACCCGCCGACAGCGCCGACATACGCAATGCCTCTCCCCATCACGCCGCTGCCGACGACAACAAGGCGTTCGATCATCGTCTTCCCCCTCCCGTGTGTTGATGTACGGTGGCTGATGCATCGAGCTAGCGTTCTCTCTCACCAAGCGGCGGACGCCGTCAAATGAATGGGCACCCCATCACGCGCGACGGGGTGCTCAGCAAACGGACAGGCGCGTCTCTTCACGCTTGCCCGAATTCGCTCTTGCCTTCAAGGGCGGCAACTTGAACGTTGCGTCCAAGGACGCGACCCGCTCTCGTATGTTGGCAAACGCCAAACGGCAAAAGCCCTTAGACGCCAAACGGATTAAGCGGACGCGGCCCGTAATACGACAGCACGCTTTTCGTTTCTGTGTACAAATCAAGCGCCTCGACAGACAGCTCGCGCCCGAATCCGGACTGTTTGTAGCCGCCAAACGGCGTGCCCGGGAAGGCGGAGAATGGGCTGTTGACCATGACAATGCCGGAACGCAGCTGCTTCGCTACACGAACGGCGCGGCCATGATCTTTCGTCCAAACGGCGGCGGCCAGCCCATAGTCGCTATCGTTCGCCAATTCAACGGCTTCGGCTTCATCGCGGAATTTCATGACGACGACAACCGGTCCGAAAATTTCTTCACGAACCGCTTTCATTTGATGGTTCACGTTCGTCAAAATCGTCGGCTCATACCAGTAACCGTTTTCAAACCCAGCGACAACCGCCTCTTTTCCCCCGGCGGCGACCGTCGCTCCATCCGCGACCGCCGATTGCACGTATTCATCGATCACTTCCAGCTGCCCGCGGCTGATGATCGCCCCGACATGCGTGCCGGCATCAAACGGGTTGCCGAGTTTCAGCTGCTTCGTTTTGGCCACGAACGATTCCATAAAGGCGTCATAAATGCTTTCATGCACATACAAGCGAGAGCGCGCCTCGCACGATTGTCCGCTGTTGTAGAAAATGCCGAACAATGAGCCGGCGACAGCCGCTTCCAAATCGGCGTCCGCAAATACAAGGCTCGGCGATTTGCCGCCCAGCTCGAGCGTCACCCGTTTTAATGTTTTCGACGCTTTCTCCATAATTTCCTTCCCGACCGGCGTCGATCCGGTAAACGCGACTTTGTCGACGAGCGGATGCTCCACCAAATAGTCCCCGACTTCCGCCCCGGCGCCGGTCACCACATTGACGACCCCTTCCGGCACCCCGGCCTCGTGGCAAATTTCCGCCAGCACCAGGCAGGTGAGCGGCGTCAGCGACGCCGGTTTGACGACAACCGAACATCCTGCGGCAAGAGCAGGCGCGATTTTCCAAGCCGCCATCATGAGCGGGTAGTTCCACGGAATGATTTGGGCGCACACGCCAACCGGCTCTTTTTCCGTATAGTTGTGAAACGCCCCTGGCATCGGGTTGACCGCCCCGCGGTGGCCAATGATCGCTCCGGCAAAAAACTCAAAGTCTTCAATGGCTTGCATTACTTGTCCTTGAGCTGCTGACAGTGCTTTTCCGGTATTCAAAATTTCCAATTCCACCAATTCATTGAAACGTTCGCGCATGATGGATGCAATTTGGTACAAGATGCGGGCGCGTTTTTGCACTGGGAAATGGCGCCATTTCCCATGATCAAACGCCCGCCGCGCCGCCTGCACCGCCCGTTCGGCGTCCTCGCGCGTCCCTTTGGCGACGCGGGCGACCGGTTCGCCAGTGGCCGGATTGATCACTTCAAACGTCTCTCCCGAAGCGCTTTCCACCCGCTCCCCGTTCACAATCAAATGATAGAAATCGCGTTTGGTCGGCATCGGTTCCATTTTCTTTTGTTTCACAGTCGCCATCGTTTCATCCCCCTTGCTTAGTTTCCTCGGAATAATGGTTTTCGTTTTTCAAAGAACGCCTTGACGCCTTCGCGGTGATCTGCCGTCATGCCGGCAATGCGTTGGCATTCCGCTTCCCGTTCCAAGTAGCGGTCAAACGTCGTTTCTTCGCCTTCGCGAAGCAGCCGTTTGATGAGTCCAATCGCCTTCGTTGGCATGGCAGCGAGCCGCTCGGCAAACTGCTTGACTCCCTCCTCCCACTCGGAGAGAGGAATGACCTTGGTCGCCAGCCCGAGCGAGGCGGCCTGTTCAGCGGAGATTTTATCCCCGAGCACCGCCAGCTCAAGCGCCTTCGCCCGTCCGACGAGGCGCGGCAAATAGTAGAGATGGCCCGCATCCGGCACAAGACCGACGTGAATAAACGCAGGAGCGAAACTCGCTTTTTCCGAAAGAAGCCGGAAATCACACGCCAGCGCCAAGCTCATGCCCGCGCCGGCCGCCGCCCCGTTCACCGCCGCGACAACCGGCTTTTCAAATCGGTGAAGCGCTTTCATCATCGGCGCGTACCGGGTGCGCAACACGTCGCCGTGGTTCATTTCTTCCGTCACGCCGCTTAAATCTTCCCCGGCGCAAAACGCCCGCCCTGCGCCTGTGATCACCATGCAGCGGACGTTTGGATCCGCCCCTGCTTGTTTGAGCGCCTTTGTCACTTCCGCATTCATCTGCTCCGTAAACGCATTGAGCTGATCAGGGCGGTTGAGCGTCAGCCAGGCGACTTGTCCCTTCACTTCATAACGGATCGTTTCGTACATAAAGCGCCCCCCTTATTTTCCTTGGAAGCGCGGCTTTCGTTTTTCGAGGAATGCCGCCATTCCTTCTTTTTGGTCTTCCGAGGCGAACAATAGGTAAAAGTTTTTCCGCTCAAATTGCATGCCTTCATACAGCGGATAGTCGACCGCTTTCTGCACCGCCTCTTTGATCAGCCGGAGAGCCAAAGGCGGCTGTTCAGCGAGACGCCCGGCCAGCCTCATCGTTTCTTCCATTAAAAGCTCCGGGCTGACGACGCGGTTGACAATCCCCAGCTGCTCGGCTTCTTTCGCCGACATACGCGCCCCAGTCCAAAGCCACTCGAGCGCCCGCTTCGGACCGATGAGCTTTGTCAGCCGCTGCGTGCCTCCCGCACCTGGCATGACGCCAAGGTTCACTTCTGGAAAGCCAAATTCGGCCGCCGACGACGCGACAATCAAGTCGCACGAAAGCGCCAGCTCAAAACCGCCCCCGAGCGCCAACCCGTTCACCGCGGCGATCATCGGCGTTTTCACGATGGACAGGCGATCCCAATCGGCAAACTGGTTCAGCCACTCAAGGCGAATCGGGTCATCATCCGCCATCTCTTGAATGTCCGCCCCTGCCGCAAACGCCCGCCCGCGCCCGGTCAGCACGATGACGCGCACTGTTTCATCCCGGTCAAACGCTTCCACCGCCGCCACGATTTCCGCCACCATTTGACGGCTCAACGCGTTCAACACATGCGGACGGGCGAGTTCGATGATCCCGACCGCTCCTTCTTGCCGCACCGCAATGGAATTCCATTCACTCATGCTCTACTTCCTCACCGACCATAAAGGTGACGAGATCGCCGGCAAATGACATGACATCTTTGGCCGATGCTTTCGCTTCTTTCGTTTTCATCGCTTCTTGAAACGCCTCTTGGCTGTCGTAATACATTTCACACAACAAATAATACTCGCTTTCCGTCCCCATCGGCGTGCCGGTAATTTTCGTCACTGTGATTTTGCGCAGGCCCGGAATTTTTTCCGTCAGCGGCACATGCGTTCCGTAATAATGAGCGTCGAATTGCTCTTTATCTTTCGGCTGTTTGTACAAAGCGATCATTTTAAACATGGCGAACATCTCCTCTCCCTTTTCTTATCGTGAAACCAATACAGGCTTCATCGCTTCAAACGGATTTTTGCATTGTTTGCAATAGAAAATGCTGCGGCAGGCGGTCGGGCCAAACAAATTTTCCATGACAGTCCGCTCCGCCCCGCAATATGGACACGCCACTTGCCATGCCCCTGACGGCATTTGCCGCGGCGGCGGAGCGATGCCAAACTGCTTCAGCCGCTCACGTCCGGCTTCGCTGATCCGGTCGGACGTCCACGGCGGATGGCGGAGAAACTCCACCGTCACCGCCGAGGCCCCTGCTTGCTTCACCGCTTCCTCAACCCGCGTGCGGATGATATCAAGCGCCGGACACCCGAGAAACGTCGGCAGCAGACAGACCGAGACCGCTCCATCCCGAACGTCAACCTGTTCCACCATCCCAAGATCGACAATGCTAATCGAATGAATTTCTGGGTCTTTCACCGTTTCTAACGCTTTCCAAACCTCTTCCTTTGTCATGGTTCTCCCTCACATTTTCCAACCCGCTGCCGTTTTTCCCGCTTTGGCTGCCTAGTGCCGCCAATGCTGCGCCGTTTTGCTCCTTCAACAAACACTTCGCCGTCACAAAGAGGCGTCATGCCCAACGCCGCACGTTGGCCAACAGCGGCGCGGACATTACCATATCGCATGCGGGACGGCGCGGTATACTTCTGACAACGTCGCCAGCGCTTCGTCCAAATCCGGCGTATGTTCGCCGTTGCGGCCGTTGCCATGTTTCATGCCAAACGGCATCGGCCAATCAAGCCCCACTTCGGCAAACGCCGGCGCCAGCGCGGCAATCGTGTTTTCCGTCAGCACCTTTTCCTCATCAATCAGCCCCCACCGCACCATTTCCGTTCCTTTCGCCCCGAGCGTCAATACGCCGGCAAAATCAGCGGCCACATCCTGAATGGCTTTGGTCATTCGCGTCCGCGCTTCCAAAGGGGCATTCGTCAGCTGGACAAACCACGTATGCCAATGAAGCAAATGGTAGTGCAGCTCCACTTGAATTTTCGCTGCCACCTCGGCCAACGGCGTATACACACTTTTTGTCAATGATTCAAGACGGATGCGCTTCGCCTGTGTATAAAAGTACTGGCGAACAACGGTGAATGCCCAGTCATAGCGAGGCTCGCGCAAATAATGCCCCGGGCCGTTTACCCGTTCGAGCAGCACCGCGTTGCGCCGGGCCGAAGCCGGACGTGCGTGCGCCAGTTCGTCGGCTGATCCACAGCCAAGATCTTCAAGCAGCTGATAATACATGGCCGCATGCCCCATCGTATCTTGGCTGATGGAAGAAAACGCAATATCCTCCTCGATATGCGGCGCCAACCCAAGCCATTCCGAGCCGCGGTAGGCAAGCAAAAAATCATCATCCGCGAGCTGAAACAACAGCTCGACAAGCGCCTCTTGACCGTCTGGATGGAAGTGAATCGGTTTTTCGCTCATCGCCGAATCTCGCCTTTCCATGACAAAATTTCCTTCTCATCAAGCACGTTTTGCTCATATTTGCGCCATCGTTTCTTTAAATCCCCATATCCTCGCGTCAACCGGTAATCTTTGTTGTCAAGCCGCTTGAGCGTTGCTTTTTCCTCCTCACTCATTCGCCGGATATAGTCCCGCTTCACGACCCAAAGGTCCGCGACCGGCTCGCGGCGCATAAAGTTTTCCTGCGCCATCACGAGCGCGATCTCCTCATTGGGGGCAAGCAGACTGAATTGATGCTGCATCGGCGCATCCGGCGCTTTGCGGCTGAACACTTCAAACACTTGATAAAATCCTTGTTCTTTCCCCGCCATGGCCATCCCTCCTCATCCGGCCGTCCGTACGGCGCTGAGCGCCTCCCGCACCCACGCGTTCTGCTTATACGCCGTCCGCCGAAGCTCAAGCCGCTCCTGCGACTTCGGCCCGTTGTTGCGGATGATTTCTTTAAACCGCTCCCAATCCGGCTGCCGGTAAATCCATTGACCCTTCTCTTTGTCAAAATGCATGGTCTCATCAGGAATCTTCAGTCCGAGCGCCCAAATGCGCGGCACATATTTCGTAAAGAAGTCTTGGCGCAGTTGTTCATTCGTTTTCGTGCGGATGCGGTATTTGATCGTGATGTCTTGCTTCGAAGTTCCCGTCGTATCGGCCGTCGGCGGGCCAAAAAACATGAGCAACGCCTCCCACCAACGGTTGAGCGCCTCTTGCAGCATCTCTTTCTGCTCCTTCGTCCCTTCGGCAAGCGCCAAAATGATGGACTCGCCGTGCTGGGCGTGAAACACTTCCTCGGCGCAAATGCGCTTCAGCGCCCGCGCGTACGGTCCGTATGAGGCATCCAGCATGTTCGTCTGCGTCATAATCGCCGCTCCGTCGACGAGCCAGCCGATCAACCCGGCGTCCGCCCATGTTGGCGCTGGCATATGAAACACGTTATGAAACTTCAACCGTTCGTTCAATAAATCTTCGATAATATCTTCCCGCGTTTTGCCAAGCGGGGCCATCAAATCTTCCGCCACCCGAAGCAGCAGCTGGCCGTGCCCCATCTCATCCTGCACTTTCGCCATGATGCCAAGCTTGCGGCGCAGCGACGGCGCTTTCGGCACCCATTCTTTTTCCGGAAGCGCTCCCATAATTTCACTCACCGCATGCATCGCAATGAGCTTGATCAGCGTCACCCGATACTCATCCGGCATCCAGTCATCGGCTTCGATTTTTTCCCCCGCCTCGATGCGCTGCATAAATCGTTCGTATTTCTCCTCATCTGACAGGCGGGTGAACGTCATCATAGCCGCCATCCCCCATCCACCTCTCGTTTAAAATATATAACGTTTGTTTAACGTTATTATATTTTAATGTCATATATTTTGCAATCGTTTTTTTCTCTATCAGATGGATTGCGGCTCTTCAAGATGGCGGCGGTCAACGATGCGAACCGCTTTCCCTTCCGAGCGCGGGAGCGTTTTCGGCGAATGGAGACGGACGTCAATCGAAATGAGACAGTGCGTTTTCAACAATGACTGAATGCGCCGGGCAAGCAGAGCGGCCTGCTCGCTTTGCAAATCTCCGCCGACCTCGCTGTAAAAACGATCGGTCACTTCCGCATGCAGCTCGAGCGCTTCCAAATGGCCGTGGCGGAGACGATGCAGCTGATAGTGCGGAGCCAGTTCCGAGACGCGAAGCAGATGGTGCTCAATTTCCGACGGGAACACATTGACGCCGCGGATGATGATCATATCATCAACCCGCCCCTTGACCCGCGACATGCGCGCCGTCGTCCGCCCGCAAGCACAACGCTCTCTCGTCACGGAAGCGATATCGCCTGTCCGGTAGCGGATGACCGGGAACGCCTCTTTCGTCAAGCTCGTAAAAACAAGCTCTCCTTCTTCCCCTTCCGCCACCGGCTCGAGCGTTTTCGGGTCGATCACTTCGACAAGGAAATGGTCCTCGGCGATATGGAGGCCGTTTTGCGCTTCATGGCACTCCATCGCCACCCCCGGGCCGATCACTTCACTCAGTCCGTAAATATCACATGCCTTCATATCAAACGTCTCTTCAAGCGTGCGCCGCATTTCCTCGGACCACGGTTCCGCACCGAAGATGCCGTATTTCAGCGATGTTTGCCGCGGATCTTTGCCCAGTTCTTTCATCCGCTCGGCAATGTTCAATACATAGGACGGCGTGGCGCAAATGACGGTCGGCTGAAAGTCTTCAATGATCATCACTTGCCGGTCGGTGTTGCCTCCGGATACCGGCACCGTCACCGCCCCAAGCCGCTCGCTGCCATAATGCAGCCCGAGCCCGCCGGTAAACAGCCCGTATCCATAGGCGTTGTGAATCACATCCCCCGGTTTCCCGCCAGCGATGACAATCGCCCGCGCCACAATGTCGGCCCAATGGTCAATGTCCTGTTTCGTGTAAGCGACCACCGTCGGTTTGCCGCTTGTGCCGCTTGATGCGTGTACACGGACGCATTGGGAAAGATCGACCGCGAGCAAACCAAACGGATAATGGTCCCGCAAATCCCGCTTTGTCGTAAACGGGAGTTTGCGTACATCCTCAAGCGTGCGAATATCCTCCGGCTTCACTCCCTTTTCATCAAACCGTTGCCGGTAAAACGGCACCCGCTCATACACACGCTCCGCCGTCGCCCGCAGCCTCACAAGCTGGATCGCCTCCAGTTCGCTGCGTGCGGCCGTCTCAATGTCATGCAAAATCATCGTTTCCGCCCCCTCTTTTAAAGCGCTTTCATAAAAATGAAAAATACAAAACTATATAACGTTATACAAACGTTATATAGTTTTATCATGATATCTAATTTTAAAATAGGCTAAATATTTGAAAATGTCAACATATTTTCAGACCAACAAAGCTGTAAAAAAAGGAGGCGATGGACGCTCCTTTCCAAAATAAATGAAAGAGGCGGAAAAACCGCCTCTTTTGATCCTGATCGTCTAATGGCGTCCCTCGCGCGCTTGGAAGGGGACAACGCTCTTACAGAAATCCGCTAAATCTTCATAATCCCCCCTGTGCTCGCCGAGGTGACGTGTTTCGAGTAGCGGGCGAGATAGCCGGTTTTCACTTTTGGTTCAAAGCCTTTCCAGTTCGCCTTCCGCCGTTCGAGCTCTTCATCGGACAGCTTGACGTTGATCGTCCGTTTCACCGTGTCAATCTCGATGATGTCGCCGTCTTGGATGAACGCGATCGGCCCGCCTTCGGCCGCTTCCGGTGAAACGTGGCCGACGGATAGGCCGCGCGAGGCGCCGGAGAAGCGGCCGTCAGTGACAAGCGCCACTTTGGTGCCGAGCCCCATGCCGACGATTTGCGACGTCGGCGCCAGCATTTCCGGCATCCCTGGGCCGCCTTTTGGCCCTTCGTAGCGGATGACGACAACATGTCCCGGCTTGATTTTCCCGCTGGCAATGCCCTCGAGCGCTTCCTCTTGGGAGTCGAAGACGATCGCGGGCCCTTCATGGCGCGTGATGCCGCCTTGCACCGCCCCGGTTTTAATGACGGCGCCGTCCGGCGCCAGGTTGCCAAACAAAATGGCGAGCCCGCCCGTTTCCGAATACGGGTTGTCAATCGGCCGGATGACGTCATAGTTTTTCACTTCGCAGCCGGCGATGTTTTCCCCGAGCGTTTTGCCCGTGACGGTGAGCGTATCTAAATGAAGCGTGCCTTCTTTTTTCGCCAGCTCGTTCAACACGGCCGAAACGCCGCCCGCTTCATGCAAGTCTTCGATGTAATGGATGTCCGACGCCGGGGCGAGTTTGGCCAAATGCGGCACGCGCGCCGCCACTTCGTTGATGCGCTCAAGCGAGTACTCGATGCCGGCTTCGTTGGCGATCGCCAGCGTATGCAGCACCGTATTCGTCGAGCCGCCAAGCGCCATGTCGAGGGCAAACGCATTGTCGATCGCTTTTTCGGTGACGATGTCGCGCGGTTTAATGTCATGCTCGATCAAATACATGAGCTGTTTCGCCGACTGGCGGACAAGTTCTTTGCGCGCCGGGTCGACCGCCAAAATCGTGCCGTTGCCCGGCAGTGCAAGCCCGAGCGCTTCAGCGAGACAGTTCATCGAGTTGGCCGTAAACATGCCCGAGCACGATCCGCACGTCGGACAGCCGTACCGTTCGAGTTCTTCAAGCCCTTTCTCATCGAGCGTTCCCCCTAAATACGCCCCGACGCCTTCAAATACAGATGACAGTGAAATTTTCCGCCCATCCTTCGTCACGCCGGCTTTCATCGGTCCCCCGCTGACGAAAATCGTCGGAATGTTAAGACGCATCGCCGCCATCATCATTCCCGGCGTAATTTTGTCGCAGTTCGGAATGCACACCATGCCGTCAAACCAATGCGCCGAGATAACCGTTTCGATCGAATCGGCGATGATTTCCCGGCTCGGCAGCGAATAGCGCATCCCGATATGGCCCATCGCAATACCGTCGTCAACGCCGATCGTGTTCATTTCAAACGGCACGCCGCCCGCTTCGCGAATCGCTTCTTTCACGATTCTCCCAAACTCTTGCAAGTGAACGTGCCCCGGAATAATGTCGATGTATGAATTCACCACCGCAATAAACGGTTTATCAAAGTCTTCTTCTTTTACGCCCGCCGCTCGCAATAGGCTTCGGTGCGGAGCACGGTCAAATCCTTTTTTGATCATGTCGCTGCGCCGTTTTTTCATCATCGGTCCCTCCATCATGCGGTTTGATTGATTGCTAGTATTGTACCACTTTTTCTAATAGAAAGACAATTACCTTTATTATGAATGCGTTTTCAAAATCCGCTTCGAAAAAACAAGTCAGAAAAATCAGCCTTTCCTCTTGACAACCGGAGCATTTGGCGTCATAATTTCTTACAAATTGCACTCCTTGACAAGAAAACAACAGGAACGGCACGGGACTAGTAAACCGAGGGAACGCGCCAGAGAGTGGAACCCACAGGCTGGAAGGTTCCTCGCGGGAAGCCGGTTGAACCTGCCCTAGACGGCCGCTTATGCAAACATAAGCCGCACGCCTGCGTTACAGGCTCGAGGGGGCGCTTTAGGCGCCAAAAAAGGTGGTACCGCGGAACGCTTTTCCGTCCTTTTGCGAAAGGAGGAAAAGCGTTTTTTATTGGCCGGCCGCTTCGCAGGACGGCTAGGCAATCCAACTCATGCCATTCAACACGCAAAGGAGGGAGGAACGCGATGAAACGGCAGCGCGTGGTGGTCAAAATCGGCAGCAGCTCGCTCACCGATCCGAAAGGTGGCCTTTGCCGCGACAAGCTGCACGGCCATGTTGAAGCCATCGCCTATCTGAAACAGCTCGGCCATGACGTCATTCTCATCACGTCCGGCGCTGTCGCCGCCGGGTTCGGGCCGCTCGGCTACCCGGCGCGGCCGACGACGATCGCCGGCAAACAGGCCGCGGCTGCCGTCGGGCAAAGCTTGCTCATGCAGGCGTACAGCTCGGCGTTCGCCCAATTCGGCTTTACGGCCGCTCAGCTGTTGTTGACGCGCAGCGACTTTTACAGCCGCGAACGGTTTCGCAACTTGTTCGCCACGATGACGACGCTGCTCGAACACGGGGCGATCCCGATCATCAATGAAAACGACTCCGTTTCCGTTGAAGAATTGACGTTTGGCGACAACGATATGCTGTCGGCGCTTGTCGCCGGCTTTTTGCACGCCGATGCGCTCATGTTGCTTACCGACATTAACGGGCTGTATGACGCCAACCCGAAAACGAATCCACAGGCGAAAAAATACGCCTTTTTGCCGCACATTACCGACGAAATGATCGAAGCGGCCGGCGGCAGCGGCTCGGCAGTCGGCACCGGCGGCATGCGCTCGAAGCTTCTCGCGGCTCGAAAAGCACTTTCGTTTGGCGTCAGCGTGTTCATCGGCACGGGAAGCGGCCGAGAAAAACTGGCTGATATTTTAGCTGGAAAAGGAGACGGCACGTACATCGGCGTTCCGTTTCCGAAACAAATGCAAATGCGCAAGCAATGGATCGCCTATCATGCACCCGTTTCCGGCACGATCACGGTTGACAGCGGTGCCGAGGAAGCGCTGCTTGCCCGTGGGAAAAGCTTGCTTCCGGCCGGCGTCACGGCCGTTTCCGGCGACTTCCATGCGATGGATGTCGTGGATGTCGTCAATGAAAAAGGGATCACGATCGGACGCGGCCAAGTGTATTACGCCGCCGCCGATTTGAAAAAAGTGAAAGGGCGGCCGAGCGAAGAGGCCCGGCAATACTCTTACCTTCACCGCCCGGAAGTCATCCACCGCGACAATTGGGTCACGTTGCGAAAGGAGAGTGTATCGAAATGAGCGAACTGCTCGAAAAAGCCGAACGGTTGAAAACCGCCTCACAAACGCTCGCCATGCTGTCAGCGGAGGAAAAAAATGAGGCGTTGGAACAGATCGCCCAAACCCTTGACCGCGAACGCGCCTTCATTTTGCAAGAAAACGAGAAAGATATGGCCCAAGGCCGCGAACAAGGGCTGTCGCCGGCTTTGCTTGACCGGCTCCAACTCACCAATGAACGCCTGGACCAAATCATCGACGGCGTCCGCCAAGTCGCCTCGCTGCCTGACCCGGTCGGAGAAATCATCGCAGAGTGGACGCGGCCGAACGGGCTCCGCATCCAAACGGTGCGCGTGCCGCTTGGGGTCATTGGCATGGTGTACGAAGCGCGCCCGAACGTGACGGTCGATGCGGCGAGCCTTTGCTTGAAAACGGGCAACGCGGTTTTGCTTCGCGGCAGCACATCAGCGCTTCATTCGAACAAAGCGCTCGTTCGCGTCATGAAAGAAGCGCTCCGCACGACGACCGTTCCGGAAACGGCGATTGAACTGCTCGAAGACACGAGCCGGGAAACGGCGCAGCGTATGTTCCGTCTCAACAACTACTTGGATGTGCTCATCCCGCGCGGCGGAGCCGGGCTCATCCGCTCGGTCGTCGAAAACGCCACCGTGCCGGTGCTTGAGACCGGCGTCGGCAACTGTCATATGTTCATCGACGAATCAGCCGAGCGGCAAATGGCCATCGAGATCGTCCTAAACGCCAAACTGCAGCGCCCATCGGTCTGCAATGCCGTCGAAACGGTGCTCATCCATGAGCGTTGGCCATATGCCGCCGACTTGCTTGAGACGCTTCACGCCCGCGGCGTTGAGCTGCGCGGCGACCAACGTCTTGCTTCCGCCTATCCGTTTATCAGCGAGGCAACAGAAGATGACTGGTATACGGAATATTTGGCGCCGATTTTAGCGGTCAAACTGGTCGCCGATGTCGATGAGGCGATTGCCCATATCCGCCGCTACGGGACGAAGCACTCGGAAGCGATCATCACCGAAAACGAAGCGAACGTCCGCCGCTTTTTCCAGGCGGTTGATGCGGCGGTCTTGTACCATAACGCCTCCACCCGCTTCACGGACGGGGAGCAGTTCGGCTACGGAGCGGAAATCGGCATCAGCACGCAAAAGCTGCACGCCCGTGGTCCGATGGGGCTTGTCGCCATCACGACGACAAAATCGCTCGTGTACGGGACGGGGCAAATTCGGGAGTCATAACGATGGCTGCAACGAAGACGGCTTCCTTTTTCACTAAGTTTCTAAAGCATAAAACGATCCGGACCCAACGCATGGCTTCCGGATCGTTTTCTTATTTTTCCATTTCCACAAACACCCAATAGCGGCTGCCGATAAAGTTCACCGCCATCCCGGCGATTGTCGCCGCCAGTTTCGCCAGCCAGAGCGATGCAAACCGTTCCGCGGCCAGCAAAACGGCAAGCGATGCACCGAACGACAGCCCGTTGACGACAAGAAAGCGCAAAACTTCCTTTATATTGGCTTTCCGTTTGACTTGAAACGTCCAACGCCGATTCCAAATGTAGCTGTTCGCCATCCCGGCGCCGTAGGCAACGGCTTGGGCAACCGCCGCCTTAGCGCCTGCAGCAGTCAACAAAAAAAAGACGGCGAAGTCCACCGCGGTATTGCTCACCCCAACGAGGCCAAACCGCCATACGGCTTGTTTTTCTTTACGGAATATACGAAGGCTTTCGTTCATGTTTCGTTCCGACTCCCCACGTTTCATTGACAATATAGAGCGGACGCTCTTTCACTTCATCGTAAATCCGGCCGATATATTCGCCAATCGCGCCGAGCATGAGCAGTGTCACCCCGTTGCCAAGCAGCACGGCCATCAACAATGACGCCCAGCCAGCGACCGTTGAATGAGCAAACCATTTAAGATAAAGGACAACGAACATCCCTACCACACTGGCCGCCGACAACAAGAACCCAAGCCAACTCGCCAGCTTCAACGGCTTGTATGAAAACGAGGTGATGCCATCAAGCGAAAACCGAATCATCTTTTTGAGCGGGTATTTCGTCTCGCCGGCGAAACGCGGCTCCCGTTCGTATTCAACCGCCATCTGCCGGAAGCCGACCCAACTTACCAGCCCCCGAACAAACCGGCTTCGCTCTCTCATATAGCGTAACTGATCGCACACTTTCCGGTCAATAGCAGGAAAACACGAAGCTTGCCCAGCGCGCCGCTATCCGCCCCGCCCACGGCTTGACGATCACGTACATCATCCACGTCGAGGCAACCCCCGCCAACGCTTCCGGAAGAAGCACGCTAAAATCGCTCACTCCGAACACTTTCACGCTCAACGCCTGCAGCCAAAGCGCCGCCGGCGGCTTATCAACGGTAATGAATCCCTCCGGATCAAGCGCGGCGAAGAAAAACGCCTTCCAACTTGCGGCCATGCTTTTCGCCGCCGCCGTATAATACACATTGGAACCGCTGTTTCCAATTTGATAGAAGTGCAAAAAAGCTGACCAAGCCATGATCGCAGCAATCCATCCATCCCATTTCCATTGTATTTTCTTCATCGACTCTCCCTTTCCGTCATGTTCTTCGTCTCCTGCCGTTACGTTACCCCGTGTTGGTGAAAGTTTGGTGAAAAAGTCGAGCGAATGGACAAGGTTTTCATTTCGCTGACCGCAGACGTGTGCTATGATAAAAGGCGAAAGGAGGTGAATCGTGTGGAAGGAGCCACCATCGTGCAACAAATTTTAAAGGCGCTCGACTTGCATTCTGGAAAAATCCAACAACAAATGAAGGAAATGGAAGATCGGCTGCGCACCGAAATCCAAGATACAGAAAGCCGACTGCGTGCTGAAATTCAAGACACGGAAAACCGACTGCGCGCGGAGATCCAAGATACGGAAAACCGACTGCGCGCCGAGATTCAGGATACAGAAAATCGGCTGTATGCCAAAATCCGTGAGACGGAAGACCGGTTGCACCAAAAGCTTTTAGATCTGGAAAAACGCACGGATGCTCGATTTGAGCGCTTGGAAACGAAAATGAACTATTGGCGCCTTGAATGGTCGGAAACGCAGGAAACAGTTGACTTCCTCGCCCGCAAAACCCTCCAACATGAACGAAAACTCCGTTCCCGGGCTGGACAAAACGAAATCTCCTAAAAACGAAAAAGAAACAAGCCAACCGGCCGCCAGCATATTTTTTGCTTGACGGCCGGTTGGGCTTTTGTCTCGTGCTTGCCGGCTTCTTTTTTGGACAGACAACCGCCTTGACCGATCATCGTTGTGTCGAACAGCAGCCAATGTTGCGGGGCGTTCTTCTTATTCGTTTCCCTGCTGCTTTGCGATGTCCACGCGTGAAAACGCCTCTTTCATCACCTCATACGACTGCTTCAGCCGCTCATGATAGCGCGGCGCCTCCCACACCGGCCACGTGTACTCATAAAATCGCGCGGCCGGCAGCACATTCCCGTTCATCGCCGGGAAAGAAAACGAATCGTCTCCATCCTCGACGTACAAACCAAGGCGAATGCCTTCAATCATGACGCGGCTTTTGAGCCCGCCTTTCGACCAAATGTCGCCCATCACCTCGCGCCGGCTCGGGTCGGTCACGTTCAAAAGCGCCCATGGCAGGCGGATTTCGTACATATCGCCATCGCGGCTGACGCTGATATCCGTGAGTGAATCGTATGCCTCATCGTCGGGGTTGGCCGTGCCAAACCGCAACACCCCTGTTTCATATGAGTCGAACGGCACAGCCTTGCCGCGGACTTCCTCCAATTTTTTGTTCAACGTCAGGCGAATCGGGTGGTAGACGCCGTTATCTTTGCGATTGGCGTACGGGGCCGCCGGCATCATATGCAGCTCTTTTCCGTAATGGAAGTAAAACGTGTCATAGTAGCTGTCGACAAGCAGCCGGGCGCTCTGTTCTCCATGAATGACCAAGGCAAAGTCAATTCCCGCTGTCCGGACGCCAGACAGGCCGGGCAGGAGCGATTGCCCTTGGTTCGGAATCGTGTCAAACGCCATGTAGACCGTCGTCCGATCGGTGATGCGTCCGCTGTCAAGCCGCACATACAAATACCCTTCATCGCTTGTGACGTACAGCGCCCGCTTGCCCTCTGTCCAAGCCGGCCGGATTCCGTTGAATGTCCAATCGTCTTTTCGGCCGTCGACCTTCATCATCGCGGCTGCGCTTGGACCTGGCTCAAACCGAAGCAATCCAAATTGTTGTTCGTTCGTCTGCACGTTCAGCCAAAACGGGCGGCGGTCCGGGTTGTCATAATCCATTGTGTTCCATGTCCGCTTGAACCATTCATCCTGCCAGGAAAACAACAGCCCTCCCGCCATCCACTCATGGACGATGTCCTCAAACAGCTCCCGGTCGATCGTTCCTTGTTCTTGTTCCGACAAAAACCCCTGATTTTTCCCGTGTACATTTCGATGCGCCATGCCGCGCGAAGAAGGAACGCCAAATTCAGCGACCAAAATCGGCATCCGGTGCGCCGCCTTCATGTCATGCAAGTAGGCGGCATAGCTGTTCTGCTCGCCTCGTTGGTCAACATAGCTGACGTATTTTTCCTCACGATTCAAAAAGTCAGGGTAATACGGATAAATATGGTATGACGCAAACAGCCCGGCGCGCAGCTCGTCAGTGGCGTACATGACATTCGGGTTGACGGAAACAAAATCTTCTTTCACAAACGGTTCGGCCGGATGGCGGAGGAGGTCGGTCGTCACCCAATTCGTAAAACTGACCGGCCGCTGCCAGCCGTATGTTTCCGTTTCATACGCCACCGCTTCGTCGATCATACGGGCCAGCCATGCCTCAAACGGGCTCGCTCCTTTCGTGTATACGTATTTGCCGCGGTAGTCGCCCTGCTTCGGGTGTTTTTCGTTCGTCGCCGCCACAACGTCCGGATCCCACTCGACGCCGAAAATCCAGCCGAGAACATACGGGGAAAGGTCGTATCGGTACACCCCGCCGGCATGACCCGGCCGTTTTGCAATGCGGGCCTTGCCATGAACGAGGTCAATCGTACGGCGAATGTCCGTGCGAAACGCCTCACTCACCTCAGGCGCCCACACATCCTTCGTCCGCAGCATCGTCCCTTCATCGATCCAGACGCCATGGAACAAATAAAGCGGCTGCTTCGCTATTTGGTTGTACTCGTAAAGCGCCTCGTAAAACGCCGGTGGATGGATCGTATAGACGCGGATGGCATTCGCCCCCATCGCCCCGATGTACTGCAGCCAGCGGAAATATTCTTCCTTCGTGATCTTCGCCTCTCCCGGAAACGCGCCGGGTTTGCTGATGCCGAGGTTGACTCCTTTGATGAGCAGCGGCTCCCATCTCCCGTTGCGGTATACTTGCAAATAGTCGCGCCCGACCGTTCCCGCCAAGCGGACGCCGCTTTGTTCCACCGTTTGAACGGCGTCCTGCAGTTTGCCATCTTCCTTATATGCCTTGATTTCCCGCAAAATCGCTTTCATCATCGGCACGTACGCCTTCCAGTAAAAGGCCGCGCCGTTGTCCGAGCGGCCGTCCTCCGTCCATTTGCGCCATACATCCAGCCCCACGGTCTGATAAACGGAAGGCAGTTTCCCTTGATCAGCGTAATCGCCGCAAAAGTAATACGACTGATACGTCTTTGTCTCATAGCGGACAACGGCCGGAAAGGAAAACGGCAACCCGATCGCCCGCAGCTTCTCTTTCCCGCGCTCAGACAGCGACAGCGTGTACGTTGCGAGCACCATGCGCTCATCAAGCGGCTTGACGATGTCAAACCAATACGAATACGATGTGCGCATCTTGCCGCCCCAACGGGCTTCCCCCGCTTTTGTGGAGGAAAACATGACGCCACCGCCGCCAAGGTCGCGCCGATCGAGGACAAGAAGCCGATCCGACTCATCGACCAACACCATACCCGGCCCGCGGAACGAAAACGCCTTTCCGTATTGCGCTTTGTAGTTTTCTTTCACCCACACTGGCACTTCCTGGCTGTTCAAATCAGGAAAATAACGGCCGATCCAGCCGGTCCACTCAAGGCCGAACAGCTGGGCAAACGAGGCGCGCACTTCGTTTTCTGTCGGATGGGCCATCGAATTGAACTCGGCGATCAACGTTTTCCCGCCTTGGCGGGCAAACCGCCAAAGCGACTCCATCTCCTGCCGCTCAAGCCCGCCGTACACTTTCGCCCGCGCGCCGTCCGTTTGCTTGTGGACAAACTCTTCCTCATATACCCCATATGTGTCAACGATATAGACCGCATCGTACCGTGCCATCTCCTTTGGCAGCGGCCGCACCTCGTACGTTTCATCCTGTTTCGGCGCAAACCCGGCGTAATCGCGCGCAGCTTTGTATCGCTCTCCGTTGCCGTGGACGTATTTTTGCTGATTCAAGACCCAAACGAGCCCTTGATGCTCGTGATACGACCGATCGGGCACCGTTTTGTCGACAATGAGCAAATCAAGCTTTGTTTCTGGTTTCAGCCACCAAAGCCAATAGGGCGCGAACAGAACCAGCACTGCCAAGACCATATACACATAAAGCCAGCTGAACACCCGCTTCTCCATCTCCCCACTCTCTCAATCTTTCACCTATTTCCCCTATTTATAACACACGAAACGATTGTCCGGCAAGAACAGGCGGATGCGGCATTCGAAATTTCTTTTTTGGTCAACCGAAGTCCATTTCCAATCAAGTGGCGGCAACCCTTGCCAATGAGGAAATCAAAAAAGCAAGCCCCTTTGCCTAGGAGCTTGCTTGCCCGCGGCTAAATCCTCTCAACGGTTCGGCTCGTACACATCCCACGTCCATTTAATCGACTGAACAATTTGGTCCGCCGCCTGTTCAGCCTCGAGCTCATTGATAATGACGCGGGAATGATGGAGCGCATAGGCTGATTGGCGCTGGAAAAAGAGCTGCTCCACTTCTTCCAACGTTTTGTTTTTCAACACCGGCCGGCTGTCGACAATAAGCGGCAGCCGCTCTTCCTTCCAATGCTCCCACGACAAGTCAAGGAAAAAGACGATGCCGTGGGCCAAACAGGCGCGCCGCACGTCTTCCTGCAAATACGCGCCGCCGCCGAGCGAAAGAATTTTCAACCTTGTATTCGTGCACAAATCAACGATCAGCTCCCGCTCAACCTGCCGAAAATACGCTTCCCCTTTTTGCGCGAACATCTCCGGAATCGTCATCCCGTGCCGCCGCTCGATTTCCGCGTCGACATCGATGAAGTCGCGGTACAGCTTCTTCGCGACAAGCTGCCCGATCGTTGTTTTCCCCGCCCCCATAAAGCCGATCAAAATGATATTTCGCTCGCGAAGCGGGATGACCGTCTGCCTCTCCACGCTGCTTCACCTCTTTTCCTCTCTCTTCCCAGAAGACTGGCGAATGACAAGCTCCGGCTGCAAAATCGTCCGTTTCGGTGCACTCGCATCCCCTTTCATGCGTTCATGCAGCTGCTTGGCCGCATAGGCGCCGATCTTCTCAGGAAACGCGGCGACAGTTGTGAGCGGTGGCTGAAACAGCGCCGATTCTTGAATATTGTCAAACCCGACGACCGCGATGTCGCGCCCTGGAACGATCCCTTCCTCTTTTAAGCCAAGCATCGCCCCAAACGCGACGACATCGTTGTAACAAAAGAGCGCTGTCGGCGGGTTCGGGTGCTGCAACAGGCGTTTGACCGCCATCCGCCCGCCTTGCCTTGTCGTCGCCGATGGCACAAGCAGCGTGTCATCCATCTCGATGCCCGCCGCACGCAACGCTTCACTGTACCCCGACCGGCGCGCTTTCCATACGGACGATTGCGGAGACCCACCGATAAAGGCGATGCGCCGATGGCCGCCTTCGAGCAAATGCTCGACCGCCATCCGCCCGCCGGCTATATTATCGATCCCAATATAATCAAACTGTCCGGCCGGAAGTTCATCACGGGCAAACAATACAACAGGAATATCCCACTGCCGCAGCCGCTCGAGCATCTCTGCCGAACATCCAGGAACCGGGCTCATGATCACACCGCCCACCCGATGCTCCAGCATCGCCGACAATAAGGCGTCTTGTTTTTCCGGCCGGTCAAACGTCGTGCCTAAAATGACCGTATATCCTTCCTGATCGAGCGCCTCATGGACGCCAACGAGCAATTCGGAAAAAAACGGGTTGTCAAGTTCGGTGATAATAAGACCAACTGTCGACGAACGCTGCGAACGCAAATTGGCCGCCACGCGGTCATAGACGTAGCCAAGCTCTTTCATCGCTTGGAGCACTTTTTTTCGCGTTTCTTTCGAAATATTCGGACTCCCATGGACGACAAGAGAGGCGGTCGCCCGCGACACGCCGGCGTGTTTGGCGACTTGTTCGAGCGTCACGCGGGAACGCTTTTTATCTGACACCGTTCGAATCACCTGCTTTACCGTCGCTTTCACCTATCAAAAGTATAAAGGCTGGCGGCAAGCAGTGTCAATGCAAGGCGTGGGCTGCCGGGAAAACAAACTTCGAAACAAAAAACCCGGCAGCCTCGCACAAGGCAAGGAGCCGGGAAGACGGCAAGCCGCCGTTCGTTCATTCATATGATCTCGTTTTCTCGCAGCCGCTCAATGTCTTCCTTGGACATGCCAAGCATCGTTTGCAAAATCTCTTCGGTATGCTCGCCTAAATCCGGAGCAGTGCGGCGGATGGCGCCTGGTGTTTTTTCGAATTTCGGCACAATGCCGGGCATTTTAATTTTGCCAAGGCGCGGATGGGCGACTTCGATGATGTTTTCCCTTGCTTGGTAATGCGGATGCTCAAAAATATCTTTAATGCTCAAAATCGGGCTGACCGGCGGACGGTCCGGATACCCTTGCAAATACGTAAACCCGCTGAACGCCGTCGCCGGCGTGCCGAATCCGGCTTTCTCGCGAAACGGACCTGTTTGCCCGTAGCCCGAGACGCGAATCATCACCAGCTTCGGATTGATCCGCTTCAGTTCTTCATATCCGCCGCCTTCTTTGCGCAAATCCAACGTGAGCGACCGTTTATTGCGCGCCAGTCCGGGCCAGCGGAGCGGCTCCCCATCCTTGAACGGCCCGACATGGCGGAGCGTATCCCCTTTTCCTGGCAATTCCACCTTGATGACATCGGCGCCAAAATCACCGAGCAAAACCGCCCCAAACGGCGCCGCGATCATTGTCGACACATCAAGCACTTTGACGCCTTCCAGCGGCAAACGCGCCATGACAATCTCCTCCCCCATTTCGATTTATTGTCCGTATGTCATGATGACCGACAACGCGGTCCGGACGTCTTCAATCGGAATTTGCCCCGGCGCCGAGCTTTGCCGTCCGACTGCAAAGGTGACGGCAGAGCCGAACAATCCGCCTGCCAGGCGGGTGATGGCGCCCAATGCCCCCATCGACATCGTGATCAGCGGGATGTCCACCTCTTTTCGCGCTTCTTCCGTCGCCTGCAGCAGCGTGAGCACATCCCCCCGCGTTTTCGGCATCACAGCTGCTTTCGCGATGTCGGCGCCGCATTGTTCCGCTTGACGCATTTTCGCGACAAGCTCTTCCTTAGATGGCGTACAATCAAAATTATGATAGGACAAAACGAGACGCACTCCATAGCAGCGGGTCAGCTGACGGACAGCGGGGACATAGGGCTCATGGGCAAGCTCGTAATCAAGCAAATCGATCGCGCCGCTTTGGCACACTGTTTCAAACAACCGCAGCTTTTCCTCTTCTGTCAAGGAAATCGGTCGGCCGCCCTCCAGTTCGGAACGAACCGTAAACAAAATCGGGATGTCTCCGGCAATCGCCCGCATCTTTCTCGATGTGGCCGCCACTTCCTGTTCGTCCCGAATCGCCTCGAAAAAGTCCGCCCTCCATTCAATGAGATGCGGCTTTTTCTCCGTGATTTGCCTTGTTTCCTCCAACACTTGCTTCGCGTCCGCTCCGACGACCGGGGCGCAAATGCACGGTTCGTCTCCCCCGATCAAGACATTGCGCACACGGACAGCACGCTTTGCAATCGCCATATGCTCTCCCCCTTATGGTCGATAACCTAGTTTTTCGGAAATGGCTTGTGCTCCTTCTTTTACGAGCCTCTCGAATTGTTCCATCACTTCCCGTGTAAATCGATGCGCCGGCCCAGAGACGGACAAGCAGGCGCCCACTTCCCCGCGGATGTCGAAAATGGGCGCCGCAACGGCCGCAGAGCCGACTTCCCGTTCATCGATGCTAGACGCAACGCCGCGCTCCCGAATCACCTCAAGCTCCGCCGTCAGACGATCCAATCGTTCCTTTGTCGGCACTTGCGCAAAAATCCGCTCTTGAACTTCGGGCGATTGATAGGCCAACAATACTTTTCCCCCCGCCCCCGCCCAAAGCGGCAGCCGCTCGCCGATTCTCACCATATGGCGCAGCGCCTGAAGCCCCTCGCACTGTTCGACGCAAACGCGGGCATCTTGTTCCAGCACGTATAAGTTCACCGTCTCCCGCGTCTCGTCGCGCAGCCGCTCCATCACCGGCCGCGCGATTTCCCGCACTTTAATCGATTTGCCGGCAATATATCCTAAATAGTACAATCCTTGTCCAAGACGGTACTTTAACGTCTCCGGATCTTTGACGACCAAGCGGTTTTGCTCCAGCGTGGCGAGCAGGCGCGTTGTCGTTGATTTGGCCAGCGAACAGGCGTGTTGATTATCCAATAAAATCCAAAGGGTATAGAAAAAAGAGCACCTTTCCTGTAGAATGTGAGTAGCGACACAAACAAACCCAGGAGGTGCTCTCTATGAACAAGCATACCACACTCCCGAATTTGATGCAAAAACTTGTTTCGGATGAAGAGATTCAACGGATTGCCGAAGCGGTTGGGTATCGTGATTCGTCTCGAACCTTTCCGTTGCGCGAGTGGATTCACTTCTTCCTGCTGGCCGCCATGCATCAATGGAAAAGCTTTCGCCACGGAGCCGATGTGGGGCCTCTGTATGGATTGCCGCGATTCCATTATTCAACTGTATCCAAGAAAGCGAAAGAAGTTCCCTATGACATCATGAAACGCTTGTTGGCGTTGATCATTTCCAAGTGCAACCGCCAAACCCGCCGCTCGCTTCGGTTTCCCAAACCGCTTCGGGTGGTGGATTCGACGACCGTCACGGTCGGGAAAAACCGCCTGCCATGGGCTCCGTATCACGGCGAACGCGCCGGAGTGAAGCTGCACGTCGCGTATTCGCCGGAATCCTCGCTGCCGGCAGACGTGGTGGAAACCATCGGACTGCGTCATGATGGCCCGGTGGGAGAACAGTTGACGAACCCTCAACAAGTGCTGGTGGAAGACCGGGCGTATGTCAAAATCGAACGCCTCGATCGATTTGTGGAGCAGCATCAGCTCTTTGTCATTCGGATGAAGGACAACATCGAACTTCATCAGAAAAAAAGCTTGAAACGCCTTTCCAGCACATCCTCATCGGTTCAAGCCGACTTCACGTGCCAGTTGGGGATGAAACAATGCCGCTCCACCAAGCGTCACCGGGTGGTGATCTTTCGAGATGCGAATGGCCGCGACATTCGGGTCGTGACGAACCTCTTCCATGCGTCTGCGGAAACCATTGCCGACATGTACCAACAACGTTGGACTGTTGAGGTCTTTTTCCGTTGGGTGAAGCAATATCTCGAATGTCCCGACCTTGTTTGGCACGACGGAAAATGCGGTATACAACCAACTGTTTGCGGCGTTCATCGCGTATGTGTTGCTGCGATGGCTGTATGATCAAACCAAAAAACAGACGAACGTCTCTCTTTCCTTCATTTCGTTCGTTCGCCGTTTTTTCTCTGGGCAGCTTCCTCTCGATTGGAAATCCGGGATGGCCGCTGCTTTGTTTGAGTATGCCCAAATTTATGGAAGGCGTATGTCTAATTTTGGATAATCAACACTCGTGATAAATTTTAGTATTATTTTGAAGGAGTTGGGAAAAATCTGTCGAATTACAAGATTATTAATAAATAATAGAAGGGAGTTGTTTATTTTGAAAAAGGTAAAAGTATTAGCATTTTCACTCATCGGAGCATTGTCGACTTCTATAGCTACAGTATGCTTTGCTGCTGAAGGGGATGTGTTAACGGCAAAACAACAACAAGAAATCAAGGCCATTCAATCCTATCACCCAAGCGTCAAGGGGCTTGATCTTAAACATCCAGAAACTTGGAATCTTAAACAGAGTGTAGGCATCCAAGTACCAGTTGAAAGTTCAGGAAAAGTGTCTTCAGGACAAGTTTCCACTTCATCAACAAGTACAGAATTTGTAGGGGCCAAGGGTTATACCTATGTAGTAGACGAAGGACTATATTATGAAGGCGTTCATGGTACAATTCCATATCAATTAACTCCAGTAGTAGTGGTTAATGCTTGGTTAGGAAAACAATCTCCATCTGCTTCAAAAATTACATGGGTAGATAATCAAGAAGAGATAAAATATGCTACAAAGAGTGCTGCTGATGTTACAACAGGTACAAACAAAAAGGCAAAAGGTTCTGTAGGAACACTTATATATGGAGAAGCTGCTCATTCCATAACCTTTTTAACTGGAACTTATACTGCTACAACAAATGACGCCAAGATTATTGAATAATTATAATTAAGGGAAAAGAAGAGCTATTTCTCTTCTTTTTCCTTTATAGAAAGTTATAGAAAGGTATTTGACTTATGACAATAAGTAATAAAACAGGCTTTTTAATCATAATACTTTCAATGCTACTATCTTTTTTCATCACTTTGTATATCGTTAAAGGAAACCATCAAGAAACAGATGGGAGGCCGAAATTGAAACAAATATATAGCTATACAGACGTAAGAGAAACTAGTATGACTACAAAGCCGGAGTATATAGTTGACTCTAAAAAATTGTTATACACTGTAGATCAAGATGACAAGTTTGAAGCAACTTATACTTTTAAACATAATACTAGAACCCCAGAGAAAATGGTTTTTTATATCCTAATGGAAAATACTAATACTCCAATTTCAGTCAAAATTAATGGAATACAGGAAAAGTATCATGTCATTCAAGTACCCAAAAAAGGAAAAGTCTCCGTTAATTTTACCATTAGCAATGTGCCTAAAGGTAATCATATTGTTTATTTATTTACTGAAAGATATGAAGAGAATCTAAACAGTAAGAATCCAGTAGAAAAACACAATATTCAAACATTCATGTCTTTTTACTATTTCCAATTAAAAGGTAAGGAAGGAGAAACTAAGGCAATTTCTCAAAAGTCTATTAAGCCAATTTCCGTTTTAAAAGCTGACGATAAAGAAGACCATTCATTAAAACTATTTAAGGATGAAAAACTATCAAATGAAATATTAGATACCCGTGGTGCTAGTTGAGCGTCAGCGCTCAACCAGCCCTAGTGTGACCAAGGAATAAGCCAACAAGATGCCATCGAGTGCCACTTCAAACCCGGCAATGGAATTCGCTCGAATGTCGGTGATCCGGTATTGGTCTACGAGAATCGAAAACACCGTCTCGATGACTTTGCGTTTTTTCCTGATCCATTCTTCCCATGCCTTGGATGGGCCGTGCTTTTGATTGTGTCGAGACGGTGTCCAGAACGCGGCTTGGTGTTCTTCGTACAGCTTTTCTCGAAGAGCGTGGCTGATGTACCCTTTGTCCCCAAAGTTGTAGGGATGAGGGATTTGAGTCATCACCGTTTCAGCGGCTTTGACGTCGTGGCAGGACGCTTCCGTCACGACATAGCCCATGGCCAGCCCTTGATTGGTCACTTGAAGATGCAGCTTGAAACCGTAGTACCATTGCTTTTTGGAAGCACAATACCCCATATCCGCGATCCCTCGAAATCGCTTGACGCGCTGCATTCTTGCGGGATGGCACAACGGAAGAGGCAAGCTGTCGACGACCGCATAAGCATGGTGTTGGCCACGTTTCGCCAGCTCATGACGGATCCATTTGATGGCGAAACCAAGCGCCCGGCAGCGGCGGTTGTATCGGGAGCGTTCAAGAAACGAGCCGTTTGTGAACAAATTTCCCGTGACAAAACGATGCCAGGCTCGTTCGGAAGAAAAGCCCAGCAGCTTCCCCAAAAGGTGAACCGCCATGACCACTTCGTCTTCTTGCTTGACCAAGTGACGGTTGCGGCGATGAAGATACATTTGAATCAACGACAGTTGGGCAGAAACAAAACAGAAAATAGCGGCATATTGTTTTTGAAGTTTGGCTGGATCTGTAGTAAAATGAAAGTGCTCTTGCATGGGGGATCTCTCCTTTCGAATGTTGGGTGACACTTTCATTCTACTGGAGATCCGCCAGCAAGGGCTATTTTTATGCTTGTCTGAGTTTTATCTAGCACCACGGGTATTAGATAGTATTACTAGAGGAATGTATTATCTATCATTTAATAACTCAAACGAGTTTAATATGAGAGCTAATATATATGTTCTTAATGATTATGAAGTTCAAAACAATGACCTAATTTCAGTTGATATTGCCCCATTCAAAAAAGCGGTTGTTCCTATTGATCTTTCAAATATCAAAAGCAATAACAGTATACGAATAATCATGATCGGAATCCCTGAAACGAATAAGACTGAAGCGCCGTTTCCAGTAAGAGTAGCGTTTAGTACTATGCGTTTTCAAGTTTCACGGTAATGCTACACCGGCAGAAGATAGCGCTGAAAAAAGCAGAACCAAGCGATATAGACGAGATGAGTGATATGGGATGGCATTGGAGGGGAGCGCAAATTATAGGCACATGGCCATCGTACAACATATTGCTGCAATCCGTTCGAACTATTCAGGAACAAAAACGGGCTTTGTAGTGTTTTCTGCAACTAAAAATTTAAGCGAAATGCAATGAAAAAGTTTAGCACCCTATGCTCCATAAAAGTAAATATAATCCATATACCAATATAAATTATCTTACCCTATAAGGCTTGACATGGAGCCTCTGCGTGCATGGATTCTTTTGCGAAGGCCGCAGCACAAAAGGAGTTCGCAGAGGCAACCAGCCTACCATGCACGCTACTCCATGTAAAGCCTGTTGTAAATTAGCACATTATTTCAGAATCCCTTTTTCAAATTATTTCGGACGGATTCGGAAATAATGTGCAAAATCTTTGCGAATTATTCCAGGTTTTGCAGATTATTTCCGAACGTTTGCACATTATTTCGGATGATTAACTAGAATGAGGATGGATCGGGATGAAACATAACAGGGGCCGATCAGCCCCTGCTGTGTCAGTACCCCATTTCTTCGGCTGCCATACGCACAATGTCTTCGTCAATCATATGTTTTTTTAATTGAGCGCCGTATAACAGGCAAGTGGTGGAGAGGTTGTTGATGATTCGCGGCCACCCCTGCGACTGCAGGGCAATCGCTTCTAAGGCAGCTGGGGTAAAAATCGGGTGTTTCGCCCCATACCCATCAAGTTAAGAATTTTGGTCTTTGTGCATCGTCAAAAACATGGTATCCTTTCTAACGAACACTCCACGTTAGAAAGGATTTTTTTCATGGAAAAACAAATGAAAGCATGGATTCAAACCATTCATCAACTCTTTTCTCCCGAAGAATGAACCCGTCTCGCACGGAAAACAGGCTTTATCCGGCGGCAGCGTTCGTTAACGGCGGAAGCCTTTCTGACTCTCTGTGCATGGGGATGTTTCAAGCTCGGATGTATTGGCATCAAAAGGAAGACATTGAAATCAGTGAACGGAAAGCGCTCGATCTTCTCCAATCGTATTGGCACCAGTTGCTTTTGCGTTCGCATATGGCGGAAATCAACCTTTTCCCTCTCCTTTCCCTGTTACGAAAACATGCCAAGAAAGGTCGAAGGAAAGGGGAAGAAACGGCATCAGATATCTTAACGAAATTAGAGATATGGTAGAATTAGATATGGATATAAATACCAAATACCCCTCTTCTGGAGGGGTATTTGGTATGCCCAATAATGGATGTGATCCCCATCATTCACTGCGGGGATGAACACGAGTATCGTCTTAAAAATTTTATACCGCTAAACTTGACGGGTATGGGAAACGACCCCACAACGCCATAGATATCAGCCGAAAAACAGCCGCTCCGCCAACAGCGCAATGCCGATTCCTACGGCCATATAACCGAGCGCAAACGGAACATTCCTCCTGCCGATCCGATACGGATTGTCCCCCAGCTCCTCCGCCAGCAAAGAAACAGAAATATTGTACGGGCTGTACATGACCGTCGCCAAACTGCAACAAATGAGCACAATCGACAACGGCACCGCCGGAACAAGCAGCCGCACCGGCTCAAGCAGCGGCATGAGCAGCGTCAAGCTGACCAACGGATGAAACCCAACAAACGACGTCGCGAAAAAATAAACGGCAATCATTCCATACAGCCAGACGGAATGTTCCGCCCCGACGCGAAACCAGCCTCCAAGCCCAGCGAGCAGCGGAGACCGGGCCAGCATCTCGACAAACAACCCGGCTCCTAAAAACATGAAAAAGTAGTTTCCCAATCCCTCTGTCCGCTCTTTCCAATGGCAGAGCGCCATCACCGCATACCGCTTCACCCGGCGCACAAGCAGCGCCCATCCGAAACAAAACAATCCAACACCAAATGCAAAAAACAGAGCTCCCGACACCTGGTACACCCCGCGGGCGAAAAACGTGGACACAATAAACGCTGACAGCGCTGCAGCTCCCATAGCATAGTGAACGGGGGCCGTCTCGACAAACTGGGCCACCATATACAGCGCCACCGCCGCTGTATACACCGGCACCCGCCACATTCCAATCCAGTCTTGAATGCGATCGTGCGTCATTGTTCTCCCCTTTCGTTGCCATACGTTGAGATGATGATGCGACTGTTGTCCATAAGCGGCGAAAACGATTCCCCTCTCCGACAGCACACATTCACGTTTCAGCAGACGGGGCAAGCACCGGAAACCTGAGCCTCTCTACATCCAAAGCGATGTGGTGAACGTCCAATCGAAAAAAACGGGTGCCGCTACACCCGTTTCGCAAGCACCCGCTCAAGCCCCGCCGCCACGCCGTCTTCTTCATGGGAGAGGGTGACGAAATCACAATTCGCTTTCAATTCGGGGGCGGCGTTGGCCATGGCGACGCGGCAGCCCGCCACCTCAAACATCGACAAATCGTTATGGCTGTCGCCAAAGGCGACCGTGTCGCGCACATCGATGCCGTAATGGGCGGCGAGCTGTTTGAGCGCCTCGCCTTTTGTCGCCCGTTCGTTGTTCATCTCAATATTGTGCGGGTGCGACGAGGTGACCGTGACACCACGGAGTGCGGCGAATCGCGACGCTACATCACGCAGCCGCTCGCGGTCGAGGGCGAAAATCAGCAGCTTATACATCACCGTCTGCGGGTCGTCCCACACCGTGCGGATGTCATCAACATACATCACCCGCGCCTGCTGGAACTGCTTGTTCACGAGCCACTTCACCTCTGGCGCCGCATCGGCCATCCCGGAAGCGAGCGCCTCCCATTGGGCGCGGTTGTGCAGGCCGACATAGACCGCATCGCCCGTGTACGTCTCGCAATACAAATCGGACTGTTCGCGCACCCACTCAAGCGTCGGACGGACGATTGTCCGCTCGAGCGGCGCCTCGCTGATGACCGTGCCGTCTTCGAGCGAAACGACCGCGCCGTTTAAGCTGGCAATCGGGCAGATAATGCCCGCCTCGCGAAGCGGGGCGAGCGCGTCTTTGCGCGCCCTCCCTGTCACGACGGCGACGATGTGGCCCTGCGCCTGCGCTGCGGTGATGACCGCCCGGTTTCGTTCACTGATTTTTCCTTCCCTGTTTAATAGCGTTCCGTCCATATCGAGTGCAATCAACATCTCTGATCCCTCTTTCTTTCGTCATGCCAAAAGCGGCTGGAAAAACGGTGTTCCGACAGAAGCAGGGGCTAGTGGAAAGCCGGAAATTCCTGCGCTTTTCACTCCGTACCCCAGCGCCTGCCCCCATCATCTCCTGTTCGACATCACGATCGGCTTCTTCTTAGAATTCCGGTGAAAAACAGTTGCCACGCGCAAATCAGCGGCATTTCACCAAAAAAGAAGACTGATTTCGCAAGGTTTTCTAATTAAGAAACAACCGGAACTAACAGTGTTTTCTACTAAATCACTAGACCTTTAGATCGCAAACTGTTCAAACAATTCCCTCACTTCATCGGAACGAGGGGTTGGGCCTGTGCTCATATTCACACCCAACTCGCGCAAAAGCGGGGCCAGCAGCGGACCGTGTTCCTTCGTGACGCGCACATGGCTCGGTACACGCCCGAGCGCGCGAGCAAATTCAAGAAAACTTTGTTGCAGCGTCTTCGCCTCCAGCTGGCCGCGAAACACTTGGTGATGCAAAATGACTCCGCTCGCTGCATCGGCAGCCAGCGCCAGCAGCGGAAAATACGGGCGCTCCCAGCGTCGCTCCTGAATCGGCTTGTTCACATAAGCGATCGAAAACTCCGCAAACAGCGGGGCGCGATCGAGCGCCTTGACCTTTTCCAACTCGTCCGTTCCGATTTCAAGCACCGGTGTTTCCTTTTTCTTCGCCTTCGGGCGCGACACCCAGCCGTCGCGCCAATGAAGCCCGTCTTCTCTCCGTTCGGCAATCCGGGCAAACAATCGGTTGCCGCGAGCGGACAAAGCTAGGGACAGCTCGCCATCGCGCAGCCGCTCGGCGACAACGACCGCTTGTTCCAATGCCATAGCCGCCCATGCCGCTTCCTGTTCCGAAAGAAACCATGGATAATATCCAGGGGCAAAACTGCGGAACATCGGCAACAGCTGTTTTCCACTCACAGGAATGTGATACTTCCGCAACATCGCTTTATCGTCTCTTTCCAAGTCGTTTCGGGGCGCGAACGACACGAGCAATGCGCGCTCTTTAAACACAGCGTCTTTTGGATGCAACGTTCCAGATAAAATATCTTGCAAGCATGCATACCCTTCCTCACCGATGTAAATGACAAGGCCGTACTCCTGGCCAAGCGCCCCGATCACCGTACAATACAACGATTCCCCATCAGGAGTCACCACGGCAAAAATTTGATCATCGTCCATCCATGTCCACGGGGCCAAGTCCCTGTAGGCGAGCGCTTGATCGAACAGCGTTTTCCATACATCCTGTTCCACTTCTTCGACTCTGCCTTTGCTTGCGGCTCGTTTCGTTTTTTTCGCCTCACCTTCTTCCTTCACCACTTTTCGTTGAAACGGGGCGAGCGCCACATTCACGTTCGCCGTCAGCTCCGCTGTGCTCATCTCTTCCTCTATGGCTTGCACTTCTCCCCAGCTGTCCTCTTTCAAACCCACTCGCACGGCCTTGATACAGCACGGATACAACGCGTCGGGAACTGGATCGACGATCTTTTCCAAAACGATGTCATGCTCCCACATATCTCCAAAATCATACACGTATTGGGCGCGGTCGCCTTCTTCGACAAACCATTGCCCAATCCTTTCCTCCCGCTCATCGTAATCGGCGCCGTCCCATCCAGCCGCTTCGTTGCCGATTTCAATGCCCAGCCGCGCCGTTCCGCCGACCTTTGTCATGTAAAACGTATGCAAATGTTGGTCCATCCAGCCGAATGCGGCTTGCAACACGCGATGCAGCTCGGCGAACGTCATCTCCCCCGGCACAAGCAACCGACGCCAAATGGGAGGGCGCGTATGCTTCAATTGCACTTTGAGTTGATAAATCATTCTCTTCTTCCTTTCTCATTGGCTTGTCTTGCCCTCTATTATAACAGATCAACGGAAACATGATGAAATCTTCCCTCTTTTCGTAGTATAATAGATGAAAAAATTCTCAACGAAAGCGAAGGGATCGATATGTGGATCGTGTATGCTTTGTTGGCGGCGGTGTTTGCGGCGCTGACATCGGTGCTGGCGAAAATCGGCATTGAAAACGTCAATTCCCATCTCGCGACCGCTATTCGCACCGTTGTCGTGCTCGTGCTCGCATGGCTGATCGTCTGGATGACAGGCGCCCATCAAGGCGTCAAAGTGATCTCAACGAAAAGCTGGGTGTTTCTCTGCCTCTCAGGAGCAGCAACCGGATTGTCGTGGCTTTGTTTCTACAAAGCAATCCAAATCGGCGATGTCTCGCGCGTCACCGCCATTGACAAGTCGAGCTTGGTGCTGACGATTTTGTTTGCGGCGATGTTTCTCGGCGAACCGCTGTCCGCGAAAGTGGTGATCGGGGTGCTGCTCATTACCATCGGGACATTGATCATGATGTTTTAGCCAGCCGCCTTCTCAATCGTTTAGCCTGTTCTTCTCGAAATATTGCCGCCATACTCAATTTTGGCAGTTTTCCATCAAGCCTATAGACAGGACAATCCAAAAGATGTTATGATAAATTTCATAGTGACCTAGAGCTTTTCTCCGCCCTCCACATCATTTCGGCATAGAGGACAGCTTTTGGGATCACTTTATGAAATAAGGTCTTCGTTGCGACCAAGAGTGTGTGAATGGCTTCGCCGCTGCTTGTCAAACGGAGAGTAGTTTGAAAGGAGATCACTGAATGAATGATTTTCACCCGTTCGGCTGGTACGCGGCGAAAATGGCCCCGCATTTGCCGAAAAAAGCGTTTCAACCCGTGAAGTCCCGCTTGTTTGGAGGTTTGGCTTATGTAGGGCTCGTCATCGCCGGCATCCTCGCTGTATCACTTTTTCATCTTCACCCGGTATGGAACCTCCTCATCTCGGTTGTGCTTGGTTTCAGTTTTGCTGCGTTAGGATTTTTAGGACATGAAATTTTGCACGGCACCGTCGTCCGTACACCTTGGCTGCGCGATCTTCTCGGCGCAATCGCCTTTTGGCCGCTTTGCACCGGTCCGAAGTTGTGGCGGAAATGGCATAACGCCAGCCACCATGTGCATACCCAGCATGAAGAAAAAGACCCGGACGCGTGGCCAAGCATGGAGAAATTAGCGAAAAGCCGCCTGCTCTCTTGGGTATACCGCATCCCGTTTCCGATTCGCGCTTTTTTCGCCTTTAGCTCGTTGTCCGTGATGTTTACCCTTCACTCGATCCGGATGCTGTTTTACTTTTTCCACGACTTTCGCTGGAAAAACCGCGCGGTTGTCCTATTTCAATTTTTCTTGCCTTGGGCGACATGGCTCGGGCTGTTATGGCTTGTCGGCTGGGAAAAATGGCTGTTCGCCTTTTTGCTTCCGCTGCTCGTCGCCAACACGATCGTCATGAGCTATATCGCAACCAACCATCGTCTCAATCCGTTAGTGCCGGTCAACGATCCGTTGGCGAACAGTTTGTCGGTCACCGTGCCAAAGTGGGTGGATATCCTCCACTTCCACTTTTCGCACCATACTGAACATCATCTCTTTCCTGCGATGAGCTCGAAGTACTACCCGCTCGTGAAAACATACATCAAACAAATGTGGCCCGACCGCTACCACGAAATGCCGATGGGAAAAGCGTTGGCCGCCCTTTGGAAAACGCCGCGCGTCTACTACGAGCACAACGAGCTCATCGAGCCGAAGCAAGGCCATGTGTACGGCACGCTCGGCAATGGGCTCAACCCCGACCGGATTGTGCATCGCGAGCTGGAAACGGAAAAACAGCCGCGCGCAGCCAAAAAACGGGCAAAAACAAAAAAAGCAGCGGGGCAAGAGAATTTGTAGAAAGGATGGGCTTTGCGGCCGTCCGCCTCCTATGTGGATCAAATAGCGGCGAAGAGGGGAAAAGAGCGCTTTTCTTTCGGCAAACCTGCGTTTCCGTTTATATGTGCACAACCAAAAGGTGCCCCGTCTGTGGGACACCTTTTTCCTTTTCACTGACGGCATTGGTCAATGCAAGCGACCAACCTTTTCTCAATATCTTCCGCGATTTCCTTCAACGCCGGCTCGTTCACCATGCCAACAAGCATTGTCGGCTTCGGCATGCCGATTTTCGTTGTGCCGTTCTCTTGATAGACAACGAGTTTACACGGCAAAAAATAACCGACCAACAAGTTTTCATTTCACACCCGCGCCGCTTCTTGCGGGTTGCACACTTCCAAAATGACCATCGGCGTGGAAAAATCAAGCCCCTTTTCTTGCAGCTTCTCGGTTACGCTAAACTGCCAGAGCACGCCAAATCCTTCTTGTTTCAAGTTCTCTTCCAAATGCTCGATCGTTTCGCCCATGTCTGTTGGCACGTCAACCGTGTAATGGAACATCGCTCCTTCTTCCCTTCGTTATGTTTTCCCGTTGTTTAGCATGCCCAAATCGATCGCTCACCATCACGCAGAAAACGGACGGCGACACATGATCAGTTCCAGCGTTCACATGTCTTTTCCCGTGACCCGTCGCCTTTCAAGCGCTTCGATCATAAAATATCCACCCAAATTTTCACCGCCGTCGCCAAAATCAACACGGCAAGGATGACTTGCAGCACTTTCGTGTTTAGTTTTTGCCCCGCTTTCGCCCCTAGCGGAGAGGCAAGCAAGCTCGCGACGACCATGATGAGCGCCGGAATGTAATCGACTTGGCCGGTGGCGATTTTCCCGAACGTAGAGCCAATGGAGGAAATGAACGTAATGGCCAAAGACGTGGCGATCGTCATTCGCGTCGGGATTTTCAGGACCACGAGCATGACTGGCACAAGCAAAAACGCCCCCGCCGCCCCGACGATGCCGGACCCGACGCCGATGAGGAACGCCAAGGCGGCCGCCACCCCTTTGTTGAACGTCACTTGGTCAAGCGGAATGTCATCGATCCCTTTTTTCGGCACAAACATCATGATCGCGGCTAATGCCGCCAAGACGCCGTAAACGACGTTAATCGTTCCCTCGCTCATCAGCTTCGAGCCGTAACCGCCGACAAAACTGCCAACAAGAATGCTTGCGCCCATATAGAGAATGAGCGATTTGTTCAAATAGCCGCTTTTTCGATACGCCCACACGCCGCCGATCGTGGCGAAAAACACTTGCACCGCGGTGATTCCCGACACTTCATGGGCGCTGAACGCCGCCAGCCCAAACAACGGCGGAAGATACAGAAGCATCGGATATTTAATAATCGATCCGCCGATCCCCACCATCCCAGAAATAAACGAACCGACAAAACCGATGAAAAAGATGACAATGAGAAACGCGAGCGAAACATCCATCGATCATTCCTCCCTTTTCGTTTCAAAAGGGACGGGGCACGCCCCCGCCCCCTGTCAATCTGTGCCGCTTCTTTAGGCATGGGCATGATGCAGCGCGCAGCGGTTCGGGCCGATCTCAAGCTCCCGCTCTGTTTCGATATCCACGGTTTTGAGCCCGCGGTTGATGGCGACAATGTCTTCAAAGTTCGGCGGGGTTTCCGTCTTGGCGCTTTGGATGACGAGGTCGATGAATTCGTCTTTCGGTTTGTTTTGCATCATCTCATTGCGGGCGCGGATGCGGCCCAACGTATCGCCGACATACCCCTCCGCGTTGATTTCTTCGTCTAAGTTCGCGTAGTGAGCCGGCAAGACGATCACATCATCCGCCATGGCCGCGACTTTTTCGTACACGGTGTCATACAAATCCGCCGCCCATTCCGCCACTTTGCCGCCAAGGTCCGGCCGCCCGAGACCGCCGACAAAAATCGTGTCACCCGAGAACAGCCATTTGCCGTTGACAAAGAACGAGACGCTGCCTGGCGTATGGCCTGGCGTTTTCACGGCCAACACTTCCAAATGAACGTTGGCAAAGTCGATCGTGTCATGCTGCTCTAGCGGCTCGAAATCAAACACCGCTCCCTCGCTTTTCATCAAGTAGTACGTTGCCCCCGTTCGTTCGGCCAGCGCCTTGCCGCCGGAAAGATGGTCGGCATGCAAGTGCGAGTCCACGATATGCGTGATCTTCACCCCTTCTTGTTGGGCCACTTGTTCGTACACGTCAATAAACCGCAACGGATCGACGACAAGCGCTTCGCCGCCAGAGATGACCATATACGACAGGCATCCTTTGCCGACGCGGATGAATTGGTAAATTTTCAACTGATCATCTTCGTATACTTTCGCTTGATGGAGATGCTCACTCCACGCCTGCATCCCGCCAGCGAGCGTATAAACGTTGTCAAACCCGGCTTCCGTCAGCTGTTCGGCGACAAACGCCGCCGATCCGCCCTTCGCGCACACGACGACGATGTCTTTGTCTTTCGGAAGACGGTCGACAATCGAGTCAACCCCATCAATCAATTCAAAATACGGCACGTTCAAATAGTCAAAGTTTTTCCCTTCGATTTTCCAATCGCGAAAATCGCTTTCGTTGCGGACGTCCAAGATGAACAGCGATTCTTTGTTGAACACCTTTTCCGTCATTTGTTGCACGGTCATTTCTTTCACCATATTACCATACCCCCTAATGTATATTTGATTGTTAAAAAAGGCCGCTCATTACGATTGAGCGGAATCAAGCGGCCCGTTCCATTGCGACATGCCGGGAACGACGTTGCGCACACGGTCAAATCCTTTTTCGGCCAGCTTTTGCGCAGCCAAATCGCTCCGTGTCCCTGTGCGGCACACGACATAAATCGTTTTGTCTTTCGGAAGTTCGGCCATCCGATTTTCAAGCTCCCCAAGCGGAATTGAAACGGCGCCCGGAATATGGCCAAACGCATACTCCGCCGGTTCGCGGACATCCAAAACAAACGAATCAGGATCGTGAAGTTTTTCTTGCAATTGTTCATTCGATACGACATGAGGGAATGTCGTTTCTTTGCGTGTTTCACTTTCTGCTGCCTTGCGGATATAATGTTTCAAAACCCCATTTTCTTCAATTGTTCCTACATATTGATGCCCTGTGCTTTCCGCCCATGCTTTGATATCGGCTTTGGATCCCTTATCCGTCGCCTGCACTTCCAGCACTTGCCCCGGCTGCAATTCATTGATCGCCTTTTTCGTTCGAACGATCGGCATCGGGCAGGACAGTCCTTTCGCATCAACGGTCATATCAACTTTAATCATGAACGAATCCCTCCTTACGGCTTATTCGACAGGCCCTTCCCAGGCCAGCATGCCCCCTGTCATGTTGACGACGTGGTAACCGCGGCTGTCAAGAAACTCCGCGGCACGGCCGCTGCGGCCGCCGGAACGGCAGACGAGAATGTATTCCTCATTTTTGTCCAATTCATGCATGCGAAACTCGATCAAACCGAGCGGAATATTGACCGCTCCTGGAATTTTGCCCGCAGCGACTTCCTCCGGCTCGCGCACATCGATGATATGAAGCGATTCTCCCGCGCGAAGCCGCTCTTCTACCTCTTTTGGCGTGATCGTTTTCATCCTCATCCTCCTCTACTGCCAGGCGTTTAGGCCGCCTTTGACGTTCGTCACGTGCTGAAATCCCATTTTCTTTAACAGTCGGCTTGCTTTTTGGCTTCGCATCCCGCTTTGGCAAATGACAATCACTTCTTTCTCTTTCGATAGTTCGTGAGCACGGGCTGTCAATTCGTGCAGCGGGATGTTCCGAAACCCTGGCAGATGGTAAGACTGAAACTCCAAAGGGGTGCGCACATCAATATATTGCACCCCGGGTTCTTTCAACCGGCGTTTCAATTCCGCCGCCGTCATCATTCGCACCCCTTTCGGCGGGATGAAGCGGCTGGCAAAAAACCAAACAAGCAAAACAAACAGGATGATGTTGATGATAGTTTGCGACATATGATTCCCTCGTTAAATAAATAAGTTCACGTTCCCTTCCGACGCATCAGCCAAATACGCGGCGACGCCAGCAAACTCAACGCCGTCGATCAATTCCTCCGGCTTCAGCCCAAGCAAATCGACCGTCATTTGGCAAGCGACGAGTTTCACGCCTTGCTCTTTCGCCATCTCGATCAACTGCGGAAGCGGCATGGCGTTATGTTTTTTGATGACCTTTTTGATCAACTTCGGGCCGATGCCGGCAAAATTCATGCGCGACAGCCCCATGCGGTCCGCGCCGCGCGGCATCATCTTCGCGAACATCTTTTCAAGAAACCCTTTTTGCACGGGAACCGACGCCTCTTTCCGCAAGGCGTTCAGCCCCCAGAACGTATGAAAGATCGTCACATCATGGTCGTAGGCAGCGGCGCCGTTGGCGATGATGTAAGCCGCCATCGCCTTGTCATAGTCGCCGCTGAACAAAATGATCGTCGTCTTTTTCTTCGGCTGTGTCATCTGGCTGCCTCCTTCCCTTCATACCTGTATGGGTATAAAAATGTGCACACATTATCCTTTTTGGATCCAGAACATCAACACACCGTTGTCTTCTTTCATCTCAAGCACCGTATGGCCGCTCGCTTTCGCCCATGCCGGCAAATCGTTTTTCGCCCCTTTATCGGTCGTGTGCACCTCGAGCACTTGACCTGATTGCAATTCGTCCATCGCTTTTTTCGCTCTCACCACCGGCATCGGGCAGGCCAATCCTTTTGCATCCAATACTTTCGTTGCGTTCATTTTGATAACCTCCTTGATATCATACGTTTTATTACCATTACC
Source organism: Geobacillus lituanicus (assembly GCF_050994965.1). Taxonomy (NCBI): domain Bacteria; kingdom Bacillati; phylum Bacillota; class Bacilli; order Caryophanales; family Anoxybacillaceae; genus Geobacillus; species Geobacillus lituanicus. Next base: position 2,235,778 of record NZ_CP194773.1, read on the forward strand.
CCTATGGGTATATTACTACGAGAAAAAGAACGTTGTCAACACCTTTTTGTTGAGCAACGCATTAACGGCTTTTCACAAGCAGTTCCACTGCTTCTTTGACAAGACTGTCTGTGCTTTCCCCTTTTTCCATGCTTTCACGAAGACAATGTTCCAAATTGGTGCTGACGATGACGGCAATGGCGCGGTCAATGGCATTGCGCGCCGCCGACAGCTGGGAAACGACGCTCTTGCAGTCTTTCCCTTGTTCCATCATGCCAAGGACGCCTTTAATTTGTCCTTCAATCCGTTTTAAGCGGTTTTTGATCTCTTTGTTATATTCCATCGGCTCGTTCGCCCCCTTTCTTGACAATCGCAAGCCGTGATCGAATAGCTGTTCACCTCATAGCCATAGCGGCGCAACAGGCGGATGCCGACGTTTTTTTCGATGTCATCCTGAACGATGATATGAAGCGGCTTTGGCGGAATATCCCGCGCATGCCGTTTCAAATACGCCACCGGAATATGCAACGCTTGGCCAAATATGGAGCCGTTGCTTTCATTATAATCGCGCAAGTCAAGAAGAAGCAAGCCGTCCGGCACCTCTTCTACCGGAAGGCATGGGATATGTTTTACAGGATAGTAGCGTCGATACAACGCTGCGCCCAAAAGAATGAGAAAGAATAACAAACTGCTAACGATCAACGGTTCACCCCCTCTATTCACCCTATGCATGATCATTATATACCCTATACGGTATAATGACAATAAGAAATATTTTCCTCAACAATTGGTTATTCCCAGCGAATCAAAAGACCATAGACAGCCGGGTGAAAACGGACAAGTTCCACGTTGCCCGCCTTTTGCTTCACATAGGAAAACAGTTCCTCCGACGGAATCCGCTCATGGAGCGGCGGCCCCATTTCGCTTTCCATCGTCTCCCATTCGATCAACAGAAACTGCCCGTTTGGCCTCATCACACGGCGAATTTCGTCAAGGGCGGCTTCTTTTTGTTCCACCTCATGAAAGACAAATGCCATGATCCCTTTGTCCACCGAATGCGAAGGCAAGGCGGTCGAAGCGACATCCGCCACCCGATATTCGATGTTGGTAACCGCTAGTTTCGCGGCTCGCTGTTTTAGCAATTCAATCATTTCTGGCTGCACATCGACCGCATACACTTTTCCGTTTGTCGCCTGCGCGAGAGGAATCGTGAAATAACCATTCCCGGCGCCAAGATCGACGACCGTGTCATCCGGTTTCACGGACAACATCGAAATGACCCGTTGCGGGTCGATCCATTCCTTGCGCTTCGGATCCAATAATCGTTCAGCATGTTCGTAATGAAAACGATGCCCTGTCATCCTTTTCCCTCCTATTCCTCACTTCCATTTCATTATACTCGCAAAGAGAGGAAAAAAGCCGGCATTGGAAAACGCCGGCTTTTCCCTACCGAACGGCGCACCGGTTTGGACCGATTTCCATCTCCCGTTGTTCCTCTTCCGTAGGATGCAATTTCCCCATGTTGGTCTGCCGAATTTCCTTGTAAGCCGGATCGATATAAGTTGCAATAAAGATTTTCCGATTGTTCGATTCTGTTTTCCTTCATAACAAGTCATTTTGATAGAATGCGGTGGGCGCTCTACTGGATGTAAAACAAAGTTTCAACTTATATAGTGTAAAAAAATATACTTAATGATATAAAAGGCATCCAGATGCAATGAATGCACTGTATCATCCAGAAAGAATGAATACAATTTGCAATGAGTGAAAATAACAGGTATATAACATTTATTTGTAAGTATGTTCTTTATGATCATAAAGTGACAAAAAGTATACTATCGCGTTATAATCAACATGGGGGTGAAATGATGGGTCACGTTTGTGGCAAGACGTATAATTGTGAAAAAGAATTAACACTCGCTGTTATTGGCGGTAAATGGAAAATGCTTATTTTATGGCATCTAGGAAAAGGGGGAAAGAAGCGGTTTAGCGAACTAAAAGCCCTCATGCCTGGGATCACCCAAAGAATGCTTGTTAACCAGCTGCGGGAGCTGGAGCAAGATCAAATTGTTTATCGCGAAGTCTATCCGGTTGTTCCGCCAAAAGTGGAATATTCATTGACCGAACATGGGAAAAGCTTGATGCCAATTCTTGATGCGATGTATGAATGGGGCAAAAACTATATGGAGACGGTCGTAAAGGGGCAAGTAAAAATCAATGAAGCAACCAAGTAGAAAGCTTTCTCTGTTATGAAAGCTTCGAAAACACTCTGCGTGTATGTTATATGCACTTTTCTTTTTTTGCTGGTAAACAAAGAAATACATACATGAAAGATAATGAGGAAAGCAATAAGTTTTATAATTAGACGCGAAAAACCAACGGACAACCATCTTTATGAAAGAACCGCTGTCCGTTGGTTTTTCTGTATATGCGTTGATGACTGTTGATGGAGTCCCGAAAATGGCGTAAAAGAAAAACGGCAAAAAAGTGCTTTGGTTTTCCAGTGGCCCGAGTTCACTGACAATAAATAAGGACTTGGCATGGCTGTTCGAATGCGAGGAAGGTCTGGAAAAAATATTCCGAATTTCTTTTTTTATTTTTAGGTATAATTTTTCACACTATGTAACACGAAAGTATCTACTTGTTAAATGGAATGATGTGCCTAATAATATCAGTATCGCCACATGAATGGGCGATACGTTGCTAGATGGATAATGAGAGAGGAGGGGTAAGAATGTATCGAAAGGAGTTTTATGTCTTTGACCAAGATCGTCCTGTTCCAGCGGTGATCCGAAATTATGAAGAAAAGGACTTTCCTGGATTAATCCGCATTCAACAGGAAAGTTTTCCTCCGCCATTCCCGTCTGAATTATGGTGGAATACGGAACAGCTGAAAAACCATGTGACACTCTTTCCAGAGGGAGCCTTATGTGTTGAGGTGAATGGTGAAATTGCGGGGTCAATGACAGGGCTTATTGTCGACTTTGATCCCAGCCATCCGGACCATACATGGGAAGAGATCACGGATCATGGATATATCCGCAACCATAACCCAAACGGGAATACGCTTTATGTCGTTGATATTGGCGTGCGCCCTGCCTACCGCAAATGGGGGCTGGGAAAATGGCTGATGCTATCCATGTATGAAGTGGTTGTTCATTTGGGACTAGAGCGGCTGTTAGGCGGAGGGAGGATGCCTGGCTACCACAAAAAAGCGCATGAGATGACAGCGGAGCAATATCTCGAAGCGGTAGTAAAAGGCAAATTGAAAGATCCTGTTATTACCTTCCTGCTTCGCTGCGGCCGCACACCTGTCAAAGTGGTGGCAAACTATTTAGAGGATGAAGAATCGTGCAATTATGCTGCACTGATGGAATGGAAAAATCCTTTTTATCGCGCAAAATCTTAAAGGAGAATGATGAAAATGGAGTATCGCAGAATTACGAGCATTGAAGACCCTTTGTTTAAGAAAATGCATCAATTGATGCAAAATGTATTTCCTCCGGAAGAAGTATTGGCATTTGATTTGTGGAAAGAGCCTCTGGAAGATCCGGGAATTCGTGTGTGCGTTGCTGTTCACGAAGGAGAGGTAGTAGGCGCAACGGAGTACCGTTATTATGAAGATTTAAATGTCGCGATGACAGATTTCACCATTATCGGCCAAGCAGGACTGGGGATCGGCCGGTTTTTAGCCAAAAAGCGGCTGGAGGATTTGCAAAATTGGGCCGCTGCAAATGGAAAGCAGTTGTATGGCATGTTCGCCGAGATTTATGATCCTTATCGGGTGAAGCATTATGAATTTGGCGGGATTAAGCCGATGGATCCATATGTTCGTCGTGAGGTATTATCTCATTTGGGATATAAGCGGCTTGACTTCCCTTATGTCCATCCATCTTGGAACAATGATGGAGAAGCCGTAACCGGCCTTGATCTTTGTTTCCTTCCGATGGACGATAGCGTGAATGAACTTCCAGCGGATCTTGTTGTGAAGTTTTTGAAACGTTATTATTCTGTCTTATCGAACAAACCAAGGGATTGGTATGAAATGATGGAAAAACTAGAGGCGAAAAACACCATACCGCTATTACCGATTTAAACCTTAATAAAAACACCATGCTTATGGAACCTTAAAAAAATTTTTCCAACTTCAGTGCGTCTTTTATCGTTTCCCTATCGAAAGCAGCAAAAATGCTATTTCGATGCTGGAAAGGGGTATGGGCCTAGAACGGGTGGCCGAACAGCGCTGTGAGGTTTGCGCGGGGCGCGGCATTGTTCTGAGGCCGCCTTTTGACAGCGTCCTTGCTGCTTTTCAAGATATCGCAGCCATGCGGCCCAAGGCGACGCCCGACTTTGACCAAGGGTATGTGACGCCCGAGACAACCGTTCGGCGGCTGGCACTGATGGCCCAACAGGGAGATCTGATGGGGCGAGACTGCCCGCCTTCTGCAGCGGGAATACCCGTTGCCGAGGGCGGGCGTTTTGTTCGCCGTTTCCTGACATCTGCATGCGGAGTTGCGTTCTTCAAGGTTTGCTGAATGACATTTGCCACCATCGCACGATTTTACCGATGGATTATGGAAGGCAACAGACTTTTGAGAGTTTTTGACGCCGCGTGCAACCATGAAAGGAGTGGTCATCGATTTTGCAAAAAGTCTTGGCACCCCCCCGCGTTCTGACTGATAACCGATTTGATTTGTAATGATCATCGAGGGAATGCTGATAGTGGGAGAGCGGCTGATGTGCACGAAGGGAATGAACGATCATGGATCGATCACAAGAATCCAATCTCCCGATTAAAAAAAGACCGCAAAGCGTTTCTTAAAGAAAGCTTTGCGACCTTTTCTCCTTTCCCCCGTGATTAAGTTGAAAATTTCGTTTAAATAGCTTAAAATTTCGAATGGTTAAAGATGTCTGCGCAACATTCCTTATACTCTATTCCAGATTAGCGTGTCTTTTGAACATGGTATTGGAGTCCAATCCTTTTTTCTCCATGCATCTTAATATGATCGCATCATAAAACAGCAAGAGGGTTTGCTCAAAAAGCGATCCCATCGGCTGTATCGTTTTGTATCCGTTATCTGACTGGCCTTTAGGCGAGCCAGGCAATTTGACCGTGATATCAGCCAATTGTCCAATGGTCGATTCAGGGAAAATGGTCACTAACGCTACGGTTGCCCCTAAGCTTTTCGCTTTTTCAGCCATGGAAAGCAGTTTTTGCGTTTTTCACGACACGTTTGATTGTGGCAAGGTCTTCAAGAAAGTTTTTGCCGACTGCTTGAAGATCATAACCTGTGTGTACGCAAATATAGTCGACTCCAAACCCATCTACTTCTTTCGCTCGTTCTTCTAAATTTTTAACCCCGATCATGTCCACCAATATTTTTTTGCCTTGTTTTTTAGCTTCTTCCACAGCACCTTTGATGGACAAATCTTCAGCAACTCCAAGTATCGTGATAATGTCGGCTCCGGCTTCGGACGCTTTCATGACTTCATATGCGGCGGCATCCATGATTTTTAAGTCTGCCAATACTTTTAAGTGAGGAAATTCTTGTTTGATTTCTTTTACAGCTCTAAGACCTTCATTAATGATAACTGGAGTGCCGATTTCTACAATATCCACATACTCCTCAACTTCTTTTTACTAATTGTTTCGCTTCTGGAATGTTTACGAGATCCAATGCTAATTGTAATTCCATGAATCCTTCACCTCTCATAAAAATTTTGCAGGTTGCATAAGCAGTATCATTTTTATGTGTTTATCTCTTACACACTGATGAGTATACTATGTATGTTTTGCCTTTAAAAGTACGCACTTTATTTTTATATAGTATCAAAAAATACACTATTGTTCATTATGTATACTATTTGGGAAAGAGGGGCTCTCCATTTCCAGACAAATTTTATTTTGAAATGGCCCAAAAATAAGAAAAGCAATATGCTATCCATTGCTTGTGGCATTAACTGAAGAACTGTTTCTTTGTCAAGCCATATGTAAAAAGGGCTATCTCATCTTTGTGAGACAGCCCTAAAACGCCGGATTTTATTTCCTGAGTTCGACAGTTTTGAGGCCATTTCAGGCAAATGAACATGGCCAAAATGCTGTGATATCGCGGTAAAGCTGGCCGTACGAAATGCCCGTCAGCTCAAGCAGTCCTTTTTTCGAGATCAATTCTTATTCCATGAGCCGCACACCCCCTTCCTTTTGTTAATTGCAGCATAACATTGTTACGTTATAAAGAGAGGCGAAAACAACAGCGCCATACGCATGGTAAAAAACGAACCAAAGCGGTTGACAACTTGTCAGCTCGCTCATTACAATGAAACCAATTTCCGCCGATGATCAGGCGATGGACATGAGGAAAGGAGAGTCAGCAGCATGAATTCGATCTTACAAAAACAGCTAGCCACCGCAGCGAAACAAACCGAAGCGGATCTCGTTGTCAAAAACGGGAAAATCGTCAACGTGTTTACGCGCGAAATCATCGAAGGGGATCTCGCCATTGCGGAAGGGATGATCGTCGGCATCGGCCGCTATGAGGGAAGGAAAACGATCGATGCCGAAGGGCGTTATATATGCCCGGGGCTGATTGACGGACACGTGCATATCGAATCGTCGATGGTGCCCCCGAGCGAATTCGCCCGCGTCGTTCTCCCGCATGGCGTGACGACCGTCATTGCCGATCCGCACGAAATCGCCAATGTCGCTGGCGTCCGCGGCATACAATTTATGCTCGACGATGCGAAACGGACGCCGCTCGATGTGTATATGATGCTGCCGTCGTGCGTGCCCGCCACTTCGTTCGAACATGCCGGAGCCTCCTTATCCGCGGCGGAACTGGCGCCGTTTTTCAACGATGAACGCGTTCTCGGATTGGCGGAAGTGATGGACTATCCGTCATTAAGGGAACAACAACCATCGATGCTTGACAAACTGGCGCTCGCGGCAAACGCCAACCGCCTCATCGACGGCCACTTGGCCGGCCTTGATGCCAACGCCATCAACGTCTACCGAAGCGCCCGCATCCATACGGACCATGAATGCGTCACCGCCGACGAAGCGCTTGAACGTATTCGCCGCGGCATGTACGTGCTCATTCGCCAAGGATCGGTCGCCAAAGACCTCGAAAAACTTCTTCCTGCCGTCACGGAGCACAACGCGCGCCGCTTTTTGTTTTGCACGGATGACAAACATCTTGATGACTTATGGTTCGAAGGCAGCGTCGACCACAACGTGCGGCTCGCCATTCGCGCCGGGCTCGACCCGCTTCTGGCCATCCAGATGGCCACGTTAAACGCCGCCGAGTGCTACCGGTTGTCGACGAAGGGCGCTGTCGCCCCGGGGTATGACGCCGACTTTTTGTTCGTTGAGGATTTGGAAACGCTGAAAATCACCCATGTCTTCAAACAAGGGGCGCTCGTCGCCGAACATGGAAGGGCAACGCTTTCCTTCCATCCGGCATCCAGTGAAACCGAACCGAAATTGCTTCAATCCATTCGTTGCCGACCCGTCACCGAATCGGATCTTCGCATCCCGATGACGAAAGGAAACAAAGCCCATGTCATTGAGATCATCCCAAATCATTTGCATACGAACCATCTTGTCACCGAAGTCGATGTCCGCGACGGGGCCTTTTCCCCTTCGGTCGAACGGGATTTGCTGAAGCTTGTGGTCGTCGAACGCCATCGCGGCCTCGGCATCGGCCTTGGCATCGTCCGCGGTTTCGGATTCAAAGCAGGCGCCATCGCTGCTTCGATTGCGCACGATTCGCATCACACCATCGCCGTCGGCACAAACGACCGCGACCTCATCGTCGCCATTGAACAGCTCCGCCAACAACAAGGCGGGCTTGCCGTCGCCAAAGACGGAGCGGTGCTCGCTGGATTACCGCTTGAGATCGGCGGATTGATGACAAGAAAAGATTATACTGAAGTGTTAAATGGATTGAAACAGATCCATGAAGCGCTGGACTCGCTCGGCTCAAGCCATGCCTTCAACCCGTTTATCACACTGTCCTTCCTCGCCTTGCCGGTCATCCCGGAGCTCAAGCTGACCGACCAAGGGTTATTTGATGTGAACAAATGGGAATTCATTCCTATTGAAGCGGTTTAAACCCTCCTATTTGCGCTGACGCTTCGAAGCGATAAGATTTGGCGAGCACCCGCCTTACAGAAAGCTGCCACTTAAAGCCGACCCGCCAAAAAACCAAGTCCCTTCATCTCCTCCATTTATCAGCCAAGGGGATGAAGGGATTTTCTTCGCCCCGCCTATTTTTCTCTTTTTTACAGCGCCATGCGGCATTGGCATAAGCACATTCCTGCATGATTGTAAAGCAGCAACATGGTCGAAAGGAAGGTGCAAGGAAATTGATCACCATCAGCCTTTGCATGATCGTCAAAAATGAAGAAGACATCCTTGCCCGCTGCTTGGACAGCGTCCGACATCTCGTAGACGAGATCGTGATTGTGGATACAGGGTCGACCGATCGCACGAAAGAAATCGCCCGATCCTACACCGCACGAGTCATCGACTTTCCTTGGAGCGATGATTTCTCTGTGGCGAGAAATTTCTCCTTTTCCCACGCCGCAATGGACTATATTTTTTGGCTGGACGCAGACGATATCCTGCCGGCAGAAGAGCAAACAAAATTTCTCACACTGAAGCACACCCTTTCTCCTGACATCGACTCCGTCACCATGATTTACAGCCTTGCCCAAGATGAAGATGGAAAAACGATTTCCAGCGTCCGCCGCAACCGCCTCATCAAACGAGCCAACCGCTTCCGATGGCATGGGGTCGTTCACGAATATTTGGAAGTATGGGGAACCATTCTCAATAGCGACATTACCATCATTCATCAACCTACTCATCACGCTTCAGACCGAAATTTAAAAATTTACGAGAGGCAGCTAGCACAAGGAATAGAACTTTCGCCAAGAGATCTATTTTACTTTGCCAACGAATTGTTTGACCATCAACAATACGAACAAGCCATTCAGTATTACGAACAGTTTTTGCAGACAAAAAAAGGGTGGGTGGAAGATTGCATCGCCGCCTGCGGAAAGGTAGCGGATGGTTTTGATGCGCTCGGTGATGAAGAACAGGCATTGCGATATGCGTTCCGATCGTTCGAATACGATACCCCTCGGGCTGAATGCTGCTGCCGGCTCGGCTATTACTTTCTTCAGCGCAAGCAATATCGGCTTGCCGCATTTTGGTACCATTTAGCCACTCAGCTCACAATGCCTTCCGACAGCTGGGGATTTGTTCATCATGCTTGTTGGACTTGGCTTTCCCACTTGCAGCTTTGTGTATGTTACTTTTACATGGGCGAGTACGAGTTAGCATACCAACATAACGAAAAAGCCAAACAATACGTTCCTCAGCATCCCGCAGTGTTGCACAACGAATGCTTGCTGCAATCCATTCTCGCCGCCGAAAGCACGTTCCACCAAGCCGATGAATCGCGATGAAAGGAGGTTATGCCGCTTGTCTGACCGACGTCCTATTCGAGTAAAATGTCTTTCCCCTTTATGCGGAACATGGCCGCCGATTGTAAAAATCTATACCGGACCAACAGGACCCACGGGACCTACAGGGCCCACGGGCCCCATTGGACCCCAAGGACCGACCGAACCCACGGAACCCATCGGACCCCAAGGACCGACCGGATCTACGGGACCCACTGGAGCAGGAGCCATCATTCCATTCGCTTCAGGAACAACGGTTGTCTTGACCGCCACTATAGCTGGGTTGGCCAACACCGCAAGTTTGATGGGATTTGGAAACGCTGCTTCAAGCATCAGTTTAGTGGGAGGAACCATAAACCTTGGGGGCACATCGAATTTTTCCCTTACCATTCCGCGTTCAGGAATCATTACTGCTGTCGCAGCCAATTTTTCCGCCACAACGGGCACAGCGCTTTTAGGAACGGCTACGATCCGCGCTCAATTGTATATCGCCACTTCTCTATCCAGCAACGTATTTTCGCCTATTCCAGGCACGCTCATTACATTAACGCCATCAATCACCTTTCCCATCTCCCTAGCCCAAAACGCCAGCGGCATCATCACAGGATTAAACGTGCCTGTCAATACTGGCGACCGGCTGCTCATGGCGTTTTTCATCACCACTTCCGGCCTTTCAATCGCCGCTTCCGTCATGGGGTATGCGAGTGCAGGAGTGGCGATTAGTTAGCGCCTCACTGTGATACCAAGGCTGCGGCTCATTGGAGCGCTCAACTAAGGCCGCTGCAAACAAGCGGCCTTATAATCCCTCTCCGTTCAGTTGAACGCTCTCCCGCCCTCATTTCGAGGTGGGAGATTCTTGGGAACACCCGCCCCGCGGCAGGATGTCCGCCAAGCCATCCCCGTGCGTCCCACGGTTCAGCCGCCCTACAACGACAGCAGTCGAAGCCCTTCATTTAGAATATTCCGGGCAGCGTTATGGTCCCGGTCATGTTCGGCTCCGCAGGCGGGGCACACCCACTCGCGAATGCCAAGCGATTTCACCTCGACGTGCCGATGCCCGCAGCACGAGCACAATTGACTCGAGGGAAACGTGCTCGCAACACGAACCACCGTCCGCCCGTACCATATCGCTTTATACTCGAGCATGCGAAGAAAACTCCCCCACGCGGAATCGGAAATGGATTTAGCCAGCTTGCGATTCTTTTGCATGTTCCTAACACGCAAGTCCTCCACGCACACCACTTGGTTTTCGCGGATGAGGCGGGTGGACAGTTTGTGCAGGAAATCGTTCCGGCAGTTGGCGATTTTTTCATGAAGCTTGGCCACTTTCAAACGGGCTTTCTCCCAGTTCGAACCGCTTGGCTTTCGACGAGCCATCACCCGCTGCCAGTAGGCGAGCTTTTCTTCATACCGGCGCCAATACCGGGGGTGTTCGATCGTTTCGCCTGTGGAAAGCACTACGATCTGTTTCAACCCCAAATCGACGCCCACTTTCTTGTCGGTTTGGGGCAATGGGGGAATATCCGTTTCCACGAGAATGGAGACGAAATACTTCCCCGCTCGATTTCGACGAATCGTGGCGGAGAGAATGCGGCCTTCCACCTCGCGGCTTTTGGCGAACTTCACCCATCCGAGCTTGGGAAGTTTCAACCGATGGCCGTCCACTTCGATCGTAGGGCGTCCGTTCTTTGGGTAGTTGCACTGGGCGGTGTACGATTGGTTCGGGTGTTTTTTGCTTTTGAAGCGGGGAGCGTTCGCCGTTCCCTCGAAGAACCGGTCAAACGCCTCGGCCAACTGCTGCAGTGCGTTTTGCAAGGCGGTTGAATCAGAGGTTTTCAGCCATGGAAGGGTTTTCTTCAAAGCTGTCAATCGTTTGGAACACTCGTTGTAGCCGAGTCCTTTTCCCGTGGTTTCATACGTCTCCTTCCACTCGGCCAAAAAGTGATTGTACACAAATCGGCAGCACCCAATCGTCTCGTTGAGGAGTTTTGCCTGTGTTCGGGTGGGATACAGCCGAAAGCGATAGGCTTTGTGCATAGCCCTCCCTCCTCAAAAAGAACGTTTGTTCTATTTACATCCATTGTATACTTTTTGCCCATTGGGGGCAATAGGGAGATTCGCAAAGGAAGCCCGGATTCATCCCGACTTACATTTACGGGTAAAAGCGAGATTTTCTCGGCGGAAGATGATCACAAATAAGCAGGCGGCTTCACGCGAACACCGTCGTGAACAACCGCCTGCTTTCTTCACGATTGCAACATGGAAAACACTTGCTCAACATCCTTATCCCCGCGCCCCGACAAATTCACAATGATGATTTGGTCTTTGCTTAACGTCGGCGCAAGCTTGATAGCGTACGCCACCGCATGGGCGCTCTCGAGAGCTGGGATGATTCCTTCTGTTTTAGACAGCAGTTGAAACGCCTCAAGCACTTCTTCGTTCGTGACCGTATAATACTCAGCCCGCCCGGACACTTTCAAGTAGCTATGTTCCGGACCAATGCCCGGGTAATCAAGCCCGGCGGCAATCGAGTATGTCGGCTGCGGGTTTCCATTTTCATCAAGGAGCACCAAACACTTGAATCCATGCAACACGGCCGGAACGCCCTTCGTTAGCGTCGCTGCCTTCTCCGGCTCGACACCGATGAGCCGCACGCTCGGTTCATCCAAGTAGTGGGCGAACGCCCCGATGGCGTTGCTTCCCCCGCCGACGCAGGCCACTACCGCATCCGGAAGACGTCCTTCCTTCTCTACAATCTGCCGCTTGCTCTCTTCGCTAATAACCGACTGAAAATGTTTCACCATCGACGGGTACGGATGCGGACCAACCGCCGAACCAAGCAAGTAAAATGTAGTCTTATAGTTTTGCACAAGATCGTTCAGCGCCTCGTCCACGGCATCCTTCAATCGTCCTTGACCTTTCGAGACCGACACGACTTTCGCCCCTAACAGCTCCATGCGGAACACATTGAGCGCCTGGCGCTTCGTATCTTCTTCTCCCATGTGAACTACCCCCACTTAATTTTCTAGCGAAAATTTGAAGTGGGGGCTTCCAAAGAAGTTTGACTGCTTCAAGCAATCCTTATTCTTTGAGGCGTGTCCACTTCGCCGCTAGAGCATAAGACACTCAGGTCTACAGCTTTACTTTTCTTTAAGATGTTTAATGCGCCATTGACATCAGCATTAATTAGTTTGCCAGACTTTGTTCGATACAAGCCGCGCTTAATACGTTTGCCGCTGAACTTATATTCTTTTGGATTGTCGGCATTATATTCAGGAATCTCATCGCCGTCAAAAAAGTTTAACAGCTTATAGTTTTCGTTAGTTTTTGCAAGATGATAGTTTTTCTCATAATTAAGAAATTCCTTGTGTTCAAAATAGTATTGTCTGACATTGTACAATCCGACGTTGTACATGTTCTTGGCAATATGGCACAGTTCTCGAAGAGTCAAGTATTCTTCTTTGGTCAAACCATTTAGCTGTTGTTTGATACAAAAATACATTTTTTCACCTCCCATATAACTATATTATACTATATTTTACTGAATCTATCCTATTTTCAGCAAAATATAGTTAAGGCGATTCATCTCCCACTTACTCCGCTTCGCTTCGTTGAAGTGGGAGTCTTCTCGCCTAATTAAGATAAATATCATGAATCCCTATAAGTTTCGGGTCGCCAATATGAATAGGGGCACCATGAACAGACGGGAAGCGGCTCGTGACTTGAACCGCCCTGACAACATCCTTATGGGGAATCGGGCGCATGCTTACAACCATCGGCCCTTCAAATCTTCCCGCTTTTACACACGGGATATTCGTTTTATACATCGGGACATTGCAATTTTCTTGAATGTGGCGAACCGGGATGCCATTGTTCACCAGGGCATGTTCAAACGTAAAGCTGCACCCGAGCAGAAAGCCGACCATGTCCTTATCCCAAAGATCGATGATATCCGTCCGCTCCTCTGTCAGTTCGCCATTTCGATAAACCCTATATTTCGGCAAGTCTACACGCAAATCTGCTCCTGGCGCCACCATGCTTGGCTCCCATGATCCCGGCTCGGTCACATCTAATACCGGACAAGGTTTCGGATTGCGCTGGCAAAACAGAAGAAATTCAAACGCCAACTCCTTCGGCAGCACAACTAAATTAGCCTGTGTATAGCCGTTTGCGACACCCGCTGTCGGTTTCACCCATTCATTGTTCCGAATCATTTGCCGTGCTTCTTTGGAGCTCATTGGTGCGGCGAAAGTCATCGCAATCTCCCTCCTTGGTTATTCAATATCACGATCTCCGATTAAGGGTATTAGTTTCTATCCCAAAATCACGTTCCCCGATACACGTGCGCCAAAGAATACCTCATTAGCATTTCTAAGTCTAATTTCTTTATCCATCGTTCTGCTGCAGAGTTTACGTGAATAATATTTTCCTTCGCATCAACCACCAAAAATGGATCAGTAATAAACGATAACAGTCCCTCTATCGAGTAACCTAAGCCGCTCTTTTCTCATCGTTTCTATACTAAATCATAAATCATATCCATGCCTGGCCGCCTAACTTGCCCGAATCTGATGCCCGACAGTATTTTCTTGCAATCACCGTAAACTACCATAAAAAACATCCATGAGTAAATTTTACTCCCCACCCAGGCATGAAAATCCATCTCTCCTTCCATAATGGAGGATGAACGCAAACAGTTTGGAAAGACGTGCTTTTTAATGGTGGTTCGACCCTGTACAAAAAACTGTTTGAGTCCATTTGGTGTTCCACCCATTGTAAGCCCTTTTCATTTGGAAAAGGTGACTACGAACAGAAAAATGCCTAACGAACAAGTGGACTCACTGTTTGCGAATTCATCAATGGAAGGAGTCCGGATCATGGATGTGCTTTATCATCGTTGCGCAGGTTTAGATGTTCATGCCAAAACGATTGTCGTTTGTGCGCTTTGGGGAGAAGAAGACCACATTCAAAAGGAGATCGAAACGTTTTCGACGTTTACCAAAGACTTGTTTCGCCTCCTGAAATGGCTCGAGGATCGAGAAATCACTCATCTAGCGATGGAGAGTACGGGGGTTTACTGGAAACCGGTCTTTAACATTTTAGAGGACTACTTTGACATTACCTTGGCCAACGCTCAGCGAATCAAGAATGTCCCAGGGAGAAAAACGGATGTATCCGATGCGGAATGGATCGCTAAATTATTGCGTTATGGACTGATTGAAAAGAGTTTTGTGCCACCCGCGCCAATTCGAGAATTGCGGGACTTGACCCGTTTACGCAAAAAAAGAGAGGAGTTTTCTCATCCCCCCTTCCTTTCAAAATACACATGCAACCGATACTCGCAAATTTCTTTCGTCCAATTGTACAAGATTTCTTCATGCTCCCGCGCAATGGAAAATTGGAGCGCAAAAACGTTGTTTGCAAAGGAAATCAGCCCATTCGAACTGCCGCTCCATTTCGTCATCGGCATGCGGGCGATCAACCGGCTCACCTTTTCTTGGTCATATTCCCAGAGGCGCTTCGTTTCTCCGTCGGAAAAATCGATGCGCTTTCGGTATTCTTTTTCCGTTAAGTACCGATGGAAAAACGGGGCAGCCTCTTGCGGTGTAATTGGTTGGTGCCATCCGGACGGTCCACGTTCAAGCATGGCTTTTAGAACAACCATTTTGTAGCTTTTTGACATCACCGTACGTTCCACTTCAACAAGCCACGGTTCGTATTTTCGGAACACGTCCTTTTCTAGATCGGACAACTCGTCTGCCCAATATAAAAACCCGACGTAAGATCCGAACTCTGATTTATACTCCGCCGCTTCGCTCCGACCATGAAGATGCAGTTCCAAATAAGTCGGCCGTCTGCCAAGCTCCTGTTTCAACTGCCGATAATCGGCAAGCAGCCGCTCTTTGCGCGGCTGGCGTTTTTTCTGCATCTCCTCGAGAAGATGGATGGCTTGTATATCAAGATGCAGTTCGCACGTTTTTGGAACGGTTGGCACAACGGATTCTCGCGCCTTTTTCTTCGTTTCGCCCCGCTGTGTATCGAACAGGCGCAATTTGACATCCGCATTCCGATAGTTTCCGATTAAATCAATAATCACGCAATAGTCCTTGCCTTCGTACAGCCGCAGCCCGCGCCCGACTTGTTGGGTGAAGACGGTCAGCGATTCCGTCGGACGCACGAACAAAAGTGTATCGACAGAAGGAATATCGACCCCTTCATTGAACAAGTCGACGGTGAAAATGGCGTCCAGTTCACGGCGTTCCAACATGGCAATGGCCTGCTTGCGCGAAATAGACCTCTGTTTTGAGTGAAGGCTGACGGTTCGATAGCCATGGCGTTGGAAATACTTGGACAAAAAATCGGCTTGCCGAACGGATGAACAAAAGACAAGCGTCCTTGTTTTCTTATACTTCTCCCACGCTCGCAAAATCTTCTCTGCCATCTCCTCGCGAAGCTGCGCTTGAAGCAATTCTTCTTCATCGTACCGGTTGCCGAGCCATTTGATTTGCGAATAGTCGGTATCGTCGTAAACCCCATAATAATGAAAGGGGGCCAGCCACCCACGCTGCACCGCTTCGATAAAATCGATGCGGTAGGCGACATTGCCGTCGCAAAGGGCGTATACGTCTTTGTTGTCGCTCCGATCTGGAGTAGCCGTGATGCCAAGAAGAAATTTCGGCTGAAAATATCGAAGGACGCGTTCGTACGATCGGGCCGCCGCATGATGGAACTCGTCGACAACAATCAAATCAAATGCGTCCGAGCGAAACGAATGCAAATGTTTTTTCATGCTCAACGTAAAGATCGAGGCAAATACCATGTCGGCATCTCTGTCTTTTTGGTTGCCATCGTACAGTCCTGCTGTCCGATCAGGAATCACGCGTTCAAACGAGCGCTTCGCTTGACGAAGAATTTCCTCACGATGGGCGATAAACAGCACCCGCGAAAAGCGGCGGGCAAAAAAGGCGGCCAAGTATGTTTTTCCCAGCCCGGTCGCCATGACTACCATCGCTTTGTCGTATCCTTCTTCATAGGCAGCTTCCAATCGCTCCAACGCCTCAACTTGGGCAAAGCGCGGCTGGATCGCTCCGTATGGCGCCGCCGTTTCATGGACAACATCGATCTTGTCCGCCGTCTCCTCCTCTTGCTTCTTCTCCGTTTCCTTCGGAAGCATCAACTCGATTTCCTCAGTCTCCGCCCATATACGGGCTAAATTGGGGTGCCGCTGGTGGTAGTCCTGATGCTGTTTTTCATAGTCATCGACCGTTTCAGTATTGACCGGCACGGTTTCCGGGGCGTAAAACAGCTTTAAAAACTGATCCATTGCTTCGGCAAATACATCCTCATCAACGCTCTTATCCAGTCCAAGGTTCCATTCGACACCGTCAGTGAGCGCCGAGCGGGACAAGTTGGAAGAACCGACAATGAAGTAGCCGCCTTCTGCATCTTCAAATAGGTACGCTTTCGGATGAAAGGACATTCCCTCGCTCCGATACAAGCGGACCTCGATGTCCGGGTGGATGGATATGAGCTCGCGCAGCGCCTCTGGCTGAGTGACAAACAAGTAATCACCAACGCAAATTTTGATATCCGCCCCCCGCTCTGCAGCTGCCCGCAAACTGCCCTTCAACAGGTGAACGCCGGACTTCATGGCAAACGATGTCAGTATGTATATCGTCGACGAGCGTCCTATCTGTTCCTGCAGCTTGTCAAGGAGACGGTTGGAAATCAATTTCACCTTACTCATCGTGAACCTCAATCAAGAAAATTTTCTCCCGAAAGCCGCCGCGCTTCTCTGCCTTTTTGGCGCGGATTTGTTCCACTTGCTCGATCGAAGCGCCATGGCATTCAGCCAAAGCATGGATAATTTCCAACACGTCTGCGAGCTCTTCAAGAGCCGCCTCATCCGTTTTCGCTTGGAGGTATTCCTCCAGCTCCTCAAACGCTTTTTTCTGCAGTTCTTTCCTATACTCTTCATCGTCAAGTATGCGGGTTGTGAACGTTTTTCCCGCTTGTTCAATAATGGTGGGAATGCGGTCGCGAACGAGTTTGTTGTATATCGGCATGTCCATTCCTCCATTTACAAAACTATACTACCATTTTACAAAATTTCGCCTTTTTTTCATAGGAAAGAACACACAGAAGACCGCCGTTTCTAAGGCTTATTGCCTGTTGCAAAATGAAAACACCAAAAATTTCACATCCCCCCCCTCTTTCATCCCATACTAAGAAAAATCGACATCATTCGCATCCAGGGGGCGATCATGGAACAATGGATTCTTTGGGCGCTTGTTGCGGTCGGGGTGGGGCTTTTGTTGTTGAGTTTCCACATTTTGCCAGCTCGGGATGTATGGGTGTCGTTTTTGCTGAATGCATATGCGGCGAGTTTTTTCGGTTCGATCGTAGCGGGGGCCGGGCTGCTGGAGTATCCGGTCCGTTTTTTTGCCAGCTATACGGGCAACAGCGTCATTTTTGAATATCTTCTTTATCCGGTTGTCAGTGTGTATGTTTATGCCACCTCGCGCCGAGCGCGCTGGCCGGGCGCGGCGGCGCAATGCGCGGGGTATGCGGCGGTGCTGACGGCCCTTGAGGTTGTCTTTGAGCGGTATACCGATTTGATCGAATATCGTGCCTGGAAGTGGGAATACTCGCTCGTTACGATGTTTCTGTTGACGCTGGCCGTTCGGCTGCTCGCCAGGCGAATGGTGGGGGGGAATGAATGAACAGGCATGTCTATTTTTGCCCGTTTGGCGCTATACATATAGTATCGTTGTCCAAAGGGGGAAAAATGGATGGTGCTGTTTGATGTGGAGCATCGGCTGTATTACGAAGCGGTCAATTCGGCGCGCCCGAAAATGGCGCCGATCCGCCAAGACCGGGCTTGGGGGTATGTATGGAAGACCGTGAATGGCGAGCGGGTGAAGTTTTGGATCGATTTCCGGCGCGGACAGTATCTCTATTTTGAATATGGACGAAAATGGTATCGAGTGAAGTATTTGCAGGCGAACGGGCGGAAATCAGGCGAAGACATATTGAACGGGGCGATGATCGATTTGACGGTGGACGGGCACCGGCTGCTGTTCATGAAAGGGCGCGTTGGCCGCGAGACGGCGCAAGTGGTCTAAAGCAGGTGCGCCTCTTGGCAGGCGTTGGAGGGTCTTTTTCGCGCTTGACGCTGAAACGGCAGGCGGCAAGGGATCATTTTCCCTTGCCGCCTTCTTTTTACGCCCACCACATCTCGGGCAGTTCTTCTTTGAACAGCACCTTTTTCAAAAGCGCGACGGCTTTGGACAGCCCTTCATCAATCGAGGCGAGCATGTCTTCATGTTCGATCGACAGCACGTAGTCGTAGCCGACGGCGCGCAGGGCGCTGACGATGTCGCGCCACATTTTTTCGCTTTGTCCGTAGCCGACGGTGCGGAACACCCACGAGCGGTCGAGGATTTGGCTGTAATGTTTCGTATCGAGCACGCCGTTTTTGCGGATGTTCGCTTCGTCTAGGTACGTGTCTTTCGCATGGACATGGAAAATCGCTTTTTCGCGGCCGAGCAGTTTGATCGCCTCAACCGGGTCGATGCCTTGCCAAAGCAGGTGGCTCGGGTCGAAGTTGGCGCCGATCGCGTCGCCGACATGTTCGCGCAGTTTGAGGAGCGTTTCCGGGTTGTAGACGACAAAGCCCGGATGCATTTCAAAGGCGATTTGCGTGATGCCGTGCTCCTTGGCGAACGAGGCTTCTTCGCGCCAGTACGGAATGACGACTTCTTCCCATTGCCATTTTAAAATTTCCAAGTAATCCGGCGGCCAGGAGCATGTGACCCAGTTCGGGTATTTGGCGCCGGGATGGTCGCCCGGGCAGCCGGAGAAGGCGTTGATGACCGGGACTTCGAGCTGCTCGGCGAGCCTGACCGTTTTCCGCCACGTGTCATGCGACTGTTTCGCGAACGCTTTGTCCGGATGAAGCGGGTTGCCATGGCAGCTTAACGCGCTGATGACGAGGCCGCGGTCGGCGATGGCTTTTTTCAACGCTTTGATGTTTTCCGGCTGGTCCAAAAGTGCGTCGGGATCGCAATGGGCGTTGCCCGGGTAATTGCCGGTGCCAAGCTCAACGGCCTCAATGCCCATGGCGGCGACTTTGTCCAGCATCTCCTCAAACGGCAGCTGTTGATACAAGACGGTGAATACGCCTACTTTCATTTTGTCATTCTCCCCCTTTTGACGGCGCGCAACGGCCGGACGGCCGCCGCGCCGCGCTGTTGTTGCTTCTCGTCGGATGAGCGGATCGAACGAACTCCCACGCTTATTCCGCCACCCGCACCCACCGTTTGGTGCGATGGCTTTCCAAAATGGCGTCGACGATCCTCATCGTATGGTGGCCGTCGGCGATCGTCGCAAACGGCAGTTCCCCGAGCGCCTCGCCGCGTTGTTTCCGGATGATGGCGCCATAAAAATCACGGAACAAATTTTTCAGCCCGTCCGGCCAGCCTTCTTCATGGCCGCCCGGGTAATGGGCGTAAGCGGCGGCTTGCGGCGACAAAAGCGCCGGGTCGCGGACGATTTCTTCGTTCGGGCCGCTGCGGCGCCCGACCCAGAGGCGGTTCGGGTGCTCTTGGTCCCAAGCGAGCGTCATCTCATCGGCGGCGATTTCAAAATAGAGTCGGTTTTTTCGGCCGGCGCTCACTTGGGAAATCGTAAACGCCCCGTGGGTGCCGTCGTCAAAATGGACGAGCACGCTGCCGCCGTCTTCCGTGTCAATCTGGACGGGCTCGGCGTCTTGAGCATGCCCGGATGCAAACGTGCTCCCTTCCTGCTTCGGCTTGTAGCGGACCGGATGGACAGTGCGCAAGTCGGCGAACACTTCGACGATTTTCTTGCCGAGCACGTATTGCACCGTGTCGCACCAATGCGAACCGATGTCGGCGATGGCGCGCGACGGGCCGTTTTGCGCCGGGTCGAGCCGCCAGTTGTAGTCCGTGTCATACAAGAGCCAGTCTTGCACATAGCCGCCGTACACGAAATGAACGCGCTTCGCCTCACGGGCGAGCCGCTCTTTCGCCTCGACAACGAGCGGGTAGTGGCGGTAGTTGAAGCAGACCGCGCTAAGGCTTTCGCTTTGTGCAGCGAGCCGCTTTAATTCCGCCGACTGTTCGCTGTCCATGGCGAGCGGCTTCTCCGACAACAAATGTTTCCCTGCCTCGAGCGCGGCCTTGTTGATCGGGAAATGGAGGACGTTGCGCGTGCAGTTGTGCACGGCTTCGACGTCCGGGTCGTCAATTAAAGCGCGGTAGTCGCCGTACGCTTTCGGAATCCCGAATCGGCGCGCGGCTTCCTCCGCTTTTTCTTGGCTGCTTGAGGCGATGGCGACGATGTTCACAAACGGCAGGCGGCGGAGCGCCTCAATATGGGAAGAAGCGGAAAAGCCGGTGCCGATAATACCGACGTTGATCCGATTCATGGCGTCACTCCTCCTTGTTTCGCTTTGATCGGCTCAAGCGGCTTGACGTTGCCGAAAACGATTTCCCCGCGGTTGACCGGCGCGGCCCAGCGGACGGCGTTGGCGATCACTTTCAGCACATCCGGGTGATGGTACGTCGGATACGTTTCATGGCCGGGGCGGAAGTAGAAAATTTTCCCTTTCCCGCGCGTGAACGTGCAGCCGCTGCGGAACACTTCCCCGCCTTCAAACCAGCTGATGAAAATCGTTTCGTCCGGCTCTGGGATGTCGAAAAACTCGCCGTACATTTCTTCCTGCTCAAGCTCGATGTACGGACCGATTCCTTCCACGATCGGATGGCCCGGGGCGACGACCCAGAGACGCTCTTTTTCATCGGCTTCGCGCCATTTCAAATTGCATGTCGTCCCCATCAGCTTTTTGAAAATTTTCGAGAAATGGCCGGAGTGAAGGACAATGAGCCCCATTCCTTCCAGCACGCGGCGGTGGACGCGTTCGACCACCTCATCTTTCACTTCATCATGGGCGATATGCCCCCACCAGACGAGGACGTCGCACCGGTCGAGCACCTCGTCGGTCAAGCCGTGCTCCGGTTCATCCAAGACAGCGGTCGCGGCGTCAAATCCCGCTTCAGCCAGGTAGCTCGCGATGACAGTATGCATGCCTTCCGGATAAATCGCTCTTACTTGTTCATTTTTCTTTTCATGGCGAAATTCGTTCCAGACGACAACGCGGATGGGTGTGGTCATTCATTGATCCCCCTTGGTTCTTTCGGCCTGCCTGTATGCGGCTAGGCCGAGTGTTTTTTGGAATGTTTCCCCATGTTCGCGACTCGTTGGGACGCCAGTGCGATTCATGGAGCGTTTCTCACCATTCGATGCGAACTTGCCGCCCTTGTTCGGACGACTCGTAAATCGCTTCCAACACTTTAGCGATCATAAGTCCTTGTTCCGCGGTGCAAAGCGGTGCCGTCTCCTCCGTGATGCTCGTGACAAAGTGGTCAAGGAGCGCCACCCGTTCGCCCTGGTCCTCAAAATGGAGCGTGACATCGGCCGGAACGCCGTGTTCGTTGCGGAACCATTTCACTTCTTGGCGGTTGCCGGCGATATTCCACTCCCAGCGCACGCCACCTTCCGTGCCAAGAAATTCGACATATGCCCGCTCTTCTTCAATGTGCGACGCCCAGCTCGTCTCCAGCAGCACCGTTGCGTCGTTTTCGAGCTGGATGAACGCCGCGGCGAAATCTTCGACCGTATAGGCGGCATCAGGCGCAAACGATGTTCCCGGCCATGCCCCTTGGCGGCGCGGGCCGAACTTCGCGTACGTTTTCCCCGTCACGGCGACCGGGTTCGGATTGCCGAGCAGCCAAAGCGTCACATCGAGCATATGGACGCCCAAATCGATGAGCGGACCGCCGCCGGAGCGCTCGCGGTCAAAAAACCATGCCCCCCATGCGGGAATGCCGCGGCGGCGCACCCAGCCCGTTTTCGCGTAATAAATCTCGCCGAACGCACCGGATTGAATTCGCTCATGCAGCCATTGCGCCGCTTGGCGGAAGCGGTTGTTCAACGACACCATAAACTGTTTTCCCGACTCATCACGGGCGCGGATGATGGCGTCGGCCTCTTCCGCTTTCGTCACCATCGGCTTTTCGCAAAGCACGTGTTTCCCGGCCCGCAAGCTGTCGACTGACACTTGGGCGTGCAAAAAATTCGGCACGGTAATGATGAC
The DNA here is from genome assembly GCF_050994965.1 of Geobacillus lituanicus. Classification (NCBI taxonomy): domain Bacteria; kingdom Bacillati; phylum Bacillota; class Bacilli; order Caryophanales; family Anoxybacillaceae; genus Geobacillus; species Geobacillus lituanicus. The sequence continues at coordinate 2,258,405 of NZ_CP194773.1, forward strand.
GGCATCGACATCTGGTGAGGCGAGCAGTTCCTTGTAGTCGCGATACACTTCACGGAAGCCGTACGTTTTCGCTTTCTCCGCGGCCGCTTGTTCATTGACGTCGCAAATCGCCTGCAAGACGACGCGCTCGGAAAGGTTTAGCGCCGCCTTGATGTGTTCATTGGAAATCCCTCCAGCTCCAATCAAGCCGAGGCGGATTGGAATCGTGTTCCCCATGTCCTTTTCCCCCTTGCGTTTTATGTTTGCGGCTTCCATATTCCATCGGTTCTCCATCATTTGCTTGATGTAATCGATTACATCATCGCCAGAAAATCCGCCCGTCCCCCAGGACCGGAACGGGACGCTCTGTCCAGTTCTTCAGACAGAGCGCCCGCCTCCACACGAATCGCGGATGACAAGCCGGTCGGGAAGAACGAGCTGGCGCCGCTCGACATCGATTCCTTCAATGAGCCGAAGCAGCAACTCCATCGCTTTTTGCCCGATCTCAAACATCGGCTGGGCGATGGTTGTAAGGCTCGGTTCAAAAATCGAGGCCATGTGAATGTCGTCAAATCCGACAACGGCGACATCGTCGGGAACGCGCCCGCCGCGATGGCGAATGGCTTTAACCGCCCCGATCGCCATCTCATCGTTGGCGGCGAAAATCGCGGTCGGCGGCTTCTCAAGGGCGAGTAGCTTGAGCGTCAAATGATATCCGGACTCATAGGTAAAATCACCTTCCTGCACGAGCGCCGCATCGACTTCGATCTCGTGCTGCGCCAACGCTTGATAATAGCCGCGCAGCCGGTCGCGGCTTAAAATGACGTCCATCGGCCCGGATAAGTGGGCGATGCGGCGATGGCCGAGGCGGATCAAGTGTTCTGTCGCTTTGCGGGCGCTGCTGATATTGTCAATGGACACGGTCGGGATATCCGTCCCTTCGAGATACTCGCACGCCAAGACGATCGGAAACTGGCGCGCCATCTCTTCCATCAGCTCTTTGCGGATGCGGGCGGTCAAAAAAATCATCCCGTCGACTTGCCGCTGCGGCAATACGTTCAAATATTGCTCCTCAAGCCGCGCGTCATTTTGCGTATCGCCAAGCAGCACTTGATAGCCGTGCTTGAGGGCGACCGCTTCAATGCCGCGCAGCACTTTCGAGAAAAATGGATTCATAATATCGGGCACGACGACGAGCACCGTCTCGGTCTCCATCCGCCGCAAATACCGGCCGAGCACGTTCGGCTGGTAGTTCAGCGCTTCAATGGCTTCAAGCACGCGCTGCCTTGTCTCTTCGGTGACATTGCCCGTGTTGCGCAACACGCGCGACACGGTCGCCGTCGATACGTTCGCCCGCTTCGCCACGTCTTTTATGCTTGCCATTGGTCGTAGTCCTCTCGCTTATGTAATCGATTACATCTTCATCGTATATGAAAGACAGGGCGGTTGTCAAGCGTTGTTTTTTCGATCCGTCTTAGACATGGTTTGCCCCTTTCTCATATAAAGAAATGGATTTTTATCATCCCGCACCGGGAAGACCTCCACTTCCACGCATAAGCGTAAGTATGGGATGAATCGATGCCCCCACCTTCAAGCGCAGGTGGGACAGCGTTCAACACTTCGTCTCTATAAAAGACGTATCACATGATGAATCCAAGCATTGTCCAAGACTAGCGCACCCCCGCTCTTTCGACAAGAACCAAAAGTTCAGGAACATTTGTGGTGCTGGCAGGTCGGTGCTTGGATGACGGGAAGCCAATACAAAACAGAATCTTGGCAAAATGGGGTATACTGAAAGTGAGAAAGTCGAGTTGAAAAAAAGTGTTTGCGCATGTTGGTGCGATTGGAGCTGGATAAAGCGAGGCAGCGGCTCTTGTTGGGCTTTTTTGAAACGTATGTGAAGCTGTCGGAGGAGGAAGAGCAACAACTGCAAAGAGAGGTGAAGGCGATGGAAACGAAAGAAAGAGAAAAAGTGTTGGAGCTGATCATTTCCTATGAGCAAAAGGGAAGGAAAGAGGGATTGGAAGAAGGAATGAAACGCGGGATTGAACAAGGGATCAAGCAAGGAATGAAACAAGGAATGAAGCAACTGATCCGCAACATGGCGCGCAAAGGAATGACGGTGGAAGACATTGCTCAGTTGGTGGATCTTCCAGTGGAAGATGTTCGGGCATTGCTTGAAGAATAGGAAAATAAATAGTGATGTGAGGAGAACTCCATGGAAATTAGAAAACCAAACGATTTGGAATACAAAAAGATTTTATCTTAAATTAGGCGAGAAGACTCCCACTTCAACGAAGCGAAGCGGAGTAAGTGGGAGATGAATCGCCTTAACTATATTTTGCTGAAAATAGGATAGATTCAGTAAAATATAGTATCATATAGTTAGATGGGAGGTGAAAAAATGTATTTTTGTATCAAACAACAGCTAAATGGTTTGACCAAAGAAGAATACTTGACTCTTCGAGAACTGTGCCATATTGCCAAGAACATGTACAACGTCGGATTGTACAATGTCAGACAATACTATTTTGAACACAAGGAATTTCTTAATTATGAGAAAAACTATCATCTTGCAAAAACTAACGAACTGTAGATGAGCAAATTCACTGACATAAATTGACAACTAAACAAAAAAGGAGACATGAACCCGATTCCTTGGTTAGAATAGATGTACCACCAACTATCCACAAGGAGGTTCATGTCTCATGAATAGATTAGCACATCACCAAGGAATCCACAAGTTTTTCTTCACGCTGGGGTTGACGCTGCAGCTTTCCAAACCGGTCATCAAGCATCTCATTCATATTGTCGATGCCTTGACCACCAAGGGATTCTCGGGAACATTGACTGATATTCATTACTGGAGCTTTCATCCGAATCATCGAACGACGCTCAGTCACTTTTTCACGAAAAGCCCTTGGAACGAGGAAAGGCTGCTTGGGAAGCTTCAAGAGTGGATCCTTTCCCAGGTCGAACGACTGGCCAAACGGAAGAATCAACCCCTTTTTGTTTCGATTGATGATACGATTTGCCAAAAAACAAAGCCTTCGTCACGGGCTGTGCACGCCATTCAAGGGTGCGACTGGCACTACTCGCATAAAGATCATCAATCGGTCTGGGGGCATTCGCTCGTTTGGCTGATGGTGCACACCTTCACGCAGGCGTTCCCATTTGCGTTCCGCCTGTATGACAAGAAAGCGGGAAAAAGCAAGATCGACCTGGCGATCGAGATGCTTTCCTCGCTCAAGGTGAAGCGGGCTCAGCGGGTGTATGTGCTCATGGATTCGTGGTATCCGTCTAAGAAGCTCATCGAAGCCTGTCTGAAACAGGGATTCCATGTCATCGCGATGCTCAAGACGAACCGGATTCTCTACCCGAAAGGCATCGCCATCCAAGCCAAGCAGTTCGCCCGCTATATCGAGTCCAAAGACACCCGCCTCGTCACGGTGGGGCAGGAGCGTTATCGCGTGTATCGCTATGAGGGGGCCATCCATGGCCTCGATGACGCGGTGGTGCTGCTGGCTTGGAAGGCGGATCAGCCGATGGCGCCGGAACATCTTCATTGCATCTTGAGCACCGACCGGGAACTCGGGGACGAAGACATCTTGCGTTACTATGCTCAGCGTTGGACGATCGAGTGCTTTTTCCGGCAGGCGAAAGATCAACTGAAGCTGGATGGATACCGCGTTCGCCACATTCGGGCGGTGAAACGGTATTGGGCGGTGGTGCTGCTCTCCTGCGTGTACAGCATCGCCGAATCCCGCCAAAACCTCTCCACCGGGCTGGAGCTTCTTCGGTCGCGGAAAGACCACAGCGTCGTCGAGTTCATTTATGACGCTGCAAAGCAAGATATTCCCATTGATGTGATCAAAAAACAGCTCCGTATCGCGTAAGGGGTACCCTGTTTATCTCTCTAACCATGGAAATTATTGTAATGAAAAATGCTCATCTACAGTAACGAAAACTATAAGCTGTTAAACAGCAACATGGCACAGCAAATTTTAAAAAAGGTCAATGAAGCCTTTAAATCTTTCTTTGGTTTGATCAGTCTTGCTAAACAAGGAAAATATGACCACAAGGCTATCAGTATTCCAAAATATCTTAAAAAAGATGGCTTTCATTCACTGATCATTGGCCAGATTCGTATAGACGGCAACAAATTCACGATACCGTATTCTCGCCTATTTAAAAAGACTCACAAGCCTATCACGATAACGATTCCGCCTGTGTTACTGGACAAAAAGATTAAGCAGATTGAAATCATTCCTAAGCATCATGCCAGGTTCTTTGAGATTCAGTACAAATATGAAATGCCTGAAGATCAAAGAGAATTAAATGACCAAAAAGCACTGGCAATTGATTTAGGATTAAACAATTTTGCCACTTGTGTCACATCAGACGGCAGATCATTCATCATTGATGGGCGGAGATTAAAAAGTATAAATCAATGGTTTAACAAAGAAAATGCCAGACTTCAAAGCATAAAAGATAAGCAAAAAATCAAAGGCACCACTCGTAAACAGGCTTTGCTTGCTATGAATCGCAATAATAAAGTGAATGATTATATCAACAAGACTTGCCGTTACATCATTAACTACTGTATTGAAAATCAAATTGGCAAACTTGTCATTGGCTATGCGGAAACATGGCAACGCAATATGAATCTAGGAAAAAAGACAAATCAAAACTTTGTCAATATTCCTCTCGGTAACATAAAAGAAAAACTAGAATATCTTTGTGAATTTTACGGCATTGAATTCTTGAAACAGGAAGAATCCTATACGTCTCAAGCCAGCTTTTTTGACGGCGATGAGATTCCTGAATATAATGCCGACAATCCAAAAGAATATAAGTTCAGCGGCAAACGTATTAAGCGCGGCTTGTATCGAACAAAGTCTGGCAAACTAATGAATGCTGATGTCAATGGCGCATTAAACATCTTAAAGAAAAGTAAAGCTGTAGACCTGAGTGTCTTATGCTCTAGCGGCGAAGTGGACACGCCTCAAAGAATAAGGATTGCTTGAAGCAGTCAAACTTCTTTGGAAGCCCCCACTTCAAATTTTCGCTAGAAAATTAAGTGGGGGTAGTTCACCACTCACACCACAAGCATTATTCGAAGGCACATTAGGCGAAGCAAAACCGTCAGAGGAAAAAGTCAAACGTATCCTAACAAAACAATTTTCATAGTCTCCCCCTCACAATTGCCGCCGGACAAGGCAGGGAAGGGGAAGACAAATTTTCTGCGCCCCTTCCCCATTCTCCAGCCGTTATGCTTTGGCGTTATCATATGTCTTTGTTGAAGCTGCTGATAGTCCTTTTTCTCTAAAAAGTTCCATGAGCAATTTTTGCTCTCCACCCGGGCATGAAAATCCCCCTTTTCTTCCCATAATGAAGAATAGGCGCAAACAGTTCAACAGGACGTTATGCTTAATGGTGGCTTAGACCCTGTACGGAAAAGTGTTTGAATCCACTGGGTGCACCACCCATTGTCCGCCCTTTCCCGATGCACAGGAAAGGTGACGACGAACGGAAAACTGCCGCATTTCTCCCGTGGATTCGCTGTTTGCGCACTCGATCATCGAAAAGGAGGATTTTCATCATGGATGTCATCTATCCTCGCTGCGCAGGATTGGATGTTCATGCCGAAACCATCGTCGCCTGCGCGCTATGGGAAGAAGATGGACACATTCAAAAGGACATTCAAACCTTCTCCACGTTCTCGAAAGGACTTGGCGACCTGCTTGAGTGGCTCGAAGACCATGGGGTCACCCATGTCGCCATGGAATCCACCGGCGTGTATTGGAAACCGGTCTTTGCCTTCCTCGAGGGCTATGTCGACTTGACACTGGCCAATCCGCAGCGGATCAAAAATGTCCCGGGAAGAAAAACCGATGTCTCTGACGCCGAGTGGATCGCCAAGCTGCTCCGCCATGGACTCGTTGAAAAAAGTTTCGTCCCCCCAGCGGATATTCGCGAATTGCGGGATTTTACCCGCCTCCGCAAAAAGTGGGTCGGACAGCTGACGTCGGAGAAAAACCGGATTCAAAAAGTGCTCGAGTCTTCCAATGTCAAACTCGGCTCGGTCCTCTCCGATCTCTTCGGCGTTTCCGGAAAAGACATCCTCGCCCGGCTGCTTGAGAAGGGATACGTGGACAAGGACGAGTTGGATCAATGCCTGCGCGGAAGGCTCAAAAAGAAAAAGCAAGCGGTGTACGATTCGCTGCTCGGCACCTTGACCGAACACGAGCTCCGTCTCCTTCGCCTCTTGTGGAAACACGTTGAGGAATTGGAGCAGTTAATCGAAGAAGTCGACCAGCACATCGACCGCCTGCTCGAGCCGTATCGCGAGGAAGTGAACCTGCTGATGACCATGCCCGGAGTGAAAAAACAAACCGCCGCCGTCATCATCGCCGAGATGGGAACCGACATGAGCGTCTTTGAAACGCCGGAACGGGCGGCTTCATGGACTGGATTGTCCCCCGGCAACCATGAAAGCGCCGGAAAGCGAAAGAGCACGCGCACGACAAAAGGCAATCCCCATCTCCGATCGGCGTTATGCGAGGCGGCATGGTCAGCAGCTCGATCCAAGACGCATCCCTTGTCCCGAAAGTTTTGGTCGTTGGCGGCCCGATGCGGGAAGAAAAAAGCCCTCATCGCCATTGCTCGGCGGATGTTGGTGATCATCTTTTGCATGATCTCCCGCAAAGAGCCGTTCCGCCAACCACAACTTATTTAGTCTAGCCAAAAGGCAGACAGGTTATACGAGATGCCTAAAATCGGGCACCTCTGCTTTCCTATTGCCTTTTTTGGCCATTTTCAGTATACCCTCACGGATCAGGAGCGTATACCGCACTCACCAAGTGGTGGGGATTTTCACGGAAAAGCACAAAGAAAACAACAGCAATGACTGCGGCGGCAATGGCCGGATAAAACCAAAATGTTTGCCATTGGACTAATGCATCCTTCCCTTGCGCAGTCACTATCGAATTAAACAACTGACCAGCAATCATGTTTCCAAAATACATGCCAATCCCTTGCGTGAACAGCACTAGCAAGCTTTGCGCCTGCCCTTTGATTTTTTCCCCCGCTTTTTGTTCAGCATAAATAAATCCCGTGACAAAGAAGAAGTCATAGCAAATACCATGGAGAGCAATACCTAAATACATGAACCACGTTGCCTCCGCCGGCGCCCCGAAACCGAACAACAAATAGCGAGCAGTCCAGGCGATCATGCCAACAAGCAGCATGTATTTCACGCCAAGGTGACGGAAAAAGAATGGGATCAAGAGCATAAAGAAAATCTCTGACATCTGCCCAATCGTCATGACACTGCCGACGTTTTGAAAACCGACCGCGCCAAGAAACGGTGAAGTAAACGAGTAGTAAACAGCTAACGGCACGCAAATGAGCAACGAACATACAATAAAGACAAGATAGTTTTTATCTTTTAGCATTTGTAGCGCGTCAAGGCAAAGCAAATCGCGGACCGATAACGGTTTCCCTTTCGCCGGGGCCGGGGTATGCGGCAATGTAAAGCTGAAAAGACCGAGCAAAATGGCAGCACCGGCTGCGATTTGAAAAATTGTTGGATGGTCGGAAAAACCGAGCTGCCCAATAAGAAGACCTGCAACAATCCAGCCGATTGTCCCAAATACACGGATGACAGGGAAATGTTTCACGCTGTCCGGAATGTTATGAAACGCTACATTGTTCGTCAGCGCCAAAGTTGGCATGTACGTAAGCATATAAATGAAAACTAGCCAAACGAGAGCAGTTCCGTTTCCTGCTTTAATTTGTCCGGGAATTAACCAAAGCAAAATCCCACCAACAATATGGAGAAGACCAAGCACTTTTTCAGAGGCAAAAAACCGGTCAACGACCATTCCTAAGAAAAACGGGGCAATAATCGCAGCAATCGCACCAACTGAATATACTGTGCCGATGATGGAAGATAAACCACTTTTGGCTAACACCAATCCACCTGTCGCATACCAAGCTCCCCAAACAAAAAACTCAAGAAACATCATGGCTGAAAGTCTTGGAACTACGAATGGCTTTGTCGACACCCCTTGCTCACTCCCTTAGCGAAGAAATTCCCTTTGGCGCCACTTTTCCCTCCCTAAGCCATTCACAGCACCTCACCGCACGCCGGTGCATCACCTCCCTAGCAATTTATAAATATTCAGTCGCCGCTGAATTTAATCACTTTTTACCCGTCATACAAACAAAAAATCCCGGACTGCTCGCCCGGGATCCCCCTCTCACACTTCCACCGTCTTCCCTTCCTCGACGATATGGTAAAGCAAATGCGCCAGGTGGTGGATCGGTCCGTATTCCTCTTCGCCGTCTTCCGTCATTTCTTCTTCGTCGGCGAATTCAAGGTCGTTTAAGTAGAGCGCCATAAATTCGTAAAAGTCTTTCAGCTCAAAGCTGTAGCACGCGCTCGGATCTTCGCTGTCTTCTTCGTATTGAAGCATTAAATACGATACGTTGCCTTCGTTGTCCTCAGCGTCGAAAAAGACGAAATAGCCGATATTGGTGTCAAGGTCAAACAAATGCCGCGTCCCGCCTTCGGTCGCCTTATCGAACTCATCTTGACTCAGTTTGCCGACGTTCATCGCTTCGACGTCGTCTTCACGATGGAATTGGACCGTAAACGTTTTCATATTCGTCTCCTCCTTAAAAAATGCTTAATGAATACGTTCTCGCCAACCGCTCGAGCAGCTTGATTCCGGTCAGGCTGTTTCCTTTGTCGTCAAGCGCCGGACCGAAAATGCCGATGCCGCACCGGCCCGGGACGGCGGCGAGAATGCCGCCTGAGACGCCGCTTTTCGCCGGGATGCCGATTTTAATCGCAAATTCGCCGGATGCGTTGTACATGCCGCACGTGACCATAAACGTTTTGCAAATGCGGGCGACATCAAGCGGCATGAGCCGCTCGCCCGAATGCGGATCGCGCCCGTCAAGCGCGAACACCAAGCCGATGCGCGCTAGGTCGATGCACGTCATTTCGATGGCGCACTGCTTCGTGTACAAATCCATCAGCTCTTCGACATCTTCATCAATGATACGATGCTGCTTTAAAAAATAACAAAGGGAACGGTTCAAAAACGCCGTCTCAAACTCGGACCGGGCCACTTCCTCCGAATACGCGATCTGTTCGTTGCCCGCGAGGCGGCGGACGAACGCCAAGAGCCGCTCAAGCCGCTCTTCGACCGATCGGCCGCGGATCATATGCGTCACCGCCAGCGCCCCCGCGTTGATCATCGGATTGAGCGGTTTGGCCGGCTGCACTTCTTCGAGCTTCGCGATCGAGTTGAACGGGTCGCCTGTCGGCTCCATGCCGACTTTCCGGAATACCTCGTCTTCGCCGCGGTCGATTAAGACAAGGGCAAGCGCGATGATTTTCGAGATGCTTTGCAGCGTCACTTTCACCGTCACATCTCCGGCGCTCGCCACCTTGCCGTCCGGGGTGTATACAGCGATCGACAGTTCATTCGGATCGGCCTTGCCCAGGGCGGGAATGTAATCGGCTACTTTTCCATAGCGGGCGTACTGTTTCGCTTCTTCGACAAAGCGGACCAATTCTTCTTGACTGTACACAGGCATCACCGATCGTTAGTATCGCCTGTTTTTTCCGTTTCTATGCCCAAGTGTGTGGCAAACGGCCATCGATTCCCCCGCAGGCAGCCTCTTGCCCCCCGCCTGATGGATCCGCCCGCGACAAACGAACAAGGGGAGCATGCGGTTTGAACAGCAGCCGTTTTTCTTATTCTTCTTCGGCAAATACGTTTTTTAATTCGATCGCAAATCCGGGAAACAGACGGACAGGAATCGTATCATCGCGGACGTACATTCCTTGATGGCGGAATCTCCCTTCTTCGAGCACATAGACATCAATCGTCTCATTCACCGGATCGACAATCCAATATTCTTTCACCCCTGCCCGCTCGTAACGGTCAAATTTGACAATTTTGTCCTTGCGCACCGTCGATTTTGAAATAATCTCCACAACAAGATCCGGCACGCCGACAATTCGTTTTTCGCGAATTTTGCTTTTGTCGCAGACAACGACAAGATCCGGCTCAACCCATTCGCGAATTTGTTCCGGATCATCCCGATCCGCCAAACAAACGTCGATCGGAGCGCCAAATACGGTGCATGTTTTTCCACGCAAATATGTCGCAAATTCCACCAACAATTCACGTTGCACGGCCTGATGTTTCGGCGTCGGAGCGGGGGACATGTTGAAGACTTGGCCATCAATAACCTCATAGCGTACATCTTCGTCAAACATCATGTATTGCGCATAAGTAAACGGTTGCCCTTTTTCCGGCACCGGCATGAAAACGTCCTCCTTTCCCGTTTTCTTTATAGTATACTTGAATACCGCCTGGCAGCCTAGAGAACTGGTGATGTAATGAAAAATCAGCCCAAAACACACTTTTCTCAAGTTGAGAAGCCTTTTACCATCAGGTCTTCTCTTGCGGCCCAAAACAACGATGAAGCGGAAAGCATCATTTTTCACCAGCCTTCTAGTGTCTTCTTTTCCCCACACTCCGTTGTAGGCAAGGGAGAACCGTTTCAAGTATAATGAAAAAGAGGTGAGGAGCATGCAAGAAGCCATCAACATGTCCCCGTCCCCGTCATGGGAACATCAAATCGTTTGCGACAATCTTGTTTCCATGATCAAAGGAAAAAGCCCATGTCAACCGATTTCAAACTTGTCCGTGAAACTCGAAAAGAACGGAAACGTGATGAACGAGTTTATCCAGCCGGATGTCGCTGTCTATTGCGAACGGCCGGAAAAAATCATCGGCGGCTATAAGGGGCGGCCGCTCATCGTCATCGAAGTTGTCAGCCCGTCAACCTACAAAATCGATGTGACGCTGAAAAAAGATTTGTACTGCGCCTACGGAGTGGAAGAATACTGGATCGTTGACCCATACAACAAAACGATCCGTCAGTGCACACTCGAACATGATCGATACGCCGAGACGATCATCGCCTGCGGAGAAACGTTCGATTCTGTGATCGGAACGATTGACACCGCGCTCGTGTTCCAAGGCGTGTAGAAGACGGGGAAAACCATTCTTTTCGGCCTATCGGCGGTTTTTGTGGCGGAAGGCGAGTCGATTTTGCAAAGTTTCTCAACCTAAAAAGAGTCTCTGCTGAACAACTCGTTTCCAATCACGAGTTCTTTAGCGGGACATCTTGCATGCTTTGCCGTATAATCAATGGCGAATTCTCTGTCGCAAAAGCAGGGGCGGACAGACAGAGGAAGATACGTTCAAAGGAGCATGAAAACAGAAAAACACAGACTTGTCAGCAACAAGGATGCCGCTAGTCTTTCAACGGCATCCTTTTCCAACTCAACGCAAAATTCGCCATTGATTTTGTCCTGCTTTTCTTGTATAATCGAAAATGTCTCACCATCCATTTCGGGATGTAGCTCAGCTTGGTAGAGCACACGCATGGGGTGCGTGGGGTCGCAGGTTCAAATCCTGTCATCCCGATCGAAGGAAACCAGCCGAAAAAACGTTCGGCTGGTTTTTTTGTTCTCTCACGCGTTTCCTCCTCGTGACGCCGTTTTTCCCTATGAAATCAATCCAATCTGCCTTCCTGCCCAAGCGATACGGTCAACCGCCATATCAATGTCTTCTTCCGTCATCGCGGCGGTGATGGAAAAGCGAATGCGCGCCGTTCCCTCAGGGACGGTCGGCGGCCGGATGGCGACGGCTGCAATGCCTGCTTCCTGCAGCAACTCGCTCATCGCCACCGCCTGGTCGTTCGGGCCGACGATCACCGGAACGATCGGCGTCTCGCTGCCGCCGGTGTCAAACCCAAGCTGTTTCAGTTTCGTGCGGAACTGTTCGCTTAAGGCGTGCAGCCGCTGGCGCCGCTCCGGCTCGGATTGAACGATATGAATAGCCGCTTCATTGGCGGCAAGGACCGATGGCGGCAAGGCGGTCGTAAAAATGAAGCTGCGGGCGCTGTTGATCAAATACTCAATCAGCCACGGCTCTCCTGTTACATACGCGCCGAAGCTGCCGAGCGCTTTGCTGAAGGTGCCGATGGCGAGCACATCCTCTTCCTTCTCAAGCCCGAAATGGTGAAGCAGCCCTTCGCCGTTCGGTCCGAACACACCGCCGCTGTGCGCTTCGTCGACAATCAATATCGCGCGGTAGCGCCGTTTCAACTCGACCAGCTCCGGTAGCGGCGCCCAATCGCCGTCCATGCTGAAAACGGCATCGGTGACGATCCATTTCCGCTTACCGGGCGGAGATTGCTTCAACAATGACTCCAGCTGATTCATGTCGTTATGACGATAGCGGAAACAAGCGGCTTTGCTCAAGCGGATGCCATCAATTAAACTCGCATGGTTCAACTTATCGCTAAAGACAAGATCATCTCGGCCAATTAACGCTGTCAACACGCCGATGTTGGCCGTGTAGCCGCTGTTGAAAATAAGCGCCGCTTCTGCCTTTTTCCATTGTTTCAACGCGGCTTCCGCCCGCTCATAGAGCGGGTGATTCCCAACGATGAGCCGCGATGCGCCCGCTCCAGCCCCGTAGGTTCGCATCGCCTCACAGCCCGCCTCAATCAGCCGCCTATCATCCGCTAACCCTAAATAATTATTGGACGCTAAATTCAACATCGGCTTTCCGTCCAACATGACCGAAGCGCCTGACGCCTCTGCCCGGCGCAGCTGGCGCTTTTGCGCTTTTTGTTCCCATTCGAGCAGTTGGGCGGTTAGTTCGGTTTTCATCCCCATCCCCCTTATATGTAAACTATTTATAAAAAATAGTTTACATTAAAACGTGTGAATCGGCTAGGAAAAGATGGTCGGTTTTGTTGATTGATTATTTAGCACATTGTTTTGGAAATTATTCTTTCCGATCTCGGCCACATGCATAGTTCAATCGCACACCTGTCATACTATGCGTGTTATCGGCAAATAAGGAGGTGTTTCAGATGGATGTCCGTCGGGCGCAAGAAATCGCGTCGTCGCCGGTGATGGCAAACGTCACGTACAACGGCCAGCGCATTTACATTGAGCATGTCGACCAGCAAAAAGGCGTAGCAACGATCCACCCGCTTGACAACCCGAAGCAAAAACAAAGCGTGCCGGTCGCCAGCTTAGAAGAGCATGCTTAACCGCAAAAAAGCGAGAGAAAGGAATCGCCCTTTCTCCCGCTTTTTGATTGAATCGGCCGTCAGCTCTTCCCGCTCTTTGTAGGCCTCTTGCACCGTTTGTTCCTTCATCGCTGTCCGGCCTGCCGTCCGTGTGTCGGCGGCGCGGGCCGGATGCCCGGCGCGTTGGTTGTCCGGTTTCCGTTTCATCGCCCTCCCCTCCTTCATCCCTAGCATGCCCCGAATGAGACGGGTTTACGATAGCGAAGGGGAAAGAGAGCATTCTCGCCTCAAACTATTTATGAACGGTTGCGCTGTTCTTGCTGCTCATAAAGAAACGATTGAACGATGAGATACAAATTGCCGACAACGATGATGACGAGAAACAAAACAACCCTCATCTCTCCGCGCCAAAACGCGGTGAGCATCGACAAAATCCCCATCGCGGTAAATACTTTGCCGCCAAGACGGTGCGTTTTATGCCAAACCGTCTCACTCGCTAATGTCCACGGTGTGCGGATGCCAATGAAATAATTGTGTTTGATTTTCGGCATATAATTTCCGATGACAAGAAACAGGCCGCCGATGCCAAGCGGCATGACCGCCCCAACATCGATGGAAAATCCAAGATTGTACGCCAACGTCACGGCATGCAGCGCCAAGAAAAAGCAGGAAAGCGCCGCGTTGACCATACGATAGCTTGTTTGAAATCGGGCGTAATTTTCTCTTTTCGGGTCGAGCTTCGGCAAGACCGCCATCAAAAACGTGAACACCGTCATGAGAACGGGCAGCAACAACGCGCCAAACCATTTGCTGCTGAAGCCGTCAGCTTCCCCTGATGCATTCCAATGGATCGCCACTTGATCCGGCAAATACGGAAGGGCGGCCAAACTCAAGAAATAAGCGAGAACCGTCAACACGATCGTCAGCCGGCTAACGTTCACCATGTCTCTCCCCCTTTTCGACAAAATCGTAAAACCAGCGCAGCAAATCTTGAAACACCGTCGTGTTCAGAGAGTAGTAGATATGCTGTCCCTCACGCCTGTCTTGCACCAAATCAGCCTGCTTGAGAATTTTCAAATGATGCGAGACGCTCGGCTTTTGCATATCGAAATGCGAAGCGATCTCCCCTGCCGTCAACTCCCCATTCCGCAACAAGGATAAAATTTTCCGCCGCGTCGGATCGGCGATCGCTTTAAACGCTTCGTTGAATGACAATAGCGATCCCACCTTGCAAACGAGTTTTCGTTGGATGAACCGCTAAAGGGGCATCTTTCGTTTATCACAGCTTCGTACGCGGCACATGCAAACGATTTTTCATGCCGGTCTATAGTTAGACATTTAGGAAATTATCTAAATACGGACAAAAACATTCGATATTTAGACATCTTTCTAATTAAAGAATATTCCATTTCCATTGGATTGTCAATGTATTTTTCGACTTTTCACCTCTCACATGCGGCATCCGACCGCTGCCCCTCGATGAAAGAGAAACAGCCCAGCGCCACCCCCTCCGCCACTGGCGGAGGGGGATTCCCCATTAACTTCCATTAACCCCCCCGTCGGCCAAGCGGCGAGCAGCCGCTCGCTTTTTTCGCCATCAGTTCGTCTGTTAATTGCCGCAAATTGTCCACCGTGATCCCCTTTTTTTTCGGAAAAGGCGGGGCGGCCCGCGCCAAACTCCGCCGCTATATTTATTCTCTTGGAAGCAGCTTTCGCAATACTTTGCCTGACGGCGTCGCCGGCAATTCATCGATGAATTCGATATAACGCGGATACTTGAACGCCGCCATATGCACTTTCGCCCATTCGATCAACTCAGACGGCGCCACCTTTCCTTTTTCCACCCCTTTTTCCCGCAAATAGCGGGCAAAACGGTGAACGTGATCGAGCAAGGTTCCCCACGTGATCACCTTGTTATAGAAAATGTACGCCGGCTCGTTTTCCTCGCGTTCGCCGCGATGGCGCAAATAGCCATAGAGCGGCTGTTCGCCGAGCTCATAGCGGAGTTCCTTCGGCAGCCCGCTCGGCCAGTATGGGCGTGTTTCATTCATTCGTTTCACCATCCCTTATAAAAAAATACTGAATGATTAGTATGTTACCTTTCAGAAAACGCTTTCAAATACTTGTTCATGTCTCCTGCTTCATCCATATGCATATCATTTCGCCGTCATTCGCCAAATTCCTTTCTCGAACAGCCAATCATTTTATCCGACGCGGCAAACGACCACCCCCTTCCACGTTGGAGAAGGAGCGGCCGTTCGGAAAAGGAGGAAGCCTGAAGCAGCGCATACGGCTTGGTGACGGTCATTGATGCGCCGTATCCGGACGGTGTGGACGATGCGTTTTATCCCTCCACCAGTGGCGGAGATATGGCAGCACCCAATGATCCAAGCCGTATCGTCCCGCATTGGCCCCGGCGACGAGGAGAAAGACGGTAAGAAGCACCATTTGCGGGTTCGTGCTCGTCGTGCCTGAGAACATGAAGGCGAAGTTCATCACAGCTCCCATGAGGGCGGCAAACGTCGTAAACAATCCGAGAATGAGCGCGATCCCGACGAGAAATTCACCCCATGGCACAAGAACGTTGAACAATCCGACATTCGGCAACGCCACGTGTTCGATAAACGCCGCCCACCAGCTTTGCACGGCCGGATGTTCCCCAGCGGCTTTCGCCAACGCTCCTTTTAAAAATCCGGTGGCGTCAAACCCTTGCGTGATTTTTTCCCACCCTGCCGTCATCCATTCATATCCTAAATACAAGCGGAATACGACCATCAACACCGATGCCGTGACGTGTTCGCGCAACCATTTGACAACCATCGTGTTTCTCCCCTTTCGTTTTGGAAGATGTTCCTTACACTTTTATCTTAATCGTTTTTTCGCCTGGCGGCGCAGAGTTGCTCACTATTTCACAATATCTTCAAAAAGTTATGATGGAATGATGAATGCAAGATTCGTTTCATCGCAGTAAGCCTTTCCTCACAGGAAAAAGGATTGGCGTCTTGCCTCTCATACCGGAAAATAAAAGGTTCATCACCAAAAGATGTACTTGCACCTGTCATGAAAGTATGTTAGCTGTTTCCAGCCGAACCCGCAATGCAAAACGCTGGATATTTCTGTATCCGTATCCCCGACGTTTCATCAGCTTGATCTTGTTATTTGTTCCCTCCATCTTCCCATTCGAATAATGGGATAAAATGCACGATATCATTTCGTCTGTTCGTTTGACGAGTGATTTTGCGATGGCACGAACAACGGAACAAGGACAAAACAAATACCGATGAATCCAAGCCTTCAAGCGTCGTTTCGCCTGTTGCTCATCTTTGCTTTTGAACACATAGCGAACATGTTGGAGCGATTGGTAAACAGACTTTAAGTAATCGCTTTCATTACACCATTCTCGTATGATTTGACGTTCTTCCTCCGTCAATTTCTCTGGGCATTGGCTCAATAAACGGCAAACGTAACGAACATTTCCGTGTTTCTTGCCTCCTTTGCCCAAATATTTGCGACAACGTTCTAACGCATCGGTAAACAGCTGAATGACATGGAAATAGTCGACGACATGTGTCGCCTCTGGGCAAACCCGTTGAATCGCTTTTTTCATCGCTGGAGCCAAGTCACTCACGACATACTGAACGGAACGAGATACATGAGCCAATGCACGCCCAATGGCTTCCTCGTTCTTTCCTGCTTCCATGGCATACACTTCTCCCGTTTCGGCATCCATGATCGCCACTCCATAGTCGTGCCCTTTTCGAAAATCAAACTCATCGACACAAACCGCCTTTGGTTGGACGTCATTCGATAGGAAGGAAGGGGCATGGGTATAAAACCATCGTTCAACGGTCGTGTAAGGAAGCTTGAGCATACGAGCCACCGCCTGAATGGATGTTCCGATGCAAGATTGCGCGACCCATCGCTGAAAAGCATCCGTCGCCACACTTCGAGGAGAGATGGATGGATACGACGTGCTGAACGTCACGCCACACGTGCTACAACGTCTGCGCTCGACAGGAAGTTCGATCCAAAAAATTCCGATTCGCTGAGCATAGCCATGCATCCATTGCTTCTTTTTGTCTGTCATTTTGATCGTGCGCTTCAAGCAGACAGGACATAACGGGCATTGTTCGGGTAGAGAAAGTTCGAAAATCCAACGTTCCCCTTCTTTTCGCACCTTTTGAATCAAAACATCTGGTAAATCGATGAGTTCTTTGATAAACTGAGAGTACATGCGAATTTCCCTCCATGGTTTGGTTTGGTCACCTTTACCATACAGGAAAATTCGCATTTTTTGTACCCTCTATGCACACCTACCTTAAATGATCAAGTACAACTTGTGGTGAAGAGCCAAATAAAATAAACAATGTTAATTTTTAGAGAAAAGGAACGATTCAATGGAGGGGAAAAGAAAGAACATGCTACTAAGACAAATGGATCACTTGTACGAGCAAATTGTCGAACATACGAGCCAAGGGATTATGGTGACTGATGCCGACGCCCGCATTCGTTCAAACGGTTCAACGACACGTACGGCCATCAATGCGGAGACGACTGTTTGCGCAAAGTCGCCTTGTCGCTGAAGCAAACAGCCAAGCAATACGGCGGGACGGCAGCGCGCTATGGGGGGAGGAATTTGCCGTTATTTTGCCGCACACTTCGCCGTCCGAAGCAGCGGCTGCCGCTGAGGCCATACGGGCAAACGTCGAGCGGCTCGCCATTCCGCACGGTTCCTCGCCCGCTGCTTGTGTCGTCACAGTCAGCGTCGGAGCCGCCGTCGCCGTCCCGCAACCAAACGAGAGCGCGGAAACCGTTCTTTCCCTTGCCGATCAGGCGCTTTAAATGCCGGACAAAAGCACTCCCGCGAGCCACGGCGGCAGCAAGTCGAGCGCCATGTGCGGCAACACCGTTATGTGTCAACCCATCCTGTTATTCCAACATGAGGCGCGTCCTACATCGGAACGTTTCGCTCTCGTCCGGACAGCGTCCACATGTAAAGTTCCCTAAGTTGCGAGGCGGTGGGAATTATAATAAAGTGGAGATGAATCCAAAAAAAGGAGTGAACAAGATGAACCGTTGGGAGAAGGAATTGGACAAATACGCCGAACTGGCGGTGAAAGTCGGGGTGAACATTCAGCCCGGGCAGACGCTGTTCGTCAACGCCCCGCTCGAGGCGGCGCCGCTCGTCCGCAAAATCGCCAAAACCGCGTACGAAACCGGGGCGAAACACGTGTATGTCGAGTGGAACGACGAGGCGCTTACATACATTAAATTTCACCACGCCCCAGAAGAAGCGTTTTCCGAATATCCGATGTGGCGGGCAAGAGCGATGGAAGAACTCGCCGAACAAGGCGCGGCCTTTTTATCCATTTACGCCCCGAATCCGGACTTGTTAAAAGACGTCGATCCAAAGCGGATCGCGACCGCCAATAAAACAGCAGCGCAAGCGCTCGCCAACTACCGGAGCGCCATTATGGCCGACCGGAACTGCTGGTCGCTCATTTCCGTCCCCACACCGGCGTGGGCGCAAAAAGTATTTGGCGATCTGCGCGATGAAGAAGCCATCGACAAATTATGGGAAGCGATTTTCCGCATCACCCGCATCGACCAAGACGATCCGATCGCTGCCTGGCGCGAACATAACGACCGGCTCGCCCGCATCGTCGATTACTTAAACAACAAGCAATACAAACAGCTCGTTTACGAAGCGCCAGGCACCAATCTCACGGTCGAGCTCGTCGACGGGCACGTCTGGCACGGCGGCGCGGCGACGAGTCAAAGCGGCGTGCGCTTCAATCCGAACATTCCGACCGAAGAAGTATTTACGATGCCGCATAAAGACGGCGTCAACGGCACAGTGCGCAACACGAAGCCGCTCAATTACAACGGCAACGTGATCGATGGGTTTACGCTCACGTTCAAAGACGGGCAAGTCGTCGACTTCAGCGCCGAACAAGGATATGAGACGCTTAAGCACTTGCTTGACACCGATGACGGCGCGCGCCGCCTCGGGGAAGTCGCCCTCGTGCCGCACCAATCGCCGGTGTCGCTGTCCAATCTCATTTTTTACAACACGCTGTTTGATGAAAACGCCGCTTGCCATTTGGCGCTCGGCAAGGCGTATCCGACCAATATCGAAAACGGCGCCTCTCTTTCCAAAGAGGAGCTTGACCGCCGCGGCGTCAACGACAGCCTCGTCCACGTCGACTTTATGATCGGCTCAGCTGATCTGAACATTGACGGCGTGACGAAAGACGGGAAGCGCGAGCCGATTTTCCGCAGCGGCAACTGGGCGTTTGAGCTGCAATAACCCTCCATTCCACAGTTGCTCGGGCAAGAAAACAAGGCTGTTGCCAAAAGCGGGGCGAGCCCCTTTTGTCAACAGCCTTTTTCCATATTTCCCTCGCATCGACCGGGGGATGGCCGTTTTGGCGCAGTTTTCGTTCTTTTTTCGTCAAACGGATCACATACGCAGGCCCTGCGGTGAAAAGTCCGTTTGAGCCCGCCCAACACCGGCAATCAGCCGATGGTTACACGTGAATCGTCGCCGCAGCCGCCTGCGCCAGCTGTTCACATTGCCGCAAACGGATGCCAAAGAGGACAAGCGGGTCGCGATACGCTTCGGGATTCGTGCGCATCTGCTTCAATTCCCCTTCTTGGGCGGCAATTTCAAGCTCCAGCCGCTCTAGCGTTTCCCGCAGCATCGTCGCTGGCGCTTGGAAAAACTGGGTGACGTCGCGCTCAATCGACTTCGCAAACCATTCAAACGGCAACAGCAGCTGCCGAGCGGCCGTTTCGGCCACATCGATGTAATCTTGCGTTTCGATCAGCTGCTTATATTTTTGCGCCAGCATCGCCTTATTTTGCGCGAAGGCGCCGAGCAGTTTGCCCGCTCCTTTCAACAGCAGCTGACCCGGCGTCCGGCGGAGGAAAATGTTCAGCTTCTCGATTTGCGCCCCGCTCGTCAACCGGCTGATGTCACGCCGCCAGTCAGCCACAATGCGAAAATCGCATTCGAGCATAAGCCGCTCTTCGCCAAACATGGCGTTAAACCCTTCGCTCATTTCATGCAAAAACACCTGGCATTCATTGAATTCGTCCTCCGCCGCTGCAATCCACTGTTCCATAGCAACTCGCAACTTTGGCAATACCTCTTCGTTGAGATAAGCGCGAAGCCGTTCATTCGCTTTGTCGTTCAGCTCAAGAGGCAAGCGGGAAAAATCGCTGTTTTCGCCCACCAGCTCCGCCATGTTGCGCAACAGATCGGGAATCGCCTTTGTCAGCTCACCCCGCATGTCCGCCAAGACGGTGTGGAATGACTTGGCCGCTTTGGCCGTTTTCTCCTCTTGCAGGTCGCCAAGCTGATGAATGGCGCCGCTCAGTTTGGCCGCCATTTCTTTTTTCCATACGACCAGCTCCGCCAATCGTCTTTCCGCCTCGGCCCGCTGCCGGAACAAATGAGCGATGAACCGGCCGGTCGTCGTTAAAATCGCTTCCTCGCGGCGGACAGGAGACACGCATCGGCGCATCTCCTCCAGCAAGCCGATGAGGGCTTGCTGCTGCTTGCGGCTTGGCGCATGCGGGGAATAGACGATGACACGGGCTTCCGGAACGATCGTACGAACGTGCGCTTCCACTTCCTCCACCATTCGCGCGGTCTCCTCTTCATCCACCATCCCGTCGCCCGGAGGAAGCAGCACGTACATCGGCACATGCGGCGCCCGCTCATGAAGCCGCAGCAACAGCTGCTCATCAGCGCTGGAAAGCGGATCCTCGCCGTTCAGAAGAAAAAGAACGCTGTCAGCGAGCGAAAACGATACGAACGCTTCATGGTCGAATGAAGCGCGCCCGCCGAGCGGCCCGATATCCAGCAAGACAATCCCTTGCGGCACGAGTGAAAACGGCGCCGCGCATTCAATGACAACATCATCAGGAAATCGGTTGGCGCGTCCTCCCGCCGCCTGTTGAAATTCATCAATGCTCGAGAAAACGGTAAACTGGTCGTCGCTGATTTTCGCGACTTCCATCTCCCCACCGTTTCTCCATGCCAGCACCGGCGCAGATGGCGCCGCCAACGCTGCCTCGCCGACCAACGTCCGCAAAAACGCCAACCGCTCATGGCGCGACGCCCCAGCGACCAAAACGAAATGCGTCCGCGAATCGGACAACTGCCGCACGACCCAGCGGAAGCGGAAGTGCGAACCCGCCCGCTGTTCTTCCGCCCAATCGGCTATTTCGTCAAACAGCGACACACCCGTCTCCCGAACGGGCCGTTTCGCATGGACGAGCCGCTTAGCGGCGTCGTTGACCGTCTCTTCTTCAAACGCCTCAGGAAATTTCTCACTCCACGCCAACAAGGCAGCCGCCGCTGCCGCTGTCTCCGGACCATCGGCTAAACTTACCCAGCTTTTGACAAGCGGTGGCACCACTTCCACCAACTCTTTCAATCGGTACGGGCCTTTCATCAATCCTGCATAGGCTTCCCCTAAAAGGCCAGGAATTCGCTTCCAGTCGTAGTCGCGGCCGATCGACAACTCATCATAGAGGCGATTCCACTCCGCGAGCCACGAAAAATAGAGGTCACCATCCCGATACCCGTTCCATAGCGCCTGCACAAGCCGTTCAAACTTCACCCGATCCGTTTCGTACAACAGCGCCAGGCAGCGTGAAAACCGCGCAGGCGCCATCGTTCGCGCATGTCCTTGTTCCACATAACCGGTCAAGATGTCCGCCCAGCGGCGCGCCGACGTCCGCACCGCCTCTCCTAAAGCAAGCTCGACGGCGCTTTCCCAATCACCTTGCTCCTCGAAAAAGGCGCGCGCCCATTCGGTCATGTTCGGATAATCCGGATACAACGTCACACCGCGCTTAATCATATCATCCGCTTTCGCGTTTTCCCCCAACTCACGGTAGAGCGAAAACAGGCGCAAAATGATTTCCGCATGCAACGTTTCGCTTTCCGTCTCAATCGAACGGTACAGCTCCTCGGCCAGCTCGAGCCGTCCAAGCTCATAGTAGCTGTCGGCGATATTTTTTTGCGCCCACGGGCGCAAATCGTCGTGATGGACTTGTTCCCATTTAAAAATCGCCGCTTCGTAGTCGCGGCGGTGGAAATACACTTCCCCTTGGGCAAAGCGAATCGACGACAAATCAGCGCCATCCCGATGCGCCGTGAAAAAAATATCGCCAAGCGCGCTGACAACGTCGCGTTCCCCCGCCTCGACGAGCGTCTCGTAAAATGTTTTATGAACAAGTTGCTGTTCAAACCCCATGTCGATCACCTGACTCGTATATTTGCCATGCATGTTCATTGTATGGCACGTTTTCTAATTTTATTTCTATCCTATACATTTTAACAAACTTTCGCCGCCATGAACGTTTCAATTTGTTTTCATTTACGAGACAAAATTCGACCCAATAGGCGATGAGGACAACTAAAGGAACTTACAATGGTGGTTGCGCCCACGAGCTTGTCGAAAAAAGCATTCGATCGACCAGCGTTGGGCATAGTGGCGCAAGATGTCTTCATCGCTTAGCTCCCGGTCGGTGCTCAAGACGCAGTGAAGATGTTCCGATGTCATCGGCTGATTGGCTTTCCAAGCGAGCAGCACCACCGCATGGTCGAGACCGTTGAGCGCTCCTTCGTAACGATAGACGCGATAATGCTCTTCTCCCACCGTGACGAGGTGAGTGTCATTCGGTTCGATGGAGCGGGCCAACTGCTTCGCTTGGACGGCAACGCCGTTCGGATAGAGAATCCGGTTCGTCTTGATGATGTGCTAATCTATTCATGAGACATGAACCTCCTTGTGAATGGTTTGGTAGCACATCTATTCTAACCAAGGAATCGGGTTCATGTCTCCTTTTTTGTTTCGATGTAAATTTATGTTAGTGATTTTGCTCATCTACAGTTAACAAGTTACTTGTTTTGATACCTGGGTATCTCCTAACATTTTTTGAATAAGGAAAAAGCTAAAGGGCGCACATTCGAAGGAAGTGACAGAAAAACGGCAGATTTTTGACAGAAAGACGACAGAATATTTCTGTTTAGACATGTTATGATGGTATCGTGGGATATGTTGAAGCAGGGCGTCACTCCGATCGGGGTGGCGTTTTTCATTTTGACCCGGCCGACGGGACAGGCGATTTTTCAGCTGTTTCAATATGTGAACGTCATCCTGCTGGAGCTGCCAGACGGGCGCATCCAACGCTCACTGGATCGCTCCCTTACCCCTGATCAGCGAAGGATTCTGCAGGGATTGGGCATGGATGAGAGCATCTACGTGTAACGTGATACGGAACGACCAGCGATGGTAAAAAAAAGATTGCCATCGCTCGTTGTGTTGGTCAAAAAGTTATTCTGAAAAATGAAATAAAAAATCCTTCGTTTTGACCTTGTTAGGGTGCGAAATGTGAGTCATGTGCAAAATTTTTACGGATTATTCTGGATTTTGCACATTCTTTCGGAACGTTTGCACGCTCTTTCAAATGAAGATTTCTACTCTCACATCATAGACGAGAAGGAAAAAAAGAATCACGGCAGGTAGATCAAACCATGATGGAACTCTATAATGCCCTGTGATCACCGCGCAAAATTCGTGCAAAATTTTTTCGGATCCTATCGTTTTTTCGAGATTCCCAAAAAATGAAAAACGACCGCAAACGCGGTCGTATCAAGGGCTTTGAGGATTTTAACCCGAACGAATCGTATGTAAGTGGCGTCCCAGGAGAGACTCGAACTCCCGACCGACGGCTTAGGGCCGGTGCCCCTTCCTCTACAAGCCGATTCGAAGAAGCCCGATGCGTCGGGGCAACTCGCAGTTGTTTCATAGAAGCCTTTGCTCGTTGCTCTATCCTGCTGAGCTGCTGGGACATCATCGACAGAACACTCCAATATTCCCACTGTCGGCTCTTATAACCAAATAAAAAATTCCCCTCTCGCACATGGAATCAATCTTCTTTCCTGGCGATCGGAGAACTTCGTTCCAGCGCCTTTTGCGCGTTCTTTTCTTATGTAAGTGACGTCCCAGGAGAGACTCGAACTCCCGACCGACGGCTTAGGGCCGATGCCCCTTCCTCTACAAGCTTACTCGAAGAAGCCCGATGCGTCGGGGCAACTCGCAGTTGTTTCATAGAAGCCTTTGCTCGTTGCTCTATCCTGCTGAGCTGCTGGGACATCATCGACAGAACACTCCAATATTCCCACTGTCGGCTCTTATAACCAAATAAAAAATTCCCCTCTCGCACATGGAATCAATCTTCTTTCCTGGCGATCGGAGAACTTCGTTCCAGCGCCTTTTGCGCGTTCTTTTCTTATGTAAGTGACGTCCCAGGAGAGACTCGAACTCCCGACCGACGGCTTAGAAGGCCGCTGCTCTATCCTACTGAGCTACTGGGACACAATCCATTAGGAAACTCCAATATCCTCGCTGTCCCTTCCTCTACAAGCCTACTCAAGGAAGCTTGATGCGTCGGGACAACTCGCAGCTGTTTCATAGAAGCCTTTGCTCGTTGCTCTATCCTACTGAGCTACTGGGACATAGCAATCATGATGACACTCTCATTATTCCGCTGCCCCTTCCTCTACAAGCCGATTCGAAGAAGCCCGATGCGTCGGGGCAACTCGTAGCCATTTCAAAGATGACTTTGCTCGTTGCTCTATCCTGCTGAGCTGCTGGAACAATATCCATACGATATTCACGATAAAATAAAGGAAAGCGGGTGATGGGAATCGAACCCACGACTTCAGCTTGGGAAGCTGAGGTTTTACCATTAAACTACACCCGCATGATCAATATCATTAGGACTTGTCTTAGAAACGACTGCAATAAAAATATAATCGCTAATTGTTTTTTTGTCAATATCTTTTTTTGAAGTTAGTTAATAAACGCGCTCGAGAGGATTCGAACCCCTAACCTTCTGATCCGTAGTCAGATGCTCTATCCAATTGAGCTACGAGCGCATGATGGAAAAGCGGAAGACGGGACTCGAACCCGCGACCCCCACCTTGGCAAGGTGGTGTTCTACCACTGAACTACTTCCGCATCATGAGAAGAATTCATTCCTTCAAAACTAGATAACCGTCGGAAGAAGCCGGGGCGAACCGCTCGCCTGCGCTTTTCTAGGTTAAGCCCTCGATCGATTAGTATCCGTCAGCTCCACGTGTCGCCACGCTTCCACCTCGGACCTATCGACCTCGTCATCTTCGAGGGATCTTACCCGCCTGACGCGGTGGGAAATCTCATCTTGAGGGGGGCTTCACGCTTAGATGCTTTCAGCGCTTATCCCGTCCGCACATAGCTACCCAGCGGTGCCCCTGGCGGGACAACTGGTACACCAGCGGTGCGTCCATCCCGGTCCTCTCGTACTAAGGACAGCTCCTCTCAAATTTCCTGCGCCCGCGACGGATAGGGACCGAACTGTCTCACGACGTTCTGAACCCAGCTCGCGTACCGCTTTAATGGGCGAACAGCCCAACCCTTGGGACC
The DNA here is from genome assembly GCF_050994965.1 of Geobacillus lituanicus. NCBI lineage: Bacteria > Bacillati > Bacillota > Bacilli > Caryophanales > Anoxybacillaceae > Geobacillus > Geobacillus lituanicus. The sequence continues at coordinate 2,284,012 of NZ_CP194773.1, forward strand.
GACTACAGCCCCAGGATGCGATGAGCCGACATCGAGGTGCCAAACCTCCCCGTCGATGTGGACTCTTGGGGGAGATCAGCCTGTTATCCCCGGGGTAGCTTTTATCCGTTGAGCGATGGCCCTTCCATGCGGAACCACCGGATCACTAAGCCCGACTTTCGTCCCTGCTCGACCTGTCCGTCTCGCAGTCAAGCTCCCTTGTGCCTTTGCACTCTCCGAATGATTTCCAACCATTCTGAGGGAACCTTTGGGCGCCTCCGTTACCTTTTGGGAGGCGACCGCCCCAGTCAAACTGCCCACCTGACACTGTCTCCCACCCCGCTAAGGGGTGCGGGTTAGAACTTCAATACCGCCAGGGTGGTATCCCACCGCCGCCTCCACCGAAGCTGGCGCTCCGGCTTCTCAGGCTCCCACCTATCCTGTACAAGCGATACCAAAATTCCATATCAGGCTGCAGTAAAGCTCCACGGGGTCTTTCCGTCCTGTCGCGGGTAACCTGCATCTTCACAGGTAGTATAATTTCACCGGGTCTCTCGTTGAGACAGCGCCCAAGTCGTTACACCTTTCGTGCGGGTCGGAACTTACCCGACAAGGAATTTCGCTACCTTAGGACCGTTATAGTTACGGCCGCCGTTTACTGGGGCTTCGGTTCGCACCTTCGCTTCCGCTAAGCGCTCCCCTTAACCTTCCAGCACCGGGCAGGTGTCAGCCCCTATACGTCGCCTTTCGGCTTCGCAGAGACCTGTGTTTTTGATAAACAGTCGCTTGGGCCTTTTCACTGCGGCTCGTTCGGGCTCTTCACCCAAACGAGCACCCCTTCTCCCGAAGTTACGGGGTCATTTTGCCGAGTTCCTTAACGAGAGTTCTCCCGCGCGCCTTAGGATTCTCTCCTCGCCTACCTGTGTCGGTTTGCGGTACGGGCACCTCTTCCCTCGCTAGAGGCTTTTCTTGGCAGTGTGAAATCGGGGACTTCCGGATGACTCCGTCGCCATCACCGCTTGGCCTTACAATCCGCGGATTTGCCTACGGATCAGCCTTGCGGCTTGGACAGGCTCTTCCAGCCGCCTGCTCGCCCTATCCTCCTGCGTCCCCCCATCGCTCAAACGGGAAGGAGGTGGTACAGGAATCTCAACCTGTTGTCCATCACCTACGCCTTTCGGCCTCGGCTTAGGTCCCGACTAACCCTGAGCGGACGAACCTTCCTCAGGAACCCTTAGGCTTTCGGCGCAGAGGATTCTCACCTCTGTTTTCGCTACTCATACCGGCATTCTCACTTCTAAGCGCTCCACCAGTCCTTCCGGTCTGGCTTCAACGCCCTTAGAACGCTCCCCTACCGATGACCAACGGTCATCCCGCAGCTTCGGCGGCACGTTTAGCCCCGGTACATTTTCGGCGCAGAGTCACTCGACCAGTGAGCTATTACGCACTCTTTAAATGGTGGCTGCTTCTAAGCCAACATCCTGGTTGTCTTTGCAACTCCACATCCTTTTCCACTGAACGTGCACTTTGGGGCCTTAGCTGGCGATCTGGGCTGTTTCCCTCTCGACCACGGATCTTATCACTCGCAGTCTGACTCCCGGGCATAAGTCGTTGGCATTCGGAGTTTGACTGGGTTCGGTAACCCGATGAGGGCCCCTAGCCCAATCAGTGCTCTACCTCCAAGACTCTCCATCCCTTGAGGCTAGCCCTAAAGCTATTTCGGGGAGAACCAGCTATCTCCAAGTTCGATTGGCATTTCACCCCTACCCACACCTCATCCCCGCACTTTTCAACGTGCGTGGGTTCGGGCCTCCAGCCGGTGTTACCCGGCCTTCACCCTGGACATGGGTAGATCACCTGGTTTCGGGTCGACGACGACGTACTTTTCGCCCTGTTCAGACTCGCTTTCGCTGCGGCTCCGCCTCTTCGGCTTAACCTCGCACGCCATCGTCACTCGCCGGTTCATTCTACAAAAGGCACGCCATCACGCATGAACGCGCTCTGACTACTTGTAGGCACACGGTTTCAGGTTCTCTTTCACTCCCCTTCCGGGGTGCTTTTCACCTTTCCCTCACGGTACTGGTGCACTATCGGTCACTAGGGAGTATTTAGCCTTGGGAGATGGTCCTCCCTGCTTCCGACGGGATTTCCCGTGTCCCGCCGTACTCAGGATCCGCTCGGGAGGGAACGAAGTTTCGACTACAGGGCTCTCACCTTCTCTGGCCGGCCGTTCCAGACCGGTTCGTCTACCCCGTTCCTTTCTCACTCCCACAATGAGCGGTCCTACAACCCCAAGAGGACATGCCTCTTGGTTTGGGCTGTTCCCGTTTCGCTCGCCGCTACTCAGGGAATCGCGTTTGCTTTCTTCTCCTCCGGGTACTAAGATGTTTCAGTTCCCCGGGTGTGCCCTCCATGCCCTATGGATTCAGGCATGGATACTGCCCCATTACGGACAGTGGGTTCCCCCATTCGGACATCTCCGGATCAACGCTTGCTTACAGCTCCCCGGAGCGTTTCGGCGTTTGCCCCGTCCTTCATCGGCTCCTAGTGCCAAGGCATCCACCGTGCGCCCTTTCTAGCTTAACCTACAGCGCTCTCGGCTTCTTCCTTATTGTCTAGCGTCGGCTCGCCGCCGCTCGGGGTCAAATAACCTTCGCCTTCCGGGTGCAAGCACCCTTGCAGGCGAAGAACATTTGCCCATCGCGGCGAAACACTCGCCTCCGCTTTTCCGGTTATCTAGTTTTCAAGGAACGAGATTACTTCATTGAATTCACTTCTCTGCAGTCTTGCGTCGAGGAATCCAGCTTCTCTGAATTCACTTGTAGACGCAAAGCGACTTCTTTGAACAAACTTCCTTGCGGCTTTGTGCCGAGGAATCTTGCTTCCCTGAACCTGCTAGCAGACGCAGGCACAGGCGCTTTTGAAGGAATTTCTCATTCCTTCAAAACTGAACGAAACGAGAAGCGCTGTGTATCGACAGTTGGCCATTGCGGCCTCCGCTTTTCGTCCTTAGAAAGGAGGTGATCCAGCCGCACCTTCCGGTACGGCTACCTTGTTACGACTTCACCCCAATCACTTGCCCCACCTTCGGCGGCTGGCTCCCTTGCGGGTTACCTCACCGACTTCGGGTGTTGCAAGCTCTCGTGGTGTGACGGGCGGTGTGTACAAGGCCCGGGAACGTATTCACCGCGGCATGCTGATCCGCGATTACTAGCGATTCCGGCTTCATGCAGGCGAGTTGCAGCCTGCAATCCGAACTGAGAGCGGCTTTTTGGGATTCGCTCCCCCTCGCGGGTTCGCAGCCCTTTGTACCGCCCATTGTAGCACGTGTGTAGCCCAGGTCATAAGGGGCATGATGATTTGACGTCATCCCCACCTTCCTCCGACTTGTCGCCGGCAGTCCCTCTAGAGTGCCCAACCGAATGCTGGCAACTAGAGGCGAGGGTTGCGCTCGTTGCGGGACTTAACCCAACATCTCACGACACGAGCTGACGACAACCATGCACCACCTGTCACCCTGTCCCCCCGAAGGGGGAACGCCCAATCTCTTGGGTTGTCAGGGGATGTCAAGACCTGGTAAGGTTCTTCGCGTTGCTTCGAATTAAACCACATGCTCCACCGCTTGTGCGGGCCCCCGTCAATTCCTTTGAGTTTCAGCCTTGCGGCCGTACTCCCCAGGCGGAGTGCTTATCGCGTTAGCTGCAGCACTAAAGGGTGTGACCCCTCTAACACTTAGCACTCATCGTTTACGGCGTGGACTACCAGGGTATCTAATCCTGTTTGCTCCCCACGCTTTCGCGCCTCAGCGTCAGGTGCAGGCCAGAGAGCCGCCTTCGCCACTGGTGTTCCTCCACATCTCTACGCATTTCACCGCTACACGTGGAATTCCGCTCTCCTCTCCTGCCCTCAAGTCCCCCAGTTTCCAATGACCCTCCACGGTTGAGCCGTGGGCTTTCACATCAGACTTAAGAGACCGCCTGCGCGCGCTTTACGCCCAATAATTCCGGACAACGCTCGCCCCCTACGTATTACCGCGGCTGCTGGCACGTAGTTAGCCGGGGCTTTCTCGTGAGGTACCGTCACCGCGCCGCCCTCTTCGAACGGCGCTCCTTCGTCCCTCACAACAGAGCTTTACGACCCGAAGGCCTTCTTCGCTCACGCGGCGTCGCTCCGTCAGGCTTTCGCCCATTGCGGAAGATTCCCTACTGCTGCCTCCCGTAGGAGTCTGGGCCGTGTCTCAGTCCCAGTGTGGCCGGTCACCCTCTCAGGCCGGCTACGCATCGTCGCCTTGGTGAGCCGTTACCTCACCAACTAGCTAATGCGCCGCGGGCCCATCCGCAAGTGACAGCCCAAAGGCCGCCTTTCAACCGAAGACCATGCGGTCTTCGGTGTTATCCGGTATTAGCTCCGGTTTCCCGGAGTTATCCCGGTCTTGCGGGCAGGTTGCCCACGTGTTACTCACCCGTCCGCCGCTGACCGAACAAGAGCAAGCCCTCGTTCGGTCCGCTCGACTTGCATGTATTAGGCACGCCGCCAGCGTTCGTCCTGAGCCAGGATCAAACTCTCCAAAGAAAGTTGATTGGCTTTTGCTTCGGTCCATGCGGACCTCCGCTTTTCGTCGCGCTTCGTTTCGTTCAGTTTTCAAGGAACGACAGTTACTATTATAAACAATCTTTCAAAAATGTCAACTACTGATTCTCTTCTAACTTATTACCGCGTTCATTTCGTCGCGGCAATTATTCATTATACGCAGTGTTAACTATTTGTCAATAGTTTTTTTATTTCATGATTGTTCGATCGTTGCACTCCGACATTCCGTCGAAGCGCGATTTTTATTCTATACACTATCTCACCTTATGTCAACTACTTTTTTACTGTAGATGAGCAAATTTGCTAACATAAATTTACAAACTAAACAAAAAAGGAGACATGAACCCGATTCCTTGGTTAGAATAGATGTGCTACCAACTACCCACAAGGAGGTTCATGTCTCATGAATAGATTAGCACATCATCAAGGAATCCACAAGTTTTTCATGACGCTGGGATTGGCGCTTTATTTCTCGAAGCCGGTCATCAAGCATCTCGTTCATCTTGTCGACGCCTTGACGACCAAGGGATTTTCGGGGACATTGACGGATGTCCGGTACTGGAGTTTTCATCCGAATCATCGAACCACGCTCAGCCACTTTTTCACGAAAAGCCCTTAGAACGAGGAAAAACTGCTTGAGAAGCTTCAGGAGTGGGTTCTTCGCCAGATCGAACGCCTGGCCAAACGGACGAATCAACCCCTGTTCCTTTCGATTGATGATACCATTTGCCAAAAAACGAAGCCTTCGTCACGGGCAACGCACGCCATTCAAGGGTGTGACTGGCATTTCTCTCACAGCGATCATCAATTGGTCTGGGGGCATTCGCTTGTTTGGCTGATGGTGCACACCTTCACGCAAGCGTTTCCGCTCGCCTTTCGTCTGTATGACAAGACATCGGGAAGAAGCAAAATCGACCTGGCGATCGAGATGCTTTCCTCGCTCAAGGGGAAGCGGGCTCAGCCGGTGTATGTGCTCGTGGATTCATGGTATCCGTCCCAAGCGCTCATCGAAGCCTGTCTGAAACAAGGATTCCATGTCATCGCCATGCTCAAGACGAACCGGATTCTCTACCCGAAAGGTATCGCCATCCAAGCGAAGGAGTTTGCCCGCTATATCGAGCCAAACGACACCCGCCTCGTCACGGTGGGGAACGAGCGCTATCGTGTCTACCGCTACGAAGGCGCGCTCAACGGTCTTGATGACGCGGTGGTGCTGCTGGCTTGGAAGGCGGATCAACCGATGACGCCGGATCATCTCCATGTCATATTGAGCACCGACCGGGAGCTGAGTGACGAAGACATCTTGCGTTACTATGCCCAGCGCTGGACGATCGAATGCTTTTTCCGGCAGGCAAAAGACCAGCTGAAGCTCGATGGGTACCGTGTTCGCCACGTTCGGGCGGTGAAACGGTATTGGGTCGTGGTGCTGTTAGCCTGCGTATACAGCATCGCGGAATCTCAACAAGACATCTCTTCCGGCCTGGAGCTTCTTCGGTCTCGGAAAGGGCACAGCGTCGTCGAGTTCATCTATGACGCCGCAAAGCAAGATATTCCCATTGATGTGATCAAAAAACAGCTCCATGTCGCCTAAGGGGTCCCCTGTTTGTCTCTTAGGGAATGGAAATTACTGTAATGAAAAATACTCATCTACAGTAGAGTTACAAAAAATTCAAGATAAATATAATGAACTCCACCAAAATTTCATTACTTCTCAAGAGTCTAGATCTCAACAATTTCTAGAACTTAAAGAAAAATTTAGGGTCTTCACCATTTTCTGTGATTTCTACTCAATCCTAGAGACATGTTAGCTGGATGAAATAGGTTCATCAGTCAGGATCCTTCTTCCGCATACAGACCACGAAGTTGGTAGAATGGAAACAGTCAAGTGCTTTCCTTGACGGGTTCCATTCTACCAACTATCATACCGATAGCGGAAGAAGGGAGTGCTTAGGCAGCCTGACTACCTGTAGTGTTCCCTGTACACTCCAGAAATACACGCAAACGAAACCGTTCTAAATTTCGATAGCCGTATGCCCGGCGTTTGATGTTTTTGATCTTGTGGTTCGTCCCCTCGATTCGGGCATTCGTATATGGGCACAAAAAGTAGGAAAGAATCGGCTCCTTCCACCTTTCAAGCGTGTTGGCTGCTTGCTGAAAAGAAGCAAAAGGGCTCTGTTTAGCTAACTGAATCCATTCTTCCAAGCGTTCCTTTGCTTCGTTATATCCATCGGTTCGGTAAAAATCCCGAAACAACTCTTTCAGATAATAAGCAATGGAGAGTACCGGATACTCCTCCAAGATATCGTCTAATCGACGCCGTTGGTCCTTACGAAGCTTTTCACAGCCTTTTAAGAGAAGATATCGAGCCTTTTTCCATGGAGAAAATTCCTTTCTTGCTTGATCCAAGGCTTGTGTCACTTTTTGAACCACATGGTACTTATCGATGACAATCGAAGCAGATGGAAACAGGGCGCGAACCGCCTTATGATAAGGTTCCCACATGTCCAGAATCACCGTTTGGACCCTTTCTTTCGACAGGATATTTTGGCTCAACAAGTGGATGGCGGAGTCACATTGGCGATCGGCATGCATTCCCATGACCGATCCGGCTTTGGCATCCATCAATACAGTTTCATACTGATGTCCCTTTTTTACAGCGATTTCATCTAAACTAAGCACCATTCCTTCTTGAGAAGATGCTTCTATCGCTGTTTGACGCTCTTTTGCTTTTTTCGATGCGATGGAGTAATAAATGCGTTCCAATGTCGTATAGGGGATGCGGTGCTTTCGACTAACCTCTTGAATGGTGGTGCCTTCGCAAAGTTCACACAAGTACTCACAAAATCGATTGGTGTAATGTTGATTGGGTGGAATCGATTCCAAAGAGGCGGAAAACACTTGAGAACAATTCCAACACCGATAGCGCTTTACCTTTACGAACAAGTACACCGGTTGATGGAAAATCGCCAAATCCCGTACTTTTCTTGTCCGTCTGTCGTGGACAGAGGAAGTGGCAAACCCACAATGAGGGCAACGTTCCTGTGTCTCTGTTTTCTCTACATGAATCGCATAACTGTAAATTAGCACATTATTTCAGAATCACTTTTTCAAATTATTTCAGATGGATTCTGAAATAATGTGCAAAATTTTTGCGGATTGTTCCGGATTTTGCACATTCTTTCGGAACGTTTGCACGCTCTTTCAGATGAAGATTTCCAGCGCGCCTGATGGACCGATGGAAAAGAAAAAGCACAAAAGAGGCCGATTCGGCCCCTTTCGTGCTAATACCCCATTTCCTCTGCGGCCATGCGCACCACTTCTTCGTCAATGGCGTCCTTTTTCAGCTGATACCCGTATAACAGGCACGTCGTGGCCAACGTGTTGATCACCCGAGGCCATCCCCGCGACTGCAGGGCAATCGCCTCTAACGCCGATGGGGTGAAGATCGGATGCTTCGCCCCGGCCTGTTTCATCCGATGCTCGATGTAGCCCGCCACCTCTTCCCTCTCCAGCGGCCCCATCCGGTATCGCATGATGATCCGTTGGTCGAGAGGGTGGTGCTGATTGAGCCGCAGCTTCCCCTGTAAATGGGGCAGCCCGGCCAAAATCAAGACAAATGGGTTGGTCGAATCCATCTCAAAGTTGAACAAGATCGCGATGTCCTGTAAAAATGCATCCTTTGCTAAATGCATCTCGTCCAAAATGAACACCGGCGTGATCCGCCGTTCATGATACAATCGCTCGATCGCCTGCTGGATTTGGCGGAAGAGGTCTACCTTGCGGTACTTCGGTTCCTCTCCTAATCCCAAGGCCAAACCACGGTAAAAATCCATCACGCCTCCGGTGGATAACGGAAAGTAGACGACATGATACAATGATGGATTCAATGACTCTTTCAGCGCCCGAAGGGCGAACGTCTTGCCCGCCCCCGGCTCTCCGATCAACAGCCCGATCCCCCGGGTTCGTTTCACGTACTCCAGCGCCCGCAACGCTTCCTGAAATGACGCCCCTTGATACGCCTCAGACGGGTCGGTTTCTTTCGCAAACGGCTCCCGCGAAAGGGAGTAAAACGATTTATACACCGTGTTCTCCCTCCTTCGCCGGAATCGCCGCAAACGGGGACCGATGGCGTTTTACATAGGCGTTGTCCTCCAAACGAACCCGAACGGCCTCCGCCACCTTCCTTCCATCTTCGTACACATAGACGCCCCGTTCGTCATAGCGGAGTTCAATCGATTGCCCAATGAACCGGGGCGGCACTTCATACAGCTGCTTGTTCAAGGTGATCGTTCCATCGGCTTTGACCTTGCGGTGCTCCCGCTTCAGAAAAATCGCGTCCAGCCAATCGATGTCTTCGATCCACACCACTCGTTCCACTTGGGACTGAAACACCTCATGCGGCGTTTTCCCATCAAGCGAGGCGTGAGGTTTTCGATGATACTCTTCTTCAAGCCACTTCCAAAAACGCTCGTTCAACTCGTCAAGCGACTTCGGCGGATTCAGCTCCAACAGCGGATAAAACCGCGTCTGCACGGTGCGGAAGAACCGTTCGATTTTCCCCTTGCTTTGCGGATCATACGGCTGGGTGTGGATCAAGGTGATTCCCATCTCGGCGCACGCATACTGCAGCACCTCGGACCGATAAATTTTCCCGTTGTCCGAGTAAATGCGTTTCGGCTTCCCGCAACGAAGCACCGCTTCCTTCGTGACGATCCGCAGCCCGTCAAACTTCTCCGAAGGGAAAAATTGGGCATATGGCACTAACCGCGAGCAGTCATCGATATACGCGATCAAAAACGTTTTCTGGGCTTTCCCATGGACGCGAATCGTGGGTCCATGGGATAAGTCCCCTTGCCATAGCTCATTGATCTGGTCATACGCAAAACGCTTTCGCTCCGGCATCGGCAAGATTTCTTTTCCCACCAGGTTGTGTTTTTTCAACAATCGGTATATAGTAAAGTATGAGAGGGTGGTGGGAATGTCCCCCTGCTTGGTGAGTTGTTCGTAGAATAGGGTCACGGGCATGGTGGGATGTTCCTTCCTCAATGCTAGAATATGATCCTCATCATCGGGGGACAGACGTCTGGAGCGGCCGCGGTCCGAACGGCGCTTCGGCTTCAAGGCGTCGAAGCCCCCTTTTTTGTATCGGGCGCACCAATCCAGAATCGTCTTCGCCGCAATGGGTTTGTCCCCTTGATGAGGAATCGAATGCACTCGCCCGCCCACCTCATTCAAATACGCCTTGGGCTCCACCTGGCCATTCACCAACGGAGCGATCAGCCCGTACCGAAACAGCGCGATGTCGTGTCTCATCGATTCATCCATCCGGATCTCCTCCCTGTCTCCCTGTGATGTTGGACCGTCCCGGTCCCTCTGCCTCCTATCTTACGAAACGGCTCGAGATTCGTCGAGAGGAAGGGTTTGTGGGAACATCAACCATCTCCATTTTTGGTGTTAAGTAGAAAATCAGGAAGCAATTTGATCCGCAAACGGATGCCACCTCTCGTTTGTCCACAGGTCTTGGATGATCGAGCCCACCCCCCGTCCCTCCAAGGTCTGCATCCACCAAACCGCCCGTTCTGTTCTTGCGTTCCCTACAGGGCCGATGATCCCCCACCTTCTCGCCGCCGCGTGATGCAAGCGAGAGAGATTCCGTAAAAATCGTCGGACATAAAACAAGATGACCTCCTTGGTGGGAAAAACAACCTGTTTGGTCTTCGCTCCTTGCCTTGGCGTTTCGAACCATGCTTTGACCGCTTGCCAAATAACCGATCGTGTATATTGAACATACGGGAGGAGGAAAGAAGGCAGCACACTCACGGTTTTGCGACACTCTTGACAGCGATATCGTGCGATCCAAAGGTGATACTCCCCCTCTGCCGTCAACGCATAGCGTTGGTAGTATCCGTGACGATGCAAGGGGCGGCGGGATGAACAGTGGGGGCATTGGTTCACGTCGGGAAAATCGTTCCCTTTCCCACGATCCGTATACGTTTGAATGTCAATGCCAAAGTCGTGAAACTGGATCACACTTCCTCCCCCTCATTGAAACGAATGGAAATCTTTGTCCGAAACAATTCACAAAAAATTTAGCACATTCCTTCAGAAAAGGGGAGAGGGCTTTCTGAAAGAATGTGCAAAAAAATGGGCGTTTTGTGCTGAAATAAAATGATAATTTACAGCATAACCATAGGAAAGAAGTTCTTGTTTAATCACTTTAAATTCTGGCAATCCTAGTGGTATAGAAAGCACTTACGAGACCTCCTTAATGTTTATTTCACCGCTAACATTATTGCCAGGATCTCGTCAGTGCTTTCTCTTTTTTGTCACTAAATCACAAAATTTGGTGATGAACCAAAAATGAAATTAGGAACTATTTCTCATAAATAACTGCAAAAAAAGCGGCCCCAAAGGAATAGGGACCTTCTCCTCCATCACCATATATAAGTATACAAGTCACGCCCTTCATTTTTTTCAATGATCATTCTTTCTCCTCTTCCTGTTTCATTTCACAGGAAATGTTACGATAACTTTTGTCCCTTCCCCTTCTTTGCTTTCAATCGAAATCGTTCCGTCGTATTTTTCGACGAGGCGCTTGGCGATGGAAAGTCCGAGTCCGTTGCCGCCTTGTTTGCGGCTGCGCGCCTTGTCTACGCGGTAAAAGCGATGAAAAACGTAAGGGAGGTCTGCTTGCGGAATGCCGATGCCAAAATCTTGAATGACGATGTTCACTTTCCCATTTTCTTCATAAACAAACAGATGAATGTCTTTCCGTGACTCTCGGCTATATTTCACCGCATTGTCCAACAAAATAATAAAAATTTGCTCGAGGTGCTGAACAGCGATGGAAACAAATACACGTTCTTTGCGGATTAGTTGAAACGTGTAGTTGTCATACACACTCGAAAAGTTGCGGACGACCGAGTCTAGTACAGCGCATACGTCTACTGCTTCTGTCGCTTCTACCGTTTCTATGTCGACACGCGATAGCTGTAACAATTCGTTCACTAAATGAATTAGCCGATCCACTTCTTTTAAACTTGACTGTAGCGATTTGTTTAATACCTCTGGGTCATGTTTTCCCCAGCGGTTTAGCATCGTCAAATGCCCTTTAATGATCGTTAACGGCGTCCGCAATTCGTGGGAGGCGTCCTCAACGAACTGTTTTTGCTGTGAAAATGCTTGTTCTAAATCGTCCATCAAGCCATTAAAGAGCTTGCCAAGCTGTGCAAGTTCGTCATTCGTATCATTAATCGGTACTCGTTCGTTGAGCCCGTTTGTTTTAATTTTTTGCACCGTATTCGTCATCGCCAGCACGTTCACAAGAAGTTGTTTAGCAATAATCGTGCCGCCTAAAAGGCTTAAAATAATCGCTCCTGCCCCCGTTGCAATCATGACGAGAAAAATCGTATCACGGAAGCGATCAAACGCCTCCATGTTGCGGATAATTTCGATCGTACCGGAAAAAATCGTCAACGGCGAACGTAAAATAAGTAACCGATCTTCTCCATGGCGAACGATTTCATATTGTAGCGATGTAGTGTTCTTCGGTTTCACCCAGTCATTCGGAACAGCGTGAGACACCGTCAAGATTGGTTCTCCTGTTTTGTCTAATATGCGTAACAGTTGATTTTTCTCATTAATCGTCGCAAAATATGATTCGTATCGCCGTAATTGTGAAGGGGTTTGAATCGATTTTTCTTTTAAAAATGCTTCCATTTCTGTTAGTTGGTGCCGCATATTTTGTTGCTCATAACTCACAATCCATTTTTCCATCACCAGATACTGTAACAAATTGTACGAGATAAATAGCACGCTTAATAACAAGGAAGACCAAATCGTCAATTTCCATTTGATCGGAAGTTTTTTAATCATTCGCGCATCACATATCCAACGCCTCGAATAGTTTGGATATATTGTTCTTTATTTTCTATGTTTAGCTTGTTGCGTAAATAACGGACATACACATCAACTACGTTCGTTTCCGCAACATAATCATAGCCCCATACTTGATCTAATAACATCTCGCGCGTTAGTACGCGGTTAATATTTCGCATAAACGTTAAAAGGAGCTCAAATTCTTTATTCGTTAGCTCAATCAGCTCTTTCCCGCGTTTGAGCACGCGGGATTCAATGTCCAACTCCAAATCTTTAAACGTTAACAAAAGCGGTTTTGCTTCCCGTTTTTCTTCGCGGCGCAAAATGACACGAATTCGTGCTAACAACTCTTCAATCGCAAACGGTTTAACGACATAATCGTCCGCCCCGCTATCGAGCCCCATGACACGATCCATGACGCTATCTCTTGCGGTTAACATAATAATCGGCGTCTCTTTTTCATTTCGCAAGCGGCGACAAACTTCTACGCCATTCAACCCCGGTAACATCAAATCAAGCAAAATAACGTCGTAATCGTTTTTTATGGCTAGCTCGAGCCCGCTTCGCCCGTCATGTGCTACATTCACTTCGTATCCTTCGTATCGGAGTTCGAGTTCTACAAATTCCGCTAATCCTTCTTCGTCTTCAATTACGAGCAGTCGGTACATACTTTCCTCCTCTACATAAGCAAGTGGATGGCTAAAGCGCCGCCAAATAAAAGCGCGGCCCATTGATGCAGCTGTTTATAGCTTCTGCCCTGTTTTCCTTTGTTAAACCGTTGTAACACATACCCGAGCGTGCTCACAAGAAGCAAGGCGACGAACGCCCCAATGCCGCTATATACTCTGCCCATTTTATCGTCATGATGCAAGAAAAAATATGTGCCATGACTAATAACGAGAAAAAGCGCAAGATAGCCAAATAACGTATGGTGTTTTCGGAAAAAAAGAAACGCTTCTTTCAGGCCGTGCTGCCAACGAATATTTCGCTTCTTTCCTTGAATAAACGCATGGCGAACGAGCCACATTCCGCCACCGGCGATTGCGCTAAATTCTGCGATCGTTCCTAACAGTTTGTATAGTTCTTTATGTGGCGCTTGTCCGGTGAGCCATATAAGTACAAACAGGGCGACGCTTAATGCTGCTAGCAGCGCGCCTGCTATTTTCACCCCTACATGAACAATGGGATGAGAAAAAACTGCTTTCATTTGTCTTCACTCCTTTTGTATTTATCATACCGCATGATGTTAAAGAAAAAAGGGAAAGGAAATGAAAATTTTTTCATAAAACAAATCCCTTCGCTCTTGGCGAAGGGACGGAGTACTCATTCGTTTTCGTCGTCAGCTTCTACTTTTACCACCTTTCCAGTTTCTGCATCGATTTTCACTTCTTGCTTTCCGTTGTTCGTTTGCACCGTAATGCTATAAACCGTTTCATCGTGATCTTTTTCGATCGTTGCTTCTGTTACTTTGCCGCTCACTTGATGTAGCGCAATCGTTGTTGCTTCTTCTTTCGTGATGTTGACGGAATTTGCCTCGCTTCCTTCCACGTCATCGCTCGTTTCGTTGTCGCTTACTTCTTCCCCTTCTGCTTTGTCTTGGTCGTTTTTATCAATCTTCACGACCGCACCTGTTTGCGCATCGACCTTCACATCCGCTAATTTGCCTTGGTCATCTTTCACTTCGACTGCATACACAACGGCGCCGTCTTCATTTTCAAGTTCCGTTCCATTTTCTTTCCCTTTTACATGTTGCAATGCAATGTCGATCGCTTCTTTCTCTGTAATTTTCGCTTTTGCTTGCAGTTGGTCTTGCTCTTGCTCGTCAGATACCTCTTTTGTTGCCTGCGTTTTGCTTGCAGCAAACGCATCATGCTTGAATGTAGCGCCGACGATTCCACCTCCAACGATGGAAAGTGCTAATGCTGGAATGAGAAATTTTTTGTTCATTTTTGTTCCTCCTTGTAATGGGATGTTTTACAGTTCTAATCGTACGGTTTGCAAATGAAACGAACGAAAAACGGATATGAACAAGCACTAATATGTTCATGAAAAATTTTTCACATTTTCTCTCTTCGCTTGTATAATGATAACCGTACAAACGGAACAAAGGGGGGTTTTTGTGCTTACGTTTATGCAACTTTTTGAAGCATACCGCTCGCTTTGGTCGAATCGAGCATTGGCAAAAGAGGAGACGTTGACAGAAGAAACGTGTAAAGCGTTGCTTTATGAGGCGATCGAAAAAGAGCTGCGCGATGAAATGACCCATCCGCGCGTTCGACAAGCGCCAGAAGTAAAATTTCATTATGCCGTCAAACGAATCATGGCCGCACCTTTAGCAGAAGCGGAAAAACTAGATTTAATTGACCTGCATTTAGAAGTGATGGATCATATTATTGTATAAAAAGTAAGCGTAAATCGCTTACTTTTTCATTTATTGGTCATAAAACAAACGAAGTTGAACAAACTATGTACCGACATCATGAAAGGAGGAGATTCGATGCCTTTAGTTCCTTATGACCCGTTTCACCATTTGGAAACGATGCGACGTGATTTCCATCGTTTTTTCACGACTGATTTTCCGTCGCTTTTTCGGGCGGATGAGATGATGCCGCGCATCGACATGCATGAAACGGCCAACGAATACGTCGTTTCGTGCGATTTACCGGGGCTGGAGCGGAAAGAGGATGTGCACATTGACGTGCAGAACAACATGTTGACCATCAGCGGCACGATTCAACGCCACCACGATGTAAGAGAAGAACAAATGCACCGGCGCGAACGCTTCTTTGGTCGCTTCCAGCGTTCGATCACCCTGCCGGCCGATGCGGCGGCGGACAACATTCGCGCGACGTACAAAAACGGCGTGCTTGACATTCATATCCCGAAAACAACGACAGGAACGAAAAAACGGGTCGACATCGAGTTTCATTAATGACAAAAAGCGGCTGACTCAAAAGCCCCTTTTTAACATTTTTTCGATTCGAAACGAAGTGAAAGTGGGAGATGAATGTCGGTTGGCGTTAGCCAACGAATAGGTGTGCGGCTTACCGTTCGGCAAACACGCCCAAGTCGCTTGAAGCCCCCGCCTCTAAGCGAAGCGTAGGTGGCGGGTCGCTCACTGAAATGGAACTAAAGTATGTGAAAGAGACCACCTCTGAACCCCTTGGTTTTATCGGGTTTTTCGTGGTGGTCTCTTTTTCCATGGCGCTCAGATAGAAGCATTATCGCTCTTTTGACCCAGCCCCTTTTCGATTGGCCCCACTGCTTGCGCGGATCACAAGATCTGTCGGCACAACCACTTTCTTGCATATCACCCGCTTCGTCGTCAACCGCTCAACAAGCAGCTCAACAGACGTTTCGCCCATAAACTCCGTGTACACTTTTACAGTTGACAGAGGCGGGTGGAGAAACGCAGCCATCGGTAAATCATTGAATCCGACAACCGCTACATCCTCGGGCACGGCGATCCCGGCTTCATGCAGCGCACGCAGGGCGCCGATCGCCATCGAGTCGCTGGCGATGAAAAACGCCGTCGGCAAGTCGCCGCTTGAGACAGCTTCTTTCATCAGCCGGTAGCCGTCCTCGGCGGTGAAGGCGCCGATCGATACATAGCGCGGATTGTACATTCCTTTCAAATATAAATATTCATAAAACGCCGCCTCGCGCTCATCACGGATTGGCGTCCCTTCGTCGACATATTCGCGGCCGCCGATGTATCCGATTTCCGTATGCCCCATTTCAAGCAAATAGTCTAGCACGGCGATCGTCGCCTGGCGCAGGTCAATGACAACCGAGTCGAACCGCCGCTCATCAGGCGAGCAGTCGACAAATACGATCTGCTTCGCACTCGAAGCAAAGGTGCTGACTTCTTTGGAGCCGAACTTTCCGACGGCGATGACGCCGTCAAGCCCTTCCATCCGTTCGGTCGGATAAACGCCATTTTGCTTAAACAGTTTGACCAGTTCAATGCCGCGGTCAAAACATTCTTTTTCCACCCCGAGGCGAATCGCCATATAATACGGGTCATCGATTTCCTGGCTTTCTGAATACCAGTGAATGAGCCCGAAGCGAAACGATTCACGCGCTTGCTGGCTTCGCTCCCGCAATGTTTTGTAGTTCAGCTCTTGGGCGACTTCAAAAATGCGCCTTCTCGTTTCATCAGAGACGGACAGCGTCGTGTCATAGTTGAGCACGCGCGACACGGTCGCCACCGAGACGCCGACTTTCTCGGCAATTTCTTTTAACGTGGCCATCGTCTGTTCGCACCCCCTTTCTGTTTCATATGAAACGCGTTTTTTCGCCGCATTTAAACAAGAGACGACATGCGCTCCACCACGTGCTGCAGAAAGCGGCGAAACGCCTCTTTCCCGTTTTGGTCCCGTTTAAACACCCCGGCATGTTCCAACACGGTCACAAACCGTTGTCCGACTTCGTGCCGCAAAATGTCATGGACGTTGTCCTTCGTGATGTCCGGATAGGCCGAGCGAATGGCTTCGCACCAATCCCAATGTTTCAGCATCGCCTCGTCCCAGTCTTCTTTCTTTGTCCGATGCACGAGATAATCGGCCAGCGTCTCCAGTTCTACGGCAAGCCGTGCCGGCAGCACCGCCAGCCCCATCACTTCGATCAAGCCGATATTTTCTTTTTTAATATGATGCAATTCTTCATGCGGATGGAAAATGCCGTACGGATGTTCCGCTGACGTCCGGTTGTTGCGCAACACGATGTCCAACTCAAACAAACCGCCGCGCCGCCGGGCGATCGGGGTGATCGTGTTGTGCGGAACATCGCCGCTGTAGGCCATAATCTCGACGCTTGGGTCGCTGTACGTCCGCCATGTTTCATACAAAAAGGCAGCCGCATCCAACACGTCCTCTTTTGGTCCAGTCAAACGGATGACGGACATCGGCCAGCGCACAATGCCGGCGGTGACGGACGGGAACGACGGAAGCGGGATACACTCTTCGATCTCCGCCTTTTCCATCGCAAACGGATAGCGCCCTCCTTGGAAATGGTCATGCACTAAAATCGAGCCGCCGACAATCGGCAAGTCGGCGTTCGAGCCAATGAAATAGTGCGGGAACTTTTCGACGAAATCGAGCAAGCGCTCAAGCGTCTTCCGCTCCATTTTCATCGGCACATGTTCGGCGGAAAAGACGATGCAATGTTCATGATAGTACACGTAGGGAGAATATTGGAAATACCACTGTTCATCCAATAACGTGATCGGGATGACACGGTGATTGGAACGGGCGGGATGGCGCCACGTTCCTTCATATCCTTCGTTTTCTTTGCATAATACACATTTTGGATACGAGGATGACGGCATCTCTTTCAATTTGGCGATTTCCTTCGGGTCTTTTTCCGGCTTTGCCAAGTTAATGGTGATATCCAATTCTCCATAGATGGTTGACACTTTCCAGTGCTGATTGTTGGCGATGCGCGCCGTTTGAATGTAATTGGACGCTTGGCTCAGCGAATAAAACCAGTCCGTCGCCTCCTGCGGGCTGCGGCGGTATCGCTCGTAAAAGGCGCGGATCACTTCCGACGGCCGCGGCATGACGCAGTCCATCAGTCTCGCATCCCATATATCGCGCTCGGTTGTGGTATTCGTTTCCAACAATCCTTGTTCATACGCCCAATCAATCATAGCGTCCAATACCGGGGCCGGCGAGGCCAAGGGAACGTCCTTGACCTCGGCCGGCTGCCATTCCGTGAGTCGGAGCGTTGCCAGCAGGCGGTTGCGCGCGTACACCACATCTTCCGGCGCTAAAAGGCCGCGTTGCTCGGCATAACGGATCAGTTGTTCAATCGCCGCAAAAATCGTTTCCATGTTTACACACCCCGATAGCCGTTTGGCCGCGCTTGATGCCATTCCCATGCCGACGCGACGATATCCGTAATGGACAAGTATTTCGGCTCCCAGCCGAGCTCGCGCTTTGCTTTTTCCGATGAAGCGACAAGTCTCGCCGGATCGCCCAGGCGCCGCGCCACGACGCGAGCGGGGATCGGGTGTCCGGTCACCTGCCGCGCCGCTTCGATCACTTCTTTGACGCTGAAGCCGTTGCCGTTGCCGAGATTGTACACGTCACTGGACGCTCCATTCCGCAGTTTTTCAAGCGCCAACACGTGGGCATCGACGAGATCAAGCACATGGATGTAGTCGCGGATGCACGTGCCGTCGGGCGTGTCGTAGTCATCGCCGAAAATGGAAATTTCCTCGCGCTGGCCAAGCGGCACTTTTAAAATCAATGGAATAAGATGCGTCTCCGGGTTGTGGTCCTCACCGATTGTCGTGCCGTACGCCCCGGCGACATTAAAGTAGCGGAGCGAAATCGAGCGGATGCCATAGGCGCGGTCCGCCCATTTCATCATTTTTTCCATCGCCAGCTTCGTTTCTCCATACGCGTTTGTCGGTTCGGTCGGATCGGTTTCGATGATCGGGATTTGTTTCGGCTCCCCATACACCGCGGCGGTTGAAGAAAAGACGATTTGCTTGACGCCAAATTCCTTCATCACTTCAAGCAGCACTTGTGTCCCGTACACGTTGTTGTCGTAATATTTCAGCGGCTCTTCCATGCTTTCACCGACCAATGAGTTCGCCGCAAAATGAATGACCGCCTCAATGTCATGCTGGCGAAACACCTCGCGCAAAAACTCGCGGTCGCGAATATCGCCTTGGCAAAACACCGCATCAGGGTGAACCGCCTCCCGGTGCCCCGTCTGCAAGTTATCCACCACGACCACGCGCTCCCCTTTTTCAAGCAGACGGTACACCGCATGGCTGCCGATATACCCTGCCCCTCCGCAAACCAAAATCATCGGCTCATCTCCTCCAGTTCCGTGAGTTCTCTCGCCCCGTCACCAACGTCAACGACATAAAAGCTTGCTTCATAACCGATTTTTTCGGCATACGCGTTTCCGACCCGTTCAATGAAATCTTGAACGCATGCCTTTTTCACAATGTTCACCGTGCAGCCGCCGAATCCGGCTCCGGTCATGCGCGCCCCGACCGTTCCTTCGTGCGACCATGCCGCTTCAACGAGCGTGTCGAGTTCAACGCCTGTCACTTCGTAATCATTGCGCAGCGACAAATGCGACTGTTTCATCAACTCGCCAAAGCGGACGAGGTCTCCCCGCTCAAGCGCCCGGGCGGCTTCAAGCGTCCGCTCGTTTTCCGTCACCGCATGGCGGGCCCGTTTTTGTTCAAGCGGGGAAAGAAGATGTGCATAACGGGCCAGTTCCGCGCTTGTCAGCTCGCCGAGCGAGGCGATGTTCCGCACGCTTTGCAGCTTCGCGAGCGCCGCCTCGCACGTCGCCCGCCGCTCGTTGTACGCCGAGTCCGCCAGGCCGCGCTTTTTGTTTGTGTTCGCGATGACGATCGCACAATCGTCAAGCACCAATGGCAAATAGCGGTGCTCGAGCGTCTGGCAGTTTAACAGGATGGCGCAATCTTGTTTTCCCATGCCGACGGCGAACTGATCCATAATGCCGCAATTGACGCCGATGTATTTATTTTCTACGTTTTGGCTCATTTTCACAAGCTCCAGCTGATCAAGCCCGCGCCTGAACAGTTCGTTGAGCATCACCGCGGTCACAAGCTCAATCGACGCCGATGACGACAGCCCGGCGCCGTTCGGGATCGTGCCGTAATACAAAATATCCAATCCGGTCTCAAGCGGGCCAAGCGCTTGAAACGCAGCCAAGATTCCTTTCGGGTAGTTCGCCCAACCGTGTTCGCGACGATAAGACAAGTCGCCGTAAGAGACCGTGATCACTCCCGTTTCCGGGAAGTTTTGCGAATAAAAGCGGACAAACGGCTCATCCGTTTGCCGAACAAGCGCATACGTGCCGATCGCAAGCGCGCACGGCAGCACATGCCCGCCGTTGTAATCCGTATGCTCGCCGATCAAATTGACGCGGCCGGGGGCGAAGAAGGTGCGGATGGCTTCGTCCGAGCCGCTGAAAAGTTCAATAAAACGCTGTTTTAATGAAAATATCATCAAAAGTCCTCCTTAGTTTTTGTATCTTTAGTAAATATTTTAGTTAAAATTTTGTTAAAAATCAACTTTCAATAAAAACAGCGGGTCGCTCCAATCAACCCGCTTAGTTAGAATAGTCATGATCTTAGCATTTTTAACTCAAGCATTAATATCGCATAAGATTTGCTTGTAATGCTTTCCTTCATTAATGGCGCGAATAACTTTAAGGTCGATTTTCGGTTGCCGATGATACGTCAACAACCCGTTAATTTCTTGTTCTACATCTGTCAGCTGCGTGTAACAGAAACCTTGGACAAGAGGTGATTCCAGCATAGCGGAAACAACCTGATAATAGCGTTCCGCAAAGTCCTCATCATTTTCGGCGCCTGAATATCCCCAACCGTCCCAATGGCTCTTCTTGTAGGCAATTCCACCAAATTCCGTGACTAAGATTGGTTCTCCACGATACTCATACCCTGGCACGTAAATCAACCGATGGCCAGGCTGGGAATGCAAAATCGTTTCAAGTGTATGGTAACGTTCCTTAAGGATTTCTTTATTCGGCTCATAATCGTGAATGGTGCAAAGATCGGATTTCGTGTGTTCCCATCCGTCATTCGAAACAACAAGTCTTGTCGGATCTAACGATTTTGTTAAATAGTAAAGACTTAAGGCATGGGCTTGCTGGCGTTGATCAGCAAGCAGGCGCGGCACCCCCCAACTTTCATTGAGCGGCACCCAAACAACAATCGACGGATGGTTGTAATCGCGCTCGATGGCTTCCTGCCACTCGCTCGTGATGCGCTTTACCGCCTCGTCTGTATATATATAGCTGTTGGCCATTTCCCCCCAAACGAGAAGCCCAAGTTTATCGGCCCAATATAAATAACGCGGATCTTCAATTTTTTGATGCTTCCTTACACCGTTAAAGCCCATTTCTTTCGTCAACTCAATATCTTTTCTAATGTCTTCGTCAGACGGCGGAGTCAAAATTCCTTTTGGAAAATAGCCTTGATCTAAAACCAGCTTCATATAGTACGGGCGATTGTTTAGCATAATGACGCCATTTTCCACAGAGATTTTTCTCATGCCGAAATAACTTTCCACACGATCGACTACATGCCCATTTTCCCGAATTGTAAAAACAATATCATATAAATTTGGGTGTTCCGGACTCCACAGTCTTCCAGGACCGTGAACATTGAAATCATGCAAATAAATGCGGCGGCTTCCCTTTCCTTCAACAAGGTGTACTTCATCTTTGGCAATTAACTGTCCATCAAAAGAAATTTCAATCTCTAGTTTTTGGTTTTCTTGGACGTTATTTATTGCATATTCAATCAAAATTTCGTCTGTATCCACATTCGGTGTCATTTTTACCTTTTCTAGATACGTCGCGGCTACTGCCTCGATCCAGACAGTTTGCCAAATGCCGGTTGTTCTTGTGTAAAAAATGGATTCTGACTTTTCCTTCCAATATTGTTTTCCGCGCGGTTGATCCAACTCTTTTGAGTAGTCTTCGACCCGTACAACAATTTCGTTTTCCCCTTCTTTCACAATATGCGTAATCTCCGCATGGAATGGGGTATGTCCGCCTTCATGGGAACAAACAAACTGCCCGTTCACCCATACGGAAGCGCGATAATCGACCGCCCCGAAATGCAAAAGAAGTCGTTTGTTTTTCCATTCATCTGGAAATTCAAACGTTCGCTTATACCAAACAATATCATGAAAGTCGGTCACGCCAATCCCGCTTAACTCGCTCTGATAGCAGAACGGAACGCGGATCGTTTGGCTATATTCATGGTTTTCATACCATTTTTCTTGAATGCCTCGATTTTCATCATCAAATTCAAATTTCCATTCACCATTTAAATTGATCCAATCTGTTCTAACAAATTGCGGACGTGGGTATTCTGGACGTGGAATGTTCATTATTGCCCTCTCCTATTCCTTGTTTTATATCGTTAATAAAACCAGATGGGAACCCTTAAAAAGAACAAGCTCCCTCTGCAACTGTCAACCCATTTTTCGTCTCAGCCATTTCGATAAACAACGGCCTTTCGCTCCCATGAGGGGTATCTGGATAATGCACCGACATATATAATCTCCCTTGAAAGTCTCTAAACAGACTCGCATGCCCTGCGTTTCGATCCAGCAACAATGGTTCGTCATGGACCCATGGCCCAGCAATATCACCACTTTTCGATCGGGCAACAGCCACTACGTATCCCCCATCCCCCCCATAACTAGGCTTAGAATAGCTCGACCAGAGCATGATTAACTCCCCGTTTTTTGCTTGATACATAAAGGGGGCATCAGTTAAAAATCCTTCCTTTTCAATTCGTGGGTCGCCAAAAAGGCGAATCCATTTCATTGATGAGGCGTGTAAAATATCAATTACTTCGCCATATGACCTCTTTAAATCTTTCGTTAAACGAATGGCTTTAATTTTTCCATCGTACTCTTGCGTCCACTCATGGCAAAATACGAGCCACCGCTGACCATGACGGTCTTCATAAAACGTTCCGTCTAAACACTCCCAGTCTCTAGGGGTGACCGGGCCTTCACTATGAGGTTGGTACGGGCCAGCCGGATGGTCGGATACGAGAATAGCAGTGCCCCTGTGTTCCCCAATTCCTCCTTTGAATGTGGCAAACATGTAAAAGCGGCCGTCTATTTCAAATACTTCAGGCGCCCAATACTGCCTTACTCCCCAAAAACCTTTTGGAGGCCGAAAAGCAATGTACGGGCCCTCCCAATCATCCAAGTTGTCACTCGCATACACTTCGAAAATCGGATCTTGATCCCCACACCCATCAGCAAATGTCGTACCGAACAAGTAGTATCTCCCCTCTTTAGCATAAGGAAAAACAAATGGATCCCTTATATGAATATCGTTTGTCTTCCATTTTCTTATCGTTCGAAACCCCTTCTCCATGCTGTCCTCCCTTTGGTTCTTTCGGTTTAATACTGTCACCAATCACTTGATGTAAGGCCCTTCCGTTAGGTCTGTACTTGGTTCTTGGTTTCTAACGCTAGGCCATCCATCTTCCCAAATGATCAGATCAATCATCAAAGGGCGCTTTGTTGCCCCGTTTAACAATCTTGGATCATCTTCATCAATGGCATGATATACAATCCAATCATTGCCTTTATCATCTGTAACGATAGCATTATGGCCAGGACCGACAAATTGCTTGCCGTTTTTTCCAGGCTTTTCGTTGAAAGCTAGGATCGTGGTACCACCACCTTCTAGAAGAGGAATTCCTTTCCGGTCTTTATACGGTCCTTTCACTGACTCGGAACGTCCAACTCTTACATGGTACGTACTATTCTCCCCATCACAACAAGCACCTGCTGAAACAAAAAGATAATAAAATCCATTTCGCTTGATTACATAGGGCGCTTCGTAACTTGTATCAGCGACTTGAAACTTTTGGCCAACGGTATGGAGCCCGTCGTTAGTCAGCTGAACTCCATAAATCCCGTGGAAACTCCCCCAAAACAAATACGATTTTCCGTCCTCGTCTTGAAAAAATTGAGGGTCAATCGAATTATCCACGCCGATACTTTCGCTTGTAAACAACGGACCGTGATCTGTAAACGGACCGCCCGGCTTTGCAGCAGTAGCTACCCCAATGGCAGGATTCGGATCTCCCCAAACAGAGAAGGCGTAATATAAATAATATTTTCCATCCTGATGCCAGGAAATATCCGGAGCCCATAAGCCTCCTCCTCCTTCTTTCCAAACAGGTTTTTGTGCAAATGCATCTCGATAAAATGTCCAATGAATCAAATCTTTCGAGCGAATAATCGGAATCAGGTGCGGTCCATGTCCATCTCCCCAGTCGTCCTCCGTGCCGTAAGCATAATAGTATCCGTCACTTCCTTTAATAATGGATGGGTCAGCAAACGTCGGACCGAAAATAGGATTTTGATAGCGTTCTGGTCTCAGCAACAGCCAAACTCCTCCGATAGCACCGATAACGAGAAGAGATGCCAACGTGTACACGATTCGTTTTTTGTCTTTCACATTCTCTTCCCTTTCCTTAATATTATTTAATCCCGGCTTGTGTGACAGCTTTCACGAACGACTTTTGGGCAATTAAGAAAATCACCATAACGGGAATGGTTGCAACTGTCGATAAAGCCATTAGTTTATTTGGCATATTGACATAACTTCCCTGTGTCATAATCGCAATTCCCGCTGTCAACGTTCTCATTTCATCCGAGTTAGTCGCATACAGCGGCCAGACGAAATCATTGAATACTCCCATAAACGTTAAAATGGCAAGCGTCCATAGTGCGGGTTTCGCTGATGGCAATAAGATCCGATAAAAAATCTGGAATTTATTCGCGCCATCCAAATAGGCTGCTTCTTCAATTTCTTTGGGGAAGGAAGAGAAAAACTGGTAAAGCAAAAATACCCCAAACGCTCCCGCTGTATAAGGCAAAATTAGCGCCCAATAGGTGTCAATCAACCCAAGGCTGTTGAATTCGGCATACAGCGGCAGAAACCAAACAATACTCGGGATCATCATCGTGCTCACAATGATTGAAAATATCGTTTTTCTAAACGGAATGTCCAAGCGCGCTAATCCGTATGCCGCTAAGGCATCAATCGTTACGACTAATATTGTAGTAATGATCCCAACAAATAAAGAGTTGAATATCCATCGAAGGATCGGAACGTTTAATTCTCCCCCCGTTAACACATTACTATAATTGGCAAACGTCGGGTTGTCCGGGATCACATTCAAATTCGGCAATATGGCTTCGATGTCGTCCTTGAAAGATATCGAAACCATCCATAATAATGGCATAATAAACACTACTGCCAAAATGCTTGCAATTGTAATGAGAAGCGCAGATTTCATATACCTCATCGTATTCACCCCTCCCTTTTATTCGCGAGACGAAATTGGATAATAGAAACACCTATAATCATTAACGCCATTAATAATGCCATGGCGGATGCCGCTCCCATTCGATGCTGGCCAAACGCCACGTCGAAGACGTTCATCAGCAGCACGGTTGTTTCCGAGCCGGGTCCTCCACGGGTCATCAAGAATGGCTGAGCATAAATATTAAACGAAGCAATCGTTGAGGTGATCACTACAAAAATCATAATTCTCCGGATCGACGGCAAGGTAATGTATATGAACCGCTGCCATGCATTAGCTCCATCGATTTTTGCGGCTTCATACATTTCCTCCGACACCTCGTTAAGGGCATTGATAAAAATAAGCATATTAAATCCAATGGTCCACCAAAGCGTAGCGCCGACAAGGGCAATCCAAACCCATGGAAGATCGGTAAGCCAGCCAATTTGCGACCCGAGATGGAGTTTGCTTAATATGATATTAAGAAGTCCTGCGTTCGTATCAAACACACGAATGAAAATCACGGCCATTACGGATGCCGAAACCGCATACGGCATAAAAAAGATGGTGCGATACACTCCGCGAATTTTAGAAGGAAGCGAATTCACCAACAAAGCTAACGCTAAACCGATGACGATTAAAAAGGGAACAGAATAAATGACAAACTTAATCGTTCCAAGCAGTCCCTGAAAAAAACTTGTATGGAGGTAGTTCCCTTCCGTGAAAATATCAATATAATTTTGCCAACCAACAAAATGGCGTTCTGCTGACAGCAATTCGTAATCTTGAAAGCTCATCATAATCCCGTGGACAAGAGGATACACTAAAAAGGCGATAAAGCAGACGAGGTACGGTAAAACGAATAAACTAGACGTTAGCTTTGACCTCCACTTCTGTTTAGAACGTTCGACTTTTATATTCACTGAAGCTCGATCAGATGGTAAATGTGGCGTCAATTGCGGCTTGGCATTGTTTTTCATTAACTCACCACCCTTATACTATTTAATCAGGCAGGTGATGCCACCTGCCTGATCCATTGTGTTATTTGACTTGCAACGCTTTTTCTTGCGCTTCGTCCAACGCCTTTTGTGGATCCTTTTGCCCGAGAAGCACGAGATTGATTTGTTTGTAAAGATCAGTCGTCATGGCTCCCCAGTTGATGACAGGCGGGTTAAATTGCACATAATCAAATTGTTGGGCGACAATCGTTTGTTGTTGTGTCAATTTCTTAAACTCGTCACTTGCAAGAACTTGTTTCGATGCTACGGCTTGGCCGGACTGCGCCCAATCGATCGAGTGACCTGCTACATATTTCAAGAAATTACCAATCCCTTCAAGAACTTTTGAATCCTTCACGTCCTTCGGAATGACAAACGTGTGAGACCCTGCTTGCACAGCCTGTTGTTTCGTACCAAGTTGCGGCACCGGAGCTACTCCGTAATTAATTTTTGCCTTATCAAACTGGTCCTTCATCCAAGGTCCATTCAGTTGCATGGCGTTTTTCCCTTGGAGGAACAACGTCACTTCGCCATCTTGGGCTACTTTTTCCGGCGACACTTTATACTTGTAAACTAAGTCTTTTAAAAACGTCAGTGCCTCAACTGCTTCCGGAGAATTCAATCGGGGTTTTCCTTGTTCATCGGCCAGTTTCACACCATTCTGTCCTACAATAGTCGGGAAAATGAACTGTTGTGGCCAAAGGGTTGGAACGACATATCCCCATTGCCCCTTTGATTGGTCGGTCAATTTTTTGGCCGCTTCGATAAATTCTTCTCGATTGGTAGGAGGATGATCAATTCCAGCCGCTTTAAATAAATCTTTGTTGTAATACAGAACTAACGGGTGAATATCCAATGGAATTCCATACCACTTTCCATCAATTGTTGCATACTTAACCGGCGCCTCTACAAAATCTTCTTTTTTAATTCCCGCTTTAGCGGCTATATCATCAACAGGTTGCAATTGCCCCTTCTTTTGATAAGTCGGTATTTGGTCAACATGCATAATCATAAGATCCGGACGTTTTTTTCCTGTGCTTAAAGCTAGGTCGACTTGTTTATAATACTCTCCGCTTGGGATGATTTGAAACTTTACGTGGTACTTATTAGATTGCTTATTGTAATCATCAACAATTTTTTTCATAAATGGGCCATCAGGTCCGGAGAACGGAGTCCAGAATGTAATTTCTTGTTTTCCTCCCGAAGTCGGAGAGGAAGATGCATCTCCGGATGTTTTTGCATTACACCCTGCCACCATCAACGATGCACCTAGAAGAGCAGCTACCACAATCCCTTTTGTCTTCTTTAACCAACTCATAAAACTACCCCCTTTTAACTTTTAAAATCGCAACATTCATCCCTATCTAGTTATCTATATGAAAGAAAACTAGTAGGCCTATCTAGTAAAACGGAGACGCATCACCAAATCAGTTTCATAGTTACCAAATTTTCTTCCAAACAAATTGACTCCTCCGTCGTTAATTGCGTCCGGTTTTACACCGATGCGGACGGTAATAAATGAGGCTTGCTCCAACCGGAGATCATCCACTGTCACATCGGATATGATTCGCCCATCGATAAACGCTCCCTGATCAGTGACACGCCATGTTTTGAGAAGGCCGAATTGTGTATTGACCTCACTCCACCATGAAGGGGTCAAAACCCCGCGTTCACCGCCAAAGTCACCTGGGCTCGTCCATGTTCCCACTTCTATTCCATTAATCCAGAGCGTGATGTCAGATGGCCAATTTGGGTTATGCAACGGCGCTTCCGAACAGACTTCCATCATGAGCTCAAGATTATTTACCTTCGCTCCAGGAGGGGTGCGATTAGGGAATCGGTATTCAACAAACCCGTGCCGAAACCAAATTAACTGGGCGTTCGTTCGTTCAGGCTCAAGAAATGAACTTGGATCATCAAGCTCACCGATAATATTGGAATCGCTTACAATGCCACATGTCGGCGAAACCTGAAAATCAAAGAAATGTCCAACTGGCATAGAAATCTCTATAAAATCATGATGATGGACTTGTACAGGTTCCCCTGTTTCCACGATAATCTTGCTAAATACTGCGGCGCATATTTTTTGTGTTCCTCTTGTACCTGGAACCATTTCTGTGCGAATTAAGTTGGCGTCCTCCAGCTTTTTAATATTCACCGCCGCCGTGGATGGGGGAATGTTGAACATTTCGGCAATTTCTACGACATTCATCGGACGTTCGAGCAGCTTTTTAAAGATGGCGACCCGCAAATCACTCGACAAAGCTTTGGCAATCTCCACAAAATCATCTAGATTAGTAGTTAACACCCTCGTCGCTACTTCTGTATTTGACGAATCAACCATCAACTTTGGCATCACTATTTATTCACCTACTTTTATAAACCTTGATAAATTCAAACAAGTTTTATTGAATGATTAAAACGAAATTCTCAATATACAATGGGATTCTGATCACTAACAAAGTGACCAACTTTTATTAGAGCCACACCCAAGAGGATAGACTCTCTTGATCTCCAAGCTCCTTCCATCCACTTATAAAGAAACTCGCTTTTTACTTAACTTTTTAAGTAAAAGTGTTTACGCTTTCATCATAACAAATTCAAAATCATCTGTCTACTATTTTTAAACAACTTTTTTTGAATGTTTACTATTTTTTTGTTTGATTTCGCTCAAAACGAAACCAAAACATTATACTCATTCGTATAATTCACAAAGGTCGATGTATCCTAAAGCATAGGACGAATATGGAGGCTCAAAACATGGATGCCAAACTACATTTACAAAAGGAATTAAAGCAAATCGAACAGTGGGAACACTCCCAAAAAGACCTATGGTTTTGGGAAAAGCTCGGCCGCTTGCCGTTTCAAGTACTCGATAAGCTGACCCCCAAAATCGTCCATCGAAAACTCGGACAGCTGCTTGATGAGCTGGGCAGCTATATTCAAAGCGGCGGGCAATACTTAGTGAATGAAGGAAAGGTATTGGACAAGCTTGGCGTATCGTCGTTGGCCGAGGTGCCGCACTTGCCGCTTGCGACGATGGATCGCGTTTGCGACGAGTTGATTGATGCCCGCGTCACGTTCGCCCAGCTGCAAGGAGCGGCGACCGGGGTCGGCGGGGCGTTGACGTTGGCGGTGGACATTCCGGCACTTCTCGGCTTAGCGCTGAAAACGCTGCAAGAGATCGCCATCGTGTATGGATACGATCCGAAGGACAAAGAGGAGCGCGTGTTTGTCGTCAAATACCTTCAGTTTGCCGCGGCGGACATCGTCGGGAAAAAAGCGATTTTGGACGAACTTTCGTCGTTCTCCCATGAACGCGGGCGCGTCTTTTCCGAACTGCAAGGCTGGCGGGAAGTGATGATGACGTTCCGCGACCAATACGGATGGAAAAAGCTGTTTCAAACCGTGCCGATCATCGGCGTCATTTTCGGTTCGCTGTTTAACAAATCGTTTATGGAAGACATCGCCGAAACCGGGAAGATGCTTTATCGGAAGCGGCGCATTATCGAGAAGCTCAAACAGTTTGAACCCGGCATCTAACATGCCGGGTTCAATTTGTTTGTTTCGCCCTGATGCATCCGCTCAGGCCGCATCATTCCCCCTATCATCGAACAGCTTTCAATCGCCACATCATGCTGATAAAATCGCCCGAGCGGTGCGGCACCGCCACTCCGGCATACATCAGCTCGTCGCCGCCGTAGACGCCAAGGCCTTCGATTTCATAGTCTTGATTCAGGTCAAGCCCTTTGAGCCGCAAGTATGACAGCGGCGCGTTCGCTTCCGCCAGAACACGGAAGTAGGCGACGAGCGCTTCCGACTGATCTTCCGAGACGAACATCCACGCCGCCTCGTTGCCTTCAAACGGGCTGAGCAGCCGATAAAACGTGCCGAACTGGACGAGGCGGCGCACATCTTTGTAAAACGCGACTTGTTCCTTAATGATTTGTTTTTCTGTTTCCGTCAATTTCGTGATATCGAGCTCATAGCCGAAGTTGCCTGACATCGCCACATGGCCGCGCGTCTTGAGGGACGTTACCCGCCCGACTTGGTGGTTCGGCACGGCCGAGACGTGGGCACCCATGGCGCTCACTGGGTAAACGAGGCTTGTACCGTACTGGATTTTCAGGCGCGAGACAGCGTCAGTGTTGTCGCTCGTCCATGTTTGCGGCATATAATAGAGAATCCCCGGGTCAAACCGCCCTCCGCCTCCGGAGCAGCTTTCAAACAAAATGTGCGGAAAGCGCGAGGTGATCTCGTCCATCACGCGATAGAGCCCAAGCATATAGCGGTGCGCCGTTTCGCGCTGGCGCTCGGGCGGCAGGGCGGAGGAGCCAATTTCCGTCATATGGCGGTTCATGTCCCATTTCACATAAGTGATGGGGGCGCTCGCAAGCACGTTCGAGATCGTTTCAATCATATAGTCGCACACGTCTTGGCGGGAATAATCGAGCACAAGCTGATTTCTTCCTTCAGAGCGCGGGCGGTTCGGCACATGGAGGCACCAGTCGGGATGTTTCCGGTACAGCTCGCTGTTTGGCGACACCATTTCCGGTTCAACCCATAAGCCGAACTGCAGCCCGAGTTCGTTCACTTGTTTCGCCAACCCGTCCAGGCCGTTCGGGAGTTTGCGCCGATTGACCACCCAATCACCGAGGGAACGGCGGTCGTCATCGCGTTCGCCAAACCAACCGTCGTCAAGCACAAACAGTTCGATGCCAAGCTCCGCCGCTGTTCGGGCGATATTCATGATCTTTTCTTCATTGAAGTCAAAATACGTTGCTTCCCAGTTATTGATCAAGATCGGGCGTTCGCGGTCGCGAAATGAGCCGCGCGCCAGGCGGGTGCGGTACAGTTCGTGGTACGTTTGCGACATTCCGTTCAACCCTTGGTCGGAGTAGACCATAACGACTTCCGGCGTTTGGAACGATTCGCCCGATTCCAATAGCCACGTAAAATCAAACGGATTGATGCCCATCGAGACGCGGGCAGTGCGGAACTGGTCCACCTCGACTTGGGCGAGGAAATTGCCGCTGTACACCAAGCTGAACCCGTACACTTCGCCTTGGTGCTCATCGGCGTTTTTGGCAGCGAGCGCAATAAACGGGTTTTGTTGGTGGCTGCTCGCGCCGCGGCGGCTTTCCGCCGCTTGCACGCCGGTCACAAGCGGACGGCGCTCGATCCAGCGTTCGCGCCCCCACGCTCCCGGGAGATGAATCCAGTCATAGTCGGCAGTTGGGAAATCGACGCTCATACTGAGCGCACGCAGCAGCTTCAACCGCTCGCCGCCTTTGTTTTCAAAACGGGCCGCGCGCGTGATGACGTTCCATTTTTCATACGCCGTATACTGCAGCGTGACCTTTAGACCGATCAGCGCATCTTCAAGAACCATTTCGAGCGTCTCCGCTTCTTGTTCATGCTCCACGTATGTCGCCGGCAGCCCGTTCAGCCTAGGCTTCCCTTTGTAAATACGGTGCGTTTTGTAGCGCAAATCGGTCACGGTCGAGCCGTTTTCCAGCTGCACTTGATACGCTGGAGCCCGGAAATCGGTATTCCCATAGGCTGGATATTCTTGCGGCAGCGTATCGAGCGAAAACGTGCGGTCAGACGGGTCGGGATTAGGAGAGAACGGACGGTCAAAAAATTGGAATCTTCTTGATCCATTTGCACTTCTAATCTTTTTTCCCCAATAAAGATGGGCTAAATGCCCTGAACGAACGAGCTGCATCACATAGCTTGTGTCGCTTGCTTGTAGATGAAAGGTTTTGGTTACATGATCGTATATAATTCCCATATTCATTCTCCTTCTCTATTTTCTAAAATGGAATATAGTCTTATCCTTTTACAGCCCCAGATGACAGTCCACTAATAAAGTATTTTTGCAGGAATAAATATAAGATAATGATCGGCAATGAACTTAGCAGCGACCCTGCAGCAACCCACCCAACGTTGTTCACATATTGTGAAAAGAAAGAAGAAAGAGCTACAGTAAGCGTATGCGATTCAGAGCTTTGCAGGAAGAATACAGAAAATTGATAGTCATTCCATACATTTACACCCGTTAAAATCATTACCGTTACAGTAACTGGTTTTAATAAAGGCATAATGATACGGAAAAATAACGAAAATCTACTCATCCCATCGATCATTGCTGCCTCGTCTAATTCTCGTGGAATCGTATTGATGAACCCGGTAAATAGAAAAATCGTAATCGGCAAGTTAAACGTCACATGCAGTAAAATAATCGCCCACGGTTGATTTAATCCACCGATATCTACAATAAATTTATAAAGAGGAACGAGAATAGTAAGCGGCGGAACAATCATAGCCGAGATAAAAAACACAAACATAAATCTATTCAAGCGAGTTTTATACCTCGCCAGCGGATAGGAAGCACATGCCCCTAAAAATACTACTAAAAGAACCGAAATTGCCGTAATCAGAATGTTATTGACAAAAGCCTGTCCAAGGTTTGCTTCTTTCCATGCATTGATAAAATTATCAAGATATAATGTAGCTGGGGGAAGCCATTTTGAGCTTGTATCGTCTGCTGGTTTGAAGGAAACGGTTATCAGTAAATAAAAAGGAATAAGATGGATGATACTAATCACCATCGTTAAAAGGAGCAACGCTTTTTTGCTTTTTTTCATCCGGCGATCTCCTTTCTTCTTAAATAAATTAATGCTGTAATACTAATGACCGAAATCAGCACAAACATCAAATTGCCAAGCGCAGCAGCATAACCTGCGTCCATACTTGCAAAATAGTATTTATACATCACTGTCGATAATGATTGGGATGCGTAGCCTGGACCGCCTTTTGTCAATGAAATAATAACATCAAAAAGCTTTAAACCTCCAACTAAATTCAACACAATATTGATAGTGATCGATGGCATCAACATTGGAAGTGTTACATGCTTAAACCGCTGCCATGATGAAGCACCGTCAATTTGTGCTGCCTCATAAAAATCCCTTGGAATCGTTTGTAATCCGGCCAAGTAAATGACCATTGCGATTCCTAAATATTGATACGTATTGACAAACATAATAATCCAAACATTCCATTGAGGGTCCGCTAATATATTTAACGGCGTATTACGGAATAAAAGAATTATATCGTTCAATGCCCCTCCATCATACTGAAAGAAGAAATACCAAATATACCCCATGATAAGCGGGCTTATAATTACTGGTAAATAAATAATGGTACGAGTAATTCCCCTTGTTTTCATTTCCTGATTGAGTAAAAGAGCATATGCTAACCCGATTATGTTTTGAAATAATGTACTCCCGATTCCGTAAATAAGCGTATTTTTAATAATTGTTCCAATATTAGGATCATGTAACATTCGTTTATAGTTATCCAAACCTATCCAATCATATGTTTGTGAAAAACCGTCCCAATTGGTAAAAGAAATTTGTAATCCCTTAAAGAAAGGATAAAAAATAAATACGATAAATAACAGCAAAGCAGGAAGATACATCACGTTTAACCAAACTGTCGAGGATATCTTTTTCCTACGTAAACCTTTCTTAACAAATTGAATTTGTGTTCGTACTTCTGTATCCACTATTCTCCTTCCCTTCTTGCCGTTTTCAGGAGTTGCTAGTACGGTTTGCTTTATTTGATAGGGTCTGAACATTTTCTTGATCAGACCCTACTTGTATAAAATTAAGCTATTATTTCTTTTGTTGCTCTCGTAGACGTTCAAATTGTTTTTTCATATTTTCGGAAAATTGCTTTGGTGTAATCGAACCAGCAATTAACTCTTGGCCATTGGTGCACATTACATCCCACATACCGTTCGGCAAATACACGCGGTCAAAATAAGGGAATACACGAATGTTAGCATATTTTTCATAATATTGCGTAAGTTCCCCTAAGTCGACATTAACTCCTTTAATACCAGCAGGAAGGTTGGTCGCTTCCGCTATTTTCTTTAAATTTTCCGTCTTTGCAAAGAAATTAATGAATTTTTTCGCTTCTTCTAAATGCGGAGAGTCCTTCCAAGCAGCTAACGTATGTCTTTCCCCCCCAGAGAATGTAGGTTCATCTCCCTCAGCAATCGCCGGAATTGGCATATAACCAACTTTCAAATTCGGATTAATTTCCTTTGCTTGTCCTACAAAGGCTGGTCCCATCATAAAAAAGGCAACTTTTCCTTCCGCAAACAGCTTTGGTAAATCGCTATATTTCGCCGTTAACATATCTTTATTGATGAGACCTTTATCGTACATTTCTTTATATTTTTCCGGGAGATATGTCCACTTAGACCAGTCAAACGTCCCATTTAATAAGTCTTGGCTGTAATTCTGTTCTGGACTAATGAGCAATGGAGTAGCAAAATAATCAAAAAATTGGCCTATCGTCCAAGCATCAACTCCAGAAAAATAAAATGGAGATACTTGTCCGTTGCTTTCTTTTTTAATTTTTTCGGCAGCAGCTAACAGCTCGTCGAACGTTTTCGGCACTTCGATACCGTACTTTTCTAAAACATCCACATTGTACGTAATTCCATCTTTTGCTTCATTGAGTGGGAGTGCGTAAACTTTCCCGTTTTTATCTGTAAGCACTGGTTTCATCGAATCCGTTAAATTAGACGCCCAGCTTTCCTTGCTTAAATCTGCCACGTATTTTCCATACCGAATTTGCGCCCAACCGTGTGTATCAAATACATCAGGCAAATCGTTAGCAGCCATTTTTACTTTAAGAATGTTTTCATATTCTTGTCCTGGAAAATTGACTTCGACATCAATATTTGGGTTTTCCTTTTCAAACTCTTTTGTAATTTCTTCAAACGCTTCTTTTCCTTTCTCATCACTAATAGTACTAAAAACAGTCAGTTTTACTTTAGAGCTAGAATCTGTCCCCGATTCTTTGCTGTTACATCCAACCATAAGAGATATCGAAAACGCTATCACTAACATAGATATCATTGACTTTTTCATTTTCATTCTCCTCCTTCACTTTCTGTAACATTGCAACTGTTTGGAAGCATGATAAAATAATTTGTACATTTGGTTAAGCATCATGGCTTAACTTTTTTTATTTTGCTCCGCTTATTTTATCACCTCCTTAAAAAACAATTTGAAAGCGGTATCTCTTTTATTTAAAAGGATCATGAGCCTTGTTGGAATCACCACTTTCATCAGAATTTCTCGTCTGTTTAATTTTTTAACTAAATTTTTAGTAATTTATTTGTTATGATAGTACCATAAACACTAAATAGATTCAATATAATATCCTAATATTTTGATTATTTCTATCGTTTTGTACGCCACTTCTATTTTACATTTTTAAACAAAATACTCATAAACTTAGAAAAATTAATAAAATCATGTAGAAATAGCGAAAAAAATTAATCCCTTGCCTGGAGTTCCCGCTGAAGTAAAACTGTAATTATTGCGGGATGCTCCAAATACAAGGGATTTTTTAATCGGATCAACATGAATTAATGTTTTCTTTTCCTTCTCTTTAGTTCTTATTTGTTACTACTGCCACATGGAACGACAGCCCCTTTTAGCGCCTTTTCCAGTTCCTTTGTATAAGCCTCCCTTTGTTCCTCTGTCCATTGCAAATAATCGGCCATAAAGGCGATAACGCGGTCTTTCTGACGCCGGACAGAATCAATATCAAACAGCAGCGCGCCGGTGCGGCGGATGAAGTAGTCGACCGGTTTGGCCGCCATTTCTTCCTCGATGGCGTAGACGAGGCGGATGAACGTTTCGCGCGTTAAGCCGGACGAGCGGTCGTATTGCTGGCTTAACGCAAACAGCCGGTCGACATTTGTGCCGTACTGTTTTGCCAGCCGCGCCCCTTGTTCTTCTGTCAGCCCATAGCGCGCCGCTTCCTTCGCCTTTTCGGCGATGAAGGCCGGCAGCCGATGCGAGCCGCCGACATCGCCGCCGGAAATTGGCAGCTGTTTCGTTTGGCACGGGCGGAACGTTTTTCCCTCTTCTTTTTCCAATTGTTTGGCGACGAGGTCAACGACCGTTTCTGCCATTTTCCGGTAGCCGGTCAGTTTGCCGCCGGCGATCGTAATGAGGCCGGATGGCGATGTCCAAATCTCGTCTTTGCGGGAAATTTCCGACGGGTTTTTCCCTTCTTCATAAATGAGCGGACGGACGCCAGCCCAACTCGACTCGACATCGTCGGCAGTGACGCCGACAGACGGGAACATGTAGTGAATCGCTTGCAATAAGTAATCACGGTCTTCTTCGGTCATGGCCGGATGAGCGGGATCATCGTCATAAAATGTATCGGTCGTGCCGACATACGTTTTCCCATCCCGCGGAATGGCAAACACCATCCGGCCGTCCGGGGTGTCAAAATAGACCGCCTGCTTGAGCGGAAACCGCTTTTGATCGATGACGATATGGACGCCTTTTGTCAGCCGGAGCCGCTTGCCGGTTTTCGATCCGTCTTTGTCGCGCAGCGCATCGACCCACGGTCCGGCGGCATTGACGACTTTTTTGGCGCGGATGTCATACAAGAGGCCGCCGAGCATGTCGCGGCATCGTGCGCCGATCGCGCGTCCGCGCTCGTCGTATAAAAACTGTTCGGCTTTGACGTAGTTGACGGCATCGGCGCCAAGCTCGACCGCTTTTTTGATCACTTCGATCGTCAAGCGGGCATCGTCGGTCCGATACTCGACGTAATAGCCGCCGCCAATCAGGCCGTCGCGCTTTAAGAGCGGCTCTTTTTCCAACGTCTGCCGGGCATTAAGCATCGTGCGCCGCTCGCTTTGCTTGACGCCGGCCAGCCGGTCATACAGCCAAAGGCCGATCGACGTGCTCCACTTGCCGAACGTCCCGCCGCGATAAATGGGCAGCAGCATCCACTCCGGTGTGGTGACGTGCGGGCCGTTTTCATACACAATCGCCCGTTCGCGCCCGACTTCCGCGACAAGCTTCACCTCGAACTGCTTTAAGTAGCGCAAGCCGCCGTGAACGAGCTTCGTCGACCGGCTTGACGTGCCGGCGGCGAAATCTTGCATCTCGACAAGCGCGACCGTCATGCCGCGCGAGATGGCATCAAGGGCGATGCCAGAGCCGGTGATCCCCCCGCCGATGACGAGAAGATCATATTGTTTTTCGCTCATCGCTTGAAGAACATCGCTCCGCTGTTTGCTTGAGAACGCCATGTCAAACTCCTCCTTTGTAAAAAAGACAAAAAGAGACCATCGCAAACACGATAAGCTTTTCGCCTACCATGCATGCATGGTCTCTCCATGTCTCCTGACTGATAATTAACTTGTTGATTCCATTATAACAGATCGTCGCCCGTTTGGCTAGCTCGACGCTTCAACGACTTCCACCGGCTTCCTCACCGCGGGGTCGGTCATAATGGCGCCAAAGCGTTTCATTTGACGTCGTCACCGATGCCGCGCCGGCTTCTAGCGCCCGCTCGACATCGTCGACCGTGCGGATGAGGCCGCCGGCGTAAATCGGTTTTCCCGTCCGTTCTTTCACTTCGCGGATGATGGGCGGCATGGCGCCCGGGATGACTTCGATGCAGTCCGGATTCGTTTTGGCGATCAGCTGATAGCTTTTCTCCAACGCATGAGAATCAAGCAAAAAGATGCGTTGCACGGCCAAGACTCGTTTTTGCCGCGCCTTCATAATGACGCCCGCTTTCGTGGAAATGAGGCCATGCGGGCGGAACTCTTGGCAAAGGTATTCCGCCGCATGTTCATCATGGCTCAGCCCTTGCACCAAGTCGACGTGAATGAGCAACTCCTTGCCATGCCGGCGGGCGTAATGAAAAACGCTTTTTAACTGGGCGATATGTACCTCAAGCAGCACTCCCATTTCGTAGCCGCTTGCCAAAAAAGCTTCGAACTGCTTCATCGTCTTTATGGCGGGAATGATGTGTTGTTTCGTCCCCATCCTCTTCCTTCTGCTCACCCTCTCAATTTGTCAACCTCGTCTAAGCATTCAAGCGACATCATCGTCCGCGGCTTGCATGTCGCAATTTTCACCCCGCGCTTGCGGAACTTCTCGACGACGTGATGAATCGCTTTTTTGCCTGCCGTCTCTTCGCCATGGGAATGTCCCATGTCTCTCACTCTCCTCCTATTCCGCTTTCGGAATGGCCAGTTCGACTGTCGTTCCTTGATCGATCTCGCTTTCCACTGTAATTTGCCCGCCGTATTTATCGATGATTTCCTTGGCGATGGAAAGCCCGAGCCCGGCGCCGCCTTGTTCGCGGCTGCGCGCCTTGTCGACGCGATAAAAGCGCAAAAAAACGTTTTTCAGCTCGTCTTTCGGAATGCCAATGCCATGGTCGCGGACGGCAACCGTCACAAATGGCCCTTCCTCTCGCAGAGAAATGGCGATTTTTTTCACCCGTTGAGAATATTTTACCCCATTGTCAAGCAAAATGAACAGCAATTGTTCAAAATGATGCTTGGCCATCGCCAGACGCGGCAGCGGCGTTTCCGGCTGATCAACAAGAAACTGAAAATCGGGATGCAAAACGCGGAAATTTTTCACGATTTGCCCGATGGCCGCAGCAGCGTCAATAGGAGCAATCTCTTTTGGAATCACGATCGCCTCAGCGCGCGACAAGTCAAGCAGTTCAAGGACGAGGCGCTTGAGCCGCTCCGCCTCTTTCATCGCCGCCTCAAGCGATTCTTCCAAAATCTCCGGGTTGTGCTTCCCCCACCGTTGCAGCAACGAAAGATGGCCTTGCAAAATGGCAAGCGGCGTGCGCAATTCATGGGACGCATCTTCGACGAATTGCCGCTGCATGGCAAAGGTGCGCTCAATGTCATCCATCATGCTGTTGAACATTATCATCAGCTCGGCCATTTCATCGCGCGCCGGGGGCACATCAATCCGCTGTTTCAGCCCGTTGTTTTTGATGTCGGCCATCGTTTCCGCCAACGTTTTTAGCGGTTTGACGAACCGTTGCGCCATAAACCGCCCGGCGAAGGCGCTCGCCGCCATCGCGCCAAAACCGATCACCGTCATAATAAGGAAAAGCATGTTCGTTACTTGTTGAAACTTCGTCAACCGGCTGGCGATTTCAATCGTTCCGCGCAAATGTCCGATATGAAGCGGCTTGCGCAGCAGCAAAAACCGTTCGTTGTTGATGAAATGCTCATCCATCTTCCGCTTGTCGGGCATCTCGCTTGGCGATAGCGACACCGCCGCCCCATTTGAAACGGAGACGATGACGTTTCCTTTCTCATCCGTAACGCGAATGAGCTGGTAGCGTTCATTCAGCTTTTCCAAAAACGCGCGGCTGCGGCGAATTTCCTCCCACGATAGATTACGTTTTTCCGCGTAATAGGTTTCAATTTCCGCCACCGTTTGTTCCATCGTTTTTTCTTCTTCCTTCAGCAGCCATTGTTTGACAATGTGGTATTGCAAAAAGGTAAAGACAAAGTACGTAATAAAAATCGCTCCGGCAGACAAGATGGTCAGCTTCCCCTTCAACGAGAGCTCGCGGGGGCGGAATCGCTTCATGGCCGCATCACATATCCAGCGCCGCGCACCGTTTGGATATATCGTTCCTTATCGTGTTCATCGAGCTTTTGCCGCAAATAGCGGACATAGACATCGACGACGTTCGTCTCCACCTCGGCGTCGAACCCCCACACTTTGTCAAGGAGCGCATCACGCGTCAAGACAACATTGATGTTTTGCATAAAGGCGACGAGCAAATCGTATTCGCGCTTCGTCAGCTCGATAAACTCGTCCCCCTTTTTTACCGTGCGCGCCTGCGTGTCAACGACCAAATCTTTAAACGCCAACACTTGCCCGTCGGCTTCAGAATGAACGCGGCGGAACAAGGCGCGGATGCGGGCGAGCAGCTCTTCAATGGCAAACGGTTTGACGATGTAGTCATCGGCCCCGTTATCGAGCCCCATGACGCGGTCAAACACGCTGTCGCGCGCCGTGATCATCATGATCGGCGTCGATTTCGCCGCCCGAATGCGGCGGCATACTTCCATGCCGTTTAAGCGGGGCAGCATGACATCGAGCAAAATCAAATCCCATGATTCCGACAAGGCGAGTTCAAGCCCTTCACGCCCGTCGCCGCACACGTGCACATCAAAGCCTTCATGCGTTAAATCCAGCTCCAAAAACCGGGCCAAGCCGGCTTCATCTTCAATTAATAACTGTAGTTGAGCAATTTTCGTTACAATAATTACCATTTAAAAAGAGACAAACAGGGTACCCCTTATGCCACGTGGAGCTGTTTTTTCACGGTATCAATGGGAATATTTTGTTTTGCTGCACGATAAATGAACTCCACGAGGCTATGTCCTTTTCTCTTGCGCAGGAGATCGAGCCCATCCGAAAAATCACTGTTAGACTCGAACATGCTGTACACATACGCAAGTTGCACCAAGATCCAATACCGTTTCACCGCCCGACGCCCGCGAACGCGGTATCCATCGAGTTTCAGCTGGTCTTTCGCTTGACGGAAAAAACATTCGATCGACCAACGTGCAGCATAGTAGCGCAAGATCTCTTCATCGCTTAGCTCGCGATCGGTGCTCAAGACGCAATGAAGATGTTTCGGCGTCATCGGCTGATCGGCTTTCCAAGTGAGGAGCACCACGGCATCCTTGAGATCGTTCAGCGCACCTTCGTAGCGATACACCCGATAACGCTCTTTTCCCACCGTGACGAGGCGGGTATCCCGTGGCTCCATAGATTTGGCAAATTCCTTTGCTTGAATGGCCGTCCCTTTTGGATAGAGAATCCGATTCGTCTTCAGCATCGCGATGACGTGGAACCCTTTTTTCAAGCAGGCTCCCACGAGGGTTTTCGATGGATACCAAGAGTCCATGAGCACATAAACGGGGCGACTCACATCCAACGAAGAAAGCATCTCGATCGCGAGTTCCCCTTTGCTTTTCCCCACCGTCTTGTCGTAGAGGCGAAAGGCAAAAGGAAACGCTTGAGTCATCGTATGAACCATGAGCCAAACGAGAGAATGTCCCCAGATCGACTTTTTCTCTACGTGAGAATAGTGCCAATCACACCCTTGAATGGCGTGTGTTGCCCGTGACGAGGGCTTCGTTTTTTGGCAAATCGTATCATCGATCGAAACAAAAATGGGTTGATTCTCTCGTTTCGAGCTGCGTTCGACACGATGAAGCACCCACTGCTGGAGTTTGCGAAGCAGCGTCTCTTCCTCCCATGGGCTTTTCGTGAAAAAATGGCTCAGTGTCGTGCGATGGTTCGGATGAAAACTCCCATGATGTAGATCGGTCAGCGTTCCCGAAAAGCCCTTTGTAATCATCGCATCCACGATATGAACGAGATGCTTCATCACAGGTTTCGAGAAATAAAGGGCCAACCCCAACATCGTGAAAAACTTGTGAATTCCTTGATGATGTGCTAATCTATTCATGAGACATGAACCTCCTTGTGGATAGTTGTGGCACATCTATTCTAACCAAGGAATCGGGTTCATGTCTTCTTTTTTGTTTGGTTGTAAATTTATGTTAGTAAATTTGCTCATCTACAGTTAATAAAATCCGTCCGTTCACGGTCTCCGTCCCCTTTCTTGCTTCTAGTTCTTGTCCTCCATCCCGGAGCAAGGACCCGCCTTGCGCCGCTTCCACACTTTCATTTTACTACAGGCAAAGAAAAAGCCAATCGCCAACGGGGCGATCAGCAGCCAAGCGAAAGCGGACGCCGCCCCGCAAGCTTCCCGCACATCCAAAGGCAGCCGCTCACGAGTGGCGGTCCACAAACCAGTCGACAATCGCCTGAACAATTTCAAACGCTTGGTACGAAAGAAGCGATACAGCCGTTCCAGAAAAAAACAACATCACCAGCCAATGAATCCAATGCATCACGCCATCCCTCCTCGCGCTGCCGGTGGGCGGCAGCGGTATTTGTGTGCATGACCATAGATGGTGGTGTCATTATATTCCAAACGGGTTAAAACCGCATGAGAAATCGCTAAAAAAAGCGGAAAGTGACTTTTTTTCCCGTCCGTACATACATTGACAATAAAGCGGATCGCCTCTATGGCTGCCGGCCGTCCAAGCGGCGGAAACGGCGGGCGGAGGAACCTTGCCACTTTGCGGAATGGAAAGAGAGGGAGTGCAATGAACGGACCGTTTCAACCGCCTGCAAACGGAGACGGCAATCACCCGTTCCATCATTTGCGGAAACTCGTGAACCAATGGTTCGATGAACGACCATTGCAAAAACTGTTTGAAACGCTTGACGATTACTTCGCCCAAACATTTGCCGCAGCGTACATCCCGATCGAGGTGAAAGAAACGAAGCGCGACTATCAAATCATCGTCCGTCTGCCGGACATCAAGCGGGATCAAATTAGCCTGCAGTGGCATGAAGATGGGTTGCAACTTGTCATCGATCACCATGAAACGATCGAATCGTCCGACGACAGCGGCCATGTATACGAACGGCGCCAGCAGCGGCGGCGCGTGGCGAGGATGATTCCGTTTCCGTATCCGGTGGCCGAACATGAAGTGAAAGCTTCATTCCAAAACGGTACACTCGTCATTCGCCTGCCGCAAAAACGGAAATACATCGGTATCGATTAAAATCCAAAGAAGCGCCTTCCGTCCACCCAAGCCATTAAAAAGGCCGTTCCCCATGTCGGGAGCGGCTTTTTTCCTATCGGGCTTCTATTGTTTATGCGAAGGGCTTCCATACCGGTTGTTGTGTTCCGGCGTCGGATCTTTTTGGATGTCCCATTCCTTGGCGATTTCTTCACGATTGTGTGGATACTTATTTTTCCGTTCCCGGTTGTCGTTGCGGTTGGTCACTGTCTGTCACCTCCTTGCCGTCTGCGATTAGGTTGCGCGTTTTTTCGGAACATAACCGCGCCATACATACTTTCGACACTGCTAAGCTACGCTACTGTTAGGAGGTGCAAAACGAATGGCCAAACTGCCCGATTTCAAACAGTTGAACGACCGGCTGATCAATGAGCCGTCCGCTGAGCCGCGGCTTGTCATCAAAACGAATCTCGATCCAGACCGCATCACAGAAGAAAACCCGTATGCGGAAGGCAAACCAAACGTCAGTCGAACGTTTGTCTCG
This sequence comes from Geobacillus lituanicus, assembly GCF_050994965.1. Lineage (NCBI taxonomy): Bacteria > Bacillati > Bacillota > Bacilli > Caryophanales > Anoxybacillaceae > Geobacillus > Geobacillus lituanicus. Next base: position 2,327,373 of record NZ_CP194773.1, read on the forward strand.
TTTTTTGAAGGGGGCGGATCGTGATGGAACAAACGCTCGCCTATTTGCGGGAAATTTTGTCCAATTATTTGGACTGCCATGATGAGACGCCAAAGCGTATTTACAAAAAGCTGATCAGCAAACCGTACCGGGGCGAGGGCGAGTTTGTTCGCGACTTGACGCAAGAAGAGAGCGCCTTTTTGGATCGCATTTTGCCCCATGAAATCCGCTACGCGATGGATGAGCGCGATTATGAGCGCGTCTACCAGCTGAATGAAGTGTACGAGCTGCTCATTTGACAGGGCAAAGCCGCTCCGCTGGGGGAGCGGCTTCGTTACTCTTTAAACGTGCTGAGCAGCCCTTTTAACATGCCGTTGACTTGATTGACGACATTGATCATCTGCCCCATCGTGTTCATCATTTTGTTAATATCATACGTCCCGTCACTGTTTTTTAACTGGGCGAGAAAAGACGGGCGCGGCGGCGGCAGCAGCGGCCCTGGTTTCGGGTATGGCATCGGGTGCGAAGGCGCGGCAGCGTGGAATGGCGAAGCATATGGCCAATGAATGGGCGCCGACGGAAGGTGGAAGGGCCAGCCGTATGAGTAGGGCCAATGGCCGCCGAAGCTGTATGGTCCGTGGGCGGGCGGCGGCGAAATTTGTCGCGGATAACGGTGCATGTGTGTCCTCCCCCATCTTTGATCATCGATTCCCCCAGCGAAAACAGGGGATCAGCTGCCACTAATATATGTGTGTATACTGGGCCGCGTGCGCGCGGACATGTAACCTCTTGTCGGAAGTTTTAATTTTCGGAAATCGCCCTTTCCTCCTATTTTCATGGTACGATGTAAAAAAGGGGAAGGGGGAAAAGCATCAATGAGCATCACGGAATTGAAACATAAGTTCATGGCGGTCAAACATTGCGAGCCGGCTGAGGCGAACGAACTGCTCGATTTCGCCCGTCGCCTTTATTTGCGCGGGGAAATTTCGCTTGCCCAATATCGCGACTTAGTGCGCGAGCTGGAACAAGCCGGCGCCTGTCAGCCGGACGAAACGGAAGAATACGCTGGACTTTAGGTCTCGAGGGAGTTTTTCCCTTCTTTTTTTTGCATACTTTCGGCCTGAAATCCCCATCGTAATAAGCAAGGGGGGTGTTGGGCAATGGGCCGAGGCGTCCATTTCAACCATAAATTGAAAGGACATGACCACGAAAAACCGAAACATGGCGAGCCGGCGCCGCCGAAGCATACCGAGCGGGTCGAATATGAAATCAACACAGTCGCGACGGCTGAAGGCGGCCCTGTCTCGATCACAACAGGAAAAGATACGTAAAAGGAAAACGCTGTCCCCGCAGCCGAGGGGACAGCGTTTCTGCCGCCGGCTGTTTACACAAAATACAGTTTTGACGGCAACGGCCGCTCCGCGTTCGCTTTTTTCCCATCAAGCCGCCGTTCGACGCCGGCGATCCGCCCTTCAAGATGCGCGAGGTGCTTTTTGTTTTGGGCGTACCGCTCCTCAATGACATCCGCGATCACCCTTTCCATTTTCGCGTCCACCTGCTCGATGAGCGCGACGATTTCCTGAAGCTGCTTTTCAATCTCTTCTTTTTTCACTAGCCGTTTTTCCATTTCCTCTCCCCCATTTCTGGCGTGATGATATTCCATTCGCGTCCAAGGGGATCACTCCCTGCTGCAGCGACAAAAGTAGAACAGATTCGGCAAAGAAAGCGGGATGCGGCCGCCATTCGACAACAAGAGCAGGCGCAGCCGTAGGGAAGAAAAAAGGCGCATCTTTTCCGAGCGTATGGTATAATAAAAACCATTCAAAGGAGATGAACGCGATGGCACTCAAATATCCAGGAGGAAAAGAATACCGCGGAAACGGAACGAGCGCGGTGCGACCGCCGGCGGCAGCCGGCTATGCCAACCGCGGCATGACGCTCGAAGACGACTTAAACGCGACGAATGAATATTATCGGGAGCACGGCATCGCCGTCATCCATAAAAAGCCGACTCCGGTGCAAATCGTCCGCGTCGATTATCCGAAACGGAGCGCCGCCGTCATCAAAGAGGCCTATTTCCGGCAGGCGTCGACGACCGACTACAACGGCATCTATCGCGGCAAATACATCGACTTTGAGGCAAAGGAGACGAGAAACAAAACGTCGTTTCCGCTGAAAAATTTCCACGCTCACCAAATCCGCCATATGGCGCAAGTCATGGCCCACGGCGGCATTTGCTTTGCGATTTTGCGTTTTTCCCTGCTCAATGAAACGTATTTGCTTGACGCCTCCCACTTAATTGCCCGCTGGAATGAGCAAGAAGCCGGGGGAAGAAAGTCGATCCCAAAACGGGAAATCGAACAATACGGGCATTATATCCCGCTTGGCTACCAGCCGAGAATTGATTATATTAGTGTAATAGAAAACGTGTACTTCACCGCTTAAGGTGAAAACTTGTAAGAAAGGCAGGATTTGCTTATGTCTGGTGAATATCGTTCTCGTGTGGAACGAAAGCAGGCAGCGAAACAGACGAAACAAAAGAAGGCGAAAAAGAAAAGAGGGAGGTCCTGGTTGAAAGCGATCGCCATTGCGATAGTGCTGATGATCGCCCTTGGCGCCATCGGGGGGGTGGCTGCGTTCGCCTACTTTGTCAAGGACGCCCCTCCGCTCGATGAGGCGAAAATTAAAGATCCGCTCTCGTCGACCGTGTACGATATGAGCGGAAAGAAAGTCGCCGAGCTGGGCGGTTACAAACGGACGTACATCTCATACAAGGACGTGCCGAAAGTGCTGGAAAATGCGGTATTGGCGACCGAAGACGCCCGCTTTTACGAGCATCACGGCATCGACATCGTCCGTCTAGCCGGCGCGGTCATCGCCAATATTCGCGAAGGGTTCGGCGCGGAAGGCGGTAGCACGATCACCCAGCAAGTCGTGAAAATGACGTTCCTCTCACCAAAGAAAACGTTGGAGCGGAAAGCGCAAGAAGCGTGGCTCGCCTTGCAGCTTGAGCAAAAGTATTCGAAGCACGAAATTTTGGAAATGTACTTGAACAAAATTTATTACTCAGACGGCATTTATGGCGTCGCCCGGGCGGCGGAATATTACTTCGGCAAAACGAACTTAAAAGAGCTGACGCTCCCCGAGGCAGCGCTCTTGGCCGGCATGCCGCAAAGCCCGAACCGGTACAACCCGTACGATCATCCGGAGGCGGCGAAAAAACGGCGCGACACTGTCTTGTCGCTCATGGTGAAACATGGCTTTATCAGTGCGGAAGAAGCGGAAAAAGCGAAGCAGGTGCCGATCAAATCGATGCTCACCGAGCGGAAAAAGCCGCAAAATTCCGTGCCATACGACGCCTTCATTGACGAAGTGATCAAAGAAGTGACGGACAAAGCCAATGTCAACGTCTTTGAAGACGGGCTGAAAATTTACACGACGCTTGATCAAGAGGCGCAATCGTACGTTGAAAAGCTATTAAACTCCGATCAACATTTTACCGCCAAAAAAGATTTGCAGTCGGGAATCGCCCTCGTCGACACGAAAACGGGCGCCATTCGCGCATTAGGCGGGGGACGCCACCGCGACAACATCGAGTTCGGTTTCAACTACGCAATTCAGCCTGTCGGCCAGCCCGGTTCAACGATTAAGCCGATTTTGGACTACGGGCCGGCGATCGAATATTTAAAATGGTCAACCGCGCACATTCTTGTTGACGAGCCGTATACGTACTCCGACGGCACCCCGATCCGCAACGCCGGCGGGCGCTACGCCGGACCGGTGACGGTGCGCGATGCCCTCACATGGTCGCGCAACATCCCGGCGTTAAAAACGTTCCAAGCGGTCGGCAAGGAGCGGGCGAGAGAGTTTGCCAACCGGCTCGGCATGGGCTTTGACGAAGTATATGAGCCGTACGCAATCGGCGGCGTATCGCGCTACGTATCGCCGTTGCAGATGGCCGGCGCCTACGCCGCCTTCGGCAACAACGGCGTTTACACGAAGCCGTATGCGGTGACGAAAATCGTCTTCCCAGACGGCACGGAAATGGACTTAAAGCCAAAACCGAAGCGAGTCATGCATGATTACACCGCATACATGATTACCGACATGCTTAAATCGGTCATCCGCTCTGGCACTGGGCGGTCCGCCTATGTTCCAGGGTTGGAGCTCGCCGGCAAGACCGGAACGACAAACTACGGCAAAGACGGCGCGAAGTTTGGCCTCAAACGGGACGATGTACCGGACAGCTGGATTATCGGCTATACGCCAAACTACACGGCGGCCATTTGGGTCGGCTTCAGCAAAAAAAGCGAAACAGCTACATTAGGGGATCAGGAGCAGCGCATTCCGAAGCTCTTGCTGAAAGATCTGATGTCCCATCTCGACGATGGCAGCGGAGAGTTTCAGCGGCCGGACAGCGTCGTCAAACTGCCGATCAAAAAAGGCACGAATCCGCCGAAACTTGCCGGCAAATACACGCCTGAAAGCGACATTACGTATGAATTGTTCGTGCGCGGCACCGAACCGACAGAAGTCTCAAAAGATGAGCCGGAAGAGCTCCCGGCTGTCAAAGGGTTGGCCGCTTCGTACGACCAAGCTGCCAACATGATTTCCGTCTCTTGGTCGTATGATGAGAAAACCGACGACACGCTGTTTGAAGTGCGCATCAAAGACGAGCAAGGGCATACGGAAACGGTCACGACCAAAGATTTAGGCGTGACAGTTACGAACGTGGCGCCAGGGGCTTCGTACACGATCGCCGTCTATGCCAAGGAAGGCGAGCGGATGAGCAAGCCGGCGATCACGAGCATCCGCATCCCTGGCGGCGAGCAGCCGACGGCGCCGGGCAATGGAGCGAACGGTGATGGCAACAACCGTGGCGCCGGAAATGGCGGCACGAACGGGGATAACGGCGATGATCATGGGGGCAATGGAAACAATCAAAATAACAACAATGGCGGAAATAGCGGAAACAACGGCAATGGCAACGAAGATCGCGATGATGGCGGCGAAGACAACGGCCAAGGGGATGGCGGCGCAACAACGCCGACGACACCAACAACCCCAACGACGCCGACCAATCCACAATCAGGAAACAGCGGCAATGCTGGCATGAGAAATGGAAGCCGCCAGTGAGATCACCTGCCTCAAAAAAGCGGATGGCCCGATAAGCCATCCGCTTTTTCATGGCGACTTGCCTAGAAATATGCCCGTCCGGGAAAAAGCGGGCGAGCCCATTCAGTCGGCACGCGCACGTTTGTTTTCCCTCTTTCGCATCCGCTTTTTTCCCTCGCGACATAAATGAAGAAGCGGGCATACCGGGCATTGCGGCGCCTGCGCCTTGCAATGGTAGCGGCCGAAAAAAATCATCCGGTGGTGGGTGATCGACCATTCTTCCTTTGGAATGGTTTTCATCAACGTTTGTTCCACTTCCAGAACTGACGCGTCCCAACGGCAAAAGCCGAGCCGCTTGCTGACCCGCTCGACATGCGTATCAACGGCGATGGCCGGCACGCCAAATGCCACGGAGACGACGACGTTGGCCGTCTTCCTTCCGACGCCCGGCAGCTTCATCAATTCATCGCGGTCGCGCGGCACCTCACCGTTGTACTCCTCAATCAGCATCGCGCACAACTTTTGAATATTTTTCGCTTTGTTCCGGTATAATCCGATCGATCGGATGTCTTGCTCCAGCTCTTCAAGCGGCACCGCGATGTAATCGTGCGGCGTTCGGTATTTTTCAAACAAATGTTTCGTCACCTTATTGACGAGCGCATCGGTGCATTGCGCTGACAAAACGACCGCGATCAACAGTTCGAACGGATTGCGGTGCACAAGTTCGCAATGGGCATTGGGAAACATGTCCGCCATCACGTCCAAACAGCAGCGGATTTGCTGCTTCGTCAGCATCCCTCTCTCCTCCTTTCGCGATGTTTGGCCATCCATACGAGCATTTCGCGATTTTGGCCAAACAAAAACGAGAGACTGCGCTCTCGTTTACGAGTCAAGCCAGTTGAAAAACGGAATCGTCTGCTTAAATTCTCCTGTCTCCTGTTTCGCCGGGCGGGCGAGCGGTTTCGGCTTGCGGAATTTTTTGCCGTAATCGTGCGCCTGCTCGATCGTGCGGATGCCGTTCTTTTTCCACTCAAACAAAATGCGGTCGATGTAGCGAAAGTTCAGTTTTCCCGACAGCACCGCCTCGCGCAGCGCAGCTTTAATGATGGCCGGTTCATGGCCGTCTTGGTCGATCCACATCGCGAGCGTTTCGCACTCAAACGGGGAGAGCGGGCGGCCAAATTCTTGCTCAAAAACCGTATATAGGCTTTCCTCCTCCTGCTGGCCGCCGCGCTCATCCTTGGCCGCTTCTGCATACAAATGGTGAACCAGCTGCTCCCAAAGCGGTTCGAGCGTATACTTTTCGCTGCGGATGCCGCGTTCGTCCGTATGCTCCTCAATGGCCACCATCCCCTTTCGCAAAAGGCGGCGCATCATTTCCATGCACTCCGCCGCCGGGACCGTCATTCTCTCGGCTAGCTCCGCCGGCGTCGGAAAGGTGATCCCTTGCTCAAAAAACGACTGCATATGCAAAAGTAGCACGAGTTCCGCCTCGCTCAAGCCAAGCTGTTTATAATGGTTCAATAACAGCTTTGGAACGGTGACGCTTCCTTGCGCCAACCATTCGGCCACCTTTTTCTTTTCCATGCCGATGCACCTCAACTATAGTATAACATGCCGGCGGCAAAAAAACCCCCTTTTTGCAGGGGGGTTACGGATACAAACGGTTGAGAAGGCGCGGGAATGGGATCGTTTCACGCACATGCTCGACGCCGCAAATCCAAGCGACCGTGCGCTCAAGGCCGAGCCCGAACCCAGAGTGCGGCACCGATCCGTATTTGCGCAAATCCAAATACCATTCATACGCCTCAAGCGGCAAATGGTGTTCCTCAAGGCGTTGCTTTAACAAGTCATAATCATGGATACGCTCCGAGCCGCCGATAATTTCCCCGTACCCTTCCGGGGCAATGAGGTCGGCGCACAACACAACGTCCGGCCGCTTCGGATCCGGCTGCATATAAAACGGCTTTAATGACGTCGGGTAATGAGTGATAAAGACCGGCTTCTCGAAACTTTCCGCAATGGCCGTCTCATGCGGCGCGCCGAAGTCGTCGCCCCACTCGATGTCGGTGAACCCTTTGTCGTGCAAAAGCTTGATCGCTTCGTCATACGTCAGGCGCGGAAACGGCGGCGTGACCAACTCAAGTTTGGACACATCGCGCTCAAGCCGCCCAAGCTCGAGCCGGCAGCGGCTGAGCACCGACTGCACAAGATAGGAGACGTACTCTTCCTGCAGCCGCAAGTTGTCTTCAAACTCGTAAAACGCCATTTCCGGCTCGACCATCCAAAATTCGATCAAATGGCGGCGCGTTTTCGACTTTTCAGCGCGAAACGTCGGGCCGAATGAAAATACTTTGCCGAGCGCCATCGCCGCTGCCTCCATATACAGCTGGCCGCTTTGCGACAAATACGCGTCTTCATCGAAATATTTCGTGTGGAACAGCTCGGTCGTTCCTTCCGGCGCGCTGCCGGTCAAAATCGGCGCATCGACTTTGACGAACCCGCGGTCGTTGAAAAACTCGTACGTTGCCCGAATGACCTCGTTGCGGATTTTCATAATGGCATGCTGACGCCGCGACCGAAGCCATAAATGGCGATGGTCCATCAAAAATTCGACGCCGTGCTCCTTTGGCGTAATCGGGTAATCGACCGCTTCATCGATGACTTGCAAGTCCGTAACCGACAGTTCGTAGCCGAACGGCGAGCGCTCGTCAATGCGCACTGTTCCGGTCACATACAGCGATGTTTCTTGCGTCAACGTTTTCGCGCGTTGGAATACTTCCTCTGAGACGTTCGCCTTTTCGACGACGCCTTGAATGAAGCCCGTCCCGTCGCGCAGCTGCAAAAAGGCGATTTTTCCGCTCGAGCGCTTATTGGCCAGCCAGGCGCCGATCGTGACTTGCCGGCCGACATATTGGTTTACTTCCGCAATCGTCGTTCTCACGTACTTATTCCCTCCAATGATTGACACGTCCATCATTCGCTATTATACCGTTGCGCCAACACGGCAGCAACGGCCAGGGCGGGGCGGCGAAATGCCGCGCTTTGTACTGCACCGGCCGTTGCCGCCTGACAGCATATCCACCCTGCCCCGCGTGGATTTGGTTACGCGCGCGCTTCCATGAATCGGCGGATGCGTTCCACCGCCGTTTCCAGCGCCTCAAGCGAAGTCGCATACGACAGGCGGACATTGTCCGGCGCTCCAAACCCGGAGCCGGGCACGAGGGCGACTTTCGCCTCTTCGAGCAAGACGGCGACGAACTCGTCGACCGTGCGGCAGCCCGCCATCTCCGCCGCTTTGCGGGCGTTCGGGAACAAGTAAAACGCCCCTTGCGGCTTGACGCATGTAAACCCTGGAATTTGCACAAGCTTGTCGTAAATGATATGGAGCCGCTCTTCAAACGCCCGGCGCATTTCTTCCACCGGATCCTGCGGGCCGCTGTACGCGGCGATGGCCGCGTATTGGGCGATTGACGTCGGGTTGGATGTACTGTGGCTCGCCAAGTCGGTCATCGCTTTGATGATTTCTTTTGGACCTGCCGCATACCCGATGCGCCATCCCGTCATCGAATGCGACTTCGACACCCCGTTGATGATGACGGTCTGCGCTTTCAGCTCCGGCGCCAGCTCAGCGATCGAGACATGCTTCGCTCCGCCGTAAATCAGCTTTTCATAAATTTCGTCGGAGACGATCAAGAGGCCGTATTCTAAGCAAATGTCACCGAGCGCCTTCAGTTCTTCGGCCGTGTAAATCATGCCGGTCGGGTTGCTCGGCGAGTTGATGATGACCGCCTTCGTCCGCGGCGTGATCGCCTGCTTCAGCTGCTCTGGCGTAATTTTGAAATCGTGTTGTTCCAGCCCTTCCACATAAACGGGAACGCCGCCGGCGAGCTTCACTTGTTCCGGGTAGCTGACCCAATACGGCGTCGGGATGATGACCTCATCGCCCTCGTCGAGCAGCACTTGAAAGAGGGTGTAAAGGGCGTGCTTCGCCCCGACGCATACAATCACTTCCGCCGGCTCATACTCAAGCCCTTGATCGCGGGCAAACTTTTTGATGATTTCCGCCTTCAGCGCCGGCAGCCCGCCCGAGGGCGTATATTTCGTATGCCCTTCGTTCATCGCTCTTACCGCTGCATCGAGAATGTGCCGCGGCGTATTGAAATCCGGCTCTCCGGCCCCGAGGCCGATCACGTCGTATCCAGCCGCTTTCAATTCTTTCGCTTTCGCCGTAATGGCCAATGTCGCCGATGGCGTCAGCGACGCCACCCGTTTTGCCAGTTTCATCGCTTCTTCCCCCTCATGTCCTCATCGTTGAAAACTGTACCTCTTCAAGAACGCGCCATCGGTGAAATGAAGGTAATAAAACGAATACCTTCCTTCCGAATCGATATATGTCAACTCCCAAAGAGGCACGCCTTTTTCCATGCCGAGCGTCGCGTCAATGATCTGCTGCGGGCGGCGGTCGCGCTCTAAAATGGCGCGCGCTTTTGCTTCGCTGATGCCGCTGTCCGCCCGCTTGACGACGACATTTCCTCCTTTTTCCGGCACCCAAACGACGACGTCCGTTTTTTCTTGCTTCGTCCGGCCGATGAATACAGTGTACGCTTCATCCCCATAATATGTATAGACTTTCTTGACGTCAATCAATCCGACTGCCTCCCTCGCCCGCGCAAGCGCGTGTTCCGCCATGGACCGTTTGGGCGCCATCGCCTCTCCATAAATCGACCATGCCTGCCAAATGAGGAAACCAAAAAAAAGGAGAGCCAACCATCCCCATTTTTTCATCGCGATCACGTCCGGTAAATCGTGAAGACGGCCTGTCGTTTGTCGTTCTCATCCAAAGCAAGGCCAAACATTAAATTGTTGCGCTTCAGCGTCCGGTTCAAGCAGTCGACAATTTTGTACAAATCGTCGGAATGCTGGACTTTGACGGTGGCGAGCACTTCAATTTTGCTTTCCATTTTCGTCGCTTCCTCCTGTGCGGCGCAAATTTTGTTACTTATACAGGCCGGCGGCTCCGGCAACAATACAAATACAGCAGATCTGCAGCCAGGCAGCGAAAGCCGCAGGCTGCCAGCATCGCAGTTGTGCTTCTTCCCTATTATAGCAGGTTTGTCCGACCATTTCATAACAAATTTGCCCGCCTACACCGCCAACGCAAATTTGCTTCCTTCCGCCCCGCTCGATGCGGGGAATTTTTTTGCTGCCTGCCATCTTTAGATTGCACCGTTTCCCCTCTCTTTATGAGAAGGAAGCGACGACATGCCCTAAACGCCATTGGGCCGGCGGCCTTGCCAAAGCCAGGCGTCCGCCGCATCGAGCAGCTCCAAAAGTCCACCCTCATGCACAGGAAGCGGCGGCAGCGACGCGAGAAAGTCCGCTCGGTACGGAGCGTTCGTCAACCGGCGGTCAAGGACGAACACCACTCCCTTGTCGCGCTCGGTGCGGATGAGACGGCCGACGCCTTGCTTCAATCGGAGGACGGCCTCGGGAAGCGACAGCTCATAAAACGGATCGCCTCCCCGTGCACGAATGCGTTCGCTTTTCGCTTCCATCACCGGATCGTCCGGAGGAGCAAACGGCAAACGCGCGATGATGAGCGCATCAAGCGCATCCCCCGGCAAATCGACCCCCTCCCAAAAACCGCTCGTCCCAAACAGCACAGCGCGCTCAAACTGCAAAAACGTCCGGATGAGCTTGGCCGGACTGCCGCTTTGCACCCCTTGAGCGATCAAGACAAATGGTTCGTCCGCCTCGTCGTTTTTTAACGCCTCGACGGTCATTTTCAACAATTCGTACGATGGAAACAGCACAAGCAGCCGCCGGCCGACGCGCCGGGCGACTGCTGTGATGGCCGCCGCTGCCGCCTCGGCATACGTCTCGACCGAAACAGCGGAAGCGAGCGGCATGTCCGCCGGCACAAAGAGCGCAGCCTGTTCCTCGTAGCGAAACGGCGCCGGAAACGAGCGGCACAGCGGATAAAACTCGTCCAACCCGAGGCGCCTCGTCATATACGCGAAACGCCCGCGAACCGTAAGCGTTGCGGAAGTCAAAATGACGCTCCGCTTTTTCATAAACAGCCGGTCCGCAAAAAAATCGGCGAGGTCGACCGGCTGGGAATAAAGGCGGACGGCGTTCGCCGCCCCTTTCTCATCCGCTTCGATCCAGCGGACGGCGCTGGGATCCGTTTCCGTCAACAGCCGGACAAGCGTTGCCAGCTGTCGCTCCAACGCCGCCAAATCCGCTGCCAGCGAAGCAGGCAGCGGAGAACCATCCGCGGCGGGCGCTGACACAAGCGGCATCGCGGCACCGCATAGCGCCGCTGCCGAGTCGCGCAGACGCCAGCATAACTCCGTCGCTGCCTGCCACGTCCGGCCGCCCTCGTCAGCCGGGGAAAAACGGCAGCGGCAACGGCCGGCCCGCGCCGGCTTTTTCGCAAGCGCATAGCGGCGCAGCAAACGGAACAGCTCGTCCCCTTCAAATTGCAGCTCTTCCAAACGCCGTTGGCAGCGGGCGATCGCGTCTTCCGCTTCACCGTGCTCCGCTTCCGGCCATTTTCCAAGCGTTTGCGCTATTTTGGCCGTCAGCAGACGAAAAGACACGTAGTCAATCCGTTCGCCAAACGAATGGGCGGCAGCGTCCTCGAGCCGATGGGCCTCATCAATGACAAGATGGCGAAACGGCGGCAAAAGCGGCGAAGAAGCTGTCAAATCATGAAGCAAAAACGCGTGGTTCGTAATGACAATATTCGCCCGCTCGGCGCGTTGTTTCGCTTGGGCGAAAAAATGATGCCTCCCGCCGTCTTCCCCCTCGCCAATGGCCAGCTCTGACAACAAAAGACGGGCGCCGGACGACACATTCAATTCGTCCAAATCGCCGCTGTCTGTCTCAAGCAGCCAGACGAGCAGCTGGCACTTCAACAGCGCCGCATCATACGTATCGCACGGTTCAGACAAAAACGAAACGAACTTGTCGAGGGAAAGGTAGTTTTGCTTCCCTTTCAAGACGGCGACCCGAAGCGGAAACGGCACGACTTGCCGCAGCACGGGCAAATCGCGGCGGATGAGCTGCTCTTGCAGCTGAAGCGTATGCGTGCTTACCACGACCCGCTCCTGGCGCTCACCGGCAAAAAAGGCGGCGGGAATCAAGTAGGCGAGCGATTTGCCGAGCCCGGTTCCCGCCTCAATGAGCGCATGCTGAGACGTCGACAGCGCCTCATAGACAAGCCGCATCATCTCCCACTGCCCTTCACGTCGTTTGTAGCCAGGAAGCGGAAGGGGCGGCGCCTGTTCATAAAAAGCAGCAAACGAGGCGGAAAGGGAATGCCGTCTGCCGTCATCCGGCTTTGGCGCCGGTTTTTTCAGCGCAATGCCGCGGTATACCGCGACCGTGTCATCCACTGGCGCTTCTTTTCGTTTTTCCGCAATGACGGCGTCCAAGAGCGAATAAATGTCGCTTTTCAAATGGCGGGCGAGGCGGCGCAGCTGTTCAAGCGTCAACAAGGGCAGGCGGTGCAGCCGTCCGAGCAGGGCAATGAACAGTTTGGCGGTCACTTCCGCATCGCTGTCCGCCTGGTGCGGGCGATCATGGCGAAGGCCGAGCTGTTTCGCCAAATCGCCAAGCTTGTAGCTTTCCGCCGACGGCAGCACGATGCGCGCAAGTTCCACCGTATCGATCGTCGGACCGGCAAACGGCGGACGCCCGGCCCGCTCGAGCTCCGCCTGCAAAAACGGCAAATCAAAATCGACGTTATGCGCGACGAAATACGCCCCCTTCATCATGGCGGCAATCTCGCCCGCTTTATCGGCAAACAGCGGCGCCTCTTCAACGGTCTGCTCGTCAATATTGGTCAGCTGTTGGATGAACGGCGGGATCGGCTGTTCAGGGTTGAAAAAGCTGGCAAACCGCGCCACGATCGAGCGGCCTTCCACCACCGCCATGCCGAGCTGGATGATCCGGTCGCCCTTTTTCGGCCCGTTTCCGGTTGTCTCCAAATCAATAATGACAAAGCGCATTGCCATAAACGATCACCTCAAAACGAAAAGGGGCGGAAAGCCCCTTTTTGACCACATTATAAAATCGTATGTGCCGGCTCTTCGGCGATAAGCTGCGCGATCCGGTTGTGTTCGTCCATAATGGCGATTTTCGGACGATGCGCGGCGACTTTTTCTTCCGGAACGAGCGCATACGAAATTACGATGATGATATCCCCTTTTTGCACGAGGCGGGCGGCCGCGCCGTTTAGGCAAAAGACGCCGCTGCCGCGCTCCCCGGGGATGATATACGTTTCAAAGCGGGCTCCATTATTATTGTTGACCACCTGCACTTTTTCATTAGCCACCATGCCGACGGCGTCCAAAATATCTTCATCGATGGTAATGCTGCCGACGTAATCCAGGTTCGCTTCCGTCACACGGGCGCGATGAATTTTGGCGTTCATGAGCGTACGAAACATGGACGATCCCCCCTTTACTCCCCTCGCCTGTCCGCTGCAGGCAACTCGACCATGATGTTATCGATCAAGCGGGCGCCTGCAAACCGGACGGCAACCGCAATGAGCACCGTTCCGGCGAGCGCCGAAAGCGGCGTTAAATCGGGATATGAGCATACTTCAACATAATCGATTTCCGCATGCGTATGCGCCTCAATATGCTCCCGCACGAGGCGGCGGATGGCTTCCGCGTTCCGCTCCCCGCGGTCAACAGCCGCTGCTGCGGCCTTAAGCGCCTCGTAGAGCGCCGGCGCTTCCTTTCGCTCCTGCGGCGATAAATAAACGTTGCGCGAGCTTTTCGCCAGCCCGTCGGTCTCGCGCACCGTCGGCACCGGCACGAGCTCGATCGGAAAATTAAAGTCGCGGATTAAGCCGGCGACAACGGCCACCTGCTGGGCGTCTTTCATCCCGAAATAGGCGCGGTCCGGCATGACGATATTGAACAGCTTAATGAGCACGGTCGCCACGCCGTCGAAATGACCGGGCCGCGACCGCCCACACAACACATCGGTGCGCGCCTTGACGACCGCTTGCACCGAGAGCGGCGCCGGATACATTTCGTCCGCCTCCGGGTGAAACAATACGTCCACGCCATGCTGGCCGGCGATGCGCCGGTCACGCTCAAAATCGCGCGGGTAGCGGGCAAAATCTTCGTTCGGTCCAAACTGAAGCGGGTTGACAAAAATGCTGAGCACAACGATATCGTTCTCTTCGCGCGCCCGGTCGATGAGCGCGGCGTGCCCATCGTGCAAATAGCCCATCGTCGGGACGAACCCAATCGTTTTTCCTTCGCGGCGATATTGGCGCATCAACGCCTGCATTGTCGCAATGCGGTCGACAACGATCATCATTGCTTTCCTCCGTATAACGCCACCCATTCTTCTTCCTTCATGGTAAACGCGTGCGCCGGCTCTGGAAACTGTCGCAGTTTGACATCGGCGACATAGTTGGCCAATGCCTGGACGACGGCATCTTGAATGACGGCGTATTGTTTGACAAACTTCGGCACACGGTCAACACCGTAGCCGAGCACATCATGATACACGAGCACTTGGCCGTCCACCTCGGCCCCGGCGCCGATGCCGATGACAGGAATATGAAGCTCCCGGGCAATGGCGGCGCCAAGCTGCCTTGGCACGCATTCGAGCACCAAGGCGATCGCGCCCGCTTGTTCGCACTGTTTCGCATCATCCATAAGCTTTTTGGCGCTTTCCGCATCTTTGCCTTGCACTTTGTAGCCGCCGAGGACGCCGACCGACTGCGGTGTCAGCCCGAGGTGGGCGACGACCGGCACGCCGGCTTTCGTCAGCGCGGCGATGACGCCGGTAACTTCATCGGCTCCTTCCACTTTGACGGCGTTCGCCCCCGATTGCTGCATGATGCGCCGGGCGTTTTGCAACGCTTCCTCTTTCGACGCATGGTAGGACATAAACGGCATGTCCGTGACGACAAACGTGTTGGGCGCGCCCCGCCGCACCGCCTTCGTATGATGAATCATGTCCTCAACCGTCACCGGAATCGTCGAGTCATAGCCAAGCACGACCATGCCGAGCGAGTCGCCGACCAAAATCATGTCCACCCCGGCTTGCTCCGCGAGCTTGGCCGATGGAAAATCATAGGCGGTCACCATGACGATGGGCTCGCCTGTCTGTTTCATGCGAAAAAAATCCGTTTTCGTCTTCACATTGACTCCCTCCCCTTTTGTTGCAGAGGAGGTGACGCGACCGAAACAAAACGTCCTTCTTTCCCGCCTTGAGAAAGAAGGACGCCATAAACCGCCGTCGGTTTCGTTCACCCCTCTGTCCCAGTCCTTCGAGTAAGGATCAAGGCAGATCGTCTCAACCATTTATTCATGTTGCCAGCCTCGGTGCAGCTCTTTCTTGACAAAGATACTGCCCTTTCCTCGCCTTGTATTTTAACAAAATTGTCACATTTTTTCTAGTGGCAATTTACAACTGAATATCGGCTGAGTGAATATAATGGGTGTTTTGCTCCTCATCTTCGAGAATGAGCAGCCCGTCTTCGGTGATGCCGCGGGCGATGCCGCGAATCGTGCCGCCCAGCGTTCTTGCCGTCACCGGCTTGCCGATCGAAACCGCATACCCTTCCCAAAGAAGCTTGATGGAGCGGAAGCCGTGCGCCAAATATTGCTTATACAGCCGCTCGATGCGGAGCAAAATTTCTTGAATGAGCGGCGCACGCTTGATGCGTTCGCCTTTTTCAATGGCAAGCGACGTGGCGATGGCGCGAATGTCCTCGGGAAATTGTTCCGCTGTTTGATTGACGTTAATGCCGATGCCGACGATGACCGAGTGGACGCGGTCGGGATCGGCCTGCAGCTCGGTTAAAATGCCGACGCCTTTTTTGCCGTGAAGCAAAATGTCGTTCGGCCATTTAATATCCGGGACAAGCCCGGTCACTTCTTGAATGGCTTGGCTAATGGCCACCGCCACAAGCAGCGTCAATTGCGGCGCCCGCTGCGGGGGGATGGGCGGGCGCAAAATAAGGCTCATCCAAATGCCGGTTCCTTTCGGAGAAAACCATTTCCGATCGAGGCGCCCGCGGCCGGCTTTTTGCTCTTCCGCGACGACCAGCGTCCCCTCCGGCGCCCCTTCGTACGCCAGCTTGGCGGCGATGCGCTGCGTGGAATCGACTTCCTCGAAAAAATGGATCGTATGGCCGAGCGTTTCCGTTTTCAGGCCGAGCTGGATTTCATTCGCCGTCACCTTATCCGGCGTGCTTACGATCCGATAGCCAAGGCGGCGCACCGCTTCGAGTTCAAAGCCTTCTTTGCGCAGCTCCTCGATGTGTTTCCATACGGCCGCCCGCGAACAGCCGAGCCGTTCGCTGATTTTTTGTCCCGACAAAAACTCGCCGTTCGCTTCTGCAAACAGCTCTAACAGTTTTTTTCGCGTGTCCGATTGCGCTCCATGAGCCATGCGTAAATCCGCTCCTTCTCGTTCTCGACTTCTCCGTTGACGACCGCCCGCCATATGGCGTCCAGCGCCTCTTTCACCCACGGGCCGGCCGGTTTCCCGACCCACTCGATCACGTCTTTTCCGTTGACCGCCAGCTCCCCTTTCGTTTTGATCGGCAAGGAGGCAAAGCGGCGGCGCAGTTTCTCATGCCATGGCCCAGGCGGCGCGCCGGTGAAGGCGGCGCGCACTGTTTCCACCGAGAGCGCCCGCTCAAGGCCGGCGGAAAACAGCTGTTCGTTCGTCCATGCTTCCGGCCGTGGAATGTCAGCCAACGCCGTCAAAATGGCGCCCGCTTCGTCGACCACTTTGTTCGAGAGCTTCCACGCGCGCAAAAACGGCCGGCTTTCCTGCACACCAAGCGCATGGCACAAAAGCGCCCACCGTTCTTCGCGCGCGGCAAGCCATGGCCAACGATAAGCCGCCGCCAGACGCAGTTGCTTCTCTTTCCCTGCCAAACCAGGCAAGTAAGCGTTCAATCCGGTTTCGGCCAACAGCGGCAGCGCCCTGGCGGCAAACGGACCGCCGAGCAGCTTTTCCATCTCCATCGTCATCCGCTCGACTGAAATGTGGGCCAAAAGCGGAGCGTTTTGGACGATCGCCTGTTCCGTATCCGGCGCAAGCGCAAATCCGAGCTGGCTGACAAAGCGAACGGCCCGCATCATGCGAAGCGCATCTTCACGAAACCGCTTTTCCGCCTCTCCGACGGTGCGAATGATTCGCCGGCGAATCGCCTCTCGCCCTCCAAACGGATCAATGATAGCCCCATATTCGTCCATGGCGATGGCATTCATCGTAAAATCGCGCCGTTTTAAGTCTTCCTCAAGCGAGCGGACAAACGTCACCGACTCCGGACGGCGGTAGTCCTCATAGTCGCCGTCCGTGCGAAATGTTGTCACTTCATACGCTTTTCCTTTATGGACAACGACGACCGTGCCGTGTTTCGAGCCGACATCGATCGTCTTTGGAAAAATCGCCATAACGTCTTCCGGCAAGGCGCTTGTCGCAATATCCACATCGCCGATCGGGCGTCCAAGCAGCAAATCACGCACCGCTCCGCCGACGAAATAGGCGTCATCGCCATGCTGTTTCAGCTGTTGAATGATGCCGAGCGCCTCTTGAAACGGCGGTTTCATCATTTCACCTTCCTTGCGGCGAGCGAAATGTACAGCTGTTCATATTGCCCGACGATGTCGGACGAACGAAACTTTTGCTCGACCGTTTGCACGGCCTGGCGCGCCATCTCTTGATGAAGGCGGCGGTCGGTTAGCAGCATAAGCGTCCGCCGAGCCGCTTCTTCAACATCGCCAAGCGGACATAAAAACCCGCTTTTTCCGTCTTCGATCACTTCCGGAATGCCGCCGATGGCGGTGCCGATGCACGGAACGCCGCACGCCATCGCTTCGAGCAGGACGAGCCCGAAGCTTTCTTTTTCCGACAAGAGCATCATCACATCGCTGATCGAGTACAGCTCTTCGAGTTTGTCCTGTTTCCCCAAAAATCGGACATCGCCGTTGAGCCCGAGCTCTTTGACAAGCCGGCAGACGACGGTCATTTCTGGGCCGTCGCCGACAAGCAAGAGCTTGGCCGGCATATGGCGGCGGACGATGGCAAACGCCCGCACGACATCGGGCACGCGCTTCACTTTCCGAAAGTTGGAGACATGGATCACGACCTTTTCCTGTTCACTGATGCCGTATTCCCGCCGCAAATGGCCGGCCTCCCGACGGCGGTACACGCGTTCGTCGACAAAGTTGTACACCGTATAGATCGGTTTTTGCACATCGAGCAGCTCGTACGTCTGCCGCATGAGGGCGTCAGACACCGCGGTGACGATATCGGACTGCTCAATGCCGAACTTGATCATGTCAGACAGCGACGGATCATAACCCAAGACGGTAATATCGGTGCCGTGCAGCGTCGTGACGATCGGCAGCTCGCCGACCATTTGTCGCGCCAGCACGGCGCAAACGGCGTGCGGGACGGCGTAATGGGCATGAAGCACATCGAGCCGTTCGCGCTTGGCCACCGCCGCGATTTTGTTGGCAAGGGCCAAATCGTACGGCGGATACTGAAAGACCGAATACTGATTGACGTTCACTTCATGGTAATAAATGTTTCCATATACTTTGTTCAACCGAAACGGCATGCTCGAGGAAATAAAATGGATCTCATGCCCTTTTTCGGCCAGCAGCTTGCCGAGCTCGGTGGCAACGACCCCTGAGCCTCCGACTGTCGGATAACAAACAATCCCGATTTTCAGCTTCATCGCGCCCCCTCGAATAAATCAAAAAGATGAATCGGCGTTTTGGACAAAAACCCTTCGGCATAGGCGGTGCCAATTTGCTGGCCAAACCAACGCTCGCGGCTTTCCACCGTCTCGATGTAGCCGTTTGTCAGCGGCGTGTCCACCGAACCGGGCCGCTTTTCAAATTGGCTTTCATACGCGCGCAGGCTCGCCAGCTTGTCGCCGACCGTCTCGCTAATATCGATCAGAAAATGCGGCCGTTCAAACGCATTGATCATGTAATAATACATAGCGCGGACGCGGTGGGCGTCGCCAAGCTCCCCAGCGCCGTAGCGGCGGATGCCGGCAGAAAAGACCGCCTC
Organism: Geobacillus lituanicus; assembly: GCF_050994965.1. NCBI lineage: Bacteria > Bacillati > Bacillota > Bacilli > Caryophanales > Anoxybacillaceae > Geobacillus > Geobacillus lituanicus. Next base: position 2,346,546 of record NZ_CP194773.1, read on the forward strand.
CTCGACAAGGCGGGCGCATTGCCCATGGTCGGGATGACGGTCGACCCAATACGGAGCAAAGACGACGCGCGGGCGGTAGCGGCGGATGACCGACACGATGCGGCGAATCGCCTCTTCCCCGATCAAAAGGCCGCGGTCCGGCAGCCCGAGGTTGAGGCGAAGCGCCACGCCAAGCCGCCGGGCCGCCTCGGCCGCCTCTTTCTGCCGCTCGTCGACCGTGCCGTTGGACGACAGCTCCGCCTTCGTCAAATCGCAAATGATCACCCGAAAACCGCGGCGCGTGTATTTGGCGATCGTTCCGCCCATGCCGATTTCAACATCATCCGGATGGGCGCCAAACGCCAATAAATCACACGTTTCCGTCATCGCTGTCACCTTTCTGTTTTCGATTCCTCCCCGCCTTTTGTTCGGCCGCGCACAATGCTGCGCCATGCCAAATCGCCGCGCTCCAACGCACGGATGAGCAGCTCGGCCGTACCGATGTTCGTCGCCAACGGCACGGCATAGACGTCGCAAAGGCGCATCAACGCGCTGATGTCCGGCTCGTGCGGCTGGGCGGTCAGCGGGTCGCGGAAAAAAATGACAAGGTCCATTTCATTGCGGGCGATCATCGCCCCAATTTCTTGGTCGCCCCCGTACGGTCCGGACTGGAAGCGGTGGACGGCAAGGCCGGTCGCCTCCTGAATGCGCAGCCCGGTCGTGCCGGTGGCATACAGTTCATGGTTGGCCAGCACGGGCGCATAGGCGGTCGCAAAGGCGACCATGTCCTCTTTTTTCTTGTCGTGGGCAATCAAGGCGATTTTCACGTTTCCCCCTCCCTCGTTTGCGCAAGCCGCGCTATTCTAAAATATGTTCAAGCCCATACACAAGCGTATGTAAATGCATGACCGTCTCGACGGCAAGCTTTACCCCGGACATAAATGAACTCCGATGAAACGAGTCATGGCGGATCGTCAACGTCTGACCGTCGCCGCCAAAAATGACTTCTTGATGGGCGACAAACCCCGGCAGGCGGACGCTGTGGATCGGAATGCCGTCGTACGCGGCTCCGCGCGCCCCTTCAAGCGTTTCTTTTTCGTCCGGATGACCTTGCTTTTTCGACGGACGGACCTCGGCGATGAGCTGCGCCGTTTTCAACGCCGTTCCGGACGGAGCATCCAGCTTTTGGTCATGGTGCAGCTCGATAATTTCTACATCCGTGAAATATTTGGCCGCCATGCGGGCGAATTTCATCATCAGCACCGCGCCGATGGCAAAGTTGGGCGCGATGATGGCGCCGATGTTGTTCGCCTCAGCGAGCTCGGTCAGCCGCTCGATCTCTTCCGGCGTGAATCCCGTCGTGCCGACAACCGGACGAACGCCGTAACGCAGCGCCAGCTCCGCATGCCGCTTTCCAACTTCCGGCGTCGTCAAATCGATGAGCACATCCGGCTTCACCTCGACAAAGCAACGGGCGGCATCGGTGTAAATGGGGGCATTGACGCCGGCAAACCCTTCGATGTCAGCCAAATTTTGGCCATCATAGCGGCGGTCAATGACCGCAGCCAGCTCGAAATGATCTGTTTTTTGCACGAGCGCCACCGCCGCGCGGCCCATGCGGCCGCGCGGCCCCGCGATGACGATGCGAATCGTCATGATTCTTCCTCCTTCCGCGTCCAGCGGTCGCGGTCGCGGGTGCGAAACTTGTCCATCACCCGATCGTGCGCCGCCTGCAAATCAATGCCGAGCGAATTGGCAAAACAAATGAGCACAAACAGCAAATCGCCCAGCTCTTCTTCCACCGTTTTTTCTTGTTCGGTCGCCTTTTTCGGTTTTTCCCCGTAGTAGTGGTTCACCTCTCGCGCCAGTTCGCCGAGCTCTTCGGTCAGCCGCGCCAGCATGGCGAGAGGGCTGAAATAGCCTTCCTTAAACTGGCTGATGTATTCGTCTACTTCACGCTGCATCTGTTTCATCGTTTTCTCCTGCATGGCCATCACCTCGCCTGTTTCCATGTTAACGAAAAGCAGCGCATTTGACAAATGTTTTCGCCTTGTGCCAAATCATCGCGCTTCCGCGCCATCATTGCCTGGGCGGACAAGTTCCTCTATAATGAAGACGCCGACTATTTTTGCGGACGGAGGGACGATATGGTTTTCGGCTTAAAGATCAAAAACAGTTTGTTTATTTTGCTCGGCGCTGCCATTTTTGCCTTTGGGCTCGTCCATTTCAACATGCAAAACAACTTGGCGGAAGGCGGCTTCACCGGCATTACGCTTCTTCTTTATTTTTTGTTTGGTTTTGATCCGGCCATCACCAACCTGGCGCTCAATATTCCGCTCTTTTTGATCGGTTGGAGGTTGCTCGGCCGCCAGACGTTTCTTTATACTGTCATCGGCACGGTCGCGGTTTCCATTTTTTTATCGATCTTCCAACGCTACATGATCCATATGCCGCTCCGTCACGACATGACGCTGGCAGCGCTGTTTGCCGGCGTGTTTATCGGCGTCGGCCTCGGCATTATTTTCCGCTACGGCGGCACAACCGGCGGCGTCGACATTATCGCCCGCCTCGTCCATAAATACAAAGGCATCAGCATGGGCAAAACGATGTTTGCCTTTGACGCCGCCGTCATCACGTTGTCGCTTCTTCTTTACCTGTCATACCGCGAGGCGATGTATACGTTGGTCGCCGTCTTTATCGCCGCCCGGGTCATTGATTTTCTGCAGGAAGGCGGCTATGCGGCAAAAGGGGCGACCATCATCTCAGAAAAAAGCGAAGAGATCGCCAACCGGATCTTGACAGAGATGGAGCGCGGCGTCACTGTGCTCAAAGGGCGCGGCTCGTATACGAAACGCGACCGTGACGTGCTGTATTGCGTCGTGGCCAAAAACGAATTGCCCCGCCTCAAAAGCGTCATTATGTCCGTCGATCCGCACGCCTTTGTCGCGGTCACCGATGTGCACGACGTGCTCGGCGAAGGGTTTACGCTCGATGAGCACAAGCGGCCGCTGGAGCAATAAGGACTAAGTCCCTGTCCTCAACATCTCGGGGCATGCCCGGCTTGCCAGGTGCCGCGCAGCCGTCAAAATAAAAAAGAGGGGGAAACCATTCCCCCTCTTGAAAGCAAGCCGGCTCCTATTCTTCCGGCTGCCGCGCCCGCTTCGCCTCTTTTTCTCCTCTGTACTTCCGCCAGCCGACATACGTCAACGTTAAGACGATCATTCCACCGGTCGAAATCATGACCCAAATGAGCGACGGGTCGGCTTCGTCCTTTTTCACCCCGTCAAACAACGCTTCTATATTGCGGCGCGCGGCAGCAAGCTGCTCGCGCTGCTCGCTTTGGCCAAGCCGCCAAAACGAAGCGCCTTGCAGCACTTCGAGGTCATGGTCGACCTTTTTCGCTTCTTCCGGAGGCACATCGATTTTCACGCTCGGCTCAATCAAGGCATAGCGATCCATAAACTGGCGAAGGGCAGCCGCATACGCCTTCCTCTCTCCGCGCTCCGCCGCCTGTTCCATCACGGCAAACGCCTCCATGACGGCGGGTTCCATCTCGGACCAGAGCGGTTGATAGGTGGAGTGAACAGCATCGACGACAAGGCGGAACTGTGTAAGAGCAGCGACCTTGCCCTCGTCTGGAATCGGCGCTGTCATGGCTTTGACGGCATGTTCGTGCGTGACAGTCACCGCCCGCAGCTCATCGGCCGTTTTCAACCGTTTTTTCGCCTCAAGGGCAAAAAATCGTTCAGAAAAATAGAGGAGCACCTCTTTTGCTTCGGCAAAACGCTCGTTTTTCCCTAACTGCAGCGCCTCGTCGGAAATATCGTCCAGCTGCTCCCAACCGCTTGGTCGTCCGGCCGCGCCAACGAGCGCTGGCCATAAAAAGATGAACGATAACAACATGGCCAGCCCGATTCGTTTCATCATCGTCCCTCCCTCATTCATTACTACAATGTATGAAGGAGTGGACAAGAGTAGACCAAGGAACCGCCATCAAGACGCGGCTGAATTTTCTATTCCGCTTTCGGACGGAAATCGATGCGGCCGCCTGGCAAAAGCGGCTGCCGCCGCACGCGGATGCCAAGCCAATACGCAGCGGCAATGGAAGCCATGCTCAACCAAAAGGTAAAATAGCCAATTTGATCGGCGTATCGTTCCAACATATGGTAACGAGGCATCATGCCAAACACGTAATCGATGACATCGTTATGCAGCGTCCAAACCGCCGCCAAGGCGAGATGGACGGAGCGAAATCGATAAAACGAAGCGTACAGTGCGCCTTCGACCGCCATCGCCCCGTGCGACACAACGAGCATCCAGCCAGCCCAATCGAGCGTCCCCGTGACGCGCCAAACGAGCACGTTCATGACGACGGCCCAAATCCCGTATTTGACAAGCGTCACCAACGCGAGCGCCTCAAACAGCGGCGAGGATCGGCCCAGCAGCCAAGCGGCGAGGACGAGCACAAAAAAAAGGCTCGCCGTCGGGCTGTCGGGAACAAACGGCAAAAAGACGGGCGGCGTCCCCGCAAGTTGATAGCGGTACCAATAATAGCCGTAAACGGTGCCGGCGGCATTCACGAACAACAGCAGCCAAACAACCGGCCGGGCGGCCAATATTGCATAAAGCCATGCCATCGTCTGCACCTCATCTCGGTTCAATGTAGGCACGAAAAAAGCTGACTAACGCGAGTCAGCTTTTCCGTGCCGAACGAATTATTCCGCTTTTAAGCCGGCGATGAATTCCGCCATTTTTTTCAGCTCTTCATCCGTGCCTTTAAAAATGCCACCTGGCATGCTGCCTTTCCCTTCTTTGGCGATCTTCGCGATCTCTTCCGGCGTCAAGCCGGTGCCGATGAGCGACGGGCCGGCGCCGCCGGACAAGTTTTGTCCGTGACACGATGTACATGTGTTCGCTTGGGCGATTTTATAGCCTTCCGCGTTCGTATCAATTTCCACTTCCGCACGAATTTTCCCTTGCTCAGCTGCTTTTTTCCAGTCGTGTGTGACGACCGCTTCCCATGTCAAATAAACAATAGAAGCGAGCGCCAACAACATCATGCCGGTTGCCACCGGGCGCTTCCAAGGACGGCGCTCCGGACCGCGATCCAAAAACGGCGCCAGCAGCAAAGCGGCAAACGCCAGCCCCGGCATGACGATCGCACCGATAACCGTATACGGACCGGACGCATACGAGTATTTGAGCAATTGGTATAAGAACAAGAAATACCAGTCAGGCAGCGGCACGTACGTCGTGTCCGTCGGGTCAGCGACCCGCTCAAGCGGCGACGGGTGGGCGACCGTCAAGCATAAGAAACCGACGAGAAAGACCGAACCGACAAGCCATTCCTTGAGCAGGAAGTTCGGCCAAAACACTTCCGTTTTCCCGGGGTACTCTGAATAGTCCTTCGGAATATTCGGTTTTCTTACCGCGGGAACACGGGAATCGCCGACAAATTTCATTCCTTTTCCGCGATGCATTGCGTGATTCCCTCCTTTTTTCTATCGCCTCGAAACGCGGGCCGACCGATCATAGCGGACCGGAAATGCCTTGTCTACGAATCATCAAAAAGTGCGCTGCCATTAAGCCGAGCAAAGCGGCCGGCAAGAAGAAGACGTGAATGGCAAAGAAGCGCGTCAACGTTTGCGCGCCGACAATTTCCGGATCTCCAGCCAACAGCGTTTTGATCGCCGGACCGATAAGCGGCGTCGCCTCCGCGATTTGCAAACCGACTTTCGTCGCGAACAGCGCTTTCATATCCCATGGCAACAAGTAACCGGTAAAGCCAAGACCCATCATCACCATAAAGATCAATACGCCGACGATCCAGTTCATCTCGCGCGGCTTTTTATACGCCCCTTGGAAAAAGACGCGCAGCGTATGTAAGAACATCATGACGATGACCAAGCTTGCCCCCCAGTGGTGCATGCCGCGCACGATCTGGCCGAACGCTACTTCGTTTTGCAAATAATACACCGATTCCCATGCGTTTTTAATATCCGGGACATAGTACATCGTCAAAAACATGCCCGACAAAATTTGAATGACCGTGACAAAAAACGTCAGTCCGCCGAAACAATAGACAAAGGCGGAAAAATGGTGGGCCGGGTTGACGTGCTCCGGAACTTCGTGATCGGCGATATCCCGCCATAAAGGCGTAATATCTAAGCGTTCATCGACCCAGTCATACAGCTTGTTTAACACGCATTACGCCTCCCCTCGTGGTTTCGCCTTGCCTAAATACAGCTTTCCGTCTTTCACTTCGAACTCGTAGCGGTCAAGCGGAGCTGTCGGCGGCGTCCCCGGAACGTTCGTGCCGTCTTTCGTATAGAGCCCGTAGTGGCACGGACAGAAGAAATGATTCGGGTTGTTTTTGTCCGTATTCCAGTCGACCGTACAGCCAAGGTGTTTACAAACCGGTGACAGGGCGATAATGTCCCCTTTTTCATCCTTATACACCCAAGCTGATCTCGGCTCTTCCGACTCGTACCAAGCGTCTTTCACCTTCACTTTAAAGTCGAAGCGCTTCGGTTCGGTCGTAATTTCTTTGACGTCCGCCACCGCGACCATCTCCGTCCCTGCTTCATCCTTCAAGACCGGATCGAAAGCAAAACGGAGCATCGGCATCAGCATCCCTGCTGCCATAAAACCGCCGACGCCGGTCAGCGTGTAGTTTAAAAACTGACGTCTCGTTACACGATGTTTGTTGTCGCTCATCGTCTTCCCCCCTCTATGCAAAGTCAAGTCCGCACCGGACGATTGTATGTATAACACATATGAAAAACTAGGACATTCTAATGATAGCTCAATTGCTGGGCAAGGTCAATATCGCAGGCGGCAAAACGTCGGACTTTGCCCAGCTTACCTTTTTGTCCAGCAGCTGACGAAAAAGCGGATCAGCTCGGCCGCCTGCTCCTTGACGAGTTCGTGCCTGTACGATTCCTCCATGCTCTCGAGCGGAACGTCCGGAACGAGCCAAACGCGGTCAGCTTCTTCGCCCTCTTGCCACGCCGGGTCACACGTCACGTAAAACACATGCTTCATCCCCTCTTGTCCAAGCCGGCTTGTCCAGCCCGCCAGCCGCTCTGCCAGCGATGGCCGCGGTTCATCGGCAAAATACACAAACGCCGGCAGCAAAAACACACGGCCTCTCAGCTGCCGCTCAGCCTCGGCGGCCACAAGCCCGACGAGCTCCCCGCCCGAGGCGAGCCGCCTCGCTCCTTGGCCGATGGCCACCGGCAAAAGCGGAATGAGTGCCGTATCAATGTAGTCGCGCTCTTTTTCGTAGATGGCGACGTCCCCGCTTGTCCATTTCATCGTTACTCCCCTTTGCCATAAAGTTCGTTCCTTATCACCATACCATATTTTTCGGCAAAAGAAAAACCTTGCCGGCGGCAAGGTGTTACAAGTTGTTCAATTCATCCGTAAGGCGGCGGAACGCCTCTTCATCATGGCGGTCGAGCGCCTCGTCAATCAGTTTCATGAGCCGTCCGCGCCGAAACTCGTAAATGGACCGCTCCAAAAATTGCTCGGCCAGGCGCTGGTCGTTTTCGCTCACTTGCGCCTGTTTGGGCGCGTACGGATTTTCCTCAAGCACGGCGACATATTGCGGCGAATGAAAAGAAGCGCGGAAATTAAGCTGAATGTAAATATCTTCGTCGCGGTTCAGGCGGATATCATGGAATGATTTCTCCGCATCGGTCGTCATCACATTCCCTTTGTAGAAGCGAAACGGCACGTCATCCACGCAATGGGTCGACATCACGATGCCGCGCGGGCAATATTGGGCGTTCTCGACAAAGTGCACCTTTTGCATCAATTGGTCGTGGCTCATCAAATAGTTTAAAATCCAGACGCATTCGCGCCGCTTCAACTGATAGTGGCTTAAAAACCAACGGATGAATTCTTTTTTTTCATTGACGGATACGTGCGTCATTGTGCGCTTCCCCCTCGATCGGTTTCCAAGAAAGAGGTTCGATCACCGCTTCTCCCCTACTCCTCGAGCTCAAGCAGCATCTCCGCCGCCTCCGTATGGCTTGGGTCGAGAGCAACAATTTGTTGAAATATTTCTCTCGCTGCGGCCCGATTTCCTTCTTCGATGAGAAAATATCCGTACTCTTCGAGAAAATCGACGTTATGCTTAAAGAAATTATATGCCTCGGCGTAATGGTTTAATGCATCATCATACAGCTCCAACCGGTGTTTGGCGCGCCCTAAATCCCACTCAAACTGCGGATCATACTCGCCGTCGGCCATCGCCCGCTCGAGGAGCGACACGACGTCCTCATAGCGTTGCTCATGAAGCCAAAGCGCCGATAACACCGTCAGCGCCTCGACATAGCCATTGTCGATTTCAAGCGCCTTTTGCAATTGCTCTTCCGCTTCGGCCGGTTTGTTCAGTTTCAGCGCGAGCTTGCCGGCATACAGGCGGAGCTCTTTGTTCCATTCATCGATGCTGATGCCTTCCCGCACCGTTTCGTAGCTTTTTTGAAGCTGTCCTTCCTGTTCATACGCTTTGGCCAAATATAAGTAAAGCGGAGCATAGTCAGGATCAAGCTCTTTTAAGGCGCCAAGCTTGTCAATGGCCGTTTGCGTATAGCCGGCCTGCAAGGCGGTGAACCCATAGGCGAACAGCGTCCGGCTGTCCGTTTTTTCGTTAAGCGCCTCCTCATAGTGCGGAAGCGCCGCCTCAAACTCCCCGATGCGGCTGAGCGACTCGGCGAGCCGTTCAGCGACCAAAACGCCGGCGATCTCCCGGTTCGTTTTCCTCACTTGTTCATAAAGCGGCACGCTTTTGGCGTACTCGCCGAGCGAAAAGTACAACTCCGCTAAGGCGAATTGCACGACTGGTTCATCCGGCGCTTTCTCGTACGCTTGTTTTAGCTTCCGTTCGCTGACTTCGGTCAGCCCTTGCATTTCATACAGGTCCGCCGCAAGCAGGCACGCCCGGACGAATTGCGGATCGTCTTCGCTGATGTCCATCAAAATGGCGAGCGCTTCGTCTTCAGCTTCAAGCTCCGTATACACTTCCGCCAAAAACAGACGGACGTCGCCGTCATCCGGATAGCGGCTGGCCAGTTCCTCGAGCAGCTCTTTTGCCTCCTCGAGCATCCCCCATGAGTATAGACAGTCGGCCAGCGTATATTTTTCCTCATCACTGCCGTACTTTTTCACTTTTGGCACAAGCGCCAACGCTTCGTCAACATTTCCGTTTTCCACTAGACGAATGATTTGTTCAACACGTGTCATGGTTTCGAAACCTCTCTTACAACGACAAGTAGGTTGCCTGACAGGGCGGCGCTTCCCGCCCTCGCTGTCCGCATTGGTATGTACCGGCACAACGGGAACATGTTTTATCATAATCGACAATCGCCGTTTCGGCAACCGAGCCGCTCGCCAACCGCGCCGCACCGGCTGTTGGGGAATGTATCCGCTTTCAAAAAGCGGCGCCAATTATTCCTCTTATTGACAACATATGAACGGACAATGCAAAATATGACCGCCCGCCCGCTTGGGGCGGGGGCATCAACAGCCGGCGGGTTTACTCCCGCTTTCGCTCCATCCTTGGACGTTCGTTCTCACCCGTTTACTAAAGAGCGCAAATCAGAGAAAAACGCCGGGTACGAGACAGCGACCGCCTCCGGACGCTCAAGACGGACCGTGCCTTTGGCGCAGCAGGCGGCGATGGCGAGCATCATGCCGATCCGGTGGTCGCCATGGCTGTCTACGACGATCCCATCGGCCGCGAGCGGCGTTTTGCCGCGGATGATCATGCCGTCATCGGTCGCTTCAATATCGGCGCCGAACTTTTTCAGCTCCGTAACAACTGTATCGATTCGGTTCGTCTCTTTTACTTTCAATTCACTGGCGTCTTTAATGACCGTCGTCCCCTCGGCTTGCGTCGCGAGCAAGGCGATGATGGGGATTTCATCGATCAACCTTGGAATCAAGTCGCCGCCAATTTCGACGGCGCCAAGCGCCGACGTGCGGACCGTGATGTCGCCGACCGGCTCTGTGTCCTCATGGCGGACATGTTCAATTGCAATCTCAGCGCCCATTTGTGTGAGCACGTCAATAATGCCGGTCCGCGTCGGATTTAGGCCGACGTTTTTCAGCGTAATTTCGCTGTTCGGCACAATGGCCCCTGCGGCAAGGAAAAAGGCGGCCGAGGAAATGTCGCCGGGAACGTAAACGTGCGTTCCGCGCAAACGCTGCGGACCGGCGACCGAGACGGTCAAGCCATCCACTTTCATCTCGCCGCCGAACAGCCGAACCATCCGCTCCGTATGATCGCGCGAGCGGTGCGGCTCGGTCACAGACGTCACCCCGTCGGCAAACAAGCCGGCAAGCAAAATCGCCGATTTCACTTGAGCGCTTGCGATCGGCGAGGTGTAGCGAAGCGGACGGAGAGCACCACCGCGGATGGAAAGCGGCGTATAATTCCCGCCATCGCGCCCGTCAATGTGCGCTCCCATTTCGCGAAGCGGCTTCGTCACTCGCGCCATCGGCCGCTTGGCGATCGACTCGTCGCCGATGAGACAGGCGTGAAACGGCTGTCCGGCCAAAATGCCTAAAAGCAGGCGCGCCGTGGTGCCGGAGTTGCCGACATCAAGCACAGCACTTGGCTCACGCAGCCCGCCCGGCCCTGCTCCTTCAACCACAACATGCGTCCCGTCCCGGCGGATGTCGACGCCAAGGCGGCGGAAACAATCGATCGTGCTTAAACAATCGGCGCCGGGCAAAAAGTGATCGATGACCGTCCGGCCGGAAGCGAGCGCCCCAAGCATGACGGCGCGGTGGGAAATCGATTTGTCGCCGGGCACTTCAAGCGTCCCCCGGAGCGATGACACGTTTGTTGGCAGCTGCATGCAACATCCCTCCATTGTTTTTTCGTTGCTATCCTTCATATGTCGCATAGTTCGTATGCTTGGCGAGGCACGCCTTCGCCCGCGCCCGGTCGTCTTCGCTTTGGAAGCTGAGGCGGAGCACCCCGTAAATTTCTTCGCGCGTCTCAATAATGCGAATGTTAGTAATGCTGATGTTTTCCTGCGCCAAATAGCCGGTCACCTCGGAAATGACGCCCGGGTAGTCCGGCACATCGACATACAAATCGTAAAACGACGGGATCGCTCCTTTCGTCCGCGCCGGCAGCCCATCGCGAAACTGCTTGGCTTCGAGAAAGTAATGGTAAATGGCGATGCTGTTTTCTTCCTCGACAAACGAGCGCAGCCGCTCCATCTCCGCCATCCAGCGGTCAAACAGCGCGAGCATCTCGCGTTTATTATGAATGAGAATATCGCGCCACATTTCCGGATTGCTCGATGCAATGCGCGTAATATCGCGGAAGCCGCCGGCCGCAAGCCGGCTGACAAGAGCGTTTTTGCTTTCGTACTCGCGCGCCTGATGGACGAGGCTGGCGGCAATCAAGTGCGGAAAATGGCTGATCACCCCGGTGATGCGGTCATGCTCTTCCGGCGTTAACACGACAAACTGCGCCTTCGTCCCGGAAAGCCATTGTTTTAGCGTTTCCACCCGTTCGAGCGGCACATCATCCGTCGGCGTCAAAATGTAAAAGGCGTTTTCAAACAAATGGGCGCGGGCGGCCGCCACTCCGCTTTTATGCGATCCGGCCATCGGATGGCCGCCGATAAACGCCACGCCCGCCTCCAACAGACGGCGCGCGCCTTGGACGATGCGCTGCTTCGTGCTGCCAACATCGGTGACGATCACACCGCGCTTCAGCTGCTCAATCGGCATGGCGGCTAAAATCGATTCAGTCTGCATGACCGGAGTGGCAAGAACAATCAAATCCGCGGCGGCAAACCCATCCTCAAGCGTGCGAGCCGTTTCGTCAATCACCTTAAGCGAACGCGCCAAACCAAGCTGATGGCCGTTGACATCGTAGCCGATGACGACTGCTGCTGGATGCGCCTTTTTAATGGCTAAGGCGATCGACCCGCCGATTAAGCCGAGGCCGACGATAAACACGTTTCCTTCCAATGGTCTCACCTTCTTTGTATGTAAACATACGCCCGCTGCTTCTGAAAAGCAACGGGCTCATCGTTCCGCCTGGGCGGCCGCGAAGCCGGTCAGGCGAGCTGTTTTTCCCGCAGCATGCTAGCAATCGTTTCAAACACTCGGTCGTTTTGCTCTTTCGTGCCAATCGTGACGCGCACACCGGTCGGCAAACCGAGGGCCCGGCCGGAGCGGACGATCACGCCCCGCTCGAGCAAATATTGAAACACCTCATTGCCATCAATGCCGAAATCGATAAATACAAAATTTGTTTGCGACGGATAGTACTTGAGGCCGTGCTCGTCGCAAAAGCGGTAATACCGCTCGAGTTCGGCGCGGTTTCGTTCGACGCAGGCGCGGAGGAACGCCTGGTCATCGAGCGCAGCCGCCGCGGCCGCTTGAGCGACGGTTGACGTGTTAAACGGCTCGCGCGCCGGTTCAACGGCGCGGATGAGCGCTTCGCTGGCGATGCCGTAGCCGATACGGAGCGCGGCGAGCCCGTACGCCTTTGAAAACGTGCGCATCACCACGAGCTGGCTGTATTCATTTAAAAGCGGCACCGTCTGTGGATAATCGGGAGCCGTGACGTATTCATAATACGCTTCATCCAACACGACAAGCACATGCGGCGGCACGCGGTCCAAAAAGGCGCGCAATTCCGTTTCGTTCACATACGTGCCGGTCGGGTTGTTCGGGTTGCAAATCCAAACGAGGCGCGTCCGTTCATCGATGGCAGACAGCATCGCCTCTAAGTCATGGCGCCCGTCGACAAGCGGCACTTCGCGCACTTCCGCCCGCTCGATGACCGCGTTATGGCGATATTGCGGAAATGTCGGCGCCGCCATCACCGTATTCGTGCCCGGCTCCAAAAAGGCGCGGCAAAAAATTTGCACAACTTCATCCGAGCCGTTGCCAAACAAAAGCTGCGTTTCCTTGACGCCAAGATGCGTTGCCACCTTTTCGCGCAGCGTGCGGGCGTAGCCGTCCGGATAAACGGCAAGACGGTCAAGCTCGGCGGCGATGGCCGCTTTGGCCGCCGGCGACGACCCATACGGATTTTCATTGGAAGCTAGTTTAATAATATCAGAAAGGCCGTATTCCCGCTTCACTTCCTCAATCGATTTTCCCGGCTGGTATGGGGGAAGTCCCCGAAGCTGCTCTTTCACTTGCATTCGCGTTGCCAACTCCTTCATCATCGGAACTTTTAGCGCAAAGAACACGGCGCGTGAAGCGGCGCGGCGAGCGAGCGGGCGTAGGCGGCAAACTCGGCGATGGCCGCTTCTTTTTCTTCCGGCGCCAGCAGCCGTTCCCCCAACTGTTCCACTTTTTGCACAAGGGCGCTGCCGATGACGACGCCATCGCACACCTCTTTCAGCATCGCCACTTGTTCGGGCGTGGAGATGCCGAACCCGACAGCGACCGGCACACGGCTATGCCGCTTGACTTCACTGACAAAATCGCCAAGCGACTCCGGCAACGTTTCGCGCACACCGGTGACGCCAAGCGAGGAAACGCAATACAAAAACCCTTGCGCTGCCGAAGCGATCCGCTCAATCCGCTGCTTTGACGTCGGCGCGACGAGCGAAATGAGCGGAAGGCCAAACCGCTCGCCCAGTTCGCGGAGCGGACCGCTTTCTTCAAACGGCAAATCGGGAATGAGCACGCCGTTGGCGCCATTTTCCCGCGCTAAAGCAAAAAAGGATTCTTCTCCTAATTGTAACACAGGATTGTAATACGTAAAGAGAATAATCGGAATGGTTACCCCCTTTTTTCGCATTTCGGCGACGAGATGAATGGCTTTCGGCAACGTCATGTTCCCGGCAAGCGCCCGGGCGGCGGCGCGCTGGATCGTCGGTCCGTCGGCGAGCGGGTCGGAGTACGGCACGCCAAGCTCCAATAGATCGGCGCCGGCCTCCTCAAGCGCCAAGGCCAAATCCACCGTCACCTCAGGCGACGGGTCGCCGGCGACAATAAAGGGAATAAACAGCGGCGGATTAACGGATAGCAGCAACATCTTCACCTTCTTTCGCGCCAAGATGGCGCATCATCGTTTGCACGTCTTTATCGCCGCGGCCGGACAGGCAAATGAGCACCGTTTCATCCGGCGACATCGCTTGGGCGAGCTCCACGGCTTTCGCCACCGCATGGGCCGACTCAATCGCCGGAATGATGCCTTCTGTTTGCGCCAGCAGCCGAAACGCCGCGACCGCTTCCTCGTCGGTCACGCTTTCGTAGCGGACGCGGCCGATGCTCGCTAAATAGGCATGCTCCGGACCGACGCCGGGGTAATCGAGGCCGGCTGAGATCGAGTACGGCTCGACAATTTGCCCGTACTCATCCTGCAGCAAGTACGTCATCGCCCCGTGGATGACCCCTTTCGTCCCTTTCGTGATCGTCGCGGCATGGTAAGGGGTGTCAATGCCTTTGCCGGCGGCTTCCACCCCGACAAGGCGGACGTCATCTTGCAAAAACGGGTAAAACATGCCGATGGCGTTGCTGCCGCCGCCAACGCAAGCGACGATGACATCGGGCAGCTTCCCTTCGCAGGCGAGAAACTGCTCTTTCGCCTCATCGCCAATGATGCGTTGAAACTCGCGCACCATTTTCGGGTACGGGTGCGGGCCGACCACCGAGCCGATCATGTAAAAATGGTCGTCGCAATGGGCGACCCAATAGCGAATCGCCTCGTTTGTCGCGTCTTTCAACGTCCGGTTGCCGCTTGAGACCGGCACCACTTCCGCGCCAAGCAGCTTCATGCGAAATACGTTCAACTCTTGCCGCTTGATGTCTTCCTCTCCCATAAAGACGATGCAGTCCATCCCGAAATGGGCCGCCACGGTCGCGGCCGCCACCCCATGTTGGCCGGCGCCGGTTTCCGCGATCAGCTTTTTCTTGCCCATCCGTTTCGCCAAAAGCGCCTGGCCGATGGCATTGTTGATTTTATGGGCGCCGGTATGGTTTAAATCTTCGCGCTTTAAATACATTTTCGCGCCGCCAAGCTGCCGTGTCAAATTCGGCGCGAACGTGAGCGGAGTCGGCCGCCCGGAGTAGTGCTGCAAAATGCGGATATATTCTTGTTTGAACGATTCGTCCGCCAGCGCTTTGTCAAGCTCGGCTTCGATTTCCTCAAGCGGAAGCATGAGCGTCTCCGGGACAAACTTGCCGCCGAAATCGCCAAACCGCCCATGTTCATTCGGAACACGTTCCATCACTCATCCCCACCTTCTTGTTTCCAAACGTGAAACATGCTCCAACGTTGTCTGGGCATGTGTTCGCTGCGGTTTCGAAAACATCCTTTGTTTCTTTAGCCCAATATGTTATTTTTTCTTCAATCTGTTTCATCTTTTTCGGATCTTTGCGCCCGTCCGTTTCAATGCCGCTGCTGATATCGATGCCATCCGGGCGGTAGAGGAGCAGTCGCTCAATATTGTCCGGTGTGACGCCGCCGGCGATGAAGCAGGGCACGCCTTGGCGCGCCGCTTCTTCCAAATAGCGCGGCACCGCCTCCCAGTCGAACGCGACGCCGGTCCCGCCCCACAAGCCGGCGACGCGGCTGTCGACAACATAGCCATCAGCCACCCCAGCGTACTGCTTCATCGCCTCAAGCGCTCCATCGTCGTGATGGATCGCCTTCCAAACAGCGCGCCGTGTCACTTCTTTCACAGCAGCCACCTCAGTTGGCGTCTCGCGGCCATGGCATTGGATGATATGAAGCGGCAATTCAGCAGTGACAGCGGCAATCTGCTCCGCCGCGGCATTGACAAACACCCCGACGAGCTGTTTGCCGCCAAGCGGCGCTGACGCCAGCCAGCGCTTCACCTCAGCAGGCGAGACGCGCCGCTTGCTGTCCGCAAAAATAAACCCGAGGTAGTCCGCCCCGCTTGCCAAGGCGGCCCGCACATCTTCGGCGGAGCGGTTGCCGCAATATTTAAGCCGGATCATGGCCGCCATCCTCCCCGAACAGCCGGTAGACAGCCCGCTCGACGTCCGCCTGGCGCATGAGCGACTCGCCGACGAGCATCGCCTGCGCCCCGTACGAGCGGACCGTTTCGACGTCGCGCCAAGAGCTGATCCCGCTTTCGCTGACGATAACGCATGACGGCGGAATAAGCGGCGCCAGCGCTTTTGTCGCCTCAAGCGCCGTCACAAACGTATGCAAGTCGCGGTTGTTAATGCCGATCACTTCCGGAGTGAACCGGTCAAGCAGCCGCTCGAGCGTCTCTTTTGCGTGCACTTCGACGAGGCATTCCAACCCGATGTCGTACGCCTCGCGGTAAAGCGCCTCGAGCGTTTCCGGCGCCAGCGCCTCGCCGATCAATAAAATCGCGTCAGCCCCGAGCCGGGCGCTTTCTTCCACTTGCCGGCGGTCGATGATGAAATCTTTGCGCAGCACCGGAATATCCACCGTTTCTTTCACAAGGCGCAAATAGCTGCGGTGTCCCTGGAAGTAACGTTCATCCGTCAACACGCTGATCGCATCGGCTCCGGCGCGCTCGTATGCTTTGGCGATGGCCGCCGGATCAAAATCGGCGCGAATGAGGCCTTTTGACGGCGACGCCTTTTTCACTTCAGCGATCAAACCGAGCGCCCGCCGCGGCCGCCGGAGCGCCGCGGCGAACGGCCGGCGCTTCGGCTCCGGCAGCGGTTCTGGCATGGTCAATGTTTCGAGTTCTTCCCGTTTGGTTGCCAAAATTTGCTCAAGCACCGTGGACCACTTCCTTTCGGCGCAGGCGCTGCAGCTGCTCGTACGCCGTTTTGGCCAAAATGGCATCTTTCGCCATCGCCACCCCAGCGGCGATCGTCTCCGCCTTGCCGGCTGCGTACAGCGCAACGCCGGCGTTGAGGGCGGTGATATCGATCGCGCTCGCCGGCGCCGTGCCGTCCATGACGGCTTCAAGCAGTGCGGCGCTTTCCTCCGAACTGCGCACTTGCACGTCAGCGAGCCCGCCGCGCCGCAGGCCGACGCTTTCCGGAGTGAGGACGAAACGGCGAATGTCACCGTCTTTCAGTTCCACAACATCCGTCTCAGCGGCGATGCTGCACTCATCGAGCCCGTCGCGGCCGGTGACAAACACCACGTGCTCAGAGCCGAGACGGCGCATCGTTTCCGCCAGCTTCTCGGCGTAGCGGGTCGAATAGACGCCGATAACTTGCCGCTTGCAACGCGCCGGATTGGCCAGCGGGCCGATCAAATTGAAGATCGTGCGAAACCCGATCTCTTTCCGCGGGCCGGCAGCATATTTCATCGCCGCATGATACAAGGGGGCGAACAAAAACGCCAATCCTTTTGTTTCGAGCGCCTGTTTGGCGGCCTCAGGCGACGCGGGAATGTCGATGCCGAGCCGCTCGAGCACATCGGCGCTTCCGCTTTTCGAGGAAACGGCGCGATTGCCGTGCTTGGCGACTTTGACCCCGAGCGACGAAACGACAATGGCCGCCGCTGTCGAGACGTTGAACGTCGCCGCCCCGTCGCCGCCCGTCCCGCACGTGTCGATGACGTCATCGCCGGCGTCGATCGTGGTCATCCGATCGCGCATCGCCCGCACAAACCCGGCGATCTCATCGACCGTCTCGCCGCGCACGCGCAAGATGGATACCAAACTCGCAATCTGGCTGTCCGTCGCCTCGCCGGACATCACGGCATTCATGGCTTCGTACGCTTCCGCTTCCGTCAATGTTTCCCCTTCCGCGCATTTGGAAAGCAACCGCTTTAACATACGATCTGTTCCCCTTTCGCAAATAATCGTTCCGCTTGTTCGATGGCGTAAATGAGGGCGCTCGCCTTGTTGCGCGTCTCTTTCCATTCAAGCTCCGGAACCGAGTCGGCGACAATGCCGGCGCCGGCCTGCACGTACGCATAACCGTCTTTAATGACCGCCGTCCGGATGGCGATGCACGAATCAATGCTGCCGTCAAAGCCGATGTACGCGATCGCTCCAGCGTACAATCCTCGGGCGGTCGGCTCGAGCTCCTGCAAGATTTGCATCGCCCGCACTTTGGGCGCCCCGCTCACCGTTCCAGCCGGAAAAGCGGCCAAGAGCGCGTCGATCGGGTGGATGTCGTCGTCAAGCACGCCGACGACTTTGGAAATTAAATGCATCACATGAGAGAACTTGCCGATTTCCATCAACACCGGCACCTCGACCGTTCCGTACTTCGCCACCCGGCCGATGTCATTGCGCGCCAAATCGACGAGCATATAATGCTCCGCCCGCTCTTTCGGGTCATGGTACAGCTCGTCGGCGAGCTTTTCATCCTCCGCCGGCGAGCGTCCGCGCCGCCTTGTTCCGGCGATCGGGTCGATCTCGGCGCGCCGGTTGCGCACTTGGATGAGCTTTTCCGGCGAACTACCGACAATTTCAATGCCGTCAAGCCGAAAATAAAACATGTACGGCGACGGGTTGATGTGGCGCAAGATGCGATAAATGGCGAACCCACCCGCTTGCACCGGGACGGAAAACCGCTGCGACAGCACCGCCTGAAACACATCGCCGGCCGCAATATACTGTTTCACCGCCTCGACGTCACGCAAAAATTGCTCTTTTTCGTAATTGGACGACGCTTTCGAGAACAAGGCGGCCCGCTCGGCCTCGTCTTCGGCCGGCAGCAGCGGCTGTTCGGCCCGGGGGCGCGCCGCTTTCGCTGCCAGCGCGGCGATGCGTTCTTCGGCGGCTCGGTATATCGCGATTTTCTCCTGCATCGTTTCATGACCCTTCAACCGGATATAATGAATGAGAGACAGCTCGCGTTTTTCGTGATCAAAAGCGAACAGCGACTCGCAAAACACAAAATGCCCGGCTTTCATGGCTAGGTCGGGGGCACGATGGCGCGGCACCTTTTCAATGGCGGAAATGAAATCATAGCCTAAAAAGCCGACCGCGCCGCCCGTAAACGGCGCCGCTTCGGCGAGCGGCTTGACGCAAAGCGCCCGCTCGACCGCTTGAAACGCTTCTTTCAACGTCGACGCCGTCATTTGGACATTTCCGTTCTCGTCTTTGATCAAAAACGTTTCTCCTGTCTCGCTCTCAAGCGTCAAAAATGGGGCCACGCCGATAAACGAATAACGCGCCCATGGCGATTCGTCGTCTTTGCTTTCAAGCAGAAACACCGCTTCCTCGCGCAAATTGGCAAACACTTGCAACGGTTCGATGACATCGGCTAAAAATTTGCGCATGATCGGGATGGTGCGAAACTGGCGAGCATCCGCTAAAAAAGCGGCTAGCCGATCAATGGACATCCCTTTCTCCTCCCTTTCTGATTCATCGGGCGGAGAATGAGAGTTTATGAGGCGAAAATGGGGAAAGAAAACGCCCAAAGACCATCGTCTTTGGGCAGATGCAAGCGAAAGGAAACCAATGCTCACCTCAGCTAAACTCGCTCATTCTCATCTACCCTGCACTCGTTCTCAGCTCTTGCTCGGCTTCTGGCAGCCCGCCGGCGGCGGGCAAAGAAGTTATTTTAACTATATTACATTTCTGTTTTTTTTGTCAACGACAAATCCGGCCGCAGCATGGCTGCATCCTTTAAATAGACGTGGCAAATCTCATCTTGCCGTTTGTCTGTCTCCACCGTCATCATGACGCGGATGCAGCGCGGCAGCGAACCGGGCACTGGAATTTCTCGCGTGCACATGACAGGCACGTACGTCCAGCCGTCAAGGCGGCGCAAAGCTTGAGCCGGAAACGCAGCCGTGATGTCGTCAGTGACGGAAATGAGCACGAACGAAACGTCATGGGCGGCAACATCGTTGGCGCGGACCATTTCGCGCAGCAACGTTTCCGTTGCCGCTATAATTTCTCCGGCCTCGTTTCGCTCCACTGTAATCGCCCCGCGAATGCCGCGGATCATCGCTCTCCCCCTTGTCCAGCAAACTCGCACAGCCACGCGAGCAGCTTGTCATCTTCGAGTTCCACGACTTCCACATCGCCGATTTCACGCAAAAGAACCATCCGCACCGTCCCAGCGTACGCCTTTTTGTCGCCTTTCATTTTCTCGAGCAACCGGTGAGGCCCCAGCCCGTCGGGGAGCGAAACCGGAAAGCCGTACGCAGCGAACCATTCGGCAAAGCGGTGCTCGGCAAATGACCGGCCGTAAAGCCGCTCGCTGACCAAGATGGCAAACAGCATGCCGACCGCCACCGCCTCCCCATGGGTCAGCACGCCGTAGCCGAGCTCGCTCTCGAGCGCATGGCCGAGCGTATGGCCGAAATTCAAATGGGCGCGCACCCCGGTTTCTTTTTCATCTTCACGCACGACAGACGCCTTAATATCAATGCCCTTTTCAATGCAATAGGCGAGCTTGCCGCCCTGCAAGTCGGCGAGCGTCTTGATTTCTGCGCGCAGCCAGTCGTAAAAGCGGCGGTCGCGGATGAGCGCATGTTTGATCACCTCGGCAAATCCTGAACGGAGCTCGCGCTCAGGCAGCGTGCGCAAAAAGGCGGTATCATAGACGACCGCTTCCGGCTGGTGGAAAGCGCCGATCATATTTTTGCCAAGCGGATGGTTGATGGCGACTTTGCCGCCGACGGCGCTGTCGTGGGCCAAAAGCGTCGTCGGCATTTGAATGTAGCGGATGCCGCGCATATAGGTGGCGGCCACAAATCCGGCCAAATCGCCAACGACGCCGCCGCCAAGCGCGACAATGAGCGAGCGGCGGTCAAGGCCGCACTGAAGAGCCGCCGTCTGGCAGGCGTAATAGTTGTCAAACGACTTCGCCGCCTCGCCGTTTGGAATGATGTAGGCATACACATCATAACCGGCAGCGGCAAGCGTGGCGCGCACTTCGTCCAAATAAAGAGGCGCCACCACATCGTCGGTGATGATCAACATCTTCGTCCCCGGCGGGCAGGAGAGCGCCCGAAGCAGGCACGGCAACGCGCGGACCGCTCCGTCGCCTAAGAGGAGCGGGTATTGCTTCGTCGCCGTTTCAATCGTCCGTTCGATCATCGTTAAAACTCCTTTGCATAGCGGCGGGCGCGCTCGATGTTTTCTTTAATCAAATCGATCCGGTCTTGCCCGAACTGGCTGACGATCGCCGCCGCCACTTCCCAGGCGACGACCGCTTCGGCGACGACGCTCGCCGCCGGCACAGCGCAGCTGTCCGACCGCTCGATGCTTGCCGCAAACGGTTCTTTCGTGTCGATGTCGACGCTTTGCAGCGGTTTGTACAGCGTCGGAATCGGCTTCATTACACCGCGCACGACGATCGGCATTCCCGTCGTCACCCCGCCTTCAAAGCCGCCCGCCCGGTTCGTCCGGCGCGAAAAGCCTTGTTCCGGACTCCAAATGATTTCGTCGTGCACTTCGCTTCCCGGGCGGCGCGCCGCTTCAAACCCGATCCCGAATTCGACGCCTTTAAAGGCGTTAATGCTGACGATCGCCGCCGCGATTTTCGCATCGAGCTTCCGGTCGTAATGAACGTAGCTGCCGACCCCGGCGGGAACGCCTTCGACAATCACTTCGACGATGCCGCCGATCGAATCACCGTTTTTCTTTGCCAAATCGATCGCTTCCATCATTTTTTGTCCCGCTTCCGGATCAAAACAGCGCACCGGCGACTCTTCTGTCACATTTTGCAATTCCTCCAGGGAGCGGTAATCAAGCTTCTCGGCGCGCACCCCGCCGATTTCGATGACATGCCCGGCGACGCGGATGCCCACTTCCTCCAAAATGCGCTTCGCCACCGCTCCGGCCGCCACGCGCACCGTCGTTTCCCTTGCCGATGAGCGTTCAAGCACATTGCGCATATCGCGATGTCCGTATTTCAGGGCGCCGTTTAAATCGGCATGACCCGGGCGCGGACGCGTCACTTTTCGTTTGATCTCCGTTTCATCATCGATCGGTTCAACGGCCATAATCGTTTGCCAATGTTTAAAATCACGGTTTTCCACAACCAGCGCAATCGGCGAGCCGAGCGTTTTCCCGTGCCGGACGCCGGCGGTGATATTCACCACGTCCTTTTCGATTTGCATGCGCCGCCCGCGCCCATACCCTTTTTGCCGGCGCGCCAGCTCCTTGTTGATATGCTCGGCGCGCAGCTCAAGCCCAGCCGGCACTCCTTCCAAAATCGCCGTCAATTGCGGCCCGTGCGACTCCCCTGCTGTCAAGTAGCGCATGTTTGTCTCTCCCTTCAGCTCTTTAACGCGTTTATGTAAAAATATATCATAAATTTGAAAAATGAAAATAGTTTCTGTAAAAAAAAGAGCGCGGCACCCGCTATTTTCTCCGATAAAAAAACGTCTCCTCGACTTCGAAACCGTATAAGGACGGGTTAAAAATTTGCTCCGTGCTCCCCACAAACAGCACGCCCCCGGGCCGGAGCGCATCATGAAATTTCCGATACAGCATCTGCTTCGCCTCTTCAGTGAAATAAATGAGCACGTTGCGGCAAACGATCAAATCCATGTTGCGCGGAAACGGATCCGCGAGCAAGTTGTGTTTTTGAAACTTGACCGTTTGTTTAATCTTTTCGTCTATTTTATAATACTCGCCTTCTTTCGTAAAAAACTTTTTTCTCATTTCCTCGGGCAACTCTACAAGCGACCGTTCGCTGTACAAACCGAGGCGCGCGCGGGCGAGCGCATTATCGTCAATGTCGGTCGCCAACACCGACACGCGGTGAAGCGGCAATCGTTTTGCGAGCACCATCGCGAGCGTATACGGCTCCTCGCCGGTTGAGCAGGCAGCGCTCCACACGTTCGGGCGCGGGTTTTCCGCCAATAGCCGCGGCAAAATGGTGTGCTCAAGCACCTCCCAACGCTTGGCGTTCCGGTAAAACTCCGAGACGTTGATCGTCATCCGATCCAAGCATTCATGCCATAGCGCCGGCTCTTTTTCCATCGCTGCAAACAGCTCGGCAAAGCTCTTTAGCCCTTTTTTCATGTACAACGACGCCAAACGCCGCCTCATCTGGGCTTCCTTATATAGCGATAAGTCAATACCTGTTTTTCGCTTCACTTTGGCAATGAACTGCGCATAATCGTCCATCGTCGCCTGTTCCTCTCCCCTGTCAATGTACAAAAACGGCAAAAACCGGCCGATGGGCGGCCGGTCTTTTTGTTAATAGAGCCATTCGTTCAACAGTTTTGTATAGTGGAGAAGCTCTTCTTCTTTGAAAAACAGGTTGATCTCGCGTTCCGCGCTTTGCGGGGAATCGGAGCCGTGAATGACGTTTTTGCCGACCGTCAAGCCGAAGTCGCCGCGAATCGTGCCCGGTGCGGCTTCCTGCGGGTTTGTTTTCCCCATCATTTGCCGGGCGGCGGCGATTACATTTTCGCCCTCCCACACCATCGCAAACACCGGCCCGGATGTAATAAAGTCGACAAGCTCGCCGAAAAACGGACGCTCTTTATGTTCGGCATAGTGCTGCTCAGCCAGCTCGCGCGACACTTGCATCAGCTTCGCGCCAACAAGCTGGAAGCCTTTTTTCTCAAAGCGCGAAACAATTTCGCCGATCAAATTGCGCTGAACCCCGTCTGGCTTTACCATTAAAAATGTCCGTTCTGCCATTCATTCTCCACCCCTACTGTCGTATGTACTAGGAAACGGATTCCCAACCACCATAGTACCATTGTTTCGCGCCATTGGCAACAACGTCCTTGAAAGCGTTAATAATCCCTTTTTCCGATGTAAAGGGCGAGGTCGCGCAACAGGCCGCGCGCCTCATTCATCGGCAGTCCGTCAAGAAGGTGAAGCGCCTTGTCAAGGTAACGGTCGCTTAACGCATACGACCGCTCAATGGCGTCCGTCCGCTTAATGGCGGAAATGACCGCCGCCATTTCCGCAACGTCCGTTTCCGGACCGACAGCTGCAATGGCCGCCTTCACCCGCTCATCGCTCAAGGCATACAGCACAGGAAGGGTGACGTTTCCTTGCAGCAAGTCGCTTCCGGCCGGTTTGCCGAGCTGTTCCTCCGTCCCAGTGAAATCGAGAATGTCGTCGGTAATTTGAAACGACATGCCGACATAATGGCCGAACCAGTACAGCCGCTTCACAATCGGCTCCGGCGCGCCAGCAGCGAGGGCGCCAAGCTGGCAGCTCGCGGCGATGAGCAGCGCCGTTTTCCGACGGATGCGCCGCAAATACGTGCGCAGCGGCTGATCAAACCGGTACTTGTCTTTAATTTGCTCAATTTCCCCGCGGCACACTTCCACGATCGTTTTCGCCAACACTTGATGGGCGCGCGGGTTGCCGAGCTCCGCCATCCGTTCGAGCGAGCGGGCAAACAAATAATCCCCTGTGTACATGGCGAACCGGTTGCTCCATTTCGCCTTGATCGTCGGCCGGCCGCGGCGCAAATCGGCGTCGTCGATCACATCGTCGTGGACGAGCGAAGCCATATGAATGAGCTCGAGCGCAACGGCAACATGCTTCATCCGATCAAGGTCATATTGGCCGAAGCGGGCGGCAAGCAAGACAAAAACGGGACGGATCCGCTTTCCGCCCGCCTGCAACAGATGGAGCGCCGCTTCCCCAAGCGGCCCGTATTCCGACTGAACCGCCCGCTCAAGCTCCTCTTCGACCGCCGCTAAATCATCGCTTAAAAACGAATACATCGCCTTTAACTTCATGTTGTTCACCTTAACTCACCGTTTATAGCCCAAGTGCATCGCCGCCACGCCAAACGTGTACGGTTTGACCTCGACATCGACAAAACCGGCGGCGCGGAACATCTCGGCCAGCTCGTCCCGCCCCGGAAACTCGCGCGCCGATTCCTGCAGCCACGAGTACTCCTCATAGCTTTTCGCCAGCAGCTTGCCAAACAGCGGCATAATAAACCGGAAGTAAAAATAGTAAAGCTGGCGAAACCCGAACAGCGTCGGCTGCGACGTTTCCAGGCAGACGGTTATGCCGCCCGGCTTCGTCACCCGGTGCATTTCCTTAAGCACGGTCATATAGTCAGGGACGTTGCGCAAACCGAAGCCGATCGTCACATAATCGAACGAATTGTCAGGAAACGGCAGTTGCATCGCATTGCCGTGAATGAGCTTCACATTATGCAACCCGCGCGCTTTTACCTTCTGTTCGCCGACTTTCAGCATGTTTTCGCTGAAATCAAGGCCGTACACTTCCCCTTCCGGACCGACCGCCTCCGCCAAGGCGATCGTCCAGTCAGCCGTCCCACAGCACACATCGAGTGCTTTTTTGCCTTTTTGCACATTCATCCGCCGCATCACGTCTTTGCGCCACTTCAAGTGGCGGCGGAAGCTGATGACGGAGTTCATCCGGTCATAATGCGCAGAAATGTTTTCAAATACGCGATGGACTCGCTCTTCTTTCGATTGATGCATCGTTCTACCCTTCTTCCACCGTCTTTTTGGCGATGGCTTGAAACCCGCCGGAAAGCTCGGCCACGCGGAGCTGCAGCAGGCCGTTGACCGGCAGTTTCGCCGCAAACAGCGCCTCCCGGCAGCCGTCGATATAGCGGCGGCAAAAGCGGAGCAAATGCCGCTTTTGCTCTTTCGTCAACGTTTTCGCGCGCGGGAACGCGATTTGCGCCATTTGCTCAAAGAGCGCCGAAGCTCCCGTGCGGATGAACGCTTCCTGCTCGAGCAGCAGGCGCCGCATCAGCAAATACGAATAGGCAAACTGCCCCCACTGCGGCGCCGCCATGCGGTCGGCGAGCTTGACAAGCAACGCCGATTCGATCGTGCCGACCGCCGCAAACAACGACTCGATCCGCTCTGCTTTTTTTTCGTAAAGCCGCACTTTTTGCTCGTTAATATCGCGGACCGCCTCGGCGAACGAGCGGATGAGCGCCGTTTCGCCCGAACGCGCCAACAACTCATAGTACAGCCCGCTGTACAAGTCGCCGGCCAGGACGACAAGCTGCCGCGCCCGCAAGTCGCCGCCGTCATCTGTCACCTCATCGTGGGTATCAAGGGCGATCTGCATGAGCATCATGGCGATGATGCACCGCTCCGCCTCACTCGGCGCCGTTGAAGCGCCATCGAGCATTGACAGCGAGAGCAGCAGGCGATCTTCATCGATCGCCGGCGCCGGCAAATGCTCGCGCAAATATGGGTGATGGAGCAACTGCTCAATTTGTTCTTTCAATGACGCCAATTTCACCGTGATGTCATCCACATGAACCACCCTTGTCCCCGAAAATATCCGCACCACCATAACGGACTCATTATAACATAATTTTGTCGAAAACGCTCTATATAGATGCAATTTAAAGCTTTAACATTTTTCGTCTTTGCCGGTCATTGCATCCGACTGTCGAGTGACCGAACAACGCCGCTTAAAGACCCATGAATGGGTCTGTGAAGCGAGTCGTTGTTCGGTCTTCCGTCACGCTAAGGCGTGACGGAGGCAAGCCACACGCTTGCCTTCGACAGTCAAAAATGGGCAAACCACTTTTCTGTCAAGGATATGTTAAACTTCTTTGTTGCATCTATATAGTTTGCTAGACATTTGCCAACTTACTTTTTCCCTTCCGACTCAATGACGCCATGGCGCGTTTGAATATACGCCTTGCCTCTCACTTTAATCGCCGACGTGTGCTCTGTAAACTGGGCGATCAACACTTCGCCTTTATCGAGCTTTTCCGAGTGATGGAACCGTGTATCCGCCCCGCGCGTCAATCCAATGACGTTCACTCCGTCTTCAAGCGCTTTAATGACAACAAAGTCGCTGTTCGTATACATCCTTTCCCCCTCCTTATGCTTTAATGAGCGAAAGCACTTCCGAACGGGCGGCAACATCCGTTTCAAACACGCCGCGCACTGCCGTTGTCACCGTTTTCGCCCCCGGCTTTTTCACGCCGCGCATCGTCATGCACATATGTTCCGCCTCGACGACGACCATCACCCCGTGCGGTTCGAGCGCTTCGACGATCGAATCGGCGACTGTCGCCGTAATGCGCTCCTGCAGCTGCGGGCGGCGCGCCACCGCTTCGACCGCCCGGGCGAGCTTGCTTAGCCCGGTCACTTTTCCTTCCCGCGGGATGTAGGCGACGTGGGCAACGCCGAAAAACGGCACTAAATGGTGCTCGCACATCGAGTAAAACGGAATATCTTTAACGAGCACAAGCTCCTCATGTTCCTCGCTGAATACGGTTTGAAAATGCTCCTTGGGGTCTTCGTGCAGTCCGGCGAACACCTCGGCGTACATTTTCGCCACTCGTTTCGGCGTGTCGACAAGCCCCTCACGGTTTGGGTCTTCCCCAATCGCTTCCAAAATCAAACGGACTGCATATTCAATTTGCGCAAAATTGATCTCCGGCATGCAAACAACATCCTCCTGCATTAGAAAAACTGCATGTAATCCGATTCTAGCATAGAGAGCAAAAAAAAACAAAAAAGAAGGGCGGTGCAACACCAACCCTTCCCTCCTAGCTCCTGCCTCAGCTATGTAGGCTTATTTTACGGCATCTTTTAACGCTTTACCCGGTTTGAATGCAGGAACTTTGCTCGCCGGAATTTCCATTTCTTCGCCCGTTTGCGGGTTGCGTCCTTTCCGGGCGGCGCGCTCGCGCACTTCAAAGTTCCCAAAGCCGATTAATTGCACTTTATCGCCTTTTCGCAACGCTTCTGTAATCGAGTCAAATACCGCATCAACGGCTTTTGTTGCATCTTTTTTGGAAAGACCGCTTGTTTCGGCTACCGCGTTGATCAATTCCGTCTTGTTCATGCCATTCACCTCCTCCCAAGGAGCTGTTCTTGTTTACTACCATTTGTGCACACTTTTCTGCTTTTCTATACATAGACGTTGACGGCTTCGGCGGCGAAAAGGCCGGCGCATGAAAGGCGTCGCACCGGTGCAGCCAATGATTCTGCCTTCGTTCAGAAAGACTGACAGAACATGCGACCGCGCCGCCGATGGAAGCGTCCCCTTGACCGTTCAGCGCCGCCCGCCGCTTTTAGGCGGAACTGCCTTGATTCCGCCAAGATGCGGTGACATGCCTAATCTTAACCAATTTATCGCGATAATTCAACATTTTTTTCGCCAAAGCGGCCAATTTTAGGCATATTTCACCAAAACAACGATTTCAGATAAAAGATTACCATAACGCCATGCGCATAATCAAGTGCCAATCCTTATTTCTCAAGGGTTTCAACGATTTTTCCCCCGTGAAAGATCCTTGATTCAAAAAAACAAAAAAAAGCCCCCGACCGGGGAGCAAATCTCGACGCCTCCGCTTTTCTATAAAATAATCGCGATGAGGCCGCCGGAGCCTTCGTTGATGATGCGTTCAAGCGTTTCTTTCAGCTTGTAGCGGGCGTTTTCCGGCATGAGCGCGAGTTTCGCCTGAATGCCTTCGCGGACGATCGAGCTGAGCGAACGGCCGAAAATGTCGGAGTTCCAAATCGACAGCGGATCGTCTTCAAAATCTTGCATCAAATAGCGGACAAGCTCTTCGCTCTGTTTTTCCGTTCCAATAATGGGAGCAAATTCGGATTCGACGTCGACTTTGATCATATGGATTGACGGAGCCACCGCCTTGAGGCGGACGCCAAAGCGCGATCCTTGGCGGATGATTTCCGGCTCATCCAAGCTCATATCCGACAAAGCAGGCGCGGCGATGCCGTAGCCGGTTTGTTTGACCATTTTCAGCGCGTCGGCGATTTGGTCATATTCCGCTTTCGCATGTGCGAAGTCTTGCATAAGCTGGAGCAGGTGGTCTTTGCCGCGGATCTCGACGCCGACGATCTCTTTTAAAATTTGGTCGTACAGTTCATCCGGCGCATACAAGTCGATTTCGGCGATCCCTTGCCCCATTTCAATGCCGGCGAGCTGCGCCTTTTCGATAAAGTCGTATTCGGCGAACTGCTGGACGACCCGGTCGACGTCGCGCAGCCGCTTGATGTCTTTGACGGTGTCGCGCACCGCCTCTTGATAGCTTTCACGCAGCCAATGGTCTTCGCGCAGCACCATCACCCAGCTCGGCAAGTTGACGTTCACCTCAAGCACTGGGAATTCATATAATGCTTCACGAAGCACGTTATACACATCGGCTTCGCGCATGCTTTCCACGCTCATAGCGAGCACCGGGATGTCGTACTTTTCGGCGAGCTCGCGGCGGAGCGCCTCCGTTTCCGGGTGATGCGGCCGGACGGTGTTGACGATCATAATGAACGGCTTGCCGACTTCTTTGAGCTCGCTAATGACCCGTTCTTCCGCTTCTACATAGGCTTGGCGCGGAATTTCCCCGATCGTGCCGTCCGTTGTGATGACGACCCCGATCGTCGAATGTTCTTGGATGACTTTTCTTGTCCCGATTTCCGCCGCCTCTTGGAACGGAATCGGCTCTTCGTACCATGGAGTGTGGATCATCCGCGGGCCGTTTTCGTCTTCGTACCCTTTCGCGCCGGAAACAGCATAGCCGACGCAATCGACAAGTCGGATGTTCACTTCAAGCCCCTCGTCGACTTTCACCGTCACCGCCTGGTTGGGCACGAACTTTGGCTCCGTCGTCATGATCGTTTTGCCCGCGGCGCTTTGCGGCAGTTCGTCCTGGGCGCGCGCCTTGTCGGCTTCGTTTTTAATGTTCGGAATGACGACAAGCTCCATAAACCGCTTAATAAACGTCGATTTCCCGGTGCGGACAGCGCCGACGACCCCTAAGTAAATGTCGCCGCCGGTCCGCTCGGCGATATCTTTAAAAATATCGACCTTTTCCAAATGACTCCCCTCCAGTTCCTCGGTCGTTATCGGAAACAACTGAATCAGCTAGTAAGCTAGTATAATAGGACACTATATGCATATGATGTTGTCCTGCTCAGTTATGACTAAAAGCCATAAATAAAAATCCCTTCTCTAGAATGTATTTTTCCAGAGAAGGGATGATGACTCATTTCGTGAAAAAAATCGGCTCGTTCGTCTTGGCGTCGATCGTGTACGGAAGGGAGTACGCCGGCACGAACAGCGAATGGTCGGTCAAAATCGGGCGAATATCGTCACCCGGCTTGTAGTGGTGCGGATATTTTTTCAACGCCGCATACAAATCAGAACGGTAGTCAATGTAAATTTCTCCATTCCCGTCGATGACAAACGGCAAGTTGTTGCCGGAAAACGGGCTGACGACATAAGGCGGCTCTTTATAGCCGAGCTTTTTGTAATCGAGCGTAAATACGCCCGGTGCGACGACATCTTGAAATGGCGGATAACGATGCCGATCCGTATACATCGAGAGCCGCAGCTTCAAATCGCGGATGCGCTCAGCGAGACGCAGGTCAAGAAGCTTGACCGTCGGGTTCGTTTCCGCATCGATGATCATATACTGGAAAACACCCCCGCTTTCATAGGCGTTTCCCGGCGGTTCCTGCATGTAGCGGGGAACGAGCTTTTGAAAGTCAACCGGATATTTT
This sequence comes from Geobacillus lituanicus, assembly GCF_050994965.1. NCBI lineage: Bacteria > Bacillati > Bacillota > Bacilli > Caryophanales > Anoxybacillaceae > Geobacillus > Geobacillus lituanicus. Next base: position 2,376,853 of record NZ_CP194773.1, read on the forward strand.
AAATACATCGGTGTTTTCATGTCGCGCGTCTTGATCGGCAGCAATCCGCCGGTCGCCTTCCGGTATTCGTCAACCGCCGATTGGACGGCCGCCACTTGGTCTTTGTATGGAATTTGGTTTTGCTTAAGCCGCTCTTGCGGATACAAGCAGCCGGAAAGCGGCACGAGAAACAAACAGGCTAAAAGAAAGCGAGCAATCCGTTTCATAGTTCCTCCATCCTTTGCCTATTGCTGCGTCGGTCCGCTGAACACGACAAAAATAATGATGATGCCAGCGAGAATCAACAGGACGTAAGCGATAACCGCCAGCAAAAAGCGAAGCCAGCGAATCTTGAGCTTGTAGCGGCTCAAATAAATGAAACCGACGGAAATAAACATGAACACCATTGAGGCGATGGCGATCCACATTTTCGCTAAAGCCGGTGACATACGTGTTCCTCCTTTTTTCGACAACTATTATATCATCGCCATAAAAAAAGCTGAAGTAAAGCGGGGCTTTCTTTACTTCAGCATTACCTTATACCCTTCCGGAAGCTCAAGCCGATGATGGTTCGTCATATTGTATGCAAAACAGGGACGACTTGTACCGCCATCCGCCTATTTTCAGCGTTACGGCTCGGCAAAAATGTTTATGACATCGTCCATTTCCTGCTTTTTTCCGCGCGCCATGAGCGAATCGACTGCTTCTTTCGGCTCTTTCCCTTCGAACAAGACTTCATAGAGCGCCTCGGTAATCGGCATTTTGACGCCGAGTTCTCCCGCCAGCTCGTACGCCGCTTTTGTCGTCCGCACCCCTTCGACAACCATCCCCATGCTTTCGAGCACCTCGTCAAGTTTTTTTCCTTGGCCAAGCATATAACCGGCCCGCCAGTTGCGGGAATGGGTGCTTGTGCACGTGACAATCAAGTCGCCGACTCCGGCCAGCCCGGAAAAGGTGAGCGGGTTGGCGCCAAGCGCGCAGCCGAGCCGGGCAATCTCGGCCAAACCTCTTGTGATGAGGGCTGCTTTCGCATTATCCCCGTAGCCGAGCCCGTCGCTGATGCCGGCGGCCAAGGCGATGATGTTTTTCAGCGCCCCGCCGACTTCGACACCGACTAAATCCGGGTTCGTATACACGCGGAAATAGTGATGGTTCATAAATAGATCTTGAATGCGCTGCGCCGCTTCCATATTCGGCGATGACACCGCCACCGTCGTCGGATGGCGGAGCACCACTTCTTCCGCATGGCTCGGCCCCGAAAGAACGACAACGTCTTCCAGCCATTCGCCCATTTCCTCAGCGACAATTTCCGATACGCGCTTGTGCGTCCCCGGCTCGATGCCTTTGCTGACGGCGACCACGGTGACCGGCGCCGCCAGGCACGCGCGCGCTTTTTGCAGCACGCCGCGGATCGCCTTTGTCGGCACAGCGAGCACCGTTACGGACACGCCGTCGAGCGCAGCGCAAAGATCATGATAACCGATGATCGCTTCCGGCAGGCGGACGCCCGGCAAATATTTTTCATTCGTCCGCCGTTTGTTGATTTCCTCGATCTGTTCAGCCCGCTGCCCCCAAAGCCGAACGCGGTGCCCGTTGTCAGCCAGAACGAGCGCCAGCGCCGTCCCCCAGCTTCCGGCGCCCAATACAGCGATGTTCTCCATCGTTTCCCACTTCCTTTATCCGATTGTCGCAGCCTTCCGCTTTTCTTATTTCCGCGGGCGGGCGATGATTTTGATCGGTGTACCCTCGAAGCCAAACGCATCGCGGATGCGGTTTTCCAAAAATCGTTCGTACGAAAAGTGCATCAATTCCGGATCGTTGACAAAGGCGACGAACGTCGGCGGCTTGACGGCGACTTGCGTCATATAATAAATTTTCAAGCGCTTGCCGTTATGCGTCGGCGTCGGGTTCATCGCCACCGCATCCATAATGACTTCATTGAGCACGTTCGTCTGAACGCGCATCGCATGGTTGTCGCTGACAAGCTGCACGAGCGGCAGCAGCTTATGGAGCCGCTGTTTCGTCTTCGCCGACACAAATAAAATCGGGGCATAGTCCAAAAATGGGAAGTGATCGCGAATCTTCCGCTCAAATTCAGCCATCGTTTTGTCATCCTTTTCGATGGCGTCCCATTTGTTGACGACGAGAATCACCCCGCGCCCGGCTTCATGCGCATAGCCAGCGATTTTTTTATCTTGCTCGAGAATGCCTTCTTCGGCGTTTAGCACGACAAGAACGACATCCGACCGTTCAATGGCCCGCAACGCGCGCAGCACGCTGTATTTTTCCGTGCTTTCGTAAATTTTTCCGCGTTTGCGCATTCCTGCCGTATCAATAATAACATATTCCTGCCCTTCACGCACAAACGACGTGTCCACCGCATCCCTTGTCGTCCCGGCAATGTCGCTGACAATGACCCGCTCTTCCCCTAAGATGGCGTTGACAAGCGACGATTTGCCGACATTCGGACGGCCGATGAGGCAAAACTTAATCACGTCCTCTTCATACTCTTCGGCGGCCCCTTTTGGAAAATGGCGGACGACGGCGTCAAGCAAATCGCCAAGCCCCGTCCCGTGCGCCCCGGAAATCGGATACGGCTCCCCGAATCCAAGCGCGTAAAAGTCGTAAATCAAATCACGCATTTCCGGATTGTCGATTTTGTTCACGGCGAGCACGACCGGCTTGTTCGACCGGCGGAGCAGCTTGGCCACCTCTTCATCAGCCGCAGTCACACCGTCGCGGCCGTTCGTCATAAAGATGATGACATCCGCCTCATCGATGGCGATTTCCGCCTGTTGGCGAATTTGCACAAGCAGCGGCTCATCGCCGATGTCGATGCCGCCGGTGTCGATTAAGTAAAATGTATGGTTCAGCCATTCGGCTCTGCTGTAAATGCGGTCGCGCGTCACCCCAGGCACGTCTTCCACAATGGAAATGCGCTCTCCGACAATGCGGTTGAAAATCGTTGATTTCCCCACATTCGGACGGCCGACAATCGCTACAACTGGATTTGCCATGCTACCACCCTTTTGATCCTCATTTTTATTTCGTTTGCTCTTGAAGAGGCACCTTTTTCCAGACCAGACATCCATCCCTGCCAAGCACGCTTGGGCGATCCGCGCCTTTGCCGCCCACCCGGCTTGAAAAGCGGGGAAGGCGCTGGGCGATGAACCAAAACGTGCTGCAACTGCTTTATTTTATCAAAAAGTGAAACACCCAACAACCGCCTAATGCTTGACGAGTCAGTCAAGACTTTGTGGAGAACATTTTTTCGGTTCACTACGGGTGTTGTCAATCACTAGTTATAGAACCATTTTCAGGAATTAATATCGTAAGCGCTTTCGGACTCTCATCCCTCATCTTGAAGTGATGATATTGTATTCCATTTTTTTACACCCAACCACCATCCCGGAGCGCCGACAACGCTTGATGGATCGGCGTCCCGGATGACCGCTGCAGACACGGTAGATTCTGACGCACCACATCTGCCCATAACCGTCCGGCCTTCCGTTTGGCCTGTTCGATCCGCTTGGACTTTGTTGAGGCCGAGACGGCCGACTGGGGCTCTTGCTCCTCCCACCGTCCCTTTCTCCACCCGATCCCGTCGATTCGGGCCGCCATCGCCCTCAGAAACGCCCGAAGCCCTTGGTCTTTCCAGCTGCGGCGGGATTTCACCCGATGCGCAAACCGGCTCATCACGCTCTCGGCGTGGCCCATCGGACGCATGCCGGTCGTCTCCACCCCTTGCTCCGACAGCCACTCCCGATAGTCCCGGATGCATCCCGGCATCGACTCGATCCGGCGAATCAAGGCGGCCAGCTGTTGTTCTTTGCCTTCGTCCTCCAACGTGCCGACCGCGCTGTTCAGCTCCACGAGAAGCCCCTCTTCGTCTTGTTTCGCCAGCTTCTTCCGCACCTCCCGCCAACGCGGATGGCCGGACAGACACTGACGCAGCTCCCGCGCCACATGAAATCGATCCAGCTGAAAGCACGCCCGCTTCCCAAAATACTCCCGGCAGGCTGTGATCCACGACGCCGCGTCGCCGTTGATGATCAAAAGGTCCCGGCACGGGTCATAGGCATATTCGTTCATCAGCCACTCCTCAAACCGTTCCCACACGTCTCCCGCCCCTTCATGGAGGTAGTGGCGCCGGTTCACGAGCTCGAGCTGCGAACCGTTTCGTTTCCATCCCTCGTGAACCGCCAGGATTTTCTCTTCTTTCGCCCGTTTCCCTTTCCCCTGGCGGGAAATGAACAGCCCATCCGCCTCCACAAACAGCACTCGGCCGTGCCGTTGGGAAACAGGGTGGTGCAGCGAGACAGGGGCCTCCAGCACCAGTTGGCGAATCGCCTCGTGGCTCATGACCGCATACCCCACGATCGACTCCAACGTACGGGCCGCTTTGCGGTAGGAAGAGCACTCTACGGCCAACTCGACCGCCGTTTCCTCGAGGCAAGGACTGATCGATCGGGCCCCATCAAAGCCTAATTCGGCATCCAGCAAGAAGGTATAGTTCCCCGTTTGCCGGTCATAGTAGTAGTTCCGTCGAAACGTCACTTCTCCAAACAGCGTTTGGATCGTAGTCGGCCGTTTGTCTTTCAGCTGATACCGGCGCTTGTCCCGCGCTTCCGCCAGTTGTTGATCAATCTCCTCCAAAAGGGCCGCCAACAAGACAGCGAACACCTTTTGAAGAGTTCTGACTAATTGTTCCTCCAGCTCTTTTAATAAAGGCCATTCTGTGGTAAGATGTTTCATGGACTCTCTCCCTCCTGTTTTATGGATGTTGGTCATCACCATCATAGCAGGGAGAGAGTCCTTTTTGCATGACATTTGCTTTTTTCTACCGCGCTTCGCTTGGTGGCCCCGACGAGCGTCGCGAACAAAAGTTCGCAACCCTCGTCGGGGAATCATTCCTGAATGTCACCCACAAATATTTTACTCACACATGCTTGACGATCACAAGCAGCCCGTCGCTGAGCTCATGGGCGATGCCGTCCAAAATCGCCTCCAAATTGGCGGCGATTCGCTCCATCTCCTCCTTCGTGCGGCAAACAAAGATCGGCGCACCCCCAGTGACGGCTTCACCGTTGATCGTAATGACCGCCAAAATCATTTTTTCATGCGTCATCACCGCTGCCCCCTCTCCGTTTCCAACGCCGCTCGCCCGGCATGCGGATCGCGCTCTCCAACACCGGAACATTCTCAATGACCGCTTTCGCCTTCTCGATATCCTCCACTTGCGGCAAAATGAAAATGCCGACGCGCCCGTCGTTTAAATCACGTTTGGCGAGCGGCACGAGCGCCGGCGTCCCGGAGTCGCGGTAAATGCCGAGCGCCGTCGACACATCGTGCAAAATCGCCTGCCGCTGCCCAAGGTTGGCGATCGTTGTTCGGGCGTTGAAGTTTTTCGGCGTCAAAATAAACCCCATCCCGTAGCGCAAAATTTCTTCCCTCCGCGCCGGCAAGCCGATATTCATAATGTAAATGTTGTCCACATACAGCCCTGCCCCCTCAAAATGGGGTTTGACATATTTCACATCGGCGATATCTTTCAACCGGCTCCCGCTCATAAATCGCCGCGCCACCATCATGCCGATGGCGCTGGCCGCGAGCGCCGCCCAAACGTTCCACACTAAATAAAAAAGAGTCGATAAAAACGAAACGAAAATGACCAAATAGTTCCGCCCTTCAAACACAATCGCAATGCCTTCAATGTATGTTTTTCCGCGCGGCACTAATTCATACTGGTCAAGCTCGTTCAACGTGTTGCGCTCCATGTTTCGCACATCGCGAAACTGTGAGGCGGCCAACGCCAAAAACGTGATGGCGGCAAACTCCTTTTCCATGATCGCCGGCACGGCGACCGTCCCTAGACCGGCAGCGATCACCCCCAATGCGATATGGATCGTCCGCCCGTGCAAGTATGTCGGATACTGCCGGTAATCGGTGCGCAACAAATAAAGGCGGGTCAGCACTCCGACAGCGACACCGTATAAAATGGGAAACGTATATTCGTTCACGGCTGTCTCGCCCCCCTTACAGGCCGTTTTTCCTCGAGCTGAAGCGACAGGAAGCGGATCATTTCCCAAATAAGCAAACACGACGCGCTGATCGCCGCCGCGTCGAAAAACGAGAACGAACCGAGCACATAGTCGGGCGCCATGCGGTGAATGGCCATGGCGTATACCGCTTCCCCTTGGCAGCCGCCAAGCGCCAGACAAAGAAGGCGGGCGGCAAAGCGGCGATGAAACAAACTGCTGACGATAACGAGCCACCAAGCGAGCATCCACTGGCCGTCAAGCCAAATCCAAACCGGATCAAACAAGGAAAGCAGGCGGAAGGCGGCATAGGCAAACGCCAAGCCGGACGCCGACAGCGCCAGAAACGGAAGGCGGCATGGCCGCCGCTCGATGGCCGCATAACATGAACATAAAAAAAGAACGAAAAACGCTAACGTGGCGCGGACAACACCGATTTCCACCGTCAACGACGCGGAACTGATCATCACAAGAGCGAACGCCGCCAGCCTCGTCCGTTCGCCCGTCTTTTTCATCAAAAAGGTGGCGACAATCCATATGAACCAAAAAAAGAGATAAAAATAAGTCCCTTCCATCTTTTCCACCCCTTATTATGTCCATTATGTCATCTTTTATGGCCGTTCATTCATGCATAGAAAAAAGAACGCCCGGTCATAGTAAAAATGATATTCATCAAGAAAGGAGCGGGGTGTATGGGAAAAGACCGTCAGGAGAAAAAGCTGAAACAATCGCGGCGCGTCGAGTCCGACCGCGACCAGTCATTCGCCTACAAAGGCGCAGCCCGGCTTGATACGCCGGAAGAAGCGCGCGAACGGAACGGGCAGTAACAACGCGGCCGCCTGTGGAAAACCTCGCTATACGCGATCATAATAAGAAAAGGGTGTTCCGGCCTTTCTCGGACACCCTTTTTTTACACTTAAGTTATTTCAATTTTTTCAACTGCTCGCCGATCACTTCGCCGAGCTGGAAGCCGCGCGATTCCGCCGTTTTCGTATACTGGCTGTAATCTTCCGCCGGAGCGGCCGTTTCTTCCTCAAGCAGCGCGCGGATGCTTAAGGAAATGCGGTGCTCGGCCTCGTTGACATCGAGCACTTTCGCTTTCACTTCATCGCCTTCTTTCAGCACTTCATGCGGCGAACCGATGCGGCGGTTGGCAATTTGCGATACGTGGACCAATCCTTCGACGCCCGGGAAAATCTCCACAAACGCGCCAAATGAAGCAAGCCGCTTCACAGTCCCGGTGACGACATCGCCCGGCTTCACTTTTTCGCTGATGCCTTCCCACGGACCCGGAAGCGCCTCTTTGATGGACAATGACAGACGCCCGTTCTCCGGGTCGACGGCCAGCACTTTCACTTTCACCGCATCGCCTTCTTTCACCGCCTCGGACGGATGGGCGACACGCGTATGGGAAAGCTGGGAAATATGTACGAGCCCATCAAACCCGCCGACATCGACAAAGACGCCGAAATCGGAAATGCGGCGGACGACGCCCTCGAGCACTTGGCCCGGCTCAATGCGGGAAAGCAGCTCTTTCTGCTGCCGCTCTTGCTCTTCCTCAACAACAGCGCGGTGCGACAAAATGACGCGGTTTTTCTCGCGGTCGAGCTCCACCACTTTGACGGCGAGCGTTTTTCCTTTGTAATCGGAAAAATCTTCAACATAGTGCGGTTCAACAAGCGACGCCGGAATGAAGCCGCGCACGCCGACATCGGCGACAAGCCCGCCTTTGACGATGTCTTTGATGACCGTTTCGAACGCCTCGCCGTTTGCGAACTTGCGCTCAAGCTCTTCCCACGCCCGCTCGGCATCGACTGCCTTTTTCGATAAAATGAGCAGCCCTTCTTCCCCGTCTTTGCCTTCTTCCACTTTTTTGACTTTCGCCGTCACTTCATCCCCAACGGCAACGGCATCGCTCGGCTTCTCGATATGCAAATTCGACAGCTCGCTGATTGGGATGATGCCATTTTGCTTGCTGTTTTCGACTTCGACAAGCACTTGCTTGTCCTCAAGCTTCACCACTTTGCCGCGGACGATATCGCCCACTTCATACACATTCACTTGCACATTCATTTCTTCTGTCATCGTAAAAACCCCTCCTTCATCGACTGGCGATCCTGCCAAAAGCGCGCCTCGCGCCGAGGCCGCGGCCGGCTGTCGGCAAAATAAGGACGCTTTTCTAATTAGTATACCATATTTTCTCAATCAACATGTACTATAATGCTTACTGATGTTGTTCAAGCAGTTGGCGGATATGATCCATAATGTAGTCGGCCGCCTCCTCCGGGCTCGCCTTCCGCGCGCGCAGCGGCGCCATATCAATCGGCGCCCCGTACACAACTTTGAGCGGCACAAACGGCCGGTACGGGCCAATGATCGCACATGGAACGACAGCCGCATCGGTGCGCAAAGCGAAAAAGCCGACACCGGGCAGCGCCTTTTTCAGCCGGCCATCTTTGCTGCGCGTCCCCTCGGGAAAAATGCCGAGCACTTCGCCTTGTTTCAGCACCTCAAGCCCTATGCGCAACGCCTGGCGGTCGTTCATGCCGCGCTTTACGGGAAACGCGTGCAAGTTTTTGACGAGCGTTTTCACCACCGGAACGCGAAACAATTCTTCTTTCGCCATAAACCGAATCGGCCGCGGCGCCGTAATGCCGACGACCGGCGGGTCTAGGTTGCTGATATGGTTGGCGCAAAGAAGCACCGCGCCTTCTTTTGGAAAGCGGTCAACCCCGATCGTTTGAATGCGGTACAAAGGGGTGAGCACTCCTTTGACGATTCCTTTGGCGAAGGAATAAAAATCCACCGTCATCCAATCCTTTCATTGACAACTTCCATAATGCGCGCCGCCACTTCTTCGACCGACAACGACGTCGTGTCGATTTCCACGGCATCCGGCGCCTTGCGCAGCGGCGCCGTTTCCCGCTCCGAGTCAAGGCGGTCGCGGCGGGCGATCTCTTCTTTCAACGTTTCAAAGTCGGACGGAAAGCCGCGGGCGATGTTTTCCTCATGCCGGCGCCGCGCCCGCTCCTCAACCGAAGCTTTTAAGAAAATTTTCACCTCGGCATTCGGCAGCACGTTCGTTCCGATGTCGCGCCCATCCATGACGACGCCGCCGCCTTTGGCCATGGCGCGTTGGCGGGCGACCATCTCCTCGCGCACCAGCGGATGCTGGGCGACGAACGACACCGCATTCGTCACCGCCTCGCTGCGAATGATGTCCGTGACGTCTTCGCCGTTGACAAACACGAGCTGCCCTTGCGGCGAAGGCTGCAGTTCAATATGCGTATGGCGAAGGAGCGACAAGAGCGCTTGCTCATCATGGACATCGACGCCGCATTGGAGCGCCCGGTACGTCAGCGCGCGGTACATCGCGCCCGTATCAATATACACGTAGGAGAGGCGTCGGGCGATCAGTTTGGCAACCGTGCTTTTTCCGGCTGCCGCAGGTCCGTCAATGGCGATGTTAATCCGTTGTTTCATAGTTCCTCCTGCTTTGTCTAAATCATTTGATCAGGGTACAAAGAAAAATGCAGGAAACTCCTGCATACTCTCATGTTCATTGTACCATATCCGCCGTCAGCGGTCGACGGCCGTTTCGATCGTTTCTGTTTTTGTCGGCTTGGCGACTCCCTCATACTCATATACTTTGCCGATATAAAGCGCCGCCGGCGTGTACAGAACAAGCCATTGGGCGATGAGCAGACAAATCGCCTGAATCGCGACAAGCTTCCATAACAGCTCTTCGATCCGCTTCATGGCGAACAACCCCGCCTTCCGTTTTTTCTAGCAGTATTCCACGCCGTCGCCTTATTTATTCCCTTCTCTTCAAGCTGCCGTTCGAAGCTGTGGCGGATGAGCTGGACGCGATCTTGCGAGGCGAGGCCGGCAAACTCGACCGCCATTCTCGCCCCGCTGTGCTCGTCGACAGCCATGCGGACGACCGTCGCCTTCGTGCGCACATAATGACAGTCGCCGGAGCGCATCGTCAGCACGAGCCAAAGCTCGACTGACATGCCGGGGCGCAGAAGCGGCGCGTGCGTCATCGGAATGTAAAGAGCGGCCCCGCCTGCGCTAATATCGGCTGTCATCGTCACAAACGGGGCAAACTCGCCTCCACCAAGCGGGTGGACGGCCGCGTCAACATTCGCTCTCACCCGCACATAGCGGCGGCGCTGAATGCGGATGACATATTCGTCGCCTCGGTAATCCAAGACCACCATTGGCAACGGATCATGCACTTTCCCTTTTACCTCGGTGTCAAACATGTATAACGCTCCTTCTTGGCTGACAAAACTTGCCTTAAACTGCATCCCGTTTAACAAATACACTGTTTTTCCCGTCTGCTCGTCAACGGGGTAGCCAATATGGATCGCCCCGCCGTCGACGGCAAGCACTTTGCTTCGGTATTGGCGTGCCGAGCCATCAAGCGGCTCAAGCCGAATCGGATCCCCAATTTTGATCATCATGTTTCCGCTTCCCCTTTTCAGCTGGATGCCGTTTTTGTACGATCATTATACCACAGAGTGGGCGCTTGAGGCGGACGGAAACAAAAAGGAAGCCATGTTTCAGGCCTCCCTCTGTTTTCATTCGTAATTCGGTTCGACGCTTTCAAGCTTTTCCACTTTTTCCTCTATGCCGGTTGACGCGTTCATAAACAGCTGATACGTATCATCACCGAGCGTCCCTAAAAACTCGTAGCAAAGCACTGGCTTTTGCAAGTCGTTCATAATGACCGCCTGGCGCTGTTCCATTACCTTTAGATGCGGATTCAACTTTTTCTTCACTTCTTCGGCAGTGATCGCCGGTTTCGGCAACGGACGCGGAATGGACGACGACAAATAGTCGCGCGCCGTAAAGCCGACGACATGGCCGTTGTCAAGCGCCACTTTCATTTGGATCGCTTCCGGGTAGATGCGGACGCCGTTTTCGCTTTTCACAAACGTGAGCACGGCGACGTTATCGTACTGTGTGCTGTCATACAGCTCAAACCCGGTGAATTTGTGCCGCTTCAAAAACGCCATTCCGCGGTTGGTCGCCTCATGCAGGCTGATCGTCGGTTTGCCAACCGGCCGGCTGTTTAACACCCAAATCGGATAGCCGCCGTTTTTCGTTATATCCATGTAAATATCGCCTTTTGTTTTCGGATCGTGAATCGTCAAACTGTAAAAGCGTTCGTCGGCCCCTTTGCCGCTTTTCGTCACCTTGATCTTCTCCGTTCCTTTCAAGCCGAGAAAATCGCGTGCGATCCGCTTTGCTTCATCTTTGGAAACCGGGCGGCCCTTCGCGCGGACGAACCCTTTTTCCTCGTTGGCCAGGCCGATGAATGACGGACCAAACTCGGACGAACTTGAGAACGTATCAACATTTTTTTCGACCGCTTTGAAGCCGTCAATGATGATGTTGTCTTCTTTTTGATCGTTCGTTGCCAGCGCCAGTTCGACGTCCATCCAGCGCAAATTGTTTTCCAAGACTAAATGCTGCACATTGCGCAGCTCTTGGCGGATCGCCCCGGCACTTTTATACAGCCCTTGCAGCGTCTTATACTCTTCTTTTGTCAACGGCTCCTCTTGCAAATCACGCACTGCGGTCCGGTAGGTGAATTCACCGATTTGCGTCAAAAATTCTTGCGTTTTGTTAAACGGCAAAAGCGACAGCGGCAGCTGGCCGACATCGGAATGGGCTTCAGATGCGATTTTCCACACTTCGGCGAGCGCCGGCGACAATGAGGCGTGCGAATTCATCGCCAGCGTGGCGCCCAGTTTATCGTGAAGCAAGTCAATTTGATAGGCCAGATCGTGAAAGGCGCGCTGATAGTTGTTCTCCGCATGAATCAAGATCGCATTTTTCTCTTGATGCTCGCGGTAGCCCCAGTAACCAGTGCCGACGACAGCGACGACAAGCGCTGCAATCAGTAAGTTTCGCACCATCTCGTCTCCCTCCTTTTATTTGCAAAAAATATGGTTTCCAATTCGCTTGATTTGCGGCCGGCTCCAAATCCAAGCGCTTGTCGCCGTCGCCGGATTAAAGTAGTAAATGGCCCCGTCGGTCGGGTCCCAGCCGTTGATGGCATCGAGCACCGCTTTTTTCGCCGTTTCGTTCGGCGTCAGCCAAATTTGTCCGTCGGCCACTGCGGTGAACGCCCCAGGCTGAAAGATCACCCCGGCAACCGTGTCCGGAAACGACGGGTGTTCGATCCGATTCAAAATGACGGCCGCGACGGCTACTTGCCCGATGTACGGCTCACCGCGCGCCTCGCCGTAGACAGCATTCGCCATGAGTCGAATGTCATTTTGCGAAAACCCTTTCGGCACATTGGATGCTGTCGTTTTCACCGTTCGCCTGCCGCCTCCGCCGCGCTTTTTCACCTGCTGGCTGAGCGGAATGCCGCCGTAATGGGTGAACTCGTTTCCTTGACGGATTTGCTCTTTCACAAACGACTCGTAATATTTCGATGCGTTCACGAGCTTTCGTTTCGTCTTGGGGCCGGCCAGACCATCGACCGGCAGCCCGTATTCGTATTGAAAGTTGCGCAGCGCCCAATACGTGCGCCAGCCGAACACGCCGTCAATCTTTCCGTTGTAAAAGCCGAGATACTGCAGCCGCGCCTGCAATTCAATGACATCGTCGCCAACCGCGCCACGCTGAATCACCTGCGGGGAAAACGCGAAAGCATGGCCTGATGGGTAAATGCACGTCCAAACAGCCAATGCGATGAATAGAACCCATTTTCTTGCCATATGTGAACCTCCCATCAACACTCACCGTTTTTACCCCTATTTTCCTTCCGTTTCCCTTTTTTATGCAAAAAAAAGAAAAAGCCAAAGCTTTTACGCTTGGCTTTTCACAGGCGGCACCGCTTGAGGGCGGGCGTATCCTTTCGCTTGTTTTACTTTGCGCAACGCCACCCACCATAAGATGAGCATGAACGGCCCCATGTAATACCCCCACTGCTTTTGGGCGAGCAGAATCCAGTCGTAAACGCCGTGAAGGAAAAACGGCAGCAAAAACGACGCCCATAAATAATAGCGGCGCTTTCGGCCGGCAAATTTGGCTTTGCCAAAATAAAACCCCATAATGACGGCAAACAGGGCATGGCTTGAGACCGGCAAGAGCGCCCGGGCGATTGCCGTGTCCACTCCGTTGGCGAGCAAATACAAAATGTTTTCGAGCGTCGCAAATCCGAGCGAAACGCTGGCGCTGTACACAATGCCGTCATACGGCTCATCAAATTCGTCATGGTCGTAGACAAAAAAATAGACGACAAACCATTTGACGAACTCCTCAAGCAGCGCCGCCGAGAAAAACGCCTCGGCAGCCGGCGAGGAGACGATCCCTTCGGCAGCGAGCACATACTCAATAAACATAATCGGAAAAACGAGCAAGGCGCCGAAAAAAAACATGCGCAGCACAAAGGAGAGCGGCTCGGCCTCATACTCGTCCTTTAAATAAAAATAGCTAAGCAGCGCCACCCCGGGGGCGACGCCGGCAGAAATCAACGAAAACATGCCGATCCCCGTTTCTTTGTCGGTTTATCTCTATCGTACCACGAAACAGAGCGATGAAAAAGACGAAATTGCCAAGCGGCCCGCCGACCTAATAGGCGAACAAGCCGTCAACGGCGGCGCCGGCGGCGAGAGCGACGGCGAGCTTGATGCGCGCCTTTTTCGCATCGTAGTCGCTGCCAAGAATAACCCCTTTCTTATGCAAATCGTAGGCGCTGCCGGGGTAATCGTACGTTGTATACACCGCCCCTTCCTCGGCGCTCGTCGTCACAACGACTTTGATCCCCGCTTCGATGGCTTTGACGATTTCATCGACCATTTTTGGCGCCACTTGCCCGCGGCCGACCCCTTCGAGCACAATGCCAGCGACGCCGCTTTCTCGAGCCGCTTTAATGAACTTGCCGTCCGCCTCCAAGTAGCATTTCACAATGTCCACCGGCGGAAGCGGGCGCACAAGCTTGTAATATTCGCGTCGGATCGGCTTTTGGTACACGTACACTTCATCGTTGTCGATAATGCCCAAATAGCCGAACCCGAATGCGTTGAACCCTTGAATGTTGGAAGCATGTTCCTTTTTCACATATTTCGCAGCAAAAATGCGCTCGTTGAATACGACAACCGTCCCCGCCCCGCGCAGCGTTTCAGCGCACGCGGCATAAATGGCATGGCGGATGTTGATATACACATCGCTGCCCAAATCAGACGGCGCCCGCTGCGAACCGGTGACGACGATCGTCCGCGGATCGTCAATGGTCAAATCAAGAAAATACGCTGTTTCCTCGAGCGCGTCCGTCCCGTGAGTGACGACGATGCCATCAACGGATGGATCGGTGAAATGCGCCTCAATCCGTTTTTTCAGCTCAAGCCAATGCGAAAACGTCAAATGCATGCTCGGGAGCTGAAACACGCTCTCAACCACCACTTCAATTTCCTTTGGCAAATGGCAGAGCGAAGCGAGCTCTTCGCCGCTCAATGCCCCGGCCGTTAGGCGGCCGGAGCGCTCATTTCGTTTGCTGGCAATCGTGCCGCCAGTCGTCAGCAGCACAACTTTCCGTTCAGCCACATTCGTCACCCTCACTTTCCCGTTTTCCATCACAGCGCCCGTTTCCGCCGTGCGGATGCAAGTATAGCGGCTTTCGGGCCGCCGCTTCCCGCTCGCGCCGGGCGATGCAGGCGGCGATAGCGTCCCCATGGAAACGGCCGTTTTCAATAAAAATTTCGTTCGCATTATTGCCGGCCGCAATCACCCCGGCGATAAACACCCCTGGGACGTTCGTTTCCATCGTTTCCGGGTCGTAGTGCGGCCGGCCGCTGTCCGGATCGACGCCGACGCCGATGTTCATTAAAAAGCGATGGTCCGGATGGTAGCCGGTCATAGCGAACACGAAATCATTTTTGATCGTTTTCGTCTCCCCGTTCACTTCGTAAATGACCGCATCTTCCGTGATCTCTTTCACATGGGCATGAAATTCCATGCGAATGACGCCTTTTTTCACAAGGGCGTCAAATTCCGGCAAAATCCACGGCTTAATGCTTTTGGAATATTCCCCGCCCCGGTAGAGAACCGTCACGCGCGCCCCGGCTTTGACGAGCTCCATCGCCGCATCGACGCTCGAGTTTTTGCCGCCGATGACAACACAGTCCGTGTTGAAGTACGGATGCGCTTCTTTAAAGTAATGCATCACTTTCGGCAGCTCTTCCCCCGGCACGTTCATATAGTTCGGATGGTCGTAATAGCCGGTGGCGATGACGACGTACTGCGCGCGGTACGTCCCTTTTGTCGTTTCAATCAGAAATGCTCCATCTTCCTGCGGCTTGACGGTTTTCACTTCTTCAAAAGCATTGACGCGCACTTGCTTGCGAACCACGACTTCCCGGTAATAAGCGAGCGCTTGATTTCGCGTCGGCTTCCGGTTTTCCGTAATAAACGGCACCCCGCCGATCTCGAGCCGGTCGCTCGTGCTGAAAAACGTCTGATGCGTCGGAAAACGGTAAATCGAATGGACGATGTTCCCTTTTTCGATTACAAGCGGCGAAAACCCGGCGTCTTGCAAGGCAATCGCCGCCGCCAGCCCGCACGGACCGCCGCCGACAATAATGATTTTCTCCTCTTTCATCGTTTTTGCCACCTCGCATGAAGCAAAAAATCCCCTATCTTATGATAGGGGATTTCACCAAAGCTTGCAAACATCACTTGCTTGCTCGCCTCACACCCAGCCGCGGAATCGGCACGCTTCCGCCATTTTGCGAACGCCGACCATGTAAGCAGCAAGGCGCATGTCGACGCGGCGCGTCTGCGCCATTTCATACACGTTATTGAACGCTTTGACCATCACTTTTTCAAGCCGTTGTTCCACTTCTTCTTCCGTCCAATAGTACCCTTGGTTGTTTTGCACCCATTCGAAGTACGACACCGTCACGCCGCCGGCGCTCGCCAGCACGTCCGGGACGAGCAAAATGCCGCGTTGCGTCAAAATTTCCGTCGCCTCGAGCGTCGTCGGCCCGTTCGCCGCCTCGACGACGATGCTCGCCTTAATGCGCGGGGCGTTTTCAGCCGTAATTTGGTTTTCGATGGCCGCCGGCACTAAAATATCGCAATCGAGCTCAAGAAGCTCTTTGTTCGAAATCGTATTTTTAAACAGCTTCGTCACCGTGCCAAAGCTGTCGCGCCGTTCGAGCAGATAGTCGATGTCAAGGCCGTTCGGATCGTACAGCGCGCCGTACACATCGGAAATGCCGACGACTTTCGCTCCGGCGTCGTGCAAAAATTTGGCCAAATAGCTGCCGGCGTTGCCGAACCCTTGGACGACGACGCGCGCGCCTTCGAGCGACAGGCCGCGTTTTTTCGCCGCTTCACGAATGCAAATCGTCACTCCTTTGGCCGTCGCCGTTTCCCGGCCATGCGAACCGCCGAGGACAAGCGGCTTCCCGGTGATGAAGCCCGGCGAATCGAACTCGCGGATGCGGCTGTACTCATCCATCATCCACGCCATAATTTGCGAGTTTGTAAACACATCCGGCGCCGGAATGTCTTTTGTCGGCCCTACGATTTGGCTGATAGCGCGCACGTAGCCGCGGCTTAAACGCTCCAGCTCGCGGAACGACATCGTGCGCGGGTCGCAGACGATCCCGCCTTTGCCGCCGCCATACGGCAAGTCGACGATGCCGCACTTTAAGCTCATCCAAATCGACAGCGCTTTCACTTCGCGCTCGGTGACGTCTGGATGGAAGCGCACCCCGCCTTTCGTCGGGCCGACGGCATCGTTATGCTGCGCCCGGTAGCCGGTAAAAATTTTCACCGATCCGTCATCCATGCGCACCGGAATGCGAACGGTCAGCACGCGGATCGGCTCTTTCAAGAGCTCATACACCTCTTCCGGATAGCCGAGCTTTTCCAACGCTCTATGTATAACAATTTGTGTCGACGCCAGCACGTCGTATTGTTGCCCCTTCTCTTCCGTATGCTTATCGGCTGCCATACGTAAACCTCCTATAAGCTCGCTATAATAGTTTGTCGCCTTTCATGTCATAGTATACACCTTCTGTAGCCGGATGCAAAGGAAAAATGGCGAAGCGGCGTCGAACAGTTGGCGCAAAAAAATAGACTCCTTGTCCATTTCAAGGAGCCTTTCTATACCTTTAATTGGCGCGGAAATAACGAACGAGCTGTTCGATCGCGCGGCGTTCAATCAGCCGCTTCCCATATTCTTGCACACGGTGTATCGTTATCGTAGCCGGGTTGCCAAACTCGGCCAGCAAGGCGACAAAGTTGTCGAGCGGAATCGGCGGTTCCTCGGCAACGTGCAAGTAAAAGCGGCCTTGGTACGAATAAAGCGTGCCGTCGAGGCAGCCGACCGCATGCAGGCGATGAGCGAGCTGGATGACATCTTCAAACGTTTGGAATTCGTAAAATATGTCATCGCTCTCATCGAGCGTTACTTGCATTTCGATATAATCGTCGGCGAATTCTTCTTCCATGTCGTCGTAGTCGCCTTCATTCGTGACGATAACGACCATGCCCTGTGCCGGTAAAGAGTAGACTTCGACCGCGATCGATCCGTTCACCTCAAAGCCGAGCTCTTCGCTCGCTTCCTCGATCATATCGCGGAACAGCTGATGGACTTTAAACGTGTCCTTCCACAAATCGTCTTTCGTCAACCCGCGGTCCAGCAAATCGTCAAACGTCAAGAAAATTTTAATTTTGTTGTGGGTCAAGCGCTCAAGACGCATCGGCACCCCTCCTTACCTACAGAGCCATCTCTTACCGTTATTGTATGACGCAATCGGCAATTGGTTCGTTTATTGTTATTAATGAGTTTACATCGTTTTCCCGGTTTTAGACAAGCATTTTTTCTCGGGTGTCGGTTTTCCGGGCACAATCGTGATGAGATGAGTCTCTGCCGGCGCTCCGAGGCGAAGCGGCACCCCGGTCGTCCCGTAGCCGTTACTCGTCAACACCGCCGTGCTGCCCTGCCATTTGAGCCCTCCCTCCTGCTAAAGCCGATCATCTTTGGTCAACCGGCGGTCTCTCATCGTCATCATACCATAAAAAAGGAAAAAACGAAAAAAAGCGCCGCCAGCGGCCAATGAAACCGAAACGCCCAATAAAAATGGCCGAGCGCCGCCAAACTAGCCACCCATTCCCCGACACGAAACCGCCGGCCGGACAACAGGCGCACCGTCCCGCCGACTGCCGCGCGGATGAGCGCCCCGTTGGCAGCGACGCCGAGCAAAAAACAAGCAAAAGCAAGCCATGTTCGAAACGGGGAAAACAACAGCTGCGTCAAAAACAAGGTTGGGGAAAACGGCTCAAGGGGCGGCAGCCAGCGAAAAAACAAATACGTGCACAAGACAGCGACAAAGGCGATCATCCATAGGCGGCCCATTTTTTCCTCCTTATTATTGCCATGATTCGCCATGACAAACAGGCATGAACGGTACTGCTCTATCATAATATAGACTGAACTTTGCCAAAAAAGGAGGGGTTTCATGTTTACAACGCGCAAACAATATGAGCCGTATACAAGCCCGTTTGACCCATGCCCGCCGATCCGCGTGAAAACATACGTCACCGCACCAAACTTATACGTCGGATTCCAGCCGCCCAACTTGCCGCAATTCCCTCTTCGTGAAGCGTTGATGAAAGGGACGCTTTGGCAAGTGTTTTACGATCCGTACTACAGCCCTTACGAAACAAAGACAAAAGGTGATGGCTCATGAAACAAATGCCAAAGGAGTATTATGAACAGCTTGAAGAGCTGCAAGCCGTCGACTTTGCCCTCGTCGAACTGACACTCTACTTGGACACCCATCCGACCGACTATCAAGCGATTCAACAATTTAACCAACTCGCCAAAAAACGGAAACAGCTGAAAAAACAATTTGAAGCCGCCTATGGTCCGCTTGAACAGTTTGGCCATAGCTATTCCAACTACCCGTGGAACTGGGACGACACGCCATGGCCTTGGCAAGTGTAGCCGATCCATCACGAACGCAAGGGGGGAACGGATCATGTGGATTTATGAAAAAAAATTGCAATACCCGGTCCGCGTCAGCACGTGCAATCCGCGGCTGGCAAAATATTTGATCGAGCAATACGGCGGGGCAGACGGGGAGCTGGCAGCGGCGCTCCGCTACTTAAACCAGCGCTATACGCTGCCGCCGAAAGTCATCGGGCTGCTAAACGACATCGGTACGGAAGAACTCGCCCACCTTGAAATGATCGCAACGATGGTGTACAAACTGACGAAAGACGCGACGCCTGAGCAGCTAAAAGAAGCCGGGCTGGAGCCGCATTACGTCGACCATGAGCGCGCCCTCTTTTACCATAACGCCGCCGGCGTTCCATTCACGGCGACGTACATCCAAGCGAAAGGCGACCCGATCACCGACTTGTATGAGGACATCGCGGCCGAAGAAAAAGCGCGCGCGACATATCAGTGGATCATCAATATGAGCGACGACCCGGATTTAAACGACGGACTCCGCTTTTTGCGCGAGCGGGAAATCATCCATGCCCAACGGTTCCGTGAAGCGGTGGAAATTTTAAAAGAGGAGCGCAACCATAAAAAGGTTTTCTAAGCCAGCGGCTGAGCGGAACCCCCGCTCAACTTTGCTCATAATAAAGATTGATGCCATACTCCCGCTTCATCCATTCAAACAGCCGATGGCGCCCGTTCCACTGTTCTTGGTCCTGCCATAAATCGATGCTTTTTTGAATGATCTCACAGCGGAGGGCGTGAAAATCGTCTTCCGCCTTTTCGCTTTTTCCTTTGTAGTAGACGGCTGCCCAATAAACGGTGCTTAAAAGAAGCAGAATCAACACATGGGCAGGCGCAGCGAAAAACCAGGCGATCCGCTCTCCCCACGTCCCGAAAGCCGCCGCCTTGGCCAAAAGATAAAGCAGGAAAACGGCCAAACCGGAAAACGCGGCCGCCTGCAAGAGCAACGTCCGCTTTTCGAGCCGCTCCCATTTTTTCTTTTTTTCGATGACGGCCATCAACATTTCCTTCGCCACTTCATCGAGGGGAAATTCATCTGGAAAATGGACCATCTCCTCTCCCCCTTGTCCTGTTTTTATTGTCCATCATATGCCGCAGAAGGCAGCATTAGAACAAAGAAAGGGGAGCGGCAGACAATGCTTTGTTTCGCTCAATGGTTTTCGTCAAGCGGAATGCGCAGCGTTTGCCCTGGCTGAAGGCGGCCCGTCGACAAGCCGTTTTCCTTTTTAATGAGATCGATCGCATCAGGCGTGCCGTAATATTTCATGGCGATGCTGTAGAGCGTCTCATTGGCTGCGACGACATGGGTGATGATTTTTCCTTGTTCATCATCGGTCTTCTTTTCCCGGCCGCCGACGCTTCCTCGGTCGGCGGCGCTCTTCTGCTTCGATTTGGCCGCCTGTTCTGTCCTCTTGACTTCGTCGTCTTGAATAATGCGCACCGTCTCGCGGCCGCTTTGATCTTCATGACGAACGACTGTGACCGTGTCGGACTTCGATTGGACATGGTGGATGGCCAGCACGACTGCCGGCAACGCCAAAAACAAGAACACGAGCAGGCGGGCCGGGACGTATTTTCGCTTTTGTTCTTCTTTTTCCCTCCGCCGTTTGATGCGCGAGGACGGCGCGCTCTCATCGATCCGCAAGCGCCGCCCAGCTCGGCGCTCCTGTGTTCCTTTCATCGCTTCACCCCTTCCTCCCGCTGCAACCGAATATGCAAAGCGAGCACCACATCGATCAAAAAGTGGGCGACAACCGTCACCCATAAACTCCCGGTCTGTTCGTAAAGCGCACCGAGAAACAAACTGATGAGCACAACCATCAGAAACAAAAACCATTTTTCCAAATAGCGCACATGCAGCACAGCAAAAATGACGCTTGCCGCTCCAAGCCCCCAATGCGTCTGCACAACACCGCGAAACAGCCATTCTTCCGTCACAGCGATGAGCGCACATAAAAAAAAGAGATGCGGAATCGAGCGGCCGCGGAATATTTTTTCGTTCACCCCGCCGTCGTCATGCCAATCATCCGGCAAATAGCGCATGGCCAAAAAATCGACCGCCAGCACGAGCGCCGCCCCGCCCGCTCCGTATAGCAGCACATCGGTGAGATCGAACCGCCAAAGCCGGCGCCACTCCGCCCAATCGAACAAAAAGAGCGAACAGCCGCCGGCGGCAAGAAGCAGCAACCCTTGCGTTACATAAAGATGAAAAAGCAGCTCGCGCTCTGTCATCTGCCGGATTTGTTCACTTTGCCGTTTCATTCGTCCGCCCCCCGCCAAAAAGCATGTCCCACAACTCCTCGCGCCAATGGCGAACCGGCGCCTCCTCCGGACGGCGGACGGCTCGTTCATAGCCGTCAAGCGAAAGCCCGCAGCGATCGCAGCAGACATTCTGCTGATCCGTCAGCTCCTCGCCAAACGCGCGGACAAGCGCTTGACGCCGACACGAAGACAAGTGCACCCATTCATCCATTTCCTGCAGTTTTTTCCGCTTCCAACGCCGCCGCGCCTCGATGGCGGCTGCCATCCTGCCGTACAGCCGCTCTTTCGCCTCCGCTGTCAGCCAACCAGGCATCGCCCGTTGTTCCCGTTCTAAAAAATACGCCAACAGCCGCTTTTGTACGTCGGTGAATCCGGCAGCCTCGAGCGTCGCCATCGCCGCTTCCCATCCGGCTCCTTCCGGCAGCCGCCAACACCACTCACGCAGCTCGCGCGGACTTAACAGCTCGGCCTCCGCCACCGCCTGGGCCATGGCCCGGTCGCCGTCCGCATAAAATAACACAGCAAGGCTTGGCGCTCCGTCGCGCCCCGCGCGCCCGATTTCCTGCACGTACGCCTCGAGCTGGGCCGGCATATGAAAATGAAGCACAAATCGGACGTTTTCTTTGTTCACGCCCATGCCGAATGCGCTTGTACAACATACGATGTCAAGCTGACCGTAGACAAATTGCTGCTGCACGAGCAGCCGTTGCTCCCCGTCCATGCCGGCATGGTAATAGGCGACCCGCCCCGCGCCGCACTGTTCGAGCCGGCGCGCCATCTCTTCCGCCCATTGACGGCTCGAAAAATAAATGATTCCCGGGCCTTCGAGACGCTTGGCATAATCGGCCAAGCGCGCCGCTTTGTCCTCCGTTGATGAACAATGCTCCACGCACAAGGCGATGTTCGGACGATCGACGGAATGAATATGGCGGCGGGCGCCATCCATCCCGAGCGTGCGAATAATATCCTCCTGCACCTCGGGCGGCGCCGTCGCCGTCAACGCCAAACACGGCGGGGCCCCGAGCGCGCGCCGGATCTCCCCAAGCTTTAAAAAGTCCGGGCGAAAGTCATATCCCCATTGAGAAATGCAGTGCGCTTCATCGACGACAAAAAGCGAAATGCATACGCGCCGAAGCGCCGTTAAAAATTTTGCCGACTGCAGCATCTCCGGCGACGCGTAAATAAAGCGAAACTCCGCAAGCGAAGCGAGCGCCTGCCATTTTTCTTCGGCATCAAGCAGGCTGTGAAAAGCAATCACTCGCTTTTCCCCGCGCCGGCGCAACTGCTCGACTTGGTCCTCCATGAGCGACACAAGCGGCGAAACGATCAGCACACTGCCTTGAAGCAAATACGCTGGCAGCTGATAGCAAAGCGACTTGCCGCTTCCGGTCGGCAGCATCGCCAGCACGTCGCGCCCAGCAAGCACATCTTCCGCCACTTCCCGCTGACCCGGGCGGAATGAAGCATGTCCGAACTTCATGCGCAGCGTTTTCGTCAACTCGTCCAACGTCCCACTTCCTTTGCCAACACGAGCCGAATTTCGAAATAGCTGACTTTGCCATCAAGCGCCTCGCGAATCTCTTTCAATTTCCTCGTCCTAAGCGCCTGCGCCGCCGCTCGAATGGCCGCCGCCTTTTCATCGTCGACAAACGGGGCGATCGAAAAACCGGACACATTGGCAGCGATTTCGACAACGTGATCCTCAATCGTGCTTCGCTTCAAGCGGCGAATCTTGGAAATATCTTCTATCGTTTTTCCTTTCCGCAGCCATTCGTACGTTTTTTGCGCCGATTGTGTCAGCACCGCCGGCGTCAGTCCGCTCATCAATTCGGCCATCATCGGAACGCGTCCAGCCTCAGCTTCCGCCATGATGTAATGAAGCACGTTGCGGAATTGAAACTGCACGTAGAGCGCGTCCTTTTGCAAATAGGCCGCGATTTGCTCCGCCGTCCAGCCGATGCGGACCGCGCTCGTCAAACGCAGCGTAAAGATCACCGCCGCCTCTTCCGAAACCGCTTCAAGCAGCCGGATGAGCTCTTGATACAGCGTCTCGGCCAACATCTGGCTCGATCCTTTTGCAAGCAAATATTGCTTCACCCATTGAAGCGTCCGCTCGTCGCGGCAAATCGGTGCAAAACGCCGCCCATAGACGAGGTTTGACAATGTCTGCCCGATCAAGGAAAGACGCTGCCAAAACAGCGGTTCCGCCTCATGATAGCGCCAGCCGTTCAGATGGCGGGGGAAAAGCGCTGCTTGCTCGGCAAGCCATTCTTCCCCTGCCGCGGTCAACGTGTATGTCCGCTGTTTCGCGGATAAAGCGAGTCGCTGTTCGACAAGCGCCATTGCCGCTTCCTCGAGCGCCGCCATCGTCACATTCTTCCATGTGCCAAACAGCGGCTCAAGCTGAAACCATTTGCTGTCTTGGAGCGTCTGCGCCGATTTTTTTCCCGAAAATAAATGATACACCGCCGCCAGCGTCCGTTCGCCGTTGAAGCGGCGCAAGCAATGGGCGAGCAAAAATGAGGCATAGCCATGCCGCATCCTGCGTTCCTCCCTCGCCTCTATTGTAGCAAAAATCGCCCAACCGGTCGGCAGAAAAATCGATCGGTTGACAGTTCCGCCATATGATAACAAAACTAAATAAGATGCATATGTGTAAAAATACAAGAGAGCGATTTTTTTGTTGAAAAGCCGGCCGTACGGTCTTATTATTAAAAGTGAAAAGTTCATTTCCGAGCAGGCAACACAGAGATGACCCGTCCGTTTCCAAAAAATTAGGGAGGTTCGATTTTTATGCCAAAGTATACGATTGTCGATAAAGAAACATGTATTGCCTGCGGAGCATGCGGCGCGGCAGCTCCGGATATTTACGATTATGACGAGGACGGCATTGCCTACGTCACGCTTGACGACAACCAAGGGATTGTCGAAGTGCCGGACATTTTAATCGACGATATGATGGATGCGTTTGAAGGCTGTCCGACCGAGTCGATCAAAGTCGCTGACGAGCCGTTTGACGGCGATCCAAATAAATTCGACTGAAATCTCCCCTCTTGCCGAATCGGCAAGAGGGTTTTTTGACGAAAGCGTGAAAAAATGCCATTTGACAAGTGGCGCGCCGCAAGGGAACATGCTACAATAAGATTGTCTTGCCCGCCCTGGGCGCCGGCGGGCGAGTTTTCATGCGTACATAACAACCAAAAAAGGAGGAACGGGTTGTGGCATTCGAAAATAAAATTGTCGAAGCGTTTATCGAAATTCCAACCGGCAGCCAAAACAAATACGAGTTCGACAAAGAGCGGGGCGTTTTCAAACTCGACCGCGTCTTGTACTCCCCGATGTTTTACCCGGCTGAGTACGGCTACTTGCAAAATACGCTGGCGCTCGATGGCGACCCGCTCGACATTTTGGTCATCACAACGAATCCGACATTCCCGGGCTGCGTCATCGATACGCGCGTCATCGGCTTTTTGAACATGGTCGACAGCGGTGAGGAGGACGCGAAGCTCATCGGCGTGCCAGTCGAAGACCCGCGCTTTGATGAAGTCCGCTCGATTGAAGACCTGCCGCAGCACAAGCTGAAAGAAATCGCCCACTTCTTTGAACGGTACAAAGACTTGCAAGGCAAGCGGACGGAAATCGGCACATGGGAAGGGCCGGAAGCTGCGGCAAAACTGATCGATGAGTGCATCGCCCGCTACAACGAACAAAACAAAAAATAATCGCCTAAAACGTTGTACATCCAATGCGAACCTCAGCTATTTCCGAACAATCCCGCCTATATCTTTGGATATGGGCGGTTTTCTTTTGGAAACACGAACATTCCCCAAAACAGAAAGCGTTGTCATTGGTATGACTTCTTCGCTTTCCATTGACAGAAAGCGCTTTGCTATGTTAAATTATCAGAAATTTAACATCTTCGAAACAGAAAGGGGCACCTGCTGTGGTTCGCGTACTCGTTTCCGACGCCATTAGCGAAGAAGGCTTGGCGCCGCTCCGCACATCGGCGCACATCGACATCGTTCAAAAAAACGTGAGCGAAGCGGAGGACGAATTGCACACGTTTGACGCCTTGCTTGTGCGCAGCGCAACGAAAGTGACGGAAGAATTGTTGGCGAAAATGCCGAAGCTGAAAATTGTCGGCCGCGCCGGGGTCGGCGTCGACAACATTGACGTCGACGCCGCGACGAAACGCGGCATTGTCGTCATTAACGCGCCGAACGGCAATACGATTTCCGCCGCAGAGCATACGTTTGCCATGATGGCTGCGCTCGTCCGCCGCATCCCGCAAGCGCACATTTCTGTCAAATCGCGGGAATGGAACCGCTCGGCGTTTGTCGGCAACGAGCTGTTCGGCAAGAAATTGGGCATCATCGGCTTCGGCCGCATCGGATCAGAAGTAGCAAAGCGGGCACGGGCGTTCGGCATGACCGTGCACGTCTACGACCCGTTTTTGACGAAAGAGCGGGCGGAGAAGCTCGGCGTCTCCATCCATTCACTTGATGAGGTGCTGGCAGTCGCCGACATCATCACCGTTCATACACCGCTGACGAAAGAAACAAGAGGCTTGCTTGGCACGGAAAATTTGGCGAAGACGAAAAAAGGGGTATACTTAATCAACTGTGCTCGCGGCGGCATTATTGATGAGCAGGCGCTCATTCCGTTTTTGGAAAGCGGCCATGTCGCCGGTGTCGCTCTCGACGTCTTTGAACAGGAGCCCCCGGGCGACCACCCGCTGCTGGCGTTTGATAATGTCATCGTTACGCCGCATTTAGGGGCGTCGACGGTTGAAGCGCAACTGAACGTCGCCACCCAAGTCGCTGAAGAGCTGCTCCACTTTTTTGAAGGGCAGCCGGTCACATCATCGATCAACCTGCCGGCGCTGTCGAAAGACGTCTATGAGAAAATTCAAGCATTCTATCATTTAGGCCGAAAGCTCGGTTTAATTGCTTCGCAGTTTATGAACATTCCGGTTCAAGAGCTGTCGGTCACCTACGCCGGCACGGTCGCCGATTTGGAAACGACGTACATCACTCGCAGCTTGCTTGCCGGCTTCCTGCGGCCGCGCGTCGCTTCCACCGTCAATGAGGTAAACGCCGCCATGGTCGCCAAAGAGCGCGGCATCACATACGGCGAAAAATTCTCTGATGAGACGCACGGCTATGCAAACTGCATTTCGCTCACTGTCCATG
This sequence comes from Geobacillus lituanicus, assembly GCF_050994965.1. Taxonomy (NCBI): domain Bacteria; kingdom Bacillati; phylum Bacillota; class Bacilli; order Caryophanales; family Anoxybacillaceae; genus Geobacillus; species Geobacillus lituanicus. The sequence goes on from NZ_CP194773.1 coordinate 2,403,330, forward strand.
GCGAGAACAAAACGTTTACGATCAAAGGAACGCATGTGCCGAACTACGGCGACCGCATCGTCCATTTTGACGGCGTCACGATCGATTTCGCGCCGGAAGGCCATCTCCTTTACATTCAGCACCACGACCGCCCGGGGATGATCGGGAAAGTCGGGAACGTGCTCGGGGCGCATAACGTCAACATCGCCACAATGCAAGTCGGCCGCCAAGAAGCGGGCGGAAAAGCCATGATGATCCTATCGCTCGACAAACCAGTCGATGACGCGGTATTAAAAGCGCTGGCGCAAATTGACGATATTGAAACCGTCAAACGGCTCGAAGCGTAACGAAAACAAAAAAAGCAGGGTTCCCAAACGGGAAGCCTGCTTTTTTCATCGTTGGCGGCGCAGCGCCTTGCAACAGGCGCCCATGGCTGCCTTCTGTGCATGGCGGCCTGCTTCCGCCGTCCATTCTGCTTCTCATATTTCGCAACCTTTGCATAATATACAAAAAAACACCCCGGATATTCGCATCAAAATAATTTTTATACAAAAATTGTAAAATAACTAATTTTTATTCGGTCAAATCGGGCTTATTTCGAATTTTTATTCAAGGTGCGAAATGTGAGCTGCTTAACCGAGCGGCACCGCTTTCCGCTCGCCTTTCGAGAACGTCATGAGTTCGGTATAGCCGACGCTGCGGGCGAGTTCAACCGCCTTGTCAAAGTCGGCGCCGACATCGCCCGGCACGTGCGCGTCCGAGGACAACACGATCGGAATGCCTTTGTCATAGCACATTTGCAGCAGCCGCGGATCGGGATACAGCTCGCCGACCGGCTTGCGCAGCCCGGCCGTGCTGATCTCGACGCACGTCTTCGAATTGGCGAGCGCTGTCGTTGCCCGGTCGTATTGCTCAAGCAAAAACTCTTCATCTTCCGGAACGTATTTAAAAATTTTCACCAAATCCAAATGGCCGATAATATCAAATAAGTTCGACTCGGCGAGCGTTACGACTTGGTCAAAGTATTTGCGATATGTATCATACAAATCGCGCCGTTCCCATTCACGGCGGAACTCGACTAAGTCGATGCCGAAATCGTCGACCCAATGGATCGAACCGATGACATAGTCAAACTCGTACGAGCGGATAAACGCAGCCATTTCCTCATGTTTGCCGGGAGTGTAATCCATTTCAATCGACATTTTCACGTCGATTCCGGCATCCCACGCTTCGTGGAACAAGCGGACATAGTCGGCCATATCGTAGCACCGGCGCGCCTCCACCCACGGGTTGGACAAAATGTTTTTCGTTTGGTAAAAATGATACGCATGCTCGGAAATGCCAAAATGCTGAATGCCTTTTTTCGCGGCTTCATCGGTGAACTGGCGCAAATAATCGAGCGTCAACGTCCCCCGCTCCAAATGGTTGTGATAATCAGTCAGCACAGTGTTTCTCCCCTCCTGCTGTTTTTTTCATTATAACGCATCACCGCAAGAAAGGACAACCGTTTGGCGAATCATCACCCAATCATCCGTTCGCGCCGACGAGAAACAACAGCCCGACGCATACCGCGACGCCGGCGACCGCCAAGAGCCGTGTCATGAGATCATCCATCTGCCACCCCTCCTTGCCTTCTTTGCGCCATATATGTCTTATGCCAATATCATCTCCGATAGAACAACAAAGTGAAGATCGTAACAAAACGACGCAAACGGCGGCGGCTACCAGCCGGCCGCCATCAACAGAGCGTTCGGCCCGGCCGGCACGCGGATTCGCATTCCAACCGGATACGGGCCCAAGTTCGACAACCCGTCAGCCGCAAACGTCACCTCACGGAAGCCAAACTCTTTCGCTGTCAGCAGCACAGCCTCCGCCATGCGCGCCGCGTCCTCTTCATGTGACTGAGCGGTCAGCTGAATCCGGACCGTCGCATGCCGCGCATCCATATCAGCCAGCTCCACGTTTACTCCCGGCGGAATGGCCGGCTCGAGCCCGCGGATCGTCGATGTTTTCATCTGCTTCAGCGCCTTCGAAAACGTGCGAGCGCTGCCCGGCGCCGGAACGAGCACTGTATAGCCGAACGAAGCGCTGTTTTTATAATACATTCGCTGCCGCTCCTTGATTTTTGTCGCTTTTACCATTCCGAGCGCCGGCAACTCAAGCCCTTCCTTCTCTCCGGTGAAAAAGCGGAGGCGCCGCTCCCCCATTTGCCGCGCTGTTTCGACGAGGGCGTCGACAAACAGCTTCTGCTCTTTGCGGCTGGCCGAAAACACGCGGTGCTGAGCCGGGACGTGCACCATCCATTCCCCCTTCCCCCCGGCGGCCGGCTGAATGACCACTCCATCAAACCAAGCGGACGCCGCCCGCAGCGGAGAGCGCCCAAGCACGCGCAGCGCTGCCGTGAACCGCTCTTCGGGGGCCAATCGGCCGCTGAGCGGAACCGCCACTGGCACCACCCGGCCGTTTGCCGCATCAGGCAAGCCGACCACCATGACGCCGGCATCTTCCTGCGCCGGCGTCGCATCAGCGGCCATTATCGTCTCAACTTGGGGGGGAGCGCTCTCGGCTCCTAGCGTTTTGACGGTAGAGGATCGCTGCTGCTGTTCCGCGCGCTCCGGAGCGGCCGCATTCATTCCGACAGCAACAACCGCAAGAAAGAGGGCCATCGATGCCGCCGAAAGCCAACGCCGTCTCCAGCGCATCTTGCGCTGGGTGCGCTGAAGCCGTTCGTAAACATCTTCTTTTGTGCGCCGGTCTTTCACCATGGGCAGCTGCTCAAGGCTATGTTCGATGCATCGCTCATTCCAGGGAAATTTTTTCATGCCGCCACTCCTCCCGTTCGGCCTCTTCCTCCATATGTTGTTTCAGCGCCTTCAGCGCGCGGTGCTGCGTCGTTTTCACTTTGCTTTCCGTCCAGCCGAGCGCGGCTGCCGTTTCAGCAATCGACAGCGACTGGATGAATCGGAGGACGAGCACAAGCTGTTGGTCGACCGTGCAGCGCGCCAAGCAGCGGTACATGAGTTGAATTTCCTCGTTTTGAATCGCGATTTCCTCCGGCATCGGCTCGTCAGCGCCGAGCTGCTCCTCGCTCCACTCCGATGTCTTCACCCACTGGCGTCGTTTTTGCTTGCGAAAAAAATCGATCGCCACATGGCGCGCAATGGACAGCAGCCACGTCTTTTCACTACATTGCCCTTTAAACCGTTTGTACGAACGCAGCACTTTCACATACACTTCTTGCACTAAATCTTCGGCATGCTCTCGATTTCGCACCATGTAATATAAAAAATTAAACAAATCATCGTGATATTTTTCGTACAACTGTTCAAAAACGGGGTCCATCGTGTCTCTCCCCCTATTCGTTTCCATGGACCAAAGCCGAACCATTCCATTATCTTCATGATAACGGGTCTCATGCAAAAAGGGAACCATTTTTTTGGACGAAAAAGGAAGAAGGCCGAGCGAACCGGCTATCGCTCGGCAAAGAGCGGAAAAAAGAGGCGGCCGGCTCGCTTCCGCAATGCGCCCTCTGCCGCCCGGTCATAGCTGATCAAAAACGACGTCGCCGGACCACCAGAGGCAAAGAGCGGCAGCGGGCAGGCGCAGGCCCGCCCTTGGCGGCCGTTGGCGGCCGACAGTTGCATCCATTCGTAGTAAATGCCTTTGGAACCGATCGGGACGAGCTCATAAACAGACGGAGAGGCGAGAAGCTCAACAAACAGCGAAAGCGGCGCGACCCATTGAGGATGCGCCAGCACGGCCGGGCCGACAAGCGGGCGGCCGATGACGGCAAACTTCGCTCCCTCCGGCGTGACGCCGATCCGCTTCCGTTCGGCCGCCACCGTTCCGACCGCCATCACGCCAAGCGCCGACTGGACGGTGGAAAAATTCGATTCCGTGCTGCCGGTGACCGGAAGGCGAAGAGAAAGTTCATGGCAGACTCGTTCAATGCCGCGGCAAAGCGCTTCCCATCGGTCATCCCCCATAAAGTTTTGCAAGACGACGGCGTTTGCTTCCGCCCCGACGCTCAGCAATTCCATCAAGGCGACGCGGGCGGCAAAATATGCGACCGTCTCCGCCGGAGCATGCACCGTATCACCCGGCTTGTCCCCGACCGCCGCCGAGCCGTCGACGGCAATGGCGAGCTCTCTGCCTTCGGTCAATGGAAGGAAGAGCACATCACGCATGCGGCGCCCCCGCCTTCGCCATCAAACGGGCAGCCGCCGGGGCAACGGCCAGCGCGATCAACACGTTGACCAAAGCGGCGGCGGAAAGCGGCGGAATGACGGCAAGCACAAACGGCCAGCCGAACGAACCCACTAGCGGCAGCGGGGCTAACAACGCATTGCCGATGAAAAAGGCGGCGGCGCTGCCTATTTTCCATCCCCGCTGATGCAGTACGGCGAACAGCGCGCCAAGCCCGGCCATTTCCAATGCGACAAGCCAATGGAACGGGCCGAGCGGCCACCCGCCGACCACCGCCGAAATAAGGTGCCCCAGCCCTGCAACCGCCGCTCCGGCGCGCGGACCAAGGATGGCGGCGGCAACGAGCGCCGGAGCGCTGTCTAACGCGATGCTGCCGACAAACGTCGGCAGCTTGATGAACGACCCGGCGACCGAAAGCGCCAAACAAACAGCCATCCAAGCCAGGCGGCGGCTCATTGCTTCTCCTCCTTGTCGCGGAACACAATGGCGCTCCGCTCATATTCGACATCCTTCACCCCTAAGCGGGCGTTCACAACCCGGGCGGCAGCGAACAAATAGTCGGACAGGCGGTTCATATATTTCAGAACAACGTCGTTGATCGGCTCCGCTTTTTGCAACGAAACGATGCAGCGCTCCGCCCTTCTCGTCACCGTGCGCGCCAGATGAAGCGCGGCAGCCGCCTTCGACCCTCCCGGCAAAATAAACTTTTCAAGCGGCGGCGCCTCTTGGACATAGGCGTCAATGCGCTGCTCCAAAAAGGCGACCATCTCCTCGGTCGCTTTATACGGCAGCTTGCCGTTGACGATGGCCAAATCCCCGCCGCAGTCAAACAGCTCGTGCTGGATTTTTTGCAGCTCACCGCAAAGATCGTGAAAACGCGCATCATCCACCAATAAGGCAAGCGCCCAGCCGATGAACGAGTTCGCCTCATCGATCGTCCCATACGCCTCGACGCGCAAATGATCTTTATCGACGCGCCCGCCGATTAAGCTTGTTTTTCCTTTGTCTCCAGTCCGCGTATACAATTTCATAATTCTTCTCCCCTTTATTTTAATCGTTCCGCCAACCCGCACCAAAGCCGGTCGACGCGATGGCATACGGCGGCAAGCCGTTGATAGCACAGGCCGACGGCGTCGCGCCAGCGCCGTTCTTGCCGGTCAGTCGGAACGACGCCTTGCGTTACGTCTGTCCCGATCCAGACGACCGTGCGGCCGGCCGCTCCTTCCTCCCACTGCTTCCAAGCGCAGAAAAACCGCTCCCATTCCTCTGGGTCCGGAAGGCGGCGGATGGCGGCTTCGAGCCCATCCAAGACAACTGTTTTCGCCGTCTTGGCGCCATCCGGCCACCCGTATGGCTCCTGATAGCCGTCATGCCATACGATATGAACACCGTCGCTTATTCCGTACCGTTCCCGCACCCATTTTCGCTTTCCTTGGAACGCACCGCCGACAACGAAATGCACCGTTCTCCCCCTTTCCAACGCTCGATCGTTGATTCGAGCGTATACCCGCCGGAAAACGGCACCTTCCATTCCCAAAACGGGCGAACGTCCGGCGCATATTGTTCAAGCACGAAACGGATCGGACCGCTGTGGGTGACGATCGCCACATGGCGGGCGCCCATCCGCTCAGCCAACGCAACCGTCTCGGCGAGCGCCCGTTTGATGCGCGCTTGAAACGAAACATAGCTTTCTCCGGCGGGCGGCGCCGTCGAAAATGGCGACTCGAGCCATCGGTTGTACGCGAGATCCGTTTCGAGTTCGGCGAACGTTTTCCCTTCCCAGACGCCAAAAAAAAGCTCGCGCCATCCGCTCGTACACCAGTCCGGCTCGCGGCTGCCAAACAGCAGCGCCGCCGTCTCCCAGCAACGGCGAAGATCGCTTGTCACGATGCAGTCGACCGGATATGGCCACTCGACCCGCAAACGGCGCAGCCTGCTATGTTCCGCGGCCGAAAGCGGCGCGTCCGTCCAGCCGATATATGCATCGCGCCGATTCAGTTCCGTCATCCCATGACGGATGAGCGTAACAGCCAAAGGACGCCCCATAGCACCGTCTCTCCCCCTTCGATGAGCGCGCCGAGCACATCGCCGCTCACGCCGCCAAACTGCTTTTCCGCCCACGGCTTTGCCGCGAGGGAACAAAGCGCCATCGCCGCAGCCAACACCACAACCGCCGCCGGCGGAACGCCCGCCGCCGGAAGAAGCAAAAGCACAAGGCATGCCAATCCCAGCGCCCATGCTGCATCGCGCCATGAACTATATTCGCGAAGCGAGGCCGCCATTCCTGTCGATTTGGCCAGCTTGCCGGCGGAAAGAAGCCAGACAGCGCCGGCTCTCGACAGCAGTGGAATGGCAATAAACAGGGCAGGGGAAATGCCCGCTTTGATCGCTTCATGCAAAAACAGCCAGCGGAACGATAACAAACAAATGAGCGACAACACAGCGAACGCGCCGACGCGCGAATCGGCCATGATCTCTTGCCGCCGCTTGGCGTCCCGGTACGAAAAAAAGGCATCGCTCACGTCCATAAAGCCGTCGGCGTGCAGCCCGCCGGCAAGCCAAATGCCAAGCCAAAGAAGAAGGAGAGCCAAAAAAGAAGGCGGACCGAACGAAAGCGCCGTACAGGCGCCGTACACCAAGGCAGCCAGCGTCCCGAGCAGCGCTCCAGCCAGCGGCATTGTGCGCACAAGCCAGCGGACATGCGGGGCTTTCCATTCAATCGAACGCTGGATGGGAATGATCGTAAACAGCTGCAGCGCCAGCAGCCAGCCATTCCATGCCCGCTTCATTGCGGCCACCGTCCTTTCTTCACGCGAAGAAGACCGCATTCCACCACGGCGGCGGCTTCTGCTTCCGCGACCAACTGTTGATGAAGCCAACCGAGCATTTTCATGTAGCGAAATGTGCCGAGGTCATTCGGCACGCCGCCAGAAAACAACTCATTGGACACAATGACAACAGCGCGGCATGCCGCCGCCCACGCCCGCACTTGGTCGAGCAGGCAACGGGCAGCGGCGAACGCTCCTTCCTCTGTTTTCCATTCATCTCCGGCAAATAACACATTCGCCCACCACATAGTCAAGCAGTCGAGAAGGACAACATCAGGCGGACGAAGTGCAGCCAACAACTGATCAGGCCCTTCCGGCGCTTCCCACACCACCCAAGGCGCCGTCATCCCCATGCGCCGCTCTTGATGGCGGCGAATGCGCTCTTCCATTTCCGCATCGGCAGCCCGGGCGGTGGCAACATAATGAAGCGTCTCGCCAGCGGCCAGCCGGATGGCGCACACCTCTGCCGCTTCACTTTTGCCGCTGCGCACCGCGCCGCTCACAAACACGATCATCCATCCCACCTCTCAAGCGCCTCAAGCAGCCGGTCATTCTCCACCTGCGTTTTGACGGCGAGCCGGATGTAGCGGCCGTCAAGCCCCGGGAAATTCATCGTATGGCGCGGCACAACCCCTTCCTTCAACAAATGAAAAAACAGCTCCTCTGTCCGTCCTGAACACGGACGCAACAAATAAAAGTTCACGACCGATGGCGAGACGTCATACCGCCCGGCAGGCAGCGACCGAAACACCCGCTCCCGCTCGGCGGCGATCCGTTCTTTCGTCCACTTGACAAACGATTCCATCGTCATGAAACGAAGCGCCAATTGTTGGGCGATGCCGTTTGTGCTCCATGGCGGCTGATGCGTTTTCAGCGAAGCGATCACCGCCTCGTCAGCAGCGACATAACCAAGGCGCGCGCCGGCCAGGTGATGGATTTTCGTCAACGATCGAAGCACAATGAGGCGCGGATAGCGTCCCAACCAGCGCATCGCCGTAAACCCGCCGCGCCAAAACGGATAAAATGCTTCATCGATGATTACATAGGTGCCAGCCGTGTGCGCCGCGTCCACCAGTGATCTCAATTCACCCTCCTCCATCACCGTCCCCGTCGGATTGTTCGGATGGCATAAAAAGATAATGTCTTGCTTGCCTGCCCAGGCAGTCGCTTCATCCAAGTCATAAGAAAAGCCCCGCGCTTCATCGGCCGCGAATCCCTCCACATCGCATCCATAAGCGAGACAGGCGCGCCGATACTCGGAAAACGTCGGCTCCAAGATGCCGACGCGCCGACCGGCAAATAGCGCGGCCAACAAATAAATCGCCTCCGCCGCCCCGTTCGTCATCAGCACTTGTCCGGGTCGAATCTGCTCCTGCTTGGCAACGAGCTCCCTGAGCGCCTTCGCTTCCGAATCCGGATACTCCCCGGCCCAGCGAATCCACTCCTCACCGCTCGGCCAAGCTGACGGCGGCAGCCGGTACGGATTCGTATTGACGCTGAAATCAATGTATTCGTCTGGAGGGGCCAATCCGCATTGCTCATACAACGCGCGCGGATTCGCCCCATGCGCCGGCCAACGCAACGATTATCCCCCCAATCCATAGCAATAATGTAAACACTAGCACCGTTCCAATCATGATGCGGACCGCTTGGCGAATGTGGGCGGCGCGAAGCGGGGCGGCCGGGTCACCGAGCGTCGGCCTCCTCGAGACCACGCCGCCGTATGTATTCGTTCCGCCGAGCTGCACCCCAAGCAGCCCGGCCATCGCCGCCTCAAGCCAGCCGCTGTTCGGGCTTGGGTGGCGGCGGGCATCGCGAAATAAGATCGACAGCGCCAAACGAAAGCGGCGGCCGCCAAAGACCAACACCATCACAAGCGCCGTCAGCCGCGCTGGAATGTAGTTGAGCGCATCGTCCAGCCGCGCGGCCGCCCAGCCAAATTCGCGATACTTCTCATTTTTGTAGCCAATCATGGAATCACACGTGTTCACCGCCCGGTACAATAACGCGAGCGGCGCACCACCCAAGGCCGCATAAAAGAGCGGAGCGGTGATGCCGTCGCTCGTGTTTTCCGCCACCGTCTCCACGCAGGCGCGGGTGATGCCGGCTTCATCGAGCCGCTCGGTGTCGCGGCCAACGATCATCGACAGCGCGCGGCGCGCCGCAGGAAGATCGCCTGCTTCCAGCGGCCGGCGCACGTCCTCAGCCGCCTCAGCGAGGCTTTTCGTCGCAATGGCGGTGAAAATGAGGGCCGCCTCGATCGCCACCCCTACGTATACGGACAGCGCGTAGCCCACATAAACAATGAACGCCGATATCCCGTAAACAGCGGCCAACACGACCGCCACGGCCGCCGCCCCTTTCGTCCGCCGCTTTGTTCCTTGATTCCAGCGGCAATCAAGCCACGCAATCATCATTCCCATCCCGCGCACCGGATGCGGCAGCCAGCGCGGATCGCCCACGAGGGCATCGAGAAACAGCGCCAACGTCAATGCGGCCAAATGGGTCATCGCCGTTTCCTCCGCTTCTCCCAGCGGCCAAGCGCCTCAACTGTTGCCTCATACACAAGCCGGCCGAGCGCCCGGCCAAGCTCCGTCGCCGTTCCGGCATAGGCAAAGACCTGCCCGGTTTGCGTCGCCGCCACAGCGAGCGAATCGGTCGACGTACCGGTGGCAAGCGTCCCGGTTTCCGGGTCGCAAACCGAACAGTCGGCGAGCGCTTTTGCCTTCGCTTCTGTCGCTGTCATCACCGCCTGGACAAACGCTGCTTCCGTCAGCACTCCGTCAATGACCACCACCATGTTGATCGTCCCCGGTCTTGCCGCTAGCGGCTGATGCTGCCACGCCCGAGCGGCATCGACGGCATTGCCGACGCCAGCGGTCGCCATGACCGCAACCGAAAACGCTTCCCCTTCTTTCTGAAGCCAAACAGCATCCCGGACATCAACCGCCGTCATCATGCCGACCGTTCGTTCCGGCGGAAACCCGTGCTGCTCCAAATAGCGGCGCATGTCTCCTTCCGCATCACTGCAATCGTAATCCAACCCGACTTGGCGGTTGACAAAATGGGTCGCCCATTGAAATCCGGCGCCGATCAATGCCGAGGACAGGACGCGAAGCGGCGCGGCCGCAGTAAGCACAGCGGCGTCATCAAGAAAGGAAAGCCGCAGCCCGCCGACCGGCGATTCCCCTTGCTTCTTGTTCGGCATGAACGAAAACATCGGCGTTGCCGACGCCGGATGGGCCAGACGCACAATCGGCGCGGCAAACACTTCCTCAAGCAACGCCGGCGTCATGACATCCGCAGGGGCGCCGAGCGCGGCTATTTTCCCTTTGTTCAGCACGAGCACCCGATCGCAATACAAGCTCGCCGCATTCATATCGTGGAAAACGGCGACGACCGTCAAGCCGCGGGCGTGCGCCGCTTCGGCGAGCCGGTCCAAAAGCCGGACTTGGCCGCTCACATCCATATGGTTCGTCGGCTCATCGAGCAAGAGCAGCTTGGGCTCTTGGGCGAGTGCGCGGGCCAAATAGGCGCGCTGCCGCTCGCCGCCGCTCAATCGTTCGAGCGGTTCATCGATTTTCCCCGTCAGGCCGACGGCCGCAAGCGCGTCTCGGAGGGCGGCTTCATCGTCCTCCGTCCACGTCGGAAAGAAGCCGCGCTGATGAGGATAGCGGCCGAGCGCCACCGTTTCCCTCACCGTATAGCCGGGCGCCGCCTCCGCTGTCTGCGGCAAGACGGCGGCCATCCGCGCCCATTGCTTCGCAGACAGCGCCGAGAGCTTTCGGCCATCGATGACGATCTCCCCGCTTGCCAGCGGCAGCTCTTTGCTGATGAGTTTGATCAAAGTCGTTTTCCCGCTGCCATTCGGCCCTAAGATGCCGAATATTTCGCCTTTTTCCACGGCAAACGTCACACCATCAAGCACTTGTTGCTGCCCGTATCGATGCGATACGGCCCGCACCTCGAGCATCGTCATCCCATCTTTCGTTTCGTTTTTCGGAAAAACAAGACGGCAAACAGCGGAGCGCCGATCAGCGACGTAATGACGCCGATCGGCAGTTCGCGCGGTTCAATGATCGTCCGCGCCGCCACATCGGCAAGCACAAGAAACGCACCGCCGTACAAGAGCGACAGCGGCAACAGCACCCGGTAGTTCGGCCCGCACACAAGCCGAACCATATGCGGAACGACAAGCCCGACAAAGCCGATCGTCCCTGACACCGACACCGCCGCGCCGGTGAGCAGCGCCGCCGCCGTCAAAATGATGACTTTTCGGCGCGTAACATCAACGCCGACATGAAGCGCCGCCGCCTCGCCAAAGGCAAACGCGTTCAACTCGCGGCTGTTGGCGATGAGCACTGCGGCCCCAACGAGAAAAAACGGCAGCAACAGCCCGCTGTATTTCCAGCCGCGCATCGCCACGCTCCCCATCAGCCATGAGATGATTTGCCGCAATTCTTCCCCGGTCAACGCGATCATAAGCGAAATGAACGCGCTGAAAAACGCGCCGAAGATAATGCCGGCTAAAATGATCGTCTCAACCGACATGCGCCGCTCCACAGCGCGAGTGAACGCCAACACGGCGGCAAGCGTCGCCATGCCAAACAAGATGCTCACGACCGGCAGCGTAAACGTGCCAAAGAACGGCCATTGCCAGCCGAGAAAGATGACGAGCACCGCCCCGACCGACGCGCCGGACGAGACGCCGAGCGTGTACGGATCGGCGAGCGCATTTTTTAACAGCCCTTGAAACGCGGCCCCGGCCAGCGCCAATGACGCCCCGACCAAAAACGCAAGCACGACGCGCGGCAAGCGGATCGCCATCACGATCGGCACCCAATCAGCTGGAATGTGGCGAGGCAGCGCCGCTCCGAACCATTCAGCCGCCAAAATGCGGACAATAGAAGAAAAGGGAATCGACAGCGATCCTGTCGATACCCCTACGAGAAGCGATAACACGGCCGCGGTGACGGCCAATATATACATCCACATTTTACTTGAACACATCCGGGTAAATGGCTTTGGCAAGTTCCTCGACCCCTTCGACAAGGCGCGGACCCGGGCGGCTTACTAAGTCGGTGTTGACGTCATACACCCGCTTGTTTTTCACCGCCGGCACGTCTTTCCAAGCGGCGCGCGCAAACACTTGCTTCGCTCCGCCGTATGTCGTGATGATGACATCCGGCTTATAGGCCACGGCTTTTTCTTCCGTCACCATCGGCCAGCCTTCCAAGCTGCCGGCGACGTTTTTCGCCGAAATCACTTGAAGCATCTCATCCATAAACGTCCCTTTGCCGGCCGTATAAATTTGCGGCGGCGGCGACACTTCAATCCAGACGTTCGCTTGTTTGTCCGCCGGGATTTGTTTCGCTTTTTCTTTGATTTTCGCAAGCTTCTCTTTCATCTCATCAATCACTTGCTTCGCTTTGTCTGTCGTCCCGGTCGCTTTGCCGATCAAGTCGATGGACGCATATACATCGTCGAACGACTTCGCGTCATTGACGACAAGCACGGTAATGCCGGCGTCTTTCAATTGCTTGAGGCCATCGCGCGAGTTATGGGCGCTTGACGCGTGGGCCAAGACGAGATCCGGTTTGAGCGAAATGATTTTCTCGACGTTGAATTCCATGCCGCCGATTTTCGTTTTCGTTTTGACGTCTTCCGGATAATTGTCAAAATCGCTGACGCCGACGATCTTATCGCCCAACCCCAACGCATAGGCGATTTCCGTATTGCTTGGGATGAGCGAGACGATCTTTTTCGGTTCCGCTTTGATCGTGACATCCTCGCCAAGCCCGTCTTTCACCGTCACTGGAAACGCCGCTTGTTCCGTTTTCGGTTCTTCTTTTTTCGCAGGCTCGGTGCTGCCATTCGCCCCGCCACAGCCGACGAGCACGGCGGCCAAAAGGAAGAACACCGCCACCACCGCCGGCCATGTCCAACGTTTCATCCGTCATTCCCCCTTCGATGATGTATGTACAACAAAAAAGCCCATTCCGTCCGAACGGGGAATGAGCGCGAAACAGACCGCCAATGGGCACAGCAATGCCCTATGCGACTGTTTCCGCGTCTCACCCCCCGAAGATTCGGAAACTGCGGCAAGCAAGGCAGGTCTACTGGCTCATGCTTCATCCTACTCTGAAGCCTTCCCGTACGGAAAACAGCGCAAGCCATCTGTCCGTACAGTGGCGATTTCATTTCGTCCGCATTGACAGTTGCGGGGACAGCTCCGGATTCCCACCGGATTCCCTATTAAGCCGTTTCGGCGCCTTGCTGCGAATTGATTTAGTTATCGGATATGGACATTTTTATATTAAAGCAAGGCCTGGCATTTGACAACTATGAATTTACAGCACTTCACCTTCCCACTCTTGCAGACAATCGAGACGGATTCATGACCCATGCTTCATAAGGAACAGAGCATCCCCTTTTCATCGCATCGAGCACCCGCGATTTCAAATGCGGCCATGTCACATATTCATCAATATTCGACTCATCGATCAACACAAACTTCGCCTTTTGAATTTCCTCAGGCTGGGGAGAAACGTTTCCTTTCACATATGTCGCTTTAAATACAATGTTTATGATATTTTTAGTTTCATTGTAATACACGCCGCTGACCCCGATGAGACGGATGTCAACGCCAGTCTCTTCATGCACCTCGCGATGAACGGCCCGATCGAGCGGCTCGCCCGGTTCAACTTGTCCACCCGGCATTTCCCACGTATCGGAGCGGTCATAGCTTTTAACAAGCAAAACCTCTCCCGTGTCATTCGTAATATAGGCTGAAACGGTGATAATGGCTTGTTGGTGTTTATCCATCAAGCTCTCCTCCTACATCGCGGAATGATCCTAGCCCTCTCCAAACAAAACAACTTTCCAAGAATATGAATGGCGATTATGACCCATTTCCTTGCTTTAACAAATGACGATTTCAGCGCTACAATACATTTAGAGCCGCCAGACAGTTGCGCTGATACCAAGAACAAGATCGCCGTATATTGCTTTTGAATTTCCGCTTGATCCGTTGTAAAATGAAGACGCTCTTGTATGGGATTTCTCCTTTCTAATGTTAGGTGAGCACTTTCATTTTAAAAGGAAATTTTCATACAAGGACTATTTTTATGCTCGTCTGATTTTATCTAGCACCACGGGTTTAAAATAATCTCGTTTTAGAATAGAGTATATAGCCATATCCCTAAATTTACCTTTAATATACCAATGTTCTCTCATAACCCCTTCAAATTGCATCCCTAACTTTTGTAAAACTCTTAAAGATTGAACGTAACTATTCACCCCAGTGCTAGTGTATAAAAAAGCCCAGCACAAATAGGGCATTTCGGTCATAGAAAATGCCCTAGGTAGCGGAAAGAACTCGATCGATCGTTTCGCCTGCCAACAGAAGACATAACGAATCCCACACGTTTTTTTCGTGTTTCGTCAGTGTGGAAACGATGCTTCTTGCGATGCAAAACGACTGCGCGAATGTTTCTTCGCGAAACGTACCCGAAATGTTCTCTTTGACTTTGACCATGCGAAGATCGCGTTCGGCTTGGTTGTTATCAAAGGGAACATGTACTTCACGTAAGAAACGCAGCGCTTCTTCCTTTCGTTTTTGAAGGCGTCGAACAAAAGCGAGTGCTTTTTTCGGAAGAGGCGTCATCGTTTCTAATCGGTGTTGTGCTCTTTCTAGGATGCGATCATACACTCGTTCCCACCGTCTCGCTTCTTCTTCGGAAAGTGCACCGTGATGGGCTTCGACGGCTTGCTTGGCGGCTAACAGAAACGTGGTCATGCGCATCGCCCACGTATGCCCCTGTTCGATGAATCCTTTTAACTCACGCAAATGGTGGGCATGACAAAGGGCATGGGTGGCATGTGTGTATTTCGGATATGTACCGAACGCATCGTGCATCATCGTCCCTTCATATCGGGGAAGAATCCCGATATCATCGGTCGCTTTTTTTCCACGAGAAGCGTGAGGAGCCAAGTATGTATATCTCGATGTACACGCGACATGCACCCATGCGAGTTTCCCATTGATGCGCAAACTCGTTTCATCGACATGCAGGATGTTGGATTCAAGTAAGGCGTCTTCGATGATGTCCATATTTGATTCCAACGATTCGCGTCCTCGTTTCACCATATTGGCAAGAGTTCCCGTACTAATCGAGTGTTGATATAACGCTTCGATTGTATCACTTAAACGCTTGTACGGGATCAATTGGATATGATGTAAATAAACAACGAGCGCCGTGAGCCGTGGACCGTATTGCACATGATTCGTGACATGGGATGGGAATTCGGCTTGTTGCACGCATCGACAATGTGGACACGATTTCACTTCACGTTCATGTTGTGTCACCTCGATCGCCACAGGAGGGACATCAAACACTTGACGGATATCGACTTTGAACGGTTTGACTTCACGCAAAGAAGCTCCACATCCTTGACACGTATGCACACGGTGGACGACACGATGATGTGGATGTTCCACTTGACGGAGCGTCTTCCCCTCATGTCCCTCTTGCCCACCAGGCTTTTTGCCAGACGGCTCGCGGGAGGAACGCTTTTTCTCAAAACGGTCAGAAGATGGGGGCAAATGGCTATTGGAGCTGTTTTTTTTCGTGCGTGCTTCCAGCTCTTGAACACGGTACTTCAGTTGTTCATTTTCTTTGCGTAGTTGTTTGTTTTCTTTCAACAGTTGCTCAATGACTTGTTGTTGGTGAGTAATGAGCTGCTTTTGTTGTTGGACTTTGCCGATTAAGCCCTCAACTGTAAATACAGCTTGTTGTACCGTCAACATGTGATTCACCTCCTTGTCTATCAGTATTCACATCATAGACAAGGAAAGAAGAAAATATTCAGCTCACTTTATGATGTGGCTGAATAGTTACGTATGATGAGGTCTCCAAGGTAAATATTTGCAGTTTTCCGGATTTGACGCATAATCAAGTGAACTACCCCCACTTAATTTTCTAGCGAAAATTTGAAGTGGGGGCTTCCAAAGAAGTTTGACTGCTTCAAGCAATCCTTATTCTTTGAGGCGTGTCCACTTCGCCGCTAGAGCATAAGACACTCAGGTCTACAGCTTTACTTTTCTTTAAGATGTTTAATGCGCCATTGACATCAGCATTAATTAGTTTGCCAGACTTTGTTCGATACAAGCCGCGCTTAATACGTTTGCCGCTGAACTTATATTCTTTTGGATTGTCGGCATTATATTCAGGAATCTCATCGCCGTCAAAAAAGCTGGCTTGAGACGTATAGGATTCTTCCTGTTTCAAGAATTCAATGCCGTAAAATTCACAAAGATATTCTAGTTTTTCTTTTATGTTACCGAGAGGAATATTGACAAAGTTTTGATTTGTCTTTTTTCCTAGATTCATATTGCGTTGCCATGTTTCCGCATAGCCAATGACAAGTTTGCCAATTTGATTTTCAATACAGTAGTTAATGATGTAACGGCAAGTCTTGTTGATATAATCATTCACTTTATTATTGCGATTCATAGCAAGCAAAGCTTGTTTACGAGTGGTGCCTTTGATTTTTTGCTTATCTTTAATGCTTTGAAGTCTGGCATTTTCTTTGTTAAACCATTGATTAATACTTTTTAATCTCCGCCCATCAATGATGAACGATCTGCCGTCTGATGTGACACAAGTGGCAAGATTATTCACTCCTAAATCAATCGCCAGTGCTTTTTGGTCATTTAATTCTCTTTGATCTTCAGGCATTTCATATTTGTACTGAATCTCAAAGAACCTGGCATGATGTTTAGGAATGATTTCAATCTGCTTAATCTTTTTGTCAAGTAACACAGGCGGAATCGTTATCGTGATAGGCTTGTGAGTCTTTTTAAATAGGCGAGAATACGGTATCGTGAATTTGTTGCCGTCTATACGAATCTGGCCAATGATCAGTGAATGAAAGCCATCTTTTTTAAGATATTTTGGGATACTGATAGCCTTGTAGTCATATTTGCCTTGTTTGGCTAGTTTTACTAAGCCAAAGAAAGATTTAAAAGCCTCATTAACCTTTTTTAAAATTTGCTGTGCCATGTTGCTGTTCAACAGCTTATAGTTTTCGTTCGTTTTTGCAAGATGATAGTTTTTCTCATAATTAAGAAATTCCTTGTGTTCAAAATAGTATTGTCTGACATTGTACAATCCGACGTTGTACATGTTCTTGGCAATATGGCACAGTTCTCGAAGAGTCAAGTATTCTTCTTTGGTCAAACCATTTAGCTGTTGTTTGATACAAAAATACATTTTTTCACCTCCCATCTAACTATATTATACTATATTTTACTGAATCTATCCTAATTTTCAGCAAAATATAGTTAAGGCGATTCATCTCCCACTTACTCCGCTTCGCTTCGTTGAAGTGGGAGTCTTCTCGCCTAATTAAGATAAATCATATGCATCATCTAACGTTAATTTTCTTAATATTAAACGTTCAGTAGTAAGTGTAGGCAAATCCCCAAATACATCTTTAATCTTCAAATTCCTCAACCCTTTCTATACCTATATTTTAATATTCCTTCTGTGTCTTAAAACACTTATATAGGTGCAACCAAAACGTTTAACATATCTTTGACAGAAAAGCCTCTTATCGATTTTTCGACTGTCGAGGGCAAGCCTTTGCTTGCCTCCGTCACGCCAAGGCATGACGGACGACTGAACAACCACCCGCTTCTCAGACCCATACATGGGGCTGAAAGCGGTGTTGTTCGGTCACTCGACAGTCGGATGCAATGACCGGCAAAGACGAAAACAGCTGGTGCAGTAGCCTTTGTTCAAGCATTCTATCCTGCGTGCTTCCCTCAAGGGAGCGACATTCCGTAGTGCACCAGACTACTGGGGTCCGTCTATATATCGGACTTTTACGTACCATAGATACAACGACCTCATGACCCCAGCTGCAAGGAGACCATTCGACAGAAGGTTGTTTTCATCCTTCCGATGGTGACGAAATTTTTTTGTCATGGGAGTCTATGTAATACGTCGAGATCGGAAAAACGTTTCATCGCCTCTAAAAATCAAAGACCCAACGCCTTTTATGACGGCGTCAGGCCTTACAAGCGACTACAGTTCCCCGCTTAGACGGGAGTCTTTGTTCGTGAGCCGCAAAAAGATCAGGTAAACGAGTCCAATCGCGATCCAAATCAATCCGAGCTTTTTGCTGAGCGGGTCCAGGTTCATCCATACATAGCCGATGATAACAAAACCGATGAGCGGAAACAAGAGATGATTGATATAATCGTTACTCTTTTGTTTGCGCAAGAAATAGTTCATCACTGATACATGCAAAAAGAGGAAAGCCGTCAGGGCGCCAAAGTTGACAAGCGAAGCGAGTTTATCAATTTGTGAGGCGAACACCGTCGTGACAATGAGCGAAATCACAGCTACAAGCAATGTGCTGACGTATGGCGTTTGAAATTTCGGATGCACTTTAGCCAGCACACTGGGCAGTTTACGGTCGCGACCCATGCTGTACAAAATGCGAGAGATGGCTGCCTGGGCGACGAGCGCGTTTGCGATCCCCCACGAAAGCGCGGTAGCGACGATCGTTGTCCATTTTAACCATGGTCCGCCTGCCAGCTCCGCAATCTGATAAAACGCCACGTCCGCATTTTTAAACGTCGTATAATCAGGCCAAATGAGAGCAGCGACCCATGTTTGCACGATGAAAAGCGCACCGACAACGAGCAAAGCGAAAATGATCGCTTTGCCGATCGATGATTTCCCGTCCCTTGTTTCCTCAGCCAGCGTCGACACCGCATCAAAACCAAGGAAGCTCAAGACGGCCACCGACACCGCCCCCATCACCGTCCCCATGCTGAAATGGTTCGGATCGTACAACGGTTTGAACGTAAACTGCGCTCCATTGACGCCTTTTATAATCGCAATCATTCCTGTGATCACAAACACTGCAAGGACGATGAGCTCTAAAACAACAATCACTTTGTTCGCTTTGGCCGTCATCTCGATTCCAAGAATATTAATGATCGTATTCATGCCAATGAACAGAATGAGCCACACGGAAATCGGCACTTGCGGCACAATATCGGCTAAGGCAGCAGCGCTGACCAAATAGAGAAGAGCCGGAACGAAAATGTAATCAAGCAAAATGACCCAGCCTGCCATAAAACCGACATATTCATTCATTCCCCGCTGGGCGTAAGAATACACCGAACCAGCGATTGGAAACGCTTCGGCCATTCTAGCGTAGCTCAAGGCGGTGAAAATCATCCCCACCATTCCGATTAAGTATGCTAAGGCGACCATCCCTTTTGACCCTTGCGCTACATACCCGTAAATGCCGAAAGGAGCGATCGGCACCATGAACACCATTCCGTAAATCAACAAATCAACAAATGTGAGCGACCGTTTTAATTCCTGTTTATAACCGAGCGACTCAACCGATGTGTTCGTTTCAAGTTGCGCCATCGCCGTTCCCTCCTCAATCCTCAAATAGGCGGATGCCATACGCTTCAAGCACAAATCGCGGTACAAAGAAACGCGCCGTGACGAGCGGGTCAACGACTTGGCTGATTTGTGTCTGACCGGCAGCGCTGAGCACCATCGTCAAATGGTTCAGCGTCAACGGAGTATGCGGCAACAGCAAATCAACCATTTCCTCAACCGACTGTTTGACCGCTTCATCCAACGTTTTGGCCGAGACGATCGTCGCAATGCCATCATCGTTTTGCAACAGTGGATGGTTGAGCGAATATCCTTTCATCACCCGGACGGTGACCGTCACTTCCCCCGGGATTTCAATGCCCGACACACCGATTTCGCCGTCCCCCATCGCCGCATGCAAGTCACCCAATGCAAACAATGCACCTTTTACAAATACAGGAAAATAAACGGTTGCTCCTGTTGTAATGAGCTTTGTATCCATATTGCCTCCATGCGGCCCGGGCGTCCCGCACGACACATCCTCACCGCTCGGCGCTACCCCGATGACGCCAATCATTGGATTTAATGGAATAGAAAGATGCTCGTCAAATATAGCCCGGTTTTCTTCTACTGGAATCATTTTTGCCTCAAACTGCGGAATCCGGTCTCCAAGCACCCCGAGCCCTGGTCCGACAGCCATGACCCCCTGTCCTTTGAGGCGAATCTGTTCAATTTTTACCGCTAAAATGTCACCGGGTTCCGCCCCTTCAATATAGATCGGTCCGGTCGCCGGATTGATATGATTCCAATCGATCGAGTCAAACGGCGTTTCGCTTGAAGTAATTTGATTTTGGAAACAGTCGTACGTTTCGATGACAAACGTTTCCCCTGACTGGACTGTTCGAACCGGTTGGTGGTTTTTGCTAAATGAATAAATGGCCGTTGTGCATGGAACAAATGACATGTCCGCTTTCCTCCCTTTCGTTTTTGTCTCATTATAACAGGGAGCAAACAAACTGTTTTGCATTTTTTTGATTCATTTTTGTTACTTCTTTATTTTTTGAATTAATCGATAAATCTGAGTAAACAAGAAACCGCCAATCCCATTCCATGCTATGGCCTCCAGCACGTTATGGCGCATTCCCCATCGCCAGGCGATCACAAACAAACATACCCATCCGATCATGCCTATAACCCCCATCGGTTTCTCTCCTGTCCGTAAAGCAGCCAACCCAAAACACGAGGAGGCAAGCAAGGCGGTCGAAAACATGACCATCCGCATCGGAAGAAGAGGAGCAATAAAAAAGAGGGCTAGTACAAGCAAAAAAGAGATGACATATGTCCATGAGAGATGCCTGCTCCACCTGTGCCAAAAAATTTGCACAACGGAATGCAAGGAAAGGGATAAGCTAAGTGACAACGCCGCCAGAAAGGCAATAGTAAGCGGCCAAGCAATCAAGACAGAAGAATGAAGCAGCCACCGTTTCAGTATGGCGGCAGTCGAAGCGGCCGCCGCATACGGGACGCATAAGGCTGCGACGGCCAACGGAAGCGGAGCAAGGCAAAACGCGGCCATAGAAAACGTCAGCGCAACGCGTTCTTTTTTCAATATTGATGCAATATCCCATACATACTCGTCGGCCAACCATTGCCCGGCAGCCGCCGCCAGCACAGCCCAAAATAACACGAACAACGAAACCATGTTCACATCGAGGGAAGCTGGGACAGTGCGTACAATCATCTCATATTGCCGCGCCACACCACCCGTTAGATAATAGGCAAACGGAACCATTCCCATCACTATATAAACAATGTATAGCAGAACCGTTCCGATTTTCCGCATCCCCAACCAACCGGCGAGCACGGTAAACACGTACACATAGACGAACCAAATGAATAAAAAAGTCGGAGAAAAACGAAAGAGTTGCTGCAACAAATAGGCACATAACACGACAACGGTAAGCAGCCGGCCGATCGAAAGAAGGCGAACAAAAAACCGAAAGAAAAACAAAGCCCGCGCCGTAAAACAGCAGTCCGGCCAGCGATCCCCTTCCTTTGTTAGGGAACGATAGCGTCCGGCTGCTGCTGAACGCCAAAGCACAAAAACGGCAGTCCATACCGCCATAGCCGTCACCACTCCCGCCGCCACTCCACCTCGAATAAAAGCATAACATCCAAACAACAGCAGCTCCCCGGATGCGAAACGCAACAACAGAGCATTGACCCCTTTGCTTAATCCAAGCGCCTCCGCTCCGATAAAACTGGAGCGACCAATATGCGGCACGGCAGCAAGCAGCAGTACGCATGCCATGAATAAAAGCATATACCAGTCCATTATCCATTGTTCTCCTTATACTTCGTAGGTGAGATGCCGACATATTTTCGAAACAAATGGCTGAAATGATGTTGGCTGGAAAACCCCGTCTCCTCAGCAATGCGTGCCATGGACCAATCCGGCTTTTTGGTCAACAGCTCTTTCGCCTTTTCAATCCGATATCGATTGACGTAATCCTTAAAATGGATGCCGATCTCCTCAACAAACAGCCTGCTCAAATAGGCTGGATGTACATGCACGGCAGCGGCTACCTCGGTTAAGCTGATTTTTTGCGCATAATGACAGTGCACATATTCGAGCGCCGCGCGGATGAGCGGGGACGAGACGAGCGCTTCCGGATGCTTTTGTTCAAATTTCGACAGCGCTTGATCAAACTCGCTCTCGATGAGCGGCTTCACCAAGTAGTCGAGCACTTCAAGCTGAATCGCCCGTTTGGCATAAGCAAAATCTTGGTAGGCTGTGATAATGATCAAGGCTAGATCGGGCTGTTTTTGTTTGAGCTCATAGGCCAAATCCAACCCGGACTGTCCAGGAAGGTGGATATCGATCAGCGCCAGCCGGAAGCGATGGGATGCGGCCAACCGTTTCGCCTCTGCGGCATCCTCCGCCGGCCATACTTCCCAATGCGGATATTTCCGCTTCACCAAATACGTGAGTTGTTCCAATTCTAAATATTCATCATCGACAATCAACACCTTCATCGTTTATCCCTCATCCCCTGGAACATACGGCCAAACGACAAGCGCCTCTGTCCACCCGCGCTCATCTTTTTGCAACACGAGCTGAGTTGGCAAATCAAACAAAAGAGCAAACCGCTTGCGCAAATTATCCAAGCCGATACCTCCATTCGCGATGGATAACTCCTTCCCTTCATTGCCATTATCGCAGACGCGCAAATATACCCAGTTGCCTTGGCGTCGAAAATCGATCGCCAAACATTTTTCACCCGCTTTTTTCTCAAGGCCATGTTTGAATGCGTTTTCCACCAGCGTTTGCAACGTATAAGAAGGAATGAGCGCACGCTCTCCATCCGGATCCATTTGCACCGACACCGACAGCCGTGAACCGAAGCGAAGCTGCTGCACCGCTAGATAGTTGCTTGTATGCGCCCATTCTTGTTTGAACGGAATAAGCGGCTGTTTCGTCTCATAGCTATCACGCAAAAACAGCGCAAAATGCTCCATTCCCCGAATCATTTCTTCATTTTTTCCTAAGCGTGCCAAGGATAAGAAAGCATTCAACGCATTGAAAAAGAAATGCGGTCGGATTTGTTGATGGAGCTGCATATACTTGCTTTCTTGAAGTTCTTTTTCCAGTCGAAGGCGCGCATGTTCCAACTGCCAATAATCCACTTCTTTTTCTGCTACCCCCAACAGCGCCAACACTGTCAACGATACAAGCGGCAACAATACGCTGAAAATGAGAATGAGATGAAATAATGGCTCGGCAATCATCAATATTCTCCCCGCCACTCGCAATGCTTTCCCATTTGTTTTTTCATTTTATCACAAATTTGTTCTTTCATTTGATCACAAAATAAATAGAGGCGGCGGTACAAGGCAAATGTTTCCCACATCCGCAAACTTATTTTTCCATCATCTTAGCTCCCATCCTATCCTCTCCCGGCAAAAAAACGCCCCAAAAGCGAATGCTTTTGGGACCGACTGATCATATTCCACTTTATCTCAACGGCGATCTTGCCATGCGAATATACGTATGGCGTCTGCCGCGAATGGCGATCGAATACGCCATAATATTCTCTGGAACAGCGATGCCATGATAGCCAGCGTCGCCGATATGATGTAGATCCGCCCCAGCCATTTTGCTTGCAAGCGCGATTTGACGAATCGTACTCTCGTCAGCTCCTTCTTGGCTTGTGCCGATCGTCAGCATCGCAAGCGCCCCATGTTCATGCGCCACCTGAACAAGCTTCTCTGTCTTGTCTAATGTCACCCCCGGCACCGTTCCAGGAGCCGGCATCAAAACGACATCCGCACCAGCGTGAATGAAACGCACCACCACTTCTTCCGATACGATCCCGCTTCCCGCTTCATCGGCAACGCCTGCCGCGTGCATTTTCCCAGCCATCACGAGAGCATCCTCGCCTAAAATGGACCGCGCCGTTTCGATGGCTTTCACAATCTCATCATTCGTCACGCCTGTTTTCGGGTTTCCGGTTAGGCAAACAAAATCAAATCCTAGCTGTTTTGCTTGTTGCAGCGACTCGGCCGTTGCCATTCTCCCTTTTGGCGGCGTCGCAAGCTCCTCAAGCTGTTTTGCATTTGGGTCAACCGGCTCCAAATTGACGCCAACCGGGCGCCCTGTCAACTGCTTTAACCGTTCCACCATTTGATTCGGTTCGTTCGTGTCCAACCCGTTCACAACCGGCCGGAACACATCGAACCAATTCAACAACAGCAAATCCGCCCCAAACGCCGTGGCCAGTTCAGCGTTGGTGACCGCCGGATACAGCGGCGCGAATTCCCCGACGACTTCCGCGACGATCACCCTGCCTTCTGACGCTTGAATCGATTGTTTTAACTGTTTTCCTGTCATCCGACGAAAATCGGAGGCGTTGCAATCCAACAGCCGCTTCACCGGAGCTCCCCCTTTCTGGCGTCCCTTAAAAGAACGGCTTCGTTGTTCCTTATTTTCTCATAGCGTTGGCCAGAAATTCGACATCCGTGCCAACGACCACTTGCAAATCCGTTTGGTTGAGGCGAAGCACGCCTTTCGCTCCCAAACGTTTCAATTCTGCTTCGTTGACTTTTGACATGTCTTTCACTTTTAGGCGCAAGCGTGTGACACAATTGTCAATTTGCGCGAGATTATCTTTTCCTCCTAACGCCTCGATATATTTTGCAGCAAGGTCCTCATATTTGACGCCCGACTGCGCGGCACCGCTGTCGGTAAACTCGCCTTCTACGTCGTCTTCACGCCCCGGTGTTTTTAAATCCAGCTTCGTAATCAAGAAATAGAAGACAACGAAATAGATCACGGCATAGATGAATCCTTGAACAATCAACAAATACGGTTTTTGCGCAATGCCGTAGTTTAAGAAAAAGTCAATCGCACCGGCTGAGAACGTAAACCCGTGATGGATATCAAGCGCCGTCGCCACCGCGAGCGACAAGCCGGTCAACACGGCATGAACGACGTACAAGAGCGGCGATAAAAACATAAACAAAAATTCAATTGGCTCCGTAATCCCGGTTAAAAATGACGTCAACGCCACGCCAAGGAGCGCGCCCGCGACCGCTTTGCGCCGCTCTTTTTTCGCCGCGGCGATCATCGCCAGCGCTGCCGCCGGGAGACCGAACATCATCACCGGGAAGAAGCCGGCCATAAAAATGCCCGCATCCGGGTCACCGGCGAAAAAGCGGCTTAAATCGCCAGTTTTGCCGTTATATTCGCCAAAGACAAACCAGACAAAACTGTTTAACACATGGTGCAATCCGACCGGAATCAGCAGCCGGTTTAAGAATCCAAAAATGCCGACGCCAACAGCACCGGCGCCAACGATCCAATGGCCGACCGCATTAATGCCGTCTTGAATCGGCGGCCAAATGTAGCCGAAAACGAGAGCAAGCACGAGCATAACAAGCGATGTCACGATCGGCACAAACCGCCGGCCGCCGAAAAAGCCGAGCCAGTCGGGCAACTTGATATCATGATAACGGTTGTATAAAAGCCCGGCGATCACCCCGGAGATCATGCCGCCTAATACAGACATGTTGATGTCTTTATCAATCGCGGCAGCGCCTTTCGTCAAAACAAAATAGCCGATCGCCCCAGCGAGTGCGGCGGCGCCGTTGCCGTCCTTTGAAAAGCCGATGGCGACGCCGATGGCGAAAATCAACGCCAAGTTGGAAAACACCGCATCACCTGCAGCAGCGATAAATGGAATATCTAATAAGTCCGGCTGGCCGAGCCGAAGCAACAATCCAGCCGCCGGCAAAACAGCAATCGGCAGCATTAACGCTTTTCCGAGACGCTGCAAAAATCCTAACATAACCATTCATTCCTCCCTTTTTATTTTCGCCGTTCCATTTCAACGATGAATTTGTACCGATCACCGCGGTACACCGATTTGACGACTTCGAGCGGCCGGCCGTCATCAAGGTATGTGCGGCGCTCAAGCAGCAGCACCGGCGCCCCTTCTTTCACCTGCAAATGCTCGGCTTCCAGCTTGCGGGCGACGGACGCTTCCAGTGTTTGAACAGCAGAACCGATGATCAACCCTTTTTCCTTTTCGATAAATTCATAGACGGGACCGCTTACAACATCACGCGTCAGCCCGGGAACAAGATGGACGGGAATGTAGAGCGTCTCCAGCGCCATCGGCGAACCGTCGGCTAAACGGAGGCGGCGAATTTCGTAAAGAGCGTCCCCTTCCTTAACAGCGAGCCATTCGGCCAGTTTCCCGGAAGCCGGCACCGTTTCAAAGCCAAGAACGATGGTGTCCGGCTCCATGCCGCGCGCCCGCATATCTTCGGAAAAGCTCGTCAGCCCTTTCAGCGGCTGCTCGATTTTTTGGGCGGCGACAAACGTCCCCTTCCCGCGCCGGCGGATGAGATAGCCATCGTTCACTAAATTGTTGACCGCCTGCCGAACGGTCATCCGGCTGATGTCATACATTTCCGCCAACTCGCGCTCAGACGGGATTATCTCGCCCGGCTGCCATTCTCCTTTTTCAATCTTTTCTTTTATATATTGCTCGAGCTGATAGTAAATCGGAATCGGCGATTGTTTATCGATCATGGCGCATCCACCCGCCGCTTTTCCTTCGGAATGAGCGAGAGCGCCTCCCGGTCGGCAATGATCGTCACGTCCGGATGAAGGTGAAGCGCGGAAGCCGGCAAGTCCGGGGTGACAACGCCTTCTAAAAGCCGAGCCATGGCCTCTGCTTTTTCTCGTCCCGACGCCAACAGCACGAGGCGGCGGCTGCGCAAAATGGTCGCAATCCCCATCGTAATGGCACGGCGCGGCACGTCATCCAACGACCCAAAAAAGCGGGCGTTTGCCTTGCGCGTAGATTCGGCAAGCTCGACGACATGGGTCGGCGATGAAAACGGCGTCCCTGGTTCGTTAAAGCCGATATGGCCGTTGCGTCCGATGCCCAAAAGCTGCAAATCGATGCCGCCCACTTCATCGATGAGCCGTTCGTAGCGGCGGCATTCTTCGTCAAGATCAGCAGCCAAGCCGTTCGGCACATGCGTCTCGTGAAGCGGGATGTCAAGCTTTGAAAACAAATGCTCATTCATATAATGGCGATAGCTGTTCGGATGATCCGGACCAAGGCCGACATATTCATCCAAATTGACCGTGCGCACAAGCCGATACGATGTCCCATTCTGACGATGATCGGCGGCCAATTCGCGGTACACGCCGAGCATCGTCGAGCCGGTCGCCAAGCCGAGAACGGCGTTCGGCTTTTCCTTGACTTGTTTGATGATGATGTCCGCCGCTTGGCGGCTCATCTCTGCGTAGTCAGCAGCTTTCAAAAGCTTCAAAGCCATCGCTCTTCACCCCTTTCATCCTGCTTGCGATAGGCAAGGGCGCCACGGCAAAACGTCATCATGACTTCATATCGTTCATTCAACACGACGACATCGGCGTCTTTGCCGGGCCGCAAGCTGCCTTTCCGATCAAGCAAGCCAAGCTGTTTCGCCGGATTCCAGCTCGCCATGCGGATCACCTCTTCAAGCGCGCAGCCAGTATAATCGAGCACACGGCGGATGGCCTCGCCAAGCTTGAGCACGCTTCCCGCCAGCGTTCCGTCGGCAAGCCGCGCCTCCCCGCCGCAGACTTCCACCTCTTGGCCGCCGAGATCATACTCCCCATCGCCGAGACATTTCGCCCGCATGGCGTCGGTGATTAAGATAAGCCCCTCGCTTCCTTTATTCCGGTAAGCGAAGCGAACCATCGGCGGCGCGACGTGCAGCCCATCGGCGATCAGCTCGCACATGACTTCTTCAAACATAAGCACCGCACCGGCGACACCCGGTTCACGGTGATGGATGCCGCGCATCCCATTGAACAGGTGGGTCGCATGCGTCACCCCTGCATGGACCGCCGCTTTTACTTCGTCGTAAACGGCATCGGAATGGCCGATCGAAGCGATCACACCCGTCTGTTTCAAGTAGGAGGCAAGTTCCAGCCCCCCGTTCCGCTCCGGGGCAAGCGTGACAAGGCGGATGTGGCCGCCTGCCGCCTTTTGCCAGTGTTGGAACAGTGAGATGTCCGGATCGGCGAGATGGCGCGGGTGCTGCGCCCCGGCGCGCTTCGGCGACAAAAACGGTCCTTCCAGATGAACACCGAGCACCTCCGCCACCCCTGGGCGATTCTCCTCGGCCATATAACGGGCGACATTTCGAAGCGCCGCTTCGATTTGTTCGCTTGGCGCCGTCATCGTCGTCGCCAGGAAACTGGTCGTCCCTTCCGCCGGCAAGGCGTTGGCCATCTTGTCAAGCGCCTCCGGGGTCGCATCCATAACATCCGCTCCAGCCGCCCCGTGGATATGAACGTCAATGAAACCAGGCACGACAGCAAACCGTGGAGAAAGCTCGATCACTTCCGCCCCCGCTTCTGCCGGGCACGACGACATCGGGCCAATGGACGCCACTTTTTCCCCTTCGATCAGCACATACCCTTGTTGAATGTTGTCTGCTTCTGCATACACCGCAGCATTTTTCAATATCCATCGTTTCATCGCGATTTCACACCTTCTGCTTTTATAATAATATTATATATTCTAGTTGTCTATACCACTATAAAAAAACTTCAACGTGAAAGAAGCAGGGAAGCTGTGGCTTCCCCGCTCTTCCAAACGGCGCTACGCTCCTTTCGGTCCGCGGGCCGGCAAATAAAACGAAAACGTCGTTCCTTCGTTCAGTTTGCTGTGAACGGTAATGAGCCCTTTATGCGCTTCGACGATGTTTTTGGCGATGGCAAGGCCTAACCCGGTGCCGGAGCGGCCGCGCGTGCGCGCTTTATCGGCTTTGTAAAACCGTTCAAACACAAACGGCAAATCCTCTTCGGGAATGCCGGAACCAGAGTCTTGGACATGGATCGTCACGCCGTCGCCGCTCCGTTCAGCGATCAAGCGGACCGCGCCGCCTGATTCTGTATGGCGGATGGCGTTGTCAATTAAGTTCGTTAACACCTGTTCGATCCGATCCGGATCGAGAGCGATTTCGATATCCGGATCGCGAAACTCGGCTGTCAGCTCAATCTGCTTTTCTTTCGCCAGCCCTTGGAATTTGCGGATGATTCGCTCAATATACGGCACGAGCTGGACGCGCTCATAATGGAGTTCCATATGCCCGGCTTCCATGCGCGCCAAATCAAGCAAATCATTCACTAGGCGGCCCATGCGCAGCGACTCGTCATAAATGACTTTCGCCATCTCTTTTTTCTCGTCTTCGCTTGCCGCGATATCGTCGATGATCGCCTCGCTGTAGCCTTGAAGCATGGCAATCGGCGTGCGCAATTCGTGCGAAACGTTGGCGATAAAGTCTTTGCGCAGCTTGTCAAGCCGCCGCTCTTCGGTCATGTCGCGCAAAACAGCCACCGCGCCGCGCACCATCGTTTTGCCGTACAGCGGCGTCATTAAAATGACCCACGTCCGCCCCTGCAGCGTCACTTCGGTCGATTGCTCCTTCTCCTCGCGAACGACGCGGGCGAACAGCTCTTTCACTTGCGGCGGCAACGGCGCCATCGCTTCCGCGTCGTTTCCTTGCTCAAAATACCACGCCTGCAAAAACCGCTCAGCCGGCGGGTTCGTAATCAAGATTTCCCCGTCGCGGTTAAACGTCAAGACGCCGTCGGCCATGCTGCTTAAAATGCTGGCGAGCTGTTCTTTTTCCTGGTTTAAGGCGTTGATGTTAAACTGCAGACGCCGTCCCATTTGGTTGAACGCCATCGCCAGCCCACCGATCTCATCGTTCGTTAAAATCGGCACTTTCATATCGAAATGGCCCCGCGCCATTTCGAACGCGGCTTGCCGCATTTTCCGGAGCGGAGCGGTGATGCGCGTCGACAAGAAAAAGGCAAAAAACGTCGTCATGACAATGGCGATAAACGCGGCGAGAAAAATTAACTCTTTCGTCCGCTCCGTCGCGTCGGCGATCGCCTCGAGCGACTGATAGATAAACACAGCTCCTCGGCTGCCATCCGGCATCGACATCGGCACGCCGACAATGATCATATCACGGGGCAGCTTTTCTTTTGGATACCGCTCCAGCATATACAAACGCTTTTTCACCGTTTTCCCATCTGTCAGCACACGCCGCAAGTCCCGATCTTGGCGGATCGACGACAGTGGCATATTATCCAAACCAGCATCGCCAGGCGAATACCAATAGTGCGACTCATCGGCGACGATGACGGCTTTCGTTCGATTGTCCACAAGCGTCCAAGCGATCGAGCGGGCAAGCTGCTCATCGCGGTAATCGTGCATCACCTCGGCCACTTTTGTCGCCAGGCGGGTCAAGTCGTTTTCCGCTTCCTGCACATAATAATCTTCCAAAAATTTAATAAGCAAAATGCTTAAAATAAACAGCACGCACGAAACGAGCAACAAAATCGTAAACCATAGCTTGCCGACGACGCTGCGAAACAGCCACATCAGTCGTTCACTGCCTCAAACTTGTAGCCGACGCCCCAGACGGTGACGATCATTTTTCCCGCCTGCGGCGACGCTTTATTCAACTTTTCGCGCAACCGTTTAATGTGGGTGTCGACCGTGCGCAAGTCGCCGAAAAATTCGTAATGCCATACTTCCTTCAACAGCTGTTCGCGGTCGAACACTTTGTCGGGCGAGCGGGCCAGAAAGAGAAGCAGCTCATATTCTTTCGGCGTTAAGCTGACTTCCTTGCCGTCGACCGTCACCCGGTGGGCATCGTTGTCAATCGTCAAATGCGGAAACACAAGCACGTCTTTCGCCGTCGTCTCCACCGGCGCGTAGGGGGCGTTCGCCGCGCGGCGCAACAGCGCTTTTACGCGCAGCACGACTTCGCGCGGACTGAACGGCTTGACGATGTAATCATCCGTGCCGACTTCAAACCCTTGCACGCGGTTGGATTCTTCGCCTTTTGCCGTCAACATGATGATCGGCGTCGTTTTTTGCTCGCGGATTTCTTTGCACACCTCAATTCCATCTTTGCCCGGCAGCATCAGATCGAGCAAAATGACGTCATAATCATTCGTCAACGCCTTCTCCAACGCTTCATTGCCGTCGCCGGCCTCATCGATCACATAGTTTTCCCGCTCCAAATACATTTTCAAGAGCCGCCGGATGCGCTCTTCATCGTCAACCACTAAAATACGGATGGTTTTTTCTTGTTTTTCCAATGCTTTGCACCCTCCTATCATCAATGGAAACACTCCCTATTTTCTAGTTTACCGAAAAACCGGATGCTCGCCAACAGAGCATCCGGTTGTTTTCCATTATGTTCCGGCGTACGAGTGCAATCCCGCAATGACGAGGTTGACCGCCACTAAGTTAAACATAATAATGGCAAAGCCGATGACGGCGAGCCATGCCGACTTTTCACCATGCCAGCCTTTTGACAAACGAAGGTGCAAAAAGGCAGCGTAAAACAGCCAAGTGATCAGCGCCCATACTTCTTTCGGGTCCCAGCCCCAAAAACGCGTCCAGGCGATTTGCGCCCAAATCATGGCAAAAATGAGCGCCCCGAGCGTAAACACCGGGAATCCGATCGCTACAGCTCGATAGCAAATTTCATCGGTTAAATCCAAATTGACGTTTTTCACAAGCGGCTGCAGCGCCGCTGCGATGCGTTTGCGCAATGCGAGGCGAAGCGCGATGTACAAGACCGCCCCCGCCATCAACGACCAAATGACGGTATTCAACTTTTTCGCGTTAATGATCGCCGGCATCTCAACAAGCGGCTCCATGCGGCCGGCGCTTTCTTTCATAAGCTCCCCTTTGTGCGGCCCAACGAGCGCCGGCATATCGTAGATGACCTCAACCGTCTGCTTGTTTTTGTCGACCCACGTGAACTTCGCTTCATACCCAGAAAGACCGAACGCTGTCGAAACGATGACAAAGCCGAGCGTAGTAATTAAGCAAAACATGACCACTTCGAGCCAAAACGTCCGTTTCGACGGCTTCGATTGATCGACGACGCGAATCAAATAGATGAGCCCAGCGACAAAGCTGATGGCCAAAATCGCTTCACCAGCCGCCGCCGTCGTCACATGGATGTGCAGCCAATCGCTTTGCAAGGCGGGAATGAGCGGCGAAATTTCCCGCGGAAACATGCTCGCATAGGCGATGATCAGCAACGCGACCGGAAGCGCAAACAGGCCGAGCACGCTCAACCGGTAAATGAAATAAACAATGATAAAAGCAGCGACAAGCATCATGCCGAAAAACGTTGTAAACTCGAACAAATTGCTCACCGGAGCATGCCCGGCAGCGATCCAGCGCGTGATGAAATACCCGACCTGGGTGAGAAAACCGATGATCGTCACGGCAATGCCAAGCTGCGACCAACGATCCTTTCCTTGCCGCTCCTTCCGTTTGTCGCGAATGGCGCCGCCAAAAAAAAACGTGCCGATCAAATATAACACAAACGAAATATAGAGCAATGTGCTGCTAAGCTGTGCCATGCGCTTGTCCTCCTTGTCCGGCTTTTTTCTCTTCCTCGAGCCGATCGGCCGGCATCGTTAAGCCGGTGCCGTCAAGCAGGCGGCGCAGCTCGTTTTTCAAGCCGAACCAGTTTTTATTCGTATGTGCGGCGATCCATAGCTCGCCGTTCACCCGCTGCACCCAAATGCGGCGGTGATTCCAATACATTCCTTGGATGAGCCCGATCATGAAAATCGCGCCGCCCACCCCTAAAATCCAAAGCGTGAAATCGCGGCGGACGGTCAAGCCGGAGACATTGCGCGTCTCAAGCCCCGCGAACGCCATTTTGTACTTGTTGTTGCCAAACGGTTCGATCGTTTGTTGGATGGCGACGAAGCTGACTTCCCCTTTCGGACGGTCCGGCGCATACATTTTAAAGACGAACGCCGGATTGTTCGGCACGCGCGATTTTGTCGACGGGTTGCCGTCTTCGTCAAACTCAAAGTCAGGAAAATAGCTTAATAGCTCGACGCGATACCCCCGTCCGAGGTCGTACGTTTCTTTTGGATCGTACAAGTCGATCGCTACCGTGCCGAACGTTTTTCCCGACTGTTTATCCGCCAGTTGGAACGACATCGTTTTCGGCTCGTTCAGCCGGAAATCGACTTGATAGAGTGCGTAATGGTTGAATTTCAGCGGTTCGTTGACGCGAATCGAATATTCTTTCACCTTTTCGAGCTTCGGTTTGGCGCCGGCGACTGTCGGGTCGACGCGCTTATACAAGACGACATTTGTCTGATAGTTTTCCGCAATCATGCCATCGCCGACACGGTCGATGGCGGCATTAAACACTTCATTGTCTTCACCTTTTTTGTACGTGTCAAAAATAAACTTTTCACTTTTTAAAAAGTACTGGCCGTCAGTCCCTGGGATTTCTTTCGTTTCCCCTTCGCGAATCCACATCACCTCATCAATGTACATGCCCGGCACCGAGCGAAGCATGGCCCCGATTAAGAAGATGATCAGGCCAACATGGTTCACATACGGTCCCCAGCGGGAAAAGCGCCCTTTTTCGGCGAGCAGATGGCCGCCTTCTTCGCGGATGCGGTATCGTTGCTTGGCGAGCCGCTCTTTCAGCAGAGCGACCACCTTGTCCATATCGCCGACGCGCGAAACGCCAAACAGCCGCTGCCGCTCTAAAAAGCGCGGATGGCGCTTCACCCCTTGCCGCTTCAAGGCGCGGTAAAGCGGAACGACCCGGTCCAAGCTGCAAATGACAAGCGAAACGCCGATTAAGGCGATGAGCAAAATGTACCACCATGAGCCGTACAAGTTGTTAAAGCCGAGCTCATAATACAGCTTCCCTGCCCAACCGTACTGCTCTTCGTAGTATTCAGCCGGATTCACGTTCGGCGGGATATACATTTCTTGCGGAAAAATCGTACCGACGGCCGAAGCGATGAGCGTGATGACGATGAGCGCTACCCCAACTTTGACCGAGGAGAAAAACGCCCAAATTTGGTCGACGATCGTTCGGTTGTACGTTTGTGACCGGCGCGCGCTTCCTTCGTAGCGCATGTCCAAAATCAGTTTTTCTCCCAAATCGGCAAGCGGCTTGCCGCACGACTCACAAAACGCCGTGCCGTGCGGATTGACATGGCCGCATTCGCATTTGACGTGTTCCATGGCGCAAAACTCCTTACGGTTTGATGCTTTCCAAATGGCGCTGAATGTCTGCTTTTGTCATCGCGCCGGTGATGATTTTCTTCACTTCGCCGTTTTTGTCAATCAAAAACGTGGTTGGCAGCGGGCCGACATTATAGGCGTTCAACACTTGATCTTGACGGTCGATCACAATCGGAAATGTCAGGCCGAACCGTTCCGCGAACTTTTCAACGCTCAACTTCGGTTCACCGACATTGACAGCCAAAATTTCAACCCCTTGTTTTTTGTAAATCGGGTACAGCTCGTTCATATACGGCATCTCCCGCTCGCACGGCTTGCACCACGTTCCCCAAAAGTTCAAAAAAACGCCTTTGCCGCGATAGTCTGAAAGACGATGTTCATGCCCTTTCAAATCGGTCAGCACAAAATCAGGCGCCGTCGAACCAACAGCGACAGCCGTTTTCTCCGTGAAAAAATTCGTGTAAATCGTATAGCCGATCGCCGCCAAAAGCACGAGCAAAATAACCGTTCTCATCACTAGGCGATGTTGCTTTTTCATCGTTCAAACCCCTTTACGTTTCTCCTCCCCCACAGCCAACGGTAGAGGGGAGGCAAGCGGTTCACAATCTCTCATTTTCCATTATAGCAAAGTTTTATTCAGCCTGCTGTGCAAGGATATGAACGTTATGTGACAATCTTCGTCATTTTCGCCCGCCGGATTGGGCAAGGACGCGCAGCAGCTTCACCTCGTGCGGTGTCAGCTCGCGGTATTCGCCGGGACGAAGCCCTTTTAAATCAAGAAACGCATACCGTTCGCGCTTCAGTTTCATCACTTCACAGCCGATCGCCTCAAACATGCGGCGCACTTGCCGGTTCCGCCCTTCATGGATGCGGATTTCGACAATCGCCGTCCGCTTTTTTCGGTCAGCGGAGAGCAGTTTCACCTTCGCCGGCGCCGTCATGCCGTCTTCCAGCATCACCCCTTGCTCGAGCTGCTTCAGCTGCTCGCGCGTCGGGATGCCTTTCACTTTCGCAACGTATACTTTCTCGATTTCATAGCGCGGATGCATGAGCAAGTTGGCGAAATCGCCGTCGTTCGTCAGCAAAAGCAGCCCGGACGTATCATAGTCGAGCCGCCCGACTGGGTAAATGCGTTTGTCCAAATCCTTGAAAAAATCGGTCACCACTTTGCGCCCTTTGTCATCTTTGACGCTCGAGATGACGCCGCGCGGCTTGTACAGCAAATAATACACCGGCTCCTCGCGCTCGACCGGAATGCCGTCGACTTCGACCTCATCTCGCGGTCCGACCTTGACGCCAAGCTCCGTGACAACGCGGCCGTTGACTTTCACCCGCCCTTGCAAAATCATTTCTTCCGCCTTGCGCCTTGATGCCAAACCAGCGCGGGCAATCACTTTTTGCAGCCGTTCCATTCTCTCTCACCTCTTTCATCATCTTACCCTTTCCGTCTAACAGATACAAGCGCGGCACTTTTATTTTTCACCTTTCCCGCTCCCTTTGCAAACAAAAAACCCGCCGAACGGCGGGAACGAAAAAAGGCGCCGCTAGCGCCCGAATACAAACAAAACGATGAAAACAGAAACAATAAAGCTGAGAATGTCGGCCAAAATGCCGACTTTTAACGCATCGCCCATTTTTTTGACGCCGACGGCGCCAAAATAGACGGTGAGCACGTAAAGCGTCGTCTCCGTACTGCCTTGGATCGTAGAAGCAAGGCGCCCGATGAACGAATCCGGGCCGTAAGTAGCGATCAAATCGGTCGTCATGCCGAGCGCCGCCGTGCCGGAAAGCGTGCGGAGAGCCGCAAGCGGAACGACTTCGGCCGGCAGTCCAATGGCATCAGCCAGCGGTTTGATCACTTCCATCATGGCATCAAGCGCCCCTGAGGATCGGAAAATGGCGACCGACACCAACATGCCGACCAAATACGGGATGAGCGAAAACGCGATCTCGATCCCTTCCTTGCCGCCTTCCACAAACGCTTCGTACGTCGGCACTTTCTTTGCTGTACCGTAAAGCAAAATAAAAGCAATGAGCGCAGGGATCAGCCAAACAGAAAGAAGTTGGACGATGGCCATTATGGCTTCCTGCCTTTCCGCATCCGTTTCCAATAATAATATCGGTCAATCAATACGGCTCCGATCGTGGAGATGGCCGAGGCAACAACGGTCGTGCCGATAATCTCGCCCGGCGACGCCGATCCGTACGTCATGCGGATCGAAATGACGGTCGTCGGAATAAGTGTAATGCTTGATGTATTGATGGCTAAAAACGTCACCATCGATCGGCTCGCTTCGTCGCGGCCGCCGTTGAGCCTTTTCAGCTGCTCCATCGCCTTAATGCCCATCGGCGTCGCCGCATTGCCAAGGCCGAACATGTTGGCGACCATGTTGGAAACGATATACCCGAGCGCCGGATGATCGGGCGGCACTTCTGGAAACAGGCGGCGCACAAGCGGCAGAAACAGGCGCGCAACGTTAGCAAGCAAGCCGGACCGCTCGGCAATCGCCATCAACCCGAGCCAAAAGACTAAAATGCTGACCATGCCGATGCTGATCGTCACCGCTTCTTTGGCGCTTTCAAACACCGCTTTGTTCACTTCGTCCATCGTGCCGTTGGCCGCCGCAAAGACGATGCCAATGACCGCCATCATCACCCAAATGAGGTTAACCATCGCTTCTCACACCTAAAAAGCGAAATACTTGCCATAAAAACCCTCGGCCGCTTCCTTCCTTTCCCGGTTCATACAGCAGCGGCACCGAATCAACCGCCTTTTGATGCAAATAAAGCACCGCCTTTCCGACCTCTGTCGGCGCCCGTTCTGGGTATTTTTCCCATCCCTTGCGCGGCTTCAACAAATATACTTTCACCCGCAGCTCTCCCGTCTCCTGTTCGGTCACCGGATATTGCAAATCGCGGGCTGCACGCAGCCGCCCTTTGTAAAACGGATCGGAAATTTTCTTCACGACCCGCTCGCCGCGGACTTTTGCGATATGGTAGTTGGAAAACCCGTACTCATACATGGCGATATGATCGTTCCAGTCGTCCGGAGCGTCCAACGTCACCGCGATCAAATCGACCCCATCTTTCGACGCCGTTGTCACAAGCGTGCGGTGCGCCCGTTTCGTATAGCCGGTTTTGCCGCCGGTGCAATATTCGTAAAGGCTTGTCAGCAGCTTGTTTTTATTCCGCCATACGCGCGCGCCGTCCTCACCGGGCGGGGCGGGGGCGCGGTACACTTTCGTTCCGGAAATGCGGCGAAACTCTTCGTTTTTCATCGCGTATTGCATGAGCAACGCCATATCATAGGCCGTTGAGTAATGGTTTTCCGCATCGTCCAATCCGTGCGGATTGGCAAACTCTGTGTCGCGCATCCCGATTTCAGCCGCCTTTTTGTTCATTAAAAACACAAACCCCTCGACGCTGCCGCCGACATGCTCTGCGATGGCAACCGCGGCGTCATTGCCGGAACGAAGCATCAGCCCGTACACTAAGTCGCGCAGCTTGATTTTCTCTCCTTCGCGCAAATAAATTGATGATCCTTCCGTCCGAACGGCGCGGGCGCTGACGGTCACCATGTCGTCAAGCTTCCCGGACTCGATGGCCAAAATGGCGGTCATAATTTTCGTGATGCTGGCAATGCGCCGCTTCGTATAGGCGTCTTTCGCAAACAAAATCCGTCCGGAATGCTGTTCTATTAAAATGGCGCTTTTTGCGCTCACCCCGTCCATGGCGTTCGTCTGCCGTGGAACGCATGATATCATCCCTGCAGCGAGGACCATAAGGCAAATGAGCCGCTTCCACCTTTTCATCCGATACCGGCGAGGATCCCCCTCCTTCGGCAAGCAGGGAGGAATCGCCTGTTCCTCCTTTCCATTCAACCTGAAATGAGCGCAATAGAGGGAAGATCGCGACACACCAAGGCCATGTTCTGTACAAGTGTATGCGCCGGTGGGACAAATATGATGAAAAAATATGGCCGTAGAAGCGTTCGCAGGCTTCCACCAGATGAAGGATGGGACTACACGTGCAACACCTAGAGCAAACCGCATCGCGTTTTCGGCAAAACCGCCCTCCTAGACAAGGAGCCGGCTTTTACCCCTCAAAAAACAGGCGGGGGTCCCCCCGCCTGTTTAAAATGGCTGCCAGCGCAGCTTCCGCGCCTCATGAAAACGCGCTTCGACATCGCGCCAATTGACGACGTTCCACCAATGTTCGATGTATGCCGCCCGGTCGTTTTTATATTGCAAGTAATAGGCATGCTCCCACACATCGAGCACAAGAAGCGGAATCGTATCCCATTGCGCCATGAGCTGGTGTTTTTCCGCCTGCAAAATTTCGAGCCGATGCGCCCGCGGCGCCCAAACGAGCAGCGCCCAGCCGACCCCTTCGGCGCTTTTGGCCGCTTCGGTAAAATGGCGCCGGAACGCAGCAAAACTGCCAAAATCGCGTTCCAGTTGCGCCCGCAGCTCTCCGCGCGGTTCGCCGCCGCCTTCCGGATGCATATTATACCAAAAAATGGTATGCAAATAATGCCCCGAACCGTGGAACGCCGCTTCCCGCTCCCAATGCTTCAGCAGTTCAAAATTGTTCGTCCGGCGCGCTTCGGCCATCATGCGCTCCGCCTTGTTCAGACCATCGACGTAGCTTTGATGATGCTTCGTATGGTGAAGGCGCATAATTTCTTCGGAAATATGGGGTTCAAGCGCATCATAGCTGTACGGCAAAGGCGGCAGCACATGCCTGCCGGGCGGGATCGGCTGTTGCCGTTCACCATCGGCCTCGCCTTCCTCTTGCCGCTGCTCTTCGTCAATCGTCTTTTCCTTGTGCAACTGCCCGCCATCAGCGGAATCCGCCGATGAGGATGCAATCGGCTCCGCCCGTTCCGCCGCCGCGGCCGGCTCTTGTTCGGTATCTCCCCCGTGTGTGACGATCTCCTCAACGCTTGGTTCTCCGCCGCCTTCCTGCTCAAGCAAAACGGCTGCTTCTTCCCGCCGCGGCGAGTTTTCCTCCTGTCCGCCGGCTACTGGTTCGACAAGGCGAACGGCTCGAACATACACATCGTCAACAAGGCGTTGCAGTTGACCAATCTCCTCCTCCGTCCACTCGCCGTCGTGTTCTTCAATGCGCGCCAACAAAGAAGAAAGGCCGATGTCATCCGCCGCTCCGCGCGCGGATAGGGCGTGCTCCATTTGTCTCCCCCACTCAGCCGCTTCGATGGCATAATGGCGAAGCGCAGCGGCGTACACGTCATCCACAAGGCGCGTGAGTTCGCGGATTGCCTCTTCCGTCCACGCTCCGTCATGTTCGGCGATAAACTTCAGCAGCGCCGAAGCGCCATCAGTGCTTGCCCCGCGCAGCGCCAGCACCTGCTTGACCTGTTCTCCCCATTCGTTCACCTCAGCCGCATACCGGGCGAATAACGTTTGGTCGTCCATTTGGTAAAAACCTCCTCCTGCTTTTTTCGCCATATCGTATGCCTGCTTGCGGAAATCGTTCTTGTCCGCATTCACCCAAATTTTTGGCTGCTCATACATATAGGAGCGAGGCCATACTCAGCTGAAAAAACAGAAGGAGGGGAAAAGCATCTATTACGTCCAAGGCATGCAGTCGCCGCTGATGGCCGACCATATGGCGCGCGAAGAATGTTACTACTTGCAAAAGCTGGCGGAAACGACCGGCGAAGTGAAAGCTCTAGCCTGCGATCCGACCAAGACGCGCACACAATAGTCCATAAGGAAAAAAGCGGTTCGCTCGAAGGAACCGCTTTTTCTTGCCCGTATAGCCGTTTTGCCGGCCCCGCCAAGCACGGAACACACGGCTTTTGTTTCACTGCGGCGCGCGCTCTGGCAAGCGGCACTCGCCGGTTTCCGCCCATTCGCCGACAAGCGCCTCCAGCGCCTCGGTGTCAAGAGCAGCAAAATAGCGGCGCAATTCGCCTTCGTCATGAATATAGACGCGCCGGCGCTGTCGGTATTCCGGATTTTTCCATAAACAAACGAGGGCGACGATGTCGCGCAAACGAATGTCGCGCCCGTTAGCCGTAAACAGTGGATCGCTTTCATACGGCAGCCAATCAAGCAGCGCCGCCTCAAAATGGCGCAAATACAACACAGACAGCGTCCGCTCTTCGCCGCCGTCGCGGTACGTGA
This sequence comes from Geobacillus lituanicus, assembly GCF_050994965.1. Taxonomy (NCBI): domain Bacteria; kingdom Bacillati; phylum Bacillota; class Bacilli; order Caryophanales; family Anoxybacillaceae; genus Geobacillus; species Geobacillus lituanicus. The sequence continues at coordinate 2,443,523 of NZ_CP194773.1, forward strand.
CTTCCGATCGGTTGAAGTAGTCCTCAAACGTATTCGACTGCGATTTTTGCAATTCTTCGCCTTGCAGGCGGCAAATGTTCATGAGCGCACCCCTTCCCGGTCAGCCGTTTTTTCTTTAGTTTACCATATTACGGCTGTCCGTCGCTCAAATTTTCCGCCAATTTTCCGAAAAACAAGTCAGCTTCCCGCTCAACCTCGCCATCGTCCGTCCATTCTGGCAGCGGCGGCAGTTCTTCAATCGTTTTCAGGCCGAAATAGTCGAGAAATTCGGCCGTCGTCCCGTATAAAATCGGCCGCCCGGTCCCTTCGGCGCGGCCGACTTCTTTAATGAGCGCCCGCGCCATGAGTGTCTGCAGTGGCTTGTCGCTTTTCACGCCGCGGATTTCCTCGATTTCAGCGCGCGTAATCGGCTGGCGGTAGGCGATAATGGCGAGCGTCTCGAGCGCCGCCTGCGACAGCGGCGACGCTCCCGGCGCTTCGACCAGCTTTTTCAAATACGGAGCATACTCTTTCTTCGTCGCCAATAAAAACACGCCGCCCAGCTCGACCAGCTGAATGCCGCGTTCTTCGCGGCAGCAGTCTTCCTGGAGCGCCGCCATCACTGCTTTCGCCTCCGGCTCGCCAATATCCAAAACAGCGGCAATTTGGGCAAGCGACAGCCCCTCGTCGCCAGCGGCAAACAACAGCGCTTCCACGATCGCTTTGAATGGAGCCGGCGCACCAGCAGCGCTGTTTGTTTTCATTTCCTTTTGGTCCATTCTCCCTTCTCCCCTTTCCTTTTTCACCGTTTTGATCGCAACTGCAGCCATCTTGCGGCTTCCCGGCATTTTCCGCGAAAATGCAGGACTGGCGCGTGATTTTCATCCCCGGGTGAAGGGCAAAACGTTGCCCATGAGACTTTTTCGTGAAGATGCGCATGCCTTGAGCAGACATTTTCACGCCTGGGCGAAGAGCAAAACTTGCTCATGAGCCTTTTCCGAATCAGCAGCTGTCCGTCTCGCCTTCGCACCGGCCATCAGCCGATGGGCCCAGCAGGCAAAAGGAAAGCGGTCCGCCATCGCGAACCGCCTCAACCGGCCAGATGATTGGCGGCGAGAAACAAATCGCTGAAATTCCGCTCTTGCTCAACGATGATTTTATTTTGTTTCATTAATTCCAAAATAGCCAAAAAAGTGACAACGATATACGAACGGTCGCAGGACGGAAATAACTCATAAAAGTTTTTCCGTTCTTTCGCCTGCCGCAGTTCATGCAAAATTTCCGCCATCCGCTTTTCAACGGAAATATCTTGGCGGGCAATTTTCGTCCGCATCGGTTTTTGCAGTTTTTTGCGGCGCAACAGTTTTGACAGGGCGCCGAGCATATCGTAGACGTTGACATCAAGCGGCGCGGACGCTTTTTTTTCATCGGCGTACGCGCTCAAGTCACTCGGGGGTTTTGTAAACAGAAGCGCCCGTTCTTCTTCGCGCCGCTTCAGCTCGCGTGCAGCTTCCTTAAACTTTTTGTACTCAAGAAGCCGCTGCATCAGCTCTTCGCGCGGATCGTCCGCCTCGGCGAATTCCAAGCTGTCATCTTCGGCGTGTTCGTCGGACACCGGCAGCAGCATTTTGCTTTTCATCGCCAACAGCGTGGCCGCCATAACCAAATATTCGCTGGCGATATCAAGCTCAAGCTCTTGCATGGCGTGAATGTACGCCATATACTGTTCCGTAATTTGCGCCACCGGAATGTTGTAAATATCGATCTCATAGCGGTTGATTAAATGCAAAAGCAAGTCAAGCGGCCCTTCAAACGCTTCAATTTTGACGTTATACGGCACTTGCACATCCATCCCACCATTTTTCCGCAGCCGTTCCCCGCGCCGATGCGCACATTGGAGAACCTTGCTGGCAATATACTTATTGTATCATAATTCCGCGGCGAAGCGAACGGAAATGAGACGGTTTTTGCCTCGAACGCCATGAAAACGTATAATACGAGGAGAGCCCTGCCGCAGCGCCGGCAGCTGCACGGCTTTGCCTGGCAACAAGGCCGCCTACCGCTAAACACGCCTCGGCGAAAGGAACGATGGCCCATGTATCCAAAAGCATATATCGACTATTTAGTCCATTTCCATGGCGACCGCGATTATTTCGAATGTCATGAGATTTTAGAAGAACAATGGAAGCGCGACGGACGGAAACGGGAATGGCTCATTCTCATCCAAATTGCCGTCGCCTTTTACCACTACCGGCGCGGCAACAGTTCCGGCGCGCTCCGCCTCATCAAACGGGCGCGGACGCTGCTTGAGGAGGCGCGCGGGATGATCCGCCGGCTCGGCCTTGACGAGAAGGAGTTGGCCGTGCTGCTTGAAGAGGCCGCCGAGCGGATTGCCCGCGGCGAACCGTATGAAAGCATTGAGCTGCCGATTCGCGACCGCTCCCTGTACGAACAGTGCCAAGCCGCCTGCGCCGAGCGGCAGCTTGTTTGGGGGCAGGCGAGCGATCTCACTGATATCGACCTTGTAGACAAACACCGGCGGCGCGACCGTTCGGACGTCATCGCCGCCCGCGAACAAAAAAAGCGGGCGAAAGCAGAAGGGACATAACCCCTCTGCCGCCCGCAACAGCGCGGCGTTGCGCCGATTTGTCTCGTTGGGCTAGCACGTTTGGCATTTATCGAAAAACGAGGCGGTCCACTCGTTCGCGCATAGCCGGCGGTCGGGGTACGCCTCTTTCAACGCCTTGACCATCTGTTTTCCGATCCCTTGGTGGCGATGCGATGGATTGACGCTGATGTGCTGGATTTGCACAACATCAGGAGCGCACAACAGGACGCCGATAATGCCGACGATATCGTCCCCTTCCTTCCATAAAAACAGCTGCCAGTCGCTGTTCGTTTCATACTGTTTGATCGTCTGCTGGAGCCGTTTCAAATCTTTTTCCGTCGGCATAAACGACAACAGTCCCATGGCGATTTTCTCATAGTTTTTTCGATAGCGGATCAACATAAAAATCCCTCATTATCGACAAACGCTTTTCCGAAAAGGAAAACACGTTGTCATTTTCTCTATACGTATTATAAACATTCTCACCGATATTGTGAACCATTTCATGCCTTTTTACACAAATGTCCGCAAAACGTTCGCCATCTCGATGGCCGAAACGGCCGCTTCCCAGCCTTTATTGCCCGCCTTTGTGCCGGCCCGTTCAATGGCTTGCTCGATCGTATCGGTCGTCAATACGCCGAAAATGACTGGGACGCCGCTTGAGAGCGCGGCGTGGGAGACGCCTTTGGCCGCCTCGCTGCAGACGTAGTCAAAATGGCTCGTCGCCCCGCGGATGACGGCGCCGAGCGCAATGACGGCATCAAACTGCTTCGATTCCGCCATTTTTTTCGCGAGGAGCGGAATTTCAAATGCGCCCGGCACCCAGGCGACCGTGATGTCATTGTCGCTGACGCCATGGCGCGTCAAACCGTCGATCGCCCCTGACAAAAGCTTGCCCGTAATGAATTCATTAAAACGAGAAACGACGATGCCGATTTTCAACCCGGTGCCGACTAAATTTCCCTCAAGAACCCGCATGTTTTTTCTCCTCCTGTTTTCAAAAATGAAGCATATGCCCTAGTTTTTCATATTTCGTGCGCAAGTATTTTTCATTTTCTTTTTTCGCTGGCATTTGAAGCGGCACCCGTTCGACAACTTCAAGCCCGTGCCCTTTCAAGCCGGCGATTTTGCGCGGATTGTTCGTGAGCAGACGCATTTTCGTGACGCCAAGGTCTTTTAAAATTTGCGCGCCAATGCCGTAGTCGCGCAAATCGGCCGGGAAGCCGAGCTTTTCGTTCGCCTCGACCGTATCGTAGCCTTGCTCTTGCAGCTTATAGGCGCGCAGTTTGTTCATCAGGCCGATGCCGCGCCCCTCTTGACGCATGTAAAGCAACACCCCACGCCCCTCGGCTTCGATTTGCCGCAGCGCCGCATGCAGCTGCGGACCGCAGTCGCACCGATACGAGCCGAATACATCGCCGGTTAAACACTCGGAGTGGACGCGCACAAGAATCGGTTCATCGGGAATGATGTCTCCCTTGACGAGCGCCACATGCTCCTTGCCATCGAGCACGTTCGTGTAGCCGACAGCGCGAAACTCGCCGAACTCAGTCGGCAGCCAAATGTCGACCTCGCGCTTCACTAGTTTTTCCCGCTGGCTCCGATAGGCGATCAAATCTTTGATCGTGATCATTTTCAATCCGAATTGGTCGGCGATTTGCCGCAAATCCGGAACGCGCGCCATCGTTCCGTCTTCTTTTATGATTTCGCAAATGACGCCAGCCGGCTTCGCCCCGCACAAACGGGCCAAATCGACCGCCGCTTCCGTATGGCCGGCGCGCCGCAAGACGCCCCCCTTTTTTGCAATCAACGGAAAAACGTGGCCAGGCCGTTTAAAATCACTCGCTTTCACATTTGGATCGAGCAGCGCCTGAATGGTCGCCGCCCGCTCGTAGGCGCTGATTCCGGTCGTCGTCGTCTTATAGTCGATGCTGACGGTAAACGCCGTCCCATGAGCGTCGGTGTTATGCGCGACCATCGGCTCGAGCCCGAGCCGCGCCGCCAACTCTTCCGTAATCGGCACGCATACAAGCCCGCGGCCATGGGTGATCATAAAATTAACGACATCCGGCGTCGCTTTTTCAGCCAATGCGACAAAATCGCCCTCATTTTCCCGGTCTTCGTCGTCGCAGACGATGATCACTTCGCCGTTTTTCAGCGCGTCCAGTGCCGCTTCAATCGTGTCAAACATCTGAAGTTGCCCCCTATCCCGTTTATTTATAGCCATGCCGCTCCAAAAATTCGCTCGTCAATCCGGAAGGCAGCTCCTCTTTCGCGGCAAGAAAAGCAGCGACGTATTTGCCGATCATATCGCACTCGATATTGACGAGGTCGCCCGGCTGCTTTTCGCCTAAAATCGTCGCTTCACGCGTATGCGGAATGAGCGAAATGGTGAACGTGCGCTCGCTCAGGCCGAAAATCGTTAAGCTCGTCCCATCGACGGCGACCGATCCTTTATAAATCATGTACGGGCGAAGCGGGGGAGGCGCTTCAATTTCATAGTAGACGGCGTTCGCCTTCGGCCATCGGCGGACGATGCGCCCGACGCCGTCCACATGCCCGGTGACGAAATGGCCGCCAAACCGCCCGCCAGCCGCCATCGCCCGCTCTAAGTTCACTTTCGATCCCGGCTTCAATGTTTTGAGCGCCGTCGCCTTGACGGTCTCCGGCATGACATCGACGGTAAACCGCCGGTCAGTAAACGACGTGACGGTCAGGCAGACGCCGTTGACGGCGATGCTGTCGCCGAGGCGAACGTCTTCGAGCACCCGGCGGGCGCCAATCGCCATCACGATGGCGTCGCCCGTTTGCCTCATTTGTTCAACCGTGCCGACCTCTTCAATAATACCGGTAAACATCCTTACTCCCCCCTCCTTTTCACCGCAGCAACGACTTTTATATCCGGGCCGACCATCTCCAACTGCCGGATGTCAAGCTCCATCGCCTCTTCAAGGCGCGAGAAGCCGAGGCCGCCGACCGGCGTCGGCGCTTCGCGGCCGCCGATCAGCTTCGGGGCGATGTAGGCGACCACTTCATTGACCGCCCCTGCCCGGAGGAAGCTGTCATGAACGCGCGAGCCGCCTTCCACAAACAGCGACGTAATGCGCTGCTCACCGAGCAGCCGGAGCACGTCGCGCACATGAATGTGCGCAGCCGCCATCGGGATGATGCGCACCCCGAGGCGCTCGTATGCCTCGGCCTTTTCCCAGCTGATGCCGCTCCCGGTGATGATCCACGTTTCCGCCTCCCGGTCGGTGACGACATGGGCGTCAAGCGGCGTATGCAAGTTTGTATCCAAAATGATGCGGAGCGGATTTTTCCGTTGCTCCCCGATGCGGACCGTCAACTTCGGATTGTCCGCCAACACGGTGTTGACGCCGACCAAAATGGCGTCATGCTGGGCGCGAAGGCGGTGCACATCTTGGCGCGCCGCCTCGGACGTAATCCATTTGCTTTCCCCGGTCGCCGTCGCAATTTTCCCATCGAGGCTGCACGCGTATTTTAACGTCACAAACGGCGTTTTTGCCGCGATATAGTGAAAAAACACCCGGTTGAGCTCATCCGCCTCTTCTTTCAACAGCCCGACATCGACCTCAATGCCCGCCCGTCGCAGCTTGTCGATCCCTTTCCCGGCGACGAGCGGATTCGGGTCGGTTGTCGCGATGACGACGCGGCGGACGCCGGCTTGAATGAGCAAATCCACGCATGGAGGCGTTTTGCCGTAATGGCTGCACGGCTCAAGCGTCACGTACACCGTTGCCCCGCGCGCCTTCTCGCCGGCCATGCGGATCGCATGCACTTCCGCATGCGGCTCTCCCGCTTTTAAATGGGCGCCAAGCCCGACGACCGCTCCGCCATTGACCACAACAGCACCGACGACAGGATTGGGGGACGTTTGCCCGATTCCGGCTTTCGCGACATCGAGCGCAAGCCGCATATAATGTTCATCGCGATACACCACACTCCCCCCTTTTTTTCTAAAAAATAAACCCCCGGAACTTCCCCGGGGGTTCGTTAATGAGAGAATGAACCATGATGTGCAGCCAAACAAACAAGAACACTTGTTCGTTAACTATGTCATACCGACCGACACAAAGCGGCCGCCGCTACACCAAACCGGCGCCGGCCGTCCAGGCCGGCCGAAAACAGCCGTGCGCACATCGCCATCCTTCTCCCATCCAGACTATACTGTCGGCTCCGGAATCACACCGGATCGTGCCGATACGGCTCGCGGGCTGAGAGGCATAGCGCCTCATCACCGCCGGTCGGGAATTTCACCCTGCCCCGAAGGAGGCTTCACTATATTATTAGGTTTATTATACCACAAGAGCGGCCGGAAATCATCATTGTACGACCCAAAACCAGTACGCCGCTCCCCACAATAGGCTCATCCCCAGCAAAATGAAAAACAAAAGCCAATTGTTCCGGCTTGTCCGCTCCTCGTCTTCCGTCCGTTGCTTACGGTTCGTCAAACACTTTCACTTCCTTCATGACATCGCCATTTTTCATGGCTTTGACAATCTCCATTCCCGACGTCACTTGGCCAAAGACCGTATGCACTCCGTCCAAATGCGGCTGCGGCTCATGGACGATGAAAAACTGGCAGCTGCCGGTGTCGCGGCCGCGGTGCGCCATTGACATCGCGCCAGCAACATGCCGGTGCGGATTGTGGTCCGTCTCACACGGAATCGTATAGCCGGCATCGCCCGTCCCGTTGCCGCGCGGACATCCTCCCTGGCTGACAAAACCGGGAATGACGCGATGGAACGTCAAGCCGTTGTAAAACCCTTGATTAGCTAATTTCTCAAAATTAGCGACCGTCACCGGCGCTTCGTTCGGGAATAGTTCAAATTCGATTTTCCCACCGTTTTCCATCAAAATATATCCTCTTTTCGCCATGGTACTTCAGCTCCTTTTTTGCGCTTCAACCGCTTTTATCATATCATGATTCGAAAGGGAAAGAAAGCCAAAATGCCGCCTCGTCGAACTGTTCATTGTTTTTTTAATATAATATATTTATATGGAATCGGAATGGGTACACTAGTGATGAATGATAGACGTAGCAAAACTGGCAAGGGGGCGTCCGACGGTGTTGTTGATGGCGGTGACGGTAATCGTCTTTTCTGTTTCGTTTCTCCTCATGCCAAAACGGCTTTCAGGCCTTGAAATGTATACAACTTCGCTGTTTGCGATTTTCTTCGGCCTTTCAACGGATTTGTTTCTCGATGTCAAGTACCATTTATACGGGTATTTTGATGTTGGAGTCGACGGACTGGCCTATGTATTTATTGTTTTCATTTACGTCACCGTCAACCTCCTGTTTTTAAACGGATACCCGATGCATCGTCCGATTTGGGTGCAGGCCGCCTATATCGGCGGATGATCGCTCTTTTCCCTTTTGTATGAAATGGCGGCGCTGAGGACAGAAATTTTTTACTACCACGGCTGGAAGCTTTCCTATTCAGCCGCCTTATATCCGCTTCTGTTTCTGATTTTGCTTTGGCATTTGTTGTTCGTGCGCCGCTTGGCGGCGAAGGCAAAGCGCCGTTCCGAATAGAAATTCACGCCGGCGTACGTTATAATGGTAGTGCATGGTTGGTAGATAGGAGGCGAGCAATGTGAAACGAACGATCGCTTCATCGCTGCTTTGGGCGATGCTGCTGGCGTTTCCGGCCATCGCAGCCGCGGATGCCGCGCCGGGTGATGTCATCGTCACGCTTGGTGAAAATTTGACCGCTGAACAAAAACAAAAAGTGCTGGAAGAAATGAAAGCGCCGGACGGAGCGCAGACAATCACGGTCTCGAACGCCGAGGAGCATAAATATTTGGATGGACTCATCCCGAAGGCGCAAATCGGCACACGCGCCATCTCATCGTCCATGATCACCATCGGTGAACCGGGCTCAGGGCTTCACGTTGAGACGCACAACATCACATGGGTGACGAAAGAGATGTATACAAACGCCTTGATCACCGCTGGGGTGAAAGATGCCGATATTTATATCACGGCTCCGTTTCCGGTTTCCGGCACCGCAGCGCTGACGGGGCTGATGAAGGCGTATGAAATTTCGTCCGACAAGGCGATTCCAGATGACGTAAAAAAGGTAGCCAACGAGGAAATGGTGCAAACGGCCAAGCTCGCTGATTCGATCGGCGCGGACAAAGCGGTCGCCTTGCTGGCGAAAATCAAAGAGGAAATCGCCAACAACCCGCCGCAAACGGACGCTGACTTGCGCGCCTTGATTGAAAAAATCGCCAATGATCTTGGCATCACATTAAGCGCCGATGAAATCAACGCTCTCGTCTCCCTTTTTCACAAAATGCAAAACGCCGACATCAATTGGGACCAAGTGAACGACCAGCTGAGCAAGGCGAAAGAGCAGCTGTCTGCGTTTTTGCAGTCAGAAGAAGGGAAAACATTCATCCAAAATTTGATCGACATCCTCAAAGAAATTTGGAATGCCATCAAATCGGCCTTTTCCGCCAACCAACAATGAGAGAAGGCGCCCTGCTGCATTAGGGCGCCTTCTCTTCTTGGCGGCGGCCGTTCTTTTCCAGGGCCGCCTTCATTGGTTGACTTTCGCCTTCAACGGCAAGTCATATTGGATCAAGTCTTCATACGTTTCCCGTTTGACGACGAGCTGGGCGTCGCCGTTTTCGACGAATACGACCGCCGGACGCGGCAGACGGTTGTAGTTGTTCGCCATCGAATAGCCGTAAGCACCGGTGCAAAAGACGGCTAAATAATCGCCCGGTTTCGCTTCCGGAAGTGCGATGTCCCAAATGAGCATGTCGCCTGATTCACAACACTTCCCTGCAATGGACACGACTTCCATCCGATCGCCCAGCACCCGGTTGGCCAGCACCGCTTCGTATTTCGCTCCATACAGCGCCGGGCGGATGTTGTCGCTCATGCCGCCGTCAACGGCGATATAGGTGCGGACGTTCGGCACCTCTTTGCGCGAGCCGATCGTATAAATCGTCGTTCCGGCATCCCCCACGAGCGAGCGGCCGGGCTCAATCCAAATTTCCGGCAACGGAAGTTGATGCACTTCCGCCTGTGTTTTCACCTCATCCACGATACAGTCGACATACGCTGACACCGGAATCGGGTCGTCTTCATCCGTATAGCGGATGCCAAAGCCGCCGCCAAGGTTGACGACCGCAGGAACGAACCCACACGTTTTGTGCCATTCGGCCAGCTTGGCAAACACTTTTCGTGCGGCGAGCACAAAGCCGGTCGTTTCAAAAATTTGCGATCCGATATGGCAATGGACGCCGAGCAGTTGAAACGCAGCCGACGCCATGACGCGCCGGAACGCTTCATCCGCTTGACCGTTATTCAAATCAAAGCCGAACTTCGAGTCTTCCTGTCCGGTTAAAATGTAATCGTGCGTATGCGCCTCAACCCCTGGCGTCACGCGAAGCAAAACCGGAACCGCTCGGCCGGATGACCCCGCCAATTGTTCAATCAGCTCGAGCTCGTAAAAGTTGTCGGCCACGATGCAGCCGACCCCGTGTTCAAGCGCCATCGCCAGTTCATCCCGGCTTTTGTTGTTGCCATGGAAATGGATGCGCTCCGGCGGGAACCCGGCGGCCAAAGCCGTATACAGCTCCCCGCCTGAGACGACATCGAGCGACAATTGTTCCTCAGCGGCCAGCTGCACCATGGCAACTGAAGAAAACGCCTTGCTGGCGTAGGCGACTTGCGCCCGCACGCCATGGCGGCGGAACGCTTCCTTAAACGCGCGCGCCCGCGCGCGGATCAAGGCAACGTCATAAATATAAAGCGGCGTTCCATACGTTTTCGCCAACTCGACCGTATCGACGCCGCCGATTTCCAAGTGCCCTTTTTCATTGACGCGGCTCGTTCCATGAAAAAACATTGAAATCCCTCATTCCTCATCAAAGTGGCGCAAACATGCATACCAAAAGCAAAAAAGACAGTTTCGCAACCGGCGCCTGCCTTGAAAAAAACAAAGCCGCAGAGCAATCAGCCCCGCCGCATGGCAGGCTGTCATACAGCCGCGTGCGCCCTCTGCCTCGAGCGCCCGCCCTCCTGAGGCGAACGACTCGCCAATGGCGCGCCTGCAAAGACGCGAAACGTCAAGTATAACGTATCATAATTATACAAAAGTTTCAATAGCGCCAAAAGGGAGAAAGCGGCCGTCCATATATGCCAATGGAAACGGCCGCTTGTGCGATGACGATCTGCGTCATGTCGGTTGCTTTCGCACGTCCTGTGGATGAACGATGCTCGGACGCACTTTCGCCCCGGCCGCCGAGCGGCGGACGACAATTTGCATAAATGCCGCCGGGTCAAACGGAATGAACGGCCATAAGTACGGCGTGTTGAGGGAACGGATGCTAACGAGCCAAAGCAAATAAACCGTCGCGCCGATGACGAGTCCGGGCACCTTAAACAAGGCGACGAGCACGACGAGCGCCAGGCGGGAAATTTTATTGGCCACGCTCAGCTCATAGCTCGGCGTTGCAAATGAACCGATCGCCGCGACGGAAACATACAAGATGACTTCCGACACAAACAGCCCAACGTCAATCGCGATTTGCCCGATCAAGACAGCGGCGATCAAGCCCATCGCCGTAGAGAGCGGCGTCGGCGTATGAATGGCTGCCATCCGCAAAAACTCAATTCCAAAATCAGCGATCAAAATTTGCACGACGATCGGAATATTCGCTTGCTTGTTCGGACCGATGAACGCCCACTCTTTCGGCAGCAGTTCAGGCTCAAGGACAAACAGCACCCAAAGCGGCAGCAAAAACAACGACGTCAAAATGCCTAAAAACCGCACCCAGCGCACAAACGTCCCGACCCCTGGCGACTGCCGGTATTCCTCGGCATGCTGGACGTGGTGAAAAAATGTTGTCGGCGTGATGATGACGCTTGGCGATGTATCAACCATAATGAGCACATGCCCTTCAAGCAGGTGCGTCGCTGCTACATCTGGCCTCTCGGTGTAACGGACGAGCGGGTACGGGTTGTATCCTTGTTTGACTAAAAACTCTTCAACTGTTTTGTCGCCCATCGTCAGTCCATCGACGTTGATTTGCTGCAACTCTTTCTTGACGAGTTCAACAAGCCCCGGGTCAGCGACGTCTTTAATATAGGCGATGCATACGTCCGTTTTTGACCGCTCGCCGACTTGCAAAATTTCAAAGCGCAGCCGCTCGTCGCGGATGCGGCGGCGGGTGAGCGCCGTGTTGACAATGATGTTCTCGACATAGCCGTCGCGGGCGCCGCGCACAACTTTTTCCGTCTCCGGCTCTTGCGGCTGCCGACCCGGATAGCTGCGGACATCAACGGCAAACCCGGTTGATTCCCCTTCAATCAAGACGATGATCAAGCCCGACAGCAGCTTGTCAACCGCTTCGTCGAGGCTCGTCACCGGACTGACTTGCTGATGAACGAGTCGATTTTCGATGATCTGCCACGCTTGGGACGCCTGGCGTTCATCATCGTTGACGCGCACAATTTGTTTTAACAATTCGATAATGTATTGCGTGTCGCATAAACCGTTGCAGTAGTAAATATGTACTTCCCGGTTTAGGATATAGATTTTCCGCACGCCTAAATCAAAGCTTGTCCCGACGCCGATCCGTTCTTGCAAAAACTTGGCGTTGTCAACGAGCTTCTTGGCGATCGGCGCTTTCGGTTTCTTTTCTTTTTCCGGCATGGCCTTCACTCCTTTCCAAAATCAACTCGACCGCCTTGCGCGTAATCGGCGCTCCGTATTTCGCATGGTCTCGATATCCCATTTTGCCGATGTCGCCGATGCCGACGATGAGCGGAATGTTCAACCGGTCAAGGCAGTAGACGGTATCACCATTGATCCGCCCGATCTCGAGGTCCCGGACGCCTTCTTTATCGACCCCATATTCGGTCATCACGCCGTCACGGTCGATGCTCACATGCACTTTTGTCCATTCATGCTGGTGCGTATTGGAGGCAACCGCCAGCGCCCCGAGCACTTGGATTTGCTCATGCGTCGCCACATAGCGAAGCGCCTGCTCTCCGGCCCCCTCCCCGAGGGCGCCGCAATCGTCAAACATGACAAACACTGGATCGTGCGGCGTTTGCAAAATGAGTTCGACCAACTGTTCACCGCTCAGTTTCGTCGGATTGCCTTGCGAGCGAGAAATGCAACGGCCGCCGATTTCGGCTGCAACCCGCTCAATCGCCCGGCAGGCGAACTCGTCCCCATCCGTTACTAAAATGACTCGTCGTTTTTCCATCATCTCTACCCTTTCGGTTTGCAAGTGAGCGCCGCGGCAAAAGAGCCAGCCACGATAAAAGCGAACAAGGCGCCGGCAAATCGGAACACCGCTGCTCCGGTTTCGACAAATCCCTCCGGCCGCGGTTCTACCATGGCCCCTTTCGCCAACCAATACCCAAATCCGCATAGCGGCATCGTCGCCCCGGCGCCAGCCCAAGCGACGAATGGATCATAGACGCCGCCAAAGCCAAGGAGTACGCCAAAGACGACAAGCGAACCGGCGACGCCAGCCGGCGTCCATTTGCCGCGGTCGATGATGAGCTGAACGATGGCGCACAGCAGCCCGCCGGCGAGAAAGGCACGGACGTATTCCATATCACATTCCCTCCTGATCGTTCCCAAATAAAAGACGTCCTACGGCGGCAAATCCGACTCCTGTCCAGCCGCTTCAATGACGACGCCGTGGGCGATGGCCGGAATCGATTGTTTTTGCTGCACCATCGTTTGACTCAAGAGCGCCCCGGTAGCGACGACAAACAGGCGTCGAAACGTTCCGCGGGCGAGCTCTTGAAGCAAATACCCGTACGTGACGACCGCCGAGCAGGCGCAGCCGCTGCCGCCGGCGAACACCTTTTGATCTGGCCGGTAAATCATCAGCCCGCAATCGTTGTAAACGTCGGTCACATCGTAGCCTGATTCAGCAAGCAACTCGCGGACGATGACGCTGCCGACGCGCGACAAGTCGCCGGTGACAATCAAATCGTAATCGCCCGGCGAGACGCCTAAGTCACGGAAATGCTGCTCGATCGTATCGGCCGCCGCCGGGGCCATCGCCGCCCCCATGTCGAGTGGGTTTTTCAGCCCGGCATCGATCACTTTGCCGATCGTCGCCGCCCGGAGGCGCCAGCGCCCCGGGGTTCGGCCGACGAGCGCAGCGCCGGCACCCGTGACGGTAAACGTCGCCGTTTTTGGCTTTTGCACCCCGAGTTCAGTCGGATAACGAAATTGCCGCTCGGCCGTCGCGTTATGGCTGCTTGTGGCGACAAGCGCCCGATCGGCCAGCCCTCCAGCAACGAGAGCCGCCGCCGCCGCCAGCGTCTGCATCGAGGTGGAGCAAGCGCCGAACAGGCATAAAAACGGAATCGGCAGCTCGCGGGCGACATAGTTGGACGTCGCACTTTGGTTTAACAAATCGCCGGCCAAAAACAGATCGACTTCTTCGGCCGACACGCCCGCCTTTTGCAAGCAGCAATCCACCGCCTCCCGCATCAGCCGACGCTCCGCCAACTCCCACGTTTTTTCCCCGCAATACAAATCGCGATGGCAAACGTCGAAATAACGGCCAAGCGGCCCGTCAGCCTCAAGCGGCCCGACAGCCGCAGCGGCAGCTTGGATGTAAACACCATCGTCAAACACCCATGTCTGCTTTCCGACACGTTTCATGGCCAATCCCTCTTTTCGTCACGGCCAAACAAGGCCAAGCACATAGGCGGCAATCAGACCATAAATGACCGCTGCCCCACCGGCTTTCAACATCTGCCCGGCCACCCCGGCCGTCCATCCTTCGCTGCGATGTTCGATGGCAGCGCTCGCGATGGCATTGGCCAGCCCTGTAATGAGCATCGTCGCCCCCGCACCGGCAAATTGGCTGAAATCATCATATTTCCCGACGGCCGTCAGCACAATCGCCAATCCGGCCATCACCATAGACGCCCACAGATGAGCCTCGAGCGGCGAAGCGGCAAACGTGCCGCCATACCAATCAACGAGCCATTGCGCCAACGCACAAAGCGCCCCGCCGACAAGAAACGCTTTTACCGCATTGGCGGCATATGGGGGAGAAGGCTGAAACGCCTTCACCTCGCGGAGATAATCGGTTCTCAATCCCACGTTTTCTCCCCCCTTTTCAGCGAAAGTGATCGACAAAATAAAGCCAATGAAACAACGAACCGGCCACTTTGCCAAAGGCGATGGCCATAAGTAAAATGACGATTTTATCATCGACGCCGATCCGCTTCGCTAAAATCGGCCAAACGTTCAACACCTCTGTTAAAGCGGCAGCGAGCATTCCGATAAACACACCATGAAACAATCCGATCGGCACAAGCCAATATTTGGATAAATGCCACACCGAATGGCACAGGCTCATCCAGCCGCCGACAATGGCACCCGCGACAGCACTCCACTCATAGGCGTGAATGCGCTTCGTCGTTTTCGTCAGCTGCGTCAAGCGCGGAATGACGCCAAGCACAACCAAAAAGGCGACAAACCCGGTTCCGACCGCCAGCCCTCCAGCAAAGCCGACGAACACTACCAGCAACACCTTAAGCGTCGTCAAGATGCCTCATGCTTTCTTTGTTTTCGTGCAAAATGACGTATTGATCGATCGCCTGCTGGTAGTTGAACATCTCGACCTCGAGAGGGCTAGGCTCCTCATTGATTCGTTTGCGGAACCAATGGTTGAAAAATAGCACCATCCCGATGCCAAGCCCAAGCGAATACGGAATTTGTAAAAGCAGCGGTTTATCGACCGATTGGCCGGTCATCATCTGGTAAAGATGGCGATGCGCTTGCTGCATGCTCACATCTTCGTGGAAATTCACGATCGCCATGGCTGAACCGACGAACAAAAGAAGCCAAACGAGAAGAAAAGAAGCCATTGAAAACCGCCGTTTTTCGTACACAACTTCCACGATCGTCTGTGAGGGGCCGACCATTTGCACATCAAGCGACGGGTCGGCATCAAGCACAGCTCGAACAATGTGCATCATATCGATAATGACGATGTTCTTGTCGCTCGGCTGGATGCGGTAGAGCGGAATCGCCTTCAGCCGGCGAATCAGCCCGCCATCTCCTCCCGTCATTTGGGCCACTTCTCCGAGCGTGACGACCGCTCCCGGTTTCACTTGCACGCGATGGCGCGGCTTAATAAACACAGTGGTTGCCATCTGCTTCACACCTTTATCCCCATTTTGTTTTTCTTTAGTTTGGTTGGCGGAAAGAAGGATCATACAGATTGCCGCCATTCGCCATCGATTTCATAAAAGTAGAAAAGAATGGGCTGAAAAGCGCCCATTTTTTTTGGAACATGATGATCAAATTAGGATTTTTTCCCTCCATCCGCCGTGAGGAGCAAAAAAAGGCGGAACTCCGCCCCATGCGAAAAAAACGGACTCACCCGTCCGCTTTTTCCCGCCCCATGCGGAAAAAATGGACTCACCCGTCCATTTTTTCCTTTATGTGCTGCAATATTTTCTTTTCCAGCCGGGATACTTGCACTTGAGAGATGCCGAGCCTCGATGCCACTTCAGACTGGGTTTGGTCTTTGTAATAGCGCAAATAGACGATCAGCCTCTCACGCTCGTCGAGTTCTTCGATCGCTTTTTTTAAGGCGATTTTGTCAAACCATGACGCTTCGTCGTCATCGGCGATTTGATCGAGCAGTGTGATTGGGTCGCCGTCGTTTTCGTATACTGTTTCGTGAATCGACGCCGGCGAGCGAACCGCCTCTTGGGCGAGGACGACTTCCTCCGGGGAAATGCCTAGATGGTCGGCGATTTCCGTAACCGTCGGCGCCCGCCCGCGCGTTTTCGACAGCTCATCTTTCGCCTTGCGGATTTTGTTGCCCATCTCTTTCAGCGAACGGCTCACTTTGACGGTGCCGTCGTCGCGAAGAAACCGTTGGATTTCTCCGATAATCATCGGCACGGCGTACGTGGAAAACTTGACGTCATACGACAAGTCAAACTTATCGACCGACTTCAGCAAGCCGATGCAGCCGATTTGGAACAAGTCGTCCGGCTCGTAACCGCGGTTTAAAAAGCGCTGGACGACCGACCAGACGAGACGCATATTTTTTTCAATAATTTCGTCGCGCGCTTCCTGGTCGCCCTCCTGGCTGCGGCGAATCAGCTCCTTCATCTCCTGGTCTTTGATCGGCGACTGATCTTGCTTGACATCGACATCCATAGGCATGTCTCCCTCAGTTACATAACGCTTTGCTTTTCGCAATATGCTTTTTCAAATACACAGTCGTCCCTTTGTTCACTTCCGATTCGACGATGACTTCATCCATGAAATTTTCCATAATCGTAAACCCCATCCCTGACCGCTCAAGCTCGGGCTTTGTCGTAAACAACGGCTGGCGCGCTTCTTCGATGTCAGGAATGCCGACTCCTTCGTCTCTCACCGTCAAATGGACGACACCGTCTTCAATGATGACCGAAATGGAGACGATGCCGTTCGGATCGTTGTTGTAACCGTGAATGATGGCGTTCGTCACCGCCTCCGAGACGACCGTTTTAATTTCTGTCAGCTCATCCATCGTCGGGTCGAGCTGGGCGACAAACGCCGCCACCGTCACGCGGGCGAACGACTCGTTTTCACTGCGGGCGGAAAATTGGAGGTGCATCTCGTTGCGCATTTATGCCACCCCCAATGCCTGCAACGCAAATTGTTCATCCGCCTCAAAGCGAATGATTTTAAACAGCCCCGACATGTCAAACAAGCGCTTGACCGTCGGCGACACAGCGCAGACGACCATCTGTCCGCCGACGTTTTTAATTTGCTTATAGCGCCCTAAAATGACGCCGAGACCGGAACTGTCCATAAACGTCAGCTGTCTTAAATTGAGCACGATATGGCGGATGCCCCGGTTTTCGAGCACATCCGTCACCTGCTCGCGCAATTCTTCCGCTGTATGATGGTCAAGCTCTCCGGAAAGGCGAACGATGAGCACGTCTTGCTTCACTTCCAAGTCGATCGCGAGACTCACAGCGTGTTCCTCCTTGTCCATTTCAGGATACGGAGACATTTCGCTGCCGCTCGCCGGAAATCCTGCCGCCCGACAAAACTAGTGGTTGTTCGCCAAAGATAGGGAAAAGGCCGCAAAAATTGACATTATCCCGCTTGGACGAAACGGCTGAACACCCGTTTAAACAAGTCCCAAAAGCTGGCCTCCGCCACCGTTTGCTTCGCGACGATCGGGCTGCGCAAAATTTCTTTTCCATCCTGCTTCAAAATGAGGACGCCGAGCTCATCGCCTTTGCGAACCGGGGCCTTCACATCGTCTTTCACTTTGATCACTTTTTCAATTTGTTTGGTTGATTGTCCTTTTTTCGTCAACACTGACACCGGCTCAGACGTCACCGCCGCCACCGATTTTTGCTTTCCTTTGCTGACGTTGACATGGGCGACGGTTTCATTCCGCTCGTATACCGGAAGGGTTTGGTATTGGGCAAACGCGTAATCAAGCATTTTTGTAATTTGAGCGTTGCGCGATTTCGGCGTCGGTGCTCCGAACACGACGGCAATGACGCGCATGCCGTTTCGTTCCGCTGTTGCGGTCAAGCAATATTTCGCCTCGCCCGTATATCCTGTTTTTAACCCGTCAACACCCGGATAAAATTTGACAAGACGGTTTGTATTGACAAGCCAAAACTTCTTGTCCGTATTTTCGCGCAAATAGTCTTCGTATTTGCTTGTATATTTCGTAATGTCTTCATATTTCAACAGTTCGCGCGCCATAGCGGCCATGTCATGGGCGCTGCTGTAGTGATCTTCCGCCGGCAGGCCGGTTGCGTTGGCGAAATGGGTGTCTTTTAAGCCGAGCTGTTTCGCTTTTTCATTCATCATCTCAACAAACGCCTTTTCTGATCCGGCGATCCGCTCAGCCATGGCAACGGAAGCGTCATTCGCCGAACCGATGGCGATGGCGCGCAACAGCTCATCAACGGTCATTTCCTCGCCCGGCTCAAGGAAAATTTGCGACCCGCCCATCGAAGCTGCGTATTCGCTTGCCCGCACTTTTTCGTCGTAGGAGAGCTTGCCTTCGTCGATCGCTTCCATAATCAACAACATCGTCATAATTTTCGTCATGCTCGCCGGCGGCAGTTTTTCATGGGCGTTTTTTTCATAAAGCACGGTGCCGGTGTCGCGCTCAATCAAAATGGCTGATTTCGCCTCATCGGCCAGCTTCACTTTCGCCTCCTTCATCTCTTTCGCCTCGGCATGGGCAGAAAGAGGAAGAAAAAGAAGAAACGGCAATAAAAGAAGACGAGTGACTTTCGTTTTCATCTCCCAAACCTCCATTCTTTATACATGCCATTTTTTCCAGGCGAGATATTTTTATACAAAAAACAGCTCATTTTCCAAAAAACAAAAAAAACGCCCGAAACATTTGTTTCGAGCGTTTTCTTCCTTGCATCGCCCCTTGTTCTGTTGGCTCGGCCGGCGCTCAAACGATCGTCTCGTATACGAGCGGCGGCGGAGTGACGGGTTTAGGCGAAAGCCGAATGGCTGAGGACAGCGTTTCCTCCACCTCGCGCACGTCCGGCCGGTTGCTGTGGATCGTGGCCAACGTTTCTCCCTTTTGCACACGGTCACCGATTTTTTTATGAAGCACGACGCCGACAGCCAAGTCGATCGCGTCCTCTTTTTTCGCCCGACCGGCGCCAAGCCGCATGGCGGCTGTGCCGACTTCATCGGCGGCAATCTCGGCGACATAGCCGTCTTCCTTGGCGGCAACCGGGAAGGTGTACGCCGCTTTCGGCAAGTTGTCCGGGTTGTCGACCACCGACGGATCACCACCTTGCGCGGCTAAAAATGTTTTGAACGCTGCGATGGCAGAACCGTCGCGGAGCGCCCGTTCAAGCAGGCGCCGCGCCTCCCCAAGTGTCGATGCCCGTTCCGCCAGGCATACCATATGGCTGCCGAGCGTCAAACAAAGTTCGGTCAAATCGCGCGGCCCGTTTCCTTTCAGAGTGTCAATCGCCTCTTTCACTTCCAGGGCGTTGCCGACGGCATAACCGAGCGGCTGGCTCATATCAGAAATAATGGCCAACGTTCGGCGGCCGACGCGCTTGCCGATGTCGACCATCGCCTGGGCGAGCTGGCGCGCCTCGTCGAGTTCTTTCATAAACGCCCCCGCGCCCGTTTTGACGTCGAGCACGATGGCATCAGCGCCAGCAGCGATTTTTTTGCTCATGATCGATGAGGCAATGAGCGGGATGCTGTTGACCGTCGCGGTCACATCGCGGAGCGCGTACAGCTTTTTGTCAGCAGGCGTCAAATCGCTTGTTTGGCCGATAATGGCGATCTTGTTTTCGTTGACGAGCCGAATGAACTCCTCTTTGCTGATCTCGACATGAAACCCGGGCACCGACTCAAGTTTGTCGATCGTGCCCCCTGTATGGCCAAGGCCGCGCCCGGACATTTTCGCTACCGGCACGCCGACGGCGGCGACGAGCGGGCCTAACACGAGTGTCGTCGTATCGCCGACGCCGCCAGTCGAGTGTTTATCGACTTTCACGCCGCGGATGCCTGATAAGTCGATGACCTCGCCAGAATGGACCATCGCCATCGTCAGCGCCGCTGTTTCTTCTTCAGTCATGCCGCGGAAGTAAATCGCCATCGCGAGCGCGCTCATTTGGTAATCGGGAATGTCCCCGTTTGTATACCCTCGGACGATCCAATCAATTTCTTCCTTCGTCAGCGCCTCTCCATCACGCTTTTTTGCAATCAAATCGACCATTCGCATCGCGATCACCTTTTTCAGTTTGATTTCGCCATTTCGGCGACAATCGCTTTCACAAACCGCAAAAAGTCCGTCTTCACCCTCTCGGCCGTTTCCACCACTTCATCATGATGAAGCGGAGCATCCGACATCCCTGCCGCCATATTCGAAATGCACGAAATGCCGAGCACCTCCATGCCGCCGTGGCGGGCGACGATCACTTCCGGGACGGTCGACATGCCGACCGCATCGCCGCCGAGCGTACGAATCATGCGAATTTCCGCCGGCGTTTCATATGACGGCCCCGTATTGGCGACATATACTCCTTCATGCACGCGAACGCCAAGTCTCGCCGCCGTTTCCTTGGCGAGCTGGCGCAAGCGCCGGCTGTACGCTTCCGTCATGTCTGGAAAGCGAGGACCAAGCTCCGGATCGTTCGGACCAATGAGCGGATTTGTGCCAAGCAAGTTAATATGGTCAGAAATGATCATCAAATCGCCCGGCCGGAACTGTTCGTTCACGCCGCCGGCGGCGTTCGTCACGATCAATTGACGGACGCCGAGCGCCTTCATCACCCGGACCGGAAACGTCACTTCGCGGAGCGAATATCCCTCGTAATAATGAAACCGCCCTTGCATGGCGACAACGGTCGCCCCCTCAAGCCGCCCATATACGAGCCGTCCAGCGTGTCCTTCAACGGTCGACACTGGAAATCCGGGAATCTCCTCGTACGGAATGCGAACCGCCTCCTCGATTTCCTCGGCGAGCACGCCGAGTCCCGAACCGAGAATCAAGCCGATGGCGGGCGGTGCCGGCATACGCTGACGCAAAACATCAGCTGCTTTTTCAATCATGTGTCGATCCATATCTCTTCCCCCTTGTCTCATCATTTCACCGCCAAAAAAGCAGAGCGGCCTCTGTTACTTTAAGTCGGCCAAAAAGCTCGTTCCGTGCGGCGGCATATGAACTTGAAAATTATCGGCGATCGTCGCCCCGACATCGGCAAACGTCTCGCGGACTGGGAGCGGCTTGCCGCCGCGAAATCGCGGGCTGTACACAAGAAGCGGCACATATTCGCGCGTATGGTCCGTTCCATGGTGAATCGGGTCGTTGCCATGATCGGCCGTAATGATCAGAAGGTCATCGTTTTTCAGCCGCGGCAGCACCTCGGCAAGCCGGGCGTCAAACTCCTCAAGCGCGTCGCCGTAGCCTTTTGGGTCGCGGCGGTGGCCATATTTGGCATCAAAATCGACGAGGTTCACAAAACTGAGCCCGGTAAAGTCGATGCTGAGCGTACCGATGAGCTTATCCATGCCATCCATGTTCGAGGTAGTCCGCAGCGATTGCGTCACCCCTTCATTGTCGTAAATATCGGCGATTTTTCCAATGGCGATCACATCATAGCCCGCGTCTTTCAGTTCGTTCATCACCGTGCGGCCGAACGGTTTGAGCGCATAGTCATGCCGGTTCGGCGTCCGCTCAAACCGGCCGGGCGTCCCGATGAACGGGCGGGCGATGACGCGCCCAACCATGTATGGCTCATCGCGCGTCAGCTCACGGGCGATTTCACAAATGCGGTACAGCTCCTCAAGCGGCACGACGTCCTCGTGGGCAGCGATTTGCAAGACAGAATCAGCTGATGTGTAGACGATGATCGCCCCTGTTTTCATATGCTCTTCACCGAGCTCTTCAATGATCGCCGTTCCGCTTGCCGGTTTGTTGCCGATCACCTTCCGACCGGTGCGCCGCTCCAGTTCGGCGATCAGCTCGTCCGGAAATCCGTCGGGAAAGACGCGGAACGGCTTGTCGATGCGAAGGCCCATCAGCTCCCAATGGCCGGTCATCGTATCTTTGCCGGCGGACGCCTCTTTCATTTTGGTGTGATACGCGAGCGGCTCCGCGACTTTCGGCACTCCCTTAATTTCACGAATATGGCTTAAACCGAGCTTCGCCATATTCGGCATGCGCAAGCCGCCGCGGTATTCAGCGATATGCCCAAGCGTATCCGCTCCTTTGTCGTTATACTTTTCAGCATCAGGCGCCTCGCCGATGCCGACCGAATCCATGACAATTAAAAACACGCGCCGGTATCTGGCTTTCACGTTCATTCCTCCTGCCTGCAATGAAGATGGTATCTCTTCCTATTGTTCCTAATTTAAGCGCAAAACACGCTGGCGGTAAATTGGTCAGAAGTCTGACAACTTTACAAACAAGCAAACGCCCAGCCACAGCAATGGGCGCAGCTAGGCGCGCGGATGGTACTGTTTATACACGTCTTTTAGGCGCGTTTTCGTCACGTGCGTATACATTTGCGTCGTTGAAATGTCAGCATGCCCAAGCAGTTCCTGAACGGCGCGTAAGTCAGCCCCGTTCTCAAGCAGATGCGTCGCAAACGAGTGCCGGAGCGTATGCGGCGTCAATTCTTTTTCGATGCCGGCTTCTTTCGCGAGCCGCTTTAAAATTTTCCAAAACCCTTGCCGCGTCAGGCGCTGCCCGTAATGGTTCAAAAACAGCGCCTCGGTTGCCCGTTTGCGCGGATTGACAAGCTGCGGACGCCCGTGCTCCAAGTAGCGGACAAGCGCCTCGATCGCCATTCGCCCGATCGGCACGATCCGCTCTTTTCGACCTTTTCCATAGCAGCGGACAAACCCCATCGTCAAGTGCACGTCAGCCAAATTCAGCTGCACGAGTTCGCTGACGCGCATGCCGGTCGCATACAACAGCTCGAGCATCGCCTTGTCGCGCAAGCCAAATGGCGTATTCGTCTGCGGCGCTGACAAGAGCGCTTCAACTTCCTCGACCGACAGCACTTTCGGCAGCGTCCGCTCAAACTGCGGCGTTTCGATATGGACGGTCGGATCTTGGGAAACGATTTTCTCCCGTAGCAAAAACTGATGGAACGAGCGAATCGACGCCAAATGACGGGCAATCGTCCGCGCCGACTGTCCTTGTTCGCTCAAAAATTTCAAGAAATGAAGAATGTGCAGCCGCTCGACTTCGCCCCACGCCCCGAGCTGCTCAACTTGGCGCAAATAATGGGCATACTTTTTCAAATCGCGCTCGTATGAAATAATGGTGTTGTGCGCCAAGTTTCGCTCCACCGTCAAATAATGCAGGAAATCGCTCAATTCGTGTTCCAACGCTCTCTACTCCCCGTCGCGATAAAAAAATAATAGCCGGTCAAGCCAGCTGGGCGGTGCACTCTCTGCCGCCGATACTTTGACCGCCGATCCTTTCGGCTCATCGTACCGGTGATAATATTCATATTCGCGGTTAAACCATACAAGACTATAATAAAATAAAATGGTGCATCCCGTAAACAAAAGAAATACTTTCACCATTTGCCAAACGGTTTTCATGGCATCCTCCCCATCGGCAGCTTGTCTGTTTGCTAGTATGAGGATATGCCGTTTGGTTCCTGATTTATACGCATATACGCAAAAACCCTTTCCCGCCGGAAAAGGTTTTTTATTTTTCTTCTTCGTGTTTTTGCTGGCAGCGATGGCAAATGCCGTGGAACGTCAAGCGGTGGTCTTTAATTTTAAATTTCCATTCCCGCTCGACAATGGCTTCGACGTCTTCAAGCAAATCCTCTTGAATTTCCGCCACCGATCCGCATTCGAGGCAAACGAGATGGTGATGAAAATGGGCCGCCCCTTCCTTGCGGAGATCATAGCGCGACACCCCGTCCCCGAAGTTGATTTTATCGACAATTTTCAACTCGGTGAGCAGCTCGAGCGTCCGATATACGGTCGCCAGTCCGATCTCTGGGGATTTTTCTTTCACGAGGAGGTAGACGTCTTCCGCGCTTAAATGGTCTTCTTCATGTTCAAGCAGGACTCTTACTGTCGCTTCCCGCTGCGGCGTCAGTTTATAGCCGGCTGAGTGCAGCTGCTTCTTAATTCGTTCCACACGATCTTCCATGTTTTCATTCCTCCCTCGCCATTCACCTCCCATTATAACAAATGTGCGCGGGAAGGTTCAAAGTATAATTACTATCACAAAAGAACAACAATGATTACTACATAATAATTATTATTAAATTAACGACCCATTTCACCACCTGTTTCATCAAGACCGGCGAAAGGTACGCTTCCACCGCCGAAGAGACAAGCAGCCCGAAGGCGGCCGCGGCCATCGCCGCGGCATAGCGCATTACCATCGGGAACACTGGCTCGTGCGGCCGTTTCATAAACTGATTGCGCACCATCCGCAAGGAAAACGATATCGACATCACGCCCATCACGATCATGAGCGGAATGACAAGCAAATTTTGCGGCATCACCGAAACAAATGACAATAAAAACCCTTTCCAGCCCATTTGATTGACTAAAAAGCCGACGGTGAAGCCGACGACAATGCCTTTTAAAAACAGTAAAACCAAAATGACCGGCAGTCCGATGACGGAAATGCCGAGCACCCACATGAGGGCCATATATTTGACGTTATGCATGTAGCTTTGACGGAACATGTCGTGGGCGCTTGCCACGTTGTCTTTTGATACTTGTCCAAAAAATTGCGCCAAGTAATAATACAAATCTTGCTTTTGGCTGAAGCCGAGGCTGTTGACGACAATGGCGCCAAAAATGACGCCCATTAAAAACAGGACGATGACAAATACGTATAGTGAAGCGTGGTCGCGCAAATGAATAGCGGCGGCCGATTTCAGCGGATGGGTTCTCATCGTGCTTCGTCCTCCTATTTGTCTCTTAGTAGATTGTATGTCCATCCGCCTGATGTATGACTGCTTTCTGCAAAAAGAACACCGCCATGGCCGTTCCCTTGCTGGATGGGGCCATGGCGTTCAGCGTTCCGCTTTCTCCCGCTTTTGTCCATCACGCTTCCCGCACTTTTCCGTATCTCCCACCGCCCCCGGCCTCGATATAGAGCGCACCGCTGCGGGCAAGGACGATCAGTTGGGCCAATTTTTCTCCGACCGTCTCCGCGATCTCTTCCTCCGCCGCCTCATGAAGAACGCGCATTTCCGTGCCAAAACGGCCGAGCAGCTTTTCATACGCTTTTGGACCAAGGCCGGGGATGAATTCAAGCGGCACTTGATAAATGTACGGCGGCCGTTTCGGCCCGCGTTCTGCCGTTTTCAGCTCCTCCAGCCGGTCAAACACACCTTTCACGACCCGATGATGGCCGCACGCCGCACAGCTGTCGACGTCCGGTGCAGCCGGCGCAAGGCAACGCTCGCACACTGTCTGGTGATATTTTCCTAGTTTCGGATTTAAACCGTAGTTGGCGACAATCGCGCGCCCGTCTTCACCGCGCAGCGCTTTTTCAAACTCGGCAAACGTCGGGGAGGAAAGCCGCACTTCTTCATATTCGCGGGCGATTTTCCGCAGCGAATGGGCATCGGAATTCGTCAAGTACGGGTAGCGATGCAATTCGGCGATCTGGTCGGCCATCGCCGTGTCGGCGCTCAGCCCAAGTTCTACAGCATCAATGAGATCCGGGTCGAACACCTCCGTCAAGCTGCGTTCGACGCCTCTTCCGTACAAACTTTTAAACGGGGTGAATGCATGCGCAGGGATGAACCAGCCGCCTCGCTCTTTCACTGTCTGTTGCAATTCGCGCCCTGAGGCGTGAAGGCGCTGCGTGCTGAGCGATACGTTTTTCACCCGCTCCCCAAGCCAGACAGAAAATGCGCGCATGGCGGAAACGGTCGGCAAAAAGGCGAGCACGTGGATCGGTCCATGGCAATGGTCGTCATATACTTCGATTTCACTGCCTAGCAAAAGCGTCACCTTTCCGGCGCTGACGCCGCCCCCCTCATATTCGCGCCAACCGTGCTTCTCCATTGCCCGCTCGAGCTCGTCCAGCACTTCGGGCACATGGCTGTCAATCACACCGACGAGGTCGATCCCTTTCACCTCAGCCGCCTCATGCAAGATGTTCTCAAGCGTCAACGTCCGCGCCCCGGTAATTTTCACCGGGCGGCCCGAGGCGGTGCGGCCGATGTGAATATGTAAATCAGCGTAATAACGGCCGAGGCCGCCCGCGTGTGTTTGATCAGGCATTTTGCCCCCCCAACGCGCGGCGCAACTGCAAATATTGCAAAGCGTACGCCGTTTTGGCGTCATAAATTTCGCGTCGTTCCAGCATATGAAGCGCCTCCTCCAATGTCACTTCCAACAGCTCGACAAACTCATCTTCATCCAAATCGGTGCCGTCCTCCGCTTTTTCCAGCCCCTCGGCAACATACAAATGAATGAGCTCATCGGCAAACCCCGGGGACGTATAAAAAGAAATCAGATGGCGCATCGATTGGGCGCGGTAGCCCGTTTCCTCTTTCAGCTCGCGGTGTGCGGAAGCGAGCGGCTCTTCCCCATGTTCTAGCTTGCCCGCCGGAATCTCGACTAATGCGCGCTCCAGCGCTTTTCGGTACTGGCGGACAAGAACGATTTTCCCGTCCGGCAACAGCGGCAGCACCGCCACCGCGCCCGGGTGCTTGATCACCTCGCGCCGGCTTTTCTGCCCGTTTGGCAGCTCCACTTCCTCCACATACAACTCAATAATGCGGCCGCTGAACAGCTTCTCTTTGCGGATCGTTTTTTCATACAGCTCCATGTTCATTCTCCCCTATCAAATTGGATCGATTCTTTTCCATTGTACTACATGTTTGGCCATTTTTTCGCTTCCGTTGTACAATGAACATATCATCATCGATCGCGAAAGGGGGCGCAAAAGATGAACAAACGCCGCATCGGCACATCAGACTTATACGTCAGCGAAATTGGACTCGGCTGCATGTCGCTCGGCACGGATGAGCGTCATGCCATTTATCTCATCCATGAAGCGTTGGAGCGCGGCATCAACTACTTGGATACAGCCGATTTATACGACCGCGGCTTAAATGAGGAGTTTGTCGGCAAAGCGGTGAAAGGAAAACGCGGCCAAGTCATTATCGCGACAAAAGTCGGCAACCGTTGGCGGCCGGATGGCAGCGGCTGGGACTGGGATCCGTCAAAAGCCTATATCAAACAAGCGGTCAAAGAGAGCCTGCGCCGCCTGCAAACGGACTACATTGACTTATACCAGCTCCACGGCGGCACGATCGACGACCCGATCGATGAGACGATTGAAGCGTTCGAAGAGTTGAAGCAAGAAGGCGTCATCCGTTGGTACGGCATCTCCTCGATCCGCCCAAACGTCATTCGCGAATATGTGAAGCGCTCGAACATCGTCAGCGTCATGATGCAATACAGCTTGCTTGACCGGCGGCCGGAAGAATGGTTCCCGCTTCTTCGCGAACACAACATCAGCGTGATCGCCCGCGGCCCGGTCGCAAAAGGCTTGCTCACGAGCCGCCCGCTTGAGCAGGCGGGAAGCGCGGTGAAACAACACGGCTACCTCGATTATTCGTATGAAGAACTGCAGGCGCTCATCCCGAAGCTGAAGGAAAAAACGGCCGGACGCCGGTCCTTGACCGCGACTGCGCTGCAATTTTGCTTGTATGACCCGGTCGTTGCCGCCGTCATCCCGGGCGCCAGCCGCCTTGAACAGCTTGAGGAAAACGTCGCCGCTGCGTCAGCCCCGCCGCTTGACCGCACTGAATACGAATGGCTGAAACAAGCGACGAAACGCTCGGTGTACGACGTGCATCGGTGAACTACCCCCACTTAATTTTCTAGCGAAAATTTGAAGTGGGGGCTTCCAAAGAAGTTTGACTGCTTCAAGCAATCCTTATTCTTTGAGGCGTGTCCACTTCGCCGCTAGAGCATAAGACACTCAGGTCTACAGCTTTACTTTTCTTTAAGATGTTTAATGCGCCATTGACATCCTGTTTACGAGTGGTGCCTTTGATTTTTTGCTTATCTTTTATGCTTTGAAGTCTGGCATTTTCTTTGTTAAACCATTGATTTATACTTTTTAATCTCCGCCCATCAATGATGAATGATCTGCCGTCTGATGTGACACAAGTTTTTACTGAATCTATCCTATTTTCAGCAAAATATAGTTAAGGCGATTCATCTCCCACTTACTCCGCTTCGCTTCGTTGAAGTGGGAGTCTTCTCGCCTAATTAAGATAAAAACCAAAGGAGCGGAAAGAAAGCCGACATGCCTTGCTGAAAAATAGATCGAGCCAAAAAATGCAAACAAATCGAGAGCCCGGCGGCCGCTGACGGCCGCATACGGGCTCTCGTTCGGTACGTGCGGCCGCTCATTTGCGACGAGCGGGCCGACCGTCGTAAGCGGCGCGCGCAAATTGACGGCCAACGCGACGACTGCTCCGGCCGTCCAGAATGGAAAAGAAGAGGGGCGCGTCGCTGCCGCATTCGATTTCATCGTCCATCCCCTCCGCTACTTAAATTTCCGCCAGTCTAGCTCGCTTTCCTCAAGCAGCTCGGCAAACGATTTCTGTTCCTCACGGCGGCGCGCTTCCTCGCGGCGCCGCGCTTCCTCTGCCGCCCGCCTCCGCGCTTCTTCCTCGGCAAGTGCGCGCTTTTTCTCAAGCAGCTTCGCTTCCACCGCGGCGCCAAGCCGGTCGGCGATCGTCAAGGCCTCCGTCCCTTGCTCTTTTTTTCGCCCGATCTTCTTCATCATGTCCGCCCCCCTTGCATAACAATCGTTCATTTGTCAAACGATACAACTACACGACAAAGAAAAGGAGAGATGATAGATGGCGAAAAACCGCGCCCAAAAAGGGAAACCATCCGCTGATACGGTCAAGCCGGTGATCGCAAAAGAAGAATTGGAAAAAGCAATCCACCCGACCAAGCGGCAAAACAGTCCTCAATAACCGCAACATAGACGATGCAGCTTTTATCAAAAGGGGCGCCCTGCAGCCCAAATCGGCTTTCAGGGCGTCCCCTTTACAACACTTCGGTGATGTGCGGCATATGCTCGCCAAGCCAAGCAATGGCCGCCTCCAGCGTCGGAAACTCTTTCGTTTCAAACGTCATTTCGTTTTGCAGCAGCCAGACGTCTTTCGCCTCATGATACGGGCCGGCGACCGACCAATGAAGCAAGCTGTACGGATCGTTTTCATGGGTGAACGACACCCATGTTTTTTGCTTCGCCGTCTTTGCGAGCTGCTCTAACTTACCGTTCATCGCCGGATTTCACCTCAACAAGCGGCATATGACCATTCAACGTTTGCCCTAGGCTTTTGAGCTGAAAAACGGTCGTTCCCGGCTTGACGTCAATCGTCATCGCTTCATCAAAAAAGATGAGCCGCGACCGTTCGACGAGCACCGGCACGAAATTCGTTTCGACGGCCAAATCATCGTCATCGGCCTTGTCGACAAGCCATAGCGCCGGCACGCCGTCGACCAAACAGCCGCAGCCGTCCGTGTCAAACGCCAGCTTTAACTGCCGCTCGGATTGCGCTACAATAGAGGCAAGCGCTCGTTTGGCTGCATCCGTAAACGTGATCGATACACTCATGCTTGACTCCTTTTTCCTTATTGATTTTCTTTTTCATTTTACCTGCCAACACGCGAAACTGTCAAAGCAAAGGAGGAACAAGCGATGGCAAACGTGCAAATCAAAGTGAACGACAACGGTTCGCTGCGCGTCACCGGCGATGTGGAACTGCTCGATGGAGAAGGAAAGCCGTTTGTGACGAAACAAACGTTTTCGCTCTGCCGTTGTGGGCTGTCGAACAATAAACCGTTTTGCGACGGTTCACATAAAGGCCGATTCCAATCGGTCGTCCGCGCCCCTTTGCCGGAAACGGATAAACAATAAGGCGGTGAGAAGCCGATGGACGAACGATGGCTGCAAAAACAAGTGCGCAACTGCCTGCGGCATTATGGCTATGATGATGACATGATGCCGCTTGGCGAAGACGACTGGCGCGAGCTTTGCGCCCGCATTGCCGCCGCCAAAGAGAGGCAGCCAAACGCGGACATGTATGAACTTGTCCATGACGCCGTCTACCGGTTCATCACCAGCGCTTGACCCGGCTCGTGTCAAACGAACACGGGGTTGGCCCCAAAGGCCATCTTTCTTCAAGAAGAGGAAAGGCGTTTCGCGCGTCTAGACGATGATCAGAAAGGGTGCCCCTTATATTTGGGACACCCTCGCTTACTTTTGGAAAAACGCCCCTTTCGCCACCTTTTCCACCAAACTCGGCGCAAGGCGATACAGCCGGCTGCCGAGATCCATCCAGCGCGGCATGTTCACTTCGCGCGTCGGCGTCATCATCACGTCGACCACACGCTTCGCCACCGCCTCCGGGCGCAGCATCCAACGCGACACGTTGCGCACATACTCTCCCGATTCATCAGCGGTTGAAAAAAAGTTCGTCTCCACCGGCCCCGGATTGACGGCCGTGACAAAAATGCCAAAGCGCCCCGCCTCGAGGCGAAGGCTGTCAGTAAAGCCGATGACGGCATGTTTCGTCGCGGAATAGACGCTCGACTTCGGCGTCGCGATTTTGCCGGCTTGCGACGCAATGTTGATAATATGACCGCTTCCTCTCTCTTTCATATGCGAATACACCGCCTTCGTACAGGCGATGAGGCCGAAGACGTTGACGGCAAACATCCTCTCCATTTCATCCAAGTCGATGTCCTCGACATAGCGAAAGACGCCAAACCCGGCGTTGTTGACCAACACATCGATCGCGCCCAGTTCAGCAGACAGCTTCGCAAATACCGCCTCGACCATCTCGCGGTCGCTGACATCAAGCGATGCATACGGGGCGCGAATACCGGTTTGCGCTTCGATCCGCGCGCTCGCTTCTTTCAGACTTTCTTCACTGCGCGCCAAGAGCACCGGCACCGCCCCTTGGCGCGCCGCTTCATAGGCGATTTGCTCGCCAATTCCTCCCGACGCTCCGGTAATGACGACATGGCGCCCCTTCAGCCGCACACCGACACCCCCGCCGCTTCGTAGACGTATCGGCCGGCTTCCTGCTTTTTCGTCACATACCCGTTCGCCTCGAGATAATCAAGCTGGCCGATCGTCTCTGACATCGTCAGCATGAGCTGGCGTTCGTAAGCGGTGGGAAACAACTTTTGACAAACGTCAAACACCGTATGCGGGCGTTCTTTCACCATTTCGAGCACCCGCTCGGCGCGCTGGCGCTGCTTATCGAGCCGCTCGCGAACGAGCGCCGGAATATCGGTCGCATCGTCGCCATGGCCGTTTAACGAGCGAACGATGTCGTATTGCAGCATTTTTTCGAGCGATTCATTATACTGCAGCAGCAGTTTCGGCCGCTCGGTTTCCCCTTCCGCCGGCGGCTCCATCATTGGATTCGGGGAAATATGAACAAGCAAATGATCGCCGCCGATCAGCAATCCGTCCGCCTCGCGGTAGAGGGCGATATGGCTTTGCGCATGCCCCGGCGTTTCGATGACCTGCCACCCGGGCATCCCCGGCACCGCGTCCCCTTCCGTCACCATGATGTCAAGCCCGCGCCGGCTTGCATATCGAAGCGATCCACCTTCTTTGGACAGCTGACTGAACAAACGGCGGTCAACGCCGCATTCCGTAAAAAATTCCTGAAAAAATTGGACGTACCGTTCCATAAACGAACGTTCACGGCGCAAAAACGGATCCGCTTTCGGATGGCCGATGATCGGCGCATGCGGAACATAATCAAGCAAGCCGACATGATCCGGATGATGGTGAGTAATGACGATTTGTTCAATATCCTCTGGCGCATAACCGACCTCGCCAAGCTGCTTCACAAACAGCTGCCATGCTTCCTCTGTTTTCACTCCGGCATCGACCAGCGTCAACCGATCGCCGGCGATCACGTACATATGCACATCGCCGACCGGAAACGGCGTCGGCACCGTGATCCGATACACTCGTTCCTCGTTCATTGCGTTCCCTTCTTTCCTCAAGTTCATGAACCATCCCGTTCGAACCGTTTCATCAGTCAAAATGAATAGTTATTCATTATATTTTATTTTACAGTTTACATCGATTTCATCCATTTGTCATGCCTTTTTCTTCCGCACGACGAAATTGCAAAAAAATTCGCTCTCCTCTCTTGACAACAGCGCCTGTCCCGCGGCATAATGACTAATAACATCACGGATACGGCAAACCGGCGATGAACAGGGCCAGTAAACCGCAAACGGCACCAGAGAGCGAAGCCCGCGGCTGGAAGGCTTTGCGGCCCTCTTTGCGGTTGAACCTACCCTAGGAGCTGTTAGGCCAACCTAAACGCCTCCCCGGCGTTATCGGGGCAGAGTCGGGCCTGTTTGGCGCTTGGGCCAAATCGGGCCAAAAAAGGTGGTACCGCGGAAACGAAGGTTTTCCGTCCTTTTGCAGGACGGGAAACCTTTTTCTTTTGGATGGATACACCAAGGCAAGGAGGAGTGGAATGATGAACAACGAACGAACGATCGCGCTCATCGGCGCCGGCTCGATGGCGGAATCGCTCATCGCCGGCATGACGAAAGCGTTTTGCCATCCGGCGCACATTGTCGTCGCCAACCGACAAAACCGCGCTCGGCTCGAGGAGCTGGCGCGCCAATACGGTGTTGGCACGGCGGGTTGCGCGCAAGAAGCCGTCAAACAAGCGGATATCGTCATTTTGGCGATGAAGCCGAAAGACGTCGTCGAAGCGATGAACGCCATCGCACCGACCCTCCGCGCCCATCAGCTCATTCTTTCACTGCTCGCGGGCATCACGACCGAGACGATCGAACGGCTCGCTGGACGCAACATCCCTGTCGTGCGCGCCATGCCAAACACATCCGCCGCCGTCGGCTTATCAGCGACCGCCATCGCCGGCGGCCGCTTCGCCGCGAAAGAACATCTTGAGGTCGCCAAACAGCTGTTTGAAACGGTCGGCATCGTCGCTGTTGTGCCGGAGCGCGACTTGCATGCGGTCACCGGCCTGTCCGGGAGCGGTCCGGCGTATGTGTATTACTTGGTCGAAGCGATGGAAAAAGCGGCGGCCGACATCGGCCTTGAGCGAGATGTCGCCAAACGGCTCATTTTGCAAACGATCATCGGCGCAGCCGAGATGCTAAAAGCGTCCGACAAGCACCCATCCGTCCTGCGCCGTGAAGTCACGAGCCCAGGCGGCACGACCGAAGCCGGCATTGGCGTGCTTGAGCAATACCGGTTCCAAGAAGCGGTCATCGCCTGCATCCGAAGGGCGACGGCCCGCTCCGAAGAGCTCGGCAGCGCTCTTCTCGCTGCCATCGCCGAAGCGTAAAGAGCGGACCTCCGGAGCGCGCCGCCCCTGCACGGCGGATGGGCGGGGAAGTTTCGGCAAAACCGGGCGCAATGAACAAGGAAACAAACGAACCTTTTCATCCGGTTATGGAAGATTTTTTTGGTTTCGCATAACGGAAACTCGAATTTCGCACATGACACAACCGCATAAGCCCATCTTTACCCAAAACAGACCATGTTAACAGGGCCGCGGCTTTTCCACCGTCCGGCTCAGGCAAAACAGTCCGTTGCACTTTGTTTTTGACAGGCAGCGTGCTATCATCAGTCATGAACCACTCATTGGCCTAGAAAGGAGCTGCTTGTCATGAACACGATGCTGTTTTCGCCGTATACAATCCGCGGGCTGACGCTGAAAAACCGAATTGTCATGTCGCCGATGTGCATGTATTCGTGCGACACGAAAGACGGCGCCGTACGCACGTGGCATAAAATCCACTACCCGGCTCGCGCTGTCGGCCAAGTCGGCTTGATTATCGTTGAAGCGACCGGCGTGACGCCGCAAGGTCGCATTTCTGAACGCGACTTAGGCATTTGGAGCGATGACCATATCGCCGGGCTTCGCGAACTCGTTGGGCTTGTGAAAGAGCATGGGGCGGCCATCGGCATCCAGCTTGCCCATGCGGGGAGAAAATCGCAAGTGCCGGGAGAGATCATCGCTCCGTCAGCCGTCCCGTTTGATGATTCGTCGCCGACGCCAAAAGAAATGACGAAAGCCGACATTGAAGAAACGGTGCAAGCGTTCCAAAACGGCGCACGGCGCGCGAAGGAAGCCGGCTTTGACGTCATTGAAATCCATGCCGCCCACGGCTACCT
The DNA here is from genome assembly GCF_050994965.1 of Geobacillus lituanicus. Taxonomy (NCBI): domain Bacteria; kingdom Bacillati; phylum Bacillota; class Bacilli; order Caryophanales; family Anoxybacillaceae; genus Geobacillus; species Geobacillus lituanicus. The sequence continues at coordinate 2,477,829 of NZ_CP194773.1, forward strand.
GATTAACGAATTTTTATCGCCGCTCTCCAACCGGCGCCAAGACGAGTACGGCGGCTCTCCGGAAAACCGTTACCGTTTCTTGGGCGACGTGATTGACGCTGTCCGCGAGGTATGGGACGGGCCGCTGTTTGTGCGCATCTCAGCGTCCGACTATCACCCGGAAGGACTGACAGCGAAAGACTATGTTCCATACGCCAAGCGGATGAAAGAGCAAGGCGTCGACCTTGTTGACGTCAGTTCCGGCGCCGTCGTTCCGGCGCGCATTGACGTCTATCCGGGCTATCAAGTGCCGTTTGCCGAACTGATCCGCCGTGAAGCAGACATCCCGACCGGCGCCGTCGGCCTCATTACGTCCGGCTGGCAAGCGGAAGAAATTTTGCAAAACGGCCGCGCCGATCTCGTCTTTTTGGGGCGCGAGCTGCTACGCAACCCGTATTGGCCATACGCCGCGGCGAGAGAGCTGGGCGCAAAAATCTCGGCGCCCGTCCAATATGAGCGCGGCTGGCGGTTTTAACCGCGCGGGATCGAAAACGAGGCGAAATCAGCGGCAAGATCGGTGTTCGGAAACACCTTCCGCGCCTCGGCGACGAGCTGCAGCGCCGCCTCACCTTGGTAGCGAGAGCTGATATGGGTCAAAATAAGCCGCTTCGCCCCGGCCCGCCTCGCCACCTCGGCTGCGTCTGTGGTCGTGGAATGGAAATAGTCATGGGCCAGCCGCTGTTCCGCCGCGGCAAACGTCGCCTCGTGGACGACGACATCGGCATCGCGGGCGAGTTCAATCGCCGCTTCGCAAAAACGGGTGTCGCCGAGCACCGCGACGATCCGCCCTTTTTGCGGCGGCCCGACAAATTCGCGCCCGTCGATGACCGTGCCGTCATCCAGCACGACCGTTTTTCCTTGCTTAATTTCTTGATAAATCGGGCCGGGGCGGACGCCGAGTGCTTGCAATCGATCGACCAAGAGCGGGCCGGGCAAATCTTTTTCCACGACGCGGAAACCGTATGACGGCATGCCGTGATCGAGCCGTTTGGCGATGACGGAAAACCGTTCATCGTCAAAAATGACGCCCTCATCGATCTCCGCAATGTTCAGTTCATAGCGGAGCTTTGTCCCGCTGACGGCAAGGGCCGTTTCGACAAACGCGCGAATGCCTTTTGGGCCGAAGACCGTAAGCGGCGTCTCGCCGCTTTGAAACGAACGGCTGCCTAGCAGTCCAGGCAATCCAAACAAATGGTCGCCATGCAAGTGCGTAATAAAAATATGCTCGATGCGGCGCGGGCGAATGGCGGTATGCAAAATTTGATGCTGCGTCGCTTCGCCGCAGTCAAACAGCCATGTCGCCCCGCGTTCGCCAAGCAGCTGCAGGGCGACGGACGATACGTTGCGCTCTTTGGCCGGCACGCCGGCACCCGTACCTAAAAACAACAGTTCCAACGCGCTTCACTCCTTTTTCTCGCTCAATATGGCCTGTTGTTAGCGTACCAATGTCAAAACGGCTTTTCAACTTTCTTTTGCGCTCAAAAACGCCGGGTTGGCGCCCGGCTCTTTCATGAACATAAACGCTTTCCCGCCGGAAAGCAACAAAGTGTTTGCGTTCCGACCGGCAAACCTCTACAATGGTTTCATTGAAGAGACAAATTTGGTTAAAGCGAGGTACATACGGTGGACAACATGAATCCGAAATCGATCATCGTCATTTTCGGAGCGACGGGAGATTTGGCGAAACGGAAACTGTTTCCGTCCCTTTACCGCCTGTATGAAAAAGGGCATTTGAACGAGCAATTCGCTGTCGTCGGCGTCGCGCGCCGCCCGTTGTCGGCCGACGAGTTCCGGAACTATGTGCGCGACTCGGTCGAAACGGCGTTTCACCAAAAGCTCGCCGACGGCCGATTCACCTCCCATTTCTATTACCATCCGTTCGACGTGACGGAAGCCGAGTCGTATCAGCGCTTAAAGTCGCTCCTCGAACAGCTCGACGGCACATACAAGACCGAAGGCAACCGCATCTTTTATTTGGCGATGGCGCCGGAATTTTTCGGCACCGTCACGTCCCGCTTGCAGTCGGAAGGATTGACGGAAACGCACGGCTTTAAGCGGCTCGTCATCGAAAAGCCGTTCGGGCATGACTTGGCGAGCGCCGAGAAGCTGAATGACGAGATTCGCCGCGTCTTTTCCGAGCGGGAAATCTACCGGATCGACCATTACCTCGGCAAAGAAATGGTGCAAAACATCGAGGTCATCCGCTTTTCAAACGCCATTTTCGAGCCGCTTTGGAACAACCGGTTCATCGCCAACATTCAAATCACATCGAGCGAAACGCTCGGCGTCGAAGACCGCGGCCGCTACTACGACCATTCCGGGGCGTTGCGCGACATGGTGCAAAACCATATGCTGCAAATGGTCGCTCTGTTGGCGATGGAACCGCCGATCAAATTAACGACCGATGACATCCGCCATGAAAAAGTGAAAGTGTTGCGCGCCTTGCGCCCGATTGCGCACGATGAAGTCGACCGCTATTTCGTGCGCGGCCAATACGGGCGCGGGGTGATCCACGGCAAACACGTGCCGGCGTACCGCGAGGAGCCGAACGTCGATCCGGACTCGAACACGGAAACGTTCGTCGCTGGAAAACTTTTGATCGACAACTTCCGTTGGGCTGGCGTGCCGTTTTACATTCGCACCGGCAAACGGATGGCGGAAAAATCGACAAAAATCGTCGTCCAATTTAAAGATGTACCGATGAACTTGTATTACCGGACGAATGAGACGATCGCCCCGAACTTGCTCGTCATCCACATCCAGCCGGACGAAGGGATCACCCTTCATTTAAACGGCAAAAAAACCGGGGAATCGACGACCATAACAGCTCCATTTCAACTCGACTATTGCAACAACTGCATCGATGGGATCAACACGCCGGAAGCGTACGAAAAGCTGCTGTACGACTGCATGCGCGGCGACGCGACAAACTTCACTCATTGGGACGAAGTGGCAGCGTCATGGCAGTTTGTCGACCCAATTTCTGAGGTGTGGGCGAACACAAAAGCTTCCGACTTTCCGAACTATGCGGCTGGCTCCATGGGCCCGGCGGCCGCGGACGAGCTGCTCAAACAAGACGGCTTCCACTGGTGGCCGATCGAGCATCCGCGGCCATAACCGCGAATCGTTTGCGCCCGCCGCCCTTTTGGACAAGCGAGCGTTATCTCTCATGCAAAGGAGCGAATGAACGATGAAGGTGTATGACGTCACGGCCCCGATTTACGAGGGCATGCCCGTATATAAAAACAAACCGGAAAAACAACCGAAGCGCACCACCGTCACCAACGGCTATGTGACCGAATCGCGCATTGACATGGACGTGCACACCGGCACGCACATTGACGCCCCTCTTCATATGGTCGAAGGCGGAGCGACGTTTGAAACGATTCCATTGGACGACCTCGTCGGCCCGTGCAAGCTGTTCGATTTAACCGATGTCAACGACCGGATCACGAAAGACGACATCGCGCATCTTGACATTCAAGAAGGGGACTTCGTTCTGTTTAAAACGAAAAACTCCTTTGATGATGCATTTAACTTTGAGTTTATTTTCGTCGCCGAAGACGCGGCTCGGTATCTAGCCGACAAACGGATCCGCGGCGTCGGCATCGACGCCCTTGGCATTGAGCGAGCGCAAGAAGGCCATCCGACCCATAAAACGCTCTTTTCGGCCGGCGTCATCATCATCGAAGGGCTGCGGCTGAAAGACGTCCCCGAAGGCCGCTATTTCATGGTCGCCGCCCCACTCAAACTCGTCGGCACCGACGCCGCCCCGGCGCGCGTGTTGCTGTTGGACCGCGAGCCGTAAAAACAGCCGGTCCCCCGATGGGACCGGCTGTTTGATCATTTCAAATTGAATATTCGCCATGGCCGCCCTAAAGACTAGTAAAATGGTGGGGGCTTCCTCGCCTCTGTTTACAGCTCTTCCCCGTTCGTGCGAATGACGCGCTGGAACCAGTAGAAGCTTTTTTTCTTATAGCGCTTCAAATCGCGCAAGTTCTCGTCGTCGCGGTTGACGAAAATGACGCCGTAGCGCTTGCGCATCTCCCCTTGTGAACTTAACAGATCCGTCGCCCCCCACATCAAATAGCCGATCACCTCGACCCCTTCTTCCATAGCCATCTTCATTTGTTCGATATGGCGGCGCAAATAGTCGATCCGCTCATCATCGTCGACTGTTCCGTTCTCATTCAGCTCCTCCTCAAGCCCGATGCCGTTTTCGGTGATAAAAATCGGCATCTGGTAGCGGGCGTACACGTCTTTTAAGGCCATCCGCAACCCGATCGGATCGATCGCCCAGCCCCATTTCGTCTTTGGCAAATAGGGATTCGGTTCCAGCCCTTTGATGATCCGCTCATCCTGTTCCTGATGGCGGACGATTTGGCTTTGATAGTAGCTGAACGACAAAAAGTCGACCGTCTGCGAACGGAGCAACTCCTCATCCCCCGCTTCGAGCGGCAGGCAGATTCCTTTTTTCTCAAGCCGGTTGGTCACATAACGAGGATAGGCGCCGCGGGCGAACACATCAAAGAAGAAATCAATGAACAGCTCTTTCGCCTGCACGTTCGCCAAAGCGTCTTCCGGCCGGCATGTCGCCGGATACGTCGTCAAATACGTCACCATCCCGCCGATCTTCGCCTCGGGAGCGATTTCGCGCAGCGCCTTCACCGCTTTCGCGTGGGCGATGAACACATTATGACAGACGCGGTAGGCAAACGCTTCCGGATCTTCGTCTTCCGGCCCAATCGCCCCCCATAAATGCGGTTGTTCGAGCACTAAATTTTGTTCGTTGAACGTCAGCCAATAGTTCACTTTCCCGCGGTAACGCGCAAATACGGTGCGCGCGTACCGCTCAAACAAGTCGACGACTTTCCTTGATGCGAAGCCGTTGTATTTTCTCGCCAAAGCCAGCGGCAAATCAAAATGGTACAGCGTAATGACCGGCTCGATGCCGTTCGCCCTCAATTCATCAAACACAGCGTCATAAAACGCCAACCCCGCCTCATTCGGCTCCCCTTCCCCGTCCGGAAAAATGCGCGTCCAAGCGATGCTCGTCCGGTAGGCGGTAAAGCCGAGCTCCTTGAACAACGCGATGTCTTCTTTGTAGCGATGGTAAAAATCGACCGCCACTTTCCAGTCGGAATGCCCTTTTGGAATCGGGCGCGCATCCACGATCGACAGCCCTTTGCCGCCTTCGTTCCACGCCCCTTCCGTCTGGAACGACGTCACCGCCCCGCCCCATAAAAAGTCGTCGGGGATGATCGATTTACGCTGTTGTGACATGGAAAGACCCTCCTATCTGTGAACAGACGTGTTTAAGTGATTGAACGCCTTGGAAAATTCACCTTTGGGCATCATCCTCATGATGACATATTTGCTTCTTTATAAAACGAGACGGGCGGAGGTACGAGCCCGTCTAGACGTTGTGAAAACTGTTTCATGCGCTTTGGAGAACCAACGCTCCCAGCAATGGCAATTTTATTGAGACAGTTTTTGCTTAATCAAATAATGGTTCGTAGCCACTTTTCGATACGTGAAGATCATTCCATCATCTCCAGCCGTTGCGAGCAACGCTTCAGATGACAAATCGGCGATTTTCGTTCCTGTTGCCCGGTTATAAATGGCACGGCTGGTGATGATATATTGACGGCTCGCCGCCCGAAGCGGCTCCGGAAATTCAGCGGCCACCAATGCGCCGGGCTGGGCTGGATTGATGCGCGCCTTTCCGTAAAAAATCTCCCCGCCGTTCATAAAAAAGGCATCATCCCCTCCAAGGAAGGACAATAGTTGCGAAACATGCCAATCGGAAAGCCGCACCGCATACAGATCATAATCCGATGTTCCTTCCTGTCCGACATACAATACATTTTGTTTTTCGTCATACCCAATCAACGGATTGATGAATACCTTTGGGATTCGCCATTGTTTTTTCGTCTTCATATCATAAACGGCAATCGATCCCGTCAACGTGCGGCTATTGTCCGTGAAGAAAATTTTCCCGTCCCCGATCGCCAATGAACGCGGAGCAGCGATCAGCGGCACCGTTCCAAGAAACCGCATTGTTTTGGCGTCGTAAATCGCCATTTTCGTCGCTCCCGATAGCGCAACATACACCTTGCCGCCATCAATTTTTACATCCGTCGGCTGCGGTCCGGGATGAATTTCTTTCACCATTTTCATGTCGCTGGCGCGAATGACAAACAGTTTGCTGTCTTCGGCGGACAACACATACAACCATCCGGTCGACGAATCATAAGCCAAATGGGAAATGGGGACATTGGTGAAAGCATAATGGGACGATCGAACATAATAGCTCTCATCGGCCGGCAATGGATATTTATAAATTCGATTTTCCCCTTCTTTGATCAAATACAAATTGTACTTTGCATCCATCAACGCATAGTTCGTCGGGAATGGAAGCGCGTTTATCTTAGCAGAGGTGTAACGGTCATACACCGCCTTATTTGTCACCACGTAGGCCCCTTGAACATCTAAAACGGGGCCGTTATAACAGTCGTGCACCATGTTGATATTTCCGGCATCAATGCGCCTTCCCGCAAAAAACACATCGCTTCCGTCAACGATGAGCGGATGGATGGGCGCGCTGCCTCTCGGCCCTTGATACGAAACTCGCTTCACCACCTTCAAATCGGACAGGCGCAATACCGCTAAATCAGGAATGGAAACATTGCGGCCGATGAAGGCCAGACCTCGCTTCTCATCGAAAAACAACGTATTTTCCTCTGAAAAAACGGAAAAAAAGTTAGGATCAGCAATCAGCCGGCTTGTTTGGCGTTTCGCCGCCAAATCCCACATGTACATCTCATACGTCGTCTTCCCGCGCCCGTACTGCTTTCCGAAAGTTACGATTTTGTTGCCTAATAGGCCAAACGGCAATCCGTTATACGGGGCTCGTTGAATCAGCCGTTTTGTTTTGACGTCAAAAACGTCTATCGATGTTTCAGACGGCACATACAGCTTCCCGTCCCGCAAAAGAAGAGTGACCGACCGCTGGGCATATTTCCGCCATAAAGCGCTGTATGCCCGCAGAGAAACGGGTTCCTGCTTTTTGATCGACAATGTGCTCGCTTCAATAAATAATAACATCCCCTTTTCCGTGAGCGCATAAATATACCCATTTTGATCATCCATGACCCAATCGAGCACGCGCCCAGGAAGCTGTTGCGTACGCGGTCCGGCCGCTTCCGCTTTAGCGGAAGGAAACACATGGAAAAGACAGATAAACAAGAAGAGACAAAATAAAAAACCTTTCCTAAATGTTGTTCCCATTCCAATCCCCCGTCAAACAATGATTTCTAATTCCTTCCTTATACATTCCTTGCGCATAGCATAGCTCAAACAATCGAGCACCGACATTTGACCATTCCTTATCCATCCTCAATATCCATGATAGCCCACCGTTGATCATCACTTCAAGCTCTTTTTGCCATACGCCCCCTGTTCGGCCGCATGCACCAACTGCCGCCGATCACGAACAGCGGCCATCGCTTTGCTGTGTAATGCATTTTCATGCTTTCCCTTTTGAACCTCCTTTCCCCCGAACGGTGAAACAAATATAATGAAAACGGAACTCCCAATAGAAACAAGTGGGGTGAGGCAAAATTGAACATTTTGCTCATTGAAGATGATGTGACGTTGTTTCAAGAAATCAAAGCACGTTTGGAACAATGGTCGTACAATGTTTGCGGCATCCGCGATTTCGGTCGTGTGATGGAAGAGTTTTCTGCTTGCAAGCCGCACTTGGTGATCATCGACATCCAGCTGCCGAAATTTGACGGGTTCCACTGGTGCCGCCAGATTCGTGCTCATTCGAACGTCCCGATTTTGTTCTTATCATCGCGCGACCACCCGACTGATATGGTCATGTCGATGCAGCTTGGAGCTGATGATTACATCCAAAAGCCGTTTCATTTCGATGTGCTGATCGCCAAAATCCAAGCGCTGCTCCGCCGCGTGTACAACTACAATGCCGGACCCGTTCAGCTGCAAACATGGTGCGGGGCAACGGTCGACTATGAAAAAAGCACAGTCTCAAATGAACACGGAACGGTGGAGCTGACGAAAAACGAGCTGTTGATTTTGAAACATTTATTGGCCAAGAAAAACCAGATCGTTGCTCGGACGGAGCTGATCAAACGGTTATGGGAAGACGAACGGTTTGTCAGCGACAACACGCTGACCGTCAACGTCAACCGCCTACGAAAAAAACTGGACGAACTCGGCTTGGGCCGCTTCATTGAAACGAAAGTTGGGCAAGGCTATATGGCTACGGAAGAAGGGAGCCACTGATGATCAAAGATTATTTGTGGGAACGAAAAAGCTGGATGGCCCTCTTTCTCTTTCTAGAGCTGTTCATCCTGTTTGTCGCTTATCTGGATCCGACGATTCCGCTCTCCTCCGTCCTTTACATCGTCTTTTTAACGACTATCATCTTTGTTGTCTTTGTCATCATCCGTTGGAAAAAAGAAACGGCATTTTATCAACGTTTGCAAGAGTGGGAGCGCCGCCTCGATCCCATCTCTGCCCTGCGGGCGGCAAGCCCGCTGGAGAAGATCGTCGAACGCGTCCTCGCCAGCCAAACGGACCAATGGAAACAGGAACTGAAAGAACACCTCACCACGTTGGAACAAGAGAAAGATGAACTGTTGTCATGGATTCATGAAATGAAAACGCCGCTGACGGCCATGCGGCTCATCATCGAACGGGTCGGGGACGAAAACACGAAAGCGCAACTCTTGTACGAATGGCTGCGCATTCATCTGCTTCTTGATCAGCAACTTCATCAACGACGGCTTCCACACATGGAAAACGACTTATATATCGAACAAGTCGAGCTTGAGCCGCTTCTCATCAATGAGATTAAACCGCTGCAATCGTGGTGTATGCAAAAAGGCATCGGCTTTGACCTTCAATTGGACGTCCGCTCCGTCCTGAGCGATGCCAAATGGCTTTCTTTTATCATCCGGCAAATCATCACGAATGCGGTGAAATACAGCGAGTCATCTGACATTGTCGTGAAAAGCTTTATGAAAAACGGCCATGCCCGCTTGCAAATTCAAGATTTCGGCTTGGGCATTGATCCAAAGGACTTGCCGCGCATTTTCGAGAAAGGATTCACCTCCACCACCGAACACCAAAATGAAGCGGCGACGGGGATGGGGCTGTATTTGGCGAAAAAAGCCGCCAAACCGCTTCTTCTTGACTTTCATGTCGAATCCACGCCCGGGCGCGGAACGACATTTACGATCATATTTCCGCAAGAAAATGACATCATCCGCACGCACCGCATGTGACGATTTTGTCACACGCGGTTTCGTTTTGTTCGGCCAAACGCAGGAAAAAAATAATCTCATTGCTTATGATAGAAACGAAGGAGGGAAAATGAGATGATCATATTGGAAGCAACCAACATCCACAAAACGTACGGAACGAAAAAGAATCTACAAGAAGTGCTCAAAGGCATCGATCTGCGTGTGGAGAAGGGGGAATTTCTCGCGATCATGGGGCCTTCCGGATCAGGGAAAACGACGCTCCTCAACGTTCTTTCCTCAATCGACCGAGTGAGCGAGGGCGCTATTTTCATCGAAGGAAACAACGTCGTCGCCATGAAAGACCGAGAGCTGGCAGAATTTCGCAAACGCCATGTCGGCTTCATCTTTCAAGAGTATCATTTGCTTGACACGCTGACGGTGAAGGAGAACGTCCTTTTGCCTTTATCGATTACGAAAACGCCCAAGCGAGAAGCGGAAAAGAAATTTGCAGAATTGGCGGCTGAACTTGGCATTACTGACATCCAAAACCACTATCCGAGCGAAATTTCTGGTGGGCAAAAACAGCGCGCTGCGGCGGCGCGGGCGTTCATCCATGAACCGAGCATCATTTTTGCCGATGAGCCGACGGGCGCACTCGATTCAAAATCGGCTTCCGATTTATTGCACAAGCTGCAACAACTTAATAAAAAACGGAAGACGACAATCATCATGGTCACCCACGATCCGGTCGCCGCCAGTTTCTCAGGACGTGTCGTTTTTATCAAAGACGGACAATTGTATACGCAACTGTATAAAGGAACGGAAACGCGGCAGCAATTTTTCCAAGCCATTATGCAAACGCAAGGCGTGCTGGGCGGTGTTCGGCCATGAGCATGAAGCAACTCCTGTTCCGCAACTTGAAACAAAACATCCAACATTATTATTTGTACGTGTTTGCCTTGATGTTTGCTTCCGCCTTGTATTTCGCGTTCGTGACATTGCAGTACGATCCATCGCTTGATGCCATCAAAGGGGGAGTGAAAGGCGCGGCGGCCGTCCGCACAGGCGCGGTGCTTCTTATCGTGATTGTCGCCGTCTTTCTTTTGTACGCCAACGCCCTGTTTATCAAGCGTCGGAGCCATGAGATCGCTCTTTTGCAGTTGATCGGCATGACGAAACGAAACATCTTTTTGATGCTGGCGGCCGAAAACGTCATTCTTTATTACGGCACACTGATCATCGGCATATTGGTAGGATTTGCCGCTTCCAAGCTGTTGATGATGATTTTGTTTAAAATCATCGATATTCCACTAGCGGCATCTCTTTCCTTTTCTGGACGAGCACTAGTGCAAACGTTGATTGTGTTCAGCGTGATTGATGTCCTCATGATGGGGATGAACCGCTTGTTTCTCAAAAAACAGACGATTTTATCCTTGTTCCGCACTACATCCACAACCGAAGCAAAACACGTATCCGTATGGAACATGGTCGTGGGGATGGTGGGGATCATCCTCATCGCCAGCGGCTATGGTATATCGACGAAATTGTTTAGCAGCGACTGGAAGAGCGTGCAAGGATTATTCATGGACATGGCGTTCATCTTAGGCGCTGTCATCATCGGCACCTATTTGTTTTTCAAAGGAACGATCAGCTTTCTGTTCCACCTATGGCGAAAACAAAAAGGCGGCTATTTGTCGATCAACGCCGTGCTATCGGGATCGTCGCTCATGTTTCGCATGAAATCGAACGCGTTGCTGCTGACGATCATCACGACCGTGTCGGCCATCGCGATCGGGTTGATTTCGTTAAGCTATATTTCCTACTATTCCGCCGAACGATCCGCGCAAAACTATGTCGCCGCCGATTTCGCGTTTACGGACAAAAAAGATGCCGCCCGTTTTACGGCGGCGCTGCGATCTCATGATATTCGCTATCGGGAAACGATGATCGATGTCATCGAAGCACCGACTGATATTTCGATGATTTTGGACATCGCTGATCAAAGCCGGCTCCAGTTTCAGCCGTCCGCCGCGCCGTTATCGGTGATCAGCGACACAAGTACAGGCCGCATCGATGTCAAGCCTGGGGAAGCGCTGCTGACGGGATATCAGGACATACTCCGTCAATTCTTGCCGTTTAAAGAAACGGGAACGATTCGCTTAGAAGAAAACGGCCGCATGGTCCCACTTCATTACCTTGGGATGAAAAAAGACTATTACGTCAACTATCATTTCACGTACGGCATGCCGACCGTCATCGTCGACCAAACGATGTTTGATCGTTTGCAAAAAGAAACCGATCCACAAAAGAAAAAGGTGCATATCGGAATTCATCTGACTGACGAAACAAATATTGAACGGGCTGATCAGTTGTTTCAACGCATGGAGTTTTCCTCCATCGCCGATTCGCGCCTGATGATGAGCCGCCACCAAAAGCAAACGTTCGGATTGATCATGTTTGTCGTCACCTTTTTAGGACTCGCCTTTTTGGTCACATCCGGCTGCATTCTTTACTTCAAGCAAATGGGCGCCGGCGAAGAAGAGCGGCCGAATTACACCATTTTGCGCAAACTGGGATTCACCGAAAAAGACTTGCTCGGGGGCATTCGGCGGAAACAGCTGTTCTACTTTGGCATTCCGTTGTTGCTGGGATTGTCCCATAGCTATTTCGCCGTCCGCTCCGGCTGGTTCTTTTTCGGCACCGAACTGTGGATGCCGATGTTGACGGTGATGGCGATTTACACGGTCTGCTATTCGCTGTTTGGCGTGTTGTCCGTTCGTTATTACAAAAAGCTAATTCGCGAGGCGCTTTAAAACGATGCAGCGAGTGAGGGAAGAACCAAAACCGTTCCAACGTTCGCCCACTCGATCAGTGGTCATCCCATTCTGAAGATGCAGTTCCAGTTGACGGAACGAATTTTAGCTTTATCGAACACGAAAAGCCCTTAGAGTAGCGAATGACTCTAAGGGCTTTTTTCTTATTTCAACCATTCCGTATGGAAAATGCCTTCTTTGTCGACGCGTTCGTACGTGTGGGCGCCGAAGTAGTCGCGCTGCGCTTGGATTAAGTTGGCCGGGAGCACCGCGGTGCGGTAGCTGTCGTAATAGGCGAGGGCGCTAGCGAATCCTGGCACTGGAATGCCGCGCATCGCCGCGGTGGCGACGATTTCGCGGAGCGCGTCTTGGTAGCGTTCGACGATGTCTTGGAAATACGGATCCAAGAGCAAGTTCGAAAGCGCCGGATCGCGGTCGTACGCCTCTTTAATTTTTTGCAAAAATTGCGCGCGGATGATGCAGCCGCCGCGGAAGATCATGGCGATATCACCGTAGCGCAAGTTCCAGTTGTATTCCTCAGAAGCCGCCTTCATTTGCGCAAATCCTTGGGCGTACGAGCAAATTTTGCTCATGTAAAGCGCGCGGCGCACCGCTTCGATGAAGTGGGCGCGGTCGCCTTCAAACGGCTTCACCGCTGGGCCTGCCAGCACTTTGCTTGCTTTCACGCGCTCGTCTTTCATCGCCGAGAGGAAACGGGCGAACACCGATTCCGTGATGATCGGCAGCGGCACGCCCAAATCGAGGGCGTTTTGACTCGTCCATTTGCCCGTCCCTTTTTGCCCGGCTTTGTCCAAAATGACGTCGACAAGCGGCTTGCCTGTTTCTTCATCGATTTTCGTGAAAATGTCGGCCGTGATCTCGATTAAGTAGCTGTTCAGCTCGCCTTTGTTCCAGTCGGCGAACACTTCGTGCAGCTCTGCAGCATCCATGCCGAGCACATGTTTGAGCAAGAAGTACGCTTCAGCGATCAGCTGCATGTCGCCGTATTCGATGCCGTTGTGCACCATTTTGACATAATGCCCGGCGCCGTCCGGACCGATGTACGTCGTGCACGGTTCGCCGTCGACTTTGGCGGCGATGGCTTCAAAAATCGGGCGCACGAGCTCATGCGCTTCTTTTTGGCCCCCTGGCATGATCGACGGGCCTTTCAGCGCCCCTTCCTCGCCGCCCGAGACGCCCGTGCCAATAAAGTGGATGCCAAGTTCGGCGAGTTCTTTGTTGCGGCGCTGCGTATCTTTAAAATACGTATTGCCGCCGTCAATTACAATATCGCCTTTTTCCAAATGCGGCTTCAGCTGTTCGATCGTCGCGTCCGTCGGCGCGCCCGCTTTCACCATCAGCAAAATTTTCCGCGGTTTTTCCAAGGCGTTGACGAATTCTTCGATGCTGTATGTACCGACAATGTTTTTTCCTTTCGTTTCTTGCAAAAACTCGTCCGTTTTTTCGCGCGAACGGTTGTACACCGCCACCGAATAGCCTTTGCTTTCGATGTTGAGCGCCAAGTTTTTCCCCATGACCGCCAGTCCGATGACGCCGATTTGCTGTTTCGCCATTGTCCAACGTCCCTTTCCGTTTTGGTTTGTTCATCAAACAACATACCATACGTTTGCGCTTGCCTGCAAGTTTTTCTAAACCGATTTAGGAACGAGGCGGCACGACGGACTTTGCTTGACCTGTCCATGCGAAAAGGGGCGTAACGCCCCTCATGCTTAGTAGCCTCCATAATGCGGGAATCCGTATGGTCCAAACGGGTAATGACCATAAGGCACGCCATACGGGAAGTGATGATAGCCGTCATACCCTCCATGCCAATGATGATGGTGATAACCGTATGGAGGATAGCCGTAGCCGCCAACGTACGGCGGATAAAATCCGCCCATATACGGACCGAACGGTCGAACCATGGAATGCGCCTCCTCTCATGTGTTGAAGTTCATTTCCATGGTTAGGATATGCGCGGAAGAAAAAACGGTATAGGCAAACACCTATACCGTCTCTTCCTCTTGGATGACCTGGGCCGCGGCCTGGGCGGCGGCCACTTGCTCGCGAATCGCGTCCGCTTCTTCCAAATGGGCAAACAAGACGCGCGGATCCAGCACCGTGAGCAACCGCTCCGGCAGCGTCGCGATCCCGACGACATACGGCGTGCGCTCCGCGGATACGAGCTGCAGCGGTTTGATGGCTTCCGGTTCAATATCGACAATTTCCTTTGCTTCGTCAACGATAAACGCCACCGACAACCCGTCGACCGCGGCGACGACAAGACGCGTCTGCTCGGTTTCCTCGATCGCTTTCCCATATAGAAGCTTTCGCATATCGAGCACCGGCGCGAGCTCGCCGCGGATGCGCGCGACGCCCGCCATACAATCCGGCATATGCGGCACGGCCGTCGGCGCCGTCATTTTCTCAATCGAGACGACATACGCGATCGAGACGGCGTACTGTTCCCGCTCGACGCGAAACACCACGTATTTGTCCATTCCCCCGCCACCTCTTTCGTGATTCGCACTCTGCTTTTTTTATCGGCTCATTCCGGCCGAATGTTTACCGAAAGGTTCAAGAAAAAGAGCATCCAGCCTCGGGATGCTCATTCGGCATTGGCGACTTCCTCGACAATGGCGACAACCATCTCTGTCAGCTTCACCAGCTCTTCAATCGGCATCCGCTCATTCGTCGTATGGATTTCTTCGTAGCCGACTGCGAGGTTGACCGTCGGAATGCCGAAGCCGGCGATGATGTTGGCATCGCTGCCGCCGCCGCTTTTCTCCAGCTTGCACGGCCGTCCGATTTTCGCCGCCGCCCGTTTGGCGACCTCGACGACATGGTCGCCGTCGCTGAACTTAAAGCCCGGGTACATCACTTCCACTTCGACATCGGCGCGCCCCCCCATTTCCGCGGCAACCGTTTCAAACGCCTCTTTCATTTTCGCCACTTGCGCTTCCATTTTTTCCGGAACGAGGGAACGGGCTTCCGCTAAAATATCAACGCGGTCGCAGACGATGTTCGTTTGCGTGCCGCCTTCAAAGCGGCCGATGTTCGCCGTCGTCTCCTCGTCGATGCGGCCGAGCGGCATTTTTGCGATCGCCTTCGCCGCAATCGTAATGGCAGACACTCCTTTTTCCGGCGCCACGCCGGCATGGGCAGTTTTGCCGTGCACAACGACTTTCAGCTTCGCCTGCGTCGGGGCGGCGACGACGATGTTGCCGACTTTGCCGTCGCTGTCCAAGGCATAGCCGTATTTCGCTTGAATGAGCGACGGGTCAAGCGCCTTCGCCCCGACAAGCCCCGACTCTTCGCCGACGGTGATGATAAACTGGATTACGCCGTGCGGGATGTTTTGTTCTTTCAACACGCGAATCGCTTCCAACATGGCCGCCAAGCCCGCCTTGTCGTCCGCCCCTAAAATCGTCGTCCCGTCGGTGACGACATAGCCGTCTTGGATCGACGGTTTCACCCCTTTGCCCGGCACGACCGTATCCATATGCGACGTGAAGTAAATCGGGTCGACCCCGTCTTTCGTCGCCGCGAGCGTGCAAATCAAGTTGCCTGCCCCATGCCCCGTTTTCGCGGCCGCATCGTCTTCGATCACATCGAGGCCAAGCGCTTCAAACTTTTGTTTGAGCACCTTCGCAATGTCCCCTTCATGCTTTGTTTCCGAATCGATTTGCACAAGTTCCAAAAATTCGTCGACAAGACGCTGTTCATTGACCATCGCTTTTTTCCTCCTGCTTATGTACTCCACCTTAAGTATACCGAAATGTTCCGCCAAGAGCCAAACCGGACGCCGGAACGATCAAAACGCTGCAAACGTATAAGAACGCGCTTGAGATGTACCGATACGGGCTGCCTGACCGCCTCTCAACGAGCGAGCTTTCATCCGCTCCCGCTGCGGCAAACGGCCACGCCGCCCCCATCTAAAATATCGTTTGCCGCGAAAAAGGCTCCCGTTGCTTGCCGGACGCCTTCCATCGTTTACAGCGGAATGTTGCCATGTTTTTTCTTCGGCCGCTCCTCGTGCTTGTTTCGAAGCATCTCGAGCGCCTGAATGAGCTTGATTCTCGTATCGCGCGGGTCGATGACGTCATCGATCATGCCGTATTTGGCGGCGACGTACGGATTGGCGAATTTCTCGCGGTATTCGGCAATTTTTTGCGCCCGCGTTTCTTCCGGATTCGGACTTTTTTCAATTTCGCTCGCGAAAATGATGTTCGCCGCCCCTTGCGGCCCCATGACCGCCACTTCCGCGTTCGGCCACGCATAGACGACATCGGCGCCGATCGATTTGCTGTTTAAGGCGACATAGGCGCCGCCGTACGCTTTCCGCAAAATGACGGTGATTTTCGGCACGGTCGCTTCCGAGTAAGCGTACAAAATTTTCGCCCCATGGCGGATGATGCCGCCGTGCTCCTGCTTGACGCCTGGGAAAAAGCCGGTGACGTCCTCAAACGTAATGATCGGGATGTTGAACGAATCGCAAAAGCGGATAAACCGCGCCGCCTTATCGGACGAGTCGATGTCCAGCCCGCCGGCCATAAACTTCGGCTGGTTGCACACAAGCCCGACCACTTCGCCTTTAATGCGGGCAAAGCCGATCACGATGTTTTTCGCGAAATCTTTTTGCACCTCAAAAAACGACCCGTCATCGACGACTTGGGCGATGACGTGGCGCACATCGTACGGGCGGACGGCGTCAATCGGCACGACATCGGCCAAATCGGGGCGGTAGTCATCCCCATCCGGAATCGGGCCAAACGGCGGCTTTTCGTTGTTGTTGGACGGCAAATAGCCCAAGAGCCGCCGCACTTCAGCGAGCGCCTCCTCTTCATTCGCTGCCGCAAAGTGGGCGTTGCCGCTGATCGTGTTGTGCACGCGGGCGCCGCCTAAATCTTCAGCGCTGATTTTCTCCCCGGTCACCGCTTCAATCACTTTCGGACCGGTGATGAACATTTGGCTCGTTTTTTCGACCATGAACACAAAATCGGTGATGGCCGGCGAATAGACGGCCCCGCCGGCGCACGGCCCCATAATGACGGAAATTTGCGGGATGACGCCGGAATAAATGGCGTTGCGGTAAAAAATGTGTCCGTACCCGTCAAGCGACAAGACCCCTTCTTGAATGCGGGCGCCGCCCGAATCGTTCAAACCGATGACCGGCGCCCCGGTTTTCGCCGCTAAATCCATGATGTTCGCAATTTTTTTCGCGTGCATTTCCCCAAGCGCCCCGCCGAAGACGGTGAAATCTTGCGAAAACACAAACACGGTGCGGCCGTTGATCTTCCCGTAGCCGGTCACCACCCCGTCACCCGGCCCCTTCTTTTCCCCGAGGCCAAAATCGGTGCAGCGGTGCTCGATGAACGGATTGAGCTCGACAAACGTCCCTTCGTCCAAAAGCAAATCAATCCGCTCTCGCGCCGTCAGCTTCCCTTTCGCGTGCTGCTGTTCAATTTTCTCATCGCCCCCGCCCAGTTCAATCTCACGTCGGCGGTCATACAGTTCGTTGATTTTGTCGTACATGTCGCTCATTGGTGTCCCTCCGTTTTCGTCCGTTCACAAAGCTCATACAACACGCCGCCGGTCGATTTCGGGTGCATGAACGCGACCCATGCCCCGCCGGCGCCGCGTTTCGGCGCATCTTGAATCATACGGATGCCGTGCTCCTTCAGCTCGCGGATGCGCTCGGTGATGTCTTCCACCCCAAGCGCCACATGATGAATCCCTTCGCCGCGCTTCTCGATAAATATCGCCACCGCGCTCTCTGGCGACAGCGGCTCAAGAAGTTCAATTTTCGCCTCTCCCGCCTGCAAAAACGCCACTTTCACCTGTTCCGACTCGACTTCCTCGATGCCAAGAAACGGCAGGCCGAGCACATCCGTATAAAACGGAAGCGCTTTCTCGATCGAACGGACGGCAATGCCGATATGGTCGACTTTTTTCACTTCCATCGTCTGCATCCCCTTTGCCGCAAAATGATGAGGCCAACATTTTATCATTCGCCGTTTCGACAAAAAATCCTGCTTTTTTGTTTTTCTTTGTCCGCGCCACGGTCGAGCTTTGGATCGGTTCGCTTCGCATCGGGCATTTTTCCTTGTCCGCCCTGCGGTTTGCCGTTACAATAAACGTAGAACAGCGGACGGAAGGAGGACGGACCGTTGTCGCGGAAAACGCAAAAATTCATCGTGTACGTAATGCTTATTTGCATGCTGCTGACGACGCTCCTTGCCGGCATCAGCATGTGGTTTTAAACCTGCCCAAAAAAACGCAAGCTCCGAAACGGAGCTTGCGTTTTTCATCGGACAGCGCCGTGCCGTTTGGCGATGGCGTAAAACGATTCGTTGCTGCGGAGAA
This sequence comes from Geobacillus lituanicus, assembly GCF_050994965.1. NCBI lineage: Bacteria > Bacillati > Bacillota > Bacilli > Caryophanales > Anoxybacillaceae > Geobacillus > Geobacillus lituanicus. Next base: position 2,496,319 of record NZ_CP194773.1, read on the forward strand.
TGAGCACGTTGGCGCCAATCGGCACCCGTTCATACAAATGCTCGACATCGCGGTTGTGCATGCGCACACAACCTTGCGACACATACCGGCCGATCGACGCCGGGTTGTTCGTGCCGTGAATGCCGTAGATGCGCCCGTCCGTCCCGCGCGCGTTAAAGCCGATCCACCTTGCGCCGAGCGGATTGTTCGGCGCCCCGCCTGGAATGTTCTTTTTCCGATAATACGGGTGTTTCGCCTTCACCGTCACCGTAAACATCCCCTCCGGCGTCAAATCGGCATTGACCCCGGTCGCCACCGGATAGACGGCTTCGATGCGGCCGTCGCGGACGAGCGCGAGCTTATTGATCGCTTTGTTCACAATGACAAGCGGCTTCGCCTCCGCCGCTGTCTGAAAAGGAGCCCCCAATACGGCGGCGATCACGAGACAAATGGCCAACCATACCCGCATATCCGTCCATCCTTTGCTTGAGCGTTTGGCTATAGTGTGCGCCAAAACGGATGGACATATGCCCTGCATCATGCCTTCAGCCGCTGCGGTTTTCGTTCGTTTCCGGGATGGAATTCGCTTTTGATGATTAAATATCGCTCCAATTCGCGCACTAAATGAAACAACGCCGCCCGCTCTTCAAACTGTTCGCGCGTCGTTGGCAGCGGCATCGCCTTAAACTGTTCGCGCATCTCGGCAAGGCGCCGCAAAAACCGATCGGCCGTATTTCCCGGGTGAATGGCGTCGCTTAATTCGTCGATAAAATCGGCGACCATCATCCGCTGCTCGACCGTGTAGACAAGCGATGTCACAAGCGGAAGCATATGCTCGATGATTTCCAACTGCCGCTCGCGCATGCGGAAGTAGCGGACATATTCATCCTCATTCCGCCATAATTGATTGTCGGCGTGGCGCATGGCGAGTTTTTTCGCTTTGTCGAGCGTCTCCGCCGCAAGCGGCAGCTCCTTCCCATCCCAATCAAGCTCATTTGTGCGCAAGTAGCGGACGATTTCTTTTAAAATAATGCGAAACAAATCTTCGACAATGCGCTGGTACTCTTTGAGCTCCTTCTCGGCGCTCGGCATATACATGTTCATCAGCAGCGCTACCCCAATGCCAACCGCCACCAGCAAGATCTCATTGGCGACCAATCCCCACGTGATGTCCCCGGCCGCATACAAATGCAAAATAATGACCGAGCTTGTCGCAATGCCTTCATTGATTTTCAAGCGAACCGTCACCGGAATGAACAACAAAAGCAACAGCCCGATCGTCCACGGATGATAGCCGAAGACGGTAAAAAACAACGCCGCAAACCCGATCGCGACAACGCACGCCGCAAAACGAGCCCGGGCGGTCTCAAGCGACCGCTTTTTCGTCACTTGGACGCATAAGATGACGATAATGCCAGCGGAAGCGAAATTATGCAGGCCGATCAGCTGAGCGATGGCAATCGCCAGCGCCGCCCCCACCGCCGTTTTCAATGTCCGATAGCCGATTTTCATCGCGAGTCTCCTTTGCCAATGGTTGCCGACTTCATTGTACCGATGACGGCGCTTTCGGTGCAAGGAAAAACGGACAATCCTGGCCTCCGCTCCGAAGCCGATCTGTCCCAACAGGCGCAAAAGGACAAAAAAGGCGGCTGTCCGCTCATGCAGGGCAAGCCGCCTAGGCTCACGACGGAGATTTCTCATAAATCGTCTTCCCGTCGCGCTCGATTTCCCGCCGGATCGCTTCGTTCAGCGCGTCGAAAAAAAGCACGTCACATGAGTAAATGCCGACAATCTCGTCAAGATCCTCTTTGATTTTCCACTTTTGTTTGCCGGTGTAGTCCACGCACAAGTCAATGTCCGAGTTGTAGCGGGCCGTGCCGCGCGCCCGCGAGCCGAACAAAATGACTTTTTGTATATCTTCTTCGCCCGCGAAATACGCCATCAACCGTTCAAACACGGTCGGGCTCATTCCATAGGTCACGATCGATCACTTCTCTTTTGATATGTTCGAGCAGCGCTTCGATTTCGTGGACATATTTTGATACAATTCGGTCTTTAATCTGTTCATAGTCTTCCTCGTTATACACATGGGCTGTAGCGTTTCGCGAGTGCAATATATCGTTCCATACGTCAATATTCTGAATCCACCCTTCCTTAAACGCTTGGCGATAACATGCCCTCGGGTTGTTCAATTCCAGGCCGGACGCTTTGAAAATTCGCGACAACAGCTTCCAGAGCTGGTCTTCCAAAATTTCATACTTTTTCACGATCGAATCGCAGTATACTTCCCTCAAGAGTTCATCCTCTTCCGCCACTTGTTCCGACGCGGCAATGACGTTTTTTAAATGAAGCAACAATCGAAACGCATGCTGGCACGATAACGCAATCGCTTTCTGCTCGTCCATGCCATCGTTCTCCTTTGCCCATTGTCCTAAATGGATCTACATCTATGCCTTCGAAAACGGCGCTCGCTTCGTCTTTATATAACGCTTCAGCTCTTCGTAAAAATTTTCACGCGTCCCCACCAAAACCACGACCACAACATGTCCGCTGTCATCTTGGTCGATCAAATAAGCAATCTCGTAATTGATGCCTCGATGATAAATGTCATAACCGTAAATTCCTGCCAAATCACCTGTTTTCGCTTCCCCTGCTTCGGCGGGATCGGTAAGAATCTGCCGCAAGGCTTCGATCAAACGCTGCTTCAGAGCTGCATCCTTTTTTGTCAATTTTTTAATGGCTTTTTCTGCTTTCGGAAGCAATTGCAGTCGATTATGGTTCATCATCTTCGCCAAATAACTCCCCTAACGTATCCGCCGTATACGTTTTTGCCTTTGGTCTTTCCTCAGCAATCATGGCATCTAAAGCAGGAGCGATTTGCGATTTACGATATACAAATTCTTTGTATAGTTCTTCACCTGCATACCCTTCCCTGATCAAGTCTTTTAAAATCAGATCGGAAAAGTCAAAGTGGTCCTCATGAATCGGATGAATAATTAACTTATTATCCGCTAACTCAATTAACACCTCGTTTCCAATTCCTAATTGCTCATAAAAATCCTTTGGGATCGTAATTTGTTTTTTGCTCGATACGGCAATTCGTTTCACAAGGTTTTTCTTACGGTTAGGGATATTGTCCATCGGTACCTTCTCCTTTGTCATCGAATCTGATGGTACCATATTATTCCCCTCCTTCCAAAAAAATAACCAAATTTCTTGGTTTCTTTACTAATGATCATAGCATGGTGGGGAAACAAACACAATGATTTTCCCATACCGTAGGGAGGAGAAGTGTTCAATGTTTGCGGAAGAGGAATAGATTGATGCAAACACTAACATCCTAGTGGAACAAAGCGGAGAATTCCTGAACAAAACGACGCTCAATTGATGGAGGCCAAGGTCCTCAAAGATAGCGATTATTATTTCAAATAGGAACTTTCATAAATGATACGAATTCGAACGTCCATGGTGTGGAAATTCCTTCACTTTCCTTGTATTTCAAGGATTCATTTGACATTGGAAATCACATTTCGCACCCCTACTAAGTAGAACGAAAGGATTTTTTATTTGTTTTTTTAGAATAACTTTTGAACCAACACAACGAGCGATGGCAATCCTTTTTTTACCATCGCTGGTCGTTCTTTATCCCATTAGACGTAAATGCTCTCGTCCAACCCCAACCCTTGCAGAATCCTTCGCTGCTCGTACGTGAGCGGTTGGCTTAACGCACGTTGGATTTGCCCGTCTGGCTGCTTGAGAAGCACCACTTTGACATACTGAAACAACTGAAAGATCGCTTGCCCCGTCGGCCGGGTCAGTTTGCGTCCTCCTGCGCCCTTTAGAGGCTGCTCCGGAGTAATGAATTGGCGCACCCGGCGCTGGAAGACGCGATAAATGGCCAACGCCAACAAAAACAAATACCCCAGCACCGCGACCCGTTCCGGTTTTTTACATAGATTTCATCCGTAAAGAACGGGTCTTTCAAAAAGGCAAAGTTCATTTCCACCGAGATGTGGCCTTTATACAGCTTCAAGATCTCTTTCGCGTCCATCGGTTGGCCCTTCCATTCCTCCGGAACGGTCGTGACCAAGACAAAACGGGACGCTTTCCGTCTCGCCCGCTCCCACGCCTCTTGGTCGAATGCCACGTTTAGGCGAAGGGCGAACCGCGTTTCCACCTCCGGTTCCGCCCCTTTTTTCGGCCGTCCGCGCCGTTTTTTCGGGCGAATGACCTCGTCAACGGACGCCTCGACGCGATGGAACCGAGGGCGAAGGGAAGCCTTGAGAGACGCCAGCGCTTGTTCGGCGTCTTCCCGGCAGGAAAACAGGCGGCTCTCCCATTGGGCTTGTTCTTGCGAAAGAAGCTCTGCTTCTTTTTTCCGTTCGTTTTCGAGTTTCTTCCCTTTTCGTTGGTCCAGCGCGCTGGATTCAGCGACGATCAGCCGAACCGGATGGCCTTCATACGTCGAGACGGTTTCCCACACTCGATACGCGGCGCCGTTTTTCTCTGCCAAGACGAACGGATCGCTCCACGGCGTGTCCTCGGCATCGGCTTGGGCCAGCGCCGTTTTGACGATCCGAAGCGAAGCCGGGCCGCGCGTGATCAAAAAGGCGTTGGCGGCTTTCGTTTGCGTCAAGGTGCCGCGCGTCATGGCGGCCGAATCGGCCACGTAAATCCATTCGTCTTCGATTCCCGCGCGTTCAAACTATTCTTTCATCCGTGCCAACACGAAAGGATTCCATGTCTTATCGGGCAGATGGCCGTCGTGCACATCTCCGTAAAACGGAAGGCCGTCTTGATTGCCGACCAACCCGAATCCCATCTGTTTTTGCCAACAATGATGCCGATTGTAGCCATAGGTGATTTCCAAGCCTTCGGTCGAGTTCGTTTCGTACGCACCATATACCGTCTTATCGGTCGTATCGGCATGAAACACCCAAAGAGGGAGGTCTTCCTTCTTGTAGATCTGCACAAGACAAGCCGACGTGACGTGATGGATGTCGGCCTCATACAGGCGATCCAGATGGCGCGCCAAAGCGTCGTCATTGAACCAAGAGGGGTGAAGTCCAGGACGGATCAGCTTGGGCAAATCGATCTCATGCGCCCATCGTTCCAAGTGAACGAGCGCTTGCCGGCCGTCAAAGATATTGTAGACGATGGCCTGAACGGCATGGCTCGTTCGGGTTTGGCATTGAGGATCGACCGAAACGAGATGGTCAATCAACTGGGGGAGGCCAAGCTTCTTGAATATGGCACTTATTATATTCAAATAGGAACTGTCATAGACCGCATCGATTGGAATGCCCATGGTGTGAAAACTCCTTCGCTTTCCTTGTGTTTCAAAGATTCATTCGACGCAAGGCGAAAAAAAATCCTCCCGATTTTTGTCGGGAGGGTGCGAAATGTGAGTTCCATTGTACCGATAACAGCGCTTTCGATGCAACTGAAAAACGGACAGCGCGCTTGCCCTAAGGCCGCCGGACACAAAAAAACAGCCGCCCGCTCATGCGAGGCAAGCCGCCTAGGCTCACGACGGAGATTTCTCATAAATCGTTTTCCCGTCGCGCTCGATTTGGCGCTTGATGGCTTCGTTCAGCGCGTCGAAAAAGAGCACATCACACGAATAAATGCCGACAATCTCGTCAATGTCATCTTTGATTTTCCACTTTTGCTTGCCGGTGTAATCGATGCACAAGTCAATGTCGGAATTGTAGCGGGCCGTGCCGCGAGCCGAACAAGATGACTTTTTGAATATCTTCCTCGCCGGCGAAATACGCCATCAGCCGCGCAAACACGGTCGGGCTAATTCCGTAGCTCACGGTCGATCACTTCTTCTTTGATGTTTTGCAGTAGCGTTTCGATTTCGTGGACATATTCATTCATCTGAAATCAAACATGCCTACTTCAGAAAACAGTGAACAGACTAAATCACTTCTAACGATATTTCATGTAGCATATCGAGATCTTGCTGTAAATTATCACTTTATTTCGGAACAAAAGAGACATTTTTTTGCACATTCCTTCAGAAAGCCCTCTCCCCTTTTCTGAAAGAATGTGCTAAATTTTTTGTGAATTATTTCGGAAGAGAAAATCCATCGGTTCATAGGAGGGGGAGGAGGACGTGATTCAATTTCATGACTTTGGCATTGACGTTCAAACGTATGCAGAGCGTGGAAAAGAAAACGACTTCCCTCTTCTGAAAAAGTGTCCGCATTGCCGGGCCAAGCGCCCGTTGCACCGCCACGGTTACTATGAGCGAAACGCATTGACCCCACATGGTGATTATCGCATTTGGATTGTCCGGTATCGCTGTTGGGAATGCTTGAAGACGGTGAGTGTGCTGCCTTCCTTTCTCCTCCCGTATTTTCAGTATACGTTGTCCGCCATATGGCAAGTCGTGAAAGAGCAGTTGGGATTGACCGAAAGGACGAACCAGGCTCCGTTTCTCCCGACAAAGGACGGCATCATCTTTTATGTCCGACGGTTCTACCGAAACCTATCAAGCCTTCATAGCTTTTTTGCGAGGCGGTGGAGGATCATAGGCCCTATCGTGAAAAAAGAAAAGGAACGGGCTTCTTGGTGGATCCAGACGTTAGAGGAACACGGTCTTGATTCGGCCATCAGAGAGATGTGGGAGGGCGGATTCCGACACCCTTTTGCGAATTAAATGGGATCCTGATTTTACATACATACCCTAAATTGGAAATAGTTTCGGTTCCCACAAACCTTTCCTATCGACGGAGAAAAAGCAATTCGGTACGATAAGGGCAGGAGGACCGGAACGGTCCTGATTCCAAGTGAGACCAGGAGGAGATTTGAATGAATGAGTCGATGAGACACGACATTGCCCTGTTTCGGTACGGGCTAATCGCTCCGTTGGTGAATGGGCAGGTGGAACCGAAGACGTATCTGAAAGAGGTGAGCGAGCGAGTGCACCATGTTCCCCATCAGGGAGACAAACGAATCGCAGCCAAGACGATCCTCGATTGGTGCACCCGATACAAAAAAGGGGGCTTTGACGCCTTAAAGCCGAAGCGCCGTTCGGACCGCGGCCACTCAAGGCGTCTGTCGCCCGATGATGAGGATCATATTTTAGCCCTAAGAAAAGAACATCCCACCATGCCCGTGACGGTGTTCTACGAACACCTGATCGAGCAGGGGGGAATCCCAAAAAACCATATCTCTTACTTTACTATATACCGATTATTGAAAAAACACAACCTTGTCGGGAAAGAAATCTTGCCGATGCCGGAGCGAAAGCGTTTTGCGTATGACCAGATCAATGAGCTATGGCAAGGGGACTTATCCCATGGACCCACGATTCGCGTCCATGGGAAAGCCCAGAAAACGTTTTTGATCGCGTATATCGATGACTGCTCGCGGTTAGTGCCATATGCCCAATTTTTCCCTTCGGAGAAGTTTGACGGGCTGCGGATCGTCACGAAGGAAGCGGTGCTTCGTTGCGGGAAGCCGAAACGCATTTACTCGGACAACGGGAAAATTTATCGGTCCGAGGTGCTGCAGTATGCGTGCGCCGAGATGGGGATTACGCTCATCCACACCCAGCCGTATGACCCGCAAAGCAAGGGAAAAATCGAACGGTTCTTCCGCACCGTACAGACACGGTTTTATCCACTGTTGGAGCTGAATCCGCCGAAATCGCTTGACGAGTTGAACGAGCGTTTTTGGAAGTGGCTTGAAGAGGAGTATCATCGAAAACCGCACGCCTCACTGGACGGAAAAACGCCGCATGAGGTGTTTCAATCGCAAGTGCATCTCGTGTCGTTCATCGAAGATGGCGATTGGCTGGATGCGATTTTTCTGAAACGGGAGCACCGCAAGGTGAAAGCCGATGGCACGATCACCCTGAATAAACAGCTATACGAAGTGCCGCCTCGGTTCATTGGGCAATCGATTGAGCTCCGCTATGACGAACGAGGCGTCTATGTGTACGAAGATGGCAAACGGGTGGCGGAAGCCATTCGGGTGCGTTTGGAGGACAATGCCTATGTAAAACGCCATCGGTCCCCGTTTGCGGCGATTCCGGCGAAGGAGGGAGAACACGGTGTATAAATCGTTTTACTCCCTTTCGCGGGAGCCGTTTGCGAAAGAAACAGACCCGTCCGAGGCGTATCAAGGGGCGTCATTTCAGGAAGCGTTGCGGGCGCTGGAGTACGTGAAACGAACCCGGGGGATCGGGCTGTTGATCGGAGAGCCGGGGGCGGGCAAGACGTTCGCCCTTCGGGCGCTGAAAGAGTCATTGAATCCATCATTGTATCATGTCGTCTACTTTCCGTTATCCACCGGAGGCGTGATGGATTTTTACCGTGGACTGGCCTTGGGATTAGGAGAGGAACCGAAGTACCGCAAGGTAGACCTCTTCCGCCAAATCCAGCAGGCGATCGAGCGATTGTATCATGAACGGCGGATCACGCCGGTGTTCATTTTGGATGAGATGCATTTAGCGAAGGATGCATTTTTACAGGACATCGCGATCTTGTTCAACTTTGAGATGGATTCGACCAACCCATTTGTCTTGATTTTGGCCGGGCTGCCCCATTTACAGGGGAAGCTGCGGCTCAATCAGCACCGCCCTCTCGACCAGCGGATCATCATGCGATACCGGATGGGGCCGCTGGAGAAGGAAGAGGTGGCGGGCTACATCGAGCATCGGATGAAACAGGCCGGGGCGAAGCACCCGATCTTCACCCCATCGGCGTTAGAGGCGATTGCCCTGCAGTCGCGGGGATGGCCTCGGGTGATCAACACGTTGGCCACGACGTGCCTGTTATACGGGTATCAGCTGAAAAAGGACGCCATTGACGAAGAAGTGGTGCGCATGGCCGCAGAGGAAATGGGGTATTAGCATGAAAGGGGCCGAATCGGCCTCTTTTGTGCTTTTTCTTTTCCATCGGTCCATCAGGCGCGCTGGAAATCTTCATCTGAAAGAGCGTGCAAACGTTCCGAAAGAATGTGCAAAATCCGAAACAATCCGCAAAAATTTTGCACATTATTTCCGAATCCGCCTGAAATAATTTGAAAAAGGGATTCTGAAATAATGTGCTAGTTTACACTTGCGTCTGGCAAGATGGAAGGAGCTCACCGTAGACACTTATATTTACTTTCCGCTGTGGAAAAGCCTCAACATGAATTGATTCAATTCTCGCCATATAACGCCCGTTATTTTGAATAAGGTTAAACATAAACTCGCTATAGAAAGCAGGAATATACCCTAGCTTACACCCTTCATCTGTTAACACTTCTACTGCTTTAGAATCTTGCCTATTCTCCGGCTCTAATCGAAAATGTACCTTATCCCCCACTTTAAGATATTGAATTACTCGATCTCCCTCGTAATATCTCCAACCCGCGACATAAAAATCAAAATCGAAATGATTTCCCGATACATAAATTGGCGCTACAAATTCATAAGAATCTGTCGCAAGTTTACCACCAGTCGCTCGCAGCATATCCATATCTGTACAATCGCGCGGCAAGCCGTATGTCCGCAAAATTTCTAAAAAATCCGGACGGCGCCGGTCAGGCAAACGCCGCTCAAAAGGCCCGAACAATCTGTTAGAAACGTATTTTTTTCCTATATCCGGAAACGACAAATGAGGTTGATAACCGTTTTCTAGTGCTTCGAACAGTCCTCTTCTCTTCCTGCTACGTTCATAATAAAATACATACTTATCCCCATCGTGTAATAAGTTTCCAATATGATATCGCTGCCGAGTACATTCATTTTGCCAAATTAACCAAAGCACAAAAGGGCGCATCGCTTATTTCACCTCCATATACCAATTTACGAGCCATTCTTTTCGATACAGTAATAATTTTAATACCCATTCTTTGTAAATTTTACTCATGACATTTTCTGAAACACCATCTAAAACAGTTGTGACTTGTTGCTCATTTATTTGACTGATACGATCAATTTCCTTCTTCATTTCTATTATCACAAACAATAATGGTCATGCAAAAACCCGAAGTCCCTTTTCGAACTTCGGGTTCTCCTTTCACACTTCCTCACAATATTCATCGAACAGCGCCTGCAGCTTTTGCACGACGGCGACCGGTTCGTGCCCTTCGATGTCGTGGCGGTGGAGCATGGCACACAGTTTTCCGTCTTTTAACAACGCGAACGACGGCGAGGATGGCGGCTCGCCGACAAAATATTCGCGCGCGCGGGCGGTTGCTTCTTTGTCTTGGCCGGCAAAGACGGTCACCAAATGGTCCGGGCGCTTGTCGTAATGAACCGCGTGGGCCGCTGCCGGACGGGCGATGCCGCCGGCGCAGCCGCACACCGAGTTGATGAGGACAAGCGTTGTGCCCGGACGGCGGAATGCCGCATCGACGTCTTCCGGCGTGCGCAGTTCTTCAAATCCGGCTTCGACCGCTTCGCGCCGCGCTTGTTCGACGATGTCGTTATAGAGCGGAAATTGAAATTGGAACATCGTGACACCTCCTTCGATTTGCCTTTATCATATCACAGTTCACCGCCTCGCTTCCGTTCATACGCCTCGATCAGCTCGCGGACGGCGGCGGTGACCGGCTTGGCGCCGGAAATGACGCTGTTCTCGAGCATCGGGAGCTTTTCTTTCACGACCGGATCGGCAAAAAAGCGCGTTTCCACATATTCTTTGATCATGGCGTGCATCCAGTCTTTTTGCTGCTGGCGGCGGCGGTCGAAAAAGACGCCGGATTGCTTTGTCGTCTTGACAAACGTTTGAATGACGCGCCACATGTCGGCGATCCCTTCTCCCAAAAGCGCCGAGCATGTGTACGCTTTCGTCTCCCAGCCGGGCGTGGCCGGGCGGAGGTAATGGAGAAACTGGTTGTATTCTTTTTGCGCCGCTTTTGCTTTTTCTTTATTATCGCCGTCCGCCTTGTTGATGACGATGGCGTCCACCAGCTCCATGATGCCGCGCTTCATGCCTTGCAGCTCGTCGCCGGCGCCGGTTAAGGCGAGCAACAAGAAAAAGTCAACCATCCCTCGGACGACAAACTCGCTTTGCCCGACGCCGACCGTCTCGACGAGGATGATGTCATAGCCGGCCGCCTCGCACAGCATCATCGTCTCGCGCGTTTTTCGGTGTACGCCGCCAAGCGCCCCACCGGATGGAGATGGACGGATGAAGGCGTGCGGATGGCGGGCAAGCGCCTCCATTCGCGTTTTGTCGCCGAGGATGCTGCCGCCGGTCAACGAACTCGTCGGGTCGACGGCCAAGACGGCGACGCGATGGCCCTGCTCGCACAAAAACGTGCCAAACGCTTCAATGAACGTGCTTTTCCCCGCCCCCGGCACGCCGGTGATGCCGATGCGAATCGAGCGGCCGACGTGCGGAAGCAGTTCATTGAGCACTTGCTGGGCGAGATCCATATGCCTGGCCGCATTGCTTTCGACAAGCGTAATCGCCTGCGCCAAAATGGTGCGGTCGCCGGCGAGCACTCCTTGGACGTATTCTTTAACCGATCGTTCTTTTCGCCGCACGAGCCGCTTCGGCGCCGGCGGGCGCTCGGCTTGCACGTACGACGACAGACCATTGCCGTCCGCCCATTCCGGGCGCCGCGGCTGTCCGTCCGAAACTGCGCTCTGGCCGCTTGCCTGTTCCCGCCGTTTCTCTTCGCCGTTCATTGGTTCACTTCCTCATAGCCAAGCCGGGCGTAAATTTCATCCAACACTTTTTCCGCCGCTTCCGGAATGACCGTGCCCGGTCCGAAAATGGCGGCGGCGCCGTGCTCATACAAAAACGCGTAGTCTTGCGGCGGAATGACGCCGCCGACGACGACCAAAATATCATCGCGGCCAAGTTTTTCAAGCTCCTCGACGAGCTGCGGCACAAGCGTTTTATGCCCGCCGGCGAGCGAACTGATGCCGACGGCGTGCACATCGTTTTCGACCGCCTGGCGCGCCGTTTCTTCCGGCGTCTGGAAGAGCGGGCCGATGTCGACGTCAAACCCTAAATCAGCAAACGCTGTGGCGATGACTTTCGCCCCGCGGTCATGGCCGTCCTGCCCCATTTTCGCGATCAAGATGCGCGGGCGGCGTCCTTCGAGTTCGGCGAACTGCTCAACCCGTCGCTTCACCCGCTCGAGCTGCGCTTCGTTTTTGTATTCCGAGCTGTAAACGCCGCTGATCGAGCGGATGGCGGCGCGATGGCGGCTCGCCACTTTTTCGATCGCGTACGAAATTTCCCCGAGCGTCGCCCGGACGCGCGCCGCTTGGACGGCAAGCTCGAGCAAATTCCCCTCGCCCGTTTCCGCCGCTTTTGTGATGGCGTCAAGCGCCGCTTCGACCTGCTCGTTGTCGCGCGTCGCCTTTAGCTCGTTCAGCCGCTCGATTTGCCGCTGGCGCACGGCGGTGTTGTCGACTTCCAAAATGTCGATCGGCTCTTCTTTTTCCGGGCGGTATTTGTTCACGCCGATGATCGTTTCCGCTCCTGAATCGATGCGCGCTTGGCGGCGGGCCGCCGCTTCTTCGATGCGCATTTTCGGGATGCCGGTTTCAATGGCTTTCGCCATCCCGCCTAAGCTTTCGATTTCTTCGATATGCGCCCACGCCCGCTTCATCAACTCGTTCGTCAACGTCTCGACGTAATACGAACCGGCCCACGGGTCGATCGTCCGACAAATGCCCGTTTCTTCCTGCAAGTACAGCTGCGTATTGCGGGCGATGCGCGCCGAGAAGTCGGTCGGCAAGGCGATCGCTTCATCCAAGGCGTTCGTATGGAGCGACTGCGTATGCCCCATCGCCGCCGCGTGCGCCTCGATGAGCGTGCGCACGACGTTGTTGAACGGATCTTGCTCGGTCAAGCTCCAGCCCGACGTTTGCGAATGCGTCCTTAGAGCGAGCGATTTTGGATTTTTCGGATTGAACGTTTTCATCATTTTCGCCCACATGAGGCGCGCCGCCCGCAGTTTCGCCACTTCCATAAAGTAGTTCATGCCGATTGCCCAGAAAAACGACAGCCTCGGCGCGAACGAGTCGATGTCAATGCCGGCTTTCAAGCCGGTGCGCACGTACTCAAGCCCGTCAGCGAGCGTGTACGCCAGCTCCAAATCGGCCGGCGCCCCGGCTTCTTGCATATGGTAGCCGGAAATGCTGATGCTGTTGAATTTTGGCATGTATTTGGCCGTATAGGCGAAAATGTCGGCGATGATGCGCATCGACATCTCCGGTGGATAAATGTACGTGTTGCGCACCATATATTCTTTCAAAATATCGTTTTGGATCGTGCCGGACAGCTTGTCTTGCGTCACTCCCTGCTCTTCGGCGGTGACGATGTAAAACGCCATAATCGGGAGCACCGCCCCGTTCATCGTCATCGACACTGACATTTGGTCGAGCGGGATGCCGTCAAACAAAATTTTCATATCGAGCACCGAGTCGATGGCCACCCCCGCTTTGCCGACGTCGCCGACGACGCGCGGATGGTCGGAGTCATAGCCGCGGTGCGTCGCCAAGTCAAAAGCGACCGACAACCCTTTTTGCCCCATCGCCAAGTTGCGCCGGTAAAAGGCGTTGCTCTCCTCGGCGGTCGAAAAGCCGGCGTATTGGCGGATCGTCCACGGCCGCACGACGTACATCGTCGGGTACGGCCCGCGCAAGTACGGCGGCAAGCCGGGCATATAATCAAGAAAATCAAGCCCATCGATGTCTTCCTTTGTATACAGCGGCTTCACCGCAATGTGCTCATTCGTCTGAACCAACAGCTCATCGATCGACGCTTGCACGCGCCGCTCGATGGCGTCTTTCCACTGTTTCTCCTCCACATCGGCCGCCGCCGTGGAAAGCGGCATGGTGGTAAAATCAACGTACTTCGCCATCCAACGCCACCCCTCTTTCCGTGAAAAACGCCACGATCACATCGTACGCGTTCGAACCGAGATGAATCGATCCGTCCACGCCCGCGGCCCCGTACGTGTTCTCGAGCTCTTCCGGCGGCTTTCCGGCGACATACAGCTTCGCGTTCGGCTTGGCTTGCTTGAACGCCCGAGCCAACGCCGGAACAAACGCCGGGTAATCGTCGTCGGCGCCGCACACGATATAATGCGTCCCGCTCGTGCTTTGCACCCATTCAACCGCTTCCGCGACCGAGGCAAAGCCGTCGCTCCGCTCAGCCGCCACCCCGCCGGCCGCAAACAGCCCGGCGATGAAATCGGCGCGCGCTTGATGGCGGACAAGCGGCCCGATATTGATCAAGTGAACGGAAAGCCGGCTTCCCGTACGCTCCGCATGCTTCTCGGCTGCCTTGCGCAGCCGCTCAAACGGCTCGGCCAAGCGCCATGCGCGAATCGGCGCAATGCGGATGGACGTGTTTCCGTCAGCGAGAGCCGCCGCGATTTCCCGAGCGGTTGCTCGACGGCGGGCCGCGCCAATTGCGGCTTCCACCCAATTCCCACTGACGAGCGTACTGCGAATGTCGGCCATCCGCTTTTCATCCAGCGGCGGCAACTCGTTCGCCGCGGCTTGCGTCGGCTTTTCGATCGGCGTTTCTTCTAAGTTCGCATACACGTTCGTGCCGACGATTTTTTCCTTCCGCATCTTGACCCGATCAAGCCGCCGCTTGGCGACCGCTTCCACTTCCGTCTGCACGAAGCCGGCTTCGAGCGCCTTCGCCATGCCGCCTTGTTCTTCGACGCGTTGGAACAGCTTCCACGCTTCTTCAGCGAGCTTGGCGGTCAACGTTTCCACATAATACGAGCCGCCCGCCGGGTCGATGACGTTTGCCATATGCGCCTCTTCAAGCAAAATGAGCTGCGTGTTGCGGGCGATGCGCCGTGAAAACTCATCAGCGAGTCCGATCGCTTCGTCAAACGGCGACACGTGCACGCCATCGGCGCCGCCGACAACGGCCGCAAACGCTTCCGCCGCCGCCCGCAGCATGTTCACATACGGGTCGTACACCGTTTTCGTAAAGGGCGACGTGCGCACATGCAGCTCGATCCGCCTTGCTGATTCACCGCCGCCAAACGCCTCCATCACTTGAGCAAACAAGCGCCGCGCCGCCCGCAGTTTTGCGATTTCCATGAAAAAGTCGGCTCCGACGGCGAGCGACACTTGCATCCTTGTCGCGATGTCATCAACCGTCAAGCCCCGGTCCAACCCGGCGCGGATGTACTCGACGGCTGCCGCCAACGAAAACGCGAGCTCCTGCACGGCGTTCGCCCCGCCGTTATGGTACGGCTCGCCGCGCACCAAAATCGTGCGAACGGCAGGCATCTGTTCCTTCGCCCACTTCGTTGCTTCCGCCATTTCATCATACAGCCGCTCAAGCGAACACGGGAGCGTCCCCTGCTCCGCCCACGCTCCGAGCGGATCCATGCCGATCGCGCCCCGTACGCTCGATAGCGGGACGCCCCGTTCCTCTAAATAAGCGGCCAACAGCGCCAAAAACGAAAGCGACCGCGCCCCGGCGTCCACACGGAGCGAATAGCGGTCCAGCGGCACGCCATCCAACATCGCCGCCACATCATCAACCGACTCGACGGCAAACGGCAGCCGGCCGAGAGCGAAATGGATTTCCGTCTGTCCCCGCTCCAAGTCGTGCTTGACCGCTTCGTTCCATTCCGACGGGCTCGCCGCCGAAATCTCCTGGCTCACCTTCCACGGCCCGCCCCGATACCCTTCCGGCCGCGCTCCGCGCACGTACTGGCCAAAGCCCGGGTACTGCTCCAGCGGGCCGAGCGCCTCCACATCGCAGCGCGTATAGAGCGGTTTCACCGCTATGTTTTCGTACGTCATCGTCACAAGCCGCTCGAGCGGCTTGCCTTTCAGCGACTTTTCCGCTTCCCGCTCCCACTCCTCCACCGTCGGAGCCGGAAACGCCGCTTCCTTCATCTTCGCGACATCGCTCATTCCGATCCCCCTTTGCCTTCCAGACATAAGAAACCGCTTTCTTTTCAAGCCGCACCTTTCCCTCTCGAACCCGTCTGCTCAGAACGAAGCGCTGATGACGCTTCGTGTGGGAAAAAACGGTTTCTATGTTTATTGTAGTACATCGGCCGCGTTTGGACAATGAACAAAAAGGCAAACAACTTGCTGATGCCACCATTTCGCCATGAAATGGAAAACAAAGCGGTCAAAAAAAAAAACATGAACGATCCCGAAATGGCTCGATGACTTGGCGAAACAACACCATCTCAACGATTCACAAATCCTCCAAGAAGCCCTGAAAAAACATGAAAGGAAGAGGGCGTTGTTGCATGCTCTCTTGGACGATGCTCCCTCGCCCCCCTCCAAATCACCGCTTAGCGAAAATCTCAACTGCCATTTATTCATTGGAAAATGTTTCGCAAATCGATCACGAAATCCTTCAATACATGAACCAAAACGGCGTCATCCCGGTTGTACACTCCATGAAGTTCCAATCTTCCTGTTTTTCCGCGCAAATACACTTCCACCACTTGATTCGCCGGGTCAACGATCCAATATTCCTTCACCCCGGCCCGCTCGTACGCGATCCGTTTGTCCATCCGGTCGATTTTGGCCGTGGCGGGGGACAAGATCTCGACGACCAAATCCGGAGCCCCGACAATGCGGTTTTTTTGAATTTTGTTTTTGTCGCAGATGACGACAAGATCGGGGCATACCCAGTTTCGGACGTTTTCATCCATCCATCCCTTGCGATGATCTTCGAAAAGATACACATCGATCGGGGCGGCCAACACGCGGCAATCCTTCCCACGAAGATGCATCCCGAATTCAATGGAAAGTTGAAGCGAAACTGATTGATGTTCCGGTGTCGGCGACGGCGCCATGCTAATGATGTTCCCGTCCAAGACCTCGCACCGTTTTCCTTCCGGCCATGTCGCATACTCTTTGTAGGTCATAGGGGCCTGTTCCTTTTCTGGTGAACCCATATCCTCCACCTGCCTCCTAATTTTATATTGATTATACATCATCCATTCCTGTGTCTTGAACGATGTTTACTCCTCTTCCCGAACGAGCGGCAGGCGAATCGATACAGTCGTCCCGCGTCCAAGGTCGCTGTCGAACAAAATCGCGCCGTCATGAAGGACGACGATTTGCCTAACGATGGCAAGCCCTAAGCCGGTGCCGCCTTCTTTGCGGGTGCGGGCGCGGTCGACGCGGAAAAAGCGCTGGCCGAGAAGCGGGAGCTGGTCTTTCGGAATTCCTTTTCCCGTGTCTTGGATGACAAGCTCGCCTTCCGCTTCCGACAAGCGGGAAAGCCGCACCGTCACCGCGCCGCCTTCCGGGGTGTAGCGGATGGCGTTGTCGAGCAAGTTGCGCACGACTTGTTCGAGCCGGTCGGCGTCGCCGTTGACGATGATGTCATAGTCCAACTCGCACGCCAACTCGATCCGCTTTTGCGCGGCGATCGGTTCGTACGTGGCGATGACATCTTCGATCACTTGGGCAAACGCCACCGGCGCGCGCTCGAGCGGCACGCTTTGCCCTTCAAGGCGCGCCAGGTCAAGAAGATCGCGCACCAGCCGCTCCATCCGCTCCGTTTCGCGGTGGATAAGGCGAAGGTACGCCTTTTCTTCTTCCTTCGTTTTCGCGAGGCCTGCAAGGAGCGCTTCGCTGTATCCTTTCATATAGCTGAGCGGCGTGCGCAGCTCATGCGAGACGTTCGCTAAAAACGCGCGTTTCCGCTCGTCTTCTTTGGCAATGGCGTCCGCCATTTGGTTGAACGCCTTCGCCAGGCGGCCGATTTCATCATCGCTCCGCACGGGAATGTCCGCCTCATAACGTCCTTCCGCCATGCGTTCTGCCGCTTGTTCCATCGCTTGGAGCGGCTCGGTCATCTGCCGCACCATCCGTCGGCCGACAACCAACAGCGCGCCCGCGAATATGGCGGCCAACGGCCAAAACGCGGTGGCCGCCCGCTTCGTTGCCGCCTGAACGTCGGCTAACGGCAAATACAAGTAAATCGCTCCTTCAAGCCGTCTGCCGTCCAAAAGCGGAACGACGACCGCCATCACGCGGCGGCCGAACCGCTTTTCGTATCCCGTTTTGACAACAGGCTTTCCATTTAACAGCGTTTCCCGGTCGCGGCCGCTGACTAACGCGTCATAGTGGACCGGAAACGGAAAGCAGGCGCTCAGTTCGCGCGGGTTGTCAATCAACAAGATCGTGGCCGTCGATTTTTCATCATACCATTTGATTTGACGGCGATATGCCTCCGTCACCGCCCCGCCGCGATAGTCGCGGGCGAGGCTCGTCCCTTCCGCGATCAATGTTCGCTCGACTTCTTTCATGTACACCGTCCGGTAAAAATAATTGAGAAGACCAAAAGAAAACGCCAGCGTCGCCACGACCGCGGCGCCGATCGAAAGCCATATTTTCTGTCCTAACCGAAGCCGCCTCATGTTCATCCCTCAAACTTGTAGCCGATGCCCCAGACGGTTTGGATGTGGCGGGCAGCGTCTTTCAGCTTCATACGCAGCGTTTTCACATGCGTATCGACCGTGCGGGCGTTTCCCGTGTAGTCGTAGCCCCACACTTTGACGAGCAAATCATCGCGGCTGAACACCTGTCCGCGGTGTTTCGCCAAAAACAGCAACAGCTCAAACTCTTTCAGCGTCAGCTTCACCGCCTCGCCGCCAACGGTCACGGTTCGTCCTTTTTCGTCGATGGCAAGGTCGCCAAATTGCAGCCGTCCGTCGTGCTCGCGGACGCGCTGCACCCGGCGCAGCACCGCCTCAAGGCGGGCGATGAGCTCTCCCGGGCTGAACGGTTTGACGATGTAATCGTCGCCGCCAAGCTTCAATCCTTTCACTTTATCCCATTCTTCGCCAAGCGCGGTCAAAAACAAAATCGGCACGTCCGACTGCTCGCGGATGCGGGCGCAGACGGCGAATCCGTCCTGTTTTGGCATCATGACGTCCAACAGCACAACATCAACCGGATGTTGCGAAAGCAGCACCAGCGCTTCTTCCCCGTCCCCTGCTTCGAGGCAGCGAAAGCCGGCGTTTTCCAAATACATGCCAACGAGCAGGCGCATGTCTTCCTCATCATCCACCATTAAAACAACGCGCTCCTTCATGTCCGTCCCTCCCGAATGAATAGCTGCAGCGGGCCGTCTCCCGTCTTCCAGCGGGCGAGCGGGCGCAGCGTCGCCTCATCGACCACGATCATTTCATCGCTGTCATAGCTCGCGATATACAAACGGCCCAACGCCGCTTCCATCGCAAATGGATTGGCGCCGACAGAGATGGAGCCGAGCCGCTTCCCGCTTGGCGAAAATTGATAGACCGTGTTCGAACCGTGGCTTAGCACAAACACGCCGCGGCCTGTTTCGACAAAATCAACCGGCATGACCGGGGCGGCAATCGTCCGCAACAAGCGGCCGTCTTGAAGCGAATAGACGTGAACATTCTTCTCCACCTTGTTTCCGCTTCCATGTCCGCCGACCCACAATTCCCCTTGCTGCTCGCGCATCAATCCACCTAACGCCATCTTCGGCACCGAAAATGAGCGAATGACGCGGAGGCGGCTTGCATCAATGACAAAGGCGCGGCCGTCTTGAAAGTCGATGGCATACAGCTCCGTTCCTTGGCGATTGACAAGCAGCGTCATCGGAGAGCGTCCGACCAAAAGGCGGGCGATCTCTTTCCCGCCCCGGCTCACAACGCGCACCGCGTGATGTTCGCTGTCGCCGAAAAACCACGTACGGCCATCCGGGGACGGGGCCGCGCTGACGATGCCGCTTCCCGTTTTCCACTCTGAAAGCGGCTTTCCCGTCGCCAAATCATACCGATATACGCCGTCAAGCTCCCGTCCGTACAAAAGAAGCGTCCGGCCGTCTGGGCTCAACGCCCCTCCTTGAAACGGTTCATTGATGTTCCAACGGGCGATTTTGCTGCCATTTTTCGCGTTCAAAAAGGTGACCGTTCCCGCTTTGACATCGAGGCTGATGACGACTGAACGCGAAGCAGCCACCGGGGGAAACGACGGATGGACGCAGCCGCTTAGCAGAAAGAACCAGCACAACAGCACCGACACACTCGCTCGTTTCATCTCGTTTTTCTCCTTCTTACGTTCGTTTATGCCCACATTATACCTCACATTTGTGAAAGAAGTTTGAAATCGCGCCATGCAAAAACCCCACCGCCAACTCGATGGCGATGGGGGAATCGTTAATAAATCGGCGTGTTGTCTTTGTTCATGTTTTCCAAAATCGCTTTGACGCGGGCGAGGAAGCGGCCGCAAATGAGGCCGTCCAAGACGCGATGGTCAAGCGACAAGCATAAGTTGACCATGTCGCGGATGGCGATCATGCCGTTTTTGACGACGGGTCGTTTGACGATCGTTTCCACTTGCAAAATGGCCGCTTGCGGGTAGTTGATAATGCCCATCGACTGCACCGAGCCGAACGCACCGGTGTTGTTGACGGTGAACGTACCGCCTTGCATGTCTTCCGGGCGCAGTTTGCCGGCGCGCGTTTTTGCCGCCAGTTCAGCGATTTCGCGGGCGATGCCTTTGATCGTTTTTTCATCGGCGTGCTTGATGACGGGCACGAACAAGGCGTCATCGGTCGCGACGGCGATCGAGATGTTGATGTCTTTGCGCTGAATGATCTTATCGCCCGCCCACGTCGAGTTCAGCTGTGGAAATTCTTTCAGCGCTTGGGCGACTGCCTTGACGAAGAAGGCGAAATACGTCAAATTGAAGCCTTCACGCCGCTTGAACTCGTCTTTGATCGCATCGCGGTAGGCGACCAGGTCGGTGACGTCGACTTCGACCATCGTCCACGCGTGCGGCGCTTCGTGTTTGCTGCGGAGCATGTTCGCCGCAATCGCCTTGCGCACCGGGGTGACCGGAATTTCGATGTCGCCCGCTCCGGCTTCGACGTTCGGGGCCGCTAGTTTGATCGGCGCTGCCTGCGGCGCGGTTGGCGCGGCCGCGGCAGACGGTTGAGCCGCCGCGGCGGCCGGGGCCGGCTGCTCCGTTCTCGGTTCCGCTTTTGGCGCCGCTTGTTCCGCCGCCGGTGCCGCTCCCGCTTTCGGAATTTGGCCGGACTCAATGAGTTTGAGCAAATCTTTGCGCGTCACCCGCCCGCCAAGACCGGTGCCTTGGACTTGTTCGAGGTCAATGCCGTGTTCCTGAGCCAAGCGGAGCACGGCCGGCGAATAGCGGCCGTTGTTTGCCCGGCCGGCCTTTTTCGGAGCGGCTGGCTTGGCGTTGTCTTCTGCTTTCGGCGCTTCATCCGCCGGCTTCGCTTCCGGCGCCGGTGCAGCGCCTTCGACTTCGATCGTGCAAATCGGCGCGCCGACCGGGAGCGTCTCCCCTTCTTTGGCGATCAGCTCGCGGATGACGCCGGCAAACGACGACGGAATTTCCGCGCTCACTTTATCGGTGATGACTTCGGCAACTGGGTCATATTTGTTCACTTTGTCGCCCGGGGAGACAAGCCATTTGCTGATCGTGCCTTCCGTGACGCTCTCCCCAAGCTGAGGCATCGTCAATTGTTCGATGGCCACATCGATACCCTCCTATCTTGGCTGCAATGTCTTCGCCGCGGCGCCCCGGCCGCCTGCGGTTCGCCTCAAAACTTGAGAAGCTCCGCTGCGGACCGGGGTTCTCCGCTCCTCCACTGCTCCTACATTAAAACGCCGCGAGTTCACGCATCGCTTTTTCGACTTTTTCCGGGTTGACCATAAAGAACTTCTCCATCGTCGGCGCATACGGCATGGCCGGAACGTCTGGACCGGCAAGGCGCATAATCGGCGCGTCGAGATCAAACAAACAATGCTCCGCGATAATGGCGGCGACTTCGCTCATGACGCTGCCTTCTTTATTGTCTTCCGTAATGAGCAGCACTTTCCCCGTTTTGCTCGCCGCTTCGATGATCGCTTCTTTGTCAAGCGGGTAGACGGTGCGCAAATCGAGCAGATGGACGGAAATGCCGTCTTGTGCGACGCGTTCGGCCGCCTGCAAGGCAAAATGGACGCACAGCCCGTACGTGATGACCGTGATGTCCTCTCCTTCACGCTTGACATCAGCTTTGCCGATCGGCAATACGTAGTCGTCTTCCGGCACTTCTCCTTTAATGAGGCGGTAGGCGCGTTTATGCTCGAAAAAGAGCACCGGATCTTCATCGCGAATCGCCGCTTTCAATAATCCTTTTACATCATACGGCGTCGACGGCATGACGATTTTCAGCCCCGGCTGGTTGGCGAAAATCGCTTCCACCGATTGAGAATGGTACAGAGCACCGTGAACACCGCCGCCGTATGGGGCGCGGATGACGATCGGGCAGTTCCAGTCGTTGTTCGAGCGGTAGCGAATGCGCGCCGCCTCCGAAATGATTTGGTTGACCGCCGGCATGATGAAGTCGGCAAACTGAATTTCCGCGATCGGGCGCAGACCGTACATCGCCGCGCCGATGCCGACGCCGACGATCGCCGATTCGGCAAGCGGCGTATCAATCACGCGCTCTTCGCCAAACTGCTCGTACAATCCTTGCGTCGCTTTGAACACTCCGCCTTTTCGGCCGACGTCTTCTCCTAACACAAACACGCGCGGGTCGCGCTCCATCTCTTCGCGAATTGCCATCGTGACCGCATCAATATAGGAAATAACAGGCATCGTCGATTCCCCCTTACTCCTCGGCATACACGTAGCGAAGCGCATGCTCCGGCTCGGCGTACGGCGCCTTCTCCGCGTAGTCGGTCGCTTCGTTCACTTCCTTCATGACGCGCGCTTGAATTTCTTCATCCCGTTCATCGGTCAAAACGCCCGTTTCTTTCAAATAGTTGGCAAATGTGATGATCGGGTCTTTGGCGCGCGCCTCGGCGAGCTCTTCTTCCGTCCGGTAGACGCGATGGTCGTCATCCGACGAGTGCGACGTCAGCCGATACGTCACCGCTTCAATCAACGTTGGCCCTTCGCCGCGGCGGGCGCGGTCGGCCGCTTCCTTGACGACGCGGTATACTTCAAGCGGATCGGTGCCGTCGACCGTATAGCCCGGCATGCCGTAACCGACAGCGCGGTCGGACACTTTTTCGCACGCGAGTTGTTTCGAAATCGGCACGGAAATGGCGTACTTGTTGTTTTCGCACATGAAGATGACCGGAAGCTTGTGAACACCGGCGAAGTTTGCCCCTTCATGGAAGTCGCCTTGGTTCGACGACCCTTCGCCAAAGGTGACAAAAGCGACAAAATCTTTCTTTTCCATTTTCGCCGCTAACGCAAAGCCGACCGCATGCGGCACTTGCGTCGTCACGGGCGAGGAGCCGGTGACGATCCGGTTTTTCTTTTGCCCGAAATGGCCAGGCATTTGCCGGCCTCCGGAGTTCGGGTCTTCCGCCTTGGCAAACGCCGCCAGCATCAATTCTCTCGCCGTCATGCCGAATGTCAACACAACCCCCATATCGCGGTAGTACGGCAGTACATAGTCCTTCGTCCGATCGAGGGCGAACGCCGCGCCGACTTGCGCCGCTTCCTGCCCTTGGCACGAGATGACGAACGGAATTTTTCCGGCGCGGTTTAACAGCCACATCCGCTCATCGAGCTTGCGGGCGAGAAGCATTGTTTCATACATTTCCAACACCGTGTCATCGCTTAATCCGAGCGCTTGATGACGGTTTTGCGCCATCACAACAACCTCCCTTAGATTCACATAGTCAACCAATGATCACGCGCCGCGCGCATACGGCGAAATCGGTTAAAAATGAATAGCTTTGCCATCGACCGCCAGCGCCGCTTCCGCCATGGCCTCTGACAGCGTCGGATGCGGGTGGATCGCATGGGCCACTTCCCACGGAGCCGCATCAAGCACGCGGGCGAGCCCGGCTTCGGAAATCAAATCGGTCACGTGCGGCCCGACCATATGGACGCCAAGCAGATCGTCCGTGTTCCGGTCGGCGATGAGTTTCACAAACCCTTCCGCCTCACCGAACACAAGCGCCTTGCCAATGGCTTTAAACGGAAATTTGCCGATCTTGACATCATAGCCTTTCGCTTTCGCCTCTTGTTCGGTTAAGCCGACCGCCGCCGCTTCCGGACGGGTGTAAATGCAGCGGGGCACCATCGAATAGTCAATCGGCGCTGGATTGCGCCCGGCCAAATGCTCAATGGCGACAATCCCTTCATGGGCAGCGACATGGGCCAGCTGCAGGCCGCCGATGACATCACCGATTGCGTAAATGTGCGATTCTTTCGTTTGGCCGAACTCGTTTGTTTGAATATATCCCTTCTCCACAACAATTTCGGTGTTTTCAAGACCAATTCCTTCAATGTTCGCCTGACGCCCGACGGAAACGAGCATCTTGTCGGCCGCAAACGTTTTCCGCTCGCCTTGATGCTCCGCTTGGATCGTGACGCCGTTTCCTTTCTCGAGCGTTTCCGCGAGCACCCGCGCTCCTGTGACGATGTTGACGCCGCGGCGGCGGAGCAGTTTTTCCATTTCTTTTGAGACATCTTCATCTTCTGTCGGCAAAATGCGATCGGCATACTCAAGCACGGTGACCTCCACACCGAAATCGTTGAGCATCGACGCCCATTCCATGCCGATGACGCCGCCCCCGACGATCAAGATAGACGACGGAAGCACCTCCATTTGTAGCGCCTCATCCGATGTCATCACGAATTCGCCGTCCGGCTCAAGCCCCGGTAGCGTGCGCGGCCGCGAACCAGTGGCAATGACGACGAATTTCGGGACAAGCATTTCGTTTTCGCTGCCGTCGTTCATCTCAACCGACACCGTCCCCGGCAGCGGGGAAAAGATCGACGGGCCGAGCAGGCGGCCGATGCCGGCGTACACATCGATCTTCCCTTTTTTCATCAAATGCTGCACACCTTTATGGAGCTGGTCGACAATCGTCGCTTTGCGCGCCTGCACTTTCGCGAAATCAAGGCGCACATCACCGGCGATGACGCCAAACGCCTCGCTATTTTTCGTTTGCGCGTACACTTCCGCACTGCGGAGCAGCGCTTTGGACGGAATGCAGCCGGCGTGCAGGCACGTGCCGCCGAGCTTCCCTTTTTCGACAACCGCCGTTTTCAAGCCGAGCTGCGAGGCGCGAATAGCGGCCACATAGCCACCCGTGCCGCCGCCGAGAATGACGACATCGTATTCTTTTGCCATCTTGTCTTCCCCTTTCTCATCCGTTGCCGCATCAACGCCGGGCTGGAACCGGCGAAACGGCCTTGCCTGGATACACTTTTTCCTCTTCTTCGCCGCGCAGGACGCGAAGCGCGCCTTCAGCGAGCGCCTGCAGTTCGTTTTCGCCCGGATGGACGATGACATCGGCGATCCATTGCACGCGGCGAGTGATCTGTTCGACAAACGATTTGCCATACGCCAACCCGCCGGTCAAAATGATGGCGTCGACTTTGCCGGAAAGCACGGCGCTTGCCGCACCGATTTCTTTCGCCACTTGGTACGCCATCGCCTCATACACGAGCTTGGCCTTTTCATCGCCGGCTTCGATCATGTTCTCGACTTTCACCGCATCGTTCGTGCCCAAATACCCGACAAGTCCGCCTTGACCGACGAGCATGCGCATCACTTCCTCGCGATAGTAGTCGCCCGAGAAGCATAGCGCCACCAAATCGCCGGCCGGCACCGTCCCGGCGCGCTCCGGGCTGAACGGGCCTTCGCCGTCAAGGCCGTTGTTGACATCGACGACCCTTCCTTGCTTGTGGGCGCCGACCGTGATGCCGCCGCCCATATGGGCGACGATCAAGTTCAGTTCGTCATACCGTTTCCCAAGCTGCTTGGCGACGCGGCGCGCGACCGCTTTTTGGTTTAGGGCGTGGAAAATGCTGCGCCGCTCAATGAGCGGAAAGCCGCTGATCCGGGCGATTGGCTCAAGCTCATCGACGACGACCGGGTCGACGATAAACGCCGGGATGTTTAAGGCCGAGGCGATCTCATGCGCCAAAATGCCGCCGAGATTGGAGGCGTGCTGTCCCGAATAACCGCGGCGCAAATCTTCAAGCATCGCCTCATTGACGCGGTACGTCCCGCCTTCGATCGGGCGGAGGAGCCCACCGCGGCCGCAGACGGCGTTCAACTTCGATAAATTGATCCCTTCTTCATCGAGAGCTTGCAAAATCGTTTGTTTGCGGAACTCATACTGATCCGCAATCGTTTTATATTGCCGAAGCACCTCCGCCTCGTGGCGGATCGTTTTTTCGAGCAATGGCCGTTCGTTTTCAAAGACGCCGATTTTCGTTGACGTCGAACCTGGATTGATCGTTAAAATGCGGAACTTCTGCTCTTGCATCGTTGTCGTCCCTCCGTCATCCGCCGGCGGGGCGGAAGGCCGCCCCGCGCCGCTGTTAGCGGGCGCGACGGCGGCTTAAAATATGGTGACCATTTTGCAAAAATTGACTGCGCGCTTTGCGCATCGTTTCAATCCGTTCTTCCGCCATCCGGTCGGCGGCCACATACGTTGGAATGTTGTCGCGCTTGGCGATGGCAAACACTTTTTCGATGTTGTCATAAATTTGCTCGATTTTTTTCATCGCCCGTTCCCGATTGTAGCCGTACAGTTCGTCCGCGACATTGATGACGCCGCCGGCGTTGATCACATAATCCGGGGCATAGACGATGCCCATTTCATGGATGATGTCGCCATGGCGCGGCTCTTTCAGCTGGTTGTTCGCCGATCCGGCGATCACTTTCGCTTTCAGTTGCGGAATCGTTTGATCGTTGATGATGCCGCCGAGCGCGCATGGAGCAAAAATGTCGCACTCCACGCCGTAAATGTCGTTCGGGTCGACCGCTTTCGCTCCGAATTCCTCGACCGCGCGCGCCACCGCTTCCTTGTTGATGTCAGTCACGATGAGTTTCGCTCCTTCTTCGTGCAAATGGCGGCACAAATGATACGCGACATTGCCGACTCCTTGGACGGCGACGACTTTTCCTTCGAGCGAATCGCTGCCGAACGCCTCTTTTGCCGCCGCCTTCATGCCGCGGTATACGCCGTAGGCGGTCGCCGGCGATGGGTTGCCGGATGAGCCGAATTCGGGCGAAATGCCGGTGACATAGTCGGTTTCTTGATAGATGATATCCATATCGGCGACGGTCGTGCCGACGTCTTCCGCCGTGATGTAGCGGCCGTTCAGCCCTTGAATGAAGCGGCCGAACGCCCGGAACATCGCTTCGTTTTTATCTTTGCGCGGGTCGCCGATGATGACCGTTTTGCCCCCGCCCAAGTTGAGGCCGGCGGCCGCGTTTTTGTACGTCATGCCGCGGGCGAGGCGCAAGGCGTCTTCAAGCGCTTCTTCTTCCGAATTGTACATCCACATGCGCGTCCCGCCGAGCGCCGGGCCGAGCGTTGTGTCATGAATGGCAATGATCGCTTTCAAACCCGATTCTTTATCTTGGCAAAACAGCACTTGCTCATAATCGTAAGTTTCCATATATTTGAACAATTCCATCTCAGATGGCCTCCTTCTTTTCATTTCGCTGCCGAACAGATGGCGAGCGCCAACGAATACAGTTTGCTTTCCGCCGAGTCGGCGCGCGACGTCAAGACGATCGGCGCCTTCGCCCCGGCGATGACCGCGCCGACTTTGGCTTTTGCAAAGTAGACGAGCGACTTGTACAACATGTTGCCGGATTCAATGTCCGGCACGAGCAAAATATCAGCCTGTCCAGCCACTTCGCTTTCAATTCGTTTATGCTTCGCCGCCGTCATGGACACTGCATTGTCCAAGGCAAGCGGCCCGTCAAGCAGGCAATGTTCGATTTGCCCCCGCTTTTGCATCATCGCGAGCGCCGCTGCATCGACGGTTGCCGGCATGGCCGGATTGACCGTCTCCACCGCCGCCAGCGCCGCGACTTTCGGACGCTCGATGCCGATGGAACGCGCCACGCTGACGGCATTGTTCACAATTTGCACTTTTTGCTCGAGATCGGGGGCGATGTTCATGGCCGCGTCGGTCACGATGACCAGCCGTTCGAACTCCGGCACGTCAAACACCGCGACATGGGACAACACCTTTCCTGTGCGCAGCCCGTATTCTTTGTTCAAGACGGCTTTCAGCAAGGTTGCCGTCGGTACGTGCCCTTTCATTAAGGCATCTGCTTCATTCAAATGAACGGCGCGCACCGCCAGTTCGGCCGCTTGGGCGACCGAATTGGCGTGAACGATGTCGACATCGGCAAAACGCGCCCCCCCTTTTTCTTTGAGCAACCGTCCGATTCGCTCCCGGTCTCCGTACAGCACAAACCGGCCGAGGCGATGCTCGAGCGCCATCGCCACCGCTTCGATCACTTCCTCATCCTCGGCGGCGGCCACGGCCACCGTCCGACCTTGACATTGACTTGCTTCCTCGATTAATGTGTTCAACTTCATCGTCTGCACCAACCTTTTCTGCCAATCCGTCGAGGCACTTCTTTCTATGCAAAAACCATGCCAATCACCAATACGTGAAAGCGCTTTATGAAATAAAGGCTGTTGAAGTTCGTTTGTGCAATCTTTTTCACTATACGCAAATTATTGCACGCTGTTTTTGTCAATGTTGTATTTTTCAAGCTTGTAGTATAAATTGCGCACCGAAATGCCGAGCGCGCGGGCCGCTGCTGTTTTATTGCCGCGATGACGCCGGAGCGCCTCTTCGAGCAATTGGGCTTCATACCGGCCAAGCATCTCGTCAAGCGGCCGGAACTCCCCTTCCGTTTCGGGGCGAACCGACGGCGCGGCCGACGGCGCGGAAAGCGGCGGCAAATGCGAAATATCGATCATCACTTCATGAAACTTCATGAAAATCATCGCCCGCCCGAGCACGTTTTCGAGCTCGCGGACATTTCCTGGCCAATCATAGGCAAGAAGCTTCACCATCGCTTCATCCGTGACACCTTCGACGTTGCGCCCGTAATCTTGGTTCAGCTTTTGGATCAAATGCCGGCAAAGCGCTGGAATGTCTTCCTTGCGGGCGCGCAGCGGCGGGATGTAAATCGGCATCCGATTGAGCCGATAGTATAAGTCTTCGCGAAAGGCTCCTTCGGCAATCGCTTTTTCAAGGTTGACGTTCGTGGCGGCGATGACGCGGACGTTGATCGGAATCGGCTTCGTCCCGCCGACGCGAACGATCTCCCGCTCCTGCAAAACGCGGAGCAGCTTCGCCTGCGTGCTGGCCGACAGCTCGCCGATTTCATCGAGGAAAATGCTGCCGTTGTTCGCCTCTTCAAACAGCCCGCGCTTGCCGCCGCGCCGCGCACCAGAAAACGCTCCTTCCTCATAGCCAAACAGTTCACTTTCTAATAATGTTTCCGGAATCGCGGCGCAATTGACACGGATAAACTTGTTATACTTCCGGTCGCTCGCGTTGTGAATGGCGTGGGCGAACAGCTCCTTGCCTGTGCCCGATTCCCCTCGCAGCAAAATCGTCGCCGGTGTTTTCGCCGCCAGTTTCGCCTGTTCAATGGCCACTTTCATTTCTTCCGATTCGCCGATAATATCCGCAAATGAATATTTCGCTTCAAGCGTGCGGATGATTTGCCGCGCCCGGTTGAGTTCAGCCGTCAGCCGCTGGATTTCCGATACATCATGAATGACACCGACGCTTCCTTTGAGCACTCCGTCAACGATAATCGGAGCGACATTGACGATGACATCGCGGTTTTTGGGGCCGACTTTCATGCGCGCGCCGCGCACCGGACGGCGCGTTTTGAGCACTTGCATATGCATGCTTTCCCCTTCCGCGATGTCGGCGGTCGCCGGTTTGCCGATGACATCCTCTTCCGTCAAACCGGTCAGCCTTGTATACGCCGGATTGATTAAAATGCCGTTGCCGTTTTCATCAACGACAGAGATCGCTTCTTCTGATGAATGGATGATCGCCTCAAGCATCATGCGGATTTCCTTTAGGTCGGTGATTTCTTCCGCCAATGCGACGAGTTCGGTAATATCTTTGAACACCGCCAACGCCCCGAACAATTTGCCGCTGTCGTCAATAATCGGGATGCGGGTGGCGATAATTTTTTTCCCGTTGGCCAGCTCCACCTCTTGATGAAATTCCGTCTGCCTCGTTTTCAGCACGCGCGGCAAGCCGCTTGACGGCAAGACGGATAAAATATGGCGGCCGATCACCTCGTCCTTGTCCACTCCGAGAAGCTGGGCGGCGCTTTCATTCATATCGGTAATGTAAGCATATTCATCAATGACAATCATGCCATCGTGGGACGAGTGAAAGATGAGAGCGCGCCGGGCCGCCTCGCTTTTCAACTTGGCGATGAGCGCTTCCTTTTCCTCGACGAGCTCCGCCATCATTCGCGCGACGGCGCTTGGAACGATATTCGCCCCCTTGGGCGCCTGCTGGCGGATTGACTCAAGAACGTCTGCCCTCCCGGTCGTTTCAATAATCAAATCAAGCGGCTCATCCATCCATGGGCGCCAGTCGCGGCCAACCGCAATGCCCCATTTGCGCGCCAATTGCAGCCCCGGGGCGTTGTCATCAACATCAATGACGGCCACGACGTCAAACCCTGACGCTTCATGGAGCAGTTTCAGCAACGAGGTTCCCCGCGAATCCGCCCCGATGATGATCACGTTTTTCATCCTGTTCCCCCACATTTCGTCCTATGCCAAATTTTGCAGACAGTTTTATCATACCCGCTTTTTCGTTCCTTGACAAATGACGGATAACGGTTATGATAATCGGTGAAGTGATTTCTGCTGGGAAAGGGACGCGATCGCGATGGGACGAATGATTGCGCTGTTCATTTTAGTCGTTCCGGGGCTGGCGGCGGCGCTCGGCATTAAATGGATGCGCGATGCGTTGTTTGGCATCATGCAGCCGCCGTTTGCCGCCTTATGGCTGCAATTTCTCGCCGGGCTTGTGCTGTTTGCAGCCGGGTTGGCGTTTATCGGCGGGTTTTTGCTGCACCGCGACCGAAAACGGAACAAAGTGCAGGCGCGTTTTCAACGAAAACGAAAAACGCCTTGATTCGGAATTAGAAACCATCCATTTCAAGGCAAGCCAAAAAACGCCTTAACGGTTTTCGTTAAGGCGTTTTCTCCTTCCATTCCTTCGCTTGACGCGGATAGTCGGTGAAAATCGCATCCACTTTATAGGCGAACATCGTCTTCGCCGTTTTCGGCTTGTTCACCGTAAAGGGCCGGACTGCGACGCCGCGGCGCCGCGCATCCGCGGCGAAGTCCGCCGTCACCGTTCGGTGGTACGGATGCACCCCGCCTGCGTTCATCGCCTGCACATACGTCCACGGGTCATAGAGCGGCTCCATATAAAGAAGCGCCGTTTCGATCTCCGGCGCCAACTGGCGGCAAAGACGCATGCTGTTATGGTTAAACGACGAGAAAATCGTCCGGTTCTCGAGCCCATAGCGGCGCACAACGGCGATCACCTTTTGCTCAAGCCTTTCATAAGCCACGAGGCTGTTTTTCAGCTCAATGTTGACTAAAAGCCGTGTCGGCGCCAGCCAGGCGAGCACTTCCTCGAGATGGGGAATCGGGCAATGGCCGTAACGGCCGTCCCATTTCGCTGCTGCGTTGAACTTGCGGAGTTCGCGGTATAGGATGTCTTTGACCCAGCCGCTGCCGTCCGTCGTCCGGTCGACCGTTTCGTCATGAATGACGACCGGTTCGCCGTCTTTCGTCAGCTGCACATCGAGCTCAATGCCATCCGCCCCCGCCTTCAGCGCTTCTTCAAACGCTGCCATCGTATTTTCCGGATGGGTTCCCGCCGCTCCGCGGTGGGCAAAAATATATGTCATACCGTTTCTTCCTTTCCCATATATTCGCCATTTGGCCGACAAAGCTGGCCGAATGCGGCAGTGATCGGTTATACTAAAAGTAATGTATGAAGCACCGGAGGGGAAGATGATGCAGCCGCTGAAAATTTCCTTGGAGACGGCGCAAAAGCTGGCAAAAGCGCTCGGCGTGCCGATCGAGCAAGTGATGCACATGCCGCCGCATATTTTGATGAAAAAATTGCTCGAACTTGAGAAAAAGGAAACAGAGCATGACGAACCGTAGCGGCCCGCCCTCATCAACGGGTGGCTTGGCGTTTCGAGTAGGCGCCCGGCCGCAAAAAAGGCCGGCGCCAAAAAGCCGGTCAACCGCTTTTTCGGCCCGCCTCTTTTGCCTTCACCGCGTTCCGCCCTTTATGACGCTTTATGCTCAAGCCGCAGTTTGTCGGCCACCATGGCGATGAATTCGGAGTTGGTCGGTTTGGCTTTCGAGACGCTGACCGTATAGCCGAACAGCGATGAGATCGATTCGAGATTGCCGCGGCTCCAGGCGACTTCGATCGCATGGCGGATCGCCCGTTCGACCCGGCTTGCCGTTGTGTTGTATTTTTTGGCGATGTCCGGGTACAGCACTTTCGTGATCGAGCCGAGCAGCTCGATGTCGTGATAGACCATGGCGATGGCCTCGCGCAAATACAAATAGCCTTTAATGTGGGCTGGAACGCCGATTTCATGGATGATGCTCGTAATGCTCGCGTCCAAGTTTTTCGGCTTGTTGTCGCGCACTTGGGGCGCCGTGGCTGCTTTCCTCACAACC
This sequence comes from Geobacillus lituanicus, assembly GCF_050994965.1. Classification (NCBI taxonomy): domain Bacteria; kingdom Bacillati; phylum Bacillota; class Bacilli; order Caryophanales; family Anoxybacillaceae; genus Geobacillus; species Geobacillus lituanicus. Next base: position 2,528,755 of record NZ_CP194773.1, read on the forward strand.
GGCGTCGTTTTGCCGTAAACTTGCCGAATATGGTGGACTAAGTTTTCCATGTCAAACGGCTTTAAAATGAAATAGGAAGCCCCGAGTTCAACCGCCTTTTTCGTCACGTCTTCCTGGCCAAACGCCGTCAGCATAATGACATTGGGCTGATGTTCGAAGCCGGCGCGGATTCTCTCCAAAACAGCCAGTCCGTCCAAATGCGGCATAATGATGTCCAACAGCAAAATATCCGGCCGCTTTTCCTCAAGCATCTGCAGGCAGTCCTGGCCATTGTACGCCGTGCCGATCACCTCCATGTCCGGCTGGCTCGAAATATATTCATCAAGCAATGACACCAATTCACGATTATCGTCGGCAATGCACACTTTAATGCTCAACCTGATCGTCCTCCCCCACATTTTCTTCCTATGTAACTTTCCGTTAACGTACATTCGACAGCAGCAGCAAAAAATCCTTTTCTTTTTCACAAATTAACGGAAAATAAAAATTATAGCAAAAGATGAGCTTTTTAGACAATATTCGTTTTTTTAACCATGTATTTGTCGAAAAATCTTTACACGTTCCATTTTAACGGATGTTTCACCAAATATCTATGCCCAATCGGCAAAATATTTGCCGTCTTTTTTGAAAAATTTTTGGGCTGCAAAAAAGCGAGCTGACTCGCGGTCAGCTCGCCTTTTTTTGACGGCCATATAGATCGATTCCTGCTTCTTGTAGCATCCATTCAATATGGACGCCGTATCCCGATGTCGGATCGTTGACAAACACATGCGTCACCGCACCGACAAGTTTGCCGTCTTGAATGATCGGGCTGCCGCTCATGCCTTGAACGATGCCGCCCGTTTTCTTGAGCAGGCGCGGATCGGTGACGCGGATGACGAGTCCTTTTGTGGCTGGAAACTTTTGTGGAACGTTGCTGACAATTTCAACGTCAAATTGCTCCACCTTGTCGTTTTCGACCACTGTCAATATTTTCGCCGGTCCTTCTTTCACCTGGCTGGCCAAAGCGATCGGAATCGGTTTCGTGAACGGGCTGTCCGGCAATGGCTTTGTCAGTTTGCCAAAAATGCCAAACGGACTGTTATTCATCACCGTGCCGATCACCTCTTCGCCATCGGAGAAGCGGGCTAACTTTTCGCCTGGGTTGCCGCTCGTCCCTTTTTCAATGGAGGTGACAGTCGAGCGCATAATTTGCCCATTTTGCACCAAAATCGGCTTTTTCGTATCCATGTCGGAAATAACATGGCCGAGCGCACCGTACGTTTTCGATTTTGGGTCATAGAACGTCATCGTCCCGATGCCGGCGGCGGAATCACGAATATACAAGCCGATGCGGTACACGTCGTCATGCTTGTCTTTCAGCGGAACGAGCTTCGCTGTGACGGAGTGCTGATCGCGCAGAATGGTGAGATGAAGCGGTTTTCCGGTTTTGCCGGCTTCCTCAATGAAAGGGGAGAGATCGCTCATGTTTTCAATTTTTTGCCCGTTAATGGCGGTGATCACGTCGCCGATTTGGATGCCGGCCGCCTCCCCCGGGGACTTCTTTCCGTTTTCTGTTTCGACTAAGTGGTAGCCGACCACAAGCACCCCAACTGTATTGAGTTTGACGCCGATCGATTGCCCGCCGGGGATGACTTTCAGCGTCGGCAACACATTGACATCCACTTGTTTAATCGGCATTCCGGCGACCTGCAAAACCAACGTTTCTTCTCCGCGCTGTTTCGCTTTTACAGACAACGAACCGTTTTTTTGCTCAACATTGAGCGTTTCGGGAGCGTTTCGGTCATGGACGGCCGCTTGCACTGGAAGGGATGACGCCCGAAATTCGACCGTATCGCCTTCAAACAGCACAAGCTGCTTTGGAATTTGCCAATATTCTTTCATCGGTTTGGCAAAACCGATCGCCATCAGCATGCCTAGGAGAAGCACTCCTGCTATGTTTCGGGCCATTTCTTTCTTCAATGTCGTTCACTCTCCTCGCTCCCGCCTACACCATACAAAAACGGTTACAGTTTTAATTTTGCCTGAACAGGGGAAAATATAATCGCAACGCTTATAAAAAAAGCTGCCCGGATTGGATGGACTTTCATCCGGGCAGCCCATTGCCTCGCAGCGAGGGCAACGGCCCGACGGGGGGGCGGACAGCAAGGCTATCGCTTCATTTTCGCCGCCAGCTCGAGCAGCTCTTTGGCATGCTGCTTCGTCAGTTCGGTCATCTCCACGCCGGAAATCATCCGTCCGATTTCCTTCACCTTCTCCTCCTCATCGAGCTTTTTCACGGCCGTTTTGGTCCGCGTTCCGTCCGTTTCCTTCACGATCAACAGATGCGTGTCCGCCATGGCGGCGACTTGCGGCAGGTGGGAAATGCAAAGCACTTGCGACTGGCTGGCGATGCGGTAAATTTTTTCGGCGATCGCCTGGGCGACCCGGCCGCTGACGCCGGTGTCGACTTCATCAAAAATAATCGATGTCACGCCTTGGTGTTTCGAAAAAATCGTCTTCAATGCGAGCATAATGCGCGACAGCTCGCCGCCTGAAGCAGTTTTGGCAAGCGGCTTCAGCGGCTCGCCGACGTTCGTCGACAGGTAAAATTCGACAACATCGATGCCGTCTTCCGCAAATTTGACCGGCACGCCGTCGACCAGCGGGGCGTCGAGCGGACCTTCGCGTTTGGCGAAGACGATGTCAAACTGCGTTTTTTCCATGTACAAATCTTTCAATTCTTGCTGAATGCGCTCAATCAGCTGCCGGGCGTACGCCTGGCGGATGCTGGTCACCTTTTTCGCCTCGGCAAGCAATTTGCCGGTCACGTCGGCAAGCTGCCGCTCGAGGTCGTGCACATGCATGTCGCGGTTTTCAATCGTCTCGATTTCTTCGGCGATCGCTTCGGCATACTGCAAAATATCGGCGATCGTCGCTCCGTACTTCCGTTTTAATTGCTGGATTTCCGCGAGGCGGCTTTCAATGGCGTCAAGCCGCATCGGGTCGTATTCAAGCTCCTCAAGTTGGTCGCGCAGCCTATACATGACTTCCTCGAGCAAATAGTAGCTGTTGGCCACCATTTCATGCGCCTCTTTAAGTTCCGCGTCCATCGCAGCGACGTCCTCGAGATGGCCCATCGCCTGGCCGACCGAATCCAAGCCGCGTCCTTCGCCGGCGAGCGCTTCGTAGCTATGCTGAATGGCTTGATAAATTTTCTGGAAATTCACAATCCGCACTTTTTCTTCCATCAGCCGCTCGTCTTCGCCAATCTCGAGCCCGGCTTGTTCGATTTCGCGCAGCTGAAACGTCAACAAATCGAGCCGATGCGCCATTTGCTGCTCATTTTCACTCAGCTTTTTCAACTTTTTTACCAACGCTTCACGCTCTTCATACAGAGCGCGATAACGCGCCAGCGCCGCCGCCGTTTCCGCGCCGCCAAACTCATCGAGAAGCGGCAGATGACGGGATGGATCCATCAGCTCTTGATGCTCATGCTGACCGTGAATATCGACGAGCGTCGAACCGATGTCGCGCAGCACGGCGGTGGTGACGAGCTTGCCGTTGATGCGGCAGATGCTTTTGCCGCTCGCCAAAATGTCGCGGCGGAGCACCACCATCCCATCACTGACATCAACGCCAATGTCCGCACATTTTTGGCAGCATGGATGGCGGTCGTCATCAAGCAAAAACAGCCCTTCGATTTCGGCCTTCTCTGCGCCGAAACGGACGAACTCAGACGAACCGCGCCCGCCGATGAGCAAATGAATGGCGTCGATGATGATCGATTTGCCGGCCCCTGTTTCGCCCGTCAACACCGTCAGCCCTTTATCAAACGACAACGAGAGCGATTCGATAATCGCGAAATTTTTAATCGACAGTTCAGCGAGCATTCCATCCTCCCCTTGAACGCTGGAATGGCGCCTGCCTTGTCCAGGCTGCCTTAATGATAAAACACGTGTTCACATCCCAACAAAGGACCGTCCCCGTTTGTTCCTCTCTCTGACGCAGAGGAAAGTCGGGCCGGTCCTCGGTTAAAGCATGGACAGCAGCTGGTCGGACACTTTTTCCGCATCTTTCGGAGTACGGCAGATGATCAGGCACGTATCGTCGCCGCAAATCGTACCGACGATTTCGTCCCAGTCCAAGTTATCGAGCAGAACGCCGATGGCATGGGCGTTGCCCGGCAGCGTCCGCAGCACGAGCAAGTTTCCGGTTCCGTCAAGCTTAATGAACACGTCAACGAGCGCCCGCTTCAGTTTTTGCAGCGGGTTGAAGCGCTGATCGGACGGAAGGCTGTACTTATAGCGGCCGTTGGCCATCGGCACTTTGACAAGCTGCATCTCCTTAATGTCGCGCGAGACGGTCGCCTGTGTGACGTTGAAGCCGGCTTCCCTCAGCCGGTCGACCAGCTCGTCTTGCGTCTCGATGTCGTTGTTCATGATAATCTCGCGAATTTTAATATGCCTTTGCCCTTTGTTCAAATCGAGCCACCTCCTCGTTCCCTAAGATGCGCAGTCGCGGCTCCGTCCGGCTGGGGGCGGGACTTCTTTCCGACGGTTGCTTAGGCGCCGTTTTCTTCCCCCTCTTTAAGGCTGAGGCGGGCGTGCGCTTCGCTGACGACGTCTGCAATCGGCTTGGCGAGCCGGTTTTCGCCTTCCCGCTCTTCGCCGGAATAGACGGCATGAAGCAAAAACTCGATATTGCCGTCGCCGCCGGTGATCGGCGAGTACGACAAATGAAGAACATCGAACCGTTCCGCGCAGGCAAACTGAACGATCGACTCCAGCACGTCGCGATGAACGGCCGGATCGCGGACGATTCCTTTTTTGCCAACCTTTTCTTTCCCTGCTTCAAACTGCGGTTTGACAAGCGCAATAACATCGCCGCCTGGAACGATGACCGTCTTGACGACCGGCAAAATGAGCCGAAGTGAAATAAACGACACATCGATGACCGCCACTTCCGGCAGCCCTTTTGTAAACAAATCCGGCGTCGCGTAGCGGAAGTTCGTCCGCTCCATGACGACGACGCGCTCATCTTGACGCAGCTTCCAGGCAAGCTGGTTGTAGCCGACATCGACCGCATAGGACAGTTTCGCCCCATGCTGCAAGGCGCAATCGGTGAAGCCGCCGGTCGAGGCGCCGATATCGAGGACAATTTTTCCTTTAACGCTGATCTGAAATTCGCGCAACGCTTTTTCGAGCTTCAAGCCGCCGCGGCTGACGTACGGGAGCGGGTTGCCTTTCACTTCAAGCGGGATATCCGTTGGCACTTTCTCTCCGGGCTTGTCGAGCCGGATGTCGTTCGAGTAGACGAGGCCGGCCATGATCGCCCGCTTCGCTTTTTCACGCGTTTCCGCCAGCCCGCGTTCAACAAGCAGCACATCGAGCCGTTCTTTTTTCCCTTTCATCGTCTCAAGCCCTTTTCTGTTTTCTTGGCGCCATCGTTTTAATGCGGTCAACGATATGCGCGGCTGTCAGCCCAATTTCGCGCAGCAGCTCGCTGACGCTTCCGTGCTCAATAAACCGGTCAGGGATGCCCATCCGCTCGATCACCGCCTGATGGTAGCCGCGGTCATGGGCAAATTCAAGCACGGCGCTGCCAAAGCCGCCCTGCAGCACAGCTTCCTCGATCGTCAAAATCGGCAGGCGGCTTTCGAGCAGTTCAAGCAGCACCGCTTCGTCCATCGGCTTAATAAAGCGGGCGTTGACGACTTTGACCGAGACGCCTTCTTTCGCCAATTGGTCGGCAGCCTCAAGCGCCATGGAGATCGTTGTCCCAAACGTCAAGATCGCCGCATCGCGGCCATCGCGCAGCACTTCCCACGTGCCGATCGGAATCTCTTTCAGCTCCTCGTCAAGCGGAACGCCCAGGCCGTTTCCGCGCGGGAAACGCATGGCAATCGGCCCGTCATCGTAGCGGATAGCCGTATACACCATGTGCTGGCCTTCATTTTCATCTTTTGGCATCATCAGCACCAAGTTCGGCACATGGCGCAAAAAGGCGATGTCAAACACCCCCTGGTGCGTTTCGCCGTCGGCGCCGACAAGCCCGGCGCGGTCAATGGCGAAAAAGACGTTTAAGTTTTGCCGGCATACGTCATGGACGACTTGGTCGTACGCGCGCTGCAAAAACGTCGAATAAATGGCCAAAAACGGTTTCATCCCTTGCGTCGCCAGCCCGGCCGCCAGCGTCGTCGCATGCTGTTCGGCAATGCCGACATCAAACATCCGATCCGGAAATTCGCTTGCAAACCCTTCCAGCTTCGATCCGACCGGCATCGCCGGCGTAATGGCCACGATGCGCGGATCCGTGCGCGCGAGCCGGCGCACCGTTTCGCTGACAAGCGCGCTCCACGACGGCCCGGCTTCCTTCGTTTTCACAAACGCACCAGTTTCAATTTTGTACGGGCCGGTGCCGTGCCACGTTCCCACTTTGTCGTTTTCCGCCGGACTGTAGCCTTTCCCTTTTTTCGTGATCACATGCACGAGCACCGGACCTTTCATTTTCTTCGCATAACGCAAATTTTCAAACAGATCATCAAAATCATGACCGTCCACCGGTCCTAAATACGTAAACCCGAGCTCTTCGAAAAACACGCCGGAAACGAGCAAGTATTTTAAACTGTCTTTCAAACGTTCGGCCGTGGCCGCCAGCTTGCCGCCGACCGCCGGGATGCGCTTGAGCAACAATTCAAGCTCATCTTTCACCCACTGATATTTGCCGGCTGTTCGCAATCGTCCGAGGATGTTGTGCAGCGCCCCGACGTTCGGGGCGATCGACATTTCGTTGTCATTTAAAATGACAATCATATCCGTTTTTTCATGGCCGATATGGTTGAGCGCCTCGAGCGCCATGCCGCCGGTGAGCGCCCCGTCGCCGATGATCGGCACGATGTATTCATCCGTCCCTTTTAAATCGCGGGCGATCGCCATGCCCATCGCTGCCGACAGCGACGTTGAGCTATGGCCTGTTTCCCAGACATCGTGCTCGCTTTCGCTCCGCTTCGGGAAGCCGGACAACCCCTTGTACTGGCGGAGCGTGTCGAACTCAGCGGCGCGCCCCGTCAAAATTTTATGCACATACGTTTGATGCCCGACATCCCAAATGAGTTTGTCTTTCGGGCTGTCAAACTCCCGGTGCAGGGCGATCGTCAGCTCGACGACCCCTAAATTTGGGCCGATGTGTCCTCCCGTTTTGGACAGCTTTTCAATTAAAAACCGCCGAATCTCGGCGCTTAACTGTTTCAGTTCCGGAATGGACATCGTTTTTAACACGCGCGGATGTTCAATTTTCGTCAAATCCAAATGAGATCACTCGCTTTCATTCGGTCATTCTCCGAGCCGATTCCCTAGAATACATGTAGTATTATTATACATGATTCGCCGCGAAAAATCGACTTTTGCCGCCAACGCCGGCCTTGGCGCCACTGTATGGCCGCGGCGCGAAGATGAAAGACCCATCATGGGGCGGAAGCAAAAAAGCAACACAGCCGCCCTTGCTCCGAAGCAAGGGCGGCCGTTCCGCTTTTAATGGTCGCGGGCGGCGACCAGTTCGCAAATATAGGCGAGCGCGGCGCCGTCAACGTCGGCGTGCCGTAAATGGCGCTGCGCCGCCTCGATATGGAACGCCAACTTTTCCTTCGCGCCGGCAAGCGACAGCAACGCTGGATACGTCGCTTTGTTGTTGCTTTGGTCGCTGCCGACCGGCTTGCCGATTTTTTCTTCTGCCCCTTCAATATCGAGAATATCATCGCGAATTTGAAAGGCAAGGCCTAGATGGGCGGCGAATTCGTCAAGCTCCCGCGTTTGCCGGGCATCAGCGCCGCCGATCAAGGCGCCGGCGTGCACGCTGTATTGCAGCATTTTCCCGGTTTTATGCCGATGGATGTATTCGAGCTCCGAAAGCGTCAACGTTTTCTCCTCTCCTTCCATATCGGCTGCCTGACCGGCGACCATCCCTTCCGGACCGGCCGCTTTCGCCAGCCGTTCGATGAGCCGAAGCCGGACGGAAGGAGGGATGCGCTCATCGTCGATTTCGGCGATCAATTGAAACGCGTACGTCAACAACCCGTCCCCCGCCAAGATGGCCATCGCCTCGCCGAACACTTTATGGTTCGTCGGCTTGCCGCGCCGCAAATCATCGTTGTCCATGCTCGGCAAATCATCATGGATCAAAGAGTACGTATGGATCATTTCAATCGCGCAGGCGACGGGCAATCCGACCGCCGGGTCTTTGCCGAGCGCCCGAACGGTGGACAGAAGCAGCAACGGACGGATTCGTTTGCCGCCGGCCTCCAATGAGTACGCCATCGCCTTTTTCAGCTTCGCCGGCCCTTCTAAGCGCTCTATATAACGGGAGAGCGCTGTTTCCACCGCCTGTTTTTGCTCGTTGAGAAACTGTTCAACTGAAAGCTGCGCCACCGCTTACTCCTCCTCCGGCGAAAAAGGCACGAGCTGACCGTCTTCGCGCAACATATACTCGAGCTGTTTTTCGACGTGCTGCAGTTTATCATGGCAAAGTTTCGACAGCTTCATGCCTTCTTGAAAAAAGACGATCGCCTCTTCAAGCGGCACATTTCCTTCCTCGAGCCGTTCGACGATTTCCTCAAGCTTTTTCATCGCTTCTTCAAACGTCAGCTCTTTTTCTTCGCTCATATTGTTTTCTCCTCCACTCCCGTCACTTGACAATCGACTTGTCCGTCTTGAAACCGGATGGACAGGCGCTCGCCGACCTGAAGCTGGCCGATTCGTTTGACAAGCTCGCGCCGCTCATTGTACACCAAACTGTAGCCGCGCTCCATGATGCGGAGCGGACTGAGCGCCTCAAGCCGCACGACATGGGAACGAAAGCGGAGCGCATGGCGCTCTAAGGCGGTGCGCATCGCTTTTTCAAGCGCGCCGGCAGCCGCTTTTTGCCGCTCCTTCGTCCGCTCAAGCTCGGCCGCCGGGTGATGGCGCCACAGCCGCAGGCGCAGCTCACGCCATTGTTGGCGCTTCTTGTCGAGCAACCGTTCGCGCTGGCGGGCGAGCCGGTCGAGCAACACGTCAAGCTGCTGCTCTTTTTGTTCGTACAGCCGCCTTGGATAGCGGAAAGCGTACGATGCTTGAAGCCGCCGCAACCGTTCCTGGCTGGCAGCGAGCTGTTCTTTCATGGCGCGGATCATCCGCCATTTCCGCTCGGCGAGCCGCTCAGTCAGCTCCCCGACGTGCGGCGCAGCCAGTTCTGCTGCCGCCGTCGGTGTCGGCGCCCGCAAATCGGCGACAAAATCGGCGATCGTAAAATCGGTCTCATGGCCGACGGCGGAAATGACCGGCACGCGCGAAGCAAAGATGGCGCGGGCGACGATTTCTTCGTTAAACGCCCACAATTCTTCAATCGAACCGCCGCCGCGGCCGACAATGAGCACGTCAACCCCGCCGAACTCATTTGCCCGCTCGATGGCGCGCACGATTGACAGCGCCGCCCCGTCGCCTTGGACGAGCGCTGGAAACAAAATGATTTTCGCAAGCGGATAGCGGCGGCGGATCGTCGTCATAATGTCGCGCACCGCCGCTCCGGTCGGCGATGTAACAACGCCGATGCAGCGCGGAAACGCCGGAAGCGGCTTTTTATGGACGGGAGAAAACAGCCCCTCCGCCTCGAGCCGCTGCTTCAGCTGCTCATACGCCAAATACAGGCGGCCGATGCCTTCCGGCTGCATTTCTTTTACATATAGCTGGTAGTTCCCATTCGGCTCATAGACGGAAATTTCCCCACGCACAAGCACGTTCATCCCATCTTCGGGACGGAACGGCAAATGTTGATTGTAGCCGGCAAACATGACCGCGGCAATGCGCGCCTGGCTGTCTTTTAAGGTAAAATACATATGGCCGCGCGAATGCTGCTTAAAGTTGGAAATTTCACCTTTCACCCATAAATCGCGCAAATGCGGGTCGACGTCAAATTTGCGCTTAATGTATTTCGTCAGCGCCCCGACGGTGACGTATTTCACTTCCATCGAAACCGCCTCACTTCACGGCGAGCTGCCGGGCCGCTTCGATCGTGTTGTGCAACAGCATCGTAATCGTCATCGGACCGACCCCTTTTGGCACCGGCGTGATATAGCCCGCCACTTCTTTGACGGCGTCAAAATCAACATCGCCGCACAGTTTGCCGCTCTCCAAACGGTTGACGCCGACATCAATGACGACAGCTCCCGGTTTGACGTGGTCCGGACCGATGAGACGCGCCTTGCCAACCGCGACGATCAAAATGTCCGCCTGCCGAGTGATGGCGGCCAAATCCGGCGTTTTCGAATGGGCGTAGGTGACGGTCGCATGCTCGCGCAAAAACAGCTGGCCGACCGGTTTGCCGACGATGTTGCTCCGGCCGACGACGACGACATGCTTCCCGGCAATGTCGATGCCGGCAGATTTGACCATCACGAGAACGCCATGCGGAGTGCACGGAAGAAACGCCGGCTGGCCGATCATCATTTTCCCGACGTTGATCGGGTGGAAGCCATCGACATCTTTTTCCGGGGCGATCGTTTCAATGACCGACCATTCGCGGATATGCTCCGGCAACGGCAGCTGCACTAAAATGCCGTGCACCGCCGGATCGCCGTTCAGTTCGCGGATTTTCGCCAACAGCTCCTCTTCGCTGATGGACGCCGGAAATGTGTAAAGAAATGAACGAATGCCCACTTCAGCGCACGCTTTTTGCTTCCCTTTCACATACGAATGCGACGCCGGATCGTCGCCGACAAGAATGACGGCCAGCCCCGGCTCAACGCCGCTTTCCTTCAACTTCGCTGTTTCTTCCGCCAACCCGGCGCGAATCGTTGCGGCCAGTTCTGCTCCGCTGATGATTTGTGCTGTCATCGTATCTCGTTCCCCTCTCCTTGTTCGTCCATCCATATCGGTTTGCCTGACTTGACGCCGAAAGCTTGCGCAGCCGGCGGCCTGTCCTATTTTTGCAGCGCCGCCTTCACTTTCGAAAGCACGCCGTTGACAAAACTCCCGGATTTCCAATCGCCGAATTTTTTCGCCAGCTCGACCGCTTCATCGAGGCTGACGCTCACCGGCACATCGTCGACATACTTCATCTCATACGTCGCCATGCGCAAGATGGCGCGGTCCACATTGGCCACCCGCTCAAGCGTCCACTTTTCCAAATTGGCACGCAACAGCTCGTCAATTTCCTCCTGGTGCTCGACGACGCCTAGTACAAGCTGGCGCAAAAATGGATCCGCTTCGCTGCTTCCTGCCACATTGGCCAGCGCCTCCTCCGGCGGAATGTGCCCGACGTCGATTTGAAACAGCGCCTGCAGCGCTTTTTCCCGCGCTTCATGCCGCTTCATTGCCTTCCCCCCTCTCTAAATACGAACATTTATATTAAAATCTTATCATATTTTTCGGAAAAAGCCAGCCCCTTCCCGTCGCCCGTCTTGCTGCCGATTTTACACCGCCGGCTCCGCTGATGGCCTCGTTCATTACAATAACAGACTTTGACGAAAAAAACAAAAGGCGGCTGCTCCGAAAGCAGCTGCCTTCTGTTTTTGTCACCGTTGTTCGACGGTGTCGTGCTCCTGTTTTCCGCTTTCAAACTGAATGCCGACGATGTGCACGTTTACTTCGCTCGTTTCCAAGCCGGTCATGTTCCAAAGCGCCTGGCGCACGTTTTCCTGCACCTTTTTCGCCACGTTCGGGATCGACGCGCCGAACTGGACGAAGCAATAAAGGTCAATGACAACCCCGTCATCGCGCAAATCGACTTTGACGCCTTTGCCGTGATGCTTTTTGCCGAACCGCTCGGCAACGCCGGCGGCGAAATTGCCGCGCATTTGCGCAACGCCATCGACTTCGCTGGCCGCGATGCCGGCGATCACCTCGATCACTTCCGGTGCAATTTCGACTTTGCCAAGCCCGGTGTACTCCTGTTCGGAGTCAAACATATGTTCAGACATGGGGCACCTCCTATTCCGTCTTCATAATATCATATAACTCCAAAAACTTCGTATTAAACTCGCCGCTTTGGAATTTCTCATGTTCCATTAATTTTATGTGAAACGGGATCGTCGTATGAATGCCTTCAATGACAAACTCCGAAAGAGCCCGTCTCATGCGGGCGATCGCCTCCTCACGCGTCGGCGCGTGAACGATCAGTTTGGCGATCATCGAATCGTAATACGGCGGAATCGTATAGCCCGGGTAGGCGGCGGAATCGACGCGCACGCCCGGACCACCCGGCGGCAAGTACATGGCGATTTTCCCCGGCGACGGCATAAAGTTTTTCGCTGGGTTTTCCGCATTGATGCGGCATTCGATCGCCCAACCGTTAAAGGAGACGTCCTCTTGGGTGAGCGACAGCTTTTCACCGGCAGCGACGCGGATCTGTTCTTTTACTAAATCGACACCGGTAATGAGCTCGGTGACCGGGTGCTCCACCTGAATGCGCGTATTCATTTCCATGAAATAAAACTGTTTGTTCCGGTGGTCATAAATAAATTCGACCGTGCCGGCGCCCGTGTAGTTGACCGCCTTGGCCGCCTTGACCGCCGCCTCGCCCATCCTCCGGCGCATGTCGTCGTCAAGGGCCGGCGACGGCGCTTCTTCGACAAGCTTTTGCAGCCGGCGCTGGATCGAGCAGTCGCGCTCTCCTAAATGAATGGTGTTGCCATATGAATCGGCGAGCACTTGAATTTCGACATGGCGGAAATCTTCGATATACTTTTCAATATAAACGCCAGGGTTGCCGAACGCCGTCGCCGCTTCTTGCTGGGTGATGTTGATGCCTTTGACGAGCTCTTCTTCGTTGCGGGCGACGCGAATTCCTTTCCCACCGCCGCCGGCCGTCGCTTTGATGATGACCGGGTAACCGATTTCAGCGGCGATCGCCCGCGCCTCCTCAAGACTTTCAATAACGCCGCGCGAGCCCGGCACAATCGGCACGCCCGCTTCCCTCATCGTCTCGCGGGCGATGTCTTTAATCCCCATTTTGGCGATCGCTTCCGGGCTCGGGCCGATGAACGTGACATTGCATTCGCGGCACAGCTCGGCAAACGCCTCGTTCTCCGCCAAAAAGCCATAGCCCGGGTGAATGGCGTCACAGCCGGTCAACGTGGCAACGCTCATGATGTTGGTGAAATTCAAATAGCTGTCTTTCGAGGCGGTCGGCCCGATGCAGTACGCCTCATCCGCCAGCTGCACATGCAAGGCGTCGCGGTCAGCCTGCGAAAAGACGGCGACCGTCTCAATGTCGAGCTCCCGGCAGGCGCGAATAATGCGGACGGCGATTTCCCCGCGGTTCGCCACCAACACTTTTTTGATCATCGTCCGTTCTCTCCCTTATTCAGGCTTGACCAAAAACAACGGCTGGCCGTATTCGACGAGCTGGCCGTTTTGCACGAGCACCTCGACAATTTCGCCATCGACTTCCGCTTCAATTTCATTAAACAGCTTCATCGCCTCGATGATGCAAACAACCGTATCTTTTTTCACTTTGTCGCCCGGCTTCACATACGGCGGCTTGTCCGGCGCCGGCGCTGCGTAGAACGTGCCGACCATCGGCGATGTAATTTGATGCAAGTTGCCTTCCACAGCTGGCTTTGCTTCTTTGGCCGCCGGCGGTTCCGTTTCCGGCGCCGGCTTCACTTCCGAAGCCGCCACTTGGACAGGCGCAGGCGCCGGGGCCGCCGGCGGTTCGACCGCTGCCACTGCCTGTGCGGGCGCCGCCGGTGCGGCTGCCGGTGCAACGGCGACAGCAACCGCTTTTTTCATATGTACTTTCGTTTCTCCTTGCTCATATACAAATTCATCGATTGAGGATTGATCGACCAACCGAATCAATTCGCGGATTTCTTGAATTTTCATCGCTCTCACACCTTTCTCCAAGTGTCAGCCCGTCTTTCGCAGGCGGTGATCAAACGTATTCATAACGATTATACACACAACTGCAGGGCAAACGAAAGGTTTTTATTGCAAAAAAAACTGCTCTGGCAAAGAGCAGCGCGTTCATCCGGCCGGCTGGAACTCGACGGTGACATATTGGGCATCCGGAATTTCTTTTTTCACCATATGAATGACTTCATTCGCCGATTTAGCTGAGCTTTGTTTCGCTTTGATCGTCACGCGCACTTGGTTGTCATCGGCGCGCACGAGCACGTCTTCATAACCGCCTTTCGATTTGATGAGCGTCTCCAACGTTGCTTCTCTTTCGGACAATGCTTGCAATTTTTCAATTTTGTCGAGCGCTTCACTTTTTTCTTCCTCCGTCGCGTTCGCTGAAGCGACAATGGCGTTCAGCTCATCGCGCAGCCGGCTCCGTTCATCCTCAATTTTCATGCGCAGCGCTGTAAACAAATCATCGCCTGCGGTTGACGGCTCCTCTTTCGCTCTAGTCTCTTCCACCGCTACGCTTGGTTGTTTGGCCGGCTTTTCTGTTTTCTCATTCGCGGTGAGCGCCGGGCTGTTGCCCATCTCTTTCGGCGCCGTGACATAATACACCGACAGTACGACTACTAAGCTTAGCATCGTCAACAGCCATACCGTTTGTTTTTTCAACATGGCGATCTCCTCTCCCCTTACTTGAGTCATTTTTTCGGCAAGACCGCGACGCGGTAGCTCGGAACGTTTAACACGCGCGTCACCGCCTCGACGATCCATTTTTTAATTTGCAAGTTGTCGGCCCCTTTGGCGACGACAAGCACACCGCGAATATCCGGCTTTTTCGTGGCGACAACAAGCGGCGTTTCCTCGTCGCCATTGCGGATGATGATCACTTCTTCGTTTGTCGACTGATTTTCAATCGTCCGTTTTCCGCCTTCCTTGTCGCTTTCTTCGGTCGTTTGCTGCTGGGTCGAGCGTTTTTTCTCAAACAGCTTCAGCTCGGTTGAGTCAAGGTTGACGACAACGGTGACATCCTCAACCCCTTCAATTGCTTCGAGGGCGGCTTTCAACTCCTTCTCGTACCGTTCCTCATAGGCGGCGATCACTTTATCCTTTGTCTCCTTGCTCGACAAAAACGCCGGCTCGGACGGGGATTCCGGCTGATTGGCGGAAGGCTTGGCTTCGGCATCGTCTGCGCTACCCGCAAAGTGACTCGCCGCCATGAGCGCCACACCGGCCAGCAGCAGGACAACGACATATGAGAACGGCATGTGTTTTCGCGCCCCTTCCCCGTTCCCGTCTTTGGGCGGGGAAGAAAGAAACCGTTTGAAAAACGAGAGCATCCCCCCTATTCCCTCCCTCTAAATTGCACGGCAATTTTATTTTCATCGACTTCCCATTTGCCGGCGAGAAAGGCGCGCACCTCTTCAGCCAGCGAGGCATCGCTCTCGGGCAAAGCCGGCGGCTTTGTTGTATTGATGACAACCGGCTCCACCGCGCCGGCAGGGCGTTGTTTCAAAAGCGCCACTTCAATCTTCTTGATGTCCTCTGGCACGCGCCAATTTTCGTTGTGATCGGCGTAAACTTTGATATCAGCCTTCAATCCATACTTTTCCATCAACTCCCCGTTTACGTCGTTTTCGAGCTGGACAGCCATTTGTTCTAAAATATATGCGCGTTGTGAAGCTTGTATTTCTTTTTTCTGTTGTTCCATTTGATTTTTTATCGCCTCTTCCCCCTTGAAGCCGTCGGAAAAACGGGCAAGTGCTGAAGCGACAAGCTGATCCGGATCCGCCGAAGCCATCCGGAGCACCGGCGTCAACATAATTAGGAGAAGCAAAAGTCCGACGACCATTTTGACATATTTTTGCATCGTCCCGGACGGCAGCAAAAAATCGATGATGATGGCAAACAACAAAAACAAAATGATGTTCGTCACCCATTCAATCACAAGCTGCATAACGTTCCTCCTAGCGGACCATCATCGTAATATTCCCTGCCATAACCATGACGGTGAGGCTGAAGAAAAACATGAGCGAGACGATCAAAAGCGCCGCGAGCACATAGGCGATGCTTTTGCCGATAATGTTGAGGCAAGACAGCACCGGACTGCCGCCAAGCGGCTGCAACAGCGCGGCTGATAGTTTGTAGATGATGACGATGGCGAAAATTTTCACCGCCGGAAAGATGGCAATCATCAACAACACAGCCACCCCGACCAATCCGACCGCATTTTTGAGCAGCATCGAAGCGGCAACGACCGTATCGGCTGCATCAGTAAACAGCTTGCCGACGACCGGGATGAAGTTGCCGGTGACAAATTTCGCCGCCCGCAGCGCCACCCCGTCCGCCACCGCCGCTGTTGCCCCCCGCACCGACATAACGCCAAGGAAAACCGTCAAAATGAGGCCGAGCAAACCGAGGGCGGCCTTGTTCAACAAATCGGCAAGCTGGGTCGCCTTGTACCGGTCGCTGAGCGTGCTGACGATGCTTAAAAGCGCCGCTAGCAACAGAAGCGGGAGCGTGACATATTCCACGACAACGCCGGTTGTGTTCATCAAAAACAAAATGATCGGATGGAAAAACGCCGCCGATACGACGCCGCCGGAGGAGGCGAGCAAGGCGAGCAAAAGCGGAACGAGGGCGATGATAAAATGGCTCATCGTCCGCACCGCCTCGAGCGCATAGCCGGTTGCGAGGCGGAAGCTGTTTAAGGCGAGCAACAACAGCACCATGTAGACGACGGCGTGGGCGATTTTGCTTACCTCCTGCTGGGCGAACGCGTTTTGCAGCGATTGCAGCACGGTGCTGAAGACAGCGAGCAAAATGAGCGTCCCAAGCAGCTTCCCGTTGACTTTCAGTTCATAAAATAAATAACGGGCGAGCGCTTTCAGCCACTCGACGGGCGACCATTGCCGGTCGCCGCTTAAAAAATCGGAGAGCGGCCCTTTTTCGCTTTCCGGCAAAAAGCCCCCATACTCATGGACGATCGTTTCCCAATAACGGCGGATGTCGCTGACATCCAAATGAGCGAGCTGCTCGCTGACGGACGGCCCATCGCTCGCAGCTTGTACGACGAACGGGCAAAAAAAGAGAGAGAGCAGCCCCGCAATGAGGAACGCTGTCCGCTTCAATCCGTTCCCTCCTTATCGCGCCGCCGGAATGAGGCTGATGACCGCTTCAATGATGGCAGTCAAAATCGGGACGGCGAGCGCCAAAATGACGATTTTGCCGCCGAGCTCAATTTTAGCGGCGATCGCCCCTTGGCCGGCGTCTTTGGAAATTTGCGCGGCAAACTCGGCGATGTAGGCAATGCCGATAATTTTCAACATCGTTTCCAAGTACACCATTTGAATGTGGGCGCCTTCCGCCATCTCCCGCAGCGTCAGCAAAATATCGCTGATTTGGTCAACAAGCAGCAAAAAAATGGTGCAGCCGACAAAAACGGTCAATAAAAAGGAGAGGTTTGATTTTTGTTCTTGCAGCAGCACAACGAGGAATGTCGCCACCAACCCGAGGCCGACGATTTGCAAAATGTCCATGGCCTCTCCCCCTATCCGCGGAACAAAAAGACATCTTTAATTTTTTGAAACAAATCGCTTACAATCGAAGCGACCATAAACAAAATATAAATAAAGCCGAGCAGCGTCACCCACTGGGCGTATTCTTTCCTTCCCATCTGGTCGAGCACCGTATGCAAAAACGCGATGACGATGCCGACGCCGGCGATTTTTAAAATGATATCGACATCGATGCCCATTCGTCCTGCCTCCTGTCTACATGAGTAAAATGACGAGCAGCAGCCCGGCTAACACGCCTAAACTTTTCGCCATTTTGCCATAGCGCGCCTGATCGTCCAGCGCCTCCGCTTCCTCCCGCTCAAGATGGGCGAGCGCCAAGGCGATTTGCTGTTGCTGGGTGAGCCGGTCATACTGGCCGAGCGTGGCGCCAAACTGTTTCATCACTTCCCACTCTCCTTGTTTGAGCGCGGTCTTCCCCCATACAGCCCGCAAGCTTTTTTCCCATGCTTCGGCCACGCTCGTTTCACACGCATGCAACGCCGCCGCAAACTGGGCAAACAGCTCGCCAATCGGAGCGGCCGTCTGGCGGGCGATATGCTGAGATGCCTCGGCAAGCGGCGTATGTCCGTACATCACTTCCGCTTCGAACGCCCTGAGCGCCGCTTTCAGCTGGCGAAGCTGGCGCGGCCGTTCGTACAAGGCGCGGGCGGCTGCCATCCCCATCCAAGTGGAGGCGGCAAGAATCAACAAGGCGCCCAGCCACTTCATCGGCCCGCCACCGCCCGCTCGTACAGCACGGCGCCGTTGGCGTCAACAATGCGCCGGATGAAGCCGGGATGCGGGACGTTCGTCAGCTCAATAAACCGTTCAAACACCCGTTGCTCCATGACCGGACGCAACGTCGGCCGCTGCCAAACATCTCGAACGGTGCGCCCGTGCACGGTTGTCCATATCGAAACGCCGGCATTCGCCGCCTCCAGCACCGCTTCGCTGTCTTCCTCGCGCCCAATTTCATCCACAATCATGACATCCGGACTCATCGAGCGAATCATCATCATCATCCCTTCTGCTTTCGGACAAGCGTCCAACACATCAAGGCGTGGGCCGAACGAAAATTGCGGAATGCCTTTCACGCAGCCGGCGATTTCCGACCGCTCGTCAACGATCGCCACCTTTTGCGCCGGAATGCGCCCAGTTCCGCTGCTGATCAGGCGCGCCGCGTCGCGCAACAGCGTCGTTTTGCCGGTCTGCGGGGAACCGATGATCATCGTATGGCGCCAGCGCCCATCATACACATACGGAATCAGCGGATCGGCAATGCCGATTTGCTCTTTGGCAATGCGGATGTTAAAGGAGGCGACATCGCGGATGGCTTTCACCTTGCCCCCTTCTGTAACGACTTTGCCGGCGAGCCCGACGCGATGGCCGCCTTCAATCGTCATAAATCCACGCCTCAGCTCCTCTTCGACGGCATAAATCGAATAATGGCTCAACTTGTTGAGCAAGTACACGCCGTCCTCTTTCGTCACTTCATATGGCAGCAAGCGGGCCTTCCCATCGACGATCACTTCAAGCGGCCGGGAAATACGGATGCGGATTTCTTCGATGCTGCGCCCCCAGGAAGGCATCTGCTGCAGCACAGCGGCGATCGTTTTCGGCAAAATTCCCCATACCGCTTCCATGGCCCTCCCCCTTTTTGGTGGACTAGTCTATATGTATGGGCGGAAGATGCTGTTTATGCCTTACTTGTAAATGCCGAACAAAATGAGCGCCACCCCGAGCGCGATGAACGCGAGCCGAGAAAACGAAAGCTCGTCCGCCAGCGAAAGCAGACCGATCGCCATCGTTACGATCAGCACAGTCGGGCCGACAGCAGCGAGCACGGCGTTAATGGCGAGCGCCTTTCTTACATCATTAAAGACCAACATCAGCAGCGCTGCACTCAGTTCAATAAGCGCCGACAACATCCGCATGCCCGCCATCGCCAAAACGGACGAATCGATCGATCGCAGCCAATGTTTCATGTGTCCCTCCTCATTTAGCGAATAGAGATGGATTAGTACAAACGTATGCGGGAACAAGCCGTTTCAGAAGAAGTTTTTGCCGGTGAAAACGGGGATGGACAACGAAGCAGGACGGGGCACCTTTGGCGCATAAAAACAGCACCGGCCCGGAACATTCCGGATCGGTGCTGCCCTTGTTCAGGTTCTTACGCCCGTGACACGTATGTGCCGTCAGCCGTATTGATGATGAGGGTGTCGCCTTCGTTGACGAAAAATGGCACTTGAACGACAAGACCGGTTTCAAGCTTGGCCGGTTTCGAACCGCCGGAAGCGGTGTCGCCTTTAATGCCCGGCTCGGTTTCAACAACTTTCAGCTCAACGGTATTCGGCAGCTCGATGCCGATCGTTTCGCCCTGGTACATCATGATGAACACTTCCATGTTTTCTTTCAAAAACTTGAGCTCATGTTCGATTTGCTTTGCCGGCAGCTCAATTTGCTCGTACGTTTCCATGTCCATAAAGACGTGTTGATCGCCGTTGGCGTACAAATATTGCATTTTGCGCGTGTCAATTTGCGCCCGGTTCACTTTTTCGCCGGCGCGGAACGTCCGCTCTTGAATGGCGCCGGTGCGCAAATTTCGCAGTTTCGAACGGACGAACGCCGCACCCTTGCCCGGCTTGACGTGCTGAAACTCAAGGACGCGCCAAATCTCGCCGTCGACCTCGATGGTAAGTCCTGTGCGAAAATCGTTGACTGAAATCATTGCCCGAAATCCTCCTCACGCTATCCGTTATAAAATGATCAGTTCTTTCGGCGAATGAGTGAGCGCTTCGTTCCCATCGGCGGTAATGACCGCATCATCCTCAATGCGCACCCCGCCGAGCCCCGGGATGTAAATGCCGGGCTCGACCGTCACAACCATGCCCGGCTCCAGCACCGCATCGGAGCGGGCCGAAAGCGTCGGCCCTTCGTGAATTTCAAGGCCGATGCCGTGGCCGGTTGAATGTCCGAAATAATCGCCATACCCTTGTTCGCGAATATAATCGCGCGTCAGTGCGTCAGCCTCTTTGCCGGTCATGCCCGCTTTGATCCCGCGCATGCCGCGCCGCTGCGCTTCAAGGACAATGCCATAAATCGTTTGCAGCTCAGCGCTGACTTGGCCGACGGCGACCGTCCTTGTCAGGTCGGAACAATATCCCTTGTAGTAAGCCCCGAAATCAAGCGTGACGAGTTCGCCGCGCTCGATCGTTTTTTCGGACGCCACCCCGTGCGGCAGCGCCGAACGGTAGCCAGAGGCGACGATCGTATCGAAGGAGGACGAAGACGCCCCTTGCTTGCGCATAAAAAATTCAAGCTCATTCGCCACTTCAATTTCTTTGACGCCCGGACGAATGAACGACAAAATATGAGCAAATGCGGCATCGGCAATTTCCGCTGCTTCCTTTAATATCTTAATCTCTGCTTCCGACTTAATCAAGCGCAACTTTTCCACGACATGGGATGTCGGCGCAAGCTCGGCATCAATCGCCTCTTCATACGCCTTGTACGCCGCATACGTCACATGCTCCTGCTCAAAGCCGAGCGTTTTGATCCCGAGCCGCTTCACTTGTTTCGCGATTTCATCGACGATCGGTCCGCTGTGCTGGACGATTTCAAATCCTTCAACTTGCTTGGCCGCCTGCTCGACATAGCGAAAATCCGTAATAAAGACCGCCCCTTGGCGGCTGACAAGCGCAACGCCGGCGGTGCCAGTGAATCCGGTAATGTAGCGGCGGTTGCAGCCGTTTGTCACCAACAGCCCGTCAAGATGCTGCTCTTCAAGCAACGCTCGAAGCCTTTCCAGCTTTTCCATGTTTCATTCTCCTCTGCCCATGAATATTGTAATACAAAGGCGATGTGATACGTTGGCGGTTGCCGATGCGCGAGATCGGCTGCGCCTAAAAAATATGGAAACCTTCTTTATTTTACCATGATCGCAGCAGTTTCCGCCATATGCGCCTGCTTTGGCCGACAGCTTAGCTTCCTTCCTTGGCCGCCTGCGGTTCAGCGCTTGGCGACGGCCGGTTCATTTCCTGCACCTCGAAAGAAACCGAATACCCGACAAACACGCCGTACAAAATGTACAAGCAGAGCGTTGTAATGACCGTATTCGTCTCTAAATCCGCAACCGGCTTCACGTTCGGAAACAGCGGATTGAGCAAATAAAACACCACTACCCAAAGCGCAGCGCCATACAACATTCCCGCCCACATGCCGCGGATGTTCCTTAGCAGTGCATAGTAAAGAAGCGCCGCCGCAATGGAAATGATGCCGATCAACACAATAGCCGCATAATTGCCGGCTTTGCCGTATTTCCAATCGCCGGCGACCCACGGGATGAGAACCATGTTCGGACTGATTTCGCTGAAGTTGAAAAAGTAAGCCAAATAGCCCATCAAGCTCCAAAACACCCCGCCGACAAATCCGGTGATAATCGTTTTTTGCACGAGCGTCATCGGCCGTTCCGTTTTTTCTTGCTCCAGTTTTCCTTTCTGTTCCGCCATCATGCTACACCTCCTTGTCTGTTAGTATGACCTGCAATTTGCCGCCCCATGAATCAAGCAAAAAAATGACCGCCTCTGTGTAAATAATGGATTTTTTGGAAATCATAACAGTAACATCAACCTAGAGGTTTCCGGACGTTTCTTGTAGAATAAAATAATAAACATAAAAAATAGGTTGGTGTTTGCCCGATGAAACAAGAGAAACCGTTATACGGCGGCCAGGCGGTTGTCGAAGGGGTCATGTTTGCCGGCAAAACGCATTCTGTCACCGCCATTCGCCGCACCGATGGAACGATCGAGTACTTTTCCGCACCGCGCCGCGCCAATCCGACGCTGGCCGCCTTCAAAAAAATCCCGTTTGTCCGCGGCATCGTCGCCATTATTGAAGCGAGCGCAACCGGGGCCAAACATTTGCAGTTTGCAAGCGAACGGTATGACGTCGCCCCAGGGGAAGAACAGACGGAGGCCGAAAGCAGTTCCAACCTGACGCTGATTCTCGGCGCCGCCGCGATCGGCGTGCTCTCGTTTTTGTTCGCCAAAACGGTGTTCACGCTCATCCCAGCGTTGCTCGCCGCCGCTTTCAAGCCGCTCATCCCGGGAAAAACGGGGCAAATTTTGCTTGAAGGGGCTTTTAAGCTCGCCTTATTGCTCGGCTACATTTACTTTATTTCCTTGACGCCGCTTGTAAAACGCGTCTTTCAATACCACGGGGCGGAACATAAAGTGATCAACGCCTATGAAGCGGGCTGGCCGCTCACTGTCGAACATGTCCAACGCGCCTCGCGCCTTCACTACCGGTGCGGCAGCAGCTTCATTTTATTTACCGTCATCGTCGGCTTGTTTCTGTATTTGTTCGTGCCGACCGATCCGCTTTGGCTGCGGATTGTGAACCGGCTCGCCTTAATTCCGGTCGTGCTCGGCGTTTCGTTTGAGGTGCTGCAGTTTACAAATAAATGGAGGGACATTCCGTTGCTGCGCTGGCTGGGCTATCCCGGTCTATGGCTGCAGCGGCTGACGACAAAAGAGCCGGACGACGACCAAGTGGAAGTGGCCATCGCTTCGTTCCAGCAGCTTCTTCGTTTAGAGGCGGAAGCGGAAGCGAAAAAAGCGGTGCAGTAATCGTAAAGGGGGTGGATTCATTGCGGCGCAGGGCTGTTCACCCGCTCGCCGGACTTATGATTTTGCTTGGGACGCTTGGCATTGTGTATACCCTTTTTGCCCATCCGACGGTGCTGTTTCGCCAGCTGTTGTTTGTTGCGCTGTTTGCAGCCGCGATTTATCTCTTTTACCGTTTCGTCTACCAACGCCGCACTAACAAAGAACGATTGTCGTATCTAAAAGCGGTGCGGCAGTCGAAAAAGCTTCATCCCCGCTCCGCGCGCAAGCAGCCGAAGCCGGCGAAACTAAAACGGCCGTTGAAAAAGCGAACGGCGACTCCGCATTTGACCGTCATCGAGGGCAAAAAAGGCAAAAAAAAGAATCGGGCTTCCTTTTAGCTTGATTCTTTTTTGTTTTGGGCGCTCAAAACGCCCACCGCCGCAAAAACTGCCGCGCCCGCTCGCGCCCATAGTCAATGAGACGCCGGCGCGCTTCCAGGTCGATGGAAAACTCGGTCGCAAGAACGTTTTCCACCGGCAAAAAGATGATGTTTTTTTCATGGCGGCGCGAAATATAGCGGGCGTCATGCGCCTCTCTCATGGCCGCAAACAGCGCCTCATACAAATCGAGCGCATTGGTGATCGTTCGTTTCGGCCGCTCCCCTGGTTTTGGGCTCAGCTGAACGCCCAGCACCGGCCGTTTTTTCTTCTTTTCTTCATCGAACAAAAACAGCGGAAAGTTGCTCAACACCCCTCCGTCGACAATGAAAGCCACACCGTTTCGCCCGCGAAGGCGGACCGGCTCAAAGAAATAAGGAATGCTGATGCTCATCCGCACTGCTTTGGCGATGGAAAACGACCCAGGGTCAATGCCGTATATGGCTAAATCGTCCGGCAGCACGACGATGCGCCCGTTCGTCACATCGGAAGCGACGATATACAAACTGCCGGCCGGCACATCTTGAAACGTCCGCACGCCGCGGGCGGCGAGCGCCGCCTCGAGCCACCGCTCAAACGCCTTTCCTTGATACAGCCCAAGATGCCAATACAAGCACACCCATTTCCAAAGCGAAAACGGAATCCATAGCGGCCGTTCATCCAAAAACTGCTCCAACTCCAACTCCTCAAGCAGTCGGGCGATGTCGCGGGCGCTGTAGCCTGCCGATAGCAACGCCGAAAGCAACGCTCCCGCACTCGTGCCGGCAAGCCGCTTCCAGCGCAGACCTTTTTCCTCAATCGCTTCATACGCTCCAAGCAACGCAAACCCTTTCACCCCGCCGCCGGAAAAGACAAGATCAATGTCCACCGCCGCCTCCCCCTTTTTGCCGTTTATACATATGTAAGAAAAAAGGAGGGCATTTAGTACGGCAAACAAAAAAGAGCAAGCAGTCGCTTACTCCCCTTGCTCATTGCGCTTTTGCACGTCGCGCAACGCCTCAAGACGGCGTTCGTCCTCTTGAAAATATTGCACCAAATCGCCAATCCGGTCGATGGCGTTCCAACTCAAATGGTGTTCAATCCCTTCCACATCGCGGTAAATGTTTTCTTCGTTGACGCCAATGAGGCGAAGAAACTGCTCAAGCAGCTCATGGCGGTACACAAGCCGTTGGCCGATTTTTTTTCCTTTCGGCGTCAAGACAAGGCCGCGGTACTTTTCATACACCAAATATTCATCTTTATCGAGCTTTTGCACCATTTTCGTCACTGAAGAAGGGTGAACGGACAACGCTTCCGCGATGTCCGAAACGCGGGCATAGCCTTTTTCTTCAATCAACATGTAAATTTGCTCAATATAATCTTCCATGCTCGGTGTCGGCAACGTTTGTCCCCTCCTGCAACGTTTGCCTGCCGCCAGCAAATCCCCCGGCCTATACCGTCACTCCGATGCGTCGGCCCTTTTGGCAGACAAAAATAGCAATCATTTCTATTGTACCATAAAAGGGGCATTACGTAAAATACTGCACCTCAGCCGCCGGGAAAAAGCGGGCAATGTACGAACGCATCGTTTCCTCCAGCTCCTGCGCCTCCTCGTCACGATACACGTATTTGCCGATGCCGTACCGCCCCCACTTATACTTGCGCTTCGATTCGTCCAAATCGAGCTTGGTTTTCGGGTAACGCTGCTCGATGACCCGCTTGGCCGGCCTGGTAAACCGATGCTGGATGAGCTCAAACGTCAAACTAGATAAATCCACTCCTTTCACCACTATATTTTGGCTTTTGCCTTTTATGTAAAAAAACGCCGGTTCCTCTACGGAAACCAGCGTTTCATCCATCCAAACCCATCCGTATCACCATTACAGGCCGCACTTCAGCTGGGCGCCGCAGTTCGTGCACGTGTTGCAGCCGCCGATCTCTTCGACCGTTCCTTCGCGGCAAATCGGGCAAATGTTGCCGATTTCGGAGCCGATCGTCACATCGGTGGCGCGCACATCTTGAATCGTATCGACAAGCACGACGGCGCGTTTCGTTTCTTTTTCCTCTTGTTCTTCTGGAAGCAGTTCTAGCTGTTCTTCGATCCGGTTTTCTTCCGCTTTCAACGTCAACACTTGCTCATCGCGGCTGCCGTCGACGTAGACGGTGCCGCCTTTCGCGCCGCCGCGCCATAAACGCTCGTACACTTTTTGCACTTGCTCGACGGTGTAGCCTCTCGGCGCGTTGACCGTTTTCGACAAGCTCGAGTCGACCCAGCGCTGAATGATGCATTGCACATCGGCGTGCGCTTCCGGCGGCAAGTCCATCGCCGTCACAAACCAAGGCGGCAAATGGTTCGGGTCGGCTTCCGGATGTTTGTCCAAATATTCTTGGACAATGTCCGCTTTCACTTCGATAAATTTGCCCAAGCGCCCGCTCCGGTAGTACGAGAACGAGAAGTACGGCTCCAGCCCGGTTGAGACGCCAACCATCGTTCCCGTCGATCCTGTCGGCGCCACCGTCAGCAAGTGTGAGTTGCGGATGCCGTATTTCAAAATATCTTGGCGAATGTCATCCGGCATCCGTTTCATGTAACCGGTGTTGATGAACGCTTCGCGCAGCTTTTGCGTTTCTTCTTCCGTTTCGCCGACCAAAAACGGGAAGCTGCCTTTTTCTTTCGCCAGCTCGATCGAGGCCCGGTAAGCGGTCGTGGCGATCGTGCGGAACAGTTCGTCCACAAGTTGATTTCCTTCCTCGGAGCCGTACGCTTTTTCGCAGTAAATGAGCAAGTCGGCAAGCCCCATGACGCCAAGGCCGATGCGGCGCTCGCCGAGCGCCTGTTTTTTGTTTTCCTCAAGGAAGTATGGCGTAGCATCAATGACGTTGTCTTGCATCCGCACCCCGATTTCAACCGTACGCTTCAGTTTTTCATAGTCCACGACTTTCCGCTCTTTGTCCACCATGTTCGCCAAGTTAATGGCGGCCAAGTTGCAGACTGAATATGGCGCAAGGGGCTGTTCCCCGCACGGATTGGTCGCCACGACTTTTTGTCCGTACGCGCGAGCGTTCGTCATTTCATTGGCATTGTCGATGAAGAAAATGCCCGGCTCGGCTGAATACGTCGCACAAATGTTGATCAACTTCCAAAGCTCGCGGGCGCGGATTTTCCGGTAGACGCGGACGCGGTAGCCCATTTGTTCCCATTCGCGCACATCGCCGACTTCATGCCATTTTTCATTGTAAATGCGCATTTCTTCTTCAGAATACGTTTCTACGTCCGGGAAGCGCAGCGCGTATTCTTCGTCCTTTTCGACCGCTTCCATGAATTCTTTCGTCAAGCAGACGGAAATGTTCGCACCGGTCAAAAAGTCCGGGTTGTGCACCGTGTATGTACCGCCGGTGCGCAGTTTTTCTTCGGCATCTTTGATAATTTCCTCTGTGAAGCCGCCGTAGTCAGGCGCGTTTTTATACCGGACGATCGCTTCGTACATCGTCCGCTCCCGCTCGGTGAGCGGCGTGAATTTCAGTTTGTCGCGCGCTGCTTTTTTGATGCCCTCGTCTTCCATATTTTCAAGCAGGTAGCGCAAAATTCGCGGGTTTTGCATTTTCGAGACGATGAATTCGATAATGTCCGGGTGCCAGTCGGCCAGCATAATCATTTGGGCGCCGCGGCGGGAGCCACCTTGCTCGACAAGGTGGGTCAGCTTCGCAATGTCGTCAAGCCATGAGACCGACCCGGACGATTTGCCGTTCACCCCGCGCGCAAGCGTATGGCGCGGCCGCAATGTCGAGCCGTTCGTCCCAACGCCGCCGCCGCGGCTCATAATTTCCATCACCTGCTTCCGATGTTCGGAAATGCCTTCGCGCGAATCTTTCACAAACGGCATCACATAGCAGTTGAAATACGTCACTTCCTTGCCTGAACCCGCCCCGTACAACACGCGGCCGGCCGGAACAAAATTCAAGCTGGCGAGCTCTTGATAAAACTTTTCGAACCACTCTTTCCGCTTTTCTTCGGTCTTTTCCACCGCCGCCAGCCCGGTCGCATTGCGCTTGGCGATTTGCTCATAGAAAATCTCGAGCGGCTTGTCGATAATGTCGAGCGATCGAAGGACAATGCCGGTTTCCGCCTCCTCGCCTTCGAGCACGTGCCGGTATTCGTCTTCAATCAACACGCGCGCTTTTTTCGCCTCCCAGTCAATATCGATGATAAAACCGAGACCGCGGGCTGGGAATTTCGGGTCCTCCTTGATCGTCAACACAACGAAATCGCCCGGTGTGAGCGTCAGCTTTTCCGTATCCTTAAACGAATAACGGTCCAACATGACCAAACGGGATACGCCTTTATGGGTGATGTGCATATCCGGCGTAATCGGATGCACTTGCGGAAATAGGCGGATATCCTCGTTCAGCTTGTCAATATTGATTTTCATTTTTTCGGACGACGCCACCGTCATTCTCCTATCTCTCCTCTTTTATATAATTATATAATCTCTCATGTTTTTGCCAATGTTGCCCTGTCTTCTCTACCTTACCATATCAAACAGAAAAAAACAATATATAGTATGATTTTTTACGAAAATCATACTATATATTGTGATTTAGAACAAATCATTTCGTTTTTGTCAAGCAAAAAAAGACAAAAAACGGCGAAAAACGGACCAGCCATGCCGTTTTTGCCAAAACAGGAGCGATGTTCCATATTGCCGCCTAACGCTTAAAGTTCCATTCATCGCTTTCGTATTTCGTCCGCGCCAGCTCTTCGACGTACGCCAACTCTTCGGCGGTGAGCGTGTACGGTTCCAATACGATGTTCAATCCTTTTTCAAATCCTTTGTAAAACGCCTCTTTCGCTTCCTCGATCGTCACCGTGCGGCTCGTCAACTCATTGATCGCGACGGCTTTCTTTTTAAAATCGCGCTGCAGACGCTCTTTCACCCGCTCGTTTGGATATTTAAACAAGCTGAACAGCAAGTCTTCGTCCAAATCGAGCAAAATCGAACCATGCTGCAAAATGACGCCTTTTTGCCGCGTTTGCGCACTGCCGGCGATTTTCCGCCCCTCAACGACAAGTTCGTACCACGACGGTGCGTCAAAGCAAACAGCCGAGCGCGGGCTGCGCAAATCCGCTTTTTCTTCTTCTGTTTTCGGCACGGCGAAATACGCGTCAAGCCCAAGGAAGCGAAATCCTTCCAAAATGCCCTGGGAGATGACGCGGTATGCTTCCGTCACCGTCTTCGGCATCGCCGGGTGCGACTCAGAGACGATGACGCTGTATGTCAATTCTTTATCGTGCAGGACGCCGCGCCCGCCGGTCGGCCGACGGACAAAGCCGAGGCCGTGCCGTTTGACCGCGTCTAAATCAATTTCTTTCTCCACTTTTTGAAAATAGCCGATCGACAACGTCGGCGGATTCCAGCCGTAAAAGCGGATCGTCGGCGGAATTTTTCCTTCGCTGTGCCAATCGAGAAGCGCCTCATCGAGCGCCATATTGAACGCCGGCGGGCAATAGCCGGAATCGATAAAGCGCCATACTTCTTTTGCCATCGTTCCACCTTCTCTATTGTTCCATACTCTAAACGCTGCGGCGGCTTGTCGACCACCGTCAAGGGGCGGGACGCTTTTGGCCGCCTTTATTAGTTTAGCAAACAACGCCGGTGAAGGAAAGAAAAATGGCATCGCGAAAACCTCTTTGCTTCCCGGCGGCGACTTTATATAATAGGAAATAGCAGACGAAGCGAAAGGAGGCATGACGGGTGGAAGCATTGCTCATTATTCTCGGCGCAATCATCGTGTATTCCGTCATTACGTACTTCTGGCAGAAGAGAATTGTCAAAGCATTGACAGAGGAAGAGTTCCGCGCCGGTTATCGAAAAGCGCAACTCGTCGACGTCCGCGAACCGGATGAGTTTGCGGCTGGACATATTTTAGGGGCGCGCAACATCCCGCTGACCCAACTGCGCATGCGCATGAAAGAATTGCGCAAAGACCAGCCGATTTATTTATATTGCCAAAACGGACTGCGCAGCGGGCGAGCCGCGCAAATGCTTTACCGGAAAGGGTATCGCGATTTGTACCATTTAAAAGGCGGATTTAAAACGTGGACCGGGAAAGTGAAGAAAAAAGCGTAGCGATCAGCAAAAAGAGGCGCGCTGCCGGACTAGGCAGGCGCCTTTGCTGTTGCAGCCGTCAAGGAGCCGTCTCAAATTCCGGCGGCAGGACGACCGCCTCAAGCACCGAAGCAGCCGCACCGATGGCGCAGCTTTTCTCTTTCAGCTTCGAGGCGATGATGGACGGCTCGCTTTCTTTTTTGACGAGAATTCGCTTTCTCACTTCTTGGCGCGCCGGACCGATCACATACTCGCCCGCTTGGGCCAGCGGGCCGCCGATAATGATCGCCTCCGGATTGTACGCGTAGATCACCTGCAACAGTCCGATGCCGAGATAACGCCCCGTTTCCGCCAAAATGCCGGCCAACGGTTCATCGCTTTCCGCCGCCAGCGCCATCGCGGCGATGGAAAAGCGGTCGTCCAGCCACTCCGAACGGCCTTCTTCGGCCAAACGGCGTTCAATATATTTTTGTGAAGCGTACATTTCCCAGCAGCCGGTATTGCCGCAAGTACAGCGGACGCCGTTGACATCGATCGTATGATGGCCGATTTCACCAGCTAGGCCGCTGACACCCCGATAGAGCTGATGGTGAAGAACGACGCCGGCGCCAATGCCGATGCCGGCGCTGATGTAAACAAAGTGGGCGAACTCGTTGCCGACGCCGAACCATTTTTCGCCAAGCGCCGCCAGTTTCGCCTCGTTTTCCACAATAACCGGATATTGCGGCCATCGCTTTTGCAAGGCCGATGCCAACGCCACATCGCCCCAACGCAAGTTCGGCGCAAAAATCACCGTCCCGCTTTCCGTATGGACAACGCCCGGCACCCCGATGCCGATTCCCATTACGCCGTACGGCGTCGTCGGCGCCCGGCGGACCGCGGCTTCAACCAATTCGGCCATCTCGCCGACAATCGCCTCCTGCCCTTCGGACGGGCGGAACGAACGCCGCTGCTCCCAAAGAATGTCCGCGTTTAAATTGGTCAACACGGCATACAAATAGTTCACCCCCAGCTCAACGCCGATAAGCGAGCCGGCGTCGGCGTTGAAGCGAAGCATGAGCGGCCGGCGCCCGCCGGTTGACTCGCCGATTCCGCTTTCATGGACGAAATGCTCGGCGATCAGCTCATCGACGAGCGCTGAAACCGTCGCTTTATTCAGTCCGGTCGTTTTCGCAATATCGGCGCGTGAAATCGGGTGTTGGTCGCGGATCAATTTCAGGACGAGCTGTTTATTCATTTTTTTGACAAGAGTGATGTTCCCTGTCCTCATGTTTTCGGTCATCCTTTTCGTCATGACTTTTAATAGATGCAACAAAGAAGTTTAACATATCCTTGACAGAAAAGTGGTTTGCCCATTTTCGACTGTCGAAGGCAAGCGTGTGGCTTGCCTCCGTCACGCCTTAGCGTGACGGAAGACCGAACAACGACTCGCTTCACAGACCCATTCATGGGTCTTTAAGCGGCGTTGTTCGGTCACTCGACAGTCGGATGCAATGACCGGCAAAGACGAAAAATGTTAAAGCTTTAAATTGCATCTATATAGTATGCACCGCGAATGATGGATCAGCCATTGTTATTAGTTTATATAATAAACTAACTAGACTTTTCTGTCAATGCCGCCATAGCAATGCAGCTGTCCCCAAACGAAACGGCCCGCCCACTGTCGGGCGAGCCGTTTGTCGGTATCACGGATCAGTTTGTCGGCTTTTGATAGCGCAAAATCGGCTTGCGCGCTGCGGTCGTTTCATCAAGCCGCTTGACGACCGTCGTATGCGGCGCTTCTTGAACGATTTCCGGAGTTTCTTCCGCTTCCTTGGCAATTTGAATCATCGCATCGATGAACGCATCGAGCGTCTCTTTCGACTCCGTCTCGGTCGGCTCAATCATCATGCACTCTTCGACGATGAGCGGGAAGTAAATGGTCGGCGGATGGAAGCCGAAATCAAGCAGCCGTTTCGCGATGTCAAGCGTTCTGACGCCAAGTTTCTTTTGCCGCTTGCCGGATAAGACAAACTCATGCTTGCAATGGCGGTCATACGGCAAATCGTAATACTCGGCAAGACGGCGCATCATATAGTTGGCGTTTAAAACGGCGTATTCGCTCACCGCTTTCAAACCGTCCGGCCCCATCGAGCGGATGTACGTGTACGCCCGGACGTTGATGCCGAAATTGCCGTAAAACGGCTTGACGCGGCCGATTGACTGTGGACGGTCGTAGTCAAGGTAGCAACGGCCGTTTTCCCCTTTGGCGATGACCGGTTTCGGCAAAAACGGCACAAGGTCAGCTTTCACCCCGACCGGGCCCGATCCTGGCCCTCCGCCGCCGTGCGGGCCGGTGAACGTTTTATGCAAGTTCAAATGGACGACGTCAAAGCCCATATCGCCAGGGCGCGCCTTGCCGAGGATGGCGTTTAAGTTCGCGCCGTCATAGTACAGCTTGCCGCCCGCTGCATGGACGATTTCCGCCATTTCGACGATTTGCTCTTCAAACAGCCCGAGCGTGTTCGGGTTCGTGAGCATGAGCGCCGCTGTGTCAGGGCCGACGACGCGCCGCAAATCCTCCAAATCAACAAGGCCGGCGGCAGTCGATTTGACCGTCACTGTCTCAAACCCCGCAACGGTTGCCGACGCCGGATTCGTACCGTGCGCCGAATCCGGGACGATTACCTTCGTCCGGTTGAAATCGCCGTTGGCCTCATGGTAAGCGCGGATCATCATGAGCCCGGTCCACTCGCCATGGGCGCCGGCGGCCGGCTGCAAGGTGACCGCATCCATGCCCGTGATTTCTTTTAAATGCTCCTGCAAGTCGTACATCAACTCAAGCGCCCCTTGCACCGTTTCTTCCGGCTGCAGCGGGTGGATGTGGGCAAACCCGGCGAGACGGGCGACGTTTTCATTGATTTTCGGATTGTATTTCATCGTGCACGATCCAAGCGGGTAAAACCCGGAATCAACGCCGTGGTTTCGCTTGGAAAGCGCCGTGTAATGGCGCATCAAATCGAGCTCCGATACTTCCGGCAGCTCCGGTTCTTCAGAACGCAAATAATCGGGCGGCACAAGCTCGCTGACATCGACAGCCGGAACATCGAGCGCCGGCAGGCTGTAGGCGATCCGTCCCGGCTTGCTTCGTTCGAAAATAAGCGGTTGATCGTTATGCATGGCAATCCCCCAATTCATTGACGAACCGATCGATTTCTTCTTTCGTGCGCAGTTCGGTGACAGCAACAAGCATATGATTGGAAAGTTCCGGATAATCACCGCCAAGGTCGTAGCCGCCGATGATCCCCTTTTCGAGCAGGCGGGCGTTCACCTCAGAAACCGGACGGTTGAGCCGGATGACGAATTCATTGAAAAATGGACCGGCAAACGGCGACACAACCCCGTGCTGTTCGAATGCCTGTTTCGCATAATGCGCCTTTTGCATGTTCATCGTCGCCATCTCTTTTACGCCCCGTTTTCCGAGCGCCGAGAGCGCCACCGAGGCGGCGAGGGCATTCAGCGCCTGGTTCGAGCAAATATTGGATGTCGCTTTATCGCGGCGGATATGCTGCTCGCGCGCCTGCAGCGTCAACACAAACCCGCGGCGCCCGTCTTCATCTTTCGTTTGCCCGACGAGCCGGCCTGGAATTTTCCGCATCAGCGGCGCTTTGACAGCGAAATACCCGCAATGTGGGCCGCCGAACTGCATCGGGATGCCAAACGGCTGCATATCGCCGACGACGATGTCCGCCCCCAATGCGCCGGGCGGGGTCAAAATGCCAAGGGCAAGCGGATTGCTCGCGACAATGAACAGGCTTTTCTTTTCATGGACGAGCGGCTCCATCGCTTTGAGCGGCTCGATTTGCCCGAAGAAGTTCGGGTATTGGACGACCACACACGCCACGTCATCCCCCATTTCCGCTTCAAGCGCTTGAAGATCGGTAACACCGCCGTCGTACGCAATTTCTTTTACCTCTAATCTCTGCCCTTTCGCATACGTGCGCACGACATCGCGGTATTGCGGGTGAACGGCCGCGGAAATAAGCACTTTCGTCCGCTTCGTATGAGCAGCAGCAAGCAGCACCGCTTCCGCGAGCGCCGTGCCGCCGTCGTACATCGACGAATTGGCGACATCCATGCCTGTCAGCTCGCATACCATCGTTTGGAACTCAAAAATGGCTTGCAGTTCGCCTTGGGAAATCTCCGGCTGGTACGGCGTATACGCCGTATAAAATTCGGAGCGCGACAGGACGTGGTCGACCACGGCCGGAATATAGTGGTCATACACGCCCGCTCCTAAAAAGGAAACATATTGCTTGGCGTTGGCGTTTTTGTCCGCTAACGCGCTTAACTCTTTCCATAGCTCCGGCTCCGACTTCGCCGGTTTCACGTTCAACTCGCCGCGAAAACGCACTTGTTCTGGAATGTCGGCGAACAGCTCATCAATGGATGCAACGCCGATCGTTCGCAACATTTCCTGCTTGTCTTCTTCCGTCATCGGCAAATAACGATGGAGCACCGTATTTTCCTCCTTGCTTATGACTTCTTGCTTATGACTTCGTCCGCTTGTAAAACGGGATCGGTACAATCTTCGCCTTCAAGCGCTTGCCGCGAATGTCCACCTCCACGACCTGACCGGCTGCGGCAACATCCGCTGTCACGAGCGCCAACCCGATGTTTTTCTTCAGCGTCGGCGACTGCGTGCCGGTCGTAATGAATCCGACTTCAGCGCTCCCGGCAAATACCCGGTAGCCATGGCGCGGAATGCCGCGGTCCATCATCTCGATGCCGACAAGCTGCCGCGGCGGTCCGGCTTCTTTTTGCCGCTTTAACGCGGCCTGGCCGATAAACGGCGATTCTTTTTCCGTTTTGACGGCAAACCCGAGCCCGGCTTCAAGCGGGGAGATCGTTTCGGACAATTCTTGGCCGTAAAGCGGCAGACACGCCTCAAACCGGAGCGTATTGCGCGCTCCCAGTCCGCATGGGAGGACGCCGTCTTCGGCCCCGGCTGTTAAAATGGCCTCCCATAACGTGATGGCATCCTCTGCCCGGCAATAGATCTCGAACCCGTCTTCGCCCGTATAGCCGGTGCGTGAGACGAGCGCCTTTACGCCGGCCACTTCCACATTGTCTTGGAACGAAAACGGACGCATCGCCGGCAAATCCAGATTGGTTAATTTTTGCAGCACGCGTTCGGCCGCTGGTCCTTGCAGAGCAAGCTGCGCCGTTTGCGCAGAAACGTTGTCAAGCTCGACATCCGCATCGATGTGCTTATTCAGCCAGGCAAAATCTTTTTCCGTATTGGCGGCGTTGACAACAAGCAAATAGTCGCTCTCTCCTTTTTGATAAATAAGCAAATCATCGACCGTGCCGCCATCTTCGTTGCACATGAGCGTGTATTGCGCCCGCCCTGGACGAAGCTTGGCGACATCGTTCGTCATCAGTTTTTGCAAAAAGGCAAGGCTTCCGCGGCCGCGGACCGCAATTTCCCCCATGTGGGAGACGTCAAACAGTCCGGCGCGCGTCCTTACCGCTTCATGCTCTTCCTTGATGCTTGAAAACTGCACCGGCATTTCCCAGCCGCCAAATTCGACTGTTTTGGCGTTGTAACGGGCGTATACCGGAAATAGCGGCGTGCGCTTTAACAAGGCGATTCCCTCCCTCATCGAAATGCATGACGCAAAAAAGGACAGACTCCCCCCTTTGCGAAAAAGAGAGGCTCTGTCCTGGCACCTGAAAGTTTCCCGTCGGCCGCTTGCCTGCGCCTTGGCGGCAGCGAGGTCCCGACGGTTTCCCCTTGGGTGGCCCGCCGATAGGCAGGCGCTCTCCAGAGCTGCGTCAAGCAAGAGTCTTTTTGCCTGAGAGATTCGCGTTTCCGCTTGCTCCTTCGGCGCTACATTCCGTAGTCTCTCCCCTTGCCGTCATCCGCCGATCAATAAAATTTTCCAAAGCGGGCATACTAAGAAACGCCCTTGACCGCCATTCATGCGAATGTTCTAAATTTATACTACCATTAACCACTCAAAAAGGGCAATAGGAAATGATCGAACTTTTATAGAAATTATCCGTCAAAATGTTCTTGTTTTGTCTAACAAAGAGGATTTTTACGGAATAAACATTCGTCAAAAGGGAAGGGGATGGACATGAACATTGCGATCGAAATGGACGAGACGTGGAAAAAGGAATTTCTTGAGCGCATTGAAAAAGACGGACCGTGGGCAAGCTGGGAAATGTATGAGCTGGCGTTAGAGGCGGCCCATCATTTAAGCGTGCCGGAATTTGACGGCCTGCAGGCGCCTAAGCACTTGCCGCATTTGACGATCCTCCCGCACCAGCTCGAAGTGGCGCGCCGCGTCGTTGAAGAGATGAACGGCAAAGCGATTTTGGCCGATGAAGTCGGACTTGGCAAAACGATTGAAGCCGGGCTCGTCCTAAAAGAGTATATGATTCGCGGCCTTGTGAAAAAAGCGCTCATTCTCGTTCCCGCC
The DNA here is from genome assembly GCF_050994965.1 of Geobacillus lituanicus. Classification (NCBI taxonomy): domain Bacteria; kingdom Bacillati; phylum Bacillota; class Bacilli; order Caryophanales; family Anoxybacillaceae; genus Geobacillus; species Geobacillus lituanicus. Next base: position 2,564,764 of record NZ_CP194773.1, read on the forward strand.
TCCCTTGTTTCACAATGGGTGAAAGAATTGAATGAAAAGTTTTTCATCCCGGCCGTCCAGCAAAAAAAGAGCTACGTCTGGGAACAGTGCGACATTGTGGTTTCTTCGATCGATACAGCGAAAAAGGAGCCGCACCGCTCCATCATTTACGAACAGCCATACGATATGATCATCATCGACGAGGCGCACAAACTGAAAAACAACAAAACGAAAAACTACGAGTTTGTGCAAAATTTAAAAAAGAAGTTTTGTTTGTTGCTGACGGCGACGCCGATTCAAAACCGGATTGAGGAAATCTTCAACCTCGTCTCACTTTTGAAGCCCGGCCATTTAGGCAACGCCGAGCAGTTTGCCAAAACATACGGCAAAACAAGGGCGGTGCAGGTGAACGAGCATTTAAAAGCGCTCGTCAACAAAGTAATGATCCGCAACCGCCGCGCCGATACACCGATCGAATGGTCGAAGCGCCATGTCGAGCCGGTGTTGATCGAGTTTACGGATGAAGAGCGCGAACTGTACGAAGCAGTGAGGGCGCTCCGCCATGAGCCGTTCGCCGGTTCGTTTTCGCTCATCACGCTGCTTCGCGAGGCGTGCAGCAGCCGTGAAGCGCTGTTTTTAACCATAAAAAATATGATGGAGAAATGCGAAGGAGCCATTCCTGAAGCGCTTGAGCAGGTGCTGGAAAAAATCAACGCCGTCACGACGAATTCAAAGGCGGAAAAAGCGCTTGAACTGATCCGCTCCATTAACGATAAGGTGATTATTTTTACGGAATACCGGGCGACACAGCTGTATTTGCAATGGTTTTTAAAACAGCATGGCATTTCATCCGTCCCGTTTCGCGGCGGCTTCCGGCGCGGCAAAAAAGACTGGATGCAGGAACTGTTTAAACACCACGCCCAAGTGTTCATCGCCACCGAAGCGGGCGGCGAGGGCATCAACTTGCAATTTTGCCGCTATGTCATCAACTACGACTTGCCGTGGAACCCGATGCGCCTTGAGCAGCGGATCGGCCGCGTCCATCGCCTCGGACAGACAGATGACGTTTACATTTACAACTTCGCCGTCAAACAGACGGTCGAAGAGCATATTTTAACGCTTCTCTATGAGAAAATCCGCTTGTTCGAGCGGGTAGTCGGCGAGCTGGACGACATTTTGGCGAAAATGAACCTCGCCAACTTGGAACGCTACTTCGAAGACGCCTTCGTTCATTCACGGAGCGAAGGGGAGATGAAAATCAAAATGGAAAACATCATCGCGATGATCGAGCTGGCGGAGCAGCTCGGAAAGGAAGGAGGCAAACGGCATGCAGCAACATGAAATCCGTCGTTTTGTGGAGCGTTATTTTGCCGCCAACGGGTGCACGTTGTTGGAAGCGAATGACGACTATATGACGGTCCAGCTGACGCCAGAAATGGATAAAGAGCTGATGAACCGGCCGTTTTACTGGCATTACATCGAACGGACGGGCGGCGTCCCGCAGCCGATGCAGCTCACACTGATTACCCGCCCAAGCGAACGGACGGAAAAGCTGAAAGGCGACCGGCTTCATTTCGGGGCGCCGCGGCTACACCAGCTGTTCCGCTCGGCGCAAAAACGCGGCAGCTTCATTCGTTTGTACGAAGAGCCGGACGCCCCGCTCGCCGGCCATGCCGCCCTTCATCCATGGCTTGGGATGAACGTTGTCATTTCCTACGAATGCGACCGAAAAAAAGACGCCGTCGTCTCTCTCGGCCTTCATCTCATCAGCGGCACGATCATCGAATCGTTCCACGAGCGGCTCCGCGCGCGCCGGCTGACGCCGAAAATCCCGGACTATTGTTTTACAATTTCGCCGCTCATTAAGCCGCCAAGTGGCATCGCCCGCCTCGAGCAATATATCCGCGGCCGCATTGCCGCCGACGATCATGCATGGGCCGAGGAAGCGCGCCGGCGCTGGGCCGACGATTTAGCTTTGCTTGATGAGTTTTACAAAGAGGCGGAAGAAAAGCCGGAGTGTTATTATATCGAGAAAGAAGCGCTTGAAAAACAGTACAAGCCGCGCATCACCGTTTCCGTCATTAACGGCGGGCTGTTTTACTTGCTGCCTCGCACATCGTGAGCTGCCGTGCGGAAAGCCTGCAGCCTGAGCCCGGCGCGGATTCCGCCATCCCTCTCCATCAAAAACGCCCGCCGGCTGCAAGCCAGCGGGCGCCCATTACGGGCGGCGCCGAAACAACAAACGGAGTGAAAGCGGCACGATGCCGAACAAGCGGTAAGAGAGCGGCGGCCGCTCTTGTTTGCGCGCGCTCCGCCGCCGCGCCCGCTCCTCTTTTGGCATATCCATATACGTGACGAACCGCTGGGTGACAAATTTGACATAGTCGTTGACTGCCATCGAAGCCCCCCTTTTTTCTTTTAGTTTTTCCTCATCTTTCCTTTTTTAACCGTTTTCCGAAAGAAGTCCCCTCCTCAAGAAACGTAAATGGCACAGCCCGATGAGTAGGCGGGAGATGAATTTCGGCCGGCGGAGCAGTTCACCCGTTTTGCTCCGTCCATTCCGTAATATCGAGCGATGGAAGGGCAACGGTGAAGGCGACCGTCCGCTGCAGTCCGGCCGCCGAGCGAACCGTCAAGAAAACCCGGACGCTCGCCTCCGTTTCCTTTTGCCACCGGCAGACCGCCTCCCCGCGCGGATACGTCCACTTTCCTTCCTGTTTCGTTGTCACAGCAGCCGTTGCTGCAATTTGTTCCTTTACATCAAACACCGCCATTTGCACGAGCTCATCCGCCTCAGCCGCCTGCCGGACGGCGTGCGCCGCCTGCTGCTCCGCCTCGTATAAAAGTGCGGCATTCGTCATAAAAAACGCTAGCAGCAACGCGACGACCGCGACAAGCGGGAAAATCACCCCATCTTGGCGGCCCATTTGTCCTCCCCCCTTGCGTCTTTTCCTCCTTGCCGACACCGCGCAAAGCATGAGGCCATAAAGCCTCAATGATGCGCTCGCCTCGTTCCAGGCTTAGCGCCGCCTTGCCTAAAACATCCGCGCCACAAACGCGTCGCACACCTTGCCGTCATCGGCTGTCACTTGCAAAAACAAGCCATGGGCGCCGATGCGATAGGACACCGCCCGCACATGGCGGAGCGCCGTCTCGTAGCCTGCTCCGTTCACTTGACGAATCAGTTCCGCTTTTGGTGCAACCAACGAGAAACTGACCGTCTCGCCATTCCATTTGTGTAAGTACAGCACATGGCCATCCGTCGACCATTTTTTCGCTTCATTCAACTCGATTTGCAGCTGCTGCAAAAACAGCCTCCATTCCAAGCGCGCAAACCCGTCGCTCGGCTCTGCGGCGAGCGGGCGGACAGCAAGCAGCGCCGGGATGACCGCGGCCACCGCTAAAGCAACAGCCAAGGCCATCAATGCCTCAAGCAATGCAAACCCGCCTTCCTTACTTCCTATCGCTTGCTGTACCCGCACTGCTCCTTTTCGCGGCCGGCATAATCGTTCCAACGCACACAGACTTTCCACATCCGCCCTCCTTCCTCATACGCCCGAAGCCGAAACACCGTCCGCCCAATCGATGCCTTCGTTTCACCGACAAGCGGCTCCTCATACAGCGCAATGGCCAGCAGCCGCTGCGCTTGTTCTTCAAGAGCGAGGTTGTTCCGTTCAAGCTCCATTTGCATCAACATAGGCAGAAAAACGGCGGCCGCCGTCCATAACAGCGCCAACGCGAACAACGCTTCCATGAGCAAAAATCCGCGGCTACATTTTTTGCACATAAAACCGCCCCTTCCCGAGCAAAAACGTCACCTTGTAGCTGCCCCGGCCGCTTTTCACCCAAACAGTTCCCGCTTGCTCGATATTGCCATTATCGGTAAAGATGAGCGGATTACGGAGCGTGCTGAGCTGAAACCGCCAAGGCGCAGGAAGCGAGCGGACGACGACCGTCCGGCCGCTTCCTCCTTCGACCGCCCTATACTCACCGCGTCCATTGCTGAAAAAGACGGACACCTTCCTCCGATGGGCGATGGCGTGCTGCTGCGCGCTGTACAAGTCGGCGCGCAGCACGGCCAGCATATGCGCTTCCTCCTGCTGGCGCACCGCCCCGCCGAACGCCGGAACAGCCAACACCGACAGCAAAAGGACGACCGATAAAACGACCAGCATTTCAAGCAGCGTAAATCCGCCGTTACGAGCCACTTTCGCTCACATCGCCGCTCTCGCTAATTTGAATCGCGTGGCCGTTCGGGCACTTGCCCGATTTAATGTAGCGGCCATCAAGCAGCTCCTGAACGGTCGGAATTTTGTTATGTTCCATCTCGTATGCCTTCACTTGCGCCCGCACGGTGTTCAGAAACGCTTCGCACCCTTTTTCGTTAATCATGCTGTTATGTTTCGCAATGTTCGGAATCGCAATGAGCAGCAGCACGGAAATGACCATCAGGACGATCAACATTTCAATGAGCGTAAACCCTTTTTGGTTCACAACTATTCCTCCTCGCTCGATAAATGTAGTTATCGCTTGTTTTACAAGCTGTTCAACATCGAAAACATTGGCAGCAAAATGGCCAAATACATGCCGACAATCAGCGCCCCGACAACCGACAGCAAAAGCGGCTGCACGAGCTTCAGCGCAGCCTCGGCCCGTTTTTCGATCATCTGCAGCAAAAACTCGCCGTAATGTTCAAGCTCCTTGCCAAGTTCGCCGTTCGACTGGCCGTGGCGGATGACAAGCGCCAGCTCCGGCTCATAATAGCGGGCGGCGCCGACAAGGACATCGAGCGCCATGCCGCCTACGAGCCCATCGCGGATACGCCGGCCTTCCACTTGCAGAAACGGCCCAGAGGCAGGCTCGCTAAACACTTCGAGCGCCTCATAAACCGACAAACCCGCTTGCAGCAGGCAACCGAGTTGGCGAGCCATGACACATGTGGCAAACATCCTTACAAATGAAGCGCACCACGGGATGTACAAGGCGAAGTGAAGCTGGCGGGCGACCGGCCAGCGGCGGAAACAACCGAAGTAAAACAAGGCGGAGAAGGCGGCGAGAAGAGCGATCACGCCCAACGCCATGGGGACATGGGCAATGAGAGACATAAGCAAAGAGACGGACTGATTTCCAGAAGATAACGTTGCCGCCGCCCGCTCGAATTGCGGAAGCAGCCACCGCTCCATGCCAACAAGCATAACGGCGAGCAAAATGAGGAGAAAAAGCGGGTAGCGGCCCAACCGGCGCAGCTGTTCGCCAAAACGCGCTTTTTGTGCAAGCGCCGCGCCGGCTTCCGCCATGCCGCGCGGCAAGTCGCCATGCCGTTCGGCAAAAAAGAGCAAACTGACAGCCGAACGGTCAACAGACAGCGCTTCGACCGCCGCAGACACCGGCAGGCCGGCCCGCAGCTGCTGCAAGCAGCGCTCAAACTCCGGACGGCGCTTTGCCGGCGCCTGAATGGCCAAAAATTCAAGCGCTTGCCCGAGCGGGTAGCCGCGCTCGAGCAGCCGGCCGAGCCGGACAAAAAACAACGACTGTTCAGCGAGCGGCCATCGTTTCCTCTTCATCCTCATCCCCCTCCGGCCAGCTCAAGCGCCCGTGCCGGCAAATAGCCGAGGGCGATTCCTTTGCGGATTAAGCGCGCCAATGTTACGTGGCGCCGCCGCTGTCCGCCCGCCGGCGAATGGATGGTGTCAAGAAGCGCCGGCCCATACAACAGTTCGTGAACGGCGGCGCGTCGGCTGCGCCCAAGGCGGCGGCATGACGGATGGCAGTCGTCGCCGCACAGCGGGCAGCACAGCTCGACGAGCCGCTGGGCCGAAACGGCTAGCAGCGTTTCAGCCAGGTCGCCTGGCGGTATGCCGAATTCACGGAGCCGGTGCACCGCGCCGACGGCGTCAGCGGCATGCATCGTTGAGACGACCAAATGCCCCGTCAACGACGATTGGACCGCAATCGCCGCCGTATCATGGTCGCGGATCTCGCCGACCATCAAGACATCCGGATCATGACGGAGCGCGGCTTTTAAGCTGGCGGCATAAGTAACGCCCGCTTTTTCATTGATTTGCACTTGCAAAAACCGATCGTTCCGTTTTTCAATCGGGTCTTCGAGCGTAATGATGTTGCGCTGCCTTTCCGCTTGGCATACGTCAAGAAGCGTGTACAACGTCGTCGTCTTTCCCGATCCGGTTGGACCGGTCAGCAGGACGAGTCCTTGCGGCTGTTGCATAAAGGAAAACAGAAGCGCGGTGGAGCGGGAAAATAAGGATAATTTACGAAGCGGCAGCGAAAAAGACTGTGGCAAGAGGCGGATGACGAGGCTTTCATCATACAGCGTCGGCAATGTTGACAAGCGCAAATGCACCGTCTCGCCGGACTCATTCACTTCCATCGCGCCGCTTTGCGGACGGCGGCGTTCTCCGATATCCATTCCCGCCAAAAACTTGAAGTGGACAATGACGCGTTCAGCGGTTTCTTTTGGGAGCGTGCCGGCATCGACGAGCATGCCGTCAAGGCGGAGGCGGACAACCGCATCATGGCGGCGCGGGATGAGGTGAAGGTCGGAAGCGCGGCGTTGCACCGCTTCGGCGAGGAGACGGTCCGCTACTTGTTCAATCCCATTCAGCGCACATTCCCTCCTTTCGACAAGCTGCTTTTTATTTCGACAGGTATGGAGCGTTTTCCTGCTGCTGTCGAAAAAAAATGTTCCGTGAACATTTTTTGAATTTTCCTTCAGCCGCTGCCAATAGTGACAAAAATCATTCCTTGCCTTGGCCAATTTCCTTATAATGACCGTATCAATGATTGATTTAGGAGGGAACCGTCATGGAACAAACGTTAAAAATTACAAATGTGCTATCCGACCGGACAAGATTCCATATTTACGAATACATGGCCAAAGTTCATCGCAAAGTTTCGGTGCAGGAGATCGCGGAAAAGTTTCATATTCATCCGAACGTCGCCCGCCTCCATTTAACGAAGCTCGAAGATATCCGCATGGTCGTATCGGATACACAAAAGACAGGAAAAGGCGGACGGCCGAGCCGGCTGTACCGGCTGTCTGACGAAGTCGTCGGTTTGTATTTTCCGTTCCGTGACTACCAGCTTCTCGCCCGCATCGCCATTCAGACGATGGCTCAACTCGGCGCGGTCGGGCAGGAAGCGCTTCGCGAAACAGGAAAACAGTTTGGCTATGAACTCGTCGCCAACCGCCTGCCGCATAACGGTTCAACGGGCGCGCTTGCCCTCGAGGAAAAGATCCGCATTATGGAAGAAGCAGCGGAAGCGGCCGGATTTCTGCCGCAATTTCGCTATGAGGAAGACAAAGGCGTGCTTTGCCTCGACATTTTCAACTGTCCGTTCAAAGAAATCGCCGCACAGCAGCCTGATGTCGTTTGCAGCCTGCATCATGCCTTTTTAGAAGGAATGGTGGAAGCGTTGTTTGCCGATGCGAAAGTAGCGGAAACAGAAAATATGATGAACGGCAGCCGCCGCTGCGCTTACCGCATCGCCATTCGCCCGTGACGGCGGCCCCCTTTTCGTTTTACACGGGCGGTGCGATCCGCCCGCTTTTTTTCTTTCACCTTGTCCGAAAGCGTTATTTACATTCACAATCATTGTACATTATAATAAGTAAAGACCAATGGATTGCTCAAAAAGGAGGGATACATAATGGATCGCATGTTCCGCGTCTTGGCTTTTTGGACTGGCATTTTTGCCGTCATGTTTTATCTTGGCCATATGCATACAACATCGCTCATCTTCTTTGGCCAAACCGTGTTTTTCCTTTTCGTCGGCTTTTTGAAACTGACCGAGCGAATGTACATTTACATTTTCGGGGCGTATTTGACGATTTTCTTTGCCGCTTTTACATACTGGACGACGTTCATGATGGTGCCCGGCATGGGCGAATGAAAACAGGCAGAGCCCGTTCTCTGCCTGTTTGTCTTTATGGCAAAAATTCCGGCGCCGCCCAAATGTCCGGGATGGGAAGCTTCACGCCTTTTTGTCCGATGAGCACATCGAAAAAACGGCTGATGCCGTCATCGGCGACCAACGCGCGAAGCATCCGGTCTTCCCGGCTCGGCGGGGCAAACAACTCCGCGCTTTTGGAAACTGCCCATTCGTCCAAGAGACCGGCAGCAAGCAAAAACCGATCTTGGCGGAGAAACGCCACCTCCTCCCACCCGGTCTGCCGGGCGTACAAGCGGATGGCATCCCATTGTACATGGGCCGTCAAATCCATCTCCCCAGGACGGTGAAGCGGGTCGGGGACGAGCCGATGGCGGAAATAACCCCGCAAGCTGCCGTGCCGCCGCGCCGGCGCCCGCAGCTGTTCGTCCGTATAACCATAATCAATCGTCACCATCACCGCCTGGCGAAACTGCGGCCCGATGTCAAGCCAAAATGATCTTGCCGCGAGCGGCACTTCCAAGCGCTGCCCTTCGGCAAGCGAGAGGCCGCGCTCAGCCAAGTAGCGGGCAATATCCAAGTTGCAAAGCGGCTCCTTTTCCTCGACGAGCCGACCGTCACGGGCGGCGACGAAACATTCATAAAGAATCCCTTGTTCCTTTGCAATCACATGAACCGGGAGTGCGTCAAAAAATTCATTGCTGAATACGATCCCAGAAAACGGCCCACGCTCGGCGAGCCAGCGGGAGACGTTGTCATATTGCTCCACTTTATCGGCAGCCGCGCGAAGCGTTTCCCGCTGCCTTTGACGGTGGAACAGGCTTTGATCGATGATCGTATACGACAACTCACGGTATGTATCAGGGCTTTTTTTCTCCCATTCTTCCAATATCGCCAGCGCCAAACGTCCATCCCCGCCCCCCCACTCGCAAATCGCCGGCGGCAGGCCGCCCCGCTCGACAATCCGAATGAAAAACGAAGCAAGCGCTTTTCCGAATACGGCAGCGAACGAGCTGTTCGTAATGAAATCTCCCTTCCTGCCGATTTTCGTCCGCTCGCGCATATAATAGCCCGCCTGTGCGTCATAAAGCGCCATGTTCATATAATCGGCGTATGACACCCGCCCTCCCGGCGCCGCGGCAATTTGTTCGTACAGTTGTCCCATGATGGTTTCCTTCCTTAAATTTTTTATTTTTACTATTGACATAGTGAAAACAATGGTATATGGTTATAGTAGTAGCTTAACTATATCCCCTCCCATTATTATGGATAGAACATCCCCCAAAAACCCTTCTTGGCGCGGCTGAGAGGGGTTTTTTCTATTTTGCAGGCTTCACAGGCAGACGCCTGTCTGCCTGTTTCCATGTCCTCTCCGGAAGCCCTGCCGTGCGGCGGCTGCCGGGAAATCAAGAAAACCCGTGCAAAAATGGATTGGTGTCCATTTCCATGCCGATCGTCGTCTCCGGTCCATGCCCGGACAAAACCAACGTCTCTTCAGGCAGCGTCAACAGCTCGCGGTGAATGCTTGCCAACAGCTGCTGGTGGTTGCCGCCCGGCAAATCGGTGCGCCCGATGCTGCCGGCAAACAGCGCATCGCCTGAAAATACGAGCTGCGCGGCTTCACAGTAATACGAGACGCTGCCCGGCGAATGGCCAGGCGTTTCCCGCACGTCAAACACAAACGGACCGATCGTCAACGTCGTCCGCCCTGTAAGGCATGTCGGCTCGCAACGGACAACGACCGGACCGCCGAAATAAAGCGAACCGTTGAGCGCCGGATCTTGCAGCCATGATTTTTCGTTTTCATGCACATACACGGGAATATCCCAGCGGGCGAGCACATCAGAAATGCCGCCGATATGGTCAAAATGGGCATGCGTCAGCAAAATCGCCAGCGGGGTCAATTTCTTTTCTTCAATTCGGCGCACGATCGTTGCTCCTTCCGCTCCAGGGTCAATGATGACACATGCACCGTCCGCGGCCGACAACAAGTAGGCGTTCGCCTGAATCGGGCCGACAGGAATGCGCGTCCATTCCATCACCGTCTCCTCCTTATCGTTGGCATGGTCAGCGTTATCCTTATTTTACCGTTTTTCTCCCGCCGATGAAAGAGAAACATGCAAATGCGGAACAGACCTCGACAAAAGAAAAAAAAAAGATTACAATGAAAAAGAATGAGCTCGCTTGTACATACTGTTTCACAAGGGGGTAAAACGGATGGGTACAGTCATTATTTTTGCGCTCGTGACGTTGCTCGCCCTTTACGGCATGCTCCGCACGCTGCGCGAGAAAAATGTGCTCGGATTTTTATTTGGGCTTGGCACAGCGGCGGTTTTCGGCTGGTTTACAGTGATGACGATTTTGCACCACGGCATTCCGACAGGCACACACTGAAAACGCAAGAGGCGGACGGAGCCTCTTGCGTTTTTTCACGCCTTTCAGAGCATTGCGATGCAATTGGCAGCCCATGCGGCATTTCTCCGCAAACGCCGCCTTCAAGCCATTTCGAGCGCAGCCAAAAACAAACCGAGGCTGTCGCGGTATATTTGCGCAAATTGCGAGAGCGGCAGCGGGTTGACCCCTTCTCCGAGTTCGACCGTATAGCCTCTGCGCCGCCATGTCTGAATGAACCAGTCGCGGTAGCCGGCGTGGCTGTCAATATAGCGAATCGCTTGGTATCCGCTCGCTTCGGCCATCGCCTTGACGGCCGCCTCCGCTTCTGGCGGCTCCAATCCTTCGTACCCCCAATAAATCTCCTTTCCTTGTGTATGAAACGCAACAACCATTGCAAAATCCCCTTCTTCAGCCAGCGCTGCCATCGCTTTCGCCTCCGGCTCGGTGAGCGGGGCGAAGCCGGGAAAATCACGCGGCGCCGGTCCCTTTGGCGGTTTGCGCGCCTGTTCAATTTCCCAGCGGGCCGGAAACTGGTTGTTTAAGTCGATGCCACGAATGTTCGCTTTCCACTGGGAAAAATCAGCGGACCCACCGTTAATGCGGATGGCTTCACTCCGGTGCGGCTCCTTCTCGGGAGGACCGTTCAACACAAGATTGACGCCATCGGGATTGACCATCGGCACGACGGAAAGAGTCGTTTTATGGTAATACTCGAGAACCCGGCGGCCGGCCAACATGTCGTCATTGACAAGCGCCCGCACATAGTCGTCGATGAGCGCCATTAATACTGCCGTTGTAATCCATTCGTTGGCATGGAACGATCCGTTCATATGGACGCGCACCGGGCCGCGGCCGATTTGCAGCTCAACAAGCGGCAAACCGAGCACGCTGTATCCGATCGTCCGCTGGCGCACAAACGGGTAATGGCGGACGATCGCATCAATATCCTCCGTCAAAGCGGCAAAATCGTACGGCCGGACGCTGCGAACGACAGGAGCGGCGATCCGCATAGGCAGCGGCGCTGTTCCGTCAATGACCGCCATCGCCCCCGGCATCCGCCGCAGCGCCTCGATCGGCAGCGATAGACTGCGGGAGAGTGTTTCCCATGACTCGATGACGCCATATCCCGGAATAGCGACTGTCTGTCCGGGACGCAGCCTTCCTTTGTCGACATGTGGATTGGCGTCTACAATCAACTCCGTCGGCACTGAAAACCATTGCCCGTATTTTTCAAGCGTATCGCCAGGCCATGCTTGGACGCGCATGCGCCGTCTCCCCTTCCCTTTCTTCTACCTTCAACATATGCGGCAGGCGCCAAAAAATGAAAACAACGGCTTGCTCCCTTGCTGGAGCAAGCCGTTGCGGTTTAGGCGCCGATGAGCGATTTCGCCAACCAGGCGCCGCCGATGACTCCGGCGTCATTGCCGAGCGTTGCCAGCACGATCTCCGCTCCGGCGGCGACACGCGGAAAAGCATAGCGGCGGAAATGGGCGGCGACATGCTCAACGAGCAGTGCCCCCGCCTTCGAGACACCGCCGCCGATCACAATTTTCTCCGGATTGGTCACATTAGCCGCATTCGCCAACGCCAAACCGAGATAGCGCGTCACCTCCTCAACAACCTCAAGCGCGAGCGCATCCCCCGTTTTGGCGGCGTCAAACACAGCTTTGGCGGTGACATCGCCGCCGCGGAGCGCGCTCGGACGCTCGCTGGCAGCCAGCTTTTCGCCGGCAATCCGCACAATGCCGGTCGCCGACGCAATCGTTTCCAAACAGCCCGTTTTGCCGCAGTTGCACGGCGCGCCGCCGTCTGCAACCATCGTCATATGGCCGATTTCTCCACCGGCGCCGTTCGTCCCGCGCACGATGGCCCCGTTGGCGATTACGCCGCCGCCAACGCCGGTGCCGAGCGTCACAAACAGCAAATGGCGCGCCCCTCCCCCGGCCCCTTTCCACATTTCGCCGAGGGCGGCGATATTCGCGTCATTGTCGACGGCCACCGGCAGCCCTGTCTCTTCTTCGAGCTTTCGTTTTAAGGGGTAGTGTTTCCATCCTAGATTGACCGCTTCATACAGCATTCCTGTTTCTTCCTGAACCGGCCCGGGGGCGCCGATTCCGATGGCGAGCAGCTGTTCTTTCGTTCCGCCAAGCCGGGCGAGCGTTTCATCCAACGACCGGGCGATATGGGCGACGATCCGTTCGCCGCGGTTGGACGTGTCTGTTGGGATTTCCCATTTGTGTACAATGATTCCGTCTTCTGTAATAAACGCCATCTTCGTCGTCGTGCCGCCAAGATCGATGCCTGCCAACCATTGTTCCATCGCCATTCCCTCATCCTTTTCTCATTCGTTTTTCCCGCTCGATTTGCGCTTCCTGCCGCAAAACAAATAACGCAGCCTGCAATTGTTTGACATCGATGAGCTGAGACTCGTACAGCTCTTTCACTTCCTCCTCCATCAGCTCCAAATCGGCGAGCCGGTCGCCGACATAAATGATCGTGCCAAACTGTTTGAGCAGCTGTTGCACATCGTATACTGTCTTCATCGTCATCGATTCTCCTTTTCTCCCTTTTTAATGTATCGGCAAATATCCGCAGTCGTCAAGACAAAAAAGCAGGCGCCGGGAAATAGAGCGCCTGCATCAACGGTCAGGGTCGCGCGGATGAAGAATGGCCGGCCGCCGGTTTTTCAGCGGCATCGGCGAGCGGATGAGCACATCGCGCATCGCCCGATAAGAAAACGGAATAAACGGCCATAAATACGGGATGCCAAACGACGACATCCGGGCCAAGGAGATGATCCAAACGGTAAGGCCGAGCACATAGCCGTACAGGCCGAACAGGCCGGACAAGATCAGCAAAGCAATGCGGACGAGCCGGTTCGCCAAGCTCATCTCATAGCTTGGCGTCGCAAACGTGCCGATGGCGGCAACCGAGAAATATAAAATCACTTCGTTGGAAAAGAGGCCGACCTCCACGGCAATGCCGCCGATCATAAGCGCCGCCACCAAACCGAGCGCTGTCGCCAGCGAGGACGGCGTATGAATGGCGGCCATTCGCAGCATATCCATGCCGATTTCGATCATCAAAATTTGAGCAAAAAGCGGAATATCGCCTAATTTCGCCTTTCCTAAAAACTGCAGCGGCCCCGGCAGCAGTTCCGGCTCCGTCATCAATAAATACCAAAGCGGCAACAAAAACACCGACGCCCAGACAGCCAAAAAGCGAACGAGCCGCAAATACGCCCCGACGATCGGCTTGTTCCGGTATTCTTCGGCATGCTGCAAATGATGCCAAAACGTTGCCGGGGTGATAATGACGCTTGGCGACCCGTCAACGATGACGAGCACATGCCCTTCGTACAAATGGGCGGCCGCCGTATCAGGACGCTCCGTATAACGAACGACCGGGTACGGGTTCCAATGCCGCCCGGAAATAAACTCTTCAACCGTCTTTTCCGCCATCACGAGCCCGTCCGTATCGATGGCGGAAATCGACTGCCGGACGCGGCGGACAAGTTCCGGGTCGGCAATTTCTTCAATATAGCAAATGCAAATGTCCGTTTTCGAGCGGCGCGCCACCTGTACATATTCCATCCGCAGCGACGGGTCGCGGACGCGGCGGCGGATGAGAGCCGTATTAAAGATGATCGTTTCCACAAACCCGTCGCGCGCCCCGCGCACTACCCGCTCAGTGTCCGGCTCCTGCGGGCCGCGCACTGGATAGGTGCGGGCGTCAATTAAAAGGATGCGATCCACGCCATCAACGACGAGTGCCGTCGGTCCGGCAAGCACGGCGGCGACCGCCTCCTCGAGATCGTTCGTTTGCCCGATTTCTACATAAGGAAGATGCCTTTTTAACAGTTTTTCGAGCGGATCAGCGTCCAGTTCGCCCTCGTCTAGATGGGACAAATTTCTCATTAAATAATGCAAAATATCGTCTTTCACAAACCCGTCAATCATAAACAATGCCATCGCCCGGCCGCCATACTCGACGTCGAGGCGGATGACATCAAAGCTTTTGCCGACCCCAAGCCGCTCGGCTAAGTAAGCCGCATTGTCTTGGAGACGGCATGAAGCTGGCCGTTTCGGCACACGTTTGTCCATCGCCATCCCCCTGCATCTCGTGTCACTGTATACTCCCCATCATAGACAACCAGCAGGAAATTCATACATAAATGTCCCTTTCTATGCATATATTGGTGGAAACTTGTCCGCTCAGGGAGGATGCCATGAGACGATGGTTGTTGGCCGCCGTAGGAGCAGCGTTTTTTCTCGCCGCTATAGCTGCGCTGTTTTCGTGGTGGGAGCGTCAGCGCACCGAGGAAACGATTAAATTTTTCCCGCTTGACCGCGAGGCGGTGTTCACCGAAGCGAAAACCACTCTTGCGCTTGCAACAAACAAAGAGCGCGGGCGCTATTCGCTGCGTTGGTCCACTGTCTCCACGCTGAACCGCCGCGCCTATTTGCGGCAAGACGTTTCATTGCTGTTTGCTGACGGCCGATTGGTTGATGTATTGTCCCGATGGGAGACGAACACCGGAACGATCGCCATGGAAAAAACAGCAATTATGCATGACAGCCGTTTTTTCCAAGCCATTTCGTTCCATCATGGTGAACTGCACAGGGGCGAAACGATCACAAGCAGCCAAACGATGTCAAGCGCGTATTTGTATGTCATCGACTCGCCATACCATCCGCTCGCATCATTCCGCCGGCCGAAAACGGACGCCGAGCGCGAATGGCAGCGCGTCTTGAACAAGGCAACGAACGAATTTCTCCGCCATAAGGCGGACGAGCTGCTTTCCCATTTTTCGCTATCGAAAGAAGACTACTACGCCCTTTATTTGCCGGAGCTTGTCGCTTATACGGAACAACCGCTGCCCGGCTTGTCGATGACAAAAACACAGACGATCATCGGCCGCCTATGGGAGGGGATCTATAAGTCGTACGTTCTCGGCATAAAAAAAGAGGATGGCTCCATCCTCTCGCCGATCGGCAGCACGGTGCCGCTTATTTTGATCCGGAAAGATTACGGTCAAATCCTTGTTTTGCTTGAAGCGAAAAATGGAGACAAAGTCATGCTCATCCAAGTTCCTTAGCGGAAACCAAGCCATAAGCCGGACACTGCCAATAACAACGCGGCGGCCAATGCGCCGGCCTGCCGCCCCGAAGCGGTCTGCTTCGGCAAATGGACAGCACCCGCTGCCAGAAAGCCGCCGACAAGCCCGCCGATATGGCCGGCGTTGTCAATGCCGGGAACAAGCAGGCCAAACAGCAGGTTGACGACGATTAAGCTGATTACGTTCATGCCCATCGTCCGAAAAAATAGATGCCGGTAAACCGTCCCAAAATAAAGAAGCGCCCCAAACAATCCGAAAATGGCGCCGGACGCCCCGGCCGAAATCGATGGAGTGAACAAAAAGCTCGACAGCGTTCCGAAAAAACCAGCCGTTGCATAAATGATCAAAAAGCGAAGCGAACCGTACAACCGCTCTGTCGTCGTCCCTAAATAATACAGCGCAAACGTGTTCGTCAACAAATGCAAAAACCCGATATGCAAAAACATCGGCGTCAAAAATCGCCACCATTCCCCCGCCTCAATGAGCGGATTGAATTTGGCGCCATACCGGATCAAGACGTTGGGGTCCGTGCTGCCGCCGCTCCACTCGAGAACAAAAAACATAGCGACTTGCACGATCATCAGCAGCCGAGTGAACACCGGCCTGCCGTATTCAAAAATGCGCCGCTCTTCCTCCCGTTGGCGGCGCCATTCCGTCAGCACTTGATGTTTGAAACGCTCGGCGGCGGCGAACGGGTCTTCCTCTTCCGCAGATGGAGCCGGGCGGAGCGCCGCCCCGGTCATCTCCTCGAGCCGCGGCAGCATGTCATTGATGTTGCCGCTATGAATGAGAAGCGTATGAAACGCGCCATCGCCCGTCCCTAAAAGCGGCAGCGGTTCGTCAATGAGAAACTCCCAGTCATCAACCGGCGGATACGCCATGATGTATACGTTGACAACCTGGCCTCCTCTGCCGGTTGCCCGTCCGTCCATCCGCCGAATGAATTGCCACGTATATTCCATATCAAGACGCAGCGACCGACTCCAGTCGAAATCGGCGCGGACGAGGCGGATGAGTGTCGGCCGCCGCCAGCGGGCCGATTCGAGCCATACTTCATCCCCGCGTTCGGCCATCCGCGCGATGCGGTAACCGCCGCGAAGCAAAAGATGAACAAGCTGCCAAAACAATACATCCATCGTTCCAACCATGTTCTCCTCTCCCTTTCTCCGGCAGGCCGAACCCGGCGGACAGCAAAGCTCCGGCTGTCTGGATGATCCAGCGCAATCCAGAGGGAGGCTGTGCCGTTCCCGCCCCAGGCGCGCTTTTTCCACCCGCCCGCTTTGAAATCGACGATAAGGGTGGCCAGCTTCCCGTTCGCGGCATCATAAAACGGCCAGCCGGCCACCGCCTCTCTAGCGCAACATTTGCGACACAACCGCGTTGCGCACCGCCGGAATGTTGAGCGCAAAGCGAACAAGCTGCTTTCGCAGCGGCGGAATGCGCAACGCCCAGTCAGCCATTCGGTAACGATAACGATAGGCGAGCCATCCGGCTGCGACCGCCAACAGCGAGTACGACCATTTGTTCATTGGTGTTCCCCCTTCATCATATGACATGCTCGTTATTCTTTTTCCCTTTTTCCCCTTAATTATGAAGCAGACGGCCTAACGCCCCAGCACAAGGGCGGCGGCAAGCACCGCACCGGCAGCCGACAAGACGTTGACGGCATCGTTGTCAAGCCAGCGCCATCCTTTCACCTGAACGGTCATCCGCCCGCAATGCTGTTTTCGCTCGGTGGCGATCCCGCATACCGGACAGCGGTAAACGGTCTGCCAGGTGGCGCCAAGCCATGTATCCAGCCAGCTGCCAAACCAGCCGAACAGTGCAAGGGGGAGCCACGGTGCAGCGGGAAGGAGCAACGCGCCGCTGGCGGCGATGAACAGCGCCCCAGCAAGGGAAGCGGCCGTGCCAAGGAGCGTCACCGCTCCGGAAGTGCCGGCCTCGACCGGCTGAAAACTCGGCCATGTCCGCGGCGGACGCCGGCTCAAGGCACCGATTTCCGACGCCCATGTATCGGCGTTCGCCGCCGCGACCGCGACGACGAACAGCTCGTTCCAAACCGGGTCAGGGAGCAGCGCCGCCAGCAGTCCGAGCGCAGCCGGCACTCCACCGTTGGCCAGCACTTGGACCGCATCGCGCCGCCCCCCTTTTGCCACCTTTTCGGCGAGTTTCTCCTTTTTCCGCCTCCCGATATGGCTGAAAAAGCTGGAGCTGGCAAAAAATAATCCCAGCAACCATAGCCCGCTCCATGAAAAACCATACCCAACCAAGGCGCCGACAACAACGGTCGCCGCCGCTCCCGAGGCGGACAGCAAGCGTAGCAGCCACCCGCCGCCGGCTGCGATGGCGGATGCAGCAATATACGCCCATTCACCGCTCACAGCGAATGACCCCTTTATCGGTAATAATGAACTCTACCGGCACGTCATGTTCTTCTGCTGGGATGTCGTCCACCACTTGAAACGAATAGGCAAGCGCCGCCGTCACTGCCGCCGCCCCCGGCAAGTACCGGTCATAATACCCGCCGCCGTAGCCGATCCGAAAGCCATTTTTGGCAAAACACACTCCTGGAACAATAATGAGATCAAACTCCTCGCGATCCATCGCCGTCGTTTGTTCCTCGATCGGCTCAAGCAGCCCGGCATACGCCTCTTCAAGCTGGGCAAACGACACGATCCGCCGAAACGTCATCGTTTTCGCCGCTGGGTCGCATTTTGGCACGCCGACTTTTTTTCCTTCCCTCCAAGCTTGTTCAATGATCGGCGCCGTATCCACTTCCGTCTCCCGCGCCACCGTGATGGCGATCGCCCGGGCTTGTTTCCACGGCGTCCATTGATATAAATAACCGGCAATTTGCCGGTCGCAAACTCGTTTTTCAGGCGCCGGAAGCTGCCGAAGCCGGCTGAGCATATGACGGCGCAGTTCCCGTTTGCGGTCCATCGTCGCTCCCCTCTCTGCCCGAAAGATAAAAAAGCAGCAGGAATGGCGTTCCTACTGCTTACTTCGTTTCGCGGTGCAACGTAACTTTGCGGTCCCGCGGGCAATATTTTTTCAGTTCAAGACGTTCCGGGTTGTTGCGTTTATTTTTGGACGTAATATAGTTGCGTTCGCCGCATTCTGTGCATGCCAGTGTAATGTTCACACGCATCCTTTTTCCCTCCAAACGTGCTTTATATAATCAGACCTTTCTATGATAGCATTTTTCTGCGACGATTTCCACCTCTAAATTTCATTTCCCTCCATTTTATCTTTTTCCACAAGACCGGCCACAAATAGAATGCGATATGATATAGTGAAAAGAGGAGGGATTCATGATGGTAGAATACATGATCATCGCCTTGGCGGCCTTATCGATTCTTTTGCTTGTCCTTTCCTTTTTCGCCAAAGACGAATGGAAGCCGCTCGAAGAACAAATTGACCAGCTGGCTGTCTCGTTGGCGCAAGAAACGTATCAAATGAAAAAACGGCTGCAAGTCATCGAGGAGGAACTGCTCATCCCTGAGCGCCGGCGCCCGCCCCGCCGCGGTCCTTTTTCCGACACCGAGCGGCGCATCTTCTTTTTGCATAAACAAGGATTTCCGCTCGAAGAGATTGCGCAAGAGACCGGTTTGACGGTTGCCGAGGTCGAGCGGATCGTGAGGAGATTGCTGCGATGAAGAAACGGACGATGCGCGCCTTTGCTCTCGGCCTGCTTGTTGCCACGTCATTCATCGGTGTCTCGTATTATCATTCCGCCCCCGATGCGCCGACGGAAGCGGAAGTGCAAGCGTTTCTCGAACAACGCGGGCTTGTTGCCATTGCGAAAAGCGAATACGATCAACTTCGCCGCGGCCGGCAAACGTCGGCTGAACAGCCGGCTGCGCAACCGGCGAAAACGGTATACATATACCGCCTTGTCATCCAAACAGGCGACACTCCGGAAACGTTCGCCAAAGAGCTTGAGGCTGCCGGCATTATTCAAAGCGCTCGCACGTTTCGCGAGTATTTGCAACAGCACGGGCTGACGCGCTCGATCCGCCCCGGCGTCTACAATGTGCGAAGCGATATGGACTACGCGGCAATCGGCCGCTTGATTGCTAAACCATAACGGAAAGAAGGAGGCAAATGATGAAAAGACTGCCTCCTTCTTTGTATTTGCATCAATCATTCAAATCATAATGCTTCCCTTTGACGAGATAAAGGAGATGCTCGGCGATGTTGGTCGCATGATCCGCCGTCCGTTCAATATACCGGGCGACGAGAGCCAGCACGTTCATTTGCGCCAGCGCCTCTTTATCTGTTTTCTCCATCTCAAGCAGCGCTTTCATCATCTCCCCGTACCGCTCGTCAACCTGACGATCCATATCGGCAATTTGTGCAGCCAGCGATGCATCTTCCCGATCGTACGCCGTCATAGCCGCCGATACCATGTCTGCCGCCAATTGGTGCATCGACACTAGCGGGCGGATGTCGATGACGAACGGCTCGCCGCCGATGCGGATGCACGCCTTGGCGACATTAACGGCAAAATCGGCGATCCGCTCGATATCGCCCGCGATTTTGATCGCGGCGATGATGCGGCGCAAGTCGGTCGCGACCGGCTGCTGTTTCGCAATGAGCCACAACGCAAAGTCGTTCACTTCTTCTTCGAGCTTGTCAATCGAGCCGTCTCCGTCAATGACGGCCATCGCCAAATGTTTGTTTTGTGTTTGAAACGCGTCAATCGCCTGTTGCAATGCCACTTCTGTTAACCGCCCCATCTCAACCAGCTTGTTGTGCAGCGCTCGCAAGTCATCAGCAAACGTTTCACGCATTTCAGGCTTTCCTCCCTTGTTTTTTATCCGAAACGGCCGGTAATGTAGTCTTCTGTACGCTGGTCGGCCGGATTGGAAAACAGCTTGTTCGTCTCTGCGTATTCAATCACTTCTCCGTTCAAGAAAAACGCTGTTTTGTCCGAAATGCGGGCCGCTTGCTGCATGTTATGGGTCACGATAATGATGCTGTATTGTTTTTTCAATTCTTGAATAAGTTCCTCGATTTTCAACGTGGAAATCGGATCGAGCGCCGACGTCGGTTCATCCATTAAAATAACGTCCGGCTCAATCGCCAAACAGCGGGCGATGCACAATCGCTGCTGCTGTCCGCCTGATAACCCGTAGGCATGATCGTGCAGCCGATCTTTTACCTCATCCCAAAGCGCCGCCCTTCGCAAACTTTTTTCGACAATTTCGTCGAGCACTTTTTTATTGCGGATGCCATGAATGCGGGGACCGTACGCAATATTGTCGTAAATCGATTTCGGGAACGGGTTCGGCTTTTGAAACACCATGCCGACTTGTGTCCGCAATTGTTCAACCGGATAGGAAGGGTCAAAAATGTTGCGCCCGCGGTAGACGAGCTGGCCGGCAATGCGGACGTTCGGCACGAGCTCGACCATTCGGTTCAACGTTTTAATATAGGTCGATTTTCCACATCCTGACGGCCCGATAATTGCCGTCACCTCATTTTCATAAATTGTTAAATGAATGTGCTTCAGCGCATGATGTTCACCATACCATAAGTTTAAATCTGTTGTCTCGTACACAACGCCTTTTGTTGCAACATCTTCGACCGCCGGCGTTGCCGCAGACGGTTCGACCAACGGTGAGAGTTTTGTTTTCTTTGTTTTTGTTGCCATCATCTGATTGGTCTCCTTTCGCTCTTCCCCGAAATTTTTGCGTTAAAACCGCTTTTGAAACTTGTTGCGAATCAATACCGCGACCGAATTCATCAAAATTAAAAAGACGAGCAGGACGACAATCCCGGCAGCCGCTACATGCTGAAACTCCTCTTGCGGCCGCCCTGTCCAGTTGTAAATTTGCAACGGCATAGCGGTAAACGTATCAAGTACGCTGCCCGGCAGGTAGGCGATAAACGTCGGGATGCCGAGCACCACAAGCGGAGCTGTCTCCCCAATAGCGCGGGAAAATGCCAAAATGGCCCCCGTCAGCATTCCCGGCAGCGCCGCCGGCAACACCACCCGACAAATCGTTTGCCATTTCGTCGCCCCCATGGCATACGACGCTTCCCGCAACTGCTGAGGAACCGCACGAATCGCTTCTTGGGCCGCGACGACGATCACCGGAAGAACGAGCAAGCTCATCGTCAACCCGGCCGCCAAGACACTGCGCCCAAGCCCAAGCTCACGGACAAAAACCGTAAGCCCCAGCAGGCCAAACACGATCGACGGCACGCCGGCCAGATTGGAAATATTCGTTTGAATCAACGCGGTGAAACGGTTTTTGCGCGCGTATTCTTCCAAATAAATGGCCGTCCCAACCCCCAAAATAAACGAAACCGGTGCGACAATCATCATCAGCCAAAGGGAGCCAACCAGTCCGGATTTAATCCCAGCTTCCTCCGGACGGCGCGAAGGAAAGCTGTTTAAGAAATCACCATCGAGCCAGCCGATCGCCTGCATGATGACACGGGATAATAATAATGCGAGAACAATGAGTCCAAAAATCGTAGCAGCAAAAAAAATGGCTTGCAAGACGGCGTTTTGCACCAGCCTTCCTTTCATTCGTCTCCAAACGAGCGGTTTGTCCAATTTGTTTTCCATGTGTTCAATACTCCTCCCTCAATCGGCGGGAAATGTATTGCGCCAATATATTCATCAGCAGCGTGAAAATAAAGAGCGTCATCCCGACAGCGTAAATGCTGTAATAAATCGTCGTCCCATAGCCGGCGTCGCCGGTTGTCACCTGGACGATGTAAGCGGTCAATGTTTGAATCGATTGCGTAACATCAAACGTAAACTCCGGCGATGATCCGCCAGCCACCGCGACGATCATCGTTTCACCGACCGCCCGGGAAATGCCTAAAATAAATGAGGCAATCACTCCGGAAGCGGCGGCAGGAAGCACGACCTTAAGCGCTACTTCAAACTTTGTCGCGCCAAGGGCCAAGGCGCCTTCGCGAATGGAGTTTGGCACTGCGCTCATCGCGTCTTCTGACAGCGAGGCGATCATCGGAATGATCATAATCCCCATGACGAGCCCCGGGCTGAGCGCATTAAAAATCTCTAGATCCGGGATGACCTTTTGCAATAACGGCGTCACGATCGTCAACGCAAAAAACCCGTACACGATCGTCGGAATGCCGGCAAGCACTTCGAGCGCCGGCTTGATGATTCGGCGCGTCCGCTCCGACGCATACTCGCTCAAGTAAATGGCCGAAGCGAGCCCAATCGGAACAGCCAAAAGCATAGCGATACCGGTCGTCAGCAGCGTGCCGGTCACAAGCGGAGCGACTCCGAACGATCCGTGTTCCTCATTCCACGGAAGCCACTCTTTGCTTGTGACAAACTCAACAATCGATACACGGCGGAAAAATTCGATCGTCTCAAAAAGAAGGGTAAACAAAATGCCGAGCATTACGAGCACGGAGAGTGCCGCCAATGTAAAAAGGAACTTCGGCGCGAGCTTTTCCATCCTTTTCGTCCAATGTTGCCGCGCTTGGTTTTCAACGATCATCTCCCGCACCGAGAACTGCTGTTCTTTCTTCGTTGGAACCCCCATAAAACGAAAACTCCTTTCCGACTTATTCCAACCACAGTCACAAGTCTAGGCCGACAGACATCCCTTGTCGCCGGCCTAACGAAACCTATTTCAATCCTTCCAATGTTTCAAGCTGTTCTTTATACTTTTCCTCCGGCAGGCGGACGTAACCGACCTCTTCCGCCAAGTCCCCGGCTGTTTCCAGCAAAAATTCCATATAGTCATACACTTGCGGCTTTTCTTTCAACGATTTGACGTTCACATACGTAAACAGCGGCCGCGAAAGCGGGGTGTATTTCCCGGTTTCAATCGTCTCGTTTGTCGGCTCGACTGGCCCGTTGCCGCCATCGATCGGAACCACTTTCAGCTTATCTTTATTTTCCAAGTAATACGCATAACCGAAGTAGCCGATCGCATATTGATCCCCTTCAACCCCACGAACGAGGATATTGTCGTCTTCCGAAAGTTGAGCCGTTTTGACCAGTTCTTTTCCTTCCAGAATCACTTCATCAAAGTAGTCATATGTCCCAGAATCATGACCAGGCGAGAAAAACTTGATTTCCTCATCCGGCCAGCCCGGACGGATATCCGACCATTTTTTCACCGTGCCGTCTTCCGTCCACATTTTTTTCAACTCATCCACCGTCAAGTAATCAACCCAATCGTTTTCTTTATTGACCACAACAGAAAGACCGTCATAGGCAAGCTGAAACTCTTGGAACTCGATGCCGTTGTCGGCAGCTGCCTGTTTTTCTTCCTCTTTGATTGGACGAGAGGCGTTCGAAAAATCGGTTTCCCCTTTCGTGAACTTCTCAAATCCCCCTCCCGTTCCAGAAGCACCAACGGAAACTTTGACGTTTGGCTGTTCCATCATATATTCTTCAGCAGCTGCTTCCGCAATTGGATATACCGTCGAGGAACCGTCCATGATCACTTCACCGGACAGCTCTTTCGTTGCGGATCCACTGTCCGCCTCGTTTTCCTGCGCTCCATTTCCTCCTCCACAGGCGGCAGCAATCATCATTGTTCCGCCAAGCAAACTCGACAACATCAGCCGTTTCCATTTGCTCATCGCTTTTCCCCCTGACTGTTTTCTTTTACATGTCCTAGTTTTTCCTTACATGCCCTATCATAAATGGACGCTGTTAATAAGGTTTAAACAGAATGTTAAGATTGTGTAAACTCCAGAATATCCAATATCCATTATTTTTCATCAATAGCTTCTCTTTCCGCTAAAAAATAAAAAGAGCTGATCCGACAAAAGGAGCTCTCCCTATCGAATCAGCTTCAGCATCAAGATTGTTCTGTTGTTTCGGTGCCGTCGGCTGGCGGTTGAACAGGCTCTCCAGCCATTCGTTTCGCCTTCAATTCAAAATAGGCGTCCAAAATACGGCGGCCGATGCGGTTGTTAATGCCGTCGCTTTCCCCTTGCGTCGCCCATGGGACCACAACGGCGAACGATACTTGCGGATCATTATACGGCGCATAGCCGACAAGCGTCAAATTGTAGGTCGAGTCATTGCGGCGGCTTTTGATCGGCCCGTCGTAAAACGCTTCAGCCGTCCCTGTTTTTCCGGCCGGCTTGTACGGGGCATTGGCGAAATACGCATACGCCGTTCCGCCCGGCTCTTGCATAACGCGGCGGAACCCTTCCTGCACGCGCTCAATGTATTCCGTCTTCATATCGACGCGGTTTAACACGACCGGCTCGAACCGTTTGATGACGCGGCTAGGTTCTTTTCCGTCAATGGACGGCTCACGAATTTCTTTGACGAGCTGCGGCTTCATCCGATAGCCGCCGTTGGCGATCGTCGAGACGTACTGCGCCAGCTGCATCGGCGTATACATATCATACTGGCCGATGGCTAAGTCAAGCAAAAATCCGCCGAGCGTGCCTTGGCCTTGGAAGCCGCTAAGTTCGTTCGGCAAATCGATGCCTGTTTTCACGCCAAGGCCGAATTGGCTGAAATAGTGGCGAATCGTCGTAAATGCCTCTAGATTGATGCGAAGCGGCGCGTGCGGACGATACACACCGTCCCCAATGGCGATCGCTGTTTTGAACATATAGACGTTCGATGACTGCTTGAGCGCCGTCAGTTCATTGATCGTCCCCATCGTTTTCCACGATTTTTTCACCGGGGTATCTTTAATATACAGCGGCTCGTCCTTGATATACGTATTCGGATGGAGCACTCCCGTTTGAAAACCGGTAAGGATGGTCGCCCCCTTCACCGCCGATCCCATCGCATAAGCAGACGTAATGTTGCCGATGGCAAAGTCGACAAACTCGCCATCGCGAAGCAGTTTTCCAGCCATCGCCAACACTTCGCCCGTCTTCGGGTTCATCATGACGACAAATGCCCGGTCCAAGAGCGGCGACCGGCCTTTGCGCTTCGTCGCCAAAATTTCTTGTTGGATGATTTGTTCGACTTTTTGCTGCAGTTCGGCATCGATCGTCAGCACAAGGTCTTTGCCGCGCTCGCCCGGGTACACTTCCTCAACCGAAACGACACGGCCCGATTTGTCGACCACGTTTTTCACTTTCGCCTTTTTGCCGCGCAGCACTTCTTCATACTGCATTTCCAAATAGCTTTTGCCGACGCGGTCGTTGCGGCTGTAGTCGCGGGCCAAAAAGTAATCAAGCCGTTCGCGCGGAACGCCTTCGTCTTCTTCCGTCACACTGCCGAGCACGGAGCGGAATGTGTTGTCATACACGTATTTCCGATCCCAGTCAACGGTCGTATTGACGCCGGGCAGCTCGCCCAAATGCTCACTGACAACCGCATATTCGCGGTCAGTCACCCCTTTGCTTTTGACCGTTTGCGGCGTCAGCGCATAGCCGCTTTCCATCTCATGCTTAATGGCAATGACCTCAAGCTCCTGTTTCGGGATTTGCGCCAACTCTTCTTCAGTAATGCGGTCAAGCGTCCATTCGTACACCTTTTTGTCGATCTCTTTTTGTGTCAGCCCTTGGTCAGCGAGCTTTTTCCGTTCTTGTTCGCTCACTTTCTTTTTGGCTTCTTCCGGATGGGTCAAAATCCAATAATCTTTCATATCGCGCTCCGTCACTTTTTTCTCTGCATCCGGGATATCGATATATTGGGCGAGCTTTTTGGCTACTTCCAATATTTCTTCTGGTTGGGTCGATTTTGAGCGCGTATACGTAATCGTCTTTTTCGGCGTGTTGTCGACGATCACCTGACCGAACCGGTCGTAAATTTTGCCGCGCGGCACCGGTGTGCTGACAATCTCATCCTGCGTCCGCTCGACTTCGCGCCGGTAGTCCTCCCCATACACGATTTGCACGACCCCAAGGCGCAAAATCAGCGCCGAAAACAACAAGAAGACAAAGAAAAACAAAATGTTCAACCGAATCGGCACTTGTGCCCGTTTCTTCCGTTTCATCCCCCGGCCCTCCTTTCCCCCCTATTGTAAAAGAAAAAGAAGGGGTTGGCTAGGGAAAAACATGGGCGACTTTTATGCTGTCGGGCCGCCCCGTTCATTGGCCAGCTTCGGCCGAAGCAAAAGCCGCCCTTGCCGCTCCCGCTCCGGATGGCCATCAGTCAAGCGGATGCGGCGGACGAACCAATAAATGATCAAATGCCCGGCGCCGCACACAAACATCAGCACACGAATGCCCGTCTGCTCGTTAAAGAGCTCCACCGCCGCCAAAAAGGCAAGAATCGACGCCACCCGTCCGGCGTTTAAAAACAGCTCGCGGACGACGATATATTCGACGCGCGCTTCCGCTGATTTCCAGCTTTTCCCGATCACGTCAAACGTCAACGATGAGTACGGAACAAGCAAAATCGGATAAGCGATGGCAATCGTGACGGCATAAAGAAGAAGGCGCGGGTACGAAGGATGAAAGACGATGAGAAAAATGGCTGCATACAGCAAAAGACCGCCCAACAAAATGGCTTTCATCCGGTATTCCCGCTTCATCAACCGGGAGACGACGTAATAAGCGATAAACGATGTGAAGGAATTGACCAATCCGTACTTGCCAAGCGCCCATTCGCTATGGGAGCTGACGTAGACAAGCACGGAAATGACAAAAACGAACGAGCCTTCACGCAGTCCTTGAAAAAAATGGGCGTTCGTAATGAGCCGCCAGTTCCGGTTTTCATTCCGTTCCTTTAAAATGCGGAAAAATAAATATTTCCCCGCTGCCGGACGGCGCTTAAGGAAAAAGCTGAGCAGCACCGCAACAATAAACAAACCGAGCGACAACGAAAACGTCACCGTGTACCCCTTTGCCCCGGCCAGCGACGAAATGATGTAGCCGGCGGCAATCGGCCCGATCATGCCGGCTGATGAGGTCAACACCCCGAAAAAACCGTTAAAAAAGTCGCGCGTCTCCGGTTCGGTAATTTCAAATGTCAGCACGTTAAAAGCGAGCCAGTAAAAACCGTAGCCGACGCCGAGCAGCGCGCCGAGAACGAGCAAATATTGATGGGCGCGGGAGCCGACCAGCAAAACCGTGACAAAAAAAACGGCTAAACATGACACGCCAAGCCGCAAAACGAGAATGCGGTCGATCTGTTTCGCCAGACGGCCGGCAACGATAAACGTCAGCGGCTGCATCGTGACGACCGCCAAGTTGTACAATGCCAAATCGCGAAAATCGCCGGTCTGTTTCCACAAATAAATGTTGACAAACGTGTTCGACAGCGACACGCCGAGCGCATAAAATCCTCCAATGCAAAGCAGCAGCAGTAAATCACGGCCTACTTGTTCTTGGCCGGTCAATTTTTCGAAAAATGCCATTGCAAACTCCCCTTTTCATCTATCCGGTAGTGTGGCCATTTCTGCCGCCTCTATGCACCCGGCGCAACGAAAACCGCTCCCTTTGCCTGCCCCCTTCGTCGAAAAAAAAGCGGAGCGTTTTGTTTCGCCCCGCTTTGTTCATTATTTTGCTTTCGCTTCGCTGTACCGTTTCGCCACTTCGTCCCAGTTGACGACGTTCCAGAATGCGGCAATGTATTCCGGACGGCGGTTTTGGTATTTCAAGTAGTACGCATGCTCCCAAACGTCCAAGCCGAGAATCGGCGTTTTGCCTTCCATAATCGGCGAATCTTGGTTCGGCGTGCTTGTGATTTCCAGCTCGCCGTTGTTCACGACAAGCCATGCCCAACCGGAACCGAAACGGCCGGCCGCTGCTTTCGAAAACTCGTCTTTGAACGCGGTGAAGCTGCCGAATTTTTTGTTGATGGCGTCAGCCAGCTCACCCGTCGGCTCGCCGCCGCCATTTGGCGACAAAATCGTCCAGAAAAGCGAGTGGTTCGCATGGCCGCCGCCGTTGTTGCGCACCGCCGTGCGGATGCTTTCCGGAAGGGCTTCCAAATTGCTGAGCAGTTCTTCGAGCGATTTGTTTTGCAAGTCAGCATGCCCTTCAAGCGCCGCATTCAAATTTGTAACGTATGTGTTATGGTGCTTCGTGTGGTGAATGTTCATCGTTTCTTTGTCGATGTGCGGCTCCAGGGCATCATACGGATACGGCAATGCTGGCAATTCAAATGGCATCTAAATCTCCTCCTTCTTTCGCATTATGTAAGCGGACGCTGCACGTCCGTTCAAAATCAGCTTACCAAAATTGCCACAATGTTTCAATGAATTTGCTTGCCTGCCGATTTCCAAAAGACGCTCAAAGTTGAATTCCCTTGGCGTCGCATATACAATAGAAGTGGAGAAAAAGAAAGGTGTGTCCATAATGAACATATTCATCCAAATTTGGAAAAGTTTATATTCTCCGGAAGATATCTCCCGCTTTCGTTTTCAAGGGATCGGCAAAACGATCGGATATGTGTTTTTGCTAACGCTGTTGTCCCTTCTTCCGACATTTTATTATTTCTCCACATCGCTCATGGAAGGCGTCCGCACAACGGGCGCTTTATTGAATAACGAGTTGCCGCCATTTTCGATTGAAAAAGGCGAACTTCACTCGGAGGCGGCTACGCCGATTCATGTCGATCAAGGCGGGTTTACGATTATCTTTGACAGCACAGGCACGGTAACGGAAGAGGAAGTGGAACGGTTTCCGACTGCCGTTGCCCTGTTAAAACACGAAGCCGTACTTGTTGTGAACCATCAAGCACAGCGCTACAGCTATGCAACGTTTCCTGATATCAAAATTACCGATCAGGATGTACGCGCCTTTGTTGCGGATCTAGAGTCTCTTTTGCCCGTTCTCATTCCGCTTTTTGGACTCGTGTTATACGTGCTCGCTTGCGCCGGAAAATTCCTCAGCGTATGCGTGCTCGCCTTTTTCGGTCTTGTTTTTGCCGGCGTGCTGGACAAAAAGCTTCGCTACCGCCATACATGGGTGATGTCGGCGTATGCCATTACGTTGTCCACCGTTTTCTTTACTTTAATGGAATCCATGCAAACGGTCGTGCCATACGGCGTGTTGATTCATTGGTTCGTTTCGCTCGCCGTTCTCTTTTTGGCGGTGAAAGAAGTTCCCTCCTCAGCCCAACGAAACAGCTAGCCGCCAAGGAGCCCCTTGGCGGCTTTTTCATATTGCGAACCATCTGTTGGAAACTGGCGGACAATGATTGGATTTCTCGGGTGTGGGAAATGATGGACAGGTCACTGCTCAAATCTCCATTCGCCACCTTTTTCATTGCTCTCTGAAGACTGACAATAGGTGCTGTCACCGTTCGGACAAACGCAATGATAACCAATGATGCTCCACATGCGCTGATCAATGTTGCCGCCAAAATAAAAACAGCCATTTGATGCAAAGCTGTCATGTATGAACTTGTAGGCACAGTAATGACGTAGATTCCTTTTAATTCCTGTATATTCCGGTAAGTAACTGTATTTTCCATTTATAACGGTATAGGAAACCCCATTTCTGTTCTTTTTCATATGTTCGATGAGCGTCTCCGGAATCAAAAGCGACGAGCGCCGGCTTACGTAGAATGGGCGAACCGTTTCAGCAACGAGAAAAAACTCAGCCGGCATCCCATCTTGCATCAATTCGGCTTGTTGCTTGCGGACTCCCTCGTTCACGCGCTCCATAAACTGTTCTTGATCCCCTATGTACATAAATAAAAGATTTTGCACCAGTTCATACATCATATCCGTTTCCCGCTCAAGACGTTGCTCAATCGCTTGCATTGCCTCCTTTTTGGCTTTCGCATACGATACTGCGCCAACCAGCCCAACTGAGATGGCTACAATACCGACAAATAAAATGATTAACTGGTTTTGTAACTTCATCTCTCTTCGTGTTTTTTTCATGATTGTCTTCCTTCTTCTCCCATTATGTCGGTCAACTATTAAGCTCGCGTAAATATTTTGTAATTTTTTTGAATTGTTATCATATTCCGCGCGGACAAGCATACATTTCATAAAAAAAGCGGTGGAGGAATCATGAAAAAGTGGCTGCTTGTTTGTGTCGCCATCCTTGTCGGCTGCATCGCCTACCGGGATTTGACAACCGGAACGCTTCCGACGTCATCGAACCCGCTGATCGTCGACGAGACGATCGGCAGCCTTGCTTACAAAACGATTAAAATTAAAGCCGGAGACACCCTTTTGTCCATTGCCGAGCGTGAACAGCAAGGGCCGCTTCCCGTTTCAATCGACACGTTGATCCGCGACTTTGAGAAGCTGAATCCCGGCACAAAGGCGAACGCTCTTCAAATTGGAAAAGTATATAAAATCCCAGTATATAAAAAATAAGCGTAGTGTATTTCTTGCTAACGTGTTGTCACTACTGATAAACTTAGGGCAGGACAGCATTTGGTTTAAAGGAGCGAATGTTCGTGGGTGACATAATCCATCGTTCAAAAACGCGGCCGGTCCGCGTCGGTCCGCTGACGATCGGCGGCAGCAACGAAGTCATCATTCAAAGCATGACGACGACGAAAACGCACGATGTCGAGGCGACGGTGGCGCAAATCCGCCTGCTTGAGGAGGCGGGCTGTCAAGTCGTCCGCGTCGCCTGCCCGGACGAACGGGCCGCCGCGGCGATACCGGAAATTAAAAAGCGAATCAACATCCCGCTTGTCGCCGACATCCACTTTGACTACAAACTGGCGCTGAAAGCGATCGAAGGCGGCGTTGATAAAATCCGCATCAATCCAGGCAACATCGGGCGCCGCGAAAAAGTCGAAGCGGTCGTGAAAGCGGCGAAAGAGCGCGGTGTGCCGATCCGCATCGGCGTCAACGCCGGATCGCTGGAAAAACGCATTTTAGAAAAATACGGATATCCAACAGCCGACGGCATGGTCGAGAGCGCCTTATACCATATCCGCATCTTGGAAGAACTCGATTTTCACGACATTATCGTTTCGTTGAAAGCGTCCGATGTGCGCCTCGCCATTGAAGCGTACGAAAAAGCGGCGCGCACGTTCGACTATCCGCTCCATGTTGGCATCACCGAGGCGGGAACGCTTTTCTCCGGCACGATCAAAAGCGCCGTCGGGCTTGGCGCCATTTTAAGCAAAGGGATCGGCAACACGATCCGCGTTTCGCTAAGCGCCGACCCGGTTGAAGAAGTGAAAGTAGCGCGCGAAATTTTAAAAACGTTCGGGCTCGCCTCCAATGCGGCGACGCTCATTTCCTGCCCGACGTGCGGGCGGATTGAGATCGATTTGATCAGCATCGCCAATGAAATCGAGGACTATATCGCCAAAATTAAGGCGCCGATCAAAGTCGCCGTGCTCGGTTGCGCGGTCAACGGCCCGGGCGAAGCGCGCGAGGCGGATATCGGCATCGCCGGCGCCCGCGGCGAAGGCTTGTTGTTCCGCCACGGCAAAATTGTCCGCAAAGTACCGGAAGAACAAATGGTAGAAGAGCTGAAAAAAGAAATCGACAAGCTGGCGGAAGAATATTTTGCGAAACAAAAGGAAAAAGAAGCCGCCCTGAAAAGCGGCGCCCCGGAATAAACGGGGCGCGCCAACGGGCGGACGCCGAAAATAGGGCGTCCCCGCCTTGGGGACACCCTCGCTTTTTTTACGTATAAAACGGCATAATAAACAGGCGGACGAGAATGGCGATGACGCCGATTCCAATGGCCCAAGCCCCAAGCGTTTCCGCCCCGCGCCGGCGCGCAATAAAACCGACGATGATGCCGGCGGCTCCTAACAAAATCGGCCAAATAAACAAGGCGATGATCGACAACGCCAGGGCGAGCCATCCAAGCCCGGCGCCGCCTGCGCGTTCTTCATCCCGCTCGTCGCGGCGGCGAATCGGTTCAGCGACTTCCGCCGCTGTTTCTTCCATGAAAGTGCGTTCTGGTTCCTCTTTTCCGATCGATTGCACGTAACTTCCATTATACGTGCGCTCGCGGTCATCTGCCATATGCTTCCCTCGCTTTCCTAAAGTAAGGAGCATTCTTAGTATGAGAAACCGGTGTTATTTTATCAGTGTGAATATTTTCTAAAAGGGGGATGCGACGATGAAACACCGGCTCGGGATCGACATTGACGGCACGGTTACGTGTCCGAGCACATTTATTCCGTATTTAAACGAGGCATTTGGCAAACCACTCACATTAGGCGACATTACACAATATAATTTGGCGCCGCTGTACGGGACAACGGAGGAAGAAATGGACCGGTGGCTTGCGGAAAATGAGGCGGGCATTTACGAACGTGCGCCGCTGGCTCGCTACGCGCTTGAGGTGATTGACAGCTGGAAAGACAAATACGAGCTGTATTACATCAGCGCCCGCGGCCGCCATTTGTACGAGCTCACCGAACGCTGGTTTCAACGGCACGGCATCCATTACCACCATATTGAGCTGATCGGGTCCCACGATAAAATCGCCGCCGTCCGCCAATACAGGCTGGCCGCCTTTTTTGAAGATAAATACGATAACGCTTGTGAGATCGCGGAAGCATGCGGCATCCCGGTCATTTTGTTTGACACGCCATACAACCAAGGCCCGCTTCCTGACAATGTCATCCGCGTCCGGCATTGGCTCGAGGCCAAGCGTGAAGTCGAGCTGCGCTTGGCGCCATAAGAAAAACATCTCCCGTCTTATATCGGGAGATGTTTTTGGCATTGCGGACATGTTCCGTAAATTTCAAATTTATGGTCGGCGATTTCGTAGCCGTCAAGCTGCGTGGCCAGCCTGTCCATTGGACATATATCGATTTCTTTTGTTTTCCCGCACTCGGTGCAAATGAAATGATGGTGATGGCGGCGGGCGTCGCAGGCGAACCGAAACCGTTTCTCTCCTGACAACTCGGTCATCTCCAAAATGCCGAGCGCAGCAAAGAGCGACAAATTGCGGTACACCGTGTCAACGCTTAAGCCCGGATAAGCGGGACGAAGCGCCTCAAGCACTTCTTTTGCCGTCAAATATTTGTCGCGGCCGGCAAACAGCTCGAGCATTTGTTTCCGTTTTTCCGTATATTTAAACCCTTTTTCCTTCATTAACTGCAACGCTTCGCCGACGTTCATCGCGACCGCCCCCTTCTCCATTTTTTCCATCCTAATACGAGAAGCAAAATGGCCACGGCCATCATGACAATCGTTCCGCCCGGCGCCCAATCGAGTTCGTATGCCGCCAGCAAGCCGACGATGACGGAAAGCTCCCCGAAGAAAACGGAATATGCGATGGCTTGTTTAAAGCTTTTGGCGATGCGGATGCTCGCGGCCACCGGCAGCGTCATGAGCGAAGAAACGAGCAGCACGCCAACGATGCGCATCGACGCCGCGATGACGAGAGCGACAAGCACGATAAACAAAAAATGAATGAGCTTGGCGCGGACGCCGGAGACGCGGGCATATTCCTCATCAAACGAGAGAAGAAACAATTCCTTGTAAAAAGCGAAAATGACGGCGGCAGCAACAATCGCGACGCCGAGCGCCGTTCCGACATCAGAGCGGCTGACAGCGCTCACGCTGCCGAACAAGTACGAAAACAAATCAGTTGTAAATCCGTTGGCCGCTGAAATCAAAATCACACTTAAGCCGATGCCGGCCGATAAAATGATCGGAATGGCAAGCTCCTCATAATGCCGGTACACAGCACGCAGCTTTTCGATAAACAGCGAGCCGATGACGGAAAAGCCCATGCCGATGTACAGTGGGTTCCATCCGGCTGCCGCCGGCACGGACTTCCCGAGCAGCAGCCCGGCGGCAATGCCGGCAAGCGTGACATGGCTCAACGCATCCGCGATGAGCGAGAGCCGCCGAACAACGATAAACACGCCAAGCAGCGGCGCGGCAAATCCGGTCAATACCCCGGCCCAGAAGGCGTTGCGCAAAAACTCGTACTGCCATAAGGCTTCCCACACGTGTCATTCCTCCAACGTCAATCGTTTATATGGCCCCTCTAGTGCTCGTGGGAGAGAACGTGAAGCGGATGCCCGTAAAACTGCGAAATGGCTTCGTCGCCAAGCTGTTCAAACTCCTCCGCTTTTCCATGGAAATAGAGGCGTCTGTTCAAACAGGCGATATGGGTGACCCGCTCCGTAATCGTCCCGATGTCGTGCGTCACTAAGATAAGCGTCAAACCGCGGCGGTTCAAATTGCCAAGCAGCTCATAAAACTCGTGCACATGGCGGGCATCCACGCCGACCGTCGGCTCGTCTAAAATGAGCAAATCCGGTTGGCTCGCCAACGCCCGGGCGATAAACACCCGCTGCTGCTGGCCGCCGGACAGCTCGCCGATATTGCGCTTCGCCAACTCGCTCAGCCCAACAGCCTCAAGCGCCGCCGTGACCGCCCGCCGGTCTTCTTTCGTCAACAGGCGGAACAAGCCGCGTTTCGCCGTCAATCCGCTCGCCGCCACTTCCTCAACCGTCGCCGGGAAACCGCGGTTAAAACTGTTGGCTTTTTGCGATACAAAGCCGATTCGATGCCATGCCCGGAACGATTCAACCGGTTCACCGAACAACAAAATGCGGCCATGCGACGGCTTGAGCAAACCGAGCACGCATTTCAGCAGCGTCGATTTTCCCGAGCCGTTCGGGCCGACCAATCCTAAAAATGCTCCTTTCGGCACCGTTAAACTAACATGCTCAAGCACGTTCTCGTTTTCATAGCGGAACGACACATCCTCAATTTGCAAAACAAGCCCACTCTCCATGGCGGTTCTCCCTTGCTAATTCAGAATCATTCTGATTTGCTTCACTATGCAAGTATACTCCGCCATCCGCGTTTTGTAAACCTCAATGAATCGCTGATTTAAAGCGGGCGCCGCGCACTTCATGCGTCGGCATAATGGTGATGAACGCATCCGGGTCGATTTCATTGACGATCGATTTTAGTTTTGTCACTTCCAAGCGCGTGACGACCGCATAAATAATTTCTTTTTCTTCATCGGTGTAGCCGCCTTTGCCGATCAATTTCGTCGTTCCGCGGCCGAGGCGGTGCAAAATGGCGTCCGAAATCTCCGCATAATAATCAGTGACAATAAAAGCGGCCCGCGTCTCATCAAGCCCTTCGATGACTGCGTCGATCGTCTTGGAAGCAATATAGTACGTCATGACCGAATACATCGCCGCCTCGACCCCGAGCACAAACGCCGCCCAGCCGAAAATAAAGACGTTGACAAACATGACGAACTCCCCGACGGAAAACGGGATTTTTTTCGTCAACAAAATTCCTAAAATTTCCGTCCCATCGAGCGACCCACCATGGCGAATGACCAACCCGACGCCAAGCCCAAGCGCCAAACCACCAAACACCGTTGCCAAAATCGGCTCGGCCGTCAGCGGGGAAAAATGATGAAATGCCCGTTCAGCGGCTCCGAGAATGACGACGCCTAAAATCGTCGACAACATAAACGTTTTGCCGATGTGCTTGTAGCCGAAATACATAAACGGGGCGTTTAAGAGGATGACAAGCGTGGCAAAATTGAGCAGCCGCCATTCATCTGGGATCAAGTAATCGAGGATGAGCGAAACACCGATAATGCCGCCATCGATCATTTTATTCGGAACAAGCAGCCGCTCGATCGCGAAGGCAGCCAATGCCGCGCCGATGGCGATCATGACCACCCGGTACAACACATGGTTCAACGGTTCCTTTTTATGCTGTTTTGCCGCCAAATTACCACCCTTTCTCCCTTTGCTTTCATTTCCATTATATCATACACCCCTTTTCTGTTCACGCCATATGATGGAAGAGAACGAAGGAGGCGGTGGCAATGAATTTTTATCAACAGCTTGTCAAGCAAAAGTTGAAAACGATCACCCCAGAGGAATTGGCGGCCTACAGCCGGGACTACGGCCTGCCGATTACCGTCAGCCAGGCGAAAAAAATTCTCCATCTGGCCCGGACGAATGATATCAACGTTTTCGATCCGCAAGAACGGAAAAAATGGGTGCGCGAGCTGGCGAAAATCACCTCGCCGGAGATCGCCAAAAAAGCGAACGAACTGTTTTTGCAATTTGTGCAAAAAAAGTAAAAAAGGGCGGAACGCCCTTTTTTATTGCTCGTCAGCTGCAATTTTCTCAAGCAATCGATCATCAAAGGTCTTTGCCCGCAGCATCGCAATTTCATGCTTGTACGGTGGTTTTTTGTTGTTTTTCTCCTCACCGACATACGGCGTTTCTAAAATTTTTGGAATATCCTCCAGTTGTGGATGATGGACGATATAATTGAGCGCAGCAAATCCGATATGGCCGAACCCGATGTTTTCATGGCGGTCTTTTCGGCTGCCGCGCGGGTTTTTGCTGTCGTTAATGTGCAGTACTTTCAACCGCTCAAGACCGATGATGCGGTCAAATTCATCAAGCACGCCGTCAAAATCATTGACAATGTCATAGCCGGCGTCATGCGTATGGCACGTGTCAAAACAGACGGACAACTTGTCGTTATAGGCGACGCCATCAATGATGTACGCCAGCTCTTCGAACGTGCGCCCACATTCCGATCCTTTGCCGGCCATCGTCTCAAGCGCGATTTGCACGGTCTGCCCGCGCGTCAACACTTCATTCAGCCCGCGGATGATTTGCCGGAGCCCCGCCTCCGCCCCGGCACCGACATGAGCACCCGGGTGCAGCACAAGCTGGCTCGCCCCTATCGCTTCTGTCCGCTCGATTTCAGCGCGCAAAAAATCAACGCCAAGCGCAAACGTATCAAGGTTGACCGTGTTCCCGATGT
Source organism: Geobacillus lituanicus (assembly GCF_050994965.1). Lineage (NCBI taxonomy): Bacteria > Bacillati > Bacillota > Bacilli > Caryophanales > Anoxybacillaceae > Geobacillus > Geobacillus lituanicus. Next base: position 2,601,757 of record NZ_CP194773.1, read on the forward strand.
TGATGATGTACGGGGCGTGAACGACGATCTCCTCAATGCCATGCGCCGCCATATGTTTTCGCCCGGCTTCGATATTGAGTTCCTCGATCGCCTTGCGCCTTGTGTTTTGCGGCGCCCCCGTGTAAATCATAAACGTATTCGCGCCGTAGGAAACGGCTTCCTCACTGGCGGCGAGCAGCATGTTTTTGCCGCTCATCGACACGTGTGAACCGATTTTTAGCATCCTCTTCTCTCCCTTTTCGTTTCATTCCGGGCCAAGACTACAATTGTTTGAAACGGCCAAGCCGCTTTTTCTTCTTTTCGAGCTCGGCGCGCAGCTTTTTCTTATAGCCCGGCTTCACTTTCTTCGCCTTTTTCAGCTTGGCGATCACCGGCGCGAGTTCGTCTTTCTTTTCGCCGGCCCGCTTGCTCCGCCGGTTCCATGGCGGGAGCTCTTTCCATTCGCCGCGCACAAGATCGCGGTGGACGAACGAAATGCCCATTTTCTCCAGGCGGGCGATCGCATCCTGGTCGGACGGCTCGTAAATCGTCGCCGCAATGCCGTTGTAGCCGGCGCGCGCCGTCCTTCCAGCGCGGTGGATGTAAAACTGCAAATCATCCGGCAGTTCGTAGTTGACAACATGGCTGACTCCTTCGATGTCGATGCCGCGCGCCGCCAAATCGGTGGCGACCACGTATTGAAACTCGAGATCGCGGATTTGGTTCATCACTTTTTTTCGTTCGCGCGGCGTCAAATCGCCGTGCAGCACGCCGACTTTCAGCCCTTGTTCCGCAAGAAGGTCGGCGACTTCATCCGCCATCTTTCTCGTGTTGACGAACACGATGGCCAAATACGGGTTGTAGCTGACAAGCACATCATGAAGCAGCCTAGCCTTCTCGCGCCCACGCAGCGGAATGAGCACATGCTCGATGTTTTCGTTTGCCGCCTGTCTCGGCTTGACCTGGACGAATGTTGGATTTTCCATATATTTTTTCAAAAACGGCTTCAGCTTTTCCGGAATGGTCGCCGAAAACACAAGCATTTGCAACTCTTTCGGCATGCGGGCGGCGATTTGGTCCACATCGACGAGAAAGCCCATATCCAGCATCAAATCGGCCTCATCAACAACAAGAGTGCGCGCCGTATGCACATCAAGCGCCTGCTCGCGGATGAAATCGTTGATGCGCCCCGGCGTGCCGATGACGATGTGCGGCTGCACCGTCAATTTCTCGAGCGCTTTTTGCTTATCCGTCCCGCCGATGAAACAGCGGGCGATGATCATGCGGTCTTTCGGGCAAAATTTTGTAATCTTCAATGTCTCATGATAAATTTGCGTCGCCAGCTCGCGCGTCGGCGCCGTGATGACAGCCTGCACTTCCGCACGCTCCGGATCGATCTTTTCGATGATCGGCAACAAATAGGCATGCGTTTTCCCTGTCCCGGTTTGCGACTGGCCGACCATGCTTTCGCCGCGCAACGCCCCCGGAATGATGCGTTCTTGAATTTCCGTCGGTTTATAAAAACGAAGCGCCTTAATGGCTTCGATGACAAACGGTTGAAACGAAAAACGGGCAAACTGCGTCTCCGTCATTCCACCACAACTCCCTTCTGCCTGAGCCGCTCCATTCGCTTCACCATTATAGCGAATGTCGGAGGTCGGCCGCAACTAAAGACCACGGCAGCGGGAAAAACCTTTCCCGCCTCGCCCGCATATTGTATGAACGAGGACGATTGTTCATCCGCACAGTGGAAAGGAGGCAACTGTCATGAGTGCCATGAGATACAGCCGGCCCCCGATGATGCCTTCTCCATTCATCGGTGCCCCGCCCGCCCCGTTCGCCCGCATGCCGGCCCCGTTCCCTCGCCCCGGCGGCGCAGGCGGCCTGCTAGCCCGTTTATTTTCCCGCGGGCAGCCGCCAACGGCGGTCCCATCTCCATGGGGGATGCCGCTATTGCAAAACACAGCCGCCAACGCCGCCACAACAGCCAACACAGGCAGCGGGTTTATCGGCATGTTAAACAACGTGCAAAAAATGCTCGGCATCGCACAAAACGTTGTGCCAATGGTGCAGCAGTACGGGCCGCTCATCCGCAATCTTCCGGCGATGATCCGCATTTTTCGTGAGCTGAAACCAGCTGATAAAAAAGAGGAGAACCCCACCCAACCGGAGCGCGCACCGGCTGAAGAGGAGAAACGAAAATCAGGAGGGCAGGCGGCCAAGAAACGCCCCGTTCCGCGGCCAAAGCGCGAAGAGCTAGCAGAAAAGCGCACGCCAGCCGCACCCAAACCATCAACCCCCAAGCTGTATATATAGCCATTTTCCGCCCCAGCGCTGCTTGTTGCCGTTTGGGGCGATTATTCTTTGTCTTCCCTTCCGCTCTCCGATATAATGAAAGGTGAACAACCGCCGCACGGTCGGCGGCAGGGAGGGAAAACGATGGAAGTCATTAAAATCACCCCGCGCGGATATTGCTACGGGGTTGTCGATGCGATGGTGATCGCCCGCAATGCGGCTTTGGATCCGTCATTGCCAAGGCCCATTTATATTCTTGGAATGATCGTCCATAACAAACACGTCACCGATGCGTTTGCCGAAGAAGGCATTATTACACTCGATGGAGAAAACCGGCTTGAGATTTTGGAAAAAATCGACCGCGGCACGGTCATTTTCACCGCCCACGGCGTATCGCCGGAAGTGAAAAAGCGGGCGCTCGAAAAAGGGCTGGTCACGATCGATGCAACGTGCCCGGATGTGACGAAAACACACCGCTTGATCGAACAAAAGCTCGCGGATGGCTATGACATCATTTACATCGGCAAAAAAGGGCACCCGGAGCCGGAAGGAGCGGTCGGCATCAATCCGGAGCGCATTCACCTTGTGGAAACGGTCGACGATGTCGAACGGCTCGCGTTGGAAAACAAGCGCCTTATGGTGACGAACCAAACGACAATGAGCCAGTGGGACGTCGCCGATATTATGGCGAAAGTGAAGGAAAAGTACCCGCACGTGGAAATGCATAAAGAAATTTGCCTCGCGACCCAGCTCCGGCAAGAAGCGGTCGCCGAACAGGCAAAGGACGCCGACGTGACGATCGTTGTCGGCGACCCGCGCAGCAACAACTCCAATCGCCTCGCCCAAGTGTCGGAAGAAATTGCCGGCACGAAAGCGTACCGCGTCGCGGATGTCACGGAAATCGACATCAATTGGATAAAAAATGCCAAAAAAGTCGCCGTCACCGCCGGCGCTTCGACCCCAACGCCGATCACCAAGGAAGTGATCGACTTCCTCGAGCAATTTGACCCGAACGACCCGGCGACATGGCAGCGGGAGCGGAAAGTGCCGCTGCACAAAATTTTGCCAAAAGTAAAAGCAAAGAAAGACGAGTAACAGCTCGCCCCGTTTATAAACAAAGGCTGTCCCGCAGTCGGCAAAACCGCCTGGTGGAACAGCCTTTTTCGCTTGCCGCTTAGATGAACTGAAACGGATCCGTATGAACGCTGGAGGCGATCACGTCCGTTTCCCACTGCCGCTTCCGGAGCTCTGCCATTAAATAGCGGGCTAATCCTTGCTTCATCACTTTTTCAACATTATGGCCCGGGTCGACAAGGCGCAAGCCGAGCGCCTGGGCGTCATGGGCCGTATGGTAGTACACATCGCCGGTCACGTACACGTCCGCTCCAGCCGAGGCGGCAGCAGCGACAAACTTGTTCCCGTCCCCGCCCAGTACGGCGACGGTTTGCACAAGGTCATCGAGCCGGCCGACGACGCGCACGGCCGGAACGGAAAATGCGGTTTTCACTTGTTCGGCGAAGGCGCGCAGCGTCACCGGCTGCGGCAGCCTCCCGATGCGGCCAAGCCCAAAGCGGCGCCCCTCGTTGTCAAGCGGATAAAGATCATAGGCCACTTCTTCATACGGATGGGCAGCCAGCATCGCTTGAATGACATTCCGTTCCAAGGAAGCAGGAACGATCGTCTCAATGCGCACTTCCTCCACTTCTTCGAGCTTCCCTTGTTCCCCGATAAACGGCTGCGCTCCTTCTTCCGGCAAAAACGTTCCGATGCCGTGGCTGTTGAACGTGCAATGGCTGTAGCGTCCGATATGGCCGGCGCCGGCATCGCCTAACGCCGCCCGCACCGCCTCGGCATGACTCGCCGGCACGTAGACAACGAGCTTTTTCAACGGTTCTGTATATGTTGGCACGAGCACCGCCGTCTCGCTTAAACCAAGCGCCTCGGCGAGCCAATCATTGACCCCGCCAAATGCGACGTCTAAATTCGTGTGGGCGGCATACACAGCGATGTCGTGCTTGATGCACGCCGCGATCGTCCGCCCGTGCCCGTCGTCCGTCAACAGCTGCTTAAGCGGGCGGTAGAGCGGCGGATGATGGGCGATAATCAAATCGACTCGTTGATTGATGGCTTCGGCGACGACGTCTTCCAGCACGTCGAGGGCGATCATCACTTTCCGGACCGGCTTGTTCAACGTCCCGATTTGCAGGCCGATCCGGTCCCCTTCCATGGCGAGCTGTTTCGGGGCAAGCCGTTCCACAAGCTGAATAACTTCATGACCGTACGGAACCCGGCTCATCGCAACGCCTCCTCTACCAATTGGACTTTTTTCTCCAGTTCGCGCATTTTCACCCTAGCCGCCTCGCTTTCCCCTTTCTCCGCCAAATCGGCGATAATCCGTTTCCAATGCAGAAGCTCGCGCTGCCATTTTTCGCGGAACACCTCGCTGTTTTCCCGGCGCAAAAACGGCCCAAGGAGCAATTCCGCCTCGAGATGGCGGTACGGCCGCCGGGCGTCGCCGCGCTCGGCGACAAGCACTTCGTAAATTTGCCCATCTTCCTTCAGTATGCGTTCGGCAATCAACTCCCACCCATGATCGAAGAGCCAGCGGCGGATCAGTTCAGCGCCAATGTTCGGCTGCAAAATGAGCCGTTGGACACCGACGAGCTTTTCTTTCCCCTCATCCAAAATGCGGGTGATAAGGGAGCCGCCCATGCCGGCGATCGTGATGCAATCCACTTCCCCCGGAGCGATGACAGCCAATCCGTCTCCTTTGCGCACCGAAATACGGTCGGAAAGCCCCGTCTTTTCCACTTGTTGCTGCGCGGAGCGAAGCGGGCCGTCAGCGACCTCGCCGGCAATGGCTTTTGACACATACCCGTGCAGGCAGGCATAGCAAGGCAAATACGCATGATCCGACCCAATGTCAGCGAGCACGGCTCCTTTCGGAATGAAGGAAGCGACCGTTGCCAACCGCTTTGATAGGCGAAACTCGTTCATGGCTCCTTTGGTGCAGCCCGCCTTCCTTCCACCGCTGGGCGAAGGCGGCCGCTCCTTCCTCCTTTCCTGTTCTCAAGGTCGCGCGCCTCTATTGTACTAAACAAAACATCCCTCTGCCAAAAGCAAAGGGATGTTCACCATCCATTATTTTAAACCGGCGAGCCATTTCGTCATCGCGTCGATGTTGTCAGCCGGCACAAGCCCGCCCGGCATGCCGCCGCGTCCGTTTTGCAGGACATCTTTAATTTGGTCCGCCGATAACCGTTCGCCGACTCCTTTTAATGCCGGGCCGACGCCGCCTTCATAGTTTTGGCCGTGGCAGCTAGAACACGTTTGTTGGTAAAACTGTTCCGGATTGAATTCAGCCGTTTGTTCCGTTTTTTCGCCGCCTTTTTTCTCTTTGGCCATTTCCTTCGCATCGCCTAGCCCTTTAAACGACAAGACGAACGTCAGCACAATCCCGAATGCCATGATGATGAAAAACGGGATGAGCGGATTGCGGTTCATCTCTTTTACCTCCTTTATGTATGATGAAGAACGCTGCAAACAACTTTATTTTACTGTAAATAATGGACAAGGAAAAGCCCTAAGTTGCTGAAATGGCTGCAATGCGCCTCAACGCCACCAGATGGCGGCGGCTACAAGCAGCGGTCCGCTGACAGCGGCGAGCGAAAAGTAGCGAAGGCGAAGCAGACGGCCGACTACAAACCAGAGAACACAGTTTCCGATCACGGCAGCGGCTAGCGCACCCGCTTGCCCCTGGAAAAAGCGGTCAACCTCCAACATGGATGCCACGAGCAAAATCCAAGCGCTTCCGATGAGCGGAAAGTGAAGAAGTTGTCGTTCGTTCCGCCACCGCCAGCAAAAAAACAGGCAAACAGCGAAAAAAAGGGCACAAAGGAGTGTTTGCAAAACGAATGACAATTCAGTAAAATAAATGGCAAGGGCGGCAGCTGGCAACAATAAACAAAGGCTGGCCTCCAGCCGGCTGCGCAACGGGCGGCGCGGGCTCAGGGAAGCATCGCCCTCGGTATAAAGCGCGAGCAAATAATTGCAATAATGCTCTGGCAGGAGGCGCGAACGTTTCCAATACTCGATTTCTCGGATAATCGTTTCCCGCCGTCTCCGGTTCATTTGCATTCCACCTTTCGCCAAAAGAAGAAGAAAAAAATAGTTTACTTCCGAAGAAGTAAACTATGGAACGAACGGTCATTCCAAAAAGTCTTTCAGCCGTTTGCTGCGGCTCGGGTGGCGCAGCTTGCGCAACGCTTTGGCTTCGATTTGGCGAATGCGTTCGCGCGTCACACCAAACACCTTGCCTACTTCTTCCAGCGTCCGCGTCCGGCCGTCGTCAAGCCCGAAACGGAGGCGGAGCACGTTCTCTTCGCGGTCGGTCAGCGTATCAAGCACATCTTCAAGCTGCTCTTTCAACAGCTCATAAGCGGCGTGTTCCGATGGCGACGTCGCTTCTTGGTCTTCGATGAAGTCGCCAAGATGCGAGTCGTCTTCTTCGCCGATCGGCGTCTCGAGCGACACCGGCTCTTGGGCGATCTTCAAAATTTCCCGCACTTTTTCCGGCGTCAAATCCATTTCCTCGGCGATTTCTTCCGGCGTTGGTTCGCGCCCGAGGTCTTGGAGCAGCTGCCGTTGGACGCGGATCAGCTTGTTGATCGTCTCGACCATATGCACCGGGATGCGGATCGTCCGCGCTTGATCGGCGATCGCCCTCGTAATGGCTTGACGGATCCACCACGTCGCGTACGTGCTGAACTTGTAGCCCTTGCGGTAATCAAACTTTTCAACCGCCTTGATCAGCCCCATGTTCCCTTCCTGGATCAAATCGAGGAAAAGCATGCCGCGGCCGACATACCGTTTGGCAATGCTGACGACGAGGCGGAGGTTGGCTTCCGTCAGCCGGCGCTTCGCCTCTTCATCGCCTTGTTCGATCCGCTTCGCCAGCTCAATTTCTTCTTCCGCTGATAAAAGGGGGACACGGCCGATTTCTTTTAAGTACATGCGCACCGGGTCATTGATTTTCACGCCGGGAGGAACGGATAAGTCATTTAAGTCGAATTCCGCCTCCTTGGCCAGCTCATCGATGTCCGGATCGGCTTCCAAATCGGATTCGCTGATGACTTCAATGCCTTGGTCAGCCAAGTATTCATAATATTCGTCCATTTGGTCGGAGTCCAAATCAAAGCCGGAAAGCCGCTCGGCAATTTCTTCGTATGTGAGGATGCCGCGCTTCTTGCCGAGCTCAGCGAGCTGCTCTTTCACCTGCTCCAGCGTTTCGCCGGCAGCCGCCTCGGCCTGCTTTGATTGGGCTGGTTTTTCGGCCATTTCATTACCTCCTTTAAAAACTCATACCACCATATTATGAGGAAGATAACATTTTTTTCATTTCAATCATTTCTTTGGCGATGCGGGCAGCTGTCAAAAAGTCCTTTCTTCGCTCCGCTTCCGTTTTTTCTTGTTCTTTTTCCTTTAGCATTAACCATTTCGGGCGATTCAACACATGCCTGATATAATCCTCGAGCTCCTGTTCGGAAACGTCATCTGCGATCAATAAAAGCGACAGCTCGCTCGCGAGCGGCTGCAACTCGCCGGGGATTCTTGAGATGAGCGCGCCCGGGTCGGCTTCATGCCCTTCTTCGTAAAAGGCGTAAATATAAGCGGCTAACGCCCGATGCTCCTCGATGTTAAACCGGCCGCCAATCCGCTCTTGAACGATCAGCGCCACATCGCGGCTTCTCATCATATGAGCAAGCAGCAGCCGTTCCGCATTTTGAAAAGCCGGCAGCAGCTTTTTCGCCAGCATCGGCCGCGCGGTTTCCCCATCGGGCGCCTCCCGCGGCTTTGTCCTCTCGCGCTGGTTGCGGGACAGCTGCTCATGAAGAGCGGAAAGCGACAACGAAAACTCTTCGGCGAGCTGGCGCAAATAATAATCTTGTTCCACCGGGCTCGACAGCTTGCCGATCTCCCGGAGCGCTTCATCAATATAGCGGAGCCGCTCCCCTTCGTGCTGCAAATTTTTTCCGCGCCGCAAATACGCCATTTTAAACGCCACGAGCGGCCGGGCGGCAGCCACTTCTCCGGCAAACCGTTCACCGCCATAAACACGTATATATTCATCCGGGTCAAGACCGTTCGGAAGGGATGCCACCTTGACGCGGCATCCCAATGCGCTCAGCTGCTCAGCAGCGCGCCAAGCGGCTTCGATCCCGGCGCCGTCGCCGTCATAACAAATCGTTATAGTGTCCGCATGGCGGCGCAAAATGCGCGCCTGCTCCTCGGTCAGCGACGTCCCCATCGTCGCAATGGCATAATCGATGCCGGCCTGCGCTGCGGAAATGACATCGGCAAACCCTTCGACAAGCAGCGCCTCCTGCCGCTTGCGGATCGGCACCCGCGCCGCATGAAAGTGGTATAGAATCGCCCCTTTGCGGAAAACGGGCGTTTCTGGGCTGTTGACATATTTCGGATGCCCTTCGCCGAGCAGGCGGCCGGAAAACCCCACCGTTTCGCCGCGGTGGTCGTGGATCGGAAACATAATGCGGTTCCGGAACCGGTCGACGTATCGCCCGTCCTCTTTTTTCGTCAACAACCCCGCCTTTTCCATCATCGGAAGAGAAAAGGAATGGCTCTCCAGCAACTTGGCCGCCGCATCGGGTGCATCCGGGGCATAGCCGATTTCAAACCGGTCGATCGTTTCTTTTGTCCATCCGCGCGCCTGCAAGTAATCAAGCGCGGCTTGTCCTTCTTTTGTATGAACAAGCAAATGATGGTAAAATCGTTTCAGCAAGGCATGCGCTTCCGTCATCGCCTTCGCCTCGTCCGTCTGACCGTCATCGCGCCCGCGAACATCCAGCTCATAGACGGACAAATCGACGCCTGCCTTGGCCGCAAGCCGTTTGGCCGCTTCCACAAACGGAATGCCCTCGATGTCCATTAAAAACGTGAAGGCATTCCCTCCTGCTCCGCAACCGAAGCAGTGGAAAATTTGCTTTTCCGGAGAAACGGAAAACGACGGCGTCTTTTCCCCATGAAAGGGGCATAAGCCAAAATAGTTGCGGCCCTGCCGTTTCAGCTGGACGTATTCGCCGATGACATCCACAATATCGACGCCGCGGCGAATGGCTTCAATCGTTTCTTCGGGAATGCGATGTCCCATACGAACAACCCCGTATCATAATTTAATTTATTCTCGGCTGTCAGCCGATTTCCCTTTTACTTTCGACAAATTTTTTCAATTCCTCCGTTTTGCCTTCCCCCTTGCCCGCAACAGCCGGCCCTCCCAATCCGTCCGCCGCCTCCGTAAAGCAAACGGCGTCAAGCTGGCGAAAGGGCGCTTCGATATATTATATTTCAAGGCCAAAGGGAACATTTCATTTTTTTTTTGACTTTGTTGCAGCGGACAACCTGGCCCCTAAAGCAAGGGAAGGCTTCACACCCCCTATTATTCTACATCATCCCCAAAAATCCTTCTTTTTTTTCGGGCGCCCGGCGGTTTTTGTCGAAAACTTTTCCCTTGTTTTCCTTGACAAACAGCTATAAATAGTTTACTCGCCTTATGCCCGCTCTAAACCTATGCAGGGTCATTTTTCCCGCAATTTTTTATTATAATATAACTCAGGGACGTATGCCATAAAAAAGCGCACGATTACCGGCAGGAAATCGTGCGGACAAAACAGGCGGATCCAACGTTCTTAACACTTCAACTTTTTCATAATGATGCTTGCCGTTTCTTCCACAGCTTTGTTCGTTACATCGATGACATCGCAGCCGATTTTTTTTACGACTTCGTCAAAATAAGCCAGCTCTTCTTTAATGCGATCCATGTTCGCATAGATGGCTTGGTCGTTCAAGCCGAGCGATTTCAAACGCTCGCGGCGGATCGACAGCAGCTTGTCCGGGCTGATTTTCAAACCGAAGCATTTGCCTGGCCCGACTTGAAACAGCTGCTCGGGCGGCTCGACTTCCGGAACGATCGGTACGTTTGCCACCTTCAGCCGCTTATGCGCCAAGTATTGCGACAGCGGCGTTTTCGATGTGCGCGATACGCCGATCAACACAATATCAGCGCGCAAAATGCCGCGTGGGTCGCGGCCGTCGTCGTATTTGACGGCGAATTCGATCGCTTCGATTTTTTTGAAGTAATCTTCGTCGAGCACGCGCACCTGGCCCGGCTCATACCTTGGCGTCAGCTGGAACAAGCCGCTCATTTTTTCGATGAGCGGGCCGATGATATCGTAAGCGACCACCCCTTCGCGCGCCGCCTCGGCAAGCAAAAATTCGCGCATTTCCGGAACAACGAGCGTAAAGGCAATAATGGCTTGGTTCATTTTGGCCAACGCGACCACTTCGGCTAACGTCGTTTTATCCTCTACGTATGGAACGCGCTTGATTTGAACCGGCGAGGCGTAAAACTGGCTGGCCGCCGCCTTGACGACAAGCTCAGCCGTCTCCCCGCCCGAGTCGGATACGACATAAACGAGGCGTTGATTCATTTTGTTCCTCCTTTTCGCTCACACATCGTCTTTGGCTAATGAGACGAACGCTTTCGTCATATTCGTTTTCGTAATGCGGCCGATCACTTCATACCCCTTCTCCGTTTTGCGCACGACCGGCATAGCGTCGATTTGCTTCTCGATCAGCCGTTCGGCCACCTCAATCAGCGGATCATCTTTATAACAAACAGCGATGTTCGGCATCCTTGTCATGATAATATTAACGGGAATCGCTGTCAGTTCCTGTTTGCCGATGCTCGCGCGCAGCAAGTCTTTGCGCGACAAAACGCCCGCAAGAAGCGACTCCTCATCGACGACAAACAGCGTGCCGACGTCTTCCAAAAACATCGTGACGATCGCATCATAGACGCTCACGTTTTCGTTGACGACGACCGGGATGGACTGGTAGTCTTCAACTTTTAATTTTTTAATCTTATCGGCGAACAGCTGCGTGCCCGTTTTTCCGGTATAAAAATAACCGACGCGCGGCCGCGCTTCCAAATAGCCGGCCATCGTCAAAATCGCGAGATCGGGCCGCAGCGTCGCCCGCGTCAAGTTCAGCTTTTCGGCGATGCTCTCGCCGGTGATCGGCCCGTAGTCTTTGACAATTTGCAAAATTTGTTCCTGGCGTTTATTCAGTTCGATCGTCGCTCACCACCTTGCCAAAAGGTCCCACACGCTATCATCCTTGTTTATATTATACTACATCACGCGTTTACAAGGAAAATTAAGCATCCTGGCCGCTATCGGGGGCGAGTGTGTCTTTCAGCACGCTCATTTGCTGCAAAAAGCGTTTCGCCTTCAGCGACAGGCCGGCATATTCATCGTAGTACGCCGACAGCACCGCCTTCAATTCCGCCTTTGTCGTTTCTTTGACCGAAATCGCGCCCAGCCGGGCAAGATCAATATGGAAAAACAGGCGCAACAGCCGGGCCGACGCCGGCGACAACGGCATCCGGTGCGGGTCGGCCTCCTCGCAGCGATGACAAAGGAAGCCCGCCTCCTTGACCGAAAACGAGACGCTCCCTTCTGTCGCCCCGCAGCGCGCGCAACGGTCAAGCACCGGCGGAATGCCGAGCACTGGGAGCATTTTCATCTCATAAATCAACGCCATGATCTCTAAATCGCGCCCTTCGCTCATATACTGTAACGTCTGCCGCAACAGCTCAAACAAGTACGGATTGCGCTTTTGCTCTTCTGTGCTTTTGTCGGTGAGCTCCACAATATACGCGGCATAGGCAGCGGCAAACAAATCTTCACGCAGCGCCCGCATCGAATCAATGAGCTCCCCTTGATGGAGAACGCCGACGCCGCGGCTGCGGCGGATCAAATAATGGCCATAGGCGAGCGGCTGCGTAACAGCAGAAAGGCGGCTGCTTGGCTTTTTCGCACCTCGCGCCATCACAGCCACCTTTCCCCATTCCCTTGTAAACAATGTGACAATTTTATTCGTCTCGCCATAATCGATGGTCCGCATCACGATCGCTTCACACTTTTCAAACATTGAACCACCACCAATTGGGCCAGCGACGATGCTAAGAGATCGGCTGGTCGATTTCTTTCTGGTCGGTGTTCTGCTCCTCACCGCCGAGCCGCTGCTCCCGTTCCAACTCTTTAAACAACAAGTACGTATCGATATTGCCTGTTTGGCTAAACAACTTCCACGTAAACTCAAGCATGGAATGACACCTCTTTCCGCCTGCAGGCATTGCATATTGGTGGTTTTACCTATAGGTTGGCTCGGTCAAAACCCGTTTATGTCGCGTAAAATTTTCTAGCCGTCAATACTCGTCCTCGCGAAACCCGAAGTCGCGCAACTGCGAAAGGCGGTTGCGCCAGTCCTTTTGCACCTTCACCCACAGCTCCAAAAACACTTTGGATCCAAGCAGCGCCTCAATGTCAGCGCGCGCCCGCTGTCCGATTTCCTTTAACATCCGGCCTTGCTTGCCGATGATGATTCCTTTTTGCGAATCGCGCTCAACAACGATGACAGCCCCGACGTAAACCGTGCCCGTCTCTTCGCGCCGCTCAATGCGTTCGACGACGACGGCGATCGAATGTGGAACTTCCTCGCGCGTCAAGTGAAGCGCTTTCTCGCGAATGAGCTCGGCGATGATAAACTGCTCCGGATGGTCGGTGACTTGATCCGGTGGATAATATTGCGGTCCTTCCGGCAACCGCTCTTTAATTTGCTCCAGCAGACGCTCGACATTGTTTCCTTCAAGCGCTGAAATCGGCACAATTTCCGCAAAAGGGTGCAAATCCTTGTACTGGTCAATGAGCGGCAGCAGCTCATCCGGGTGAACGCGGTCGATTTTGTTGATCACCAAAAACACCGGCGTATCGACTTCTTTCAAGCGCTCCATAATGAACGCCTCGCCGCGCCCAAACCCTTCCTCGGCATTGACCATAAACAAAATCAAATCGACTTCGCGCAGCGCATTGAGCGCCACTTTCATCATAAAATCGCCGAGTTTATGCTTCGGTTTATGCACCCCGGGAGTGTCGATAAAAATGATTTGCGCGTCCTCATCCGTGTACACGCCTTGGATTTTATTGCGCGTCGTCTGCGGCTTGTCGCTCATAATGGCGATTTTTTGCCCGACGACACGGTTTAAAAACGTCGATTTTCCTACGTTCGGTCTTCCGATAATGGCAACAAACCCTGATTTGTATCCTTCCTTATTCATGCATATCCTCCGCTGAAAAAGCATCTGGCAGCAGTTCTTGAACGGTGACGATTTTGACATCGCCGTTGATATTGGCCAAAATGACTTTCATATCGCTAGGGCAAAGCTCAGCGATCACTTGACGGCATGCGCCGCACGGCGGAACCGGGCGGGGAGTGTCGGCAATGACCGCGAGGGCGGCAAACTCCGTTTCCCCTTCGGAATACGCCTTAAACAGCGCGGTCCGCTCCGCGCAATTGCACACGCTGTAAGCGGCGTTTTCAATGTTGCAGCCGCGGTACACACTGCCGTCTTTCGTCAGCAACGCGGCGCCGACTTTGAATTTCGAATAAGGCACGTATGCGAATTCGCGCGCTTTTTTCGCTTCGGCAATGAGCTGTTCGATCTCCATGAATGGCTCTTCCTTTCCTGAAAGCAAACGCTGCTTTCTTTTATTTTACAAAAAATCGCCGCCAATTTCATCATTTGAAACGAAAATGTAACAGAAAAATTAGAATTTTCTCTCTCGTTCGTTCAGCGAAGATGCGGCCAAAACAGCAGCGCCCCGATGATGACAGCAACCCCGGCAGCCACGAGCACAGCCGCAGCAGCGATATCTTTCGCCGCTTTCGCCAGCGGGTGAAACTCCCCTGTCACCAAGTCGACCGTGCGCTCGATGGCTGTATTCACCAGCTCGAGTGTAACGACCGCACCAACTGTCAGCACTAACACAATCCACTCCCAGCGCGACAGCCCGACAGCGAAACCGAGCGCAAAGGCAACAACGGCGGCCGCCAAGTGAAAACGCAAATGCGCCTCCTCCTTCACCGCCGCCTTCATTCCCGCCCAAGCCCAGGCGAAACGATCCCGTTCCCTCGCACCTCGCATGGCTATCGCGTCAATCCGAACCGCGTCAATATTTCCTCTTGCTTGGCAAACATGACGCGCTCTTCCTCTTCCGTTTCGTGGTCATAGCCAAGCAAATGCAAAAAACCGTGCACGGCCAAAAACCCGAGCTCGCGCATGAACGAATGCCCGTATTCCGCCGCTTGCTCTTTCGCCTTCGGAATGGAGATGACGATGTCGCCAAGCACCAGCGGCATATCGGCGCCGATGATGTCGACTTCGCCCTCTCCTTCCTCTTCCAACGCGAACGAAAGCACATCAGTCGGAGCGTCTTTGCCGCGATAGTCGCGGTTCATCAGGCGAATGCGCTCGTTGTCCACGAATGAGACGCCCACTTCCGCCCCGTCCGGCACGTTCTCGCTCGCTGCCGCTTCGCGAAGGAGTTGCTCGAGCATCTCAAGCTGCTCTGCGGTCACTTCGCCCGTTTCGTCGATAAAGTCGATGTGAATGGTCATGCATGCTTCACCTTTTCCTTTCGTACTTCCGGGTATTCAATGCGCGAATGGAAGACGCCGTTGAGCGTCTCACAAAGCGAACGGGCGACGATCTCCAACTCTTTCATCGTGATGTCGCACTCGTTCAACTGGTTGTCCTGCAGGCGGTCGGCGATGATCCCCCGGACGATCTTTTCGATTTTTTCCTGCGAGGGGTTGGCCAACGAACGGACAGCCGCCTCGACGCTGTCGGCAATGTTGATGACCGCCGCCTCTTTCGTCTGCGGCTTCGGCCCGGGATAGCGGAACTCGGCTTCGGAGACCACTCCCGTTTGCTCGAGCGCTTTATGATAAAAATACTTGAGCAGCGTCGTGCCATGATGCTGTTCGGCGATGTCGACAATCTCCTTTGGCAGCCGGTGCTTGCGAAGCAAGGCGACGCCGTCGGTGACATGGGCGATAATAATATTTTTGCTCAATTGCGGCGACAAATGATCGTGCGGATTGCCGCCCATTTGGTTTTCAATGAAATAGCGGGGCCGCTTTGTCTTGCCGATGTCGTGGTAATAGCAGGCGACGCGCGCTAGCAAGCCGTCGGCGCCGATCGCCTCGCACGCCGCTTCCGCCAAATTGGCGACCATGATGCTGTGATGATACGTCCCCGGCGCCTCCGTCAACAATTTGCGCAACAGCGGGTGATTTGGATTCGACAGCTCAATGAGGCGAAGCGGCGACAAAATGCCGAATGCCGTCTCAAACACCGGCAGCAGCCCGATCGTCAAAATGGCGGAGAAAATGCCGGAGGCCGCCGCCATGAGAAGAAAAAGGCCGATCTCAGCCAGCGAGTAGCGGCCATTTTTCATTAGCAACAACGATAGGAGCAAACCCGTATTGACGACGGCAACAAGCACACCGGCCCGCCAAATTTTCGCCTTCGCCAGCTCCTTCGGCAGGCAAAACGTCCCAGCCAGGCCGCCAGCGAGCAAATAAACAGCCAAGGACACCGATACGGCGCCAGTCGCCCCGATTTCTTCATTAAACAAGATGCTGCCGCACACCGCCCCAATGATGGCGGTCATCACCGCCAGCCGCTCGCCAAGCAGCACGCGGACAAGCATCGGACCGAACGCTGCCGGAACGAGATAGCCGGCCGAAACGGCCCCGCCGGACGGCAGCAGGCGAATGAGCACCGTCACCGCCATCATCAACGTGAACACCGCTCCATAAAGCAGCAAGTTTTCATTCGTCTTCTCGGCGCGGAAATAGTAAACGAGCGGCGCAAGCAAGAGCAGCACGAACAAACAAAGCCCCGCGGCCGGCCAATGCGGGCGTCCGCCGCCAAGCAGGCCGACGAGCTCAAGCCGGTGGTAAATGTCACTCGTAATAAATTGCCCTTCCTCCACGATCACTTGCCCTTGCAAAATTTTCACCGGCTTCACTTCATCCATCGCCTGCCGCCGCTTTTCTTCCGTCGCCGTCCGGTCGTAGACGACGTTCGGAATGACAGCCTGCCGGCACAACTTGGCGACGGTTTCGCGCAACGCCGGCGACAGCGCCGCATACTTGAGCTCTGTCGCTGCTTTCGCGCGCGCCTCGTCAAGCTCCGCCTGGGAAATGCGCTCGCTCATGGCCGCATGCACGGCCGTCAACGCTGCTTCTTTGGCTGTCTCGAGTTCACCGGGAGAAGCGCTGAGCAGCCGCCGCCATTCTTCAGAGGACAGGTAGGCAAACCACTCCGGCGGCAGCCGTTCCTCGAGCTTCGCTGTCAAATCACCGGGCGAACGGCCCGAACCCGCCTCGTTTTGCACGCTCTCAATGGCGGCAAACAGCGAGGAAAGAAGATCGACACGGTTTTCGGCATATTCTTTTTTCAACGTATAAACGTCTGCCACTTTGGCGGCTGCTTCTTCTTTCAGCCTGGCTGTCGCTTCTTTGTCCTCAACCGTCACCGGCGAGCGGATCGTTTCTTTAGCGACGTCAAACAGGCGCAGCTCATATTGGCGCGGTTTCACTTGCCAGTACAACACAGCAAACAACAGCGCAGCCAAAAACAAAAACAGCCAAAAGCGGACGAAGCGGACGTCTTTTGTCCGCTCGAGAAAAAAACGAAGCCTTCCCACCGGTTTTCCCCTCGCTTTGTAAGAAAAGCTGTGCCATCCATCCCGGTCTGTGCTCTATAAGCCGGCCTCATCGTAGGCATTAATAATTTTCGCCACAAGCGGATGGCGGACAACATCAGACTGCTCCAAAAACACAAAAGCAATGCCGCTGATGGAAGCCAAAATGCGCTTCGCGACCGACAGCCCCGACTCGACTCCTTTTGGCAGGTCGACTTGGGAAATATCGCCGGTGATCACCATTTTTGACCCAAAACCAAGCCGGGTTAAAAACATTTTCATTTGCGCCGGCGTCGTATTTTGCGCTTCGTCCAGAATGACGAACGCATCCTCAAGCGTCCGGCCACGCATATAGGCGAGCGGAGCGATCTCAATCGTGCCGCGTTCAATGAGGCGCTGCACGTACTCCGCTCCGAGCACGTCGTTTAGCGCATCGTACAGTGGGCGCAAATACGGGTCGACTTTCTCCTTCAAGTCGCCGGGCAAAAAGCCGAGGCTTTCCCCCGCCTCGACAGCCGGTCGGGTCAAAATGATGCGTTTGACGCTGCCGTTTTTCAGCGCCTTCACCGCCATGACAACCGCCAAGTACGTTTTCCCGGTGCCGGCCGGCCCGATGCCAAACGTCAAGTCGTGTTGTTCAATCGCCGCCACGTAATAACGCTGGCCGAGCGTTTTGACGCGGATCGACTTCCCTTTGGCATTTTTCGTAATCTCTTCTTCGTACAGCTGGATGAGGCCGTCAAGCGCCCCTTTTTTCGCCAGCTGGACGGCATAGATGATGTCGCGCTCGCTGACGGCCACCCCTTTGCGGATGACAATCAATAAATGGCGAAGCAGCTCATCGACGAGCTGGACTTGCTGCGGCGTTCCGGAGACGTTGACCGTCTCCCCGCGCGTCACAATCGACACGCCAAGCTCTTCCTCAATCCGCTTTAAATGGGCGTCATGAACGCCAAAGAGCGCCGCCGCTTCCTGTTGATTGCGCACGTGTTGGCTGATCGTGACAAACTGCTCTGACATTCTCAATCTCCTTGAACGATGGGTTGTGGTACAGCAATATTTTCGATGACTTCGTAATGCAATTCTACCCTTACTTTACCATTCTCTTTCGTCTGATGCAAAACTTTTTCGCCGCGAATGACCGCCTCTTCCGGCAGCTTGGCCCGCAGCTCGCGGCGGGCGATCTTTTTCGCTTCTGCAAACGCCTCTTGCCACGTATAGCTCCGTTTCACTTCCTCGGCTTCACGAATCGTAACACGCTCGTAATACACCGGCAAGTCCCATTTCCAAAACCGAAACGGCCGCTTTTTCGTTTCGATGACCGTATGGGCGAACGCCGGCTTCTCCCACCCCCAGATTGGAAGGGAAAAGCGGCCCATTGCGATATAATGCCGTTCGGCGAACGCGCCGGTCAACACATGAAACGTCGTCTCAAGCGGCAGGACAACGGTGGACTTGTACCATGTCTCGCCAAGCACCTTTCCGGTCGCCGGTACAAATTTCGTTCTCCCCTCGGCGCCGATCACGCCGGAAACGAGAAGCTGACCTTTTTGTACATAATCATTGACGGAAACGAGCGGTTGTCCTTCTTCAACGAACAAATCGGCGATCACCGCCTCTTTTTTGGCGACTAAATGGCGCGGGGGGATCGGTTCTTTCGGTTCCGGAATTTCTTTTTCCACGACGCGGAAATGCAGCGACGTCCCTTCCCACTCGACGCCGACCCATGTAATGTCATGGATGCGTTCGGTCAGTTTCCTTTGCAACGTTTCCGGGTCATCGATCAGGAATTGAAACACGCCGCGCTCGACGCCCATCCGTTTTAGTTCGCGGACGATTTGATGTTCTGTCTCGGGGGAGGCGCCTTCAATGTCAATGCTCCACACAACGTTGGACAGCAGAAATACAATGGCCGCAAAAAGGAGCAGCCCGAGCCCAAACCCGCTGTTTCGCCGCGCCCGTCGCCAAAAAAACGGCAACCCTCTTCTCCCGACAAACGAAAGCTTGCACTCGCTTTGCCGGGCGATATGGCGAAACCGCTTGACATCGCTGAGCTTAATGAAAAATGTCGCCGTCTCCCGGCTATGATTTTTCACATTCCATACGGCGATGCCCTGGCGCACGCAGGCGTTGATCAGCCGTTCGATCCCTTTTCCTTCCGCCTTGACACGCACGCTGCCGGCTAACGTGTCAACCCATTCATTTTTCATCGTTTGTCCTCCTCTATATAAACGACTTGGCTGATTTTCCCCTCCAATAAAATTTCTTCCGGCAAAATCGTTTTGATGACAAACTGTTCGCCGCGGACAAGCAGCTGCCCGTTCCGCAGCAAAAGGCGGAGCTCTTTATCGCTGAACGCGAGCAGCCCGCGGTGGTTTTCAATGTAAATATGTATGTGCCCCACCATCGTGATGCGGGGCAGATCCATGACGATATCGGCGGGAAGCTCGAGCTTTTCCGCCATCCACCGCTTCATCTGCTGGCGCCATTTCTTCACCATACAAAAAGACCCCCCTTTCATCTCATATGTATGAGACAAAAGGGGGTTCTAGCACCGCTTTTCAAAAACAACGGGCCCGCCTGCCGGCAAGGCCCATTGCTTGTTTTATGAAAGCTGTTGTTGCACCAATTTATTGACGAGCGAACCGTCCGCTTTGCCTTTCACTTTCGGCATGATGGCGCTCATCACTTTTCCCATATCCGCCTTCGACGAAGCCCCGACTTCCTTGATCGTCTGCTCGATCAGTTCACGAAGTTCGTCCTCTGTCAGCGGTTTCGGCATATACGACTGAACGATGTCAATTTCGGTTTTTACTTTTTCGACAAGATCTGAACGGCCAGCGTTTTCAAATTCGCGGAGGGAGTCTTTACGCTGCTTCAGTTCACGAGAAAGAACGGTCAGCTCTTCGTCTTCCGAAAGCGGGCTTTTGCCGAGCTTGATCGCCTCGTTTTGCAGCGCCGCCTTCAGCATACGGAGAACAGACAGCTTTTCTTTCTCCTTGTTTTTCATCGCCTGCTTCATATCGTCATTCAAACGATCGAGAAGACTCACCGATTATACACCCTCTTTAATGCATGCTCTTAGTGCTTGCGCTTTCTAGCCGCTTCAGATTTTTTCTTCCGTCTGACGCTTGGTTTTTCATAAAATTCGCGCTTTCTCACTTCTTGCAAAGTACCCGTTTTCGAAACGGCGCGTTTAAAGCGACGAAGAGCGTCGTCGATCGACTCGTTTTTGCGAACGATCGTTTTGGACATCCTGCTTCCCTCCCTCCGAACAACAACCATTGCATATTGTACTTGTCAATTATAATACATGCCGGCGGAAAAGGTCAATAAAAAAAGCGCGATCCCGGCGCCGAAAAAAGTGGTCATCGTCCGCGGACGAGGCCCATACATATAGGATGAAAGGGGAGATCGCCCGTGGGGCCGCTTTTGATGCTGTTTGCCATTTACACCGCCATTTTTCTGATCGGCATGTTCATGATGAAGGCCGGGTTTTACGCGTTATCCGGCCATCGGTTGAAACGATGGCTCATGCGCTTTACCGCTGCGCCATGGCAAGGATTTCTCACCGGGATGGCGGCAACCGCCCTCGTGCAAAGCAGCTCGGCGGTCATGGTGATGACGGTCGGCCTCGTCGCCACCGGCTATTTATCGTTTCGCCAGTCCATCGGCATCATTTTAGGCAGCAACATCGGCTCAACCGTCACAACCGAGCTGATGACACTCGATATCGGCGACGGCGCCATTCCGCTTCTCATCGGCGGCGCACTTCTCGTCTTCATAGGACGCCGCCGCTTCGTTTACAGCATCGGGATGATCGCCGTCGGCCTTGCCGCCTTGCTGTTTGCCATGAACGGCTTCTCCAGCCTCGCCAAGCCGCTCGCCGATTACCCGCTTGTTGACGCCTGGCTCAAGCAAACGAACAGCTCGACCGCCATCGGACTCTTCGTCGGCATTGCCTTGACCGCCCTCGTCCATTCGAGCGCGGCGACGATCGGCATCGCCATGGGGTTTTTAAACGAACAGTTGTTGACGCTTCCAGCCGCCATCGCGATATTGCTTGGCGCCAACATCGGCACGTGCATTACCGGGCTGCTGGCCTCCATCGGTTCAAGCAAAGAAGCCCAGCTGACCGCTTATACCCATTTATGGCTGAACGTCGCCGGCGTTGCCGTCTTTGCCTTCTGGACGGAGCCGTTCGCCCGTTTTGCCGCCATGCTCAGCCCGGCGCCGGATGTGCAGCTCGCCCATGTGAGCGTCTTGTTTAACACCATTTGTTCAGCCGCCGCGTTGCCGTTTGTCGGCATCATCGAAACGGCCATCTTGCGTTTGCATGGCCAAAAGCGGGCTTAATAATCGGCGCGCCCAGTTTGGCCGCTGACGATGGCAACCCCGGAGCTCGTCCCGATGCGCGTCGCCCCAGCCTCGATCATCGCCTCAGCTGTTTTCCGGTCGCGAACGCCTCCTGAAGCTTTGACGCCCACATTGTCGCCGACCGTTTTTCGCATCAGCGCGACGTCTTCAACCGTCGCGCCGCCGCCTGAGAACCCAGTCGATGTTTTCACATAGTCAGCGCCCGCTTTCACCGCCAATTGGCAAGCGCGCACTTTTTCATCATCCGTCAAAAGCGCCGTTTCAATAATTACTTTCACGAGTGCTTTTCCGGCTGCCGCTTCGACGACGGCGCGAATATCGCGCTCCACCCAGTCGTCGGCTCCGCTTTTTAAGGCGCCGATGTTGATGACCATATCGACTTCGCGCGCGCCGTTTTCGATGGCGTTTTTCGTTTCAAACGCTTTCGTTTCCGGCGTTGTCGCCCCAAGCGGAAAGCCGATGACCGTGCAGACGCGGACATCCGTGCCGGAAAGTTCCCGCGCCGCCGTTTTCACCCACGACGGGTTGACGCATACTGAGGCAAACCCGTACTGTTTCGCCTCCGCGCATAATTGAACGATTTGCTCTTCCGTTGCCTCCGGCTTGAGCAGCGTATGGTCGATCATGTTCGCAATGTTCACTGTCATGGACACTTGCCCCTTTCTGCCGCTGCAAAAAAATAAAAGGTCTGACGTCTACCATCATACCATGTCTGCGAGGCAAAAACTAGCCGTCATCTGTATAGTTCCCGAGAAAAAGAAGAAAAAACCCCAGCCGAGGCTGGGGTGTCTGTGCTTGTCTCTCCATATCAGGTTATGAGCTTAACTTTACGGAATGAGCTGCCCCATCCGGCACAATGCGGACAAACTCACCTTCGTTGTACGGGTAGCCGGCTTTCGTGATTTTTACTTTCACGAGTTCGCCGACCATCTCTTCTGTCCCCGGGAAACGGACTTTCAAATAGTTGTCCGTATAGCCGATATACATGCCCGGATGATCTTTGTCTTGCTCTTCTGGAATGACTTCGAGCACGTGCCCTTCAAATCGCGACGCGTATTCTTTCGCCAGCTGATCAGATAGGGCAATGAGTCGGCGGACGCGGTCATGTTTCGTCTCTTCGTCCACTTGGTCCGGCATGCGCGCCGCCGGTGTGCCAGTCCGCTTCGAATACGGAAAGACGTGCAGCTCGGAAAACTGCTGCTCGCGGATAAAGTGGTACGTTTCCATAAATTCCTCTTCCGTTTCACCCGGAAAACCGACGATGACATCGGACGTTACGGCGAGTTCCGGGAACACTTCCCGCAGGCGGGCAAGCCGCTCGGCGAAAAATTCCACCGTATATTTGCGGCGCATCCGCTTGAGCACCGTGTTCGACCCGGATTGAAGCGGAATGTGCAAATGGCGAACGATTTTGTCCGAACGCTGCAACACATCGATCACTTCATCGGTAATTTGGCTCGCCTCAATCGACGAAATGCGAATCCGTTTCAGCCCCGGCACTTGCTCATCCAAATCGCGCAGCAGCGCCGCGAAGTTATAGTCTTTTAGATCGGTGCCGTAGCCGCCCGTATGAATGCCGGTCAACACGATTTCCTTATAGCCGGCGGCGACAAGCTGGCGCGCCTGGCGGATGATTTCTTGTGGATTGCGCGAACGCATCAAGCCGCGCGCCCACGGGATGATGCAAAACGTGCAAAAGTTGTTGCACCCTTCTTGAATTTTCAACGATGCCCGCGTCCGGTCGGTGAACGACGGCACATCCATTTCCTCAAACACGCGCGTTTTCATAATGTTATGGACCGCGTTGATCGGCTGGCGCTCGCGCTGAAACTGCTCAACGTAGTCCAAAATTTTATGCCGGTCTTGCGTGCCGATGACAATATCGACGCCCGGAATCGCCATCACTTCCGCCGGCGATGTTTGCGCATAGCAGCCGGTCACGCAGACGACGGCATCCGGATTGCGGCGCACCGCACGGCGGATGACTTGGCGGCTTTTTTTGTCGCCGGTGTTCGTCACCGTGCACGTGTTGATCACATACACATCGGCGCGGCTCTCAAACTCCGTCCGTTCGTAGCCGGCCTTTTTAAACAGCTGCCAAATCGCCTCTGTTTCGTAATGATTGACTTTGCAGCCTAATGTATGGAAAGCCACTGTTGGCATGTTGTTCACCTCACTGCAGGCCATGCCGCTGAGCCAGCAGCATGACTGAATTTGTTCAAACCGTTGATTACTGTTGCGCCGCCTCCCAATCTGGCGCGCGCAGCTCCCATTCATAGGAAGCCGCGGCAAGCAGATAAAGCGGCGCCGTTTCCGTGCGCAAAATGCGCGGGCCAAGGCTGCACGGCAAAAAGCCGCCTTGTCGGAGCCGCTTTGCCTCCTCAGGGCTAAATCCACCCTCAGGTCCGAACACGGCTAGCAGCGTGCCGCCGGGCTTGAGGCCGGCAAGCAGCGCCGGCAGCGAACCGTGCCGTCCCCCGCGCCCTTCTTCTTCATAGGCGAATAGACGTTGATCCACCGTTTCGCCAAAAGCAAGCAGCGCGTCCAGCGAAAGCGGCGCCCGCACCTCGGGCAATGACGTGCGTTCCGCCTGTTCGGCCGCCTCTTTCGCAATTTTTTTCCACCGTTCCACTTTTTTCTCCGCTTTCTTCATGTCCCATTTGACGACCGAACGGGCGGCGAAAAACGGCAGAAAGCCGGCGGCACCAAGCTCCGTCCCTTTTTGGATGACAAACTCCCACTTTTCGCCTTTCGGCAGCCCCTGGGCGATATAAATGCGCACCGGCAATTCGCGCCCCTCTTCCTTCCATTGTACAATACGGGCGCGCACATGCTCACTGGCAATTTGTTCAATGCTGCATACAGCCGTGCGCCCGTCCGGAAAGACGCAAGCGATCGCATCCCCCGGCTTCATGCGCATGACGCGGGCGATATGGTGCGCGTCAGCGCCGCTGATCGTGACGACTTCGCCTCGGCGCTCCCGTTCGGAAACGAAATATCGCTGCAACGAACATCCCTTCTTTGTTTACGACTTGATGGCGACTAACGCGACCCAATCTTCCATCACGTTCACTTCCTCAATGACAAACCCAGCCGCCAGCAGCCCGTCTTTGACGTCCTGCTTTTTCGCCTGGATGATGCCGGAGGTGATGAAGCGGCCGCCCGGCTTCAGCAGCCGGAAAGCGTCGGAGGCAAAACGCAAAATGATTTCCGCCAAAATGTTGGCGACAATCACATCAGCCGGCTCATCGACATGGTCAAGCAAATTGTTTTGCGCCACCGTAACGACCGACTGCACTTTATTGAGCTTGACGTTCAGCCGTGCGCTGTCGACTGCGACCGGATCCAAATCGAACGCCCGCACCGACCGGGCGCCGAGCATCGCCGCAGCGATGCTTAAAATGCCGGAGCCGGTGCCGACGTCAATGACCGCATCGCCGGGGCGCACATATTTTTCGAGCGCCTGCAGGCACATGACCGTCGTCGGGTGGGTGCCGGTGCCAAACGCCATGCCCGGATCCATTTCAATGATCAACTCATCATCGGAAACCGGCTCATACGTTTCCCACGTCGGCACGATCGTAAACTTCTCCGACACTTTCACCGGATGATAATGCTTTTTCCACGCCGTCGCCCACTCTTCCTCATTCACTTCGCTCAATGTAATCTTATTTTTTCCAAGGTCAATATCATATAGCCATAAATTGTTAATCGCTTGTTTAATTTGTTCGACCGTTTCGCCAAGAAAGCTGTTGACCGGCAAATACGCCTTAATGATGACGCCTTCTTCCGGATAATCGTCCGGATTGAGTTCGACGATTTCCCCGTACCAGTCATCGCGGTCTTTCACAAGATCGTACGGATCTTCAATGACCACGCCGCCGGCGCCGGCCTCATGCAAAATGTTCGAAATCGCCTCGACCGCCTCGTGCGTCGTATGAATGCTGATTTCCGACCATTTCATCGCGCTCACGCTTCTCCTTTAAACGCCTTTTTGACTTTCTCAAAAAAACGGCCGTGCGGCCCGTCGTGCATCGTCTCCCCACCAAGCCGGTCAAACTCGCGCAGCAGTTGCTTTTGTTTTTCCGTCAGCTTCGTCGGCGTCACGACGCGGACGATGACGTGCTGATCCCCCTGTCCATAGCCGCGCACGTTTGGCACTCCTTTCCCTCTCAGGCGGAAGCGCGTGCCCGTTTGCGTGCCGGCCGGAATTTTCAACTTCACATCGCCATAGAGCGTCGGCACCTCAATCTCATCGCCGAGCGCCGCTTGAGCAAAGGAAAGCGGCACTTCACAATAAATGTCGAGCCCGTCGCGCTCGAAAAATTCATGCGGCTCCACGCGGAAAATGATGTACAAGTCCCCCGGCGGCCCGCCGTTGACCCCTGGCTCCCCTTGGCCGGCGACACGCAGCTGCTGGCCGTCGTCGACGCCGGCCGGGATTTTGACATGAATCTTTTTCCGTTGCTTGACGCGGCCCGTCCCGCCGCATGTCGGACATTTTTCCGGAATGTACCGGCCCGTCCCGCCACATGTCGGACATGTCCGACGGTTGATGATGCGGCCAAACGGCGTCGCCTGCTCGCTCGTGATTTGCCCGCTGCCGCCGCAACGTGAGCACGGCTGGGGGCTTGTGCCCGGTTTGGCGCCGCTGCCATGGCACGTTTCGCACGTCTCTTCGCGCGGCACTTCAATTTCCGTTTCTTTTCCAAATGCCGCTTCCTCAAATGTGAGCGTCATCATGTATTCCACATCGGCCCCTTTGCGCGGCCCGCTCGCCCGCCGGCGCGGCCCGCCGCCGAAAAACGTCTCAAAAATATCTTCAAACCCGCCAAAGCCGCTAAAGCCGCCGAAATCAAACCCTCCGCCTTGGAATCCGCCGCCGCCAAACGCTTCGTTCGGGTCGGCATGGCCGAACCGGTCGTAGCGGGCCCGCTTTTCGTCGTCGCTCAATACTTCGTACGCCTCTTTAATTTCTTTAAACTTTTCCGCGGCGTCCGGCGCTTTGTTAATGTCTGGATGATACTGCTTCGAAAGCTTTCGGTACGCTTTTTTGATCTCGTCTTTCGTCGCGTTTTTGCTGACGCCGAGAACTTCGTAGTAATCGCGCTTCGCCATCGTTGATCATCCACTCCCGATTCATTCACATAAATTTTATTTTATCATTTCCCTTTGGTTAATGGCAATATGTGAATGCTAGAAAAAAAGTCAAAGCCAAGGCAGGCCTGACTTTGACTTTCGGCAGCATTATTTGTCATCCTTCACTTCCTCAAATTCCGCATCAACAACGTTGTCCCGTTTGGCCGCGTCGGCTTGCGCTCCAGCGTCTTGCGCCTGTTTCGCCGCTTGCTCATACAGCTTGATCGACAGCTGCTGCACCGCTTCCTGCAGCGCGTCTTTTTTCTTGCGGATGTCATCGATGTCGTTTTTCTCAAGCGCCGCCTTCAACGCATCTTTTGCCTCTTGCGCTTTCTTGATCTCATCGGCGCTCACTTTTCCTTCGACTTCTTTTAACGTTTTTTCTGTCGTGAAAATAAGCTGGTCCGCTTCATTGCGCAGTTCGGCAGCCTCTTTCCGCTTCCGGTCGGCTTCGGCGTTTTCTTCCGCCTCTTTGATCATGCGCTGGATTTCTTCTTCCGACAGGCCGGACGACGATTTGATCGTGATCGACTGTTCTTTGTTCGTCCCCAAGTCTTTCGCGCGCACATGGACGATGCCGTTGGCGTCAATGTCAAACGTCACTTCAATTTGCGGCACGCCGCGCGGCGCCGGCGGAATCCCAGTCAGCTGGAAGCGGCCGAGCGTTTTGTTGTCCGCCGCCATCGGACGCTCCCCTTGCAGCACATGAATGTCTACGGTCGTTTGGTTGTCGGCGGCTGTTGTGAACACTTGCGACTTGCTTGTCGGAATGGTCGTGTTCCGCTCGATCAATTTCGTAAATACGCCGCCCATCGTCTCAATGCCGAGCGACAGCGGTGTGACGTCAAGCAAGACGACATCTTTCACTTCGCCGGCAATGACCCCGCCTTGGATCGCGGCGCCGATCGCCACGACTTCGTCCGGATTGACGCCTTTATGCGGCTCTTTGCCAAGCTCGCGCTTAATCGCTTCCTGGACAGCTGGAATGCGGGTCGAACCGCCAACCAAAATGACTTTGTCAATATCGGCAGGCGTCAAGCCGGCATCTTGCAGCGCCTGGCGAACCGGCCCCATCGTCCGTTCAACGAGGTGGGCGGACAGTTCTTCAAACTTCGCCCGCGTGAGCGTCGTTTCCAAGTGAAGCGGACCGTTTTCATTGGCGCTGATAAACGGCAGCGAAATTTGCGTCTGCGTCACGCCCGACAGTTCTTTTTTCGCCTTTTCAGCCGCATCTTTCAAGCGCTGGAGCGCCATTTTGTCTTTGGACAAATCGATGCCGTGCTCTTGTTTGAACTGATTGACCAAATAATCGATGATCACTTGGTCGAAATCGTCGCCGCCCAAATGGTTGTCGCCGGCGGTCGCTTTCACTTCAAAGACGCCGTCGCCAAGCTCCAAAATCGAAACGTCAAACGTTCCGCCGCCCAAGTCATAGACGAGAATCGTTTGGTCCTCTTCTTTGTCGAGGCCGTAAGCAAGCGCTGCTGCCGTCGGCTCGTTGATGATGCGCTCGACTTCAAGCCCGGCGATGCGGCCGGCGTCTTTCGTCGCTTGGCGCTGCGCGTCGTTGAAATAGGCCGGCACCGTAATGACCGCCCGCGTCACCGGTTCGCCCAAGTAGTCTTCGGCGTACGATTTCAAATATTGCAAAATGATGGCTGAAATTTCTTGCGGCGTATATTGCTTTCCTTCAATCTCCACTTTGTAGTCCGTGCCCATATGGCGCTTGATCGAGATGATCGTGTTCGGGTTCGTGATCGCCTGCCGTTTGGCGACTTCGCCCACTAAGCGCTCCCCGTTTTTGAACGCCACGACCGATGGGGTCGTGCGGTTTCCTTCCGGGTTCGGGATGACTTTCGCCTCGCCGCCTTCGAGCACGGCGACGCAAGAGTTCGTTGTTCCTAAGTCAATGCCGATAATTTTACTCATCGCTCATCACCCTCCATTTCCGTTATTGGCTGACTTTGACCATCGCAGGACGGAGAATGCGGTCTTTCAGCTTGTAGCCTTTTTGCAGCTCTTCGACGACTGTATTCGGCTCATAGCCATCTTCGTCCGTCTGCATGACCGCCTGATGCAGATGGGGGTCAAACGGTTTTCCGACCGCCTCAATCGCCTCGACGCCTTCTTTTTTCAAGGCGTCCAAAAGCGAGCGATACACCATCTCCATTCCTTGCAAAATCGATTTTGCCTGCTCGTTTTCCGTCTCTATTTTCAACGCGCGCTCAAAGTTGTCGAGCACCGGAAGCAAATCGCTCGCCAAACTTTGGGCGCGGTATTTTTCAGCCGCTTCCAGCTCTTGGCGCGTCCGGCGGCGGAAGTTTTCAAAATCGGCATACAGGCGGAGATAGCGGTGTTCCATCTCAGCCAGCTTCGCTTCCAGCTCCGCTACTTGCGCTTTGGCGGCAGCCAGCTCCTCTGTCTCGGCGCGCTCCTCCCCGGCAGGTTCGGCCCCCGCGGAAGCCTCCGCCGGCTTCCCATCGCCTTGCCCGGCGGCATCGTTTTGCCTAGCGTCGTCCCTTTCGCCTTCCGGTTGCACGCCTGCCTCTTCCGCCGATGCCGGCTGTTCCATCTCCGGCTCGTTGTATGTAGCTTGACCAGCACGTTTGTCTCCTTGTTCCATTGCCTTCACCTCCCCTTCGGGCTCGTCATTCTATGTATCAATGGCCACAAGGAACGGATGGATTGGCGAATCCATCCGTTAACCAATATGGCCATTGTTACTGATTTTGATACCATTTCGTCAGCGCGGCCGACAAATCGGAAGCGACGCGGTTCAACACCGTGATGACGCGCGAATACTCCATGCGCGTCGGCCCGAGAATCGCGATCGTTCCGAGCGGCTCCTCGCCGACCGAGTATGTCGCCGTAATGAGGCTGCAGTTTTCCATGCCGTGCAATTCGTTTTCCCGGCCGATCGACACCTTCACCCCTTTTTGGCTTTGCTTGCGAAGCAGACGGTAAATGTCTTTTTCCTGCTCAATGATGTTCAGAAGCGGGCGCACTTTTTCAATGTCGCTGAATTCCGGCTGATTGAGCATGTTGGCTGTGCCGGCGAAAAACATTTTCTCCTCTTCAGGGAGATCGAGCGTGTCGATCAGCATATTGAGCAGGCTGTCATAATTGCGGATGTGCCGGCGCAGCACATCGGCCACTTCCGTCTTGATTTTTTCTTTTAAATCGATGAGCGGAACGCCGCTGAGCCGCCCGTTCAAAATGTTGACCATCTTTTCAAGGTCGCCGGCGTTGACCGATGGCGGAATCGTCACGACCCGGTTTTCGACATGGCCGGTATCGGTCACAACGATGGCCACAGCCGTCTGCTCGTTGAGCGGAACGATTTGCATCCGCTTCAGTTTGCTTTCTTTAAACGCCGGACCGAGGGCGATCGACGTGTAGTTCGTCAAGTCGGATAAAATTTGCGCCGACTTTTGCATCAGCTTCTCGAGCTCATAGATGCGTTCGGCAAACACGGAGCGGATTTTCTGAATATCGGCTCTTGTCAGCCGCTGCGGCGGCAGCAGATGGTCGACGTAGTACCGATACCCTTTTTCCGACGGCACGCGGCCAGAGGAAATGTGCGTTTTTTCAATGTAGCCGAGCTCTTCCAAATCCGCCATTTCATTGCGAATCGTCGCTGAACTGAACGCAATTTGGTGCTTTTTCGATAACGTCCGCGAACCGACCGGCTGCCCGGAACGAATGAAATCGTCGATAATCACCTGCAAAATCAGCAGTTGGCGGTCCGTTAACACGTTTCTCACCTCTGTTAGCACTCGAACAATTCGAGTGCTAAATCTATTACTAGGGTAACAAATCGCCCGGCAAATGTCAATCTTTACATTTCGCCGAGAAAGGCGGCGAACACTTCGTTGCCGAGCAGCTTGCCGCGCTTTGTCAAGCGGACGTGGGTCTCCGTTTCTTCCAAGCGCCCGTTTTCCACTTCGGCGCGGATCGCCTTGCCGAAGATATCGTGCATATCGCGGCCAAACTTTTGCCGGAAGCGGGCTTTCGACACCCCTTCCGTTTTGCGCAACCCTAAAAACATTTCCTCTTCCATTTGCTCTTGAAGCGTCAACCGGTGCACATCACGGTGCGGCCATTCGCCGTTGTCCACCTTGGCGATATAATGGCGGACCGGACCGATATTGGCGCGCCGCACCCCGCCGATATAGCTGTGCGCCCCGGCGCCGATGCCGTAATACTCTTCGTTGTTCCAATAAGTGAGGTTGTGACGGCTTTCAAACCCCGGAAACGCGTAATTGCTGATTTCATACTGCTGGTAGCCGCACGCTTCGGTTCGCTCCATCGCCGCTTCGTACATGGCCGCTTCCGCCTCTTCTCCCGGGAGATGGAGTCGGCCCTTGCGCCACTCGTTGTAAAAGATCGTTTTCGGCTCAAGGATAAGCGAATAGGCGGAGAGGTGCGGAACGTGAAGCGAAAACGCGGCGTCCAAATCGGCGAGAAACTGCTCAAGCGTCTGCCCGGGAAGCCCGTACATCAAATCGAGGCTGATGTTGGCAAACCCGGCCTCCCTCGCCCGCTCTACCGCCTGCACGATATCCCCGCGCCGGTGCGTGCGGCCGATCGCTTGCAGAAGCCGGTCATCAAACGTCTGCACCCCAAGGCTCAACCGATTGACCCCGGCTTCGCGGAGAACGGCGAGTTTTTCTTTTGTCAGCCCATCCGGGTTCGCCTCAACCGTAAATTCAGCCGTTTGCGGATCAAACTGAAAATGGCGGTGAATGCTCTCAAGCAAGCGCCCAAGCTGCGCCGGCTCCAGCACCGTCGGCGTGCCGCCGCCGATAAACAGCGTCTCAAGGCGGTTGCCGAACTCGGCCGCCGTCCGCGCCATTTCCTTGTCCATCGCCCGCAAATAGTCGTCAATCGGCTGACCGGCAGCAAACACTTTGTTAAAATCGCAATAATGGCAAATATGGGCGCAAAACGGAATGTGAAAATATGCTGATGTTGCCATCGTCATCCTCCCTTCGGCTGCAGCCGGACTGCCGTCCCTCATCTTCCCGTCAGCGTCGCATGGCGATAAACAAACAAGGCCATCCCCGAAGGAGACAGCCTTGCCCGTCATTTTTTCTGGTCGTCGATTTTCAAGACAGCCATAAACGCTTCTTGCGGCACTTCGACCGAGCCGATTTGTTTCATCCGTTTTTTTCCTTCCTTTTGCTTCTCGAGCAGCTTCCGCTTCCGTGACACGTCGCCGCCGTAACATTTGGCGAGCACGTTTTTGCGCAGCGCCTTGATCGTCGAGCGGGCGATGATTTTGTTGCCGATGGCGGCTTGCACCGGCACCTCAAACTGCTGGCGCGGAATTAAGTCTTTCAGTTTTTCCACGATCACTTTGCCGCGTTCGTACGCCGCCTCGCGATGGACGATAAACGACAAAGCGTCAATTTTTTCGCCATTCAACAAAATGTCCATTTTGACAAGATTGGACGGCCGATAGCCGATCAACTCATAGTCGAATGACGCGTACCCTTTCGTGTTCGACTTTAAGGCGTCAAAAAAGTCGTACACGATTTCCGACAGCGGAATGTCATAAATCAGCATGACCCGCTTTTCGTCCAAATATTGCATATCAACGAACGTGCCGCGCTTTCCTTGGCACAGCTCCATGACCGGCCCGACGTAGTCGTTCGGCACCATGATCGTCGCCTTCACATACGGCTCTTCGATGCGGTCGATTTTCTGTGGATCCGGCATGTTCGTCGGATTGTCGACCGAAACTTCGGTGCCATCGGTCAAATGAACTTTGTAGACGACGCTCGGAGCCGTCGTAATTAAGTCGATATGAAACTCGCGCTCAATCCGCTCTTGAATGATTTCCATATGCAGCAAGCCGAGAAACCCACAGCGGAAGCCGAACCCAAGCGCCTGCGACGTTTCCGGCTCAAAGTGGAGCGCCGCATCGTTCAATTGCAGCTTCTCGAGCGCCTCGCGCAAGTCATTGTAGCGCGCCGTATCGATCGGATACATGCCGCAAAACACCATCGGGTTGAGCTTCCGGTAGCCGGGGAGCGGCTCGGCGGCCGGCCGTTCGGCGTCGGTGATCGTATCGCCGACACGCGTATCTTTGACATTTTTAATGGACGCTGTCAAATAGCCGACATCGCCGACCGTGAGCTCGTCGACGATTTTTTGTTTCGGCGTAAAGACGCCGACTTCGGTCACTTCAAATTCTTTGCCGGTCGACATCATTTTAATGCGCTGGCCCGGCTTCACCGTCCCGTCGACAATGCGGACATACGCGACAACGCCGCGGTACGGGTCGTAAAGCGAGTCGAAAATGAGCGCTTTCAGCGGCGCGTCTGGATCGCCCGACGGAGCGGGAATTTTCTCCACGATTTGTTCCAAGATTTCTTCAATGCCGATGCCGACTTTCGCTGAAGCGAGCACGGCTTCAGACGCATCGAGGCCGATGACGTCCTCGATTTCTTGGCGGACGCGCTCCGGTTCGGCGCTTGGCAAATCAATTTTGTTAATAACAGGCAAAATTTCCAAGTTGTTATCGATCGCTAAATACACATTTGCAAGCGTCTGCGCTTCGATGCCTTGCGCCGCATCGACGACCAAAATCGCTCCCTCGCAGGCCGCCAAGCTGCGCGACACTTCGTACGTAAAATCGACATGGCCCGGCGTATCGATCAAATGGAAAATATACTCCTCGCCATTTTTCGCTTTGTATGTCAACTGGACCGCATTCAATTTGATCGTAATGCCGCGCTCGCGCTCAAGATCCATCATGTCCAACGTCTGCTCGCGCAACTCGCGCTCCGACAGCGCGCCTGTTTTTTCCAAAATGCGGTCCGCAAGCGTCGATTTTCCGTGGTCAATGTGAGCGATAATGGAAAAGTTGCGAATCCGTTCCTGCCGTTTCAACCGTTCTTCCCGGTTCATCGTCTCTCACTCCTGCTTTTTCGCAAAACTACACTAGCTTTGATTATAGCAACAGAGGAGAGAAGATTCAATGACAAACAAAAAAGCCGCCCATACGAGGCGGTGAATCGTCTGCCGGCGCCGCGCCGAAAGCGGCGGACCGATTTAGTCGACGGCCCGCCCAGCGAATGACAGCAACGTTTCCACAAGCGCGGTTGCGCCATCGGCCAGCCGCCGGCCGAGTTCAGAAAAGAGGTTGAACGTTTTCAGTTCCCGAACCACTTCTTGTTTTTTCTGCAAATCGCCCGCCGCCACTGTCTGCCCGAACACGGCTGCCTCAATCTCCCCGTTTCCGTTTTTCTCGAGATCAATGACGGCGGGAAGCGACGGATCCGCATAGCCGCGCATCTTCTCAATGCCGCGGTGCGCCTGCTGCATGCCGAGCAGCACGCCAAAAAACAAGAGGAAAAGCGCTGCGCTAAACCGGATGAACCATCTTGCCATATGCGATGCCCCTTTTTACTTTTTCTCCGCCGGAGCCGGCGCCTCGACTTTTTCCGCCTGCCAATAATACTCGCTGAACACATCGGCAAAGGCCGCAGCCGAACGGAACAGCTCGGCGAACGTATTGTCGACGCCGCCAAACTCCACTAAAATGGCGTTCCTGGATAAATCTTGGTTAAATTTCCCATCGGTTCCTACTCCTTGCTTCTTAATGACCCCGCGGCTCAACCCCGGGTATTTCTTCTGCAGCAAATGGTGCAGCTCGGTCGCCAGCTGCAAGTTTTTTTCGTATTCCGCGTTCTCACCGCCGACGATAAACGCCACGCGCGCGTAATCAACACCGTTGATCGTCGTGGTCGTATACTTCCGGCGATGCGCATCGCGGTGAATGTCAATAAAATATTGCAAGTCACGGTTTTGCTTCATCGCTGCCACGACCGTCTGCCGCGACATGTTATACGCCTGTGCGTATGTCATTCCTTTTTTCAACAGCTCCGCTTCGATGTCGGTTTTGTTCACTTGCGCGCCGATGCCCCTCTTCTCCAATTCTTCCATCAATTTCTCCCCGACTTTGGTCACATTCACGCTCCGATGAAACGCCAAATTTGGATCGGTCACGCCTTTTAAAGCCGGCAAATACGACTCGCGCGTATGTGTATGGTAAATATAGACGACTTTTCGGCCTTGCGTCGTTTGCTTCGGGGGCGGGAGCGCTTTTTCGTCTTGGGTTTGCTCGGCTTGCTCAAGCTCCTCGACTGACGCCTGCCGCTCGGCAAGCATCACTTCCAGCGGCGGCGCCGACTCATACGGGATGTTCGTGTAGTCGGTCCCTTCTCCGGCGATTAAAATTTTGCTGTCATACAAGGCAAAGCCCGGCAGCTCGCTGCCGAGCAAGCTGCGCGGATCGTCGGGGTTGATGCTTGTCGCCAAGCGGAACAACAGCGATGAATAGTTCGTCTGTTGCCGCTCTTTTGGAAGCATTTGGAGAAAATACCGGTTTTCGAGCCCAAACAGGCGAATGAACATCTCTTCCGGAAAATGGGCGGCCATATCGTTCAGCGATGATGACGACGGACGGTATTCGGGCCGCAGCGACGTAAGCGCTCCGACGAGCATAAACATCATCATGCATCCAAGGATGATGAGCATAAACAGTTTTTTTAAGCTGGCTCCTGGAACGGCGATCACGACGTTGGGGGAGCGCCATCGTTTCATATTCCCACCCTTTCCCGGCTTGTCTCCTCACTTTAACGTATGGCCAAGCCGGGAAAGATAGAACCGTTTTTTGTCTAGTGGGTGTAAGAGCCGACGTTGCCTTGGTCAACCTGCCGGTGCAGCGCCGCGTTCAAGCCGCCGGCCAGTAAGTTCGCCATATCGCCGATGAACGAATCGACCTCTTTTGGCGTCACCATTAAGTTATGACCGAGCGGGGCGAGCACTTCGTAAATCAGACGCCGCTTTTCTTCATCACCAAGCGTGCCGACCATGCCGAGAAACGTCGACCGTTCGGTTGGCGACGGCATATCTTGCTCCGTCAGCTTCTTTTTGCGCCCGAACGCCCAGCCGGCCGGAGCCAGCGCGCTTGACGGCCGCTGGCTTTCGCGCATTTCGCGGCCGAAATGCTTTAAAATGAAATCGATCGTATCGCTTGTGATCGAAACGGCATCGACGACCGTCGGGACGCCGATCGAGATGACCGGGATTCCGAGCGTCTCGTAGCTCAATTCTTTCCGCTTGTTGCCAACGCCCGAGCCGGGGTGGATGCCGGTGTCGGAAATTTGGATCGTCGCGTTGACCCGTTCGATTGAACGGGCGGCCAGCGCATCGATGACGATGACAAAATCCGGCTTCGTTTTCCGGACGACGCCATCAATAATATCGCTCGTCTCAATGCCGGTCGTTCCCATCACCCCTGGAGCGAGGGCGCTCACCGGGCGAAATCCTTCCTCAACACTTTCCGGCTGCAATTGAAACAGATGACGGGTGACAAGCACGTTTTCCACCGTCAGCGGCCCAAGCGCATCCGGCGTGACGTTTTGGTTGCCAAGCCCGACAATTAGGCAGCTCGCTTGCTCGGGAATGCGGAGCCGTTGTAAAAAGGCGCTCAGTTGTTCCGAAAAAATACGCTGCACTTTTTGCTGCAATTCCGTATTTTGTTCACGGATGCCTTGCGCCTCAATCGTCACATAATGGCCCGGCTTTTTGCCGATCGATGCCGCTCCTTGTTCCGTGACGTGCACGTGCGACAGCTTGACGCCATCGATCTCTTGGTCGCGGATGATGACCCCCTCAATCGGGGAGGCGCCTTCCTTTTTTTGTTGCAAACGCTCCTCGACCGCAATTTCATGCGCCTCGATCGCCAAGTCGGTGCGCACCGAATACATGCGCAAATCGAGCGGCTGTTTCATGTCGTTCCTCCTTGTGCCGTTTTCTTTTATTGTCGCCGCAATGAAGCGCCGTCATTCATATTTCGTAAAGGATTTTTGCTTGAACACTCTTGCATAATCAAAACACGTTTGATAGAATAACACTTGTTCTTGTTCAGAGCAAAAATCGGAACGATAACGGAGGTGAACGGACGTGGCGAACATTAAATCGGCGATCAAACGCGCGAAAACGAGCGAAAAACGTCGGGCCCACAACGCCTCGATGAAATCGGCCATGCGCACGGCCATCAAAAAATTTGAAGCGCTCGTTGAATTGAAAGACGTGGAAAAAGCGCAAGAAGCGTTCATTGTCGCGTCGAAAAAATTAGACAAAGCCGCGAGCAAAGGCCTTATCCATAAAAATGCCGCCAGCCGGCAAAAATCGCGCTTAGCGAAAAAATTGAACAGCATTCAAGCTTCCTAATGAAAAACGACCTGGCGCCAGGTCGTTTTTTTGTCCCCTCTTTTTTCTTTGTGGCGCCGCCATGCAGGCGAAGCAGACGGCAAAAAAGCCAACGGCGCATGCTTTTTATCGCTGGCTTTTCCGCCCCGGGCGAGCGCCCCAACGCATCAACAACAGCTCAACGGCCAACCGGCGGTCCATGGCTCCGCTTTTTACGTCATAATCAGCGGCGGCCAGCTCGGTGATCGCTTCCGTCAGCTCCGCATCGGAAAAGCGGGCGGCTTGGGCAAGGGCGAGCTTGACGCGGAACGGATGCACGTTGAGGGCCGAAGCGATTTGCGTCTGCCCATAACCTGTTTGGGCGAGCCATTTCACTTGCGCCAACAGGCGGAAATGGCTTGCAAGCAACGCCAAAATTTTGATCGGCTCCTCATTATGTTCAAGCAAATCGTAAAACGTCTGCAATGCTCCCGGGATATCGCGCCTCGCCACTTGTTCGACAAGCGCAAAGACGTTTTCTTCCGGCGTGCGAGCGACAAGCTGCTCGACGGCCGCCTCATCCACCACTCCGCCCGGTCCGGCAAACAAAGCGAGCTTGTCGATTTCGTTCGCCAGCGCGGACAACCGCGTTCCGGCCCGCTGCAAAAGCAGCTCAATGGCTTCCTCGGCCACCGATGCTCCTTGGCTTTCCAACCGGCGGCGCACCCAAGCGCGCAGCTCCGCTTCCTGAAGCGGGGCGGCGGCCACAACTTCGCACTGCTCCTTGGCGAGCTTGGTAATTCTTTTCCGCTCATCGAGCTTGTCATACGGCGCCAAAAAGACGACGATCGAGAACGGCGCCGGCGCCCTGAAATAGTTCTCCAGCTTAGCCAAATCGTGCTCGATCTCTTTGTCCTTTTCCGCCGTAAAAAAATATGGATTCTTCACCAAAATGACGCGCCGTTCGCCGAAAAACGGCACTGTCTCCGCCTCCTCAAGCGCCGCCTGCACCGGCGTTTCCTCGCAGTCGTACACGGCCAGATTCCACTCGCGCTCCTCCTCGCTAAGAGCCGCCTTGACGAGGCGGTCATACGTTTCCGTTAATAAAAACGGCTCGCTGCCATATAATAAATAAAGCGGAGAAAACCGCCGTTTTTCCATGTTTCCCCATACACGTTCCAACATGTTCCCTTCTCCATTTCCAAGCGAAAGTCTCTTCTAGAAAGATACACCGTTTTTCGCCATTTTACAAGGGAACCGGCCGTCGGGAAAACCGGTTCCCCTTTATATAAACGCCAGCCGACAAGTCCTAGGACCTTATCAGCCAGCGGGTTATTTTTATGTTTTCCCAGCCGTTTGAAAGTATTTGTGTCAACTGTTGTCAAGGAAGGAAAACAAGCGGGCGGCGGTAGATTTTTTCATCATTTTCGTCTATACTAAAAATGATTGTGCAGAGGAGGGGGAAAGCGATGAACGTATTTGAAAAAGAAGTGCAAAGTCAACGAAATGACGCCGTCGATTCCGCCGTCGGCTTCATTGTGTCGTTCGGCTTTTTCGCCACCATGTTCATCATCGCCACGCTGATCGAATTTTTCGGCCGGTAAGGATTGCTTGCACAAGCAATCCTTATTTTTTGTCTTGGCTGAAACGTTCCGTTTTTTTGTGCACTACATCTTATGGTTTCATCACCTGAAAGGTTCCACCGTTTTCGCCATACACATAGCGAATGGCTCCGTTTTCATCCGTCCGCCAAACGATCGCCCGCTGTTGCCTAAGCCGCATAAGCACCTCGGAGGACGGATGCCCGTAGCGATTGTAGCGGCCGACGGAAATGATGGCCGCTCGCGGCTTGATTGTCCGCAAAAACGGCTCTGTTGTCGACGTTTTGCTGCCGTGGTGGGCGACTTTCAATACATCGGCACGCAGCGTCGGATAAGCATCGATGAGCGCCTGTTCCGCCTCTTCTTCGATGTCCCCAGCAAACAGCCATATCAAGCCGCCGAGACGGGCGAGCAACACAAGCGAGCCGTTGTTGTCCTCGTTGTTGCCTTTTTCTGGGTGGAGCACAATGAACTGCACGCCTCCCTCTGTCCATCTTTCTCCCCGCACAGCGATTTTAACCGGCCCGGAAAACGGGCGCGCCATCTTTTGGACGCGCGGCAGCGCCCCTGGGCTTGTGACCATTTCCTTCACCTTGACCGCTTCGAACACCTCAGGAGCGGACCCGATATGGTCGGCATCATCGTGCGTCAATATGAGCTTATCGATCGTTCGCACCCCTTGCGCTTTTAAAAACGGGACGACGACATCGCGGCCGACGGAAAACGGGTGAGCCCGCCTGCGCCACGATTCCTTTCCCCATTCTGCCGCCCCGCCCGTGTCAATGAGATAAACTGCTTTTCGATAAGGAAGCTCAATATAAATACAGTCCCCCTGCCCAACATCCAATACCGTCACTTCCCCGTGCGGATCCACGTATGGGGCGGCCAGCTGAAGCGCCGTCGCCGCCGCCACCGCTGTCAATCCGCGGATCAGGCGGCCGCGTTCCCAATCCAAAAACGCCGCCGTGATGGCCGTCAGATAGCCAGCTAAGCACCACGGCCCCGGACGGCCGAGCACAAGCATAAACGGGTGATCGGCCGCGAAAAAATAGACAACCGCGTCTGTCAGCTCAATGAGACGGCTAAACAGCCAAATGAATGGAGAAAAGGGAAAAACTGCAGATAGAAACGCGAGTGGCAAAATGACAAATGAATACCAAGGGACGAAGAAGACATTCAGCCCTATGCTCCAAACAGAAATTTCATAAAAATGGTAAAGCAAAATCGGCAGTGCGGCAAGCTGAGCGGCGAGCGCGGTCTGAAGCAAGTTTTGGAGCATCGAACGAGCAGAGGCGAGCACCGACACATGGGCAAGAAGAGCAAACGTGACAAGAAACGACAGCTGAAAACCGACATCCCAAACCATATAGGGATCAAAGACGAGCAAGGCAAGCGTTGTCCAACTCAACGCATCCAGCGGATGGATCCTTCCTTTTTTCCACTGAACGGCCAACACCATCATCCCAGTCGCACAAGCGCGCAGCACCGACGGCGAAGCGCCAGCGAGAACGGCGTACACAGGCAAAAACGCCAACAGCCCTACCAGCACGGCTTCCCTCGTCACGAAGCGAATCGCACCGGCAAAACCAGCGCCAATCAGCAGCGTGACATGCCCTCCTGAAATGGCTAGCAGATGGATGAGACCGAGCTGCTGATACCCTTCAAGGACCGACTCATCAAGGGTGCGCTGCTCCCCATAAATCAGTGCAGCGGCGATGCCAGCCGCTTCCGGCGGAAACCGGGCTTCAATGCGGCGGACGCCAGCCTCGCGAATGGCTTCAAGACGTTCGATGATAGTGGGACGGACGCGCATGCAAGCAGAGAGATCGATCGCCTCAGGGAGAAAGAGCCAATGAATGCGGTGGCGGCGCAAATAAAGGCGGTAATCAAACGCATACGGATTGCCAGCTGGCATCGGGCGCTCAAGCGTTCCGGTGACGCGGCATACCGTTCCAGGCACCAGGTGCGCTTGCAGCGTCTCTTTTTCCGCAGCCGTCCGAATGATGTAACGGAGCTGCACCCGCTCCTTGCCAGCTTGCACCGCCGCCTGCAATCGATCACCGTCAATTGCCGGCGCGGCGGAAAAACGAACGGAAAGCGAATGACGGCCGCCGGAAAGGGAAGTGTTGTTATGATAGTCAACGATGAGAAAATAGGCAAAAAAGGAGAGAGCGGCAACGAGAGAAGGAAGGAAAC
Source organism: Geobacillus lituanicus (assembly GCF_050994965.1). Taxonomy (NCBI): domain Bacteria; kingdom Bacillati; phylum Bacillota; class Bacilli; order Caryophanales; family Anoxybacillaceae; genus Geobacillus; species Geobacillus lituanicus. Next base: position 2,642,180 of record NZ_CP194773.1, read on the forward strand.
AGTGCGGCCGGCGGATGAAAAGAAGAAGGAGATACACAACGAGGAGAAGACAGGCGGTTGGGGACGGCGAGGCCGCCGCGACGGCCAAAAGCGCCGCCGCAGCGGGATAGACGGCTTGTCCTTTCATGATTCCCCGCCGCCGGAAAGCAAGGCGAACACATCCATTTTCAGCGGCACTTGCACGAGACGGACGCCAGCTTGAGCAAACAGCTCCAAGGCGTACGGGTGGTTTTTGTAGTCTTGGGCGTAATAGACCGCGCGGATGCCGCTTTGAATGATCGCCTTGCAGCAATGCAAGCACGGAAAATGAGTGACATACATCTCCGCCCCCTCGGTCGGGACGCCGAACTTGGCGCATTGCAAAATCGCGTTCATTTCGGCGTGAATCGTCCGCACACAATGACCGTCAATGACGTAGCACCCCTCATCAATGCAATGGGCGCCGCCGGCGATCGACCCGTTGTACCCGCCGGCGATGATGCGCTTATCGCGCACGATCGTCGCTCCGACGGCGAGCCTCGTGCACGTGCTGCGCAGCGCAAGCAAATGGCTTTGCGCCATAAAGTATTGATCCCATGTGATGCGTTCCATTTTCCATCCCTCCGCTCGTGTCCATGCTTTTAGTCTACCCACTGCCTCCTGCCCCCGTCAACGCCGAAAAACGTCCACAGCAGCCTTGATCCGCCATAAATTAAGAAGCATTGCCCTCCCCCGCCTCGCTTACGGAACAAGCAAATACGGCTTCAATTTCTCCAGCGTTTTTTCACCAATTCCAGTCACATTCAACAAATCCTCCACCCGCCGAAACGGCCCGTGTTCTTCACGATAGGCGATGATCGCGTTTGCCTTCGCCGGTCCGATGCCGGGAAGCTGCATCAACTCCTCTTCCGTCGCCGTATTGATGGCCACTTGCATCCCGTTTCGATCCCCATCGCTTGGAGACTTGCCGACGGCATTTGACGCCGGTGCGGCCTCGCCTTTTTTCGGCACGTAAATCATCATTTCATCGTGCACTTTTGCTGCCAAATTGACTTTCGTTTCATCCGCCTCATCCGCTAATCCGCCGGCTAGGACGATGACATCGCGAACGCGAGCGTCCGCCGCCACCTCATACACTCCGGGGTTCGCGACCGCCCCTTTCACATCCACCACAGCGGTTTTTGACGCCTCGTTCTTTTTTTCTTCCGTCCGGGCGGCATCCGTTTCAGCCGCCGCCGGCAAGACGACTTGCCCCTTTTCATCCGTCGGATGATGAAACACCCATAACCCCGCCGCCGCGGCAAACAACAAGAACATCCCTACTTTTCCATACCGTTTGCCAAGCTCCTGCACATGCTCCCACATACGATCCCATCCTTTCCATCTCAAGTCATAAACCGAGCCTTTTTCTCATACATATCAAAAAAGAGAGTTCCGGTGAACCAAAACCGGGAGGGGGGACAACACATGAACATCGGCGTCATCGGCACGGGGAATATGGGCACCATCTTAATCGAAGCGTTCCTCGACTCCGGCGCCGTGAAAGCGGATCAGCTCGTCATCACGAACCGTACGCTTGCGAAAGCGTTCGCGATACAACGCGCGCATCCCGGCATGGCAGTGGTTGCCGATGCGGCTGAAGTCGTCAAACAATCCAGTCTCGTTTTTTTATGCGTCAAACCGCTCGACATCCACCCATTGTTGCAGCAGCTGGCCCCGCACTGGACAAAGGAGCATTGCCTTGTGTCGATCACAAGCCCGATCAGCGTAAAACAGCTTGAAACAGCCGTCCCTTGCCAAGTCGTGCGCGCCATTCCGAGCATCACAAACCGCGCGCTCTCCGGCAGCATACTCATCACAATCGGATCACGCTGTTCGGCCGACTGCCGGCAAACGATCGATGATCTTCTCCGGCGCATCGCCTCGCCGGTGTATATCGATGAGGCCATCACCCGCGTCGCTTCCGACATCTCCAGCTGCGGTCCGGCGTTTTTCAGCTATTTGCTGCAACGCTTCATCGACGCCGCAGCGGCCAAAACCGCCATCACGAAAGAACAGGCGACGATGCTGGCGACCGACATGATCATCGGCTTCGCGGAATTGTTGAAGCAAAACTTGTACACGCTCCCGACGCTGCAGGAAAAAGTGTGCGTCAAAGGCGGAATCACCGGGGAAGGAATCGCCGTCCTCGAACAGCGGCTCGACGGCGTCTTCGAAGAAGTGCTGGCGAAAACACATGAGAAGTTTCAAGAAGATGTGGAAAAGGTGAAGCAACAATTTTCGTGAACATGAATTCGACAGCAAGCGGCAAATTCCTGCTTGGCCTGACCAAATTTGTTTCAATCCTCACCCGGCTTAATAGCCGGGTGCATAATCCTTCTAACTCACACATCTTTTTCAATTGCACAGCAGTCGAATCGCGTCGATCACAGCGCTGGCTATACATGCGCATAAAAAAAAGAGCCATCCGGCTCTTTCCTTCTTTTCATCCTATTTGGCGCAGTGTTCAACCATGTCTCCAATGCTTCGCTGGCAACAGCGCCTTCGTTTTTGTCGATCTCGCCCTCACCGCCTCCGCGCCACAAAAAACCACCGTTCGGACGTCTCGGTCGGAGGCGCATCGGTGAAATCGGCGGTCACTTCAAGCACCTCAAAGCCGGCGGAATCGAGCCATTGCTCATAGACAGCGCGCTCGAACGTGCGCTGTTCGTGCCATTCGTCATAGCGCTCGTAAAGATCGCCGCGGCGGGCGAAAAACGTCAGTTCGTGCCCGACGCTGTGCGGCCAGTCAAGCGGATGGCACGTCCAAATGTAGCTGAGGTCGTCATCCTGGTCCGCAAACACGGCGTCGCGGAACAGGACGTCCATTTTGTAAACCGAGTGGACGTCAAACAGCAGCAGCCCTTCAGGACCGAGCGCGTGGGAGACGGCGGCGAACGTCCGCTTCACATCCTCTTCATCCGTTAAATAGTTGAGAGCATCGCAAAACAGGAAGGCGCCATCGAGATCAGAAAACCCGTCGAGCTCCGCCATGTTTTGTTCGAAAAACGGCACCTCCACTCCCGCCGCTTCGGCTTTCGCCTGGGCGACGGCGAGCATATGTTCAGAGAGATCCACGCCGGATACTTGCCATCCGGCCTTGGCAAGGCGGATGGCAAGCTCTCCCGTCCCGCAGCCGATGTCGACAACCCGCCGTCCCGGCCGTTTGGCGTATCGGGCGAAAACCCGCTCGACAAATGATTGCCACGCATCATACGGCGCCTCGGCCATGAGCGCATCGTACCAATCGGCGAAACGAGCATAGGTCATGGCTGCAGCACAGCCGCGACGTCTTCCATCGGGGCGTCCCCCCAAAGCCGTTCGAGATTGTAATAGTCGCGCTCGTCTTTCGCAAACACGTGGGCGACGATGTCGCCGAGGTCCACAAGCACCCATTTCGCCTCCTGGAATCCTTCAACCCGCTTCACCGCTAAGCCGTGCTCTTCCGCTTGGTCTTGAATTTCGCGGGCGATGGCCTGCACTTGTTTGTCCGAATTGCCATGGCAAATGACAAAATAATCGGCAACGGGCGAAATGCCTTTCATATTGAGCACGACAATGTTTTCCGCCTTTTTATCATCCGCGGCGCGAACGATAAGCTGCAACGCCTCTTGTTCCGTCACTGTTTTGCTTCCCCCTTCACTTCACTCACGAGTGAATTGTACGCATGAATCGTATCTGGATAAATGAGCTGGCGCTTCTCAAGCAAAAACGCAATCGTATTTTTCACCGCCTGCAACAGCGCGCGATCGAGATCTTCCTCGGCGAGGCGCCTTACTTCCTCAACGCCGGGAAACTTCCTCCCCGGTTCGATATAGTCAGCCAAATAAATAATTTTTTCAAGCAGCGTCATCCTAGCTCTTCCCGATGTATGGTAGCGAATGGCATCCAGCACGTCTGGATCGTCAATGCCGACTTCCGTCTGCACCAAATAGGCGCCGACGGGCGCATGCCACAATTCACTGTTGTACGCAAGCAAGTCGTTGGGCATATTGTGCGCCAAAATGATTTGTTTCATTTCTTCAACCGGGCGGAATTTCGCATAGTCATGGAAAATGGCGGCCAATTCCGCTTTTTTGACGTCGGCGCCATACTGGTTGGCTAGCTTAACGGCCGTTTCGACAACGCCAAGCGTATGCTCGTAGCGCTGCTCCGTCAACTGTTGTTTCACAATCAGCAACGCCTGTTCTCGCTCCATATAATCCCTTCTCCTCAATATAAAGTCTCACACCTTCCGGCACGAGGTAGCGGATCGTCTGCCCGTTTTGCACCCGCTGGCGGATAAGCGACGAAGAGACGGCAAACTGCGGCACCTCCACCTCGACGACCGGGTATGGCGTTTCCATGGAATAACCGGGGCGCTTCACCCCGACAAACGTCACAAGCTTAATCAGCTCGTCAATGCGGTGCCAGTTCGGCAAATATTCGACCATATCCGCCCCGATAATGAAATAAAACTCATCATCCGGATGCATGGCGACGAGCTGCCGGACCGTATCGTACGTATAGGAAGGCCCCTCCCGTTCAAGCTCGATCGTCTCAACATGAAAGCATGGATGACCGGCCACCGCCAACTCGAGCATGCGGAGCCGATCCTCGCTTTTCGTCACTTGTTCGTGCTGCTTATGGGGAGGAATGCGGTTGGGCAGAAACCAAATTTGTGACAACTCAAGGGCGTCAAGCACTTCATTCGCCATAATCAAATGGCCGTAATGGGGCGGATCGAACGTTCCGCCGAGAATCCCGATTTTTCCCATCTTCCTTCCCCCCGCCGTTTCATCTTGGCCGCGCCGCTTGTCAGTCAGGCAAAACGATTTGTTTGTGTTCTTTCGACTCTTTGTATAAGACGATCGTATTGCCGATCACTTGCACAAGTTCGGCCCCCGTCCCGGCTGCCAGCTGCTCAGCGACGGTGTAGCGGTCTTCTTCGCAGTTTTGCAACACGCTCACTTTCAACAGTTCGCGCGCCTCCAGCGCTGCGGCAATTTGTTTCGTCATCTCTTCGGTGACGCCGCCTTTGCCGACTTGGAAAATCGGCTTGATATGATGAGCTTGCGCCCGCAAAAACCGTTTTTGTTTTCCCGTCAGCATATGTTACCTCCTTAACGCTTCGATGACAAGCTGTTTCATCCGGTTGACATCCGGCCATTGGCCGGTCCATTTTTCAAACGCTAGCGCTCCCTGGTACACGAGCATGCCGACGCCGTTTTGCACACGAGCGCCGCGTGCTTTCGCTTCCTTCAGCCACTTCGTTTCAAGCGGGTTGTAAATGATATCCGATACGATCGTCCCCGGCTGCAGCCGTTCAAGGGAAAGCGGCTGCGCCTCGACACGCGGATGCATGCCGACAGAAGTGGTATTGATAATAATATCGTATTCGTCAAGCCGCGTTTCCGCCTCGGCGAGTGAAAAATACGCCGAGCGGCCATCCTCCCCTTCGCGCACGAGCTGCTCCGCCTTTTCCACCGTCCGGTTGGTCATATCGATGCGCTTGGCTGCCGTCGACAGCAATGAAAAGTAAATGCCGCGTGCGCCGCCGCCGGCGCCGATCAGCAAAATCCGCTTGCCGTCGAGACTGACGTCCATTTCCTCCTCGAGCGCCTTGACGTAGCCAGGTCCGTCCGTATTATAGCCGACGAGCCGGCCGTTGTCATTGACGATTGTATTTACCGCCCCGATGCGGCGCGCATGGTCGTCGATGTCATCCAAAAATGGAATAACCGCCATCTTATGCGGAATGGTGACGTTCACCCCGGCAATGCCGAGCGCCCGCACGCCGGCGATGGCCTCACTGACTTGCTTCGGGTGAACAGAAAATAGGTGATAGCGCGCCGGGATTCCGAGGCGGACAAACGCGTCGTTATGCATAAGCGGCGACAGCGAATGCTCAACGGGAAACCCGAGCAGCCCATATACGTTCTCCATATTCTCCCCTCCCATCACGTTAAATCAACGATTGACGAATAAATACATCCACCCCTTTTGGAGCGTGGACTACAAGTTGGGCTCCCGGGTCGTTGCACGTCACCCAACCAAGTCCGGAAAAGACGATATCCGTCTTCTGCTCCTTCACAGACAGCGACCGCGGCACAAGCGGCGGAAATTCAGCGGCATAGCGTTTGTTTGGCGGCGACAGCAAATCGCCAAGCTGATTGGCATAAAGGGATTCAGCTTTTTCCAACTTTGTCCGATGAACCGTCAACTCATTGGCCATGTAGCAGACGAACGAGCGGCGCCCGCCTTTGATGTAATCGAGGCGGGCCAAGCCGCCGAAAAAGAGCGTCTGCCCTTCGTTGAGCTGATAAACGCGCGGATGGATTTCCCGCTTCGGCGTAATGATCTTCAAGTCGCGCGCATCAACAAAGTGCGCCATTTGGTGATGATTGATGATCCCCGGCGTATCATAGAGCTTCGCCCCACCCTCGAGCGGGATTTCGATCAGATCGAGCGTCGTTCCTGGGAAATACGAAGTGGTAATGATATTCCCCTTGCCTGTCGCCTCTTGGATGATCCGGTTAATGAACATCGACTTGCCGACATTCGTGCAGCCGACGACATACACATCGCCGCCGTCGCGGCAACGGTCGATCGCTTCCATCACCTTTGCCACGCCGATTCCTTTTGCCGCGCTCACCAGACAGACGTCTACCGGACGCAGCCCGAGCTCTTCCGCCATGCGGCGCATCCATTGCAACAGCTTTGGATATTTTACCGATCTCGGCAGCAAATCAACTTTGTTGCCGACAAGCAAAATCGGGTTGTCAGCCGCAAACCGCGGCAATCCTGGAATAAAGCTCCCGTTAAAGTCAAAAATATCGACGATGTTGACGACAAGCGCCTTCGATTCCCCGATGCGGTGCAACATGCTCAAAAAATCATCGTCGTCAAGCGGCACATCTTGCACCTCGTTGTAATGTTTTAGGCGGAAGCAGCGCTGGCAAATCACCTCTTCCGCATCTTTTTCGAGCACGCTTTTTGGCGCATACCCCGCGTTTTTCGGGTTTTCGAACTGAATGGCCGCCCCGCAGCCGATGCAACGCAGTTGTGGCTCCACGATCATTCCTCCCAATAAATCATCCCTTTTTTCCGCATAGCGTTTAAAATTTTCCGTTCCATTTTCCGGTTAACGCGCGTCCATAATCCGTCCGTCTGGGCGACCGGGACGACTAAAATCGTATTCAATCCAAGGCGGTTGCCGCCAAGCACATCGGTCAGCAGCTGATCGCCGATGACGACGACTTCCTCTTTGCTCAGCCCCATCATGGCCAGTGCCTGCAAAAATGCGCGCGTCAGCGGTTTGCGCGCCTCGAAAATGAACGGAATGCCAAGCGGTTCGGCAAACGACTGCACGCGTCGTTTATTATTATTCGATACGATCACAACCTTAATGCCCGCCCGCTTGACCGCCTCAAACCAGGCGGCCAGCTCCGGCGTGGCGCTGGGCCGGTCCCATTCAACGAGCGTATTGTCCAGATCGGTGATAATTCCTTTTACCCCTTTTTTCTTCAGCTCGTCCGGCTGAATGTCAATGACGCGCTTCACAAATTGGCTTGGCAAAAAATAATGAAGCATATCGCTCACCTGCCTTTGTCTTTGCTTTTCCCATGATAGCGAATTTGGCCGTTCATTTCAAAACAAAGTTTGGCAGCCGCCCGGCTGCAGACATGCAGAACAGAAAGTTTTCGACAAATTCCGTGCCCTCCCGGTTTGTGGATAACTGTTATCCACAACATTCACAAAGTGATGGTCATGCCTACACTATTTTATAAACAAGTTTTCCACACATTATCCACCATCCCCTGTGGATAACAGAACGGTTGTTCTATTTTGCAAATCGTGGTACATTGAAAGTAACTTACCATTATATGTATAAACCCATCATTTCATTCCATTCAAAAGGAGGGCTTCGCCGATGAAACATTTATCGGATGAACTGTTGATCAAGTCGTACTTCAAGGCGAAAGAACTCAACTTAAGCCCGGAATTCATCGAATTGATCGAAAAGGAAATCCAGCGCCGCTCATTGACCCATAAAATCAAGCTGTCGTCGTGAAACGGAGGCCTTCGGGCTTTTTTTGTTTGCCGCCTTCATCCCGGCGCCTAGCGCCAATAGCCGAGCCGTTCGCCGACTTTCACCGGCATCGGCGCAGCAATGCGTGGGTCAGGGGCGAAACTTCCGCGTTCAAACAGCAAGACGACCGTTGAACCGAACGAAAAATACGCCATTTCCTCTCCTTTGACAAGCTGTTCACCCTCATGGGTCAATTCAATGCTGTTGACGAACATGGCGCCGATTTTGACGATCGCCATCCGCTTGCCGCCTGCCTTTACCTCCGTGATAAGGCGATAATTTTTTTCAAGCGGCCGCTTTCCGTATTTCAAGCCGAGACGGTTGACCGGATACGATTTGCGTCCGAGCGTCCACTGCCTCTCGATCATCCCAGATATTGGGCTGTGGATGCGGTGATAATGGCTCGGGCTTAAATACAGAATAAAAAAGAACCCGTTCACATACGGCTGCGCCGCCTCGGCGCTGCCGAGCATTTCAGCAATCGAATACGGTTTTCCCTTGACGATGATTTCACTGTTTTCCCGGATGATGCCCATTTCTTCAATCACTGCATCAACCGGGCTGACGACCGTATGCTCATCAGCATCGACCGGCCTCACCCCGGCCTTCAGCCGGCGGACGAACAGTTGCTGCAGCGTTTTATAATTTTTTAAGCTTTTTTCCATTTCTTCTTGATTAATATGGTAAATCTTCGCATACGATGGTATCAACCAGGCGCTAAAGCGCGACTTGGCGAACGAAGCGAGCAGCTTCGAAGAAAGCGAGTGGTTGGTCAGCTCAATCAACAAACGGTACAGCCATTTTCGCAAGCACGTTCCCTCCAATTTATGAAACGTCCAGTCGTTACTACCTTCCATATTACCGCCAAAATGAGTATAATGGTAGTAGAATTTTCTTTTGGCGCTTTCTGTTGGAAAAGGAGTGGGGAGAGTTGTTCTTATCGGATTATTTAGATTATACGTTAAAAAAGCTGAAAGCAAACATGGCAAACATTTTGACGATGACGAACTTGTCGCTTGGCGGCTTTTCCGTCTTGACCACGCTGAAAGGGCAGCTTCATATGAGCGTGCTGCTTGTTTTTTTGGCGGCATTTGTCGACCGCTTTGACGGCGCTGTGGCACGCAAGATGAACATTGAATCCGAACTTGGCAAGCAGCTCGATTCGATGAGCGACATCGTCTCCTTCGGCGTCGCGCCCGCCTTGTTAATGTACGAAGCGCTGTTTTACGAATTCGGCGCGCCGGGGGCAGTGTTCACCATCTTGTATATCGCCTGCGGCGCCTTCCGCCTCGCACGCTTCAACATCACAGAAAACAACGGCTACTTCGCGGGACTGCCGATCACCGCCGCCGGGGTGCTGATGACGCTCGGTTATTTAGCCATCCCGTACTTCCCGCCACAATCGTTTATGTTTTTGGCGCTCATTTTATCGTTTTTAATGGTCGGCACGTTTAAGTTGAAAAAAATATGACGATCGCCGGAGCTGCCCCTTTCCAATGACCAACGGACTGGGCGGCTTTTTTATGTCCAAAGTCACACCTTTTTCCCTTTTCAACCTTCTCTATTCAGTATATGATAAATATGGTTTCTTCATAAAACAAAGCAGCATGGATCGTTTGCACAAAAAAGCGGGGGGATCAATTTGGATAAAACATCAGTCGTCGGCCTCATCCTCGGCGTGATCGCCGTCGGGCTCGGCATGTACTTTAAAGGCGTGTCGCCTGCTGTGTTGATCAATCCAGCCGCCATTTTGATCATTCTCGTCGGCACAGCCGCGGCGGTCGTGATCGCTTTTCCGACGAAGGAAATTAAAAAGGTGCCGAAACTCTTGAAAATCATTTTCACCGAATCGGCCACTCCAACAATTGAGCAGCTCATCCCACTGTTTGTCGACTGGGCGAACGTCGCCCGCCGCGAAGGGCTGCTGGCGCTCGAAGCGAAGCTGGATGACATCGAGGATCCGTTTTTGCGCAACGGGCTCAGCATGGCGATCGACGGGCAGACGCAAGAGTTCATCCGCGATGTGATGACGGAAGAAATTGCCGCCATGGAAGAGCGGCACGAGGCGAACGCCGCCATTTTTACACAGGCCGGCACGTATGCGCCGACGCTTGGGGTGTTGGGCGCTGTCGTCGGCTTAATCGCTGCGCTCGGGAACATGGAAAATATCGCTGAGCTCGGCAAAGCGATCAGCGCTGCGTTCGTTGCGACCATGCTTGGGATTTTTACCGGCTATGTGCTTTGGCATCCGTTTGCCAACAAACTGCGGCGGAAATCAAAAGAAGAAGCAAAAGTGCGCTACATCATGATCGAAGGGGTGCTCTCCATTTTGGAAGGACAAGCCCCGCGCATGATCGAACAAAAACTTGCGTCCTATTTGCCGGAAAGCGAACGCCATCAGGCGCTGGCGCAAGCGCAAGGGGAAACGGTCAATGGCTAAGAAAAAAAAGCACTCACACGATGACCACATAAACGAATCTTGGCTGATTCCGTACGCCGATTTGCTTACGCTGCTTCTCGCTTTATTTATCGTTCTGTTTGCCAGCAGCCAGATCGACCAAAAAAAGTTTCAAGAAATCGCCCGCGCCTTCAGCACCGCCTTTGCCGGTGGGACAGGGGTGCTTGATTTCCAAAGCCCCATTGAACCGATCACACCGCCTGCGGAAGACGAAAAAGGGCGGCAGCAAAATCAGCAGCAACAGTCTCAGACTCCTTCTTCGTCTATAAACGAAGGAGAAAAAGAAGAGCTGAAACAAATCCAAGCGAAAATTGACAGCTATATTCATCAAAAACACTTGACAGGGAAATTGCAGACATCGTTGACGGATGAAGGGCTTGCCATCACCATTTTGGATGACATTTTATTCGACTCCGGCAGCGCTGAAGTACGCATGAAAGACCGGCGTCTTGCGGCGGAGATCTCCGCTTTGCTCGTCATGAACCCGCCGCGCAATATCATGATCAGCGGCCATACGGACAATGTGCCGATTCATAATGAGAAATTTGCTTCCAACTGGGAGCTGAGCGTTATGCGCGCCGTCAATTTCATGAAAGTTCTGCTTGAGAACAAGCAACTCGACCCTCGCTATTTCAGCGCCAAAGGATATGGCGAATACAAGCCGATCGCCACGAACACGACCGCCGCCGGCCGGATGAAAAACCGGCGCGTCGAGATTTTAATTTTGCCCCGCATCGACGAAAGCCGTTCACCGGCGCCTGCACAGTAAAAGACCGCCTTGCTGTCCGGCGGTCTTTTGCTTTTCTCCGGGCTCTCCACCCGTTTCATGCCCTGTTCCGTTTCAATGTTCCAATTCATAAAAAAGGAAAAGGCCGACGGCGGGCAACCTGTTCACAGCTTGATCGTCCACTTAATTACCCCGGCCTTGGCAAGCGCCTCGATCAAAATGACAACGACCGGCCCGACAAACAGCCCGATAAAGCCAAGCAGCTGGAAGCCGAGGTAGACGCTGACGAGCGCCGCAAGCGGGGAAATGCCCAAATTGGTGGAAAACACTTTCGGCTCGATGATCCGGCGCACGACGGTGATGACGACAAACAGCACAATCAGCCCGACGCCAAGCGCATTGTTGCCGTTCGCCATGCTGATGATGCCCCACGGAACAAGCACTGAGCCGGTCCCCAAAATCGGCAAAATGTCGACGATGACGATGACGAGCGCCATCAAGGCAGCGTAATCAATGCCGAGCACGAGCAACCCGGCCAGCGCGAGAAAAAACGTCACCAGGCTGAGCAAAAATTGCGCTTTAATAAAGCCGATCCCCGCCTTGCTCAGCTGGGCGATGACCATCCCGAGCCGCTGGCGGGTGCGCTCTGACAAATAGCGGCTGATCGACTGTTTCATTCGCGGCAAGTCGAGCGAAATGAGAAACAATGCGACCAAGTAGACTAAAAAGTGAATGAAAAACGCCGGGATGGCGGTGATATAATGAACGAGCGACTGCGTCAAATTCGTCGCAAACGACAGCAGCATCTGTTGCACCGTGCGCACGCCGCGCTCGAGCGAATCAATGATTTCCTGGGGGATCGAACTTGAATACGACCGCCACGTTTCGATGAGGCGGTTGAACACTTTTGTCGCCTCGCTCAGCACGTACGGAAGGTTTTGCGAGAGCGCCATCACTTGCTGAACCAAAATGACAACTAAAAAATAAAGCGAAAACCCAAGGATTACCAAAAAGAGTGAAAAAATCGCCGTTACGGCGTGCGCGCGCTTCAGCCGATACTGGTCTTGCAGGCGGCGGATAGGCGGCTCCAACAAGAGGGCGGTGGCAAGCGCCAGCAGGAGCGGCACGCTGTACGGCAGCAGCCATAAACAGATCGCCGACAAAAGCGCAATGATGATCCAACGTTTCACATGCGTCCCTCATTTAATCAAGATTTGTCAAAATGATGTTCCACTTATAAATATAGCGAACACACTGCGGGCCGGCAACTGTTTTTGCGCATAAAGCGAAACAGCGGCTGAACGATCAGCCGCTGTTTTCCCGGTCAGGCGCTTTGCTGGCGCAGTTCGGCAATATATTGTTTCCCTTGTTCTTCGTTATATTGCCCTTCCCATTTCGACATGACGACCGCTGCCAGCGAGTTGCCGATAACATTCACAACGGTGCGCGCCATATCCAAAATGCGGTCAATGCCGGCGATAAACGCCAATCCTTCGACCGGAATGCCGACTGTGCCGAGCGTCGCCAACAACACGACGAACGAAACGCCCGGGACGCCGGCGATTCCTTTGGACGTCACCATCAAGACGAGTACGAGCGAAATTTGTTGCGACAGCGGCATGTCAATGCCATAGAGTTGGGCGATAAATACAGCCGCCAGCGCCTGATACAACGTCGACCCATCCAAGTTGAACGAATAGCCGGTCGGAACGACAAACGAGGTGACAGCCTTCGGGCAACCGAACCTCTCCATTTTTTCCATAATTTTCGGGAGCACCGTCTCCGAACTCGACGTGCTATAGGCAAGCACGAGCTCATTTTTTAAGATTTTAATAATATGAAAGATATTCACACCTACCAATTTCGCGGTGCCGCCGAGCACAACGAGCACGAAAAAGGCCATCACTGCGTAAACGAGCACAACAAGCTTGCTGAGCGGAAGAAGTGAAGCGACGCCAAATTTCGACACCGTCACCCCGATCAAGGCAAAGACGCCGAACGGCGCAAACTTCATCACTTGGTTTGTCACGTAAAACATCGCTTCCGCCGTTCCTTGGAAAAAGCGAAGCACCGGTTTTCCTTTTTCGCCGATCGCGGCTACACCCAATCCGAACATGACCGAGAAGAAAATGATCGGCAACATGTTTCCTGTCGCGAGGGATTCAAACACATTTTTCGGCACGATGTTGACGAATGTCTCGACCATCGAATGGTGCTGCACTTCATTCGTCGTATCAATGTATGATTGAATATCGGTTTTCTCAAGCGATTTCATATTGACGCCGGCGCCTGGTTGAAACACGTTTGCAGCCAAGAGGCCAACGACAATCGCAATCGTCGTGATAATCTCGAAATAAAGGATTGTTTTGCCGCCCAGCTTCCCGAGCTTTTTCACATCGCCGACATTGGCGACGCCGACAATTAAGCTCGAGACGACAATCGGAATCACGATCATCTTAATGAGACGGAGAAAAATGTCCCCAATCGGTTGCAAATACGTTGCCACGTTCGGGTTTCCGTAGAAAACGGCTCCGACGATAATCCCGAGAATAAGACCGATCAAAATCTGCCATGCTAACCCGATCTTTCTCATCATGTTTCACCTCCTTTAGACAATTTTAGACAAAAAACGACAAAATTATTTTGCTATTAAAAATAAAATCTGTCAATACTTTTGAATGAAACCGCTTTGTTGCAAGGAACTATCAATATATTTTGTTTTTTTATAATAATTTAAATACTTGTATCGTTGGCAAAAGAAAACAGGCCGCCGGTCAGGCGCCTGCCTCATTCCCGAATTTCATGATCGCCGCTTTTCTTTTTCCTGCCGGTAAAACTCATGAAACATTTTCATTAATGCCCGTTTTTCGATGCGCGAGACGTAGCTTCTTGAGATGCCGAGCTCTTTGGCGATTTCACGCTGCGTTTTCTCCCGTTGCCGGCCGAGGCCAAACCGCTTGACGATCACTTCTTTTTCCCGCTCGTCTAGCACGCTGATGTATCGTTTCACTTGCTCAATCTCCATGTTAAGCTGAATTTCGTCGACAATGTCTTGCTCTTCGGATTTCAAAATATCGAGCAGGCTGATTTCATTTCCTTCCTTATCTTGGCCGATCGGATTGTGAAGAGAAACGTCCTTGCGTGTTTTTTTCAGTGAACGCAAATGCATCAAGATTTCGTTTTCAATGCATCGGGCCGCATATGTGGCCAACTTCGTCCCTTTCCCCGGCGAATAGCTTTCAATCGCCTTGATCAAGCCGATCGTCCCGATCGAAATTAAATCTTCCACTTCTTCTCCCGTATTTTCGAACTTTTTGACAATATGGGCGACAAGGCGCAAGTTATGTTCGATGAGCCGGTTGCGGGCTTGCTCGTCGCCTTTGGCCATTAACTCCAAATATTTTTCCTCTTCTTTGGCGCTTAACGGCTGGGGAAACGCGTTGTTTTTAATGTACGAGACGAGAAACGTCAATTCTTTCAACAAAAACGCAAACGCTGAAAAAATGCCGGACATGCTCTCACCCCCGCCTGCTGTCATCGGCGGAAACCGCCTATCGTTATGTATATGCAGGGGCGTTGTTGTCCGTGTCTGGACAAAAAATTCAGCCGACCCCCTTAACGAGGCCGGCTGCGGGCAAACGTGCCACCCGTATCAGTGAACAAACGCACTCATTTCTTGTGTTGCAGCTCGCCTGCTGTTCCCCTCCCATCCCAGACAGGCGCCCGCCTTGTTACACTCCTGCTTCGGCGCTCACTTCCGCAGCGACGACGAGCGCAATCGACGCCGTAATCACAACTGCCGTGACGATGGCGAACATCCCCGTTCCCTCCTTGGCCTTCTCGTTTATTTTTATTTTACCAAAGAAGACGGGGAACGCTTCCGCCACATTTTGAACAATTCATGAAATTCGACGGTCAACAACAGCGCGCGGAGCACCGATCGCACTTTCGACTGAGTCAAGTGGAGTTTCCCCTTTGCTTTATCCACGTCACCAGCCATACGAGTACAATGGACATACATCGTCTCCCCTTTCATCCTTCATTGCTGAACATGTTTACAACAATCGTTGATGGAAAAAGCATTTGCGGTCAACAAGCTCCTCCTCGGCTGCACGCGCGAACCGCTCCTCTTCCCTGTTCCCCTGCCGCGGCTTTCTCCGCTCAATCGTGATCGTGAGAAAAAACCCACCTTTCGGCAAAAGGCGGGTTTACGGTTCAAACGGGTTCTCTTCTTCAAGCTGACAGACATAACGGGCAGCGCGGCGCGAGCAGTACAACGCCGCCGCCAAACACCCGGCAACCGCCAGCAAGGCGAACGGTTTTTTCGCTGCCTCAAGCGCTCCCGGGATGATCGTCCCTAAATAGAAAAACACACCGAGCGAGAACAAGACAAGGCTGTACATCTTGAAATCGCCCGCCTTCGCCCGCAGCTCGTCTCGTTGCTGCTCGTTCAAGCCCGATCCCTCCTCTCCCCTTTCACTGTATCATACATGGACGGAAGGGAGGAGCGGCAATTTCAGCCAAGCGCCTGCGCCAAATCGTCGAGCAAATCGTTCACATCCTCAAGCCCGACGGACAGGCGGATGAGTCCGTCTGTAATACCGAGCTGTTCGCGCCGCTCTTTCGGAATCGAGGCGTGCGTCATTTTCCCCGGCAGCGAAATTAAACTTTCGACCGCCCCTAAGCTTTCGGCAAGCGTAAAGTAGCGTACGCGCGACAGCACGTTCTCCGCGCGCTCCAAGCTGCCGACATCAAACGAAATCATGCCGCCGAATCCACGCATTTGTTGTTTGGCCAGCTCATGGTTCGGATGATTTGGAAGGCCTGGATAATAGACGCGGGCAACGGACGTATGCTCGGCCAAAAAGGCGGCAATGGCGCGCGCGTTTCGTTCATGCTCTTCCATCCGCACGCCAAGCGTTTTGATCCCGCGCATAAGCAGCCACGAGTCTTGCGGGCCGAGCACGCCTCCGGTTGAATTTTGCACATAATGGAGCCGTTCGGCAAGCTCCGGCGTGCGGACAACCGCCAACCCGGCGACGACGTCGCTATGGCCGCCTAAATATTTCGTCGCGCTGTGGATGACGATATCGGCGCCAAGCGCAAGCGGTGTTTGAAAGTACGGAGTGGAAAACGTATTATCGACGATCAACAGCAGCCCGCGAGCACGGGCAATGGCGGCGGCGGCTTGCAAGTCAGTGATTTTCAAAAGCGGATTCGTCGGCGTTTCAACGTAAATCGCCTTCGTGTTTGGGCGAATATGCGCTTCAATGTTGGCGACATCGCTCGTGTCGACGAACGTCGCCTCAAGCCCGAACCGGTTCAGCACGTTCGTCATGACGCGGTACGTGCCGCCATAGACGTCGTCGGTCAGCACGATATGGTCGCCGTTTTGAAACAGCATCATGACAGCCGTAATGGCGGCCATGCCGGAAGCGAACGCAAACCCGGCTTCGCCGCCTTCAAGGTCGGCAATGAGCTTTTCGAGCGCCGCGCGCGTCGGATTGCCGGTGCGCGAGTATTCAAACCCTTTATGTTTGCCGACTTCCTCTTGTTTGTACGTGCTCACTTGATAAATTGGGACCGACACCGCCCCAGTGTACGGGTCGCCTGCGATGCCGCCATGGATGAGCATCGTCTTTCGTCTCATCTTATCGCCCACCTTCGTAAATGTTTTTGCTTAAATATCGCTCGCTCCCGTCGGGGAAAATGACAACGATGTTCGTCCCGGGCTTCGCTTGTTCCGCCTCGAGCAAAGCGGCATGAAACGCGGCGCCGGACGAGCTGCCGACAAGCAGCCCTTCCCGCCTTGCCAGCTCGCTGACGCGGCGGAAAGCGTCGTCGTCGGAAATCGTGTAAATAGCGTCAAAATACTCCGGATCCATAAACGGCGGCAAAAACTCCATGCCGATTCCTTCGGTTCGGTGCGGCCCCGGCTCGCCTCCGCCTAAAATGGATCCTTCCGGCTCAACGATGACCGTTTTAATGGCCGGATTTTTTTCTTTTAAAAACGTCGCCGTCCCCATGAACGTGCCGCCCGAACCAGCGCCGGCAACAAAAACGTCGATTTGTCCGCCCAAGTCGTCCCACAACTCCGGCCCGAGCGTTTTGTAATACGTCCTTGGGTTGGCCGGGTTTTCGAACTGCTGGGGGCAATAGGCGCCCGGAATCGTGCGGGCGAGCTCTTCGGCTTTGCGAATCGCCCCCTCCATCCCCTCTTCGGTCGGCGTATGGACAATTTGCGCCCCAAGCGCCTTCATCAGCTGCTGCTTTTCAACGCTGAATTTTTCCGGTACGCAAAAAATGACGTTGACGTTCTTGCCGATCGCCGCCAGCGCCAAGCCGATGCCGGTGTTGCCGGCCGTCGGCTCGATGATCGTGCCCCCTTCTTTTAGTTTTCCCGACGCGAACGCCTCCTCGAGCAGCTCTTGCCCGAGCCGGTCTTTAATGCTTCCGCCTGGGTTGAAATACTCGAGCTTCGCAAACAAACGGACGCCTTCCGGCAACGGAAAGCGTGTAATCTCGATGACCGGCGTATGGCCGATTAATTCATGAATGCTTTTTGCTACCCGCATCGTTGGTCACTCCATTCCTCACGCTCATTTGGCGGCGGGACGGCGGCGTTTTGGCGTTTATTTTCGCTTCTGCATGGCGGACAACACAGCCAACACCAGTTGTGCAGAGTGTTTCGCCGCCGTCTCCAAAAACTGTTCAAACGACACATCCGACTCTTGACCGGCAATATCGGACAGCGCCCGAATCACCACAAACGGCGTCCCAAACTGCACGCACACTTGGGCGATGGCGGCTGCCTCCATTTCGACGGCGCACAGCTCCGGAAACTGGCTGCGCACAAATTTGACGCGTTCCGGATCGTTCATAAACGAATCGCCAGTCGCGATCAAACCGACCGCCGCCTGCAAACCGTCAAGCCGCGCTGCTGCCTGCTTCGCCGCCTCAACAAGCACCCCATCGGCCCGGTAGCGCGCCGGCAAGCCGGGCACTTGCCCGTAGGCGTAGCCAAACGCCGTCACATCAACGTCATGGTGGACGACCTCATCGGAAATGACGAGATCGCCGACGCGCAACGACGGCAAAAATCCGCCGGCCGAGCCGGTGTTGATGACGAAATCAGGGCGGAATCGGTCAAGCAAAAGCGTCGTTCCCATCGCCGCATTCACCTTGCCGATGCCGGACTTGAGCAGCACCACCTCGGCACCGTCAAGGCGGCCGGTGGAAAACTCGCATCCGGCGATCACCGTTTCCTCGCGCCCTTCCATGCGTGCGCGCAAAATGGCCACTTCTTCTTCCATTGCTCCAATGATGGCTGCCTTCATCGTTCTCCCTCTTTCTATGTCGGTTGTTTCACCGCCTCCATCACCCAGACGAACGCGTTTTGCTGCGCAAAGGAGACGGAAAAGCCATGGCTGGCAAACAGCGAAGCCAATACGTCAAGCGTCGTGTAATATTCGCGCTCGAGATCGTCGGCCAAATCGTGGAAGCCGCGCTCCCGTGCGGCTTCGACAGCTTGGCGGAACGCCTTTTTGTCGCGAAACGCCGTATCGGCAAACACTATTTTACCACCAGTTTGGAGCAGTTGGCTATATTTGCCGAGCGCCTCGTCTTTTTCCTCATCCGTCAAATGGTGAAACGCGTACGTGCTGGCAATGGTGTCGACTGGCTCAGGAGGAACCGGAAATTGCAAAAAATCGCCGTCCATAATGACCGCCCGGCCGCCGAGCTTTTCCGCCGCTTTTTTTCTCATCGGCGCCGACGGCTCGATGCCGTATACCGTTTTGCCGCGCTCCAGCAGCTTTTTCGTCAAATTGCCGGTGCCGACGCCAAATTCAAGCACAACACGGCCGGCTTTATCAGCGACAGTGTTTAAAATGCGATCATAACCGGCAAACACATCGCGGTATTGCTCATCTCCCCCTTCGACTGATCGATCGTATGACTCCGCCCATTGCTCGAACAAATCAAGAAATTCCCTGCCCATATGGCCTCACTCCATAAAGTTTATAATTCCTATAAACATAGTATTCTTTAGATGATAACCTGCTCCCACCGTACCATAACTTCTTCCGCCGTTCAATGATCGTGCTCGCTGTCATTTGTATTGTTCCCCATCGCCGCTTCTATTGCGCGGGTGGATGGAAGCGGGAAAATTTGCTACACTGTCGATGAAAGGAGGCAAAGACATGGTGAACATTTCCCTTGATTTGATTGAAGACAAAGTGGAGTTTTTTGAAGCTGACGACTTGCGAACGCTTGAAAAAAAAATCAACGAGCAAATCGAGCATAACAAAGCGCTGCTGCTTTCCGTCCATCATGTGTCGCACCAAATGCATGTCATGGAAAACGGGAAGCGGTTTTACAGTGCCGTCGTCCACTTTAAGGCAAAAAAATGACAGGCGCCCCTTCTAAGCGGGCACCTGTTCCCCTTCAAAAATCGCTACGGTTTTTCCCGCAGCTTTTGCACTTTCGTCGGCTTCCATCCTTCATTCGTCACCCATTCAATATACACTCGGTAATGGGCGGTCTGGTCTCTCGTTGAAATCGTCGCCACCGCTTTGTTCGGCCCATTGTTGCCGATGAACCAAACGATCATATCGTCCGGCGCGATGCCGGTCGCATAGCTGACCGCATCGAGCATTTCCTTCCAGTCCACCGAATCTTTTTTAAACACCGTTTCATGCGGCTCTGATTGCGTCGTGCCGACCGGCTGCCATGCCGGGTTGACGATCTCTTTTTCAATATTCGACCCCGGCGGCCCCGGCGTTGCCGTCACGTCTTGTTCGGCTTCCTCTTCAGCCGGTTCGGACTCGTCCCCGGAAGCAGCTTCCTCCGTTTCAGACGGCGCGGTCGGTTCTCCCGTTTCGATTTCGACCCGCTTCGCCCCATCCGCCCCCGCAGCCGGCTTCGCCTCAGCATCCGCCGCTTTATGGCTCGGCTCGCCGCCGAACAATATGTTCCAACCGACAATGAGAATGAGCAACACCACAACGGCGATTGCTCCATTGAGCCAGCGGTTGATTTTCCGCCGCTTGGCGCGGGTGGCAAAACGTGTTCCGGTTTGTTGCATCGGCCTCTCCCTCCTTTATGTGGCCGCAACGAATTCATTATATCGATTCGTCACTCCTGGTCGTTTTTGTTTCGGTCATACGCATAAAGCGCCTCAACCGCCGCGGCAAACACATCATTCGTGGCCGCCTGTCCGCTCGGGCAGTCGAGCTCGACGACGGCGAGGGCGTATTTCGGGCGGTCAGCTGGGAAATAGCCGGAAAACCATTTATTGATTAATTCGCTGCCGCCCTTCGTTTTTCCTGTCTCCGCCGTCCCGGATTTGCCGGCCACTTCGTACGGAAGCGAGCGAAAGCGGCGGCCGGTGCCGTCTTCATTGATGACGACGCCGCGCAGCAGCTGCTGGAGCTGCCTTGCCGTTTGCGGCGCAAGCGGCTCCTTGTCCGTCGCCGGCTCGGGTGAAAACGAAAACAACGTCGTCCCGTTTTTATACAGCACTTTGTCCACGGCCCGCACCTTCAAGGCCTCGCCGCCGCGGGCGATCGTCGCCATCATGTTGGCGACGCCAAGCGGGGAGACGCGCACATCTTTTTGCCCAATGGCCGTTTGCGCCACGGCAAGCGGCACCCGCTTATCGCGCTTGTCGTGCCAAATCGTTCCTTTCTGCTCTTCTGGAAATTGACGGAAATGTTCCTCATGGTACACGGCTCCTTCCCAGCCGGCTGTCGGATACAACCCGAGCTTTTCCGCATACGTTTCCAATGCATCCGGGTCATGGCGAACGAGCTGTTTGCCGAGCGCGGCAAACGCGTTGTTGCAGCTGACGGCAAAGCTGTCGGCCAAGTTGAGCATGCCGTAGTCGTGCTCCTCATCCAGCGTCGTGCCGTCAATTTTTTTGCTGCAATCAAACATCGCAGCAGGCGAAGCCAGCCCTTCCTCAAGCGCCGCGGCGGCGACAACCGTTTTAAAGACGGAGCCGGGAATTTGCGGCAGCACCATTTGATTTTCCGCCCCGCGGTTTTTATACGGGTCGCGCGGATTCATATTGGGGCGGCTGACCATGGCGAGCACGCTGCTGTCGTCCACATCGAGCAGGACGAGCCCGCCTTTTTTCAACCCGTACCGGTCCACGATTTGCTCCATTTCTTGCTGGATATCACGATCGAGCGTCGTTTGGACAGTCGCCGGGTAAAACGGATTGCCCGGGTCGCTGTATTTCACATCAAGCCCAAACAGCGGCCTTCCTTCAGCGTCAACGTGGTACAACAGCTTCGTTTCGCCATCTGTGAGCAAAAACTCGTCGAACGCCTTCTCAAGCCCTTGAATGCCAACTTCAGCCTGCGGCGGGAGCGAACGCTTCGGATAGCGCGTGCGCAGAAGCTTCTCATCCTTCCGGGTAAAGCCAAGCAAATGCGGCGCATACACCGTCTCAAGCGGATATTGTTTCTTGACAGCAAAAACCCCGGGGATGCGCAAGTCGTTAATTTGCTTCATTTGGCTGGCGCTTAAGGCGAGCGGCTCGCCGTCTTGCTGCAGGATGAACGGGCCGTTTGCCTCCTCAAGCTGGCGGCGGATGTCTTCCACCGTAACGCCGGCGATGCGGGCGACTTGCTCAATCGGCCATTTCATCGTCGCCAAAAACGGAAACAGCACAAGCGACGGCACGTACCGCTTTGTCAGCGGGCGGCCATTCCGGTCGACGAACGAGCCGCGCCCGTCGTCAATCGTCAGCTCCTGCGTACGCTGGGCGACGCTTTCCGCGATTAAATTGCGGCCGGCAAACGATTCCGGATCAATGAGCTGGATTTGCGCTAACCGGCCGATCAGCAGCAGCAAGGCAGCCTGGATGAGCGCGATGGTGACGATTGTCCGTTTTTTCCACATAATGAAAACACCTCATCATCAGTTTCGACGAGGTGTTTTCCTTTCAAACGTGCCGTCGGCGGCGATTTGCTGCAGCCTTCATTCGGAGCGGCCCGGACGCGGCGGTCCGCCTGTTTATTTGACCGCCACGATTTTGACCAGCATTTCCCCGCCCGGTGTTTGCACCGTCACCTCATCGCCGACGCGGCGGCCGAGAAGCGATTTGGCAATCGGCGAGTCGTTGGAAATTTTCCCTTCGAACGGGTCGGCCTCGGCGCTGCCGACGATCGTGTACGTCTCTTCTTCGCCGTCCGGAAGCTCGATGAACGTCACCGACTTGCCAAGCGAGACGACATCCGGGTTTTCTTTGTCTTCTTCAATGATGACGGCGTTGCGGATCATGTTTTCAAGCATTTGAATGCGCGATTCCACAAACGCTTGCTCGTCTTTCGCGGCGTCATATTCCGAGTTTTCCGACAGATCCCCGAACCCGCGGGCGATTTTGATTCGTTCAACGACTTCTTTCCGCTTGACCGTTTTTAAGTACTCAAGCTCTTGTTCCAGTTTCTCTTTTCCCTCTTTCGTCATTGGATACTGCTTTTCATTCGCCATTTGTCTCACTCCTCTATGTTCTGCATTATGTAAAACGTACGAACAGAAAAACAACTGTTCGTACGCTTACTTGGTATATAATATATTGTTTTGTCTCTGTTATGTTATTATAAAAACGCTTTTTGTTCAAGAACTGTGCGAATTTTTGCCACCATTAAATCGATGGCGACCGCGTTTTGCCCGCCTTCTGGAATGATCACGTCCGCGTAGCGTTTCGTCGGTTCGACAAACTGGTTGTGCATCGGCCGCACGACGGACAAATACTGCTCAATGACCGAATCAAACGTGCGGCCGCGCTCTTTCATATCGCGGATGAGGCGGCGGATGATGCGAATGTCCGGGTCGGTGTCGACGTACACTTTGATGTCCATCAAATTGCGGAGCCGCTCATCCTCCAAAACGAGAATGCCTTCCAAAATAATGACATCCTTCGGCTCGACGCGGACGACTTCGTTCGAACGGGTATGCAGCTTATAGTCATACACCGGCTTGTCGATCGGCTCGTAGCGAAGCAGCCGATGAACGTGCTCGATCAACAAGTCGTTGTCAAACGCCAACGGATGGTCGTAGTTCGTCTTCAGCCGCTCTTCAAACGGGAGATGGCTTTGGTCCTTGTAATAAAAATCTTGCTCGAGCACAAGAATCGAGTGATCGCCGAAATGGTCATAAATTGCGCGGGCGACGCTCGTCTTTCCCGAGCCGGAGCCGCCGGCGACGCCGATGACAACGGGCTTGTCCGCCATCTCAATTCTCCTTTCTCATCATGTTGTACGGGAAGAGAGGGCGTTTGACTCGCACCTTGACGATTTGCAGCGGGTGGCGGGCCGCATCGAGCTCGTTGCCGTCTTCATCCCAAATAGTATCGATCACTTGGGTAAAGTTTTCGATTTCCGGGCCGAAAAATTCGACCTCATCACCCGGTTTAAAATGGTTGCGCTGCTGGATGGTGGCGATGCCGGTCTCCGGATCGTAGCCAAGCACAAGGCCGGCAAACTCATGTGTCGTCTTCCGGCTGTGCGTGCCGTACATATGGTTCGTATAATCCGGAAACCCGTCAAAAAACGACGGCGCTGTTTCGCGGTTGGCGCACTTGTCAAGCTCCCGCACCCACTCTTCGCGGATCGTGAAATGATCCGGGTCGGCACAGTAGGCGTCAATCACTTTCCGGTAGACGCTCACAACCGTCGCCACATAATGGATCGACTTCATCCGCCCTTCAATTTTCAAGCTGTCAACGCCAAGCTCAATCATCGCCGGAATGGCGCGGATGAGGTTTAAATCTTTCGCGCTCATGGCAAACGGAGCATCGCCCTCAGCAAACAGCGGGATTTCCCGTCCGTCAGCCAGCTGGTACAAGTCATAGTCCCAGCGGCACGACTGGCAGCACCCGCCGCGGTTCGAGTCGCGCGCCGTCATATGGTTGCTCAACACGCAGCGGCCCGAGTAGGCGGAACACATCGCTCCGTGGATGAACGCCTCGATTTCGATATCGACTTTTTCTTTGATTTGCCGAATTTCCTCGGCGCTCACCTCGCGGGCGAGCACGACCCGCTCGAGCCCTTCCTCTTTCCAAAACTGGACCGCTTTCCAGTTCGAAAGCGATTGCTGGGTGCTTAAATGCACTTCAAGCTTCGGCGCCACCCGGCGCGCCGTCTCAATAATGAGCGGGTCGGCGACGATAATGCCATGGACGCCGGCATCTTCGAGCGCCCGCAAATAGTCGTCAAGGCCGGGAATGTTTTCATTATGCGCATAAATGTTGGCCGTGACGTATACTTTTGCTCCGTATCGGTTGGCAAATTCAACTCCTTCGCGAATTTCGTCAATCGTGAAGTTGTCGGCGTTGGCGCGCAGGCTGTACTCTTGGCCGCCGATAAAGACGGCATCCGCCCCGTAATGGACGGCAATTTTCAGCTTTTCCAGGTTGCCGGCCGGCGCAAGCAATTCCGGTTTTTTCACAATGACGCGCTTGCCGTCAACGATTTCGGAAATGCGGTCGTTTTTCAGCAGCATTCGTTCTCCCTCCTTTGTCAATAAATCGTCTCTTTGAAGAAAAATCCGGTGTCCAATCGGCGGTGCGGCGGTTGGAGCGCCTCAACGGCGGCAAGCAGCTCCTCTTTTTCCCGCTCATACTGCTCGCGGTCTTTGGCGCACATATCAATGGCGCGGCGGTACAGCTTTGTCACTTCCGTAATGTAGCGAGGCTCATGCAAAATGCCATCGATTTTGAAGCTGTCAATGCCGGCTTCGATCATGTCGCCAAGCTCGTCGATGATGCAAACATCGTTTGGGCTCATAATATGCGTGCCGTTTTCATCTTCAAAAATCGGATATTTGTTGTCGCGCTCCTTGTCGTATAAAAACATCCCTTTTTCATATTTTTTTCGTTCAATTTCCATCACTTTTCCTTGATACTCGAAGTAGTTGCCGATGAGCGAACGCTTCGATTGGTACATGCACGTCGCCCCATGCACTTGCACTTCGATTTCCACTTCGGCATGGGCTTTGATTTCCAAAATGGCGTCCATGTTCAACTCGCGGGCGAGCACAGCGCGCTTCGCTCCTTTTCGCCCCCAATAGTTGCACGTATACCAGTTCGTCGCCGTCGTTTCCGTGCTCCAGTGGAGCTTCATATGAGGGGCGGCCTCGCGAACCGTCAACAGCACGGCCGGGTCGCCAAACACAATGGCGTCAGCGCCGGCGGCGGCGACAAAAGCGATATAATCGCCCAGTTCATCGACTTTGTCATTATGAAAAATGGCGTTCATCGCCACATACACGTTCATGCCGTGCCGGTGAGCCGCTTCGATGGCCGCAGCAACGTCGGCGCGGGAAAATTCGCCGGCAAGCCGCAAGCCATAGCGCTGTTCGCCGATCATTACAGCGTCCGCTCCCGCTTCAGCCAATTCCTCAATATGGGAAACGCTCGTCGGCGTGACGAGCAATTCCGGTTTTTTCATTCTCGTTCACCTCGTTTTTTCGATATAGCCAGCCCGTCGCCAACGGGAATGATGACCGTGTCGTAATCGCTCCGGGCCATCAGCCATTCATTGTAGCGCCGGATTTTTTGCGCGATGTTCCACAGCCGCTTATTGCCCGCAGGCTCTTCAGCCGCGACAAGCCCTTTAAACAGCACGTTGTCGCTAATGACAAGGCCGCCCTCGGCCAGAAGCGGCTCATACAGCGTAAAAAAGCGCTCATATTGCCCTTTGGCCGCGTCGATAAACAGCACATCAAACGGCGCCGCCGCTGCCGCATCCGCCACAGCGTCAAGCGCATCGCCCAAAATCACCTCAATCCGTCCGGCTATGTTCATTTTCTCGATATAAAAACGGGCGCGCTCGTACCGCTCCCGGTCTTTTTCAATCGTCACAATGCGCACATCCGGCAGCGCCTTCGCCATCCGGATCGCCGAATAGCCGATCGCGGTGCCGATTTCCAAAATGCGGCGCGGCGCAGCCAAGTTCAACACAAACAGCAGCACCTCCATGCTCACCGGATCGATGATCGGCACGCGCTGTTCGCGGGCGTACCGCTCCATTTCCGCGATTTCTGCATCCGGCGCCGGGCGCAGCTGCCGCAAATAACGGACGATATGTTCTGAAAGCAAGAGGACTCCTCCTCCGTCGATCATGTCATCAGCATGAAAAATAAGAGCCGCCAACCGACTCTTATCGTTGGCCGCCGCCCGATTCAGGCGGCGGCGCTGTTCAACTTTATTATAGTATCATAAACGGGCAAAAAAGCGAAGCCGTTTTGCCCATTGAGCAAGCAACTTCCAGTTTGCGCTATTGTTTCCCAATGTATTTCGCTTTTTCGCGGTTATGCTCAGCGAGCGTTTTCGTGAAAATGACGTCGCCCGCCGGAGTGGCCAGAAAGTATAAATAGTCGGTCGCAGCCGGCTGAAGCG
Source organism: Geobacillus lituanicus (assembly GCF_050994965.1). Classification (NCBI taxonomy): domain Bacteria; kingdom Bacillati; phylum Bacillota; class Bacilli; order Caryophanales; family Anoxybacillaceae; genus Geobacillus; species Geobacillus lituanicus. Next base: position 2,668,863 of record NZ_CP194773.1, read on the forward strand.
CCGCTTCGATCGACATCTCGCCGGCGTTGGCGATCGGACCGGGCGGCAGCCCTTGATGAATGTAGGTATTATACGGCGAATCAACTTGCAAGTCTTTATACAGCACCCGATCTTTATGTTTGCCGAGCGCGTACAGGACGGTCGGATCGGTTTGCAGCGGCATGCCGATGCGCAGCCGGTTGTAAAAGACGCTGGCGATTTTTTCGCGGTCGGCTTTCTCGGTCGCCTCTTCTTCGATTAACGACGACATGGTCAACAATCGATGCGGCGACAATTGTTTTTCTTTCATCGTCTCTTTGTATTGACCGAGCACCTCCGCCGTTTTCGCGACCATCGCCTCAATGATCTCCGGAAGCGGCGGCTTTTGGTCGGCAAACACGTAAGTGGCCGGAAACAGGTAGCCTTCAAGCGGATAACGAATGCCGCGCTGAAAAATGTCCGCTGTCAACAACTCAGGGTACGTGCGGCGAAGCTGTTCAATATACGCGCGATCGTTCAACAGCTTCATCACGTCTTCCTGCTTGTACCCGGTTTTGGCGGCGATGATGGCAGCGATTTGCACAAGCTGCGACCCTTCTGGAATGGTGAGCTTCAATCCGATTTTTAGCGACCGGCCGGTTTGCAATAGCTCGATGATGCGCGCCATCGGCATCGCCCGCGTCAGCTCATACTCCCCCGCTTGAAAGCCTGATTCGTTTTTCCAGCGAACATAGAAGCGAAAGACGGCCGCACTTTTAATCAGCCGCTTTCGTTCAAGCTGTTCGGCAATATCCGCCGCCGATGAGCCGACCGGAATCGACACATGGACAGGAGTGCGGTCGTTCGGAGCAACCGGCTGGAACGCCGAACGGATGTAGAAAAAACTGCCGGCGCCGGCGATGACGATTGCAGCCAGCAGGACGGCGCAGACGATCAAGACGGTTTTCCGTCCAAGCCGCGCCTTGGGCGCCTTGAAACCATTCTGGTTCATTTCCAGCCTCCTTTCATCGGCCATATTATACTACAACTTTCGGCATTTTTCGCCTTTGGACGCTAAAAAACGGCCGCCCGCAGGCAGCCGTTTTGTCCGTTACGCCTCGTCTTCTCCTTCTTGCTCGGCGCAAAACGTATTCCACACTTCTTCAATCATATCCCATTCTTCTTCCGTTTCGATCGGGAGCAGCTCGCCCTCTTCGTTTTCATTGCCTGGGACAAAGGCTGAGACGTGCACCTCTGTCTCGCCGTCCTCGTCTTCGGCTTCGGCGCCGACCGGATAGTAAAACACGTACGATTTGCCAAAATCGTCCGATTCAAACGTAAACAAAATTTCGCACAGCTGCTCGTTGCCATGTTCGTCGACAACGGTAATGTGACGGTCTCCGTGTTCCATGTTTTCTCCTCCAATTTATCGTTTACTGTCCAAATATGACTGCAAAATGACGGCCGCCGCCATTTTGTCAATGACTTTCCGCCGCTTTTTCCGGCTGACATCGGCGGCAATCAGCATCCGCTCGGCGGCCATCGTCGACAGCCGTTCATCCCAGAGCACAACCGGCAAAGAAAACTCCTCGCGCAGTTTGGCGGCGAACCGCTCACTTGCCTCAGCGCGCGGTCCGAGCGTGCCGTTCATGTTTTTCGGCCATCCGACGACGATCGCATCGACGCCGTACTCATCGATAAGGGCGCGCAGCCGCTCTAAACCATAATCGCCGCGCTCCTCATCGATGGCGATCGTCTCGAGTCCTTGCGCCGTCCAGCCAAGCTCATCGCTCACCGCGACGCCGAGCGTTTTCGTTCCGAGATCAAGCCCCAATATCCGCATCGGTCAATCCTTTCGTTGCCCCTGTAAATAGAATTTCACCAATTCCTCGATTAATTCGTCACGTTCGATTTTGCGGATGAGCGCGCGCGCATCTTTATGGCGCGGGATGTAAGCCGGGTCGCCGGACAGCAGGTAGCCGACAATTTGGTTGATCGGGTTGTAGCCTTTTTCTTGCAAGGCGTCATACACCGTCAACAACACTTCGCGGACATTCGTTTCCGCCGGCTCTTCGGAAAAATGAAACTGCATCGTTTGATCAAACGAGCTCACCGTTTCCACCTCGCTCTTTGTTCGGGCCATCCCCTTCTCTTACATCCATTGTACACGATCCGCGCCCATTTAGGAAATGGATTTCACCCACGTTTCGACATAGTTGAGCGCCTCGGCGACTTTCTGCGCATCTTTGCCGCCTGCCTGCGCCAAATCCGGCCGTCCGCCGCCTCCTCCGCCGCAGCGTGACGCCACTTCTTTCACCAGTTTGCCGGCGTGGAATCCTTGTTTCACCAAGTCGTCGGTCACCGCAGCAATCAGCTGCACTTTTCCGCCTTGCACCGCCGCCAAGACAATGACTGCAGTGCCTAGTTTTTGCTTCAAGTCATCGGCCATCGCCCGCAGCTGATTCATGTCGTTCGCCTGCACTTTCGCGGCCAACACCGGCACGCCGTTTACGTCTTTCACCTGGCGGGTGAGGTGCTCTGCCTCCATATGCGCGAGGCGGGCTGACAGCGATTCGTTTTCGCGCTCGAGCTCTTTCAGCTCGGCAAACAGTCCGTCAAGACGCGCATTCAATTCTTTCGGGCTTGTTTTCAGCTTTTGCGCCGCCTCTTGCAAAATAGCCAGCTGTTCGCTCATAAAGCGGTACGCCGCTTCCCCGGTCACCGCCTCAATGCGGCGCGTGCCGGCGCCGATGCCCGATTCGGAGACGATTTTAAACAGGCCGATGGCTGACGTGTTTGGCACATGGCAGCCGCCGCACAGCTCCAAGCTGTAGTCGCCCACCTTCACGACGCGGACGATGTCGCCGTACTTTTCGCCAAACAGCGCCATCGCGCCCATCGCTTTCGCTTCTTCAAGCGGTTTGTAGAAAATGTCGACCGGAAGGCTTTTCCAAATTTGCTCGTTGACGATCGCTTCAATGCGCTCAAGCTCCTCCGGCTTCACTTGCCCGAAGTGGGTAAAGTCAAAACGGAGCCGGTCTGGAGCGACGAGCGAGCCCGCCTGGTTGACATGGCGGCCGAGCACGTCTTTCAGCGCCTGATGGAGCAAATGGGTTGCCGTATGGTTTTTGATAATGCGGGCCCGTTTCGCTTCATCGACGCGCGCCGTATACACCGCACCTTTTTTCACCGTACCGCTCTCGACGACGATCGAATGAAGATGCTGTCCGTTTGGCGCTTTTTGCACATCTTTGACGACCGCCGTTCCCGTCTCGCCGGCAAACGTTCCTTGGTCGGCGATTTGGCCGCCGCTTTCAGCGTAAAACGGCGTCACATCGACGATGATTTGCGCCTCTTCGCCGGCGCGGACTTCCTCGACAAGCTGTCCGTCTTTGACGATGGCGAGAACGGTGGAAGAAGCGACGAGCTCATCGTAGCCGACGAAGCGGCTTTCGTCTTTAATGTCGCCAAGGACGCCGCCTTGCACCTGCATCGAATCCACGTCTTGGCGGGCGGCGCGTGCCCGTTCGCGCTGCCGTTCCATTTCTCGTTCAAACCCGTCATGGTCGACTTTCATTCCCGCTTCTGCCGCGTATTCCTCCGTCAGCTCCACCGGGAAGCCGTACGTATCGTACAGGCGGAACACGTCCTCGCCGGGGATGACGTCGCTTCCTTCGGCTTTGGCCTTCTCAATCACGTCGCTTAAAATGGCGAGCCCTTCGTGAAGCGTCTCATGGAACCGCTCCTCCTCGCTGCGGATGACGCGGGCGATAAAATCGGCTTTTTCTTTCACTTCCGGATAATAGTCGTGCATAATTTCGCCGACGACCGGAACGAGTTCGTACATAAACGGGCGTTCAATGCCGATGTGTTTCGCGTAGCGCACGGCGCGGCGGAGCAGGCGGCGCAATACATAGCCGCGGCCCTCGTTTGACGGCAGCGCCCCATCGCCGATCGCAAACGTCACCGCGCGAATATGGTCGGCGATCACTTTAAACGCGACGTCTTTCTCCCGGTCTTCGCCATACCGTTCGCCGGAAATTTGCTCGGTGGCGCGGATGATCGGCAGGAACAAGTCGGTTTCAAAGTTTGTCGGCACATCTTGCAAAATCGAGCACATCCGCTCCAAGCCCATGCCGGTGTCGATGTTTTTCTTCGGCAGCGGCGTGTACGTGCCGTCCGGATTATGGTTGAACTGCGAAAAGACGAGGTTCCATACTTCCAAATAGCGGTCGTTTTCCCCGCCCGGGTACAGCTCTGGGTCGTTCGGATCGTTGCCGAACGCTTCACCGCGGTCGTAAAAAATTTCCGTATTCGGGCCGCTCGGGCCTTCCCCGATATCCCAGAAGTTTCCTTCGAGGCGGATGATCCGTTCTTCCGGCAGGCCGATTTCGTTGCGCCAAATGTTGTACGCTTCCTCGTCTTCCGGATGGACCGTGACGGACAGCCGTTCCGGATCAAAGCCAATCCATTTGTCGCTCGTTAAAAACTCCCATGCCCAATGAATCGCTTCACGCTTGAAATAATCGCCGATCGAAAAGTTGCCGAGCATTTCAAAAAACGTATGGTGGCGCGCCGTTTTCCCGACATTTTCGATATCGTTCGTGCGAATCGATTTTTGCGCATTGCAAATGCGCGGATTTTCGGGAATGATGCGGCCGTCAAAATACTTTTTCAACGTCGCGACGCCGCTGTTGATCCACAGCAGCGACGGGTCGTCAACCGGAATGAGCGATGCGCTCGGCTCCACCGTATGGCCTTTTTCCTGGAAAAACTCTAAAAACATGCGCCGCACTTCGGCAGATGTCAGTTTCTTCATGATGATCCTCCCCTTTGTTTTTTCTATAAAAAAACTCCCATCCCTTGGCAGGGACGAGAGTTGCGCTCGCGGTACCACCCTGTTTATGGGCAGAAAATGCCCATCACCTCTTCGGCCGTAACGCAGCCTTGCGTCAGGTTTTGCCTGCGCTCCGGATTAGCCTTCTGTTGCCCTTCATCTGGAATTTCTTTCAGCCGCGGAAATTCCTCTCTGTGCGCCGGTTGCGCGTTAAGATGGACTGCAACATACTCGATCCGTCATCGCGTTATGTATTCGCTTTGTTCATTGAAAGATTATAGACAAGCAGCAAGCGTTTGTCAATGCGGGGCGTAATGTTCTTTCCAGTGCGATACGGCCACTTTCAGCACCGCTGCAGTCGGGACGGCGAGGATGAGGCCGAGCACGCCGGCCAGCTCGCCGCCGGCAAACAGCGCGAACATAATGACAAGCGGATGCATATGAACGCTTTTGCCGACAATGAACGGTGATAAAACGTTCCCTTCAAGAAACTGCAAGGCAAAAATGATGATCAGCACGATGATCACCATTTTGAGCGAGATGGTCGCCGCCAAAATCACAGCCGGAATCGCGCCGAGCAACGGGCCGAAGTACGGAATGATGTTCGTCAGCCCGATGATAAATCCAAGCAAAAGCGGATAGTCCATGCCGGCGAGCCAAAGGCCGAGCGACGCCGCAAGGCCGATCGCTGCACAGACGAACAGCTGGCCGCGAATATAGCCGCCAAGCGATTCGTCAACATCTTTTACAAACGCCATCCCCGGTTCGCGCCACCGCTTTGGGGTCATGTACCAAACCGTTCTTTTTAGCACCTCAATGTCTTTTAGCATATAAAACACGATAAATGGGATGAGCAAAAGCGTCGCCGCCGAACCGATGAATGATTTGGCGGCGTCGATCGCCATCGTCACCGCGCCCGCCGCCGCCTTTTCGATTTGAACAAACACCGCTTCAATGCGCGTATGCACTTCCATCGGCCATGTCGATGTTTCATCATGAATATGGCGGGCCCACCGGCGGTATGTATCCATTAATGACGGCAGCTGCTCGTCCAATTCCCGCAGCTGGGCGATGAATAGCGGCACGCCGCGGTAAAGCCCGTAGCCGACAGCTCCGAAAAACAAAACGTAAATGAGCAAAATGGCCAGCGCGCGCGGCATCCCTTTGCCGTGAAGATACTCAACAAGCGGATGCAACAAATAGGTAATAAACGCCGCCAGCAAAAACGGGGCTAAGGCGGTGGCGACAAAATCGACGACCGGCCACCATACGTCTTTCATCCGGACGATTAAATACACGATTGCGGTAACTAACAGCCACTTTCCAATGCGCAAAAATGACAGCCATTGCTGCTCGCCCATCGCCACACCTCCTACCGTTTAGTGTAGGAGATGAAGTTGGAAATATGCTCCCGTTATCTCTTCCACTATTTCACAAAAAAGCAAGCCGCCCCCGCCGCGCGGGCGGGAAGCGGCAACGGCTTTAACGGATCGCCTGCATCAAGCGGCGGCGCATTCTCCGCATCGTGCGGCCGTTCGTCCAACCGTTGCGCTGGGCGAGCTGGTATGCAGCGACACCCAACCCGACGGCCAACAACGACGTCATCGTCCGGTTCATGCTTGTCCCCCCTAATATGGGATCGTGCGCTCATGGTCGTCAAACAAGTCATCCAAGGAGCTTAACGTCCCGTCTTCCTCGACTTGATGGGCGTGGATCATCCCTTTCGAGACGGACAGCTCAATGAAGCAATCCCAGCAATAATACTGGTTGACACCAATTTTCCCCAGATTTTTTCGCTTGCAATTGGGGCAAATGAGCATCGACAGCCACTCTCCTTACATCATAGTTTCCACGGTGATGACGCCTTCCCTGGCGGTGAACGGAACTGCCTCCATCCGTTTCTTTCCTTCGGTCAAATCAGAAAAAAATCCCTCGCTGATCTCGTATCCATCAATCTTGCCCAATTGCCCGTCAAAGTATACATCATCCAGCAGTCCGATCGCTTTTCCGTTCGCAGCAACGACCATGCTGCCGGCAAGGCCGCGTTCACCGTAAAGAGAGTGGCCGCTCTCGGCAGAGGGAAATGGCTGGAAGCTGTCAGCATCATGGATGATGACTTTATCGTTTTGCAACGACTGCACGGCGGAAAGCGGCAAGTAGCGGCGGCGGCCAAACAAACCGCCCCGTTCCGCTACCAACCCTTTGACCGTGCCGTGGCTGGTAAACCAAATGTCCGCGATCGTCCCGACCGCTTTCCCTGTCGTTTGCTCATAAATGGGAAGCCCTTTGACGTCGGAAAACGTCCGCATCATTCTCCCACCTTTCCAGCCACCTTTAACTTGTCTCATCATCCATAAAGTCATACGGCGTAACGTTTTCCATCCCGATGTTCGCATCCTCAAACGGCAGCTCCCTTTCACCCAACGGCGCCGCCGCGGCCGTCAGCTTTTCGGCGAGCGCCGTCTGGCGGCCGCTGTCGCTCCGCTGGGCGACGCCAAGCCGAAACGCTTCCTCTTCGCCGCACAAGATGAGAAATTGTTTGCTTCGCGTCACCGCCGTATAGAGCAAGTTTCGTTTCAACATCCGGTAGTAGCTTTTTACGACGGGCAAGATGACAATCGGAAATTCGCTCCCTTGTGCTTTATGGACCGAGCAGCAATACGCATGCGTAATTTGCGCCAAGTCTTGCCTTGTGTATGTGACCTCAATGCCATCGAATGAGACGACGAGCAAATCTTGCTTTTCAATATTTTCCTTGGCGTAAAAAATGGCAACGATTTCGCCGATGTCGCCGTTAAATACATTGTCTTCCGGTTGATTGACAAGCTGCAGCACTTTGTCGCCGACCCGGTATACGACCTCGCCGACCGCCAGCTCCCGCTTTCCGGCAGCCGGAGGGTTGAACAGCTCCTGCAGCACTTTGTTCAACTGGTCGATGCCGGCCGGGCCGCGGTACATCGGGGCGAGCACTTGAATATCTTTGACGGAAAACCCTTTTTTGCGGGCGTTGTCGGCGATTTGCCGGACGACGTCCGCCACTTGTCCGGCGCGGCAGCGGATGAAGGAACGATCCGCCTTGGGAGCGGTCAAGTCAGCCGGCACCATCCCGCGCTTCATCTCATGGGCGAGCTCAATGATCGACGACCCTTCCGTCTGGCGGTACACGTCAGTCAGCCGCACGGACGGAATAACGCCTGATTGAAGCAAATCTTTCAGCACTTGTCCAGGCCCCACAGAAGGCAATTGGTCTTCGTCGCCGACGAAAACGACTTGCATGCCGTTTGGCACCGCTTTGAGCAGCTGATTGGCCAGCCATGTGTCGACCATTGACATTTCGTCCACAATCAGCAGCCGACCGGCGATCGGCTCATCTTCATCGCGGCTGAACCCTTCCGCCCCGTTCCAGCCGAGCAGCCGGTGAATCGTCGCGGCTGGCAGCCCGGTCGCCTCGCTCATCCGTTTCGCCGCCCGGCCGGTCGGTGCGGCAAGCAGCACGGGAAACGGCTCGTCATGTTTATAATCAGCGGGATCAAGCGAGATGCCGTTGAGCGCGGCAAACAGCTCGACAATGCCTCGAATGACCGTCGTCTTCCCCGTGCCCGGACCGCCGGTCAAAATAAAAAGCGGCGAGGAAAGGGCGCGCTCGATGGCCTCTTTTTGCTGGGGGGCGTATTGCATGCCAAGCCGCTCCTCAAGCGCCCCAAGCGCCAATAAAAACTCCGACTCGGCAAACGCAGCCGGAGGCGGCTGCCCGAGCAGCCGCTTAATGTTGGAGACGATCCCTTTCTCGGCGAAGTAAAGGGAGGGGAGATAATAACGCCCTTGCTCGGCGATCAGCTTCCCTTCCTCGCTTAACATCAGAAGCGTTTGGCCGATCGCTTGTCCATCCACCGCACCGCTCTGCCTTCCATCAAGCAGCTCCCCGATGCGCTCCATCAGCTCTTCCTCGCGCAAATACACGTGCCCTTCCTGCAAGCACGCCTGTTCGAGAACAAACAGCGAAGCAGCGCGCAGCCGGGCCGGATGGCTGCCGGAAATGCCGAGCTGGCGGCCGAGCTCATCGGCGCGTCCAAAACCGATTCCTTCAACGTCCTCAACAAGTTGGTACGGGTTTTGATGAATGACATCCATCGCTTCCTCGCCGTATGCCTGATAAATTTTCATGGCAAGCTGCGGGCCGAACCCAAACTGGGCAAGGGCAATCATCGTTTGTTCCAATCCTTCGTGAGCGCGGAGCGATTCGTACAATCGTTTCGCTTTTTGCTTCGTCAGCTTCGGCACTTTCAAAAGCGCATCCGGGTCGCGCAAAATCGCAGCGATCGCGTTTTCGCCAAGCGCCTCGACAATCGCCGCCGCTGTTTTTTTGCCGATCCCTTTAAACAAGCCGCTCGACAAATAATGGATGACCCCTTCTTTCGTGTTGGGAAGCTGTTTGCGGAACTGTTCGGCCGCATACTGTCGGCCAAAGCGCGGGTGTTGGCGGAACTGGCCGTAAAAGACATATACGTCTCCTTCATGCAAGCGTGGAAAATAGCCGGTGACGATGACTTCCTCCTCGACCGGCTCCTCATTCGTCTCTTCAACGCGAATGCGGGCGACGGTATAAAGCGTTTCCTCATTGTGGAAGATGACTGACAAACATGCTCCCTTAATGAACGTGCGTCCGTCCAAGGCAAGCGTTTGCTGCTCTTGCAAGAACGATCCCCCGCCTTTTTACGGCGCAAGCCGCTTTTCCATCAGTTTTTTCCCGTACCCGGCGAGCAGATGATCCGGCTTGGCGTCCAGCGCGGCCGCAAACCAATCGCGGGCGGCTGCCCAGTCGTCTTGATACGCATAAATGACGCCTAAATTGTAATACGCATCAGCGTGGCCCGGCTGGAGCGCAATCGTTTTTTCAAAATACCGTTTCGCCTCTTCCACATATTCGAGGTGGGCAAGGCAAAGACCAAGTTGAAAGAGCGCTTCAGCATCCGTTTCATTCAGTTCGGCCGCCCGTTGCAAATACGGCAGCGCCAGGCGCGGCATCTCCAGCCGCAACAGCGACATGCCGAGCATAAAATGTGTATCCGCATCATTCAGCCCGAGCTGAAGCGCCCGCTCAAACATGTCTTTCGCCTGGGCGAACTGCTCGCGTTTGTAATGCACTGTGCCGATGCCGTAATACGCGGCCGCCGCCCGCTCATCGAGCGCCAGCGCCTGTCGGAAGCAGTCGAGCGCTTTCTCTTCCTCGCCGGCCGCAGCCAAAACGGTGCCGATGTTAATGTAGCCGGCCGGGTCTTCAGGCTGTTCCTGGACCGCTTTTGAAAAGCAACGGAGCGCCTCTTCATGCTCCCTGGCGCGCATATGCAAAAGCCCTTGTTCGTTCCAATTGGCCACCGCTCATCCCCCATTTCCTGCCGTTCGTTTTGCCTGCATGTCTGATCCGCGCTGCAGCGGCGCACAAAACAGAGATCAGCCGACATACCAAAGCTTTTCGCCGTTGCGGAACACTTCATCGATGATGCCGCCGCCAAGACACTCCTCGCCGTTGTAGAACACAACCGCCTGCCCCGGCGTCACCGCCCGCGCCGGCTCATCGAACACGACTTCGGCTTTGCCGTCTGGAAGCGGTCGAACTTCGACGCCGACATCCGGCTGGCGATAGCGGAATTTCGCCGTACAGCGGAACGGCGCTTCCGGTTTGCGGTCAGACACCCAGTTGACATCGATCGCTTTTAATGATGTGGAGTACAAATAATCGTTTTCAAACCCTTGGGCGACATACAACACGTTTTCGCGCACATCCTTGCCGACGACAAACCACGGCTCGCCGCCGCCGCCGATGCCAAGGCCGTGGCGCTGGCCGATCGTGTAATACATCACCCCGTCATGCCGCCCTTTCACTTCGCCGTCAAGCGTTTTCATTACCCCTGGCTGAGCCGGCAAATACTGGCTTAAAAATTCTTTGAAGTCCCGCTCGCCGATAAAGCAAATGCCGGTGCTGTCCTTTTTCCCGGCGGTGGCAAGCCCTGCTTCTTTCGCAAGGCGGCGGACGTCCGCCTTGTGCAAATGGCCGATTGGGAACATCACTTTTGACAGCTGGGCTTGGCCGAGCTGGTTCAAAAAGTACGTCTGATCTTTGTTCGGATCAGCGCCGCGCAGCATTTTATACTCGCCATCGCGAAATTCGACGCGGGCGTAATGGCCGGTCGCCACGTAGTCGGCGCCGATCGACATGGCGTGGTCCAAAAACGCCTTGAATTTGATCTCTTTGTTGCACATCACGTCCGGGTTCGGGGTGCGGCCGGCTTTGTATTCCTCCAAAAAGTACGTAAATACTTTATCCCAATATTGCTTTTCAAAGTTGACCGCATAGTACGGAATGCCGATTTGATTGCAGACGCGCACGACATCTTCATAATCTTCGGTCGCCGTGCAAACGCCGTTTTCATCGGTGTCGTCCCAGTTTTTCATGAAAATGCCGATCACATCGTACCCTTGTTCTTTCAGCAACAAAGCGGCAACCGACGAGTCGACCCCGCCTGACATGCCGACGACGACGCGCGTTTCGTGCGGGGCTTTGTTCATGATGCTTCACCTCCTTACCGATTGGTCAGCCGCTTGACGATGTTGACCGTTTCTTCCGCGGCTTGCTCAATTTGTTCCTTTGTATTGCCGAGCCCAAAGCTGAAGCGGACGGACGAGCGAATGCGCTCCGATTCTTTTCCGCACATGGCCACGAGCACATGCGACGGATCGATCGACCCGGCCGTGCATGCTGAGCCGCTTGAGGCGGCAATGCCCGCCAAATCGAGATTGACAAGCAGCGATTCCACGTTCGTTCCCGGGAAGGCGACATTTAAAATGTGCGGCAAGCCGTCTGGACTGCCGTTGACCACATAGTCGATGCCCGAAGAGCGGAAAATATCGATCATCGCTTCACGCCAAGCCGCATATTGCTTGCGTTTGTCGCCCCTCGTCCGCTCGGCGATCTCCGCCGCCTGCGCCAAACCGATAATGCCCGGCACATTTTCCGTTCCGGCGCGCCGCTTCCGCTCTTGCTCCCCGCCGAAAAGGAGCGGGGTGATTTTCACCGTTTCCCGGACATAAAGCGCGCCGCTTCCTTTTGGGCCGTTAATTTTATGGCTCGAAAGCGACAGCAAATCAATCCCGTACTCATTGACATCGATCGGAATGAGGCCGTATGCTTGGACGGCATCGGTATGGAAATAAGCCGGATGGTCGCGCAAAAGCGCGCCAATTTCGCGGATCGGCTGAATCGTGCCCACTTCATTGTTGGCGAACATGACCGATACGACAATCGTCTCGTCGCGCAGCGCGGCTTTCACGTCATCCGCCGAGACCATCCCTTGTTCATTGACCGGCAAATACGTCACCTCAAACCCTTGCGTCTCTAAATATTCACAGGCGCGCAGCACGGCGTGGTGCTCAATGGCAGTCGTAATAATATGACGGCCGCGGCTGCGGTTGGCCATCGCCGTCCCGATGAGCGCGAAGTTGTCGGCTTCCGTTCCCCCGCTTGTGAACACGATTTCCGTCTCTTTCGCCCCGATCGAGCGGGCGATGACAGCCCGCGCCTCATCAACGCCCCGGCGGCTTTGCCGGCCAAAGTAATGGATGCTAGACGGGTTGCCGAACTGTTCGGTCATCCAATGGACCATGCCGGCTGCCACTTCCGGGTGAACGGGAGAGGTGGCGGCATGATCCAAGTAAATCCGTTGCACCGGTCATTCCCCTTTCTGTTGCTTAAATATAAAACATATATGCCCCTTCGTCTCCATCGCTATACTTCGCCAAATCTTCAAGCGTCGTGCTGTCAAGCACTTCCTCGACCGCATCGCGGATGCGAATCCATAGCTCGCGCTTCGCCGGCTCCTCCTCTTCCAGCTCCTCAACCGGGGTCAACGGTCCTTCCAGCACGCGCAAAATGTCGCCGGCGGTAATTTTCGCCGGATGCTCGGCAAGCACATAGCCGCCATACGCCCCGCGGATGCTTTTGACAAGCCCGGCGTTGCGCAGCGGCGTCACAAGCTGCTCGAGGTAATGTTCTGATAAATTGTTGGCTTTGGCAATCGAACGAAGCGAAATCGGACGGTCGCCATATTTTTTCGCCAATTCAATCATAATCGTCAGCCCATACCGGCCTTTCGTTGAAATTTTCATCATATCCCCCCTAAAGAAACGACATCATGAAGAGGCCGGCAAAATACAAACTTCCGCGCAGCCATGGCATATATCGATGAACCATGATCGTCATGTTCCCCCTCTTGGAAAATCGCCTGTGTTATTATACCATAAATGCCCCGCACGTTCACGGACTAGCCTTGCCGCCATGCTTTAACTGCTCAAGCCGCCGGTACACCTTGGCGTAATGTTTTTCCTCGCCATGCTCTTTCGGTTCATAATAGCGGACGCCTTCTAGAGCGGAGGGCAAATACGCTTGCGCCACCCAGCCGTTCGGATAATCGTGCGGATATAAATAGCCTTGTCCGTGCCCAAGCAAAGCCGCTCCTTTGTAATGGGCATCTTTCAAATGATCGGGAATGTCGCCAAGTTTGCCGGCGCGCACATCGGCCAGCGCGGCATCGAGCGCCTTGTAGGCGCTGTTGGATTTCGGGCTCAAGCAAAGTTCGATCGTCACAACCGAAAGCGGGATGCGCGCTTCCGGCAGCCCGATCCGCTCCGCTGCCGCCACCGCCGCCTGCACCTTCACGCCCATCATCGGATTGGCAAGCCCAATATCCTCATAGGCGATCACAAGCAGCCGCCGGCAAACGGCCGCCAAGTCACCGCCTTCAAGCAAGCGTGCCAAGTAATGAAGGGCGGCATCGACATCGCTGCCGCGCACGCTTTTTTGAAAAGCCGACAGCAGCGAGTAATAGTGATCGCCATATTTGTCATGGACAAAGCCGCGATTCGCCGTGCATGAAGCGACAACCGTTTCATCGATATACAGGCGGCCGTCGCGCTCATCAGCCGCCGCCACCGCCGCCTCAAGAAGCGAAAGCGCGGCGCGCGCATCCCCGCCGGCCGCCGCGGCCAAGCGCCATAGAAGCGCCTCCTCGATCATGATCGACATCTCTCCAAAACCGCGTTCCGAATCGGCGAGCGCCCGTTTCAAAATTACGATTAAATCCTCGGGCTCAAGCCGTTTCAGCTGCTGAATTTGCCCGCACCGGCTGCGAATGGCTGGGTTCACTTCGTGAAACGGGTTTTCCGTCGTCGCCCCAATGAGCGTGATGAGCCCTGATTCCATATGGGGGAGAAGCACATCTTGCTGGGCTTTATTTAGCCGGTGGATTTCATCGATAAACAAAAGGACATTGCCCGACCAACGCGCCGCCTCAGCCGCCTCTTCGATCTCCTTTTTTCCGGCGGCCGTTGCGTTTAAAGCCACCAGCTCCCGTCCGGCCGTGCGGGCGATGGCATAAGCGAGCGACGTCTTTCCCGTTCCCGGTTCCCCATACAGCAAAAGCGACGGCACCCATCCTTTTTTTACCATTTTATAAAGCGGCGTCCCCGGCCCGATCAAATGCGCTTGTCCGACAATCTCATCGATCGTCCGCGGGCGCATCCGCACCGCCAGCGGCTCTGTCGTATTTCGCATGCGAATCCCTCCTGCGTTTCATTGTACAGCGGCGGCGGCGGTTTCGCCAAATCGAATCTTCCGCTTTGCGCCTTTACCGGCCTCGCCGGCGGAAAGGATATGCCGAAAATCGACAACCTGGAGTTTAAAGTGGAAAAAGGACGGAAAAACTATTATCATATCAACATTACATTTGCGGGGTGGACAGCATGAAGACGAGACAAGATGCATGGTCGCATGAAGAGGATGTACTGCTTGCAGAAACGGTACTGCAATACATACGCGAAGGCAAAACGCAGCTCGCCGCCTTCGAAAAGGTCGGAAAACAGCTGCGGCGGACGGCGGCGGCATGCGGGTTTCGCTGGAACGCCGAGGTGCGGAAACGGCACCTTGAAGCCATTGAACAGGCAAAAAAACAGCGAAAAGAACGGAAACGGGCATTGGAAATGATGAAAAAATGGCAAAAGGAGGCGGCCGCCGTATCGTTCGGCGCCCCTGACAATCCGAAGCTTGCCGAGGGATCGTCCCCGTTTCTCCCGGCTACCCCGTTGACGCTTGACGAGTGCATTTCCTTTTTGCAAAGGCTGCGGAACGACGTTGAGCAGCTGGAAGCCGCCCGCCGGGAAAACGAGCGACTGAAACGGGAACGGGCGGAGTGGCAGGCTCGCAATGAACAGTTGGCCAAAAAGGCCGAACGCTTGGAAGCGCGCCAGACGACGGTGCGCGAAGATTACGAGGCGCTCGTCAAAATTATGGCCCGCGCCCGTCAGCTTGCCTCCGAAGAAGGCGACCGCTTTTCCCTCGCCCAGCTTCTTCTCTCCGAAACGGGCGGACAAGTCGAACCGATGGCCCATTCATAACGAAACAAGAGGCAATGGCATGCATCGCCCCTTGTCTGCCCATCGTTTCCTCATTCGCCGACGCGGGCGATGGGGATGTCTTTTAACAATTCATTGATGACGTAAGACGCCATAATGAGCCCGGCAACCGACGGAACAAACGCGTTCGATGATGGCGGCATTTTCGCTTTGCGGATCGGCGAAGCATCGTTGCCGACGACTTGGCGAACGTCTTCGCGGATTTTCACCGGCTTCTCATCGGAAAAGACGACCGGAATGCCGCGGCGAATCCCTTCTTTGCGCAGCTTGGCGCGGATGACTTTCGCAATCGGATCGGTGTGCGTTTTTGAAATGTCGACTATGCGAAAGCGGGTCGGATCCATTTTGTTTGCCGCCCCCATGCTCGAGATGATCGGAATGCCGCGCTTAAGGCATTGTTTCATTAAATGCACTTTATACACGATCGTGTCGGACGCATCGATGACAAAATCCAAGTCATAGGCAAAAAACTGCTCATACGTCTCTTCCGTATAAAACATTTGCAAAGCGATGACCTCGCACTCCGGGTTAATGTCAGCAATGCGCTCTTTCATCAGCTCGACTTTCGGGCGGCCGATCGTTGACAATAGGGCGTGGATTTGCCGGTTAATGTTCGTAATGTCGACATTGTCGCGATCCACCAGCACCAACCGGCCGACGCCGGAGCGGGCGAGCGCTTCGACGGCGAACGACCCGACACCGCCGACGCCAAGCACCGCCACGGTGGCGTTTCTTAATGTTTGCAGCCCCTCAGGGCCGATGGCCAATTCATTGCGGGAAAATTGGTGAAGCATGGCTCTCCTCTCCATTTGCTCAGAAATTGATAGTGATGCCGCTTCTTATCGTACATGAAGTCGCCCGAAGCGGCAACGGCTTTTTGTTGGCAAAAGAAAACCCCTATGCTGTTTCCGGCATAGGGGCGTCATGTTTCCATCCTCGTATGCATACCAGTCCCAATCGTGCCGTCGATGCCTTCGTTTTGAACCCGCTCCCACATAGGTGGGTGCCCTGTTCCAAGGTTTGCGCTTCCCCTGTGACGAAGGGGCGTGCACGCCGCTTGGAAACCCCGGGCTCCCGGATCATCTACTGTTCGGTCAAAACGATGGGTGACTCGACGAACACATTAGGACGGTGTGTTGCTTTGATTGTATCATATTTTTTCGCGTTTGTGAACCTCTGCCGCCAATGTTTCTCCTTCCAACGGCGCCATTATTCCTCACGAGGAAGCACAACGGCCAAATGCAGCTCCTCGAGCTGCTTTTCGCTGACCGGGCCCGGCGCTTCCGTCAATAGGCAGCTCGCACTCGCCGTTTTCGGGAAGGCGATCGTGTCGCGCAAGTTCGTGCGCCCCGCAAGCAGCATGACGAGCCGGTCGAGGCCGAGGGCGATGCCGCCATGCGGCGGGGTGCCGTATTCAAACGCCTCAAGCAGGAAGCCGAACTGGCGTCGCGCTTCTTCTTTGCTGAACCCTAAAGCCTGGAACATTTTTTCTTGCACGTCGCGCTCGAAAATGCGGAGCGAACCGCCGCCGAGCTCGTACCCGTTTAACACTAAATCGTACGCCTGTGCACGGACGGCGCCCGGGTTTGTCTCAAGCAGCGGAATGTCGTCGCGCACCGGCATCGTAAACGGATGGTGGGCGGCGTAGTAGCGTCCTTCTTCTTCGTCGTACTCCAACAGCGGCCAGTCGGTGACCCATAAAAACGCCAGTCTCGTTTCATCGATCAAACCGAGCTCTTTGCCAAGCTTCAGCCGGAGCGCCCCAAGCGCAGCGGCGACGACCGCAGGCCGGTCAGCGACAAACAGAAGCAAGTCTCCGTCGTCGACAGCGAGCAGCTGCCGCAATGCCGTCTGTTCGTCGGTGGTGAAAAATTTGGCGATCGGCCCTTTCAGCTCATCCCCTTCCGCTTTCAGCCAGGCGAGCCCTTTCGCCCCGTAGCGGGCCGCAAATTCGCCTAACGCGTCGATGTCTTTGCGCGAATAGCGGCTTGCAGCGCCTTTGACGTTGATCGCCTTCACTTGCCCGCCTTCCTTGACCGTGCGGGCGAACACTTGAAACGCCGAATCCCGGACGGCTTCGGATACATCGACGAGCTCAAGGCCAAAGCGCACATCCGGTTTATCGGAACCGTAGCGGTTCATCGCTTCGGCATACGTCATGCGCGGAAACGGGCGCGGGATATCGATGCCTTTGGCCGCTTTGACGACCGCCGCCATCATCCGCTCCGTTAAATCGATAATATCTTCCTGGCTGATAAACGACATTTCAATATCGATTTGCGTAAACTCCGGCTGGCGGTCGGCGCGCAAGTCTTCATCGCGGAAGCAGCGGGCGATCTGGTAATAGCGCTCAAAGCCGCCGACCATGAGCAGTTGCTTAAAAATTTGCGGCGACTGCGGCAAAGCGTAAAACTCGCCAGGGTGGACGCGGCTTGGCACTAAATAGTCACGCGCCCCCTCCGGCGTGCTTTTCGTCAACATCGGCGTCTCGATTTCCAAAAAGCGCTCGCTATCCAAAAAGTCGCGCACCGCTTTCGTCACTTTATGGCGAAGCGCAAGCGTCTGAAACATGACCGGGCGGCGCAAATCCAAATACCGATACTTTAAGCGCACATCTTCCGCCGCGTCCGTATCGTCGGAAATGGCAAACGGCGGCGTTTTCGCTTCATTGATAATGTCAATTCGCTCGGCTTGGATTTCAATGCGGCCGGTCGCAATGTTCGGATTGACCGTCTCCGGTGCGCGGGCGACGACCGTTCCTTCGACGCTCACCACATATTCGCTCCGCACGCGTTCCGCTGCCGCCAACGCCTCGGCCGAGACGTCGGGGCTGGCGACGACTTGGACAATGCCGGTCCGGTCGCGCAAGTCAATGAAAATGAGCCCGCCTAAGTCGCGGCGTTTTTGCACCCACCCTTTCAATATGACGCGCTCGCCAACCGCTGTTTCCGGCACTTCCCCACAATAATACGTCCGCTGCATCGTGTTACTCCTCCCGTCCTGTCCGTTTTGCCAAAACATGCGCCAGTTCGCCAAACGGCACTTTCATCTGCTCGCCGCTGGCCATGTCTTTAACGGTTGCCGCCCCGCTTTCCAGCTCTTCGTCGCCGATCATGGCGACAAACGACGCACCAAGCCGGTCGGCCGCTTTCAGCTGAGCTTTCATTTTCCGCCCCAAATAGTCTTGATCAACGCGCAGTCCGGCGCGGCGCAATTCATAGACGAGGCGGACCGCTTCCGTTTTCGCCTGCTCGCCGACGGCGACGACATAGCAATCGAGCCCGCGGCGGACCGGCAGCTCGACCCCTTCCGCCTCGAGAGCCGCCAGGAGGCGCTCAATGCTGAGCGCAAAGCCGATGCCCGGCGTTTCCGGGCCGCCGATTTCTTGGACGAGCCCGTTGTAACGACCGCCGCCGCACAGCGTCGCCCCCGCCCCGAATCCTTCGAGATCGCTCATAATTTCAAATGTCGTATGGTTGTAGTAGTCGAGCCCGCGCACGAGCCGGGAGTCGATGACAAACGGAATGTCGAGCACCGCCAAATAGTGCTTCACTTTTTCAAAGTAAGCGCGCGATTCATCGTTCAAATAGTCCAAAATCGACGGCGCCGTCGCCATCAGTTCATGGCCGCGGTCCTTTTTGCAGTCGAGAATGCGAAGCGGATTCGTCTGAAGACGTGCTTGACAATCTTCGCACAGCTCATGAATGCGGCTTTCAAAATGGCGAACAAGCGCCTCGCGGTGCGCCCGGCGGCTGTCAAGGTCGCCTAGGCTGTTGATCACCAACCGGATATGCTGCAGCCCGAGTTCGTTATAAATGTGCATCGCCAGTGCGATCACTTCCGCATCGACCGCTGGATCGCTGCTGCCAAGCACTTCGACGCCAAACTGCACAAACTGGCGGAACCGCCCCGATTCAGGCCGTTCATAGCGGAACATCGGTCCAGTGTAATAGAGCTTGACCGGCTGGTTCGGGCTGCCGTACAGCTTATGCTCGACAAACGCTCTGGCAACCGGCGCTGTTCCTTCCGGGCGGAGCGTCAACGCGCGGCCGCCTTTGTCTTCAAACGTGTACATTTCTTTTTGCACGATGTCGGTCGTATCGCCGACCCCGCGCAAAAACAGCTCCGTATGTTCAAAAATCGGTGTGCGGATTTCCTCATAGCCATACCGTCCGCAAAGGCTGCGGACGACTTGCTCGACATGCTGCCATTTTTCCGTTTCACCCGGCAGCACATCCTGCGTCCCTCTTGGAATTTGAAACGGCATGTTCAATCCTCCTTTGCCCAAAATAAAAACGCCCTTGTCCCCATGACCATAGGGACGAGAGCGTCATTCCCGCGGTGCCACCCTAATTGAAGCCGATCGGCTTCCGCTTGTCGCCATTAACGCATGGCACACGTTCCCCTTTACTGGCGCAAAGCGCGTTCAAAGAGAAACCTACGGAGTGTCTTTCGTTAAGCCATCATGGAGAAGCGCTCGCAGCCTTGGGCGCTTCCTCTCTGGCCATGTGGGCCTTAACTACTTTTCTCCATCATCGGTTGTTCCGTATGAGAAAGATGTAATTTTATATTACGAATAATCTCGGCCGTTTGTCAAGTTGTCCTAGCGGCTGTGATCCATGGTTTTTCGCAAAGAGAAAAAACCTTGATGTCTCATCGTATTTTTGATCTTAGTTAAAAAAAGAGAGCCAATTCGTTGAACCGCCCCTCCATGGGATCGAAGAGGCGGTCCACCTTCGGCCCTCTTTAATGGCGAATCAAATAATCAAACGCGCTTAACGCCGCAGTTGCACCCGAGCCCATCGAGATAATGATTTGCTTATAGGCGCTGTCCGTGCAGTCGCCGGCGGCAAAGACACCTTCAAGGCTCGTCGCGCCGCGTTTGTCGACGACGATTTCACCGAAGCGATTCCGTTCCACCGTTCCTTCCAACCATTCGGTGTTCGGCACAAGGCCGATTTGCACGAACACGCCTTGCAATTCGATATGATGTTCTTCTCCTGTTTCCCGGTCAATGTAAGTCAAGCCGTTGACTTTGTCCGTGCCGGTGATTTCCGTCGTTTGCGCGTTTTTTATCACCGTTACGTTCGGCAAGCTGTACAAACGGTCTTGCAAAACAGCATCCGCCTTGAGTTCAGGGGCGAACTCCAGCAGCGTCACATGGCTGGCAATGCCGGCGAGGTCAATCGCCGCTTCGACGCCGGAGTTGCCGCCGCCGATGACCGCCACATGCTTGCCTTCAAACAGCGGGCCGTCGCAGTGCGGGCAGTAGGCGACGCCTTTGTTTTTGAACTCGTCCTCGCCCGGCACCCCGAGATTGCGCCAGCGAGCGCCGGTGGCGATAATGACCGTCTTGCTTTTCAGCACAGCGCCGTTTTCTAGCTCGACTTCAATCAAGTCTTTTTTCTCGAGCCGTTTTGCGCGCTGTGAACTCATGACGTCGACGTCGTACTGCTTTACATGTTCTTCTAGGCTGGCCGCCAGTTTCGGCCCTTCCGTATATTTGACGCTAATAAAGTTCTCGATAGCGAGCGTGTCCAAAATTTGCCCGCCGAAACGCTCCGCGACAATGCCGGTGCGGATGCCTTTGCGCGCTGCATAAATCGCCGCTGCCGCTCCAGCCGGTCCACCGCCGACAATGAGTACATCAAACGGATCCTTATTGGCAAAATCGGAAGCATCTGGTTCGCTTCCTAATTTGGCAAGAATATCTTCAATCGACATGCGGCCGCTCGCGAACAGTTTGCCATTTAAAAA
The DNA here is from genome assembly GCF_050994965.1 of Geobacillus lituanicus. Classification (NCBI taxonomy): domain Bacteria; kingdom Bacillati; phylum Bacillota; class Bacilli; order Caryophanales; family Anoxybacillaceae; genus Geobacillus; species Geobacillus lituanicus. Next base: position 2,689,879 of record NZ_CP194773.1, read on the forward strand.
GACCGTCGGCACAGCCATGATCCCTTTTTGCTCGACTTCTTCCTTAAACGCCGCTCCGTCGATCATCGTATGGGAAATATTCGGGTTGAGAACGCTCATGGCGTTCAACGCTTGAACGACGTCGGGGCAGTTGTGGCATGTTAAGCTGACATATGTCTCAAAGCGGTATGTGCCCCGTAAGTTTTGAACGCGCTTCACGACGCTTTCGTCCACTTTCGGAGGCCGCCCGCTCACTTGAAGGAGCGCCAGCACAAGCGACGTAAACTCATGCCCAAGCGGCACGCCAGCGAACGTCACCCCTGTGTCTTCGCCAACCCGGTTGACGCTGAAGCTCGGTGTTCGTTCCAGTTTTGCTTTCTCCACCTTGATTTTTGGCGACATGGCCGTCAGTTCATCGATCAAGGCAAGGAGATCGCGGGAAACTGGATCGTCTCCCGCGCTTACCGTCAAGACAATATCATTTTCAAGCAATTGCAAATACTGAGCTAGTTGCGCCTTGATGTCAGCATCCAGTAGCATCGCCTAAGCCCTCCTTAAATTTTGCCGACAAGGTCAAGGCTCGGCTTCAGCGTTTCCGCTCCTTCTTTCCATTTCGCCGGGCAGACTTCACCCGGATGGTTGCGCACGTATTGGGCCGCTTTAATTTTATCAATCAGCGTGCTTGCGTTGCGGCCGATGCCGTCCGCATTGATTTCCACCGCTTGAATGACGCCGTCTGGGTCAATGATGAACGTGCCGCGTTGCGCCAATCCTTGTTCTTCATCGAGCACATCAAACATGCGCGACAGTTGATGCGACGGGTCGCCGATCATCACGTATTCGATTTTGCCGATAGCTGGCGATGTATCGTGCCATGCTTTATGCGTAAAATGGGTGTCGGTCGAAACCGAGTACACTTCCACGCCAAGTTCTTTAAACGTTGCGTAGTGGTCTTGCAAGTCTTCGAGCTCCGTCGGGCAGACGAACGTAAAGTCCGCCGGATAGAAGCAGACGATGCTCCATTTTCCTAAAAAGTTTTGCTCCGTCACTTCGACGAAGTCACCGTTGTGATACGCTTGTGCTCGGAATGGTTGCACTTTTTTTCCTACGAGTGACATTCTTCATCTACCTCCTGTGACTGCTGGTTAGATTATAATAATTTTAATACGATATTCATTATCATATGGGCGTCCGCATTTGTCAACACATATGCTTAAATTTCTTTCCATTCCCCTCTGTCATTTTCACACACCACGGCGCGCGCCTGTAAAAACGCACAACAAATTCCCGGCCGGCTTTGTTTACGGGCGGAAGCGCTGCTGCTTCAACATTTGCACATCCCGCAGCGTCACGCCGAACTCCGAAGCCAGCTCAAAGGCGCTATAGTCAGCTTCCACACGCATCCATTCATGGAAATCGGCAGAAAGCACATCGCTTGCCTGGTGCGCCTGTTCACTTTTTCTCGTCTGCCGCATCGCCCTCCTCCTTTCTCTGCTATGCCACTGTTTTCATCTTTCCCATTTTTCGCCGAAAATAAAAAAGAAACCGGGAAACGTCATCCGTTTCCCGGTTTGTCCGCACTATCGATGATCAGCGTGACCGGCCCATCGTTCGTCAGCGAGACGTCCATCATCTCACCGAACACGCCGGTTTCCACGCGGACGCCTTTTTCGCGCAAGAAAGTGTTGAACGCCTCATACAGCGGCAGGGCATGATCAGGCTTGGCCGCCGCCATAAAGTTCGGCCGCCGCCCTTTCCGGCAGTCGCCATAAAGGGTGAACTGCGACACGGACAACACTGCCCCGCCGACCTCAAGCAGCGAGCGGTTCATTTTCCCCTGTTCGTCTTCAAAAATGCGCAAATGGGCGATTTTCTCTGCCAAATAGGCGGCGTCGGCTTCCGTGTCGTCGTGCGTGACGCCAAGAAGCACCACAAGCCCGGCGGCGATCGCCCCGACGACCTCGCCGTCGACGGTGACTTCTGCCTGCTTTGCCCGCTGAATGACCGCTCTCATCGTCTTCCTCCTTTCGCCGCCTCTAATTGTTCATGAGGCGCTGAACCGAATAAATGTCGGGAATTTGCTTAATGCGTTCCACCACTTTTTGCAAATGGCTGATATTATGAATGGCGATCGTCATATGGATCGTCGCAATTTTATGGCGATGATCCGAGCGGCCGGAGACGGCGGAAATATCGGTGCGCGTTTCGTTCACCGCCTGCAGCACTTCATTGAGCAAGCCGCGGCGGTCAAACCCGGTGATTTCAATGTCGACGTTATACTCGCGCTCGCCGCCTGTGCCGCTTTCCCATTCGACCGCAATGAGCCGGTCGGCCGCTTCTTCCGTCTGGACGTTCGGGCAGTCGGCGCGGTGGACGGAAATGCCGCGGCCGCGGGTGATAAAGCCGATAATCTCATCGCCCGGCACCGGGTTGCAGCAACGCGACAGGCGGATGAGCAAGTTGTCGACCCCCTGGACGCGAATGCCGCAGTCGCGCTTTTTTCCAGCCGGCAGCTTCGCTTCAAAAACGGCTTCGGCCAGCTTCCGCTCCTGCTCTTCCAAATCGCGCTGCTTCCGCCATTTTTCCGTCAACCGATGGGCGATTTGCGCCGCCGTAATCCCGTGGTAGCCGACTGCCGCATACATATCGTCTTCATTCGAAAAATTAAATTTTTCCGCAACGCGCTTGACGTTGTCCGCCGTCATCACTTCTTTCGGTTCAAAACCGAGGCTGCGCACTTCTTTTTCGACCATTTCTTTTCCTTTTTCGATATTTTCTTCACGCCGCTGTTTTTTGAAAAACTGTCGGATTTTGTTGCGCGCCTGCGACGTCTTGGCGAGCTTCAGCCAGTCCTGGCTTGGACCGTACGAATGTTTCGACGTCAAAATTTCCACGATGTCGCCCGTCTGAAGCTTATAGTCAAGCGGCACCATTTTGCCGTTCACTTTGGCGCCGATCGTTTTATTGCCGATTTCCGAATGGATGCGATAGGCGAAATCGATCGGCACCGACCCGGCTGGCAGCTCGATGACGTCGCCCTTTGGCGTGAAAACGAACACCATATCGGAAAACAAGTCCATCTTGAGCGATTCCATGAACTCTTCGGCATTGCTCGCGTCGTTTTGCCACTCCAAAATTTCCCGAAACCAAGACAGCTTTTCTTCAAACGAGTTCGGCTTGACCGTTTTCCCTTCCTTGTACGCCCAATGGGCGGCAATTCCGAACTCGGCGATTTGGTGCATTTCGAACGTGCGGATTTGCACCTCGAGCGGCTCGCCTTTCGGGCCGATCACCGTCGTGTGGAGCGACTGATACATGTTCGGCTTCGGCATGGCGATGTAATCTTTGAAGCGCCCCGGCATCGGCTTCCAGCACGTATGGATGATGCCGAGCACCGCGTAGCAGTCTTTAATGCTGTTGACAATGATGCGGACGGCAAGCAAATCGTAAATTTCATTAAACTGTTTGTTTTGCATTACCATTTTTCGGTAAATGCTGTAAATATGCTTCGGGCGTCCGGAAATTTCGCACGGGATGTGCACTTCATTAAGTCGTTCGCGCATCTCTTGAATGACCTCTTCCAAATATTGCTCGCGCTCGGCGCGCTTTTTCTTCATCAAATTGACGATGCGGTAGTACTGCTGCGGATTTAAATAGCGAAGCGCCGTATCCTCAAGCTCCCACTTAATTTTCGAAATGCCGAGCCGATGGGCAAGCGGGGCGAAAATTTCAAGCGTCTCGTTGGCGATGCGCCGCTGCTTCTCCGCCGGCAAATGCTTCAGCGTCCGCATGTTGTGCAGACGGTCGGCCAGCTTGATTAAAATGACGCGGATATCTTGCGCCATGGCCAAAAACATTTTTCGATGGTTTTCCGCCTGCTGCTCTTCCTGCGACTTATATTTAATTTTGCCGAGCTTCGTCACCCCGTCGACAAGCATCGCCACTTCCGCGCCGAACTCGCGCTCAAGGTCTTCTTTTGTCGCCTCGGTGTCTTCGATGACATCATGCAAAAACCCGGCGGCGACTGTTGTGGCATCCATTTTCAAGTCGACCAAAATGCCGGCGACTTGAATGGGGTGGATGATGTATGGTTCGCCCGATTTCCGAAATTGGTCGCGGTGGGCGTGTTTGGCAAACTCGTACGCCTTTTTCAAAAAGGCAACGTCCTGTTCCGACAAATAACAGCTCGCCTGTTCAAACACTTGCTCCGCTGTCAACACTTGTTCATTCGCCATATGGTTGGATCACCTTTGATTTCCGTAAAATAAAATCCATGCGATAAGACAAAAGCACCGTCACGTTAATAAGAAAGAGCACTCGTGCGAGTGCCCCTTTTTTACTATTGTATCCGAAGAAGCGAATCATGTCGACCATGTGAACTACCCACCACCTACGCTTCGCTTAGAGGAGGGGGCTTCAAGCGACTTGTGTGTGTTCGCTGAACGGTAAGCCACACACAAGAACCCTTTACGCTTCCCTTCGTTCCGAAGGTGTCCGTTCTAGCCATATTCTATCATATTCGTTGGCTAACGCCAACCGAAATTCATCTCCCACTTTCACTGGTGCTGGCGCACCTTCACGTTTAGAAGTAGGAGACTTCTTTCGGAGGGAAGTTAAAACTGCATGAGCGCCAAAATATCGTAGCCTTCCAATTTTTTGCGGCCGCCAAGCTCCGTGAGTTCAATCAAAAACGCCAAGCCAGCCACCACTCCGCCGAGCTGCTCGACCAAATCGATCGTCGCCCGCATCGTGCCGCCCGTCGCCAGCAAGTCATCCGTAATCAACACACGTTGGCCTGGTTTAATGGCGTCTTTATGCATTGTCAGCACGTCTGTCCCATACTCGAGCCCGTACTCGACGCGGACGACTTCGCGCGGCAATTTTCCTTCCTTGCGCACCGGCGCAAATCCGACGCCGAGCGCATAGGCGACTGGGCATCCGATGATAAAGCCGCGCGCTTCCGGACCAACGACGATATCGATTTGTTTTTCGCGCGCATATTGAACGATTTGATCGGTCGCGTATTTATACGCTTTTCCATTATCCATCAACGTCGTAATATCTTTAAACAAAATGCCCGGTTTCGGAAAGTCCGGCACGATCGTAATATATTGTTTTAAATCCATTGTACGTTTGCCTCCTCGTGCGTTTGCGAACGTGTCATGTCCAACAAACAGCGGTTAAGCTGCTCATAAGTAGAATATAATAACTGTTGCTCCACCTCAAGCTCGTCCCGCCAGCGGCGGTACGTCGGCGATTCGTGCAAATCGCGCTTCGCCGGCGCGCGGACGAGCGAAATGACGCCGTTTTGCTCCGTAATAAACTCCAACTCCAAAAACACTTTCGCCATAAAATGAACGGTCTCTTCCGTCCAACCGCGGGCGCGCGCCAATTGCCCGCCCCGCTCGGCAAGCGGGAACGAACGGTATTTGTGCAACAGCGCATAAAACCATTTAAAATGATCGCGCGTCGGGAACGTACGGAAAAATCGGGCTTCCGGCTGGGCGAACAGCGCATAAATGCGCGCCGGCTCCTTGCCCCCAAGCAAGGCGGCAAGCCGCCCGAGCGTCGGCGGCAAATCAAGCAGCACAACGTAACGGCCGCTAATCTCCAGCGCACCCGCCTCTTCGTCCGTCAGCACGCAGCGAAGTTCCCCGCGAAACGAGGCTAAATCAGGGCGCGCGCCCGTTCCTTGGCGAAACATGACAAGCAGCCGCTTTTCTTTTGGCAACCGCTCAAGAAAGGGACGGACGTCGCGGCAGCCGCGGATGTCAAACAGCTGGCAGTGGCTGACCGCCAGATCACACAGCGACAGCTGCGCCTTCGCCAGCCCGTTCCATTCATTCACGGAAAGCTCCCCGACTGCCGAAACGCGCGCCCCCGGGGCGATTTCCTCACACAGCGGTCCGAGGCCAAAACCAATGGCGTCGACTGAGGCGCCCTCCTGCGCAAACACCGCCTTCATATGGGCGCCGTTCGCTCCGACGCGCCGCATCGTTTCAACGGACGCCCCTTCAATGAGAACAAGCGGCCGCGGATTGCCGACGCCAAACGGAGCGAGCCGTTCGAGCCCGCGGGCGGCGTCGAGCGTCAGCTCAGCGACCGAACAAGAGGCGTCAATAAACGTCAGCGGCGTCAAGTCGTCATCGGACAGCGTTTCCGCGGCGATGGCATTCAGCCGCCGCCGCAATGGTTCTACATCGTCAAGCGCCAACGTCATTCCTGCGGCCATCGGATGGCCGCCGAAATGCGGCAACAGGTCGCGGCACCGCGACAAACTGGCGAACAAGTCGAACCCGTGGATGCTGCGTGCCGACCCTTTGGCGATCCCTTTTTCCCGGTCAACCGCCAGCACCACCGCCGGGCGGTAAAACTGCTCGACGAGCTTGGAGGCGACAATGCCGACGACCCCGGCATTCCACCCTTCGCCGGCGACAACAAGCACGCGGTGTTCTTCAGGGGGAAACTGACGGCGCACCATCTCGGCTGCCTCGTCCGCAATTTGCGCCACCAACTGCTGGCGTTCGCGGTTTAACTCGTCCATCTCCGCCGCCAGTTGCGCCGCTTCGTCCTCATCGTCCGTCATTAAGAGCGCCACCGCCGGGTCGGCGCCGCCGAGGCGCCCGGCCGCATTCAACCGCGGCGCAATGACAAAGCCGACCGTTTGTTCATTTAAAGCGCCGGCATCAATGCGGCATTGCCGCCAAAGGGCGCGCAGACCGGCGCGCTTCGTTTCTCGCAGCGCTTCAAGTCCTTGGGCGGCGAGAATCCGGTTTTCCCCAACGAGCGGCACTAAATCGGCAATCGTTCCAATCGCCACCAAATCAAGCAAATGGTGCGGCACTCGCCCAAGCAGAGCATGCGCGACTTTGAAGGCGACGCCGACGCCGGCCAAGTCGCGAAACGGGTATGTACTTCCTTGCTTTTTCGGATGAATGATCGCATACGCCTTCGGCAGCACCGGCCCTGGTTCGTGATGGTCGGTCACAATGACGTCAAGCCCCCACTCGTTAGCGGCGGCGATTTCATTGACCGCCGCAATTCCGTTGTCGACGGTCACAATCACGGAAACGCCCCGCTCTTTGGCGGCGCGGAATGCCGCCATATTCGGGCCGTATCCTTCCGTAAAGCGATTGGGAATGTAGAACTCGACTGACGCTCCCGCCTCCTTGAGCGCGCTCATCATGACGGACGTGCTGCAGACGCCATCGGCATCGTAATCGCCGTACACAAGAATGCGCTCGCCCGCCTCAATCGCCCGCCTGAGGCGCTGGATGGCCCGCTCCATCCCATCAAGCAGAAACGGATCATGAAACGGCTGCCGAAGCGGATGAAGAAACGCAGCTGCTTCCGCCGCCGTTCGCACGCCGCGGCAGACGAGCAACCGCGCCAACAGCGGCGCAAGGCTGGCTTCTTCAGCCAGCCGCTGTACAATCTGTTCGTCGGGGCGACCCACTTCCCAACGCGTTTTCGCTTGCAACATGTCCCCCACCTCAACTCTTCTTATTATACAAAAAGAAGAAAAGGGCAGGCAACGACGTTACGTGTTTTTTCCGGGTCGTACGGATTGATATGCACCATCACGTCGCGGACGCGCGGCAAAGTGAGCAGCTTTTCTTTCACTTTTTTCCCGATCCGGTGCCCCTCCTCAACGGTCAACCGTGGATCAACTGCAATCTTTAAATCCACAATGACATAGTGGCCATGCTCGCGTGCATACAACTCGTTAATTTGCCGCACATCGGGAAACGAAAGGACAGCCTCGCGCAAATAGCCGGTTTCTTCCTCGTGCAGCACGTGGTCAATCGCCGTATGGATCGAATGGCGTCCAAGCTCCCATGCCATTTTCAACACAAGAATCGCCACGAACAGCCCGGCAAGCGGATCAGCGTACACAAGCCAGCCGATCCCCCATTTTCCGCCGAGAATGGCGGCGCCGACGCCGGCGAGCGCGGCGAGTGAAGAGAAAACGTCGGAGCGGTGCTCGTAAGCGTTGACGATTAATGCATCGCTTTGCAGTTTTTTTCCAAGCCGGTATTTGTAGCGGAACATCGCTTCTTTGACAACGATCGACAACAGCAGGACATAAATGGCCGCGATCCCCGGCGGCGACAGCGGGGCAAAAAAGGATTCAAGCGCGGAACGCCCGATCTCGAGCCCGACGAGAAACAGAAGGACCGCCACAATAATGGCGGCGATGGATTCCGCCTTTCCGTGCCCGTACGGATGGTCTTCATCCGGCGGGCGCGCCGCGGCGCGCAACCCGACCCAAACAGCAAACGAGCCGGCGACATCGGACGCCGAATGAGCGGCGTCGGCAATTAACGCCTGGCTTTGGCTCCATATGCCGACGGCCGCCTTGACGACGGCGAGCGCCATATTGCCGGCGATGCCGACGACCGCTGCTGTTTTCGCCTGCTTGAATCGCTGTTCGTTTTCCATCTCCTTTGTCCCCCACCTTTTGCGTTTCGCCTGCTTTGCATCTGGCCATTAGTGTAACCCATTTTTCCCTTATCGTTGCGAAAGAAAAAGCACCGGAAAAAGCAAGCGCTGTTTCCGGTGCGGTCATTATAAGTTCGGTTCGGCTTCCGGTGCCGCTTTTTTTGCCCCTTTGCCTTTTTTGAGCTCCCGGCCTTTCCAAACGACCCAGAGCTGCGAGGCGATGCAAAGCGACGAGTATACGCCGCAAACAAGCCCGACAAGCAAAGCGAGGTTGAAGTTGCGGATCGCTTCGCTGCCGACCAAAAGCAAGGCGACGACGGTAAACAAGACGGTCAAGACGGTGTTGATCGAACGCGTAAACGTTTGCTGCAACGCCCGGTTGACGATATGCTGCAAGTCGCTGACCGTTTTCGGCTTCCGCCTTTTCATAAGATCGCGGATGCGGTCAAATGTGACGATCGTATCGTTGATCGAGTAGCCGATGATGGTCAACACGGCGGCGATAAACGTCAAGTCGACTTCCAGACGCGTTAAGCTGAACACGGTAATGATAAAAAACGCATCGTGCAATAAGGCGACAATGGCTGCGAGCGCCATTCGCCACTCAAAGCGGATCGTCACGTAAAGAATGATGCCGATGGATGAAATAAGCACAGCAATGAGCGCATTGCGGGCGAGCTGCTTGCCGACGATCGGCGAGACGGTGCTTACGTTCGGCTCAAATCCGTACGCTTCTTTCAACTCGCTTTTCAGCTTCGCAATTTCGTTTTTATCAAGCACGCCAATTAAGCGAACGACGCCGGTTTTCCCATCCGCGCCGGAAAGGATGACCTCCTTGGGTTCATGACCGAGCTCCTTGAAATAGCCGCGCAGCTCACCGGCATCGATCGGGCGGCTGCTCGCCACCTCAATGCGCGTCCCGCTTGTAAAATCAATGCCGAGATTCAACCCGAGCGCTGCCAGCGAAATGACGCCGGCAAGCGTCAAGGCGCCGGAGAACAGGAAAAACTTTTTGCTATGTTTGACAAAATCCCAGCGGTCAAACTTCGTCGGCACTTCCGTTTCATCGGTCGTTTCAGCGATGTTTAAGATCTCCGACCGTTTCACCCCGAACCATTCCGGCTTTTTATCCAACCAGCGGCTCGAGACAAGCAGTCCGAGCAGCAGACGCGTGCCGTAAACCGCCGTGACGAAGGTGACGACAATGCTGATGATGAGCATCGTCGCAAACCCTTTGACCGAGCTTGTCCCGTAAATGAACAAGACCGCGCCGGCGATGATCGTTGTAAGGTTGGCATCAAAAATCGTCGCAAACGAGCCGCGGTTGCCGGCGCGAAACGCCGACAGCATCGACTTGCCGAGCTTAATTTCTTCCTTGATTCGCTCGTACGTAATAATGTTGGCATCGACCGCCATCCCGACCCCTAAAATGAGAGCGGCGATGCCCGGCAGCGTCAAGACGCCGTTCATCCAATCAAACAACAGCAAAATCAAATAAATATAGACGGACAACGTAATGACGGCAATGACTCCCGGCAGCCGGTAAAACCAAATCATAAACACGAAGATGGCAGCGATACCGATGATGCCGGCCAACATCGTTTTTTGCAAGGCGTTTTTCCCGAATTGGGCGCCGACAGACGTCGAGTAAATTTCATGCAACTCGACAGGCAGCGCGCCCGCGTTCAACAAATCGGCGAGCTGCTGCGCTTCTTTCACCGTAAAGTTGCCGACGATCGACACGTCGGTCTGGTTGAACACTTGGTTGACAGACGCGGCAGAAATAAATTTTGGATCCGCCTTGCCTGCTTCTTTTCGGTACGAATCGACTCCTTCTTGAAAATCGAGCCAGATGACCAAAATGTTGTTCGGCGGCCCCATCTTATACACTTTTTCCGTCACTTGGCGGAACTTGTCAGCATCTTTTAGTTTAATCGCCACGCTCGGCCGGCCGTTTTCATCAAACGACAGTTTTGCCCCGCCTTGGACGAGGTCGCTTCCGTCCATCAGCACGTTGTCATTCACATCGCGGAACGTGAGCTTCGCCTGCGTCGCCAAAATTTGGCGCGCTTCGTTTTGATCTTTCACTCCGGCGAGCTGGACGCGGATGCGATCGTTCCCTTCAATGTCGACGCGCGGCTCGCTGACGCCGAGGACGTTGATCCGCCGGTTTAAGGCGCTGACCGTGCTTTGGAGCGTTTCATGGTCAATTTTGTCGCCTTTTTTCGCCGGCTTCACTTCATACAGCACTTCAAATCCGCCTTGCAAATCAAGGCCCAGCTTTATGTTATGTACAATTCCTTGAATCGTCGGCCCCATCACTCCTGCAAACAACAACAAGAGGAGAAAAAAGGCGACGATGCGGCTTCGCTTTACCATCCGTTTTGAAATCCTCCTTTGGCTCATCTTGTCGGCCTAGCCGCCGCAGCGTCATCGTGAAACGGATCCGCTTCGACTTTCATTATGGGACAGCGGACGGCTAGTGTCAATTTTTCCGCTATAACAAATCGTGAAGAATGCGCTCCAGCTCATCCCCTCCGGTCAACCGCTGCTGCTCGTACGACCGCATCGTCAAAAAGGCCATATATTCCCCCGGCGAAAGCGACAAAATGTCGCTCACCAGTTCATGCAGCTTTTTTTCCGCCGCTCCATGTTTCCACCTGCGCGTCCGCAAACATTCCCACAGCCCGTCAAGCGTCACTTGCGTATAGCCGAGCAGGCGAAATTCATCATATTTGCACTCGAGCGCCGGCATAAGCTGTTCGCGCAGCTTTTGCTCGTGATCCATTCCCCACCCTCCTGCGCCATGCCAGCCATGATCCTTGTCATGCTTGGCCATATGTCTCGCATATATTGTATAAAAGATTAAGGCATTTGAGAAGGCAGGGAACGAAAATGTCCAAATTTTTGCAAGGGACGGTCATTTTAATCGCCGCCGGCTTTATTACAAAAATTCTTGGCTTCATCAACCGCATCGTCGTCGCCCGAATGATCGGCGATGAAGGGGTCGGGCTGTACATGATGGCGGTGCCGACGCTCGTGCTGGCGATCACCGCGACGCAAATCGGGCTGCCGGTCGCCATCGCGAAGCTTGTCGCTGAGGCGGAAGCGGCCGGCGACCGGCAACGGGTGAAAAAAATTCTTGTCGTGTCGCTCACGACGACCGGGGTGCTGAGTCTCGTATTCCTGCCGGCGCTCATTGTTGCAGCGCCGTGGCTTTCGCGGACGATGTTCACCGACCCGCGCATATACTACCCGCTCGTGGCCATCGCCCCGGTTGTGCCGATTGTCGCCATCTCGTCGGTGCTGCGCGGTTACTTTCAAGGGCGCCAACAAATGAAGCCGCACGCCTACTCGCTTTTGATTGAACAAATCGTCCGCATCAGCTTGATCGCTCTATGCACAAAGCCGCTCCTGCCGTACGGCGTCGAATACGCCGCCGCCGGCGCCATGGCATCTTCCGTCCTTGGCGAACTGGCCGCCTTACTGTACTTGTTGTTTTTATTTAAGTTCAAAAAGTCCATCCGCCTGCGGACGAACTTTTTTCGCTACGTACATGCCGGTAAAGAAACGTTCTTCCGCCTCATGCGGATCGCCCTGCCAACGACCGGCGGCCGCCTGATCGGCTCGCTTTCCTGGTTTTTCGAGCCGATTGTCGTCGCCAATAGCTTGGCGTTAGCCGGTGTAGCCACATCGATTGCCACAAGGCAATACGGCCAGTTGGTCGGCTATGCGATCCCGCTGCTCACGCTGCCGTCATTCATTACGTACGCGCTCTCAACCGCGCTCGTTCCTGCCATCAGCGAGGCGGTGGCGCAAAATAAGCCGGTGTTGGTCGAATACCGGATCGCCCAGGCGATGCGGCTGTCGCTCGTCACCGGCGGCCTTTCCGCCGTTGTCCTGTATATTTTTGCCGAACCGTTAATGCGGTGGATGTATGGCACAAGCGAAGCAGCCATCTTTATTCAGGTGATGGCGCCGTTTTTCTTGTTTTACTATTTCCAAGGCCCGCTGCAAGCCGTGCTGCAAGGGCTTGATTTGGCAAACGCCGCCATGACGAACAGCTTGATCGGCGCGGTGGTGAAACTCGCCTGCATTTTCGTTCTTGCCTCGCGGCCAGGGTTCGGCATTATGGGGGCAGCGCTGGCGACATCGGTCGGCACAGTGCTTGTGACGCTTCTCCATTTTGCCACCGTCGCCAAAGCGGTGTCGTTTTCCATTCATGTGCGTGAGTATGGGAAAGCGCTCATCGCCATCACCATAGCCGGCGCGGCCGGCTACATGCTCTACCATCATCCGCCGGCGGCAGCCCCTTCATCGTCATGGACGCTGTTTGCGATGACGGCAACCATCGCTTTGTATACCGCTTCCCTTCTCGTCTTCCGGCTGATCAAACGGGAGGAGCTCGTCTACCTGCCCGGACTGCACTGGCTGGCCGGAAAAAACAGAAGAAAATGAACTTCTAAACGTGTCCAACGGCGAATATATTGTGGTAAACGATTGTAGGCAAGGGGGGAGCACGGTGTCACGGCTTGGCAGCGCACTCGTATATGGGGTCGCCACCATTTTCGTGTTGGCGGCGCTTGTTAGCTTCGTTTTTTCGTTGCTTCTTAAGTGGACGGACATTCATGAATCGTCGCTTACATGGATCATTTTTGCCGTCTCAGTCATCTCCATGTTCATCGGAGGGATCGTCGCCGGCGGAAAAAGCCAGGAAAAAGGGTGGCTTGCCGGCGGGTTGACCGGCCTTTCGTTTACGGCAATTGTCTTTTTGTTTCAGTTTCTCGGCATCGAAAAACCGTTTACCATCGAACAATGGCTATACCATCTTGGCTTTTTGATTGCCGCCTCCCTCGGCGGCATCGTCGGCGTCAACTTGTCTCCGGTGCGCCGCGAGCGGGCGTAAGCGGGCGCATCAATGCAAGGGGCTGACCCAAAAGTCCGCCAAAAAGCGGACTTTTGGAGTCAGCCCTCTCTGGTTTTTGTATATTTTACCAAACGGAACAAAATTCCGACTCTGTTCTCCCCCTCATTTACGCCACCAAGGACAATTGCTTGTCCCTAGCGGCTTTTTTGAGAAGATTGTGGGCAGCACAAACCAGCCCCCATTCGATGGAAACTTTTTGGAGGCCTCGCAGGACAAAGCGACGAAACCCGCGATTTTGTTTGATTTGCCCAAATACACTCTCAATGTCGGTTTGGCGTTGGCGGTATCGGGCTTGCCCTTCTTCACTCTCCAACCGTTCGCGGGCTTTCTGTTTTTGTTCATGATAGACGGGGTTCCATTGCGTGGTTCGTCCATACTTGGAAGTCGTGCAGGCCGAACGGAACGGACATCCTTCGCATTCATGGCATTGGTAGTGTCGGGTGACCGAGGTGTATCCTGATTCCGTGGTCTGTTTCGAAGTTCCGGTGCGAACCAGCTTTTTCCCATTGGCGCAAATCCAAACGTCTTCTTCTTCCACATAGGTCCAATTCTGCTGATGATGCGGATTTTTCTTGACCTTGCGCGTGTTCTCCTTCTCATACGTATGGTACTTGATCAAGGCCGATATGTGCTTCTCTTCCAGCTTCACGTAGTTCTCTTCCGAGCCATAAGCCGCGTCAGCGATCAAACGTTCGGGTTCCACGCCGTACTTCTCTCGAACGGTCTCCAAATGCGGGAGAAGACAACGAGTGTCGCCCGGCCTCTGATGAAGGGAATACCCCAAAATAAATTGGCCGGAAGAACCCACCTGTACGTTATAGGCCGGCTTGAGCTGGCCGTTTCGCATGTGATCCTCCTTCAACCGCATGAAGGTGGCATCCACATCGGTCTTGGAATAGCTGTTGCGATCCCCGCATACATGGAGTTGGTGTTCATACTTTTCACTGCGGGGCAAGTAGTCCTCCTTCATCTTCTTGATGGCCTTCTTCAACGGTTGGTTGTCCGGCTCGGCCTCCAACCGTTTTTCCCACTCCTCGGTTTTCTTTCGGATTTCTTCTGACGTAAAGGCCGGCGAAGGGTCGATGTCTTCCGCCTTTTCTTCTTCCACGATCGCCTCGATCTGGGCAATCAGCCGATCGACATTGGCTTGGAGTTTCTCCTGGTACTTCTCAGCCGATTTGCGCCAAACGAAGGTGTACCGGTTGGCATTCGCTTCAATTTTCGTTCCATCCACAAAATAATCTTCCATCTTGACATAGCCGTCGGCCACGAGCAGCGTGATCATTTCCCGGAACAGGTCGTCAATCAGGTCTTTCATCCGCTCCGAACGAAACCGATTGATGGAGCGGAAGTCCGGCTTTTGAAATCCACTTAGCCACATGAGGGGAAGGTGGACTTCGAGCTGCCGTGCAATCTCACGGCCATGATACATTTTTTGGGTGTAAGCGTAAAGGAGAATTTTGGTCATCATTTTCGGATGATAGGCGGAGGCGCCCCCTCCTTTGTAGTAAGCAAGAAACGTCTCCATCGGGATGCGTTCAACCATCTCATGAACCACGTGGGCCATGTTATCCCGTGGAATGAGATCGGCGATGTTGCTTGGCAAAGAGAGGTTGTCCATGGTATACTCTTTAAAGGAAATATGATCATGTTTCATAAAAGAATCGCCCTTCTTTCGGTGGTAGTGGTTTTGGTGACTCTATTCTACCAGAAAAAAGGGCGATTCTTCTATATTTGAGGCAAAAAAGTGGGGGCTGATCCCAAAACGCATTCGCGTTTTGGGTCAGCCCCTTTTGACGGCGGCCTGGCTTAGGCGCCGCCCTCTGAGCTTCCACTATGCCTTGCTTTCCGCCACCACTTCTCTTACCGCAGAGCGGTCGAACGTCAACCGCGTGCCGTCGCCGGCGCGGACGATGATTTTGTCTTCATCGACCGAGTCGATAATGCCATGCAAGCCGCCAATCGTGACGATTTTGTCACCTTTTTTCAAGTTCGCCTGCATTTGCTGGATGGCGCGCTGCCGCTTTTGCTGCGGACGGATGAGCAGGAAATAAAAAATGACGAAAAACAGCACGATCGGCAAGATGTTGGCAATCGCCGCGTTCATGCGATCCCCTCCTTTCTGGGCAGCTAAAAGTTTTTCGCGTTCGGCTTGTTGAAGCCGTAGCGTTCGAAAAATTCCTCACGAAAATCGGCAAGCCGATCTTCACGGATCGCTTGTCTCACCTGCTCCATTAATTTTATCAAAAAATAGACGTTATGGTAAGACGTGAGGCGGATGCCAAATGTTTCATCGCATTTGATGAGATGGCGAATGTAGGCGCGCGTATAGTTCCGGCACGTGTAGCAGTCGCAGTTCGGATCAAGCGGCGAAAAGTCGCGGGCGTACTGGGCATTTTTAATGACGACCCGACCTTCGCTCGTCATCACGGTGCCGTTGCGGCCGATGCGCGTCGGCAGCACGCAATCAAACATGTCGATGCCGCGGATCGCCCCGTCAATCAGCGAATCGGGCGACCCGACGCCCATTAAATAGCGGGGCTTGTCCGCTGGCAAAAGCGGCGTCGTAAACTCAAGCACCCGATTCATCACGTCTTTCGGCTCGCCGACCGACAATCCGCCGACCGCATAGCCGGGAAAATCGAGCGACACTAAATCGCGGGCGCTTTGGCGGCGCAATTCCTCATACTCGCCGCCCTGGACGATGCCAAACAGCCCTTGCTCGTCCGGCCGGCGGTGCGCTTTCAGGCAGCGCTCGGCCCAGCGGCTCGTCCGCTCAACCGACCGTTTCATATAGTCGTACGTCGCGGGATACGGCGGACATTCGTCAAACGCCATGATAATGTCCGCACCGAGCGCATTTTGAATTTCCATCGCTTTTTCCGGCGATAAAAACAGCTTATCGCCGTTTAAATGGTTGCGGAAATGGACGCCTTCTTCCTCGATGCGGCGGAATTCGCTCAAACTAAACACCTGGAAGCCTCCGGAATCGGTCAAAATGCCGCGGTCCCAGTTCATAAACGCGTGCAGGCCGCCCGCCTCCTCGACGATGTCATGGCCCGGCCGAAGCCATAAATGGTACGTGTTGCTCAAAATGACGCCTGCACCCATTTCCTTCAACTCTTCCGGCGACAGCGTCTTGACCGTCGCGAGCGTCCCGACCGGCATAAACATCGGCGTTTCAAACGACCCGTGCGGCGTATGGAGAATGCCAAGGCGCGCCCCAGTCTGCCGGCACGTTTTGATCAGTTCAAAGCGAATCGGTGTCGTCAACGTGCTGTTCTCCTTTCTCAAATGATGAGCATGGCATCACCGAAGCTGAAAAAGCGATACCGTTCCTTCACCGCTACCTCATAGGCATGCAAAATGTGCTCGCGTCCGGCCAGCGCACTCACGAGCATAATGAGCGTCGACTTCGGTAAATGGAAATTCGTGACCAGCCCATCAATCCCTTTGAACTCATAGCCCGGATAGATGAAAATGTCGGTCCAGCCGCTTTCTGCAACAAATCGGCCGTTATGTTTGCCGGCGATCGTCTCAAGCGTCCTCGTCGACGTCGTGCCGACAGCGATAATTCGGCCGCCGTCCGCACGCACGCGGTTCAAGATCGCCGCCGTTTCCTCGCTCATTTGGTAAAACTCGGCGTGCATATCATGTTTCTCGACGTCATCCACTTGCACCGGCCGGAACGTGCCAAGCCCGACATGAAGGGTGATGAAGACGATATGCACCCCTTTTTCGCGAATGGCGTCAAGCAGCTCTTCGGTGAAATGCAAACCGGCGGTTGGCGCCGCTGCCGAACCAATTTCACGGGCGTACACCGTCTGATACCGTTCCGGGTCGTCAAGCTTTTCTTTAATGTACGGGGGCAGCGGCATCTCGCCAAGTTCGGCCAATACTTCATAAAACAGGCCGTCATACGAAAACTCAAGCACTCGCCCGCCGTGCTCAAGCGTATCGAGGCAGACGGCTTCAAGCTTCCCCTCGCCAAAGGTGAGTTTCGTTCCTGGCTTGACTCGTTTTCCCGGCTTGACGAGCGTCTCCCAACGGTCGCCGTCCAATTGCTTTAACAGCAGCACTTCGACCGTTCCGCCCGTTTCCTCTTTTTCGCCGTAAAGCCGCGCCGGCATGACGCGCGTATCGTTTAAAACGAGGCAGTCGCTCGGATTCAAGTACGAAATAATGTTGCGAAACGTTTCATGGCGAATGGCGCCCGTTCGTTTATCGAGCACCATGAGCCTTGATGCCGCCCGGTCTGGAAGCGGCGTCTGGGCGATCAATTCTTCGGGCAAGTGGAAATCAAACAAGTCGACTTTCATGCTGTTCCCCTTCCTTCAGCGAAATCGGCTGAGCACATAAAAAATCAAAGAGAGCACAACGCTGAGCAATATGGACGTGACAACCGGAAAATAAAACGTCATATTCCCTTTCCGGATGACGATATCCCCCGGCAGGCGGCCGAGTTTGACAAACTGCATGACAAACCCGACAATGATGAGCACAACGCCAATCGTCATGATCAGCTTTGGCAGGCTGTTCACCGCTTCGGAACCTCCATTTCGAAATGGGCATACGCCGCCGGCGTTGCGACACGCCCGCGCGGCGTCCGCTGCAGCAAACCGATTTGCAGCAAATACGGCTCATACACTTCTTCAATCGTCTGCGCCTCTTCCCCGATCACCGCCGCCATCGTTTCAAGCCCGACCGGGCCGCCGGCGAACTTCTCAATGATCGCTAAAAGCAGCTTATGGTCAATGTGATCAAGCCCGAGCCGGTCGACCTGCAGCCGCTCGAGCGCCTCGACAGCGAGCGGCAGGGTAATTTCACCGTCCCCGCGCACTTGGGCAAAATCGCGAACGCGGCGGAGCAGCCGATTGGCGATGCGCGGGGTGCCGCGCGCCCGGCGCGCGATCTCGGAAGCGGCTTCGCTGCTAATGATAATACGTAAAATCGCGGCCGCCCGTTCAACAATGTGGGCAAGCTCATCGACTCGGTAATATTCAAGACGGCTGATGACGCCAAACCGGTCGCGCAGCGGCGCCGACAGCGCCCCGGCTCTCGTCGTCGCCCCGACGAGCGTAAATGGCGGCAAGTCAAGGCGAAGCGAGCGCGCTTCCGTTCCTTTGCCGATCATAATATCCAGGCAATAATCCTCCATCGCCGGATAGAGCACTTCTTCAACCGTCCGCGGCAACCGGTGGATTTCGTCAATAAACAGCACATCGCCAGGCTCAAGAGAGGTCAAAAGCGCCGCCAAATCGCCGGGCCGCTCGAGCGCGGGGCCGGACGTCGTCCGCAGCCTGACCCCCATTTCATTCGCAATCACAGCGGCCAGCGTCGTTTTCCCAAGCCCCGGCGGCCCATACAGCAGCACATGGTCAAGCGTCTCCTCGCGCAGCTTGGCCGCTTCAATGAACACCCGCAAGTTTTCTTTCACTTTATCTTGCCCGATATACTCATGCAAATATTGCGGACGCAAACTCGGTTCCAATGCCGCCTCGCCGCCTAGGGCAGCGCTGGATACGATCCGGTCATCCACCGCCATCCCTCCCTTCTCGGTTTCCTCCTTTCCTTACTTGAGCAAGAGCGCCAACGCCCGCTTCACATATTGCTCCGTCGACATCGCTTCACTGCGGAGCGCCGGAATGATTTTTTCAATTTCCCGCTCGGCGTAACCGAGCGCCTTGAGCGCAGCGACCGCCTCAGCCAGCTCTCCGGAAAGCGGGGCGGCCGAACGTGCAGCCGCCGGCGCCGCAAGCGCTCCGAGCTTCCCTTTTAAATCCAAAATCATTTGCCGAGCCGTCTTTTTGCCTACGCCTGGAAACTTGCATAAAAACGCCTCGTTTTCTTCCTCGATGGCCCGCGCCAGTTCATCAGGACGCCCGGCCGCCAAAATGGCAAGACCCCCTTTCGGACCGATGCCGGACACTTGAAGCAGCTTTGTGAACAAGTTGCGCTCTTCGCGCGTGGAAAACCCGTATAAAGCGTGCACATCTTCGCGCACATATTCGTATGTATACACCGTCACCACCGCCTCGCGGCTCTCGCGAAAGGCAAACGGATTCGGCGTAAAAATTTCGTAGCCGATGCCATGATGGTCAATGACGATATATTCCGGGCAGACGTAGTCGACGTACCCGCGGATAAACTCGATCAATGGAACGCTCCTCCCCTTTTCTCGTCCTTTCATTGTATCATATGATTTCATTATAGCAAAAAGAAATCCCGTGATGCGCATCGCACCACGGGCTTGTCGCCGCTTTACTGGACAACCGCAAAATGGCGGTACATTTCAATCACTTGTTCGTATTGTTCTTTCGAGAGGACGCGAATTCCTTGCTTTAATTTTTGCTGCTGGCGGCTTTCGAGCTTTTGCACGTCAATTTGGAAAAACGACTGGATAATTTCGCTCGATCGGCCCGGTTTGCCGTTAAAAATGGACAACGTGCCATCGTCTGTAATCCCGAAATAGCCGTTCGTTTTCAACAGCGGCGAAATGTCGTTGACCGTTTTGCGAAAAACGATCGTTCGGTCATCAAGATTGATAAGCTGCCAGTCGCGGTACTTCTTCCATATTTCCGTCAATGAATCGACCGTTTCCGTGACTTTCTCCTCGCTCATCTCTCCGTCTAAGTAATGCTGCTGCAACACAATGGTCATCTTGACCGGCGCAGCCGACACCCCATGGACCGGCAGCACGGCGGCAACAGCCAACAGAAGGGTGGAAAGAATTCGCATCATCCCGTTCCTCTCTTCCAGCATGGTGATTCCCTTACGCTCTTAGTTTCACCGTTGCTCTCCATTTTATTCCTATTCTGCTTAGCTTTTTTGCAAAGCGAGTTGCCGCCGGTCACCTGTGCAAAGGCCGTGAGCGTCGCTTTGCCAATTTCATTGTTGCGCGCGATCGTAAACAAATGGGCAACTTCAATGGCCAAGAGCGGACGGCGCGGGCCGAACCAGCCGGTTAAAAAGCTTTGCCGCTCGATAAATTCCACCTCTTTTGGATAGACCATATACGGCGGACGGACGTACACCCCTTTTTCAAGCAACAATTGGCGGGCGCTGTCATTCGTCAAGCACCGATTCGTCCAGGTTATGGTATACCTCCTGAACGTCGTCATCATCTTCAAGGGCGTCGATCAACTTCAACATTTTTTTCAAGTCATCGCCTTCGAGCGTCGTATACGTTTGCGGAATCATCGTGATCTCTGCGCTTGCAAACGTCAGCCCATGCTGTTCCAGCTGCTCCTTCACCGATTCAAACGACTCGGGCGCTGTATAAATTTCAAACGACTCATCGGTCGTTTCCATCTCCTCAGCACCGGCTTCGATCGCCAACAGCAGCAGCTCATCCTCGTCGATATCGTGCTGCTCGCGATCGACGATCAGCAGCCCTTTACGCTCAAACAAGTAGGAGACGCACCCCGTTTCCCCTAAGTTGCCGCCGTTTTTCGAAAAAGCGGCGCGTACGTTTGCGGCGGTGCGGTTTTTATTGTCGGTCAGGCAAACGACCATGACGGCGACGCCGCCCGGTCCGTATCCTTCGTAGCGAATTTCTTCATAGTTCGTTTGTTCTTGGTTTCCAGTTGCTTTTTTAATGGCCCGTTCAATATTATCGTTCGGCATGTTGGCTGCTCTTGCCTTCTCAATGACAAGACGCAAGCCGGGATTGGCCGCTGGATCTCCCCCGCCCATTTTCGCGGCAACGTAAATTTCTTTGGCCAGTTTCATAAACAGCTTGCCGCGCTTCGCATCTTGGGCGTTTTTCCGCCGTTGGATATTTTTCCATTTCGAATGTCCAGCCATCGGTCTTTCTCCTCTCATCGCAACGGAATGTTCCGAATACTACTATAACAAAAAACGCCGCAAATGTCAGCCGGAGCCGTCCATCAGGACACAAAAGGAGGCTGGCCCGAGACGCGGGTTCGGGTCAGCCCCTGCTTGGCTAGCGGGTGTTTCTCGGCCGCTCTTGAATCGTGTCATGATCGATGAAAATGGTGCGCAAATCGCGGCGGATTTCGTCCATGTTGATCGGCCCGCCTTGGCGAATGGTGTTGTCAATCGTGCGGACGCGGTGGTACATGCTCGGATTGGATGTAACGCGCACCCGTTTGCCCTTGGCGTACGGAGCAACTGCTTTGGCGACGCGCTGCTCGAGCCGCTCCGGATGGCGGGCATCGGTCGCAATAGCGATGAGCGCTTGGTCGCCGTATACGACGGCGCGCGCATCATCGACTCCACCGACTGCAGCGGCGCGGCGCGAAAGCTCCTCGGCCAGGCCGCCGTCATAACTCCGGTAATATGATGGATGCGGGTCGACGCTCAACGAATTTAAATGTCCGTGATAGTTGTAATCGCCGTCGCCAAAATCGACATCACCTGGAAGAGCCGGAACATCCGTATCAAACCGGGTCGCCGCCGGTCCGCCGAAGCGGCCTTCGTCCGCCAAATAATCAGTCGCCGGTCCGCGGCGCGCCCATATATAGTTGTTGTCGTAGTTGAGCGCGTTCGTCCCATAGCGGCCGTAACGGAAATCGTCGTTTCGTTCCGTCGAATAGTAGCCGATCGGCCTTGTCGCGTTGTTATAATGCTGAGCTCCCTCATTGGCCCCGTAATTGGCGCACGAAGCGAGCAAGCCGGCAGCCGACAGCACCCCAATCCATTTGACCGCTTGTCTCAATGGAAAACCCCCCTTGGTTTCCTTCGCCCACGGCTGGCCGAAAGCCAGCCTTACGTTTAGATTGCGGAAAACAAAGGGGGTTTATCGCTGTCAGTTCGCACCAATGAGGCAACAGCTAAAACTTCGGCGGCGCGATGGCCAGCTGCCGTTTATGATGCGAGCGTTCGTGCAGTTTTTCAATAATGTTCCGGTCCCGTTCCGGAATGTCTTCTCCTTTCAAGTATTTATCAATCATTTCGTATGTCGTGCCCATCTCGCTTTCATCCGTCTGCCCTTCCCACAGTCCGGCGCTTGGAGCTTTCTTGATAATTTCTTCCGGGACGCCGAGCAGACGGGCCATTTCACGCACTTCGCCTTTCGTAAAGTGGATGAGCGGCACTAAGTCCACTCCGCCGTCGCCGTATTTCGTAAAGTAGCCGGTATGCCATTCGGCGGCGTTGTCCGTTCCGACGACAAGGTAGCCGTAATTGTTGGCGACCGCATACAACGTCGTCATGCGCAAACGCGCCCGTGTATTGGCATCGCCGAGGCGCGCGCGCTCTTCGCTCCATTCCCCGATGGCTTTCAGCTCGGCCTCGACCGCGCCAAACAACGTCCGGTGCGCCTCGGTCAAATCGATGACCAAATGCCGGATGCCGCAGCTTTTCACCACTTTCAGCGCATCTTCCATATCTTTCGGATTGCTTTTGCAAGGCATGATCAGCCCCAGCGAATCGTCCGGAAAGGCGCGCTTAATCAAATGGGCGACAACGGCTGAATCGATGCCGCCGCTAATGCCGACGACCGCCCCGTTTAAACCGGCTGATGAGACTTGGTCACGCAACCATTGCACGAGTTTGTCAATTTTTTCTTGCATCCGCCCTCGACTCCTTTTCCAAAGATTCCATTTCTCATTGTAGCATAGCATAAAGGCGGCGGACAAACCGTTCTCTCCGCTTGCGGTCAAACACAAGAGGGCGGCGGCGCGCGGCGGCTGACCGCCATTCGCGAAACACATCGGCCGGAAACAAAAGCGCGTGCAAAAACCAGTGCCGGTTCAACCAGCCGCGAAGCGGCGCAAACCGGGCCAGCGCCGCATGCGACCACCCGATATATGGCAAAATCCGGTTTGCATATTGCCAATAATCAAGCCCGGGCGAAGCGAGAGCAGCCGCATCATAATCAATGAGGCTCACGTGTCCGCCCAGCGTGCGCAAAAAGTTATGGGGCGCCACATCGCCGTGAATGATGGCAACAGGCTCCGCCGCCAACTCGGCAGCGTAGTCGCCGCACGTTGACAAGCAATAATGCGCCCAATGCAGGACAAAGGAAAGATCCTCTTTATCCATCATCGTTTCAATGAATGGCAAGTTCTGGCGAAAGTCCTGATACCGACGGTGCCATTTTTCATACAGCCAGGCATAAGACAGCGGCAACGCAGCCTGTTCGTTGCGAACGATCGCTGCCGTCGCCGTATGATAATGGCGCAACACACGGAGCCCGTCGGCAATGTCGCTCTCATTGACAAAGGCAAGCGGGCGTGCGCCGGCCACGTATTCAGTCAGCAGCCAATACCACCCCCCCGCCTCGACCACGCCTCCTCCCCCAATCGGGAGGACGGTCGGGGCAGCGCCAAAACCGGCGCGGCGCAAGGCGCCAAGCAGCCAAGCTTGCCGCTTGGCGGCGGCCGGCGAGCGATACGCTTTGGCAACGAACGTCCCGCATCCAGCCTCGATCACCATCACGTGCGGTTTCAACGCTACAGCCCGGTGAATGGCCAGCCGGTGACAACGGTGCAGAAGAAAAAGAGACGGCCGACGGCGTCTCTTTCGATTGGATTATTGTTCTTCACCATGTTCGCTCTCCTCATCCGGCGGCCCGGCAAACAGGCGCGGGCTGGCGGCCGGCGGAGCAGGCGAAGGCGCATACCCAGGCGGGCTTGTCGGGTAGACGACGCCCGGCCACGGAAGCGGCGCCGCCTGTTGTGGGGCATACCCGTATGGAGCCGGCGGCACGTACATGCCAGGCGGTGCATACCCCCCATAGTGCGGAACCGGCGAATATACAGGCATATAGGCAACTGGCGGATACCCAGCCGGAGGCGCATACACCCCGGGCGGCGCGTATCCCGGCGAAGCGAAAGCGGCTCCCGCTGGCGGCGCCGGCGGGATGGCAGCCCCATGTCCACCCGGCCCAAGAAGCGGTGGGGACTCCGCCGATTCACTGCTGCTTTCACTGATGCCTGGATAAGGTGCTGCGCCGCTTTCTGGGCTTTCCCCGGCCGGCGGATTGGGCAGCGGAGAATACGGCGGCATCGCTGGCAACGGCGGCACATAAAACCCTGGCCCCGGCAAAATCGGCGTCACCAGCACACATCCTTGATCACTGCCAAACGCCGGCGCTGGCGGCGGCGCGACCGGAACGTATGGAATGTTCGGAAGCGGCGGCGCTTCATCACTTTCCGGTTCCATCTGCTCCCCTTTCAGTTTATCCGGGCTTTCTCCTGTTTCCTCTTTCATAATGCCAGGTAAAATATTGCTCGGCTTCGGCGGAATCGGCGGCAGATTCGACAACGATTTGGCAAATGAAACGTGAGAGGACGCAGCGGCCGGCGGGATCGTATGCACAAACGGCGGTTCGACAGTCGGCGTTTTCGCTCCCTCGGCGTTCGCGGCATTTGGCGCCCCATTGACCGGCACATTCGGTGTTTCATTTACTGGTGCGTTTGGTGTTTCGTTGACAGGTACTTTCAGCTCCTCTTTCCCCGTCGCTTTCGGCGCTTCGTTGACCGGCGCCTTCGGTGCTTCCTTCACCGCCGCTTTCGGCGCTTCGCTGACCGGCGCCTTCGGTGCTTCCTTCACCGCCGCTTTCGGCGCTTCGTTGACCGGCGCCTTCGGTGCTTCCTTCCCCGCCGCTTTCGGCGCTTCGCTGACCGGCGCCTTCGGTGCTTCCTTCCCCGCCGCTTTCGGCGCTTCGTTGACCGGCGCCTTCGGTGCTTCCTTCACCGCCGCTTTCGGCGCTTCGCTGACCGGCGCCTTCGGTGCTTCCTTCCCCGCCGCTTTCGGCGCTTCGCTGACCGGCGCCTTCGGTGCTTCCTTCCCCGCCGCTTTCGGCGCTTCGTTGACCGGCGCCTTCGGTGCTTCCTTCCCCGCCGCTTTCGGCGCTTCGTTGGCCGGCGCCTTCGGTGCTTCCTTCCCCGCCGCTTTCGGCGCTTCGTTGGCCGGCGCCTTCGGTGCTTCCTTCCCCGCCGCTTTCGGCGCTTCGTTGGCCGGCGCCTTCGGTGCTTCCTTCCCCGCCGCTTTCGGCGCTTCGTTGGCCGGTGCGTCATTCGCCGGCGTTTTGCCTTCTGGAGCAACGGCGCCGAACTCTGTATCAATGTCGATCGAAACGAACGGTTTGGCTTCCGCGTATGGGTGCTCTTCTATTTTCGCTTTTTTCGGCGGCGCCTGCCATTTTGTTTCTTTTTTGACCGGCACTCCCGCCGTCGGCACTTTGATTTTCATTCCGGGCATAATCATATCCGGGTCGCTTACATGCCCATTTATTTTTTTTAATTGTTCAAAATCAACCCCATATTTTTGGGCTATTTTCCAAAGAGTATCTCCCTTCTGAACAATATGGATTTTCACTCCGCTCCCCCTCCTACACCGAGACTGTTTGCACTCTATCCGACCGATGCTTGTTTCCCGATATCGTCTTTCAACACAATGTATGACGATGAGCGCCCATTTATGATAAAAAAATCCCCGGCCGGACGGAAGCGATTCCGTCACGCCGGGTTGGGGAACTAGGCAAGAGCAAGCATGCGGTCAAGCGCCGCTTTCGCCTGACAGGCCACTTCGTTCGGAACGGTGATGCGGTTGACGACCACACCTTGTTCCAGTGATTCAAGCGCCCAAACGAAATGCGGCAAATCAATCCGATTCATCGTCAAACACGGACACATGTACGGATTTAAAGAAATAATCTCCTTATCCGGATGTTCGTTCTTTAACCGGTTGACCAAGTTCATTTCCGTCCCGATGGCCCATTGACTGCCGGGCGGGGCGTTGCGGATCATTTCGATAATATATTTCGTCGATCCGGCGTAATCCGCCTGCTGGACGACTTCCCAGCTGCATTCCGGGTGAACGATAATGTTCATTTCCGGTTTCGTCCTCCGAATTTGTTCGATTTGCCGGACGGTGAAGTTTTCATGCACCGAGCAATGCCCTTTCCAAAGGATGACTTTGACATTGTCAACCGGCCCGCTGCATTGCAGCGACTCTTCACGCGGATCCCAGACCGCCATCTCATCGAGACCGACGCCGAGCGCATAGGCGGTGTTTCTCCCTAAATGTTGATCCGGCAAAAAGAAAACCCGCTCTTTTTGCGAAAACGCCCATTTGACCATGTTTTTCGCGTTGGACGACGTCACCGTCGCCCCGCCATGGCGGCCGACAAACGCTTTAATCGCCGCCGTCGAGTTGACATACACAAGCGGGATGATCGTTTCGCCAAATAGATCCGTGAGCGCTGCCCACGCCCGCTCGACTTGGAAAAGATCAGCCATATCGGCCATCGAACAGCCAGCGCGCATATCGGGCAAAATGACCACTTGTTCCTCTCTCGTCAAAATGTCGGCCGTTTCCGCCATAAAGTGGACGCCGCAAAATACGATATACTCCGCTTCATCGTTTTTTGCCGCCAGTTGGGCCAGTTGAAGCGAATCGCCGGTCGCATCGGCAAACTGGATGACTTCATCTTTTTGGTAGTGATGCCCAGGGATAAACAAGCGGCGGCCGAGCCGCTCTTTTATCGACCGAGCGCGGGCCTCGAGCTCGCTTTTTTCCATCGTTCTATAGCGCTCTGGCATGTCATCGAGCCGTTTTAGCTGCTCCAGTACGTTCATTATTTTCTCCCCCCGTCATTGTAAATCAAAACTAATGTCAAGCGCTCGAGCGGAATGGGTTAAAAATCCGAGCGAAATGTAGTCGACGCCGGTCGCGCCGTACGCTGCTACGTTGGCGAGCGTAATTCCCCCGGACGCTTCGGTGATGATCGGCTTTGGCACGAGCCGGACAAACGAACGCACTTCATCCGGCGTCCGGTTGTCAAACATAATGACGTCTGCCCCCGCTTCGACCGCCTCGAGCACTTCCGCTTCCGTTTCCGTTTCCACCTCGATTTTCACCATATGGCCGAGCCGCTCCCGCACCGCTTTGACCGCGTCGGCGATCGATCCGCAAAAGGCGATATGGTTGTCTTTGATCATGACGCCATCATACAAGCCAAAGCGATGGTTGTAGCCGCCCCCGCACGTGACGGCATACTTTTCAAGCATGCGCAGCCCGGGAGTTGTTTTCCTTGTGTCGCAAATGCGCGTATGACTGTCACCGAGCAAATCGACGGCTTGGCGCGTCACGGTGGCGATGCCGCTTAGGCGCTGAAGCAAATTCAAAATGACGCGCTCGCCGGACAACAGCGCTCTGACCGGGCCGGATGCAGCGGCGATCGCTTCGCCGGCTGCGACCCGCTCGCCGTCCCGTTTCATAATCGATACTTCGACGCGCGGATCCAGCAGCTGATAGCCCGCCGCAATAATGCCGACGCCGGCCACCACCCCGTCCGCTTTGGCCATAAACATGCCTGATGCCCGTTCATGAGCCGGAAAAATCGTCTCGCTCGTCACATCGCCGTCGCCAATATCTTCAAGAAAAAACTGTCGCAACAGTTGTTCGAGCTTCAACCGGTTCATCTTTCATCCCTCCGTTTTCTTTGCCGCTTTACCTCCCAGCCCCAAGGCGGGCCCACTCTTCTTTCGTCCGCACGAGGCGCCGCCCCCGCCACTCCGGGCGTTCACGCGGAAAATCGCTCCGGTAATGGCCGCCGCGGCTTTCCGTGCGCCCAAGCGCTGATGAAGCGACAAGCCAGCCCACTAGCAACATATATCCTGTTTCAATCTCCTCTGCCGACAATCGTTCAAGGTCGCCATCCAGCCAATCCGGCAACGAAAACTGTTCCAACCAGTCGACCGCTTCGCGAAGCCGATCGCCGTTGCGGACGATGCCGACAAACGTTGACAGCTGTTCGCGGAGCAACGCCCGCTCTGGCAGCCGTGGTACAATCAAACGACGCGGGCTGGATGAATCCGCTCGGTGCACCGTTTCCGGCCACGCTGCTTGACGGCGGATG
This sequence comes from Geobacillus lituanicus, assembly GCF_050994965.1. Taxonomy (NCBI): domain Bacteria; kingdom Bacillati; phylum Bacillota; class Bacilli; order Caryophanales; family Anoxybacillaceae; genus Geobacillus; species Geobacillus lituanicus. Next base: position 2,718,060 of record NZ_CP194773.1, read on the forward strand.
GCGCAGGCCGCACGGAATCCAAAGACGATCGCTTCAAGCAACGAGTTGCTCGCGAGCCGATTGGCGCCGTGCACGCCGGTGCATGCCGCTTCCCCGACAGCGTATAAACCGGGTACGGTCGTCTGCCCCCACTCATTGACGACGATGCCGCCCATGACAAAGTGGGCGCCCGGCACGACCGGAAGCCGGCCGGCTTCCCAATCGATCCCATGCGCTTCGCACAGCGCGGCAATCGTGGGAAAGCGGCGGCGAAAATGGGGGACAGCGGAAATATTCAAATAGACGCAGCCGCCGCGGTCAATCTCGGCAGCGATGGCGCGCGCGACGATATCGCGCGGCGCCAAATCGCCAAGCGGATGGACGCCGTCCATCACGCGCCGCCCGTCTTCCGTCTCTAACACCGCTCCCTCGCCGCGCACCGCCTCCGATACAAGCCCGACCGCTTTTCCCATGGCGGCCAACATCGTCGGATGAAACTGGATGAACTCCATATCCGCCACCGCCGCACCGGCGCGATACGCCATGGCAATGCCGTCGCCTGTTGCCGTTGGCGCATTCGAAGTAAACGTGTACAACCCCGCGCAGCCGCCGGACGCCAATACGACAGCGGACGCACGCCAGACCGAAACACGGCCGTCTTCCCGCTTCGTTTTCACCCCGACGCAACGGCCGTCTTCGATCAACAAGTCAATCACTTGTTCCCCCTCGACGATCGGCACACGGTCATTCAGCTGCTGAAGCAAAAACGAAACGAGCGCCTTTCCGGTTTGGTCGCCGCCGGCATGCAAAATGCGGCGGAAGCTGTGCCCGCCCTCAAGACCGACAGAAATCCGGCCTGATTCGTCGAGATCAAACGCCATGCCGGCGTTCATCCATTCCTGCAGCCGCTCCGGCCCCTCGCGGACGATGAGCTCAACCATTCGTTCATCGTTATGGAGACAACCGGCGGTCATTGTATCGTGAAAATGGCTGCGCCAGCCATCCCCTTCCGCCAACGCCGCCGCCACCCCGCCTTGCGCCCGCCATGAGTTGCTGTCCGATCGGCCTTTCTTTGTGAAGATCATCACATTTTCATGCCGCGGCAAATAGTAAGCGACCGTTAACGCCGCCAGCCCGCTGCCGACAATCACAACGCCGCCTTCTCCCATGTTTGGACGCCCCTTTCTTTCCACCTGTCTTGACATCTATATTTACACATATTTAAACTAATGGCAAGAGGTTTGCTGAAAAAAATGAAGTGAGGCGGGAAACGATGATTTATTTGGACTATGCAGCGACTACACCGATGTGCCAAGAAGCCATTGCGGCCTACGCCGAAGCAGCAGCTGTTTATTTTGGCAACGAAAGCAGCCTGCATGACATCGGAACGAAAGCAAAACAACTGCTCACCTTATGCCGGCGCGAGTTGGCCGCCATGATCAACGGGGAAGCGGAAGGGGTGTATTTCACAAGCGGCGGCACGGAAGCGAACGTGCTCGCGGTCCGTTCGCTCGTCGCCGCCCGCCGGCAGAACGGAAATCATTTGATTACGACGGAAATCGAGCACGCCTCTCTCCATCATCTGTTCAAACAGTTGGAAACAGAGGGGTACCGTGTCACTTACTTGCCGGTCGACCGTTTTGGACGCATCCGTCTCGAAGATTTGGAGCGGGCGATCACGCCGCAGACGATTCTCGCTTCCATCCAGCACGCCAACTCGGAAATCGGCACCACCCAGCCGCTTGCCGACATCGGCCGCCTGCTGCGGGCGCGCGGCGTCCTTTTCCATAGCGATTGCGTCCAAACTTTTGCTAAAATACAGCTAGACGTCAAAGCCATGGCGATTGACAGCATCTCGGTGTCCGCCCATAAAGTGTACGGGCCGAAAGGCGTCGGAGCGGTGTATATCGATCCGCGCCGCCATTGGAGTCCGGTGTTTCGGGGAGCGACGCATGAATCCGGCTTTCGCCCGGGAACGGTCAACGTGCCGGGCATCGCCGCCTTCATCACAGCCGCAAAGCAGCTGTACGATCGGATGGAAAGCGAGCAAGCGCACTTCGAACGGCTGCGCCGTCGGCTGCTTGACGCCATCACCGTCAAACAGCTGCCGATCACGGTCGAAGGCCATCCCGACTACCGGCTCGCCCACATTGTCGGTTTGACCGTTAACGGGTTGGACGGGCAGCTGGTGATGCTCGAATGCAACCGCGCCGGCATCGCCATTTCCACCGGCAGCGCCTGCCAGGTTGGACAGCAGGCGCCGTCGCGGACGATGATCGCCGTCGGAAAAACGCCGGAAGAAGCGAAGCAGTTCGTCCGCATCTCCTTCGGCATGGCGACGACACAATCTGACATTGACGAACTCGTATCCACGCTCGAACAGATGATCTTGCCGCAAAAGGGGGGATGGACAGGATGAAGGAGGAAAAGAAAATCTTAGGGGAAGCAAGGCGCCAGCTCATTTTGCAGTGGCTGAAAGAAAGCGACACACCGCTTACCGGCGCCGAGTTGGCGGCGAAAACGAACGTCAGCCGCCAGGTGATCGTCCAAGACATTTCGCTGTTAAAGGCGCGCAACGAACCGATTATCGCGACAAGCCAAGGATATCTGTATTTAAAGCCGGCTGAGCCGGCCAAAACGTATACGCGAACGGTCGCCTGCTTCCATACGCCAGAACAGACGAAAGAAGAGTTGTATTTGCTCGTGGACTGCGGCGTGACGGTGAAAGACGTCAAAATCGAACATCCGGTCTACGGCGACTTGACCGCGTCGATCATGGTCAGCAACCGCCTGGAAGTGGACCAGTTTATCGCCAAAATCGAAGCGACGAAATCGTCGTATTTGCTTCAGTTGACGGATGGGACGCATTTGCATACGCTTGAGGCCGACTCACCGCTGAAACTGGATGCCGCCTGCCACGCTTTGAAACAAGCCGGCTTTTTAATTGAAGCCTAAACGGAAACCGCATGCACGTAAAGAAAAAAAACGCGGACAGGAACACACCGTTCGCGTTTTTCACCTGTTTTAGGCAAAATAATATGGATAACTGCCCAACAGCTGCACCGTGCAGCCGAGCGCTTCGATTTCGGCGATCGCTCCCGGAATGAGCACCTCGTCGAGCGGCGCGTCGATATCAATGATGAAAAAGTAGTTTCCGAGACCTGTTTTCGCCGGACGCGACTCAATTTTCGTCAAGTTGAGCCGCCGCCAGGCAAACGCCGACAGCACCTGATGGAGCGCGCCAGGATGGTCTTGCGGCAACATCACAACGACAGTCGTTTTGTCGCCGGCATAAAGCGGCGAGTTGGGCGAAAGCGGCTCATTCCGCCGGCTGACAACGATGAAGCGCGTATGGTTGTAGTCATAGTCGTGAATATTCTCTTGGACGATCACCAGCCCATATTCGTTGGCAGCGAGCCGGTTGGCGATCGCGGCCGCCGGCAAGTGGGGGTGTTCGCTCACAAATTTGGCGGCAGCGCTCGTCGATGTCATCGGCACTTGACTGGCGCCTTTGAGCACCGTATGTAAAAATTTGCGGCATTGGGCGATGGCGTGTGCGTGCGAGTACACCTCTTTCACTTCGCGCCAGTGTGGGGCATGATACGGGTGCACAAGCAAATGCTGCTCGATTGGGACGACAATTTCGCCGATGATCGGCAGCGGCTGTTCATGAATCAAATAATCGAGCGTTAAGTTGACCGACCCTTCCAATGCATTCTCAAGCGGCACAACGGCCGCCTTAATTTCCCCAGCGGCGGCGGCGTCGATGCAGTCGGGAATCGTATTGTACGGCTCGCGCGACTCCGACGGAAACAGCGCCGCGACCGCCGCTTCGGTAAACGTCGCCTTCGGTCCTAAATAGCCGATTTTCATTTCGTTTGCCTCTCCCTTGCTTTAATACACTCCTGAACCGACAATTTCCACTTTTTCGACAAATTCAAGCCTTCTCAACTTCCCCAACAGGTCATCGATGTCTTCATGCATATCGTTCGTACTGACGGAAAGCGTCACGTTCGCCCGCCCTTGCAGCGGGATCGTCTGGTGGATCGTCAACACGTTGCAACCGGCCGCCGCCACGACGCCAAGCAGCTGTGACAGCGTGCCCGAGCGGTCTTCCAAATGGAAAAACAACGTCACGATATTTTCTTTCGTCACCGCCTGAAACGGAAAAATGGCGTCGCGGTATTTGTAAAAGACGCCGCGGCTGATGTTCGCAAGTTGCGCCGCCTCGGCGACCGAGGCGGCTTTTTTCCGCTCAAGCAGCTGCTTAGCCAGCACGACTTTTTTCATCGCTTCCGGCAGGACATCTTCGCGCACCAAGTAAAATTTTTTCTCCACCGCACCTTCCCCCGCTTTTTACCGTTCATCCCAGTCGTCGACAAACTCAAACTCGTAATCGAGCAGCCGGACGGTGTCGCCGTCTTGCGCCCCGCGCTCGCGCAGCGCATCGTCCACCCCCATGGCCCGCAGCTGGCGGGCGAAGCGGCGCACCGATTCTTCACGCGAGAAATCGGTCATTTTCAACAGCTTTTCGATTTTATCGCCAGATAGAATAAACGCTCCGTCGCTGCCGCGGGTGATCGTAAACGGCGGCTTCTCTTTCTCATACTTATAGACGACGCGCTGCACAGCCGGCTCTTCCGGTTCATGGAGCGGGAACTCCGGCGTTGTTTCCAATAAATCCGCAATGGCAAACAAAAGCTCGCGCACCCCTTGCCTTGTCGCGGCTGAAATTGGAAAGACCGGCACCGCCTCGCCGACTTTCTCTTTGAAGCGGCGCAAGTTTTCTTCGGCACCTGGCATGTCCATTTTATTGGCGGCGACAATTTGCGGCCGTTCCGTCAAACGCAAGTTGTATTGCTTCAGCTCCTCGTTGATGACGACGTAATCGTCATACGGGTCGCGTCCTTCCACCGCCGCCATGTCGATGACATGGACGATGACGCGTGTCCGTTCAATATGGCGCAAAAACTGATGCCCAAGCCCCACTCCTTGATGGGCGCCTTCAATCAGCCCCGGCAAGTCGGCCATGACAAAGCTGCGGCCGTCTTCTGTTTCGACAACGCCTAGGTTGGGCACAAGCGTTGTAAAATGATATTCCGCGATTTTCGGCCGCGCGGCGGAAACAACCGACAGCAACGTCGATTTGCCGACGCTTGGGAAGCCAACAAGCCCGACATCGGCAAGCAGCTTCAATTCCAAAATGACGTTTCGCTCTTCGCCCGGTTCGCCGTTTTCGGCGATTTCCGGCGCCGGATTGGCCGCAGTCGCGAACCGGGTGTTGCCGCGCCCGCCGCGCCCGCCTCTGGCGACGACAAACCGCTGTCCGGCTTCCGTCAAATCGGCGAGCACCTCATTTGTATCGGCATCGATAACGACCGTCCCAGGCGGCACTTTGACGAGCAGGTCTTCCGCATTTTTCCCATGCTGGTTTTTCGACATGCCGTTTTCGCCACGCGGCGCTTTAAAATGGCGCTGGTAGCGAAAATCCATTAGCGTTCGCAGCCCTTCGTCCACGACGAAGACGACGTCGCCGCCCTTGCCGCCGTCCCCGCCGGCCGGACCGCCTTTCGGGACGTATTTTTCCCGGCGGAACGCGACCATGCCGTTGCCGCCGTCCCCGCCTTTTACATAAATTTTCACTTGATCGACAAACATGGCTGTTCCTCCGATTCGCTTCCATCATGACAAAATGAGTGTAGCTAATATTTATTATTGTATACAGAGCCAATTCAATGCTGTCAATATGTGCTTACCAATAAGGCGACCCGGAGCCGAGCGGCAGCTCGAGCTCCACCGTCAATTCGTCCGCCCCGACAGCAAACGACACGAGCCGAAGCGGTGCTGATGGCTCACAGCGCTCGAGGCAGGCGCGAATGGCATCACCATCCCGCCATGCGCCGCGGCCGTCAAAAAAGAGCCCCACCCGCCCATCCGCAATCTCAATCGTCACGCATAAATGGTTTTCCGCCTGCTCATCGGCCTGCGCCTCAAGCAGACCAAAAAACCGGCGGCACCATTCGCTCAATTGTTCGTCATACGGCGACAAATCAGCCTCGCCGCCGACAATTTCATACTCAAGAAAAATCGGGTGCGGCTCCCAGTTGTACGTCATCATCAGCTCAGCAAACCGTTCGGCCTTTAAGTTCGTTAACCGCGTTTCCTGCTGCGCGTCGCCGATAATGCCGTTGATGATTTCTTGCACCCGCTCCACTTTATTGAGCGCCAAATGGCCTTTAATGAGCTGGATTTTGTTCAGCCAGTCATGGCGGGCATGGCGCATCACTTCGACGACAGTCCATCGCTTTTCCATGCAACGCTCCCCTATTCAATGCAGCGCAGCTTCCCGCGCCGCCTGTTGTTTCCTTCTCCCTTTTTAGAGAGGACAGTTTACTTTTACTATAGCATTTTCTGACAGCGAACGGGAGCGGTTTTTCGAGGGGAAAAAGAAAAACTCTAACCGCCACGGTTAGAGTTTTTCGAAACAATATTACGCTTCTTGACTGACCGGATAGACGCTCACGCGTTTGCGGTCGCGGCCGAGCCGTTCAAAACGGACGATGCCGTCGATTTTGGCGTACAGCGTGTCATCGCCGCCACGGCCGACGTTCAAGCCCGGATGGACTTTCGTTCCGCGTTGGCGGTACAAAATCGAGCCGCCCGTGACGAATTGGCCGTCAGCGCGTTTCGCGCCAAGGCGTTTCGCGATCGAGTCGCGGCCGTTTTTCGTCGAACCGACCCCTTTTTTCGAAGCGAAAAATTGCAAATCGAGTCTCAGCATGGCAGTCACCTCCTGCTACTTCCATGTTACACGGATGAATTTTCCGTAATCGCGTTCGATCGTCTTCAGCGAGACGACCATCGCTTTGAGCAAAAGCTGCACTTTTTCTGCCGTCGCTGCTTCTTCCAGCTCCGGAAGCTCACAGCGAAGATAGCCGCCGTCTTGGCCGAGCGACACATTCGGGCGGACACCGGTGAGCTCCTCAATGGCGTTGATCGTGCCGAACGAAACCGCCGAAGCACCGGCGCATACAATGTCCTCTCCGCGTTTCGCAAAATGGGCATGCCCTTCCATCGTAAACGCGCGAATGCAACCGTCCGCCTCCCGTTCAATCGTGACGCGAATCATCTTATGCGTTGATTTTTTCGATCACGACTTTGGTGTACGGCTGACGGTGGCCTTGTTTGCGGCGATAGTTCTTTTTCGCTTTATATTTGAAGACGATGATTTTCTTTTGCCGGCCATGTTTTTGCACTTTCGCCGTCACGGTTGCGCCTTCGACCGTCGGGTTTCCGATTTTCACCGTTTCCCCGCCGATGAACAACACTTTGTCAAACGTGACCGTATCGCCTTCATTGGCATCCAATTTTTCAATGTAAATTTCTTGGCCTTCTTCCACCTTCAATTGTTTGCCGCCAGTTTCGATAATTGCGTACATGCATCGCACCTCCTTCATAATACTCAGACTCGCCAGCGTCAAGGCGGTTCCGGATGGAACGCTTCACAACCCGCGCTGAGCGGTTGTAGTACGGGTGCGTCTTTTTGCGACAGCCGCCCTCTTTTGTCCTTTCCGAAAGGGACAAAAAGTCTACAACGTCATTTATAGTAACATAGAAACAGCCCATCGTCAACCACTATTTTCCCCACAAAAGCCAACAAAAAAGCGGCGGTCGCCGCTTTAATAAATGAGTGCACCTAGCGGCGCGTCGGTCCGCTTTTCCGCAAAAAACGCATGCAGCAGCTCATTTTCATCGAGCGTCATCCGCTCGCCGCTCCCGCCAGTGACCACGATCGCATGCTTTTGTCCACGGTAAAAGCGGTGCAGCACGGCCGAGATGCGCTCCTCGGCGGAGGCGGTGATCGTCTGCAGCCTTGTATAGTCGCCTTTTTTTCCGTAATACCGTTCAAGCAAAAAGCGCATCACGATATACGGATGCTGCTTCCACTCCTGCCAGACGGCATGCGCCAAAAAAGTGGCGATCACCCACAACTCCAACTGGCGCGGCGCCGCGACGAGCAAAAGGATCACGCCGGCAACGAGCACCGCCGCTGAGATGGCGACCATATTCCGGTGCGCCTCACTGAACGGGCGGCGATACGAAAGCAGCAAAAACAACAGTTTGCCGCCATCAAGCGGCCAAACCGGCAGCAGGTTCAGCCCGAAAACAGCAACGTTATAACGAAAAAACAATTCCCAGCTCCCGTCATCCATCCAACCGGCCTTCCAGAAAAAAAACGCTGCGGCCCCGAGCCAAAGATGCTGCGCCGGCCCGGCGAGCGTCACGATCCACTCCTCGCGAAACGGCCGGTTTCCATGCTCTTCCACTTCCGCTACCCCGCCAAACGGCAGCAGCAAAATCCGTTTCACCCGCCACGAAAAAAACGCCGCGGCCGCCGCATGGCCGAGCTCATGAACAAGGACGATAAAAAACAGCAAACAAAGCTGCTTAAAATGGGCGGTCAGCACCGCCATGCCGCCGATCAGCCATAACAACGGATGAACGTGCAGTTTGCCAAGCAGCCCGATATACTTATTCAAAGGAGATCACCTGGATGGGGTCAATAAATTTATCTCCCTGCTTAATGGCAAAATAAAACAGCCCTTTTTGGTTATCCGTTTCGCTCGCTTGGACGGTGCCGATCTCTTTTCCCATTTCGACAAAATCGTATAGTTTCACCGATATCGTCCCTAAATGGCCATACCACGTCTCGCTGCCGTCGGCATGCTGAATGACGACTGTTTTCCCGAGATTCTCTTTCATGCCGGCAAAGGTGACGATCCCTTCTTTCATCGCTTCCACACTTTCGCCGTTTGCGGTTTCAATCATCACCCCTTGGCCGTTTTTTTCAAAGCTCTCCAGCACGCGGCCGGATGCGGGCACCGCGTATGATGAGGCAGTTTTTGTTTCTTGTTCTTTTTTCGGTGCAAAAAAGGCGAGCGGCTCGCCAAACGTTTGTTCATACCAAGCCGAGACAGCGGCGAACTGAAATTCCGTCTCCATCGTCCGAGCGACAAACTGCCGGGCCGGCTCGAGCGAAGCGGACGGATGTTTGAACAAAATGGCGGTGACGAGCACAAGGCAAGCGGCGATGAGCGTTTGAAAAAGAAACCACTCTTTGCGGAACAGCGGGTGCGGCCCCGATTCAAACGAATAGCGGTCGTACGTAACGACCGGCAGCCCGTACCGCTCTTCATCCGCCATCCCCCACTCCGGTTCCCTTCGTTCCCGCACCTGGTAACGGCGCTCTTTCCGCCGCTGTTCAATCCGTTTTTTCATCTCCCGAACGCGTCGGTCCATACGTCCCCCCTCCACCTTTCTAACAACGTTTGTACTAGTTTATGAGACAACCCGTTTGAATATGAGCAGGCGTTTTTCGCGGTGCTGAATCTGCCCATCGGTGCAGACGTGATCAGCCGCGGCGGCGAAAAATGATGGTTTGCGACTCAAAAGGCGGTGAAAAGCAGGCTTTTCGCACAGCTTGGCGGCGCTTGGCACAGACGAGGGGCAAAACAAAAAGGGCAATTTCCCTACCGGAATTGCCCTCATTCCTCTATTTCAGGCTAAATATTTTTCGAATCTTTGAGAACAACCCTTTCTCCTCTTCCTCAAGCGGCGGCAGCGGCACCGATTCGCCGAGGATGCGGCGGGCGATGTTGCGGTAAGCGATCGACGCCTTGCTGTTAGGGTCGAGCACGATCGGTTCGCCGCGGTTCGACGCTTTGATCACGTTTTCATCGTCGACGATAATGCCGAGCAGCTCGATCGACAAATGCATGACGATTTCATCGACATCGAGCATATCTCCGTTTTTCACCATATGGCTGCGAATGCGGTTGATGATCAAGCGCGGCGGCTTGACGTGCTCTTCCGCTTCAAGCAAGCCGATGATGCGGTCGGCGTCGCGGACGGCCGACACTTCCGGCGTCGTGACGACGATCGCCTCATCCGCGCCGGCGACGGCGTTGCGGTATCCTTGCTCAATGCCAGCCGGACAGTCGATGAGCACATAGTCGTATTCTTGCTTCAGCTGCTCGATCAGCTCTTTCATCTGCCCCGGATTGACCGCCGATTTATCGCTCGTTTGCGCAGCCGGCAGCAAATACAAGTGGTTCTCGAACCGCTTATCTTTGACAAGCGCCTTTTGCACGGTGCAGCGCCCTTCGACGACATCGACTAAGTCGTAAATAATGCGGTTTTCAAGCCCCAGCACAACATCAAGGTTGCGCAGCCCGATGTCCGTATCGACCAGGCACACCCGCTTCCCCAAAATGGCAAGGGCCGTCCCAAGGTTCGCGGTCGTCGTCGTTTTGCCGACGCCGCCTTTCCCGGAAGTGATGACGATCGCTTCTCCCACGGTCACATTCTCCTTTCTAAGCGCGTCAAATTCGGCCGCAAATGCATGAGCAGCTGCAAGCGGTCGACAACAATCTGGTTATGTTCATCAACATAAGCGCATTCCATTTCATTTCCTTCGTCCGTTTTGTAGTCGGGAGCGCGGTTCATCACATCGCCGATGCGCAGCTGCATCGGCTTCATCACCGACGCGGCGATGACAGCTTCTTTGTTCCCGCTATACCCAGCATGAGCAATGCCGCGCAAAGCGCCGAGGATGAAAATGTTCCCCCCGGCGATGACTGTTCCGCCAGGGTTGACGTCGCCGATCAGCAGCAAATCCCCTTCGACATGAAGCACTTGCCCGGAACGGACGATGCGCGGGACAGCCGAAATTTTCATTTTTTGCACCCATTCGAGCGCTTCCGCTTTCGATATGACATTGCTTTCGATTGAATCGACGACCAAGTTTTTGGAACGGCGGATGAGCGCGCGCAGCTCCTCTTCTTGTTCGGGCGTCAAGTAACGGTTCCCGACTTTGAGATGCACGGAGACGAGCGGACTGTTTGGCGCAACGCCGGCGCGTTTGATGAGCCGCTCTTCGATTTCTTTCAACAAGTCCTCGTACGAACAGCGGTCATCCAACTGCAGCGTCAGCCCGTCTTTCGTCCCTTTAATCGTCACGTACTGCTGCTTTTGCTTTGCCACAACGTTCACCCCAACGAATAATTCTACAAAACGGGCCGTTTTTCCTCTTTTATTCTTCCTGCTCCGACCGGCGAATTTTTGCCATCCACCGTTCAAGCGGGTGCAAAAAGACGAGCAAAAACACGGCGTTTAACAGCAGCGTTGGCCATAAGCGGCGCCCCCAAAAGACGGCAAACGGCCAATCCGTCCGTCCGATCAACAGCTGGATGCCGTACACATAACTGTCAAGCACCGCGACAGCCAACAACGACAACAAAAAAAGAACGAGCCAGTTCTGGTGAAACCATCTCATCACTTTGCCCGCTCCATAGGCGATGAGCGCATAGGCAAACGCGTAAACGCCGAGCAGCTCCGTATAGACGCAATCATACAGAAACCCGAAAACAACCCCGTATCCCATCGCCCGCGTTCCGCCGAAGTGCACAGCCATCAGCACCAAAAAAATGAGAAAAAAGCGGGGAACAAAAAAATACCGGATGTATACATCGCCTTTCGGCCATACATCAACCAAAATGCTTTCACTGACAAAACATAACACCGCAAGGAAAGGGAGACGCCACTTATTCACTTTGCCTCCTCCTCTTCTTGCAGTGTTGCATCGATCGTCCGTTTCACAATCATAACGTCGTCCACATCGTACAAGTTGGCAAACGGCTTGACATAGATGACTTGCGTCAGCCCGTACTGATCCGGTTTGACTTCCGTCACTTCACCGATCGGCAATCCCTTTGGAAACACGCCGCCGAGGCCGGAAGTCAATACTTTTTGCTTCTCCTTCACTTTGGCGTCAATTGGAATTTCGCCAAGGATCAGTTCGCGTCGTTTGCTGTCATATCCTTCAATTAAGCCGAATACATTTTCGTTTCCTTGGACATACGCGGAAATGCGGTTGTTTTGGTCAAGCGCGCTCAACAGCTGGACGGTGGATGTGAATTGGGAAGCATGCTGCACTTTGCCGACAAGTCCAGCCGGGGTAATGACGGCCATATCTTTTTTCACCCCGTGTTGCGCACCTTTGTTGACGATCACCGTCTCCCGCCAACGGTCTGGATTCCGTCCGATCACGGTCGCTTGAATGGGGATAAAATCGCGCAAACTCTCTTTTTTATCGAGAAGCGCCCGCAACCGTTCGTTTTCCTGGCGCAGCGACTCCACTTCGGCCTGCAGCGCCGCATACTCCTCAAGCCTCGCCTTCAGCAATTGATTTTCCTCATATGTATGGCGAAGGTCGCTCACATTTTCAAGGAAGCCCGCGACCACTTGCGCAGGCTTCCCGAACAGAAGCTGGACAAAACCAACCGTGTCTTTCACAAACTGCTCCGGCCACGTCAGTTGCTCGCGGCTGCGCAGCGAAAACCCGATCAACATGACGAGAATGACGATGCTGACAAGCAAAAAAATGAGACGCTTATTTCCGAAAAACTGTGGCATGCGTCACACCTTCTTACCGTCAGCGATGGTCTCTCGCCTTGTTTTTGAACAAGTCGATGTGGTCGAGCGCTTTCCCGGTGCCAATGGCCACGCAATCAAGCGGATTTTCGGCGACGATGACCGGCATGTCCGTCTCTTTGCTGATGACCTTGTCCAAGTTGCGCAACAAAGCGCCGCCGCCTGTCAGCACGATGCCGCGGTCCATAATGTCGGCCGCCAGCTCCGGCGGCGTTTTTTCAAGCGTGTTTTTCACGGATTCCACAATGGCATAAACCGTGTCGCGAAGCGCCTCAGCCACTTCTTCGGCGCTGATTTCGATCGTTTTTGGCAGCCCAGTGAGCAAGTCGCGGCCGCGAATTTCCATGTTTCCGATTCCTTCCGGATTTCCGGCTGAACCGATTTCCATTTTAATCGCCTCGGCTGTCCGTTCGCCGATCATGAGGTTATACGACTTGCGAATGTATTGAATGATCGCCTCATCCATTTCATCACCGGCAATGCGGATCGACTGGCTCGTCACGATGCCGCCGAGCGAAATGACCGCCACTTCGGTCGTGCCGCCGCCGATGTCGACGACCATGCTGCCAGTCGGCTCCCATACCGGCAAGTTAGCGCCGATTGCAGCCGCAAACGGCTCTTCAATCGTATAGGCGTCGCGCGCTCCGGCCTGGCGCGTCGCATCGATGACCGCCCGCTCCTCTACGGCCGTGATGCCGTACGGCACGCATACCATCACATACGGCTTGCTGGCAAACAACCCTTTCGTTTTGACGGCCTTGCGAATGAAATATTTCATCATCGTCGCCGTCGTTTCATAATCGGCGATGACGCCGTCTTTCATCGGACGAAGCGCCACGATGTTGCCCGGCGTGCGCCCGATCATGTTTTTCGCCTCGTTGCCGACCGCAACAATTTGCTTCGTGTCGCGCTGAATGGCGACGACGGACGGCTCGCGCAAGACGATCCCTTTTCCTTTGACATAAACAAGCGTGTTCGCTGTCCCTAAATCGATCCCAAGATCTTTCGTTCCAATCCCAAACATATCGTTGATCTTCCTTTCCGAAACGAAATGCGTATTATCATTTTTCTATTGGCCAAATTGGTCGGATGTCAGTCATTTATAAATTGTACAGCACCGCCTAAACGGATTCGGAAAAACTCATAGTTGATATTATAACTGATTCGACAAAAAATGAGAACCGTTAGACATAGCCTTTTTCTTTCAGACTGATGAATTTTTGATCGCCGATGATAAGATGGTCCAACAGCTCGATGCCGATAATGCGGCCGCATTCCGCGAGCCGTTTGGTGACATCGATGTCTTCGCGGCTTGGGGTTGGATCACCGGAGGGGTGGTTGTGCACGCAAATGACAGAGGCGGCGGATCGTTTGATCGCCTCTTTAAACACTTCGCGCGGGTGGACAATTGAAGCGTTTAAGCTGCCGATGAACACCGTTTTGCGATAAATAACTTGGTTTTTTGTATTCAAATAAATCGCAACAAAATGTTCTTGCGACAAAAACCGCATATCTTCCATCACATATTTGGCTCCGTCCTCCGGGCAGCGGATCACATAGCGGTCGTTATAGCCGGATTGGTGGATGCGGCGGCCGAGTTCCAACGCCGCCAAAATTTGCGCCGCTTTTGTCGGCCCGATTCCTTTAATATTCGTCATTTCTTCCACTGTTGCGTCTTTGAGCAGCCTTAGCCCTTCAAAGTGGCGAAGGAAGCGTTGGGCAAGCTGCACGACCGACTCGTCCTTCGTTCCGGTGCGCAACAAAATCGCCAGCAGTTCATGGTCTGCCAAGCTTTCCGGCCCCGACGACAACAGCCGTTCGCGCGGACGGCTATCTTTCGGCACATCGCGGATCATCCACGCCATTGTATTCCTCCCTTTTCGTATTTTTGTTCGACCAAACGGCTGGCGCGCTGCAGGCGCCCAGCTGCTTGGCCACATCGCGTCCCCATACCGTCTCGCGGCCATGGCGAAGCCCCAGACTGAACATCCTTTGCTGAAACAATCACGTCTCCATTCCGTAAGGCGGCCATCCAAGCCGGCGCAGCTCCCGTACCGTCCGCGACAGCGGCAAGCCGACGACCGTCAAATAATCCCCCTCAATCCGCCTGACAAACAAGGCAGCCCGGCCTTGAATGCCGTACGCCCCCGCCTTGTCCATCGGCTCTCCGGTGGCGATGTAGGATGTGATTTCCTCATCGCTCAACTCCCAAAACGTCACCGCTGTTTTTTCAGCGAATGACACAGTCTTCCCGTGCGGCGCCGCGATCGCGACACCGGTCCAAACATCATGCGTTCGTCCGGACAAAAGCCGCAGCATGTCAAACGCTTCTGTTTCGGTGCGCGGTTTTCCCAACAAGCGTCCGTTGCACACGACGATCGTGTCGGCGCCAAGAACGAAGGCACCGGGCGCAGACGGCGCAACCGCTTCCACTTTCCGGCGGGCCAGCAATTGAACGGCTGCGTCGGGCGGCATTCCGGGGGGGATCGTCTCATCGGCCTGGCTTTCCTGCACGTCAAACGCCCAGCCGGCCAGCTCGAGGATTTGCCTGCGGCGCGGGGAACGAGAGGCAAGCACGAACCGTGGGGGCATCGTCATTCTCCTTTCTTCGTTTCGGTTCGGAAGATTCATTTGTATCGTAGCAAATTTTGCGGTGAAAGGCAATTTCTGCAGGCGGGCGAAAAAACAAAAAACGGAGCCGTTCAGCTCCGCAGGGGAACCAACTCCATGTAAACGGCAAGCGCCTCAAGCAGCAGCTGCTGGGTTTTGTTCAGCAGCTCTTTTTCCTCACCCTCCTTGTAGGCAACAAGCGCCAAATACGCCTGCTTCAGCGACTCGGCATATTTCTTGACCGTGTTGTCGTTGGGTGTTTCGCTTTTTTCAAACGAGCCGTACACCTTGCTCAGCGCCTTCCATTCCCCGTCGCTCACATCCTTGCCGGCGAGCAAAGCGGCGGAAACTGCTGCCATGCTTCCGTATAGCGCCTCTCCTTTTTGGACGATATCCGACCGGCGCGCCTTCGTGTCGGCCGCAAACGACAGCTCCTTCACGTACGTGCTCGGCACCGCTCCTCGGTATTGGTCGTTGACCGCCCGCAGCGCTTCCTTATCCGCGCCAACCGCAATATAGAGAGCCGCCGGCTGTTTTCCAGCCACCACGACCGGCACGTCGGCCTGTCGAATCGATTCGGCTGCCCGCGCCGCCGAATCCGCATTTGAGTAGACGCCGGCCTGAATGACAGCGACCGAAAACGGGGCGGGCAACTCGCTTTCCGCACGTCCTCTGCCCGAAACCGCTCCATCCTCCGTCAGTTCTGTCAACGCTTCCGCCGCCGGCGATGGCTCCGCTTTTTCCTTCGGGACAAGACGAAGCATCACCATGCCAAATGCCATGCCGACCAGCGCCGCGACTGCCGCCGCGAGAAACAGCGGCTTGACGTGCGACGGCAGCCACGGCCGGCGCGTTTTGCCGACTTTCTTCTTGGGGACTGCCTCTGAAACGGAAAAGATCGGTTCATCAGCTTCCATAGCGGCAGCCCCCTCCTTTTCAGCAACGGCCATCACTTCTGTTTTCGTTTCTTGTCCGCCGTTGCGCCCGCGATCCGTTGCATCTCCACCGTCTGGAAGGCTGCCCCCCTGCCGAGGGCTGAGCGAAAGATGTCCGACCGAGGTTCCACCAACGGAAGAAGCGGCCGGCGAAGCCGCTCTGTGCTTCTGTCCGCCGGGTTCATCCTGTTGCTCGTCCGATGGTTGTTCAATGGTAAACGGCCGCGATTGTCCGTTAATGTTCACCGTAATGCCCGGACGCTGCTTGTCCATTTTGCCACCGTCCTTTTTCACACTTCGATTTCTTTCGCCTATCTTACCATAAAGAGAAAAAAAAGAACAAGACATTTGTCGCCTTGTTCCTGCTTCTTTTCTTCATTTTCCGACATTATCGGTCACGAATCATCTCCGTCCCCAGCGCTTCGACAGGAATCGGCTGCTCGCGCCCCTCATAGGCGCAAAGCTGCTTCGTCTCCCCTTTCAAGCAAACGGCGTAATCGATCCCGCCGTCTTCCCGCTTCGTCACAAGCACGTATGATGGGTTTGTTTCCGGCGACAATACATTTCCGGTAAACGGATCTTCGATTGGATCCAGCAAACCGTTGCCCACCAATTCCCCATACGACAATATGGCAGAAGAACGGGCTGGCAAAAACTCCACTTTTTCCGCGCCGACATACAGCCGCGCCGCTTCATATAGTCCATACGCATTGGAAACAAACGCCCGCTCGCGCGCACGGTCGATCACCGTCCACATAGCAAGACCGACGATCATCGCCACCATGCCGATGATCACAAGCACAGCCAAGAGCTCGATGAGGGTCATTCCCCTCTTCATGCGAATGAGCATATCGGACTTCCACCATCCTCTCTATCGGTTCGAAGACGGCGCCACCTCCACGAGCGGATTGTCTTTACCGCTTGGCGGAGGGACATCGCGGATGGGAATGAGCTGCTTCCATTTCTCAAGCTGTGGCGCGTAAAAGGCGCGGACATTGATGGAATAGGCGAGCGGTTGCACGTCGACAGCGGTGGACGTCAACTCCGGCGGGCCGGTAAACGTCAATCCTTCCACCGCCAAAATGCGCTCAGAGTGCTCAAGCACCTCTAAAAACCGTTCAAGCTGGTAATAGGAGGGGGACTGCACTGTCAATTGGGCGATGACAGACTGGATGCTGCTTGGAGGAATCAACGCCTTGTCTCCGGACGCCTTGCTTTCCGCTCCATTCGCGTTCCCTTGCGAAGGAGATTCTCCGGTTCCTTGCCCTTCAGCGAAGCTGACGCTCAATAGCCGGCTGTCAGAAATATATTCCGCTTTTTGAAACGCCAGCAACAGTTGGTCGGCGAACGGGCGCACCGGCACTTTCCTCTGCAAAGCCGCCAGGCTCTCTGCCGTTTCTTCTCGATTCCCCGCCGCCTGCTTTTTCATTGCAGCCAACACGTTTTTCTCGCTTTGTACGACCGCCTCGAGCCGATCCATTTGTTCGTAGCGCGGCATGAGCACAAAAACATAGAAAGCGGCAAACAAAAGAGCGGCAAGAAGAAACACCCCGGTAAACACGAGCGGCCATTTTCCAAAACGGCCCATCATTCGTTGTCCCCCTCTTTTCCTGTCGGCTGAAGTTCCAGCTCATATTGCGCGATATACCGCGGCACGATCGTTTCCCCCTCTGCCCCGCCGCTTTCGCCGCTGGCCGAGATGCCGGTCAATTTGACGGCTTTGACCAAATGAACTTCCTCAAGCCGATCTAAATAATAGGCCGCTTCTTCCGCCGCATCAAACTGCACTGTCATCGTCACCGTCTTTTGGCCGGCATACGAAAAGTTCATGATAAAGCCGCGCTCCGGCAGTTGTTTGGCCAACGCACGCAACAGCGGCACCGTTTTGAGCGGATAACGGTTCGCCCATTCGACCGCTTTAGCAAGCTCTTGCTCAGCTTGCTGCTGCTCCGTCGTTTTTCCCTTCGCCTCCATCGCCGCCTGCTCGGCGCGCACTTGCCGAAGCTCCCCTTCAAGCGCCGCGAGCCGTTGATTCGCACGCTCCATCAGCCAGTAGCCTCCCCCAGCGCCAAGCAGCAGAAGAAAAACCGCGAAGGCCGCCAGCACGGCGCCCGACGCACGGCGCGGCTCTTTGCGCGGCAGCAAGTTGATGTCAACGATCATGGTCAGCCATTCCTTCTTTCAACGCCAATCCCCAGGCGAGATGATAACGGTCCGGCAACGGATCAAGCGAGCGAGAAAGCCGCTCCGGCGGCACATCAAGCCGCTCTGACATAACGGCAAACACATCGTCAAGCCGCGGATGGTCGCCGGTGAGGAAGAGGCGCGTAATTTGCTGTTTTCCTTGCTGGATGGAAAACGAATAAAAGCTCATCATCCGCTCGATTTCTTTATACACGTCAATAAACGGGTCGACGATCGCCGCCGTCGGCTCCCCAGGCGCCTCAAGCGGCACATGGCGCATAAACTGCGGCAAATGGCGGTGGAAGACGCTCAAATTGACAGCCGATTCGTCAAACTGGACAAGCAAAATGTGGTCGTCCGCCGCGGCTTGTCCGGCAACAAAAAACGGGCGATAGGCGCAAAGCGGGGACACATCGGCCGCCACCGGGCGCAGGCCGGCGTCTTCCAAGAGCGCCGCATATTCGGCCACCGCCTCTTCCGGCGCGGCAAACAACAGCACGTTCAGCGCCTCGCTTGTTCTCTCGGCCACGACGTAGTCAAACACCGGATCGGCGAACGGAATCGGAATCGATTCACCAAGCTCCATAAACAAATAGCCGCGGATGTCCTCGTCCGGCAAATGAGCGGGAAGCGGCAAATGGCGGATCATCACAAACGGATCGGGAACGACAAAGCGGACACGCCGCCCGTCAAGTTTCCATTCGTCAACACATTCGTCCAAAATCATCGCCAACGTTTCCCGATCGGCGATTTTTCCATCGCGGATGATGCCGGGCAGCAAGGCTCGCTCGCCCCATCGCCTCGCCTCGGGCGGCTGCCCCGGCTTTGCTTCCACATAGCGCAGGACATGATCTTTGATGATGATGTTCGCCTGTTTCGCCTTTCGCCGCCATAACGCCATCTTCATTCCGCTTCCTTTCTGCCGTCTTTACATCATGAGTGAAATATACGCGCGCACGATCGCTTCTCCGAAGAAAAACGCGGTCAACGCCCCGAGTGCGATCGCCGGCGCAAACGGCATCGGCTTGCCGCGCCGCACGCGGCCCAACGCCATGCCGACAAGCCCGATCACCGTTCCGTACAACGTCGCCAAGAAAAACGCGAGCAACACCATTTTCCAACCGAGCACAAACCCAAGCACGGCAAACAGCTTCACATCGCCGCCCCCCATCCCGCCTTTGGACAAAACGGCGATCAGCCATAAAAGCGAAAATCCGACCGCCGCCCCAAGGAGCATATCGGCCCACGGCAAAAACGGAATCACAAGCCGCTCAACCAAAAACAAACCGGCAAACACCAAAAGCACCCGGTCGGGGATGAGCATGTAGCGAAGATCGGAGACGACAATGATGGCAAACAAGCTGATCAACGTCCACGCCACAACGAGCCGCCCGCTCCAGCCGACCCACATCGGCGCGGCCGTAAACAAGGCAGCGGTGGCCAATTCCATCGCCGGGTAAAGGGGGGAGATGCGCCCCCCGCACCCTTTGCACCGCCCGCGCTGCACGACATACGACACAACCGGAATGAGCTCCCTCGCCGATAGCGTCCGTCCGCACGCCGGACAATGCGACCGCGGGCGGACGATCGACTCCCCGGCCGGCACCCGCAGCCCGACAACGTTAAAGAACGAGGCGAGGAGGAGGGAATAAAGAAAAATGATAAAAAGTATCATTTGTACAACAAATTAACTCCTTATTCCAGATTCACATCCTTACGCGTCAATTCATTTACATCTTTGGAGCCGTCAATGTAAACAAACTTTCCGTCACCATCCACGAGTGTTACTTTGTATAGAATGCCCGTGACGTTGTTATTTTTATCTGTTTCTTTTACAATGTCTACTTTGCTTTTATCTTTATTATACTTCTTTGTCGAATGCTTCCCTGGAGATTTCGGAATGTTTTCCAAATATCCATCATCATATAATTGTTTCAACGTGTAACTCGTTTTCGTGTTATTATCCGCCGCAATGGCTAGCCGCGCCGCGCTCGCAATCTGCTTCGCATTGGCGATGTGGGCGTCTTTTTTCGAGTTGTCCATGATGGCGCCGATCGCCGGAATGGCAATCGCCGCGATAATCCCTAAAATGACGATGACGGCGAGCAGTTCGATGAGCGTCAAGCCGCGCTCGTTTTTCAACATCCGTTTGAACATAGTTCACTCTCCCTTTCTTTCATTTTTAGCCTGTTTTCCCTATTATTCTACAACATAGGAAGAAAAATAGGAATATATTCTTATCTGTAGATGAGCATTTTTCATTACAATAATTTCCATGGTTAGAGAGACAAACAGGGTACCCCTTACGCGATACGGAGCTGTTTTTTGATCACATCAATAGGAATCTCTTGCTTCGCAGCGTCATAAATGAACTCGACGACGCTGTGGTCTTTCCGCGACCGAAGAAGCTCCAGCCCGGTGGAGAGGTTTTGTCGGGATTCGGCGATGCTGTACACGCAGGCCAACAGCACCACCGCCCAATACCGTTTCACCGCCCGAATGTGGCGAACGCGGTATCCATCCAGCTTCAGTTGATCTTTCGCCTGCCGGAAAAAGCACTCGATCGTCCAGCGCTGGGCGTAGTAACGCAAGATGTCTTCGTCCCCGAGTTCCCGGTCGGTGCTCAAGATGCAATGAAGATGTTCCGGCGCCATCGGCTGATCCGCCTTCCAAGCCAGCAGCACCACCGCGTCATCGAGGCCATGGATGGCCCCCTCATAGCGATACACGCGATAACGCTCCTGCCCCACCGTGACGAGGCGGGTGTCTTTGGACTCGATATAGCGGGCGAACTGCTTGGCTTGGATGGCGATGCCTTTCGGGTAGAGAATCCGGTTCGTCTTGAGCATCGCGATGACATGGAATCCCTGTTTCAAGCAGGCTTCAATGAGCTTTTTGGACGGATGCCACGAATCCATGAGCACATACACCGGCTGAGCCCGCTTCACCTTGAGCGAGGAAAGCATCTCGATCGCCAGGTCGATTTTGCTTCTTCCCTCCTTCTTGTCATACAGGCGGAACGCAAATGGGAACGCCTGCGTGAAGGTGTGCACCATCAGCCAAACGAGCGAATGCCCCAGACCGATTGATGATCTTTATGCGAGTAGTGCCAGTCGCACCCTTGAATGGCGTGCACAGCCCGTGACGAAGGCTTTGTTTTTTGGCAAATCGTATCATCAATCGAAACAAAAAGGGGTTGATTCTTCCGTTTGGCCAGTCGTTCGACCTGGGAAAGGATCCACTCTTGAAGCTTCCCAAGCAGCCTTTCCTCGTTCCAAGGGCTTTTCGTGAAAAAGTGACGGAGCGTCGTTCGATGATTCGGATGAAAGCTCCAGTAATGAATATCAGTCAATGTTCCCGAGAATCCCTTGGTGGTCAAGGCATCGACAATATGAATGAGATGCTTGATGACCGGTTTGGAAAGCTGCAGCGTCAACCCCAGCGTGAAGAAAAACTTGTGGATTCCTTGGTGATGTGCTAATCTATTCATGAGACATGAACCTCCTTGTGGATAGTTGGTGGTACATCTATTCTAACCAAGGAATCGGGTTCATGTCTCCTTTTTTGTTTAGTTGTCAATTTATGTCAGTGAATTTACTCATCTACAGTAGAATATCTTTGTGAATTTTACGGCATTGAATTCTTGAAACAGGAAGAATCATATACGTCTCAAGCCAGCTTTTTTGACGGCGATGAGATTCCTGAATATAATGCCGACAATCCAAAAGAATATACGTTCAGCGGCAAACGTATTAAGCGCGGCTTGTATCGAACAAAGTCTGGCAAACTAATTAATGCTGATGTCAATGGCGCATTAAACATCTTAAAGAAAAGTAAAGCTGTAGACCTGAGTGTCTTATGCTCTAGCGGCGAAGTGGACACGCCTCAAAGAATAAGGATTGCTTGAAGCAGTCAAACTTCTTTGGAAGCCCCCACTTCAAATTTTCACTAGAAAATTAAGTGGGGGTAGTTCACTGTTGAATATGGTTGAAAATATCATACATCGGCACGATGATCGAAGTGACGATCGTCCCGACGACGCCGGCGAGCAGCACGATCATGAGCGGCTCGATGAGCGATTTCAATCGGTCGGTGGCCGCATCGACTTCCGCTTCGTAAAAATCGGCGACTTTGCCGAGCATGGCGTCAAGCGCACCGGTCTGTTCGCCGATCGTGATCATTTGCGCAACGAGCGGCGGAAACGCCCAATGGCGGCGAAGCGGCTCCGAGAGCGATTGCCCGCGCTCGAGGGAGGTTCGCGCTTCAGCCAGCACAGATGCGATCACTTCATTTTCCACGACGCGCCCGGCGATAGAAAGCGCCTCTAAAATCGGCACCGAGCTTGCAACAAGCGAGCTGAGCGTCCGCGTCAGGCGGGCGAGCGCCGCTTTTTGCACGAGCGTGCCAAAAATCGGCATCCGCAGGGCGGCATAATCCAAATAGTACTTCGTTGTCTTTTGCCGCCGAAGAACCACAAACGATGCGTACACGCCGGCAAAAAGCAGGACGACGGCCCACCAATACTGCTGCATCACACTGCTTGCCTTGAGCACAAACTTCGTAATCGCCGGCAGCTCGGCGTGAAACTCGGCGAACATTTCGACGAACGTTGGCACAACGGCGACAAGCAAAAAAATAACGACCGCGGTGGCAATGATGGCAACAGCAATCGGATAGGCGAGCGCCGAGGCGATTTTTTGCCGCGTCCGATGCATTTTTTCAAAATGGTCGGCAAGCCGGTCGAGCGTTTCATCGAGCGTGCCGCTCGCTTCACCGGCGCGCACCATATTGACAAACAGCGGCGGAAAGATGCGCGGATGATTCGCCGCTGCCGCTGAGAGCGGGTTCCCGCCGCGCAATGACTGTTCGATGTCAAGAAGCGTCTTAGCGAGCGGCTTGCTTTCCGTTTGCTCCGCCAAAATGCGGATCGAATCGACGATCGTCACTCCGGCGCGCACAAGCGTTGCGAACTGGCGCAAAAAGATGACAAAGTGCTGCAGTTTGACGGCGCGGCCAAACGAAATTTCTTTGTTCCATATGGACGGCGGCACTTCGGCAAGCGCCAGCGGGCGAATTCCTTTTTCCCGAAGCTTTGCCGCCGCCTCGCGCCGCGAAACGGCATTGATCACTCCAGCTTTTTTCCGTCCGTTTCGGTCGCGCCCCTCGTACTTAAACTGCGCCATCGTCCCCACGCTCCCCCGCCAAATACACTTCAGCCGCCAGCGGATCGATGCGCCCATCGGCTGCAAGCTCCTTAACGCTCATTTCCATCGTCTGCATGCCGATGCTGCGGCTCGTTTGCATA
Organism: Geobacillus lituanicus; assembly: GCF_050994965.1. Taxonomy (NCBI): domain Bacteria; kingdom Bacillati; phylum Bacillota; class Bacilli; order Caryophanales; family Anoxybacillaceae; genus Geobacillus; species Geobacillus lituanicus. Next base: position 2,741,565 of record NZ_CP194773.1, read on the forward strand.
ATGTTGATGATTTGATGTTCTTTTTCGTTGCGGATTAAGTTGGCGACGGCCGCATTGTTCACTAAAATTTCCAGCGTTGCCGTCCGCCCGGTTTTGTGTCTGTTTGGAAACAAGCGCTGAGCGATGATGGCCACGAGCACGGAAGCAAGCTGCAGCCGGATTTGCGCCTGCTGGGCCGGCGGAAAGACGTCAATCATCCGCTCAATCGCCGCCGGCGCGCTCGCCGTATGAAGCGTGCCAAGCACTAAATGGCCCGTTTCCGCGGCGGTGATTGCCGTTTGGATTGTTTCCAAATCACGCATTTCCCCGACTAAAATGACGTCTGGATCTTGACGAAGCGCAGCGCGCAATCCGGCGGCAAAACTGCCAGTGTCGAATCCCACCTCGCGTTGGTCGATGATCGATTTCCCATGTTTATGCAAATACTCGATTGGATCTTCCAGCGTGATGATATGTTTCGACATCGTTTTGTTCATATAGTCGATCATCGCCGCCAATGTCGTCGATTTGCCGCTGCCGGTCGGTCCGGTGACAAGCACGAGTCCGTGCGGCTTTTCGGCGATGCGCTTTAAGACATCCGGCAGGCCAAGCTCCTCCAGCGTTGGGATGCGCATCGGGATGAGGCGCACGGCGAGCGACACGCATGACCGCTGTTTAAACACGTTTAAGCGAAAGCGGGAAACGCCGGCAATGCCATACGAAAAATCAAGCTCTCCGGTTTCCTGAAACTGCTGCCAAAGCGGCGCCGGAATGACGGCTTTCGCCATTTGCTCTGTTTCCTCCGGATGCAGGCGCTCATGGCCGTAAGCTCTCAACTCCCCGTTCACGCGAAAAATCGGCGGCGCGCCGACGGTTAAATGCACGTCGGAAGCGCGGCATTCAAAGGCCGCGCGCAATAACGCCTCAAGCTTTTCCTTCATCCATCTCACCCATCAATGCAAAATGGCCACTTTCAGCACTTCTTCAAGCGTGGTCAACCCTTGCTTCACTTTCAACAGCCCATCATCCAGCAAAAAAATCATTTTGTTTTGCAGGGCAAGCTCGCGCAATTTCGAAAACGGCTCGTTGTTTAAAATGACGCGCCGCATCTCATCGGTGACAACAAGCAGCTCGTGAATCGCCAGCCGTCCGCGGTAACCGGTCATATTGCACGTCGGGCAGCCGCGGCCGCGGACAAGTTGATGAACCTCAATGCCCCGACGGGCGAAAATGTCCCGCTCCCGCTTCGTCGGCTCATACACCTCCTGGCAGTCGCGGCAGACGCGGCGCACAAGCCGCTGCGAGACAACGCCAGCGAGCGATGTGGCCACTAAAAACGGCTCAATCCCCATATCGATCAGGCGGGTGATCGTGCTTAATGCATCGTTCGTATGGAGCGTGCTCAACACTAAATGACCGGTGAGCGAAGCGCGGATCGCCACTTCCGCCGTCTCGCGGTCGCGAATCTCCCCAACCATGATGATGTTCGGGTCTTGACGCAAAATCGAGCGGAGCCCTTGGGCGAACGTCAAGCCGACATTCGGGTTGACTTGAATTTGGTTGACGCCCTCGATCTGATATTCGACTGGATCTTCAATCGTAATAATGTTCACGTGCTCGCTGTTTAAATGGTTGAGCGCCGCATAGAGCGTCGACGATTTCCCCGAACCGGTCGGTCCGGTGATCAAGACGATGCCGTTCGGCCGCTCGATCAAGCGGATGAACCGATCTAAATTGACCGGGTTGAAACCAAGTTTATGAATATCGTTTAACGCTGCGCCCAAATCGAGGACGCGCATGACGATTTTCTCACCGTATACGGTCGGCAGCGTTGAAACGCGCAAATCGACCGGATGAAAATCGATGTCCATTTTGATCCGCCCGTCTTGCGGCACGCGGTGTTCGGTGATGTCCATATTGGCCAAAATTTTAATTCTCGCCGTCAACATGCTTTGCATATGTTTCGGCAGCGCGCGTTCGGTGCGAAGCAGGCCGTCGATCCGATAGCGGATGAGCACTTTCGTCTCCTGTGGATCGATATGAATGTCGCTCGCCCGCTGTTCAACAGCAAGCTGCAAAATTTGGTTCACCAAACGAACGATGGGAGAATCGTCCTCAGCAGCCCGCTCGTCGTCGCGCACCTCAGGCGGCGGCGTTTGCAAAAAATCCTCAAATGCTTCGTCGATGTCGTAATATTTATTGATCGCCCGCAAAATATCGTCTTTTGAAGCGATCGCCGTTTCAATTTGAAACCCGGTCGATAGGCGCAAATCGTCGATGGCGAAAAAGTCCATTGGGTCGGCCATGGCAACGAACAGCCGATCGCCTTCCACCTTGAGCGGCATGACCATATGGCGGCGGGCAAACTCTTTCGGCACGAGGTTTGTCGCTTTCGGATCGATCGGGTAACGGTACAAACTGACGTGCGGAATGCCGAGCTGAAACTCGAGCGCCTCAATCAGCTGCTGTTCGGTGATGTAGCCGCGCTGCAACAAGGCGTCGCCGAGCTTTTGCCCGGGCGCCTTCTCGCGCAGCGCCTCGGCCAGCTGGCTTTCGGTGATCAACCCCGCTTCGACAAGCAAATCACCAAGCCGTTTCCGTTCCTGCTTTTTGCTCATTTTTCCTTCCCTCCGCCCGCATCCGTCTTCTCTTCACTGCCAGCGGCGGGGGCCGATTCCCCGTTGCCCGCCTCATCGCCTTTCTTTGACCCGGTCCCGCTCTCTATATTCCCGCCGCTGTTTTCCGCAGTCGAATCCGGTTGGTTCGCCGCTCCGTTGTTTTCCGTCACCCCATTCGCCGGCTCCATCGTTCCGCCTTCTCCGTCGCCGCTTTGCCCAACATTGCTTTCCGGCACTTCAAGGCCGCGCACGTGAATCGTATACGTTGGCGGATAAAAATCTTCGCTCACCGTTTCTTTGCGCACGAGCCGAGCGCCGTCGCGCACTTCGCGTTCCACCGTCACAACCAGCCCCGGCCGCCCGATCTGTTCCGTCCTCTTCTCGTCCGGCGCCAGGCGCGCGTCATAGCGGACGATGACACGCGGTTCGATAGACTCCGCCTCGCCTAGGCGAATGATATATTGATAGGCAAACGGCAACCCGATAATGGCAACACGCACCTTTCGTCCATCATGCCGGAGAAGAAGCGTGTAGTCGGTCGTGTTTGGGTTGAACCATTCCAAATCGCGGCCGCCGCTAATGGCCGCCTCAAAACCGGGCGTCACTCCATCCGGCAACATACGGCTCGTATAGCGCTCCACGACAGTGAAATTGGTCGCCAGCACCGCCCGGTACACCGCTGAAGCGATCGCATCGGCCGCTTCATCGGACAAATCGGCCTTCGCCTTTTTCATATAATCGCCAAACGAAAACAGCTGTTTCGCCTTGATCACCGCGCGCCGCTCGCCAGACAGCCAGCGGACGGCCGAAGAGTCAGGCACCGATGCGGCCGCTTCGCTGACGACCGGTTGCCGGCCGTTTGCCAACGATATGTAGCGAGCCAAGTCGATCGGAGATGATGGCTTTTGCAGCTGAGCCGCCTGTCCCTCTAAATCCGCCCCAAGCTTCTTGATGTCAAGCGCCGATAACGCCGCTGGAGGAACGATGGCTGCCGCCGCTTGGAGGCATTTTTCTAAATCAGCGATCACAAACAGCGGCGTGCGCCTCCCGTCGACAAACCGCTTCGTGCTCTCGGCAAGACGAAACGCAAACGCATCCGCCGGCAGGTCAATGCGCTTTTCTTGGTACTGCAAAGAAATGGAAGCGGTCGCCCGCCACTCGTTCACCCGCTCGACAACCGCCTCTCGGGCTCTTTCCGGCGTCATGCCGGAGAGTGACACCGGACCGACCGCCGTGCCCGGGCCAAGGCGGCCGTCATCCGGGGCCAAAACATCATAGGCGAGGGTGCCCAGATGCGAAAAAGCGATAAAATAAACGGTGCAAACAGCCATGACAACAAACAATTTCCACGCGGCAGCCTTTTTCACCGCCGACCCTCCTCCATTACGCCTCCACATTCATCGAGACATCGACGATGACGCTTGGCCCCGCCTCTTGCGCCTTGCGCACATCCTCTTCGCCAAGCAGAGTGCCCGCTTTAAACAGCAGGCGGCCGTCTGCATCATAAATATCTTTTGTCAGCCGTTTTCCAGCCAACAGCGCAACTTGTTTTTCCCTCAGCGACTGCAGCGCTTCAACATTTTCCGCGCTTTCGGCCATCGCCTCCATTTGCGCGGAAACGTCCTCTTCCGCCATAACGCTGGTTGGCTCGATGCTCTCTGCCTTCAACAACTGCGCCGGGTCATCAAGAAGCGATTCGTTTGCTCCGTCGTTGATGATCAAAATATCTTTGCCGTACGTCAACACTTCCGAGGCCGGCAGCACCGCTTCCCCTTTCTCGAGCTGAAGAGCGATGCCGACAATATCCCCTGACTCTTCATCAACGAAAAACTCGCAGGCTTCGCCGAGCAGCTGCCCTTTGCGCGTGATGGCTTTCGTATTTTTAATCCGGATTTGCTTATTGACGAGCTGATTGGCGATCGGAATTTCCGAGAGGTCAATGACATCGTGTCCTTGCTCCACCGTCACAGCAAACTCGCCGATGCCGACGACTTTTTTAAACGGAATCGCCTTTAAACTGAGCTGCACATCGTCTTGTTCCACGGTCAAAAAATCGATCGATCCTTTGTCCGGGTTGATCACCAAACTTTTCACCGTGCCGATTTGTGCACCGTCAGCAATGCTGATGATCGGCAGTCCAATGATTTGCGCGCTAGCTTTCATCTTGTTCACCCCAACTATTTAGTGTTGCGGCAAACTGCCGCCAAAGCGCCAACTCTTCGGCCACAGCCGGATAGGCGCGAAAACGGTCAGCGAGCTCCTCAAGCCACGCTGCGAGCTTGCCGTACTGTTGTTCTACTACATAATGTTCCATTAACAAACGGGCCAATACGTAATAGTCGCGGTCAGAAAGCGGAGCGTCCAAACAGCGGCGGATGCAGCGTTCGTAATCGGCGGCGCCCAAACGACGGCGGTTGAGGCGCAATTCAAGAACGACCGCCTGCACGACTTCCGGACCGATCATTCGCGCTGGCCGTTCGCTCTCTTCCTCCCGCCGGCTTTCCGTTTGCCCATCTTCTTCCGGCTCGCGGCGCTCGGTTGATTGTTCGCCTTCCGACCGGCCATGCTCCGCTCGTTTCCCTTCCTGCCTGTCAGGCTCTGCTTTCATCGCGTCCTCCTGACGGGGCGGTTCGGCAGCCTCGTCCGTTTCCGGCAGCGAACAGTCGACAATACCCGGCATTGCTTCTTCCAAAAGCGCCCCTTCACGCGGCATTGCCTGGCCGGAAGGCAGCCCGTTTTCTACAGCAGAAACGCCCGCCGAGCTAGAAGACATGAACGCGGAAAGTTGCCCCTCCTCTTCTTCATGGCTGAGATCAAGCGCCTGCAACAGGCCGCGGCCGTCGGCAGCCGCTCCCGCCTGCAGCACCGCCGCTTCGATGTCTGGCGTCATCGAGACAGGCAGCTCATCGAGCCAATCGCGCAGACGGCGCGCCGGCTCAACATTCAGCCCGCCACCGTCACCCGTCATGGCGGTCGGCTCTACTGCATCCAAATCCAAGGCGGACAACTTCTCCAGCTCCACACGATCCGAATCCAACGGGAAAAACTCCTCTTGCTCGGCATCGTCTCGGTCCACGGAGCGCATTTTTTGCTCCGCATCGGCCGAATCCAACGAAAGCAGCTCCTCCGGCTCGGTTTGATCCGCTCCGGGATCGGAAGCGGCTTCCTCTATGCCATCTATCGATCGAAGCAAGAAAGCAGTCTGTTCTTCCCAGGGCTCCTCGCTGGATTTCGGCGCCCGCTCCGTCTCTCCCGAAGCTGCTTCCGACTCTGCAGGCGACGCTCCTGAAGCGGTGTTACCGGTTTCCTGCACGTGCGATCGCAACGCCTCCCCACCCGAGTCAGCGCCTTGAAATTCCCTAGAAGCGCCGTTTTGTCCAAAAGCTGCCGGCCAGGCCGAATCGACTAGATTTTCCGTTGCATTCTGGACCATCGTCCCATACCTATCGCCTGCTGCCGTCCGGTCGCCACTCCCTTTCCATCCTCCCTTTCTCCGTTCCCCAGCTTCCTCCGTCTCCACCGACCGGTAAAGAAGCGGACCGAACCAACGATCAAGCAAATACGAGCCCGCCAACAGCAAAAGCCCGACGAGCAGGACGGTTTGCCATAACGGAATCACCGATTCGGCCAACTGCGCCAGCCCCGCAGCCAAAAAGGCAGCCGCCACCACCGCCGCGCCCCCGGCCCTGCTGAAGCCAAGCGGCAGCAGCCAAACGGCCAACAGCGCCACTATGAATGCAACAACGTAAACAACCGCCTCTTTCCACATGCCCACCCGTTCCTTCCCGGCGTATCATTGGCAATAACGCGCCAAATATGCCATTGCTCGTTCTCTTATTCCTAAAATTCTACATGGTTCAACTCGAAAATATTGTATAATAAAGTTACATATTTTGAAAGAAGGTTATGACAAATGGCGGGAAGCAATTTTCCTCTTCCTAGTCGTCAAGCAGGATTTACGTTGATCGAAACGTTGCTGGCCATCACTCTTTTATCGGGCGTCGCGATCGGTTTGTTTTACTTTTTCACGAATGCGATGATGCATACGTCTTACAACCAAGGTCGGACGGTGGCCGTCAACGTCGCCCGCGGCGTCGCTGTCTATTTTGAAAAAAACGCAGATTTCTCCCGGCTAAAAGAGTATATGGAAGACCATCAAACACCGTTTCTTGAGCTAACAAAAGACGATTGCGGCAACGAATCGTTGGCGGCGCTGTTTTTTCCCGGTGAATCTGGCCAACTGCATACGGTATGTGAAGCGCAGTTCGCCCCGAAAATCAACAATGTCCGTTACGAAGCTTCCGTTTACCTTGTCCGATACGACAAGGAGGCATGGGATGCATTCACTTCATCGTCGGAATTCGCTTCCTTGCCTGCGCCGCTGCAGGCGCGCATCCGCGCTGAAACGGAAAAAGCAGCCGAATCAAACGCCGGCGGCTACATGATCAAATTATACACCTCCGTCCGTTGGGACGAGCGCACGAACGAGACGGCGTGGGTCGAAGGAGTGATCACCGATGAAACAATCCGCTAGAAGCGAAGCCGGCATGACGATGATCGAGCTGTTGGCCGCCGTTTCCATTTCTTTGCTCATCATCGGCGCTATCTACACGGTGTTTTTAACCGGCATTCGCGCCTACGAGCGCATCGGCATCGAAAACGACTTGCGCAGCGAAGCGGACTACGCCATGGCCCGAATAATGAACGAGCTGTACACGCTCTCTCCGGATGGAATGGAAAGTCAAGAAGAAAACAAGCCGTTAACGGCCGTCACTTTTGTGAAAAACCAAGAATTCAAAGCCGATGCGGACACCGGGCTTGTCTCCCGTGAAGAGAAAAAGCCGGAAAGCATCGAGCGGATGACGATGTCCATCCAAGACGGCGCGCTCGCGATCAATGGCGAAACGATCACCTCTTCCCGCTTTTTGCTGGACGACTCTTCATCGTTTTCATTCCGTTGCGCACGAAAAGAAGGCAACCTGTGCCGCAGCGGCGTCATGACGATCCGTCTCATTGTCTCCGACCGTCGACACGCCGATCCGAGTGGTTGGCTGTATGTGCCGCCGTTTACATTAACAACAGAATTCGGCTTTTAAGTATTACGTTCCGAAATTTTGTCCTATGAAGGGAGGGGCCGCGATGAACCGACTGCGCTTGAACGCTGCTGGCTACAGCTTGGTGACAACAATGCTCATGATCACCCTCTTTTTTTTGCTCGGCTTGACGATTTTAACAGTCGCCGTCCAGCAAGCGCGATTTACCGCGGTGCGCGTCGAGAACATCGAATCGTTTCATGAAGCCAAAACAGCGCTTAATGAAGCAATTGCTGAACTTAAAGCTGAGCTTTCAGACGACGATTTTTTTGTTCGTCATGACATTTTCACCCCCAGTCAATGGGATGCCTTTCTCGGCATTAACGAGGACACCCCCGGCCCGGATACGATCGCCGGCAAGCTGAAAGCGCGCTACGGCGTGGAGGTGGAAGACGTGTCCTATCGCTTGTACAACATTCCGACGAACAAAGTGTTCCTCCGCGCGCTCGATTTGTCCAAACCGTTTACGGACGGCCATCGCGAGCGGAAAGTCAAACGGCTCGTCTTTTTAACAAATACGCCTAGCTTTCTCAAATACGCGCTCGGATCAAAAGCAACCGTCATCTTAAACGGCGGCGTCTACGTGAAGCAAGGAAACGTATACGCCGGACAAAGCGCTTACATCAGCAACGCGGCAAACTACGTGAAAAAAAGCGGCGAGTTAACGATCGCTCCTATCGATGCCGGACTGCCCGCATCAATGAGCGATTCGATTTGGCACATTCATGACAAGCTGCTGTTTTCATGCACGCAAACGAGCAGTTGCTGGAAGACTGGCGGCCGAGCTTTCCAAATGGAAGAAGGTCTTTTCTTCCCAGGATGGCCGGACGATGGCGGCCCTCTCATTCAACAAGAGACGGACGATTTCATCGATACTGATTTCGAGCGCACCGTGAAAGATAAATTGCTTCAAGCAGCCGGTCTCTCGCCGTTGTCGCCTGAAACCCAACAAGCGTATATCGAGCGCATTGAAAACGATCACCAGGCGCCGCTCGATGTAGCGCGGGAGCTTTATCAAGAAGGGAATTTGGCTCGGGTCGTGACAGACGACGAAACGCCGTATGAACAATCCATCAATCAGATGCCAAAAGACAAGCCGCTTTGGTTGGACGCAGAAGGGAAGGAGATCGCCCTTTATCGCGACATTGACGTGCGGCAAAATGGCCAAAACCAATGGCTCATTGTCAATGGCGATCTCCGCATTGAAGGACCGACAAAATCAACAGCGGCTGTACGCGGCAATTTGATCGTGTTCGGTGATTTGACGCTCACCGGAAACTTGTCGTTGAACGCGAGCATTTACGTCACTGGCAAGACGACCATTTACAACAGCCATATCGACGGAGCGGATGGAAAAGGGCTCGTGTTGTTGTCCAAAGGCACGCTCGATATCGCCCGCATCAATGAATTTCAAGACTCAAGTGAAATCCCGAACTTAAAAGGGTATTTTTATACGGACAGCAGCGCGACGATTTATGCTGTCGGATCGTATTTGTACATTGAAGGCGGGTTGTTCGCCCGCGGGAACGGAGCGGCTGCTCCGGATACAGACATCAACGGGCTCGTCATCAACGCCTTTCGCGGCCGGATCGAGCCGAAAGACGGTGAGCCGGGGAACTTCATTCCAAGCTCTGACATGCAACAATCTCGTCTGATCGTCAAATACAATCCGCGGGTGTTAGTCGAACAAGGAACAGGATTGCCGTTTGTCAATCAAATCTCGCTCGTCGCCGACCGGCTTGAAGTTGAGTGAACGAAGACGGCTAAATTCCCTCTCTCATCCTCTCGATCCCCTGGACAAACGAAAAAAAGCGGATCTCCAATTCAGGAGGCCGCTTTTTTCATCATTACCAACGCCCACCACTGCTGCCGCTTCCTCCCTCATCTTCACGCGGTTGGACAAAGACCCACACTGAGGCTTGAATTGGCCTGCCATCCGGCGTTCTCGCATTGGCGGTCGCCGTCACAACCGCGTAGCCGACATCCACTGCTTCCAAACACCATCGGCCATTTTCTTGGACGACATCGACAAACCGGGAGTCAGACGATGTCACAGAGCGGAGCGTTTTATCCGTCGCATTTTCCGGGATAAAGCGGAGCTGTTCCGCCACTTCGAGCCGATCGCCCGGATTCATATAGATCACCGGGTTGCGGAAAGCCATGCCTGTGAGCGCTACGTACGGATCAATCACACGGATGGACGCCGTCGCAGAGGCATTCCCGCCGTCTGTAGAGCGCACGGTGATGGCAACCGTCCCTGGTTTCAGCGCTGTTACAACTCCATTTTGCACAACAGCCACGGCATTATCGCTTGACGACCATACTAGTGTTTTGTTCGTCGCATCGCTCGGTACAATCGTCACCGGAATGGTCTGCACATCTCCGACGTTCATCGTCGTTTGATATGAACCAAACTTCAGCTCGGTGATCAGCTTCGTATACGCAAACACCGCGCTCCCTATTCCCGTTCCTCTCGTCAATCCTCCTGACGACTGCACGTTCACTGTGTACGATCCATCGTTTGAGATCGGAATTTCATACGGAGAACTGAGCGCCGTCCAAGCGGACGCCACGCCATTGCGCACAATCTGATACTGATACGACACCCCTTCACCGGCCACCGGTCCCATCAATTTGACGGTAGGCGCCTCGTACGTCATCGCTCCATTCGCCACTGTGCCTTTTGATGTTGTCACCAAAAGATGCGGCTTAATATACACAGGCACCGTTTGGCCATTGCTGTAGGTGACAAGCAACACGCCGTCATCAGTTGGGTCATATTGAAGCGCCTTGACAGGGAGCTGCAGCAATCCATACGAGTTAGGATGTTTGCTCGTTCCAATTAGAGAGGAAGAAGCGCTGAACGTTTGCCATTTGCTGATTAGTCCACTCTCATCGCCTTCATAGTAAAAGTTCGGAAAATCATCTAAACGAACCCTCATGCCGATCCGTTCTGCCGGCGGCGAAAGCGTCGACGTCCTCACCCCATAGCGGCTGTCGGCGAACGTCACAACGGCAGGGGGCAATTGGACATTGCTCATGGCAAAATCCGCCTGCATCACCCACTGCGCTGAGAGCGTCAGCTTATTCAATTGGCTGTAGTCGAACGTCTGGTCGGCAAACGACCATTGTGCGTAACGCTTCCCATTTTCCTCGTACGTCACCACTTTGCCATCGGGGACGACAGAGATGCCGTCAGGAAGCTCCTGAACGATTTTTACATTGCTGATCGTCCCTGTCGCATTGCCGACATACCCGACAAGCGACAGCGAATACGTGGCCCGGAAGCGGTTGTCGTCGCCATCGGTTGCCCCCCGTTTGATTAAGCTTGTGACATCATTGGTCAGCCCTTGCAGCTTCACCGTTCCAGTAAACGACGGCGGCGCTTCGTCTTTGACCGTGACGGTCACCGTTTTCGTCACAGCCGGCTGTGGTTGGCCATACACATCGCGATACGTCAGTTCAGCAGTGAACGTATATGTCCCTTTTGCTTTAAATGACACGGCAATCGGAATCGTCACCGGCGCCGGAGTGCCTTGACCAACTTGGTATGGGATGGAAAACGAAATATACGCGTTTTGCTTCGTTTCATCCAGCCACACTTGGCCGTTTTCCTCAATGGTGACATTGCCGCCGAATGACGAAAGCGGGATGCGCACCGTGCCTGTAAGCGCCGGCGTCGTAGCGAGCTGGGAAAAGCGCTGGAACAAAGAGGCCAAATTTTGCGTCGTTCCTTGCCGCGCTTCGCCGCCGGCAGTCGCAGACAGCGTTTGCAAAAAGCTCATATCGACTTCATCGTTGCTGCCAAAACCGATCGAATAAAGCGTAATATTGTTCATTCCGAGCGCCTTAGCCACGTTGATAACATGATCACGAATTTTCTTCTCTATGCTGCTGTAACTAAATGGATAGCCGCTTCGACCTAGAGGGATATCAGCACCGTTTACATAGTCCCATCCGTCGCTTGTAAACAAGCGGGAAAAGCCACGCTTGTCAGTAAAACAAATGCCGGCCGTCCCGTTTGTATATAGTTCATACGTCAGCGGCAACGGCGCCGTGATTTTTTCTCCTGTATAGTAGTAGAACCCAAGAATCCGTTCGACTTCCCGATAGGTGATTGTTTCTGTTGCGTTAAGGGTGGTCGGCATCCCGTCTGTCAAGAAAATTACATACTTTTTGCGCACCGGGTCGTTAAAATAGGACTGTGCAAGAGACAACGCTGCTGAGTAATTGGTTCCGCCGCCGGCGGTCAAGCTGTTGCCGGTATTGAGAATGGCATCAAGCTGACTTGCAACATTCGAGTACTTCCCAAACGGAACCACACTTGCTTCCCGCACTCCATCGGAAAACGGAATAAGAGCAAAGCGGTCATTTTGGTTGTAATTGGACTTAAAGTAGTTGACCGCCGCTTGCAGAGCAGATTTGGCGCTTTGCAGCTTCATTGCCGTCATCGACCCCGACACGTCCATGACAAACACGACGTCGATTGGAGGGCGGATGATGGTGGACACCGCTCCTTGCGGATTGAGCGTCACATCAAGCCTCCCTCTTGCATCGGCATTCGGAGGTTTAACATACTCTGGTTGCAACGCAGACAATTGAAATTGGAGCGACGGCAGAGAGGAAGAGGCTGCTTGCACCGTTCCCCCCTTTCCTCCTGGGCCAAACATGAGCAAAAATGCCCATATCGCTACGATCAACCATTGGAAAAGCTTCCTTTTCCCCATTTTCCTCTCCCCATTCGAGACAAAATTCCTATTTACATTATATCATTCTACTATTGCAGTTGATAGTAAAATTTTCCTTATCTCATTCCTTTTTTTACTTCAGAAATAAAGTACAAGGATCCTGTAATCAAAAGCAGATCCCGCTCAGTCAACCGCGAGGCCTGCTCACGAATCCATTTTTCCCACTGAAGAACAGCTGCCTTTTGTTGATGAGTCGAAAGCTCTGTCAGCTGTTCCGCCGCTGCCGCGCGCGGAAAATCAAACGTCGTAAATGTGATCGTATCCGCGAGCTCATCAAGCAGCTGAATCATCCGCTCAAGCGGCTTGTCGGTCAGCGCGGCGAACAAGACATGGACGCGTTTGTCAGGATAATGGGCGCGCACCGTCTCCACGAGCGAGCGAATCCCAGCTTCGTTATGGGCGCCGTCAAGGATGATGAGTGGACTATCACTCACCCGCTCAAACCGGCCGGGCCAAGCGGCTGTGGCCAGCCCATCGGCGATATGCTCCGGATCGATCAAAAACGAATAGCCAAGGCGCAACAACTCTGCCGCCATCACCGCCACCGCCGCGTTTTCGACTTGATGGGCGCCGGGCATTTGAATGCGCAAATCGCGATATTCGGCAAACGGCGTGACAAGCGAAAACTGCTCCCCTTCCACCGTCGCCTGCCGGTCGGAAACGGTGAAATCGACGCCGAGACGATATGTTTTCGCCTTCCGCTCCGCCGCCGTTTTGGCGATCACTTCCCACGCCTCCGGTTCCTTCACCGCCGTCACAAGCGGTACGCCCGATTTAATGATTCCGGCTTTCTCCGCGGCGATTTGCCCAAGCGTATCGCCTAAAATGTTCATATGATCGTAGCTGACGTTTGTAATGACGGAAACGAGCGGATAAATGATGTTGGTTGAGTCCAAGCGGCCGCCAAGCCCGACTTCGACGAGCACGATGTCTTGAATGTTCCGTTTTCCAAAATAATACAGCATCATCGCCGTGATCACTTCAAACTCGGTCGGTCCGCCAAACTCTGTTTGTTCCAACTCATCGGCAAGCGGCTGAATGACTCGCACGAGCTCGACGATCTCTTGATCGGAAATCGGTTCGCCGTTGATGCTGATTCGTTCGTTAAACTGCTCGACATACGGCGAGGTGAACGTGCCGACCGAATAGCCCGCCGCCTGCAAAATCGAGCGCAAATAGGCGACCGTTGACCCTTTGCCGTTCGTTCCCCCGATATGGACGGCGCGGACGCGGCGTTCCGGGTGGCCGAGTTGTTCCATCATCCATTCCATCCGTTTCAATCCCGGTTTCATGCCGAGCCGCAGCCGCCCGTGAATCCAAGCGACTGCTTCTTCATACGTTCGAACCATGTTCATCGTCCTCCTTTTTCCATTGGTGTCTTGCCGCCCCCTGCCGGCTTCATGCGGCAGATGCGCCCCACATCGAGAAGCGTGGCGAAAGCGAGTATATGTTGACAACAAACCTCTTCTCAGAATATGACAAACCTTCTATCATGATCCATCGAAAAAGACGAATCCACAGGAAAGCGGATTCGTCTTCATCATAATCAACCGCAAGATCGTTTGTCTACCGTTTGAGCTCGGCGAGGCGCGCCTTGACGGCTTCGCGTTTTTCGATGTAATCTTGCCGCTTGCGCCGCTCTTCTTCGACGACATGAGCCGGCGCTTTCGCCAAAAAGCCTTCATTCGCCAGTTTCTTTTCGACGCGCTCGACTTCTTTGTTCCATTTGTCAAGCTCTTTTTCAAGCCGCTTCATTTCTTCCTCAATATTGATCAATCCTTCAAGCGGCATGATGAGCTCGGCGCCGGTGACGACCGCCGTCATCGCTTTGTCCGGCGCGGGAACGTTTGTATCAATCAAGAGCTCGCTCGGGTTGCAGAACCGCTCAAGATAGGCGCGGTTTTTCATGAGCGCCGCCCGCACTTGTTCATCTTTCACCTTAATATAGAGCGCAATCGGCTTGCTCGGCGGCGTGTTCACTTCGGCGCGGACGTTGCGGACGGCGCGGATGATGTCGACGAGCATCCGCATTTCTTCCGCGGCTTCTTCGTTCGACAGCTCAGGGCGCACTTGCGGCCACGGAGCGACGGTGATCGATTCGCCTTCATGCGGCAAGTTTTGCCAAATTTCCTCGGTAATGAACGGCATGAACGGGTGAAGCAGGCGCATCGTGTTGTCGAGCACATACGCCAACACGGAGCGCGTCGTCTTTTTCGCCGCTTCGTCGTCACCGTAAAGCGGCAATTTCGCCATTTCAATGTACCAGTCGCACAAGTCGTCCCAAATAAAGTTGTACAGCGTACGCCCCGCTTCGCCGAATTCGTATTTCTCAGCGAGCTTCGTCACCGTCTCGATCGTTTCGTTGAGACGCGTTAAAATCCAATGGTCGGCGACCGTTTTTTCGCCGCTCAAATCAAGCTCCTCGTACGTCATGCCGCCCATGTTCATCAAGGCAAAGCGCGAGGCGTTCCAAATTTTGTTAGCAAAATTCCACGTCGCTTCGACTTTTTCTGTGCTGAAGCGCAAGTCTTGCCCCGGCGAGCTGCCGGTCGCCAAGAAGTAACGGAGCGCATCGGCGCCGTACTGGTCGATCACATCCATCGGATCGACGCCGTTGCCGAGCGATTTGCTCATTTTCCGCCCTTGGGCGTCGCGGACGAGGCCGTGGATGAGCACGTCTTTGAACGGACGCTTGCCGGTGAATTCAAGCCCTTGGAAAATCATGCGCGACACCCAGAAGAAAATGATGTCATAGCCGGTGACCAGCACATCGGTCGGGTAGTAGCGCTTGTAATCCGGCGATTCTGTATCCGGCCAGCCCATGGTCGAGAACGGCCAGAGCGCCGAGCTGAACCATGTATCAAGCACATCCGGGTCTTGTTCCCAGTTTTCGATGTCTTTGGGCGGCTCATGGTCGACGTACACTTCACCCGTTTCTTTATGGTACCAAGCTGGAATCCGGTGCCCCCACCAAAGCTGGCGCGAGATGCACCAGTCGCGGATGTTCTCAAGCCAATGCAAATACGTTTTTTCAAACCGTTCCGGCACGAACTGCACTTTGCCGTCCGTTTGCTGGAGCTTGATGGCGGCTTCGGCGAGCGGCTTCATTTTCACGAACCATTGCGTCGACAAATACGGTTCAATAACCGCGCCGCTTCGTTCGCTATGGCCGACCGAGTGAACATGCTCTTCAATCTTAAAGAGAACGCCTTGTTCTTGCAAATCGCGGACGATCTGCTTCCGGCATTCAAACCGGTCAAGCCCTTGGTATTGCATGGCGTTTTCATTCATCGTGCCGTCTTCGTTCATGACGAGAATGCGCGGCAAGTTGTGGCGATTGCCGATTTCAAAGTCGTTCGGGTCGTGCGCCGGCGTAATTTTGACCGCTCCGGAGCCGAACTCCATATCGACATATTCGTCGGCAATGATCGGAATTTCGCGGCCAACGATCGGCAGTTTCACCATTTTGCCGATCAAGTGCTTGTACCGCTCGTCATCCGGATGCACGGCAACGGCCGTATCGCCGAGCATCGTCTCCGGACGGGTCGTCGCCACTTCGATGAAGCCGGAGCCGTCGGCGAGCGGATAGCGCATATGGTAGAGCGCGCCTTTCACTTCTTTATAAACAACCTCAATGTCCGACAACGCGGTTTTCGTCACCGGATCCCAGTTGATGATGTATTCGCCGCGGTAAATGAGCCCTTTCCGGTAGAGCGAGACGAACACTTCGCGCACCGCTTTGGAAAGCCCTTCGTCAAGCGTAAACCGCTCGCGCGTGTAATCAAGCCCAAGCCCTAACTTCGCCCATTGACTGCGAATATGGCCGGCGTATTCTTCCTTCCACTTCCACGTTTCTTCTAAAAATTTTTCCCGGCCTAAATCGTAGCGCGACAGCCCTTGCTGGCGCAATTTTTCCTCGACTTTCGCCTGGGTGGCGATGCCGGCGTGATCCATTCCCGGAAGCCACAAAACGTCATACCCTTGCATCCGCTTCATGCGGGTAATGATGTCCTGCAGCGTCGTATCCCACGCATGCCCTAAGTGCAATTTGCCGGTGACGTTGGGCGGCGGGATGACGATCGTAAACGGTCGTTTGTTCGGATCACCGGTCGCTTCAAAAAATTTTCCTTTCAGCCACCATTCGTAGCGCCCGGCTTCAACGGCGCGATGGTCGTATTTCGGCGGCATCGACACTTCGTGCTGTGCCATGTTTCATTTCCCTCCTTCAACATGATGGACAATGCGGCCGACGGCGGCTTCCCACTAAGCAATGCCGCACAGCCGGCAAGCAAAAAAGCCCCTTTCATCCAAAAAGGACGAAAGGAGCTGCTTTCGCGGTACCACCTTTTTTCTTAAGCCTAGAAGGCTGGTGATGAAGAGAACCGCAACACGGCCAACCCACCGGTGAAACATCGGCTGGCGAGCCCACAATCAGTTTGGTTGACCGGCCTTCTAGAAGCTTAAGCGCTTCATTGGCATAACGGCATGATGCCGGCTTCCTCTACTCGGCAGCAGCGCCTTTCAAAGAAGCAGCTCAAGGGCGACCTTCCAGCAACCGTCATCCTAGGAAATCTCGCAGCTTCCGATTTCCCTCTCTGCAGGCGCGGACCGCTGTACTCCTCCCCGTCTTCGCTTTTGTCATCATTGTTCGATTATTATACTACCATTGTCCATCATCTTTGCCAAGTTTTTATTTATTTATTCCATTGGCCGGCGGTTGGTGACAAACATTTTGTTGTTTCATATTGTATAGTAAACCCGGGAAGGAGGGAACACCGATGCGGCGATTCAACCCGTATTCATGGCCGCCTTGGCTGAGGCAAGTGCGCGCCGTCTGCGCCCAAGTGATCATCCCGCTCACCATTTTTCAAGCCATTCGCACCATTTTTTTGCCGACGACATTTGACGTCATTTTGCTGGCTGTTTTTGTTTTGCTCGCTGTGGCGCTCCACTTGGAATGGATTTAACCGCTGCCGTCCTCTTCCGCTGGCGTTTCAGAGCCGGCCGTTTCATCCTGCGGCTGCGCAGCATCGCGTTGGACAAGATGCATGACAACGGCCTCCATGTTTTTAAAAGCCATATAGCAGCGCAGCAGGGCAGCAACGTGCTCACGCTCGTTCCGTTCCTTATGTGAAACGGCCTCATAGCGTTCGAGGCAGCGGACAAACCCACACGGTTCGGCCAAATGGCTGTAGAGAAACGCCCGTTCTGCGGCGGACAACGGCAGTTCCGTTTCATACTCAGCAAGCCCATCGAACCATTCCCGTTCAAGCGGTGAAATTGTGCGCACATGGTTGCGAAAAATAGAAACTAAATCGTATACCGGAGAATTCCAATGCGCCCGCTCCCAGCTGATCCAATACGGCGCCACGTAATGAGAAAGGCGCGCCTTTCCGTGCACCCAGACGATTCGCCATTGCTTCGTTTCCTTCACCGCTTCCTCCCAAGCAGCAAGCTGCTCCTCGGCAAACCAATACGCGCGCATCACTTCATGGAAATACGTACAGCATTGCAGCTGAAACGGCGACATGTACCACGCTGTCTCGTACCGTTCGACCCGCTCCTCCCAAACGGCCCGCGCCCGTTGCCATTCGTCTTTTTTTTGTTTTTGGTAGGCGTCGATCTCCTCTTCACTCGCTTGCACGGTGCGGACCGTCGTGCGGTGAAGGCGGGCGAGTTCGCGAAAAAAAGGGCGAACAGCGGTCTCTCTCGACCCCGCTTCATCTTCACGCCATGCTTGCAAGTAATAAAGGCGCCCTCCCTCCGCTGCAAACAACGACCGCTGCCTCGTCCCATAAAGCGGGGGGCAGTGGCGGCCATAATAATGGAGCGACTGCCAAATGGCGGCTGCCTCTTGTTCGCTCTCAAGCGGCTTTAAAGCAAACAGCCCGCTGTCGGTGTATACTTTAACCGCTTTGCCCCACTGCTCGATATGCCGCGGCCGAAGCCCATATTGCCTGAGCACAGCGCGGTACGTTTCAGACCGTATGGCCATCGTTACGCCCCCTCACCGGCAAAAGAAACGGAAAGCGTTCCTTTCAGGCGAAAGGACGGCTTCCCGCCATGGCCGGAATATATAACAGCTGCCCTTCGTGCACATCATCCGGGCTTTCCAAATCGTTGGCGCGCAAAAGTTGGGAAACGGTGACATCATATCGTTCGGCAATCTTGTCCAACGAGTCCCCTTGCTGGACGATGCAAATTTTGACTTGTGTAAACTCTTCCGCCTCGCTTTTCGCAAACAGCTTTGTTAAATACAGGGCGTTTTCGCTTTTCGTTTCCGTTGCTTGCTCTTCCTTGTCTTCCTCGGCGGTTTTTTTCGCGGCGCCGATCGACACTTTCGCCTCGGTCGGCGGCAGCAAAGTCGCCATGTCTTCTTCCGCTTCCGCACTCACCGCTTTCGTTTCCGTCTCGATTGGCAAAAACGGCTCTTTTACACCCGCCTCTTCATCAGGCGGCGTTTCTTCATGACGCACAGCCGTCGGTTCAAAGGCGGAAGCCGGCAGTTCCTCGCCTGCAGCGGCGGGACGATCCTCGGGTATGAACGCTTCGTCGCCGGCTGCCTCCTTGCGGGCGATCGACTCAAACGGGGCCAAAAGCAGCTCTTCCTCTTCGTCATCAGCAGGCAAGTCATCGACAAGCGGCGCTTCGCTAATGCCGCTGATCGAAATGTCGGCGGTCACAAGCAGCCTGCCGTTGTCGCCAAGATCATAGTCAAACGATTCCACTGTGACATATACATCGTCAAGGTCGCGAATGCGGTTTCGCGGAATGGTAATATCGATCGGAAACCGGTGCGACAGCTCGCTAATGCCATCCTCGCGCACGGAAATATGCTGGATGTAGCGGTAGCTGGCAAATTCGAACGCATCACTGTCTGCTTCCGTGGCCTCTCCCCCGTCCCCCGGACGAAACTCTCCGTTTAATTCCAGCGCCCCGCGAATCGTAATATATTGATCGTACTCGTCGACAGAGATCACAGGATCAAGAGAAATCGACAAAAATTCGGCGACTTCCTGTCCGTTTTTAAACCAGACCGATTCTTCCAATGAAAACCGCAAATACGATTGCTCCAACCGGGCCTCCTCCTTCCGTCCCTTCGCCTAATGGATTCTATGACATTATCCATTGTATGAGTGAAAAAGAGACGGTATGATAAAAAAATCAGGCTGCCGTCGATCAGCAGCCTGATTTGGTTCACTCCTTGCGCAGACGGGCAAACACCC
Organism: Geobacillus lituanicus; assembly: GCF_050994965.1. NCBI lineage: Bacteria > Bacillati > Bacillota > Bacilli > Caryophanales > Anoxybacillaceae > Geobacillus > Geobacillus lituanicus. The sequence continues at coordinate 2,761,229 of NZ_CP194773.1, forward strand.
GCTCCGCTGCGGCAATCGTGTACTCGATATCCTCATCGCTGTGCGCCGTCGACAAAAACAGCCCTTCAAATTGCGACGGGGGCAAGAAAATGCCTTCATTCGCCATTTCCCGGTAATAAGCGGCAAACAGCTCCAAGTCGGACGTTTTCGCCGTTTCGTAATTGACCACCGGTTCGTTCGTGAAGAACAAGCCGATCATCGACCCGGCGCGGTTGATCGTATGCGGAATGTCATATTTTTCGGCGGCCTGGCGCAACCCTTCTTCAAGGCGCGCCGCTTTGCGCTTGAACTCTTCATACGTTTCCGGCGTCAACTGGCGAAGCGTCTCGTAACCGGCGATCATGGCAAGCGGGTTGCCGGACAGCGTGCCTGCTTGGTACACCGGCCCGCTCGGTGCGACGAGCTCCATAATTTCTGCTTTTCCCCCATACGCTCCAACCGGCAGACCGCCGCCGATCACTTTGCCGAGACACGTCAAATCCGGCTCAACGCCATAATACCCTTGGGCGCAATGGTAGTCCACGCGGAAGCCGGTCATGACCTCGTCAAAAATGAGCAGGGCGCCATACTGTTTCGTCACGTCCCGCAGCCCTTCCAAAAAACCAGGCACCGGCGGCACGACACCCATGTTGCCGGCGACCGGTTCGACGATCACCGCGGCGATGTCTTCGCCAAACCGCTCAAACGCGTAGCGAACGCTGTCTAAATCGTTATACGGAACGGTGATCGTATGCTGGGCGACCGACTCCGGCACGCCCGGGCTGTCCGGCAGGCCGAGCGTCGCCACGCCGGAGCCGGCTTTAATGAGCAGCGAATCGCCATGGCCATGGTAGCTGCCTTCGAATTTGATAATTTTGTTGCGCTTCGTGTAGCCGCGCGCGAGACGAAGCGCGCTCATCGTCGCCTCCGTTCCGGAGTTGACCATGCGCACGATTTCAACCGACGGCACCCGCTCGATGACGAGTTTGGCCAACTCATTTTCGAGCAACGTCGGGGCGCCAAAGCTCGTCCCTTGTTCCGCCACGCGCTTTAGCGCTTCCACAACGTGCGGATGGGCATGCCCTAAAATGAGCGGCCCCCACGACAACACATAGTCGATATATTCGTTGCCGTCAATATCATAAATTTTCGAACCTTGGCCGCGCGCCATAAAGATCGGCGTCATGCCGACCGACTTGAAGGCGCGCACCGGGCTGTTCACCCCGCCCGGCATCAGCTTGAGCGCCTCGCTGTAGGCGCCTTTTGACCGTTCATAGCTTCGCACCGTTCCGCCTCCTCTCTTTATTCTGCCAACCAACGGGCGACGTCTTTCGCAAAATACGTGATGATCAAATCGGCGCCGGCCCGCTTCATGCCGGTCAGCATTTCCATGACGACCGCTTTTTCATCAATCCAGCCGTTTTGCGCCGCCGCCTTGACCATCGCATACTCGCCGCTGACGTTATAAGCGGCAAGCGGCAGCGGAAAGCGGTTTTTGATGTCGCGGATGATGTCCATGTAGGCAAGCGCCGGTTTGACCATCAAGAAATCGGCGCCTTCTTTCACATCCGACTCCGCTTCGCGAAACGCCTCAAGGCGGTTGGCCGGATCCATTTGATACGTTTTCCGGTCGCCAAACTGCGGCGCGCTGTTGGCCGCATCGCGGAACGGGCCGTAAAACGCCGAAGCGTATTTAATGGCGTACGACATGATCGGTACGTACTCGAATCCGGCTTCATCCAATCCTTGACGGATGGCAGCGACAAAGCCGTCCATCATGTTCGACGGCGCAATGATGTCAGCGCCCGCTTGCGCCTGGCTGACCGCTGTTTTGACGAGCAGCTCAAGCGACAGGTCGTTCAGCACTTGTTCGTTCTCGACGACGCCGCAATGGCCGTGGCTTGTGTATTCGCATAAACATGTGTCGGCGATGACGACGATCTCCGGATGCTTCGCTTTGATTTCGCGGATCGCTCGTTGGACAATCCCGGTTTCGCAATACGCCTGTGAGCCGGCTTCATCTTTGTCATCCGGCACGCCAAACAACATGATGGCCGGAATGCCAAGCCCGGCGATTTCATCCATTTCTTCCGCCAGGCGGTCGAGCGACAAATGGTGCACCCCTGGCATCGACGGCACTTCGCGGCGAATACCGCTTCCTTCCACGACAAACAGCGGATAAATGAGATCATCGACGCGAAGATGCGTCTCGCGCACCATCGCCCGCAAGGCAGCCGTTTGTCGCAGGCGGCGGTGACGGTCAAATGTCAACGGCATTTTATCGTCCCTCCACTGAAAAATATTGTTCCATCGCTTTTATCATACCATCAGTTGTATAATCGGTTGGACAAATATGTACGGTGATCCCTTCCTGCACAGCTGCTCTTTTCGTCACCGGCCCGATGCAGGCAATGGTGACGCCTTCAAGAAGAGTCGGCGCGTTGCTGCCGAGAAGACGGACAAGACTATGGACGGCCGAAGGGCTCATCAACGTGATCACATCGATTTTCCGCTCGCATAGCAGCGCCAACAGCCGCTCACGTCCGCTTGCATCAGGCACCGTGCGGTACACCGTCAGCTCATCGACCAACGCCCCCGCTTCCCTTAGCGCTTCAGGCAACGTCGGGCGGGCCAAATCCCCTTTGACAAACAACACCCGGTCTCCATGGCGGAGGCGGGGCGCAAGGGCGGCTGCCAGCTGTTCGGCAGTGAAATCGTCCGGCATGAGCGCAGGCGAAAAGCCGAACTCAGCAAGCGCCGCCGCCGTCTTCCGACCGACAACAGCGATGTCCGGCACGGGCGCCGGCGAAGCGATATGCGGGCAAAAGAAGCGAACCGCATTGGCACTTGTAAAAATAAGCCAACGGTAACAATCGAGCCGTTCGGCTGCAGCGGCGATGTCTTCCGGCGCGGCGGCCGGCCTGATGGCAATGAACGGAATCTCCACCGGCACAGCGCCGGCAGCGCGCAGCTTGGCGGAAAACGGCGCTGCCTGCTCCTGCCCGCGGGTCACGAGCACGGTTTTGCCGGCAAGCGGGCTCTCAGGCATTATGGTCCAACCCCTTTTTCACTCGCTCGATGAGCGCCTTCGCCCCTTTCTCGCTCAACATGGCGGCCGCCTGCCGGCCGACCGCCTCCGGATCAACGCCGGCCACGATTTCTTTGTATATTTCGTTGCCATCCGGCGAGGCAACAAGCGCGGTGAGACGCACCGTTTCCCCTTCCACTTCCGCATAGCCGGCAATCGGCACTTGGCAGCCGCCTTCCATTTGCTGCAAAAAGGCGCGCTCCGCCCGCACCGCCCGTTCGGTTCGCTCATCGTTCAGGCGGTGTAACCATTCGCGCAGCTCCTCATCGTCTTCACGGCATTCCACAGCGAGCGCCCCTTGGCCGACCGCCGGGACGCAAATGTCCGGCGACAAGTAGTCGCTGATCACCTCATCGCTCCAGCCCATGCGCGCCAGGCCGGCGGCCGCCAGCACGATCGCGTCGTAATCTTCGTTCTCCAGCTTCGCCAGCCTCGTATCAATATTGCCGCGAATCCACTTGACCGTCAAATCCGGACGATAGGCAAGCAGCTGCGCCGAACGGCGCAGACTGCTCGTGCCGACGACCGCTCCCGGGGGCAAGTCAGACAGCGTCCGCTTTCCCTTGCTCACGAGCACGTCGCGCGCATCTTCGCGGCGCGGCACCGAGCCGATCACCAATCCGTCCGGCAGCACCGCCGGCATGTCTTTCATGCTGTGAACCGCCATATCGATGCCGCCGGTGAGCAGTTCATGCTCGATCTCTTTCACAAACAGCCCTTTTCCGCCCACTTTGGAAAGCGTGATATCAAGGACGCGGTCCCCTTTTGTGACGATTTCTTTCACCTCAAACGTAAACGGCGCCCCGAGACGCTTCAATTCGGCGATGACCCAGTTTGTCTGGGTCAAGGCGAGCTTGCTGCGCCGCGAGCCAACGACAATGTTCCGCATTTCGTTCCTCCCCAGTTACGCATACCAAAAATGAAATTTTGACAAACTGCCAAACAAGAAAAAGTTGACAAGCAAAAATAAAAACGAGCCGATGTTCCATAACGCGATCGCCTTTCCTTGCATCTGCCGGACGACCCGTTTGTAAAAGTAGATGCCATAAACAAGAAGAACGACAAACGATCCGAGCACTTTCGCGTCATACCAATGGAAGTGGTCAATTTGGATGTACGCCCAGATGACGCCGAGAATCAGCCCTAGTAACAACATAGGCAAACCGAGCAAATTTAAAACATACGACAAAAAATCGAGCTTCGCCAAATCGGCCATCCGCCATAGGCGCGCCCCCCATTTTTTTCTTTTCAGCAAACTGTATTGCAACATGTACAGCACCGAAAAAATAAAGGACAACGAAAACGCGGCGTATGCTCCGAGCGCGAGCGTAATATGGATGATCAAGAGCTCCGAGACGAGCCGTTCGGCGATGGCCGGCGACTGCGACGACGGCACGAACGTGTGAATGGCCAAAATAAAAAAGGCAAGAACATTCGTGAAAAAAACGATAAAATCAACGCGCAGCAGCCGATTGATCACGAGCGACAGCGTGATGAGAAGCCAAGCGTAAAAATAAAGCCCTTCCGACATCGTCAAAATCGGAAAGCGCTTCGTTTCGATGATACGAAAGGCGAACACCAGCGTTTGCAGCAGCCAGACAACAGAAAGCAACCAGAAGGCGGTTTCGTTCGCCTTCCGGTTTTGCTGCAAAAAATCAATGAAGTATAGCAGGATGGACGCAATGTAAAGCAAAATCGACAGTTCGTACAACGGCGCCACAACCATCCCACCTTACAGCTGCCACGATGGGCGGGCCGCTTCCGCTTGCTGCCGGTCGTTCCGCACGGTTTCTTCCCGTTTCATCCCTTGCTGCTGCGCTTTCACCGCATCTTCGATATTAAAAATTTTCATAAACAGCTCGAGTGCTTCCCCGGCATTCGGGCCGGCGGCAAGCTCTTTCGCCTGCAAAATCGGGTCGCGGAGCAGCTGATTGATGATGCTTTTCGTATGCTTGTTCAACACTTTCCGGTCGCGCTCCGACAAGTGCGGCAATTTCCGCTCCAAACTTTTCATCGTTTCCGCCTGAATGGCGAGCGCTTTTTCACGCAGCGCCGCAATAACCGGCACGACTCCGAGCGTCTGCAGCCATTGGCTGAACGCAACGAGTTCGGCCTCCATCATCGTTTCAATGCGGGCCGCTGCCTTTTGCCGCTCGGCCAAATTGGCGGCCACCACATCTTGCAAATCGTCAATATCATACAAAAAGACCGTCTCCAACTCGGCCAACGCCGGATCCAAATCGCGCGGCACCGCAATATCAACCATAAAAAGTGGACGGCTTTTGCGCATTTTCTCAAGCGGCGCCACCATTTCCTTCGTCAATATATAGCCTTTTGATCCAGTCGAGCTGATGACGATATCAGCTTCCAGAAGCGCACACGACAGCTCGCTGAGCGGCTTTGCTTCGCCGGCGAACTGCTTGGCGAGCTGCTTCGCTTTTTCGAGCGTCCGGTTGACGACTGTGACTTTGCCAACGCCGCTGCCATACAAGTTTTGCGCCGCCAACGCACCCATTTTGCCGGCGCCGATGATCAACACATGCTTATCCGCCAGACGGCCGAAAATTTTCTTTGCCAGCTCAACGGCTGCATAGCTGACCGATACCGCATGCGCGCCGATGCCTGTTTCTGAATGGGCGCGCTTGGCGAACGTCACCGCCTGTTTAAACAGATGGTTGAAAATCGTGCCAGTCGTCCCAATCTCTTGGGCGAGCAAATAGCTGTCTTTCACTTGTCCTAAAATTTGCGTTTCCCCGAGCACCATCGAATCTAAGCCGGCGGCGACGCGGAACAAATGGCCAACGGCCGCCTCCCCTTCAAAGACAAGCAAATACGGAGCGATCGCTTCCGCCTCAAGGCCAAACCATTCAGCCAAAAACGCCTTAATATAGTAACGGCCGGTATGCGGTTGATCGACGACCGCGTAAATTTCCGTCCGGTTGCATGTCGACACGATGACGTTTTCGAGCACACTTTTTTGCTTGGCGAGCCGCCGCATCGCCTCTCCAAGCTCTGCCTCGCCAAACGCCAGCTTTTCACGAATTTCTACAGGGGCGGTTTTGTAATTCACGCCGACAACGATGACTTGCACAATGCCATCCCCCCTTTTAGCCAAATCCCTTCTACTATTATATCATGGCTGTCAGTCATTCCAGTTTGAAAAAATTGTGAACATCCGTCGAAAGCTATGATAAACTGTATACAGTGACCATTCTACCATAAACATGTCTATATGGGAAACGGGGGACATATGACCATGAAACAAAAAGCCGCTTTCTCCGGCATTCTGTTCATCGGCCTTGGGCTGTATTTCCTCGCCGGGCAACTGTCAATCCCGTTTTTGCGCCTTTTTCAAGGCTGGCCGGCTTTGCTTGCCATTTGCGGCGCCGCCCTGCTCGGCCAAGCGTATTCCGCGCGCGAATACCAGTATGTCTTCCCTGGCTTCCTTTTGCTCGGCTTCGGCGTCGAACTGCTGCTCGTTGAGGCGTTTCCGTCCTGGCCGCACGGGATGAACGTGTTTTTTTTCATTACGGCACTTGCCTTTTTGGCCAGCAGCCGCAAGCAAAAAGGCGGGGCCGGCTTCGGCGTCTTTTTTTTCTTTCTCGCCGTTGTACTGACGTTTTCCGGCCGCGGCCAGCCGCTCTTTCAACTGTTGCAGACCGGGCTTTCTTCAGTCTGGACATTTTGGCCGCTCGGGCTGATCGCCGTTGGAGTGTATGTGCTATGGGCCAAACGGAAGTAAGCAGGCGAAAAAGCGGTTTCCGCCAACAGAACGGCCAGCCCGCGGGCGGAAAAGGCTGGTGAAGAACAATAGACTCGCTGAATTTGTCAACATCGCACGAAAATGACGTTATAGCGCCGCCAAGCGGTTCAACCCGAAAAAACCGTTTGGGGAGACCGTGTCTCCCCTCCGTCATCAGCCTTCTAAAAAGGCGTCCCGCTCCAAAAAACGGGACGCCTTTTTTCCATCATCCAGCTAAAAACGGCATGATCGCTGCCCATGCTTCCTCTTTTCCTTGTCCGGTCTCGGCGGAGAACAAAATGAGCGGGTCGCCGTCTGCTATGTTCAGCGTTTCACGCGCGATTTTCGCATGCTTTGCCTGCTTGCCGCGCGGCACTTTGTCCGCTTTCGTGGCGATGACGACGACCGGAATGTCATAATGCTTCAAAAACTCGTACATCATCACATCGTCTTTTGTCGGCGGGTGGCGCAAGTCAACGAGTAAGAGCGCCGCCCGGAGCGTCTGGCGCGTCGTAAAATATGTTTCCATCATCTTCCCCCATTTTTGCCGCTCCTGCTTTGAAACGCGGGCAAAGCCGTAGCCGGGCACGTCGACAAAGTAAAACGAATCGTTAATCAAATAAAAGTTCAACGTCTGCGTTTTGCCCGGCTTCGATGAGGTGCGTGCCAAGTTTTTCCGGTTGATCATTTTGTTGATGAACGACGATTTTCCGACGTTCGAACGGCCGGCGAGCGCCACTTCCGGCCGCCCGCCGTCCGGATATTGCTCCGGCTTGACAGCGCTGATGACGAGCTCCGCTTTTGTTACGTTCATCGCTTCCACCCCACGAGCGCATGCGGCAGCACCTCATCGAGATGGGAGACGAGTACAAAGCGCAAGTCGCGCTTCACCGTTTCCGGAATGTCCGCTAAATCTTTTTCATTGTCTTTTGGCAAAATGACCGTTTTCAGCCCGGCGCGGTGGGCACTTAACGTTTTCTCTTTCAAGCCTCCGATCGCAAGCACCCTGCCGCGCAGCGTAATTTCGCCGGTCATGCCAACAAAGCGGCTCACCGGCTTGCCCGTCAGCGCGGAAATGAGTGCGGTGGCGATCGTAATGCCTGCAGACGGCCCGTCTTTTGGCACCGCACCCTCCGGGACATGGATATGGATATCGTACATTTCATGGAATTTCGGATCGATGCCGAGTTCCTCAGCGCGCGATCGAACATAACTGAACGCCGCCTGCGCCGATTCTTTCATCACATCGCCGAGTTTTCCGGTCAACACAAGTTTGCCGTTACCTTTCGCGAGCGACACCTCAATGGCGAGCGTATCGCCGCCAAACGCGGTGTACGCAAGACCGGTCGCCACGCCGATCTGGTCCTCCGCTTCCGCCTGTCCATAGCGGTATTTTCGTTTTCCTAAAAATTCTTCGAGATTGTTTTCTGTGATGACGACCCGTTTTTTCTCACCGGAGACAATGAGGCGGGCCGCCTTCCGGCAAATCGCCGCCAACTGTCGCTCCAGCTCCCGCACTCCAGCTTCGCGCGTATAATGGCGGATGATGGCAAGCATCGCATCATCGCGCACTTGCAGCGCCGCTTTTTTCAAGCCGTGCTCATCGAGCTGCTTCGGCAGCAAATGCCGCTTCGCAATATGGAGCTTTTCAACTTCGGTATAGCCCGGAATCTCGATCACTTCCATCCGGTCCAACAGCGGCTGCGGAATCGCCGCCAAATAGTTGGCAGTCGCAATAAACATTACCTTCGACAAATCGTACGGCTCTTCAATATAATGGTCGCTGAACGCATGGTTTTGTTCGGGATCGAGCACCTCGAGCATAGCGGCCGACGGATCGCCGCGAAAATCGCTTGACATTTTATCGATTTCATCGAGCAAAAAAACCGGGTTGATCGTGCCCGCCTTTCTCATTCCTTGAATGATGCGGCCCGGCATCGCCCCCACGTATGTGCGGCGATGGCCGCGAATTTCCGATTCGTCGCGCACGCCGCCGAGCGACATGCGGACAAAGCGACGGCCGAGCGCTTTGGCGATCGAGCGGGCAAGCGACGTTTTGCCGACCCCCGGCGGTCCGGCAAGGCAAAGAATCGGACCTTTTAACGATTTCGTCAGCTGTTGCACCGACAAAAACTCGAGCACCCGCTCTTTCACCTTATCGAGTCCGTAATGTTCCTCATTTAAAATGGCTTCCGCCCGCTTAATATCGTGAATGTCTTCTGTCTCCTTCGACCACGGCAAGGCGAGAAGCCAATCCAAGTAGTTGCGGATGACCGCGCTTTCCGCTGAGGTCGCCGGAATTTTTTCATACCGGTCAAGCTCTTTGAGAGCCGTTTCTTTCACATGTTCAGGCATGCCGGCCGCCTCAATTTTTTCTTTCAACTCTTCCACTTCGCCCGTTTTTCCTTCTTTTTCGCCGAGCTCTTTTTGGATGGCTTTCATTTGTTCGCGCAAATAATATTCTTTTTGCGTCCGCTCCATCGATTGCTTGACGCGGGCGCTGATCTTTTTCTCGAGCTGAAGCACTTCTTTTTCGTTGTGCAAAATTTGAATGATTTTATTGAGGCGCTCTTTCACGTCGATCGTTTCCAAAATGCGCTGCTTTTCCTCGAGTTTGAGCGGCAAATGCGAGGCGATGATGTCGGCCATGCGCCCCGGCTCGTCAATGTCGACGATCGACGCGTAAATATCGGCCGACAGCCGTTTCGACAAGTTTATGTACTGCTCAAAGTATTCGAGCATCGTCCGCTTGAGCGCCTCATCTTCCAAGTCTTTCGCCGACCGGTCGGCAAACTTCTCAAACTTGACCGAAAAATACGGCTCCTCGCTGACGACTTCAGTGATAAGCGCCCGCGCGATGCCTTCCACAAGCACGCGGAACGTGCCGTTCGGCAATTTGAGCAGCTGCTTGACGCGCGCGATCGTCCCCATTTTATACAAGTCGTCCATGTCTGGATCGTCGACGGCGACATCTTTTTGCGACGTCAGCAAAATCATATGATCCTCCACCATCGCCTGTTCGAGCGCCTTGACCGATTTCTCGCGCCCGACGTCCAAATGGAGCACCATCGTCGGAAACACGAGCAGCCCCCGCAGCGGCAAAAGCGGAACGACCGTCTCCTTTTTCTTTCCGTTCACGCCGAACACCTCCATCTCTCGCTTCTATTCGTTTATTGTATAGTACGGCAGCGGGGTTTGTAAAATTTGACGTTTGCAGGCAAACAAAAACCGACTTCGGCGGCGATTCGCCGGCGCCGAAGCCGTCCATGGACCACCTAAAAAACAGCCGCTTTCTATTCGCCATCAACCCTCCGTTGGCGCGTTGCCTTTATACAAGCTTTTTCCCTGTACGGTCGGCCGCCGCCGGCAAAAAGGCAGGCCCGCGGCGAAGCGCCTCCTCGCCGAACACGTGCATCAGCGCTTCTTCAAGACGGCGGACAGCAATAATTTGAATGCCGCTCACTTCCCGCAGCAGCGACTGCATGTTCTCAAGCGGAATTATCACCTTTTTCGCCCCCGCTTGTTTTGCCGCTTTGATTTTGGCAAATACACCGCCGACCGGTTTGACATAACCGCGGATGCTGATTTCCCCCGTCATCGCGATCGTATGATCAACCGGCAGCTGGTAAATGGCTGAATAAATGCCAACGGCGATCGCCACCCCGGCTGACGGCCCGTCGACCGGCGCGCCGCCCGGGAAGTTGACATGAATGTCGTAACGGTCGGCCGGCACCCCCATCGCCCGCAGCACGGTGATGACGTTTTCTGCTGAACCGCGCGCCATGCTTTTGCGGCGCACCGATTTTTCGGCGCTGCCGATGCTCTCTTCCTCAATAATGCCCGTGACGTTGATCGTCCCTTTTCCTTTCGCCGGCAAGGCGGTCACTTCAATTTCAAGAAGCGCGCCGGTGTTCGGGCCGTACACGGCAAGGCCATTGACGACGCCGACCGCCGGGGCGGACGCAATTTTCTTTTCATAGCGCGGAGCCATTTGGCTTGAATGAATGACCCATTCAATGTCTTTATCCAAAATTTTGTCACGGTTTTCCGTAATGGCAAGACCGGCGGCGATTTGCATCATGTTCACCGCCTCCCGCCCATTGCGCGCATAGGCGGCAAGCAGGCGAATTCCGCTTTCTGACACGTTCAGGCGGATTTTTTCCGCCGCCTTTTTGGCGATTAAGGCGATCTCGTCTTGATCGAGTTCACGGAAAAACACTTCCAAACAACGGGAGCGGATAGCCGGGGGAATTTCGTTCGGCGTGCGCGTCGTCGCCCCGACAAGACGGAAATCGGCTGGCAGCCCGTTTTGAAAAATATCGTGAATATGGCTTGGAATTTGCGGGTTTTCTTTGCTGTAATAGGCGCTTTCAAAAAACACCTTCCGATCCTCGAGCACTTTTAGCAGCTTGTTCATTTGGATCGGGTGAAGTTCGCCGATTTCGTCGATAAACAACACGCCGCCATGGGCGTTCGTCACCGCCCCTTGCTTCGGCTGGGGAATGCCCGCTTGGCCCATCGCCCCGGCCCCTTGGTAAATCGGATCGTGCACCGAACCGATGAGCGGATCGGCAATGCCGCGCTCGTCAAAACGCGCCGTCGTCGCATCGAGCTCGACGAACACCGCATTTTTTTTGAACGGAGAAAGCGGGTTTTTTTTCGCTTCTTCCAACACGAGCCGGGCGGCTGCCGTTTTGCCGACGCCAGGCGGGCCGTAAATGATGACATGCTGCGGATTCGGCCCACATAGCGCGGCTTTCAGCGCCTTAATGCCGTCTTCCTGGCCGACGATATCGTCAAAACTTTTCGGCCTCACCTTTTCAGCAAGCGGTTCGGTAAGAGAAATGGACCGCAGTTTACGGAGCTGCTCCATCTCTTTGCGCGACTCTTTATCGATCGATACCTTTTGTACGCGCTGTCCTTTTAACAAGTTCCAAAAGTAAAGGCCGATAATGACGCCGAAAAACAGCTGAATGACAAGCACGATGTTCGTCCAGTCCATGCCCCGACATCCTCCTGACTTCGATTTAGTATGTAGTATGATAGTATCCCCGCGAACTGGCGGGAATAAACAAAAAAGCGCCGGCCGGCGCCCGGGGCATGGCGCCGGCCAAAAAAGAAACCGCCGTTTATGGCGGTTTCTTGATTAAGCGGATGTTTTCCGTTCATGCTCAATGACCGTGCCGTCGTGGCGGACGAGTTTCGGCGGTTTTGTGCCGCGCACGGTATCGAGCGTAATGATGCATTTTTGCACATCTTCGCGCGATGGAAGCTCAAACATGACATCGAGCATAATTCCTTCGATGATCGAACGGAGGCCGCGCGCACCCGTTTTCCGTTCGATCGCTCTTTTCGCGATTTCCCGGAGCGCCGCTTCTTCAAACTCGAGTTCAACGCCGTCAAGCTCCAGCATTTTTTGGTATTGTTTCACGATCGCGTTTTTCGGCTTCGTCAAAATATCGATCAACGCCTGTTCGTCAAGCGGCTCAAGCGTCGTAATGACCGGCAGACGGCCGATGAACTCCGGAATAAGCCCGAACTTGAGCAAGTCTTCCGGCAGCACTTTCGACAGCAAGTTTTTCTCATCAACATCGGCTTGGTTCATTTCCGCACCGAATCCGATCACTTTTTTGCCGAGGCGGCGCTTAATGATCGGCTCGATGCCATCAAACGCCCCGCCGCAAATGAACAAAATGTTCGTTGTGTCGATTTGGATGAACTCCTGATGCGGATGTTTGCGGCCGCCCTGCGGTGGAACGCTGGCGATCGTTCCCTCCAAAATTTTGAGCAGCGCCTGTTGCACCCCTTCACCGGAAACATCGCGGGTGATGGAAGGGTTTTCCGATTTACGGGCGATTTTATCGATTTCATCGATATAAATAATGCCTTTTTCTGCCCGTTCCACATCATAATCGGCCGCTTGGATGAGCTTCAGCAAAATGTTTTCGACGTCCTCGCCGACATAGCCTGCCTCCGTGAGCGATGTCGCATCGGCGATGGCAAACGGCACGTTTAAAATGCGCGCCAATGTTTGCGCCAACAGCGTTTTCCCGCTCCCGGTCGGCCCGATCATCAAAATGTTGCTTTTCGACAGCTCGACATCATCGATTTTGCTGCCGGAATTGATCCGTTTATAATGGTTGTAAACCGCAACGGCGAGCGATTTTTTCGCCTCATCTTGGCCGATGACGTATTCATCTAAAATTTCCCTGATCTCCATCGGCTTCGGCACGTCTTTAAATTCAAATTCTTCCTCGTTTCCAAGCTCTTCCTCGACGATCTCCGTGCACAATTCAATGCATTCATCACAAATGTAAACGCCCGGGCCGGCGACGAGCTTGCGCACTTGGTCTTGCGTTTTGCCGCAAAACGAACACTTTAGCTGCCCTTTTTCATCATTAAATTTAAACATGTCATTCACCCCTTGCTAACAAAATCGCACCTGCGTTATGTATCATGTCTCGCCATCCCATGTTGCAAAAAACTTATGTATTCGCTATTTTACCATACATGCGTCAAAAAAAGCGAATGAAAAACCTGTAATGTGTTAGAAAAGTTTGAAAAATTACCTCCAGGCGCCAATGACTGAGATAAAGAACAAGGCACGAACGTCTCGCGCCTTGTTCCTTCTACCTTTATTATTATGCCGCAACCGTGCTGTGCTCCACAAGAAAATCGATCGTTTTCCGCCATTTTAAATCTTCTTTGACGCCATCCAAGCTGCCGAGCAGCTCTTTTAACTTGTCCACGCTCAAGTTGTAGGCTTCCGCCATTTTTTGGAGTTCTTCCTCCACCTCTTCATCGGTTACCTCGATGTTTTCTGCTTTGGCGATCGCTTCGAGCGTCAAGGCCGCACGCACCCGTTTTTCGGCGTCTTCTTTCATTTGCTCACGCAGCGCCGCTTCATCCTGACCTGAGAATTGATAGTACAGCTGCAAGTTCAGCCCTTGCATTTGCAGTCGTTGATCAAATTCGCGAAGCATCCGGTCCGTCTCGTTTTGCACCATGACAGCCGGAATATCGATTTCCGCATTGGCTGCCGCTTTTTCGACGACCGCATTGCGCAACGCCGTTTCCGCTTCATTCTTTTTCGCTTCTTCCAGACGGGCGCGGATTTTCGCTTTCAGTTCGTCAAGCGTTTCAACTTCTTCATCGACGTCTTTCGCAAACTCGTCGTCCAAAGCCGGCAATTGCTTCGCTTTCACTTCATGCACTTTCACTTTGAACGTCGCCGGTTTGCCGGCCAGCTGCTCAGCGTGGTATTCTTCCGGGAACGTCACTTGAATTTCTTTTTCTTCGCCGGCTTTCATACCGACAAGCTGTTCTTCAAACCCCGGGATAAAGGTGCCTGAACCGATTTCGAGCGAATAGTTTTCCGCCTTGCCGCCTTCAAACGGCTCGCCGTCGACAAACCCTTCGAAATCGATGACGACCGTATCGCCGTTTTCCACCGTCCCGTCTTCTTTCACGACGAGTTCGGCGTAATTTTCTTGCAAACGTTTCAATTCGTTTTCGACATCTTCGTCCGTCACGGTTGTATCCATTTTTTCCACTTCAAGCCCTTTGTATTGGCCGAGCTTCACTTCCGGTTTTACCGTCACTTTCGCTTTAAAAATCAGGCTTTTCCCTTTTTCCATTTGCTCAATGTCAATCTCCGGCATTGACACCGGTTCGATGCCTGCTTCTTCGACCGCTTTCGCATACGCCTCTGGCAGCAAAATATCGAGCGCGTCTTGATAGAGCGCCTCAACGCCAAACCGTTTTTCAAACAGGACGCGCGGCACTTTCCCTTTGCGGAAGCCCGGCAGCGCAATATTTTTCACCACTTTTTTAAATGCGGCATCCAAGCCTTTGTTCACTTGCTCGGCGTCGACTTCAACCGTCAATACGCCCTCATTTCCTTCGAGCTTTTCCCATTTGACTGACATACTGTTCCCTCCAACTAAAATCATTGCGCGGATCCATCATGCCATCCGCTTGTCCATTATCCTCTTATTATGCTCTGATTATGTAGCAAGTATGCGAAAACAGATACATAGCACAGCCATTATATTATAACATATGAAAGCCATGTTTCAACATCGAACCCTCTATTTAAAAAAAGGAAAGTTTCTCTACCTCATGCAACTTTTTGCAAAGTTCCGCCATCTCCGCTTCTGTGACACCGTAGCGAGCCGCCACGTCATTCGTTTCGACGTCGATGCCTTGAAACCGGCTCGCCATCCAGTGAAGGGCGGCCATCCATGCGTCGGCGTTGGCCGGCTCCGGCGGAAACGGATATAAGATGTAGGCATAACGGAGCCAAATTTCCGCCGCTGTCTCGTATAGACTCGGGCTGTCTGCAGAAAGCCGCTGTTCCAACAGGCGAAGAAGCATGGAAGCAAACTCCGTCTCCGCTTGCTCGTTTAGCGCGGATGGCACCACGTCAATGCGGCGGCCGAATTTTTCGACCGTCACCGCTTCGTCGACCCGTTTGACGGTCAGCAGGCGAAGCAGCATCGTTTTGGCCATCGGGCTTTTGTCCGGCTCGCGCAAATATTGCTTAAGCAGCGGCAATACGGGGCTGATTTCTTCTTTTTCCAACTGCTTGATAAACTGCATTTGCTCGGCGATGTCCCCTGACTCAAGCAGCCGCTTAGCTTGTTTCCATTCAGCAGGCGGCAACGGGCGGGTGTTCATTTTTTCGCTGAAGCGGAGGAGCTGGCGAAGCTGTTCGCGCAGCGAAACGGAAAGCGAAGGACGCCGCAAAGCGGCGCGAATGGCTGCTTCCGCTTCGCTGTACCGGTTCGTCTGCAACAAAAGCGCAATATACATCTGCAACAGTTCGCTGTTGTCCGGTTGTTCCTCAAGCAAAGCCGCCAAGCGCCATTCGGCTTCGTCGTACTCCCCGAGCTCGTAGCAGCAAACAGCGAGCCCGAGCCGAACCGGAAAGCTGCTGTCGCCGAGCTGCTCAGCGGCGCGCAAAAAGCGGAACGCTTCCTTGTACCGCTTCGCCTCAAGCGCCATAAACGCTTCTTCGATCAGCCGTTCCTTTGTTTGTGGAAACATAATGATTTTTCCTTTTTTTTCGTTTCCCATCTTCGCCCGCTCCTATTTTCATCATCTTTGGCGAGGAGACCCCGACTTCTAAGCGAGAGCGAAAGTCGGGGAGGAATCGCCCTTCCTCTGTATATGATAGAATAAGAATGTGGAGAAAACCGTTGAATCAAGGCACTCCAATCCCCGTTACTCGATGTAGGGAGTTGGTTGCAGGAAACGTTGCAACCGTAAAACATCGAGCGTACATCCGTCTGTTGTGCGTGGAAGTCAAGTACTGCCTACAGACATGCCGAGCCACTCGGTAGCGATATAGGCATGACCTATGTCGTTGGGTAGTCGTCAACCTGCCCCTGATGCAACCCCAAGTCAAGGAAGGAGGACGAAGTCCGTTCGCACTTCTGGGGAGTTGCAAGCCCCCGCTTCAAGCGTTAGCTAAGTGGGGGTAGTTGACTTACTACAAGTGTAGCAAGTTTCCCCCAGCGACACAAGCTGTGGGGTGCGGCACACCGCAGCGACATGATGGCAGCACGCTCATACATTCACAGCGGGACAAAGAAGCAGGGCGGCTTTAAAAGAAGGACGTCTGCCTTCAGACGGGAGGCAAATATAGCCCGAAAGGCCGGGAAAAATGACGGATTCGCCGGATTGAGGAGAGATCGCGGGAAGATGTGGCGCCGCGATATTTCTGAATGGAAAAAACGTTGTAAGAGGGCACATTTCCCTTTTGACGATCGACTCGCTTACGGAAGCGCCAGCGCGTGAACGGACGATAAAAAGGGCGCCCCGTCGCTTTTGGGACACCCTTCGTCCATCCCGCCTTGCCGCGCCAAACGCACAACGGCTACGGCCGCGGGCAATGTTTTTGTTCGTACGCGGCAATGTAAGGTTCATATACAAACGTCAAATCGATTTCATCCCATCCTTTTAACAGCAGCTGCTTCCGATACGGGTCAATGTCAAACGGACGCGAAAATCCTTCATCGTCAAATACCCGCTGTTCTTCAAGCGAAACCGTCAGTTCATAGTCTGCGCGCTCGCTTTGGCGCAGCAAGTAGCGGACATCCTCTTTATCCAGCCGGATCGGCAACAGCCCGTTTTTTAAGCAGTTGTTGTAAAAAATATCGGCAAACGATGGGGCAATGATGACGCGGAATCCGTAATCTTGCAGCGCCCACGGCGCGTGCTCGCGCGACGAGCCGCATCCGAAGTTTTCATCGGCGATCAAAATCGTCGCTCCTTCGTTCTCCGGGCGATTCAGCTCAAACTCCGGATTTGGCGTGCCATCGCTCAAATACCGCCAATCGTAAAAGAGAAACTGGCCAAAGCCGGTGCGTTCAATCCGTTTCAAAAACTGCTTTGGAATGATTTGATCGGTATCAATATTCGCACGATCGATGCCGGCGGTTTTTCCGCGATGGATCGTAAACGGCTTCATCGTCCTTTCCCCCTTCCGTTATGGATGTCACTGATGGCAAAGGAGCTCGGCTTCCTAGGATGCCGCGCCGCCTCTTTTGCCATCACGATCGTCAATTTAACAGACCGGCTCAGCTTCAAGCTGGCGCACGTCGACAAAATGTCCGTAAATCGCAGCCGCCGCGGCCATCACCGGGCTGACGAGATGCGTGCGCGCTCCTTTTCCTTGCCGCCCTTCAAAGTTGCGGTTCGACGTTGACGCACAGTGCTCGCCTTCTGGGATGATGTCCGGGTTCATGCCCAAACAGGCGCTGCAGCCAGCCTCACGCCATTCAAAACCGGCATCGATGAAAATTTGCGCAAGCCCCTCTTCTTCCGCCTGTCTTTTCACTTGCTGCGACCCCGGCACAACGAGCGCGCGCACGCCCGGAGCGACTTTTTTTCCTTTGACAATGCCCGCTGCCGCCCGCAAATCGCTGATGCGCGAGTTCGTACATGAGCCGATAAAAACGTGCTGCACCGGAATATCGGTGATCGCCATTCCCGGTTTCAAGCCCATATACTCGAGCGCCCGGCGCACCGCGTTTTGCTCTGTTTTGCTTTCAAACTGCTCGGGATGCGGCACGACGCCATCGACCGATGTGCTCATCGCCGGGGTTGTACCCCATGTCACCATCGGGGCGATCGTCGACGCGTCGATTTCAATCGTCTTGTCGTATTCCGCCCCCTCATCGCTTGCAAGCGCCCGCCACCGTTCGACCGCTTGCTCAAACGCTTCGCCTTTTGGCGCATATTTGCGGCCGCGCAAATAGGCGAATGTCGTTTCATCCGGGCTGATGAGCCCGGCTCTCGCCCCCGCTTCAATCGACATGTTGCAAATCGTCATCCGTTCTTCCATCGACATGCGACGGATCGCCTCACCGGTAAACTCAATAATATAGCCGGTGCCGACGCCAACGCCATAGCGGCCGATAATGGCCAAGATGACATCTTTGGCGGTCACCCCTTTGCCGAGGCGGCCGTTGATGCAGATTTGCAGCGTTTTCGGCTTATGCTGCCAAAGCGTTTGCGTCGCCAGCACGTGCTCGACCTCGCTTGTGCCGATGCCAAACGCCAACGCGCCAAACGCCCCGTGCGTCGACGTATGGCTGTCGCCGCAAACGATCGTTTTCCCCGGTTGGGTCAAGCCGAGCTCCGGACCGATGACGTGCACGATTCCTTGCTCTTCGCTATGCAAATCTGCCAGTGGGATGCCGAACTCGCGGCAGTTGCGCTCAAGCGCAGCGATTTGGTTGCGCGCCACTTCGTCGGTAATCACAAATCGGTTAACGGTCGGCACGTTATGGTCCATCGTCGCAAACGTCAAATCCGGCCGCCGCACCTTCCGCCCTTTTTGCCGCAATCCTTCAAACGCTTGCGGCGAGGTCACTTCATGCACTAAGTGCAAATCGATGTACAATAAATCCGGTTTGCCCTCCTCACGGTAGACGACGTGGTTTTCCCAAATTTTATCGATGATCGTTTTCGGCTTCATTGGTTTTCACCTCGCACGTCTTAGGCATAAACGGTCCTAATTTGAGCAATGGTCGTATAATCCAGCACCTCCGCTTTGATTTCTTCGACCATTTCGTTCGTGGATACGATGCGGACGCCGCTTGGCGCCAAATCCGCAGTGCGCAAGCCTTGATCGAGCACCTGCCGCACCGCGTGCTCGACCGCCTCCGCTTCCGCAGTGAGCCCGAACGACAGGCGAAGCATCATCGCGGCCGACAAAATCGCGGCAATCGGATTGGCTTTGTTCATGCCGGCGATATCAGGCGCCGAGCCGTGAACCGGCTCATACAAACTCGGCCCGGAAGCGGATAAGCTGGCTGACGGCAGCATCCCGAGCGAACCGGACAGCATCGAGGCCTCGTCGCTCAAAATATCGCCAAACATGTTTTCTGTCACAATGACATCAAACTGCTTCGGCGCGCGGATGAGCTGCATCGCGGCATTGTCAACAAGCATATGCTCAAGCGTGACGTCCGGAAATTCCTTCGCCACCTCTTCAGCCACTTCTCGCCATAATCGGCTTGACGACAGGACGTTCGCCTTGTCGACCGACGTCACTTTTTTCTTCCTCCCGCGCGCAAGCATAAACGCCATGCGCACGATCCGTTCGATTTCTTCCTTTTTATACAAGAGAGTGTCAACCGCTCTTTCTTCCCCGTTTTCCACGACGCGGCCGCTCGGCTGGCCAAAGTAAATGCCGCCGGTCAGCTCGCGGACGATGACAAAATCGACGCCTTGCACGAGATCCGGTTTTAACGGCGAAGCGGAAACCAAACTGTCATAGCAAACAACCGGCCGCAAGTTGGCATATAAGTCGAGCTGCTTGCGAATGGCAAGCAATCCTTTTTCCGGGCGCAAATGCGGAGGGTTGTCGTCCCACTTCGGACCGCCGACCGCCCCGAGCAGCACCGCATCGCTCTGTTGGCAAAGGCGAAGCGTCTCTTCTGGGAGCGGCGTCCCGGCTTCATCGATCGCGGCTCCGCCAATCAATCCATACTCAAACGCAAACTCGTGGCCAAACCGGATGCCGACCGCTTTCAAAACCTCGACCGCTCCGGACGTCACTTCCTTGCCGATGCCATCGCCCGGCAAGACGGCAATCCGATAGTTTCCCATGTTTGAATCCCTCCGTTTTATGATGTTGCCACCTTTTCGTTTTCAGCACGCATCGCTTCGATCATAAACACGCGGTTCATGGCGTTGATGTACGCTTTCGCCGACGCCTCAAGCACGTCTTGCGCCGTTCCGCGCCCGCTCGTTTCAACATCGCGCACGCGCACTTTCACAAATACTTGCGCTAGCGCATCGCGGCCGCCGCCGACCGACTCAATCCGGTAGTCAAGCAGTGTCACTTCCGTTTGGAAGCAGCGCTCGAGCGTATTGTACAGCGCCTCGACGCTGCCGGCGCCGGTCGCCGCTTCTTGGATTTCATTCCCCTTCCCGTCTTTCAGTACCACGACCGCTGTCGGAATTTGATTCGTCCCGTATTGCACTTGAATGGAAGACAATTGATAAAAATCTTTGAAGTGGTCGAACTTCTCTTCGAAAATCAACGCGATTAAATCGTCGTCGGTAATATCCTTCTTTTTGTCCGCCAGTTCTTTAAAACGGACAAACAGCTGATTGATCTCTTCATCGGACAACGTGTAGCCGAGCTCCTCAACCCGGTTGCGAAGCGCATGGCGGCCGGAATGTTTGCCGAGCACCATCGAATTCGACGGCACGCCGACGAGCTCCGGTGAAATGATTTCGTACGTCGTTTTTTCTTTTAAGACGCCGTCTTGATGGATGCCGGATTCATGCGCAAACGCGTTTTTGCCGACGACCGCTTTGTTGGGTGGAACGACGACCCCGGTCAGCTTGCTGACAAGATTGCTTGTGCGCTTAATTTCTTGCAAATTGAGGCGCGTTTCCACTTGATAATAATCTTTGCGAATGTGAAGGGCGACGGCGATCTCCTCAAGCGCCGCGTTGCCGGCCCGCTCGCCGATGCCGTTGATCGTGCACTCGACCTGCGTCGCCCCATGCTCAATGGCCGACAACGAGTTCACCACCGCCATGCCCAAGTCATCATGACAATGAGCGGAGAGTGAAACATTTTCAATATTCGGAACATTGTTTTGCAAATAGAGGAAAATTTCCCCGTATTCTTTCGGCGTAATATAGCCGACCGTATCCGGGATGTTGATGACCGAGGCGCCGGCTTTGATCACTTCGGCGACGATTTTCGCCAAAAACGGCAGCTCGCTCCGGCACGCATCTTCCGCCGACCATTGGACGATCGGGAAAAAGCGCTTCGCGTATTTCACTGCCTCAACCGCCGCTTCAATCACTTGTTCCGGCGTCATTCGCAATTTATGCACCATATGGATCGGCGAGGTGGCGATGAATAGGTGGAGCCGCGGCTCCGCGCCGCCTTTTAACGCCTCCCACGCCGCATCAATATCGCTTCGGACCGAGCGCGACAGCCCGGTGACCGAGCATGTTCTCACCGTTTCGGCGATTTGTTTGACCGCCTCAAAATCGCCTTTTGACGAGGCGGGGAAGCCCGCCTCGATGATGTCAACCCGCAGCCGTTCAAGCTGACGGGCAATTTCCAACTTTTCTTGCAAGTTCAAATTGACGCCGGCCGACTGTTCCCCATCGCGCAATGTAGTATCAAAAAACTTAATGTTTCGCACCTGGCACCACCGCTTCTTTTTGTTTTGCTTTCACAAATGGCATCATGCTCCGCAGTTCGCGTCCGACGACTTCGATCAAATGTTCGTTCTCGCGCCGGTTGATGGCGTTGAACTCCGGACGGTTTGCTTGGTTTTCCAAAATCCAGCTTTTCGCGAATTTGCCGGTTTGGATGTCATCGAGCACCTTTTTCATTTCCGCTTTCACGGCGTCGTTAATGATGCGCGGACCGGTGATAAAGTCGCCCCATTGCGCCGTATCGGAAATCGAGTAGCGCATCCACGACAAGCCGCCTTCATAAAGAAGATCAACGATGAGCTTCATTTCATGCAAACACTCGAAATAGGCGACTTCCGGCTGATACCCGGCTTCAACGAGCGTTTCAAACCCGGCCTTGATGAGCGCCGTCAGCCCGCCGCACAGCACCGCTTGTTCACCGAACAAGTCGGTTTCCGTCTCTTCTTTGAACGTTGTCTCCAACACCCCAGCTCGAGTAGCACCAATCGCTTTCGCATAGGCGAGCGCCGTTTCTTTCGCGTGTCCGGTTACATCTTGATAAACGGCGATGAGCGCCGGCACCCCGGCTCCTTCCGCATATGTGCGACGCACGAGATGGCCTGGTCCTTTCGGCGCCACCAAGAAGACATCGACATGCTCCGGCGGGACGATTTGGCTGAAATGAATGTTAAACCCGTGCGCAAACACAAGCGCGTTGCCCGGTTCAAGCCCCGGTTCAATCTCTTCCTTGTAGACAGCCGGCTGTTTCTCATCCGGCAGCAACACCATCACAATATCCGCTTGTTTTGCCGCTTCGCGCACCGAGTATACTTCAAAGCCGTCCTGTTCCGCCTGCTCCCACGATTTCCCTTTGCGCAACCCGATAATGACGCGGACGCCGCTGTCGCGCAAGTTTTGTGCATGGGCGTGGCCTTGTGAGCCGTAGCCGATGATCGCGACCGTTTTCCCTTGCAAATATTGTTCGTTTGCATCCCCGTTATAGTAGACTTTTGCCATGATTACCCTCTCCTTTGTCGTGTAGTGTAAATGGGCCGCCATGCGCCCTCATTGCGCACAGGCGCGGTTATTCGTATCGACAATGTTTTGACAACGATCGTTGCAACGGAGACAGCGGCCGTTAAATGATAAACGCCGTTTTCTGGTTGGCCGCCGCTTTTTGCGCCCCGCGGGTGAACGCGGTCGTACCGGTGCGCGCCACTTCTTTGATGCCATAGGGGCGCAACAGCTCAATCAACGCCTCGACTTTTTCCGGCTCGCCGGTGACTTGAATGACGAGGCTGTCTTTGCTGACGTCGACGATCGAGGCGCGGAACGGCTCAATGAGCGTGTAGATTTCTTGGCGGATCGCCGGAGCAGCCGCCACTTTCACAAGCGCCAGCTCACGGGCGACGATCGCCTGATCCGTGATGTCATTGACTTTCAATACATCGATCTGCTTGTTTAGCTGTTTGATAATTTGTTCCGCGGTCCGTTCGTCGTCGACATTGACGACAAATGTCATCCGCGAGACTCCATCGATTTCCGTATGCCCGACGGTGATGCTTTCGATATTGTAATGCCGCTTCGTAAACAGCCCGGTGATGCGGTTTAACACGCCCGGGCGGTTGTTGACCGTCATCGTGATAATTCTTCGCACGCTTTCACCCCCACCATTTCATGAAGCCCTTTGCCGGGCGCCACCATCGGATACACGTTCTCGTCGGCGCGGACGTGGAAATCCAACAGCACCGGGCCGTCCATCGCAAACGCTTGTTTTAACACTTCAGCTGCTTCCGCCTCCGTCTTCGCCCGCAGCCCCGGTATGCCGTATGCTTCAGCGAGTTTTACAAAATCCGGCTGATTCGGGATGAGCGAATGGGAGTACCGTTTTTCGTAAAACAGCTCCTGCCATTGCCGCACCATGCCGAGCGCCTGGTTGTTGACGATGACGATTTTAATTGGCAATCCCAGCTCTTGAATGACCGACAGCTCTTGAAGCGTCATTTGGAAACCGCCGTCGCCGACGATGGAAACGACGGTCGCGCTCCGATCCGCCAGCTGGGCGCCAATCGCTGCCGGAAGCCCAAAGCCCATCGTGCCGAGCCCCCCGGACGTCACCCACCGGTGCGGTCGATTGAACTTGTAATATTGCGCCGCCCACATTTGGTGCTGGCCGACGTCCGTTGTGACGATCGCTTCGCCATTTGTCAATTCGTAAATCATTTCGACAAGCTTTTGCGGCTTGATCGTCCCGGCTTCCGGCTCGTAATGGAGCGGGAAGCGCCGCTTCCACTCATTGAGCTGTTCGAGCCACGCCGCGTTGTCAGCCGGTTTGCCTTGCTGGGCGATCAGTTCCTGCAGCGCCGCTTTGGCGTCGCTGACAATCGGAATTTTGGTCGGCACGTTTTTGCCGATTTCCGCCGGGTCGATGTCGATATGAGCGACAGTCGCCTTTGGCGCGAAGTATTTCAAGTTGCCGGTGACCCGGTCGTCAAAACGGGCGCCGATGTTGATAAGCAAATCGCACTCATAGAGCGCCATGTTCGCCGTGTACGTCCCGTGCATGCCCGCCATCCCCAAGAAAAGCGGATGGTCTGCCGGGAAGCCGCCAAGGCCAAGAAGCGTATGAACGACCGGAATGTTTTGCTGCTCGGCGTACTGCCGCAATTCGTTTGCCGCGTCGGCGTGCAAGACGCCGGCGCCGGCTAAAATGACCGGCCGCTTCGACTGGCTGACCGCCTCGACAAGACGGCGGATTTGCCAATGGTTCGGCTGCGTCGTCGGCTGATACCCAGGCAAGCAAACTTCTTCATCGTAATCGAATTCCCCTTCGGCCGTTGTGATGTCTTTCGGAATATCGATCAACACCGGCCCCGGCCGTCCAGTCGTTGCGATGTGGAACGCCTCTTTGATGATTTTCGGCAGCTCACTGATGTCGCGCACTTGGTAGTTGTGTTTCGTAATCGGCATCGTAATCCCGACGACATAGGCTTCCTGAAAGGCGTCCGAGCCGATGACGCTCGTCGCTACTTGCCCAGTGAACACGACGAGCGGCAACGAATCCATCATGGCGTCGGTCAGTCCGGTGACGATGTTGGTCGCTCCCGGCCCCGATGTCGCGATGACGACCCCCGGTTTTCCCGAAATGCGCGCGTACCCTTCCGCCGCATGAATGGCTCCCTGCTCGTGCCGCGTCAAGACGTGAAACACACCGGCTTTATACAACTCGTCATACAGCGGGAGCACCGCCCCCCCTGGATAGCCGAAAATGACTTCGACTTGCTCCGCCTTCAGCGCTTCGATCAACATCATCGACCCGCTCATCCTCGTCTTCGTCTTCGCCTGCTCCTCCACGTTCATCTTTGCCATCGTCGACCCTCCCCGTTGGTTGTGATCCATATAAAAAACCTTTTCACCCACCATGACTGGCATTTCCAGCCAAAGGGGCGAAAAGGTTTCCTTTCCGCGGTACCACCCTTCTTCACGGCCATGACGGCCGCCTCAGGAGCAGCCAGCCGAAACCGGCTGCTCGTTTTTTGTAACGGGTGAAGCGCACATCCCCACCCGTCCGGCCCTACTGGCGAATCTGCGTTCAAGCCGGCGCTCGGAGGTGAGTTCATCAAGCGGCAACATCACCGGTTCGCAGCTCCCCCGGCTCTCTGTGGATGTTGGCCCCGCTGACTACTTATCCTCGTCAACGCTTTCTCGCTATATGGTTGTCATTCTTGCTCAACTGACATTGGCGTTCGTCGGATACACCTTTACTCCTTCGACGACTACGCGGCGGCGGAATTCTTCAAGCAGCCGCTTCGTATGCGGACCCGGCGTCCCGTCGCCGATCGTCCGGCCATCGACTTTAATGACGGAAATGACTTCGGCTGCCGTCCCGGTTAAAAACACTTCATCTGCCACATACACGTCATGGCGGGTGAACGGCTCCTCTTTCACCGTATAGCCGAGATCAACGGCAATTTCCATAATCGCCTGACGCGTGATGCCTTCCAGCGCCCCGACATACCCTGGAGGCGTGTAAATGACGCCGTTTTTAATGATGAAGACGTTGTCGCCGGAACCTTCGGCCACATATCCTTGGTCGTTTAAGATCAGCGCCTCGCTCACGTTGGCCAAATGCGCTTCGATCTTCACGAGAACATTGTTCAAATAGTTGAGCGATTTGACCTTCGGACTCAGCACATCAGAGCGGTTGCGGCGCGTCGCTACTGTCACCACTTCGATGCCGGTTTCATATAAATGCTTCGGGAAGAGCGCGAGCGGCTCCACGATAATGACGATTTGCGGCGTTTTGCATTTGTACGGATCAAGGCCCAAATCGCCAACCCCGCGCGAAACGACTAAGCGAATGTATGCATCCTGATAGCCGTTGCGGCGGACGGTTTCAAGCACATGGCCGATCATTTCGTCCTTCGTATATGGAATGTCGAGCAAAATCGATTTCGCGGAATTGTATAGCCGATCTATATGTTCTTCGAGGCGGAATACGTTGCCGCTATAGACGCGAATGCCTTCAAATACGCCGTCCCCATACAAAAATCCATGGTCATACACGGAAATTTTGGCGTTTTCTTTTGTCACAAATTCTCCGTTTAAAAAGATCCATTGTTCGCCCACTTCGGTTCCCCTCTTCCTTGATCAGTCAACGGTTGCTTTAAACGGCTCGGTGATGTGTTTGAGTCGTTTCTCTTGTTTGAAAATTATAATAATCCGAAACGACCGCGCCGTCAATAACGTTTTTTGAAAATTTCGATTCGTCGAACTGCTTGTATGCGCTTACAATTTGATAGAATCAAGGATTTGCCGATTCAAAAATTTTTTCTTTCTTGGCGGCTCATAGAAAGCGGACGCGCTCTAACTGCCAAAGACGAAAAACAAAAAATAGCGGACGTTTTGTCCGCTTAGATCGAAAAGGTTCGTTCCATTCCGGAAACGGGCTGCCCATTCACTTCATAAAATTGGACATGCACGCGCCCTCCGCCGATGGTCAACACCGCGTACGTTCTTTCTTTTCTCCCGCGCGGCAAGGCGATGCTGCCGGGATTGATGAACAGCACCCCCTCGATTTGCTCGGCCCCAGCCAGGTGGGAATGGCCGAAACAAACGACATGGGCGCTCGTTTCTTTCGCCCGGTAGTAGAGGCGCAGCAGCGACGTTTTGACGCCGTACAAATGGCCGTGCGTGATGAGAAAGCGAAGGCCTTCCGCCTCCTCGGTCCGCTCATTCGGAAACGCCGCTTCAACATCGCAGTTGCCGCGCACGACGACAAATGGAGCAAGTTCGGCCGCTTGAGCCGACAGCTCGGAATCGCCGCAATGAATAAACAAATCGGCTTCATGGCGATGGCGCTCGACAATGGCGGAGAGTTCGCCGCTGAGCCCGTGGCTGTCGCTTACAACGACCGCTTTCATTCCGTCCGCCCCTCCCCTCCCATGATGTCATCCCATTGCTCGTCAAGCTTGGCCAGCGCCTTCGCCCGGTGGCTGATCTCATTTTTCTCTTCCGGGGTGAGTTCCGCCATCGTCTTCCCCTTTTCCGGAAGATAAAAGACGGGGTCATAGCCAAAACCGCCTTCTCCCCGCGGCGCTTCGGCGATGTACCCTTCGCACGCCGCCTCCACAACGGCCGTCGGCCGCCCGGGGATGGCGACCGCCAGTGCGCAATGAAACCGGGCGGTGCGCTGTTCCATCGGCACGCCTTCCAACTCGTGAAGCAGCTTCGCGATGTTGCGCGCATCGTTTTTGTCTTCACCGGCATAGCGGGCTGAATAGACGCCCGGCCGGCCGCCGAGCGCATCGACCGCCAGCCCCGAATCATCGGCGATCACCGGGCAGCCGAAACGGCGAGATATGGCTTCCGCTTTTATCCGGGCGTTTTCGGCAAACGTGCTTCCCGTCTCCTCGACGTCCGGAACGTCCGGAAAATCAAGCAGCGATTTGACGTCGATGCCCCGCTTCGCAAACAAAGCGGCAAATTCACGCACTTTTCCGGCATTTTTCGTCGCGATCACAATCTTGTTCACTCTGTCCCCTCCTCCTGCTTCGCTTCTTGCTTCGTCCCGATGCGAGCCGCCCAATCGCCCAAAACGCGGCGCTGCACGGCGATCAGCTGTTCAATGCCGATGTGCGCCGCCTCAAGCAATTCATCGAGCTCGGCGCGAGAAAAAGTCGCTTCTTCCCCCGTCCCTTGAATTTCAACAAACTGGCCGGATCCGGTCATGACGACGTTCATATCGACTTTTGCCCGCGCGTCTTCATCGTAATTCAAATCGAGCACAACGCCATGCTCCGGATCGATGCCAACGGATGTAGCGGCAAGAAAATCGCGGATTGGAAGCGCCTCGAGCTTCCCTTCGTCAACGAACTTGGAAAGCGCCAGCACGAGCGCCACGTAGCCGCCGGTGATCGAGGCGGTGCGCGTTCCGCCGTCCGCCTGAATGACGTCGCAATCGATCCAAACCGTTCGTTCGCCAAGCCGCTCCAACTCAACGACCGAGCGGAGCGCGCGGCCGATCAGGCGTTGAATTTCCATCGTCCTCCCCGACACTTTCCCTTTGCTTGCCTCCCTCGCATTCCGCTGCTCTGTCGCCCGCGGCAGCATCCCATATTCGGCGGTGATCCATCCTTTTCCGCCGCCGCGCATAAACGGCGGCACTTTTTCTTCCACCGTCGCCGTGCAAATCACTTTCGTGTCGCCGATTTCAATCAACACGGACCCTTCGGCATGTTTCACATAATGCGGCTGTATATGTACAGGGCGCAGCTCACGGTTATGTCGTCCGTCTGCTCTCATTCACTCTTCCTCCTTTTTCCTTCCCGTTTGCCAGCAGGAGCCGGTCGGTCCTGCCTCCTTCCTTGCATCACGACTCCGTGCCGCCGTTGCCAAAAAAAACAAAGAGGCGGAGCACGCTTCCACCTCTTTGTTATACCATAACAGCCTATTCGTTTCCAGCTTGGGTGAACACCCCACCACCTACGCTTCGCTTAGAGGCGGGGGCTTCAAGCGACTTGTGCGTGTTCGCCGAACGGTAAGCCACACACAAGAACCCTTTACACTTTCCTTCGTTCCGAAGGGGTCCGTTCTAACCTTATTTTATCCTATTCGTTGGCTAACGCCAACCGACATTCATCTCCCACTTTCACTTTGCTTAGAAGCGGGAGACTTCTTTCGGAAAGATGTTAAAACGCCCCGGTATTGACGTTTTGTGGGCGGGCGACCGGTTTTGTGAGCGGTTTGCCGTCTTCCGTAACAAGATCGGCTTTGCCGTTCACCGTAATCGCGACGCTCTCAACGCCGCTTTGCTCGGTGAGCGACAACACAAGCGAGTTCAAGACGACGTCAGAAATCACATTTTTCTTGTTGCTGCCAAAAATGCCTTCGTTAAAATTGAGCGTGACTTGGCCATCTTCGTATTTTGGCTTGTCAAGCAGCTTGGCGTCCGGCTGGAAGACGCCGACAAGCCCACTGCCATTTTCCGGCCCTTGAATAAGTTCATGGACCGCCGCCGCGATATCATCTTTCTCTTGGTTGGAAACACGTCTTGTCACAGGGACATAATACGTCGTTTCTCCCTGTTGGGCAACAAAATACACGGTGACGGGATGCGTATTCGTAATGTCCGGCACACCGCCCGCCTCCATGTTGATGCCGTCGGCGCGGCTCACCCCGTCTTGAATCGGCGTTTTATTGACCGGCATCACCTCTTGGTCATAACCGTTAATGCGGATTTTGACGCGCTTAATGTTGTCAAACTGCGTCAACGTCCACGCAATAGCTTGCAAAATCCGCTTTTCGTCTTCCGGTTTGTATTGCTTGAATTCCGGTGAAAAATCGGCGATCAACGTCCCGTCTTTTTCAAGTTTGGTGCCAAGCACGGTTGTCCCTGCCGGAATGACGGCGCGGAAACCGTTCGGCAACATATTCGACACCGGGCCGTCTTCAACCAAATACTCAAGCACTTGTTTCGCAACAGCCTGCGTTTTTGGCAACTCAACCGTTTGCGGAACGACATATCCGTTTTTGTCAATCAGGTAAAGCTCTCGCTTGACCGTCTCGGTCGCCTTCGCTTCCTCTTTGGCCCCCTCTTTCCTTTTCGTTGCCTCCTCGAGCGCCTGGCCGTCTTTTACATAGCTCGTGTCTTGCGGCGGATCAATTTCCTTCACTGCTTCATCTTGGCCAAACAAGCCGCAGCCGCCGAGCAGCAAAAGCGAAGCGAGCACCGGCGCCGTCCATCTATGAACCGTCCGTTTGCCCATTGACGTTCCCTCCTACTCGTGGTTTGTACTACTATGTATACGAGCCGCTGTCCAAAATAGAATAAAAAAATCCTTTAGCGTCTATGCGCTAAAGGATTTTTTTGCCTACAGGCGAATCGATTCCACCGTGCCGATCGGTCTGCCAAACCACTTTCTTGAAATCTTTTCAAAAAGCTCTTTCGGACCGGTCGTAAAAAACAAATGCTCCGGCTCGCGCTGGCCCGTATAAAGAAGGTGGCTGTGATGCAAAATGGCGCTCACTTCGCGAGCCGTTTCACCGCCCGAGCAAATCAGTTTCACTTTTTTGCCCATGTAGGCCCGGATCAGCGGGGCAAGCAGCGGATAATGCGTGCAGCCTAAAATAAGCACGTCAATCGGCAGCGGGCGCAGCGGAGCGAGCGACTCGGCGACGACCGCCTTCGCTTTCTCCCCTTCAAAATCGCCGCTTTCGACCAGAGGGACAAACTTCGGGCACGCCAAGCTTTCGACATGGACGTGCGGATTGATCGATTGGAGCGCCTTTTCGTACGCCTTGCTTCTCACCGTGCCGATCGTGCCGATCACGCCAATATGCCCATTTTTTGTCGCCTTCAAGGCGGCGCGGGCGCCGGGATGAACGACGCCGAGCACCGGAATGTCAAGCCGCTCCCGCACTTCATCGAGCGCGACCGCGGTTGCCGTGTTGCAGGCAATGACAAGCATTTTCAACGGATATTGCCGCAAGTAGTGAATCATCTGCCATGTAAATCGGCGAATTTCTTCAACCGGGCGCGGCCCGTACGGACAGCGGGCGGTGTCGCCAAGGTAAATGATCTGTTCCTTTGGCAGCTGCCGCATAATTTCTTTGGCGACGGTTAAGCCGCCGACTCCTGAATCAATGACACCAATTGCTCTTTCCAAGTGATCGCCTCATTCTTTCATCATTTCTTGATGCAGTTTGCGCAAACAGCGCTCAAAAACGACAATTTCTTCATCCGAAAAGTTTTCCAGCACTTGGGCCAAATCGCGCTGGCGTTTTTCAATCACTTCCTCAATGATGCGCTCGCCTTTTTCGAGCAGGTGAATGCGGACGACGCGCCGATCATGTTCATCACGCACTCGGGCGACGAGACCGTTTCGCTCCATGCGATCGACCAAGTCGGTCGTCGTGCTGCACGCCAAATACATTTTGTTCGATAACTCGCCAACCGTCAAGTCCCCTTCTTCAAGCAGCCATTGCAAGGCGACAAACTGCGGAGGCGTGATGGGGTAGTTCGTTAAAATTTCGCGGCCGCGCTGTTTTAAGTTGGCGGCGATATAGCGAAGCAATTTTTCCAACTCGGCAATCGTTTTTTCGTTCATCGCAGACGGCATACAATCTCCCCTTGATCATTTTCGCGGCCTGGCCCCAAAACAACGTGCCTCAGCCAACGGCCATTCTATTTTTCATTTTACAATACCGGGGGACATAATCAATACAAAATATAGAACGCCGCTGCAGACAAAAGGCCAGACAGGCGGCAAAGCCTCGTCCGGCCGCAAAGGAACATAACAGCCGGCCACCCGGAAAGGGAAAAGCCGGCATTGTGTGAACTACCCACCACCTACGCTTCGCTTAGAGGTGGGGGCTTCAAGCGACTTGTGTGTGTTCGCTGAAAGGTAAGCCACACACAAGAACCCTTTACGCTTCCCTTCGTTCCGAAGGTGTCCGTTCTAGCCATATTCTATCCTATTCGTTGGCTAACGCCAACCGAAATTCATCTCCCACTTTCACTGGTGCTGGCGCACCTTCACGTTTAGAAGTAGGAGACTTCTTTCGGAGGGAAGTTAAAGTTTCAGTTCGCCCATTCGAAGCAATTCAATCACAGCTTGCGAGCGCCCCTTGACCCCAAGCTTTTGCATCGCATTCGAAATATGGTTGCGAACGGTTTTTTCACTGATGAACAGTTCTTTGGCGATTTCCTTCGTCGTCTTATCTTGCACGAGCAATTCGAAGACTTCTTTTTCTCTTTTTGTCAAAAGCGGCTTCGATTGAAACGATTGATCCTTCAACGGTGGTAACCCTCCTTGCTCTCAATGGGCCCGAACTGCCGGATGGGTATTTCCTCACCATATCGTATGTGAGAGCAAGGGAGGCGGTGACGAAATTTTGCTTATTTAATAGAAAAATAGGTCTTTTTTTCGCCTCCCCACCTGATCAAAGACAAGGGGGCTGGGCAAGCGCAAAATCCCCTCCATGGCTGGCCACGGAGGGGATGAGAGGTCCAACTGTTACACTTCGTCGCTTCCAAAGAAATCGCGGAACATTTGAATCGTCGTTTCGCGGTTTAACGCCGCGATCGATGTCGTCAACGGAATGCCTTTCGGGCACGATTGCACGCAGTTTTGCGAGTTGCCACAGTTGGCCAGTCCGCCGTCGCCCATAATCGCCCGCAGCCGTTCGGCTTTATGCATCGCCCCGGTCGGGTGGGCGTTAAACAGCCGCACTTGCGACAGCGGCGCCGGGCCGATAAAGTTCGACTTGCTGTTGACGTTCGGGCACGCTTCAAGACAGACCCCGCACGTCATGCATTTTGACAGCTCGTACGCCCATTGCCGCTTCCGCTCTGGCATGCGCGGACCCGGACCCAAGTCGTACGTTCCGTCGATTGGAATCCATGCTTTGACGCGTTTTAGCGCATCAAACATCCGGCTCCGGTCGATGACCAAGTCGCGGATGACCGGGAACGTGCGCATCGGCTCCAGGCGGATCGGCTGCTCTAATTTATCAATGAGCGCCGCACATGCTTGCCGCGGCTTTCCGTTAATGACCATCGAGCAGGCCCCGCACACTTCTTCCAAACAGTTCATTTCCCAGGCGACCGGCGTCGTTTTTTCCCCTTTGGCGTTGACCGGATTGCGGCGAATTTCCATGAGCGCCGAAATGACGTTCATGTTCGGGCGGTACGGAATGACAAACTCCTCTTCATATGGAGCGGAATCCGGACGATCTTGGCGCGTGATGATGAACCGAACCGTTTTGTTTTCGCTCATCTTACTTCACTTCCTCTTTCTTTTTGCTGTAGTCGCGTTTGCGCGGCTTAATCAACGAGACATCGACATCTTCGT
Organism: Geobacillus lituanicus; assembly: GCF_050994965.1. Lineage (NCBI taxonomy): Bacteria > Bacillati > Bacillota > Bacilli > Caryophanales > Anoxybacillaceae > Geobacillus > Geobacillus lituanicus. Next base: position 2,794,074 of record NZ_CP194773.1, read on the forward strand.
AATGGAACGCCGGACCGTCTGGCGTATAGCGGGCCATCGTCGTTTTCAGCCATTCTTCGTCATTGCGCTCCGGAAACTCCGGCTTGTAGTGCGCCCCGCGGCTTTCGTTGCGATAGTACGCGCCGAGCGTAATGACGCGGGCAAGTTGGAGCATGTTGTACAGCTGGCGGATAAACGCCGCCCCTTGGTTGCTCCATCTCGACGTATCGGTGACGCTGATGTTTTTATACCGCTCCATCAGCTCTTGAATTTTCTCATCGGTCTTCAGCAGCCGGTCGTTGTAGCGGACGATCGTCACGTTTGCCGTCATCCATTCACCGAGCTCTTTATGCAGCACGTAGGCGTTTTCCGTGCCGTCCATCGCCAAAATGTTTTCCCATTTTTCCTGCTCTTGTTTGACATAACGGTCGTACAGCGTCGACGGCATCGCATCGGCCGATTTCTCGAGGCCGCGGATGTAGCGGACTGCATTCGGGCCGGCGACCATTCCACCGTAAATCGCCGACAGAAGCGAGTTTGCCCCGAGACGGTTGGCGCCATGAATGGAATAATCGCACTCACCGGCGGCAAACAACCCTTTGATGTTCGTCATTTGGTCATAGTCGACCCATAAGCCGCCCATCGAATAGTGAACGGCCGGAAATACTTTCATCGGCACTTTGCGTGGGTCTTCGCCCATGAACTTCTCATAAATTTCGATAATGCCGCCGAGCTTGATATCGAGCTCTTTCGGATCTTTATGGGAAAGATCGAGGTACACCATGTTTTCGCCGTTGATGCCGAGCTTCAAGTCGACGCACACATGGAAAATTTCCCGGGCGGCGATATCGCGCGGCACCAAGTTTCCGTAAGCCGGATATTTTTCCTCAAGGAAATACCATGGTTTTCCATCTTTATACGTCCAGACGCGGCCGCCTTCCCCGCGCGCCGATTCGCTCATCAACCGAAGCTTGTCATCGCCTGGAATCGCGGTCGGATGGATTTGGATAAACTCGCCGTTCGCGTAGTAAACCCCTTGCTGATAGGCGATCGAAGCCGCTGAACCAGTGTTGATGACCGAGTTCGTCGATTTCCCAAAAATGATCCCCGGGCCGCCGGTCGCCAAAATAACGGCATCGGCTGGAAACGCTTTGATTTCCATCGAACGCAAGTCTTGCGCGACAATGCCGCGGCAAATTTGTTCGTCATCCAAAACGATCCCTAAAAATTCCCAATGCTCATATTTCGTCACAAGCCCCGCTACTTCATGGCGGCGCACTTGTTCGTCAAGCGCATACAAAATTTGCTGTCCGGTCGTCGCCCCGGCGTACGCCGTGCGGTGGTGCTGCGTCCCGCCGAAACGGCGGAAATCAAGAAGCCCTTCCGGCGTGCGGTTGAACATGACGCCCATCCGGTCGAGCATGTAAATGATCCCTGGCGCCGCCTCACACATCGCTTTGACCGGAGGCTGGTTCGCCAAGAAGTCGCCGCCGTAGACGGTATCGTCAAAGTGTTCCCACGGCGAATCGCCTTCCCCTTTCGTGTTGACCGCTCCGTTAATGCCGCCTTGGGCACAGACGGAGTGAGAACGCTTTACCGGAACGAGCGAAAACAACTCAACAGGCACTCCTGCTTCGGCGATTTTAATCGTGGCCATCAAGCCGGCCAACCCGCCGCCGACAACGATGATTTTTCCTTTTTTCATGGCTACTCACTCCCTAGAAAATTGCTGCTTTTGCTTCAATGTCCCTCGGTTTGCCTCTGTCGATCAAGCGTTCGTTCGACAAACGGCTGCAGCGCGATCCATCAAGAGCCAACGCAGCGGTTCATGTCATCCAACAGCTGAAATCAATTTTTTACGCAAAAGCCAAAATGGCGCGAATGCCGACAATCGAAAGCGCGACAAAGATGATCATCGTAATGTACGTGAACACTTGCTGTGAACGAGGGGATACCGTTAAACCCCAGCTGACGAAGAACGACCATAAACCGTTGGCGAAGTGAAAGACGGTCGACAAAATGCCGATAATATAAAACCAAAGCATAAATGGATTATCGACAATATTGGCCATCATATCATAATTCACTTCAGCGCCAAACGCGGCTTGCACCCTTGTTTCATACACGTGCCAGACGACAAAAATCAATGTGATAATGCCCGTAATCCGCTGAAGCATGAACATCCAGTTGCGGAAATAGCCGTACTGGCGCGTGTTGAATTTGGCTGTAAACGCGATGTAAATGCCGTATACCGCGTGGAACAGCAATGGAAGGAAAATAATGAAAATTTCCAAGAAAATACGGAACGGCAAGTTTTCCATAAACGCAGCCGCCCGGTTAAACGCTTCCGGCCCGCGCGTCGCAAAATGGTTGACGACCAAGTGCTGCACTAAAAACACCCCAACGGGGATAACCCCGAGCAGCGAATGGAGCCGGCGATAATAAAACTCGCGATTCCCTGCCATTATGTAAACCCCCTTTAACGTAAATAAAAATAAATCCCCCTCGTTACAGGATGGAAATAGAAACGCCTTCCATTTCCATCTTGCATTTGTCACATTCATTGTACTCCCACATTGTATAAGCGTCAAGAAAACATTGTCACAAAGTGTTCAAACATTCTCCGTTCACGTTTTTTGCAAAAAAGAGAGTGCATGCCGGCGGCTGTTTGGCTATAATGGGAAAACGGATAGAAAGAGGGGAACATGATGAGACAGCCATCATTGGAAAAACAGTACGAAACATTTCGATCAATTACCCAATCGGCGTTTGGCGCTGAGCTGCTCCGCCATTCGCTTCTTCCCGAGCTGCTCGGCAAAAACGCCCCGTCCCTTTTATACTGGGCGGGCAGACAGCTGGCGCGTCGCTATCCGCTTCGCGACTTGGAACAAATCGCCGCTTTTTTTGAGGAGGCCGGCTGGGGAACGCTGACGGCCGGCGAAGAACGGAACGACGAGCTGCCCATCGAGCTGTCCGGCTCTATCATCGCCGCTCGCTTTTCCTTGTACGGCAGCTGCTCGTTTCAGCTCGAAGCCGGATTTCTTGCCGAACAGATTGAGCAGCAAAAACGTCTTGTCACCGAAGCGGTTGAACTGCCGGCCAAGCGAGCCGGCCAGGCGCGCATTTTAGTCAAATGGGACCGGAAGCAGCCCATCGAGTAACGAAAGGGCGTCCCGGCTCGGCCGGACGCCCTTTCGTTTCCGTTTGCAGTTATTCATGCAGCTTCTCATAAATCTTCTCCGCCACCGCCCGCGGAATGTTCGCCTGTTGCAGCTCTTCCACCGTCGCCTCTTTCATCTTTTTCACCGAGCCGAAATAATTCAAGAGTGCTTTTTTCCGCTTTTTCCCAACACCTGGGATGTCATCAAGCACGGAATGGAACATCGTCTTCTGCCGCGCCTGGCGGTGGAACGTGACCGCAAACCGGTGCACTTCGTCTTGAATGCGCTGCAATAAATAAAACTCTTGGCTTTGCCGGTCAAGCGGCACGAGCGTTGGCGGGTCGCCGGCCAAAAGCTCGGATGTGCGGTGTTTTTCGTCTTTCGCCAGCCCGGCCAGCGGCACATCGAGGCCAAGCTCGTTTTCCAATACATCCCGCACCGCCGACAAGTGGCCTTTACCGCCGTCGATGATGATCAAATCGGGAAGCGGCAATCCTTCTTTCAACACGCGCGTATAGCGGCGGCGCACGACTTCGCGCATCGTTTCATAATCGTTCGGTCCCGCCACTGTTTTTACCTTATATTTCCGGTATTCTTTTTTCGCTGGCTTGCCGTCAAGGAACACGACGAGCGCCGAGACCGGATCGGCCCCGTAAATGTTCGAGTTGTCAAACGCCTCGATGCGGCGCGGCGCTGGAATGCCAAGGCGCTCTCCGAGACGCTCGATGGCTTTGATCGTCCGCTCTTCATCGCGCTCAATGAAATAAAACTGTTCCTTCAAGGCAATGGCGGCGTTTTGGCTCGCCAGCTCAACAAGCTCTTTTTTCTTCCCTTTTTTCGGCTGGACGACGGCAACGCCGAGCAATTCGCGGGCGAGCTCGCCGTCAATGTCGGACGGGAGGACGACTTCTTTTGGCTTCAAATGATGCGCTTTCGCATAAAACTGACCCAAAAACGTCAGCATTTCCTCATCCGGGTCTTGGTAAAGCGGAAAAATGGACACGTCGCGCTCGATCAGCTTTCCTTGGCGGAGGAAAAACACTTGCACGCACATCCAGCCCTTGTCGTAGGCATAGCCGAATACATCGCGGTCGATGAAATCATTGAACATCATTTTTTGCTTTTCCATCGTCATCTCAATCGCCGCGATTTGGTCGCGGTATTCTTTCGCCCGCTCAAATTCGAGCGCTTCCGCCGCCTCGTGCATTTTCTCGGCCAACTCCCGCTTTACGTCTTCATAGCCGCCGTTTAAAAAGCGGACGATTTGTTCAACCATCGCCTTATTTTGTTCGTCCGACACCGGGTTGACGCACGGGGCGAGGCATTGGCCCATATGGTAATACAAACAGGCGCGCGAAGGCAGCGTCGAACATTTGCGGAGCGGATACAAACGGTCGAGCAGCTTTTTCGTTTCGTTCGCCGCCTGCACGTTCGGATACGGGCCGAAATATTTGCCGCCGTCTTTTTTCACTTTGCGGGTGATGAGCAAGCGCGGATGTTGTTCCGCGGTGATTTTAATAAACGGGTAGCTTTTATCATCCTTGAGCATGACGTTGTATTTCGGATCATGCTTTTTGATCAAATTCATCTCCAAAATGAGCGCCTCGGCGTTTGACGAGGTGACGATGTATTCGAAATCGGCGATTTCCTCCACAAGCCGCTGCGTTTTGCCATCATGCGTCCCGGTAAAATACGAGCGGACGCGCGCCTTCAACGACTTCGCCTTGCCGACGTAAATGACCGTTCCGTGTTTGTCTTTCATTAAATAGCAGCCCGGCTGTTCCGGGAGCACGGACAGCTTTTCCTTCAGCCGGTCGTTCATGGCCATCCCCTCACTCTCCGTCCACCCATTCATACAGTGTAATCGTTCCATACACCGGGTCGGCAAGCGGACTGGAACGATACGTTTTCACTTTGCGCACATGGCGGGAAACATCGATCCCTTGAGCCTCGAACCCTTGGACAACGTGATTGGTCATATATATCATAGCATGGCGATAGTTTTCTTTGTCTTGCAAAAAGAAGGAAAAATGGAGCACGTCTTTATGTGGAAAGGGCACGTTCAAATAGTCTAGGACGCGCGTCTCTTCCCACGTATATACCACAAACGGCTGCGGCTTGTCACGCAAATCGTCGGCAAGCTGATACACTGCCGGGGGCGTCTTTGCCTGCTCGTGCAGCAGCCCGATGCCGATTGCAGACTGCAGCAGCACAACCGCCGCTGCCAGCGCTAATCTCCATGCCTTCGGCGCAGCCAAAAAGCGGCCCCACACATAAAACAGCGCAAAATGAACCAACGGAAGAAGGTGGCGCGGCTTGTCAATATTTTGTCCAAACAGCGCCCAGACAGCATACAGCAACGCGGAAACGACAAGCGCACGCGGCAGCTGAAACCGCCCCGTGCGCCAGGCGATGGCACCGATTGCCGCATAGGCGGACAGCAATGAAACGTGCTGGCTGGCGATGCCGGTCCAAACAAAGTTGTGGACGACAAAGCGGTACAATCGCTCAGAAAACGGCAGCGGGCTCGTTGCCGCCGTTCCGCCCCATTCGCTGAAATGACCGGCAACAAACGCCCAACCAAGCTTGAAAAACGGCCAAAGGCCGCCTTCCGTCGCCGCGACCGCCGCCACCCAAACAAATTGAAAGGCGGCCGCCGCCAACAGCGATGCCGCCACGCGGCCGAGGCGGCGGTGCGTTTTCCAGTCTTCATGCCAAAGGATCAACAACGCGGCAGCAAACGGGGCATAAGACAAACGGATGCCCATGAGGATGCTAAACAACGCGGACGGCCAAAGCTGCGCCATCCATGTTGTTCGCCGCCGCGCCCATTCCACCGCCCATATGTACCACCAAAGCACGCCAAGCGCCGCGCCGTCCGACATCGGTCTGGCGGCGGCAAGGAGCACGTAGCTTGAAGAAAGCACCGAAAGCGCCGCCCATAGCGCCGCTGAGCGCGGCATATGGCGAGCGAGCAGCCAAACGATGGGAAAGACAGCGGAATACAACACAAGCACGTTCAAAATCGAAAGCGCTTTGGCTGGATTAGCGATTGCGGCATGAACAGCCATCCCGCCCAAAACGAAATATGGATAGCCTGGAAAATGCGGCTGCATCGCCAACAAATCATAGCGCTCCAGCGCCCGCGCAAAGTCAACTTCGTCCCACGAGGCCGCGTACGGGCTGGCGTAACGCAGGCCGGCCCCCAACAAAACGGCAGCCAAGCCGATGCTGAAGCCAAGCCAAACGCGGTCAAGAAACGGTCGTTTCATCGCATCCCCCCCTAAAGGGCTGGTGATTTAATACAAAATACTGCTATTCCCATCTGTTTCTCAATTAGATAAACCTTGCGAAATCAACCTTCTTTTTTGGGGCGAAATGCCACTGATTTACTGGTGGCCGCGGTTTTTCACCAGCCTTCTAAAGAAAAAGTACAAGGCATCCGCGCCTTGTACCTTACATCACCCGTTTTGTCTGTTCCTCCAATGCCGCCGATGGTTGCTCCTGTTTGCCGCTTTGTTGCCCATGGCGGCTCGTCACGAGCAAGTAAATGACGACAAAGTAGCCGATATAGGCGATCATTTCCTCAAGCGACGGCATCGACGAATAGCCGAACAGCGCTTTTAAAAAGACGCCGACTTCACCGGAGAAGATGGGGGCCACACCGTGGTCGCGCAAATAATGCTCATAATCGATCGGGTGTTCCGGAAGCAGCCACGTCAAATCGTACACATGCGGCATGACGCTGCCGATCAGACCGATGTCTTGCATCATGGAAATGGCTTGCACGAGCAACCCGGCAGCAATGAGGACGATAAACGCGCCGGTCACCTTAAAGAATGTCTTGAGCGGGATGCGCATCGTTCCTTTAAAGAAGAAGTAGCTGACCAAGGCGGCGATGGCCATGCCTGTCGCGGCTCCCCAGCCTTGCAGCGCCGCGCCGATGTTGCCGTGTGTGATGGCGGCGAAGAAAAAGACGGTTTCCACCCCTTCGCGCAACACGACTAAAAACGAATGGATGACCATCCCGACGACATTGCCGGCTGTGATGAACTGATCCATTTTCCCTTCCAAGCTTTTTTTCATGTCCCGGCTGTGTTCGGCCATCCAGAACACCATTTGCGTCAACAGCAGCGTCGAGACGAGCATAATGCCGATTTTCAAGTAGATTTCACTTGCCATCGCAGCGAAGCCGGTCAACACGACTTGAAACAAAATAGCGACACCGACGCTGGCGGCCACCGCCAAGGCGGCGCCAAGCCATACGTATTTCGTATACTCGCGATGGTTCACCCGTTTCAAATACGACGTAATAATCCCGATAATAAGCAATGCCTCGAGCGCTTCGCGAAACGTAATGAGCAGCGCTTGAACTTCCATGCCCCCGCCTCCCCCTTCACAAGTAGACTAAGTCCGTTTCCGACGCCGTACATAAATCAAGACAGCGCCAATGATGATCGCAACGATCACAATGAGAGGAATCCAGTTTTTCAATTCTGACAAGTCGGTCCATTCCTTTTTTCTCACTTCATCCGGTTTTTCCGTGGCGCTTTCCGAAAAATGGCCAACTTCTAAGCTTTTCAAACCGAATTGCTTCTGCAGCGCCGTTAAAATCGTCTCTTTGCTTTGTTTAAACGCATTGATGTCCGATTTTTTCTCCCCGACGCCAAATAACCCCGGGTTGCCAAGCGACTGAAGCGCCTTGTCAAACTCGGTGCGCAGCTGTTTATCAAGTGCAGGGTCTTTCCCTTGGATGACCGGCGACAGCGCTTCATACGTCGCAAACGCCTTCGCCAACAGCCGCTTGCTCGTATCATACTGGTCAAAGTTTTTCTCAATATTGTCTAAGCGGCGAGCGATATTGAGCACTAAAATGTTTTCCATGTCTTTGATCACCGCCTGGCGGTCCTTCGCTTCGATGGCTGCAAGCACGGCCTTGGACGGCTCAGGTCCCATATGCATGTCGATTTCTTCTTTTATGGTTCCGAAAATTTCCTTCGCTGCGGCAAAGTTCGGCGGCTGCTCGTTCAACTTTTCTTTCATCTCTTTATACGCCTCAGCAACCGCTTCTTTGTTCGGATCTCCATACGAATAGGCGAACACTTTCAGCGGAATGAGATTGAGAATAATGATCACTGCTATGTAAAAAAAGAAACGGGATGTTTTCACGTTTCTGCCCCTCCTATCAAGAACAATGATAATCATTATCATCATCGTTGTCAATATAGAAAAAAAAAACGGCCGGCGGCCAGATGCGGCCGCCCCTCACGAACAATGGCGCTCCCGCTCCAAAGAAAGCACATGCGCTTTGGGGTCAATGACCGCTTTTTTGACCGGGCGACGCATTTCCTTCCAGATGGCCGGGATGACCGCGGTCATATAGGCGGTGAATTTGATGAACGAACGGCCGGTCGTCCGCACTTGATAGCGGATCGGCACTTCTTTCAAACGAAACCCTTTGCGCACCAAGTTGAGCGTCAGCACTTGGGCGTAGTTGTAATCGTGGATGATTTCCGCCTCCTCCATCGCGTGGCGCGAAAAGGCGCGCATCCCCGACTGCCCGTCATACAGCCGCTGTCCGAGCAGCAACGACTGCAGCCAAGTGAACAAATAATTCCCAAGGCGGCGATGCCATTTCATGCCGCGAATCGTGCCAAGGAAGCGCGAGCCGATCGTATAGTCCGCTTCACCGGTGAAAATCGGCGCCAAAAGGTCAGGAATTTGTTCCGGCGGATATTCGTTATCGGCATCGATCATCACGCCGATATCCGCGCCAAGACGGACACACTCTTCAAGCCCTCGCCGCACCGCCGCACCGAGGCCGCGGTTTTCCGGCAGGCAGCAAATGATATCGGCCCCCGCTTCTTTCGCTACTTCGGCCGTTCGGTCCGTCGATCCATCATCAATGACCAAGACGCTGACCTCTACATCGGGATGAAAATGACGCGGAATGCGGCGAATCACTTCCCCAATCGCTTCTTCTTCATTGTGCGCCGGCAAAAAGACGATGACGCGCTGCTTCTTCATCGCTCTCCTCCTTTCTTTCGCATCGCTTCGATCAAAACCGGACCGCGGCTATGGCTCGGATACGGAGCGCCAAGCAAATAGGCGATCGTCGGCGCCAGCGAAACGAGGCTTTTTTTCTCATCGACTCGTTTTCCTGCTTCAATCGCCGGGCCGTATAAAAAAAACGGCACATACCGCTCCCCTTCATCGAGGTGGCCGTGGCCGCCGATGCCATCCGCTTGGCCATGGTCGGCGCAGACAATCAATGTCGCGCGCTCGAGCTCGCCCTGTTCCTCAAGCCAGCCGACAAACTCCGCGATCAACGCATCGGCTTCTTCAATTTTTTCGATATACTCGTCATACAGCACACCGCGGCTATGGCCGGTCTGATCGGTGGCGATCAACTGTACGACAAGCAAATCCGGGTTTTGTTCCTCGACGATGCGTTTCGCCCGCTCGATGATATAACGGTCGGCGAGGTCGTTCGGCATGACGGCCGTCACCGTTTCGACATCATCTCCGAACGAATCGACCAAATGAGCGATGCCAAGCAAGCGGCCGGTTTTTCCGATTTTCCGGAGCGAATCGAAAATCGTCTCCACTTTCGCCCCAAGCTTCCATACCATATTGGACCGGATGCCGTGCTCAAACGGATACGTCCCCGTCAGCATCGAGGTGAAGCAAACGACCGTGCGCGCCGGATAGACGGTTTCCATTTGCGCAAATTCCGTCCCTTGCGCGCGCAGCCGTTTCAAAAACGGGGCGTTGGCCGCTTCAAACCGGTCTTTGCGCATCCCATCAATCACGATGACATACACTTTGTCACTGACCGGCGCGGTGGGACTCGGCACATTGTTCGTATAAGTCGGAATGATCTCCGGCTGCCAGTCGAACAAATTCCGATGCAAAATCCATGAAAACAGCCACACCCCAGCGGCAAACAGCCAAAGCGCCCCGCACAGCGGCGCCAAAGCCGCTCCTTGATCGATCTGCTGCGAAGCGTATTCCCATACGGACAAAAGAAGAAAACATTTTGGCAGCTGCTCTTGGGCGTTGCCGCTCGTCGAATCGCTGTTTTTCAGCACCAGCTTCCAAAAGCGGGTGAAATTCCACCACGACGTGCCGATGCGCAAATGGTAATACAGCGTCCCCCAAAAAAAGACGGTAAAGAAAAAGTAAAGCCCCGACGCCAACAACAACAACGACGCATCAGCGAACGACCAAACGATGAGAAACACGACATAAGGGATCCATAAATAATTGCGCAAAAACAGTGGATAATCGTAGACATAGTAGATGACAAACAGCGGCAACGCCGCCGCCAGACCAAGCAGCCACCCCCATGAGCCGCCCATCCAATCAGCGGCATGGTAGATCATCATCGTTCCGGCGACAAAAATCGGCGTGAACGGTTTCCCTTCGTTCAACAAATTCCAGCAGCGCGCCGCGATTTTTTCAAATCGTGATGCTTGTTTCATCGCTTCTCCCTTTCCTTTTTCCATACACCCCGCACCATCTGCCAGTCGGACCGCCAAAACCACAATACCGCGGCACCAGCGGCGTAAGAAAACAAAAACTTAAACGCATGGGTCAACACTGCCGCCGCATATGCTTTCTCCCACGGTGCGCCGAGCCGGGTCAACGCAAACGCCATCACCGCCTCGTATGTTCCGATCCCGCCGGGGGCGACTTGGGCGATCTGGCCGGAAACGGTCGCGCTGTTTGCCCACACCGCCTGTCCAAAGGAAAGCGGGATGCCGACTGCTTTCGCGATCACGCCAATGACGGCCGCCTCACACAGCCAGCTCGCCGCCACCGCCCCGACCATCGCCGCGCCGCTCCAGCCGTGAAATACGCTCCGCCATCGCCGCCATAACCGATCGAGGCGGAGCGGACGGCGAAACACGATCACGGTCAGCACGAACCCGGCCGCAACGGCCGCTGCCAAGAGAGAAATGCGGGGAATGTAATGCATATACGCATACATCCCAATGACAGTCAATCCACCAAGCACCGCCATATCAAGGAGCCGCATCACCGCCACCGATTCAATGGCCTCGCTGGCTGAAACACCGGGCTGGCGGGCAAGCAAAGCCATACGCACAGCATCACCGATTTTCACTGGGGCTAGATGGTTAACAAACAAACTAAGCAGCACGGCACGCCAATAAACAGAGAAGGCGATTGGCTTTCCGACATATCGCTTCCACGCCCACGCCCGCAGCCAAAAGGACGTGCCATACACAAAGACCGCAACAGCCATGGCAGCCGGATGGCGGGCCAGCCCGGAGAGATGCCGAAGCAACGCACGGCCGTCGAAATAGCGATACGTCAGCCAACCAAACAGAACAACCATGGCCGCTCCGGCAACCTGGAGCCCCGCCTTGGCCGCCCTACCGCTCATATTCACGCGCCCACGCCACCGTACGGGCGAGCCCTTCGGCAAACGCCACCTTCGGCTTGTAACCAAACGCCCGCTCCGCCTTCGTGATGTCCGCCCATGTCGCTTTCACATCGCCTTTCCGCTCCGGCGCGTGCACGATTTTCATATCGGGAAAGTGCTTCCGCAACTCAGCGAGCAGCTGCTCCATGGTGACGGGCGCCCCGGCGCCCAAGTTGAACACTTCGCTTCGCCCGCCGCTGCGGTGAAGTGCTGCGATCATGCCCTCCACAATATCATCGATGTACGTATAATCGCGCGCCGTCCCCTTGCCATACACGACAATCTCCTCGCCCGCCAGCAATCGGCGCAAAAACGTGCCGATCGCCATATCCGGACGACCCCACGGCCCGTAAACGGTGAAATAGCGAAAAATCGTCATTTGGTAGCTATACAAATGGGCATAGGCATGACAAAACGATTCCGCTCCGTATTTTGCCGCCGCATACGGCGACACGACGCGGCCGTCAGCCATCTCTTCCCGGAGCGGCACATTGCCTCGGTCGCCGTACACCGATGACGATGAGGCAAACAGCACGTGCGCCGCACCCGCTTCCCCCGCCGCCGCCAACACATTGACCGTCGCTTTGATGTCATAATCGATATACGCGAGCGGCTCCTCGAGGGAATACGGCACGCCCGGCAGCGCCGCCAAATGGTAGACGACATCGGGGCGAAACTCGACCAGCCACCTTTTCGTTCGCTCCCCATCAAGCAAATCCAAGCGGACAAGCGGCACCCGGCCGCCGGTGAGCGTCTGAAACTGCCGCTCTTTCCGTTCAGCAGAATAATATGGATGAAAACAATCCACTGCAGCCACGTCATATCCGAGTCCGCTTAACCGGGCGGCTAGATGGCTGCCAATAAATCCGGCTCCCCCGGTCACCACCACTTTCATCGCCTTCACCTCATCATCGAATTCCATTGTCCATTAGCATCTTACCATAAACCGTCGGGGAACGTCGTGGCCAATCGGCAAAAACCAAATGTTTTCATTTCCCGCCTTGGCTCGGTGAGGCAAGCGGCAGCCCAGCCATCGCTGCCTTCGCCCCGGATGGACGCCTGCAAAAAAAGGGCGCCGCGCCGGACACCCTTGCTGATCATTTAGTTCGCTTTCTGGATCACTTGCTGAAGCGCAGCCTCGATTTGCGGCAGCCATTTGTCACCCTCAGCTTTGTTTTTTGCCTTTGCCGCCTCTAGGTAGCGTGTCGCCTGTTCGTTCAAGTCGGTGTATGCTTTGTCGCCGAGCAGCGTTTTGATATCCTGTTCGATCATGTTAATAAAGAGCGCGCCTTCTAAGGCGGTGATCACCGACTTGTCTTGCCCCCAATTTTCTTTGCTTTCTTCATATTCGTGAAGCGCCACTTTCGCCCATCCGCGCACGAACGCATGGTTCACCGCTTTCGGATCGAGCGTTTTGACATCGGTTTGCAGGTCAAACTGTTTCAAAATGTAGTCCGCCTCCTCCGCGGCATGCCGTTTCATATACGGATAGACGGACTGATAAAACGCCCAGCCTTCAGCCTGCTTCACTTTGGCTTCTTCGGCGTTTTCCTTGGCCGCAGCCGCCGCCTTCGCCGCATAGCCGTGCGGCAGCGCTCCGCTCGCTAAATAGAATGTTTTCATCAATGTTTTGTCCACGACTTGCTTGCCGAGGGCAAATGAGAGCGCATCATCGTTTTGGACCGCTTGCTCCATTTGGGCAAACGCCCCGTTGATCGCGTCAACCAACTTCGTTCCGTAAGCCGCATCGCGCTTTTCCACGGTCGACTGCAAAATCGCGTAAAATGCCTTCGCTTCCTCAAGCTCTTCCTTTACTTCTTCCTTATTGGCCCAATGCTCTTCTGCTTCGGTAAACTCATGCTTGATCGTCGTGTAAAACACTTTTTGCATCAGCTTGTCAAAAATTTGCTTGACAACCAACGGCTCAAGCGACCCGTCTTTGCCGGCGGCCAGTGCGTTGGTAATATGTTGGTCAAGCGTATCTTCAAATTCCGCGTCACGTTTTTGTACAAGCGGCTGCAGCTTTTCTTTGTAGATGCTCTCCACTTTGCCGAAGTCGACCGCCCCGCCTTGCTTCGCCTTCTCAAGCTCCGCGAGCGCTTCGCTGAACGCTCCCGCATAATCGACTTCCGCTTCTTCCTTCTCGTTCTCCGTCTTCTCTTCCTCTTTCGGCTTTTCTTGTTTTTCCACAGCCGTTTGGTTGCTGCTTTCTTTTTCTGTTCCCGCCGTCTGTTTGCTCTGGCCGCACGCGCCAAGCGCCAACGCCGCGGCGGCGAACACGGCGAGCCACTTCCATTTCAATGACATTATGTATCCCCCCGTTCACACATCCAAAAAATGATAATCAATATCAATACAATAAGATTATAATAGAAAATGAATTTCAATGTCAACACATGATGAAAAAGAGAGGACTCCCCTCTTGCTGAAAATCCTCTCTTCCTGGCTGATCACACCGTGAACTACCCACCACCTACGCTTCGCTTAGAGGTGGGGGCTTCAAGCGACTTGTGTGTGTTCGCTGAACGGTAAGCCACACACAAGAACCCTTTACGCTTCCCTTCGTTCCGAAGGTGTCCGTTCTAGCCATATTCTATCCTATTCGTTGGCTAACGCCAACCGAAATTCATCTCCCACTTTCACTGGTGCTGGCGCACCTTCACGTTTAGAAGTAGGAGACTTCTTTCGGAGGGAAGTTAAATAAAAAAATCCAGAGGCTTCTTCCCCTCTGGATTTCCTTCTTTCTCCGTTATGACACATGTTTGCCAACCAGCTGCACAAGCGCCTCTTTCGGCTGATAGCCGATCGCTTTGTCGACAAGTTGGCCATCTTTGAACAGAAGTAGCGTCGGGATGCTCATGACGCCGAACTTCGACGCTGTTTCTTGGTTTTCATCGACATTCACTTTGACGATTTTCACTTTGTCGCCCATTTCGCGGTCAAGCTCTTCCAGCACCGGGGCGATCATGCGGCACGGTCCGCACCATGGCGCCCAAAAGTCAACGAGCGTGAGGCCGTCTTTCGTTTCTGCGGCGAACGTTTGGTCAGTGGCGTTGACAATCGCCATATGGATTCCCTCCCATCTTCTTGAATGCTGCAAGCAAAGTATACCATGGAATGCATGTCGGCGCGAATGTTTTGCTTCGTTTCTACTATTCGCTTTTGCCGCGGAATTTATCCGTCAAAAAACGGACGGCTGCAGCCGCCCGTGTTGTTCATTACGAATGCACTTTCAGTTTTTTGAACTCTTCGGTGAGGAGCGGAACGACTTCGAACAAATCGCCGACAATGCCGTAGTCCGCGACTTTAAAGATGTTGGCTTCCGGGTCTTTGTTAATGGCGACGATGACTTTCGAGTTGGACATCCCCGCTAAATGCTGGATGGCGCCTGAAATGCCGCAGGCGATGTAAAGGTCCGGCGTGACGACTTTTCCCGTTTGCCCGATTTGCAGCGAGTAGTCGCAATAGCCGGCATCGCACGCCCCGCGCGAAGCGCCGACCGCACCGCCCAACACTTCGGCGAGCTCTTGGAGCGGCTTAAAGCCTTCGGCGCTTTTGACGCCGCGGCCGCCGGCGACGATCACTTTCGCCTCCGTCAAGTCGACGCCTTCCGCCGTTTTGCGGACGACCTCTTTGACAATCGCGCGCAAGTCTTTGATCTCGACGGCGAGCGCTTCCACGCTGCCTGAGCGCGACTCGTCGCGCTCAAGCGGCGCGATGTTGTTCGGACGCACCGTCGCGAAGATG
Organism: Geobacillus lituanicus; assembly: GCF_050994965.1. Lineage (NCBI taxonomy): Bacteria > Bacillati > Bacillota > Bacilli > Caryophanales > Anoxybacillaceae > Geobacillus > Geobacillus lituanicus. Next base: position 2,809,410 of record NZ_CP194773.1, read on the forward strand.
ATGCCATCGGTGACGATTTTCTTTTCAAACGCTTTGCCGGAGTAGATCGGACGGGTAAAGACGATGTTGCCGCCCTCCTCTTCGACGGCGATGACGTCGGACACAAGGCCGGCGTCGAGCTTGATGGCCAGTTTCGGCGACAAGTCTTTGCCAAGCGCCGTATGGCCGAAGACGATGCCTTCCGGCTGTTCGTTGTCAATCACGGCTTTTAGCGCTTGCGAATAGCCATCTGATGTATAAAATTTCAAATTCGGATGTTCGATGACGACGACGCGGTCGGCACCGCGGTAAATGAGTTCGTTCGCATGCGCCTGCACTTGGTCGCCGACGAGCACCGAGACGATTTCCCCGCCTTCGGCGATCGTTTTGGCGGCCGCAATAGCCTCAAACGAAACGTTCCGCAGCGATCCGTCGCGAACTTCTGCCAATGTCAATACTTTGCGTGCCATGTTTTCAGTCCCCCTATCCTTTGATTCCCCGTTGTGCTTCATCCGAACGCCGACAGCGGTTTCCGCTTATACCACTTTCGCTTCGGAGCGGAGCAGCTGGACGAGCTCTTTCACTTGATCGGCGATGTCGCCTTGCAAAATTTTCCCTGCTTCCCGCTTCGGCGGCAATAACACTTCAATCGTTTTCGTCTTCGCTTCAACATCGTCTTCGTCGAGGTCCAAATCGTCAAGCTCTAGCTCTTCAAGCGGTTTCTTTTTCGCTTTCATGATCCCCGGCAGCGACGGATAGCGCGGTTCGTTCAAGCCTTGTTGAGCGGTGACAAGGAGCGGCAACGACGTTTCGATGATTTCCTCATCCCCTTCGACATCGCGCACGACCGTCACGTTGCCGCCGTCGGCAATGTCGAGCTTTGTGATCGTCGTTACATATGGAATGCCGAGCAATTCCGCCACACGCGGGCCGACTTGGCCGGAGCCGCCGTCAATGGCGACGTTGCCGGCTAAAATCAAGTCCGGGTTTTTGTCTTTTAAGTATTCAGCGAGCACTTTCGCCGTCGTATATTGGTCTTGTTCTTCGACATCATCGTCAATGTTGATGAGCACCGCTTTGTCGCAACCCATGGCGAGCGCTGTGCGGAGTTCTTTTTCCGCCTCTTCGCTGCCGACGGTGACGACCGTCACTTCGCCGCCGTGTTTGTCGCGCACTTGAATCGCTTCTTCAATGGCGTATTCGTCGTACGGATTGATGATGAATTCTGCCCCTTCCTCGTTAATCTTGCCGTTGACGATGGAGATTTTTTCTTCCGTGTCAAACGTGCGTTTCATCAACACAAAAATGTTCATGTCGTTCCCTCCTCGGTTTGATTGAACATTGTTTCATGTTCCAACATTCAGATATTGACAAAGATTATTTCCCTTTAAAGACGGGCGGCCGTTTTTCCAAAAACGCCTGCACGCCTTCTTTTGCATCCTCGGATCCAAACACGCGGCCAAACCATTCCGCTTCCTCGCGCACGGCCTCAACGAACGTTTTTTCCTTGGCGGCGTTAAGCAACTCAATAACCGCCCGAACGGAAAGCGGACTTTTGGCGGCGATCTTTTTCGCCAGCGCTTTGGCCTCGTCAAGAAGCCGCTCTTCCGGCACCGCCTTGTTGGCAAGCCCCCATTGCACAGCCTCTGCGCCGGTAATCGGCTCGCTCGTCCACATCATTTCGGCTGCCTTACCAAAGCCGACGTAGCGCACAAGCCGCTGCGTGCCGGCAAATCCGGGGATGATGCCGAGCTGCAGCTCCGGCAGGCCGAGTTTAGCGTTTTCCGCCACGATGCGGATATGGCAGCTCATGGCCAACTCCAATCCACCGCCAAGCGCCGCGCCGTGAATGGCAGCGATGACCGGTTTGGAAAAGCGTTCGATCCGCTCCATCACGAGCTGGCCGTTGCGCGACAAGCCGGACGCCTCCTCGTCGGAAGCGATGGACGTGAATTCTTTGATGTCAGCGCCGGCTGAGAAAAATCTTCCTTCGCCATGGAGCAGCACGACGCGCACGTCCGGGTCGGTCTCAAGCTCGTCCAACAAGGTTGAAAGCTCTTTCAAAACAGCGGATGCAAGAGCGTTCGCCGGCGGCCGCGAAAACGTCACGACGGCGACGAACTCCTCTTTCGCTACGCGAAAAAAATTCATGAAGCCTCTCCCCTTTCTGCCTTTCCTAACGCCCGGCGGCGCACCCTTTGATGAGCAGTTCGTACACCGGATCGGCGAGCGCGGCTAGGTCGTACTTTTGCTCGTTCATCACCCACGTCGTCACCGTTTCATCAAGGGTGCCAAAGATCATTTGCCGGGTGAGCCGGACGTCTAAATCTTGGCGAAATTCCCCTTTTTCCATCCCCTCCATGATGATGCGGTCGATGAGCCGCAAATATCCTTTCAGCACGTCATTAATGCGATGGCGCAGCTCTTTGTTCGACTGACGCAACTCAAGTTGCGTCACGACCGCCATATGCGGATCGGCAGCGAGGGCGGAAAAATGAGTTTTCACCAACACATACAATTTCTCTAAGGGGCTTGAAATTCCTTCTGTCTCTTGTTCAATTTTCTCGATGAACGCCCCCATCTTTTCCTGAAAAAGCGAAATTAAAATATCCTCTTTGTTTTTAAAATAAAGATAGATCGTGCCGTCGGCGACGCCGGCCTGCTTGGCGATTTTCGACACTTGCGCTTGATGGTAGCCATGCTCGGCGATGACGACGACGGCCGCGTCAATGATTTGCTTAAATTTCGGCTTTTCCCTCCGCAATATGGATTCTCCTTTTCTCACGTTCCATCCGCCAAATGAATGAACCATCATTCATATTTTCATTTTACGGTCAATTCTGCCGATTTGTCAAGCTTCTTTTTCTCCTCTTCCACCAACACGCGGCGCAAAATTTTGCCGACCGCCGTCTTCGGCAATTCGCTGCGGAACTCGTAGATGCGCGGCACTTTGTAAGCAGCCAGGCGCTGGCGCATAAACGCGTCAAGCTCCTGTTCGCTGCACATCTCCCCCGGCTTTAACACGACGAACGCTTTCACCGTCTCGCCGCGGTACGGATCCGGAACGCCGATCACGGCCGCTTCCTGCACTTTCGGGTGCTCGTACAGCGCTTCTTCGACTTCGCGCGGGTAAATGTTGTAACCGCCGGCGATAATGACATCTTTCTTGCGGTCGACGATATAAAAATACCCCCGCTCATCCATATAGCCGATGTCACCTGTATACAGCCAACCGTCGCGCAGCACTTGCTCGGTCTCCTCCGGACGGTTCCAATAGCCTTTCATCACTTGCGGCCCGCGCACGACGAGTTCTCCACGCTCGCCGGGCTTTGCTTCCTCACCCGTTTCCAAGGAAACGATTTTCGCGTCCGTATCCGGCCACGGAACGCCGATGCTTCCTTTCACCCGCTCCCCGTCCCAAAGGAAGTTGCTATGGGTGACAGGGGATGCCTCGGTCAACCCGTATCCTTCAATCAATTTTCCGCCCGTCACCTGTTCAAACTGCTCCTGCACCTCAACCGGTAGCGGAGCGGATCCGCTGATGCAGACGTTGATCGAAGATAAATCATATTTCGGCAAATCCGGATGGTTCAACAAAGCGATGTACATCGTCGGCGCGCCTGGGAACATCGTCGGGCGGGTGCGTTCGATCGTCTTCAACGTTTGCTTCACGTCAAAGCGAGGAAGCAACACCATTTTGCTCGCCATCATCACAGACAAATTCATCACCGTCGTCATGCCGTACACGTGGAAAAACGGAAGCACGCCGAGCACCGTTTCTTTTCCTTTTTCGCATTTATACACCCAATGGGCGCACATGAGCGTATTGGCGATCAAATTGCGATGCGTCAACATGGCCGCTTTCGGACGCCCCGTCGTGCCGCCTGTATATTGCAACAGCGCGACATCTTCCACGGGGTCGATGTCCACCCCGATCGGAGCGGTTTCCTTGCGGCACATGATCGTGCGGAACAGATGAACAGTTTCGCTTTCCGCGATGCGGACAATCGGCATGTTTTGCTTCCGTTGCACAAGCGGATACAGCCATTTCTTCACCGTAGGCAAATACTCTTGCATTCTCGTGACAATCCAATGCTTGACCGGCGTCCTCCCTTTCACCTTTTCCGTCTTTGGATACAAAAGATCCATCGTCACGAGCACCGAGGCGCCGCTGTCGTTCAGCTGGTATTCAAGCTCATACTCGGTGTAAAGCGGATTCGTCTGCACGACGATGCCGCCCGCTAGGAGCGTCCCGTAGTAGCTGATCACCGCCTGCGGGCAGTTTGGCAGCATCACCGCCACCCGGTCTCCTTTTTGAACACCAAGGCGGCGCAAAAAGTGGGCGAATGTGAGCGCCTGTTCGTACACTTGGCGGAACGTCATCGTCTTTCCGAAAAAATCGATGGCGTCTTTGTCGCCATATTGTTCCGCCGTCTCCCGCAAATAGTCAGAAAGCGTTTTCTTTGGATAGTCGAGCGTAGCAGGAATGGACGGCGGATAATGAGCGAGCCACGGTTTTTCCATATGCATCCCTCCTTGTTTCTATTTTATTTCACTTTTTGTAATTTTTCATCAAAAAAAAAACGCCTCGCCTGAGCGAGACGTCACCAAAACCAGTACACCAAACCAATGAAGAAAAAGCACGCGCAAATGACAAACAAGATTTTCGCCAGCACATCGACCGACCGGTTGCGCACCGCCATATACGCGATGCCGGCGATCAAAAGCAGCCCGACGGCGATCAACAACCATTTGACTACTGCGTTCATTCGTTGTTCCCCTTTACTGAATCCCTTCGCCGATGACAAACGACAAACCGACGGAAATGACCATCGAGATAAAGCCGACCGCCCGGTTGTCGTTGGCGATTTCATCATCGATGTTAAACTTCGGCGTCAAAAATTCATAAATAAAATACGCTGCGAGCAGAAGCAAAAACCCGTACACGCCCCAGCCGACCATCGACAACAGCGACTCATGGTGGGCGAGCGCGTAACGAAAAATATTGGCAATGCCAAAAATCTTTCCGCCGGTTGCCATCGCCACCGCCATATTGCCTTTTTGAATTTCTTCCCAGTTTTTATACTTCGTGACGAGTTCAAACACGGCCAAAAACACCACGATGCACAGCACGGCGACGCTGAAATTGGCAGCGGTTCTCACCATTTCGTGCTCCCAAAACGGCGCCATCATTCTCGCCCCCATCATTTCAGTTCCACGACCGTCACCCCGGTCCCGCCTTCATTCGCCTCACCAAATCGGAAGCTTTTGACCGCCCGGTGCTGCTTTAAAAACTGCTGCACCCCTTGGCGGAGCGCGCCTGTCCCTTTGCCGTGGATGATGGAGACGCGCGCATATCCGGCGAGCACGGCGTCATCCAAGTATTTCTCAAGCCGAAGGAGCGCGTCTTCGTACCGTTCGCCGCGCAAATCAAGCTCAAGGCTCACATGGGCGTCCTTGCCTTTCACGGTCGCAATCGGCGTCACGTCGTTCACCGGCGCGCTGCCGATGTATTCTAAGTCACGCTCGTGAATTTTCATTTTCAAAATGCCGAGCTGCACTTGCCATTCATCGTCCGACACTTTTTCGATCAAGTAGCCTTTTTGGTTGAGGCTCGTCACCTTCACTTCATCACCCGGCTGGAATACATGGCGCGGCGCCTGTTTTTTTGCTCTTTTCCGTTTCTCGACTTTCGGCACGGCGGCGGCGAGCCGCTGTTTTGCCTCGGCGAGCTCGTGTTCTTTCACTTCCGCCTGCTTTTCTTTTTGCAGGCGGCGCAGTTCATGAATCACCCGCTCGGCTTCGCGCTCGGCGGCGCGGATGATGTCCGTTGCCTGCTTCGCCGCTTCAGCCAGCCGCTCTTCTTTTTCCTCTTCGAGCGCTTCGAGCTTTTGCTCCCACTCGGCGCGCAGCCGCTCCGCTTCCTCCAGCGCCGCGCGCGCCCGCGCTTCGTCTTCCTCGGCTTGCTTTTTGCTTCGTTCGAGCGACGCGATCATGTTTTCCACGTTATGGCTTTCCGCGCTCACTTGCGCTTTCGCCCGCTCGATAATCCGCTCATCCAACCCCAAGCGGCGTGAGATGTCAAAGGCGTTGCTGCGGCCGGGAATGCCGATCAATAGTTTATACGTCGGACGGAGCGTTTCGGTGTCAAATTCAACGCTCGCGTTCACCACCCCGGGTCGGTTGTAGCCGTACGCTTTCAATTCAGGATAATGCGTCGTCGCCACCGTCCGCGCCCCGCGCCCGTGCACTTCATCCAAGATGGCGATGGCAAGCGCCGCCCCTTCCTGCGGGTCGGTGCCCGCTCCGAGCTCATCAAACAGCACAAGGCTTTGGCCATCGACATGGCGCAAAATGTCGACAATATTGACCATATGGGACGAGAACGTGCTCAAGCTTTGTTCGATCGACTGCTCGTCGCCGATATCCGCGTACACTGCGCGGAACACCGCCGCTTCCGATCCGTCGGCCGCCGGGATAAACAGCCCCGCTTGCGCCATTAATGTCAACAAGCCGACCGTTTTCAACGTCACCGTTTTCCCGCCGGTGTTTGGGCCTGTTATGACGATCGTCGTATAATCGCCGCCGAGTTCAATGTCATTCGGCACCGCCTTTTCTTGATCAAGCAGCGGATGGCGGGCCTGCACAAAGCGAAGATAGCCTCGGTTATTGACCGCTGGCTTCGCGGCTTGCAGCCGGCGGGCGTATTTCGCCTTGGCAAACGCAAAATCGAGCGCCGCAAGCGACTCAACCGCCCGCGCAAGCGGTTCAGCCTGATCAGCGACTTTTGCCGACAGTTCGCGCAAAATGCGTTCGATTTCTTGCTTTTCTTTCGCCCGCGCTTCGCGGAGTGCGTTGTTCAACTCGACGACCGCCTGCGGCTCGATAAACAGCGTCGCCCCGGACGCCGACTGGTCGTGGACGATGCCGCCATAGGCACTGCGATACTCTTGTTTCACCGGAATGACATAGCGGTCGTTGCGGATCGTAATGATGGCGTCCGACAGCCGCTTTTGCGCCGACGGCGAGCGAATGATGCTCTCAAGCTTCTCGCGGATGCGCGCTTCCACTGACCGAATTTGCCCGCGGAGCGAACGGAGGCGGTCGCTTGCGGCATCCAATACCTCGCCATGGTCGTCGATCGAACGGCGAATGTCATGCTCAAGCGCCGGCACCTCCACGAGCTCATCGGCATAAATGGACAGACGATCCAATCCCCCCTGCTCTTCATGCAGATCCATAATCAGCCGTTTCATCTGCCGGCTTGCGGTCAAGGTGGATGCCGTTTCCACGAGTTCTTGCGGACTGAGCACGCCGCCGATCGCCGCCCGTTTCAAATGAGGGCGAATGTTGACAACTCCGTCAAGCGGCGCATAGCCAGCAAGTCGCAAAACAGCGGCCGCTTCATCCGTTTCCTCAAGCCAAGCGGCCACCTCCTCCAAATCGGATGACGGCATGAGCGCCTCGATTTTTTCCAAACCGAGCGGCGAGGACGCATGCTCAGCCAACTGCTCTTTCACTTTATCGAACTCCAAGGTGTGAAGCACTTTTCGTTGCACGTATCTGACCCCCAGCTCATTCATTTCGTTCGTTTGTCGCGCAAAAACTGCCGCAGCTTGTCAAGCGGCCATGTGTTGATGACCGTTTCGTTCTTGATCCAGCCTTTCCTTGCCGTCGCCACGCCAATAGCCATATCATCAAGCATGTCCAAATGGTGGGCGTCCGTGTTAATGGCAATATACGCCCCCGCTTCCTCGGCTTTTTTCACGTAAGCTGCCGACAAATCGAGACGGCTCGGGTTGGCGTTTAACTCAAGCACCGTGTTCGTCTCGGCCGCGAGTTTCATGAGCCGCTCGAGATCGACGTCATAACCGCCGCGCTGGCCGATGAGCCTTCCGGTCGGATGGGCGATGACATCGACGTACGGATTGCGAAGCGCCGCCTCGAGCCGCTTCATGATCGCCTCGCGCGGCTGTTTGAACGCAGAGTGAATGGCGGCGATGACAAAATCCAGCTCCTTGAGCACGTCATCATCGTAATCGAGCGTCCCGTCCGGCAAAATATCCATCTCAATGCCGGCGAGGATGGTAAAATCCGAATAGCGCGCGTTCAGCCGTTCGATTTCCTCGCGCTGGCGCCGCAATCGATCCGGCGTCAAACCGTTGGCGACTTTCAAAAATTGCGAATGGTCGGTGATGGCCATATACCGATAGCCGCGGCGGCGGCACGCCTCAACGAGCTCCTCAAGCGAACACGCCCCGTCGCTCCATGCCGAATGCATATGCAAATCGCCTTGAATGTCTTCAAGGCGGACAAGCGGATATCGGTCCGAATAGCGCTCGATTTCCGTGCCGTCTTCACGCAGCTCCGGGGGAATGTGCGGCAGCCCGAAATGGGCGTAAAACGCCGCTTCATCCGGGAACGTTTTCACCTTGCCGGTCGCTTCGTCTTCCACGCCGTATTCGCTGATTTTCTCCCCGCGCTCTTTGGCGAGCTGGCGCATGCGCACGTTATGCTCCTTCGATCCGGTGAAATGATGGAGCGCGGTCGCAAACTGCGCCCCGCTGACCAGCCGGAAGTCGACGGCCACATCGTCGTCATAGCGAAGCAGAAGCGACACTTTTGTCTCCCCAGCAGCGATGACCTCACGGACACGCTCAAAACGAAGAAGCCCGTCGCGCACCGCAGCCGGACGGTCGGTGGCGATGACATAATCCAAATCTTTCACCGTTTCGTTTACGCGCCGCAAACTGCCGGCCCGCGAGAAGCGAATCACGCCGTCAAGACAAGCAAGCTGGCGTTCCACATCCGCCGCGGCGGCGAGCACCCGAGCGAGCGGCAGCCGCTCAGGGCGTTTGCCCGCCTCCTCAATCGCCGCCAACAACTTTTCCTCCGTTTTCGCGCCGAAACCGGGAAGCTCCCGCACTTTTCCCGCCAGACACGCTTCTTTCAATCCATCCATATCGACAATACCGAGCTCTTGATGCAGCTTGGCGATTTTTTTGCCGCCAAGCCCCGGGATCTTAAGCAAGGAAAGAAGCGTTTCCGGAATATCGCGCTTTAATTCCTCGAGCACCGATGATGAACCGGTTTCGACAAACTCGGTGATGATCGCCGCCGTGCTTTTGCCGATGCCGGGAATGGCGGTGAAGTCGCCGATTTCCGCGAGGCTCCGCTCATCCGTTTCCAAGGCGTTCGCCGCTTTGCGGAAGGCGTTGACCTTAAATGGATTTTCTCCTTTGATCTCTATATACAGTGCGATCGTTTCAAGCAGGCGGATGACCTCTTTTTTATGGACGCTCATCCCCATTTCCTCCCTTTCCCGCAAAACCGCGGCCGCGCCCGGTCAGACGCGGCCATGAATCCACCAATGATTAAGCATGTCCGACAACACCGGCGTATGTTTCACAATCACGGTCGCCATAAGCGAACGCTGCAGCTGCTCCTGCACGCTGTCAATCGGCACGAGCGCCCCGATATACAACAGCAAAAAGACGAGCAAATACACTTCCGCAAACCCGAGCGCCGCCCCCGCCAGACGGTTGACGCTTCGCAAGAGCGGCAGTTGGGCAACGAAATCAAGCATCGAGCCGATGATTTGCAGGACGATTTTCACAGCAAAAAACAAAAGCGCAAAGGAAATCGCCCGATAATAGGCATCGTCCAAATGCGTGCTCTGAAACAGCAGCTTCATCGTCTCCGGATCGCCGAACGTCGGATACGGAATCCAAAGGCGCAATGTCGGCACAAACCGTTCATAATAGCGATAGGCGACGAAAAAGGCGATCAGAAACCCGGCCATATGAATGAATTGAAGGATAAAGCCGCGCTTCAGCCCGATCATCGCCCCCATCAACAGGACAAACAGCAGCACGACATCAATCATCCTGTTTCCCGTCCTTTTCCTGTTTCAGCTGTTCCGCCAGCCGTTGATATTGTTCTTTCAGTTTGAGATACTCACTGGCGATGTTGACGGCTGTCAACACGGCCAGCTTCGGCACATCAAGGAGCGGATTTTTCTCGCTGAATTCATGCATTTTATCATCAACGAACGCCGCCACGAGCCGGATGTGGGCCGGGCTTTCCGCGCCGACGATCGTGTAGTCTTGTCCATAGATGCGGACGCTCACTCGCGTTTTTGGCTGTTCTGTCAAGCTTTCTCCCCCATTTCGCCAAATCCTACTGTTTATCATATCATGAACGCTGGTATAATGGAAAGAAGCGACACACAGCAACGATAGAGAAGATAAAGGAGCGATCGAACGTTGTCAAACTATGTGATTCAAGCCGACCAACAGCTGCTTGACGCCTTGCGCGCCCACTATGAAGGCGCCTTGTCCGACCGGCTTCCGGCTGGAGCGTTGTTTGCCGTCAAACGCCCGGATGTCGTGATCACCGCCTACCGCTCAGGCAAAGTGCTGTTTCAAGGGAAAGCGGCGGAGCAAGAAGCAGCGAAATGGATATCAGGGGCGAGCGCCTCAAACGAAACAGCTGACCACCAGCCGTCCGCTTTGGCAGCTCATCAACTCGGGTCTCTTTCCGCCATCGGTTCCGATGAAGTCGGCACCGGCGATTATTTCGGCCCGATCGTCGTCGCCGCCGCCTACGTGGATCGGCCGCATATCGCCAAAATCGCGGCGCTTGGCGTGAAAGATTCGAAACAATTGAACGATGAGGCAATCAAACGGATCGCCCCCGCCATCATGGAAACCGTGCCGCATGCGGTCACCGTGTTGGACAATGCCGAATACAACCGCTGGCAGCGAAGCGGCATGCCGCAGACGAAAATGAAAGCGCTCCTTCACAACCGGACGCTCGTGAAACTCGTTGACGCCATCGCGCCCGCCGAACCAGAAGCAATCATCATCGACGAATTTTTAAAACGGGATTCGTATTTCCGTTACCTTTCCGATGAAGATCGCATTATCCGCGAGCGGGTGCACTGCCTTCCCAAGGCGGAAAGTGTCCACGTATCAGTCGCCGCCGCCTCGATCATCGCCCGCTATGTGTTTTTAGAGGAGATGGAGCAATTATCCCGCGCCGTCGGCCTCCTGCTTCCAAAAGGTGCCGGCGCCATCGTTGACGAAGCCGCGGCCCGGATCATCCGCGAGCGAGGGGAAGAGATGCTCGAGACGTGCGCCAAGCTTCATTTTGCCAATACGAAAAAGGCGCTTGACATCGCCAAGCACCGGTAATTGTTTCAATCACATCCATGGGAAACGGCAGCGTTGGCTCCGTTGCACAGGTCGACCCGTAGTAACTGAACGACACCGTTTCCCATCCTTTCCACATGTTTCGTTTTACGTTATGAAGAAACGTCCATGAGCCATCAAAATATTGTTCCATGCCTTTTGGTTCGAATGGCACTTTGATTCGTCCTTCTAGCGTATTGACAGAAAATACGCCTTGAACAAGCGAATAATCTCGATTCCAAACGAGGTCATATTCAGGCTTTTTAAAGCGAACCAATGTCCATTCATGACCATTGCTTTTTAGGGAACGGTATCTAGCGATCACCGTTTTAATCACAGATTGCGCCATTTGCGAACGCAAAGCGTAGTTTGATCGAAGTAGACAATAGGTCATGTCGTGTAACTTGGCTTGTACAAGCACTTTTGTGTCAAAAATCACAACAGATACAGCGTTGCACGCTTGTCGATAAGCGGAAAGGGTGGCTTTCAATACTTCTGCTTGATAAATTTTTGCACAAAAAGGAGGTTTTATGATGTTTAGAAAAATATTGGCTTTCAGTTTTTTAGCTGTTGTTTTATTCTCCTCGGTATTGACAGCTTTTGCAGCAAGCGGTACGTACGAATCGACGTACAGTTTGACCGGAGGGCTTAACAGCCGCACGTTTGATGCAAGTGCGACGCCAAAGTTTGTTGTGACAACATATCCATCAAAAGGATTAAAAGGAACAACCATGACTTTATATCTAAAGAAACAAGGATTCTTTGGAGATTCTGATATTGATAGCGGTACGGTTTCATCAACAGAAGTGGATAGCGTCACCCTTTATAAATCCGGTTCAGGTTCCGGTAAATATTATATAAGATTCAGAAACTTCACCGGAATCTTATTTGAGGGAAAAGTAAAAATTGATTACAGTTGGTAAATTCATGAACCAGGATTGGTGACATGCATGAAAACGATTGGATTCTCATTTGACTTACATCCACCGCTATTTATGATCGTTTTTGTCATATTATGTGGTATCACTTGCTTCATTTTGAAAAAAAGGAAAGCGAATATGACCGTTAAACAACTCTTCTTTGTCGCAACTACGATATTTTATTCTTTGTCTGTTGTCAAACTGACCTTACTCCCGATAACGATCAGCTTTGATAAAACAAGCTATCCGGACATGCCTTGGAAATACTATTATCAGTTGATCCCGTTTCAAACCATTATCTCTGCGTGGAAGCAAGGCAACCTTTTGCAAGTCGTGGGGAATATTGTTCTCCTTCTCCCGTTGCCGATTTTAATAGGACTATTGAAAAAACGCAGCACAGGCTTTTTTCGAACTTTGACGGTCGTCATTTCCGTAAGTTTGGGCATTGAATTGACCCAATTACTCATTAATTGTTTAACTGGAATTCCAAACAAAGTAGCGGACGTAGACGATTTTATATTAAATTCCATTGGTGGTTTGGTTGGATGGGCAACCATAAAACTATATTTTGTCAGGCGTGTTGATTAACCAATAATATCCATAAAAAACATAGAAAAAAGAGCACCTTTCCTGTAGAATGTAAGTAACAACACAAACAAACCTAGGAGGTGCTCTCTATGCACAAGCATACCACACTCCCAAATTTGATGCAAAAAATTGTTTCTGATGAAGATCTCCAGTCGATTACCGAAGCCGTTGGCTACCATGACACTTCGCGGACGTTTACGGTGCGCACGTTGGTTGATTTTTTTCTGCTGGCGGCACTTCACGAATGGAAAAGTTTCCGTCATGGTGCCGATGTGGCGAAAATGTACGGATTGCCGACGTTTCATTACTCGACGGTTTCTAAGAAAGCGAAAGAAGTTCCGTACGAGGTGATGAAGCGCTTATTTGCTTTGGTTGTTTCTAAGTGCAATCGCCAAACCCGCCGTTCGCTTCGCTTTCCAAAAGCATTGCGTATAGTAGACTCCACGACCGTCACCGTGGGGAAAAACCGCCTGACATGGGCACCCTATCATGGGGAACGATCCGGAGTGAAAATGCACGTCGCGTATTCCCCTGAGCAACAAATGCCGAGCGACATCGTAGAAACCGTAGGGTTGCGCCACGATGGACCGGTGGGAGAGCGGCTCACAGACGTACAAACGGTTCTTGTCGAAGATCGAGCGTACTTTAAAATTGAACGCCTCGATCGGTTTGTCGAACAGAAGCAACCGTTTGTGATTCGGATGAAAGACAATGTCGAGATCCATCAAAAAAAGAGCCTAAAGCGCCTTTCTTCCTCCTCTTCTTCTATTGTGGCGGATTTTACTTGCCAGTTAGGAACGAAACAATGTCGTTCCAAAAAGCGCCATCGCGTCGTGATCTTTCAGGATGCGAACGGGCATGAAATCCGTGTGGTCACGAACGTCTTAGAGGCATCGGCGGAAAAGATTGCCGAGATGTATCAAGAACGTTGGACAGTGGAAGTGTTTTTCCGATGGATCAAGCAATATCTAAACGTTCCGACCTTATTTGGCAACAACGAGCATGCGGTATACAACCAACTTTTTGCGGCATTTATCGCTTATGTGTTACTGAGATGGCTATATCATCGAACGGAAAAACGGACAACCTCGTCCCTTACCTTTCTTTCGTTTGTCCGTCGTTTTTTCTCTGGGCAACTTCCTCTCGAATGGAAATCCGAGATGGCAGCTGTCTTATTTGAGTATGCCCGAATATATGGGAGGAGTATGCCTAATTTTGGATAATCAACAGCCGTGATATTTTGTTTTGATAAGGGAGAAGAAGGATCAATCTTTTCACCTTCCCAATTCAGCGGACAACTCGACTAACTAATATGAGTCGTTCGTCGTGACAACAAAATAGGTTGCGCCCCTTCCTGACAAAGGTTAAATTCAGATCAAGGCAAAGGGGTCTTTTCGATTGCCTTCTTTTTTTCCACCCTCCCCCCATAAGATACGTGCCTGTCACGCCCCGAGGATTGTCGAGAGTTGTAGAAACAGAGAGTTGAAGAGATGTTTCGCGAATTGGAGGGAATCGCGATGACCGAGCAAGAGATTTTAGAAGCGTTAGAAGAATGGCAAAGTTTAAGCGTCGACCCTGAAAACCGCTACGCCTACGAAATGCGGCTCAAATGGCTCCTTGACCAACTCTCCAACATTCGCAGCAGTCGGGAGGAAGGACGGCAAGAGGGGTTAAAAGAGGGGTTAAAAGAGGGGTTAAAAGAGGGATTGAAAGAAGGGCTGAAAAAAGGAAGAGAAGAAGGAATCAAAGAAACGATCCGAAAAATGAGCGAAAAAGGAATGAGCATAGCACACATTGCGAATATTCTCGTTACTATTCAACGTTACCATTGTACGAGTTCTTGTTTCAAAAATCACGTAGGAGTAGATGACTCGACGGTCCGTCTAGTCATTAGATGGGGTCGCGTTCCGCGATGCCATCGATTAAATTAAAGGTCATTGCCGTTGTCAGTCCCCTTAAGAAAGGTCTAGGTTTAACCTAGGGGTGAGGCTGATGACGATGACCTCATGGACCGTTAGGTCATCTATGTGATGGAGTGTGACACAAGGTGTCACTCCCTTCCCAAAATGCGTCACCGTCATTCCTTTTTTATGCGTCCGAAAAGTCCAGAATGGAAGGATTTTGGTGAGAACATAATCATTTTTAGTATCCTCAATCAAAAGTGACCTCTAAAATTGGCGTATAACGCATTTTAAACAGCGGGGTAATGGTTTTATATCCCCTTGCCTTTAAAAACGCTCTACGGGCTTAATAAGCGGCTTAAAATCGATTATCGGTTTTATAAGCCCATAGATAGTCAGGAATAAATTAGTTTTCCATCGTTCTTTTTTATTCAACATAACATAAATTTATATTGTGTTGTAAAGTGAGGTTAATTTTTTATTTTTTATAAAAATTTATAAAATTTAGAAGGATTTTTTGTATTTCGGTAGTATTTACATATTAGAGAAAATAAAAACAAAAATGTGAGGAGGTTAATACATTTGAAAAGCAATGATCCTATAATTCAGAAGACTGAAATTGAAGGTCTACATTTTGAAACGAATTTATATACAACCTCTACAGATAATGGAATTTATAATGTCATTGCTAGTTCAGGACCAGGAATAACAGACCTCGTAACTCATAGCCCAAATTTCTACTACCTTCATTATGGTATACATGTTGGACAAGTAGATCGCCTAACTTTCTTTGGGGATTTAAACCAAAAAATCACTGGTTACTTTGTTGATTGCAGAAAAGGATCTCCTACTCTCCATAAACAAGTAGTATTAGAATTTTATCCTGATCCTTCAAAAAAATTATATATTGACAGAGGTATTGCTCACACCTTTGATGGTCTAGAAAATGTTTTAACTCGAGATGAACCAATATGGTATATGTCTGCTGGTAATAAAGATTACAACATAGCTAATGACGTAATTAATGTTAAACGTGATACACCATTAGATGATTTTCCTGTTGTGACAATAAATGAATTTCCTATACCAACTGTAGATGAGCAAATTTACTAACATAAATTTACAACCAAACAAAAAAGAAGACATGAACCCGATTCCTTGGTTAGAATAGATGTGCCACAACTATCCACAAGGAGGTTCATGTCTCATGAATAGATTAGCACATCATCAAGGAATTCACAAGTTTTTCACGATGTTGGGGTTGGCCCTTTATTTCTCGAAACCTGTGATGAAGCATCTCGTTCATATCGTGGATGCGATGATTACAAAGGGCTTTTCGGGAACGCTGACCGATCTACATCATGGGAGTTTTCATCCGAACCATCGCACGACACTGAGCCATTTTTTCACGAAAAGCCCATGGGAGGAAGAGACGCTGCTTCGCAAACTCCAGCAGTGGGTGCTTCATCGTGTCGAACGCAGCTCGAAACGAGAGAATCAACCCATTTTTGTTTCGATCGATGATACGATTTGCCAAAAAACGAAGCCCTCGTCACGGGCAACACACGCCATTCAAGGGTGTGATTGGCACTATTCTCACGTAGAGAAAAAGTCGATCTGGGGACATTCTCTCGTTTGGCTCATGGTTCATACGATGACTCAAGCGTTTCCTTTTGCCTTTCGCCTCTACGACAAGACGGTGGGGAAAAGCAAAGGGGAACTCGCGATCGAGATGCTTTCTTCGTTGGATGTGAGTCGCCCCGTTTATGTGCTCATGGACTCTTGGTATCCATCGAAAACCCTCGTGGGAGCCTGCTTGAAAAAAGGGTTCCACGTCATCGCGATGCTGAAGACGAATCGGATTCTCTATCCAAAAGGGACGGCCATTCAAGCAAAGGAATTTGCCAAATCTATGGAGCCACGGGATACCCGCCTCGTCACGGTGGGAAAAGAGCGTTATCGGGTGTATCGCTACGAAGGTGCGCTGAACGATCTCAAGGATGCCGTGGTGCTCCTCACTTGGAAAGCCGATCAGCCGATGACGCCGAAACATCTTCATTGCGTCTTGAGCACCGATCGCGAGCTAAGCGATGAAGAGATCTTGCGCTACTATGCTGCACGTTGGTCGATCGAATGTTTTTTCCGTCAAGCGAAAGACCAGCTGAAACTCGATGGATACCGCGTTCGCGGGCGTCGGGCGGTGAAACGGTATTGGATCTTGGTGCAACTTGCGTATGTGTACAGCATGTTCGAGTCTAACAGTGATTTTTCGGATGGGCTCGATCTCCTGCGCAAGAGAAAAGGACATAGCCTCGTGGAGTTCATTTATCGTGCAGCAAAACAAAATATTCCCATTGATACCGTGAAAAAACAGCTCCACGTGGCATAAGGGGTACCCTGTTTGTCTCTTTTTAAATGGTAATTATTGTAACGAAAATTGCTCAACTACAGTACCAAGAAAAGCATATGAGTTTGTTCTAGAGCTCCAGCATCTGACAATGGTCGAATTACAACATTATCCAACAAGAATACCAATTACCATTAATGGAGAGAAACGGTATGTAAATTTAAAGCCGAAAGTTCAGGAACAGAGGTGAAAATATATGGAACTTAGAATATTGGAAAAAAGTGATATAAACGGACTTCATTGGGGTAAGAACTATTATGTTCAAACTGGTCAAGAAAGTTTTACACTTGTTGCTAACCCTGGTCCATTAATCAGTGATATGATTTATTTTTCTATTGATTCTACAGATCATTTCACAATACAAGTGGGACAAATCGATCGCTTTACTTTTTTCGGAGACCCAGAACAGGAAATTACCGGTTTATTTGTAGATTGTCGTAAAGGATCTCCTACTTTACATAAAAAAGTAGAATTAAAATTCAAACCTGATCCTAGAAAACATCTTTATATTGAGAGAGGCATCGCTAAAATGTTTACCAACATGAAAAACATCACCGTTCGATCAGAACCTATTTGGTTTTCAACTAATGTCAACACAGAATATAACATAGGAAACGACAGGTTAATTGTACCAAGGGATACTGAATTAGAAAATTTCCCAATTGTACAAATAAATGAACTTCCTTTGCCTAATAGAGCTCTACAAGTGATTCTTGAGAGAGAACAACAAATTTTAAGGGAGAACAAGGAGTACCAACAATCCTTTGATCTTTATATGGGAGGTTCCAGAAGCAGGGTTACAATTAAAAAGCGAAATTAACTTTTATTGAAAGGAGGTGAGCAATAATGGCTTTAATAGAAAAAGTACATTCTTCTTTAGAAGAATTACAAGAGTTAGTGAATCAGACTACAGATCCATTAGAGCGTGAAGGTTTAATTGCCTTCATTAATTGTATCACTCCTCACTTAGAAACAGCCTCTGCTACTTTCTTAGGGAAAATCGCTCAAGTAATTGGTTCTGATATTTCAACAGCTGGATCTGTAGAGGAAGCTTTAGAGGCTTTAAAAGAGAACTTCGAGATTGAAATTGAGTAGGAGAGAAAAGCATTACAAATTTTCTCCCCTACCATACCATGTACTTAAAATCGGGAAATCCTCTATAATAGAGGATTTCTCGATTTTACCATATCATTTTAATTAAAGGAAGATGTTACATATGAAGGAAATATATAAAAATAAAGCATTTCTGTTCATAACCTCGAGTCATTTTATACATAAAATAGCAGAAACTCTTTATGATCTAGCCATCCCTTTACTGGTTTTACATGCAACAGGCTCTTCTTTACTCATGGGAGCAATGTATGCATTGGGCTTTTTTGCTGAATTTTTAGTTAGCTTCTTTGGTGGAGCGATCGTAGATAGCGTAAATAGAAAGAAATTATTAATGTTTATATCCACCCTACAAGCTTTATTCATTAGCATACTTCCTATATCTGCTTCATTTGAATTCTTTAATATAATAATTATTTTTTTAGTTGCGTTTGTTCTTGATATTTGCATCGCTATATATAGAATTGCGGATATATCTATTATTCCTCAATTAGTTGAAAAAAAACATTTACCTGAAGCTAACGGTATTATGCAAATGGCAATTTCTACAGCAGAGGCTATAGGTCCAGCTATATCTGGATTATTAATCTCTACAATGGGATTATTTAACTCGTTATGGATAAATTTCGCAACTTTTATCATGTTGTTAACTACATTATCTTTAATTAGATATCAAAAAACGGAACCAAACAATAATATTTCTTCTCCTAAACAACTATGGTCTTCGAGCATTCAAGGACTCCACTATACATTAAGAAATCCCTTGTTCAGGTTAATATTAATTTGGAACTTGTTTGTTAACTTTGGACTGAGTGGGGCTGTCCTAATGATTTTGTTTCATTTGAAAGAAATAATAGGCCTAACAAGTTCTGAAATTGGTCTTGTTATGACAATGTCAGCATTAGGAGGAATTACTAGTGGAGCGCTATTCTCAAGGATTCAAGCTATTTTTAGCTCAGGTAAAATGTTATTAATGTCATCATTGACAACTTCTCTAGCATTATTCCTTTTTCCTTTCCAAGATAATTGGTTTTTTTCTGGTATTATGGTCTTTATACTAATGTTCAGTGTAGGACTAAATTCAAGATTAATTCATTTACTATTTCAATCTAGTGTTCCAGCTAATAAATTAGGGAGAGTAATAAGCGCCTCTAGATTAATATCTACCCTCTTAGCTCCTGTCAGTGTGCTCATTGCGGGATTAATTGCAAAAATAAATTCTGATTACGTATTTATTGGTGGCTCCATAATAATCGCTATATCAACCATCATTGCTTTAAATACAAACCTTAAGGAGGCAAACTGGTCTGTAAATGCGAAATCTATTGCGAATACAGAATCACAATAAACATTTACATATTTAACCCGTGGTGCTAGTTGAGCGTCAGCGCTCAACCAGCCCTAGTGTGACCAAGGAATAAGCCAACAAGATGCCATCGAGTGCCACTTCAAACCCGGCAATGGAATTCGCTCGAATGTCGGTGATCCGGTATTGGTCTACGAGAATCGAAAACACCGTCTCGATGACTTTGCGTTTTTTCCTGATCCATTCTTCCCATGCCTTGGATGGGCCGTGCTTTTGATTGTGTCGAGACGGTGTCCAGAACGCGGCTTGGTGTTCTTCGTACAGCTTTTCTCGAAGAGCGTGGCTGATGTACCCTTTGTCCCCAAAGTTGTAGGGATGAGGGATTTGAGTCATCACCGTTTCAGCGGCTTTGACGTCGTGGCAGGACGCTTCCGTCACGACATAGCCCATGGCCAGCCCTTGATTGGTCACTTGAAGATGCAGCTTGAAACCGTAGTACCATTGCTTTTTGGAAGCACAATACCCCATATCCGCGATCCCTCGAAATCGCTTGACGCGCTGCATTCTTGCGGGATGGCACAACGGAAGAGGCAAGCTGTCGACGACCGCATAAGCATGGTGTTGGCCACGTTTCGCCAGCTCATGACGGATCCATTTGATGGCGAAACCAAGCGCCCGGCAGCGGCGGTTGTATCGGGAGCGTTCAAGAAACGAGCCGTTTGTGAACAAATTTCCCGTGACAAAACGATGCCAGGCTCGTTCGGAAGAAAAGCCCAGCAGCTTCCCCAAAAGGTGAACCGCCATGACCACTTCGTCTTCTTGCTTGACCAAGTGACGGTTGCGGCGATGAAGATACATTTGAATCAACGACAGTTGGGCAGAAACAAAACAGAAAATAGCGGCATATTGTTTTTGAAGTTTGGCTGGATCTGTAGTAAAATGAAAGTGCTCTTGCATGGGGGATCTCTCCTTTCGAATGTTGGGTGACACTTTCATTCTACTGGAGATCCGCCAGCAAGGGCTATTTTTATGCTTGTCTGAGTTTTATCTAGCACCACGGGTTTTGAAAAACAAATGGATCTGATAAAAAAAAACTTGATCACCAAGGAGACAGAAGATGCTGTTCTTCTGTACATCGATGAAACCCATATCCGCTCTTACCATGTCTTGCGGTCCACATGGTCGGAAGTCGGCCGCCAAAAACAAGTGCCGACGTTTGGCCATCATGCCCACGTATCGCTGTTTGGCGCGGTCAACGTCCATGATGGTGAAACGGTGCTTCATCAAACGACCGCTGCCAATGCCGCGACGTTCTTGGATTTCTTGAGAATGCTCAAAGAGCGCTATTTAGACCGTCTCATGGTTTTGGTGTTGGATAACGCCCGCATTCACCATGCCAAAATGGTCAAGGAGTTTTTGCGGGAAGAAGGGCAGTGTTTTCACTTTATTTACCTTCCTCCCTATTCGCCACAGCTGAACCCGATCGAACGCTTATGGAAATGGCTGAAAGATACGGTGATTGCCAATGTATTTCACAAGGATCGCAACGATATCATTCAAGCCATTACTCGGTTTGTCAACTACATCCACGAACGTCCGGAGGAAGTGCTGCAGCGTTTAGGGTGTGCAGGATGACTGAGAAGTTAACTCTTCATGTTGCATGTATATAGTACCATCCAAGACAAGGGAGGTGAACAGGATGGCAAACGTTGTTTTTGATTTCCAACAAGCGGTCTTCACACTCGAAAGCATGGTGGCAAAAATCGAGCGCCAAGCGCAAACAATCGAAAAACTCATCAAAGAAAACGAGCAGCTAAGACAAGAAAACCAGCAATTCGGGGCGTGACAGGCACCACGCCCAGGATGACGATCATAATCGTCGGTGGAAGTGCGGCATACCGTTGTCCTTGCAAAAGAGAGGACGAAAACAGCCGCGCCCAATAGTACAACAGGCGTTCTGACATACTATACTGAAGGAAGAAGAGAAATGCAAATGTAGAAATATGGGTTTGTAAGGAAAAGTAAGGAGAGAACGATCGGTGAGCATAGGAGAGTATAATGTTTCTTTGAAAAACTCACCATCGCAAAAAGCTTGCGTGATAAAGACATTGAATTAGAAGACAGCATCATGCACATGTTTCGAAAAAGGTCTAAATGAATTGCAACGGTCTTATAACAGCTTATTAAGAAATTTTTGCAAGTCTTCTGGATCTTGAATAGGATTCACATAATTCAATCCCCATTTTTGCAAACGTACAAAATCTTTATCATTATTGCTAAACAATGTCATTCCTTTTGCAATCGCTGTAGCAGCAATAAGCGCATCCCCTGCTTTTAATGTTTTTCCGGTTTCCATCTTACATTTTCTTCGTAATTCCGCTGCTTTTTCTGCTATTTCGAAGTCCACGTTGTATAGCGTTGATGCCCGAATATAGCTGTATCGCTTATGACGAATGGCTTCGTTCGTTTCTACCTTTTCATATGAAAGAAACTCCATCGCAACAACGCTAGACATTGCGATTTCAAAACCATCGTTTAACAGTTGGGTGAAGAGGTGTTTCACTGGCTCATAGCCCAAATAATGATAAACATAAACCCGTGGTGCTAGATAAACTTGAGCAAGCATAAAAATAGCCCTTGCTGGCGGATCTCCTGTAGAATGAAAGTGCGACCTGCCATTCGAAAGGAGAATCCCCATGCAAGAGCACTTTCATTTTACTACAGATCGAGCCAAGATTCAAAAGCAATATGCCGCCATTTTCGTTTTTGTTTCTGCTCAACTTTCATGCATTCAGGTGCATCTTCATCGTCGAAATCGCCATTTGGTCAAGCAAGAGGACGCTGTCATCATCGCCATTCATCTTTTAGGAAAGCTGCTCGGTTTTACATCCGAACGGGCATGGCATCGTTTTGTCACGGGAAATTTGTTCACAAACGGCTCGTTTCTTGAACGCTCCCGATACAACCGCCGTTGCCGGGCGCTTGGTTTCGCCATCAAATGGATCCGTCATGAGCTGGCAAAACGCGGTCAACATCATGCCTATGCCGTCGTGGACAGCTTGCCGCTCCCGTTGTGCCATACGGCAAGAATGCATCGCGTCAAACGGTTTCAAGAGATCGCCGACATCGGGTATTGCGCTTCCAAAAAGCAATGGTACTACGGGTTGAAGCTGCACCTTCAAGTGACCGATCAAGGGCTGCCAATGGGGTATGTGGTGACGGAAGCATCTTGCCACGATCGAATCGCAGCCGAAAGCGTGATGACCCAAATTCCCCACCCGTATAACTTTGGGGACAAAGGATTCATTAGCCGTGACTTGCAAAAAAGGCTGTACGAAGAATACCAAATGGCGCTTTGGACTCCGTCTCGAAAAAACCAGAAACATCGTGCGTCTGAGACATGGGAGCAGTGGATCCAACAAAAACGCAAAGTGATCGAGACGGTGTTCTCGGTTCTGGTTGACCACTATCGCATCACGGGGATCCGAGCCAATTCGATTATCGGATTTGAAGTGGCACTAGACGGTATATTGTTAGCTTATTCCCTGGTTACACTTGGGCTAGTTGAGCGCTAAAGCTCAACTAGCACCACGGGTAAACATAAATGTTATTATCAATAAGTGCGATATTACTCAAGCTCATTATTCCTCCATTCTTCTTCCCGATTAGCCATCTTAAGCAACTCTTTTACATTTTCACCAGCGAGAACGGCACTACCTGCTAAGCTTTCAAAAGCTTTCACTTTATCCTCGGTACTCAACGGTTTCGGCTTCACGATCAATTTATCTGTTTGTTCTTCAATAACAGTCAACTGCAATAAATTCGCTTCCTGTAACGCCCGCTTAACTAATTGAAAAATATGCACGTAGTCGTGGCGCTCATCTTCATTATGATTTTTTAAAATGTCTACATTTCCCATTGCTATCCCTCGCTTTCTGTATATTTTTATTATACCATTCAACACCAACCAAGTATATCAAAAATATGGTTCATCACCACAACATGTACTTGACAAGCGATACGTTCTCCTGGTAACTATTCAGCCACATCATAAAGTGAGCTGAATATTTTCTTCTTTCCTTGTCTATGATGTGAATATTGATAGACAAGGAGGTGAATCACATGTTGACGGTACAACAAGCTGTATTTACAGTTGAGGGCTTAATCGGCAAAGTCCAACAACAAAAACAGCTCATTCATCAACTCGTTCAAGAAAATGAACATTTGCGTCACGAAAACAAACAACTACGCAAAGAAAATGAACAACTGAAGTACCGTGTTCAAGAGCTGGAAGCACGCACGAAAAAAAACAGCTCCAATAGCCATTTGCCCCCATCTTCTGACCGTTTTGCCAACACACGTTCTTCCCGTCAACCATCTGGCAACAAGCCAGGCGGACAAGAAGGACATCAAGGAACGACGCTCCGTCAAGTAGAACATCCACATCATCGTGTCGTCCACCGTGTGCATACGTGTCAAGGATGTGGAGCTTCTTTGCGTGACGTCAAACCGTTCAAAGTCGATATCCGTCAAGTGTTTGATGTCCCTCGTGTGGCGATCGAGGTGACACAACATGAACGTGAAGTGAAATCGTGTCCACATTGTCGATGCGTGCAACAAGCCGAATTCCCATCCCATGTCACGAATCATGTGCAATACGGTCCACGGCTCACGGCGCTCGTTGTTTATTTACATCATATCCAATTGATCCCGTACAAGCGTTTAAGTGATACAATCGAAGCGTTATATCAACACTCGATTAGTACAGGAACCCTTGCCAATATGGTGAAACGAGGACGCGAAGCGCTGGAATCAAATATGGACATCATCGAAGACGCCTTACTTGAATCCAACATCCTGCATGTCGATGAAACGAGTTTGCGCATCAATGGGAAACTCGCATGGGTGCATGTCGCGTGTACATCGAGATATACATACTTGGCTCCTCACGCTTCTCGTGGAAAAAAAGCGACCGATGATATCGGGATTCTTCCCCGATATGAAGGGACGATGATGCATGATGCGTTCGGTACGTATCCGAAATACACACATGCCACCCATGCCCTTTGTCATGCCCACCATTTGCGTGAGTTAAAAGGATTCATCGAACAGGGGCATACGTGGGCGATGCGCATGACCACGTTTCTGTTAGCCGCCAAGCAAGCCGTCGAAGCCCATCACGGTGCACTTTCCGAAGAAGAAGCGAGACGGTGGGAACGAGTGTATGATCGTATCCTAGAAAGAGCACAACACCGATTAGAAACGATGACGCCTCTTCCGAAAAAAGCACTCGCTTTTGTTCGACGCCTTCAAAAACGAAAGGAAGAAGCGCTGCGTTTCTTACGTGAAGTACATGTTCCCTTTGATAACAACCAAGCCGAACGCGATCTTCGCATGGTCAAAGTCAAAGAGAACATTTCGGGTACGTTTCGCGAAGAAACATTCGCGCAGTCGTTTTGCATCGCAAGAAGCATCGTTTCCACACTGACGAAACACGAAAAAAACGTGTGGGATTCGTTATGTCTTCTGTTGACGGGTGACACGCTTGATCGCGTTCTTTCTACCACTTAGGGCATTTTCTATTACGGGGATGCCCTATTTGTGTTGCGCTTCTTTACATACTACTATCGGAGTGAATAGTTACGTTGTATATGGAATACGGTGCTTTCGGCTAACCTCTTGAATGGTGGAGCCTTCGCAAAGTTCATACAAGTACTCACAAAATCGATTGGTGTAGTGTTGATTGGGTGGAATCGATTCCAAAGAGGCGGAAAACACTTGGGAACAATTCCAGCACCGATAGCGCTTTACCTTTACGAACAAGTACACCGGTTGATGGAAAATCGCCAAATCCCGTACTTTTCTTGTCCGTTTGTCGTGGACAGAGGAAGTGGCAAATCCACAATGAGGGCAACGTTCCTGTGTCTCTGTTTTCTCTACATGAATCGCATAACCATAGGAAAGAAGTTCTTGTTTAATCACTTTAAATTCTGGCAATCCTAGTGATATAGAAAGCACTTACGAGACCTCCTTAATGTTTATTTCACCGCTAACATTATGGCCAGGATCTCGTTAGTGCTTTCTCTTTTTTGTCACTAAATCACAAAATTTGGTGATGAACCATAATTTACCCAAAGAATAGACCTTGAAGGGGAGAGTTCACCATGACGAAAATCGACCGGCGCATTGTGAAAAGCCAAGAAGCGATCAAAAAAGCGGTCGTCGAGCTGATGGCGGAAAAACCGTTTGACGACATCACGATTCAAGAAATCGCCGACCGGGCGAATGTGAACCGGGGAACGATTTATCTTCACTACACGGATAAATACGATTTATTGGACAAGCTGATTGAAGAACATATGGACAACTTGCGGCAGCTGTGCCGCGAGGCGGCTGACTTGACGTTTGAGGAAGGAAACTACATTTGGTACGAATATTTTGAGCGCCATCAGTTGTTTTTTTCGACGATGCTGTCCAGCAAAGGGGCGCCGTTTTTCCGCAATCGGTTTTTGCGGCTGGTGATCGAGGAATTCAAGCCGGATGTCGACACGTCAAGCGGAAAAAACAAAGGGCTGAATGAGGACGTCGTCTTGCAATTTTTCGCCTCCGCCGTCGTCGGGATTGTCGAATGGTGGTTCAAGCAAGACAGGCCGCTGCCGGCGCGCGTCATCGCGGAGCAGACGGGGCGCTTGCTGGACCGCAATTTTGATTAAAGATCATGCGGCCTGGCATCCGCTGTTTTACGCAAGACCAAAACCGCCACCGACGCCGGGCTGCAAGCTGGCAATCGGTGACGGTTTTCAGCTGAAAACGACTATTTCTTACTGAGGAATGATTTTCACCGTCGCCGCACGGGCGCGGGGGTTGATCATCGAAGACAAATACGGGCTTCCTTTGTACTTTTCCCGGTAGGCGTCATCGATCGAATCGTTGATCGGCCCGTCGACCGGTTCGAACGCAACTTCCTTCGTCATGCCGGCTGCCGTGATCCGCCCCGCTCTCTGTTTGACGGCCGCCTGATACCAGCTCGATCGTTGTCCGTTGTAGGCGCGCACATAAAGGGAATCCCCAACGACCACCGACCAAATCCACGTCAGCGTTCCATACGTTTTGCCGTCTTCGCGGAACGGCGAAATGTGCAAATCATCCGTTTCCGCGATTCGACGCAGCTCTTCGCTTGACCATCCAGCCATTGTGTTCCTCCTATTCATCCCGGCGATACTGTTCATCACTCACTTTTTCCAGCCATTCGACCGCTTTGCCGTTCGCGACTCCTGTTAAAGCGATATGAGTCATCGCTGTCGTCGGCGTCGCGCCGTGCCAATGTTTGACGCCCGGCGGGAACCAAACGACGTCCCCGGCCCGAATTTCCCGAATCGGGCCGCCTCATTCCTGCACCCACCCAACGCCATATGTCACGATCAGCCTTTGCCCAACCGGATGGGTGTGCCATGCCGTGCGCGCCCCCGGTTCAAACGTAACGTACGCCGCCGAGTACGGGGCGAATTCGTTTTCTTGGAAGAGTGAATCAACGCGGACGCTTCCGGTGAAATACGCGTCCTGCCCTTTCGCCGACGGCTGGGCGCCGTTGCGGACGATTTCGATTGTTTCTCCCATTTGCGTGTTCTCCTTTCCATAGCTAATCCGGGCCCCAAGGCAGAGATGGCCTCTCCGCCTTCATATTGATGCCCGCCAGTCCATATGTTCAACATTTGTCTATTATGATATCAAAGCTTCGTTTCTCTTCAATAGCTAAATCAACGCAATTTGTTGAATAATCAACAACCAATGTCCATCTGATCATCGAGAACCGCCTTGCCCATCTCCTCCGCATTCTGGACGTGCAAAAAAAAACAAGAGGCTGTCCCAAAAAAATTGCCTCTCTTTAAGAGAGAGATACAATATGTGTGTCCCTGCATCTCGTCATGAAGAAAGGGTGCCCCGTTCTCTTGGGACACCCCTTTGCCGCACATTCAGCCTTTATCGCTCACGCCTGCTCTTCCAGCGCGGCGACGACTTTTTCCGCCGTGCTTCGGCTTGATTGCGGATTTTGCCCGGTGATCAAGTTACCGTCGCGCACCGAGAAATCGGTCCATTTCTCGCCGTGGACGAAATTTGCACCGCGCAGGCGCAGCGTCGACTCGAGCAAAAACGGCATATGCACATCAAGCCCGACTTCACGCTCTTCTTCATCCGTAAATGACGTGACCGTTTTTCCTTTCACAATCGGCGTGCCGTCTTTGTATGTGGCGTTCACCAGCCCTGACGGACCGTGGCAGACAGCGGCGATGATGCGCCCGTCTTCGGCAAACTGCTGCAAGACGTATTGCAGCGTTTCATTGTCGGGAAAATCGAACATCGTCCCGTGTCCACCGGGAAGGAAAATGGCGTCAAACCCGTGTGCATCGTCCTTGCTTAAACGTGTTGTGTTCTTCAGCACTGCTTCCGCCTCCGCCCAAGACGGGTCTTTTTCATTGATGCTGCGCGGGTCAAGCGGCACCTCGCCGCCTTGAATGCTCGCCACTTTCACGTCATACCCTTTTTCTTTAAATACCAAATACGGTACGGCAAACTCCTCAAGCCAAAGCCCGGTTTTATGGTCGTCGGTGATCGTCGTATGGTTCGTCACCACCATGAGCACTCGTTTCGTCATGCGGCAGCCCTCCTTTAGGTTTTGGAATGTTCTCTACTACTCATCATACTTTATGTTGGGCAAAAGAGGAAAAAATATGCTTTGTGAAATGGAAAAGGAATGAATCGCTGGCGGACGATCAAGCAACGAGCACCTATATTTCGTTGATGAGGAGAGGCGGCATCGTGCCAGCTCTCCTGAAAAAGAACGCCGCCCCCAGCATGCGGGGAGCGGCGTTGGCTCGCCATCTTAACTGATTTTTTGTTGTTCCAGTCCGTCCGCTTCACTCACCGGCTGCCGGAACGGCCACCAGTTCGCGCGACCGAACGTGCGGACCATGACCGGCACGAAGAGCGGCAGGACGACGAGGGCGTAAAGGAGAAGCCCCGTCAGCACAATTGTCGCGATTTGCAAGAGCGACAAGACGCCGGACGGATACATCGCGGCGAACGTTCCGCCTAAAATGACGGCGGCGGAGATAATGACCGTCCCCATATGGCCCATCGCCGACAGCATCGCTTCCTTCACCGGCCGGCCGCGGTATTCGTTGAACCGATCCATGAGGAAGATGCTGTAGTCGATGCCAAGCGCCAACAGCAACACAAAGGCGAAGAACGACACCGCCCAGTTCAAGCCGGCATAGCCGAGGCCGTTGACGAAAATGAGTTCGGTGACGGCCATCGATGTGTAATACGTCAGGACGAGCGACAAGATCAAATAGAGCGGCATGATCAGCGAACGGAGCAGCACCGTCAACACGATGGCAATGCCAATGAGCATAAGCACCGCGGTATGCCGATAGTCGGCGTTCGACATCGCCTGCAAATCGGCGTACGTGCTGGTGACGCCGCCGACAGCGATCGTCGCGTCTTCCCACTTCGTTCCTTTCACTGCCCGTTCGGCCGCGGCGCGAATGTCATCGATGCGGCCGAGCGCCGATGTTGAATACGGATTTTCTTTTAAAATGACATCGAACGTCACGATGCGGCGGTCTTTCGACATATACGCGTCTTTCGCCTGCGCAAAGTCTTTGCTTTCGCGCGCCTCTTTCGGCATGTGCCAGCCAGCCATGTCTTTCTCCGGCGCCGATGACAAATCGGCTAAATACGTTTCCGCCGTTCCGAGGCCGTTCGCCACTTTTTGAAGGCCGGACGCGCTTTGGTCCAAGCCGTTTACAAGCTGGTCGAGCTGGCCGCCAAGGGCGGAGAAATGCTCAAGCAATTGGCGCTGGCCGCCGTTCACTTGCTCAAGCCCTCGGGAGAATTGCGGCAATTGGTCGACCGCCTGTTTCTGGCCGTCGGCCGCTTTCGTCAACCCGGCTTCGAGCTCCGAAAGCCCGGCGATGATCCGGTCCAAGCCGCCGTTGACCGCCGCTTGGCCAGCCGCGAGTTGGGCGAACGAGTCGTTCGCTTTCGCCAAGCCGGCGCGCGCCTGCTCAAGCGCCCCGTTCAACTGTACGAGGCCGTCCGCCATTTCGTTCGTCTTTTCGGACAAGGCGGCGACCGTCATTTTCGCTTGTTGGTATTGTCCATCTTGACGGAGTTCCGGATGCGACTGTTCGACTTGCCCGAGCATCGTCTGCACGGCGGCAAGCTGAGCGGCGACAGCTTTTAATCCCGCTTCGATTTGCCGGTACTGGCCGCTTAGCGCCGACAGTCCTTGTTCCGCCTGCTTGTAGCCGTCAAGCAGCTGCGTGGCGCCTTCCTGCAGCTTTTTCGCATTGTCGCGAAGCGTCACTAAGCCGTTTTTCAGCTCACCGGCGCCCATTGCTCCCCGGCGCACCCCTTGTTCAATTTGACTGAGACCGGTTTGCAGCTGGCGCAGGCCGTCTTCAAGCCGCTCCGTTCCGGAGACGAGCTGGCCGATGCCGGATGACGCCTGCTTCAGCTGCGGAGCGGAAGCGGAGAGCTGATCGCTTGCCGTTTCAAGCCCAGCACCGATTTTTTCGATGCCGTCTTTGCCGGCGCCGAGGCCGTCTTTGAGCTGTTTCGCTTGTTCGGTGACATACAGCTCCTGAATCGGCTCTCCGGTCGGACGCGTCGCCGAGCGGACGCTTGCCACGCCATCAACTTTTTCGATCTCTCGGCTCATTTTCTCTATCAACGCCAGCCCTTCTTCCGAATCAAGCGGCTCTTTGCTTTTTACCACCACCTGCGTCGGCATGGCATCTCCCGGATTGAAATGATCGGCGATGATGCGAAATGCTTTGACCGAACGGTAATGATCGCCAATCTCTTCCATGGAGTCAAACGACAGCTTGCCGTCGTACGTCGCGAGCACCGGCACCGTCACAATCCCAACAATCGCCAGCGCCAGAAGCGGACGGGCGAAGGCAAAGCGACCGGCGGCGAGCCAAAGCCGGCTTTGCCCGTGCTCAAGCTTCCCGCGCACCGGCCAAAACAGCTTCTCGCCAAGCACGGCCATGAAAAACGGCACGAGCGTCACGAGCGCCAAAAGCAGCACCGCTACCCCAACGGCGACGGCCGCCGCCGATTGGTACAGCTTAAACGTCGACAAACCGATCGCCGCAAAGCCGATCATGACGGCAATGCCGCTTGCCGCCACCGTTTTCCCAGCCGTCCGGTACGTGGCGACGATCGCTTCCACCCGATCGCCGCGTTTCGCCAGTTCTTCTTTAAACCGGCTCAGCAACAAAATGCAATAGTCGGTCCCAATGCCAAACAACACCGCGACTAAAAACGTTTGCGTGAACGTCGACAGCGGGAAATTCACTTTATCTACTAAAAACGCAACGACCGACTGCGAGACGACATACGTCGCCCCGACCACAAGCAGCGGAATGAGCGGCGCCACCGGCGAACGGAACACGGCGAGCAAGACGATTAAAATAAAAACGACGGTGATCCCTTCCGTTTTTTTCACGCCTGCCTGTGAGCTTGCCACCACATCTTCATCGATCATCCAGCCGCCGGTGAAATAATGCTCGACTTTGACGCCACTGACGGCTTTATATAAAGCATCCGTCAGCTGTTTCGCCGTCCGTCCGGCCGGGTCGATGGCGATGGAAATGAGCATCGTCGTCCCGTCTTTGGAGATGAGTTCTTTTTCGAGCTTCGGGTTGGCAAACGGCGAGACGATGTTCGTGACATGAAGCTCCTCTTTTTTCTTTTCGAGCGCGTTTACCGCCCGTTCAATCTCTTTTTTGTCATCCGCCGTCAACCCGCCTTTTTGGTAAAAGACAAGCACCGCGGAGCGTTCGTTTTGTTTGTTTTCCTGGCTGTTCGCCTCTTTGATCAGCTTGGCCGCCAACGACGACGAGTAGCCGTCCGGCACGCTCAACTGCCCTTTCTCGCGGACAAGCTCGCCCATGTTCGGCGCCGTCGCCATGAGCACGGCCGCCATGGCGATCCATGCCGCAAGTACGAGCCATTTTCCTTTGATGATCGCTTTCATGTCGCCTCTTCCACCTCCTGCAGCACGCGGGCCAGCCGCTCATACGTGCGGATGAACGCTTCAATTTCTTCTTCCGGAAAGCGGGCGATTACTTCTTCGACGAGCCGATAGACGCTCCGGTCCATCTCCTTCACCCATGCTTCCCCGTGCTCTGTCAGCGATAAGACGATGACGCGCCGGTCGTTCTCGTCACGGTCGCGGCGCAGCCAGCCTTTGTCGAAAAGGCGGTTCGTCATCGCCGTCACCGCGCTTTTGTTCACCCCGAACATCGCCGCGAGCTCCGTTGACGTGCACGTCCCCCGCCGGCGGATGTAGCGAAGCAAATAATATTGGTCATGCGTCATCTCTTCGCAAAGGCTGTCTTTGACAAGCGCCGCGCCGCGTTTCATCACGAGAAACGACACGGACAAATAGCGGTCGATCCATTCGTCGATGTTTCGTTCTGGCATTGATTCACCTCCGATGGTTCAATCATTGAACAATCAACCAGATTCAACAGTAGATGGAGAGCTGTCATCCGTTTTGTTCAACTGTTGAACTATTAGTAACGATACCAAGGAAAAAAGAGAAAGTCAACAAGGAATGTTGCCAAAGGAGAAACCATTCTATCGTCCAATTTGAATAGAGAGGAAATTTTTTCAAAGCCATTACATTGCATTCACGAACGCTTAACATTTGGCTTGTACGATAAAAAATGGCCAAATCATCTGAAAAGGGAGAGGAGAACGATGTTCCGATCGAAACGACGGGCGGCGCCGATGAGTCGGGAGACGGGAGACGGCAAGACGATTTCCGGCGAAGACGGCCCGTTTGCCATCGCTGGTTCTTCGCAAACGTTCGCCCTCGACTGGACGACAACGGGCCACACCGCCGCCGATGTGCCGCTGACCGCCATGGGCCCGGGGGCGGAGCGGTTCACCGGCGTGTACGAGAATACACGCATTCATGATATTCTTGAAGAATTATTGTTTGGAAAAAGCAAAAGATAACGCCATCCGTGCTTCGGTCGTTGTCCTTCATCGATCTCCGATTCCCCGCGAACGAATCGTTTGCGGGGAAGATTTTTCTATCCATTCATCCATACTGATTGCCTAGAAGGCCGGTGAAAAACGGCTGCCACGAGCAAATCAGCGGCATTTCACCAAAAAAAGAAGGCTGATTTCGCAAGGCTTCTCTAATTGAGAAAAAGATGGAATAGCGGTATTTTGTACTAAATCACCGGCCCTCTAGAAGGGCGGTGAAAAAACAATCATTCCTGCAAATCGGTCATTTTTGATCAAAGAGAAAAACAGATTTTACAAGGCTTATCAAATTGAAAAACACTGTTGTTGATTCACATTTTTCATTCAATCACCAGCCCTCTAAAAGCAAGCCAAGAACGTTCTTTTTCACAATCAACTAATTAAGAAACAATGCTTGTTTTTTGGCGCTGCGGTCACCGCCCCACGTGATAGCCAAGCCACGCGAGCCACACGCCACACAAATACGTAGCCGCCAAATAAACGACCACCTTCGCCCATTGGCGTTGCTGCATCATTTGCACGCTTTCCCATTTCAACGTCGAAAACGTCGTGAACGCGCCCATGAAGCCGGTGCCGACAAGCAGCTTCGTCGCATCGGCGGCGCCGCTTCCGGCGAGCCAGCCGAGCAAAAAGGACCCAAGCAAGTTGACAATGAGCGTCCCTATGGGAAAACGCCGCGAACGCCGAGCCGCCCAGCGGCTGACGAGATAGCGGGCCATGGCGCCGAAAAAACCGCCGATCGCCACAAACAGCGGTGCGTACATTATCCAATCCCTTCCTTCCGTTCCGGTTGAGCGGCGGCATATCCAGCCCATGAGGCGAGCAACCCGCCAAACAGGCTGGCGGCGATATACACGGCCGCCATGCCAAAGCGCCCTTGTTCCATCCATTCCACACATTCGACGCTGAGCGTCGAAAACGTCGTATACGAGCCGATGAACCCGGTCGTCGCCGCTGTTTTCAACCACGGCGGCCAAGACGGGCGGCGGGTGAACACCACCGTAAGCCAGCTGAGCAAAAACGAGCCGGTCCAGTTCACCAAAAGCGTTCCGAGCGGAACCCCTCCCAACCAGGCAGCGGGCACGACAAGACCAACGACATAGCGGACAAGCGCGCCGATCATGCCGGCTGCGCCGACGGCGAGATAGACCAATAACCATCCCTCCTTCGTAAAATAAACAGACTCCTGCCGCTTTTCATTTGCAGCAGGAGTCATCAGCCGGAAGCCGGCGGTTATGGCGAACTCCATCGCCTATAACGTTTTCTTGTTTGTTATTTTACCATATGTCCCCTTCCCATGTGAAGGACAGCAAACAGGCGGCATTTTGCCAAAAAAGAAGGCTGATTGTGCTAGGCTTCTCTAGTTGAGAAAAGACAGGATTCAGCGGTATTTTTACTCGCCCACCAGTCTTCTAGCGGGCGCGGCGAAATCCGTGCTCTTCGAACATTTGCAGCGCTGAACCGCTTGTCAAATACGAGTAAAACTGTTGCGCCTCCTTGAGATGTTTGCTCGTCTTGACGACACCAAGCGGATAGACGATCGGGTCGTGCATGCCGCTTGGCACGGCAGCGACGATATTGACGTTCTCCGAGGCGAGCGCGTCCGTCCGGTACACAAATCCGGCGTCGACGTTGCCGGTTTCCACATACGTCAACACTTGGCGAACGTCTTTCGCGTACACGAGCTTCGGTGCCACCTTCTCCCACAGCCCCGCCTTCTCCAACGTTTGTTTCGCGTACATGCCGGCCGGCACCGATTCGGGGATGCCGATGGCGATCCGTTTGGCGCGGATGATGTCATCGAGCGACTGAACCGCTCCTTCCCCTTGTTTTGGCGCAATGAGGACGAGTTCGTTCGCCAGCACTGTTTTTTCGTGTTTGGAATCGATCAACCCTTCTGCTTTCAATTTTTCAAACGGCTCAGCGGCCGCCGAAAAGAAAAGATCGACCGGCGCCCCTTCGGAAATTTGCTTTTGCAACGCGCCCGACGCACCGAAATTGTATTGGATGCGGATGTTCGGATGCTTTCGTTCAAACGCCGTTTTCGCTTCTTCCAGCGCTTCTTGCAGACTAGCGGCGGCGGAGACGGTGAGCTCCACTTTATCCGCCGGTTTCATTTGCCCCTTCCCCTCTTTTGAGCCGCTGTCGCAGCCATACAAGCCGAACAGCAAGAGCAATGCGGCAAGCCATGCGATTTTTCGCATCTGTCTCCCCCTTATCTTTTTATATGTAATGATATCTAATTATAAATAATAATAAGTAGTTAGGAAAGAAAAATTTTTCCCCATGCGTTCTTTGCGCTACAATGAAAGAAAGGAGGATGGCATGATGACGGAGCCGCAGTCATACACGATTGAAGAAATCGCTTCCTTATTAAAAGTGTCCAAACTAACGGTGTACGATTTAGTGAAAAAAGGGAAGCTGCCCGCCTTTCGCGTCGGGCGGCAAATGCGGATTACCGCGGATGATCTTCGCCGGTACATCGACGGGCAAAAAGGGGAGACAAGCCCCGTTTCTTCCACCGTTTCACGGCCGGTCGAAGCCGCCGTTCGCCCCATCATCATCAGCGGCCAAGATGCGGCGCTCGATTTGCTTGGCGTCCATCTGGAAAAAAACGGCCCTTATCAATCGCTCCGCACCTACACGAGCAGCCTCAATGGGCTGATCGCCCTGTATAAAGGGCAATGCGACATCGTCAGCGTGCATTTGTTTGACGGGCAGACAGGCGAGTACAACCGTCCGTATGTGGAAAAGCTGTTGACAGGCCATGCGTACATCATGGTGAACGTCATGCGCCGGCCGATTGGATTTTATGTGTCAAAGGGCAATCCTCGCAGCATTCAAACGTGGCGCGACTTAGGAAGGAGCGACGTCGTGATCGTCAATCGGGAGAAAGGGGCCGGGGCGCGCGTCCTGTTAGATGAACAGCTGCGCCTGCATGGATTGTCGCCGTCCGCCATTCGCGGCTATGAACGCGAGGAAACAAGCCATTTGAGCGTCGCCTCCGCGGTGGCGTCAGGTCTCGCCGATGTCGGCATCGGCACGGAAAAGGTGGCGCGAATGGCCGGCGTCGAGTTCATTCCGCTAATGAACGAACAGTATGATGTCGTCATGCTGCGGACGCCGGAGAATGAATCGCTCATCGCTTCCGTGCTCGACGTGCTCCGCTCCGATTCGTTCCGCGCCGAACTCGAAGCGCTCGGCGGGTACGATGTGTCGCAAACCGGGCGCATTATAGCTGAACGCGGCTGACAGGGCATCCACCTTTGTTAGCATCCTTCGTTTTCTGAATCTGTTTGAAAACGAGCTCTCATCAAAAAAAGCTGTTCCAAAAGCCCATCGCTTTCGGAACAGCTTTTCGTTTTACCCGCGCAACACGGCGCCAAATTGCTGCTCGACCGCCGCCAATACCCGCTCATAGACGGCCGTGACTTCTTCATCCGTGAGCGTCCGCTCCGGATCATAGAAGCGGAGCGAGAAGGCGAGCGATTTTTTCCCGGCCGGCAG
Source organism: Geobacillus lituanicus (assembly GCF_050994965.1). Taxonomy (NCBI): domain Bacteria; kingdom Bacillati; phylum Bacillota; class Bacilli; order Caryophanales; family Anoxybacillaceae; genus Geobacillus; species Geobacillus lituanicus. Next base: position 2,845,388 of record NZ_CP194773.1, read on the forward strand.
GCGCTCGCCTTGGTAGACGTCAAAGAGGGAGACGTCTTTGACGAGCGGTTTCCCGGCTTCGGCGATCGCCTGCTTCAAGGCGCCGGCTTCGACCATTTCGTCAACGACCAAGGCGATGTCGCGCACGACCGACGGGAAGCGCGGAATCGGCTCGTAGCGGATCGCTTCGCTTTCGGCGTTCAACAGATCGGTCAAGGCGAGCTCGAACACGTACGTTTCTTTTAAATCGTACTCTTTTTGCACGGCCGGATGGAGCTGGCCGACAAAGCCGATCACCTTGCCGTCAAGCGCAATCTCCGCCGTCCGTCCCGGATGCAAATCGGCGCGCTTGGCCGGCTTGTACTCGATGCGGGCGGCGAGTCCAAACAAGTCGAACAAGCCGTCCAAAATGCCTTTGGCAACGTAAAAATCAACGGCCTTTTTCTCTCCTTGCCATAAATGGGCGTGCCATAAGCCGGTGAGAACGCCGGCGAGGCGCTCTTTTTCCGCTGGTTGGACGCCTTCTCCTTTGGACAAGTAGACAGAGCCGATTTCGTACAAGGCGACGTTCTCGACTTGGCGGGCGCGGTTGTAGCTCGCCGCTTCAAGCAGATGCGGAATTAAGCTTTGCCGCAAAACGCTCCGCTCTTCGCTCATCGGCAGCGCCAAGCGGACCAATTCGGCCGTCTCAAGCGCAAAGCGCGCCGCTTTGTCCGGGCTCGTGAGCGAATACGTGATGGCTTGGAACAAGCCCGCCCCTTCCAAATAGCGGCGGACGCGGCGGCGCTTCGCCTGATGCGGCGTGAGTCCGCCCGGCTTCGCCTCCGCCACCGGCAGCGTCGCCGGCAGACGGTCGTAGCCATACAAGCGCGCCACTTCCTCGATGATGTCTTCTTCAATCGCAATGTCGCGCCGACGCGACGGGACATCGATCGTAAACGTTCCGTTGTCTTCTGTGAACGGAAATTGCAAATTCGAAAGAATCACGGCCACTTCCTCTTTCGACATCGCCGTGCCGAGGACACCGTTGATGCGTTCGAGCGTGACCGTCACCGCCACCGGCTCCTCACGCCACACGCTCGCTTCCACGACGCCGCCGACGACCTCGCCGCCGGCGTATTCGGCCATCAGGGCGGCGGCGCGCTCGAGTGCTTCTTTCGTCCGCGCCGGATCGATGCCTTTTTCAAACCGAGTGCTCGCTTCGCTGCGCAGCCCGTGGTCTTTTACCGCCTGGCGGATGACCGGGCTTGTAAAGTACGCCGCTTCAATAAACACGGTTTTCGTGTCATCGCGCACTTCCGAATTCGCCCCGCCCATCACCCCGGCTAAGGCGACCGGCTCGCGGCCGTTCGTGATGACAAGGTGGTCTTCGGTCAGCTTCCGTTCGACATCATCGAGCGTGACAATCGTTTCGGCTGCCTTTGCGCGGCGGACGACAATTTCCTGCGAACCGAGGCGGTCGTAGTCAAACGCATGAAGCGGTTGGCCATACTCAAGCAAAATGTAGTTCGTAATGTCGACGACGTTGTTGTGCGGGCGAATGCCGGCTGCCATCAAGCGCGCTTGCATCCAAAGCGGCGACGGGCCGATCCGGACGTTTTTCACGATCCGCCCGGCGTACAGCGGGTTGTCTTCCGGCGCCTCGACGCGGACGGAAATGTAGTCGTGAACGTTTTCGTTCGTTTCTTTGACCGCCGCTTTCGGCAGCTTTACTTCACGTCCGAGAATGGCCGCGACTTCATAGGCGACGCCGATCATGCTTAAACAGTCGGCGCGATTGGGCGTCAAAGACAGTTCGAGCACTTCATCGTGCAAGCCGAGCCATTCCAGTGCATCGGCGCCGACCGGCGCATCGCTCGGAAAGACGAAAATGCCGTCTGCATACTCTTTCGGCACGACTTTCGTTTCGACGCCGAGCTCTTGGAGCGAACAAATCATTCCGTTCGATTCTTCCCCGCGCAGCTTCGCCCGTTTGATTTTGAAATTGCCCGGCAGCACCGCCCCGACTTTGGCGACGGCGACCTTTTGCCCTTTGGCGACGTTCGGGGCGCCGCAAATGATTTGCACCGGCTCGCCTTCGCCAAGGTCAACGAGGCACTTCCGCAGTTTATCCGCATTCGGGTGCGGCTCGCACTCGAGCACATGGCCGATGACGACGCCGTTCATCCCGCGGTCGAGCGCCTCAACCCGCTCGACTTCAATGCCGCTTTTCGTGATGCGATCAGCGAGTTCCGCGGCGGTGACCCCCGTCAAATCGACGTACTCGCTCAGCCAACGGTAAGACACGAGCATGGAAAACCCCTCCTTTTTCTGTTACACACGCAAAAATTGCCGCAAGAAACGTAGATCGTTTTGATAGAAATGACGGATGTCGTCAATGCCGTACTTCAGCATCGCGATCCGCTCCGGCCCCATGCCGAACGCAAAGCCGGTGTACGTTTTCGAATCAAAGCCGGCCATCTCAAGCACGTTCGGATGCACCATGCCGGCTCCTAAAATTTCGATCCAGCCGGTGCCTTTGCAGACGCCGCAGCCCCGCCCTTCGCATCGGAAGCAGGACACATCGACTTCGACCGACGGCTCGGTGAACGGGAAAAAGCTCGGCCGGAAGCGGATGTCGCGCCCTTCCCCGAACAGCTTGCGGGCAAATTCGCGCAGCGTCCCTTTCAAATCGCTCATCCGGATGTTCCGGTCCACAACCAATCCTTCAATTTGCGTAAACTGGTGCGAATGCGTCGCATCGTCCGTATCGCGGCGGTACACTTTGCCCGGACAAATGATTTTCACCGGGCCGCGCCCGCGGTGTTTTTCCATCGTCCGCGCCTGCATCGGCGATGTGTGGGTGCGAAGCAAAATCTCCTCCGTGATGTAAAACGAATCTTGCATATCGCGGGCCGGGTGGCCTTTTGGCAAATTGAGCGCCTCAAAGTTGTAATAGTCGGTCTCGACTTCCGGCCCTTCGGCGACCGTATAGCCCATGCCGATAAACAAATCTTCAATTTCTTCAATGACGCGTGTCAGCGGATGGGGATTGCCAAGACTCACAGGTCGTCCCGGCAGCGTCACATCGATCGCTTCGGCGGCCAGCTTCCGCTCGACTTCCTCCTGTTCCAGTTTCGCTTGTTTCGCCTCGAGCGCCTGCTGAATCGCCGCTCTCACTTCATTGGCCAGCGCGCCGAGTTTCGGGCGCTCTTCCGGCGGCAATGCCCCCATGCCGCGCAGCACTTCGGTGATCGGCCCTTTTTTGCCCAAGTAAGCGACGCGCACGTCATTCAGTGCTTTGACGTCTTTCGCCTCATCGATTCGGCGAAGCGCTTCTTGCTTCAGCTCGTACAGCCGTTCTTTCACTTGAGTCCCTCCTCTATCCAAAATAAAAAACCCGCCCCCCGGTAAGGGACGAGTTGTTGCTCGCGGTACCACCCTTGTTAACAGCACAAATGTGCTGTTCGCTTCATTGCGATAACGGCCGAAAGCCGGAACACCTTTACATCCCCTTTTGGGATGGTCCCGGTGCCAACTCGGGAGGTGAACTTCACTTGCGTCGGCCATAAAAACGCTCCCAGTCTCCGGCGTTTTCTCCCTGGATGGCGAGCAGCAAGCTACTTTTCTCCGTCATCGTTGTTGTCCGTATGGAAAATGTCGCTATTTATTATACGCAAAGAAAACGGCAAAGGCAAGGTCAGGCCGAAATTTCTTTGCGCAGCTCATCGTTTACCGCACCGCCTGCAAGGAATAAAGCAAAATTCCGGCCGCGACGGCGACATTCAGCGACTCGGCTTGGCCGTAAATCGGGATGTAGATGGTTTCCGTCGTCATCTCGAGCCATTCGCGCCGGACGCCGCTTCCTTCATTGCCGACGAGCAAGGCGAAGGAAGACGAAGGCGGAACGGTGCGGTAATCAACGGCATTCTCCAAGGCCGTTCCGTACACCGGAATGCCCTGCTCCTTGAAACGCGCGATCCATTGCGCCAAATCGCCTTTGACAACCGGAAGATGAAACAGCGACCCTTGCGTCGCCCGCACGACTTTCGGATTGTACACATCGGCGCACCCTTCGCCAAGGATGACAGCATCGATCCCGGCGGCATCGGCGGTGCGAATCATCGTCCCGAGATTGCCCGGGTCTTGCACGGCGTCAATGAGCAAGGCGGTCTTCACGCCTTCAAGCTCGGCCGGCAGCTGTCGGCACACCGCGGCGATGCCTTGCGGCGTCTCCGTGCTGCTGATCGCCTTCATCACCGCTTCGGTCACGATCACAACCGGGACGCTGACGTCCCAGCCGGGCGGGATGGCTGTCCGCTCGTCCACCATCAGCTCAACAAGCGGCGCTCGGCTTTTTACAGCCTCTTCGACAAGATGAAACCCTTCAAGCAAAAACAATCCGGTCTCATCGCGCCCTTTTTTGGTCAGCAGCTTTTTCCATTGTTTGACGCGCGCATTTTTCGGCGATTCGATCCGCTTCACCGTTTCGTCCCCCAATGTTTGGCGATAAACTCGTCGCGCCCGGACGCGGCGCGGTCTTGCTTGTAATGCTCCGGATTTTTCTTATGGTAGTTTTGATGATACTCTTCCGCCGGGTAAAACGTCGTCGCCGGCAAAATTTTCGTTACAATCGGCTTCGAGAAGCGTCCGCTTTCCTCGAGCGCCCGCTTTGACTGCTCGGCGAGCTGGCGCTGTTTTTCGTTATGGTAAAAAATCGCCGTCCGGTATTGCGGCCCGCGGTCGTGAAACTGGCCGCCGTCATCGGTCGGGTCGATTTGACACCAATACAGCTCCAACAGCCGCTCATACGGAAAGACGTCCGGGTCAAACGTGATTTGCACCGCTTCGTAATGGCCGGTCGTGCCGGTTTTCACTTGCTCGTATGTTGGGTTTTCGACATGCCCGCCCGTATAGCCGGAGACGATGCCGTAAATGCCGTCAAGCTCCTCAAACGGCGTCACCATGCACCAAAAGCAGCCGCCGGCGAATGTCGCTTTTTCCATTGTGTCGTCACCTCATTCGTCAAGTTTCTTCATTTGATTATAACAAAATGTGTGCCGTTGTCATCTTTCACGACCAAAGCCAAGTTCCTTCACAAAGCCAGGCTCGTTCCGTTCCGCACGCCGGCCGCTCATGTCACTGAGTCAAGCTGTCGTTTCATTTCGGTCTAGTTTTTCCTCTATTATACCATATACGAGAGCCGCTCCATGTATAAATCCGCCGCCATTGGCAAACGATAACGGTGTACAATACGGCCAATGAGGTGAGACAAATGGATTTGAACTTGCGGAAAGCCATTATGCACAACGTCGCCAACAACTCGAAAGAACAGCTCGAGAATACAATCGAGGACGCGATCCAGCGTGGCGAGGAAAAATATTTGCCCGGCCTCGGCGTCCTCTTTGAAGCCATTTGGACGCACGCCAATGAACAGCAAAAAGACATGATGCTCACCACGCTCGAGCAGGCGGTTAAACAATGACGAACACCGGCCGAATCGGCCGGTGTTTTTATTCGTCAAACGTCAGTTGTTTCACTTTGTCGGCTTCAAGCCGTTTGATTACTTCGACAAGCAGCTTGACCGTGTTTTCATAATCGTCGCGATGCAAAATGGCGGCGTGCGAGTGGATGTAGCGCGTCGGAATGGCGATCGTGAGCGACGGAACGCCGATACCGGTTAAGTGAATTGCTCCCGCATCCGTACCGCCGCCCGGCATGGCATCAAAATGGTACGGAATGTTCATCTCTTCCGCCACTTCGATGACGAATTCGCGCAAGCCGCGGTGCGACACCATCGTCGCGTCGTACAGGACGATGTGCGGGCCGGCGCCGAGTTTGCCCATCGCTTCTTTTTCCGACACGCCCGGTGTATCGCCGGCAATGCCGACATCAACAGCAAACGCGATATCCGGCTGAATGAACTGGGCCGCTGTGCGCGCACCGCGCAAGCCGACTTCCTCTTGCACCGTGCCGACGCCGTATACGGTGTTCGGGTGGTCGACGCCTTTTAACTGCTTGAGCACATCGATGGCGACCGCACAGCCGATCCGGTTGTCCCATGCTTTCGCGAGCAGCATTTTTTCATTGTTCAATACCGTAAATTCAAAATACGGCACGATCATATCGCCCGGGCGGACGCCCCACTCCATCGCTTCCTCGCGGCTTGTCGCGCCGATGTCGATGAACATGTCTTTGATGTCGACCGGTTTTTTGCGCGCCTCCGGCGGCAAAATGTGCGGCGGCTTTGAGCCGATGACGCCGGTGATGTCGCCTTTTTTCGTCACGATCGTCACGCGCTGGGCGAGCATTACTTGGCTCCACCATCCGCCAAGCGTTTGGAAGCGGATGAATCCTTTGTCGTCGATTTGCGTCACCATAAAGCCGACTTCATCCAAATGGCCGGCGATCATCACTTTCGGCCCGCCTGATTTCCCTTCTTTTTTGGCGATCAAGCTGCCGAGGCCATCCGTTGTCACTTCATCCGCATACGGAGCTATGTATGTCTTCATCACATCGCGCGCTTCCCGCTCATTGCCGGGGACGCCTTTCGCATCGGTCAACGCTTTCAGCATTGTCAACGTTTCATCGAGCTTCACCATCTTGGCACCCCTTTCCGGTTTTGTCCACTTTTTTATTATACTTGAAAAGGCTGACGATTGGCAAAATGAATCATTCGCCACCCGAAAAAAGATCAGTAGCGCTCGTTTTGCCGCTTGTGGTTCACTTCATTTTTCCGCCGATACGCCGCCTCGATGTCGTCGGAAGAAAAACCGAGCGCCACGCCAAGCCGCCAATACTCCGCAAACAGCGCATCATATTCCCCTCGCGCTCTCGTCTCCCCGAACCGCTCGGCGGCGCGAAAGATGGCCAAAAACTGCTCAACAAGCGGCCGCTCGACAGCCGGAAGCTCCCGGCTTTCATAAAACAGCCCGCAATCCAGCCCAAGCGACAATAAAAAATGCAAGCCGTCCACATATTCCTCAAGCACTCGCTCGGCTGGCGCGGGCGGTTTGATGCTCCAAAATTTAAAACAGCGCGTCTCATTGGCCAGCTCCCCAAGTTCGACGAGAAACGCAAGCATTTTCCGATTGAACAAGTCCTCATGCATAAGGCCGTGCTCTGTTTCAATCCGCTCATCCAACATGCGCTGCATATCGTAAAGCAAAGGCCAATCCATGCTCTTTTCCCCCTTCTACCACATCCAGTTCCAATAGAAAAACGCCTCCGCGGCTGCCAGCAGCGGAAGCCCATAGCGAAAAGCCGAATGGCGCGTTTTATGGCGAAACGTGTACATTCCAGCTGCCGCACCGATGGCCCCGCCCGCAAACGCCAGCAGCCAAAGCGTCCGCTCGGCGATGCGAAAGCGGCGGCGTTTCGCTTTTTGTTTGTCGAGCCCCATCATAAAAAAGGCAAGAAGATTGATCGCTATTCCGTATTGTACCATATCCATCCCTTTCCTTGACAGAAAAACAGCAGCGCTGATCGGCTTTCAAGCCCCCCCATTTCGTTGCCGAAGAAAAACGGCCACCCTTTGTCAGGATGGCCGTCATGGTTACTTATTCAAGTTCGCTTTCGCCAAATCGGCGAGTTGGGCAAACGCCGCTTGGTCGTTGACCGCCAAGTCGGCGAGCATTTTCCGGTTGACTTCGACGCCGGCCAATTTCAAGCCGTGCATCAAACGGCTGTACGACAGGCCGTTTTGGCGGGCCGCCGCATTGATGCGGGCGATCCACAGTTTGCGGAAATCGCGCTTCCGTTGACGGCGGTCGCGATACGCATACATGAGCGATTTCATCACTTGCTGGTTCGCAACTCTATATAACGCGTGTTTCGCGCCGAAATAGCCTTTCGCAAGCTTCAATACTTTTTTGCGACGTCTGCGCGTCACTGGTCCACCTTTTACGCGTGGCATAATCGTTCCCTCCTATAGTCGGTCGTTATTTCAAGTTGTCGAGCATTTGGCGAATGCGTTTGAAATCGCCAGGCGAAACGAGCGTCGCTTTGCGCAACTGGCGTTTTTGTTTTTTCGTTTTATTGGCAAACAAGTGGCTCGTATACGCATGGCCGCGTTTCAATTTGCCGCTCGCCGTCTTTTTGAACCGTTTCGCCGAGCCGCGGTGAGTTTTCATTTTTGGCATCACAGTTTCCTCCTTACTTGTTGTCGTTTTTCGGTGCGAGCACGAGAAACATGTTGCGCCCGTCCATTTTCGGCGCCGTTTCGACGACCGCGATGTCGGCGCACGCTTCCGAGAAGCGGTCAAGGACGCGCTGTCCGATTTCTTTATGGGTGATCGCCCGTCCTTTGAAGCGGATCGTCGCTTTCACTTTATCGCCTTTTTCCAAAAACTTGCGCGCGTTGCGCAGTTTCGTGTTGAAGTCATGCTCCTCGATCGTTGGGCTGAGGCGCACTTCTTTCACATTGATGACCTTTTGCTTTTTGCGCGCTTCTTTTTCTTTCTTCTGCTGCTCGAAGCGGAATTTCCCGTAATCCATGATGCGGCAAACAGGCGGTTTGGCGTTCGGCGCCACAAGCACGAGGTCCAAGTTGCGTCTCGCCGCAATTTCGAGCGCTTCCTGCTTCGACTTGATGCCAAGTTGGTCGCCGTTTTGATCGATCAAGCGCACTTCCCGGGCACGAATTTGCTCGTTGATAATGAAATCTTTGCTAATAATGAGCCACCTCCAAGGTTTTTTCCAACTGGCTTGTTTGCCGGCAGAGCCCGCTCTCAACGAAAAAGCGCGGATGCACAAAGCACCCGCGCACGACGTTCGGACAAAAAGTTGGCGAACCGTAACAACCTGCCAACAGCCTTCTTGGCGTCGGTCAGGTGAGAAGCGGGCGCTTCTGCTTTCGTTACAAACAAGCAATCATTCCACTTTATACACTATACCACCTTGGCGATGGCATGTCAAGGAGCGGCTCTTGATAAACACAACGTCCTTTATTATAATGGATTCTCACTTCGTTAGCAAGAGAAAATTTTCAGTTGACCGCAACAATGCGCTCCAGCCTCCGCCTGCGCGCGAAAAAAAAGCGGTCCGAAACGCGTCGGACCGCCATAGGTCGTTCCTTATTTCGCCCGTTTTTCCCGCACGTCTTCCGCTAACAAGGCGGCAAATTCATCAAGCCCCATCGTCCGGCTCTCTTTTTCGCCGTAGCGTCGGACGTTGACCGCTCGCTCGGCCGCCTCTTTGTCGCCGACAACGAGCATGTACGGGATTTTTTGCATTTGCGCTTCGCGGATTTTGTAGCCGATTTTTTCGTCGCGCTCGTCGACTTCAACGCGGAAGCCGCGTTCTTTCAGCGTCCGCTGCACGTCATAGGCGTAATCGAGGTGCGCCTCCGGCGACACCGGGATCACCTTGACTTGAACCGGGGCGAGCCATGTCGGGAACGCGCCTTTGTATTCTTCGATCAAGAACGCGACAAACCGCTCCATCGTTGAGACGACGCCGCGGTGGATGACAACCGGGCGGTGCGGCTTCCCGTCTTCGCCGATGTACGTAAGGTCAAAACGTTCCGGCAAGAGGAAGTCGAGCTGCACCGTTGAGAGCGTTTCGTCTTTGCCGAGCGCCGTGCGCACTTGCACATCGAGCTTCGGCCCGTAAAACGCCGCTTCCCCTTCAGCCTCATAGTAGTCGAGACCGAGCTCGTCCATCGCTTCGCGCAGCATTCGTTGCGCTTTTTCCCACATTTCATCGTCGTCGTAATATTTTTCTTTGTCATGCGGATCGCGGTATGACAAGCGGAACGAGTACTCGTCAAGCCCGAAATCTTTGTATACTTCTAAAATCAAGTTGACGACACGTTTAAACTCGTCTTTAATTTGGTCAGGGCGCACGAAAATATGGGCGTCATTAAGCGTCATGCCGCGGACGCGCTGCAAGCCGGTAAGCGCTCCGGACATTTCGTAGCGGTGCATCGTGCCAAGTTCGGCGATGCGAATCGGCAGCTCACGGTAGCTGTGCAGCTTGCTTTTGTAAATCATCATATGGTGCGGGCAGTTCATCGGACGCAGCACAAGCTGTTCATTGTCCATTTCCATCGGTGGGAACATGTTTTCTTTGTAATGGTCCCAGTGTCCTGACGTTTTGTACAGCTCGACGCTGCCGAGCACCGGCGTATACACATGGTCATAGCCAAGCTCGATTTCTTTGTCGACGATATACCGTTCAATGATCCGGCGGATCGTCGCCCCCTTCGGCAGCCAAAGCGGCAAGCCTTGCCCGACTTTTTGCGACGTCGCAAACAGCTCAAGCTCTTTTCCTAATTTGCGGTGATCGCGCTCCTTTGCCTCTTCGAGAAGATGCAAATAGCGCTCCAAATCTTCCTTCTTGAAAAACGCTGTCCCGTAAATGCGCTGCAGCATTTTGTTGTTGCTGTCACCGCGCCAGTAGGCTCCCGAGATGCTGAGCAGCTTGAATTCTTTGATCTTGCCGGTCGACGGCACGTGCACGCCGCGGCAAAGGTCGAAAAACTCGCCTTGCTCGTAAATGGAAATCGTCTCGCCTTCTGGAATATCAGCGATCAACTCGAGCTTCAACTCATCGCCGATTTCTTCATACAGCCGGATAGCTTCTTCACGGCTCACTTCTTTGCGGACGATATCCAAGTTTTCTTTGACAATGTTGCGCATTTCCGCCTCAATTTTCGGCAAATCGTCCGGCGTCAGCTTATGCTCCATATCGATATCATAGTAGAAGCCGTTTTCAATAACGGGTCCGACGCCGAGCTTGACGTTGCGATACAGCCGTTTGATCGCCTGCGCCATTAAATGGGCGGCGCTATGGCGCAAAATATCAAGCGCCTCTGGCATATCTTGGGTGATAATCACCAGCTCGCCGTCCTCATGAAGCGGCGTGCGCAAATCGACGAACCGGCCGTTCAGTTTCCCGGCGATCGCTTTTTTCTTCAGCCCCGGACTGATCGACGCGGCGATGTCTTCGGTCGATGTCCCGCTCGCAAACTCCTTTTGCGCCCCGTCCGGGAACGTGATGCGAATCATGTCTGGCATCGGCAATCACTCCTTTGTCATAATTAAAAAAGAAAAAAACTCCTCCCTCAAAAGGGACGAGTTTTCGTCGTGGTTCCACCCTTCTTCCCATGGCAACACAACGCCATGGCTCAACAACAATAACGGCTAGCCACCGGCGGCAACTACTGGGCGCTCCGTTCGCTGCCGCAGCTCTGAGGGGGTAAGCGCATTTTTCGTGTTAGGAAGGTTCCAGCCGCCGCCTTCCCTCTCTGGAAACCGTAAAAATGCACCCATATCCTCGTCATCGCTTGTCTATGCGGTTATTCATGTACGATATTATAGCGGAACCGAAAAGAAAAATCAAGATTCTTCCCCATTTCCGGCGCTGGCGACAAACAAGCGGGAAAAATCAGCGCGGCGGCGGAGGCGAAGCCGCTCTTGAAACACGTTTTGCAGCGTCTGCACCATGCCGTCATCCGGGTGGTCGGTATACAGCTCAATTTCCGCCGGAGCAAGCGAGACAAGCGGCGCGAGCACCGAAGAATCGATATACATCGGCTGGCTGACGACGAGATGGCGGTCGATCAGCTGTTTCACTTCCGCCGCCGACAGCTCGCGGCGGTGGCGGTCGTAAAACACGAAGTGCGGCGGGTCGTGCACCAAATACAGGCGCGGCCATTGCGGCGTCCGGCCAACCAGGCATTCGCGCAGCATTTGCACGAAAGTTTGATACTCTTGCTCCAATTTGTACTCGTCAATCGCGAGCCCGACATAATGTTCAAGCCGCTCGATGTACGGCTTCAGCCGAAAGGTGACAAACGACGAAAACGAGAAGGACAGCCCGTCGCGCAAAAACGAAGCGAACGCCTCGCGCAGCAGCGCCATGCGCGAAGCAGCAAACTCCGCCCCTTTCTGATAATCGCGCCGTTCACCGTCCAAAAACGAATGGGCGAGCGCCAAAATTTGCTGCTGTTCCTCGCGGTCGCGAAAATAAAAGACACCGGAAATGATCGACAACAACAGCCGGTCTTCGAGGACAGACTGCACAAATGCAGTCATGGCTGGTATGATATACGTCTCGAGCACGTGCTTCTCGTCGCCGTATATGTAAACCGCCACGGTCTTGTTTCCGTCGTAAGCGGCGTGAAACAGCGGACAGGCATCCCGTTTCCGTTCATTCAGCAGCCAAAACAGTTTCTCCGCCTCGCTTGCCTTGTCAAAATGGATTTCGATCACCCGCTGTCCCCCCTTCTCCGAGATCAACGCTTGGTTTATATATATGGGGACAACCAGCTGTTTAGACTAAAAAAGCGCAAAACGTCCAACGTTTCCCGCCTACAGGGATGCGCCGCTCGGCGGCTGCGGCGGACGGAGCGCACAGACATTCGCAACGGGTTCATTCGCCAAGATGCCCCGCTCCTTGGCGGCTGGCGGAGAATGCATCCTTTCCGCCCCAGCGCAGAAAAACGGCGCCCCCTTGCGTCAGGGGACGCCTTAAGCGCGCCGTTTGACCGCTTATCCATCATTCGCGGCGGTTTGGCCCGGTAATTTCAACCGGGTGCGCGAGTGAGCGGATCCGCTCCATAATGCGGGCGGCTTTCACTTTTTCTTCCTCGCCGCGCTGCGAATACGTCAAATGGTGGGCGAGCTGCTTCATATCAAAGTTGGAGGTGAAAAAGGTCGGCAAATTTTCAAACATCCGGTATTGCAAAATTGGGCCGAGCACATCGTCGCGCACCCAGCTCGACATCGCCTCCGCTCCAAGGTCATCGAGCATGAGCACCGGCACTTTTTTCACATAATCGAGCTTTTCGTTCATCGTCTGATCTTGCAATGAATGCTTCAGCTCGCGAAACAGCTCCGGCACATAGACGATGAGCGACGGAATGTTCCGTTTCGCCAGTTCATTGGCGATCGCCCCGAGCAAATACGTTTTGCCGACGCCGAACGACCCGTACAAGTACAATCCTTTCATTTTTTTCCCCGGCTCGTACTCCGTCACGAACTTCTCTGCAAACTGGATGGCTTTAATGCGCCCATCGTCGCTAAGATCCACATCCGACAGCGAAGCTTGCAAAATTTCCCGCGGCACGAACATGCTTTGAATGAGCGCTTCCTGCCTTCTCCGTTCATCATCTTGCACTTTTTTCGGGCAGCGGTCGTATTCAACGTCAATTCGCCCGCCGGCGACCACCAAGTTCGGATGATACCCCGGCAGCATATTTGGGCATTGCTCGAGCCCTGGGCACTGGCGGCAATGGCCATGTTGCTCGATAAATTCGTACAGCTTCATTAAACTTCGGTCCACCGCATCGCGCGACAGCTGCTGCTCGTGCGCCTGCAAAAACGGCTGCACGTCCGGATGCGTCAAAATATAGCGCCGCATTTGTTCATAGCGCCGCCGGAACCCTTCGTTTCCGAACAGCCGCTGCAACAGTTGATTTACTCGTTCCATCGCCTTTACACCTACGATCCATCACGGTATTTTTTCAGCCGTTCCTCGAGCTCTTTGCGCGCCTGTTCCACATCAAAGTCGTCATCATCCGGCTGGCTGTAATCCATGTTCAGCCAGTCGGGGACGATTTCGGTGCGCACGACTTTGCGCACTGTCCGCGTCCCTTTTTCTTTTTCATTCGCCCAGTTTTGGTACGTCTTTGCTTCCTCTTTAGCCAGCTCCATCGCCTCTTTGACGGTGCGCACCTTTTTGCGCGCCCAATGGCTGGCGATTTTCTCGACATATTTTTTCGATAGTTTCATATTCGTCCGCAGCATGACGTAATAAATCAGCACATTGACGACGCCCGGAAGAAGCTGCTGTTGAAACATAATATCTTCGATCAATTGCAAATCGGCGAGCGACGGCTCCGCTCCCCCGGAAATTTCCTTCAGAAGCTGGCGCGGGGAGATCGTCTCGAGCTGCTTCATCAACGCCTCCTCTTTTGTGCGCGGCTCGATGTGTTCCATCGTCCGGTAAGCGAGCGGCTGCACCCGTTCGACAAGGCGCGGGGCGGCGCCGCCGTGCTCGAGCTCATACCACTCCCGGGCCGCCCGGCGCAGGGCGTCAATGTCAATCTCGTATGCCGGATCGATGACGCCGAGGACAATTTTTTGCATTTCCAGCGGCGGGATGCCGTACAAAAATGCCAACTTTTTGATCGCTTCTTTCACTTTCGCGGTTACGGCCCGGCGCGGCACCATCTGTTTCGACAAGCCGGCAAAAAACAGCTCAAAATCAAACACGCCGTCATCGAGCGCATACGACGCCTCGTCCCGCCCCATGTGCACTTTTCCATCCGGCGGCTCGAGCTCGCGCCCGGCCTCTTCATTGAATCCCGCGACGATTTGTTCAGCATGAACGGACGAAAATACGTCCGAAAACGCGCGCGTCACCCGGGTGAACTTTGTCTCATCCACAGCCGGGCAGGCAAAACAGTCATTCAGCTGGGCAAACATATGACGGCCGACTTGCCGGTACAAAAAGACGCCGAGCATTTCGTCGCGGAAAAATTGATCCGGCGCCAGCGGCGGACGCAGCTCATACACAAACTGCTTCGGCTCTTCCGCCTCGGGGGCGTGGACGTACGTATTCAGCAGCCCGATGCCTTCGAGCTTCAGCCGCTCGCTGTAAATGTCCGGCAGGCCGCACTGCATGAGCGCCATAAGCCGATGGTGGGTCGCTTCCCGGCCGCCAAGCAGCTCGAGCTCCCCCCAAAGCGTCATATATAAGGCGAGCGCACGATGGCCGATCAGCGGCTGATACAGCATAGTCAACACTTTTCGGTCCGCATCGTGCAGCGCAGTGCGGCTTTGCACCATATACCGATCAACGGCCAACAACTCTTTCCAATGGTGTGGCATCGCTCCGACCTTCCATTCTGCCATATTCGTTTCCATCCACCTCTCGCCTTCCCGGCCGAAAAATAAGCTGAAAAAAGGGCCTGCCGCATTCCCGCCCGAGCCCTTTTACCGTTGTCCTTTTTTAATCAGCTCTTTTAGCTCTTCGATAAATACGTTGATATCTTTAAACTGCCGATAGACGGAAGCGAAGCGGACATAGGCCACCTCATCGATGCGCGACAGCCGCTCCATGACCATTTCGCCGATCGTTTCGCTTTTTACTTCCGATACGCCTTGGCTGCGCAGCTCGCGCTCGATTTCCTGCGTCACTTTTTCCAATTGCTCAAGCGCCACCGGCCGTTTTTCACACGCTTTGATCAAACCGCGCAAAATTTTTTCCCGGCTGAACTCCTCGCGCGTCCCTTCTTTTTTGACGACAATCAGCGGCGGTTCCTCGACCCGCTCAAACGTCGTAAATCGATAGTGGCATTGTTCGCACTCGCGCCGGCGGCGAATCGAGCGGCCTTCTTCGGCCGGGCGCGAGTCAAGCACGCGCGTGCCTTGGTGATGGCATGACGGACATCGCATAACATCCACTCCGTTCCTCTTCTTATCTTCTATCATACCGGAATGGCAGAGGGCAGACAAGCCATAGTCAGCTATTGAGGCCAGAACCAATATACGGCAGGCGGCCGTCAAGCTTCCGGTATAACTCAAGGATGACCGCCCGGCTGCGGCCAAAATCAAACGGCAAGAACTTTGTCTCGGTCGTCACCGAAAAGTCCACCGCCGTTTCAAACGGGCGGACGGAAATGACGGTGGCGACGATAAACAGCTTGGGGCCGCGCCGCGTTTGGGCGCAAAGCTCGCCGCGCTCTTCGGAAACGGAAAGCAGCTCGGCGTCAGGCAGCGAAGCGAGCAGCTCTTTCACCGCGTCGATGACAGCGCGGTGGGCCGCTTTGTAGTAATGGCTCCGGAGCTCGGCGTCCTCATGGTTTTCCCGCGTTTCGCAATGGTTCGTCAACGCATACTTCAACTTTTTCCACATGCTCATAGCCACGTCTCCCTAATCGTTCTTTTTTTTCACCATCATACCATGATTTTGGCCGCCATGGCACCGCCGAAAGCGTAAAAAAAGGAGCGTCCTGTTTACGCTCCTTTTGCTTCCGTTGTTATGGAATTACAGCGCGTGCGCCTTTTTCACTTCAATCGGGCGCATGCCGCGCGGCAGCTCAATCGTTTCCCGCGTTTGCGCGCCAAGCTTTTCGGCGATGTAATCCGCGGCGATGGTCGGGTCTAAATGGCCGCATGTATACACATCAATGCTGGCATAGCCGTGTTCCGGAAACGTATGAATCGTTAAATGGGATTCGGAAATAATGACGACCCCGCTTACGCCTTGCGGAGCGAATTTATGGAACGCGACTTCGCGAATTTCCGCTCCCGACTTTAATGCGGCGTCTACAAACGTTTTTTCAATAAAGTCCATATCGTTCAGTTTGTCAAAGTCGCATCCCCAAAGTTCCGAGATAACGTGACGACCCATCGTATCCATGCGCAAGTCCCCCTTTTAACCAATTTTCTCAAATAAAAAACAGATTTGTAGGTTGCAAAATGGCATGTATAACTACCACGGGGGAAAGTTAGTCCTAAGAGGTCCTAACCCTTTAAGTAGTCACATTACCTTTGCCGTTAAGAAGTTCACGAAACATAGTATACTTTGTTTAGGGGGTTTTTGCAACAGGCTTTTTTAATTTTTTCGCATGCCAAAAGGAAAAAGCGCCCACACCGCCACACGGGCGGATCGGACGCTTTGCGCATCTTTTCACGATTGCGAGATTGGAAGAAAAACTGCTTAAGCGTTCACATGAAGACGCTCATTCATTTTGGCGGCGACAAGGCTGGCCAAGTCGACGACGCGGCACGAATAGCCCCACTCGTTGTCGTACCAGGCGAGCACTTTCACTTTCCGGCCGTCAATCACCATTGTCGACAAACCGTCAATGATCGCCGAATGCGGGTTCGTGTTGAAATCAATCGACACAAGCGGCTCCATCGTGAAATCCAAAATGCCTTTCAGCGGACCATTGGCTGCGCGGAGAAGAGCTTCGTTCACTTCCTCGACCGTCACATCCCGCTTGACGTCAACGACCAAATCGACAAGCGACACGTTCGGCGTCGGAACGCGCAACGCCATGCCATGAAGCTTTCCTTTTAAATGCGGCAGCACCAGCCCGAGCGCCTTCGCGGCTCCCGTCGTCGTCGGGATGATCGACTGGGCGCATGAACGGGCGCGGCGCAAATCTTTATGCGGATTGTCGATGTTTTTTTGATCGTTCGTATAAGCATGAACGGTTGTCATCAGGCCGTTTTCAATTCCGAACGCTTCATCAAGCACTTTCACGACCGGGGCGAGGCAGTTCGTCGTGCACGAAGCGTTGGAAATGATAAAATGACGGTCAATATCCAACATCTGTTCATTGACGCCGACGACAATCGTCACATCCTCATTTTTGCCCGGAGCGGTTAAAATGACGCGTTTCGCCCCAGCATCCAAGTGAAGGCTTGCCTTTTCGCGGGCGTTAAATTTGCCGGTCGCTTCAATCACAATATCAATATCAAGCTCTTTCCACGGCAATTGTTGCGGATCGCGCGAGTTCAGCAATTTCACCTTTTTGCCGTTGACAAGCAATCCGTCTTCCAAAGCGGCGACATCGCCGTCGAATTTGCCGTGGTTGGAGTCGTATTTCACCAAATGGGCTAACGTTTCCGGCGGATAGCTGGCATTCACCGCCACAATTTCAAGGTCGGGAGAATTGATGGCTCTCCGGAATACCATCCGTCCAATTCGTCCGAATCCGTTAATCGCCACTTTCGCCTTCATTCACCTTGTTCCCCTCTCATATATGTTATACTATTTATTTTCATCCGCATAAATAGTATATCATATTTTTATGAAATGTGGAGAACAAAATCAATAAAACGCAGCAAAAAAGACGCCTATTTTCCCAAGGCGTCCCATTGATGCAAAATGGCCAGCAACTGCCGGCGTGTCTCTTCGATCGTCCCGTTGTTGTCAATCACCGCATCGGCCCGTTTCACTTTTTCCGCCATCGGCCACTGGGAGCGGATGCGGGCGAGCGCTTCCTCTTCGGTGAAACCGTTGCGCGCCATGAGCCGGCGGAGCTGAACGTCATCGTCGACGTACACGACAAGCACTTTATCCACCCAATGAGTCAGCCCGCTTTCAAATAACAGCGGAATATCTAGGACGACGGTCTTCGCTCCGGAGCGGATGTGCGCTTCTTTTTCAGCCAGCATTTTTTTCCGCACCGCTGGGTGAACGATGGCGTTGAGCACTTTCCGCTGTTGTTCGTCGTTAAAGACGATCGCCCCGAGTTTGGCTCGGTCGATTTCGCCGTCCGCCCGCAAAATGCCCGGACCGAATGCAGCGACGATTTGCCGGTACGCCTCCTCCCCCGGGCGGACGACGGCGCGCGCCGCCTCATCCGCATCGATGACCGGAAGGCCGAGCTCGCGCATCATCGCGCTGACCGTGCTTTTGCCGCTCGCAATTCCACCGGTTAATCCGATCGTGAATGCCATTCGGCACCCCTCCTTTTTTGTCTGCTGCCTAGCGTTGGCAACGCGGGCAATAATGCGTGCCGCGGCCGGCGACAACCATTTTCTCAATCGGGGCGCCGCACCGTTTGCACGGCTCCCCTTTGCGGCCGTATACGAACAGGCGATGCTGGAACATTCCGGCTTCTCCTTGCGTATTCACATACGTGCGCACCGTGCTTCCCCCTTTCATGACCGCCTCGCCGATCGTCGCCACCATTTCTTCGTGCAACCGTGCAAGTTCTTCATCCGTCAGCGAAGCAGCCGGCCGTCCAGGGAGAATGCCGGCGCGAAACAGCGCTTCGTCGACATAAATGTTGCCAAAACCGGCCACGACCGTTTGATCAAGCAACAACGCTTTCACCGTCCGCTTTGTTTTCGCCGCTTTTGCGGCCAACACCGCCGGAGAAAACGCTGGGGACAGCGGTTCCGGCCCTAATTGAGCGAGCGGCGGCCGGCAGTCTGCTTCCTCTTTCGCGTACACGTGCATGGTTCCGAATTTGCGTACATCGCGATAACGAAGCTCACTGCCGTCTGTAAAACGAAACACAATGTGCGTATGCGGTTCAAGCGGCTCATCGGACTGGGCGACCGCGTAGCGCCCCTCCATGCGCAAATGGGAGATGAGCATATCCCGGTCAAGCAAAAATTTCAAAAATTTCCCGCGCCGATCGATGCCGCGCACCGTCTGCCCGGCCAGCCTGGCAGCAAACGCCGCCGGGTCTTGCGGATGACGAATGATATTCGGCCAAAACACCCGCACCTCTTCAATCGTTTTGCCAGCGACAAGCGGCAACAGCGTGCGGCGGATCGTTTCCACTTCCGGCAGTTCCGGCATGGCGCCTCCCTCCTTTTCCTGTTCGTGCACCTGTTTTAAAGCAACAGCTCATTGCGCGGCCCCGTGAAAAACCGAGCAGCTGGCGGGCAGGCCGCTTTTATTTGGCGTCGTACCACGTCGGACCGTAATGGTAATCGACTTTCAGCGGCACGCGGAGTGCGACGGCTTGCTCCATCACCTCTGGAACGAGGCGGCACAGCCGCTCGATTTCCTCTTTCGGCGCCTCCAAAATGAGTTCGTCATGCACTTGCAGCAACAGGCGCGCCTGCAGCCGTTCTTCGCGCAGCCTCACGCTTAGATCGATCATCGCTTTTTTAATAATATCAGCGGCGCTCCCTTGAATCGGTGTGTTCATCGCCGTCCGCTCGGCGAAGCTGCGGACGTTGAAGTTGCGGCTTGTAATATCGGGCAAATAGCGGCGCCGATGCAGCAGCGTCGTCACATACCCTTTTTGTTTCGCTTCTTGCACAATGTTGTCCATATATTGCTTTACACCTGGAAAACTGGCAAAATATCGCTCAATAAATTCAGCCGCTTCTTTGCGCGTAATGTTCAAGTTTTGCGCCAGACCGTAATCACTAATGCCGTACACGATGCCAAAATTGACGGCCTTCGCTTGGCGGCGCATGTTGGCTGTCACGTCTTCTTCGCTCACATGGAAAATGTCCATGGCTGTTTTCGTATGGATGTCCAACCCGCGCCGGAACGCTTCAATCAAATTGTCATCTTCCGCGATATGGGCGAGGACGCGCAGCTCGATTTGCGAATAGTCGGCCGCAAAGATGAGCCAGTCCGGCTCCGACGGCACGAACGCCTGGCGGATTTTCCGCCCTTCCTCAAGCCGAATCGGAATGTTTTGCAAATTCGGTTCGACGGAGCTGAGGCGCCCGGTTTGCGTCAACGCCTGATTGAACATCGTGTGCACTTTGCCCGTCACGGGGTGCACCACTTTCAGCAGCCCTTCAATATACGTTGACTGCAGCTTGCCGAGTTGGCGGTAATGCAAAATATGTTCGACGATTTCATGGTGCGGTGCAAGCTTCTCAAGCACATCGGCTGAAGTCGAATAGCCGGTTTTTGTCTTTTTCAACACCGGGAGCTGCAGCTTGTCAAATAAAACCGTCCCGAGCTGTTTCGGCGAGTTAATGTTGAACTCTTGGCCGGCGAGTTCGTAAATGCGCCGCTCGACCGCCTGCAGCTGCTCGGTGAGCTCCGCCCCCATCTGTTCAAGCCGCTTCGTGTCCACTTTCACTCCAGTAAATTCCATATTGGCCAAAATGCCAGCCAGCGGCTGTTCGAGCTCGGTCAGCAGCCGATCTTGTTCGTTGCGGCGCAGTTCGTCCATCAACGGCTCTTCAAGCGCCCAAATGGCCGCCGCCTTGCGGGCGAGATGCTCGGCAAGCGTCGGTTCATCAGGAACCGTCCGCTTCGCTCCTTTTCCATAGACCGCCTCATCCGACCGCACCGCCTCGTACTGATGCATTTTCGCCACCGCGGCAACGTCGCCCGCCGCCTGCGCCGGATCGAGCAAGTAAGCGGCCAGCAACAGATCGAACACGACGCCGCGCAGTTCGATTCCTTTCCATTTTAACGCGACGGCCGCCCGCTTTGAATCAAACATCGTTTTTTTCTTCGTCTCATCGCCAAGCCAAGCGAGAAATTTCGGATCGGCGAGCGCCGTCTCCGGGCGCAGGAAAAACCGCCCGCGTTCGTTGGCCAAGGCGATCCCGACAATCGGGGCATGGTGATAGTTGTCGCCCACCACCTCCACGACGAGGGCCGCTTTGTCGGCGAGCATTTCGTCCGTGACGCTGTCGGCGATCGCAAAATCCATCCCGGCGAGCGGCTTCTCGCCTTCATCCGTTTGGACGGCCATCTTGTCGAGAAACGACTGGAATCCGAGCTCCTGAAACAAGGCGACCACTTTTTCCCGGTCTTCTCCTTTGTAGACAATGTCATCGAGCGTCAGCTCAACCGGGGCGTCGCGGCAAATAGCGGCCAGCTGTTTGCTTAAAAGCGCCAAATCCCGGTATTGGCGCAAATTTTCTTTCAGCTTCTCCCCTTTGATCTCATCGATCGATGCCAGTACGTTTTCGACCGTGCCGAATTGCTTGAGCAGCTTGACGGCTGTTTTTTCCCCGATGCCGGGCACGCCAGGGATGTTGTCGGATTTGTCGCCCATCAATCCTTTCAAGTCGACAATTTGCTCCGGGGTGAGGCCGTATTTTTCCGCGACCGTCTCCGGCGTGTACGACTCGATGTCGGTAATCCCTTTTTTCGTAATCTCCACCGTCACTTGCGGGGAAGCAAGCTGGGTTAAATCGCGGTCGCCGGAAATGACTTTCACTGCAAACCCTTCCCGCTCAGCCCGCGCCGCCATCGTTCCGATAATATCGTCCGCTTCGTAATGGTCGAGCTCATAGGCGGGGATGCGGTACGCCTTGAGCAATTCGCGCAGCAGCGGAAACTGTTCCGACAGTTCCGGCGGCGTCTGCTGCCGCCCGCCTTTATAGTCTTGGAACGTTTCATGGCGGAACGTCGTTTTCCCGGCGTCAAACGCCACGAGAATGTGGGTCGGCTGCTCTTCCGCCAAAATTTTGTTTAACATCATCGTAAACCCGTAGACTGCGTTCGTATGAATCCCTTTATCGTTATGCAAAAGCGGCAACGCGAAAAAGGCGCGGTACGCCACGCTGTTGCCGTCAATTAAGACAAGCTTGTTTTTCAACATCATCCCTCCTCGGACGTTCCTTGTTCTATTGTACCACGCCGGCGGGCGGCCATAAAAAGAAGCCGGCTACCGCTCCGGCTTCGGGAAATGAATCGTAAACTCGGTGCCGCGCCCGACTTCGCTCGCCACCGTAATGTAGCCGCGATGCGCCTCGACCAAGTGCTTGACGATCGAAAGGCCCAGCCCCGTCCCGCCTGAGTTGCGGCTGCGCGCCTTGTCGACGCGGTAAAAGCGTTCGAAAATGCGCGGGATTTCGTGTTCTTCAATGCCGATGCCGGTATCTTTCACATGGATGAGCACTTCTCCATCTGTTTCTTCCGCCCAAACGGCGACGTTCCCCCGTTCCGGCGTGTACGCCAACGCATTGGCGAGCAAATTGAGCAAAATTTGCTTCAGCCGGTTCCCGTCGCCGCGGATCGTCAACCCAGGCGGCGCCTCGGCGCGCAAGTCGATTCCTTTTTCCGCTGCCTGCTTGCGAAACACGGCCACCGCCTCCACCATCACTTGGGCGACGTCGACGTCCTCCATGTTCAACCGAAACCCTTGCTGCTCAATTTTTGACAGATCAAGCAGCTCCTCAACGAGCGTCTGCAGCCGCTCGCTTTCCTTTAAAATGATGGTCAAAAAATGCTCAAGCGCCGCTTCGTCTTTCATCGCCCCGTCAAGCAGCGTCTCAGCGAATCCGCGGATCGACGTCACCGGCGTTTTCAACTCGTGCGACACGTTGGCGACAAAGTCTTTGCGGATTTGCTCGAGCCGCTTGAGCTCGGTAATGTCGTGGAACACGACGACGATCCCTTTCCATTCGGCGTTCGTGCCGATAATCGGGGCGCCGTACACGTCGAAATGCTTCCGCTCAATGCCGACCGTCAATCGCATTTGCCGGCGGATAGGCGTTTCTGTAATAAAAATGTCGTCAATAAGCCGGACAACGTCGCGGTATGGCAGCACATCGGCATATGGACGGTACAAGCAGGCGGATGGCTCAAGATGAAAATAGGTTTGGAACGTGCGGTTGAGCAAATGAACATGCCCGCGATGGTCAATAAACAACAACGCGCTGCCGACGTTTTCAATGAGCGTATGAAGCCGTTCGGTTTGGATTTCCCGCGCCCGGCTCATCTCCTGCAAGTTGCGGGCGAGGCGGTTGATCGAGCGGACGAGCATGCCGGCTTCTTTATATTCGCCATCAGGCACACGGGCGGCATAGTTGCCTTTTTCGAGTTCAAACGCCGCCTTCGTCGCTGCTTCAATCGGCCGCATATATTGGTTGGTGATTTTAAAGACAAGGGCGATTATGACAACAAGCGCCATGCCGAGGCTGCTCGTGAGCACGCCCCAAATTTGCTGGTTCACTTTTTTCAGCGAGCTCGTCGGCGTGCTTAACACGACATAGCCGTCCCGCTCCGAGCCGCGTCCGTATGGAGCGATGTAATAGTATACATCATTCGCTTTTTCAATAACCGAAAAGCGCGGAAACTGCTGTTTGCGCAAAATGGTGCGGATGATGCGCTCATGGTCTTCATCGCTGATCGCCGCGATGCGCCCACTGTCAAAGCGCACTTGTTCATTTCGGTCAAGCACCGTGATGCGCGATGACAGCTCGTTCCCCATGTCGTGCAAGTCGATGCGAATTTGCTCAAGCGGCTCGTTTTCAAGCAAAATGGCGAGCGCTTTCGCCTCTTTTTCCATCCGCTTGTTCATCGTCTCGGCGTAAAACTGTTTGAGCAGTTGTCCAAGCAGCAAACCGAGGGCGATCAAAACCGTGACGATGAGCGTGATGAGCCAAAACAACAGCCGGTTGCGCAAGCTATCCATGCCGCTTGGGCTCCTCCAGTTTGTAGCCGAGGCCGCGCACCGTTTTGATGTATGCCGGTTTTTTCGTGTCCTCTTCGATTTTCTCGCGCAAATGGCTGATATGGACATCAACAATGCGCGTATCGCCGGCAAAATCATAGTTCCATACCGCGCTGAGCAGCTGGTCGCGCGTCAGCACCCGTCCTTTATGCCGCGCCAAATACAGGAGCAGCTCAAATTCTTTCGGCGTCAGCTCGAGCGGCTTGCCGCTGATCGCCGCCTCATATCGCTCTGGAAAAATCTCGAGCCGGCCGACGGCAAGCCGCTCGCCCTCCTCCGCCGCCGGCTGTGCAATCTCCGTACGGCGCAAGATCGCCTTCACCCGCGCAACGACTTCCCGCGGGCTGAACGGCTTGGTCATATAATCGTCGGCGCCAAGCTCGAGGCCAAGCACTTTGTCAAACTCGTCATCGCGGGCCGTCAGCATTAAAATCGGCGTCATGATTTGCTGCTGGCGGAGCCGCTTGCATACTTCGACACCGTCAAGCTTCGGCAGCATCAAGTCCAAAATGATGAGCGCCGGCTGTTCGGATGCCACTTTGGCGAGCGCTTCTTCGCCGTCATAGGCAGCCACAGCTTGAAAGCCGGCTTTCTCCAAGTTGTACGCCAACAATGTCACGATCGGCTGTTCGTCATCAACGACTAAAATTTTTTTTTCCATGCCGCGCCTCCGTTTCATCCGATAGTTTCTGCCCTTATGATACCATAACTCGCGATTTGTCACGAAAAAAATAAAGAGACTGCTCCCCCGGCGGGCAAGCAGCCCCGCAAGGAACAGTCTCTCGCACGTTGTCGCCGGCTTTTGGCCGCCGGCGAAACACGATTCCGGTCAAAAATTTTCCAAAACCCGGCCATCAAAGCGCGGCAAGGCGTGCGGCGGACAGACGGACAACGTTCCATCCAGCACCGTCTCCGTCCCGCGCGTCGCGGTCACGGCCAAGGTGACGCAATGGCCTTCCTCATCCACCCCGGTCACTTCGAGCAAAAATTCGAGCGTCTCATAATGGTAAACCGGGCGGAGAAAGCGGATGTCCTGCCGGGTGATGTAGCTTCCCGGACCGGGCAAATATTTGGAGACCGCCGACGTAATCATCCCCGTCAGCATAATCGGCGGCACAACCGGCCGGCCGAGCGGCGTCTGCGAAGCGTAGTCATGTTGGATGTAAAGCGGGTTGGCATCATCGGTCAGTCCAAGGTAAAGAAGCAAGTCTTTGTCCTCAATGGACGCCTGAAAGACAAGTTTTTCTCCAACCTGAATCTCCCTGATCGTTTTCCCGGGTTTCCGTTTTTTCAACACGTTCCCACCCCTTTGTATAGAAAGCGCTTTCATTCATCACGGGCAAAAATTCGGGACAGCGCCCGAATTTTCGCCTTTTCGTTATTCCAACACACGCATGACGTTTTTGACCGATTCGACCGATTTGGCCAGCGCCGCTTTTTCATCTTCGGTCAGCTCGAGCTCGATCACTTTCTCGATGCCGTTGCCGCCCAAGATCGTCGGCACTCCCAGGTAAATCCCTTCATAGCCGTACTCGCCCTCAAGGTAGGCGATCGCCGGCAAAATGCGGCGCTGGTCTTTCAAAATCGCTTCGACCATTTCGACGAGCGAGGCGGCCGGCGCGTAGTAGGCGCTGCCGTTGCCGAGCAAGTTGACGATCTCGCCGCCGCCTTTGCGCGTCCGCTCAACGATGGCGTCCAAACGGTCTTTCGGAATGAGCTTCTCGAGCGGAATGCCGCCGGCGTACGAGTAGCGGACGAGCGGCACCATGTCATCGCCATGGCCGCCCAGCACGAAGCCGGTGACATCTTTCACCGAAATGTTCAGCTCTTGGGCGACGAACGTGCGGAAGCGCGCCGTGTCCAACACCCCCGACTGACCGATGACGCGGTTTTTCGGAAAGCCGGACTCTTTGAAGACCGTGTACGTCATCGCATCGACCGGGTTCGTCAGGACGATGATGTAGCAGTTTGGTGAGTATTTGACGACTTCTTTCGTCACTTGTTTCATAATTTTTTGGTTCGTCGTCACCAAGTCGTCGCGGCTCATCCCCGGTTTGCGGGCGATGCCGGCCGTAATGACGACGATGTCGGAATCGGCCGTGTCGGCATAATCCGACGTACCGATAATGTTGGCGTCAAAGCCGAGCACCGGGCTCGACTCGAGCATGTCAAGCGCCTTCCCTTTCGTCGGATTTTCTAACTGCGGAATATCGACCAATACGATGTCGCCAAGCTCTTTTTGCGCCAGCAGGAACGCTGTCGTCGCCCCCGTGAATCCGGCGCCGATCACCGAGATCTTCTTCCGTTTCATCGCCATCGTTTTGCCATCCCTTTCGTTAAATTAGTCCATATTGCGGATGAGCGCATCGGCAAATTCCGAACATTTCACTTCGGTTGCCCCTTCCATCAGGCGGGCAAAGTCGTACGTGACGATTTTGGCGGCAATCGTTTTTTCCATCGCCTGGATGATGAGCTTCGCCGCTTCGTTCCAGCCGAGATGCTCAAACATCATGACGCCGGACAAAATGACGGACGACGGATTGACTTTGTCAAGACCGGCGTATTTCGGCGCCGTGCCGTGCGTCGCCTCGAAAATGGCGTGGCCGGTTTCATAGTTGATGTTCGCCCCCGGCGCGATGCCGATGCCGCCGACTTGGGCTGCGAGCGCATCGGAAATGTAGTCGCCGTTTAAGTTCATCGTCGCAATGACGTCAAATTCGCGCGGACGCGTCAAAATTTGCTGCAGGAAGATGTCGGCGATAACGTCTTTGACGATGATTTTGCCGGCTGCTTCCGCTTCCGCCATCGCTTTGTTCGCCGCCTCTTTGCCCTCGGCTTCGACGATCCGATCGTATTGCGCCCACGTGAACACTTTATCGCCGAATTCTTGTTCGGCAAGCTCATAGCCCCAGTTTTTAAACGCGCCTTCCGTGAACTTCATAATGTTCCCTTTATGGACGAGCGTCACCGACTTGCGGCCGTGTTCGATCGCATAGTTGATCGCCGCGCGCACAAGCCGTTTCGTCCCTTGTTCGGAAATCGGCTTAATGCCGATGCCGGACGTTTCCGGGAAACGGATTTTGCGCACGCCCATTTCGTTTTGCAAGAAGTCGATCACTTTTTTCACTTCCGGCGTTCCTTTGGCGTATTCAATGCCGGCGTAAATGTCTTCCGTGTTCTCGCGGAAAATGACCATATCGGTATCTTCCGGACGTTTGACCGGCGACGGAACGCCAGGAAAGTAGCGGACCGGACGCAGGCAGACAAACAGGTCGAGCTCTTGGCGGAGCGCGACGTTGAGCGAACGGATGCCGCCGCCGACCGGCGTCGTCAACGGCCCTTTAATGGCGATTATGTATTCGCGGATCGTCTCAAGCGTTTCATCCGGAAGCCAGCTGCCCGTCAGCTTGTACGCTTTTTCGCCGGCGAGCACTTCCTTCCAAACGATTTTTTTCTCGCCCTTGTACGCTTTTTCCACCGCTGCTTCCAGCACGCGCGAAGCGGCCGCCCAAATGTCCGGGCCGGTTCCGTCCCCTTCAATGAACGGAATGATCGGATTGTTTGGAACATTGAGCACACCATTGGTGACAGTAATTTTTTCCCCTTGCGTCACGAGTAAACCCCCCAATGCCAGTTTTTTATTGAAAAGGCGTGAAGGCTCGCCTTCACCGCCTTGTCCACTTGTTTCAGCCGCGCTCGTCGATCGGCACGTACGCCCGCTTGCCCGGGCCGGTGTACTCGGCGCGCGGACGGATGAGACGGTTGTTGTCATATTGTTCCAAAATATGGGCCAACCATCCCGATGTCCGGCTCACGGCAAAAATCGGCGTAAACAAATCATGATCGATTCCTAAACAATGGTAAACCGAAGCGGAATAAAAGTCAACGTTCGGCGGCAACGCTTTTTCCGACGTGACAATTTCCTCGATTTTCGTCGACATTTCGTACCAGTGCGGTTCGCCGACGAGCTTCGTCAGTTTTTCCGACATTTTCTTCAAGTGCTTGGCGCGCGGGTCGCCTTTCCGATAGACGCGATGGCCGAAGCCCATAATTTTTTCTTTGTTGGCGAGCTTCGTGCGGATGTACGGCTCGACGTTGTCGACCGTGCCGATTTCCGTCAACATTTTCATCACCGCTTCGTTCGCCCCGCCGTGAAGCGGTCCTTTCAACGCGCCGATCGCCGCCGTGATGCCGGAATAAATATCGGACAGCGTGGCTACGCAGACGCGCGCCGTAAACGTCGACGCGTTCAACTCATGGTCGGCGTGCAGCACGAGCGCCTTGTTGAACGCTTCCGTGGCGATGTCGTCTGGTTCTTTGCCGGTCAGCATGTACAAGAAATTGGCGGCAAAGCTCAAATCTTTGCGCGGCGCAACCGGTTCCAACCCTTTGCGCACGCGGGCGAAGGCAGTGACAATCGTCGGAATTTTCGCCTGCAGGCGGATCGCTTTCCGGTAGTTCGCTTCTTTCGTCATCACGTCCGCTTCTTCGTCGTACAGGCCAAGAAGCGAGACGGCAGTGCGCAGCGCGGCCATCGGATGCACGTTCTCAATCGGATAGAGCTTGAAGTGTTCGATGATCTCGCGCGGGATGTCGGCATTTTCCGCCAATTGCTGTTTCAGCTCCTCGAGCTGTTCTTTCGTGGGCAGCTCGCGGTGCCAAAGCAAATAAATGACTTCTTCAAAGGAAGCGTTTTCGGCCAAATCGTCGATGTCATAGCCGACATACGTCAATGTATCGTCGATGATTGAGCTGATGCTAGAGGTTGTCGCTACAACTCCTTCCAAACCGCGGGTTACCGTCATGTCAATCTCCCCTTTTCTTTATAGTTCCTCGTTCCTGCTTGCCGCTTTACGGCCGGTGAGCGCTTGCTCGAAACAGGCGCAAAAAACAAGCGCACGCTCTCGAAAGTGCTTACATCACCGCGCGGATGCCGCCGCGCTGTGGCGGGGGGCGCCGTTTGACCCGAAAACTAGCTTACGCCTACTATTATAAACAATTATCAGACTTTTGTGAACGGAAATGTATCGTCCTGGCAAAAGACATTACATAAGAATAACGTTCCCCGCCCCAGTTCAAAAATATTCTACCATTTTTATGACCATATAGGCAATCCCCGCGCCGATCAACGGACCGACCGCCACCCCGTGAAACAGCGACACCGCAATGACCGTGCCAAACACAAGCGCCGCGGTGATATGTGGGTCATTCGCCAAAAGCGTCACGCCCCCTTTCGCGATCAACGCAACAAGAATACCGGATAAAAGCGCCACCCAGGCCGCCAACGATTGCAGCGAGCCGGCAAGCTGCTTAAGGCCGATCTCCCCGGAGGCAATGGGCGCCAGCACGGCGATCGTAATGAGCGTAATGCCCCAGTTGAGGCCTTTGGCATGGATCAACGGGAGCAGCCGCTGATCGAGGCCGGCGAGTTTAATGGCAAGCAGCACGACAATCGCGGCAATAAATGATTTGTTTTTCGCCAATAGGCCGACCAAAAGCAGCCCGAGCAAAAACAAGACGGGTTCGTCCATGATTGTTCGCCCTTTCCTCTGAAACTTGTCTTTTTGCTTCTTCGTAAAGAAACATGTAATATATCAGTATGGAAAACGAGTGGGGGTGAAACATTGTCCCGAATATATGTTGACCGCTTTTTGCGTTTTCTCATCGTCATCGCGATCGTTGCGTTCGGCGCTGCCGCCGCCTACTATGTCGCAACATTGACGTACCCGTTTATCATTGCGTTTTTCATCGCCTTTCTCATCAACCCGGTCGTCGACTTGTTGGAACGAAAGGTGAAAATGCCGCGCTGGCTCGCGGTCAGCGCCACGCTCATCGTCTTGTTCGCCGCTGTCGCCGGGCTGGTGACGCTGTTGATCGCTGAGATCGTTTCGGGAACGCAATATTTGGCCAATGTGGTGCCGGAAAAATTCCAGGCGCTCGTCGCGTACATCGAATCGTTTGCCGCCAATCAGCTTATCCCGCTTTACCAAGACTTGGCCGTCTTGTTTAAAAGCTTGAACGCCGATCAACAAGATACGATCATACAAAACATTCAGGCGGTCGGAACGCAAATCGCGACGACGGTCGGCGAATTCATTCAGCGCGTGCTGCAAAACATTCCCCAGCTCATCGCCTGGCTGCCAAACGCGGCGACCGTATTTATTTTTTCACTGTTGGCGACCTTTTTCATCAGCAAAGACTGGCACCGCTTAATGCGGATGGCGCAGCGTTGGCTGCCGGCGAAAGCCCGCACGAGCGGGAAAACGGTGTTTTTGGATTTGAAGCGGGCGTTGTTTGGCTTTATTAAAGCGCAAGCGACGCTCATTTCGATTACGACGGTCATCGTGTTGATCGGCTTGCTCATTTTGCGCGTCGATTACGCGATTACGATCGCGTTGATCATCGGCTTTGTCGATATTTTGCCCTACCTCGGGACCGGCATCGTCTTCGTGCCTTGGATCATTTACGCCGCCATCAGCGGCGACATCCCGTTTGCGATCGGGCTCGGCGTTTTGTATATCGTCATTCTCGTCCAACGGCAAATTATGGAGCCGAAAGTGCTCTCCTCCTCGATCGGGCTCGACCCGCTCGCGACGCTCATCGCCTTGTTTGTCGGCTTCAAGCTGCTCGGCTTCCTCGGCCTCATCGCCGGTCCGGTCGCGCTCGTCATCATCCGCGCGCTCCACAGCGCCAACGTCTTCCGCGACATTTGGCGCTTTATCGTCGGCAGGCCGACTTTGTAAAAAACAGCCTTGGCTCCACTGGCCAAGGCTGTTTCAGTCCGCGTTACAACACGCTGGCATGTCCGCGATAGACGGCCCCGAACCCGCCGTCCACCGTAATCTCCTGCCCATCTTTAAACAAGGTTGTTGCGTTTTCCACTCCGACAATCACCGGAATCCCAAGGCTCAAACCGACGACCGCCGCATGGCTGGTCAACCCGCCCTCTTCAGTAATGATGGCTGCCGCTTTTTCGATCGCCGGCATCATGTCGGCATCGGTGCTGACAGTGACTAAAATACCGCCGTCGACCATTTTTTGCCGCGCTTCTTCCGCTGTTTTCGCTACAACGGCCTTGCCGAACGCCGACTTGCGGCCGATGCCTTGCCCTTTGGCGAGAAGATCGCTGATAACGTGCACCTTCATTAAGTTCGTCGAACCCGTTTCGCCGACCGGCACGCCAGCCGTGATGACGACCAAGTCGCCGTGCTTCACCAGCCCGGAGCGCACCGCCGCATCGACGGCGACATCAAGCATTTCGTCCGTCGTGTTCACATGCGGCGCTTCTTTCGTATACACGCCCCACACAAGCGCCAGCCGGCGCGATACCGCTTCATTTGACGTCACGGCAATAATCGGCGCTTTCGGGCGATACTTCGCCACCATTTGCGGCGTTTTTCCGCTCACGGTCGGCGTCACGATCGCCGCCACATCCAAGTTGAGCGCGGTGTGGGCGACCGACTGCCCGATGGCGTCGGTGATCGTCGTTTGGCTTTCTTTTGTGCGTTGGGACAAAATGTCGCGGTGCTCAAGCGCCTGTTCGGTGCGGAGCGCGATTTGGTGCATCGTTTTCACCGCTTCGACCGGATACTGGCCGGCCGCCGTTTCCCCGGAAAGCATGACGGCGTCGGTGCCGTCAAAAATGGCGTTGGCGACGTCGCTCGCCTCCGCCCGCGTCGGACGCGGATTGCGCTGCATCGAATCGAGCATTTGCGTCGCCGTAATGACCGGCTTGCCGAGCATGTTGCACTTTTTAATGAGCAGTTTTTGAATGAGCGGCACTTCCTCAGCCGGAATTTCCACGCCCAAATCGCCGCGCGCCACCATCAGGCCGTCGGCGGCTTCTAAAATTTCGTCAATGTTGGCGACGCCTTCTTCATTTTCAATTTTGGCGATAATTTGGATATGGAGGGCGTCATGCGCCTCAAGCAGCTCGCGGATCTCCAGCACATCGGACGCCCGGCGCACAAACGAGGCAGCGATGAAATCGATCCCTTGGCGAATGCCAAACAAAATGTCAGCCCGATCTTTCTCGGTGATGCCCGGCAAGTTGACTTTGACACCCGGCACATTGACTCCTTTTTTGTTTTTCAGCACGCCGCCGTTTAACACGGTCGTGACGATTTCTCCCGCTTGCTTGTCGACCGCGTTGACTTCCAGGCCGATGAGCCCGTCATCAAGCAAAATTTTCGCGCCGACGGACACATCATCGATTAAGCCGGGATAGGTGACCGAAATTTTTTCCGGCGTGCCGAGCACTTCGCTCATCGAAATGACGAGCTTTGCCCCTTCCTTCAGCTCAATGGCGCCGTTTTCCATATTGTGCGTCCGGATTTCCGGCCCTTTCGTGTCAAGCAAAATGGCGACCGTTCGGCCCGTTCGCTTCGCCGCTTCGCGAATGTTGGCGATGCGCCGCCCGTGCTCTTCATGATCGCCGTGCGAAAAGTTTAGGCGCGCCACGTTCATTCCCGCTTCCATCAGCTGCACGAGCTTGTCCACGCTCTCGCTTGCCGGCCCGATCGTGCAGACGATTTTCGTTTTCCGCTTCATCTTGTCTTCTTCCTTTCCCCTCGGGACTTAAATGGACAATTCTTTCGACAATGCGTACATCCGCTGATCGATCGTATGTTTGTTGGCCAGTGCCTCCGCGATGTCATGGTCGACGAGCTGGTTGTTTTGGATGCCGACGCAGCGCCCGCCTTTTCCTTCGAGCAACAGCTCGACCGCCCGGGCGCCGAGGCGGCTCGCGAGCACGCGGTCAAACGCCGTGGGCGACCCGCCGCGCTGCACGTGGCCAAGCACCGTCACACGCGTCTCAAAGCCGGTCGCTTCCTGGATTTGCCGGCCGAAGTCGACGCCGCTTCCAACCCCTTCCGCCACGATGATGATGCTATGTTTTTTGCCGCGCTCATGGCCGCGCTTTAAGCGGGCGATGACGTCGTTCATATCATAATCGGCTTCCGGAATTAAAATCGTTTCCGCCCCGCCGGCCAGCCCCGACCATAAGGCGATGTCGCCGGCATGGCGGCCCATCACTTCGATGACGTACGTCCGCTCGTGCGACGTCGCCGTGTCGCGGATTTTGTCGATGGCATCAATGACCGTATTGAGCGCCGTGTCAAACCCGATCGTAAAATCAGTGCCCGGAATGTCGTTGTCAATCGTCCCCGGCACGCCGACGCACGGAAAGCCGTGCTCGGTCAGTTTTTTCGCCCCTTGGTACGAACCGTCGCCGCCGATGACGACCAGCCCTTCAATGCCGTGCTTTTTCAGCTGCTCGATCCCTTTTTTCTGACCTTCTTCCGTCTTAAATTCCGGACAGCGGGCCGTATAGAGTATCGTGCCGCCACGGTGGATAATATCCCCGACATCGCCGACTTCCAGTTTTTTAATGTTGCCGGCGATCAGTCCGGCATACCCGTGATAAACGCCGTACACTTCCACACCGTGGTAAATCGCTTTGCGGACAACCGAGCGAATGGCCGCATTCATTCCCGGCGAGTCGCCGCCGCTTGTCAACACACCAATGCGTTTCACTCATTTCACCTCATTATGTATCAAATTCAACACGTCCGACTTCATACATCTGTCGCTCTTGAACAACCTTAATGTACCATGAACATGAGCGGAACACAACAGCGACGCCTTGTTGAAACGGTTTACATGAACAAAATTTTTTCATGGACAGAACAAAGCTGCCCCGAAAGTCGAGACAGCTTTTTCCTTATCTTGCCCGAATCGTTTCCTGCAAAAACGACACTTGGCCGATTTGTTTAAATTTTTCATAGCGCTGCCGGACGAGCGCCTCGCCGTCAAGCGCCAACAACTCTTTCAACGACCGGCGCAGCACGCGGTCCATTTCCTTTGCCTGCTCGTCAGCGTTGCGGTGGGCGCCGCCTTTCACTTCCGGAATGATTTCGTCAATGACGCCGAGCGCTTTTAAGTCATGGGCGGTAATTTTCATCGTTTCCGCCGCCCGTTGCGCCAATGACGCATCCTTCCATAAAATAGCAGCCGCCCCTTCCGGCGAAATGACCGAGTACGTGGAATTTTCAAGCATATGAATATGATTGCCGACGCCAAGGGCGAGCGCCCCGCCGCTTCCGCCTTCGCCGATGACGATGCAGACGACCGGCACGGTGAGCCCTGCCATTTCAAACAAGTTGCGGGCGATCGCTTCGCTTTGCCCGCGCTCTTCGGCCGATTTGCCCGGATAGGCGCCTTTCGTGTCGATAAAGCAGATGATCGGCCGCGAAAACTTTTCTGCCTGCTTCATGAGCCGAAGCGCCTTCCGGTAGCCTTCCGGGTGTGGCATGCCGAAGTTGCGGCGCAAATTTTCTTTCGTATCTTTGCCGCGCTGGTGGCCAATGACTGTCACCGGCAGCCCGTCGTATTCGGCAATGCCCCCAACGATCGCTTCGTCGTCGCCAAAACAACGGTCTCCATGGCATTCGAGAAAGTTCGTAAACAGCCGCTCAATATAATCAAGCGTCGTCGGCCGCTGCGGATGGCGGGCGATTTGCACGCGATCCCACGGCGTCAAATTGGCATACACGTCGTTTTCCAGCTTGGCGAGCCGCGCCTCCAGTTTCTCGATTTCCGCCGACAAATCGACATCGGCCGTTTTCATAAACTCTCTCAGCTCTTGAATTTTGCGGCGCAGCTCAACAAGCGGCTTTTCGAATTCTAGTTCCGCCACCATCCTGATTCCCCTCCTCCCGCGTGAATGCGAAGCACAGTCGCCAGCGTCTCTTTCAGCTCATGGCGGTGAATGACGGCATCCAACTGACCGTGCTTTAATAAAAACTCCGCCGTCTGGAAGTCTTCCGGCAGCTCTTCGCGCACCGTCTGTTCGATGACGCGGCGGCCGGCAAAGCCGATGAGCGCACCTGGTTCGGCGAAGTTGTAATCGCCAAGCGAGGCGAAACTCGCTGACACGCCGCCTGTTGTCGGGTGGGTCATGACGGAGATGAACAAGCCGCCGTCGTTGCTGAATCGTTTGAGCGCGGCGCTCGTTTTCGCCATTTGCATTAGGCTTAGCACTCCTTCTTGCATGCGGGCGCCGCCGGAAGCGGTAAAAATGAGAAACGGCATACCTTTATCGTGCGCTTGTTCGACTGCACGGGTGATTTTTTCGCCGACAACAGAGCCCATGCTGCCCATGCGAAACGAGGAATCCATGACCGCGATGACGAGCGGATGGCCGTCAAGCGTCCCTTCGCCGGTCACGACCGCCTCGTTCAATCCCGACTTGCGCCGGTCTTCCTCGAGTTTTTCTATGTAGCCCGGAAACCCGAGCGGGTTGACAGAAATCATATCGGCATCATATTCGCGAAAGCTGCCGTCATCCAGCACGCTCTCGATCCGTTCGCGCGCCGGCATCGGATGATGGTAGCCGCAGCTTAGGCAAACGCGCAAATTTTTCACCAACTCTTTTGTATACATAATTTTTTTGCATTGCGGGCATTTCGTCATCACGCCTTCCGGCACCTCATGCCTCACTTGCTCGGAAGAAAGCGACGCATACTTCTTCTTTTTGGCAAATAAATCTTTCCACACGAGGGAGCTCCTCCTTTGCGTTTTCGCCTCTCTACTACTTTATCGAAAATGCAAGCGGTTGTTTGTCAAACGGTGTTAGTTCTGTTTCGACAACGGCGAAGGCCGGTGCCTCTCCCAGACAGCAGCGGCTTCAGCCGGATCGCGTTTTTTCAATGCTGCTAACAGCTGGTCATAAAACGAGTCGGCAAGCGGTGGGTCGGGCGCACAGGCGGAGGCAAACCCAGACAGCGCCCGCCAAATGCGGATGAGCAAGTAGTTGTCAGCCGCCTCAGCGACCGCCTGAAAAAACGGCGTGAAATCAGTCGGTTTTTGGCGAACGGTTTTTTCCAGCCTCTCCAGCGCATCTTCACTGCAGCGGAGGCAAGCGAGCTCGAGCAGCAGCCGTTCGATCAGCCATTTCGTTTCCGCCAAATCCGCTTTCGCCCGTTCATTTTCAAGCAAAAACATCGCCAGCAACTCAATCAGCTGATGTCCGCCGACCTCGCACAAGTAGGTCCCTTCGCCGCGCCGCGTCTCAATCAGGCCGAGAAACTCAAGCGCCCGCAGCGCCTCGCGCACCGACGAGCGGCCGACGCCGAGCCGCTCGGCCAGCTCGCGTTCTGACGGCAGCTTGTCGCCCGGGACAAGGCCATCCTCGACAACGAGACGATGGATATGCTTCAACGTCTCGGCGTACACTTTTTCATCGTTGAACGGAGACCCCTCCTTTTCGGTTCATGCCATACTCCATGCGTGGGCGGCATGCCGTTCAACCGCAGCCAGACGCACTGGTCTGACCACCTAATGGTTATACGATATAATAAAATAGCGAAATAGTAAAGGGGAAGTTATTTCACAGCAATGCGCCCGAAGCCGAATAAGGCGAGCAGCCCATCGACAAGCGGCGCTGTGAGCGCGACGGCGTACTGCTCCGGAAGACGGAGAAGCGTCCGCTTCGCTTCGTCATACAAATAGACCGGCGTAGCGCCGCGCTGCTGCTCAAGCAGCTGTTTCAGCTTGGACAATTTGGCCTCATCGGCCCGGCTCGCGTTAATGTATAGCGCCGACACGGGCAGGAGGCCGGCGCGGCGGATGATGAGCTGTCGCCTGCCTGCGCGCCGGTCGACCGTTCCAAAAAGCAACACAAAGTTTCCTTCCGCCAGCTCATCGGAGGCGCGGGCATAAATGGACGGAAAGGCGACCGCCTCCACTTCCCCGCTTTCATCGCTAATTGTCACAAACGCCATTTCCTCCCCCCGTTTCGTTCTCGTTTTCCGCTGTTTGGCCACATAGCCGCCGACCACGGCCGCCGAACCGTGCATTTCGGCAATCGGCACCGCCCGGGCCGCTTGAAACAGCGGGCGGCAGACCGCGGCCGGATGCGGGGTGACGGCAAACCCGAGCAACTCTTTTTCCCGTTTCCGCCGCTCATCCGGCGGCAGCGGGGGGGCATCCATGTATTTCGGCTTCAGCGACAATCCGCCTGTGTCCAAGTACGGCCCGACCAATTGCACGTGTTCGACCGCCACGTCAATGCTCGCTAAAAGCGAAGCCCGCTCCCCGTCCATTTCATCAAACGCGCCGGCCAAAACGAGCGCCTCAAGCGCCGGGCGCGGCAATCCTTTCGGCAACAGGCGGATGGCGAAATCGAAAAAATCGGCAAACGGTCCGCGCTCCCGACGCTCTTCGATGATGAGCCTCGCCGCCGTGCCGACATGTTTCACCGCCGCCAGCCCGGTGCGGATCGCCTTGCCTTCGATCGCAAACCGATAGCCGCTCCGGTTGACGGATGGCGGCAGCAGCGGAATCCCTTTTTGCGCTGCTTCGCTAGCGTAAAGAGCCGTTTTTTCCCGGTCGCCGGAAGCGCCCGAGAGCATGGCCGCGTAAAAACAAAGCGGATAGTGGGCTTTAATGTAGGCCATCGCATACGACAACAGCGCATAGCTGACCGCGTGGCTCCGGTTGAAGCCGTAATCGGC
Organism: Geobacillus lituanicus; assembly: GCF_050994965.1. Taxonomy (NCBI): domain Bacteria; kingdom Bacillati; phylum Bacillota; class Bacilli; order Caryophanales; family Anoxybacillaceae; genus Geobacillus; species Geobacillus lituanicus. The sequence goes on from NZ_CP194773.1 coordinate 2,882,726, forward strand.
GAAGCGGACGATATGCCGGTACAATTCCTCGGCAACTTCCTTTGGATAGCCGTTCGCCGTGCAGCCGGCGACAAACGCCTCCCGCTGTTCAGCGAGACGCGCCTTCTCTTTTTTCGCCACCGCCCGCCGGAGCACGTCCGCTTGTCCGAGCGAAAACCCAGCCATGCGGGCGGCGATTTGCATAATTTGCTCTTGGTAGATCAGCACTCCGTAAGTCGGCGCCAAAATCGGCTCAAGGTCAGGATGGATATACGAAATCGCCTCGTCTCCGCGCTTGCGCCGGATATAAGCAGGAATCATGTCCATCGGCCCCGGCCGGTACAAGGCGTTGACAGCGACCAAGTCTTCCAGCTCCGACGGCCGCAATTCCGCAAGCACACGCTTCATTCCGCTTGATTCAAGCTGAAAAATGCCGTTTGTCTCTCCGGCGCTCAGGAGCGCATACGTTTTTTCGTCGTCAAGCGGAACGCGACGCACATCAAACGGCTTTCCTGTCTGCCGTTCGATGAGACGCACCATTTGCCCGAGCAGCGTCAACGTGCGCAAGCCGAGAAAATCCATTTTGAGAAGGCCGAGCGCCTCGAGCGACCCCATGGCGTATTGCGTGAGCGGCCATTCGCCATGGCTTGGCTGCAACGGGACTTGGCGCACAAGCGGCTCAGGGCTGATGATGACGCCAGCCGCGTGAATCGATGTATGGCGCGGCAGCCCTTCGAGCGTTTGTGCGATATCCAGCCACTGCTTGCCGTCCGGCACCGTTTCGGCGGCGCGGCGGAACGCGGTCGACTCGCTGCGCCATTGGCGGATCGTCACCCCTTGTTTATCCGGCAAAAGCGACACAACCCGCTCCGCCTCACGCCCGGGAATGCCGAGCGCTTTCGCCGTCTCGCGCAGCGCCGACTTGGCGCCGAACGTCCCAAACGTAATGATTTGCGCGACGCGGTCGCGCCCGTATTTGTCCGCCGCATAGCGAATCATTTCTTCGCGCCGGTCATCGGGAAAATCAAGATCAATATCCGGCACCGACACCCGCTCCGGATTCAAAAACCGCTCAAACAACAGCCCGTATTGGATCGGATCGACATCGGTAATAGCCAAAGCATAGGCGACGAGCGAGCCGGCCGCCGAACCGCGGCCCGGTCCGATGAGAATGCCACGTTGGCGGGCGTAGGCAATCACATCGGCGACAATCAAAAAATAATCGCTAAAGCGCATTGCCTGAATGACATCAAGCTCATGCCGCAGACGCTTCCAGTAACGCTCATCGGCGCCCGGCACACGGCGGGCGAGCCCTTGTTCGCACAGGCGGCGTAAATACCCGTCCGCCGTCTCGCCGTCAGGCACCGGAAATTTCGGCAGCCGCCAACCGCCAAACGGGATGTGCAGTTCGCACCGATCAGCGATCGCCGCGCTGTTCTCAAGCGCTTCTGGCAAGTCGGAAAACCGGCGCGCCATCTCATCCGGCGCCGCCAAATAACGGCCGCCATCCTCTTGGACGTCAGCAAATGGCACGCCGAGCCTGATCGCCTGCAGGCAGCGCCACGCTGCGGCGTCGCCGCGCTCAACATAACGGACGTCATTCGTCGCCACGACCGGAACCCCGGCTTCTTCCGCCAACTGCCGCAACGCTCCTTCGTACGGTGCGCGCGTCCGCTCGCCGCGCTGGACAGCCACATACAAACAGCCAGGAAACAGCTGTTGATAGCGGGCGAGCACCGCTTTCGCCTGCTGCCATTCCCCGGCGGCCAGCAACGACTCGACCCGCCCTTCAGCCCCCGGGGTGATGGCGACAATTCCACCGCTCAACCGGCGGAGGGCGTCTTCATCGATCTGCTTTTCTTCGCCCATTTGGATCATCGTGCTGATTTCGATTACATGGTGGTACCCTTCCTCATTGGCGGCCAACAGCACGAGCGGATAGGCTCCGTCCCCGCTGAGAGCAATATCGGCCGTCACGCCGATGATCGGACGGATGCCATGGCGCTGGCACTCCTTGTAAAAGGGCAGAGCGCCATACAGCACGTTGCGGTCGGTCAACGCCAAGGCGGGGCAGCCGAGCTGTTTCGCCTTGGCCGCCAGCGCTTCCACGGTGGCCGTGCTTTGAAACAAACTATAGCCGCTTGACACATGCAAGTGCACAAACGTCATAGACAGCCCTCCCTTATTCATCCGTCTGCGGACGAAAACTTTTCCATTGGCTGCATGCTCCGTCCCATTCGTTGATATACATAGTAAAAGAGAAAGAAAGGGCGGGGAAACGATGGACGAAAAAGCAGCGTTTTTGCCGGCGTTGATCCAAAGCTATTTTATCGCGGTCGGCGTGTTGCTTGGCGGCGCCATCATCGGCGCGCTCGGCGCTTTTTTGAGCGGCGGCCAGCCGCTGACGGCCATGTACCGGTTTGCCGGCGACTTGCGCATTTGGGCGGTCGTCGCCGCCATCGGCGGAACGTTTGATACGTTTTACGTCGTCGAGCGAGGGCTGTTTCTCGGGGAAACAAAAGACATTGTGCGGCAGTTTTTGCTCATTTTGTCCGCCATGGGCGGCGCGCAAACAGGAGTGGCGATCATTACGTGGCTGACACAGGAGCACATTTCGCCATGAGAATTCCTCCGTATTACCAATATCCGTCATGGCAGCGTTTTTTCGCCGGCGTAGCGATTGGGGCGCTCATCAGCTGGTTTGTCTTTTTGTACATTTTCGGCGTCCTGCAGGAAAAGCAGGTGCGGCACGTCAATGAGCTGAACGAGCAGATCGCCGACTTGCAAAATGAAATTCGCATTTGGCAAGAAGACTATATCCATTACAACAAAGAAATGAAAAAAAAGCTGACCGTGCAGGACGTGTCCGTCCATCTTGTCAACGCCAAGCAATACAAGCTTGATTCGTACACAGCGTTCCGCATCGAAGACAGTGTGAAAGAAGATTTGTCCCATTTAATCACCAAAGATATTGAAACGGTGTACAACAGCCGCGAGCTGATCAAGCGGGCAATTGAAAACAAAACGTATACGATCCACGAAAAAGAGTACCGGCTGGAAATTCATACGCTCACCATTTTCACCCTTTTGGCTGTGGAAGTGAAATTGAAGCCGCTCCCTTAACACGCCATGCAGCCGACAAACGAGAAAAGCCAAAACAAACCGACACCCCGACGCCGACAAGAGCGCCGGACGCTGCATCAGGCGGCAAAAGAGGGGGCGGCGCCGCATGACGCCCTTCTCGCCCCCTTCTGTTACCGTTCCGCCCGGCAAACGGCTCTCACCTCTTCAACAATGCGGTCGGCTTCTTCCCATGAAGCGATCGACGCGCCGGCCGCCAGCGGATGGCCGCCGCCGCCATGCCGCTTGGCGACGACATTGATGACCGGCCCTTTCGAACGAAAACGCACGCGAATCTCCTTCTCCTCCTCAACGAAAAACACCCAGGCGATGATGCCATCAATGTTGCCGAGCAGCCCGACAAGCTGCGACGCTTCAAGCGGGGTGACGCCGTATTCTTCGAGCAGCGCCCGCGGCATTTTCACCGCCGCCACTCCTTCATCGATCGTGAAATTCGACAGCACATAACCGCTCAAACGGGCGAGCGGCAGGCTCGTCCGGTACAGCCCGTCATACAATTCCGTCAGCGAAAAGCCGTACGAAATGAGCTCTCCGGCATAGCGAAACGTTTTTTCGCTCGTGCGCGGAAACAAAAAACGGCCCGTGTCGCCGACAATGCCGGCGTAAATCAGGCGCGCCGCCTCGGCGGTCATCGTCAGCCCGTCGTCTTTGCCGGCCAAATACAGTTCGTAAATCATTTCGCTCGTCGAGCTGGCGTCGGTGTCAACCCACATGATGTCGCCGTACGGCGTATCGTTCGGATGGTGGTCGATTTTGATCAGCTTCCGCCCGAGCCGGTAGCGGCTGTCACAAATCCGCTCTTCGTTCGCCGTGTCACAGACAATCACGAGCGCCTGTTCATAGGCGCCATCGTCAATGACATCCATTTGACGTAAAAATGACAACGATGGATCATCCGTCCCCACCGCATACACTTGTTTTTCCGGAAACGACGCCCGAAGCAGCGCCGCCAGCCCGCCTTGCGACCCGTACGCGTCCGGGTCCGGGCGCACGTGGCGATGGATGATGATCGTATCAAATTGGCGAATCGTTTCAAGAATGTCCCGGCAAACGTCTTTCATCACTTCGTCCCCTTTTTATGGCTTGTCATTTTCAACCGCTGGCATTTTTCCGCGCTTCTATGTACAATGGAAAAAGAAACGGACTACGGAGGGAGCCAGCATGCCCGTATTGGTTATTTTCATTATATTTTCCTTTTCGTTTTACGTCTATTATAAAATCCGCTACGTTCGCTCGCAGCGCCCGATGGAGCGCCGCTTCCTCTCGGCGAAATCGAGCATGGCGCTCGGGCTGTTTGTCGCCTTGTTCGGAGTCAACCAATTGTTTTTGTATCAGACAACTGTCACCTATATCATCTCCTCCATCTTTATCGCCCTAGGCGCCGGCAGCGTCTGGGCCGGCTGCCGCGCCTACCGCTGCTATCTGCCGCAGGCGATCGAAGAGGCGGAAAAAGCGGCGAAACAAAGCTGACCATAACCGTTCACAGCGAAAGGGAAAGGATGTCCAGCAACAAAGGGCGGACATCCTTTTTTCGTTGTCGATTACCGGTCGATCAGCTGGCACATCATCATCGCCTTCCCGACGATGGCGCCTTCATTGTACACCTCGACGTCCACTTTTCCGAACTTGCGCCCGAGCTCTAAAAGCTTCGCCTGCACGTCGACTGTAGTGTCGATTTGCACCGGCTTGATGAAATAAATCGTAATGCTTTCCATCACCAAATCGCCGCGTTTGTACGCCCGCAGCATCCGCGCCGCCGCTTCGGTGACGATCGTCGTAAACACGCCGTACGAGAGTGTCCCTAAATAGTTCGTCATTTGCGGCGTGATCGTGCAGCGAAACAGCGTTTCTTTGTCGCCTGACTCGCGGAACTGGGCGGTGACGAGGTCATCGATCGTCTCGCCGACTTGCGGCTGGCGCTGCGCCATTTGCAGCGCTTTTAACACGTCTTGGCGGCTGATGATCCCTTGCAGCCGGTTATGGTCATCAACAACCGGAAGCAGTTCAATCCCTTCCCATACCATGATGTGCGAGGCAAATGCGACCGATGTTTTTCCGTTCACCGTAATCGGCTGCTTCGTCATCACCTTTTCGACCGGCAGCTGCCGGTCGACATCCAGCACGTCTTTTGCCGTCACAATGCCTTGCACTTTCAACTGGTCGTCGACGACCGGAAACCGGGTATGGCGCGTCTCGCGATTTAGCGCATACCAGCGCTCGACGGGATCGTCTGTATATAAATAGGCTGTTTTCTCGACAGGGGTGACAATGTCCTCAACGAGCACAATCTCCTTTTTGATCAGCTGGTCATAAATCGCCCGGTTGATCATCGTCGCAACCGTAAACGTGTCATAGCTCGTCGAAATGATCGGCAGCTGCCGCTCATCGGCGAGCTTTTTCACGTGGTCGGCCGTGTCAAACCCGCCGGTGATGAGCACGGCCGCCCCGGCTTCAAGCGCCAGTTCGTGCGCCTTCGTCCGGTTGCCGACGATAAGCAAATCCCCTGCACCCGTATAGCGCATCATTGCCTCCAGCTGCATCGCCCCAATGACGAAGCGGTTGAGCGTCTTGTGCAGCCCTTCCCGCCCGCCGAGCACTTGTCCGTCGACAATGTTGACGACTTCAGCGTACGTGAGCTTCTCAATGTTTTCCTTCCGCTTTTTCTCGATCCGAATCGTGCCGACGCGCTCGATCGTGCTTACGTATCCTTTGTTCTCCGCATCTTTGATCGCTCGGTACGCCGTTCCTTCGCTCACGCCCATTTCCTTGGCGATCTGCCGGACGGAAATTTTCTCGCCGATCGGCAGCCGGTGGATGTATTCTAAAATTTGTTCATGTTTGGTCGCCAACGGTCTTCACCCTTTACGCATTGTTACTTTCATTATACAGGGCTCAGCAGCGGGGATTCAACGATCGCGCCGGCCATCAGAAAGCGCCCTTCCCAAAGTGGGAAGGGCGCCGCTGTTACAGCTCGATGCTTTCGCCTGGCTTCAGAGCACGGCCGACACCCGACGGTAGAAGCGAGACGAACCGTTCGGGGTCTTGGACAATCGGCGGGAACGTGTTGTAATGGATCGGCACGACGAGTTTCGCTCCGAGCCACTCGGCGGCAACGGCCGCGTCTTCCGGCCCCATCGTGAAGCTGTCCCCAATCGGCAAAAAGGCGACATCGATGTTATGGCGCTCGCCGATCAGCTTCATGTCGGAAAACAGCCCGGTGTCGCCGGCATGGTAGATCGTTTTCCCTTCGGCCGTGAACAAAATGCCGGTCGGCATGCCTAAATAAATGATTTGCTTGTCCTCGGTCACAAACCCGGAGCTGTGGAACGCCTGCGTCAACTTGACCGTGCCAAAGTCAAATTCGCGCGCCCCGCCGATGTTCATGCCGAACGTTTCAACCCCTTGCCAGCTTAAATATGTCGCCAGCTCAAATGTGGCCACGACAAGGGCGTTGTTCCGCTTGGCGATCTCCACCGTATCGCCGACATGATCCCCGTGCCCGTGCGTGAGCAAAATGACATCCGCTTTCACATCCGCCGCGTTCAAATCGGTCGTCGCATTGCCGGTGATGAACGGGTCGATCAAAATCGTTTTTCCGTTCGTCTCAATGCGGACAACCGAATGGCCATGGTAGCTGATTTTCATCGTCACATCTCCCCCTTCCCTTCCCATGATTCGCCGCCATTCGCCCATTTCCTTCTTTTCCTGCCTGTCCATTTACAAATGGCCCGTTTCTTGGTACGCTCAAAATGGACAACAGTGAAAAAAGGAAGGAATGGGACGATGAACAAACGGCTGCAAGCATTTTCCTCTTGGCTTCAACAACAACATAGTTCATTCGCCTTCGTCACGTCAAGTGCGAACGTGTTTTATTTGAGCGGATTTCGGTGCGACCCGCACGAACGGTTGCTGGCGCTTTTGGTCTTTCCTGACGGCGAGCCCGCGCTCGTCTGCCCGCAAATGGAAGTCCCGCGCGCCCGCCGGAGCGGCTTTGGGCATACGGTGATCGGCTACGACGACAGCGCCGACCCGTGGGAAGAGATCGAGCGCCATCTCAAAGCGCGCGGTGTCAAGGCCGTCTCGATTGCCGTCGAAAAAAACGATTTGTCGTTCGCCCGTTTCGAGCGGCTCTCGGCGCTGTTTCCGAACGCCCAATGGCTCGATGCCGAAGAAAAGCTGCGCCAGCTTCGCCTGATCAAAGATGAGCAGGAAATGAAAGCGCTGCGCCAGGCGACGGAGCTGGCCGACAAAGCGGTCGAAATCGGCGTCTCGGCCATTCGCCCGGGCGTGACGGAGCTTGAACTTGTCGCCGTCATTGAATATGAGCTGAAAAAACTCGGCGTTGAAGGGATGTCGTTTCCCACGACCGTGCTTGCAGGCGCCAAATCAGCCGACCCGCACGGCGTGCCGGGAACGGCGGCGGTCGCACCGGGGGATTTCGTGCTGTTCGATTTGGGCGTCATCGTCGATGGGTATTGCTCCGACATTACCCGCACCGTCGTCTGTCAGACGGCAAGCGACGAACAGCGGCTCATGTACGATACCGTTCGGCGCGCCCAGCAGGCGGCGATCGACGCCTGCCGCCCGCAAACCGCGATGAAGGAGATCGACCGCTCCGCTCGAAACGTCATCGAACAAGCCGGCTACGGCCCGTACTTCACCCACCGCGTCGGGCACGGCTTAGGAATCGAAATCCACGAATACCCATCGCTTCATGGCGCCAACCCCGACCCGCTCGCTCCCGGCATGGTGTTTACGATCGAACCGGGCATTTACGTCCCATCCATCGGCGGCGTGCGCATTGAAGACGATGTCGCGGTCACGAACAACGGCGTTGAGGTGTTGACGTCGTTTTCGAAGGAATTGATCATTGTATAACGAGAAAAACCATTGGCAAAAGCTTCTGCGAATAAGCGCACGAACAAAGCTGTCCACCGGCCCGATCCCCAAGCCGATTCGGACAGCTTTGTTTTCTCATCGCCATCAAGGCGGCTCCATCTTCATGGTTTCATCCGTGCAACAACGAATGAACATCCGTATACGGCATGTTGTGCGCCGCCGCGACCGCTTCGTACACGATGTGCCCGTCGAGCGTGTTGATCCCTTTTAACAGCGCCGGGTTATCCAAGCACGCGGCGCGGTAGCCTTTGTTGGCGATTTGCAAGGCGTATGGGATCGTGACGTTCGTAAGCGCGAATGTCGACGTGCGCGGCACCGCGCCCGGCATGTTGGCGACGGCGTAATGGACGACGCCGTGCTTGACGTATGTCGGATCGTCGTGCGTCGTGACGCGGTCGGTCGTTTCGAAAATGCCGCCTTGGTCAATGGCGATGTCGACCAACACCGATCCCGGCGTCATCGAGCGCACCATCTCTTCCGTCACCAGCTTCGGCGCTTTCGCCCCCGGGATCAAGACGGCGCCGACGACCAAATCCGATTCGCGCACGCACTCGGCGATATGGTACGAGTTGGACATGAGCGTCGTCACGTGGTCGCCGAACAAATCATCGAGCTCGCGCAGCCGCTCGGCGTTAATGTCCAAAATCGTCACGTCCGCCCCGAGGCCGACCGCGATTTTCGCCGCGTTCGTCCCCGCTGTGCCGCCGCCGATGATCGTCACTTTGCCGCGCCGCACCCCGGGCACGCCGCCAAGCAAAATGCCTTTCCCGCCGTGCGGCTTCTCGAGAAACTGGGCGCCGACTTGCACCGACATGCGGCCGGCGACTTCACTCATCGGCGTCAACAGCGGCAGCGAACCGTTCGCCAGCTGCACCGTCTCGTAAGCGATGCCGACCACTTTTTGCTCGACGAGCGCTTTCGTGAGCGCTTCGGCCGCGGCCAAATGCAAATACGTAAATAAAATGAGCCCAGGACGGAAATAGCGGAACTCCTCAGGCAGCGGTTCTTTCACTTTCAACACCATCTCCGCCGTCCAAGCATCTTCCGCGTTCGGCACGATCACTGCCCCGGCTTTTTCATACTCGGAATCGGAAAACCCCGACCCAGCGCCGGCTTCCGTCTCCACATACACGTCATGCCCCGCTTTGACGAGCGTCATCACGCCTGCCGGAGTGATGGCGACGCGGTTTTCATTGTTTTTGATTTCTTTTGGAATGCCGATCTTCATCACATTTCCTCCTTTTTCCTTCCCACTTCTTCCTTTTATTGTGCCCCGTTTCGCACAAAAGCAAACGAAAAAGGAGGAGGCGCTGGTCTCAACGGAAAAGGTGGCGGTAAATGACGTTCGCTCCGCCGGTGACGTCAATGACGGCGCCGGTGATGAAATCCGAGTCGTCCTCGCATAAAAACGCGATCACGCGGGCGATATCTTCACCAGTCCCCGGGCGTCCGACCGGCGTTTCCGCATCCCTTCTCGCGCGGGCGTCGGCGATCCCCGCCTCTTTCATGGCGCCGACAATATTGCCTGGGCACACCATATTGGCGGTAATGCCATATTCCGCCTCTTCCAGGGCGATCGTTTTCGTCAGCGATACAAGCCCGACTTTCGCCGCGCCGAACGCCGAACGGTGCACCCAGCCCGGGGCATCCGCCGCTCCTTGAAATCCGTACGTAATGATGCGGCCAAACCGTTGTTTTCGCATAATCGGGATCGTCCTTCTCACTAAATGGAAGACCGAGCTCAAATTGCCTTCAATCATTTCGTACCATTCGTCTTCCGTATAATCGGCCAGCTTTTTCCGCTCAAAAATGTACGGCCCTGCATTGTTGATGAGGCAGTCAATGCGGCCAAACCGCTCCATGGCGGCGTCCACAAGCGCCGCTAAATCGTTTTTGTCCGTCACATCTCCCTGCACAAACTGGAGGCGGTCAGCGGCGCCGCGGTACTTCTCGGCAAGCGAGCGCACCGCCTGTTCATCGCTCCGGTAGTTCACCGTCACCGAGTAGCCTTTATCAAGCAGCAGCTCGGTCACTTTTCTCCCCAATCCTTTCGCTCCGGCCGTAATCAAGGCGTGCCGCACCCTTCTCCCTCCTCGTCGCGATTTGCTGTCTCATTTTTACTTTACTACAAACCGGAGCGAATACAAAAAAATAACCATAACGCGCAGGCGCTATGGCTATTCGCCGACTTCGCGGCGCGGGTCGTAATACGATTCATCCTCGTCAACAATGCCGCTTTCATACGACTCGGTAATTTGCTCGGTGATCGTCCGCACTTCCTCCTCATCGTACTGCCAGTCGTTATACCGCTTTTCCATTGCTCTTCCTCCCCTGTTCACAAAATCTCAATATATGGCCTAGTTTCTCGTCAAAGGGCGATGGGTATACCATATATAGAGATAGCATTTTTAACCAAAGGGAGGGGAGAACATGACCATGACCTACCAAACGATCGTCGTCGCCGTCGATGGCTCGAAGGAAGCGGAATGGGCGTTGAAAAAAGCGATCCAAATCGCCAAGCGAAACGGGGCGAAACTCATTTTGACCCACATCATCGACTCGCGCGGCTTTACGACCGTTGAAGCGCACGATTATGCCCTCGCCGAACGTTCGGAACAGTATGCGAACGAATTGCTTGAGCGGTATAAAAACGAAGCCGTCGCCGCTGGACTCGACGATGTGGACACCGCGGTCGAATTCGGCTCGCCGAAAGTGAAAATCGCCAAAGACGTCGCTCCGAAATACAAAGCCGACCTCATCATTTGCGGGGCGACCGGGTTGAACGCGGTCGAGCGGTTTCTGATTGGCAGTGTCTCGGAAAACATCGTCCGCTATGCGAAATGCGATGTGCTCGTTGTAAGGACGCCGAAAGAATAATGTCTTCGTCACATGAAGCAGATGGACCGAAAAACTTCCTTGTCCGATGCGAAAACATGTGACGGTCAAAAAAGAACACCCCGCCGTTACGGGGTGTTTAGCTTTTCTTTCGCTTTTTCAAGCGCCGCCCGCACTTCGGCAAAACCGGTGCCGCCGGCGCTGTTGCGGCGGTTGACGGCCGTGCGCGGGTTCAAGGCGTCATAAATGTCTGCGTCAAAGAGCGGCGACGCCTCCTTATACACGTCAAGCGGCAAGTCGGCCAAAAAGACGCCTTTCTCAATGCAAAGCAGCACGAGCTTGCCGACGACCTCATGCGCCTCGCGGAACGGCATGCCTTTGGCCGCCAAGTAATCGGCAAGCTCGGTCGCGTTTGAAAAGTCTTGTTTCGTCGCCCGCTCCATCACGTCCGTGCGCACGTTCATCGTCTCAATCATACCGGTGAAAATTTTCAGCGACCCGACGACCGTCTTTACTGTATCAAACATGCCTTCTTTATCTTCTTGCATGTCCTTGTTGTAGGCGAGCGGCAGCCCTTTCATCACCGTGAGAAGCGCCATCAAATGGCCGTACACGCGGCCGGTTTTGCCGCGGATGAGCTCGGCCATGTCCGGGTTTTTCTTTTGCGGCATGATGCTGCTGCCGGTCGCAAACGCATCATCAAGCTCAATGAACTGAAACTCTTGGCTCGACCAAAGGATGAGCTCTTCAGCGAGCCGCGACAAGTGCATCATGAGCATCGAGCTGTTGCTTAAAAACTCGATGATGAAATCGCGGTCGCTCACCGCATCCAAGCTGTTTTCGTAAAGATCGGCAAAACCCAACAGCTCCGCCGTCCGCCGCCGGTCGATCGGAAACGTCGTTCCGGCGAGCGCCCCGGCGCCGAGCGGCGAGCGGTTAATCCGTTTCAGCGACTCAGAAAAACGTTCATAGTCCCGCTCGAGCATCCAAAAATACGCAAGCAAATGATGGGCAAACGAAATCGGCTGCGCCCGCTGCAAATGCGTATACCCGGGCATGATCGTGTCGACATGTTTGTCGGCTTGAGCGACAAGCGCCCGCTGCAGCCCGCGGATGAGACTGAGAATCTCTTCAACGCGCTTGCGCAAGTATAAATGCATATCGGTCGCCACTTGGTCGTTCCGGCTCCGTCCGGTGTGCAACTTGCCGCCGACCGGGCCGATGTCGTCGATCAACATTTTTTCAATGTTTAAATGAATGTCTTCATACGCGACGGAAAACTCGAGTTCCCCCCGCTTCGCTTTTTCGAGCAGCCGCAGGAGTCCGCTCTTGATCTTCTCGACATCTTCCGCCGGCAAAATGCCGCACTCGCCAAGCATTGTCACATGGGCAAGGCTGCCTTCAATGTCTTCTTCCACCAGCTCCTGGTCGAACGGGATCGACGCGCCAAACTCGTCGACCCATTCTTCCGCTGTTTTCGTAAACCGTCCGCCCCAAAGTTTTTTCACGAATCTCGCCGCAGAGGAATGCGACTTCCTCCTTCCTTTTCCTTATTGGCCGGCCGATACCGACGCTTTGTGTTGCTTGTTGACGATGCTGTTGACTTTCGTCGGCAGACCGTACAGCGAGATGAACCCGACCGCCGCTTGATGGTCAAACTCGTCTTCCGACGTGTACGTCGCCAGCTTTTCATCATAAAGCGAGAACGGCGATTTGCGCCCTTCGACGATCGCATGGCCTTTAAACAGCTTCACGCGCACGACGCCGGTGACGTTTTTCTGCGTTTCTTTCAAAAACGCGACAAGCGCGTCTTTGAGCGGCGAAAACCACAGGCCGTTGTAAATGACTTCGGCGATTTTTTGCTCGATGATCGGTTTGAAATGGGCGACTTCTCTCACCAATGTCAAGTCTTCGAGCTCTTTATGCGCTTTGATGAGCGTGATCGCCCCCGGGCATTCGTACACTTCGCGCGACTTAATGCCGACAAGGCGGTTTTCGACGTGGTCGATGCGGCCGACGCCGTGCTTGCCGGCCAACGCGTTCAGCTCCAAAATCAATTGCGCGAGCGGATACGCCTTGCCGTTTAACGTCACCGGCACGCCTTGTTCAAAGCCGATCTCGATGACATCCGGCACATCCGGCGCGTTCTCAAGCGAAGCCGTCAGCTCATACGCCTCTTCCGGCGGAGCCGCCCACGGGTCTTCCAAAATGCCGCACTCGTTGCTGCGGCCCCACAAGTTTTGGTCGATCGAAAACGGGCTGTCCAGGTCGACCGGAATCGGAATGCCGTGCTGTTTCGCGTATTCGATTTCTTCCTCGCGCGACCAGCTCCACTCGCGCACCGGGGCGATGACGTCCAAGTCCGGATTGAGCGCGTTGATCGACACTTCAAAGCGCACTTGGTCGTTCCCTTTCCCCGTGCAGCCGTGGGCGACCGCCACCGCGCCTTCGAGCTCGGCGATTTCAACGAGTTTTTTCGCGATGAGCGGACGCGACAGCGCCGAGACGAGCGGATATTTCCCTTCATACAGGGCGTTCGCCTGCAGAGCGATGAGCGCATACTCGTTCGCAAACTCGTCTTTGACGTCGATGACATACGATTTGATCGCGCCGACTTTGAGCGCTTTTTCTTTCACGAAATCAAGGTCTTTTCCTTCCCCAAGGTCCAAGCAGCACGCGATCACATCATACCCGCGCTCCTGAAGCCATTTGATCGCCACCGATGTATCTAAACCGCCCGAGTAGGCCAACACCAATTTTGGATTTGCCATGGTCGTTCTCCTCTCCTGTCACATAAATATACTTAAATATAAATAAATATTCAAATTGAACACATTATCACTTTATCAGCTTTCCCGTGATTTTTCAATACTTATTCAGTGAACTACCCCCACTTAATTTTCTAGCGAAAATTTGAAGTGGGGGCTTCCAAAGAAGTTTGACTGCTTCAAGCAATCCTTATTCTTTGAGGCGTGTCCACTTCGCCGCTAGAGCATAAGACACTCAGGTCTACAGCTTTACTTTTCTTTAAGATGTTTAATGCGCCATTGACATCAGCATTAATTAGTTTGCCAGACTTTGTTCGATACAAGCCGCGCTTAATACGTTTGCCGCTGAACTTATATTCTTTTGGATTGTCGGCATTATATTCAGGAATCTCATCGCCGTCAAAAAAGCTGGCTTGAGACGTATAGGATTCTTCCTGTTTCAAGAATTCAATGCCGTAAAATTCACAAAGATATTCTAGTTTTTCTTTTATGTTACCGAGAGGAATATTGACAAAGTTTTGATTTGTCTTTTTTCCTAGATTCATATTGCGTTGCCATGTTTCCGCATAGCCAATGACAAGTTTGCCAATTTGATTTTCAATACAGTAGTTAATGATGTAACGGCAAGTCTTGTTGATATAATCATTCACTTTATTATTGCGATTCATAGCAAGCAAAGCCTGTTTACGAGTGGTGCCTTTGATTTTTTGCTTATCTTTTATGCTTTGAAGTCTGGCATTTTCTTTGTTAAACCATTGATTTATACTTTTTAATCTCCGCCCATCAATGATGAATGATCTGCCGTCTGATGTGACACAAGTGGCAACATTGTTTAATCCTAAATCAATTGCCAGTGCTTTTTGGTCGTTTAATTCTCTTTGATCTTCAGGCATTTCATATTTGTACTGAATCTCAAAGAACCTGGCATGATGCTTAGGAATGATTTCAATCTGCTTAATCTTTTTGTCCAGTAACACAGGCGGAATCGTTATCGTGATAGGCTTGTGAGTCTTTTTAAATAGGCGAGAATACGGTATCGTGAATTTGTTGCCGTCTATACGAATCTGGCCAATGATCAGTGAATGAAAGCCATCTTTTTTAAGATATTTTGGAATACTGATAGCCTTGTGGTCATATTTTCCTTGTTTGGCAAGACTGATCAAACCAAAGAAAGATTTAAAGGCTTCATTGACCTTTTTTAAAATTTGCTGTGCCATGTTGCTGTTTAACAGCTTATAGTTTTCGTTAGTTTTTGCAAGATGATAGTTTTTCTCATAATTAAGAAATTCCTTGTGTTCAAAATAGTATTGTCTGACATTGTACAATCCGACGTTGTACATGTTCTTGGCAATATGGCACAGTTCTCGAAGAGTCAAGTATTCTTCTTTGGTCAAACCATTTAGCTGTTGTTTGATACAAAAATACATGTTTTCACCTCCCATCTAACTATATTATACTATATTTTACTGAATCTATCCTATTTTCAGCAAAATATAGTTAAGGCGATTCATCTCCCACTTACTCCGCTTCGCTTCGTTGAAGTGGGAGTCTTCTCGCCTAATTAAGATAAAAAGAATAAAAATTCCTCACCGATATGCGGAAATGTTTCGTATAATAGAAAAAAAGGAGGCGGCAAGAATGAACGGCATCTTCATCGACGACAAGCGGCTCGGCATCCGCGTGCCGCATCTGGACAAGCCTTGGGAGGACTACAGCCCAAACGAACAAGAGGCGATTTTACTGGAATGGGAAACAATCCGCGGCATGATCCCCGACCGCATCGCCGCCCTGGAGCGGGAAATCAACGAAAAACAAGACGAACTCGGCGAAGAGCATGATTTTGAACGCTCCTGCCGGCTCAATGCCGACATTGCCGAACTCGCTTCGATCGTGAATGATTTATGGATTTGGTATCGGATCAGTCCCCATGTTTCCTTTGAAAAGGAAGCGGCGGTAAAACGCAAAATACGCTGACGAAACCGGCCGTCTCTTTTTTCTACGGCCATGTCGCCCCCGCCGCCCTTGCCGCGGCTTTCGCGACCACCTCCTTTATCCGTATATGCGCTATGCGATTGGCCTGCGCGATGACGATGTCTTTTTCGGCGGGGCGGATCCGGGCTGGGCGTACGGGCTCGTCTTTTGCACCTTTGCGCCGATGGCCTTTGGCGTGCCGATCGTCTTTTACGAAGGGCCGTTTAAGCCGGAGACGTGCTATTCCTTGATGGAAAAATACCGGGTGACCAATTTCGCGTACGCCCCGACCGCGTATCGGGCGATGGCGGCGGCCGGCGCGGACGTCATTCGCCGCTATCAACTGAACGTGCGCGCCATGAGCTCGGCGGGCGAGCCGCTCAATCCGGAAGTCATCCGCTTTTTCCAAGAGCACGTGGGCGTCACGATCCACGACCATTATGGCTTGTCGGAAACGTTGATGCTGATCGGAAACTTCAACGCCGCCGAGATGGACGTCCGGCCAGGCTCGATGGGATGGCCGCTGCCGGGCTTTGACGTCGCCCTGCTCGATGAGAACGGAACCCCAGTCGCCGACGGCGAAGTCGGACAAATTGCCTTTAACACCGACTCGATCCCCAACGTCTTTAAGGGGTATTGGAAAGACCCTGAAAAAACCGCCGAACGGCTTATCGGCAAGTGGTTTTTGACCGGCGATTTGGCGACAAAAGACGAAGACGGGTATTTCTGGTTCCAAGGACGGGCGGACGACATCATCTCGAGCGCCGGCTACCGCATCGGGCCTTTCGAAATTGAAAGCTGCCTCCTTGAGCATCCGGCTGTCGTCGAAGCAGCCGCCGTCGGAAAGCCGGATCCCGTCAAAGGGGAAATTGTCAAAGCGTTCGTCGTGCTCAGAGAAGGCTTTGCGCCGTCGGACGAGCTGGCCGAAGAGCTGTCCTTGTTCGTCAAAACGCGCTTATCCAAACATGAATACCCGCGCGAAGTCGAATTTGTCACCGAATTGCCGAAAACGCCGAGCGGAAAAATCCAGCGGTTCATCCTGCGCAATCAAGAAAGGGAAAAGCAGAAAAAAGCCTAACCCATAAAGAGGATGCCCCGGCAACGGAGCATCCTCTTGGCCGTTATGGCTCATCGTTTCCGATGCCCAAGATCTTCTTTAAAACGGAGCAATAGTTCTTCACTTCCTTTTCGTTGATCTCATAGAGGTGATAACCGTTTTCTTTCCGCTCAATGATCAGATTGGATTGCTTCAGGAGATTTAAATGCCGTGAAACGGTAGCAACCGTAATATTTAACTGATCGGCCATCTCCTGCGACTTCATGTTTTCTTCATTCGCAATAAATGACAATATTTTCATCCGAACGATTTCAGACAATGATTTGGCAATATCGGCAACATACTGAAGCTGCTCCTCATCATATCGGATCTCCATCCGATTTCCGCTCAAGGAAAGCTCTTTCCCGTTTATATAATGCCTTATATCATAAATAATATGAAGTTCACCGAGCCCCCAAACCAAAATAAATTTCGGTGACACAAAATACGAGGGATACAGTTTGATCAACTTCGTCTCTTTCGTCGGAAACTGTTCTGGGATTGGGTAATCGTACAATAGTTTTCGAACCATTTTCTCAATCCCCGACTGGTTGAGTTCCGCTCTCAATCGCTCATTCGCCTGATCCCAAAGAGGGGACAGGATTGGCTCAATATGGACGTAGCATTGCTGATAAAAATGTTCCCAAAGATAGGTCAGTTCCTGCAAATATTGCTCATAGTTCTGCGCGAATTCAAGCTGTTCGGCATTCACAAATCCGCCCAACGACGTGATTTTCGAGCGAATTTCATCAAACGGGGAAGCGGTTTGCGTTAGACAAATCTCGATCTCCTTTTCAGACAAGTAACGACCGAATAAATAATACAAAAACTCATACTGGGACACACGGTCGATATATGCCATGAGTTGAGAAAAGGTATGAGGAGCAGGCAAATCGACCAAAAATTCTGCGAGCTGTGCCCCATACTCATACCGACCGTAAAATTTTTTCAGCAACGATTCATGTTCCCGAAAAAACTGCTCAAAACGAGCAACCGGGAAATGAGGTTCACCATCCATTTTTCCCGATGAAATGTAACACTTCCTTAAACACGCCATCATTTCAAATAAAGAAGAGGTCGATAGTTCTACTTTACAATAATGGTTCACTTCTTCCATTGTGTATACAGCCATTCGACATCCCATACTTTCTGTTTTTATTCATGAACAATTTGATACTTCAACTGATCAACAAAATTGTCGCATAACCGCTGGCATTCTTCAACTGTCGACGAACAAACAATCACATGACCGGAGCGCGTATAAGAGTCCACCGTTTTCTTTATATGATCCCCTACTTGATAGTAGATGGCCCAATCTCGGATATATTCTCGATTGACTTCTGTGTCAAGAGAGATTTGTCGCAACATGCCCTCTGGAAACATAAAGAACTTGACAAGGCTTGCTTTTTTATAAATCGGTTTTACATCGGGCGGCATTTGGTTCATATAAGATAAAATTCCTAACTCATACTGGTTGAAACCAGACGCTAATTGATGTAAATAAGGGATAAAATCCCCCCCCGGTCTCGTATGCATTTCAATCACCACTGGTCTATCTTCTTCCACATCCCATTTAATCTCAATATGCCCCGGTCCATATTGGACATTCAACAAATGCAACGCTTTCATCACCACTTGTTCGATTCGTTTGACTTTCTGTTGTTCCAGTCTCGCCGGCACAATATGCCCAGTCTCTATAAAGTGAGGTTTTCCGGTTGTTTGTTTTTCGGTTATTCCTAAAATGAAATGGGTTCCTCTCCAAGATACCGTCTCCACACTATATTCCGGGCCTTTAATATACGGCTCCAAGATCCACTCGTGAGGATGATCTTGATTTCTCTTTAACCATTTTTCCCACTCCTGTTGATTGGAAATATAATCAACCTCTTTGCTTCCAAATCCGTCAAGCGGCTTGATGATGGCCGGTCTTGAATATGGAAACTGTTTAGGAAGAACAGATACCTTGCCACTCACAACGTCTAATCGTAATTCCGGATCCTTCCGCAAAATCTGGCGCATCAATCCTTTATTCCTCGTATTCACGACCGTTTCGAGCGAATTCGTTGGCAATTGCAACCTTTCACTAATATAAGCAGCCGTCTCTAGCCCTAATTCTGTAAAGCTTACGACGAGCTCCACTGTTTGATATAAACTCATGATTTTCTCAACAGTACAAAACACCTCTGTTTTCTCTGCAATGTCACGAACATAAAATACAACTTCGGCCAACTGCGCTATTTCCTTATCAATGCTTGAGTACCGATCCGCGACAATAATGGGTTTGAGTCCACATTGAAATGCTGCTTCCGCTCCATAACGGCTTGCCCCTAAAATAACAATGTATTTATTCATGTACAATCCCCCATTCCAATCGATCCATCGCCTCTTGTGTCGAGGAGATCGCGTTTTCCATACTATCGCCTTCTGCCATGACAAACCCTAACCTTTGGTAGCTGCTTTTAATTCCATTCGCCTTAAACGGCAACTTCCCTATACTTATTCTTTTTACTCCAGCTACTTTTTGCGCTTCCTCCATTCCCCTAACCGTTTGATATATCCCCTGCTCAACAGGCAGGATAAACTTAATGGCGGCATAGCGTTGTCTAGTGATCGTTACCTCTTCATATGTCCCGATTGATTGTAAAACAACATGCCTAACCATATCCACCCCTGCAGCGAATTCTACTAATTCGGGGATGCAGTCACCAGCCAGTCTAGGATTGACTTCAACCAAATATAAGTTGTTTCCGCGAACAAAAAATTCTATGTGCGCCGCTCCATAGTTTAATCCCAATAGGTCCAGCAGTTTTTTGCATCTTTCTTCTAAACTGGAAAAAGGATTTAGTTTCGGACCCGTTACATGTCCACATTCAACGGCATGAGGACCGTACGTTTCTTTTTTCGTAACGGATATTAATTTCCATCCATCAACTGTGTATAACATCTCGGCTGAAAATTCTTGTCCTTCAATCCATTCTTCAATCAGCCATTTCCTTGCCAGTTCATATCCGCGTTCATTACGCTGTCTTTGCCATTCGTGGCGCAGGGACAGTTCTAAATCACGACGATTTTGACAAATCGTCACCCCATTACTTCCACTATCATCTACAGGTTTGATGACACAGGGAAACGAGATCTCCAAATTTATGATTTCGTCAGGATGATGGATGATATGGAAAGCAGGTTGCAAAAACTCTCTAAAATGTTGACTTTCTAGATAAGTTCTCGTTATATGTTTATAACGGGCCCTTTTCAATGCTTCGATATCGTGACTCCTCACTCCCAAATAACTCGCTAATTCAGCAACTGGAATCAAGTGATAATCATCAAAAGCGAGGATTCCGGCAAATTTCACCTCAGAGCGTGCCAGTTCTTCTTTCATTCGATCCGTATCATACGTATTGATGATGACGACTTGATCAGCGAAGTTCAGCGGATGGTCATCTGTCATTGCGTTGTATTGTTCTAAGTCCATCGTCCAAAAATGGATTTTATAACCTAGTTGTTTAGCGATTTTCATCGCCTTCGTACCGGTACCTGTTGTATTCGTCTCGACAAATAACAAGTGCATCATCGCCAGTCCTTTCTCTCTACTTGATTTTTATTCGTGAAGAAAGACATTTTTCTATATGGCAGCTGAAACATATAGCCAATAAAAATCACAATGCCTATCATGGTCAAATAGAAAAAGGTTTGATGTCCAACGTACTGATATAAATTCAAACCAACGAATCCACCGATAGACTCCCACATTCCCCAAAGCACCCCTGATATTCCGAAGGCCCATGAAGAGCTTAACATCCCCTTTTTTTCTACAATCTGATGATCAATCGTAGGAACCCAAATGATTTCAGCCATGCTGAACAAGATCACGCTAACAAAGATGATCCAAAAATGATGTGAAATCCATAGCAAGAAATAAGATGCAGTGATGAGCATTAAGGCCAGCGCGTACCAATACTCCATTTTCCATTTCGGCTGTATTTTTGGATAGAAACCTTGAAGAACAATAATCGTCATCGCATTCACCGTAAAAAACAACCCTATCGTTTTTCCAGAAAAATGTTGAGAAACGACAACAGGAAAAGTTGTAAATAGTTGTGTGTACAAAAACCAAAATAACCCTGAAAAAGCAATAAATCTTATAAAGATAAAGAAATGCGGGTCCGATCTGCTGTTTTTAACGAATTGTACGATATTGATTCCCTTCTCTGCATCCTCAATGGTGATGCGAGGTAATAGCAACGAAACCCCCCCGGCCAAAACATAACAAACAATCGCCGCAATGATGATACCAAAAGAATTCCAGTCCAATAACCATCCACCTAGAAAAGGCCCAATAGAAGCACCGACGTTGACAGCGATGTTTAATAACGCAAAAGCCTGCAGCCTCTCATTTTCCTCTAATAAGGAAATATGTGTTTTCAAACTTACATTGTAAAGCGAGATCGATATCCCCAATAGCAACACGATCACGAATATCAATGTATAAGAATGAATGATCGTTAATATTGTTAGCAACAAAGCGGATCCCCATAGACCAACGATAAGACTGTTTTTGATCCCAAACTTGTTGACAACCCCCCCAACCAGCACATTACCCGCCTTTGATACAAACGTAAATGCCGCCACTGCCAAACTGGTTTCCGTAATATCCAGATCTTTCATTTTAACTAGCCATAAAGAAAGCAACGGAACATACACAAAAAAACCAACGGAATTGAAAACCCTGATGCCAAACGTCAAAATTCCCTCATTAACCTTAAGAAACATACATGACCCCTCTCGTCAACTCTTTGCATACTGCTTCAATAATATTAGCTGCTTCATCTATATCTTTTTCATTAACATTTCTACTAACCACAATCCTTACTTCATCAGGTAACCAAGGAAATAAAAGCAAGCCTTTTTTCTTGCACCTATCGACAAACTCAAATGAACTTATATGAAAGTTATTCACATGAAAAAAGATCATATTTGTTTCAACAGCATGAGGATCAACATACAGCCCATCTATTTTCGATAACATCATTGCTAATTTTTTAGTAAGCAGATGGTCTGTACGCAAATGGGATATATGATGTTTTAAAGCATGCAGTGCCGCAGCTGCATACATACCTATTTGATGAAACCCGGCTCCAAATTGTTTTCTGTAAATCCTAGCTTTGCTGATCACTTCTTTTCTTCCCATAAGCATCGACCCAAATGGAGCACCAAGTCCTTTTGCAAAACATACACTAAGTGAATCCACAAATTTTGCATAGTCCCTTAATGGAATGTTCGTTGCTACGTGTGCATTAAACAACCTTGCTCCATCCATATGTAAAGATATATTCTTCTCTCTCGTAAACCCATATAGTTGCTCAATTACTTTCAGAGGGAATATTTTCCCTTGATAATAATTAATGGTGTTCTCAATGGAAACTAATTGAGGGTGAGCGTAAAAAGGACCTCTAGGTTTAGAATGAATTAACTCCTCAACATGTTCGACTCTTAGGATCCCATCGGCAGTTCTGCATGTATGCAAAACGACTCTACTTAACATGGCAATCGAAGCACTTTCGTAAAAGTTTATATGATAGTTTGTTTCTGTAATCACTTCATTCCCTTCCGTTACTTGTGACTTTATAGCCAATTGATTAGCCATTGTACCTGTCGGAACAAACAGAGCATCCTCCACATGAAACAATTGTTTGCAATATTCTTCCAATTCAATAACACTGCTGTCCTCTCCATAACAATCATCACCTACCAAGGCATTGGCAATAACATTTCTCATTTCCTCTGTAGGCAAGGTCAATGTATCGCTTCTCAAATCAATCATCGAATGCACCTCCCTAAAATTACGTAATTACGTAATTACGTAATTACGTAATTACGTAATTAATGTTACTATTAATTTATTTTTTTGTCAACATTAATAAAAAAGATGTGTTCGGCTCTTCACCAAAACACAGGGGGTTTTGAGAAAATCTCCAACCTCTACACGTGAGGACAAATGGTAATTAGATGAATATTTGCTGTCTTTGTAAAGAAGCTAAATCGTAGGATGCATAAGGACACGAAGTCGAATTTGTCGCCGAACTGCCGAAAACGCCGAGCGGAAAAATCCAGCGGTTCATCCTGCGCAATCAAGAAAGGGAAAAGTCAATCAAGGCTTGACGAGTGAAAAGGGCTGATTTGTGCTACCCACAATCTTCTCAAAAAAGCCGCTAGGGACAAGCAATTGTCCTTGGTGGCGCAAATCAGGGGGTGAACAGAATAGGAATTTTCTTCCATTTGGTAAAATATACAAAAAAACAAAGAGGAGGGTGTCCCAAAAGGCTCGGGACACCCTTTCTTAACTATGATGTAGGCGTAAAACAATCTTGAAGAAACGATGTGTTGTGTTTTGTTTAAGAAAAAACAACCTTTTAGGTCAGCCCCCCCATTTCCGCTCATCCTCTCCTTTCGTCAAAGCGTCTTTCGCTGCTTCTCCCTATCCTTCCGAATCTCTCTCACCACATGCCCCAACTCCGGCAAAATGAGCTTCGTCATCGCGAGGCGCACAGCGCCGGTGGAGCCGGGAGTGCAAAAGACGGCGGTGTCCATCGCCACGCCGGCGACAGCGCGCGACAGCATGGCGGCTGGGCCGATGTCTTCCGTGTAGCTTAAGAAGCGGAACAGCTCGCCAAAGCCAACGAGCTCTTTCTCAAGCAGCGCACCGACCGTTTCGATCGTCACGTCGCGCTTGGCAATGCCGGTGCCGCCGTTTGTAAGCACCGCATCGACGTCAGGGCGGCGACAGCCGTCAAGCACTGCCTCGCGAATGGCGTCCGCTTCGTCTTTGACGATCTCATAGCCGACGACCTCATGCCCGGCTTCCGTGAGCAGCTCGATCATCAACCGGCCGCTTCGGTCGGTTTCCTCCGTTCTCGTGTCGCTGACGGTGATGACTTTGCAGCGGACGGTTTGGGGAGCTTCTTGTTTATGGGCAGCTGTGCTCATTCCCTCATCTCCTTTTGTCATTGTGTTGTTGGCTATAGTATAGCAAAAATGACCCAACTCTTGCCGGCTGCTTCTCGCTGGCGAAACGAAAGGAAAAGACCCCATCGTGAAATCAATGTCTTCCGCTCCGTCCGGAGTTGTTGAAACAAGAATCAAGCGCACCAAAGCGGCAAAACAAAAAAATGGCTGCCCCGTTTGTTTGGGGCAGCCGTTTTGGCCAAAATGGCTGCAACGATTCTGTTTATTACAATCCGCTTACAAATTCGCCAGCCGCATGACATCACGGGCGATCATGACCTCTTCGTTCGTCGGGATGACGAGCACTTTGACCGGCGAGTGCGGGTAGCTGATGAACGCTTCTTTGCCGCGCACTTTGTTTAGGATGGGATCCCAGTAAACTCCCATAAACTCGAGGCCGCGCAGCACTTTGGCCCGCACGACATCGCTGTTTTCGCCGATGCCGGCGGTGAAAATGATGGCGTCGACGCCGCACATGCGCGCCGCATACGAGCCGATGTATTTATGAATGCGGTTCGCAAACACTTCCAGCGCAAGTTCCGCGCGCTCATTTCCTTCGGCGGCCGCTTTTTCCAAGTCGCGCAAGTCGCTCGAGATGCCGGAGATGCCGAGCATGCCGCTCTTTTTATTCAGCACTTCAATCACTTCATCAGCGGTCATTCCTGTTTTTTCCATAATGTATGGGATAAGCGCCGGGTCGATGTTGCCAGAGCGCGTCCCCATCGCGACACCCGCTAATGGCGTAAAGCCCATCGACGTGTCGATCGATTTGCCGCCTTCGACCGCCGCGATGCTCGCCCCGTTGCCTAAATGGCACGAGATGAGGCGCAGCTGCTCGATCGGCCGGCCGAGAAGCTCCGCCGCCCGCTGGGTGACGTATTTGTGCGACGTGCCATGGAAGCCGTACTTGCGAATGCCGAATTTCGTGTAATACTCATACGGCAAGCTGTACAAAAACGACTGTTCCGGCATCGTTTGGTGAAACGCCGTATCAAAAACGGCGACGGCCGGCACGTTCGGCAGCACTTCCTGAAACGCGCGGATGCCGACGAGGTTGGCCGGGTTATGAAGCGGAGCGAGCTCGGACACTTCTTCGATTTGTTTTATCACCTCATCGGTGATCAACACCGAATCGCTGAACTTCTCCCCGCCGTGGACGACGCGGTGGCCGATGCCGTCAATTTCGTCAAATGACCGGATGATGCCATAGCGAATCAGTTTGTCAAGCAGCAGTTTCACCGCCACGGCATGGTTCGGGATGGAAGTGACTTCCCGCTGTTTCTCCCCGTTCACGACGATCGTAAAAATCGCGTCGTCAAAGCCGATCCGCTCGACGACTCCTTTCGTTAACACCGTTTCCGCCGGCATGTCAAACAATTGGAATTTCAACGAAGAACTTCCCGCATTAATGGCTAACACTTTTGCCATCGAACATACAGCTCCTTTTTGCCAAAATCCGTTCGCACTTACGGTTAGTGTGCGCGATTGGGCGCTGTTTCACTATGCCTTTTTCATTGTATGCCTCCCTTTTCTTCCTTTCAAGCGGCGTTTTCTTTCGTAATCGGTTGCAAGGAAATGTTTTTATGTTGTGAAAATAAAAACAGCCTCCAAGCAGGTTGGAGACTGTCAGCGCCCTTTTTCGTCGGCGATCCAGGCATCGATTTTCGCCATCATCGCCTGCATGGCCGTCTTGTTGGAAAAGCGCGGCAGTTCGGCGAGCAGCACTTGTTTCGGCGCTTTCGCCATCGGGCCTTTCTTTTGCAAAATGAATATGCTTTTCGCCGCCTGCTCGTGTTTAAACATGGACAGCGGCAACTGCAACAAGCCTTGAACGATGGCGGTTTCTTTTAAAAATTCATTCAGCTGTTCCGCCTGAGGGCTGGAAAACAGCATGTTCGGAATGAGGAAAAACAAATAGCCGCCGTCTTTTGTATAGCGCAAGCTTTGCTCGATCAACAAATGATGCGCATACGACCGCCCTTCTTTCGCTTTTAACACAAAGCGGCTGGCATTGGCGTCATCCGGGTAGTAGCCGACCGGCAAATCGCAGACAACGACATCGGCCGGTTCGACGAACAAAGGGCGCAGGCTGTCCTGGTTAAACAGCTGCACCGGGTGCTGCTGCAAGTTGGCGTTGACATACGCGAGTTTGACGAGCAGATCGTCAACGTCGGCGCCGTAGCTTTTCGCCTGCCGGCCGCCGAGCCCGTTTAACACGGCTGTAAGCAAATTGGCCGTGCCGACGGCCGGGTCCAGAATCGTTAGCGCCAAATGCGGGCGCGTGAACTGCCGGACGAGGTAGGCCAAAAACACACTGACCGCATCCGGCGTCATTTGGTGGTTCGGCTGGACGTGCTGGCGCATCCCTTTTAAGACGGCAAGCTGAAACGCCTTGCGGATGTGCTCGTTCTGAAACTGTTCGAGCCCCAATTCGCGATATTGCTTTTTCAACCGTTTCGCGTTCAGCTCGCTCACCTCATCTTGCAGCACGTCGCCGTGAAACAAATTTTCCCCTGTTTCCGCGACAGCTTCCAAATACGTGCATTGCAGCTCCTCCTGCAAAATGCGGGCCGTTTCATCCAAGACGGCAAACAGCCGCTCAACGGGTGTCATCATGCGTGCGTCCCCCTTTCTGCCCATGTCCCTTCTGTATATTGTACGTCCGTCCGCCCCGCCCCGCAAGGCAAACAGCGGCCAAAACGAAACGGCCCCGAACGGATCGGAGCCGTTTTCCTTATTTCGCCGCTTTCGCCGCTTCAATCGCCGCTTCGTAGTTCGGATGGTTCGTCACTTCCGGCACGTATTCGACGTATGTGACCGTGTCGTTGCTATCGATGACAAACACGGCGCGGGCAAGCAGGCGAAGTTCTTTGATCAGGACGCCGTACGCTTGTCCAAATGAGACGTCGCGATGGTCGGACAACACTTCAACGTTTTCGATGCCAGCGGCGCCGCACCACCGTTTTTGCGCAAACGGCAAATCGACGCTGATCGTCAGCACTTTCACGTTGTCAAGCTTCGACGCTTCCTCGTTAAACCGGCGCGTCTGCGCGTCACAAACACCGGTGTCAAGCGACGGCACGACGCTGATGAGGCGGACATGCCCCTTCGTATCGGCGAGCGTCACTTCCTGCAAATTTTGGTTCAACACGGTGAAGTCCGGCGCTTTGTCGCCGACTTTCACTTCGTTGCCGACGAGCGTGACCGGATTGCCTTTAAACGTCACTTGAGCCATGGCTTCTCCCCCTTATAGGAAAAAATATGTACCATCTCCATAGTAAAACGAAAAGGCGGCGTTTGCAATCGTTTTACTCGCCGCATCGCCCCTTTCGCCTGCGGCCCGCCAAAACAAAGCGCTGGACGAAACCCGATCCAGCGCCAAGCCCGGCTAAATGTCAAAATCGTTCGCGGTGGAAGACGCGCCGTCTTTTTTGTTTTTCTTCAACATCGCCTGGATTTTTTCGATGGCTTGTGGGGCGACATCGAGAATTTTTTCGTATAAATGCGTGCTTTCATCCAGATGGAGAAGTTTGACACCCGATGAGTTGACGACGAGAAACGCGATCGGGGTGATCGACACGCCGCCGCCGCTGCCGCCGCCAAACGGGTGCCCGTTCCCCTGTTGCTGCCCGTTTTGCCCGTTCGTTTGCGCCCCTTGGCCGTTTGTCTGGCCGTCAAGCATAAATTCGCTGCCGCCGGCCGCAAACCCGAACCCGACCTTCGACACCGTTAAAATGACGCTGCCATCCGGCGTCTCGACCGGATCGCCGATAATCGTGTTGACGTCGATCATTTGTTTTAAATTTTCCATCGCGGTTGTCATAAGCCCTTGGATCGGATGGTTCGTCATCATCATTCCTCCTAATAGCCTTCATTTGCCTGTCGCGCAGCGGAAAGGCTGCGCTTTGGCGGACGCCGCCTGCGCCAATGTTTGATGACGCGCAATCCTTCTACCATAGCATGCCCGATTCGGAAATGAAACATACATAAAAACGACGTTTCCGAGACGGCTCGGTCGTACACGGGAACGACCGCAATCACCGGGGTCGTTTTCATGTTCATGTACCGGCTCGCCGCTCCGATAATAGCGTATTTCAACGACCAGCCAAGCCCGACGAGCAGCCCGGTCGATGCCGCATCACCCGTTCCGATGTTTGTCTTCCATTCCCATTTGGTAATCGTCACATGGCGACAAAATTGTTTCATAATTTCATGAAAATCGATGACGTGCTCCAAAAACTGTTTTACTTTGCGAAAAAAGTCGGCGATTTTTTTCGGCGTCCATTTTCCTTTCTTTTCTTCCTTGCCGCGCGCCCCCCCCATCCCTTTTTTGTGGATGAACGCCACCCCGGGCGCTTCCGATTCGGTTTCCAGCTTGATGAGCGGAATGTGAATCGTGTAGCGGATGAGGCCAAACAGCGTGCGCACCACAATTTTGTATTCATCATCGTCCTGCCGATGGCGAAACACAACCGTCACGGAAAGTTTCATGAAGGCGGCAAGAAGGAACAACACCATAACGGCTATGGCGACTATGATTACGACTTTCAAGGCCCGTCCTCCCTTTCACCATATCATTGTCGCCATATGGAAAAAAAAATAAACCTGCCGCATGGCAGGTGAACAACGCCGTTTGCCCCGCAAAAGCCGGCTACTCGCGGATGACGATCGTATCGGCAAACTGGTCGTGCATTCCTTTTTTCTTTTCCGAAAAGGCGACAAACAAAAAGCCGACAAACAGCAATGTTTTGCTGATGAATTTGCCGATGACTTCGCGAAACAACACGGTCAGCCAGGTGAGCGGCCCTCCTTGTTCGTCGACGACTTTTAAACCGAACACCATCTTGCCGAGTGTCTGCCCGAACGCTTTCGTCATCAGCACAAAGTAGGCGTAAAAAACGACCGCCGCCGCCACCGAGGCCGGCGCAAACAACCCGTCCCGCTCAAGCGGCCAATCGAATAGGCGGAAAAGCGGCCAAACGACAAGCCGGTTGAGGCTCGAGACAACAATGACATCAAGGCAATACGCCCAAAAGCGAAGCCAAAACCCGCCGTAGCGGGGAGCGGGGTCCGCCGCATCACAGATGGACGCCGGCAGCGCCATCGATTGTGTGTCCTCCATTTCTTGATCCCCCCTATTCGGCGTACAAGTACATAAGCCGCGGCGAGGATGGGCGCGACAACAGGCGGATGAGCCCGGCCGCCTCGCTGTCCGGCTTTATCCGGTTTGACACCATCTCAAAGAGAGAGCTCCACGGCGCATCGTTCACGTATTTTACCACTTGAGCGCCGGTTAAATGATGCTCTTTTTTGAGCGCAGCGATCGCGTCATCCAAGTAGCCGAACTCGTCGACAAGGTGGAGCGCCTTCGCCTGTCGCCCGTCATAAATGCGGCCGTCCGCCAGCTTGCGCACCGTCTCTTCCGGCATCTTTCTCCCTTCGGCAACGACATCGACAAACGCCTCATACGATTGATCAATCAACCGCTGCAAAATGTCCCGCTCCGCCTCGGTCATTTTGCGCGCCGGATTCATGAGGTCTTTGTACGGCCCGCTTTTGATCGTGACAAGCTCGACGCCGTACTTCTTTGCCAGCCCTTCATAGTTGACGCTTTGCATGATGACGCCGATCGAGCCGGTGATCGTCTCCGGGCTGGCGAAAATTTTATCGCCGGCCGCTGCGATATAGTAACCGCCCGAGGCGGCCATGGTCCCCATCGATACATAAATCGGCTTGTTCGTCTTCTTTTTCAGCTTCATCAGCTGATCGTAAATTTCCGCGCTTTCCGCGACACCACCGCCCGGCGAATTAATGCGCAAGATGATCGCTTTGACGTCTCGATCTTCCTTCGCCTGTTTGATCATTTGCAAAAACGTTTGGTGATTGTACTGTGATGAGGAAAGAAACGACTCCGCTTCCCCCGCATCTTGAATCACTCCGTTCACTTCCAACACTGCGATTTTTTTCAACGGGTCGCCCTCGGCGATGACTTCTTCGCTAAATGGCGACTCCATGAGCGCCAGCCACCTTTCCGACCAGCCGCCCTCCTTGTCGGACAAAAGAACGCCAACCGCCTGAACAAGCACGGAGATCACAAACAAGGCGGCGGCGATGGCCAACGCCGTCCATCGTTTTCGATTCATCATCTTCCCCCCTTTGCATCGGCTGCCATATTTTTAGAATCGTGGCAAACGTGGTACAATATTCATTGTACATCGGTTCAAGATTCGACGCTACTAGGAGGATGCAAAATATGGATACCGAACGCAACCACCTTTATTTTTTTTATAAGCGCGACGATGAACTCGTCCGGCGAGTGAAACCGCTCATCGAATGGGCTGAGCGCGGGCCGTTTGTCGTTGTCGACGACTATCGGGAAGCGAACATCATTGTCAGCATCGGCGACGACGGCGCATTTTTGCAGGCGGTCCGGCAGACGGGATTTCTTCCTGACCGTTTGTACGTCGGCGTGTCCGTCTTGCCGGCGCGCGGGTTTTACTGCGATTTCCATATTGACGACATCGATCATATGGTGGAAGCGGTGAAAAATTGGAAACTCGAAGTGCGGCGCTACCCAATCATCGAAGTGACGATCGACGGCGCGGCTTCGTTTTTCTGCTTAAACGAATGTTCGATCCGCTCGCAAATCATTAAAACGATGGCGGTCGACGTGTTCATCGACGATTTGCATTTTGAGACGTTCCGCGGCGACGGCATTATCGTCTCGACGCCGACCGGCAGCACCGGCTACAATAAATCGGTGCACGGAGCGGTCGTCGATCCGCTCTTGCCGTGCTTTCAAGTGAGCGAACTCGCCTCGCTCAACAGCAACCGCTATCGGACGCTCGGCTCGCCGTTCATTTTGAGCGGCTCGCGGACGTTGACGCTGAAAATGTTGGAAGAAACAAGCCATTTTCCGATCATCGGCCTCGACAATGAAGCGCTCAGCATCCAGCATATTGAGCGGATTGACATTCGTTTAAGCGACCGGGTGGTCAAAACGGTGCGCCTAAAAGACAATTCGTTCTGGGAGAAAGTGAAACGCGTCTTTTTGTGAAGCGTGTGTCTGTTCTCCCGGCGAAACACCGGATCTAAAATGGCGAATCCGTTCGACGCGCATGCGGCAAGAGGGTGTCTCGCAACGAGACACCCTCTTGTTTGGTCGCCGCGCGGACATCGCTCCGCTTCTGGCAACGGCCAGCTCAACCGGCTCTTTCTACTTACGACGACCGGCCGTCGAGGCGCGCTTCCCGCTCGCGCAGCTCGACGCGGCGGATTTTTCCGGACGCCGTTTTCGGCAAATCGTCGACAAACTCGATTTTGCGCGGGTATTTGTACGGCGCTGTCAACTGTTTGACATGTTCTTGCAGCGCTGGAATGAGGGACGGATCGTCTTTGTCAACCCCCTCGCGCAAGACGACGAACGCCTTGACGACATGGCCGCGCACTTCATCCGGGCTGGCGACAACGGCGCACTCTTTGACGGCTGGGTGTTTGACAAGCGCGTCCTCGACTTCAAACGGGCCGATCGTATAGCCGGCGCTGATGATGATGTCATCGCCGCGCCCCTCAAACCAAAAATAGCCGTCCTCGTCTTTTCGCGCCTTGTCTCCGGTGATATAGTAATCGCCGCGGAATTGCATCGCCGTCCGCTCCGGATCTTTGTAGTAATATTTGAACAACGCCGGCGTTTCGACGTGGACGGCGATATCGCCGACAACGCCGACCGGGCACGGCTCGCCGTTTTCATCGATAATCTCGACGCGGTTACCCGGCGTCGGTTTCCCCATCGAGCCCGGTTTGATTTCCATTCCTTTCATGACGCCGACCAGCAGCGTATTTTCCGTCTGCCCGTAGCCGTCGCGCACTTCGATGCCGAAATGTTTGGCAAACGTGTCGATCACTTCACGGTTGAGCGGCTCGCCGGCAGACACCGCGCTGTGCAGAGCCGATAAGTTGTAGCGGCCGATGTCCGTCACTTTCGCCATCAGTCGGTATTCGGTCGGCGTGCAGCAAAGCACGTTGATTTGATATTTTTCAAGCAGCTGCAAATATTTTTCCGGCTCAAAGCGGCCGTAATAGACAAAGCCGGTCACCCCTGAGCCGAGCACCGACAAAAACGGGCTCCAAATCCATTTTTGCCACCCCGGCCCGGCCGTCGCCCAGACGAGGTCGCCTTCTTCGATGCACAGCCAGTTTTTCGCCGCCGTGCGCAAATGGGCGTACGCCCAACCATGGCAATGCACAACCCCTTTCGGATTGCCGGTCGTGCCGGACGTATACGACAGAAACGCCATATCGTCGCGCGAGGTGTCCGCCGCTTCGAGCGTTTCGCTTTCCTTCGCGATGGCCGCTTCAAGCGGCAGCCAGCCGTCATGCGCCTGCGCGCCGATTGAAAACTTCAACAGCCGGTCGACGCCGTCGATCGGAGCGAATTCGCCCACATACGGTTCATAGGCGACGACCGCTTTCGCTTCGCTATGGGACAGCCGGTATTGCAAATCTTTCGTCCGCAGCATCTCCGAGCTCGGAATGACGACAAGCCCGGCTTTGAGCGCCCCTAAATACACTTCATATGCCTCAATGAGGCGCGGCACCATAACGAGCACTTTGTCCCCTTTCTGAAGGCCATGCGATAAGAAAGCGTTTCCAATTTGATTGGCGCGCGCCATCAGGCGGCCGTATGTAATCTCGCGCGTTTCCCCCTGCTCATTTTCCCATTTTAACGCGATTCGGTCTGGATCGGCCGCCGCGTGCCTTTCCATTTCCGATGTTAAATTGTACCGCTCGGGCGCGATCAAGTCTTCCCGTCTCATCGTTTCTCCCCCTGTTCCTCGTTCGTTTGCCGGCGTCGGCATTTCCATTATACAAAATAGTTATTATATTTTGAATAATTTTTTGACATAAAAGCGGCGGGGGCATCCCCCGCCGCGAAGCCATCATATGAAATTAGAATTGGCGTGCGCCGCCCAATTGTTGTTGCGCCATGGCAACGAGGCGTTTCGTGATCTCGCCGCCGACCGAACCGTTGGCGCGGGAAGTCGTGTCAGCGCCTAAGTTGACGCCAAATTCTTGGGCGATTTCGTATTTCATTTGTTCGAGCGCTTGTTGGGCACCCGGAACAAGCAATTGATTGTTGTTGTTGCGTGCCATCTGTTTTCACCTCCTTGTACCTATAGAATGTGTGAAAACAGACGGCGATATGCAGCGATGCTTTTTGGTAAATTTTTAAATTCAAAACAGCTCGGCAAACTCATCGCCCTGCCCTGTTTCTTCATCAATGACGAGCGTTTCTGTGTCATTGACTGCCTTTTCCAGAAGCGGAGCGAGGTCGAGCTGGCTCTCATAATGGAACACTTTTTCTTTTTTTGGCTTCGTTTTCGGCGCTCTTGGCGTAAAAATGGTGCAACAGTCTTCATACGGAAGAATGGAAATATCATGTGTGCCGATTTGCTTCGCCAGCTCGATAATTTCAAGTTTATCCATCGAAACAAGCGGGCGCAAAATCGGGGTATTGGTCACCTCATTGATCACGTACATGCTTTCTAGCGTCTGGCTCGCGACTTGGCCGAGGCTTTCGCCGGTGACGATCGCCAGCGCCCGGTGGCGGCGGCGCAAAGCGTCCGTAATGGCCAGCATCGCCCGCCGGGTGGAAATGAGCGAATACTCGTTCGGCACCCCTTGGTAAATGGCTTGCTGCACTTCGGTAAACGGCACGATATGCAGCTTGATCGTTCCGCCGTACACCGTCAGCTTCCGCACCAAGTCAATGACTTTTTGCTTCGCTCGCTCGCTTGTATACGGCGGGCTGAAAAAGTGGACGGCCTCAATTTCCAAGCCGCGCTTCATCGCCAAATACCCGGCAACCGGGCTGTCGATGCCGCCGGAGAGCATGAGCATCGCCTTGCCGCTCGTCCCGACCGGCAGGCCGCCGGCGCCGAAAATGTCGCGGCATGTGACGTACGTGCCGTCTTGGCGCACCTCGACGCGCACGTCAATGTCCGGTTCACGCACGTTGACGGTCAGGCCGTCCGTCTGCCGCAAAATGTGCGCCCCGATTTCATGGTTCAACTCATCGCTCCGGTAGGGAAACTGCTTATTGACGCGGCGGGCGCTCACTTTAAATGTTTTTCCGTTGTGCGGCAGCTGCCGTACGGCGGCGAGCGCCGTTTCTTTGATCGCTGCCAGGTCGTTTTCGCATTTCATCGCCAGGCTGAACGAATGGATGCCAAACACCGTTTTCAGCTTGTCGATGATCGGCTCGTGCGGCTCACCGTTTAATAAAATGTACATCCGGTCGCGCATATATTCAATCTGAATACGGGGAAACGCCCGCAGCTTACGGGCGATGTTTTGTTTCAGCCGCCGCACGAACACATTGCGGTTTTTCCCTTTCGTCGTCATTTCACCGTAGCGGATTAAAATGCGGTCGTACTTCATTTCCATGTCATCCTGTTACCTCGCTTAACGTTTTGATCGCCTGCCTGATGGCGGCCACCGCTGGCGCGATCTCTTCTTGCGTATTGTCAAACGACAGGCTGATGCGGATGCCGCGCTCGGCCCGGTCTTCGCCCAATCCCATCGCCAGCAGCGTTTTGCTCGGCGCCTTTTTTTTCGACGAGCAGGCCGAGGTCGTCGAGACGTAAACGCCGCTTTTCTCAAGCTCATGAACGAACACTTCCGGCTTCAGGCCGGGCTTTAAGGAAAAGTTGATGATATGCGGAGCGGCGCCGTCGCGCGGCGTGTTGATCGCAATGTCCGGAACGGCCGCGAGCGCTTCCAGCCACTTGTCTTTGAGCTCCTTGAGCCGGCCGATGTCCCGCTCATACCGCTCCATGGCAAGGCGGAGCGCTTTGGCCATCGCGACGATGGCGGCGACATTTTCCGTGCCGGATCGGAGCCGCATTTCTTGGCCGCCGCCGGCCAACAGCGGCATCAGACGGACGCCTTCGCGGACGTACAGCGCACCGGCGCCGCGCAGCCCGTGAAATTTATGGGCCGATATCGTGCATAAATCAACGCCCGCTCGCTGCAAATCGAGCGGCACTTTGCAAATGCCTTGCACCCGGTCGACGTGAAACAGCGTTTTCGGATAGCGGGCCAAAAGCGCGCCGATTTCTTCGATCGGCTGCACGGTACCAACCTCGTTGTTCACATGCATGACCGAAACGAGAATCGTATCGTCGCGCAACGCACGCTCCACTTGTTTGGCCGACACTCTTCCGTCCCGGTCGACCGGCAAATACGTCACCTCAAAGCCGAGCTCTTCAAGCTGGCGGCACGGCTCGGCGACGGACGGATGCTCGATTTCCGTCGTAATGATGTGCCGGCCGCGCTGCCGGTACTGCCAGGCGACGCCTTTAATGGCCAAATTGTTTGCCTCGGTCCCGCCCGAGGTGAACACGATTTCGCCCGGCTTGACGCGCAGCATGGCGGCGACTTGTTCACGCGCCTGCGCGAGCAGCCGCTCCGCCTTCATGCCGAGCCCATGAAGGGAAGACGGGTTGGCGAAATAGCCGGATGCGACCGCAACGAACGAATCGATCGCTTCCGGAAACGGCTTCGTCGTCGCGCTGTTGTCAAGATAAATCATCGTTTCCATCCTCCGCTCGTCATCGGCAAATGTACACATAACCATATCATATAAAAGCAGACTGAAAACAGCAACGAAAACACACACGCATTTACAGTATCCGCCAAAAACCCGATAAATATCGGCCGAAACCGATATTTATCGGGTTTTTGCTCACGATTGTTGATCGTTGTCCGCCTGCCACAGCTGCCGCACGCGGTCGAACGCGCCCGGCTCGACTTTCTCCACCGTCGCCACCGCCTGCCGGAGCGCTTCCTCGTAATCGTAATGACGGAACAAAAATTCGGCCTCTTCAAGCCCTTTATGCACCTCCGGATAACGGCGGCGATAGCGGTTGCCGTACTGAATCGTCCGCTCGGCCAAGGCGGCCTGCTCGATCATTTCGACCGTCCGCTCATGCAGCCGCTCGACGGCCGCCTTCGCTTCTTCGAGAGCCCCGTCGACCGCCGGCATGTGAAGCGGCTTTTCTTCAAGGCGGGCGGCGACGGCCTGCAAGCTCGTTTTGGCCTCTGCAAGCTCATGTGAATAAGACTCCGGCAGCCCTGGCAGCCGGCTTTTTTGCACGAGGCGAACCGCTTCGGACAACATTTTCCGCATGTCATCAAGCTTTTCGCGGGCGATCAGTTCATCTTTGCGCAGCGTCTGCAGCATGCGGCGAAACTGTTCATGCTCCTCTTTCATCATGTCGATTTGGGATGTAAGCTGCTCGAGCTCCTCTCGCAGCAGCGAATACGCCGTTTTCGCCTCGGCGGCGCGGTCGTGGATGAGCCAAAACCGCTTTTGCAGCTGGTGCAGCTGCTTTTCAATGCTTCGGTATTTTTCCACGTCCCCCGGCGGCAGATGATAGCTTTGCTGGACGAACAGCGCTTCCGCCCCCGTCTCCTTCGCCGCGGCGGCGAGCTCCTCAAGCATGCCGCCAATGCGCGGCATTTCCGTTTGCACGTACTGATGGGCCAGCACTTCCTGCTCAAGCGAATCATACAGCGCCTCGATTTCTTCTTTCAGCCCGGCGAGCATCTGCTTCGCCTCTTCAATGCGCAGTTCGCCGATCATCGCCAAACAGCGCTGAATTTTTTCCTGCTTTTCCGCAAGCGCGCGCTCGATGTCCAAGTGGTCGAGAATGTACCCGCTTTGCTCCATTTCCCGATAGCCGTCGGCGAGCTCGGCAAGCTGGGCGGGAAGCGATGTTTGGCACTCGCCAAGCAGCGCCGGGATGTCCTCCATCATCGCGGCGAGGCGGTTCAGCTCCTGCTTGAGCGCCAGCACGACGTCGCGCGCTGCCAAATAGTTGCCGGCTTCTGTCAACTCGGCAAACAACTGAAATTGCTTTTCCGCCTCAGCCAACCGGACGTCCAGCAGATCGGCGGCCGCCCCGAACGTATACCGATAGGCGAGCAGCGTTTTTTTTGCTTCCCGGTGCGCGGTGCGCAGCTCTTCGATTTCGACCCGGCTTTGTTCCTCGCTGCCGATCAGCTCGTTGACTTCGCAAATGATTTGCTGAATTTCTTCCTCCACGCGCCGGAGTGCGTCCGCCGTTTGCCCGAGCAGCCGGTGCGCCTTTCGATACCGGTATTTGTCCAACAGCGTTTCGGCGTCAAACAGCTGCTCCTCGACGTTCGGCAGCTTGACGGCCACGATGTCATCCCACTGTTGGCGCCAGCGCTCAAACAACTGCTCCGTCTCCCCGGTCATGTTCAGCTGTTTCACCTTGGCAAGCTCATCCGGCACCGGTTCATTCATCAACCGGATTTTCCACTCTTCAAGCCCGTCGATTTCCCGGTACATCCGCTTTCGGCGCAAATGATTATATCCAATTGCTCCTGCCGCAAGGAGCAGAATAACCCACACGATTCCCATCCGCTAATGCCCCCTTGCACTCAAGCTACTTCGAAGTGAATGAAAATGGCGGAGAAGGCAAACATATATATTTTTCAATGTTTTTATGATACCATGTTATCGACATTTTTTGACCAAAATTTTTATTTTTTTTACAAGAATCTTCAATTGGTTTGCTGTGATACAATGATGGAAGGAAAGGGGGAACCCGCTTTGCGCGACGGCCACATTCACACACCGTTTTGCCCGCACGGGAGCCGCGATCCGCTCGAGCAGTATGTCGAACGGGCCATCGCCCTCGGCTATACCGATATTTCCTTCACCGAACATGCGCCGCTGCCGGAACGGTTTCTTGACCCGACGCCGGAGCAGGACAGCGCCATGGCGCGCGGTGCATTGGAGCGGTATTTGGCGGCCATCGCTGATGTCAAAGCGCGCTACCGCCATGACATTACGATCCGCGTCGGGCTTGAGGTCGACTTTATCCCCGGCTTTGAGGATGAGACCGCCAAACTGCTCGATGAAGTCGGCCCGCTCCTTGACGACAGCATTTTATCGGTTCATTTTTTGGCGCACAACGGCCAATATGTATGCCTCGATTACAGCGCCGACATGTTTGCCGGCATCGTCCGCCTATTCGGCTCGGTCGAGCGCGTGCACGCCGCCTATTACGACACGGTGCGCCAGTCCATCCGCGCCGACCTTGGCCGCTATAAGCCGCGGCGCATCGGCCATATGACGCTTGTGCGCAAGTTTTGGCGCCGCTTTCCGTGCCGGGAGCCGATGACGGAGCGCATGTTGGCCATTCTTGACGACATCGAGCAGTTCGGCTATGAAATCGACTACAACGGCGCCGGCGCTGCCAAACCGCTCTGCCGTGAGCCGTACCCGCCCAACCACCTGATCGCTGAGGCGCATCGGCGCGGCATTCCGATCGTGTACGGTTCAGACGCCCACCGCGCCGCCGACTTGCATCAAGGACGGGGCGTCATGGACGGCGAGGCGCTTTCCGTTGGCAGCCGTCGGACGTCATCTTAAAATGAGCGAAAACAAATTCAAGGAGGCATGTTCCGATGTTTCACCCGATCGCTTACAGCGGCACACGCGAAGAAAACTACGCGCTCGTCATCGAGCAGCTGAAGGCGCTCATCGCCGGAGAGCCGAACATGATCGCCAACTTGGCGAACGCCGCTGCTTTGCTCAATCAGTTTCTCACCGACATCAACTGGGTCGGCTTTTATCTCGCCGATGGCGACGAGCTTGTGCTCGGCCCGTTCCAAGGCTTGCCGGCGTGCGTCCGCATTCCGTTTGGCAAGGGGGTGTGCGGCACGGCAGCCGCCGAACGGCGGACGGTCGTCGTCCCGGATGTGCACGAATTTCCAGGCCATATCGCCTGCGACGCCGCCTCCCAGTCGGAAATCGTCGTTCCGCTCATCAAAGACGGCCGCGTCATCGGCGTGCTTGATATTGACAGCCCGGTGAAAAACCGCTTTGACGACGTGGACCGCCGCTATTTGGAGCAATTCGCTGGCGTGCTCGCTTCATCATAAAGCAGCCCTGCCGCGCAAAGAAGGAATCCGCTTGGTCGGATTCCTTTTTTTATACTTTGTGCGGCTGGGAATGGCCATGGACGAAAATGCAGTTTTTTCCTGTTTCCTTCGCCATATAAAGCGCGGCATCCGCCTGCTTGAACAGCTGTTCTGCGTCTTTAGAGCCATGCGGGCTCCACGATGAAATGCCGCAGGAGACCGTGACCGGCGGCACTGTATGCCTTCTGACCTTTTCGACGATACGTCGGGCGACCAAAACCGCGTCAGCGAGCGCCACGTTCGGCAAATACACGGCCAGTTCTTCCCCGCCCCAGCGCGCCGCCACGTCGTCGTCGCGAATATAGGCGCGCACCAGCTCGGCCACCTGGATGAGCACATCGTCGCCCGTTTGGTGGCCGTAAAGGTCGTTGATTTGCTTAAAATTGTCGATGTCGATCAAAATAAATGCCCCACGCTCATCGCATTTCATCGAGGTTTGAATCGTCTCGTCCAAATAGCGGCGCGTATGCAGCTTTGTCAAATAATCGGTGACGACGAGCTTTTCAAGCTCTTCGCGCAAAATGGCGTTCGTAAACGCGAGAGTCGAGTGCTGAATGAGCGACTCGAGCAGTTTGAACATGTCAAACGTAAATCGGTATGGCTCGCGGGCGAGCACGATGCAGACGCCCTTCGCTTCGTTGTTTTGCTGCATCAGGGCCGCCATGACCGAGCGAAACGGCCCGGATACAGACGGGTGGACATCGCCGGCAAAGATAATGTCGTTTCCGCTCCGCCGCCGCTCTTCGACCCATTCAACATACCGGCCGGCCGCTGCGTCGGCAAAAAATGGCGTGCTTCCCGGCAAAAGCTCGCGGCGCCCGTCGGCGAACAGAAAAAACCCGACTTCCTCTGCGCCAAACGACCGGCGGATTTGCGCCACCATATATTCAATTCCTTCCTGCAGCCGCGGCCGCGCGTTCAGTTCGCGCATCGTGTCGTTAATGAGCTGCAAATCGCTGACAAGCCGGCGCGACTGCTCGTACAGCTTGGCGTTCTCAAGCGCGCTTCCAGCCGTGCTCGCCAGCAGCGAAATAAAATGAATCTCTCGTTTTGGAAATGGCGCAGCGTATGGGGCGATAATTTCAATCACCCCATACACCGCCTGCACCCCTTTAATCGGGGCGTACAGCACCGAGCGCGGCGGCGCCTCCATCTCCTCGCATTGCACTTGTCCAGTCAAAAACGCCCGCAACGCCGCCGTCTGTTTTTCCCTTTCATCCAATACAAGCGTTTTAATCGGCAAATTTCCGCGCAGATGGTTGTCATGCGACAACAGAAGGTGGTAGGTGAATGATGGATAGACGTTTTGCAGCGTGCGGATAATTTCTTCAAGCACAACATCGATATGCATCGAGGAATGAATTTTTGCGGCAAAGTGATGCAGCTGTCCATACCGTTTCTCTTCGCCCTCTCCTTGCAGCACCGCGCTAAGTTTCCGAAACAATCGCGCCAAATCCGTCCGGATCTCCCACAACAACCGCTCGTCAAAACCGCCATCTTTTCGATACATCAGCTCGACCATCGCCGGCGTCTCATCGGAAAGCATGAAAAAGAGCCGGGCCGCCATATGCGGCCCACCGGCATCGACAACAGCGACTTTCCGCTCTCCATCAGCCGCGATCGGCCCAGCGTCCGGCGTCCCAACCGCGGCCGCTTCCGGATAAAAGGCAGCCCGCACCGGGTCGTACAAATAAAAAACGGCTTGCTCGAGCGCCAGCTCTTCTTTTAGCAGCGCGAGCAACTCGCCCGCCGCCGCCGAAAACGGCCTATCGTCCTGAAACGCTAAAAACCAGTGGAAAAATTTTTGTTTAAATGATTCATACCGCTTCATTTCTTCCTTGTTCATCGCCTTTTCCACCCAAACCGGCATCATCATTCCAAATGAGAGAATGGGATGACAATTTTTTTCTAAAAATTGCATCTTTTATTATATCATACAAATAGAGAAGAAGGGAAACAAAATGTTGACTTTATCCTCTAAAAATCATATAATAGCCTTTGTGTAAAATATAGCAGCCTTTGTGCCCACCTTGATGGTTCATTTTGTTCCTCGGCCTGTCGAGGTGCATCGCGTAACTCTTAGCTGCGAGAGCGAGGATGCATGAAAACAAAATGGCCATAATTGTTGGCGCACATCTGCTTTTATTTTACGGGAATAAAAGCATAAGGAGGAGCAACGAATGGCTCGTTATACGGGACCTACATGGAAAGTTTCCCGCCGCCTTGGCATCTCGTTGAGCGGCACGGGGAAAGAATTGCAAAAACGTCCGTATCCGCCTGGCCAACACGGTCCGGGCCAACGGAGAAAATTGTCGGAGTATGGCTTGCAGCTGCAAGAAAAGCAAAAGCTGCGCCATATGTACGGCGTGAACGAACGCCAATTCCGCAAAACGTTTGAAGAAGCGGGCAAAATGCCGGGCAAACACGGCGAAAATTTCATGATTTTGCTAGAATCGCGCCTTGACAACCTCGTCTACCGTTTAGGGCTGGCCCGCACGCGCCGTCAAGCCCGCCAGCTTGTGACGCACGGCCACATTTTGGTCGACGGCAACCGCGTCAACATCCCGTCGTACCGCGTTAAACCGGGGCAAACGATCGCGGTCCGCGAAAAATCGCGCAACTTGCAAGTGATCAAAGAAGCGGTGGAAGCGAACAACTTCGTTCCGGATTACTTGTCGTTTGATCCGGAAAAACTGGAAGGCACGTATACACGCCTGCCGGAACGTTCCGAGCTGCCGGCGGAAATCAACGAAGCGCTCATCGTCGAGTTCTACTCGCGTTAAGGCGCAAAAAAGATCCGAAATGCCAAGGCATTTCGGATCTTTTTCTTTTTAGGCGTAGCGGATCAAATGATATTTTTTCTTG
This sequence comes from Geobacillus lituanicus, assembly GCF_050994965.1. Lineage (NCBI taxonomy): Bacteria > Bacillati > Bacillota > Bacilli > Caryophanales > Anoxybacillaceae > Geobacillus > Geobacillus lituanicus. Next base: position 2,924,303 of record NZ_CP194773.1, read on the forward strand.
CCGCGGCGGATGACGGTAAACCGCCCTTCGAGGCGGTGCTCGGCGGTCAGGACGGCGCCCGCGTCTTGGATGCGCTCCCCGTTCACATAAATGGCGCCGTTTTGAATATCTTCGCGCGCCTGCCGCTTCGATGGCGAGATGCCGGCAGCTACGAGCAGCTCGACGAGCGGGACGTCGCCTCCTTCATGGACAAACGACGGCACGTTTTTAAACCCTTGCTCGATTTCCGCAGCCGTCAGCTCGGCAATGTCGCCGCTAAAGAGTGCTTCTGAAATACGAATCGCTTGATTGAGCGCCTCTTCGCCATGCACGAGCTTCGTCACTTCGGAAGCAAGCGTTTTTTGCGCCACCCGCTTCTCCGGCGCTTCGCGCATCTCTTGTTCAAGCGCGTCGATCTCTTCTTTTGTCAAGAACGTGAAATATTTTAAGTAACGGATCACATCGCGGTCATCGGTGTTGATCCAGAACTGGTAAAACTCATACGGCGACGTTTTTTCCGGATCGAGCCAAACCGCGCCGCTTTCCGTTTTTCCAAACTTCGTCCCATCGGCTTTCGTCACGAGCGGAACCGTCAAACCGAATGCTTTCGCCTCACCTTTCGTTCTGCGGATGAGCTCAAGCCCCGCCGTGATGTTGCCCCATTGGTCGCTGCCACCGATTTGTAGTCGGCAACCTTCCGTTTCGTACAAGTTGAGGAAATCGTACGCCTGCAGCATCATATACGTGAACTCCGTAAACGAAATGCCTGTTTCGATGCGCGACTGCACCGATTCTTTCGCCAGCATGTAGTTGACGCTGAAATGCTTGCCGACGTCGCGCAAAAACGAAATGACATCGAGCGGCCCGATCCAGTCGTAGTTGTTTTTGATTTTCGCTGGATTGCTCTCAGCCTCAAAATCAAGAAACCGCTCGAGTTGCGCTTTGATTCGGGCGCTCCATGCTTCGACCGTCTCTTTGGCGTTGAGCGTGCGCTCGCTTTTTCTGCCACTCGGATCGCCAATCAACCCGGTGGCGCCGCCGACTAAGGCGATCGGTTGATGCCCCGCCTGTTGGAAGCGACGCAAGGTCATGATCGTGACCAAATGGCCGATGTGCAAGCTGTCTGCTGTCGGGTCAAACCCGCAATAAAGCGTCACCTTCTCCTCATTCAGGAGCTTTCGAAGCCCATCCTCATCCGTCGTTTGATTGACAAGTCCGCGCCATTGCAGTTCTGCAAGCAAGTCCATGTTCCTCACCTCGCTATGAAATGTCAGGCCAAAAGAAAACACCCGCCCGGTTTGAAGGGGCGAGTGTTCATCGCGGTACCACCCTACTTGGAAAGCGCTCTGCTTTCCCGCTCATTTCGGTAACGGCGTCAGCCGGCGGATGGCTACTAGGCGAAACAGAGCCGTTCCCCACCGCTGCTCGGGGAGGTAATTCACGCTTGCCTGTGGGCTGGCTCGCACCGTCCGCCAGCTCTCTGCGCCAGGGAGGCAACCGCTACTTGTTCCCGTCATCGCGTTGTCGTATCCAAAATTATATACTTTATATACTTTCTTTTACCATATTCCTTGTTCACTGTCAACCTCGCATTTTTTCGCCAAAAACGGTGAAAAAACAACAAAATTCCACAACGGCGCCCGACGGTATGGTATACTGATGGCGAAGATTTGCCACTATAGGGGGGCCGGCATGGAACGAAAACCATTCCGTATTTCTGTCGAGAAAGCATGGCGTTATTTTTGCCTTACATACGACATCGTCTGGAACGCCACCTTAGTGCTGCTCATCGCCGCGCTCTGCCTCGTTTGCTTTGCCGCCGGCGCCGGCGCCGGCTATTTCGCCTTTCTGGTTAAAGACTTGGCTGTCCCTTCGCCGGACAAAATGAAAAGCGAGATTTACAGTTACGAAGAAACGAGCCATATGTATTTTGCCAACGGCGTCTATTTAGGCCGGTTCCGCTCCGATCTCGACCGCGAGGCGGTGCCCCTTTCCGACGTTTCCCCGTACGTCGTGCAAGCGGTGATCGCCACCGAGGACGAACATTTTTACGAGCATGATGGCGTCGTGCCCAAAGCGGTCATCCGCGCCATCTTTCAAGAGGTGGCAAACACGCCGGTCAAAAGCGGCGGCAGCACGCTGACGCAGCAGCTTGTCAAAAACCAGATGCTGACGAGCGAAGTGTCGTTTGAGCGCAAAGCGAAGGAAATGGTATTGGCGCTGCGCCTTGAGCGCTTTTTTTCAAAAGAAGAGATTTTGGAAGCCTACTTAAACGTCGTCCCGTTCGGCCGCAACTCATCCGGGCGCAACATCGCCGGCATTCAGGCCGCCGCCCAAGGGGTGTTCGGCGTCGACGCCAAAGAGCTGAATTTGGCGCAGGCGGCGTTTTTGGCCGGCTTGCCGCAAAACCCATTCGTGTACACGCCGTTTGCCGCTGACGGGAGCGTCAAGCAAGATGTCTCAGCCGGGCTCAGACGAATGAAAACGGTGCTGCGCCGGATGAAGCAGGCCGGCTATATTTCCGACAAGCAATACCAAGAAGCGCTCGCCTACGATGTGACGAAACATTTCGCCCCGCCGAAGCCGTCGCCGTTTGAACGCTATCCGTTTTTGACGATGGAAATTGAGCGGCGGGCGAAAGAGGTGATTGCGGAAACGTTCGCCAAGCGCGACGGCCATTCGGCGAAAGAGTGGGGGCGCGATCCCGCCCTCCGCCGCCGCTATCTCGGCGAGGCGGAAAAAGCGCTGCGGCAAGGGGGATTGCGCATTTATACAACGATCGACAAAGACATTTACGAACGGATGCAGAAGGTGGCCGCCCGCTACCCGTATTACGGAAACGACAACGTCTATTACACCAAGGACGGCAAAACCGGAAAAACAGTCGCCCATCGTCAGCCGGTGGAAGTCGGGGCAATGCTGATTGAAAACAAAACAGGCAAAATTATCAGCTTTGTCGGCGGCCGCGATTACGGGCGCGAGCAGCTCAACCATGCCACCCAGGCGCACCGCTCGAACGGCTCCACAATGAAGCCGCTCTTAGTGTACGCGCCGGCGATGGAGATGGGCGTCATCCAGCCGGCGACGATCATTCCCGATCTTCCGCTCTCGATCGGTTCGTACACGCCGAAAAACGCCGATGGAAAGACGCATGGCCTCGTGACGGCGCGTGATGCTTTGCGGTGGTCGTACAACATCCCGGCCGTGCGGACGTACAGGCGGATCCAATCGAAACAGCCGGTCGACTATTTGCGCAAAATGGGGATCACAAGCGTCTCAAAGCAAGAAGAGGCCAACCCGGCCTTGGCGATCGGCGGGACGCACATCGGCGTCACCGTCGAAGAAAACGTCAACGCCTATGCGACGTTTGCCAACTACGGATCGTTCGTCGATGCGTATATGATCGAGAAAATTACCGACAAGGACGGAAACATCATCTACCAGCATCAAACGAAGCCCGTTCCCGTCTTTTCCCCGCAGACGTCGTACTTGATGATTGACATGATGCGTGATGTGCTTAATGGCGGGACCGCCTCTTCAGTGCGGCGCTACTTGACCTTCTCCGCCGACTGGGCCGGAAAAACCGGAACATCCCAAGACAAGCGCGATTCGTGGTTTATCGCCGTCAATCCAAGCGTCACGTTCGGTGTTTGGGTCGGCTACGACCATCCAGCGCCGCTGGAGTCGCGCTACAAAGGGCTTTCCTACAGCCAGCGCACCCAGCTGTTATGGGCGCAATTCATGAACGCCGCCTATGGCGCCAAGCCAAAACTCATCGCCCCGCCAAAGCGGTTTTCCATGCCGGGCGGCATCGTCCGCCGCGCCTACTGCGCCGCGAGCGGGCTCAGCCCGTCAGAGACGTGCCGGCAAGCCGGGCTCGTCCGCTATGATTTGTACAATACGAAATTTACCCCAAAAGAGGGGGAAGAGAACGATTTAACCGAAGGCCGGTTTGTCATCATCGACGGACGCCGTTATGCGGCGCTCGAGACGACGCCGGAAGAATTTGTCACGCGCGGGGTCATCGCCAATCCGGACGTGCTCAGCGAGTGGGGGATAAGCGATGCGGACTGGGCCGGCGCTGATTTTGCCGCCGCCCCCTTGGAAGACAACGGGCGCGATCCGGCCTCGCCTTCCGTCCGTCTAAACAGGGGCCAACTCGTCTGGAGCGGCCGCAGTGAACGCGATGTGATCGGCTATCGCGTCTATGAGCTTGACCATACAGGAGGGCGCCGCGTCGTCGCTGTCATCAAAAGGGGAGAGGCAACGGCTTTTTCCGTCCTCAAACCAGGAGCAGCATATTGCGTCACCGCCGTGGACATTGCCGGCCGCGAATCGGCGCCGTCAGCCTCCGTCTCCCTGCCGTCGGCCGCGTCCCACGAACCGCCGGCTGACGGAAACAATGCGGCCAATGGCAACACGCAGCCGCCGGCCTCGAGGTAAAGATAAAGAAGGTGTCCCAAAACGTTCGGGACACCCTTTTGCCTTGCTGTATATAGCGGGCACATGATATTCCGCCCGGTTGAAGGGGCGCTGCCGTTTCGGGCCAGCCCCTTGCGGAAGCGAACGTTGTTCCGGTCTCCGCGCCAAAAGCGCATTTCTGTACGAAACGGATTGAGGGACATAGAAGAAAGGGGCCCTGACCGTGCCGGGCCCCTTATTGTTCAGTCTTCCATCGTCGACAAATCGCCGGTCGGCAAGTTGAGCTCCCACGCTTTTAAGACGCGGCGCATGATTTTCCCGCTCCGCGTTTTCGGCAGTTTGTCGCGGAACTCGATCTCACGCGGCGCGGCGTGGGCGGCGAGCCCTTTTTTCACGAACTGGCGAATGTCTTCTTTCAGCTCTTCAGACGGCTCATAGCCTTCGCGAAGCGCGATGAACGCTTTGATGATTTCCCCGCGCACCGGGTCCGGCTTGCCGATGACGCCGGCTTCGGCCACGGCCGGATGCTCGACGAGCTTGCTTTCGACTTCAAACGGCCCAACGCGCTCGCCGGATGTGTTGATGACATCGTCAACACGGCCTTGGAACCAGAAGTAGCCGTCTTCGTCCATGTACGCCGAGTCGCCCGAGACGTACCAGTCGCCGATAAAGTACGATTCATATTTTTGCGGGTTGTTCCAAATCGTTTTCATCATCGACGGCCAGCCTTTTTTGATGGCCAAGTTGCCCATTCGGTACGGCGGCAGCACGTTTCCTTGGTCGTCGATGATCGCCGCCTCAACACCCGGAATCGGTTTCCCCATCGATCCCGGCTTGATTTCCATGCACGGGTAGTTGCAGATGAGATGCCCGCCTGTTTCCGTCATCCACCACGTATCATGGATGCGGCGACCGAACACTTTCATCCCCCAGCGGATGACTTCCGGGTTGAGCGGCTCGCCGACGCTCAAAATGTGGCGGAGCGAGCTTAAATCATATTTTTTCACGACTTCATCGCCGGCGCCCATCAGCATGCGGAACGCCGTCGGCGCGCTGTACCAGACGGTGACGCCGAAGTCTTGGATCGTTTCATACCAGGCGTCCGGGCTGAAGCGGCCGCCAACGATGACGCTTGACGCCCCGCACAGCCACGGGCCGAAGATGCCGTACGACGTTCCGGTCACCCACCCCGGATCGGCCGTGCACCAGTAAATGTCGTCTTCTTTTAAGTCGAGCACCCACTTCGCGGTTTGATAATGCTGAATCATCGCGTTATGGACGTGCAGGACGCCTTTCGGCTTTCCGGTCGAACCGGATGTGTAATGCAAAATCAAGCCGTCCTGGCGGTCGACCCATTCGATGTCGAAGTGCTTGCTTGCCTCGTTCATCCGCTTTTTCAAATCGATGTACGGCCCTTCTTCGACAACGCCGTCGCCAACCAAAAAGACGTACTTCAACTCCGGCAAGTCGCCCACCGGCACGCGCGGCAAAAGCTCCGGCGTCGTCACGATCGCCTTCGCCCCGCTGTCTTCGAGGCGGTCGCGCACCGCGCCTTCCATGAACGCCTCAAACAGCGGTCCGACGATGGCGCCGGTTTTGATGATCCCGAGCACAGCGAAATACAGCTCCGGCGAGCGCGGCATAAAGACGAACACGCGGTCTCCTTTTCCAATCTCGGCCACATTTTTCAAAACATTCGCCACTTTGTTCGACATTTCTTTCATTTCTTTAAACGTATATTTCTCATTCCGCACCGCATCCCGGTAGTAAAGCGCCACTTTATTTTTACGGAACGACTCAGCATGGCGGTCGATCGCCTCGTACGCCATGTTGACCCGTCCCGTCTCATACCAAGAAAACGCTTTCTCTGTTTCCGACCATTGAAATTGCTTGTACGTTTCCTCGTAGTTTTTCAAGTTGTAGTCCCCTTGTATGACGGGAAGCCGTTCTGTGTTCATTCTCCAATCCCCCTTATGTAAGTGATTACATTTCTATTATAGTCGATTGAAAACAATTTCTCAATTTTTAAAATATTCATTGTCCCCGCTTTTTTGAAATTTTTTTGAACCGCGCCAGCCGGCGCCATTTTTATGTATAATGGAAGCAGAACGACCAATTCAGGTGGTGGACGAATGGAACATAAAAAAACGTATAACGCCAAAGAGCTGAAAACCCCGAAAGGAACGCTCCTCATCGAAGGGCCGGTGACGCCGGAAGCGTTGGCCAGCTACGAATTCCACCATGACCTCACTTCCTTCCGCCCGCCTGCCAAACAGCACAAAGCGTTGATCGAAATCGCCAAGCTGCCGGAAGGGCGGATCATCATCGCCCGCCGCGGCGAGGTGATTGTCGGATATGTGACGTTTTTGTATCCCGATCCGCTTGAGCGTTGGTCGGAAGGGAACATGGAAAATTTGCTCGAGCTTGGCGCCATTGAAGTCATTCCGGAGTTCCGCGGGTTTGGCGTCGGAAAAAATTTATTGATCGTCTCGATGATGGACGACGCCATGGAAGACTACATCATCATTACAACTGAATATTACTGGCATTGGGATTTAAAAGGCACGGGGCTGAACGTATGGGAGTACCGAAAAGTGATGGAGAAAATGATGAACGCCGGCGGGCTCGTCTGGTATGCGACCGACGACCCGGAAATTTGCTCCCATCCGGCGAACTGCCTCATGGTCCGCATTGGCAAACGGGTCGACGCCGAATCGATTCAACGGTTTGACCGGCTTCGGTTTATGAACCGTTACATGTACTAAATGCCTCGCACAAAGGGGAGAGGAGAACGATGCTTGTCGAACAAGTGATGAAAGCACCGGTTATCACGCTTCGCGCCACCAATACGATCGCCGAAGCGCTGCAGCTGCTCAGACATCACCGCATCCGCCATCTGCCGGTCGTCGACGGGGAAGGACGTCTTCTGGGGCTTGTGACGAGCCAAGATTTGCGCGACGCGAGCCCGTCCATTTTCCATCTTCATGAACATCTTGAAGACTTGCAAAAACCGGTCAGCACGATTATGAAAACCGACCTCATCGTCGGCCATCCGCTCGATTTCGTCGAGGAGGTGGCGGCGCTCTTTTACGAACACCGAATCGGCTGCCTGCCGATCGTCAATCACGGGAAACTCGTCGGCATCATCACGCAAACGGATTTGCTCCGCACGTTCATTGAATTGACCGGCGTTCACCAGCCGGGGTCGCAAATCGAGATCAAAGTGCCGAACGAGGCCGGCATGTTAAGCAAAGCGGCGGCCATCATCAGCGAGCGCCATGTGAACATCGCCAGCGTCTTGGTGTATCCAGCTCCGGATCCGAATGAGAAAATTTTAGTTTTCCGCGTGCAGACGATGAATCCACTTCCATTGATCCGCGATTTGCAAAACGCCGGCTATCACGTACTATGGCCGAACTTGCCGGGGGTTACGTCATGAGCCGAAACTGCACATTCGTCTATAGCGAGCAATTTCTTCAGTACAAATTTCATGACGACCATCCGTTCAACCAGCTGCGGGTCAAAATGACATACGACTTGCTTTGCACGCTCGGCGCGCTCGAAGACCGCCAGATCGTCGCCCCGCGCATGGCGACCGATGACGAGCTGGCGCTCATTCACGACCGCTCCTACATCGAGGCGGTGAAAGCGGCCGGGCGCGGCGAGCTGTCGGAAGCGGCGGCGCAAAACTACGGCCTTGGCACCGAGGATACGCCGATTTTCCCAAACATGCACGAAGCGAGCGCTCTTTTGGTCGGCAGCACCCTCACCGCCGTCGACGCGGTTCTTTCCGGAGCGGCTGAGCATGCGCTCAACCTTGGCGGCGGTCTGCACCACGGCTTCCGCGGCAAAGCATCCGGCTTTTGCGTCTACAACGACAGCGCGGTCGCCATTCAATACATCAGGGAGAAATACGGACTGCGCGTGTTGTACGTCGACACGGACGCCCACCACGGCGACGGGGTGCAATGGGCGTTTTACGACGATCCGAACGTTTGCACGTTTTCCATTCATGAAACGGGGCGCTATTTGTTCCCAGGGACCGGAAATGTCAACGAGCGCGGCTTAGGCGCGGGCTACGGCTATTCGTTCAACATTCCCGTTGATGCGTTCACGGAAGACGAATCATGGATCGCCGCCTATACGACCGCGCTTCGGGAAATCGCCGACTTTTTCCGCCCGGACGTCATCGTGACGCAAAACGGCGTCGACGCCCACTATTACGATCCGCTCACCCATTTGTCGGTGACGATGAAAACGTACCGCGCCATTCCGAAACTCGCGCACGAAATCGCGCATGAATATTGCGGCGGACGCTGGATCGCCGTCGGCGGCGGCGGCTATGACATCTGGCGCGTCGTGCCGCGGGCATGGGCGCTCCTTTGGCTCGAGATGACGGGACAAGCCGATGTGTCCGGCCCGCTGCCAGATGAGTGGCGCGAACGTTGGCAACCGCTTTCACCCGTCGCGCTTCCGCTTGAGTGGGACGACCCGGATGACTTGTATCCCCCGATTCCGCGCAAAGCAGAGATCAGCGAAAAAAATGCCCAGACGGTGGAAAAAGCGTTGTATTTCATCCGCAGCCAGCGGCCGGCACGGTGACCGGCCGGCCGAACCGCCCTCCAAATTCAGAAACAATAGGCGAAGGGGGCTGCTTTTTATGGGCGCCATCGAGCCGGTTCGCGCCTGTTGGCGGCGCATGGGAAACGCAAACGAGAGCGCCTCGGCGGCCGCGTTCGGAGGAAACGCGAAAAAGACTGATCCGAAAACGCTCCGCGTTTTCGGATCAGCCTCGCTCCTTATTTCGTCGATTCCCGCACTTCAAGCCGGTGCGGCAAGACGACGATATGGTTGTCAACTTTCTCCTTGTTCATGTACTTCGTCAGCAACCGCATCGCTACCGCTCCGATGTCGTACATCGGCTGCACGACGGTCGTCAGCCGCGGCCGCACCATCGTCGCAAGCCTTGTGTTGTCAAAACCGACGACTTCCACCTCTTCCGGCACGCGCACGTGATGGTCTTGGGCGCTGTGGATGATGCCGAGCGCCATTTCGTCCGTGCCGGCAAACACCGCCGTCGGTCGTTCGGCAAGCTCCGCGATTTTCTCATACGCTTCCAAGCCGGAGTCGTATGAATTGTCGCCCTCAACGACCAGCTCTTCGTCATATGGCACCCCGCGCTCTTCCAACGCGCGCCGGTAGCCAGCCAACTTCCGCTGGTTGATCGGATCGTCGGTCGGACCGGTCACATACGCCACACGGCGGTTTCCTTTTTCCAGCAAATACGTCACCGCTTCAAACGCCGCCTGCTCATAATCGATGTTGACCGATGGAATCTCCTCCGGCCCGACCGTCGCCGCCAGCACGATCGGCACCGATGATTTTTGAAATTCGGCGACGTGCTCTTCGGTGATGGTCCCGCCCATAAACAACAGGCCGTCCACTTGCTTGGCGAGCAACGTGTTGAGCAAATGCAGCTCTTTTTCTTTGTTTTGGTCGGAGTTGCTTAAAATAATGTTGTATTTGTACATCGTTGCAATGTCTTCGATGCCGCGCGCCAGTTCGGCGAAGAAAATGTTCGAAATATCCGGGATGATCACCCCGACCGTCGTCGTTTTTTTGCTGGCGAGCCCCCGCGCCACGGCGTTCGGGCGGTAGCCGAGCCGCTCGATCGCTTCCAACACTTTTTTTCGTGTCGACGGCTTGACGTTCGGGTTGCCGTTCACGACACGCGAAACAGTCGCCATCGAGACGTTCGCCTCCCGCGCCACATCATAAATCGTTACGGTCATTCCTTTCACTCCTTTTCACTCAACCGGTCAAATTCCGAATGTATGTACAACTATCATACGATACATTATCGCCAACTCGCAACGAAATCGCAACCATTTTGCCGGTTTGTTCACAAACCGTTCACCGGTAGTTTGCCCGAAACCACGCCCTTGCATGAAAAGGAAGCCGCTGTTTCCCCATGTTTTGGCGCTGGACGCCAACTGCCCCCAGTGCAAACGAAAACACGCCGGACAGCGCGATTCGGTTGCCCTATCATGCCGCCAACCCAACCGGCCTCCATTTCCCGCCTCGGCCGCAGTCCGCTTCGCACTGCCCCAAAAACAAAAGACGCCCCAACACGATGGGACGTCTTCTTCCGCCGACACGCCGCCCTTTGCCCTTTACGCTTGGACGAACTGGCGCTGGAAGGCGCGCACTTCTTCCATAAACTCGTTGAATTGGGCGATGTCCATTTGCTGGGCGGAATCGGACAAGGCGACGGCCGGGTCCGGATGCACTTCGGCCATGACGCCGTCGGCGCCGATCGCCAAGGCCGCTTTGGCGCACGGGATGAGCAGATCGCGCCGCCCCGTTGAGTGGGTGACATCGACGAACACCGGCAAGTGCGTTTCTTTCTTCAAAATCGGCACAGCCGAAATGTCGAGCGTGTTGCGCGTCGCCCGCTCGTACGTACGGATGCCGCGCTCGCACAAAATGATCTGCCCGTTTCCTTGCGACATGATGTACTCAGCGGCGTTGATGAATTCTTCGATCGTCGCCGCCAAGCCGCGCTTCAGCAAAATCGGCTTATTCACTTGGCCGGCTGCCTTAAGCAGCTCAAAGTTTTGCATGTTGCGCGCGCCGATTTGGATGACGTCAATATAGTCCAAGGCGATTTCAATGTCCGCCGGCGTGACGATTTCGCTGATGACCGCCAAATCAAACTCATCGGCGATCCGTTTCAAAATTTTCAGTCCTTCCACGCCGAGCCCTTGGAAATCGTACGGCGACGTGCGCGGTTTGTACGCACCGCCGCGCAACATCTTGATGCCTTGTTTTTTCACCGCTTCGGCGACCGCAGCCACTTGCTCGTAGCTTTCCACCGCACACGGGCCCATGACAAAATATTGCTTGCCGTCGCCGATCCGCTCTCCTTTCACCTCGACGATCGTGTTTTCTGGATGCTTTTTCCGCGAGACAAGCAGCGCTTTCCGATGGTCATCTTCTTGCAATTCGAGCGCCGCTTTGAAAATTTCCTTGAAAATGTGCTGCAGCGTCGACGTTTCGAACGGACCGTCGTTATGCTCGGAAATGAGGTCGAGCATTTTCCGCTCGCGCACCGGGTCGTAGCGGTGCGTTCCTTGCGCTTCTTTGATCTTGCCGATTTCTTGAACGAGCCGCCCCCGTTCGTTGATCAGCTTCAACAATTGCAGGTTAATCTCATCGACCCTTGCCCGCAGCTCCTCCAACCGTTCGTTGCTCATGCTTCTCTCATCCTTTCGCCCATTTTCATGCATCGTTTCCGCCCCATAGCGGCCGCCGGCCGCCAGCGTTCGGGGCGCTTCCCCGTTTTGAAGATCGAAGTTTTGTAATTAGTCTTTATTATAATCGATGACTTAGCGGTTGTCACGAAAAAAATGCTTTTTTGATTAAACGCTTTTAAGTGGTAAAGTTTAAAAGGAGAACAAACCGCCTGTCGCGCGGACAGGCGGCTAGGCGGTGGCTATGTTCGTTCTCAGCGCATCGTACGTAATAGCCCAATGGGACGCGTGCCAGACGACTTTGCCGTTTTCAAACAAAAGCGCCTGCGGCGATTCGTGCTTAACGCCGGTCGTCTCGGCGATGTAGTTCGAGAGCGGGCGCGCTTCTTGAACGTACAGGCAATATACCGCGAGCTCCGGGTGATCGGCGGCGAACTTTTCACATTCGCCGAACGCCGCTCGGCTGATCGGGCATGTTAGGCTATGTTTGACGAACAAAAAGCGGTTCGTTTCCTTCTTGACGCGTTCAAACTGTTCGACGGTTTCCAGTTTCTCCATTCCCACGTTCTGCTCACTCCATTCCGCTTCGGTGTCCCATCGTTTGCTCGGTGTCATCGAGCGCCGCTTCTGCTTCCTCAAGCAGCTTTTGCAGCGTCTCGCGGTCGGCCGGCCCAGCGGATGGCGGAATCGGGATCGTCGCTTTTTCAGCACCGGTCTTTGCCTCTTCGCCTTCGGACGGAGCCTCAGCTGTTTTCAGCGGGATGAACTCGGCGATTTCCTTCGTTTTCTCTTTCGCTGTTTCCAACCATTCCGCCGCCGTCGTTTTCACCGGCTCCCACGTTTCGCTGCTGCTCCATTCCGCGAGCCATTGCCGTCCTTTCTCACTTGTTAAAAACATGGCCGCCGCCGCGCCGGCGATGCCGCCGACAAGCGCCCCAAGCAAAAATCCGCCGTTATTTTTCGCCATTTTGCATTCCCTCCTGTTCACGCAATCGTTCCCTTTCCCTCCATTTTTCCCTTAGATCGAGCAAAACATTTGCCCATCGCAACGTTTTGCGCCATTTTTTCCGCCCGCCGCCCGCTCGAGCCGACAGCGCCGCGGCTGTCTGCTGAAGGGCGCGGTTGAACGAGCGGACGGCGCCGCCGACTTCACTGACGGCTTCGACGGCGCTGTTCAGCTTTTCCACCTTCTTTTGCACATCGCCGGCGATGTCGTTCGCCGTATGCAAAAGCTCGGTGACTTCGCGGGCCACCGCTTGCACTTGCTCCTCCGTATGGCCCACCGCCGCCGTCAGCCGGCGCAGCGTTTCCTGCAGGACGACGAGCGTCCTCGCGATGTACACGACAAGCAACAAAAACGCCGCCGCCGCCACCGCAGCGCTCGCGTACAAAAGCCACTCCACTTCGTTTTCCTCCTTTCCGTCCGGACCGCCTCATCCCGTTTGTACCCGTTTGCCTCCGCCTTTAAACGTTCGCCGCCGTCTCATTCGATTCCTGCCGCCCAACGAAAAACGGGCTGTTTTGGTCACAGCCCGCTTCCCGGCCGGCCGCTACGCGGACAGAACGGCCTGTTCGTACGCCCGTTGAAATTTTTGAATATCGCCGGCGCCCATAAACACCAACACTGCATCCGGATGCTGCTTCAACACTGCGACGTTGTCTTCTTCAAGCAGCTGCGAGCGCGGAATTTGCGCCTGCAAATCGCGGATGGACAGCTTGCCCTCGCGTTCGCGCGCCGAGCCGAAAATATCGCATAAATAGACGTGGTCGGCCTGCTTTAAACTTTCGGCAAACTCGCGCAAAAATGTCTGCGTTCGCGTATACGTGTGCGGCTGGAAAATGGCGACGACCTCGCGTCCCGGATATTTTTGCCTTGCCGCCTCCAATGTGGCGGTAATTTCGCGCGGATGATGCGCATAATCGTCAATCAACACCTGGCGCCCGACCGTTTTTTCGCTGAAGCGGCGCTTCACCCCTTGGAACGTCTGCAGCCGGGCGGCGATCGTGCCGGCGTCAATGCCTTCATAGTGGCAAATGGCGATGACCGCGAGCGCATTCAGCACGTTATGGGTGCCAAAGCGCGGGATGGAAAAAGAGGCAAAAAACGTGTTGCGCACGAACACGTCAAACGCCGTCCCTTCGGTCGTCTTGACAATATTGCGCGCCTGAAAATCGTTTTCGTCGCTAAGCCCGTAAAACAAAATCGGCACTTTCGCCTGGAGATTCGGCAAATATGGATCATCCCCGCAGGCGACAATCGCCTTGTTCACTTGTTCCGCCATTTGTTGGAAGGCGGAAAAGACGTCGTCAATATTGGCAAAATAGTCGGGGTGGTCGAAGTCAATGTTCGTCATGATTGCATAATCGGGAAAATAGGACAAAAAATGCCGGCGGTACTCGCACGCCTCAAACACAAAGTATTTGCTCCCCGGCTCCCCTCTTCCCGTTCCGTCCCCAATTAAATATGACGTAGGGTGCGCCCCTTGCATCACGTGAGCGAGCAAGCCCGTCGTCGTCGTCTTTCCATGTGAGCCGGTCACCGCGATGCTTGTGAATTTCCCCGCCAGCTCGCCCAAAAAGCGGTGGTATCGAATGACAGGGACGCCGAGTTGACGGGCCGCTTCGATTTCCTCATGCGTATCGGAAAAGGCGTTGCCGGCAATGACCGTATAACCTGGGCGGATATTGTCTTTGGAAAAAGGCAAAACCGGGATGCCCCGTTCCTCGAGCACCTTTTGCGTAAAAAACCACTTTTCTACATCCGACCCTTGCACTGTATAGCCGAGATCATGAAGCACTTGTGCAAGCGCGCTCATTCCCGTGCCTTTGATGCCAACAAAATGGTAAACTGTCATCGCTAAGCCCTCCAGCCATCTTCTCTCTGTAGAACAGTATATGATATTCGTCTAGTTTTGCCATTTGCTTCATGCCGCCGCGCCGGCGGTTTCATTTCCCCATTATAGCACGGCCGGCGGCAAAACACTACCGCCCGGAAGCAACGCCGTTGGCAGAGCGCCCGCCGTGCTCCCCGCGCCAGCGCGCCCACTCTTCCTCGCTCATCAGCACATCGCGCGGTTTGCTGCCGCGCGCTTCCGAGATGAGCCCATGATGCTCCATCATCTCGATGAGCCGGGCGGCGCGGTTGTAGCCGATGCGGAAATGACGCTGCAAACTTGACGTTGACGCCCCTCCCTGGGCGATGACAAACCGGCATGCTTCGTCAAACAGCTCGTCGTCTTCCTCGCCGAACGCCGCCGCTTGCCGGAACTCGTCCGGACTGAACATGTACGAAGGGGCTTGCTGCGCTTTCACGTGGGCGGTGACCCGCTCAATTTCTTCATCGGAAATGAAGCAGCCTTGCAACCGCACCGGCTTGGCTGACCCGTTTTCCAAAAAAAGCATATCGCCGCGCCCAAGCAGCCGCTCGGCGCCGTTCACATCCAAAATCGTGCGCGAGTCGACTTGGGAAGAAACAGAAAAGGCGATGCGCGTCGGAATGTTCGCCTTGATCAAGCCGGTGATGACGTCAACCGACGGCCGTTGCGTGGCGATCAACAAGTGAATGCCGCACGCCCGCGCCTTTTGCGCCAAGCGGCAAATCGATTCCTCGACATCGGCCGGGGCGGCCATCATCAAATCAGCCAGTTCGTCGATGACGATGACGATGTACGGCAACGGCGGCTCACTTCCCCCGCTTGCACGCAGACGGTCATTGTATTTTTCAAGATCGCGCACGCCGGCATGGACAAACAGCTCGTACCGCCGCTCCATTTCGCCGACCGCCCACTTGAGCGCCCCGGCGGCCGCTTTTGCTTCGGTGATGACCGGGCTGAGCAAATGCGGCAAGCCGTTGTACGGGGCAAGCTCCACCATTTTTGGATCAATCAGCAGCCACTTCACCTCATGCGGGGCGGCTTTGTACAACATGCTGACAAGCATAGCGTTCATGCAGACGCTTTTGCCTGACCCGGTCGCCCCGGCAATGAGACCATGGGGCATGTTGCGGATATCGGTCACGACCGGCGCGCCGCTGATGTCAAGCCCAAGGGCGACAGTGAGCGGAGAGCGGCGCTCGCGGAAGGCGCGGTCGTCTAAAATCTCCCGCAGCCGCACCGGACGGCTCGATGGGTTCGGCACTTCAATGCCGATCGTCCGCTTTCCGGGAATCGGCGCTTCAATCCGAATGTCTTTCGCTGCCAAACTCAGTTTAATGTCGTCCGTCAAGCTCGTAATTTTGCTTACTTTCACGCCCAAATCGGGCTGCACTTCAAACTGCGTCACCGTCGGCCCTTGCGTTGCCCCAACGACCTTCGCTCCGATATGGAAGCTCGCAAACGTCCGGTCGAGGCGGGCGCATTGTTCGCGAATCCACTGTTCGTCAGCAGACGCCGCCTCCCCGGGCGGCTCAAGCAACGCAGACGGCGGCAGCGAATAGCCGTCCCGGCGCGAGCGTTCCTCGAGCTTGCGCCGGTCTTCCTTTAGCATCATCACATTATACGGGATGCGCGCCCGTCCGAGACGGGGAGAAGACAGCCGCGCTTCTTCTTCCCGTCCGGCGCCTTTCTCCGCCCTATGGCCGCGTTGCCCCTCATCCGGTCGCGGCGCTCCTTCTTCTAGCACCTTGGTGATCTTCTCCGCCGCCGTTTCATTCTCAATCGCCTCTTCAAGCCGCGGACCGGCGCCAAAGACGGACCGCTCCTCTTGCCCGGCGCCCCTTTCCTGCTGATCGTGCTGCCGCTCATCCGATCGCGGCGCCCCTTCTTCCGCGGCCTTGGCCATAGTCTCTGCTGCCGTTTCGCTCCCGGCCGCAACGGCGGCTTGTTCATCCGGTGGGGCGGTCGCTTTGCTGCTCTCTTCCTGTTCGGGCGGCGCCAAAGAGGCGGAGCGGCTTTGCTCCGGCTTAAAGTCGGAAACCGGCGTTCGTTTTGCCCCCCGCTGTTCGCCGCCCTGTCTTTGATACCCAAATACCGGCGACGGCACATCGGACGGGCGGAACGGGCGTTTTTCCGCCGTTTCCCGCGCCAGGCTGTCTGACGGGCGGCCAGAGGCCGGCCGCGTTCTTCCCCCGTCTACCAACCGCTGCGGCTGTTTCTGTTCCTCCCGCGGCTGATCGTCGGGAATGAGCGGAAACCGAAAGCGGCCTTGCGGGTATTGGTACACCACTTTCGCCTCTGCACGCTCCGGTTGAGGAATGGGCGGCTGTTCCTGCTCTTCTTCCTCCGCGAACATGCGAAGCCATCGTTTCCAAAATTTCATCGGCCGTTTCACTCTTTCTATCTCATTCATTGTCGGCAAAAACGCCGTCGGGACGGTCAAAACACAAACGGCTGGCCGACTTCGTACTCGTCGGAGAGCACAAGAATCCCTTTTTCTTGCGGGGCGTTCGGCAGCCCGAGTTCGCGCGCCGAACAAATCATGCCGGATGACCGGACGCCGCGCAGCTCGCTTTCCTGAATGACAAGGCCGCTCGGCATGACGGCGCCGATTTTGGCGACGACGACTTTCTGCCCGGCGGCGACGTTCGGCGCCCCACAGACGATTTGCAGCACTTCACCGCCGACATCGACTTGGCAGACGCTCAGTTTGTCGGCGTTCGGATGCTTCGTTTTTTCTTTCACATATCCGACGACAAACTTCGGCGACAAATCAGCCTCGATCGGTTCGTCAAAACCGTTTTTCGCCAAAATGTCATTGATGACGCCAACGAGTTCTTCATCGACATCGAGCGGGCCACTGCCGGAAAACGGATGGTATGAAGAAGCGGAAAAAATGTTGTAACCGACCGTCTCTCCGCTCCGCTCCGAAAAAATGCGAACGACGTCGCCTCGTTTCACAAACGCCCGCTCTTCGGCAGGAATCGGCTTCAGCGACACAAGCAATACATCGCCGATTCCTTCGCGATTGTAAAATACATTCATCGGTTGATTCCTCCTTGCACCTTACGTTCTCCGTTTTTTTCCTAAAATAAAAATAGGTTCTAACTCTCCGTTTTCGTACAAAAAGGATAAGGCGGTAATCGGCACGCGGCCGCCGGCAAAAAAACTCATCGTCATTTGCGCTAGAACGTCGTAGCCGACCTCGTTGCGCAAATCGGCGATAATGAGCACATCTTGATGCGGGACGGCCAACGCCATCGTCCCTTCGATGCGCGCTTCCATTTCCGCCAAAAATGCCTCGTTCAACAACCGGCTCGCATCATAGCCGTCGTTCGTGTTGACAAAATAAAACACGTTGTCCGCCACGCGGTCTTCTTTCACCGGCGTCGGCAACGACCGGACGTTGAAACGGGCGATTTCCTTCACCCGCTCGGCGCTCCACCGCTCCGCTTTCAGCATTTGTTCATCGATCAAGCGGTACGTTTTGCCTAAATCAAGCGCATAATAAATGCGCGTTTCCGCCGTATGGCCATCGTGCACAAGCGGCACGCCTTCTTTCGTCTCCGTCGGAAACGATGTCGAGCGAATGACCGGGTAAATGTTCCGCTCGTTGCCGGAAAGCGCCGCCGCTTCTTCCATCGTTTTCAGCGTTTGTTCCACGTAATAGACGATTTCGCGCACCGCTTCGTCTTTTTGATCGTGCCACTTGGCGATCACACCGGGAAGCGAAATCGTCACGCCTTTTTTCGTGCGTTCATCCTCGATGCGCATCGCATCCTGCTTGGCGTCAAAGCGAAACGTCCAGTGCGGATGGTCGCCTAGACGCTTCTTAATCGTCTCGTACATTTGCCGGCTGTCCATTCGTTTGCCTCCTTAGCATAATAGCGTCGTCAGCCGCTCCCTTTTATCATACCGTGAACGGTCCGTTTTGGCAAAAAAACTCATAGTGGCCGGCCAGCAGCTCGACGATGTGGGAAAACATCGCCGCACGCTTGATGCGCCCGTTCGTCAGCACGCCAACCGCCCCTTCATTTGCGCGAATGTTCCGCCGCCCCGTATATTCCTCCATCACTTCGCCGAGTTCTCTTCCTGCTTCAAGTCCGGCGCCGATCTCCGGCGGCAGGGCAAGGCGCGCACCCGCCGCGGTGAGAACAAGGCCGCTTCGGTCGGCCAACGCCCCCCAATTGCACAGCCACCATTGCCCGTCGATCCGCATCACGCCGCCTTCCAACCCGATGCCGATCTCCGCTCCTGCCGCGTCCAGCGCCCGTTTGGCGCGGTTCATCGCCCCAAGCCGCGTTTCTTCATCGGACAGCGGCTGGACGGAGACGCCGGAGGGCACGTCCAGCGGTACAAGGCGCCACGATGGCGCGGCGAACACCGCGCGGACGGCGGCAACTTTCGCTTCGTTTTTCGTTCCGACCGCAACAGTTTTCATCATTGGCCCTCCTTCGCATGGAAAAGGAGAAGCTGCCGCTTCTCCCCCTCCCTTTGTTCCGCTCTGCCGTTCGTTTCTCTTTGCCTAGCTGTTTTGGCGGATCGCCTCAACCGTCGCCCGGTCGCACCGTTTCACGAGCTCGACGATGAGTGCTTTCGCCGCCGCATAATCGTCGACATGAATGATCGCCGCATGCGTATGAATGTAGCGGGCGCAAATGCCGATCACCGCCGATGGCACGCCACGGTTGGCGACATGGACTCGCCCGGCGTCTGTCCCCCCGCCCGGGGAAATGAAAAATTGGTACGGCACATCAAGCGACTCGGCCGTATCGAGCACAAATTCGCGCATGCCGCGGTGCGTGATCATCGTCCGGTCGTACAGACGGACGAGCGCTCCTTTCCCAATATGGCCAAACGCCTGCTTGTCGCCGGTCATATCGTTCGCCGGGCTCGCCTCAAGGGCGAAGAAGATGTCCGGATTGATCATCGTGGCCGCCGTCTGCGCCCCGCGCAGCCCGACTTCTTCCTGCACAGTCGCGCCGGCGTACAGGACGTTCGGCAGCGCAGCGCCTTGGAGCTCTTTCAGCAGTTCAATCGCCAACCCGCAGCCAAACCGGTTGTCCCACGCCTTCGCCATCACCGTCTTCCCGTTCGCCAACGGCGTAAACGGGCTGACCGGCACGATCGGCTGGCCGGGGCGAATGCCGATGCGCTCCGCGTCGTCGCGGCTTTCCGCACCGATGTCAATGAGCATGTTTTTCAGGTCCATCGGCTTATTGCGCTGCTCTTCATCAAGCAGGTGCGGCGGAATCGAGCCGATGACGCCGATGACCGGCCCGTTGTCCGTGATAATTTGCACGCGCTGGGCGAGCAGCACTTGGTTCCACCAGCCGCCGAGCGTTTGAAAGCGGATCATGCCGTTGTCGGTGATCGCCGTCACCATAAACCCGACCTCATCCATATGACCGGCGACCATCACCGTCGGGCCGGTTTCGTCGCCGCGCTTGACGCCGAAAACGCTGCCGAGCCGGTCTTGCACCACTTCATCGGCATACTTCGCCAGCTCTTGGCGCATAAACTGGCGCACCGGATGTTCATAGCCCGGCGCCCCCGGCAGCTCGGTCAACGTCTGAAACAATTGGAGCGTTTCTTCATTCATCGCCTATCTTCCTTTCTGTTTTCAGTTCCTTTTCCCGTTCTGCTTACCTATTTCGCCAAAATCGGCTATACTAAACCGTATCAAGGCAAAAGGAGGACCGAACGCATGGCTTGGAAAAAATGGATCGTTGGCGCCGCAGTGGGCGCCGCCGCCATCTGCGCCGTCCGCGCCGCCGCAAAGCCGACGCTTCTCGCGCCGGAACAAGCGCTCGCGATGGCGAAACGCGCGCTCGGCGGACCGCTCCCCATTCGCGGTTCATGGATTCAAGTTACGCCGGAGCAGTATGAGAAAAACGGGTTGACGTACACTGTTTACCGCGGCGGCGTTTGCCGCGATGACGGGGACGCGGAATTTTTCGTCAACGCCTACACCGGCGCGGTCATCGAGGCCAAACCGTTATAGCGGCGGCCGGTTCCGCTTCACCGCTGCGGCAATCGCGCCGTCCGCCTGCCATTTCACCGCCCGGTAATAAGCGTCGTGGTAAAACGTAAACCAGGCGTTTCGCTCCATGCCGTACGGGAGCCATCGCTGTTTGGCAAAAATGGAATCCATCGGGTAGTCGTCGTACGCCATCACCCAAAGCACGTTTTGATGGGCGTGCGTCCCGAGCAAATCGCCAAGATGAATCGCCATCTCCCCGTCTGATTCGATCACCACGATCGCATGGCCGGCGCTGTGGCCGCCGGTATGTATAAGGCGGATTCCCGGAACGACTTCGGTCTCTTTCGCAAACGGAACGACTTGTTCGGCGATCGGTTCCCAGTTTTCTTTCCAATACGTATTGCGCGAGCGAATGTTCGGATTTCGCATCTCATCCCACTCAACATCCGACACGATGACCGCCGCCCGCGGAAACGCCGGCACGAGCCGCCCGTCTTCCCACACTGTCAAGCCGCACGCATGGTCAAAATGAAGATGCGTCATGATGACAATGTCAATGTCGCAGCGCGCAAGCCCAAGCGCGGCAAGCGACTCATCGAGCGACGATTCTTCGGTGACGCCGAAGTTGCGCTTTTGTTTGTCGGTCAGCTTGCCGTTGCCGATGCCGGACTCAATGAGCAGCCGCTTGCCGCCCGCTTCAACCAAAATCGGGTCGGTGCGCAGCTCAATCTGGTTGTTGTCGTTTGGCGGATACTTTTTCGACCAAAGCGGCTTCGGAACGACGCCAAACATCGCCCCGCCGTCCAGGTGAGTGACGCCTCCGTTCAGCCACGTCAAGGTGATTTGCCCGATTTTCAGCTGTTCCATGTCCATCTCCCCCTTCCTTAGTGTACCATTTTCTTCATAATCGAGAAAGAAAAAAACCGCCCCGCCGTTCCGTTCTAAACCGATGGGGAAAACGGCGGTGTTCCGTGGGCGAACCGGTGCGGTTCAACATTTTTCTGTTTGAGCCGACGATCATATCGATGACCAAAAACGGGATGAAAATCGGTGTGGTGCAACATGTTTCCGTTTGAGCGGGGCTGACCCAAAAGGCTGTCTGTCTTCAGGATAGACACAAAATATAGCGCGGAAGAAGCGATCGGTGTATATATAAAAACGAAAGGGGGTGTCCCGATCCTTTTGCGACACCGCCTTTTTTTGTAAGGCCGGAAACGCTCATCCGCTTTGATGTTCGCAGACTGGGCCGGCATCGTGCCCTCTTGGTCGCGGCAGCGCAGCGTCCGCCCCTGTCGGCTTTTCGTAAAACAAAAAAGAGCCCCGCCTGTTGGGGCTCTTCCGTTTGCGGCTACGCCCGCCGCGGGCGCACCGCCTCGCAGCGGTAAATGCGGTTGCCTTTAGCGGAAAACTTCTCCTCGTATTCGGTCATCACATTGCCTTCGACATCGCTCCGATGCAAATCGAGCTGAACCGCCGCGAGCACAAAGCCGTATTGCGACAAGCTGACGAGCGAGTATTCAAAAAACGACTGGTTGTCCGTTTTCAAATGAATGTCGCCGTCTTCCGTTAAAATGCGCTCATAAAGCGCCAAAAAATCCCGATATGTAAGCCGCCGCTTCTCGTGCCGCTTTTTTGGCCACGGATCGGAAAAATTCAAATAAATGCGGGAGACTTCCCCGTCGGCAAAAAATGTGCCGAGGTCTTTCGCATTGGCATTGAGCAGCCGCACGTTCGGCAGCTCGCTCTCAATCAGCTTGTCAAGCGCTGATACGAGCACGCTCGGATACAGCTCGATGCCAATGAAATTGAGATCGGGATGAAGCTTCGCCATTTCGGTGATAAATTTCCCTTTCCCCGTGCCGATTTCAATATGGATCGGCCGCTCGTTGCCGAACAGTTCGCGCCATCGCCCACGCCTCGCTTCCGGGTCGGGAATGACGTAATGCGGATAAGCGGCGATTTTGTCTTTCGCCCACGGTTTGTTGCGCAAACGCATACGGACACCTCTGCCTCGTTGAATTTGTCAGTTTGACGATATCATAGTCGCGCCCAAAGAAGCAAACGCCCGAGCATAAACACTGCTGCGCCCGGGCATATTAACAACGTACAGCTTTGCTTGAAGGATGGTGATCGACATGCCGCTCGACCATAACGACCAATTGACCGTGCTCCGCGATATTTTATCCGAACATGAGCTTGATTGCTGCGGAACCGTCTCCGAATGTGAACAAATTGAGCGGCTTGTAAAGTCGCTGCTTGCCAATAGCGAAGTGAACGCCCATGTCAAGCAAATTCTTCCGAACATTTACGCCTACGGCCAAGGCGGAAAATACAGCGCCGATTTAAGCGCCCACATTTCCGCTCATCAAAGCCAGCTCGCCGACTGGGTGAACGAGCTCTCCTGAACAGGGGGCGGCGCCAAACCGCCGCGCTTTGCGCTGCCGCTTCGGTGCACGTCAAAGCGGGTCGGACAACACACGGTGCAAAAACTGGAGCGACCGCTCCTTTTCTTTTTTCCAGTCCTTTCCCTTCGGCCAAAACAGCGAGTAAAGCGTATGGGCGATCGTATACCACTTCAGGCGGAGGCCAAGCTCCTCCGTCCACGCCAACCCATACTCGCGCAGCCACGCTTCCCATTCGGCGCGTGGAATGTATAGATGAAGCAGTGTGCCGATGTCAATGGCCGGATCCGCAATGACCGCCCCATCCCAATCGATCAAGTACAACGTGCCGTCATCGGCAAGCAGCCAATTGTTATGATTGATGTCACAGTGACAAACGACATATTGATCAGCCGGCAGGAGCGGGACGCGCAGCTCAAGCCAGCCGAGCGCTTCGGAAACGGCCGCCGAACCGAGCGGATGGCGCCTCTGCTGCTCAGCGAGCGCAGCGAACATCGCCTTCGGGTGCAGCGGCGTTTTGCCAAGCCGCTGAAGCATCGTCACGAGTTCTTTCGAGCCGTGAATTTTCTTCAGTAGCGCCGCCACCTGCCCGCTCTTCATTTCATGCGGCTTCAGTTCCCGCCCATTCAGCCATTGCTGAGCCGTAAACACATCGCCGTTTTCCAGCCGTTTCGTCCATACGAGCTTCGGGACGATGCCCTCGGCAGACAGAACGGCAAGAAACGGGGAAGAATTCCGTTTCAAAAACAGCTTCTTCCCCTCATATTCCGCAAAATACGCATCCCCTGTTGCACCGCCAGCCGGAGTGATCGCCCACTCCTTACCTAGTAACTGTTCCAAAGCATGTTCACCTGCGACTTAAAGTACAAATAAAAAGGACGGCCATCCCGCGTCCTGCTTCCGTCCATGTTACTTGTATTATACTGAAATACAACCCCGGCATGCAAACATTTTTCTTGCCAAACAAACTTCCTAAAGCTTCCATCCTTCATCCGCCAAGGCGAAAAAACGGCGGGGCCGCTGTCATGCCGTCCGGCTTCATTTTCCGTTTTCCACATCCGCGGCCGCGCCCGTTTTGACGAGCACCCATGTGCCGATGCCGTCCGCGTCCAAAAAGCGGCGCACTTGCCGAAGAGGGACGGTCCCGCTTTGCTCTCCGTCGCATACAACGTGCCATTCCTCGTCATCCGGAAGGGCGATGACTACCCCAGTTTCCTCGTTATGGTGAATGACGACAATGTCCGTCCACGGTCCGTAAAGGGCGACATCGCGCAGCCAATAGGCGATGACCGATGGCGGGGTTGGTTCGAGAAACGTCAAATGGCGCTGCACATCGACTTCGGTCGCTAGGCGGAACGCGCCGTGCGCCCGGCGGATGGCGATCAATCCTTGGATGTAGCGGACATCGTCTTCATAGCGGCTTTTCCGCTCCCAGTCGAGCCGGTTGACCGCATCGGGCGACCGGTAGCTGTTTTCGTCGCCGCCTTTCGTCCGATAAAACTCTTGGCCGCTGTGCAAAAACGGAATGCCTTGCGCCAACAGAACGATTGCAGTCGCCAATTTTTGCCGTTTACGACGAAGCCATTCCGGTTCATGGCCGTTGGCGGCCTCCATTTTGTCCCAAAATGTATGGTTGTCATGGCATTCGACATAGTTGATCGATTGAAGCGGATGGCAAAACAGACCGCCGAACGCCTGCAGGCTGCCGGCGATCGCCGTTTTGACCTGCTCGCGGCCGGCGGAGTCGCCAAGAGCGAACCCGCGGTCCGGCAAATAGAAGGTGCTGCCTTTGACCGCATCGCGGAACCGGTCATTGAAATAGGCAAGGCGCGGCAGCCGCTTGGCGTTTGCCATCGTCGCTTTTTGCTCCGGAGCGAGCGGCGTCGGCAAGTCCCAGCCTTCCCCATAGACGAGAATGGACGGGTCGATCGCATCGAGGGCGTCGCGCACCGACTTCATCGTTTCGATATCATGCACGCCCATCAAATCAAAACGAAACCCGTTTATGCCGTACTCTTTCGCCCAAAACACCACTGAATCGACAATCCAGCGGCGCGCCATCCGCCGCTCGGAGGCGATATCGTTGCCGACACCGGTGCCGTTGGCCGGCCGGCCGTAGGCGTCATAGCGGAAGTAATAGCCGGGAACAAGCTTCTCAAGCGGCGACTGCTCCCGGTCGTACACATGGTTGTACACCGCGTCCATCACGACGCGCAAGCCGTTCTCCTGCAGCGCGCGGATCGCCTGCTTCAGCTCGACAATGCGCGCGTATGGGTCATGCGGATCGGTGGCATAGCTTCCTTCCGGCGCATATAGATGAAGTGGATTGTATCCCCAGTTGTAGGCCGCTTGTGGATCGCGCTCATCGACCCCGGCGAAATCGGCAAACGGCATGAGCTGGACATGGGTGACGCCCAGCTCCTTCAAATAGGAAAGCCCGGTGACGGTCCCGTTCGGCCCGCGCGTATGTTCCTCCGTCAACCCGAGGTATTTTCCTTTCCAGACGGCGCCGCTGTCGGGATGGCTCGTAAAATCGCGGATGCTCAGCTCGTAAATGACGGCATCGGTCGGCGACGGGCATGGCGGAAGCGGCGGAGCAGGCTTGGCCAGCTTCGTTTTTTCCCAATCTACGATCACGCCATACTCTCCGTTGACCGAGACAGCGGTCGCATACGGGTCAACCGCCTCGCGCCAGACGCGGTTGATGCAGGCGACATACATATAGCGCGCCCGCTCCCAGTCCCCGGAGACGGCCGCCGACCAGACGCCGCGCTCCCCGCGCACAAGCGGCACATAGCGGACATCGCCATGGTCTGGATGGACGAGCTTGACGCTCACGGCAGTGGCCGTCGGCGCCCAAACGCGGAAGATCGTCTGCTCTTTCGCATACTCCACGCCAAGCTTTCCGTCGTAAAAAAACTGGTCATCAAACGCTGCCGTCCGCACCACCGCCCCGATTTGCACATCGGACTCCTCCCCGGAGCGGGCGCGAATCCAATGCGTCTCTCCAAATTGAAACGGCACCGAAAACCAGCACACATATTTGACCGCATCGCCCAAGTCCTCCTTTTGTTGCACCACAAGCGGGATGTCTTCTCCGCTTGGCGCCGTCATCACAAACGGCTCCATGTTGTCGAGGCAGCGCGCTTTCGGCACGATCACTGTTATTTGATCGATCTCGTCCAAATAGGCGGCAAACGTTCGGCTGATGTGAAGCATCGCGGTTCACCCCCTTTTTTTGCCTCCCGTTAGTACTATCATACGCAAAAGAAAAAGGGCGGTGCCAAAAAAACGGCCGGTCGCCCCATCGATGCACACATGATTCTATTGTTGCCACTCATCAACGCCGCTATTCCCGTCATAACGGCGGCTCGAAAAGCTGATGCAATGCCTGAGCAGTGCTTCAGCCGCCTTCAGCTGCCCATGCCGAAGCGGCAGGGCCGAGCCGCGCAGGCGGGAAAACCATGATTCATAGTTTCGCTTATCGATATAGCGGACAAATGGAAAGAGATGGCCACTGTCAATGTAGCCATAGCGGTTGACAACCGCCAGATGGATCGGCCACTCCACACCGTGCCGGCGGAAAATGTCCGAAACGATTCCTTCCGTCCGCCGCAGCGAGATAACCGGGTTGACCCGCTTCACTGTGTCCGCTCCGGCGCGTTCCACCCAAAACCGGCCGGTGGAGGCGATGACGACGTTGTCCGGCTCCCCTTCGACAAACGCGAGGCACCAAGCGTCCGCCGGCGTCAACAAAATCGTCTCAAGCTCGACGGCCGCCTTGCCGGCTGCCGCGACTGGCCGGTAAAAACATAAATAGGTGTCCGGAAACCGCTGCAAAAAATATTTCAACCTTTCATCGCCGTACCATGCTTCATCCACAAAAGAGATGTGCGTCATCGTTGAACTCGCCCATCTCAGCTGGAGCTCAAACAAATCGTCAAGAAACTGCCGCTTCAGCTCATCGAGGGTGGCCGCCCGGCTTAAAGACGGGGCGGGCGGCCGTTCTTCGTCCATCTCCGGCTCCGGGCCGCGGCGCCAGCGGCCGATGAGCCGCTCCCACCATGACGGCTTGTCAAGCAAAAAGTCCCACGTTTCTCCCGTTTCCCACCGCGCGCCATCGGCGTCCCGCTCCGCCTCCCAACGCGCTTTCTCCTGCTCCCATTGCCATTGTTTCAGCCGGATAAACTCCGGCACATAATGATACACATCCGTTTCATAGCGGGAAATATAATCCCGCAGCTTCAAAAGCTGCCCCATGCCTTCACCCGCTCCGGCCGTCCGGCGCGCCAAGCAACGGGAACGCGGCGATCGTCTCGTATTTCGGCGTTTTCTCCATATTCGTCCGGTACAGCACGATTTCCGGCACCGAAAACACCGTCGAAGCGGCTGGAAGCGAACGGAGCGCCTCCGGCTGAAACGGCGCCTCGCCCTGCCATTTGCGGGCGATCGTAATATGCGGGGCAAACGGCCGCCGGTCGAGGGAAAAGCCGAGCGCAAGGCACGCTTCATACACATCGCGTCGCAGCTCGTTCAACGCAGCCTCCTCTTTCACCCCTTGCCAAAAAATGCGCGGCGCCGTCCGCTCCCCGAACGTCCCCAGTCCGGCAAGCGCGAGGGAAAACGGGGCGCTTTTGGCGGCGACGGCGGCCATCGCTTCGCACAGCGGCGCCATTTTCCCCGGCGGCACATCGCCTAAAAACGCGAGGGTGATATGATAATCCTCTTCATGCACCCATGTGCGAAACGGCAGCGATGACGACGCATCCCCCGAAAATCGGGCAATGGCTTGTTTCGCTTCAGACGTCAGCGGAACAGCGATAAAATAATGGCTTCGTTTCACTTCTCTTCACCTGCCGTTCGTTCTCGTTTTGCGAGCAAAAGGAGCACGAGCACACCCACGATCGTGCAGATGCTAAAAAACAAGTAGACAGCGCCGATCTGCCAACGCTCAAGCAAATAGCCGCCCACCAACGTGCAAAACCACGCGCCAAGGCCGTTGCCGACCGCTGAGTATAACGCCACCGCCGTCGACTGCACCCGCTCCGGCGCCAGGCGGCGCGCATATTGCAGCGCCGTCGGGATCGCCAGACCGACCGAACAGCCTTGCACAACCGTCGTCATATACACAAACCAAAGCGGCGGGTCGGCCGCATACGCCAGCCAGCGAGCCGCCGAGATGAGCGCCGCCAATAGAAGAAGCCGCACCATGCCGAAACGGCCGATGAGCCGATCCGCCGCTTTCATAAACGGCGCCTCGCTGCCGGCGGCAAACAAAAAGGCGAGGCCAATGCCGGTCAACGTCCCGCCCAGCTCATGAATGAGCAACCCGAAATACGAATTGTTGGCCAAAATCGGGCCAAACAATAAAAACGTCGCCACAAGCAGCAGCCGAAACGGGCGGGACGCCAGCAGCCCGCGCACGTCCTGCCGCATCAGCGCCCCCGGCGCCGCCATCGGGTAGCGCGGCAGGCGGGTGGCCAAAGCCGCCGCGGTGAGCAGCGCCAACGAAAAGGCGTAAAAAATGACCGCAAAGGCGATATGATCAGACAGCCAGCCGACGGCCAGCACCGCCATCGCAAACCCAAGCGACCCCCACAGCCGGATCGCCCCGTAGTTTCCTCCCTGTTCGTGCACATGGCGAAGGGCGAGGCTGTCGGAAAGCGGAACGATGGCGCTTTGCATCGCTGACAGCAGCACGGTGAGCACAACAAACAGCCGATAGCTGCCGGCGAGCGCATACATGACCCCAAACAGCGCCGCCAGCACGAGCGCTGCCAGCAAAAGGCCGACCGGTTTGCGCGTGTAATCGGCCGCCGTGCCCCAAAGCGGCTGGGCCGCCATCGTCACGATCGGAGGAAGCGACATGATCCAGCCGATCGCCGCCCCCGAAAGGCGCGCCTCTTCCTGCAAATAGACGGACAAAAGCGGAAACAACGCGCCAAAAGCAAAAAAGATGAGAAAATAAAAGAGCGGAAACACCGTTTTTCGCACCGCCGCCTCACGTTTGAACGCCGCTTCCATCCCGTCCCCCCTTTCGTGAAAACAACGCCCGCCCCGCTCTCTTTTTCGCCGGAGCGGCGGACCGCCGTTTATTTCGCCAGCTCGTAGATCGCCTGCGCGTAAATGGCGGTCGCTTTCACCAAATCGTCGATTTCGATATACTCATCTTTCTGGTGGGCGACATCCGGACGGCCCGGAAACAACGCGCCAAACGCCACCCCGGCGGTCAAGGCGCGGGCGTATGTGCCGCCGCCGATGGCCAAAAGCCGGGCCGGCTCGCCCGTCTGCTCTTCGTAGACGCGCTGAAGCGTGCGGACAAGCTCGTGGCTCGGATCGATATAATGAGGCTTCGTATCGCTGAAACGGCTGAGCGCGAATCCATGTTCAGCCGCAGCGCCGGCGAGCGTCCGGCGGATCGCGTCGCCGTCGGCCGTCACCGGATAGCGGATGTTCAGCCCAATCGTTCCGCCATGCCGCCGGTCATACGACAGCACCCCAACGTTGACGGTCAAGTCGCCGCTTTGTTCGTCGCGATACGCAAGGCCAAGCCGCCGGCCGCGGGCATCGCCAAAAAAGGCGGAGGCCACAAACTGAATGAACGGCCGGCTTCGGCCATCGAGCGGAAGCGACGCCAAAAACTGCGCCAAATAGACGCCGGCGTTTTTGCCGCGCTCCGGCTCGGCGCCATGAGCGGACACCCCTTCCAATTGAAAGACGACGGCCCCTTCGCTTTGCCTCATGCTCCCCTTTACGCCGCGCTCTCGGCAAAACTGTTCATAGAGGCCAAGCAGCTCCTCCGTCCGTCCCGCTCCTTCCACCACCGCTTCGGCCGCATCCGGCACCATATTGTAGCGGCGCCCGGCTTGGAATGAGGCAAGCGCGAGCCCTTCCGCCTCCGCCGATTCAGGCGGGCGGTACGACAAATCGGCGTCAATGATTCCTTTTTCGGCATGAATGATCGGAAAATCAGCATCCGGCGCAAACCCGACATCCGGCATTTCTTCCCGCTGAAAATAATGAGCGACGCAACGCCAATCGCTTTCCTCGTCGCCGCCGAGGATAAGCCGCACCCGCTTGCGGAGCGGCAAGCCGAGTTCTTTGACGATTTTCAAGGCGTAAAACGCCGCGACGGTCGGCCCTTTGTCATCGATCGCCCCGCGCCCGTAAAGGCGGCCATCCTTGACCTCAGCAGCAAACGGATCAACGGACCAGCCGTCCCCTGCCGGCACGACGTCCAGATGGCCGAGCACGCCGATGAGCTTCTCCCCTTCTCCCATTTCGATATGACCGGCATAGCCGTCGACGTTTTTAATGCAAAATCCTTCTTCTTGACCGCGAGTTAACATGTAATCGAGCGCCTCCGCCACCTTCGGGCCAAACGGCGCCCCCGGTTTCGCCCCGCCGTCATCGCGGACGCTCGGAATGCGGACAAGCGCTTGCACGTCGCGGACAAGATCGTCTTTTCGTTTCTTCGCTTCGTTCATCCAGTCGATGTTCAACGCCATTCTTCCTTTCCTTATTCAACACCCTTTGTTGCCAACGTATCATATCAAAAACAGGAAGTCAAAATGTTTCATTCGTTGCAAATCGATTTCCGTTTCATGACAAAATGTTGAAATTTTTCGTGAATAGAGGCAACCGGGTAGCATTTTCCCTCTCATTTCGTGTACAATGGTAGTAAACAGACAAAGACATCTCTCATCTGCTAGCGGTCGGTTGTGCCATGCGAATGATGCTAAGATAGGGAGTGGTCTTTTGAAACCTTCAACACATCGGATGCTTACCCGCATCAAGTCCGTGTATATGTACATTAGCGAAAAAGGAACGGTTACGACCCAAGAGCTTGTTGATGAGTTCGGCACCACCCCACGAACGATCCAGCGCGACTTAAACGTGCTTATGTACAACGATCTCGTTCGCAGCCCAAGCAAGGGCAAATGGACGACCACAAACAAAAAAGTGCGCATCTCTTCGTAAATCCGGTGCCAATAGGGTAGGCAAGATGGGAGATGAACGCGAACCATTTTTCCACAGATGAATATCCATTATTTTTCCATAAAAAAGGAACCGCGTCAGGTTCCTTTTTTTCGTCCGTCTCTGGCCGGTATTGCTTCAACATGTCCACCTCTTCGTCCGTCAATTCCCGATACTCACCGACCGCCAAATCCGGGTCAAGGGCGAGCGGCCCCATTTGAATTCGTTTTAAATAGACGACCCGCTTGCCGACCGCTTGAAACATCCGCTTCACTTGATGGAACTTCCCTTCGGTGATCGTCACCTCGACATCGGAACGAAGGCCGGATTTCAACACAACGAGCTTGGCCGGCTTTGTTTCATAGCCGTCATCAAGGACGACGCCGCGCTGAAACGCCGCGACATCCGCTTCCGTCACTTCCCCGTCCACGACGGCAAAATACGTTTTCGGCACGTGTTTTTTCGGCGACAACAGCTGATGGGCGAGCTGGCCGTCATTCGTCAAGAGCAGCAGCCCTTCCGTATCTTTGTCAAGCCGCCCGACCGGAAACGGGGAAAATGCCCGGTCTTCTTCTTCAAGCAAATCGACGACCGTCTCTTCCACGGCATCTTCCGTCGCGGAAACGACCCCCGAAGGCTTATTCATCATCAAGTAAATGAATGGCTTGTACTCGACCGTTTCTCCCCAAACGGTCACGATTTGCTCATCCGGCCGCACTTTCGTTTTCGCATCACGAACCGGCGCGCCGTCCACTTTCACCGCTCCGGACTTGAGCAGCTTTTTCACTTCCTTCCTCGTCCCATACCCCATATGGGCGAGCAGCTTGTCAATGCGCAGCTCCACAAATCTCCCTCCTAAAAATATGGCCTTCATTAGGCGTTCATCTAGTCCGCTTCCGCCTTCCCCCCATACACTGTGAAGGAAACATCAAGAAGGGGGATTTGCCGATGAATGAATATTACTATTATGTCCCAACGTTGGATGATTACCGTCAACAGCCGCCAGCCATCCAATTTTGGCCCGGATACCCAGGCGGGCCATTCGCCAACTGGGCGCGGCGCATCGAACGGCTTGAGCGGGCCGTCGAACGGCTCGACCGCCGTCTCGACCGGGTGGAAAGCCGCCTCGATCGCATCGAACGCCGGCTCGGCCTGTCGTAAGCGAAATGGAGAAAGAAGGCGGGGACGACCGCCTTCTTCTTTTTTTGCTGCAAGCCGAACGGCATGGGGGAGGGCGAAAAACAGCCGTCGTCGAACCCTTTCGCTCGGGCGCTGCGATGTTCGCAAGAAGCGCCGTCCGCCGGGCTCCCGGCCTAAACGAGCCGCTTCTAGGAAACGGCCGATCCCCCCATACACCCTCGTCTACGATACCGCCTTTTTCTCTTTCCGGCGCCAAAACGCAAACCGGTCGCCAAACAGCGCCGAAAACAACCCGGAGCGGATGCTGAGAAACAAGTAGACGGCCGCCCCGACCGCTGCGCCGATGGAAACAGCGCCCACCGATTCAGCGGTGCCGGCGCGGTAATCGATCCATCGGGACGCCAGCGCCTCGACCCCCATAACCGCCGCTGACATCGCCGCCGTCAGGATGGCCATAAACGCCGTCCGGCGGGCGACAAACCGATAGCGGTAGCGCGTGCGGCGCTGAATGACCCATAAGTTGAACGCCACCGAGACGAAATAGCCCGCCATCGTGGCCACAATGGCCCCGACGGCCGACCATTTCATAATGAGCGGCGTGTTGAGCAAAAGCTTCACAAGCAAGCCGGCTGTCAAACTGACGACCGTAAACCGCTGCTCGTTGATGCCTTGCATGATCGCCGCCGTCACAGAAAACAAAGCGTACAAAATCGCCGCCGGCGCATACCAGCGCAACACTTGTTCACCAAGCGGATCATAGCTGTAAAACGAGCTGTACACCGGCCCTGCCAGCACCGCCATGCCAATCACCGCCGGGAGCGTTAAAAACATGAGCACTTGAAACGTCTGGTTCAAATATTGCCGCAGCGCTTTCCGGTCTTGCGCGACATACGCTTTCGTAATCGTCGGGATGAGCGCCAAGCTGAACGAGGTCGCGAGCGCCACGGGGATGACGACGAGCTTTTGCGCCCACATGTTGAACACGGAATACGCGTGCTCCGAGATGTTCCCGCGGCCCGCCGCCGCCATCGCGTGATTGAACGTAAACTGATCGACGAGCTGGTACAGCGACATCGACAAGCCGACAAAAACAAACGGAATCGAAGAAAGAAGCAGCTCTTTATACATCGCCAAAAGCGACACGTCCGCTTCGCCGCGGTCACGCGCAAGCAGCGACTGCAAATACGGACGCCGCTTCCACCAATAGACAAGCAACACCAAAAGCCCCGCCGCCGCCCCGACAAACGCGGCAAACGTCGCCGCGCTCACAGCGGAGACGATCGAGCCGTCCATCAGGCGCAAAATGACGTAACACGCCCCAAGCAAAAACGCGATGCGCGCGATTTGTTCGACGACTTGCGACAGCGCCGTCGGGCCCATCGACTCATGTCCTTGGAAAAATCCGCGGATCAAGCTCATCACCGGCACGATGAGGAGCGCAAAGCTGACCGCGCGGATGACGGCCGTGACGTCGTCGACCGAGTTGACGTTCGTTTTCGCATCGATGACGTGCGGCGCCAAGATGGGCGCCAGGGCGTACAAAATGAGCCATGAGGCGATGCCGCTTGCGATCATCAAGACAAGGCCGGAGCGAAAGAGCCGATAGCCGACGCCGTATTCCCCAAGCGCGTTGTATTTCGACACAAACTTTGACACCGCCACCGGCAGCCCGCCGGTCGCCAAGCTCAAAAAAATTTGGTACGGCACATAGCCGTATCCGTACAGCGCCCCGCCGCGCTCGCCGACAAGATGGTAAAACGGGATGACGTAAAATAAACCAAGAAGGCGAGAAATCATCACGCCAGCCGTTAAAATAAACGTGCCGCGCAGCAGTTTCGATGTTGACATATGACCCCTTCCCTAGCCATGGACGTTGAAAATGACAACGTATCTATTTTACCATAGTTGTCAATGGAACGAAAAATATCGGCCACGCGCAGAAAGAAAGGGTGGAATGAACATGGGATACGACGTCATCATCATCGGCGGCGGTCCGTCCGGGCTCATGGCGGCCATCGGCGCCGGCGAAGAAGGGGCGAAGGTGCTCTTGTTGGAAAAAGGAACGAAGCTCGGGCGCAAGCTCGCCATCTCCGGCGGCGGACGCTGCAACGTGACGAATCGGCTGCCGGTGGATGAAATGGTCCGCCATATTCCCGGCAACGGCCGCTTTTTATACAGCGCCTTTTCCGTATTTAACAATGAAGACATCATCCGCTTTTTTGAGCGGCTCGGCGTGCCGCTCAAGGAGGAAGACCACGGCCGCATGTTTCCCAAAAGCGACAGCGCCCAGTCGGTCGTCGACGCGCTTGTTCGCGAATTGTCGCGCCTTGGCGTCGATGTTCGACTTGAATCGCCAGTGGCGGACGTGTTGTATGAACAAGGAAAAACAGTCGGTGTCACGCTGAAAAGCGGGGAGACGATCCACGCCCGTGCGGTTGTCGTCGCCGTCGGCGGCAAATCGGTGCCGCAAACCGGCTCAACAGGCGACGGCTATCCGTGGGCGGAAAAAGCGGGCCACACGGTGACCGAATTGTTTCCAACCGAAGTTCCGATCGTCTCGCATGAGCCGTTCATCCGAGAGCGGACGCTGCAAGGCTTGTCGCTGCGCGACGTCGCGTTAAGCGTCTTAAAGCCGAATGGCAAACCGATCATCACCCACCGGATGGATATGCTGTTTACGCACTTCGGCATTTCCGGCCCAGCTGCTCTCCGCTGCAGCCAGTTTGTCGTTAAGGCGTTGAAAAAAGCGGCGGACGGCGCGGTCAAAATGAGCATCGACGCGCTTCCGGACGTGACGCAGGAAGAGCTGTTTCAACAGTTCGCCAAGCTGTGCAAAGAGGAGCCGAAAAAGGCGATGAAAACGATCGCCAAAACGGTGCTTCCCGAGCGGTACGCCGTCTTTTTGCTCGAGCGGGCCGGCATCGACCCGCACGCCTCTGCCGGCACGGTCGGCCATGAGGCGCTGCGGGTGTTTGTCCGACAGTGCAAACAATTTACCTTTTACGTCCACGGCACGCTGCCGCTTGAGAAAGCATTCGTCACCGGCGGCGGCGTGTCGGTCAAAGAAATTGAGCCGAAAACAATGGCCTCCAAATGCATGGCCGGCCTTTACTTTTGTGGGGAAATTTTGGACATTCACGGCTACACGGGCGGCTACAACATCACCGCCGCCCTTGTCACCGGGCGGCTCGCCGGCGTGAACGCCGCCCGCTATGCATTGGCGGAAAAAAACGGGGCGAGCGGCTCCGCGGGGCAGACAGCAACGAATTGACCGCCGTCCTCATGCCCCTCGGGTGCTCCGGGGCATTCGCTGACATTCCGACAACGCCCGTCTTCAAGGCGGGCGATCGCAAAATTTCGCCGCCTGAAATGGAAATGCCGAAACGAAAAAAGCGTTGCCCGCTTTGGGGGGATCAGCACGAAAACGGCCAAAGAATCCCGCAGTCTGGAGCCGTGTGAAGTGTCAAGTCCGGTAAATGACCATGGCGGAAAAACAGTAGATTTGCTCGCCTTCCGATTCCATCGCCGCCACGCTGTACTTGACATCGATCAACTGTCCGTCTTTCAATCGGGCTAAAAAATCATTGACCGCCGCTTCCAAATCTTTTTCATGCTCTTTATCAAACACTTTCACTTTGTACATCGCCATTCCCCCGTTTTCTTTTTCCTTTTCCACGCATTTAGGGAAAATCCTGCCCACAAAAGGCGTCACGCGCCCCCGAACAGCGGGACGCGTGACGTCATCGTCTTAATACACTCCAACCGCATTGAACGCCTGTTTCACCGAGTTGACTTCTTGGCTTGTCGACCCGTACAAATCAGCGGCCGCTTGCACGCAGGCGGCGCGCAGCTGGCTGAAGTTCGACGTCGGCGTCAAATAGTAGACAAGCGCCCGGTAGAAAATTTTCCCCATTTTGTCGCGGCCGATGCCGGTGACGCTCACGCCGTAATGGACGCCGCCTTGGCTGAGCAAGTACGCCGCTTTATTGATGATGCCGCTGTTCGTATGGACGCCGCCGTTGTCTTGCGTGCCAGTGTACCGTTTGGAATAATGATCCGGATCGCCGTATTTCGCCGGGTCGGACATCGAGCGGAGCGCATCGCCGGCGATCCCAGGCGTGTAAATGTCTTCGCCAATCTCCCAGTCCGGGTTGCGGTTGGCGTAGAACTCCACGAGCGTGCCGAAAATATCGGACATCGCTTCATTGATGGCGCCAGATTCGTTTTGGTAAACAAGCCCGGCCGTATAATCCGTCACCGCATGGGTCAACTCATGCCCAACGACGTCAATGCCGCCGGAAAACGGCAAAAACGTCTGTCCATCGCCATCGCCGTACACCATTTGCGAACCGTTCCAAAACGCGTTGTTGTAGCCGCGGCCATAATGGACGGTCGAACGGATGGCGGCGTTGCTGCCGTCATAGCTCAGCCGGCCGTGCACATTTTTGTAGTAATCATACACGACGCCGGCGTAATAATGGGCGTCCACGGCCACCGCGTCATAGCTGGCGAAAAATTGGTTGTCGCCATCGGTCCACAAGCTGCCGGGCAAAACGGTGCGGTTTCGTCCGTCATACGTAAAAATGCCGCTGCCGCGCGTATTGTCTTGCAAATAGTAGTAGCCGTAATACGAGGAATACGTCGTATTGATATATTTCTGATCCCCCAACACACCCCGGCCCACGCCGACCGTCGACGCGCCGGCGACCGGCTGCCCGCCGCCGGGCTTGGCGGTGTCGATTTGGTTGAACTTATTCAAAATGGCCCCATCGGTTGCATCAATGATATACACCCAGTTGCCGGGAACCGGGGTTAAAAAGCGGACGTTCACTTCATAAGCGAGGCGGGCCGTGCCATCAGTCGGGTAAATGACGAGCCGCGTCCGCTCGCCGTTTTCGGTTGTCGGCCGCTCCTTCGTCACTGTCTCCGTTACGTCTTGCTCGGCAATAGCTTCCGCCTGTTGGACGGTGACCGTTTTCGCCTTTTTCAACCGCGGCTGGCCGTCTAAATTGGGAATTAAAGACCCCGACAGCGCGATCAGCTCGCCATCTTTCACATGGGCAGCCAGCATGGCGCCGTAAACCGGTATACCGTGATGCCGCTGTTCAAACCGCATCACGGTATGGCCAAGTTCGTCAGTCTGTTTGCCGATCAGCGCCAAACGGTCGCGGGCGCGTCCGCCGAGGCGGAATGTGCCGTTTTCCCGATCGACGTATTGATAAACGAGCTCTTCCGGCGCTTGTTCCCCTCCGTTTAGCAACGAACCGGACACGAATGACGGCGTCTTCCATTGTTCGTTCCAGACGATCGATTCCCCCTTCGCCGAAGCGCCGATCGGCGCCGCCAGCAGGCCGAACGCCAGCCCGATCGCCCCGAGCATCGCCCGTTTGTTCATTCTCCTCTTCCCCTTTCTTGAATATGTATTTGATGATTCCTTACATTCTGAATTTTACCAAAATAGCCATCCTTATTGTATTGGGAAAATGAACGGCAATGACACGCCCTCCGTGCACGGCCGGACTTTCGTTTTTCCTCCCCTGGTTCTTTTCGGCTATATCCCGAGAACGAAAGGAGGCTCGCTTCGTCCATAGCGCAATGCTTCCTGATCCACAGCAAGGCGTGACGCCACCCGGGGAAGGGGGCCTCCTCCGCTCATAAAAAACATCTATGTGCAAGCCTTGCTCCCCACCCAGGCATGAAAATGACTGATCAAGGCGGCGCATTTTCAAAGAAAAAAGGGGCCCTTTAGGGGCGCCACTGTTTACGGTTTTGCTTTAGTTTCGCGGCCTATCGCACGCCCGGTTACCGGGCGATCACGGTCGGCGGCGGATGTTCGTCTTTCGCTGCTTCTTTCACGCCGGTTCCGCCGGCGAAGGCGGAAGCAAGACCAAGGACAGCGAGTGCGATGATCAGGATGATTCGCTTTTTCAACCGCTTCACCTCCTTTCCCGTTTCCGCAAAAGCTCGCAACTGAGCCGATAATAATGGGCCGCTTGTTTGTACTGGCGCAAGCGCGCGTAGTAATCGGCCAAATATTCGGCATAGCAGGCGGCGTCTTCGTATTCTTTCCGCCTTTGAAAATACGGAATGGCTTCGTGCTTGAGCAGCCGCTCGAACGCTTCCCCCTCGCCCGACAACAGCAGCCGGTAAATGGAAAAATGCAAATAATACTCATAATGCTCGGACGCGCCGTTAGGGGCTTGTTCGAGCTGTTTCCACCCTTCCTCGACAGCCATCGACGCTTTGCGATAATGCTTGGCATCGCAATGCACGCGCACGAGCGACAAAAGCGTGATGAGCCGAGCATCCAGCGGGGCGTCCTCTTTATAGATCAAACTGTTCTCGTAATGTTGCACCGCCTCGCGGTATTGACGTTTCATTCCTTTCAAGTGGCCGAGATTGTGTTCCACAATCCCCAGAAGCCGTCGATCATCCACCATCCTCGCCGCCTTTTGGGCCAGCAGACAATGGTCGACCGCTTTGTCGATCTCCCCGCATCGCCGGTAGCAAATCGCGAGCAAAATATGGCATTCAGCGCTGCGGCGCAAATCGTACTCCGCCTGACTGAGCGCCAAGGCCTGCTCGGCATAGCGGAGGCACGAAAACACGTTCCACATCCGGCTGTATGAAAGCGCCAACAAATAATCCAAATCCGCCTCCTCCCAGCCCGGCCGGCGTTCCACCCCCGACAACCGTTCTGCCTTTTGGTAGCATTGCAAAGCATCGTCGTATTTTTCTTGACAATAATAGAGAAGCCCAAAAAACTTCCAATAGTAGTAGCGCATCGCATCATCGAGCGCCTCATACCACTCCTGTACGCTCCGCGCCGCCGCCTCAGCCCCTTTGACATCGCGAAGCAGCAGCAAATACCGGACGTACATCAATTGGAAGTAAATCGCCGCTTCGATATCGTTGCTCTCCTGGCACAGCTGCCTCACCGTTTCATGCTTCTCGCGGGCGGCTTGCACCTCTCTGGCCACCATCGTTTTGTACCAGTCCATCACCGATTCACGCCATGAAGCGGCCGTTTTGCCTTCACCTTGACGGATGCCGAGCCGGCGGAACAGCAGGTCAAGCACGTCTTTGCTCGGCGTGGCTTGATTGTTTTCAATTTTCGACAAATACGAGACCGAAATGATACCGTCCGCCGCCTCCTCTTGAGTCAACCCCTTCATCAAGCGGGCCAATTTCACATGATCGCCCAGTTTCAACCACCATCGATCCCTTCATTTTTCTTTTACTGAAAATTATAACGTTTTTTCTGTCTGCTTCCATCGCCCTTCGGCACTAAAAAACAAAACAGGCGCCCCAAACGATTGGGACACCTGTCGAACAAAACGTGCAGGCCGCCTTCGGCTGCCGGCTGCATGTCGACCGAAACTGTGATGTCTCGTTAACATGGAAACCTTCTTCACGAAAGCCCGCATCGCCATTCGCACGGACGCCCGGCCGCGGTCAGGCGGAAACGGCAGGCGCGACGAGGCATCATCGTTTCGGCACCGTTTCCCCTTCCCACTCAAGCATGCCGCCTGTCATGTTGCAAACACGGTAGCCGCGCTCTTGTAAATAGCGGCAGACGTTTTCGCTACGCCGCCCGGAGCGGCAGACGAAAATATATTCTTCATTGCGGTCGAATTCCTCAAGCCGATCGGGGATGTCGCCCATTTTGATATGCTTGGCGCCCGGAATCATGCCGAGGGCGACTTCCTCGTCTTCGCGCACATCGACAATGTTCAGCTTTTCACCGCGTTCGAGTTTTTCCTTCACCTCAGCCGGGGTAATTTCTTTGATCTCTTCCATGGCGGACCGACTCCTTTCTTTGATCGTTTCAGCAAACGGTTCTTGCTTTTGGCCGCTTCGACAAACGGCGGCGAGAAAGCGCAGTTTCCCCGCCCGCTGCCTAAAAGCACATCGGCGATGGACGCCCGCTTCCGCGCCAAGCGGAGGGACAAAGCCGGCCCAGACGGCGCGGGCGCCGTTGCGGTTGCTTCGCAGGAAACGGCACGCGCCACCGCCTGTGCGGATCGAACAGCCAACGATCAGTTGGCGACGATATTGACGAGCTTGCCGGGGACGGCGATCACTTTGCGCACCGTTTTGCCCTCGAGCTGCTCTTTGATTTTTTCGTCGGCCAGCGCCCGCTCCTCGAGCGCTTCTTTTGGCAAGTCGGCTGGCACGTGCAGGCGCGACCGCACTTTGCCGTTGATTTGCACGACGATTTCGACGACGTCGTCGACGAGCTTCGTTTCATCATACGCCGGCCACGGTTCGTAGGCGATCGTGTCCGTATGGCCGAGCTTTTGCCACAACTCTTCGCCGATGTGCGGACAAACCGGTGACAAGAGCTTGACGAAGCCTTCCATGTATTCTTTTTTCATTTGCTCCGCTTTGTACGCTTCGTTGATAAACACCATCAGCTGCGAAATGGCAGTGTTAAAGCGCAAGCCTTCATAGTCTTCCGTCACTTTTTTCACCGTTTGATGATAGACGCGCTCGAGCGTATCGTTCGCCGGTTCGTCGACAATGTTCGGGTTCAGTTCGCCATTCTCGGTGACAAAGAGTCTCCAGACGCGGTCGAGGAAGCGCCGCGCCCCGTCAAGCCCTTTCGTCGACCAGGCGATCGACGCTTCAAGCGGCCCCATGAACATTTCATACAGCCGCAGCGTGTCGGCGCCATGGCTTTCGACGATATCGTCCGGGTTGACGACGTTGCCTTTGGATTTGCTCATTTTTTCGTTGTTTTCGCCTAAAATCATCCCTTGGTTGAACAGCTTTTGGAACGGCTCTTTCGTCGGCACGACGCCAAGGTCGTAGAGAAACTTATGCCAGAAGCGGGCATAAAGCAAATGCAAGACCGCGTGCTCCGCCCCGCCGATGTAGACGTCGACCGGCAGCCATTTTTTCAATTTCTCCGGATCGGCGAGCTGCTTGTCGTTGTGGGGGTCGATGTAGCGCAAGTAATACCAGCAGCTTCCGGCCCATTGCGGCATCGTGTTCGTTTCACGCCGCCCTTTTTTCCCGGTTTTCGGGTCGACAACATTGACCCATTCTTCGATGTTGGCGAGCGGCGATTCGCCCGTTCCCGACGGACGGATTTCATCCGTTTTCGGCAACACAAGCGGCAATTCCTCTTCCGGCACCGGCGTCATCGTGCCGTCTTCCCAATGGATGATCGGAATCGGCTCGCCCCAGTAGCGCTGGCGGCTGAACAGCCAGTCGCGCAGCCGGTACGACACTTTTTTCCGCCCTTTGCCATGCTCCTCAAGCCAGGCGATCATTTTGTCGATCGCTTCCTGCTTGTTCAAGCCGTTTAAAAACTCGGAGTTGATATGCTCACCA
This sequence comes from Geobacillus lituanicus, assembly GCF_050994965.1. Lineage (NCBI taxonomy): Bacteria > Bacillati > Bacillota > Bacilli > Caryophanales > Anoxybacillaceae > Geobacillus > Geobacillus lituanicus. The sequence continues at coordinate 2,965,671 of NZ_CP194773.1, forward strand.
TCTCCGGTGTACGCTTCCTTTTCGATATTCCCGCCGGCAACGACTTCTTTGATCGGCAAGTGGAATGTTTTCGCGAATTCATAGTCGCGCTCATCGTGCGCCGGCACAGCCATGATCGCTCCGGTGCCGTAGCTCATCAAGACGTAGTCGGCGATCCAAATCGGAAGCCGCTCGCCCGTGACCGGATGGATGGCGTATGCACCCGTAAACACGCCGGTTTTTTCTTTCGCCAAATCGGTGCGCTCAAGGTCGCTTTTGCTTTGAATTTCCTTTAAGTAGGCGTCAACGGCTGGCTTTTGCTCCGGCGTTGTGATTTTTTCCACGAGCGGATGCTCCGGCGCCAAGACGGTGTACGTCGCGCCAAACAGCGTATCGGGCCGCGTCGTGAAGACGGTGAACGTTTCGTCATGGCCGTCGACGGCGAACTCGATTTCCGCTCCCTCCGAACGGCCAATCCAGTTGCGCTGCATTTCCTTAATGCTTTCCGGCCAGTCGAGCTCTTCTAAGTCTTCGAGCAGCCGGTCGGCGTAGGCGGTGATTTTCAGCATCCATTGCCGCATCGGCTTGCGGATGACCGGATGCCCGCCGCGCTCGCTCCGGCCGTTGATCACCTCTTCGTTCGCCAGCACGGTGCCGAGCGCCGGGCACCAGTTGACCGGCACTTCATCCATGTAGGCGAGCCCTTTTTCATACAGCTTCAAGAAAATCCATTGCGTCCATTTGTAATAATTCGGGTCGGTCGTGTTGATTTCACGGTCCCAGTCGTATGAGAACCCGAGCGATTTGATCTGCCGGCGGAAGTTGTCGATGTTCTTTTGCGTAAACTCCGCCGGGTCGTTGCCGGTGTCAAGCGCATATTGCTCGGCCGGCAGCCCAAATGCGTCCCAGCCCATCGGGTGAAGGACGTTGTACCCTTGCATCCGCTTCATGCGCGCCAAAATGTCGGTTGCCGTATATCCTTCCGGATGGCCGACGTGCAAGCCGGCGCCGGACGGATACGGGAACATGTCGAGCACATAAAACTTCGGCTTGTCGTCATCATCGGGCGTGCGGAACGTTTTGTTTTTCTCCCAATAGTCCTGCCATTTTTGTTCAATTTCGCGGTGGTTGAAGCTCATCTCAGCACTCCTCCTATCCAGTTCTACTTGCATCATAGACGAAAATATGTACAAAAAAACCCCTCATCCCGAACAAAAGGGACGAGAGGAACGCTTCCCGCGGTACCACCCTTTTTTGGCGCGCCTATGGCGCACCCGCTTTGTTCCTTAACGCAGATTCACGGCCGGCGTTATCGGCCGCAGCCGTTCACGCCGGCAACTCCGAGGCGAGTTCGCGGATTGACTTCGGTTGACTCGCACCGACCGTCAACTCTCTGCCGTCCATCAAGCCCGCTACTATTCCTCTTCACCGTTGTTCGCTTTATGAGACAAATTTATTATTATTGTAAAAAATTTGTCGATCGATTGCAAGCAGAAAACTAGACGGTCACAGCCGTTTTTTCCCCCGCCTTTTCCGCCCGCTTCGGCAGCCCCCGGTCATACACGAGCGCCGCGCCGGCGGCCAGCAGAGCGAAGGCGACAAGCAATCCGATGAGCGGTTTCATTCCGAACGCATCGGCGACCCACCCGCCGAGGACCGGCCCGATCATCCGTCCAGCCGTGGCCGTGCCGTTGACGATCCCTTGGTAAAACCCGGCTCTCCCCAGCGGCGCCAGCTCGTTCACCGCCGCCGGAATCGCCGGCCAGACGATCATTTCGGCGATCGTGAGCACAACCATCGACGTCGCAAATTGCAAAAGTGAATCCGCGCCAAACAATATCGCAAACGAGACGGTGAAAACGGCGAACCCGATGGCGATCTGCCGCTTCATCCCCGGCATAAAGCGGCGGACCAACGGCGCCAACAGCGGCTGGCCGAGCACGATCAAGGCGCCGTTGATCGTCCAAAGCAAGCTGTAGTGATGAACCGGAATGGAAAGCTCGCGCGTATAGGCGGCGATCGTCGTCGACCATTGGACGTAGCTCATCCAGCATAATCCATAGCCGGCGCAAAGAAGGACAAGGGCGCGGATGTGCGCCCGGGGCGCCCCGTCCCCCGTTCGACGCTTCCGCTCTTTTCTCCGCAGCGGCGGCAGCGGCATGCGCCGCAGCCCAATGACGACCGTCGCCAAAAAAGCGGCATACAGCCAAACGTTCGCCCAAAACACGAGCGCAAACGAATGCGAGGCGACAACGCCGCCAAGCGCCGAGCCGGCGGCGACGCCGATGTTTTGCGCCACATACAAGGCGTTGAATGCCCGCCGTCCCCCTTCCGGCCAAACCGCCCCGACATACGCCGACGCCGCCGGAAAGACGACGCCGTTGCCGATGCCGACAAGCGCCAGCCAGACGGCATAATGCGGCCAACCATGCCAGACGCCCAAACCGGCAAGCGCCGCCATCGTCAGGCACGCTCCGGACACGAGCGTGCGAAACCCGCCGATCCGGTCAAACAACATGCCGCCGAGCAAGCTGCCGATGACGCTGCCGCCGGAGTTGAGCATCAGCACCGCTCCCGCTACGGCGAGCGGCTGGCCGAGCTGTTCATGCAAATAAATGGTATTTAGCGGCCATAAAAACGACGCTCCTGTGACATTGAGCGCCATGCCGACAAGCAGCCACCAAAGAGCGCGGGGCATCGGTCATCATCCTTTTCGTCTGCTATTTCGACTCCCAAACTAATTGTATGTGGGAAAGCGAAAAAAAGCAATCAAAAAAAAGAGGGCGGCATGGCGCCCTCACGGACAGCGGCGCGTCACCCGTTCCGCTGCTTGGAGCGGGCCGGCTGGCCACCTGTTTGTTCATACTGTTTTTTCGCCAGTTTCACCGGATCAAAGTCTTGGCCGAGTTCCAAATCGTTGTTGTTGTGACCGTTGCGCGTTTTTTGCTCCGGGTTCGTTTGTTTCAGACGTCGCTTCATTCCTTGTTCCTCCTTGTGTTCGCCATCAAGCAGACAGCCGCCCTGCGGTTGCTTTCCGTTTCACCGGTCAGGCAACATCCGCTTGTTATGCACCAGGACCTTCGATAGCGGCCATCGTGCAAAGCTCTTGTTTCATCGGTCAAGCAAGATCATCTCGTTTTGCAGCTGCTCAAGCTGAAGCCGCATCCGATGCAGCTGTTCGCGCTGCTGGGCGTTGCAACTTCGCGCCAAGTGAGCCAAATCGTTGACTGTCTGCTCAAGCATTTGCTGGGCGTTTGTGTATTCCGTGATGTTGTAGTGCTCTTGCTTTTGCGCTTCCGTATATTGTTCTTTCGCAAAGCGGATGACGTCTTCGCACCGCTGCAAAAATTCTTCCACCGATTGTCTTGTCGCCATGCGCTCACCTCTTTTCATGATGTTCCCTCATCTTTACTATGCGCCGACGCTTTCATCTGTATCACGTCAATGATTGGCAACAGTCGCTTTTTGCCGCCATCCGTGGTACAATGCAAGGATGATGCCATTTCAGCACAAGGAGAGAACGGCCGTGACAAACGCAATCCCATTTCCATATGCCGCCGACGGAAAACGGTATCACACATGGAACTGCCATTTGCGGCAAACGTTCGGCCAAAACGTGTTCAAAGTCGCCCTTGACGGCAGGTTTGACTGCCCGAACCGCGACGGGACGGTGACGTATGGCGACTGCACGTTTTGCAGCGCCGCCAGATCGGGCGATTTTGGCCCGATGTGGAGCGTCAACAAATGGGAAGGGCTAAACGCCATTGACGCTGAACTCAAGCGGCGGGACAGCTTTCAAGGAAAGCGGCGCGAACAGGGGGTGGCAAACGCATGGCCATCATGAATATTTTGCCGTTTGCCCGTTTTTTGCTAGGCGGCGCGCTCGAAGAAGGCGACATCGCCGTCGATGCGACGGTTGGCAACGGCCATGACACCGTCTTTTTAGCCGAGCTCGTCGGGGAGCGCGGGCATGTGTTTGGTTTTGATATTCAAGCCGAAGCGATCGCGGCGGCCAGAGCCCGCCTCGCCGAACACGGGCTGGACGGGCGGGTGACGCTGTTTCAGACAAGCCATAGCCTGCTGCTCGAAACGCTCCCCGACTCCGTTCACGGACGCATCGCCGGCGCCGTGTTCAACCTCGGCTATTTGCCGGGCGGCAATAAGCAAATCGCCACCAAGCCGGAATCGACGATTCAAGCGGTCGAGCAGCTTCTTTCCATCCTAAAGCCGGGCGGCATCATCGTTCTTGTCGTCTACCACGGCCATCCGGAGGGAAAGCGCGAACGCGACGCGCTCCTTGATTACGTCCGCTTTCTTGATCAACGGCGCGTCCATGCCTTGAAATACGAATTCATCAATCGGCAAAACAACCCGCCGTTTTTGATCGCACTCGAGAATCGGGCGGATGGGGGCGCCTGATTCCGTCCGATCCGCCGACGAACCACTGCTCTCGCCAGTACAAGCAAACGGCTGCCCTTACGAAAAGGACAGCCGTTTTTGTTGCTCCTGCCAAAAGCGGTACGCTTTTCCGTTCCAATAAAAAAACATCGACGCCGCCCCGCCGGCGCGGACGAGCCGGCGCGCCAGCCGGTGCAGACCGCGTTGCTTTTTCACCTTGGCATCCGACAAATACAACCCAAGAAGCCCTCGGTGAATAAGGCGGTGAAACTGGCCGTGCGGAAGGGCGCTGACATGGCGGTCGGCCTCTTCGATGAAATGGCAAAGCCGCTCAAGCATCACCGTTTCATTCGGATAGTAAAAGCAAAAATTCAAATCGCCGCCGGCTCGATCTTCCTCTTGATCGATCAAATAGTCGAGCAAAATGTGCAGCCCTTGAATGTATGGAAAATAACCGTCGCGCACTTGTCTCGCCATCTCCAGCGGCAGCGATTCGCCAAACGCATAGGCGACGAGACAGAAAATGCCGAGCGTCGAACCGGAGCAGGCGGAAAACTCATACCATTCCATCGGCGGCAAGGCGTCTTTGTATTGCGCGAACCATTTCTCCAACCGCGGCACCCGCTCGCTCGCTTCGACATGTTTATGTACTTGCAAGTCGCAATAATATCCGGCCAACTCATGTAAAAACGGGGCAATCGTCTCGTAATGGCGCACCGTCTCGAGCACCTCTTGGCACGTGCGGACGAGCGCCGGCAAATAGCCGCCGTCTTCCTGCTCGCGGCGATGGCGGTAATAGTTCGACGGCTCGGCGCCGATTGTCAACGCGTCCGGCATTGAATCGTGCAAGGCGCGAAAGTCGAGCGGATCAAGCGAGGTGCTGCGGTCGCACAAATTATCCAAATAATCGCTGATCGTCTGGTAAGCCACGATAAAGCGGATGCAATCCTCCATGTTTTCTCCGGCCAAAAGCGCCAAAATGGAGCCGCCTTCGCAATGGAACGTTTTCGACGCGATGCTCGCCAAGGCCTGGCGCCGAAGCTCCGGGTCGGGAATGCGCTCGGCCTGGCGCCGCCAATAGGCAAGCTCGCGGTGGACGAGAGGGAATACATCGCGATAAACCATTTTCATTAACGCAATCGGGTGTGTCGGGATTTTCAATTCGCTCACCTCGGGCGCAAAACACCGTGATCTTGTCGCCTAACCTGTCATCGGCAAAGGGGCGGATACGCCGTCTTTGCCAGCTTCATCCTCTAGTATTTCCATTTTCAAGACCGAAGCAAACCGAAAGGGCGCGTTCGCTTTCGTTGGCGATTTGGGCGCCTCGTTGTACAATACATGGTGAACGATCGATTTTGCCATAGAAAGGAACGAACGCCCATGATCTATCCGTACAAAGGAAAAACGCCGCAAATCGCCGCCTCCGCCTTTATCGCCGACTATGTGACGATCACCGGCGATGTCGTGATCGGCGAAGAGACGAGCATTTGGTTCAATACCGTCATCCGCGGCGACGTGGCGCCGACGGTGATCGGCAACCGGGTCAATATCCAAGATAACTCAATTTTGCATCAAAGTCCAAACAATCCGCTTATCATTGAAGACGGGGTAACCGTCGGCCATCAAGTCATTTTGCACAGCGCCATCGTCCGAAAAAACGCGCTCATCGGCATGGGCTCGATCATTTTGGACCGCGCGGAAATCGGGGAAGGCGCATTTATCGGCGCCGGCAGTTTAGTGCCGCCGGGCAAAAAAATTCCGCCCAACACGCTCGCCCTCGGCCGCCCGGCCAAAGTCGTCCGCGAACTGACGGAAGACGACCTCCGCGAAATGGAGCGCATCCGCCGCGAATATGTGGAAAAAGGGCAATATTACAAAGCGCTGCAGCAAGCCGCGCGTCCTCACGAAAAAGAGCTGCCGTAATCCGGCAGCTCTTGTTCTGTTGCGTTTGCCGACGCCTGAAACGACTCGCGCATCCGCGCCGTCCGGCCTTACTTGTTCGCCAGCGCCAGCGCTTGTTCTCTCAGCGTCGTCGCTTTATCAGTGCGCTCCCACGGCAAGTCGATGTCCGTACGCCCGAAATGCCCGTAAGCGGCCGTCTGTTTGTAAATCGGGCGGCGCAGGTCAAGCATTTTGATGATGCCCGCCGGGCGGAGATCGAAGTTGCTGCGCACGACCTCAATCAAAATGTCTTCCGACACTTTGCCGGTGCCGAACGTATCAATGGAAATCGATACCGGACGGGCGACGCCGATCGCGTAGGCGAGCTGCACTTCGCATTTGTCGGCCAGTCCTGCCGCAACGATGTTTTTCGCCACATAGCGGGCCGCATACGCCGCCGAGCGGTCGACTTTCGTCGGGTCTTTGCCCGAGAACGCACCGCCGCCATGGCGGGCGTAGCCGCCGTACGTGTCGACAATGATTTTCCGCCCCGTCAGCCCAGCATCCCCTTGCGGACCGCCGATGACAAACCGTCCTGTCGGGTTGATGAAATAGTTCGTGTTCTCATCAAGCAGCTCGGCCGGCACGACCGGTTTGATGACATGCTCCTTAATGTCGCGCTCGATTTGCTCTTGCGTAATTTCCGGATGGTGCTGCGCGGACACGACGATCGTATCGACGCGCACCGGTTTGCCGTTTTCATCGTATTCGATCGTCACTTGCGTTTTCCCGTCCGGCCGCAAGTACGGCAAGACGTCCGTTTTACGCACTTCCGCCAATCGACGCGCCAAGCGGTGCGCAAGCGAAATCGGCAGCGGCATCAATTCTTCCGTCTCATTGCAGGCGAACCCAAACATCAATCCTTGGTCGCCGGCGCCGATCGCTTCAATTTCCTCGTCAGTCATCTGACCTTCGCGCGCCTCAAGCGCCCGGTCCACCCCCATCGCAATGTCCGGCGACTGTTCGTCAATCGACGTCAGCACCGCGCACGTATCGGCGTCAAATCCGTATTTGGCGCGCGTGTAGCCGATCTCCCGGACCGTATCGCGGACGATGCGCGGAATGTCCACGTACGTTGATGTTGTGATTTCCCCACTCACGAGCACCAGCCCGGTCGTCACGCTCGTTTCGCAGGCGACGCGGGCGTTCGGGTCTTTTTCCAAAATGGCATCCAAAATGGCATCAGAAATTTGGTCGCAAATTTTATCCGGATGTCCTTCTGTCACAGACTCTGACGTAAACAAGCGGCGTTTGGCTGACATTCGGTTTGTTTCCTCCTCTTAACATAATGTGGCGACACGGAACTCATTTCCCTTTTTCCCTTCGCAATATAAAAAACCTTTCCTGTAACGGCTGAGGAAAGGTCATGGCAATCGTATTGCTTCCTTTCACTCTTATCGTTCAAGGACTGCGCCTTGCCACAGGTTAGCACCATTTCACACATGTCCAGTTGTGACGGTTGCTGGGCTTCATCGGGCCTGTCCCTCCACCGGCTCGGGATAAGAGTATCCGTTCAATGAATTATCTTATCGCAATTGAAGGAACAAAGTCAACCGCAGAAGTGAATTTTTTATCATCCCGCTTCCGCGCACGAACCCAAGCAAAGGAGGAATGAGCGCCTTTCCCTTGCCTCCATAAAACAAAGGGAAGCTAAACGCAGCCCCTTTGTTTTGTATAGGAGGGGAGCGCGTCTATATAAACGTGCCGCTTCCGGCTGCATGCTTGAACAAGACGAGGCGGATTTGGCAAACGTATTGCCGATTTGGGTCATCACTGCCTGCTTCCTTAATAGCAAGACAGTAAGACAACCCGGGAACGGCCGCCTCCCGCTTGAAGCCCAGGCGGGAGAGCGTGCAAAATCTGAAAAATAGGCAAAATAAGTTCAAAAAAACCCACACAATTAGTATGGACTATTAATAAAAATGTGTTATACTATTTTCAAGAGTGATTACAAAAAGAAGGCAGGTTGTGAACATGGGGATCGCAAACATGACAAATAAGCTGGATGTATTGCTGCAAAAACCGTACGTACATCACCAATTGTCCGCCGCCGAGCTCGTCGAGAAAGTATTGCAGCGGAACGAAGGACGGCTGACCCACACCGGGGCGGTTGCCGTGACAACCGGCAAGTACACGGGGCGGTCGCCGAAAGACAAATACATCGTCGAAGAACCGTCCACGAAGCAAACGATCGACTGGGGAACGGTCAACCAGCCGATCTCTCCGGAAACGTTTGAGAAACTGTACGACAAAGTGCTCGATTATTTAATGAAACAAGATGAACTGTTCGTCTTTAAAGGCTTTGCCGGCGCCGATCCGAAATACCGGCTGCCGATTCAAGTCGTCAACGAATTCGCCTGGCACAACTTGTTCGTCCATCAGCTGTTCGTCCGCCCGAGCGCCGAGGAGCTCGCCGCGCACGAGCCGCAATTCACCGTCATTTGCGCGCCGAACTTTAAAGCCGACCCGAAGGTGGACGGGACGCGCTCGGAAGCGTTCATCATCATCTCGTTTGAACGGCGCACCGTGTTGATCGGCGGCACCGAGTATGCCGGCGAAATGAAAAAATCGATTTTCTCGGTCATGAACTATGTGCTGCCGGAACAAGGCATCCTGCCGATGCACTGCTCGGCCAACGTCGGGCAGGAAGGCGACGTCGCCCTCTTTTTCGGCTTGTCGGGAACGGGAAAAACGACGCTCTCGACCGACCCGAACCGCCGCTTGATCGGCGATGACGAACACGGTTGGTCAAGCCGCGGCATTTTCAACATCGAAGGCGGCTGCTATGCGAAATGCATCAAGCTATCGCGCGAGAAAGAGCCGCAAATTTTTGACGCCATCGGCTTCGGCGCGGTGCTCGAAAACGTCGTTCTCGATGACGCGACGCGGGTGCCGAATTACGACGACGGCACGCTGACGGAAAACACACGCGCCGCCTACCCGCTTCAGGCGATCCAAAACATCATCGACCCGAGCGTCGCCGGCCATCCGTCCACGATCGTGTTTTTGACAGCCGATGCGTTCGGCGTCCTGCCGCCGATCAGCAAGCTGACGCGCGAACAGGCGATGTACCATTTCTTAAGCGGCTACACAAGCAAGCTCGCCGGCACCGAACGCGGCGTCACCGAACCGGAAGCAACGTTCTCAACGTGCTTCGGCGCACCGTTTTTGCCGCGCCCGGCCGTTGAGTACGCGGAAATGCTCGGGCAAAAAATCGCCGAACACAACGTCCGCGTCTTTTTGGTCAACACCGGCTGGACAGGGGGGCCGTACGGCGTCGGAAGCCGCATGAAGCTCGCCTACACCCGGGCGATGGTGCAAGCCGCCGTCGAAGGGGAGCTCGACAACGTCGAAACGGTCAAAGATCCGATTTTCGGCCTCGCCATCCCGACCCGCGTCCCGGGCGTGCCGGATGACGTCCTGCAGCCGCAAAACACATGGGCCGACAAACAAGCATACGAACAAAAAGCAAAAGAGCTAGCGCAAAAATTCCGCGCCAACTTCCAAAAATTCGCCCACATCGATCCGTCCATCGAAAAACTCGGCGGACCGCTCGTTTAACAAGACCCCAACCGGACAGGGAGCCGTTCCCTGTCCGGCTGTTTTTTCGAACGCATAAAATGATTGTCGTCGATCCCCCGGGATTTTTGTACGATTGGAGGTCGACGACAATGCGAAGGCGGGTTTACTTCTTCAGCTGTTCAATCTTTTCCGCCGGCAGCCCGGTCAGTTCGTGGATCGTGTCGACATCGTACCCTTTCGCCAACATTTTCTTCGCGACGTCGATTTTCCCTTCCTCGATCCCTTTTTGACGTCCCTGTTCAATCCCTTGCTTCATCCCTTGCTTTATTCCTTGTTTCAACCCTTGTTCGATTCCTTGTTTGACTCCTTGTTGAATGCCTTTCTCGATTCCCCGCTGTTCGTATGAGATGATGAGCTCCATCACTTGTTTCGCTTCCTTCGTCTCCATTTGGCTCACCTCGTTTCGCAGTTGGATTTCCTCCGCTTCGGACAACCGCAAATACGTTTCAAAAAACCCAAACAACAGCCGCTGCTTCGCCTCATCGAGCTCGAGGCGGACTAGCATGCGCAAAAACTCCTTTTTCACTTCCACCTTCTCGCTTTCATTATACCCCATTTTGCTTAACAAGGCGGCGGCAACCGGATTGTCACGGCGGATGTACTCGCGCCACGGCAGTTTGCGCAGTTCCACCGTCAGAAAGCGGAAGTCAAGAACCGTCAAAAATGGAAATTGAATCATCAATGAGGAAGGTTCGTCGTGGCGTTCGTCGTAGCTGAAGATGGCAATCGGGAAGATGCGGCGGCGGTGTTTTTGAAACAAGCGGCTGAAGTAGAGGAACATTCGCTCGGGGAACGTCCGCTGCTTATAGCTTTGATGTTCGACGTGAACGATGACGAGCCCGTCTTCCCCTTTTACCTTTGTTTCGACCAACAAGTCGACGCTGCGCTTCTCCCCGGCTGTCACGTCGGTGAACAGCTCTTCGGAGAGGAAAGAGAGATGGTGAACGTCGATGTGCTCGTACACGTCAGGAAAGAAAAGAAGCAAAAAGTCTTCGAAAAACGTCGACAGCAGCTCCTTGAACAACCGGTCGTGATCGATTCGCTGTTTGGCCACGTTTTCCCTCCTTGCGGCATCGAATGCATCGTATGATATTCGCTCTCCGCGGCCAAACTCCTTCTCCTCCCCTCTACTTTTTTTATGGTATGATCAAACGTCGCACAGGAAATCCTCAAGCAAAGGCTATTTTTATGCTTGTCTGAATCGGCCTGACGCCACAAGTTAACCATAGACGGAAAAAACTTGAGCCAAGAGCGCAAACCGTTCTTCCGTTTGCGCTCCTGTCCGATGAACCCGTTCAGCTCTCATTCAGCCGCTTCGTGGTGTGCAGCCTCGTTCAATTCGTCGAATACAGGCTGACGAGCTCATACGTCACCGTCGTCCGACTGTCTTCCCATTCGAGCTTTCTCACGACCGCGACGCCGCTCGCTTCGCTTTGCACCGTCCGGCGCACTTCAAGCGGCACGTCAAGCGGATACAAGCGGTAGCCTTCTTTTTTCAACACAAACACATTTCCTTGAACGCGCTGTTCCTTTCCTTTTGTCACAATGACCGTCTGCAGCTCCATCGGCATGCCCATATGATCCCAACCTCCTTGGCACCCCATCGATTCGTTGGCGGCCGCGCCGCCTTTCTACTCGTATCGTATCACACCGTCGGCTGTTGTTTCATCCATTCCGTGAGCCTTTGCACCGTCTCGCGATTGGCTTGCGGCGGAAAATAGTGGGTGAACGTGGGGAAGTACCAAGCCGTGACCGGTTTGCCGAGCTGCTTCAGCCGCCGTTCCAGCCGCCAGGCGTGCTCAATCGAGACGTTTTCATCGCGCTCACCGTGGATGATGAGCACCGGGGCCTTGAGCCGTTCCAGATGATAGAGCGGCGTGCGGTGCCGGTAGCGCTCCGGGCATTTGTTCGGCGTCCCGCCGATGACGCGCTTCATCATCTTTGGCGAGGAGACCCCGACTTCTAAGCGAGAGCGAAAGTCGGGGAGGAATCGCCCTTCCTCCTTTCTTTTGTATATGATAGAATAAGAATGTGGAGAAAACCGTTGAATCAAGGCACTCCAATCCCCGTTACTCGATGTAGGGAGTTGGTTGCAGGAAACGTTGCAACCGTAAAACATCGAGCGTACATCCGTCTGTTGTGCGTGGAAGTCAAGTACTGCCTACAGACATGCCGAGCCACTCGGTAGCGATATAGGCATGACCTATGTCGTTGGGTAGTCGTCAACCTGCCCCTGATGCAACCCCAAGTCAAGGAAGGAGGACGAAGTCCGTTCGCACTTCTGGGGAGTTGCAAGCCCCCGCTTCAAGCGTTAGCTAAGTGGGGGTAGTTGACCATCCGCCGCAAGTCAGGCCGCTCCCAATACGTAAGCTCCATATCCGCCACCCCTCCCCAGACCGCCACCGAACAGACCCCCTCGGCCATTAGGGCGGCATGAAGCGCCATCGCCCCGCCGCGCGAGAAGCCGAACAGATGGACGCGCCCCGGGTGGACGAGCGGGTGGCGGCGAAGAAGCTCAAACCCGGCAAATGCGTCATAGCGATCGTCGCCGGCGAAATCTTCGTTCCCTTCCCCGCCTCCGTTGCCGCGGTAAAGTGGGGCGAAGACGGCAAATCCGCGCGACGCGAACTCGATGAGGCGCGGCACCCGCACTTGCCCGACGTTTTTGATGCCGCCGCGCAAATACAAAAACCCGTCATAAACGCCTTTTCGCTTCGGCGCCGCTAAAAATCCTTTCACCTTCAGCCCTTGGGACATATAGGTGACAAAGAACACATCGATTCCCGGATGCGGCGACGGAAACCGGTATTGGTCGATGATGTCCCCGTCCATACGCCCGCCTCCTTCCTACGCGAAACTAGATGATGCGAACCACCCGTCATCATCCCCCAACGCCTTCTTTCATTAGGGCAAGTGGAGATGTCCGACTGCCTCGCCGCTCTTGCATGCCGCCCCTTGGAAGAGCATCAACTTGAAAAAGCCCTCAAGCGCGAGGAACGGCCCGACCGCCGCCCGTTCTCGTTCGACCGCCCATTTTTTCTAGACATTCACACATTTTGGCTGCGTGCATACGATAAGGTGAAACCACGGTTTACCGCATGCGAACCAAGGGGGTTAACGAACATGAAAAAATGGGCCGTATGGTTATGCTCGCTTCTGCTGCTTTTGCCGCTTTCCGCCTGCACGAATGACGGGGGCCAAAGCGAAAAGCCGCTCCAAAAAGTGCGGCTCGCCGAAGTGACGCACTCGATTTTTTACGCACCACAGTACGTCGCCCTGGCAAAAGGCTTCTTTAAAGAAGAGGGGCTGGATGTCGAACTGACGACGACATGGGGCGGCGACAAAACGATGACGACGCTGCTTTCCGGCGGCGCGGACATCGCCCTTGTCGGCTCGGAAACGTCGATTTACGTCTACAGCCAAGGAACGGACGACCCGGTCATCAACTTTGCCCAACTGACCCAGACGGACGGAACGTTTCTCGTCTCGCGCAAAAAAATCGGCCACTTTACATGGGAGATGTTGAAAGGAAGCACGTTCCTCGGCCAACGGAAAGGCGGCATGCCGCAGATGGTCGGCGAGTTTGTGCTGAAAAAACACGGCATTGACCCGCACAACGATTTGCATCTCATTCAAAACGTCGATTTCGCCAATATCGCCAACGCCTTTGCGAGCGGCACCGGCGATTTCGTCCAGCTGTTTGAGCCAACAGCGAGCATTTTTGAACAAGAAGGGAAAGGCTATATCGTCGCTTCATTCGGCACCGAATCCGGGCGCGTGCCGTACACGTCGTATATGGCAAAACGAAGCTACATGAACGAAAACAAAGACGTGATTGAAAAATTTACGCGCGCGATCTACAAAGCGCAGCAATGGGTCGAATCGCACAGCGCAGCTGAAATTGCCAAAGCCATTCAACCGTACTTTAAGGACACGGACTCGGCCATCATCGAAAAAGTGGTTGAGCGCTACAAAAGCCAAGGGACCTACGCGACCGATCCGATTTTGGATGAAGAAGAATGGAACAACTTGCAAACCATTATGGCCGAAGCCGGCGAGCTGCCGAAGCGCATCGACCTGAACACGCTTGTTGATTCGTCGTTTGCCAAAAACGCGATGAACAAGTGACGAAAGCGGGTGAACGAAATGTTTCTTGCCATCGACCGCCTTTCGCACACGTATTTGACAAAAACGACCGCTGTCACTGCACTCGATGATGTGTCGCTGTCCGTCGAGAAAGGAGAATTTGTCTCCTTTCTCGGCCCAAGCGGCTGCGGCAAAACGACGCTTTTGTCCATCATCGCTGGGCTGATTGAACCGACGGAAGGGGCGGTCCACATCGAAGGCCAACCGATTTGGCCGAGCGGAATGGCCGCGCCGACGGCGCGGCGCGCGGTCGGCTACATGCTTCAGCAAGACTACCTATTCCCATGGAAAACAATCGAAGAAAACATCCTTCTCGGCTTAAAAATGACTAGAACGCTAACTGCTCAAACCAAAGAACGGGCGCTCGCTCTGCTGGCGGAGATCGGCCTAGCCGGCGTCGAGTCGTATTACCCGAGCCAGCTGTCCGGCGGCATGCGCCAGCGTGCGGCGCTCGTGCGCACGTTGGCGACCGACCCGAAGCTGCTTTTGCTTGATGAACCGTTTTCCGCCCTCGATCAACAAACAAAGCTGAAACTGGAAGAACTCGTTTGGAAGACGTTAAAACAATACGAAAAAACAGCGGTGCTCGTCACCCATGACATCGAAGAAGCCATCGCCATGAGCGATCGCATTTTCTTGTTTTCGCCGCGCCCTGGGCGCCTTGTGCGGACGTTTGTCATCCCGGATGAACTGCGCGGCCGCCCGCCGCTTGCCGCCCGCCAGCATCCGGCGTTTTCGCCATTGTTCCAATCTATTTGGAAGGAGATGGAGGCTCTTGAATCAAGCTCCTGACCGCATCCAGTCGCTGCACCGTGAATACCTCGCCGCATTGCGCAAAGAGCGGCGAGTGATCCGCCTTTGGCAGACGGCGCTACTTGTCGCCTTTTTCGCCGTCTGGGAAGCGGCGAGCCGCTTCCATTGGGTCGATCCGCTCCTATTCAGTTCGCCCTCCGCCATCGCCAAGCTGTTTGGCGAAAAACTCGGCGATCATTCGCTGTTTGTCCACACGTGGGCGACATTGTTTGAAACGTTGCTCGGCTTTCTGATCGGCACCGCCGGCGGGGCGCTCATCGGCGCGGTCCTCTGGTGGTTTCCGCGCCTGGCGAAAACGCTCGATCCATATTTGGTCGTCTTCAACGCCATGCCGAAAGTCGCCCTCGGGCCGATTTTGATCGTCGCACTTGGGCCGGGATTTACGTCGATTATCGCCATGGGCGTCGTCATTTCGGTCATCATCACAACGATTGTCGTCTATTCGGCGTTCCAAGAAGTTAATCCGAACTATTTGAAAGTGCTGCGGACGTTCGGCGCCACCCGCTACCAATGCTTTAAAGAGGCGGTGCTGCCGGCGTCGTTCCCGGCGATCATTTCGACGTTGAAAGTGAACGTCGGCCTCGCTTGGGTCGGCGTCATCACCGGCGAGTTTCTCATCTCCAAGCAAGGGCTTGGGTATTTAATCATTTACGGCTTCCAAGTGTTCAACTTCACCCTTGTGTTGATGAGCCTGCTCATTGTCGCCTTGCTGTCGACCGTTATGTATCAGCTTGTCGCCTTGATCGAAAAAAAATGGGGAAACCGCCGCTAGCGGGACGCTCGCCGAATGTTGACGGGCGTCTCGTTTCATTCCTGTCGTCCCAATGAGCCGGCATCCGCCGCTTTTGGGAAGCCCATCTTCGGGAGCCGCCGATCGGCGCCCCTTTTCAATCGATCAGCCCGCGCTGTTTCAACTTGGCAAGCGCCAGTGAAAGCACGTCATCTTTCATGAAATAGCTGAAACGCTGATCGGCGCGGATGTCATCCGGCAGCGCCTCAAGCAGCACCGGGCCGTTCGTTTCCAAATACGACCCCCGCTCGACGAGCGCAGCGATGTCGGCAAAATACATGTTTTTCACGATATCCGGCTCCACTTCATATTGGCCGATGTATTCAAGCCGGCCGACGATTCCCCCCGTTTCTTCCATCACTTCGCGGGCCGCGGCTTCCGCCGCTGTTTCCCCTTCTTCCACCTTGCCGCCGGGAAACTCAAGGCCGCGGCGCGGATGATCCGTCAACAGCCATCGTCCGCCATAGCGGCAAATGACCCATACATGCCCGGGGGAGGGGGAAAACGGATGATCCGCAAAGGCCAGCCGAACGCGATGTCCGTAGTAATCGCGAAATTCATGCATCGGACTCTCCCCTTTCCTCTCCCCATTATACAGAAAAACGCCGCTCGACTCGCGGCGTTTACTCTTCTTTTTCGTCAGGAAGGATGCCGAGCGAGCGGATATGCTCCTTCGCCTCCTCGTTGCCGAGGCGGTAAATCATTTCATAAATTTTCGTCAACGTCCGGTCGTACGCATCGTTTTCCCGGTCGTAATGGTATTGAATATACGGCACGTGGGCGCGCCAAAACGCCTGCCAGTCGGTCGAGTAGTTCTGGTCGAAATACTCGCGCAGGCGGGCGATTTCCTCATCAGTCGCCTCGATTTGAAAGTCCCACGGCGACGCGGTTTTCAATTGGGAAATTTCCCCGGTTGCCATCGACACGTAATACGTCTTTTTCCGTTCGTCTGCCACCTTCGTCCACTCCTTCTTTTGCTCTTTTTGCTTAGTGTGGGGCAATCGGGGAAAAATATGCTTATTTTATTTCATCTTTCAACAGCTCGATCGCCTTGCGCAGCACGGACGGGATCGGAACGCCAGCCCGGCCGGCGTTTTCCACAATCGAGATAAACTCATTGGCGATATAGAAAAAAATGATCGCATCGCGGATTACATGCATGTTCCATCCAATGGCCAAATCGACGAGATGCGATGCTGCCACCAGAACGAAAATCAACAGTTTGCGGATGATGCCGCGAAAGCCGACTTGACTTGACAGCTTGCCTTCGACCGCGCTGGCGGCAATGCCGGTAAGGTAGTCGACAATGACCAAAGCAAGCAAAATCACGACAAATGAGTCCACGCTGCCGACAAACATCGACAGAAACGAACCGAACAGCGACACGGCAACCATCGGGATCGGCTTGTTCACGCTCCCCCCTCCTTGAACATAGGATACGCGTAACTATCGTATGCCCGGAGGGGAGAACGCGGCGCGGCGCATTCCCTAAAAAATCGCCCTTTTTCGACAAAGAAAGGACAAAGCAAAAGGCCGTCCCCCGGCCTGAGGACAGCCTCCTCATTCTTATCGTCCTAAGAACGATTTCAACATCCAGACGTGTTTTTCCAAGCTGCGATGAATGCCAAGCAGCATATCCCCCGTCGTTTCATCGTTCACTTCATCCGCCAGCTGCATGCCTTCTTTCAATTCGCCGATCATCGTTTCAAAGTCACGGACAATCGAAGCCACCATTTGTTCGGCCGTTTCCGTCCCGGCCGCTTCTTTGACGGACGCCTGCTCGAGGCAGTCTTTCATCGTCGCCACGGGCTTGCCGCCCAACGCCAGTAGCCGCTCGGCCAGTGCGTCAATGTGGGTCGCGGCTTCGTTGTACAGCTCTTCGAATTTTTCATGCAGCGTGAAAAACTGCGGCCCGGTGACATACCAATGGTAGTTGTGCAGCTTCACATACAAAACAGTCCAATTGGCGATTTGCTTGTTGACAAGATCGATCAGTCGAGTTGTCATCCTCTCACTCCTCCTTATGGTTCTTGTACCCAGCTGGCTTGTTGGTCAACTACCCCCACTTCGCGAACGCTTGAAGTGGGGGCTTGCAACTCCCCAGAAGTGCGAGCGGACTTCGTCCTCCTTCCTTGACTTGGGGTTGCATCAGGGGCAGGTTGACAACTGCCCAACGATGCAGGTCATGCCTGCATCGTTGCCGATTCTCTCGGTGTGTCTGTTGGCAGTACTTGGCTTCCACACACAACAGACGGACCTACGCTCGATGTTTTACGGTTGCAACGTTTCCTGCAACCAACCCCATCCATCGAGCAGCCGTGATTGGAGTGCCTTTATTGAACAGTTTTCTCCACGCCTTTATTCGATCATACACAAAAGAAAGGGGGAACGCACATTCCTCTCCTACTTACTCCCTTTGGTCGTTGAAGTGGGAGTCTCCTGCGCGAAATAGAGATGAAACATGGAAAACGTGTCGATGGATAGCTTGCCCGATTTCACCGGAAATATGAACGCCAGCTCTGCCAGATATGGTATAGTGAACTACCCCCACTTAATTTTCTAGCGAAAATTTGAAGTGGGGGCTTCCAAAGAAGTTTGACTGCTTCAAGCAATCCTTATTCTTTGAGGCGTGTCCACTTCGCCGCTAGAGCATAAGACACTCAGGTCTACAGCTTTACTTTTCTTTAAGATGTTTAATGCGCCATTGACATCAGCATTAATTAGTTTGCCAGACTTTGTTCGATACAAGCCGCGCTTAATACGTTTGCCGCTGAACTTATATTCTTTTGGATTGTCGGCATTATATTCAGGAATCTCATCGCCGTCAAAAAAGCTGGCTTGAGACGTATAGGATTCTTCCTGTTTCAAGAATTCAATGCCGTAAAATTTACAAAGATATTCTAGTTTTTCTTTTATGTTACCGAGAGGAATATTGACAAAGTTTTGATTTGTCTTTTTTCCTAGATTCATATTGCGTTGCCATGTTTCCGCATAGCCAATGACAAGTTTGCCAATTTACAATCCGACGTTGTACATGTTCTTGGCAATATGGCACAGTTCTCGAAGAGTCAAGTATTCTTCTTTGGTCAAACCATTTAGCTGTTGTTTGATACAAAAATACATTTTTTCACCTCCCATCTAACTATATGATACCATATTTTACTGAATCTATCCTATTTTCAGCAAAATATAGTTAAGGCGATTCATCTCCCACTTACTCCGCTTCGCTTCGTTGAAGTGGGAGTCTTCTCGCCTAATTAAGATAAAAAGAAAAAAGGCGGGCGTCATGATGTACTGGACCTTGATCGTTTGCCTCATCATCGCCGCTGTCGTTCTCGTGCTGGCGGTCGTCACGACGTCCAAAGCGTATGCCTACAAGCATACGGTCGATCCGCACCCGAATGAACACGGCGGCGAACAACAAGCCGGCCCGAAGCAGCCGCAGTAGCGGCGCGGGGCTGGCTTGTTCATCAACCAAACACCTTTTTCAACTCTTCTTTCTCTTGCGAAAGCCAAAAGCGCATCAGCTGTTTGGCCGCCTCTAGGTCATGCAGCTTCGCTTGGCCGCATTGCCGCTCAGTCGCGGCTGGCACTTCCGTCGCGTCGAGCGCGTCCTTCATGGCTTCTTCCAACAAATCAATGATCTCGTCCACGGTCGGCGAGCCGCTCACGACAAGATAAAACCCAGTTTGGCAGCCCATCGGCGAGATGTCGATAATGTCGAAATGATCATATTTCGCCGCATGTCGGCGCAGCGTATACGCCAACAAATGTTCGAGCGTATGAATCGCGGCCGGGTCCATCGCTTCTTTGTTCGGCTGGCAAAAGCGAATGTCAAACTTATTGACGACGCCGTCACTGCCGACTTTGTGAACGCCGCAATGCCGAACGTACGGCGCTTTGACCGCGCAATGATCCAATTCAAAGCTTTCCACCGGTGAAGGCATGTCAATCACTCCTAGCTATTTTGATCCTCTTTCTTTATCATAACCAAAACGAGGGGCGTCCCGCATCTTTTTTGCCTCTCGCTTGGCGTCTATGCCCAAAAAGCAAGGCTGGGTCGGCGCCCCCATTCCGAGCGAACGACAGTCGTTTTTCTTGAACAAAAGAACGGTTTGTTCTATTGTAATCATGATGATCACAGAAAGGAGAACTCCACATGGGCCAATGGCTGATTTGGTGCATCCGCTTTTATCAACGCTTCCTTTCTCCGCTCAAGCCGCCGACATGCCGCTTTTATCCGACCTGCTCGAACTATGGCATCGAAGCGATCCGGCGCTTTGGCGCCATAAAAGGGGGATGGCTGACGGTCAAGCGCATTTTGAAGTGCCACCCGTTCCATCCGGGCGGTTTTGATCCTGTTCCTGAATCATCAGAACATGTGAAAAGAAACAAAATCACTTAATGGCCTTGCCATTTGCTTGATTTTTTTATATGATTAATCCTGTAAATCGTAATGATTACGATATAATAAATGCGGACATCTTGAGCCCAGAAAGGAGTTCAATATGAGACTACCATCCATTCTTTTGTCTTTCCTTTTGGCGGCAAGCGCCTGGCTATACGGCTGCCAAGCAAAACCGGAGGCACATAAGGCCCAAACATCGAACGACCCATTGACGATTTATACAACCGTCTATCCGCTTGAAGACTTTACGAAAAAAATCGGCGGCGACGCCGTGAACGTCAAAAGCGTTTACCCGCCGGGAGTGGAAGCCCATACGTTCGAACCGACACCCAAAACCGTGCAGCAGATTGCCGATGCGGACGCCTTCATTTACATTGGCCACGGGATGGAACCGTTCGCCGAAAAACTGCAGGAAACATTACAAAATGAGCACGTCCGATTTCTCGTTGCCACAAACGGCATCGAATTGCTTGAATCGAACCATGAACAGGAGCATGCGCATGGCGAAGGGCACAAAGATGAACACGGAGAGGGACATGAGGAAGAACATGGCCATGAACACGGAGACAAAGATCCTCACGTATGGCTTGACCCCATCCGATCCATTTCGATCGCCGAGAACATCCGCGATTTGCTGATGGAACTGAAACCTGAAAAAAAAGACCTGTTTATGCAAAACTTTGAAACGTTAAAGATGAAACTCGAGCGCCTTGACGGGCAATTCCGTTCAACAGTGGAGAAAGCTCCCAGAAAAGAGATACTCGTTTCCCATCAAGCTTACGGATATTGGGAAGACCGCTACGGAATCAAACAGCTGAGTGTTTCCGGGCTTTCTCCGAGCAACGAACCATCGCAAAAAGAGCTGACTCAGCTCATCCAGACAGCCAAACAGCATCACATCCGCTATGTCATTTTCGAACAAAATGTTCGTCCCAAAACGGCGGAAGTGATTCAGAACGAAATCGGCGCCAAGCCGCTCCGTCTGCATAACTTGGAATCGCTGACCGATGAAGATCGAAAAGCCCACAAAGATTACTTTGCTCTTATGGCCGAGAATCTCCGCGTGCTGCAAAAAGCTCTTTATTGAAATACAACCGCCTGCCTCTTTCGATTCGTGGGCTTTCTCATTTTGTTTCCCGGCTTCGTCTATTTCTGGCGTTTGTTTATGCACGATAAGCGCTATGTACGGCCAAAATAACAAGGAAAAAGGTGTCCCCAACACGCGTGGGACACCTTCCTTTTATGACGTGCGATCTTCTGCCCTGCAGAAAGAAAAGCACCCTTTTCCTCACCCATCACTCTCACTATTGCAACGAGCGGACATAGGCCGCAATGGCCGCAATTTCTCCCGGCGTCAATGTTTGCACTTCTTTCGTCCGATGGCGCCGGATTGCTTCCTCGATCGTTTTCGCGCTGCCGTCATGCAAATACGGGGCTGTCGCCCATACGCCGCGCAGCGTCGGCGTATCCCACTGTTTGGGCGTCCGCGGGTTTGTGAACCGGGCGCGGGCGTCGCCTTTGGAGGCGCGGTCCTTCGGATTGGCCGTGCCGATATCGTGCAAGTAGGCGGTATTGGCAGTCGTCAATTTCCCGTCCGGCCCGACCGCCTTGACGCTGTCGGTGAAATACTCGCCCCCATGGCAGCTTAAGCAATTCCCTTTCCCGGTGAACTACCCACCACCTACGCTTCGCTTAGAGGTGGGGGCTTCAAGCGACTTGTGTGTGTTCGCTGAACAGTAAGCCACACACAAGAACCCTTTACGCTTCCCTTCGTTCCGAAGGTGTCCGTTCTAGCCATATTCTATCATATTCGTTGGCTAACGCCAACCGAAATTCATCTCCCACTTTCACTGGTGCTGGCGCACCTTCACGTTTAGAAGTAGGAGACTTCTTTCGGAGGGAAGTTAAACAGGCGCTCCCCTTCCTTCGCTTCCGCCGTCAAGCTGCCGTCCGCCTTTCGATACGGGCTTTTCGGCACGGGGAACGAACGCGGGTCGTTCAAGTAGGCGAGAATGGCGTCAAACATATGCTGGACGTTCGGCGGCAGCGGCTTGGACGGGTCGATCGCCGTCATGCCGCCCATCTCGCCTTGCACCGTATGAATGTAGTCGGTAAAATCGTCGCGCGAACCATCCCACATAAACAGCCCGGTTTTCGTCGTCAAAATATTGCTCGGCACGTTGCGCGGCCCTTTCGCCGTCATGAGCGTCAAGCCGTTGATGTCGCCGTCGCTATGGCACGAAGCGCAGCTCATCCAATTGTTTCCTGTAATGTTGATGGCAAACTCGTCGCTGTTGGCGCTGTAAAAGATCGTTTTTCCTTCACGCACGAGCGGGGAGAGCGAATCTTTCGCAATGAGGCGGATCGTGCTGCTCTCCTGCTTCGCTTTCGCATATGGGCTTTTTCCTCCGGTTTTGATCACGGCCAAATCATGGCTCATGGCGTTGTGGACGTAAAGCGTCTTCCCATCCGGCGAAATCGCGATCCCGCGCGGATTGTTGCCTTGGATGCGTCGCAAAATTTGCGTCGCCTTGCCGCCGCGGCGCAAGTCAAAGACGACGAGATCCTCGCTTCCAGACATGACCGCGTACGCTTTGCCGCCGTCCGGGGAAAACGCCACATCGTACGGATTGGAGACGATGATCGTCTCGTTATGAACATCAGTGACATTGATCGCGGCAAACAGCTCTTTCCGCTCGTCCGGCAACTCAACGTCGTTCGTCACATCAATGACCGAGATGGCCGGAAACACCGTTTCCTCAAATTGGATCGGCGTATCGATGTTCGTCAATAAGTGCGGAATATACGCTTTTTTGCCGTCCGGGGCGATGACGATTTGCTCAAGCGTGTTCGGAATGCCTTGGCTCTTTTTTCGATCGGCTTTATCCGGCGACGGGGCGAGGGCGATTTCCTTGACCGCCCGCCGTTTCTTTGTGTCAATCACGGTAACTTTAGCCGCCAAATATTGCGTCACGTACAGCTTCCTTCCGTCCGCTGTCAGCGCCAGCGCCCGCGGCCGATCGCCCGCTTGGATGTCTTTGGTCCGCTTCCCGCTCTCAGCGTCAAACACCGAGACCGTGCCCGAGCGGTAGTTGGCGACATATACTTCCTCCCCATCTGGACTGGTGACGATGCCGAACGGCTCGATCCCCGTTTTCCAACGGTCAACGACTGTCCGCTTGTCAAGCGATACAACGTCCACTTCATCATCGTACATGCAGGAAACATACAGCGTCCGTCCATCCGGGCTGAGCGCCAGCTGGCGCGGTTCGCGGCCGACGGGAATTTCCGCTTCCTTCGTTTTGGTTTTCGCGTTGATGATTGTCACTGTATCCACATCGATGTTGGCGGTGTAGACATAGCGCCCGTCGCTGCTTACGGCGATGTTGTCGCCGTGCGCTGGGGCGTGTCTGACCACTTTCGGCTGCTCATGCCATGCCTTTTCGTCTTGACAGCCGGCCAACAGCGCGGCGATCGCCGCGGCGAACCACCATTTTCGCATTTCAATATTCCCCCGTTTTTTCACGAAAATGATAACCATCCTCCATTTTACAAAGAAAAGCAGCGAATCTCAGTCGTATTCGCCGCTTTCTTTCTGTTATTTGTTGCCGGATCCAACATTGACCTTGACCGTCCGCAACACCGGCGCCACGCCGTATGGGCCGCCGGCCGCCTGCACTTGCGGCACATGGTCGCGGTCAGTGTTGCCCAATTTTTTCCCTTTGATGTAGACATCTCCCGTATCCCAAAACTCACTTGCCTGCATCCCTTCCTGAAGCGTCGGGCCATCGACGATTCGGTCGTAAAAGTCGACGTAGCGGGAGATGATCGTTTCGCGGTCAAGGGATTTCGCCGTCTCATCCGCTTGGTCGTTGTTCAAGTTTTGCAGCGCCACGCGGAACACCCCCGACAACGCGCCGGCGAGCCACGGGGTGTACTTATCCTCTGTTTCTCCCGTATGGTACACGTGCCATTTTTGATCCCAAAAATGGCGGTCCATCGCCTCATAAACAAGGCGCGCCGCATCGCGGTACGCTTCGTCTTTCGTCGCCAAAAACGCCGCCGTAAGCCCGCGGATCGCACCAAGCTGGGCAAGAAGCGTCGGCTCGTCTTGATCCGGCCCTTGGCCGATCGTATAGCCGTTGGCGACAAGCCCGTCTTTTCGCATCAAGTTGTGCATGATAAAATCCGCTTGCCGGCGGATGAGCTCAAGCGCCCGCTTTCCTTCCGGCGTGCCAAGCCCTTTGGCGCTCTCTCCGCTCGCATAGCCGACCGGCATCCCGTCAATCGCCCGTTCGAAGATGCGGAGCGCTTCCATTGTATAGCCGGCTTGGAACGTATCGACCCGATTTCCTTGCGTTCGCCCGTCATGTTCGGTCACAAACGCGCCCGCTTTTTCATTGAAATGCATGGCATCGATGTTGCGAAACACTTGCAGCAGCACGTCGCGGTTGACGGAATACGGGTCGTCGGCCACGCGGTCGTTGGCTGGATCGGCATCCACATTTTCTTTTGCCGCTTTCGGGAACGGTTTTCCGTCAAACACGGCCAAAAACGCGGGGTTTTGATTTTTGTTTTCCGGCCGTTGGTCGGTCATGCCGAAAAACTCCGCCGCCGGCCATAGCATGAGCCATTGGTCCTCAAGCAAGCTGCGGGGATCTTTGACGACCAACTTCGCGGCATCCGGCGCCAGCTTGCTTCCCCTTTCAGCCACTTCCACCGCGTGCGGCAAATAGACGAATCCTCCGCTTGGGTCGTAACGGCTGCCGGCTGCCTTCGTCAACGCCTGTTGCTTCGCATCATAAAATAAATGGTCACGGATAAAAGCCAGCTTGTTCCATATTTGTTCCGTCAAAATCATCCCTTGCATCCCGTCGGCGGAGCTGACGCCAAGAGCGACGTTCCCGCTTTGATCGTCGTTTGGCGTTTTCGCCTCCACCTCTTCATCGCTGTCTTTTTGATGAAAATTCCCCAAAAAGTCGCCGGCCCAAAGCGCTTGCTTCAAAAAGACACCGCCGTAAGCCGATGGCGTGAGCACTTTGTCCATTTTTCCGCGATCCCAGCGAAGCGATTGGAAATCGACTTGATAGACGGGAACGTATGTACCGTCGTCATTTTCCGCGTACACGTCCGTGTCAACCTTTTGCGCATAATGCGGATCGCCGCCGGCGTACTCGATGAAGGTCGGGAACATGTTGCGGAAAATTTCCTCGCGCGGATAGCCGACGCTGTCCGCAAGCTCATAAAAACGGTCGGCGAGTGCTTCATCGGCTGGCTTATGCCGCTGTTCGGCCCGTTGCTTGGCGATCGGGCCGTTGATGAGATGGAGCCCGAGCCCTGACTTTTCCGTCACCTCATACATGGCTTCTTCGGAATACTCGTATGACTCGATGCCGGCCGTATAGTCAAATTTCGTCGGCTCATCCGGCTTTCTCGCGTCAAGGGTGTCCAAATCAAGCCCGAGCCCTTCAGCGAGCGGTTCGCCCGAAAGTTCAAATTCCGAGTAGGCAAACATATTGCCGGCCGTATCAAAATGATCGTCCGCCACCGGCACGTGCAGGCGCGGCGCTTCCGCTGAACGGCCGTTCTCTTTCTCCCCGACGGCGGAACAGCCGGACGCCAAAAGCAGCGAGGCCACCGCCGACGTGGCCATGACTTTCCAAGGCATGCGTTTCATGACTTGCTCCCCCATTTTATTTAAAAATAACGATTTTCATTTTCAATCTATTTCATTATACGCCGGCGATCCCCTTCATTCAAGCCGGAATCCGTTCCATCACATTCCGCCCGAGAAAGACGCTTTTCATGCCTCTTCTCCTTCCCTTAAGCCGGAATCCACTCAATGCGGCGTCCGCCCGTCCATAAAAAGCAGCATTCCAGTTCGTTCGGACAACGTCCGATTGTTTTGCGGCATAAGGACGACGCCGTTTCTTTGCATCGCCGAATGGCTTCCTCTTCCTCACACCACAGCAGCACACGAACCCGGTCGCGGTAAACGATGTACAACTCCCGATCCGCTTCTTCGCCCAATCCGCCGTCCGCCAGCAGCAGCGGCTTGCATGCCGCCTCTTCCATCGAACCGAAAAACTGCAGCAAATGATCCGTCACCTTGGCCAGCACAAGTCCGTAATGCAACGGCGTCGGAAACATCGACAAAGGAAGGAGCGAACGGTGCTGATCAATCAACCGGAGCAAGCAAAGCGGCGACCGCAGCGAAGGGGCGGTGTCGCAATACGCTTGAATGACGCGGCGAAGAAACCGGCGCAACGCATACGGCCAGACATCCAACGTCTCGTGATGGATAGGCACCATGGCTCGCCTCCTGTTTGTTCATGCATGTTTTCCCAGCTGCTCCAATACAGCGTTTATCGAGCTCCATGACCGTTTCGCAAAATAAATAGGCTTGTCTTTGCTTTTCGCCTTCTCTTTCACTTTCTTCGCCAAATTATGGTTCACGTAATCGATCATGACCAATATGGCGTCGACATGCTCCGGAATGTCGCGTTTCACCATATTCACTTTTCGTCCATTGAGATGAATGATTTCCCGGAATCCGGAACGCTCCAATTTATCGGTAATATGGCCTAAATGATCGGCTCCGACAACAAGCAGTGATGCCATCACGAAAACCTCCTTTGCTCGCTTCTTTCTTTTTTATTTTAATTGAGAATGATTTTCTATGTCAATTATAACAAGAGATATTTTCATCATTTTTTGGACGATGAGCCCCCGCTTCAACGATGGTAAAGAAGGAAACGCCATTTCTGCACGAAATCCTTCTTTTATATTTGGGGAGGCGTGGGAGAACAACCATGATGGAAGCTGTCGATTGCCCCTGCTTCCGTTGATCCCAAGCGGGAGTCTTCTCGATTAGAGATGGATAAAATGCCTGCAAATGCGTCAAACTATAGACGCGGGCGATTTCATCACGACAAGGGGGATGACCATGGCGAAAGATGTTCTTTGCGAAGTGCGCAACTGCCATTATTGGGCGGAAGGGAACCGTTGCAGTGCGGAGTCCATTTATGTGGTCAGCCATGCCGGAAACATGGCGTCTGATTCGTCGGAAACGGACTGCAAAACGTTTACTCCTTCCAATGAAGCGTAACGATTCAGCAAATAAAGCGCTGCCCGGTGTTGCGGGCGGCGCTTGCATCGTTAGAGGGGGATGACGGTGGACAAGCGCGCCAGTCTCATTCAAGCGTTCCAAAAGGAAATGAAGCGGACTCGCCCGATGGCGTCCCCACGTTGCATCGACTCGTTCGCCAATTTGTGGGAGTACGAATTCGGTTCGTTCGAGACGCTGCCGCCGGATTTGAAACGGCTTGTCGCTTATCGAGCGGCTGAGATCGGATGGACGGATGATGACGTGTAAGGCGGGCAAACAGACGAAGCAAGCGCCCTGCTTAAAGACGGGACGCTCGCTTTTCTGCTTCCGGAATCAACGTTTTCAATTCGCGGCGCAATAGTTTTTGCGCCGCATTGCGCGGCAGCGCGTCGACGAAATAAATGCGCGCCGGCACTTTGTATTTGGCGAGCCGCTCGCGGCAAAACTGCTTCAGCCCATGCTCATCAGCCGCAGCGCCTTTTTTCAGCACTACAAAGGCACACGGCACTTGCCCCCATGTGTCATCGTCGATGCCGGTCACGCCGGCTTCTTCGACATCGGGGTGCGACAGCAGCACCGCTTCGATTTCGGCCGGATAGACGTTTTCCCCGCCGGAAATAATGAGATCGGAGCGGCGGTCGAGCACGTACAAAAACCCGTCTTCGTCGACATAGCCGATATCCCCGGTGTAAAACCAGCCGCCGCGGATCGCTTGCGCCGTCGCTTCCGGGCGTTGCCAATATCCTTTTGTCACATTCGGCCCTTTGACGACAATTTCCCCCGCTTCATGCGGCGCAGCCGGCTTTCCGTCTTTTAGGATGCAAAGCTCCGCCGGAAAAAGCGGCTTGCCGGCCGAACCGAGCTTCGTCAAACTGTATTCCGGCGCGAGTGTTGCGATTTGCGACGCCGTTTCCGTCATCCCGTATGTCTGGTACACCGGGATGCCCTTTTCTTTGCATGCCTCAAGCAGCGGGCGCGGCGCCGGCCCGCCGCCAAGCAGCATGCAGCGAAACGTATCAGGATAGCGCGCTTCCCCAAGCTCCGCCACCATCCGTTGCAGCATGGCGGCTACCACCGACATGATCGTCACCGTTCCGTTCATAATCAAGGCGTTCGCTTCCTTTGGGTCAAATGACGGCTGAATGTACATCGGCATGCCATAAATGACGCTGCGCATGGCGATCGACAGGCCGCTGATATGAAACAGCGGCACGGCGGCCAGCCAGCAGTCGCGCTCATGCAAGCCTAAATTGAGCGCCGAACCGACCGCGCTCCACCAATGGTTGCCGTACGTTTGCAGCACGCCTTTCGGGGTGCCGGTCGTTCCGGACGTATACATGATCGTGGCGACTTCCTCCAAATCGCACGTTTCTTTTAAGGAGACGTCCACTTCCGGAAGCGCGGCGAGCGCGCTCGTCGTCATCACCCGCCCGTCGCCGCCAAGGCGCCCGGCCAGTTCCTCATCGGCAATGACAAGGCGCGCGCCGCTGTCATCGAGCTGCCAGCCGAGCTCATAAGACGTGAGACGCACGTTTTGCAGCAAGGCGCGCGCGCCGAGAAAAAACAACGCATGGATGATCTCGATCATCTCGATGCGATTTTTCATCAGCAAGGCGACAATATCTCCTTCCTTGACGCCTGCTTGAGCGAGGCGCCGCGCCCAGACGGCAGCCGCTTCATACAATTCGGCAAACGTTTTTGTCCGCCGCCCGTCGCTCACGGCGATTCGCTCCGGGGTTAAAAACGCCCGCTGCTTCAGCCAGTTTGGCATTGTGGTCATGCGTTCTCCTCCTTTCGGCCGTTTGGCGTGCCGGCCCATCGCACAAGGCGCCGCCGCTCCCGCCAAAAAACACCCGCCGCTGTGGAAACGTCCTGTTCCGGGGGCGAGGTTGTTCCTTCCTTATGTGCCCCGCTGGCAGCGAGATGCGAAAAGCAGCTTGACGCGCCATCAAGCTGCTTCTTCGTTCTCATCACGGGAAACGCGGGAACTGGCCGAAGTCCGGCTTCCGTTTTTCTTTGAACGCCCGCATTCCTTCCTTCGCCTCTTCGGTCGTGTAGAAGAGAAGCGTCGCGTCGCCGGCGAGCTGTTGGATGCCGGCCAAGCCGTCGGAATCGGCGTTGAACGCCGCTTTTAAGAAGCGAATGGCGGTCGGGCTTTTCTCCAAAATTTCTTGCGCCCATTTGACCGTTTCTTCTTCCAGCTGCTCGAGCGGCACGACTTTGTTCACAAGCCCCATCTCGAGCGCTTCTTGGGCATTGTACTGGCGGCACAAATACCAAATTTCCCGCGCTTTTTTATGGCCGACGATGCGCGCCAAATAGCCGGCCCCATAACCGCCGTCAAAACTGCCGACCTTTGGCCCCGTTTGGCCGAAAATCGCGTTGTCGGCCGCAATCGTCAAGTCGCAGACGACGTGGAGCACATGGCCGCCGCCGATGGCATAGCCAGCGACCATCGCGATGACCGGTTTCGGAATGACGCGAATGAGCCGTTGCAAATCAAGCACATTGAGGCGCGGAATTTCATCCTCGCCGACATAGCCGCCATGGCCGCGCACTTTTTGGTCCCCGCCCGAGCAAAACGCCTTGCCGCCGGCGCCGGTCAAAATGATGACGCCGATATTCGAATCATCGCGCGCTTTCGTAAACGCATCGATCATCTCGTTCACCGTTTTCGGCCGAAACGCGTTATGTACTTCCGGACGGTTGATCGTAATTTTGGCGATGCCGTTGTACGTTTCGTAAATAATATCCTCATAGTCGTACTGCTTCACCCATTCAAACGGCATTTACACTTCCCCCTTTGTCATGAATTCACTTACTATTTTAACAAAAATGCCGGGCTGTTCCACGTGAATTGCATGTCCGGCTCCTTTTACACAGATAAGTTCGCTGTTGGGCAGCCGCTCGTGCATTTGGGCGGCGATGCGGCAAAACTTCTCATCGCGCTCCCCACAAACAAGGAGCACAGGCATGGCAAGTTCGCCAAGCCGTTCCCAAAACGACGGCTGCACGCCGGTCCCCATCCCGCGCAAACTGTTGGCAAGCCCCGTTGCCGTATGGCGGAGCCGCTCGCGGCGAATCGCCGCTCGCACCGGATCCGGGAGCGTCTGCTGAGTGGCAAACAGCGGGATTTTTTCCCAATCATCGACAAAAGCACGGACGCCTTCCGTTTCGATTTTTCGCGCCAACGCCTCATCCGCTTCCCGCCGCGCGCGCCGCTCCTCCTCTGTCTCCAAGCCGGGCGAACTGCTTTCCAGCACTAAGCGGCGAACGCGGCGCGGATGCCAAACGGCGAACGCCAACGCGAGCCGGCCGCCCATCGAGTAGCCGACCACGTTCGCTTTCTCGACGCCAAGCTTATCAAGCAACGCCGCCAAGTCGGCGGCGGCGCGTTCGATCCGATACCGCCGGGCGTCCTTTGGCGCTTCCGTCCGCCCGTGCCCAAGCAAGTCCGCCGCAATCAGGCGGAACCTCCGCCAAAACGGGTGGAGCGGCCGCCATGTGTCCGCGCTGCCGGTAAACCCGTGCAACAATAAAAGCGGCTCCCCTTCGCCATATTGTTCCACATGGTAACGAACCCCATTCAGCTCCACATCAAACCATTCCTTTATGTTCGAGAAATTTCGCGATTTCCTGGGAAACACGTTCCCACAAAAAACGATGCATTTGGACATTTTCCGCGCGCGACGTGCGCACTTCAATGACATGAAGCCCGCCTGACGACAGCGATTCCGATACATGGCGGCGGAACTCCGCCCAATTGTGCGGCACCGTATGGCGGCCGCCGTACATCTCGACGGCGTGGGCAAACGACAAATCCGTCGGCGTGCCAAACAGCGTTTCAAACGCCCCTTTATGGCGCGCCTGCGGCAAAAACGAGAAAATGCCGCCGCCGTTGTTGTTCAACAACACAATGGTAGCTGACAACGAATGCATCTTCGCCGCCAACAAGCCATTTACATCGTGGTAAAACGACAAGTCGCCGATCACCAGCACAAGCGGGTTCGCGGCAACGCTTGCGCCCAAGGCGCTCGAGACGACTCCGTCAATGCCGTTGGCGCCGCGGTTGGCCAAAACGCGAAGCGGCTTGTCCGTCGACCAGAAAAACGTATCGGCGTCGCGGATTGGCATGCTGTTGCCGATATACAGCAACGCGTCCGGCGGCAACAATTCGGCAAGCTCGACGAACACCTTCCCTTCAAACCATTCGGTTTCTGGCAAGTGCTGCTGCAACACGGTGCGGGCGATGTCGTTCATTTCCCGCCATGCCGCCGACCAGGGGCTTGAGGCCGCTTTCGGTTCGGCCACACGCAACAGCTGCCGGCACAACGCTGTTTCGTCGCTTTGCACCATGCAGGCGGCCGACAGCGTCGGGTCGCGCCAGCCACCGTCATCGACGACGATTTGGCGGATCGAGCGATGCCGCTTCAGCCATAACAACAGCGGCTTGGACACCGGCATGGCGCCGAAGCGGAGCACGACATCGGGCACAAGCTTGGACGCGATTGCCTCGTCTTTTAAAATCGCGTCATAGCTGTCAATGACATACGTTTTGTCGTGCGCGCCGGCGCGCAACTGCGACAGCGGATCGGCGAGAATCGGAACATCGAGCGCCCGCGCGAGCGCGGTGACCGCCTCGGCGAAACCGGGCCGGTCGAGCGGCCCGCAGATGATCAGCCCGCGTTGAGCCGCGGCGAGCTCTTTATACAGGCCGGCCGCGCTTTCATCAGAAACCGTCGGCTGGCCGTTCACCACACGCGGCACCCCTTTAAGCGCCTGCACGCGCTCCCAGACGCCATCGTCAATTTCCGGAACAAGCGGCTCGCGGAACGGCAAATTGACATGCACCGGCCCGGCCGGCGTAGCAGTGGCCGCTCCAACAGCCCTTGCCGCCATCGCCTGCGCATAGCGAAGCATCCCTTCCGCTTCTTCCGGCAGCGCCAAATCGACAAACCATTTTGCATAGCGGCCGTATAAATGAAGCTGATCGATCGCCTGCGGCGCGCCGACATCGCGCAGTTCATGCGGCCGGTCCGCCGTCAGCACGACGAGCGGCACGCGCGAATAGTGGGCCTCGACGAGCGCCGGCAAGTAATTGGCCGCCGCCGTGCCCGAGGTGCACACCAATGCGACCGGCCGCCGCTTCGCTTTCGCCATGCCAAGGGCGAAAAAGGCGGCTGACCGCTCGTCAATGTGCATCGAAAAGCGGAGGGCGGGGTTCCCGGCGATCGCCATCGCCAGCGGCGTTGAGCGCGATCCGGGGCTGATGACCGCCTCCGCCACCCCGGCTTGCACAAGCCCATCGACGAAAGCGGCTACATACAACGACAACGCCTTAGTCATGGTGCATCACTCCTAACGCCGATAACATCGGCGCCATTTTCACGTTCGTCTCCTCGTACTCGCTTTGCGGATCGGAGTCGGCGACGATGCCGCAGCCAGCAAACAAGAACGCTTGACTGCCAGCAAGCAAAGCCGACCGAATGGCGACCGCCCATTCCCCGTCACCATAAGCGTCCACCCAGCCGATCGGAGCGGCGTACCACCCGCGCTCGAGCGGCTCGAGGGCGCGAATCGTTTCCATCGCTCGTTCGCGCGGCGTCCCGCCGAGCGCCGGCGTCGGATGCATCCGTTCCACCAGACGCAACACGGACGGCTCCCGGCAGCCGCGGCCGACAACCGGCGTGCATAAGTGCTGAATATGAGGAAGCTTGAGAAGCTGCGGCCCGTCCGGCATCTCGACCGCCTCGCACACCTCGGCGAACAAGCGGCTGATCATGCGCACCACAAATTGATGTTCTTGGCGGTTTTTCCGGTCGGAAAGCAGCCAGGCGCCGAGCCGTTCGTCTTCTTCGACCGTCGCCCCGCGGCGCGCCGATCCCGCCAGGCAAATCGAACGGCACGTCTCCCCCTCTTTTTGGACGAGCTGCTCCGGCGATGCCCCGATTAAACAGCGGCCGTCTTGTTCAAAGGCAAACAAGTAGGCAAACGGCTGCTGCTCGCGAAGCCGGGCCAATACGGAGCCAGCATCGATCGTTCCGGCAAATGTCAACTGCCGGGCGCGGGCGAGCACGACTTTGTCAAGCACCCCGGCGCGAATCGAAGCGATCGCCTGTCGGACCGCCTCCATCCACCGTCCGCTGTCTGCTTCCCGAGCCGCGACGAGCGCGGGAAGGGGGGCCGGAAGCGGCGGTGCAGCGATTCGCCCAAGCAGCCGGCCGACCTGCTCGATTTCCCGCCCCCCACCGCCGGCAGGCAGCGTGACGGTCAGCTTCGCCTGCCCGTTCCGCATCGAAAGAAGCACAGCCGGCGCGATCAGTTTTCCGGCTGAAAACCCGCGCCATACGTCCGTCGGCGTCCGGTGCGGATCAAAGGAAAACCCGCCGAACAGCAGCGGCGGCGCATCCGTGTCGCCATGCCGCTCGATTTGGCTGGCCCACTGCCGGCGGCGCGCATCGACCTCGCGAAACCGCCCGTCCTTTTCCCCCGTCTCAATTGCATGCACCGAGCCGAGGCCGACCAAGATGGTGCCGCCGCTTCGGTCCGACCAAAAAAACCGTTCGCGGAATCCGCAAGACGGCCCTTGCATAAAAAAAGAAACCGGATCGACGCCTTCCAACGATTCCGTCCAGCTGACAAACGGCCGCGCCGCCCGCACCGCCAATTCGTGCAGTTGTTGTTGGAGTGTATGTTGAAATCCAATCGCCACGATCCTCACGCTTTCTTTCGTAAAATTCCCTCTCCATCCCCTGCTTCCCATTATCCATTATATATAATAGGAAATCATTTATCTATCAGAAAGGGTTGACACGCCTAAAACGTTTTCCTACACTTATTTTGAGCGGAAACTGATCCTATTTTCAAGGAATATAAGGGGAATGGATATGCAACCAGTCACACATATCGGCCACCGACCGCCGGCGCGCCGCGACTGGCGCGTCTTTTGGCGGCTGACGCGTCCGCATACGCTGACAGCGGCGTTTGTGCCAGTCTGCGTCGGCACGGTGCTGGCGATGGGCGAAACGTCTGTCAATTGGCTGTTGTTTGTCGCCATGATGGCCGCCTCGTTGTTGATTCAGGCGGCGACGAATATGTTTAACGAATATTACGATTACAAGCGCGGCCTTGACTCGCCGGAATCGGTCGGCATCGGCGGCGCCATCGTCCGTGACGGCCTGAAGCCGAAAACGGTGCTGGCGTTGGCGTTTGCCTGCTTTGGGGCAGCGATGCTCATCGGCGTCTACATTTGCGCGCAAAGCAGTTGGTGGCTCGCGCTTGTCGGAACGGTCTGCATGGCGGCCGGCTACTTTTACACCGGAGGGCCGGTTCCGATCGCCTATACGCCGTTTGGCGAACTGGCGGCTGGGTTTTTTATGGGCTTTGTCATCATTTTGATTTCATTTTTCATCCAAACAGGCGGCGTGAGCAAAGAAGCGGTGCTCGTGGCGGTCCCGGTCGCCATTTTCATCGGCGCCATTTTGCTGGCCAACAACATTCGCGACTTGGACGGCGACCGCGAAAAAGGACGAAAAACGCTCGCCATTTTAATCGGCCGCGACTGGGCGATCCGCGTGCTTGCCATGATGTTTGCCGCCGCGTTTCTTTGGACGGTGGCGCTTGTGCTGTTGGGCATCGTGCCGTTTTGGGCGATGCTCGCCTTGCTGAGCGCGCCAAAAGCAGCGGCCGCGGCGCGCGGATTCATCGGTAAAACGAAACCGGCGGAGATGATGCCGGCGATGAAAGCCACAGCGCAAACGAATACACAATTTGGCTTTTTGCTCGCCATCGGCTTGCTTTTCGGCCAATGGCTGTAAACACGGTCGAAACGGCCGTGTTTTTTTTTGATTTTCGCCCATACTACACCATATAGACGCTACTGCGAAGGAAGGGATTGCGACTGATGCTGACGAACGAACAGCTTGCCGCCCTCCGCTCAAGACTGCTCGACATGAAACGGGAGACGGAAGACCGGCTGAATCAAAACGACCATTTCGGCATGATCCGCAGCCACGCCCACGATGCGGTCGGTGAGCTGGCGAGCTACGACAACCATCCGGCCGATGAGGCGACAGAGCTGTATGAGCGGGAAAAAGATCTCGCCCTAAAGGAGCATGCCGAGCGCGAAGTTCGCGAGATTGAACGGGCGCTTGGCGCCATCGCCGACGGCACATACGGAACGTGCCGCGTATGCGGCCGCCCGATCCCATACGAACGGCTCGAGGCGCTGCCGACAACACTCTACTGCCGCGAGCACAGCCCGGATCAAACGGTGTCGCAAAAGCGGCCACTCGAAGAAGGGGTACTCATGCCGCCGTTTGGCAAATTCGATTTTGACGACCGCGACGAATCGGTCGCCTATGACGCCGAAGACGCTTGGCAGGAAGTCGCCCGCTACGGTTCATCGGACACCCCTTCGGACCTTGGCAAAAACGTCGATTCCTACAGCGAAGTGTATGCCGAGTCGGAAGAGAACGTCGGCTATGTCGAAGACTTGGAAAATTTCGCGGCCGTCGATTTGCATGGCAGACACGTACGTGTGTACCCGACGCGGGAGCATGAGCTGCTGGAAAACATATTGGATGACGAAGGCATCATGTCAAACATCGGCGATTTGCCGGCGTATGAAAAAGACCCGTATACATCGACAGACAGCTACCGCCGGTACGATGAAAGACTGTCCCAGCAGCATTTTGGGGAAACAACTCCATGAAAAAGGCCATCGGCAAGATGGTCTTTTTTGTGAAACGGGCCGATGCCGTTTTCCGTAGTACAGAGCAGAACGTCATATGATCCGAATGGAGGCGAAATGATGAACGCACATGAGATCGATTACCGGCTGTACGGTGATGACATGCAGTTTGTCGAGATCGAACTCGATCCACGCGAAAGCGTCATTGCGGAAGCGGGCGCCATGATGATGATGGAAGACGACATCGCGATGGAAACGGTCTTTGGCGACGGCTCCTCAGCCGGAAAAGGACTGCTCGGCCGCCTCGTCGGCGCCGGGAAACGGCTGCTCACCGGGGAAAGTCTGTTCATGACCGTGTTTACAAATCAAGGCAGCGGCAAGCGCCGCGTCGCCTTTGCCGCTCCGTATCCGGGAAAAATCATTCCGGTCGACTTGAGCGAACTGGGCGAGAAACTCATCTGCCAAAAAGACTCGTTTTTATGCGCCGCCAAAGGGGTTTCCGTCGGCATTGAGTTTCAACGCAAGCTCGGGGCCGGCTTTTTCGGCGGGGAAGGGTTTATTATGCAAAAGCTGGAAGGCGACGGCCTCGCCTTTTTGCACGCGGGCGGGACGATCCAACGCCGCGAACTGCAACCGGGGGAAAAGCTGCGCATTGACACCGGTTGCCTTGTCGCCATGACGAAGGACGTCGACTACGATATTGAATACGTCGGCAACATCAAAACCGCCTTTTTCAGCGGGGAAGGGTTGTTTTTGGCGACCGTCACCGGCCCCGGGGCGGTGTGGGTGCAGTCGCTCCCGTTCAGCCGGCTCGCTGACCGCGTGCTTGCCGCCGCTCCGAGCGCCGGCGGACGGTCGGTCGGCGAAGGCAGCATCCTTGGCAGCATCGGCGATTGGCTAGACGGCGACGATTGAAACAAAATCAGGCGTTCAAACCGAACGCCGGCCGGTTCCACCAACGCGAAACGGGGCGTTCCAACAGGGCGGCCCCGTTCCGTTTATGCCGTTGCCGCCGCAGTCCGGCAACAGTCATACATCCGACCTCTTTCCGCTGCAAGCCGTCGCTCCTTGGCCGCTGTTTTGCCTCCGCACAGGAAACCGTCCCAAGCCCGGCGTTTGGAAACGGCGGAATCGATCGTTCAGACCGGCTCAGACGGAAAAGGTTCATCATGCCAAAAACAAGTTCGTGATGGCGAGCGGCTGGTCGTTTGCGCCTCTGGGATGATTCGAAGCGGCCGCGCTCGTCTTTAGGGGCGCCTGTTTCCCGCCGGGCTTTACATCGACGGCGAAATGCCCCAAATCTCAGCCGCGTATTCCGCGACGGTCCGATCGCTGGCAAAGTAGCCGGAGTGGGCGATGTTGACGGCGCTCATCCGCCACCAGCGCGCCGGATCGCGGTAAGCGTCTTCCACCTGCTCATGCGCTTCGGCGTAGGCGGCAAAGTCGCGCAGCACAAAATATTCATCATTTTGCGTCAAAAGCGAATCGTAAATCGGTTCAAAGTAATCGCCGGCATCCGGGAAAAAGCCGTTGACAAGCTGGTCGACGACTTGCTTGATCCGCTTGTCGTGATGGTAATACTCGTGCGCCCGGTAGCCGCCGTGCTCATAGTAGTTGAGCACTTCCTCAGCCGTCAGCCCGAACAAAAACATGTTTTCTTTCCCGACCGCTTCCGCGATTTCGACGTTCGCCCCATCAAGTGTGCCAAGCGTGATCGCCCCGTTCATCATAAACTTCATATTGCCCGTCCCGGACGCTTCTTTGCTGGCGGTTGAGATTTGCTCGCTCACATCGGCGGCCGGGATGATCTCTTCGGCGAGCGACACACGGTAGTTTTCCAAAAAAATGACTTTCAACTGGTCATGGACCCGTTTGTCGTTGTTCACCTTCTCGGCGACCGAATGGATCAGCTTGATAATCCTCTTGGCGTAGTAATAGCCCGGCGACGCCTTCGCCCCGAAGATAAACGTGCGCGGGTGAATCGAGAAGTGTGCATCCTCCTTCAGCCGATTGTACAAATGCATGATGTGCAAAACGTTTAACAACTGCCGTTTATAAGCGTGCAGCCGCTTCACTTGCACGTCAAAAATGGACGATTCGTCAACAAGAATCCCGGTTTTTTCGTAAATGCGGGCGGCGAGCCTCGCCTTCCGCTGCTGTTTGACCGCAGCCAACGCCTGCTGAAACGCCGGATCGGAAGCATAAGACTTCAGCTCAATCAATGCTTCCGGCTCGCGGATCCAGCGCGGACCAATCGTTTCCGTAATCAACGCCGACAGCTCGGGGTTGGCTTTTAAGAGCCAGCGCCGGTGCGTCACGCCGTTCGTCTTATTGTTGAACTTGTGCGGCGCCCATTCGTAAAACAGGCGCATTTCCCGCTGTTTCAAAATGTCGGTATGCAGTTTCGCCACGCCGTTGACGCTATGGCTTGCCACGACGGCCAAGTGAGCCATTTTCACCATTCCGTGGGCGATGATGGCCATTTGTTCAATCCGCCCCCAATCGCCAGGGTAGCGTTCCCACAGCTCGCGGCAAAACCGTTCGTTGATTTCATCGACGATCATATAAATGCGCGGCAACAGCGGCTGAAACAGACGAATCGGCCATTTCTCGAGCGCTTCCGCCAGAGTCGTATGATTCGTGTACGCGATCGTATGGGTCGTAATGTGCCAAGCCTCTTCCCAGCTCATCCCTTCCTCATCGAGCAAAATGCGCATCAACTCCGGAATCGCAAGCGCGGGGTGCGTGTCGTTGATATGAATGGCGACATATTCATGGAGGCGGCGCAAGCTCCCGTGCTGGCGGCGATGGGCGCGAGTGATGCTGCCGAGGCTGGCGGCGACGAGAAAATACTGCTGCTTCAGCCGCAAAATTTTTCCTTCGTCATGCGTATCGTCCGGGTACAAAAACTCGGAAATGGCTTCGGTCTCCCGTTTGTATTGCATGACATCTTTATGGAGCGGGAAGGTCTTCGCCGGTTCGGCGCTCCAAAGCCGGAGCGTGTTGACCGTGTTCGTCCCGTAGCCGATGACCGGCACGTCGTACGGCACCGCCATCACGTTTTCGCTGTCGACATGGCGGAAGACAAGGCGGCCGTTTTGCTCCGACACCTCAACCCGCCCACAAAACCGGACTTCGACCGCCAGCTCTTCTTTCCGGATTTCCCAAACGTTCCCGTTTCGCAGCCATTGCTCCGGCAGTTCGACTTGATAACCGTCGACGATCTTTTGGTCAAACAGCCCATGCTTGTAGCGGATGCCGTGCCCGTGGCCCGGCAAATTCAATGTGGCGAGCGAGTCAAGAAAACAGGCGGCGAGCCGCCCCAGCCCGCCGTTGCCAAGCCCGGCGTCCGCCTCACATTCCTCGACATCTTCGAGGCGAATGCCGAGCTCGCGCAATCCTTCCTCGACGACCGAGCGGACGCCGAGGTTTAACAAATTGTTGCCGAGCAGGCGACCCAACAAAAACTCAATCGACAAATAATACACTTGCTTCCGCCGCTCCGCCCGGCAGCGCTCGTTCGTCGCGATCCAATGGCGGCTGATATGTTCGCGCACCATATGGCCAAGGACATGATAATGATCGCGCGCCGTCGACTCCGCAAACGGTTTGCCGCACAACTCCTCGACCCGCGTCACAAACGCCCGTTGAAACGTTTCTTTATCCGCGAACAAGCGCGTCTTCCCCCTTTTTGTTCAGCTGTTCGTACGCTTTTCGATACTCCCTCGCCGACCGGCGCCAGCTGTAATCGCCGCGCATCGCCCGCTCCATGAGCCGCTCCCAGACAGACGGCTGGCGGTAAAACGACAGCGCCCGGCGGATCGTGTACAACATGTCGTGGGCGTTAAAGTTCGTAAAGCTGAACCCGTTCCCTTCTCCTGTGAATTCATTGTACGATTGCACCGTATCGTTCAGCCCGCCCGTTTCCCGAACGATCGGAATCGTCCCATACCGAAGCGCGATCATTTGGCTCAGCCCGCACGGTTCAAACAACGACGGCATTAAAAACAAGTCCGCGCCCGCATAGATTTGATGGGCGAGCGGTTCGTGAAAGCCGATGTACACCCCGACTTTGTCCGGATAGGCCGCCGCCATTTGCGAGAAAAACTGTTCAAAGCGCCAATCCCCGGTGCCGAGCACGACGAGCTGCATGTCTTCCTGCATGAGGTCATGAAAGACGCACGTCACCAAATCGAGCCCTTTTTGCGCCGTCATTCGCGTCACCATGGCGACGATGGGCGCATCATCCCGCTCTGGCAGACCGAACCGCCGCTGCAAAGCGCGCTTGTTGAGTTTTTTTCTTTCCCGCGTATGTACGCTATAGGTCGCCGCCAAAAACGGATCGGTTTGCGGGTTGTAAAACTCGTCGTCAATGCCGTTTAAGATGCCGAGCAAATCGGCCCGCCGCGCCCGCAGCAAGCCGTCCAACCGCTCGCCGTAATAGGCGGTTTGAATCTCTTCTTTGTACGTCGGGCTGACCGTCGTGATCAAATCGGAGGCGACAAGCGCCCCTTTCATAAAGCTGACGCTTCCGTAAAACTCGAGCTGGTCGACAGTAAAATACCGTCCGTCCAAATTCAACAAATCCTCTAAAATCCCGCGCGGAAACAGCCCTTGAAACTGCAAGTTGTGAATCGTAAACATCGTGCGGATATCCGCATAAAACGGATCATGGTGGTATTGCTCGCGCAGCAAAAATGGAATCATGCCGGTGTGCCAGTCATGGCAATGAATGATGTCGGGCTGAAACCCGATCTCCGGCAGCGCGTCCAGCACCGCCCGGCAAAAATAAGAAAACCGCTCGCCGTCGTCATCATGGCCGTACAGCTGCGGCCGTTTGAAGTAATACTCGTTGTCGATGAAGTAATAGATGACCCCGTCGTGCTCGAGCTCCTCCACGCCGGCATATTGGCGGCGCCACCCGACCGGCACGGTGAACTCCGCCGTTTTGTTCATCTTCTCTTTCCATTCGCGGGCGATCGTCTCATATTTCGGCAGCATGACACGGGCGTCAACGCCGAGCCGGCGCAGCTCTTTCGGCAGCGCGCCGGCAACGTCGGCCAATCCCCCCGATTTGGCGAACGGGGCGCATTCGGAAACGGCAAATAGCACGTTCATCGGCTGGCGACCTCCCCCTGCACCGTTCCTTTGCGGACGACAAACGGTTGATCAGCCGTTCCT
Source organism: Geobacillus lituanicus (assembly GCF_050994965.1). Taxonomy (NCBI): domain Bacteria; kingdom Bacillati; phylum Bacillota; class Bacilli; order Caryophanales; family Anoxybacillaceae; genus Geobacillus; species Geobacillus lituanicus. Next base: position 3,006,709 of record NZ_CP194773.1, read on the forward strand.
TTCAACACCACGCCCGGTTCGACCTTGGCGTCTTTATCGATAATGACGCCATCGAGGACGCAGCCGTCGCCGATTTGGCACTTTTGCATAATAATGCTGTTTTTCACGACCGCTCCTTTGCCGATCTTCACAGAGCGGAACAAGACGCTGTTTTCCACCGTCCCGTCAATGACGCAGCCGTTGGCGATCATCGAGCGCTTTACGATCCCTTCCCGCCCGTACTTCGTCGGCGGCTCGTCTTTCACTTTCGTATAAATCGGCCGCTCCGCGAGAAAGAGTTGTTCCCAGACGTTCCGATCCAATAGTTCCATGCTTGAGCGGAAATATTGTCCCACCGAATCGATGACCGCCGCATACCCCGTGTATTCGTAATCGCAAATCGACAGTGAATGGCGGTCATCGCGGACGACGTCGACGATGCTTCGGTAGCCGCGGTTTTTGTAATCGGCGATTAAATCAAGCAGCAGCGACGTGTCTAGCAAATACATCTCAAGCGACCGACCGCGATGACGGATTTCGGTCACATCGCAGCCATTTTCGATATGGCGCTTCAAGACGGCGGCAAAATCGATGTTGCACACCGTATAGCTGTTCGCGATGACGGCATATTTTTGCCGGCTCCGCAAAAAATAGTCGATGTGCTGCTCGAAGTGGGCAAATGCCCCGACGCGGCGCTCGCCGGAAAACAGCAAATCCGGCGATGGGAAGAAAAACAGTCCGTCCCGCTTTCGGTTTAAGTCCCAGTTTTTCCCTGACCCTAAATGGTCCATGAGCGAACGGTACTGATATTTCGAAAAAATCGCAACACTCTCAATGCCGGAGTTAACCATGCTTGAGAGCACGAAATCAATGAGCCGATACCGGCCGGCAAACGGCACCGCGGCGATCGAGCGCTGTTCGATAAGCGGCGCTAACGCCTCCATATACATCGTCGCGTCAATGACGCCTAACATCTTGTTGTTCATCACGCTTCATCCTTCCTCGCGGTTTCCTCATTCCATTGCGCAAGCCATTCGGCGGTCACAAGCACCACCTCGCCGTCTTCGTCCGGGGCAATCGAGGCATGCGTCGGGATGACGCAATCCGGCGTGACGATCGCCCGCTCGACATACGCTCCTTCGCTGACTGTCGTTCCTGGCATAATGACCGATTCTTTCACGACCGCCCCTTTGCCGATACGGACGCCTTGAAACAGCACTGAACGCTTGACCGTCCCTTCGACGACGCACCCTTCATTGACGAGTGAGTCCGCCACTTCCGCCTCCTGGGAAATGTATTGCGGCGGCTGATTCGGATTGACGGAATAAATGCGCCATGAGCGGTCGAACAAGTCGAGCTCGTTGTCCTCATCCAACAAGTCCATGTTCGCTTCCCACAAGCTTTTCACCGTGCCAACATCTTTCCAGTAGCCTTGGAACGGGTAGGCAAACAACCGCTTGCGTTCGCGAAGCAAAAGCGGGATGATGTCTTTGCCGAAATCGTGCGACGAATGCGGGTCAGCGTTGTCGATTTTCAAGTATTCTTTCAACAGCGGCCAATTGAAAATGTAAATGCCCATCGACGCCAAATTGCTCTTTGGCTCCGCCGGTTTTTCGGCAAACTCGACAATTTGCATCTCGTCATTCGTATTCATAATGCCAAACCGGCTCGCTTCTTCCCATGGCACTTCAATAACGGAAATCGTCACATCGGCCTGTTTGGCGATATGGTAGTCGAGCATCTGCCGATAGTCCATTTTGTAAATGTGGTCGCCAGACAGCACGAGCACGTAGTCCGGGTCGTACTGTTCAATATAATTCATATTTTGATAAATCGCGTTGGCGGTGCCTTCATACCATTTCACGCCGGACGAGACGGAATAGGGCGGCAGGACGGTGACCCCGCCGTTTCGCCGGTCCAAATCCCACGCGCTTCCGATGCCGATGTACGAGTGAAGAAAGAGCGGCTGGTACTGCGTCAGCACGCCGACCGTATCGATGCCGGAATTCGTGCAGTTGCTCAATGTAAAATCAATGATCCGATACTTCCCGCCGAACGGCACGGCCGGTTTCGCGATGTTTGTCGTCAGCGAGCGAAGCCGGCTTCCTTGCCCGCCGGCCAATAACATGGCGATGCACGTCTTCTTCATTTTGCTTTCTCTCCTCTCGTTTTTGCACTGGGCGCAAGATTGAAATGCCAAATGGCGGAATCGTCATGCGCACATGGTACGGCTTTCCATGAAACGGTTCATTGAACGCCGGAAGCCGCTTCGAATTGACATGCCCTGATCCACCAAAGTCCACCGCATCGCTGTTCAGCACTTCCCGATACGGGGCCAAAAGCGGCACGCCGACTTTGTAGTCGTCGTACGCTTGATTTGTGAAATTGCAAACAATTACCAACAGATCACCGTCTTTTTTCCCGCGGCGGACGAACGAGAAAATGCTTTGTTCGGCATTATGAACGTCGATCCATTCAAACCCCTGCGGGTCGTGGTCGAGCTCGTAAAACGGCTTATACCGCTTGTAGCAGGCGATCAATTGCTTGACATACTCATCCATCTTCCGGTGCAAGTCAAAATCAAACAGCACCCAGTCGAGCTCTCCCTCAAACTTCCATTCGTCAAACTGGGCGAATTCGTTGCCCATAAACAACAACTTTTTCCCGGGGTGGGCCATCATGTAGCCGTACAACAGCCGCAGCTGGGCGAACTTCTCCTCGTACGACCCCGGCATTTTGTTGAGCAGCGACTTTTTGCCATGCACAACTTCATCATGAGAAAACGGCAAAATGAAATTTTCTGAATACGCATAAAGGAGGGAAAAGGTGACTTGATTGTGTGCATGCTTCCGCTCATGCGGCGGCGTTTCCATATACTTCAGCATGTCGTTCATCCAGCCCATGTTCCACTTGTAGTTAAAGCCAAGCCCGCCGTCATACGTCGGCGCCGTCACCCGCGGCCAATCGGTCGAATCTTCAGCGATCATCAAGACGTTGGAGTCATAGGCAAACACCGCTTCGTTTAACTTGCGCAAAAACTCGACCGCATACGGGTTTTCATAGAGCTGGTCGTTGTTCGGCCAATACAGCATGTTCGCGACCGCATCGACGCGGAATCCGTCGACGTGGTAATACTCGAGCCAAAACAAGGCGTTGGAGATGAGAAAACTGCGCACTTCCGGTTTGCCTAAGTCAAAATTCGCCGTCCCCCAGACGTAATTTTCCCGGTCTTTTTCGTTCGCATATTCGTACGTCGGGGCGCCGTCAAATATATATAACCCGTGGGCGTCCTTGCAAAAATGCCCCGGCACCCAATCGAGAATGACCCCGATTCCTGCCTGATGGCAGCGGTCGACGAAATACATGAAATCATGCGGCGCACCGTAGCGGCTTGTCACCGCATAATAGCCGGTCCCTTGATACCCCCACGAACGGTCGAGCGGATGCTCGACAAGCGGAAGCAGCTCAATGTGCGTAAATCCACGCTCTAGCACGTACGGGATAAGTTCATCGGCCATCTCACGGTACGTCAAAAAACGACCTTCCTTTTTCTTCCACGAACCGAAATGGAGCTCATAAATGACCATCGGCTGCTCGTAAATCCGCTTTCGCCGCTTCTTCCGCTGCCAAGACTGATCGTTCCACTGGTATCCTTTCAGATCGTAGACAATCGAGGCGGTGTGGGGGCGCAATTCGGAGCAAAACGCGTACGGGTCCGCTTTCAGCAGCACCCGCCCATCCGGCGTGACGATCTCATACTTATACAAATGCCCTTCCAAGTTTTCCGGGACAACGATCGTCCATACTCCTTCATCGTTCACTTTGGTGAGGCGGAACTTCGCCCCGTCCCAGCCGTTAAAGCTGCCGACCAGGCGCACGTCGCGCGCATGCGGCGCCCAGACGCAAAAGCGGGTGGCGGCCCTTCCGCCCTCATCGATCACGTGGGCGCCAAACAGCTCGTAGCTTTTATGCAAGCTGCCTTCATGAAACAAATACACTTCCAAATCCGTCGGATTCGCCGCAATCAAGTTCGATCGCATCCTTTCTGAAGCAAGATGATGGCCATACACAATATTGACTCCTATTCGCCAGCAGCAGGATTCATTCCTTGAATTGTTCGTCTATATTTTTAGACAAATTCCAACAACCGCTCTTTCTCGCTGTCGAAATTTCATTTGCACACAAGCGGATTTTTATATTATAATATATATAAGTTGATAATTATTATAAATAACGGAGGTGCATTATGGCTCCAACACTGTACGATTTTCACCACCTCCCGCACGTCAAAACGCAACATGAATCAAAAAAAGCGCTCTGGGTGACGCTTTTGTTGACCATGTTTTTCACCGCCGTTGAAATCATTGGCGGACTGATTTCCAACTCACTCGCCCTCTTGTCCGATTCGGTCCATATGGCATCCGATGTATTGGCGCTTGGATTGAGCATGGTCGCCCTCTACATGGCAACGCGCCCGCCGAACCGCCGCTTTACGTTCGGTTTTTTGCGATTTGAAATCATCACATCGTTTTTGAACGGGCTGACGTTGGCCGTCATTGCGCTGTGGATTTTATGGGAAGGCATTCAGCGTTTTCTTCATCCTGAACCGATCAACTTTCGTCTTATGCTCGGAATCGCGGCGATCGGCCTCATCGTTAACTTGACGTTGACCATCGTCTTAAGCCGGAGCACGAAAGAAGAAGACAACTTGAACGTTCAGAGCGCCCTTTGGCATTTCATCGGCGACTTAATCAGCTCGATCGGCGTCATCGTGTCCGCGCTGCTCATTTACTTCACCGGCTGGACGATTTTCGATCCGATCATCAGCCTCGTGATCGCCGCCATCATTTTCACAGGCGGGGCGAAAATTATGCGTGAATCGTATCTCATCTTAATGGAAGCCGTACCTGATGGGTTCGATCTCGAACAAATCCGCACCGACATTCGACAGATCGAAGGGGTCGAAGACGTGCACGACATGCATTTATGGGCCATCTCCACCGACCATTACTCGCTGTCGGCCCATGTGTTTGTCAGCGAGCACATCCAGCCGCTTTGTGTCATTTTGGCGGTGAATGAAATGCTGAAGGAAAAATACGGCATTGAGCATGCCACGATCCAAGTCGAGCACGCCATGCTCCATGACCATGGCCAATATGGCCGGTCGTTTTTGGAGAAAAAAGCTTCCCATGAATAGGAAATGCCGCCTCTGCTTTGAATGGCATGGGCGGCTTTTTCGTTTGTCCATTTTCCCTTTCAAACAAAAAGGAATCAATACGATCCGCGGCGAACATATAGAGTCATCATGCCGAAGGAAGGGATGCCTCATGGGAATCGGAACGATCTTCTCGTTTTTCAGCGTCGCCATATTGCTTACATTGGCGCCGGGCCCGGACATTTTATTCGTCATCGCCCAAAGCGTGTCGCAAGGCAAACACGCAGGCATCGCCACCGCGCTCGGGCTGTGCACCGGCCTGCTTGTCCATATCAGCGCGGCGGTGCTCGGCGTCTCGGCCGTCATTTACCAATCCGCCTTGGCCTTTTCCGTCGTCAAATATGCAGGAGCTGTGTATTTGCTGTACCTGGCCTGGCAGGCGTTCCGTGAACGAGACGAGGGCCTCTCCTTTGGGCGGCAGAAGCCAATGGCATACGCCTCGCTGTACAAAAAAGGCATTGTCATGAACGTGCTCAATCCGAAAGTGTCGCTCTTCTTTTTGGCGCTCCTGCCGCAGTTCGTTGATCCGTCAGCGGGCCAGATCCCGCAGCAAATGCTCGTATTAGGCGTCATCTTTCTCGTTCAAGCTCTCGCTGTCTTCACCTTAGTGAGCATCGGTGCGGAAAAACTGCGCCACTGGCTGCTGTCGAACGAACGAATCGCTCGGCGGATCAACTGGCTAAAAGGGATCCTTTTCGCCGCCATCGGCATCCAAATCGCCTTCAGCGAGCGGTCGTAGCGGAAGAAAAAGAGGGCGGCTGCCCTCTTTTCTGCTCATCTCCACAACAGTGCCGCGCCTCCCAATATGAGGAGCAGGGAGAGAAATAGCACCCATGTTGACCAAAGATCGATCATTTCAAAAAACAAGACTATTCTCCGCTCACGCCCCTCCTTCTTCTTGTATTCTTCCCACTGCTGCTTAATGATCACGATCCCAAACGGAAACACCCCGATTCCCGCCACAAGGAGAATCACCGCTATTCCTTTGTCATCCGTCCCCATTCCTCTAGCCAACCTCCGCACCGAATCACCGCCCGCGCTTTCAGGCAGGTGAGGATCATGCTTTCTGACGCCGTTCGCCCTCGCTCACGACGCTTTCGTTTGCAGCAGCTTCACACCAAGCCCGATAAACACGATCCCTGTCAATCGATTGACAAGAAGCGCCATTTTCGCGTTTTGACGCATCCGTTTCGTCGCCAGCGCGGCGACATAGACGACGCCAAGCCCCCACAGCGTGCTCGTCACCACGAACGAAACGCCGAGCAGCAGAAACGGAAGCGGGCCGTATGGCTGGGCCGTTTCGATGAATTGCGGCAAAAACGAAAGGAAAAACAACGCCACTTTCGGATTCAACACATTCGTCGTCACGCCGTGCCAATAAATCTTGTTCAGCTTTATCGGCGCCAACTCCCCCGACTCCAACGCGGGCGGCGCCGGCTGCCGCATCATTTTGATGCCAAGATACACCAAATACGCCGCGCCAGCGATTTTCACAGCCGTAAATAAGACAACCGACTGCTGCAAAATCACCGCCAAACCAAACGCAGCGAGCAACGTATGAATGAACACCCCCGTCGAAATGCCCAACACCGAATACACGCCCGCTTTTCTCCCTTGCGCCACACTGCGCCCCATAATATACATCGTATCCACTCCCGGAGTGGCATGCATCAAAATCGACGCCAGCAAATACATCCCGTAACTTGTAATGCCTAACACATGTCTCCCTCCTGACCAAGCTAGCAAACAATCATCCATGGACAGCGGCACTGCTTTCGGGCAATGTTACAAAAGGTGGGTGGCTTCACCACCGATACAGTGACAAAATCGTTCCGTTTTCCAAAACGAATGATCCCAAAAACCTCGATGTCCACCGGCCTTCGAAAAAAGCAGATGATGGGTAGCGCCCGGTCGGACAAGCAGCGCTTCCCCAATCGAACATCTTTTTTCCTTCCATGACCGCCCGCTCAACGAAAGCGGCTGTTTTTCACTGTCCTTGTTAGAAGTGAACTGCCCACCACCTACGCTTCGCTTAGAGGCAGGGGCTTCAAGCGACTTGTGCGTGTTCGCTGAACGGTAAGCCACAAACAAGAACCCTTTATTTACGCTTCCCTTCGTTCCAAAGGTGTCGGTTTGAACCCTAGACGATCATATTCATCGGCGATGGCCAACCGAAATTCATCTCCCACCTACTCATTGATCGATCGCTCTTCACATTCCTTGAGGTGGGAGACTTCTTTCGGAAATGACGTTAACGTAAAAGATCTTCTTCTCATCGTCAGTCAAAAAGGCGATATTTTCGAAATGGAAAAAATGGCAGTAGCGCCAGAAATACTTTTAGTCACATTTTCGTGTCACCTAAAAGGCCGGTAAAAAACGGCTGTCACGAGCAAATCAGCGGCATTTCGCCGAAAAAGAAGATTGATTCCGCAAGGTTGTTCTAATTAAGAAACAGCTGGAACTAGCAGTATTTTATACGAAATCACCTGCTATTTTTCCAACCTCTTCTTAACGTCCAGATTTTTCTAGCTCTTTCGAATGGTTTGTTTTCGTTTCTTTCCAAGACAACAGCGTAAGTTCGTATTGGGCAAACCCGTTGGACAATGTCGCCACATAGCGGATGCGGCTGTCTGGCGGCAAATATTTTTGTGCTTCCGGTGACGATTCAAAGGAAACGGTCACCGATGCTTTCCCTTTCACTGGCGCAAAGGTCCAGTTGCCGTCCGCGGACGGGTTGATCGTTCCGTTTTCGCGAATATAATCGATGATCACTTGCCGGTTTTCATCCGGCGCAGCCAAAATCGTGTTTTTCCCGCCCGGATTGATGATCCGGTTCGTCGTCGCCCGATAGTTGTTCGTCGCAACGATAAATTCCATCTTCGGCGTCACCGGTTTGCCTTGGAATCGCAAGTTTTTAATGCGGTTTGCTTTCGGGTTGATCACATTTTGATTTTTGTCGTATTTCGCCGGCTCGGTGACATCGATCTCATACGTCACTCCATCAATAATGTCGAAGTTGTACGTCGGGAAGTCGTTGTTGATAAGCGGCTGAATGCCTGTCTTGTTCGGGTCGATTTGGTTGAATTGCCCCGCCGACCACTCAAGCCATTCTTTCAACTCGGCTCCCGTAATTTTCAGCGCATACACCGTGTTTGGATACAAGTACAAATCGGCGACGTTTTTAATGGCGATTTCCCCTGCCGGAATATCCGTGTAATAGCTCGGTCCACCGCGCCCGCCGGCCTTGAACGGAGCGCCGGCTGACAGCACCGGAAGGCCTTCATACTGCGTCCCTTTTAACATTTTTTCCACATACCACTTTTGGGCGTTCGTGACGATTTGCACGGACGGATCATCTTGAACGAGTGCAAAATAGCTGTTGATCGGGCTCGTAGTTTTTCCAACCGGGCTGCGGACGTACTGGATCGTCGCTTCGTGCTCCGCCTGAATGGCCTGCTCGACGGCCGAATCGCTGTCAACCAACGGCGTTTTCGTCGCCTTGTCATACACTGGACGGAGTTGGGCTTTCGCTTGCGTCACTTTCCATTTTCCGTCGACTTGCTCGACCGTCAAGTCGATCACGCCGAGCGTATCGCCCCATGAACCCGGCATCGTCACCGGAACGCCACTAAAATGCGCAGCTTGACGACGTCCCGCTCCTCCGCGCCTACCGCCGTCGGCCCAAACGAAGGGGCCAGCAGCCCCAACGCCAACACCACGCTCGCCGCCGCGTATTTCTTCCGTTTTTTCAATGTCCATCCCCCACTCATCAAATCATTGTCATCTGTATTATACTATAAAGATACAAAATTTTCGTAAAACGTTTCGCTGAAAATCTAGCAAAGGGGGATATAAATGGTCCGTCAAGGACATATAAATTTTATGCAGAGGGGTGGAGCAAAATGGATCACTTCATCGAGCAGATCCAGACACTATCGAAAAGGGTGAACAGATTAAAAAATACTATAGCGACAGAGGAAGCTACGAAAACATCGATCATTATGCCTTTCTTTCAAGTTCTAGGGTACGATATTTTCAATCCGGAAGAGTTTTTACCGGAGTTTACAGCTGACGTGGGAATCAAAAAAGGGGAAAAAGTCGACTACGCCATTATGATCGATGGAAAACCGGTTATTCTCATTGAAGCTAAGGCCGCCAATCAAAAGCTGGATAAACACGATTCGCAGCTGTTTAGATATTTTGGTGCAACCTCAGCTAAGTTCGCTATTTTGACTAACGGCATCTTATACAGATTTTATACCGATCTCGATGAACAAAACAAAATGGATTCAGTGCCATTTTTCGAGTTTAACCTCGCTGAACCGAGAGAAAATCAAATTGTCGAGCTGGCGAAATTCCGAAAAAGCAGTTTCGATGTCGACAGCATTTTCAGCGCCGCATCCGAATTAAAATACCTAAATGAAATTAAACAGTTCCTGAATAATCAGTGGGAAAACCCGTCCGATGAGTTTGTTGCATTCATCATCAGCGATATTTATCCCGGAAAGAAAACTAAAAACGTGATCGAAAAGTTTCAAGGACTTGTGAAAAAGGCACTGAAACAGTTTCTAAACGACCAAGTCAACGATAAACTTAAGGCTGCCTTAGCCAACAGTGACGAAGAAGAGACCGCCCAAGCGAAAGAAGAGAAAGCGCCAGATGTTCCCGAAGATCCAAAAGAGGAACACAATGCGCCGCAGATCGTCACTACAGAGGAGGAGCTTGAGGGGTATGTATTAGTGCGGCTGCTCCTAAGGGAGATTCTCGATCCCGAACGTATCTATTATCGCGATAACTTGAGCTACTTCAATGTTTTACTGGACAATAACATCCGAAGATGGATTTGCCGTCTCGGACTCAATACAAGCAACAAGTACATTCAGTTCAATGATGAAGGGAGAACAACAGTATATATCGAAACGGTGGCCGATATTGAAAAACATAGGGATAAACTAATAAAAGTAGCACAGAAATTCCTCTAAACATTGGAAATCCTTGCTCCATAACAAAGAAGGAACACCCATGTTTCAAAGGAGGATCTCCAAACCTCCAAGGTGGCTATTTCCACTTTCTGCGCCCGCATAGCGCGCTCGAAGGCCGGGTGCCGGTCGTCATCCCGGAGCTCGCCGAGCTATCGCATATGTCGGCCCAGTGAACGAAGCTGATCGCCATGGCACAAGCGTTTCTCCAACAAGAGACAGCCTGACCTTTTTGTCCTCCCGAGCCCGTCGAAGAGAAAACCTGCCGGGTTCGGCGAAGCGAACCCTTGACCAACCGAACGCCGCCAAAGGTAACATTCGATAAAGGCAAGGGCGGTTTTTCGATTGCCTTCTTTTTGTCCCCGTCGCCCTTGATGACTCTTTCCCACCTTTGGCGGGTGTTGGCCAAAGGCGAATCCAGCCTTGAGCATCCCTTCGATGCTCAATGGGATGGTCTGTGTGGAGTTTTCATAACACTTTTGATGCCACCCCGTCCCCCTATTTGACAAAGCGGGCCATCACGATCAAATCCCAGTACGTGTTGTCATCGATTTTGACGGCGTTTTTCTTCACCCCTTCTTCGACAAACCCAAACATTTGATACAAGCGAAGCGCATTCGTATTGTCAGCCACAACCTCGAGGCACACTTTCTCAATGAACGGATGTTCCGTTGCCCAATCAAGAAGCGCCGCAAGCAGCGCCTTGCCGACCCCTTGGCCCCGAAAATCGCTTTTCACGCTCATGCCGAAGGACCCTTGGTGTCTGGTTCGCTGCTTATGGCCGTTATGAAAATCTAAAAGCCCGATTATTTCCCCGTCATGCTCGGCGACAATCGCCAACTTTCCCGGATCATCCATAATTTGTTGCAGCCATTGTTTTTGCCGCTCGCTCGTAGTCACCACTTCTGCCTCCGTCGTCAGCAAATACGGCGCTTCCGCCGCCACCGCCTTCACAAACGCAACGACACGCTCGGCATCCTCAGGTGATGCCGTCCGTACGACAATCGGCCGGCCGCTTGCCGTCATCAACCGCCTTGGTTGAATGTTCCCCATAGCCATCCTCCCTCTAGAAATGTTGATGTATCAAGGCTTTTCGGCCTCTCAGGGGTGTCCAAAAAATATTTTTCGACAAAACCCCTTACATCCTTTTTCAGTTTTGTGGATATCTTACAGACCTAGGGTGCGCTTCGCGGTCACGGATGGGTATATTTTCATTCCGTGGCGGAAGCATATTCGATGCACCCTTTGGATCTCCGCGTCGCTGATGAGGACGAACCCTCCCATGTCTCCGGGCGTCTTCGCGCCAACATTCCCTCGTTCGGTCTCGTCATCAGGCGGAGGCCGGCCAAGCTCCTTTAGGGACTCAAGGTCGAATGGATGAAATCACGCCAGCTTCTCCGGTGTCATCTCGTTGTCCAACGATTCTTCCGTTCGCAGGGGGGAGGCCTTAGGCCGCCCGTTGCACTTGGGACAAGACGTCCTGTTTCATTCGCTCCGCGTCAAACGCTTGTTTCTTCGTACAAATCGCAAACAGCACATTCAACAGCTTCCGGCACAAGGCGACGATGGACTGCTTTCCGGTCAGCGGGTTGACGGGGCGGGTCGTGTAATATTCATGCAGCTCGCGAAACGCCTCGTTGTGCCGAATCAGCGGAATCATCGCCCGAAACAGCACCGAGCGCAACCGTTTCCGTCCCCGTTTGGAGATGTGCTTTTGCCCTTTGCGCTGGCCGGAGGAGTTCTCCTTGAGCGTCAGGCCCGCCAACTTCACCAATTGGCGCGGGTCCCGATAATGGGCGAAGCTGCCGATCTCCGCCAGCAGATCGATGATCGTGGCGTCTCCCAACCCGTCGACCGTTTTCAACCATTGGTACTCCATCGTCGTTTGAACCAATGCCTTCAACTCGGCGTCCAGTGCAGCGATCTCCGCCTCCAATTGGCGGTATCGGCGGACGAGCGCGGCGATCTCAAACCGGGCCATCGCTGTCCCTTCCGTCACCCCAATCGAGTCCTTCGCGGTGTTGATCAACGCCTGAATTTTGGCCTTCTGCGGGCATTTCATCCCTTCGCTTTGCCGGTACACCTCAAGAAGCTCCTCCACCGTCCGGCCGGCCATATCAGCCGGAAGCGGCGTCCACTCCAACACCGAAAGCGCCGTTTTCCCCAAGTCACGAAACACGGTCCAAAACTCTGGAAAATACCGATCCGTCCAGCGGACGATCGCGTTTTTCACCGCCGTCTGTTCCTTGCGGAGCTTCTCTTTGAGCGTGCTCCCCACGCGCAAATCGGCTTCAATCTCGTACAGCAGCCGGGGAACGAGGAATCGTCCGTCTTTTGCCAGTCTGGCAATGACCAGGGCGTCTTTGGCGTCGTGTTTCGTCGGCAGGTTGTCATCTTTCGACCGGCACACATGCGCCGGGTTGACCATGACCAACGGGATCCCGTGCTCCTCGAGGAAGTAGGCCAGGTTCAACCAGTAGTGCCCGGTCGGCTCCACGGCGACGATCACCTGCGGCTTTCCGAACGTGTTTATTGCAAAATAAAAATGCAGAGATCTGCAGAGAATTTGGCTTAGGCCAACTTTACATGGAGAGGGGGGCGTGATAGCCTTTTTAGGCATAGCCAGCCCTTGATATTGCTGGCTTCCTGGCTTTTTCATCACGCCCCCAGAGGCTCCATGTCAAGTTGTAATTCTCTGCACTTTTCGTTGCGAAACTCTGTATTTTTTCTTTGCAGAAAACACGAACGCTTGCATCGCCTCCTGAATCGCTTCATACAGCTGTTGAAACCCCTCTTTCGACTGGAAGATCGGGAACGATTTGCGAAGCACGCGCCCCCGGTCATCCACGAAGCAGGCGTAGTGGGTTCGTTTCGCGATATCAATACCCACGACAAGCGTTTGTTCGGGTACTTGATCAATTTTATAGTTTTGTGTACAATTCATCTGAAGTCCTCCTTGGTATGGTGAGTGATGTGGTTGACACCCCTGCATCATACCAAGAGGGCTTTTTTTGATCAAGTCCCCGGAAAAGCTCCTAACGGGAATGCTCCTTTGAACAGGATCAGCCATATACCGATTCGTTTTATCCGGCGTGCTTGGCGAAAAATTCGAGAGACCGTTCAATAATCATCGGTTGGTCGTAATCGAGCGTCGCCACATGGTAGCTGTTTCGGAGGCGGACGATCTCTTTCTCCGTCGATGAAATGCCTTGAAAGATGATGTCGGCGTTTCCCGGCGGCACGACGTGATCTTCGTCGGAGACAAAAATCAACGCCGGACAGACGATGCGATCGAGTTTCGCTTTTGTCTGTGCCATCAACCTAGCCAGCTGAAGAAGCGAAGCGGTCGGCGTTTTCTCGTATGCCAGCTCTTTCACATCCGGATTTTTCAAGTCCGAACCGATCGAATCCAGATACCTCGGCAGCTCGCCCCCGCCCGTCATCCCGGCGGCGATGGCCGGGATGTCGACAGCGGCGTTAATCGGCACGATGCCGCAGATGTCTGGGTGATGTTCCGCCAAATAAAGCGTGAGCGTCCCGCCCATCGACAGCCCGGTGACAAAAATGGTTTGGCATCGTTGTTTCAGCCATCCATATCCTTCTTCGACCGAGGCGACCCAATCGTGGAACGTCGTCCGTTCCATGTCTTCGTAATGCGTTCCGTGCCCTTTTAAGCGCGGCAGGCAAACGGTATAGCCGGCTTTCGCATACGCTTCAGCGAGCGGGCGCATGCTGTGGGGCGTGCCGGTGAATCCGTGCACGAGCAGCACCCCGACCGGCCCGTTTTCGGCGTAAAATGGCTCGGCGCCCGAGAGCACCGGATATTGTTCGCTCATCTTCCTCTCCCCCTTATCTAGTCAAATCCGTTCCTCTCACTATATTCGCCGCCGCACCTCTTTTTTCCTCCTTTTTAATGGTTGGTTGCACTTTCATTTTAAGGGGATCCTCATGCAAGGGCTATTTTTATGCTTGTTTGAGTTTATCTAGCACCACGGGTTAATTCATATGTATCTCCCTTTTTATATGGCAAAAGAAGCTATTAGCCTTAGAGGAGCAAAATGATTTTTATCATTTAAGCTGAGACTCTGTTAAATAATGTTGTTGATTTTCTTGTTCGACTAACAGACAGTAATGTTCAAAAAAGGATTTTTTCTACCACTTGCATAATATATAAAAGTAGTTTGTTAATCTAACGACTCGGTAGGGGGAGTATTATGGACATAAAAATACATAGTGATTTTTCTAATGTAAATCTTGATGAAATGAGAGAAGTTTATTGTTCTGTCGGTTGGACAAAGCATACAAACGAGATTATTAAGCAGGTTTTTGAAGCAAGTAATGTTATAGCATTGGCTACTGTAAATGGTCGAATTATTGGATTTGGAAGAGCGATTTCAGATGGTGTTTTTAATGCTGCAATCTATGATGTTGTGGTCCATCGAGATTTTCAAAAGCAAGGGATAGCTAAAAAAATTATGGAGTTTTTATTGGATAAACTAAGTAGTGTTTCTTGTGTGCATTTAATCTCAACAACTGGAAATGAAGAGTTTTATCGGAAACTTGGATTAAAAAGGGTTAAAACAGGAATGGCAAGGTATTTAAATCCTGAGCTAAGTAACGAGTATTTAGAGTAAGAACTGTAGATGAGCAATTTTCATAACAATAATTATGTAAAAAGAAACAAACAGGGTACCCCTTATGCCACGTGGAGCTGTTTTTTCACGGTATCAATGGGAATATTTTGTTTCGCTGCACAGTAAATGAACTCCACGAGGCTATGTCCTTTTCTCTTGCGCAAGAGATCGAGCCCATCAGAAAAATCGCTGTTCGACTCGAACGTAAGCAAGCTGCACCAAGATCCAGCAGCGTTTCACCGCCCGAACCTGACGAACACGGTACCCATCGAGCTTCAGCTGGTCTTTCGCTTGTCGAAAAAAGCATTCGATCGACCAGCGTTGGGCATAGTGGCGCAAGATGTCTTCATCGCTTAGTTCCCGGTCGGTGCTCAAGACGCAGTGAAGATGTTCCGATGTCATCGGCTGATCGGCTTTCCAAGCGAGCAGCACCACCGCATGGTCGAGACCGTTGAGCGCTCCTTCGTAACGATAGACGCGATAATGCTCTTCTCCCACCGTGACGAGGTGAGTGTCATTCGGTTCGATGGAGCGGGCCGACTGCTTCGCTTGGACGGCAACGCCGTTCGGATAGAGAATCCGGTTCGTCTTGAGCATCGCGATGACGTGGAATCCTTTTTTCAGACAAGCTTCCACGAGCGCTTTCGATGGATATCACGAATCCATCAGCACATAAACGGGACGGCGTACATCCAACGAAGAAAGCATCTCGATCGCAAGTTCCCCTTTGCTTTTTCCCGCCGTCTTGTCATAGAGGCGGAAGGCAAAGGGAAACGCCTGGGTTGCAGTATGAACCATGAACCAAACAAGAGAATGGCCCCAAATCGATTTTTTCTCTGAGTGAGAGTAGTGCCAATCACATCCCTGAATCGCGTGTGTTGCCCGTGACGAAGGCTTGGTTTTTTGGCAAATCGTATCATCGATCGAAACAAACAAGGGTTGATTCTCCTGTTTGGCGATGCGTTCGACACAAGGATCCACTGCTGGAGTTTGCGAAGCAGTGTCTCTTCCTCCCACGGACTTTTCGTGAAAAAATGGCTGAGTGTCGTGCGGTGGTTCGGATGAAAGCTCCCATCATGAAGATCGGTCAATGTTCCCGAAAAGCCCTTCGTGATCATCGCATCCACGATATGAACGAGATGCTTCATAACAGGTTTTGAAAAATAAAGGGCCAACCCCAACATCGTGAAAAACTTGTGAATTCCTTGATGATGTGCTAATCTATTCATGAGACATGAACCTCCTTGTGAATAGTTTGGTAGCACATCTATTCTAACCAAGGAATCGGGTTCATGTCTCCTTTTTTGTTTCGATGTAAATTTATGTTAGTGATTTTGCTCATCTACAGTAAATAATAAAGATTTATGGAGGAATTCAATATGAAAGTATTGGATTTAATTATCGATTTTGTTAACCGTCAGGATACATTTATTAGAATAGGATTTTATGTAGGGGCATCTTTTATTATTTTATTAGCAGGGTATTTAGTAGGAGGATTTATTGCTAGAATAACGGGGTAGGGGAAAGAAAGCTGATTTGGGTTGTTGGTTTGATTTTTTTATTGTTACTGTATTAAGTATTATCTTTTATTTTGGCTCTTTTCTAAAAAATTGTTGCTAATAACCTCAATAAATGTTTACCAAATTTTTTCAAAAATAATGGTATAATAAATCTGGGAGTGATGATTATATTAAGGTTAATATCGGTAATCATAACGATACCCTTAGTAGCCATTCATTTCGCCATTCTATACTTTTGGGTTTTCGATTGGCGAAAATTGGTTACACAAGTAGGCTTAATAAGTTGGATTGCCTCAATTATATTGGGTATTCTCGTCTATTTTGCTTATCAAAAGTTCATTAGAAACCAAAAATTTACTGTTTTCAGTAGAAAAGTATTATTCAGTTCAACTTTAATGACCATCGTTTTAGCTGTTCTTACGTTAGTCATTGAAGTAATTACAAGGTCAATGCCTTAGAAGGGGATTGATTTATGCACTCCTTCTAATTGTTTCGACAGTTGTAAAATTTACTTGTTGGCAAGAGGCAAGGAACATTTCTTTCGCTTGTTTGTAAATTAGCACATTATTTCAGAATCCCTTTTTCAAATTATTTCGGACGGATTCGGAAATAATGTGCAAAATTTTTGCGGATTGTTCCGGATTTTGCACATTCTTTCGGAACGTTTGCACGCTCTTTCAGATGAAGATTTCCAGCGCGCCTGATGGACCTATGGAAAAGAGAAAGCACAAAAGAGGCCGATCCGGCCCCTTTCATGCTAATACCCCATTTTCCTCTGCGGCCATGCGCACCATTTCTTCGTCAATGGCGTCCTTTTTCAGCTGATACCCGTATAACAGGCACGTCGTGGCCAACGTGTTGATCACCCGAGGCCATCCCCGCGACTGCAGGGCAATCGCCTCTAACGCCGATGGGGTGAAGATCGGATGCTTCGCCCCGGCCTGTTTCATCCGATGTTCGATGTAGCCCGCCACCTCTTCCTTCTCCAGCGGCCCCATCCGGTATCGCATGATGATCCGCTGGTCGAGAGGGCGGTGCTGATTGAGCCGCAGCTTCCCCTGTAAATGGGGCAGCCCGGCCAAAATCAAGACAAATGGGTTGGTCGAATCCATCTCAAAGTTGAATAAGATCGCGATGTCCTGTAAAAATGCATCCTTCGCTAAATGCATCTCATCCAAAATGAACACCGGCGTGATCCGCCGTTCATGATACAATCGCTCGATCGCCTGCTGGATTTGGCGGAAGAGGTCTACCTTGCGGTACTTCGGTTCCTCTCCTAATCCCAAGGCCAGTCCACGGTAAAAATCCATCACGCCTCCGGTGGATAACGGAAAGTAGACGACATGATACAATGATGGATTCAATGACTCTTTCAGCGCCCGAAGGGCGAACGTCTTGCCCGCCCCCGGCTCTCCGATCAACAGCCCGATCCCCCGGGTTCGTTTCACGTACTCCAGCGCCCGCAACGCTTCCTGAAATGACGCCCCTTGATACGCCTCGGACGGGTCTGTTTCTTTCGCAAACGGCTCCCGCGAAAGGGGGTAAAACGATTTATACACCGTGTTCTCCCTCCTTCGCCGGAATCGCCGCAAACGGGGACCGATGGCGTTTTACATAGGCATTGTCCTCCAAACGCACCCGAATGGCTTCCGCCACCCGTTTGCCATCTTCGTACACATAGACGCCTCGTTCGTCATAGCGGAGCTCAATCGATTGCCCAATGAACCGAGGCGGCACTTCGTATAGCTGTTTATTCAGGGTGATCGTGCCATCGGCTTTCACCTTGATGATACTCCTCTTCAAGCCACTTCCAAAAACGCTCGTTCAACTCGTCAAGCGATTTCGGCGGATTCAGCTCCAACAGTGGATCAGGCGTGTTGATTATCCAATAAAATCCAAAGGGTATAGAAAAAAGAGCACCTTTCCTGTAGAATGTGAGTAGCGACACAAACAAACCCAGGAGGTGCTCTCTATGAACAAGCATACCACACTCCCGAATTTGATGCAAAAACTTGTTTCGGATGAAGAGATTCAACTGATTGCCGAAGCGGTTGGGTATCGTGATTCGTCTCGAACCTTTACGTTGCGCGAGTTGATTCACTTCTTCCTGCTGGCCGCCATGCATCAATGGAAAAGCTTTCGCCACGGAGCCGATGTGGGGCCTCTGTATGGATTGCCGCGATTCCATTATTCCACAGTATCCAAGAAAGCGAAAGAAGTTCCCTATGACATCATGAAACGCTTGTTGGCGTTGATCATTTCCAAGTGCAACCGCCAAACCCGCCGTTCGCTTCGGTTTCCCAAACCGCTTCGGGTGGTGGATTCGACGACCGTCACGGTCGGGAAAAACCGCCTGCCATGGGCACCGTATCACGGCGAACGCGCCGGAGTGAAGCTGCACGTCGCGTATTCGCCGGAATCCTCGTTGCCGGCAGACATGGTGGAAACGACCGGACTGCGTCACGATGGCCCAGTGGGAGAACAGTTGACGAACGCTCAACAAGTGCTGGTGGAAGACCGGGCGTATGTCAAAATCGAACGCCTCGATCGATTTGTAGAGCAGCATCAGCTGTTTGTCATTCGGATGAAGGACAACATCGAACTTCATCAGAAAAAAAGCTTGAACCGCCTTTCCAGCACATCCTCATCGGTTCAAGCCGACTTCACGTGCCAGTTGGGAACGAAACAATACCGCTCCACCAAACGTCACCGGGTGGTGATCTTTCGAGATGCGAATGGCCGCGACATTCGGGTCGTGACGAACCTCTTCCATGCGTCTGCGGAAACCATTGCCGACATGTACCAACAACGTTGGACTGTTGAGGTCTTTTTCCGTTGGGTGAAGCAATATTCTGAATGTCCCGACCTTGTTTGGCACGACGGAAAATGCGGTATACAACCAACTGTTTGCGGCATTCATCGCGTATGTGCTGTTGCGATGGCTGTATGATCAAACCAAAAAACGGACGAACCGCTCTCTTTCCTTCATTTCGTTTGTTCGCCGTTTTTTCTCTGGGCAGCTTCCTCTCGATTGGAAATCGGGGAGGGCCGCTGCTTTGTTTGAGTATGCCCAAATTGATGGAAGGCGTATGTATAATTTTGGATAATCAACACTCGTGATTAGATTCATGATTAACTTCTCAAACTTGCTTACTCCATCGCCTTACGAATATGCTCTGGAATCATCACTACTTCTGTCGTGATCACAGGTTCGTTATATTCCTCATCAATACACTCATACCAGAACGCCAAATGTTTTTTATCAATTTCGTGTTCGGACTCTTCTACGGAAATCCCGCCTTCTCCCTGAACAGAGAACCAGTAAAGAAACTCTCCTTCCTCATTTCGCTCGCGGAAGATCGCTTCGACATGCATTTTTTCATCTTTGAGCGTCAACAGCACCTCGTTCATATGTGTGTTTAATAATTCCATCCATTCATCCACCCGCTTCGATTTTCCTTCCTTTACGCGAAATTTGCTTAATTCTACTTTCATCTCATGCTTCCACCTTTCTATTTATTGATGAGCTTCAAAATATAGAAAGAAAGCAGTATATCTTGTATGCCATGCCGAAAACGGTGGAGATAAGCGTCGCATAATAGTCATCAATGTGACCGTGCGCCACATGCCAGACAACTAACAGAAAAATGATATAGCATACTACATCGAGCAGCATCCCTTGCTTAGACGTTCGTTTTGTAACTATTCACCCCAGTGCTAGTGTATAAAAAAGCCCAGCACAAATAGGGCATTTCGGTCATAGAAAATGCCCTAGGTAGCGGAAAGAACTCGATCGATCGTTTCGCCTGCCAACAGAAGACATAACGAATCCCACACGTTTTTTTCGTGTTTCGTCAGTGTGGAAACGATGCTTCTTGCGATGCAAAACGACTGCGCGAATGTTTCTTCGCGAAACGTACCCGAAATGTTCTCTTTGACTTTGACCATGCGAAGATCGCGTTCGGCTTGGTTGTTGTCAAAGGGAACATGTACTTCACGTAAGAAACGCAGCGCTTCTTCCTTTCGTTTTTGAAGGCGTCGAACAAAAGCGAGTGCTTTTTTCGGAAGAGGCGTCATCGTTTCTAATCGGTGTTGTGCTCTTTCTAGGATGCGATCATACACTCGTTCCCACCGTCTCGCTTCTTCTTCGGAAAGTGCACCGTGATGGGCTTCGACGGCTTGCTTGGCGGCTAACAGAAACGTGGTCATGCGCATCGCCCACGTATGCCCTTGTTCGATGAATCCTTTTAACTCACGCAAATGATGGGCGTGACAAAGGGCATGGGTGGCATGTGTGTATTTCGGATATGTACCGAACGCATCGTGCATCATCGTCCCTTCATATCGGGGAAGAATCCCGATATCATCGGTCGCTTTTTTTCCACGAGAAGCGTGAGGAGCCAAGTATGTATATCTCGATGTACACGCGACATGCACCCATGCGAGTTTCCCATTGATGCGCAAACTCGTTTCATCGACATGCAGGATGTTGGATTCAAGTAAGGCGTCTTCGATGATGTCCATATTTGATTCCAGCGCTTCGCGTCCTCGTTTCACCATATTGGCAAGGGTTCCTGTACTAATCGAGTGTTGATATAACGCTTCGATTGTATCACTTAAACGCTTGTACGGGATCAATTGGATATGATGTAAATAAACAACGAGCGCCGTGAGCCGTGGACCGTATTGCACATGATTCGTGACATGGGATGGGAATTCGGCTTGTTGCACGCATCGACAATGTGGACACGATTTCACTTCACGTTCATGTTGTGTCACCTCGATCGCCACACGAGGGACATCAAACACTTGACGGATATCGACTTTGAACGGTTTGACTTCACACAAAGAAGCTCCACATCCTTGACACGTATGCACACGGTGGACGACACGATGATGTGGATGTTCCACTTGACGGAGCGTCTTCCCCTCATGTCCCTCTTGCCCACCAGGCTTTTTGCCAGACGGCTCGCGGGAGGAACGCTTTTTCTCAAAACGGTCAGAAGATGGGGGCAAATGGCTATTGGAGCTGTTTTTTTTCGTGCGTGCTTCCAGCTCTTGAACACGGTACTTCAGTTGTTCATTTTCTTTGCGTAGTTGTTTGTTTTCGTGACGCAAATGTTCATTTTCTTGAATGAGTTGATGAATGAGCTGTTTTTGTTGTTGAACTTTGCCGATTAAGCTCTCAACTGTAAATACAGCTTGTTGTACCGTCAACATGCGATTCACCTCCTTGTCTATCAGTATTCACATCATAGACAAGGAAAGAAGAAAATATTCAGCTCACTTTATGATGTGGCTGAATAGTTACTTCGTTTTTCACCTTATCTTTCTACTCTATTTCGCTTCCTATCTATATAATTCCTTCTATAATTTTACACTTAACTATATAAATGCACCTTGAAAAGTTAACCTTTGCATCACGCTGCACACCCCAAGCGTCGAAGCACCTCTTCCGGTTGTTGATCTATATATTCCATAAACCGGGCAATGGCTTGGTCAATATCCATTTGATCTTTGTGAAACACATTGGCAATGACCGCATCCTTGAGCCATTTCCACAAGCGTTCGATGGGATTCAGCTGTGGGGAATAAGGAGGTAAAAAGATCAAGTGAAACGATTCCCCTTCTTGGCGCAAGAAATCTCTCACCATTTTGGCATGGTGGATGCGGGCATTGTCGAGCACGAGCACGATCAGCTGGTCTGGATAACGGATCTTCAAGATCTTTAAAAAATCCAAAAACGTCGTCGCATTCGCAGCGACTGCTCGATGAAGAACGGTGTCCCCATTGAGCACATTCAACGCCCCAAATACAGAAACGTGGGCATGATGGCCGCACGTAGGCACTTTCCATTTCACCTCACCGAACACGATTGTACGCACACGATTTTCTTTTCTCGAATCGTATTCGGTAAATAAAAAACAAGGGATTCCACTTACGTGAAACCCCTTGTCTCTAAAACCTTCTCCCTATTTTCGATGCCGATGGTGGGAGTCGAACCCACACGGGGGGCTACCCCACACGATTTTGAGTCGTGCGCGTCTGCCAATTCCGCCACATCGGCGCGACATGCATTATTTTATCACATTACTTCATGTCTGTCAACACTTTTTATATTCATTAGATGGAGGCGGCACCCGGATTCGAACCGGGGGTAAAGGTTTTGCAGACCTCTGCCTTACCACTTGGCTATGCCGCCTTGATCGAGAGCGGAAGACGGGACTCGAACCCGCGACCCCCACCTTGGCAAGGTGGTGTTCTACCACTGAACTACTTCCGCATCATTGGCTGGGGTAGCTGGATTCGAACCAACGCATCACGGAGTCAAAGTCCGTTGCCTTACCGCTTGGCTATACCCCAACGCTGTAAAAGTGAAGGGCGACTAGTGGGAATCGAACCCACGCATGCCAGAGCCACAATCTGGTGCGTTAACCACTTCGCCATAGTCGCCATAATGATAATCAAAATGGCAGGGGCAGTAGGAATCGAACCCACACCGGAGGTTTTGGAGACCTCTGTTCTACCATTAAACTATGCCCCTTCAATCATGGTGGAGGGGGACGGATTCGAACCGCCGAACCCAAAGGGAGCGGATTTACAGTCCGCCGCGTTTAGCCACTTCGCTACCCCTCCAAGGAATGGTGCCGACTGCAGGACTTGAACCCGCAACCTACTGATTACGATTCAGTTGCTCTACCAATTGAGCTAAGTCGGCATAATTATGATATAAATCGCGGCTCATTGTTCATTTGTTGTGTCCCTTCCTCTACCAGCCAACTCGAAGAAGCGGGATGCGTCGGGACAACTCGCAGCCGATTCGAGGAAGCGGATGCTCGTCTCTACCAATTGAGCTAAGTCGGCATACATATGATGCACATTATGTTATATGGTGGCTCGGGACGGAATCGAACCGCCGACACAAGGATTTTCAGTCCTTTGCTCTACCGACTGAGCTACCGAGCCATATTAAGTTTTTCATTACTTTGCTTGTACTGCACCGTGTCTCTTCCTCTACAAGCTGATTCGAGGAAGCCAGAATGCGTTGAGGCAACTCCAACTGAACTGCTGAGCTGTCTCTTTCCATAATTTTGAAACAATGGCGGTCCCGACGGGACTCGAACCCGCGATCTCCTGCGTGACAGGCAGGCATGTTAACCACTACACTACGGGACCAATTTGGTTGCGGGGGCAGGATTTGAACCTGCGACCTTCGGGTTATGAGCCCGACGAGCTACCGGACTGCTCCACCCCGCGACGATAGGAAAGTAAATTAATTTGCACAATGTTCTTAGCGTTGTTATCCGTTACCTCTTCCTCTACAAGCTGATTCAAAGATGCCAGATGCGTCGAGGCAACTCGAAGTGAATTCGATGAAGCAAAGGCTCGTCGCTCCACTCCACAACGATTGAAAATGGTGGAGGATGACGGGATCGAACCGCCGACCCCTTGCTTGTAAGGCAAGTGCTCTCCCAGCTGAGCTAATCCTCCACGAAGAAGTGACCCGTACGGGATTCGAACCCGTGTTACCGCCGTGAAAGGGCGGTGTCTTAACCACTTGACCAACGGGCCATGTTGATGAATCATGGCGGAGAGCAAGGGATTCGAACCCTTGAGGCGCTATTCACGCCTACACGATTTCCAATCGTGCTCCTTCGACCACTCGGACAGCTCTCCACGATGGCTCCGCAGGCAGGATTCGAACCTGCGACCAATCGGTTAACAGCCGATTGCTCTACCACTGAGCTACTGCGGAATGACATCACTTTAGACATTTATTATTATAATGATTCGCGTTGAGCTGTCAAGGACTTTTTTTCATTCCTTCAAAACTAGATAACCGTTTCGGGAAGAAGCCGCGGCGCCTCCACTTTTCATTGTCTAGCTCCGGCTCGCCGCCGCTCGGGGTCAAATAACCTTCCCCCTCGGGGTGCTAGCACCCCTGCGGGTGAAGAACATTTGCCCGTCGCGGCGAACCGCTCGCCTGCGCTTTTCTAGGTTAAGCCCTCGATCGATTAGTATCCGTCAGCTCCACGTGTCGCCACGCTTCCACCTCGGACCTATCGACCTCGTCATCTTCGAGGGATCTTACCCGCCTGACGCGGTGGGAAATCTCATCTTGAGGGGGGCTTCACGCTTAGATGCTTTCAGCGCTTATCCCGTCCGCACATAGCTACCCAGCGGTGCCCCTGGCGGGACAACTGGTACACCAGCGGTGCGTCCATCCCGGTCCTCTCGTACTAAGGACAGCTCCTCTCAAATTTCCTGCGCCCGCGACGGATAGGGACCGAACTGTCTCACGACGTTCTGAACCCAGCTCGCGTACCGCTTTAATGGGCGAACAGCCCAACCCTTGGGACCGACTACAGCCCCAGGATGCGATGAGCCGACATCGAGGTGCCAAACCTCCCCGTCGATGTGGACTCTTGGGGGAGATCAGCCTGTTATCCCCGGGGTAGCTTTTATCCGTTGAGCGATGGCCCTTCCATGCGGAACCACCGGATCACTAAGCCCGACTTTCGTCCCTGCTCGACCTGTCCGTCTCGCAGTCAAGCTCCCTTGTGCCTTTGCACTCTCCGAATGATTTCCAACCATTCTGAGGGAACCTTTGGGCGCCTCCGTTACCTTTTGGGAGGCGACCGCCCCAGTCAAACTGCCCACCTGACACTGTCTCCCACCCCGCTAAGGGGTGCGGGTTAGAATTTCAATATCGCCAGGGTGGTATCCCACCGCCGCCTCCACCGAAGCTGGCGCTCCGGCTTCCCAGGCTCCCACCTATCCTGTACAAGCGATACCAAAATTCCATATCAGGCTGCAGTAAAGCTCCACGGGGTCTTTCCGTCCTGTCGCGGGTAACCTGCATCTTCACAGGTAGTATAATTTCACCGGGTCTCTCGTTGAGACAGCGCCCAAGTCGTTACACCTTTCGTGCGGGTCGGAACTTACCCGACAAGGAATTTCGCTACCTTAGGACCGTTATAGTTACGGCCGCCGTTTACTGGGGCTTCGGTTCGCACCTTCGCTTCCGCTAAGCGCTCCCCTTAACCTTCCAGCACCGGGCAGGTGTCAGCCCCTATACGTCGCCTTTCGGCTTCGCAGAGACCTGTGTTTTTGATAAACAGTCGCTTGGGCCTTTTCACTGCGGCTCGTTCGGGCTCTTCACCCAAACGAGCACCCCTTCTCCCGAAGTTACGGGGTCATTTTGCCGAGTTCCTTAACGAGAGTTCTCCCGCGCGCCTTAGGATTCTCTCCTCGCCTACCTGTGTCGGTTTGCGGTACGGGCACCTCTTCCCTCGCTAGAGGCTTTTCTTGGCAGTGTGAAATCGGGGACTTCCGGATGACTCCGTCGCCATCACCGCTTGGCCTTACAATCCGCGGATTTGCCTACGGATCAGCCTTGCGGCTTGGACAGGCTCTTCCAGCCGCCTGCTCGCCCTATCCTCCTGCGTCCCCCCATCGCTCAAACGGGAAGGAGGTGGTACAGGAATCTCAACCTGTTGTCCATCACCTACGCCTTTCGGCCTCGGCTTAGGTCCCGACTAACCCTGAGCGGACGAACCTTCCTCAGGAACCCTTAGGCTTTCGGCGCAGAGGATTCTCACCTCTGTTTTCGCTACTCATACCGGCATTCTCACTTCTAAGCGCTCCACCAGTCCTTCCGGTCTGGCTTCAACGCCCTTAGAACGCTCCCCTACCGATGACCAACGGTCATCCCGCAGCTTCGGCGGCACGTTTAGCCCCGGTACATTTTCGGCGCAGAGTCACTCGACCAGTGAGCTATTACGCACTCTTTAAATGGTGGCTGCTTCTAAGCCAACATCCTGGTTGTCTTTGCAACTCCACATCCTTTTCCACTGAACGTGCACTTTGGGGCCTTAGCTGGCGATCTGGGCTGTTTCCCTCTCGACCACGGATCTTATCACTCGCAGTCTGACTCCCGGGCATAAGTCGTTGGCATTCGGAGTTTGACTGGGTTCGGTAACCCGATGAGGGCCCCTAGCCCAATCAGTGCTCTACCTCCAACACTCTCCATCCCGAGGCTAGCCCTAAAGCTATTTCGGGGAGAACCAGCTATCTCCAAGTTCGATTGGCATTTCACCCCTACCCACACCTCATCCCCGCACTTTTCAACGTGCGTGGGTTCGGGCCTCCAGCCGGTGTTACCCGGCCTTCACCCTGGACATGGGTAGATCACCTGGTTTCGGGTCGACGACGACGTACTTTTCGCCCTGTTCAGACTCGCTTTCGCTGCGGCTCCGCCTCTTCGGCTTAACCTCGCACGCCATCGTCACTCGCCGGTTCATTCTACAAAAGGCACGCCATCACGCATGAACGCGCTCTGACTACTTGTAGGCACACGGTTTCAGGTTCTCTTTCACTCCCCTTCCGGGGTGCTTTTCACCTTTCCCTCACGGTACTGGT
Source organism: Geobacillus lituanicus (assembly GCF_050994965.1). Lineage (NCBI taxonomy): Bacteria > Bacillati > Bacillota > Bacilli > Caryophanales > Anoxybacillaceae > Geobacillus > Geobacillus lituanicus. Next base: position 3,033,458 of record NZ_CP194773.1, read on the forward strand.
GCACTATCGGTCACTAGGGAGTATTTAGCCTTGGGAGATGGTCCTCCCTGCTTCCGACGGGATTTCCCGTGTCCCGCCGTACTCAGGATCCGCTCGGGAGGGAACGAAGTTTCGACTACAGGGCTGTCACCTTCTCTGGCCGGCCGTTCCAGACCGGTTCGTCTACCCCGTTCCTTTCTCACTCCCACAATGAGCGGTCCTACAACCCCAAGAGGCACGCCTCTTGGTTTGGGCTGTTCCCGTTTCGCTCGCCGCTACTCAGGGAATCGCGTTTGCTTTCTTCTCCTCCGGGTACTAAGATGTTTCAGTTCCCCGGGTGTGCCCTCCATGCCCTATGGATTCAGGCATGGATACTGCCCCATTACGGACAGTGGGTTCCCCCATTCGGACATCTCCGGATCAACGCTTGCTTACAGCTCCCCGGAGCGTTTCGGCGTTTGCCCCGTCCTTCATCGGCTCCTAGTGCCAAGGCATCCACCGTGCGCCCTTTCTAGCTTAACCTACAGCGCTCTCGGCTTCTTCCTTTGTGTTTCCGGTTATCTAGTTTTCAAGGAACGAGACTGCTTCTTGAATTTGCTTCTCTGCAGTCTTGCGTCGAGGAATTCGGCTTCTCCGAATCCGCTTGTAGACGCAGACGCAAACGAAGCTACTTCCCCGAACCTGCTAGCAGACGCAGGCACAGGCGCTTTTGAAGGAATTTCTCATCCCTTCAAAACTGAACGAAGCGACTGCCTTGAGTCTGCTTCCTTGCAGCTTTGCGCCGAGGAATCCATCTTCCTTGAATCTGCTAGAAGACGCAGGCGCAAAACAAGTGAAGGAATTTCTCATTCCCTCAAAACTGAACGAAACGAAAGCGCTGTGTATCGACAGTTGGCCATTGCGGCCTCCGCTTTTCGTCCTTAGAAAGGAGGTGATCCAGCCGCACCTTCCGGTACGGCTACCTTGTTACGACTTCACCCCAATCACTTGCCCCACCTTCGGCGGCTGGCTCCCTTGCGGGTTACCTCACCGACTTCGGGTGTTGCAAGCTCTCGTGGTGTGACGGGCGGTGTGTACAAGGCCCGGGAACGTATTCACCGCGGCATGCTGATCCGCGATTACTAGCGATTCCGGCTTCATGCAGGCGAGTTGCAGCCTGCAATCCGAACTGAGAGCGGCTTTTTGGGATTCGCTCCCCCTCGCGGGTTCGCAGCCCTTTGTACCGCCCATTGTAGCACGTGTGTAGCCCAGGTCATAAGGGGCATGATGATTTGACGTCATCCCCACCTTCCTCCGACTTGTCGCCGGCAGTCCCTCTAGAGTGCCCAACTGAATGCTGGCAACTAGAGGCGAGGGTTGCGCTCGTTGCGGGACTTAACCCAACATCTCACGACACGAGCTGACGACAACCATGCACCACCTGTCACCCTGTCCCCCCGAAGGGGGAACGCCCAATCTCTTGGGTTGTCAGGGGATGTCAAGACCTGGTAAGGTTCTTCGCGTTGCTTCGAATTAAACCACATGCTCCACCGCTTGTGCGGGCCCCCGTCAATTCCTTTGAGTTTCAGCCTTGCGGCCGTACTCCCCAGGCGGAGTGCTTATCGCGTTAGCTGCAGCACTAAAGGGTGTGACCCCTCTAACACTTAGCACTCATCGTTTACGGCGTGGACTACCAGGGTATCTAATCCTGTTTGCTCCCCACGCTTTCGCGCCTCAGCGTCAGGTACAGGCCAGAGAGCCGCCTTCGCCACTGGTGTTCCTCCACATCTCTACGCATTTCACCGCTACACGTGGAATTCCGCTCTCCTCTCCTGCCCTCAAGTCCCCCAGTTTCCAATGACCCTCCACGGTTGAGCCGTGGGCTTTCACATCAGACTTAAGGAACCGCCTGCGCGCGCTTTACGCCCAATAATTCCGGACAACGCTCGCCCCCTACGTATTACCGCGGCTGCTGGCACGTAGTTAGCCGGGGCTTTCTCGTGAGGTACCGTCACCGCGCCGCCCTCTTCGAACGGCGCTCCTTCGTCCCTCACAACAGAGCTTTACGACCCGAAGGCCTTCTTCGCTCACGCGGCGTCGCTCCGTCAGGCTTTCGCCCATTGCGGAAGATTCCCTACTGCTGCCTCCCGTAGGAGTCTGGGCCGTGTCTCAGTCCCAGTGTGGCCGGTCACCCTCTCAGGCCGGCTACGCATCGTCGCCTTGGTGAGCCGTTACCTCACCAACTAGCTAATGCGCCGCGGGCCCATCCGCAAGTGACAGCCCAAAGGCCGCCTTTCAACCGAAGACCATGCGGTCTTCGGTGTTATCCGGTATTAGCTCCGGTTTCCCGGAGTTATCCCGGTCTTGCGGGCAGGTTGCCCACGTGTTACTCACCCGTCCGCCGCTGACCGAATCAAGGCAAGCCCCAATCCGGTCCGCTCGACTTGCATGTATTAGGCACGCCGCCAGCGTTCGTCCTGAGCCAGGATCAAACTCTCCAAAGAAAGTTGATTGGCTTGTTCAGCGCCAAAACCAATGGTCATGGCGCACGCGCTTCGTTTCGTTCAGTTTTCAAGGAACGATCGCACTGCTTGGATGCAAGGAATTTCACTTCCTCATCAACCCGTTGTCTCTCGCAAGCAGCTTCTTTATATTAACATAACATCTTTTCGTTGTCAACTGTTTTTCTTGCCCGTCGCGTCCGAACTGTTCGTTCTAGCAACGACGCTATTTAATATATCACCTCAAAAACAAAAATGCAATACCTTTTTTTATTTTTTTTGCGACGCTGCTGCCCCCTTCTTCCTTTATATCATGTTGGAATACGGCGCCCGCTGCCTTGGCAACTTGTCCGCCTAAGACAGACGAATATGCGGAGCGGCGGGCGCATACATTTTCAATAATATATCTATCATCACTTACTTGATTTTTACTTTCTTGAAGGAGGCATCTTGGCGTTGATTCGCATCTTGTCATCTCCGTCCGGTTTTCACGTTTCCGGCTCGTCCTCGCTTCCGCCGAATGAACAGCGCATTTTGCACGCCCTTGTGTCTTCCCCTGAACTATATACGTATCCGAACGAACAGCAACTGCTGTTTGAAATCAAGCTTCGCAGCCAGATCGTTCAAGCCTCGGTGGACTTGGCGAAAAGCCGGGCGCAGTTTGCCATTTTCCGTTTTTCGCGCTGCAACAGCCAGTTCTGGCTGCGGGATGAGCGCGGGGGGTTTCAGCTTCGGCCAGACGTTCTTCCATCGGACGCCATCAATGATATTTTTGTCAACAGCGAACTGTACGCCTTTGAGTGCGCGACGGCGATCGTCATCGTTTTTTATAAAGCGGTGCTTGAAGGGATTGACGTGTCGGCGTTCAATCGTTTGTTTGCCCATTTGCTGCTGTATGACTGGCATACGGACAAAGACCTCGGTATCGAAACGAAAAAGGGAGAACACTTTCTCCCCGGGGACTGCCTTTATTTTAAAAACCCGGACGTTGATCCGCTGACGCCGCAATGGCAAGGGGAGAACACGATCTATTTGGGCGATGGCTTGTTTTACGGACACGGAATCGGCATCGAGACAGCGGACGGCATCATCGCCGCCCTCAACCGGAGGCGGAAGCAGTGGGCGACGAAATCCGCCTATCTTCTTCCTCATATTACACAAATGAACTTCGCTTATTTATCCCAATTCGCCCGCCGCTTCGACGAACTCCGCCTGCCGCTCGGCCGTCTGCCATGGATCGCCGGGACGTTAGGGTCCGCTGCTTTCTTGTATCGTTAGCGGGCCTTTTTCGTTTTTCTCCCACAAATACAGCCCGATTCCTGTTAAAATAAAAATGCCGCCGATCCATTGAAACAGGCGGATCGGTTCATCGAGCAGCCAGTACGCCAACGCCGAAGCGCCGACCGGTTCAAACAAAATCGCCATCGACACCGTCGAGGCGCTCACCCATTTGACGGCCCAGTTCATCACCGAGTGGCCGAGCAGCGTTGGAATGACGGCAAGGGCGAGAAAACAAAGCCAATCCGTCAGCTGATACGCCGCCAGCGAAAGGCGAAACAGCATCGCGTACAGCCACAACACCGCCGCACTGATGCCATAGACGATATATGTATACGTCATGAGCGACAACCGTTGGCGCACTTCTTGGCCGAACAGCCAGTACGCCGTCACCATCGCGCACGCCACCAACGCCAACATGTCCCCATAGAGCGCTTCGCCGCTGACGCGAAAATCGCCCCAGCTGATCAAGACGCTTCCCGCAATCGCCAAAACAGCGCTTGCGAGCGCGCCCGCCGTCAGCCGCTCACGGAAAAAGAGCGCCCCGCCCGCAAAGGCGAACAGCGGCTGCAGCGTCACAAGCACGACCGAGCTGGCGACGGAAGTATAGTCGAGCGATTCAAACCAAAGAATAAAATGAAACGCAAGCAGCACGCCGGAACAAATCGAAAACCACCAGTCGCGTCGGGAAATACGCTTCAGTTCGCGGATATGGCGAAGAAAAAACGGCGTCATGATGACGACCGCGAAAAAAAGCCGGTAAAACGCGATAACGGCCGACGGCGCCTCCGACCATTTGACGAAAATGGCCGATGTCGACACAGCAAGCGCGCCGATCAATAACGCAGCATACGATTTCGCTACGCTTGGCGGCTTCATGTTTCCATCTCCTCACCAACATTTTTTTACATTCATTATACCATGAACGAGGTGAGAAAAAATGATGTTTGATCCGTTTCTCAAATTAGGGATTTCCGCCATCCTCGGGCTGATTATCGGGTTGGAACGGGAATTGAAGCGAAAACCGGTCGGCTTGAAAACGTGCCTTGTCATTTCCATTTCCAGTTGCCTGCTTACGATCGTTTCGATCGAATCGGCGTACGTCTTTCCTCTTAAAGACCATATCACAATGGACCCGCTCCGCCTTGCCGCGCAAATCGTATCCGGGGTTGGGTTCCTGGGAGCGGGCGTCATTTTGCGCCGCGGCAACGACAGCATTACCGGGCTGACGACCGCCGCGATCATTTGGGGGGCGGCAGGGATTGGCGTGGCGGTTGGCGCGGGCTTTTATTGGGAATCGGCGTTCGGTGTGGCGCTGCTCATTGTCAGCGTCGAACTCATTCCATTTTTAATCAACTTTTTCGGGCCGAAGCAGCTGCGCGAAAAAGAGGTGATGCTGCAAATTACGGTCGATGAGGCGAAAAACATCACCAAAGTGATTGATCATTTAAAACAGCAGCGCATCAATATTAAAACGATCCGCATTAAAGACGTTGAGGAACATGAGCATTTGCTGAAACTAAGAGCCGTCATTGACCAAAAGCGCTCGACCGCCGAGCTTTACTACATCATTCGCTCCATCGACGCCGTCGTCCATGTCGATATTGAAAGCGGCTGATGAAAAAAGGATTGCAAACAGCCGACAAACTATATATAATGGAACATGGGCAGATGATCCATACCGTTTGGGGCATTAGCTCAGTTGGGAGAGCGTCGTGCTGGCAGCGCGAAGGTCACCGGTTCGAGCCCGGTATGCTCCATCCGTCAAACCCTTGCGTGGCAAGGGTTTTTTGTTTTCTGATTTCGCGGAGAGGGGATCACGATGAAGCGAATGATGATCATGATCGTTTGTTTGGTGCTGATGGCCCCGATATATGCAGCCGCCCATCGTGGCGAACTAGATGAATTGGGCGGACATTTTCGCAACAGCGACTGCACGTACTTGCTGCATGAACCGACTGCGCTCGCGAAACAGGCGAAAACGAAAGAAGAGCTTGTCCAACTTATTCAGAAATACAACGGCAATGAACGATGCAAGCGAAACCTCACTCCTGACCGCATTGACCTCGACGGCCATGCGCTCGGGGGAAAAGAGGGCGATGCTTCGCTGCGGCTGGGCCGGACATACAAAGCGGCATTGGTAGGGTGCGTGGACGGTGACACGGCCAAATTCCGTGTGAACGGCCATGTGTATACAACCCGCTTTTTGTTCATTGACACCCCGGAAAGCACGATCGAAGTCGAGCCATATGGAAAAGAAGCGAGCCAGTTCACGTGCTCCCGCCTGCAAAAAGGGGACATTGTGCTTGAAACAGACGGGAATACGTTGTTCGACAAATACCAGCGGCTGCTCTCCTGGGTGTGGGTGGACGGTCGCCTGTTGCAAGAGGAGATTGCCAAAGCGGGATTGGTGGAAGACTTTTATGACTATGGCGATTACAAATACGAAGACCGTGTCCGCGCCGCGTTGAACGAGGCAAAACGGACGGGGACGGGCATGTACGGAAGGGGAGCGGCGGATGAAAAGCCAACGCCAAACGGGGCGGACCATCCGCCTGATGGCAACACGCCGTCAAACGAGAAGCCCGCTGGCAGCCCGGCCGCCGATCAACCGTCTGCTTCCGATCAAGAGGCGGCGCCGAAAAACCGCGCGGGTCATCCCGTTGTTTATGCGTTGCTTGGTTTGCTGGCGGCGGCCGCGCTCTATTGGTTCGTCCGCCGGGGGACATGACCGGTGCGGGCGGATGATGGCAGCTCGAAACGCCCGGCTGCCCGCATCTTGACGCCCTGCCAATGAAACAGCCTGTCCGGTGCGGACAGGCTGTTTTGGTGCGGGCTGCAGGACAACCCGCTGCTATTGTTTCGGGAGCAGTTCTTCAATGCCGCCTTCGTGGGCGGCCGTTCGCCCGGACGCCGCCTCGAGCCGGCGGAATCCGTATTCCTCCAAGCGCGCAATTTGCCAGTCTGTGAGATCGGTGTACGCGATGACAGACGGCGTGCCGGACGATTTATAAATCAAATTGCCGGTCACCGGGCATTGAAAGGCGTCGGCGACAAATCCTTCGCCGTCTTGAATCGTAAACAGCCGAATCGGCATAACGTTCATGTCATTCCCTCTTTCTTGGCATTGTCATGATTATCCGTGCCCCATCGGACGCCATTCTATACAAGCCGTTTGCCGACGATGACCAAATCGCGTTCCACCCCATCCAGTTCCGCCACGCGCGGAAAATATCCCCACCGTTCAAATCCGAAGCGGGAGAAAAGCCGTAAACTTGGTTCATTATGCGCAAAAATAAAGCCGAGCAGCGTCTTTATTTCAAGCGCTGGCGCCTTGTCGACCGCTTGCTTCAGCAACTTCGTCCCCAATCCTTGACCGCGGTGCGATTCGGCAATATAAATGCTCACCTCCGCCGTATGGCGGTACGCCGGGCGGCCGTAAAACGATTGGAAACTGAGCCAGGCACAAATATCGCCGCCATCTTCCACCACCCAAAGCGGCCGATGGTGAGGATCATGCGCTTCAAACCACGCCTTTCGGCTTTCCACCGACACCGGTTCCAAATCCGCTGTCACCATTCGGCTTGGGATCGTTTCGTTGTAAATGCGGACGATGTGCGGCAAATCGGCCGCCGTCGCATCGCGAATCAACCATCGCTCCATTTGGCATCCCCCTTTTTCCATCAGCCTTTCATTTCAAAAATCAGAAACATCACTATGTACAGCGAAAGAACACGAAACGCCAGCTCGTTTTGTATCATGTCGCTTGCGGCGTTTCTCAGCCCGTGTTCCCAAATGACGCGCACTCCTATTTTATCAGAAATGGGGGATGTTCGCGCCTTCTTCATATGTTCACCTGTGCCTCGCTTGTTATTGACGGCGCGCCCGCACCGCAAAGCGACTGTCCCCCGCCCAATCACCCGTGTCCCCCATTTAGGACGGCTGGCCGTTTCTTTCTCCAAGACGCAGCCCGCTCTCCCACGAAGGCCCCGCCTTCCTCCGACAAAGGCAAAAAAACGGCGTGAGTTCGGTCATCCCAGACTCACGGGGCTGACCCAAAACGCGAATGCGTTTTGGGATCAGCCCCCACTTTTTTGCCTCAAATATAGAAGAATCGCCCTTTTTTCTGGTAGAATAGAGTCACCAAAACCACTACCACCGAAAGAAGGGCGATTCTTTTATGAAACATGATCATATTTCCTTTAAAGAGTATACCATGGACAACCTCTCTTTGCCAAGCAACATCGCCGATCTCATTCCACGGGATAACATGGCCCACGTGGTTCATGAGATGGTTGAACGCATCCCGATGGAGACGTTTCTTGCTTACTACAAAGGAGGGGGCGCCTCCGCCTATCATCCGAAAATGATGACCAAAATTCTCCTTTACGCTTACACCCAAAAAATGTATCATGGCCGTGAGATTGCACGGCAGCTCGAAGTCCACCTTCCCCTCATGTGGCTAAGTGGATTTCAAAAGCCGGACTTCCGCTCCATCAATCGGTTTCGTTCGGAGCGGATGAAAGACCTGATTGACGACCTGTTCCGGGAAATGATCACGCTGCTCGTGGCCGACGGCTATGTCAAGATGGAAGATTATTTTGTGGATGGAACGAAAATTGAAGCGAATGCCAACCGGTACACCTTCGTTTGGCGCAAATCGGCTGAGAAGTACCAGGAGAAACTCCAAGCCAATGTCGATCGGCTGATTGCCCAGATCGAGGCGATCGTGGAAGAAGAAAAGGCGGAAGACATCGACCCTTCGCCGGCCTTTACGTCAGAAGAAATCCGAAAGAAAACCGAGGAGTGGGAAAAACGGTTGGAGGCCGAGCCGGACAACCAACCGTTGAAGAAGGCCATCAAGAAGATGAAGGAGGACTACTTGCCCCGCAGTGAAAAGTATGAACACCAACTCCATGTATGCGGGGATCGCAACAGCTATTCCAAGACCGATGTGGATGCCACCTTCATGCGGTTGAAGGAGGATCACATGCGAAACGGCCAGCTCAAGCCGGCCTATAACGTACAGGTGGGTTCTTCCGGCCAATTTATTTTGGGGTATTCCCTTCATCAGAGGCCGGGCGACACTCGTTGTCTTCTCCCGCATTTGGAGACCGTTCGAGAGAAGTACGGCGTGGAACCCGAACGTTTGATCGCTGACGCGGCTTATGGCTCGGAAGAGAACTACGTGAAGCTGGAAGAGAAGCACATATCGGCCTTGATCAAGTACCATACGTATGAGAAGGAGAACACGCGCAAGGTCAAGAAAAATCCGCATCATCAGCAGAATTGGACCTATGTGGAAGAAGAAGACGTTTGGATTTGCGCCAATGGGAAAAAGCTGGTTCGCACCGGAACTTCGAAACAGACCACGGAATCAGGATACACCTCGGTCACCCGACACTACCAATGCCATGAATGCGAAGGATGTCCGTTCCGTTCGGCCTGCACGACTTCCAAGTATGGACGAACCACGCAATGGAACCCCGTCTATCATGAACAAAAACAGAAAGCCCGCGAACGGTTGGAGAGTGAAGAAGGGCAAGCCCGATACCGCCAACGCCAAACCGACATTGAGAGTGTATTTGGGCAAATCAAACAAAATCGCGGGTTTCGTCGCTTTGTCCTGCGAGGCCTCCAAAAAGTTTCCATCGAATGGGGGCTGGTTTGTGCTGCCCACAATCTTCTCAAAAAAGCCGCTAGGGACAAGCAATTGTCCTTGGTGGCGTAAATGAGGGGGAGAACAGAGTCGGAATTTTGTTCCGTTTGGTAAAATATACAAAAACCAGAGAGGGCTGACTCCAAAAGTCCGCTTTTTGGCGGACTTTTGGGTCAGCCCCAACGCCCATCTGCAAAACAACACAACCGTCTTCTCTTACGTCACCCCAATGAAGCGACAACGTCGAATGACGAAGGCATGAACATTTCTTCCTCTAACGCAGCGACAAAGCGGCGTCCAACGATCGGCGAGCATCCCCGCCTATCGAAGTCAAGACGCGAGCACTCGTCACTCGCTTGCGGAAGCGCCTTTTTTCTTCCACTTCATCAAGGTCTCATAAACGATCGGGACAATGATCAGGGTCAAAAGTGTAGAGCTCGTCAATCCACCGATGACGGTCACACCGAGTCCTTTCGAAATCAACGCCCCGCCTTCCATTCCAAACGCAAGCGGAAGCAACGCGCCGACGGTCGCAATGGCCGTCATTAAAATCGGGCGCAAGCGCGTTCCGGCCGCTTCCAAGAGAGCGTCGCGCACCGGCAACCCCTCCCGTTCCTTCTGGATGACGCGGTCGATCAAGACGATCGCATTCGTCACGACGATCCCAATCAACATCAACATGCCGATCATCGCCGATATGCTGATGGTTTCGTCAGCAATAAACAGAGCCAGCAGCGCACCAATGACGGTAAACGGCAGCGAGAACAAAATCGCAAACGGCGCCAGACCGCCGCCAAATGTAACGACAAGCACGAAATAGACGATGGCGACAGCCGCAAGCATCGCCAATCCGAGCTGGGTGAACGCCTCTTCGATATCTTCGGTGACTCCTCCCATGTGGACATCGACATTGGACGGAACGCGCAGCTTGTCGATGGCCTTTTGCACGTCTGCCGACACAGCGGCGACGTCTTTCGTTTTCACTTCCGCCGACACGCTCGCGTATACCCGGCCGTCATAGCGCTGAACCTCACTGTACGTATGTCCTTTTTTCAACTCGGCCACATCTTCAATCAGCACTTGAATACCGATCGGCGACACGATCGTTTTCTTCATCAAATCACGAATATCGTCGTATTGCTCTTTTTCCGTTGCAATGTAGACGTTGAGATCTTCACCATCTTGCTTAACCGTCGCAATCGCTTGGCGCTCGCCATTCTCGGACAACGCTGCGGCGATTTGTGCAACAGTCAGCCCGAATTCACTTAATTTTTTCTGGTCGGCGACAAGCGTATATTCTTCAAACCGGGCGGACATGCTTGTTTTCACATTGGTCAACTCATCATGATCGCGCAAAATGTCCGCTACTTTCTCAACAATCGGCTCGATTTCTTCCATTTGATCCCCGTACACGTTAAGCTCAATCACATTGGATGTCCCGGTGCCCGAAACGTCCTGGCTTTGCCATTCCCCTTTGTCTCCGCGCTCATCAAGCGCCTTCATCACTTTTTCCTTCTCTTCGGCAAAGTTTTTCACATCGGGGTCATACTCGACATAAAACAGCGCTGCATTGTCCTGACCCGGGTTCATCGGGTTGCCCCCGCCGACAGACAGTTGAATGTTCTTTACTCCGTCGCGCTTCTCGAAAAACGCCTCCACTTCTTTAGCAATGCGTTCCACTTGATCCACCGTTTGCCCCGGAGCAGGACTGTACGTAGCAACAATCATTTTTTGCTCATCAGATGGCAAGAAGCTGACCCCAACATACGGGACGAGGAACAAACTTGCAACAAGCAGCAACACGGCTGCGCCGCTCACGATGAGTTTATGATCCAACGACCAACGGAGCACCGTTTTATACCAAGACGCCAAGAGGCTTTTTCTTTCCTTTGCCCGGACGCGTTTCGCTGCCACGCCATTGCGGAACAGCCAGTGAGCCAACGCCGGAACAACGGTAACCGCAACAATTAGCGAAGCGAGCAACGCAAACACAATCGTTAGCGCAAACGGCAAAAACAGCTCGCCAACCATCCCTTTGACCAATCCGAGCGGCAAAAAGACGGCCACCGTTACAATCGTCGACGACGCGATCGGGATAAACATTTCTTTCGTTGCCGAGACGATCAGTTCTTTTCCAGTGAGCGGTTCATCCGGCAATGTCATGCGCCGGTAAATGTTTTCCACAACAACGATCGAATCGTCAATGACGCGGCCGATCGCCACCGTCATGGCGCCAAGCGTCATGAGATTGAGCGTAATATCCATCTCATACAGCAGCAAAATCGCAATCAACAGCGACAGCGGAATCGACACGACGGAAATCAACGTCGTGCGGATGTTGCGCAAAAATAGGAAAATGACAATGACCGCAAACAGTGCGCCAAACACTGCTTTGTCCACCATCGTGTTCACCGAATCTTCAATCGGCTGCCCTTGGTCAAACACAGTGATAATGCGCAACCCGTCATAGCGCTTCTCGAGATCTTTGATTTTTTCCTTGACGGCGTTGACGACAGTGACCGTATTAGCGTCTTGCGCTTTCACGATTTGCACGCCGATTGACGGTTCACCGTTCGTCCGCGAAATCGATTCTGCTTTAGCGACGACTTCCACTTCAGCCAGATCGCTCAACGAAACAGAAGGAATCGAAGGAGATGTACCTGCTTGGCCAGAAGCGGCGCCTTGCGTTTGGGCCGCTGCTCCTTGACCTGCCGCCATTCCTTGCATCTGACCGGCCGCTCCCATTCCTTCGCCGCCTGCCATCGGTGACTGCGCTGCTCCATTAGCAGGGGCGATCGGAATGCGGAGCGCTTTTAAGTCATCGACCGTGACGATGCGTCCGTCGATGACGACCGATTTTTCCGTATCTCCAAACGTGTACAGACCGAGCGGAAGTGAAACAGCGGAAGCTTGAATGACGTTGATGACCGATTGTTCAGTCAGCCCATACTGCTTCAACTTCTGTTCATCGAATCGAATGTTCACTTCTTGCATTTGCTGGCCAGCGACTTCAACCGAATCAACGCCGTCGATGCCCTCCAATTCCGGGACGACATGACGCTCAACCGTTTCTGTCAGCTCAGCTAACGATTCGTCCGGATTGGTCACGCTTAATGAGATGACCGGAAAAGCGGAAAAGCTAATCCGGGAAACGTCCGGCTCCTGCGCCCCATCAGGCAGCTTCAAATGACTAAGCGCCTCTTTCACTTCATTTTGCGCTTTTTCCATATCTTTGTCGAAATCATATTCAATTTGTACAAACGATGCATGTTGAAAGGAAGAGGAACGGACAACCGTGACACCGTCCAAATGTTCGATCCGCTGTTCAATCGGCTCCGTCACCTTCTTGGCCACTTCTTCCGGCGTAGCCCCCGGATAGACCGTCGAGACGGAAATGAACGGAACGTTAATGTTCGGGATCGTTTCGAGTTTCATGTTCATTCCCGAATACAACCCTGCCACAGCAACAATAATCGTCAAAATCCAAATGGCGAGCTTATTATTGAGCGAAAACTGAATGACTTTCCTCACGCGCTTCTCCCCTTTAAATCCATGATCATATTGGTTCCACTTTCCTATGACTATACGGTCACAAGTTATATACTAATTGACCAAATGGTCATTTGTCAAAATTGGAAACCCACCTCATCTGATTGCTGAACATCGATCCGACATGCTGCTATGTATTCGAGCCCATTTCTAGGTCAACCATCCCGTCTTTTCTTCATTCAGGTTCCACCTTATCACACACCTCCCATCTTTTGTTATGCTCTAGCGACATATTTTTAGTTACGACTCAAGACGTATTTTGGATTCAACTGTGTAAAAAAGACATGGATGATCTTGTTTCTGCGGTTGGCTTTTGTTTTTTGACCGTTAAAATTGCGTGAACAGCCACGCGGCGAATACATCCGGTTGGGACAATCCGGCAATCGCCACGTAGATAAGCAAAACAAAGGATATAAGAAAAGCAAGATGGAGGATATGTGCAGTTACCGTATGGAGCTTGAAAAAGTGTCAGGCTCATGCTCCTTTTTCACTTGATTAGATGACTCATCGGCAGGAAATAAAAAGTCCTTGAAAGAGCGCCCGCTCCATCAAGTCCCCAAACCATTTCCTAACTATGTTGGTTTAATAGCTTCTTTTCATTGTTTGACTACATGTACGAGGTCCTTCCCGAGAATTTTACACTGATGAGAAAAACATAGTCAGATTTGTGATTTTGAACTGAAATAATTGGAAAAAGACAGTTCAAAATAATGTGCTAGTTACATTCTCATTTTTAATCTTAGCTTTTGTAAGATGTCTTTTTCAACATAATATACACCTTGACCGTCGGTATTACTTCCATACATCATTTGCCCATTAAAACACCAACAAAAATCCGCCCTCATTCAATGAGAGGGCGGTTCATTCGGGTGGAAATCGACACAAAGGCCCCGACGTCTTTTATGACAAGAAGGCGGTAAACGGTGGGGGAACGATTGCTGTCTTGCATCTACACAGGACCGAAACAAAGGCTGTCTTGGCTCATTCGGTTAGTGGGCGGCTTCTCCCTTTTCCTCCAGTTCGGCCACCGGCACGTCCCGACGCTCATTGAGCCGGCCGTCGCGCAAATGGACAGTTGCCATTTGGTTTTCTTCGTCATACCCGTCAATCCAAACCGATACCCCGTTGTAATACACAGGAATATCGGCAGGTGATGAAACGATTTGTTTTACACGGTTCATGTCCATAACCCACTATCCCCTTTCACTGACGTTTCGTTTCCTAGTATGGAAAAGAACAGGAATGTTTATGCAAAAACCGTCCACACTAAAGAAGGAATCAACCAAAAGAGGGATAGATGATGAAAATGAGGAACTTGCTTGTTTCCTATTGGCGGATGTCAACCGTTCTCCGTCTGTTCGCTATCGCGAGCGCCATTATCGTCTTGTTTGGTGCACTGATGCATGTGATTGAGCCGGAGACATTCCGCACCATCTTTGATGGCATTTGGTGGGCGATTGTGACCGCGGCCACGATCGGCTACGGCGACATCGTGCCCAAAACAGTCGCTGGAAAGATGGCGGCCATCGTGCTCATCGCACTGGGCACCGGCATTCTCACCGCCTATTTCGCTTCCGTCTCCGCGGCGGCCGCCGCCCAAGAAACGGCGCGCACAAGCGGGCGCCTTGAGTATCGGGACCAGGATCACGCCATCGTGGTCGGCTGGAACGAACGGGCGCGGGAAGTGCTGCTTCGCCTCGCCCGGCGCGAGCCGTCGCTCCGTTTTGTGCTGATCGACGCAACCGTGCCGTCCCACCCACTCCCTGATGTTCCCGTTCATTTCATTAAAGGGGCAGCCGGCGATGATGCGGTGTTGGAGAAGGCGAACATTCAAAAAGCGCGGTTTTTGCTCATTACTGCGAATCCGCACAAAGCCGAGGCAGAAGCGGACAAAGACGCGATCGTGACGCTGCTGGCAGCCAAAAGCCTCAACCCGTCGGTGTACGCCATCGTCGAAATCTTAACGGCGCGCAACGTCGCAAACGCCTTCCGCGCCGGCGCCGACGAGGTGATTGAGACGAACTTGCTGGCGAGTTTCGCCATGGCCGCCAGCCTCCGCTCCCCGGGCGTCGCCGGCGCGCTTACGGCGATGCTCAGCCGCTCGGGCACGCAGACGCTCTCCTTGCTTGAGCCGGATGTCGAATGCATCGGACAGACGTTTCATGACGTGCAGCAACGGCTGCTTGGGCGCCACATCACCGCGCTTGCCGTCGTCTGCGCCGACAACCGGACCGTTTCCGTTTCGCCGCAGCGCCTCATTGAAGAAGGAGACCGCCTGTTCGCGATCGTTCCTTAATCGAGCAGGCGGCGCTCCAACTCTTGAACGAGCGCTTTACCGACGGAAATATACCGCTCGGGAACGGTCGCATCCGGGTCTTGCGGTTCGGCAAACTGGTTGAACGCCGCCCCCACATTGCCCACATCGGCGAAATCATCAATTCCTTGTTGATATTTATGCGCAAGCAAAAACGGCCGCCCAAGCTCCACCGTCGTTCCGTGCGAATCAAGCTGCCCGTCGACCGCCCGAAACGGCACGCGCAAAAACTGATAGCCCGCGTCATCGGCGATTTTGTAGTCGAAATAGCCGTGATCGTAGTCCCACCCGCCGCCGATTGTATATCCCATTGGTTTTAATTGCTCTTCCAAATGGTACAGTTGAAATTGTTTCCCTTCCAAACGCGATGGCATTTCAATCATGCACAATCCCTCCTTTCTTTTATCGTTTCCCGTTCGGCGGGGATTATTTGTCCGCGGCAGCTTCAGACGCTTGGCGAAAAACGGCAGGGGGCGATATAGCCGCGCCCGGGCGTTGTGCGGCCGAACGACCCGGTTCATGTATAACAAAACACCTCTTCCCCCGCAAAAGGGAAGAGGCGCTTTTTCCGTCGTTCCGTCCGCCATTTTGGGCGCGACTCGGGTCGAGCCGCGAGTCATCTCCCCCGAGAAAACAGCGGCTTGGCGATGGAACACGTTGTTATTTCAACCGTTTCTCCAGTTCTTCCTTCAACTGCTCATAGCCTGGTTTGCCGAGGAGGGCGAACATATTCTTTTTGTATGCTTCCACTCCCGGTTGGTCAAATGGATTCACCCCGAGCAAGTAGCCGCTCATGGCGCATGCTTTTTCAAAGAAGTAGACAAGGTAGCCGAACGTATATTCATCAAGCTTCGGCAACGTGATGACCAAGTTCGGCACGCCGCCGTCCGTATGGGCGAGCAGCGTCCCTTCGAACGCTTTTGTGTTGACGAAATCAACCGTTTTTCCCGCCAAATAGTTGAGTCCGTCAAGGTCGTTGTCTTCCGCTTCGATGACCAATTCATGGCGCGGTTCTTCCAGCTTCAACACTGTTTCAAACAAATCGCGGCGCCCTTCTTGAATGTATTGGCCGAGCGAATGCAAATCGGTCGAGAAATCAGCGGAAGCCGGGTAAATGCCTTTTTGATCCTTCCCTTCGCTTTCGCCGAACAGCTGCTTCCACCATTCGGCGAAATAGTGCAGCGCTGGTTCGTAGTTGACGAGCAGCTCGATCGTTTTCCCTTTGTTGTACAAAATGTTGCGGATGGCGGCGTATTGGTAAGCGGCGTTTTCCTCAAGCTCCGAGGAGCTAAAATCGTCACGCGCTTTGGCCGCTCCTTCCATCATGGCGTTAATGTCCGCGCCGCTTGCGGCAATCGGCAGCAACCCGACCGCCGTCAGCACCGAGTAGCGGCCGCCGATGTCATCCGGAATGACAAACGTTTCGTACCCTTCCTCATTGGCGAGCGTCCGAAGCGCGCCGCGCTTGCTGTCCGTCGTCGCGTAAATGCGGCGGCGCGCTTCCTCTTTGCCGTATTTCTCCTCAAGCAGCTTGCGGAAAATGCGGAAGGCGATCGCCGGCTCGGTCGTCGTCCCCGATTTGGAAATGACGTTGATCGAGAAGTCTTTCCCTTCCAAGAAATCGATGACGTCTTTCATATACGTCGAGCTGATGTTGTTGCCGACAAAAATGATTTGCGGCGTTTTCCGCTTTTCTTTTGGCAAGGCGTTGTAAAACGAATGGTGCAGCATCTCGATCGCCGCCCGCGCGCCAAGGTACGAGCCGCCGATGCCGATGACAACAAGAACATCAGAGTCCGATTGGATTTTTTTCGCCGCCTCCTTGATGCGGGCGAATTCTTCTTTGTCATAGTCGACCGGCCAGTCAAGCCAGCCTAAAAAGTCGCTTCCAACACCGGTTTTTTCATGAAGCGAATGATGCGCGACTTTCACGGCATCACGCAAGTATGTAAGCTCATGTTCGCCAAAAAAGGCGAGCGCTTTGGAATAGTCAAAGCGAATGTGGGTCATCGATTTCCGCCTCCCCTTCAAGAATCATTGTCTTCTTTCACTTTAGCGGAATAAACAAGGGAAATCAAGCAGCCCACCTTTTTTGGAAACGGATTCATTTTTCGCCATGTTCGCCGTGCCGATTTCCTTGCGTGACACCTGGAGGGATGGTGATGCAACGAAAAAGACAGCTTATCCCAACCATTTTTCAATTAGAGAAACCTTGTGAAGTTCGTCTTCTTTCCTGATGAAACGTCGCCGATTTGGGAACAAAACTCGTTTTTCACCAGCCTTCTAGGGGCTCAGGCTGCTCGCCTCAAGAAACGTAATCAACGTTGTGCTTTTTCCTCATTCGAGAACCATGGATTCGGGCGAGGCGGCTGTTTTTCGCGCCCTCCTCCCTTTCCGCCGTCCTGCGGGATTGGGAGCGCACCCAGGCAAACCAAGAAAATAGGAAAAGCGCCAGCTCAGGCAGATTCCGTCGCCGAGCCGGCGCCATCATCGATTGATTCGCGAAACCGCCGCATCGCCTCATTACAGGGAAGCGCGCAAAATGGCGAGCACATCATCGCGGTTCAATGTTTTGAAACGGCCGAACTCGCCAAACGCCATCGCTTTATCGGCCATCAGCTCCAAGTTTTCCTCGCCGATGCCATAGTCCGCAAGCCGCGACGGCGCCCCGAGGCTCGACCAGAACTCGCGCAGCCGCTCGATGCCTTCAAGCGCCACATCCCGCTCCGATTTGCCCGCCGGATCGACATCAAAGACGCGCACCGCGAGCTGGGCGAAACGGCTGACATTTTCATCGAGCACATGCTTCATCCAGTTCGGGAACAAAATCGCCAATCCCCCGGCGTGCGGGATGTCATACACGGCGGAAACGGCATGCTCAATATTGTGCGTCGCCCAGTCGCCGCGGACGCCCATTTGCAAGAAGCCGTTTAAGGCGATCGTGCCCGAGTACATGATCGTCTCGCGCAGCTCGTAGTTTTCCAAATCGTTGATCAGTTTGGGCGCCGTTTCGATCACGGTTTTCAACACCGCTTCACACATCCGGTCTTGCAATGGCGTGTTCGGCGTATGGTGGAAATATTGCTCAAACACATGCGACATCATATCGACAATGCCGTAAACCGTATGGTCTTTCGGAACGGTCATCGTATACGTCGGATCCAAAATCGAAAATTGCGGGAACGTAAACGGGCTGCCCCAGCCGTATTTTTCTTTCGTCTCCCAGTTTGTGATCACCGAACCAGAATTCATCTCCGACCCGGTCGCCGCCAGCGTCAAGACGACGCCAAACGGCAGGGCGCCGGTGACGGGCGCTTTTTTCGTGATAAACTCCCACGGATCGCCATCGAATTTCGCCCCGGCGGCGATCGCTTTCGTGCAGTCGATGACGCTGCCGCCGCCAACCGCCAGCAAAAATTCGACGCCTTCCCGCTTGCAAATGTCCACCCCTTTTCTTACGGTCGAGACGCGCGGGTTCGGTTCGACGCCTGGCAGTTCGATGACCTCGGCGCCAATATTCCCCAATATCTTCATGACTTCCTCATACAATCCGTTTCGTTTGATGCTGCCGCCGCCATACACGAGCAGCACTTTCTTGCCGTAGCGCGGCACTTCTTCTTTGAGCCGTTCGAGCTGCCCTTTTCCGAAAATCAGTTTCGTCGGGTTGCGGAAAATAAACTCTTGCATATGGATGCCCTCCTTTTCCTGAATCTATTATGGCAGCGCCTGCCACCGGTTGTAAAGCCAACTGCTTTGGCGGCAAACGATGCATATTTTTCACGACTGCGATTCATCTTATAAGTTGAAAAGAAATTTTCCAAAGGAGGCAAACAAGATGGGAGCATTGCAGCGCATTGCGCTATTGTTGACCATTATCGGCGCCATTAACTGGGGACTGATCGGCTTTTTCCAATTTGACTTAGTCGCCGCCATTTTCGGCGGCCAGGACGCCGTTTGGTCGCGCATCATTTACAGCCTTGTCGGCATCGCCGGCTTGATCAACCTGGCGTTGTTGTTCAAACCGGCCGAAGAGCTCGAGCGCACTGAACCGAAACCGACCCGCACCTGAACGGGGCGGGACACCGCAGTTTGCGGGCGAAACCGGACACTCACCGCTTGGCGGTGAGTGTTTTATTGTTTTGGCAAATCTTCCTTCTTCGACTGCTCGATCCATTCACGCAGCTTTTCTTTTAGCGGGCGGAATCCCGGCTCAAGCGGCATTTTGATGCGCGCCTGGCGCTTCTCCGCGCCTGGTTCAAGCGCCTTCAAGGACAAGCTCGCCCGCTTCATCTTCCAGTCGACATCAAGCACTTTGACGGTCACGTCATCGCCGACATTGACATAATCGCGCACATCTTTGACAAATCGGTGCGAAATCTCGGAAATATGGATGAGCCCCTGCATGCCGCCCTCAAGCTGGACGAACGCGCCGTACGGCTGAATACCTGTCACCTTCCCTTTCACAATGGCTCCTCGTTTGATCGTTGGCAAGCAAAACACTCCTATTGGTGAATTTCATCGTTTCTGTATTATAACATAAGGGGAAGGCAAAACCCAAAAATGAGGGGATAGGCCCAAGCGATTGTTTTTCTTGCACGAATGTGCTTGCTCCGTGGCGCGCGGCTCGCCGCCAACTGCCGACCCGATGGATTTTTTCCTAAACCGGCCGCCCCCCGGTCGTGTCCTTGCCGCTCTTTCGCGCGTATAGGCGTCAAGAAAAAGCCGGCGCAAACAGCGGTTCCGAACCAAGCCGCCATTACCGCTCCGTATGGATGAGGGCGTGTGCATGCGAAAACGGAAAAAGGCGCCCCACTTCCGCGTGGGCGCCTTGGCCGCCGGCTACAAACGCGCCAAAAACCGTTTTATTCGTTTGACGGCTTCCTGCAGCTGTTCAAGCGACGACGCGTACGAACAGCGAACATGTCCTTCTCCGCTTTGGCCAAAGACGCTGCCGGGGACGACCGCCACTTTTTCTTCGATGAGCAGCCGCTCGGCGAACTGCTCTGACGTCATGCCGGTATGCCGAATGGATGGAAACGCGTAAAACGCGCCACCTGGCATATGGCATGGCAAGCCGATTTCATTGAGCGACGACACGAAATAATTGCGCCGCCGCCGGTAGCTGCTGCGCATCTCGGCGACATCGCGCTCCCCGCTGCGAAGCGCCTCAAGCGCCCCGTATTGCGCCATCGTCGGCGCGCACATGATCGCATACTGATGGATTTTCAACATCGCCTGCAAAATGTCTTCCGGCGCCGCAGCAAATCCGAGCCGCCAGCCGGTCATCGCGAACCCTTTCGAAAACCCGGAAATCAAAATCGTCCGCTCGCGCATGCCGCTGACGGCGGCCATGCTCATATAGCCGTCGTCATACGTCAGTTCGGCGTAAATTTCGTCGGCGATGACAAGCAAATCGTGCTCTTTCGCCAGGCGGGCGAGCGCTTCAAGTTCAGCCGGATGGAGAACCGTGCCGGTCGGGTTGTTCGGCGAGCAAATGATGATCGCTTTCGTCCGCGCGGTGAGCGCCTGCTCCAGCTGCGCCACATGGAGTTGAAACCCGTCGGCGCCCGTTGTCTGCACCGCCACCGGCGTCCCGCCGGCAAGCACGACAAGCGGCTCATACGCCACGAAGCTTGGCTCGACGACGATCACTTCATCGCCCGGGTCGAGAATCGCCCTCAGCGCCAAATCGATCGCCTGGCTCGCCCCGACCGTCACCAAAATTTCCGTCTCCGGCCGGTAGTCGACGTGAAACTTGCGGCGCAAATAGGCGGCGATCTCTTGGCGGAGCTCCAAAAGCCCGGCGTTTGGGGTATAGGACGTATAGCCTTGCTCAAGCGACAAAATGCTCGCTTCGCGGACGCTCCAGGACGTGACAAAATCCGGTTCGCCGACGCCGAGCGAAATGACACCCTCCATGCCGGAAGCGAGATCGAAAAAGCGGCGGATGCCGGACGGCTTCAAGGCGGCGACCGTCTTCGACACGTATGTGTTTCGCATTTGCGGCTTCATGGCGACACCACGATGCGGCGATCTTGATCTCCTTGACCAAAGACGATGCCGTCATGTTTGTATTTTTTCAAAATGAAATGGGTCGTCGTTGAAATGACAGAATCGAGCGTCGACAACTTTTCCGATACAAACTGGGCAATTTCTGACATTGACCGCCCTTCAATGACGACCGACAAGTCGTAGGCGCCGGACATCAAATAGACGGATGTCACTTCCGGAAAGCGGTAAATGCGCTCCGCCACCTCGTCAAAGCCGACGCCGCGCTTCGGGGTCACTTTCACATCGATCATCGCCGTCACCCCTTCATGACCGTCCACCTTCCGCCAGTCGACGAGCGCGGTATATTGGACGATCACTTTCGCCTCTTCCAGCTTTTTGACGAGTGCCTCCGTTTCCGCAACTGGCAGGCCGACCATTTTCGCCAACATATCAAGCGGCGTACGCGCATCTTTTTCTAATATTTTGACAATTTCTAGTTCTTTTTCACTCAGTTTCACTTTGTCTTCCTCCCTTTCATCCATTTCCGCAAACCGGCCGCCGGATGCCGTCACGGGGGCGAACAAGATGCGGCGTGTTTCAGTTTGAGAAGCCGGCGGGCGAGTTTTTGACAGTCGCGGACAGGAATCGTTTTGTCAAACGCGAATTCATATATGGACTGAATACGGGCGGCCAGCGTGCGGGGATCATCCGTATCGTACACCGCCTGAAGCACGTCGACCGCTTCCACCTCGTAGGCGCCGTTTCCGAGGCCGAACGGGTCCCAGGCGCCGACGGTCTCAAGAAGCAGCCGGTTCAACTGCTGTCCGTCCATGCTGTCCATCCACCTTTCTTGCTGCTATGATATAACCAATTATAAGCCATCGATTCGAAAAAAAGAAGGGAGAAGATGCAACAATGTTTCCGTCCGATGAGGGAAAAAGCCATGCCCAAAACGGGGAAGGCACGGCCGCGTCCCTGTTCGACCGCGTGATTGACCGCCGGGGCACGCTGTCCGTGAAATGGGATGATACAAAGCGCGTATTCGGGCATGAAGACGTCTGGCCGATGTGGGTCGCCGATATGGATTTTCCGGCGCCGCCCGAAGTGCAGGAAGCGCTGCGGCGGCGGGTTGAACACGGCGTGTTTGGCTACACCGTCATTCCCGATTCACTCAAAGAAGCGGTGTGCCAATGGCTTGAACGCCGTCATGACTGGACGATCGATCCGTCTTGGCTCGTGTTTGCCCCTGGCGTTGTGCCGGCGGTCGCCGCTGCCATTGAGGCGTTTTCGCAGCCGGGGGATGGCGTCGTCGTGTTCTCGCCCGTCTATCGGCCTCTGTTTGATCTCGTCCGCCGCCACGGACGCACGCTCATATTCAGCCCGCTCCGGCTGGCGGAAGAGAACTACGTCATCGACTGGAACGACTTGGAAGCCAAACTGCCCGGGGCAAAGCTGCTCATCCTTTGCCATCCGCACAATCCCGGAGGCAAATCGTGGACGGCCGCCGAGCTCGAGCGGCTCGGGGAGCTGTGCCTCAAACACGGCGTCTTCGTCTTATCGGACGAAATTCACGCCGATTTGACGCTTCCGCCGCACCAGCATGTGCCGTTCGCCGCGCTTCGTCCCGAGTTTGCGGCGCAAAGCGCCACATTCCGCGCGCCGACGAAAACGTTCAACCTGGCCGGCTTGCAGGCGGCCGAAGCGGTCATTCCCGACGATTCGCGGCGCCGGGCGTTCCGCCGCATCCAGCAGCGTCACGGCTTTTTTACGTTGAATGCGTTCGCCGTTGTCGGGGCGGAGGCCGCGTACCGATGCGGCGGGTCGTGGCTCGACGCCTTGCTTGCCTACTTGCAGGAAAACATCGAGGCGGCCGCCGCCTATTTGGCCGACCGTCTGCCGGCGCTTCACCTCATCCGGCCGCAGGCAACGTATCTCATCTGGATCGACTGCCGCGGCCTCGGCCTTTCCGAGGAGGAGCTGAAACGGCGGCTGTTGGAAAGTGGAAAACTGGCTGTTGAATTCGGCAGCAAATTCGGTCCCGAAGGCGCCGGCTTCATCCGCTTAAACGCCGCCTGCCCACGCCCGACGCTCGAAGAAGGGCTGCGGCGGCTGGGGGCGGCGCTAGGCTAGCTTTGCGCCAAAGAAGTGCGGCCAAGCGAATGGCGAAACGGAAACGAAACAGCACCAAATCCGTTGCGGGATTCCTCTATCCATGTCAATCAAAAAGGAAAAGGAAGCCAAACGATCGTTCCTTCCCGTTCTCTGTTCTGCCAACCATGTGCCGCAGAGGCCGTGCAACCGTCGCTTTCGCGCATTTGCCATGCGAAGAGCTGTCCCGGCAACGTGAAACAGGGGCCCGCACGCGAGCCCCTGTTTCATGACGACTTGATTTCCCCGCAGGCGATCCGCCTGCCGGCGTCGCCGGCCGGCTGGGTCATGCCGTCGTCTTTCTTGGCGTGAATGACGATCGATGTTCCGTCTTTCGTCAAGAGCGTCCCTTTTTCCCCTTCCCGGAGCGTCACATTCGGCGCCGTCAGCTCGACGTTGACCGTTCCGTCCTCCTTCACAATGATGTTCGGCAAATCGCCGGCGTGCGCCCCTTCCGGATGGAGAAGGCCGTGCTTTTTCCCGTCCGGGTTGTAATGCCCGCCCGCCGACTGAAAATCAGGCGGCTGGCAACTTCCTTTTTCATGAATATGAATGGCATGCTCCCCCGGCGGGAGCCCTTCCAAATCGAGCTTCAACCGCACTCCTTCGGCTAGCTCCGTCAATTCCACCGTACCGATCCGATCGCCGTCCGCATTGATCATCTCCACCGTCCGGCTCGTTCCTTCATCTTGCCCGCAGCCGGACAACACGAGCAGCACGGCGGACATGATCGCATATGATCCACGCAACACAAACTCCCCCCAGCTTCACATCCGTTATCCGCCATTATTGCCGGGGAAGCGCCGGTTTATACATGCGGCGGCTGTTTTTGTCTGTCCTGTTTGCCGAGCAGCTGTTCTTCCAGCTGCTTCGCCTCCTTCTCCTGACGCCGGGAAATGACGACGATGAGCCGCATGGTAAACACCGCCATCAAGAAAAAGACGGCAAAGGAAATCGCCGCCGGAATGTATTCACGCTTGTCTTCCGGAAAGTACAAAAACAAGTTCAACACCCATGGCCACATCGCAAACAACCTTTCTGCCGTAAAATCATCTATCATTATAGCATAAAAAAGCCGCTGCCAACGCAGCCGGCTATAGCGCAAACTTTTTCCTCAGCTGGGTGAAATCGATCCGCTCGCCGAGCGTCGGCGGCTTCGTCTTCGCCAAATACTTTTTGTCGTTTTCGATGAGCCGGAAGATCGTGTAGGCGGTAAACGCATCATCGAGCGCACAATGGGCTTTTCCAACTGCTTCGTTTCCATACTCTTGCACCGCTTTGCGCAAGGCGGTTTGGTTTTTGTTGCCGAAAAACCGTTTATACTCCAAAGCCAAATCGCGGTGTTCGCCGGTGAATGGAAATGCGACTTGCGCCGACTGACAGTTTTCCCGGAGCACTTTCATGTCCATGCCGCCCCATGTAATGACGGTCGTCGGGCGCTCTCGGTCATACCGCCGGAGCAAGGAAACGAGATCAAAAAAGCTCATGCCGCCATCAATTTGCGCTTGGGTGATGTTGAGGAACGATTTGCACCGGTCGGTGAGTTGCGGAAAACGGAGCGGTTTCACATAGGAGGAAAATTGGCTCACGATTTGCTCCTCAACAACCGCAACAAGGCCGACTTCGATAATTTCCGGGCAAAACCCGCTCGGATTCGTTTTCGTCTCCGGCATCGTAAATTCGAAATCGAGAAACAAATATTGCGGGTCATCCATCGCCGCTTCCCCCCTTTCTTCCATACAGCCGTAATGGGTCTTACTTATTATTATATCACGTAGAAGCCATTGTTTATTTCTTTTTTCAGAAAAGGGCGAAAAAGAGGCGGATGCCGTGAAAGCGGAGTGGTCTGGAGAAACCCAAAGGATATCCCGCTATTTCTTCTCTACTTTGCGCTTTTCGTTATACGTTCTCTCCGTTCGGCTAAATCATCGCGAACCGTCCCTTCCCACGGGCGAACACCGGAGTAGTACGCCGCACGGCTGATCAAATGAGCTGACACCGGAGATGTTAAAAAAAGAAAGACAATAGCCAACAACAAACGGGAATTGAAATGATCGTGCTTCAACCAAAAGTAAAATAACGTCCCCATTAAGATAAAAATCATCCCTAGAGTAGTGCTTTTGCTAATGGCATGGCTTCTCGTATAGACGTCAGGGAGGCGGAGGGCGCCGATGGCCGAAATCAACGTTAACAGCGCGCCAACCATGACGAGCAACATGATCACCCCATCAATGATTTCCGTCACGTTCAATCACAACCCCCTTTTGCAAAAACTTAGCAAACGCCGCCGTTCCAAGAAATGCCAAAATTCCAATCAGCAAAATAATTTCTAAAAACACGCTCGTCTCCAATATGATGGACAGCACCGCCACAATGCCTGCCAGACAAATCCCAATCGCATCAAGCGCAATGACCCGGTCCGCCACAGTCGGGCCCTTGACAACCCGATACAGAAAGCAGATGACAGCAAGCGACAACAACGTCAGCGCGACATTGAACACCACCATCACCGGCTCACCTCCAAAATCATTTTTTCAAATGATGTCTTGATTTGTCGGATGACTTCATCCACATCCGGAGCATCAATCGTATGAATATAAATCTCTTTCTTATCATCAGAGACGTCGATCACAAACGTTCCGGGCGTCAATGTAATCAAGCTCGACAACAGCGTAATTTCCCAGTTCCTTCTCACCTCAAGAGGAAGAGCGAAAATGCAAGGTTTCATGTCCAGCGACGGGGAAAGAACAATCTTCAAAACAGCCCAGTTGGCCAACAACAACTCTTTGATGAAAATGAGCGCCAGCTTTCCAATCACAAACAACGGTACGGCATAAAACGTCGTCGAGAAATATCTTCGCAACACAAAAATGATGCCGAAACCAAGAAGATATCCAATGACAAACGATGATCCACTAAACGAATCAGCAAGAAACATCCAAACGAATGCCAATATCACATTGAGCAGCAATTGTTGCGCCATTTGCCTCTACTCCTTCAGCACGGACTCAATATATATTGACGGATCCGCCAACGTCGCCGCCGCCTGGGCGATATATGGACGAACAAATTCGGCCCCGACGCCGTATAAAACGGCCAAGGAAAGAAGCGCGACAATCGGCACATACAGCGGGGCGACTCGTTTTTGCTCATACCCGCGCGCTTCTCCCCAACAAGATTGAATAAAAATTTTCATCACCGAATAAAGCACAAGCAAGCTGGATAATAACACAACCAGCGCAAACAGAAGCTGTCCTTTTTCAAACGCCGCCCGAATAATGAGCGCTTTTCCGATAAACCCGCTGAACGGAGGAATGCCGCTTAGCGCAAGAGCGGAAAGGAATACGGTCCAGCTAAGCAGTGGATACGAACCGAGCAGTCCGCTGAACTGCCCGAGTTGATTCGTTCCCGCGACATACGCAATCGCCCCGATAATGAAAAAGAGCGCCGTTTTCATGACCATGTCTTGCAGCAAGTAAAAGATCGTGCCTTCCATACTTTCTTCTGTCATTAAAGAAATGCCAAACGCCATCACACCGATGGCCGCCACAATGTTATAAATGGCGATTTGCCGCATATCGCGGTAAGCCACGGCGCCAATGACGCCAAATACAACGGTCGCGATCGCCAACCACGCTAAAATCGTATGCGTATAGCCGACATCTTGACGGAAAATGAGCGAGAAAGTGCGCAAGATCGAATACACACCGACTTTTGTCAACAAGCCGCCAAACAACGCAAGCACAGCTGACGGCGGAGCGGAATAAGCCCCCGGCATCCAAACATAAAACGGAAACAACGCCCCCTTTAACCCAAAGACAATGAGAAAAAGCAAGCAAATGACCGTCAATACAGCAGTGTTGTCTGCTTGAGAAATCCGTACGGCTAAGTGCGCCATATTCAATGTGCCGGTCACGGCGTACAAATAGCCGACGGCGATGACAAACAACGCTGATGAAAACACATTGATCACCATATATTTCATCGTTTCCTGAAGCTGGATTTTCGTGCCGCCATGAACGAGAAGCGCATACGATGACATAAGCATCACTTCATAAAACACGAATAAATTAAAAATATCCCCTGTGGTAAACGCCCCGTTCACTCCGACAATGAGAAACTGAAAAAAAACATAGTAGTACATAGACGCCAGTTTCGAATCAATCGTGAAAAATGAATACAGCAGGCAAGCGAACGCGATCATGCTCGTTGTCAACACCAGGAGCGCTGAAAGCATGTCAGAGACGAGCGTAATCCCAAACGGTGCCGGCCAGTTTCCAACGTCCAGCTTCTGCATCCCTTCATGGTCGACAAGGCGCACAAGCCAAGCGCCCGCAGCGATGAGCACCCCTGCTGACACGAGGGAAATCATTTTTTGCGCTTTCAATGATTTCACGCAAAACATCAAGATGACCGCTGTCGTCAATGGAATCGCAATCGGAAAAATTACGGCATTAGTCATGGTCTTCCTTTCCCCTCATCTGTTCAATATTGTCCGTCCCGATCTCCTGATAAGCACGATACGCCAAAACGAGCAAAAACGCCGTGACACCAAAGCTAATGACAATCGCCGTCAAAATCAGCGCCTGCGGAACAGGATCGACATAGTGTTCCGCCTGCACGTCAAGCAGCGGCGGCGCTCCTTTTTTCAATCCTCCCATCGTCAATAACAGCAAGTGCGCTCCATGGCTTAACAATCCCGTGCCGATAATGATCCGAAGCAAACTTTTGCTTAACATTAAGTACGTAGCGCCGGCAAACAAACAGCCGATGACAATAATCATGACGACTTCCATTTATTCATCCTCTCCTATCGTTTCGATAATCGTCATGGTCACCCCGACAACGACCAAATAGACTCCTAAGTCAAACAAGACGGCCGTATGGAGCGAAACATCCCCAAGCAGCGGCAGCATGACATGGCCATGGGCGTGCGTTAAAAACGGGACATCGAATAATAAGCCGCCAAGACCTGTTCCTAAGGCAAACAGCAGCCCGACACCAATGAGCGTGCGATACGAAACCGGGATCATCGACCGGACGGTTTTGATGTCAAACGCCAGCAGCAGCAAAATGATGGCGCCGGCGGTAACGAGACCGGCAATGAATCCGCCGCCCGGGTAATAGTGGCCGGCGAAAAAAAGCTGAATCCCAAATAAAATGATCATAAACGTGACAACGGCCGTTACCGTCCGCAAAATGAGCTCATTCATATTTGCCGCTCTCCCCTTTCGGAGCTTTCAGCTTCACTAAAGCGTAAATGCCGAGTGCCGCGATCGCCAGCACACAAATTTCAAAAAGTGTATCAAATCCGCGGAAGTCAACTAAGATGACGTTGACAATATTTTTTCCAGCCGCTTTTTCATACGCGTTTTCAATATGGTATTGAGCGATCGATGCAAAGTTTTTCTCACTGTACGCCAACAAGGCGATCACGCTGACCAACGCGCCGACGCCAAGCGAAATAAGAGCGTTCCCAAGCCGGAATCGAACGCCTTTCTCATGGTGGCTGAGCTTCGGCAAATGATAGAAGCAAAGCAAAAACAGCGAAACAGAAATCGTTTCAATGACAAGCTGGGTCAATGCCAAGTCAGGCGCCCGGAACAACACAAAGAAAAGGGAAACCGTATAGCCGACCGAACCTAACGCGATAATCGCAACAAGACGTGATTTGGCCGCCACAGTCGTCGCTGTTCCGATCAAGGCGACCAACGCCAATATCAGTTCATGGATGCCCACTTCCGCTAAATGGCTTAGCGAGAGCCTTCCATCTACTTTCAAAACAATCGTTGCGACAAGCAGCGCGATCATTACGGACAAAATATACAAGAAATACGTCCGAACATACCCGGTCATGTAACGGCTTGTCAGCGAATACGACTGCTCTTCCATCTGCCGCACGACCGTGTCATATAAGTGATTCAGTGAAAGCCGCTGCGAAAACGCGCCGTACACGCGCCGCCATGAATCAAACGTCCGATATAGCAACACGCCAAGGACAATCACTCCGATCGTCATCCACACTTCGGCCGTCCATCCGTGCCAATGACTAATGTGCACGGAAAGCCCTTCCCGACGGAACAAGCCGTTAACAACAGCATCCACCGCCGGAGCAATCACCGTGTTGGACAACACATTCGGAAACAGTCCAAAACCGATGACAAGGACGGCCAGCACCACCGGCGCCACAAGCATCCCCACCGGGGCTTCATGCGGCCGTTTCGGCCATTCCGAAGGCCTCGGAGCGCCAAGAAACGTTTTCCCAACAAAAAGAAGGCTGTACAAAAAGGTGAACACGCTCCCCACCCAAGCGAGCACCGGAAACAAGATCCCCCAGACATCAAGCGAAAACAAATGGGCGTTCGCCACCTGCACCATGGCCGCAAAAAACATTTCTTTGCTTAAAAATCCGTTAAACGGAGGCACACCTGCCATCGACAATGAACCGATGACCGCAACGGTAAACGTGACGGGCATAACGCTGAGCAGCCCGCCAAGACGCCGGATATCCCGCGTCCCGGTCTCATGATCGACAATGCCGGCAACCATAAACAAGCTTCCTTTAAACGTCGCATGGTTGATTAAGTGAAACACTGCTGCCACCACGGCCGCCATATATAAACGACGATCGCCCGGATCGCCATGAAAAGCCAGCGCTCCAGCGCCAAGCAGCGACATAATCAACCCGAGCTGGCTCACCGTCGAATAGGCGAGCAATCCTTTCAAATCTGTTTGGCGAGCGGCATGAAACGATGCCCAACAAAGCGTCGCCATTCCAATGCCCATCACCAACCAAACCCATAGCGAAGAAACAGCAAAAATCGGAGTGAAGCGAGCCACTAAATAAATGCCGGCTTTCACCATGGTGGCCGAATGCAAATACGCGCTGACCGGCGTCGGCGCTTCCATCGCGTCCGGAAGCCAAATGTAAAACGGAAACTGCGCGGATTTGGTAAACGCGCCAAGCAAAATCAAGAGCATCGCCGGAAAAAATAACGGATGTTGCGGCCACGCATCTGCCATAGCCATCCAATCGCGAATGCTGTACGACCCTCCACTCATGACCGAAAGCAATAAAAATCCTCCAAGCAAAGACAACCCGCCAAGCACGGTGATGAGCATCGATTTTTGCGCCCCATACCGCGAGCGTTCACGCTCATTCCAGTAGCCAATCAATAAAAAGGATGAAAACGATGTCAATTCCCAAAATAGATAGAGCGCCATTGCGTTGTCCGAAAGAACGACGCCAAGCATCGCTCCCATAAACAAAAGCAAATACACGTAAAAGTGGCCGAGTTTTTCCTTTTCCTTTGGCAAATAGTAAGTCGAATACAGCACGACAAGAGAACCGATCCCTGTGATTAGCAACGAAAAGAGCAGCCCTAACCCATCCATATAGACTTGAAAATCCATTCCTAGAGACGGAATCCAAGGGATCGTTTGTCCGTAGGGGGTAAGAGGGAGATGTTGAATAAAATATAAAAACAATAAGACCGGTAGTGGGAGCACAAACCATCCGGTATGAATCGAACGCACATATTTATACAAAAACGGAACGAATAAAGCATAAATCAGTGGTGAGACAATTGCCAAGTTTAACATGAACCATCCTCCTTCCCTATTGTTTCCCCTCACATCGCCCCGCTTATCCTACTTCGTATTGTATCATAAACTCCCGCCTCTGTCGGCACAACGGTCTGCTGAAAATCAAGCCAGACTTTCGCCGCCTATCTGTATACGAAAAATTCCTAAAAAAGTTTTCCCTTACGCTGCCAATCGCCTCGTTTCTATGGCACCGGCTTACAGCGCAACGAGTATAAATAAGTAGTAATCACGCAGAAAAGGAGGAGCAAGCCCATGGTTTATTTCCTGCCCCCTGCGGCATGGGCAAGGCCGTACCCGTCGGTCGACCCCGCTATCTTCTCCCAATCGGCTGCCACCGCCCAGACGCTCATGAACGATGCTGGAGTCATTATGAACCTCCCCCACTTACGCCTGTAGGCGTTGAAGTGGGGGTTTCTTGCCTTTTTCTTTCCGGGTGTTTCACGATACACCGGGTTTCCCGTGTATCTCGTGACCAAGCACGGAAACACAACAGAAAGAAATAGCAAGCAACATCATGCCAAAGCATGAAGGGTGGGAACTCACCATCTACTACTTCTCGCTTACGCGATCCGTAGATACTTGTGGTTCGTTATTTTCATCGGTCGGAATTCTCCATATAAGTGTTTTGTAAGAATATTGCATGCCGAATGGACATCCCGATGCTGAGAATAACCACAAGCACAAATAAAATTTCTAGAAGAAGGTTTTTTCTTCTTCCCGCAAACAGGACATGTTTGCGTGGTATACGATTCATCCACTTTTTCAAAAGTGATGCCTTTAGCTTCTAGTTTGTATTTCAAATAGTCGTAGAGTTTGCCAAAACACCAGTTCGATAATTTTTGGTTCACCAATTTGGATCGCTTTTTCTTTTTGTTGCGCTGGACGCCTTCGACATCGCCTATCATGAAATGTTTGACGTTTTGTTCCAAACACCAATCGACCAATTGTTTGGTCGTTTTATGCAAGCAGTCTTTTAATTGCGCTTCGCTTTTCGATAAAATATATTGCTTCGCGCGGTTATATTTTTTCCATTTACGCGAACCTTTTTTACATTTGGACATCTTTTTTTGCAGTTCTGCTATTTTTTTATTTCGAAGGCGATGAATGCTTCTTATTTTTCTACCGGTGATGATGATGCTGCTTCCGTTTTCGCTGACGGCACTAATGGCGTGAATTTCGCCAGGATCACCGGCAGCGATAGTTCCTTCTTTTTTAGTAGTTGGTTGTTCACCGTTTTCATAACTGAGGCAAAGCATGAGTTTCCAATGTTTCGCATCAAAAATGAGTTCGATTTCTTTGACAGTGCCGTTTGGAATTTGTTCTTTATCGATTTTCACTACAATAGGAGGTTGGTTTTTTCTTTCCCAGCGACCCATTTTCAGTTCAATGGTCCCATTTGGGTGAATGATAAATCCGTTATTTGCCCATTTCGTGTTGAAATATTTTTTCTGTTTGTACGGATATTTGTTATCTAGCCCTTTTTGTTTGGCTTTTTTGGCGCTGTCTCTGGCGTTCAAATATTTATGGCATACGGCTTGAATGCTTTGGCTATGGATCGGGTATTTGCCCTTCGTTTGTTTTTGAAGTTCGGTTTGGTTGATCCATTTTCCATTATTCTTTAATGCATAGTTTTTGGCAATGACTAAACAGTCATTCCAAATTTGAGCCGATATTCGGTTGCATTCGAATAATCGATCGATATCTTTTTTTGATGTTTGAAAAGGTATTTTGACCGTTCGATACATCCTTTCACCTCCTTACTTATAATATAAAATATGAATAACTCACATTTCGCACCCTAACAAGGTCAAAACAAAGGATTTTTTATTTAGTTTTTCAGAATAACTTTTTGACCAACACGACGAGCGATGGCTATCCTTTTTTTACCATCGCTGGTCGTTCCGTATGACGTTACACGTAAATGCTCTCATCCAGCCCCAACCCCTGCAGAATCCTTCGTTGTTCAGGGGTGAGGGAGCGATCCAGTGAGCGTTGGATGCGTCCATCCGGCAGCTTGAGGAGGACGACGTTCACATATTGAAACAGCTGAAAAATCGCCTGCTCCGTCGGTCGGGTCAGCTTGCGGCCTCCGGCGCCCTTTAATGGGTGTTCGGGTGTGATGAACTGGCGCACCCGGCGCTGAAAGACGCGGTAAATGGCCAAGGCCAAGAGAAACAAATAGCCCAATACCGCAACTCGTTCTGGCTTTTTGACATAGATCTCATCCGTGAAAAAAGGGTCTTTCAAAAAAGCGAAGTTCATTTCCACCGAGATCTGCCCTTTATATAGCTTCAAGATCTCTTGGGCATCCATTTGTTGACCCTTCCATTCCTCCGGAACGGTCGTGACGAGGACAAACCGGGACGCTTTCCGTCTTGCCTGTTCCCACGCGTTTTGGTCGAATTCGACGTCAAGGCGCAAGAAATACAGCGTCTCCATCTCGGGTTCCGCCCCTTTTTTCGGCCGTCCGCGCCGTTTTTTCGGGCGTACGATCTCTTCGACCGCGGCCTTGACCTGATGAAACCGTGGGCGAAGGGACATCTTGAGGGACGCCAAGGCTTGTTCAGCGTCTTCCCGGCACGAGAAAGGGTGGCGCTCCCAATGGGCTTGTTCCTCGCGAAGAAGCTCCGCTTCTTTGGTTCGTTCTTTTTCGAGCGTCTTTCCTTTTCGCTGGTCGAGCGCACTCGATTCGACGACGATCAGCCGAACGGGGTGGCCTTCATAGGTGGAGGATGTTTCCCATACCCGGTACGTGGCGCCGTTTCTCTCCGCCAGCGTAAAGGGGTCGCTCCACGGGATGTGGGCCGAATCGGCCTCCGCGAATGCCCGTTTGACGATGCGGAGCGACGAAGGGCCTCGGGTGATCAAAAAGGCGTTGGCCGCTTTGGTTTGCGCCAGAGTGTCTTTTGTCATCGCGGCGGAATCGGCCACATAAATCCATTCGTCTTCCATCTTGGCTTGTTTGAGCTGTTCGTGGACACGGGACAGCACCTCCGGATTCCACGTTTTGTCCGGCAGGTTGCCGTCGTGCACATCGCCGTAAAACGGGATGCCGTCCTCGTTGCCGATCAGTCCGAAACCGATCTGTTTTTGCCAGCGATGATGCCGGTTGTAGCCATGTGTGATCTGCAAAGCCTCTAATGAGGCCGATTCATACGCGCCGTAAACCGTCTTGTCCGTCGTATCGGCGTGAAAGGCTCGGAGGGAAAGGCCTTCTTTGCGATAAATGTGAATCAAGCAAGTGCTGATCACCTTGTGAATATCGGCCTCATACAAGCGGTCGAGATGACGAGCCAAGGCATCGTCGTTCAACCAGGAAGGATGGAGATCGGGACGGATGAGTTTCTCACAATCGACCTCCTGAGCCCAATGTTCCAAGTGAACAAGGGCTTGCCGGCCGTCAAACATATTGTAGATGATGGCCTGAACGGCATCGCTGACTCGAGTCTGGCACTGTGGATCAACGGGAACGAGATGGTCAATCAATTGGGGCAGGCCCAGTTTCTTGAATAGGGCACTTATTATATTCAAATAATCATTACGATAGACCTTTTTGACTTGAACGTTCATGAGAGAAAAACTCCTTCACTTTCCTTGTGTGTCAAGGATTCATTCGACATCGGAACGAAAAAATCCTCCCGATTTTCGTTGGGAGGGTGCGAAATGTGAGAATAACTCACATTTCGCACCCTAACAAGGTCAAAACAAAGGATTTTTTATTTAGTTTTTCAGAATAACTTTTTGACCAACACGACGAGCGATGGCAATCCTTTTTTTACCATCGCTGGTCGTTCCGTATGACGTTACACGTAAATGCTCTCATCCAGCCCCAACCCCTGCAGAATCCTTCGTTGTTCAGGGGTGAGGGAGCGATCCAGTGAGCGTTGGATGCGTCCATCCGGCAGCTCCAGGAGGACGACGTTCACATATTGAAACAGCTGGAAAATCGCCTGCCCCGTCGGTCGGGTCAGCTTGCGGCCTCCGGCGCCCTTTAATGGGTGTTCGGGTGTGATGAACTGGCGCACTCGGCGCTGAAAAACGCGGTAAATCGCCAAGGCCAACAGAAACAAATAGCCTAATACTGCGACCCGTTCTGGTTTTTTGACGTAAATCTCATCCGTGAAAAACGGATCTTTCAAAAAAGCGAAGTTCATTTCCACCGAGATCTGCCCTTTATACAGCTTCAAGATCTCTTGGGCATCCATGGGTTGGCCCTTCCATTCCTTCGGAACGGTCGTGACAAGGACAAACCGGGACGCTTTCCGTCTTGCCTGTTCCCACGCGTCTTGGTCGAATTCGACGTCAAGGTGCAAGAAATACAGCGTCTCCACCTCGGGTTCCGCCCCTTTTTTCGGCCGTCCGCGCCGTTTTTTCAGGCGTACGGTCTCTTCGACCGCGGCCTCAACCCGATGAAACCGGGGGCGAAGGGACGCCTTGAGGGACGCCAAGGCTTGTTCGGCATCTTCCCGGCAGGAGAAGGGGTGACGCTCCCAACGGGCTTGTTCCTCGCGAAGAAGCTCCGCTTCTTTGGTTCGTTCTTTTTCAAGCGTCTTTCCTTTTCGCTGGTCGAGCGCACTCGATTCGACGACGATCAGCCGAACGGGGTGGCCTTCATAGGTGGAGGATGTTTCCCATACCCGATACGTGGCGCCGTTTCTCTCCGCCAGGGTAAAGGGTTCGCTCCACGGGATGTGAGGCGAATCGGCCTCCGCTAATGCCCGTTTCACGATCCGAAGCGACGAAGGGCCTCGGGTGATCAAAAAGGCGTTGGCCGCTTTGGTTTGCGCCAGAGTGTCTTTTGTCATCGCGGCGGAATCGGCCACGTAAATCCATTCGTCTTCCATCTTGGCTTGTTTGAGCTGTTCGTGGACACGGGACAGCACCTCCGGATTCCACGTTTTGTCAGGCAGGTTGCCGTCGTGCACATCGCCGTAAAACGGGATGCCGTCCTCGTTGCCGACCAGTCCGAAACCGATCTGTTTTTGCCAACGATGATGGCGGTTATAGCCATGTGTGATCTGCAAAGCCTCTAATGAGGCCGATTCATACGCGCCGTAAACGGTCTTGTCCGTCGTATCGGCGTGGAAGGCTCGGAGGGAAAGGCCTTCTTTGCGATAAATATGAATCAAGCAAGTGCTGATGACGTTGTGAATGCCAGCCTCATACAGGCGATCGAGATGACGGGCCAACGCATCGTCGTTCAACCAGGAAGGATGGAGATCGGGACGGATGAGTTTCTCACAATCGACCTCCTGAGCCCAATGTTCCAAGTGAACAAGGGCTTGCCGGCCGTCAAACAGATTGTAGATGATGGCCTGAACGGCATCGCTGACTCGAGTCTGGCACTGTGGATCAACGGGAACGAGATGGTCAATCAATTGGGGCAGGCCCAGTTTCTTGAATAGGGCACTTATTATATTCAAATAATCATTACGATAGACCTTTTTGACTTGAACGTTCATGAGAGAAAAACTCCTTCACTTTCCTTGTGTGTCAAGGATTCATTCGACATCGGAACGAAAAAATCCTCCCGATTTTCGTCGAGAGGGTGCGAAATGTGAGGAATAATCGAAAATCTATATTCTTTTTTCATCGATTCTCCCATTTTTTTACTTTTTTTGATCAAAAGTAAAAAAAGGACGCCGCGTATCCCCCGCCTACGCTTCGCTTAGAGGCGGGGGACTTGCGGCGTATGGGTTGTTAAAATTTTACTGGAAATTTTAAAAAAAAAGGGACTTTATTACTATATAAGTTGAAATTTTGTTTTACATCCAACTGATTCCCCGCCATGCTACACCGTATCAGCTCGTATCGAGATGAAAACGGAAACGAAAAATTCGGAAATTCTTTATTGCAACTTATATATATCAAAAATAGGCATTTATTCATAAAAATCAATCAATTCGTTTCCTACTATTCCTTTCATGCCGAAAAACCCACTGAAAAACGAGCACGACATTCGAGCCGGCAGCATTTTATCAGAACGACAAGACCACTCTAAGGGAACTCGATGGGGAGGCGGCCATCTTTTTTCGCTCGATCCTCCGGCTTTTTCGAGGCGCGAATCGGTCCAAGACGTTTTTCTTTCCTGTCGATCCGCGCCCCTTCTTTTACGCATTGCCGTTTTCATCCGTCGGCTGCCGAGCCCCGATTTCCGCCGGGGTGCGCAAATCGTAGCCGTCGTCGTGTTTGCTTGTATGGATGATGTCTTCGTTCGCTCCGATTTTGCTCGCCCGTTTCAGCTCCTCATCCGGCACGAACCGATCCATTGACAAGACCTCCTTTCACGCTCCTCGCCGCGTTGTCCGCATGAAGCGCTCGAGGAGTCGTTTTTCTTATCATCCCCCCAAGCCGCTTTATCATCCGCCGAAAAAAGAGAATTGACAGCCTAGCGGTTGTTCGGTACGATTTTGTTAACGAACAAAAAAAGGGGGTTTACATATGGAGCGACGGACTTCGCTTCGACCGATTGACATGACGCTTGCCGCCATGTTCGTCGCCTTGATGGCGATTGGCGCGAACATTACGTCGTGGGCGCCGTTTTTGGTCGTCGGCGGTGTTCCCATTACGCTGCAGACGTTTTTCTGCGTCTTGGCCGGAGCGGTGCTCGGGCGGCGGCTCGGTGCGGTGGCGATGATTGTGTACATGCTCGTCGGCCTCGCCGGCGTGCCGGTGTTTGCCAAATTCAGCGGCGGACTGTCGATGATTTTCCAACCGATATTTGGCTTCATTCTTTCGTTTATCGTTGCCGCTTATGCGACCGGATGGATCATCAACCGCGGCCCGCAGCCGGCGTCAAAAGCTCGTTTCGTCACCGCCGCACTCGTTGGCATGGTCATCAACTATGTCATCGGCACGAACTGGATGTACATGGCGTACAAACTATGGGCGGAAGCGCCGGAAGGGCTTTCGTACGGCATGGTGTGGGGCTGGATGCTTGCCCCGCTGCCGAAAGACATTTTGTTGTCGATCGTCGCCGGCTTGATCGCTCCAAAGCTTTGCCGGGCGATTGGACGCTCCTCTTCCGCGAGCCGTCCGGCGGCATAAACGAAGCGCGCCTGTTTGACAACAGGCGCGCTTTTTGTTTGGAAACCCTCGATCATGGATTAGAAGAATAAACGAAGGATCTGGTACACAAACCCCGCAATCAACGCTGACACCGGCAAGGTGATGATCCACGTCAGCACAATGCGGCGAGCGACGCCCCATTTGACGCCTTTCACCCGTTGGGCGGCGCCGACTCCCATGATGGCCGAGGAAATGACGTGCGTCGTACTGACTGGCAAGTGGAACATCGTCGCCGAAAGAATGACGAGCGCAGACGACAAATCGGCCGCCGCCCCGTTAATCGGGCGGATTTTCATAATTTTCCCGCCGACCGTTTTAATGATCTTCCACCCACCAACGGCCGTTCCCAACCCCATGGCCAAGGCGGCAGAAATGCGCACCCATTCAGGAATGTCGGTCGTCGCGTGGTATCCGCCGGCGATTAACGCCATCGTAATGATCCCCATCGCTTTTTGAGCGTCGTTTGTTCCGTGCGTATACGCCTGAAACGCCGCCGTCACAATTTGAAACATCCGAAAGCCCCTCGTCGTGCTGTATAAGTTGGCGTTTTTAAAGATAAAACGAAAAATGTTCATCATGATAAAGCCGACCCCTAACGCCAAAAACGGGGAAAGAATCAGCGATTGTAAAATTTTCAAAAACCCGCCATAATTCAAAATCCCAACCCCAGCCGCGGAAATCGCCGCTCCGGCAACCGAACCGATGATCGCGTGCGAAGAGCTGCTCGGGATGCCGTAATACCACGTGATCAAATTCCAGGCAATGGCTGATGTCAACGCCGCTAAAATAATGAGCGGCCCATTTTCTAGGGCAAACGGGTCGACAATGTCTTTCGTAATCGTTTTGGCGACACCGGTGAAGGTGAGCGCGCCGATAAAGTTCATCGTTGCAGCCAAAATAATGGCTTGGCGCGGCGTGAGCGCTCTCGTCGACACCGACGTCGCAATGGCGTTCGCGGTATCGTGGAACCCGTTAATAAAGTCAAACGCCAACGCGAAAACCACAATGAATATCGTCAAGACTAAAATCATATCCATAAAAACAACGTCCCCTTTTACGCGTTGCGCATAATGATCGTCTCGAGCGTATTCGCGACATCTTCACAGCTGTCAGCAATCTCTTCCAACATTTCGTAAAGCTCTTTGTATTGGATGAGCTTAATCGGGTCTTTTTGCGTCACAAACAAGTTTTTGATCGAAGCGCGCAAAATTTCGTCGCATTTCGTTTCGTAATCCTTGATTTTAATGGCGTGCTGGCGCATGTCAAGCAACTTTTTGTGCGACAGCAGTTCGAGCGCATGAACGATTTCGATCGTGCTTTGGTAAATATAGTCGAAGAACTTCACCATATGTTCGTCAATGTCCGTGAATGAGAACATTTCAAACCGGGCGGAGCATTGTTCAAACCCATCAAGCACATCATCCATTTTCATCGCCAGCTGATGGATGTCCTCCCGTTCAATCGGCGTAATGAACGTTTTGTTCAATTGGACGACAAGCTCATGGATGAACGAATCGCCTTTCCGTTCATACTCTTTCATGACGCGGGCGAATTCTTTCAAGTCGCTCACGCCTCGGATTTTATACTCAACAAAGTATTGGGCTGCTTCCTTGACATTTTCCGAAATCGTAAACAACATGTCGAAGAAAACATCCTTTTTTGGGGAAAAAATCATACCGGACACCCTCCATTGTTAGAATCAAAAATCACCGCTACTTATTGTAGCAATTTGAACTTTATTTACAATAAGTAAAAAGAAACTTTACACTAAATTTACATTCCCTTTACATTTTGTTCGCCTTTCTTACTATGTAGCGTGGCAAAAGAACGCCGAAG
Source organism: Geobacillus lituanicus (assembly GCF_050994965.1). NCBI lineage: Bacteria > Bacillati > Bacillota > Bacilli > Caryophanales > Anoxybacillaceae > Geobacillus > Geobacillus lituanicus. The sequence goes on from NZ_CP194773.1 coordinate 3,073,365, forward strand.
CTATGCACCATAGCTTCGGGCTCTCGTTCACTTATTCAAATCGTTCGACAAACGCCGCCAGCGTCCGCACCATGACACCCGTCGCCCCAGCCGGGCCGAGGTCGCCATCTTTCTTTGCAGTCGCCGTGCCGGCAATGTCCAAATGCACCCACGGGGTGTCTTCGGCAAACTCGCCAATAAACGCCCCGCCCATAATGGCGTGCCCTTCGCGCCCCGGAGAGTTGTTCAAATCGGCGATTTTGCTGCTTCGCACCCGCTCGCGGTCGTGTTCGGTGATCGGCAGCCGCCAAATGAACTCCCCGGTTTCCATCGATGCTTCCAGCAGCTGCTCAAACAGCGCCTCGTTGTTCGTCATCGCCCCTGTTTTGTCCGTGCCAAGGGCGACGATCACTCCGCCTGTCAGCGTGGCGACATCGATGATATAGCTGGCGCCGTGCTGTTTCGCATAAGTCACCGCATCGGCCAAAATGAGCCGTCCTTCAGCGTCCGTGTTGCGGACTTCGATCGTTTTTCCGGACAGCGATGTGATGACATCATCCGGTTTGAACGCCTCGCCGCTGATCATATTGTCAGTCGCCGGGATGACGGCGAGCACGTTTTGTTCCGGCCGCAGTTCGCCGATCGCTTCCATCGCCCCGAGCACCGCCGCCGCGCCGGCCATATCCGTTTTCATATCAACCATGCTGTCGCGCGGCTTCAGGCAGTAGCCGCCTGTGTCGAACGTCACCCCTTTGCCGACGAGGGCGATCACGTCTTCCCATTTTTCTTTCCCTTGATATTTCAACACGATCAATTTCGGCGGCTGCTTCGACCCTTGGTTGACCGCGAGCAGCGCTCCCATGCCGAGCCGCTCCATGTCTTCTTTCTCCAAAATTTCATAGTCAAAATCGTATCGGTCAGCGAGCTTTACGGCATAATCCGCCAAATCGGACGCCGTCAGCAAATTCCCCGGCGTGTTGACGAGCGTGCGCGCCGAGTTCGTCGCCTTCCCGTACACCGAACCGACGAACAAGCTCGCCTCGATGTCCGCTGCGTCCGCCCCCGTATAAACGGTGAGCGATTTCATCTCATAGTCCCGCTCTCGCCTGTTTTGCTTGTATCCCGGGAACTCATACGTCGCCAAATAATACGCTTCGGCAAGCGCATGCGCGGCTTCGTTTTCGTCGACGTCCCCGGTCGTAAACGTGTCAAGCGCGACCGCCGCTTTCGTCCGCTTCGCCTGCTTCAACGCGCGAAACAGCTTGCCGAACACCTCGCGCAGCCGCGCAAACGTCAGCTCCTCTTTTTTGCCGAGCCCGACAAAATAGAGTCGTTTCGCCCCGGCTGGCAAAAGCGGGTGAATCACGGCGATGCTCCCCCGTTTCGCGGAAATGTCGCCTTCCTTCCACAGTCCGGACAGCTGTCCGCCAAGGCGGGCGTCATACTCGCCGGCAAGGCCGGCAAACGGCTGCCCCCCTTCAAACAAGCCGATGACCAACGCTTCCTCGTTCGTTTCGACAGACGGCAATGGCTTTACCGTAAACATCGTCTCATCCCTTTCCATGTTGATTCATTCCCACCTTCATTATAGCGAAGCAAAGCGATTCTTTCGACTATCTAACTTTTCTTTCCTTGCGTTCATGCAAAAAAATCAGCTGAAACGGACAGGAAATCACGCAGGGCAAGGCGAATCCGTAATCATCACGATGATTTAGAAAGGACCGACGCTGATGAGAATCGTTTCCCTTTGTCCAAGCAACACCGAACTGCTTGCCTATCTCGGCCGCCTTGGCGATGTCGTCGCCGTCGACGATTCGTCCGACTGGCCGCCCGAGGTGAAGCAGCTGCCAAACGTCGGGCCGGATTTGCACATTGATATGGACCGCGTCGAGGCGCTCAAGCCTGACCTGGTCGTCGCCTCTTTAAGCGTGCCCGGCATGGAGCGCAACGTCGTGGAACTCAAACGGCGCGGGCTCCCGCACCTTGTCCTGGCGCCGAATTCACTTGAGGACATCGCCAACGATCTCCTTCAGCTCGGCGAGGCGCTTGGCGAAACGAAAAAAGCGGCCGACCTCGTCCGCCGCTACCGCGCATTTCTCAGCGAATACCGCGAGCGGGCCGCAACGGTGGCGGAGCCGGCTCGCCTCTATTGGGAATGGTGGCCGCGGCCGATTTTCACGCCGGGCGGGGCAAACTGGCTGAGCGAACTAAGCGAACTCGCCGGCGGGCGCAACGTGTTCGCCGACCTTCCAGAAGCGAGCGTCCAGACGGAATGGGAAGACGTCGTCGCCCGCAACCCGTCGCACGTGCTGCTCGTTTGGGTCGGCGTGCAGACGAAAAACATGAACGCCAACGCCGTTATCGCGCGCCCGCACGCCGACAAGACTGAGGCGGTCCGTGCCGGGCGCATCCACGTGTTGGAAGAAGCGCTCTATTGCCGGCCGTCGCCGCGCCTCTTGGTCGGATTAAAAAAATTGGCGCCGCTTTTGCATCCGGCGCTGTTTCCTCCCGCTGACGGCAGCGATCCGCTCCTTGGCGGCTGACGGGCGGGAGCCCTCCTTTAACTTTTCGATTCCAAATATTGCTGCCGGAACACTTGCATCGTTTCATCCTCGTTCAACCGCGTCAATTCTTCCTCCGACAGCTTGCCGTCCCCTTTTTGGATAATGTAAACTTGCACTTCCCTTTTTCCCCAATATTTATAGACATCTTCGACCGTTTCATAATATAAATCGAGACGATGGCCTTTGATCGCCCCACCTTTGTCGGCGACGACGCCAAACCCGTATCCGGGGATGAACAAAATCGTGCCGATCGGAAAGATCGATAAATCGGCAGCAATCGTCGAGTAAAGATCGCGCTTCACGCGCACGCCGGAGTACGTAATGCCATACTCCGGATGATCGGGCGTTTTCCCGGTTGATTCGACCCCAGCCGTATAGCCGGTCGCCACCACTTCGACAGACGGGTATTTCGACCAGTCAAACTGATCTTCAAGCCGCGGGGCGGAGCGACTGCCGCTTTTCGGGCGGCCGTTTGTCCCGCCACTCGGCTCATGCTCGACCAATAATGCGCTCGACAAGGAGCGGAGAACCGTTTCCGCCTCGACTCCGGAAACAGACTGGAACGTCGCGGTGAGCGCCAGGAAAAACAACACCGTCATCGCGGTCCGGCGTGCAAACTGCCTGAACCTATCCAATGATCTCAACTCCTCTCACACCTCTATTTATCTCCAACCAAAATCGAAATATTCATTGCAACGGCGGGCCAATCGAAAAAACGCATGACACCGGACTCCAAGCGCCTGTTCCGCGGCGCCCTCCGGCATCGCCGCAACATGAAAAAACGCCGCCGCAGACACGGTGGCGCGCAAAAATAAAAAACGCCCCCGCTTGCGCGGAGACGCCTGAACACCTTTGATACCCTTTCGCGAAAAATACAACCGATCGGGCAGCATGATCGATCCGAAATGTCTTAGAACATTTGATAGCCTTTCGCCCGCAGCGTGCGGATCGCCCAGCCGGCGCAAAGGGCGCCGGCAAAGCCGCTCGCCAAAATCAACAAATCAGCCGTTGCCAGCGAGGCGATTTTCCGGCCGAGCGCCGAAAACGAGGCGGCCGGATCGGTCAAATACTGCGTCCATGGCACGTCGTCAATAATGAACACCGCAATGACCGGAAAGCAAACAGCCATGATCCATGTCATGCGCAACAACATATTTAACAAAAATCCGATGCCGAAAAATAAGACGAAAAATAAAAGCATCGAAATGAGTACAACCGGCAAACTCATTTGCATCCGCCCTTCCCTCCCTTACACCCTTTTTCAGTGTACTGGATGGGCGGATGACAAGTCAATGCTCATCGTCGTCTTCCGTCTCGCTTCCCGTCCCTTGGCAGCCGTAGCACGTTTCCGATCCGCCGAGCAAAAGCTGGACGTATCCGTGGCCACCGCAGTACACGCAATCGGTCGTCGTCGCCGTTTGTGCCATTCTTCTTCCCTCCACTTCTTTTTTGTTAATATATCAAAATTTTCTGTAAAAACAAACAGCGATTCTTCTCTGTTTTCGTTCATGTAATCGAATACATCGGCGCCTCGCTTTCATTTTCTCCATTATTCTTATGATTTTGACGATTTTAAGTAAAGGCGGTACTTCGTGTACCCAAACGGATCACCCGGGTTCAGCCCGTTATGCGGGGGAAGGGAGACGAGCGGCTCAAGCGCCAATAAATAGCGAAGCAGCCCGGACGTGTTCGGGTCGTCGCGGAGCGCCGCCTTGCTTAAAAAAGCAGCGGCCGACAATTCGCCCGCCTGCACGGTAATGGCGGCCGACAATGGGCGGAGAAGAAACATCGCCAAATTGTCGCTGATCTCTCCGTCGATGACCCCGGTGCGCAAACCGAGAAACGCAACCGGCTCGGCGTCGATTCCCGTCTCCTCTTTCACTTCGCGGACGGCCGCCTCGTCAAGCATCTCCCCCGGCTTGACGAATCCAGCCGGCAGCGACCATTTGCCTTTCAGCCCGCTGTAGGCTTTCTTGACGACAAGCCATTCGCCCGCTTCGTTGATCACAAGCCCGGCCGAGGCAATCCATACGTTTCCGCGTTTGTGGTCCATCATCCTCATCCTTTTCCCACCGTTGTCCCTGTTTGTATTTCGACAAGAAAGCAGCCGTTCCCTGTCAGCCGCCATATAAAAAAGAGCCGGCCCGAACGGAAACATCCATGAGAAAAGGCGCCCCTGGCGATGGGAGCGCCCTCTTTTGGCCTTCATCAGAAAAACTTGAATTTCCCTTTTTTCATGACGAGCGATGCACCGCCGATCAAATACAAAGCGCGGTTGTCGACGACTTTTTTCATGAAGCTCGCTTTCGTTCCCCACAACTTTTTGCCGAACACAACGCCGATCGCATCGTCATGGCCGAGCGAGCAAACCGTCCCTTTAATATCCGGCTTAAACGGCTCCAGCTCCCCTTGTCCACGGATGAGCACCGCCAAGTTTTTCGCGCACAGCTGGCCTTCTTGCATGGCGATTTGCGCCGTCGGCGGATACGGGCGGTTCGTTTCTTCATCAATGACGAGCGAACAGTCGCCGACGACGAAAATGTCTTCATGCCCCGGGACACGCAAGTACGGGTCCACTTTAATGCGCGCCCGCGCCGCTTCAAACCCAGATTCCTCGATGACGCGGCTGCCGCGCACGCCCGCCGCCCACACGACCGTGCCGGCTTTAATTTCCTCGACATCATCACCTTTAGCGACAATGATGCCATCCGGCGTGCACTCTTTAATGGCGGTGCCGATTTTAAACTCCACTCCCTTGCGCTCGAGCTGGCTCACCGCGTATTCGACAAGCTCCGGATCGAAGCCCGGCAGCGCGGTCGGCGCCGCTTCGACGCAAATGATGCGCACTTTGTGCGGATCGATGTCATATTCGCGGCACAGCTCCGGAATGCGGTTGACGAGCTCGCCCAAAAACTCGATGCCGGTGAACCCGGCCCCGCCGACCACGATCGTCAGCCGCTCGTCTTTCTTTTCCTCTTCCGCGTTGTACGTCGCAAACTGGTACTCGATATGCTCGCGGATTTGCCGCGCCGCGTTGATGTTGGCGATCGAGAATGCGTACTCTTTCAGCCCTTTGATGCCGAACGTCTCCGATTCGAATCCGAGGGCGATGACGAGATAATCGTACGTCAGCTCGCCATTTTCAAGCAGCACTTTCTTTTCGCCCGGCACGATTTTCGTCACCGTATCTTGGACGAATTTCACCTTGCTGCGATCAATGACGTCGCGGATCGGATAGCGGACGCGGTCATGGTGCAACGTGCCGGCCGACGCTTCATGGAGCCATGTCGTTTCATAATGGTAGTCGTGTTTGTTGACAAGCGTAATGTTCGCCTCGTTCACCCCGACAAGTTTTTGCAGGCGGACGGTCGTCATGAGCCCGCCATAGCCAGCCCCTAAAATGACAACGTTTGGTTTTCTCACTTGAATCACTTCCACCCTTTTTAATTTTTTCCCACACGTTTTTGATAGCTTTTGCTGCGGCCCCCATTTTTATTGAGCGAAGTTTGTGAAAGTATTCACGTTAACCTTCAAAAAAATGTTGACAGATTGTCACAAAAAATTAACAATCTATCCACAACCATATTAGTTCTTTTTTTGCCTCTTTTCAAGCCCTTTTTTTCCGCCGGCCCGGCAAAAATTCGCCGTTATAACGGCGCGCATTTATGGTAAGATAAACTTGTAATGCCATTATTTATATGCGGGGAGGAATGTCGGTGAAAGAGGATCGGAATCTTTATGACGTCACGATCATCGGCGGCGGGCCGACCGGGATGTTTGCCGCGTTTTACGGCGGCTTGCGGCAAATGAAAGTCAAAATTATCGAAAGCCTTCCGCAGCTTGGAGGGCAGCTGGCCGCGTTATATCCGGAAAAACACATATACGATGTCGCCGGGTTTCCGAAAGTGCGCGCCCAAGAGCTTGTCAACCAGCTGAAAGAGCAGCTGAGCATGTTTTCCCCCGCCGTCTGCCTGAACCAATCGGTCGAAACGCTGGAAAAACAGGAGGACGGGACGTTCAAACTCGTGACCGATAAAGAAGTGCATTATTCCAAAACCGTGATCATCACCGCCGGAAACGGCGCCTTCCAGCCGCGCCGGCTCGAACTTGAGAACGCTTCCCTATACGAAGAGAAAAACTTGCATTACTTTATCAGCGATTTGGAGCAATTTGCCGGAAAGCGCGTGCTCGTCTGCGGCGGCGGCGATTCAGCCGTCGACTGGTCGCTCATGCTCGAACCGATCGCCGAAAGCGTCATGATTGTGCATCGCCGTGACAAATTCCGCGCCCATGAACATAGCGTCGAACAGTTGATGAAGTCAAGCGTACACGTGAAAACGCCGTTTGTGCCGGTCGAGCTCATCGGCGATGACCAAGGCATCCGTCAGGTCGTCCTCGAGCATGTGAAAGAAGGCGCGAAAGAAACGGTCGATGTCGATGCCGTCGTGGTCAACTACGGCTTTATTTCGTCGCTCGGCCCGATCAAAAACTGGGGGCTTGACATCGAAAAAAATGCGATCAAAGTCAACTCGCGCATGGAAACGAACATCCCCGGCGTGTATGCGGCCGGCGACATTTGCACATACGACGGCAAAATCAAGCTGATCGCTTGCGGCTTCGGTGAAGCGCCGATCGCCATCAGCAGCGCGAAAACGTACATCGACCCGACGGCGCGGATGCAGCCGGCGCACTCGACATCGCTGTTTTAATGGCGCTCCGTCGGGAAAACAAGCGGAAGCGAAGGGGCGCTCGGCATTTCGCCTTAACGCCGCATCCCGACTGATTGGAGCCATTCATATAGCCCGCCCCGTCCACACCCGTTTTTCAAGCAAAAGGCGCCCCTCTTTGTTGGGGGCGCCATACTCATGCCTCATCCCTCTCGCTCCAGCGAAACCGACTCGCCATCAGTATTCCCAGCCTTGTTTTTCGTCCATTCCTCCCGCTCTCTCTCGAGCAGCTTCACCTGCCGGCGCAGGCTGAACAAACGCACCCATCCGAGCATGCCGACGACAAGGCCGCCAAGGACGGCCGAACCTAAAATGACGATAATGAGCGGCAAGCGGGTTTCGCCGACTAAATAATGGATCGTCACCTGCTCGACATTCGCCACCGCCAGCAGCGCCACAATGAGCGCCAAGACAAGCGCCAAGATGACATTGATTTGTCCTTTCATCGTTTCTCCTCCTTTGGCGCTCCCGAAAAGGCCGATGTTGGAGCGCGGCCGTTTTCCCCAATTTCGTGAGGGAAAGACCACCCTTCCAACATTTCGCCAGTCGGTACACGCCCGCGTTTTCAACCGGCCGTGCGGCGAAAACCGGCCTTCTCAAGAGCCCGACGTCACGGCAAGGCAGGCCGTTTTCCTCTGCCAGGCAGATGGACGTCATCCCGCCTGCTTAGCATTGCTCCGGCGTGCCGGCATTGGTCGCTGTGCGGAACGAGGAGCCGCAGCCGCATGTCGCAATGGCGTTCGGATTGTTGATCGTAAACCCGCCGCCAAGCAGCGACTGTTTATAGTCGATGACCGTTCCGCGCAAAATCGGCGCGCTGTCGCGGTCCACCAAAATTTTGATGCCGTGCTGCTCAAATTCGATGTCATCCTCACGCCGCTCATGGTCAAAGCCCATGCCGTACGACAACCCGCTGCAGCCGCCGCCATGGACGCCGACGCGCAAGTACGCGCCCTCTTCTTCCTGCTCTTTCATCATATCTTTGATTTGAAACGCTGCCGCTTCTGTCAGCGTAATAACTGCCTCTGCCATCCATGATCCCTCCTTTAACGGTTGACACTGGCCAAACAGCTTGGCCGTTTTTCGACAGGTTCGCCCGCTTTCACCCGACGGCTCAGATGGGGCGAATCCCTTGAATGATTCCGATCTTACTTCATAGTATACCGTCTTTGCCTTTCGATGCTCAACCGTTCCGCCCGCCTCGGTAGTAATAAACGCCGGTGCACACGGTCTCCGCCGGACCGGTCATGTGCACGCGCCCGTCGTGCCCCCATACGATCGTTAAATCGCCGCCGGCCAAATGGACGACCGTTTCCTCCCCGCGCGCCGTTTTGCCGTTCAACACCGAAGCGACGACGGCCGCGCACGCTCCGGTTCCACACGCCTGCGTCACGCCGGAGCCGCGCTCCCAGACGCGGAAATGAAGCTCGCGCTCGTTCACCACTTCGACAAACTCGACGTTCACCCCTTCCGGAAAGCGCGGGTCCTTTTCCACGAGCGGGCCAAGCGTCGTCACCGGCGCTTTTTGGATGTCATCAACGTAAAAGATCACATGCGGGTTGCCCATGGACACCGCCGTAATTTCATATTCGCCCCCAGCGATGGCAAACGGCTCGGCGACGACCCGCTCCGCTTCCGGACCAAGCATCGGAATGGCGCTCCGCTCAAGGCGCGGCTCGCCCATATCGACCGTCACGCTTGTCACTTCGCCATCTGCTACTGCAACACGGGCTTCGACAAGCCCGGAGAGCGTTTCAATCAAAAAGGTGCGGTCGCTGACGATGCCGTGCTCGTACGCGTATTTCGCCACGCAGCGCAAGCCGTTGCCGCAGTTTTTCCCTTCCGAGCCATCGCTGTTAAAAATGCGCATTTTGACTGGCGCCTCATCGGACGGGCAAATGAGGATCAAGCCATCCGAACCGATGCCGGTGTTGACATCCGACACGCGGCGGGCGATCGCCGGCAACTCCTCCTCGGGCAATGTTTCCCGGAACAGATCAACGTATATGTAGCTATTACCCAATCCATGCATTTTCGTAAACGAAAAAGAACGCACATGACTCCCTCCTGAACATTTTTTGCGCTTCGCATGTATAATGGCGGCATCTCCTGGGCACAATGGGAATATCCCCCGTTTTTTCATTATACATTGAAGAGGATGCCGCATCGCGGACATCCTCCTTTTTTCGTTAAAACATTGGGTTTTCCTCGAGATGCCGATAAATATTTTCCACGAGCTGCTCAGGCGTTTCGCCGCTGACAAACTCGCCGTTGACGAGCGCAAACAGCGTTTCCGCGCAGCGTGTGCAATAGCTTAAGCAACTGTATTCAATGATGTCCAAGTTCGGATCCTTTTCCAACATTTCCATTGCTTTGTACGACCCGCTGGCTAAGTTGCTGATGCAAAATTCGATGATTGGCAACATCATGCGCATGTTCACCTTCCTGCTTCCCATCGTAGCGGTTTTCCGGCGCGGCGTCAATGAACATGCTCGTTCGATCGAGGAAGCGGAAAAATGATTGTTCTTTTGTCACAATTTCGTTATACTTTTCTATGGCATTGTCGGCTTTAGAAACTCGACAAAAGGGGATTTTTCACGATGAGACAACTTGTATTGCTTGGCGGAGGATACGGCAATATGCGCATTTTGCAGCGCCTCCTCCCGGACGAATTGCCAAACGACATTCATATTATCCTCATCGACCGCGTTCCGTACCATTGTTTAAAAACGGAATATTACGCCTTGGCCGCGGGAACGGTCAGCGACCATCACATCCGCGTCCCGTTTCCGGAACATCCGCAGCTTGTGTACCAATTCGGCGAAGTCGTCTCGATTGATCTCGACCAGCAGCTCGTCCATTTAAAGGATGGGAGCAGCGTCCGCTACGATGATGTCGTGATCGGATTGGGCTGCGAAGACAAATACCACGGGGTGCCGGGCGCCGAGGCGCATACGTACAGCATCCAGTCGATCGATAAGGCGCGCGCCGCCTATGAAGCGCTGAACAATTTGCCGCCGAAAGCGACGGTCGGCATCGTCGGCGCGGGATTGAGCGGCGTCGAGCTGGCCAGCGAACTGGCGGAGAGCCGTCCGGACTTGCACATCAAGCTGTTTGACCGCGGTGAGCGCATTTTGCCGATGTTTCCGAAACGGTTGAGCGATTATGTGGAAGGATGGTTCGTTGAACACAAGGTGGAAATCGTCCGCAACTCCAACGTCACGAAAGTCGAACCTGGCGTCTTGTACAACCACGACGAGCCGGTCAAGTGCGACGTCATCGTCTGGACGGCCGGCATTCAGCCCAACCGCGTCGTCCGCGAACTGAACGTTGAAAAAGATAAACAAGGCCGCGTCGTCTTGACGAAGCGCCATCACATCCCCGGCTATGAAAACGCCTACGTCGTCGGCGACTGTGCGAGCCTGCCGCATTCCCCGAGCGCCCAGCTCGCTGAAGCGCAAGCCGAGCAAATCGTCCAAGTGTTGCAAAAGCGGTGGAACGGTGAAGAACCACCGAGCGAATTCCCGCCGATCAAATTAAAAGGCATTCTCGGCTCGCTCGGCAAAAAGCACGGCTTCGGCTTGCTCGCCGACCGCCCGCTCACCGGCCGGGTGCCGCGTTTGTTGAAATCAGGCATTTTGTGGATGTACAAGCATCACCATGGGTACTGACAGCACAACTGGCCCTTATTCGGCGAAAAAGGCGGAGTTCATCCTATTTCGCGCAGGAGACTCCCACTTCAACGACCAAAGGGAGTAAGTGGGAGAGGAATGCGCGTTCCCCTTTTCTTTTGTGTATGATATAATAAAGGCGTGGAGAAAACCGTTTAATAAAGGCACTCCAATAACTGCTACTCGATGTATGGAGTTGGTTACAGGAAACGTTGTAACCGTAAAACATCGAGCGTAGATCCGTCTGTTGTGTGTGGAAGCCAAGTACTGCCAACAGACACACCGAGAGAATCGGTAACGATGCAGGCATGACCTGCGTCGTTGGGTAGTTGTCAACCTGCCCTGATGCAACCCCAAGTCAAGGAAGGAGGACGAAGTCCGCTTGTACTTCTGGGGAGTTGCAAGCCCCCACTTCAAGCGTTAGCTAAGTGGGGGTAGTTGACTCCGCCTTTTTCCCTTCCGGCGTCGACGGTTGATACCCGAATTTTTCCATTTCTGCACAAATCGCTTTGAGCCGCGGGTTGCCTTCGGCGACGACGTTTCCTTCGATCACCACGACCGGATACACCCAATCTTCTTCGACGATCGTCTGCGCGAGCTCCCGCTTCTCCTCGTCATCGGCCGGCGGCGCAAAAATGTCGACGTACGTCATCACAAACGGCTGATCCGGATACTTGCGGCGCAGCGCGGCCTCGAGCCACTCGTACGTTTCTTTCGACGACGGCAGCTGCACGCACGACGGACAAATGATGTCGGCCCCGTACACACAAATTTCAACCGGCTTGAATGTCATCGTTGTCACCCTTTGCAAAAGCAAAATTTATCATTAGATTTTTTTTGTTACTATGATTATAATAAAAACTAAGGAAAGGAGTCGATGGAAATGACGGATCAAGAAATCAAAGAACAAGTGCAAGAAGTTTTAGATAAACTGCGTCCGTTCCTGCTTCGCGACGGCGGCGACTGCGAACTCGTCGATGTCGAAGACGGCGTCGTGAAACTTCGCCTCCTCGGCGCGTGCGGCAGCTGCCCGAGCTCGACGATTACGCTCAAAGCCGGAATTGAGCGCGCCTTGTTTGAAGAAGTGCCGGGCGTCGTCGAAGTGGAACAAGTGTTTTAATATGAAAAATCCGAACAGCGGCCGCTGTTCGGATTTTTTTATCGCCAGCGGGGCGGCGAGCCGACGGGAAGGCTGGTGATGGGCAGCCACAACCCGCCTGATCGGGCGCTTCTCCGTTTTCGTTTCCTTCCAATTGTGCAAGGAAAACCGTCATATCTTTCGCCCGCTCCCAAGCGCAGCGGCGAAACGGCCAGGCCGCTGAACGGACTTCTGTTCGCGCCGGCGCCCAAGAAGGTTCAAGCTTCAAGCGCCAGCTTGTAGACGCGGCTGCCGCGCGGCTCGACGGAAAGACGCGCGATGTCGCACGTTGGAAAATGCGGGCGCAGCTGGTGCGCGAGCCGCTCTCCTTGGCCCGGTTCGGCAAAGACGAGCACTGTCGGCCCCGCCCCGCTCAGCGCCGCGCCGATCGCTCCGTATTCAAGAGCGAGCGCCTCCGCCCGCTCGAGTTCCGGAACGAGCGGTTTCCGGTACGGCTGGTGGAACAAATCGGCCGCCATCATCCGGCCGGCGAGCTCCCAGTTTTTCGTGAGCAAGGCGGCGACAAGGACGTTGCTGACGGCGCTCGCCTCGACCGCCCGCTCTCTCGGCCATTGTTCCGGCAGCTGCCCGCGCGCTTTTTTCGTTTCTAGTTCATACTCCGGAATAATAGCGACAAGCTCCACATCCAATTGTGGAATATGGACGACATCCACGCCCGCCTCGCGGCAGCAGCCGATGACCAGCCCCCCGTACAGCGAGGCGCCGACATTGTCGGGATGCCCTTCATAGCGGGCCGCCCATTCCATCTTTTGTTCGCGCGACAGGCCTAGCTCGAGCAGCGCGTCGGCGAGCTCAATGCCGGCGACGACCGCCGCCGCGCTGCTCCCGAGCCCGCGCGTAAACGGAATGTCGCTGTACACATCGACTGCACAGCTCGGCAGCCGGCGGCCGTAAACGTGCGCCGTCTCCGCCGCCACTTGATACACCAAATTGTCCGTCCCGCGCGGAATGCCGCTCACTTCCGCCGTTTTCGGCGCAAACGACCACGCATCCGCCAAGCGGACGTCAAGCGTCAAATAGCGATTGACCGCTAGCCCGATCGAGTCAAACCCGGGCCCTAAGTTCGCCGTGCTGCCCGGCACGATGATTTTCAACATCTCGTCTTCTTTCATGTGCGGACAACCCCTTGCAAACGCTCCAAGACAGCTCGTTCATCGTTCGGCAGCACGACCGGCTCAATCGCCGCCGTCTCCAAGGCGATGGCCGGGTCTTTCAATCCGTTGCCAGTGAGAACCGCGACGACGAGGCTGCCGCGTTCGATTTCGTTCCGTTCGCGCTGCTTGATCACCCCGGCGATGGCCGCGCATGACGCCGGTTCGGCAAAAACGCCTTCCGTCCGGGCGAGCCGCTTGTAGGCGGCCAAAATTTCGGCATCGCTCACCTCATCGATTTTTCCGCGCGATTCGTTGGCGGCCTCGACCGCTTTTTCCCAGCTCGCCGGATTGCCGATGCGGATCGCCGTCGCCACCGTTTCCGGCTGTTCAATCACCCGGTTGCGGACGATCGCTGCCGCTCCTTCCGCTTCAAAGCCGCGCATTTGCGGCAGCCCGGTCCCTTTGGCCGCATGGTACTCCTTAAACCCTTTCCAATAGGCGGTGATGTTGCCGGCGTTGCCGACCGGAATGGCGAGCACGTCCGGGGCGCGCCCAAGCTGGTCGCACACTTCGAACGCCGCCGTTTTCTGCCCTTCGATCCGGTGCGGATTGACCGAGTTGACAAGCGTAATCGGCGCCGTTTCGCTCAGGCGGCGCACCATTTTCAGCGCCTCGTCAAAGTTGCCGTCAATCGCGAAAATCTCCGCGCCGTACATCGCCGCTTGCGCCAGTTTGCCAAGCGCGATTTTCCCGTTCGGCACAACGACGAGGCAACGCATGCCGGCGCGCGCCGCATAGGCGGCCGCCGACGCCGACGTGTTGCCAGTTGACGCGCAAATGATCGTATGGCTTCCTTCCTCTTTCGCTTTCGCCACCGCCATCACCATGCCGCGGTCTTTAAACGAACCGGTCGGGTTCGCCCCTTCAACCTTGACATACAAGGTGATCCCAAGCTCTTCCGACAGACGCGGCAGCGGAATGAGCGGCGTGTTCCCTTCGCAAAGTGACAGCCTCGGCGTCGCCGCCGTAAGCGGCAAAAAATCGCCGTAGGCGTCAAGCAGTCCTTTCCATGCCATTACCGTTTCTCTCCTTCCACTCGATACGAGCTTTGCACCCGTTCGACGATTTCCAAATCGCCGAGCTGCTGCAAAATGTCTTCGTAGTCTTGCTGCGAGGCGTCATGCGTAACGATGACGATTTCCGCTAGGCCATCCTCTTTCAGCGGCAATTGCAAAATTTTCTCAAAGCTCACCCCGCGCTCGGAAAACAGCGTCGTAATTTTGGCAAACGCGCCGACCTGGTCTTTGACATGAATGCGCAAAAAGTATTTTGAGAAAATTTCCGCTGGCGCTTTCAATTGCTTTTCATATTGTGGGGCGACCGCGGAATGGCCGTTGACGCCAAGGCGCATGTTTTTCATCACCGCGACCAGATCGGAGACAACGGCTGTCGCCGTCGGCAGGCTGCCCGCCCCCGGCCCGTAAAACATCGTCTCCCCGACCGCTTCGCCATACACATAGACGGCGTTGTATTCGTTATGCACCGACGCAAGCGGGTGCGAATCCGGCAAAAACGTCGGCTGGACGCTCACTTCGACCTTCTGCCCGTCGCGCTGGGCGATGCCGATCAATTTCATCGTGTAGCCGAGCCGCTTCCCGTAGTTCAAGTCTTCCTCCGTCACTTGAGTGATGCCTTTCACTTGCACATCGTCCAAGTCGATGTCCATGGAAAAGCCAAGGCGGGCCAAAATCGCCATTTTCCGCGCCGCATCGAGCCCTTCAACGTCTGACGTCGGATCGGCTTCCGCAAACCCGAGCGCCTGCGCTTCAGCGAGCACGTCCTCATAGGAAGCACCGTTTTGCGACATTTTCGTCAAAATGTAGTTCGTCGTCCCGTTCACAATGCCCATGAGCTTGGTGATCCGGTCGGACGCCAAGCCGTCGACCAGGCCGCGCAAAATCGGAATGCCGCCGGCGACGCTCGCTTCATAAAACAAATCGCAACGGTGCTCCGCCGCCACCCGAAGCAGCTCTGAACCGTAGACAGCCATTAAATCTTTGTTCGCGGTCACCACGTGCTTCCCTTGGCGGAGCGCCCGCAACAGCCACTCTTTCGTCTCCTCGACGCCGCCCATCACCTCGATGATGACATCAATGTCTGGATCGTCAATCACCTCAGCCGCACTCGTCGTAAGGAGCGACGGGTCAACGGCGACATCACGCGGTTTCTGTACATCCCGGACAAGGATTTTTTTCACCTTCACCGGGCACCCGACTTGATGCATCAACTTTTCCTGATGGTTTTCAATAATTTTGACCACGCCGCTCCCGACCGTTCCTAGTCCTAACAATCCGACCAAAATTGGTTTTTCCATGATTCCCGCTCCTTCTGTTTACGTACAGTAGACATTTGTATTTTTATAGTAGACATTATAAAAGACGATCAGCCATTTGGCAATGAAAAGTTTTACGACAGCTCGTTCACCGGGGTCAACGGCGACCGGCCTTCCAAGACAGCGATGATGTTGTCGCGCGCCAACGTCATCATCGCTCGCCGCGTTTCGTACGTGGCGCTGCCGATATGCGGCAAGGCGACGACGTTCGGAAGCGAAACGAGCGGATGATCGGCGGCGACCGGCTCGTGTTCAAATACATCCAATCCCGCCGCGGCGATCTCCCCGCCGACCAGCGCCTCATACAACGCCTGTTCATCGACGACCGCTCCGCGCGCCGCGTTAATGAAAATCGCGGACTTCTTCATTTGCCGGAACGCCTCGCGGTTGAACAAATGGCGCGTCTCGGAGGTGAGCGGCGTCAAGCAGACGACAAAATCGCTCTCTGAAAGCAAGTCGGCGAACGGACGATAGACGGCGCCAAGCTTCTCTTCCGCCTCCGGACGGCGGGAGCGGTTGTAATACAGAATGTTCATGTCAAACCCCTTCGCCCGTTTCGCCACTGCCTGGCCGATGTTCCCCATGCCGACGATGCCGATCGTTTTATGATGGACATCGGCGCCCGCAAGCAAAAACGGACTCCAGCTTTTCCATTTCCCTTCTTTCAAAAACATAGCCGCTTCGACAAGGCGGCGGGCGGTGGCCAATAAAAGCGCAAACGTCAAATCGGCCGTCGTATCGGTCAATACATCGGGTGTATTGCAAACGAGAATGCCTCGATGGGCCGCCGCCGCTACATCAATGTTATCGTAGCCGACGCCCATATTGGCGACGACTCGGAGCGTCGAACCGGCGGACAAGACGTCTTCATCGATCGGATCAGACACCATCGGCAAGATGGCCGTCGCCCGTTTCGCCTTTTCCACGAGCACATCGTGTGGCACGGCCATATCTTCATGGGGCCACATCTCTACTTCAGCGATGGCCAAAAGCGGCGCGACCACGTCCTCGGGCAATTTTCGCGTAATGAATACATACGGCTTCGTCATGGTGCAGCCTCCCGCATCGTTTTTTCTAAATCTTATCACAACTTTGGCCGAAAAAAAAACGGGAAGTTGTCCTTAGGGTTTAACGGCAGGGAAGCGGTCGTTTTTTCGTTTGGGCCAAAAAAAAGCGGGAAGCTGTCTTCCCTGCGTTACGCCGGCGGCAGCCACTCGACCGCCGGCAGGCGGATGCGGTTCGAGATGCCGGCGATCTTGGCAAACGCGGCCAAAAATCGTTCATATTCATGCGATCGATCGAGCAAGCGCCGCAACTCCCCCTCCCGCCTTGTCCGTTCGCTCTCATCCACAGCGATATAATATGCCTCGACACATTCAAAATAGGAAAGCGGAAACAACAACCTGGCGTAAACGAGTCTCCAAGCAAACGGCGACAGCGGCGCCGCATGTTCATACTCTTGAAAAAACTGCCGCACCGCCCGCTGACAGCCAAGTCCGCTCTTTTCGTACAAATGGCGCACCCATTCCGCCAAATCGCGGGCGCAATGGTCATACACCCAGTCGGTCGGCAGCTTCGCTTCGATCCCCCCAACCCACTTCGCCTCGGGGAGACGCTCATGGCAAAATGCCGCGTAATCGATGCGCCCTAGTTCTTCGTCAATCTCCGTGTCCGCCACGTATTGCACCGCGTTTTCCGCCAATCCTAAATAATACGGGAACGATTCGATAAACAGACGATCAAACAGCGACGACGGCCCGGAAGCGAGCTTGCTCGACCAAAACGCCTCCATTTGATCGATCCGCTTCGCCCACAGCTCCCGCCATTGGCCGATGCGCCGGCAGGCGACGATCGGCCATGGACATGTTCTCCCGCATTCATGCATCACCGCCAATTCCCTTCCGAGCGAACGAAAGCGAGCCGCCGGAAGCGGAGCGCGAACGAGCGCCAACGGCTGTCCATTATAGGAAGCGATATACGTTCCGGACGTCGTTTTGACCAGTTCTCCGACGCCGTCCACTCCTTTTGCCCGCAAATAGCGGCTCATTCGCTGGCGCTCTTCCATTTCCGCTTCGCTTTGCCCATCGGCGGGAACGAGCAAAAAACGCTCCTGCCGATGCCAAAAGGCCGCATGCCGTCCGCTTCGCTCCAACCTCTCGACGCGCATGCCATACTGTTCACGCACCCATTCTTCCATCGCCGCGCCTCCTTTTTGCCGAAACCAGTCAATTCCGCTCGTTCCACACCTTCATCTCATCGTCGCCCCATCAATGAGCCGATTCCGCCTCCGCTCCAGCATGAAACGGCCCCATTCACGCGCCTATGTTGATCAGCCAACGCATGGCCGCGGAAAAAGAGGGCTACTTTTTATATATGACAGCGGGCGCCAAAAAAGCCGATGAGCATTTTTCTTTATATGACGGACTTATTTATGACATGATACATATATATAGAAAACGACTTTCTAAAAGAAACAGGTGAAGTTCATGAGCGAATTCATTATGAACAATCTGGAACAAACGGCTCGGCGCTGGCTTGAGGAACGGGGGGTGACGGTGGAAAAAATTGCGGAGCTTGTTTATTATTTGCAATCGAAATACCATCCGGATTTAACGATGGACGAATGCATCGAAAACGTCAACCGCGTCATCTCGAAACGCGAAGTGCAAAACGCGATTTTGACCGGCATCCAGCTCGACAAGCTCGCCGAGGACGGTCGGCTTGACGAGCCGCTGCAATCCATCATCCGCCGCGATGAAGGGTTGTACGGGGTGGACGAAATTTTGGCCCTTTCGATCGTCAACGTGTACGGATCGATCGGGTTTACGAACTACGGTTATATCGACAAACAAAAACCGGGCATTTTGCAATATTTAAATGACAAATCAACCGGCAAATGCAACACGTTTTTGGACGACATCGTCGGCGCCATCGCCGCGGCGGCGTCCAGCCGCCTCGCGCATCGAGCCGCCAACGCCGAGTGAGCGGCGGCGCGAAGCATCCCTGCAAAAGACGAAATAGCAGCACCCCACAAGCCAAACACGATTTGTTGGTTCGCATCGATGGCTTTGCTGCTGCACCCGGTCATGAGAAAGGGTGCCCCGAACCTTTCGGGACACCCCTCTTGCTTTACAGGCGCTCCATCCATTCGCGGAGCGAATCAGCCGTATAGGTCGGCTGCCGTTCGTAGCGGGCGAGCATCTCTTTCGTCGTGACGCCCGTATGGACGAGCAGCGTATCGATGCCCGCGTTCATGCCGGCTAAAATATCCGTCTCGTAATAGTCGCCGATCATCAACACATCTTCCTTTGGAACGCCAAGCACCTTAAGCGCCTGCTCCATAATGATGTTTTCCGGCTTGCCGATAAACGTTGGCTTCACTTGCGTCGAAACGGCGACGACGGACGTGATGGCGCCGTTGCCCGGCAGCAGCCCGCGCTCGGTCGGCAAGGCGATGTCGCCGTTTGTCGAAATGAACATCGCCCCGTTGCGGACGGCAAGGCACGCGATGGCAAGCTTCTCGTACGTCAGCTGGCGGTCGATGCCGATGACCACCACGTCTGCGTCCTCCCCAGCGAAGCGGAACCCTTTTTCCGCCAACGCGGTGCGGATCCCTTCCTCGCCGATGACATAAACGGACGCGTCCGGCTTTCGCTCAAAAATGTAGTTCGCCGTCGCCTGGCTTGTTGTGAAGACATGCCTCTCTTCCGCCGGCACGCCGAATGAGCGCAATTTTTCCGCCACTTGCGCCGGCGTGCGCGACGAGTTGTTCGTGACAAACAAATACGGGAGGCTGCGGCGGTGCAGCTCGTTCACAAACTCGCGCGCCTCGGCGATGCATTCTGCGCCGCGGTACATTGTCCCGTCCAAGTCAAGCAAATAGCCTTTGTATCGTTTCAACGGTTGTCGGTCTCCTTTCCGTCCATCGATTCGCTGCCAAACGCCGACACCGGGCCGAGCTCGCTTTCCAAGTAATGGCGCACCGCCTTCGGGTACGCCTCAAGCGCCGGCAGCTGTTCGTTCAAATCCGCGAGCAGTTTCGCGTGATCGACGTTCGTATAGTTTTGGACGAGCGCTTTCCGGTGGGCGATGAACGCTTTCAGCCGCTCGCCGTCCTCAGCCGAAATCACCTGCTCGTCAGCCAAAATGTCAATAATGTCGTTATAGCTCCCCGGGTCGCGCATAATAAAGCCGTCAATCATCGCGTTGCCGACATCGAGCACCGCCTCGATGAGGACATGAGCGATCCGCTCGAGCGCCAGCCGCTCAAGCGCGCCGTCCCAGTGGCGCTGCGCTTTGTAGTGCGCCATCAGTTGCTCCATGCAGCGAAGCCGCTCTTCCAATTTGTTTCGGTCGACAAAATACATGGCTCGTCCTCCTTTTTCTTCCCCGCCTTCCTCCCTTTTTCGCCGTTCGTCTGCTATGATGGACATGGGCGAAAAATAAAGGGAGGAATGGAGATGAGTGAACGGTTTTACTTATACGATGATACGGTCGAGGCAGCGGTCCGGTTCGTCAGCTTTGTCGGCGAGCGGCAGCGGTTCGATTTGGCGTTAATTGAAACTGACCGCTTTTATGGGAAATATTTGGTGCTGGATTTGCAAAGCAACCGGTTTGCCATTCTTGGCCGCGACGATTTGGAGGAGCCGGGCTATATCGAACGCGCCTATGCACTCAGCGAACAAGACGCCGACGAGCTGCGCGCCTTTTTGGACGAATGCCTTTCATAACCTTCCTCGGTTTTGGGCATCTTATGAAACACCCCGGCAGCAAGGAAGGTGAGACGAATGGCGGAACGGGAACAATATGCCGACTTTTCCGTCGTCGAAAAACAGCGCAACTTTTTAACCGCCGAAGAATTCCCGGAAGGTCCGTACGGCTCGCCGCGCCGCGATGACGCCCTGGTCGAGAACAAAAGCACGCCGTGGAAGGAAGGGCAGCGCCATTACAGCGCCTTCAACTATGAGTTCAAATCGTTTCACCAAAACATTCCAAGGCGCGATCCGGCCTCCCATCCGCCGCACGACGACCCGCGCCAAAGCGAGCAGTTTCCATACAACGAAGGCGAATGACGTGCGGCCGCCCGGCAGCGGGCGGCTGCCGCCTTTACCGCTTCACCTTGCGCAACACAAAATAGGCGCACCCAAAATTGCAATATTCATACAAATACTCGGACAGCGTGCTGATTTTCGTATCATACGTCGCCTTTTGGTTATGGTCATCGAAAAACCCGCGCAGGCGAAGCTGATTGTATCCCCAATCGCCGACAATGTAGTCGTACTTCCCTAAAATATCGGCGTATCGGGCGCGAAACGCCTCTTCGTTAAACGCGTTTTTGACGTTTTCAACCAGTTCATAACAATGGTTGTTAATGCAAATCACCGCTCTCACCTCGCCTTTCCACTTTCATCATAAACGATGCACCGCACCCAATCAATTACTGTTATCAAACAGCGAACCGCGTGCCACCCTAAAAGCGAGGGGGGTGCTGACGATGAACCGATGTTGGATCGTCGCCGCGTTCGGAACGGCGATCGCCCTGGCCGGCTGCGCGCAGACGGCGCAGGACGAAAACACCGACGTCTACAAACGGAGCGGCAATACGATCAATGTGACCGACCGCAATGAGCTGTACAACGAAAACGGGGTGCCAAACGGCGATGACACGCCGATGAACAACTTCGGCTACGTCCGCCATCAAAAAAGCCCGATCCTCGGCGATGCAAACGGCTATAACGACATGCCGTCGTTCAACCGCGAGCAAGCCGCCGATTTAATCAGCAAACTGTGCACGCAGCTGCCGGGCGTCAACGACGTCGCCACGCTCGTCACCGATGAAGAGGTGCTTGTCGTCTATGACGCCGACACAAAAAATCGGCAGCAAACCGCCGACCAAGTGAAAAAGACAGCGCTGTCCGTCGTTCCCCGCTACTACCATGTGTATATCGCCGACAATCCGCAGCTGATGAAAGACATTGAGCGCTTCGGGCGCCTTGATTCGAACGCGCGCAATATCGACCAACTTCTCGATGCCACGATTCAGCGGATGTTGAAATATCCGCAAGGGAAAAAGCTGAGCGACGGGGAAAATGAAAACGGCGAAATGATCAACGAGACAAACGACCACCTCGACCGCGACTTCCGCGACGGCACGCCGCGGCCGACGCCGGCCGGACGGTAGCGAAAGAAAACGGTCTGCCTGTTTCTTAAAGAGGCACGACCGTTTCTTTTTTCCGGCAACAAAAGCCGCCAGTCAAAGTGTTTGCCGCCTGGGCGCGATGCCCGCATCTCCCCTCGCAGGCTGTTTGGCGGCAGCGAGGGGGGCGGACGCCGGCTTTGACTCCGCAAGCCCGGGCGCCTGCCATCTTCACGCCTTCAGCTGCCGCGCTTTCGCCGCTTCGTTCACCTGCTCGTCGGCATGGTACGACGAACGGACGAGCGGACCGGCCTCGCAATGGCTGAACCCTTTGCTCAGCGCGATTTCTTTCAGCTCTTGGAATTCGTCCGGATGGTAATATTTGACGACTTTCAAATGTTTTTTCGTCGGCTGCAAATATTGGCCGATCGTCAAAATGTCGACATAGTTGGCGCGCAAATCGTCCATCGCTTCGATAATTTCCTCTTTCGTTTCCCCAAGGCCGACCATGATGCTCGATTTCGTCGGAATGTCCGGCTGCAGTTCTTTCGCGCGCCGCAAAAACTCAAGCGAACGTTCATACGTCGCCCGGGCGCGCACTCTCGGCGTCAGACGGCGCACCGTTTCGATGTTATGGTTTAAAATATCGGGACGGGCGTCCATCAGCGTTTTTAAGTTTTCATACACGCCGCCCATATCCGATGGCAGCACTTCAATCGTCGTAAACGGATTTTTCCGGCGGATGGCACGCACCGTTTCCGCAAACACCGCCGCCCCGCCGTCTTTGAGGTCATCGCGGGCGACGGCCGTAACGACGACGTGTTTTAAATTCATGATGCGCACCGACTCGGCGACGCGTTCCGGCTCTTGCCAGTCAAGCTCGGTCGGGAGCCCGGTTTTGACGGCGCAAAAGCGGCAGGCGCGCGTGCAGACGCTGCCCAAAATCATAAACGTCGCCGTCCGCCTTACCGCCCAGCACTCATGAATGTTCGGGCACTTCGCCTCTTCGCACACAGTATGTAAACGGTTTTCCCGCATCAGCTTCTTCAATCCGATATAATGTTCATTCGTGTTCAGTTTAATCTTCAGCCAGTCCGGCTTGCGGACATGTTCTTCGTTTGTTGCCATCGTTCTCACTCCACTTGTCGAGGATTGTTCCATTTTCATTATAAATGAAAAACGCGAAAAAACACAAAAAAATAAGCCGCTTTCCTCTTTTTAACATTTATGAATCGCCTGTTTCTCCCCAAACTAAACATATGAAATGGGCGAAAAGGGGGGATTCCACGTGCACCGATGGTTTGTCGCCCTATGGGTGGCGACGGTGTTGTTCATAGCAGCCAGCGCGGCTTCCGCGGCGGAAAACGACGACGCAGTATACGAACAGCGCATGGAGCTGTATAAAAAAGCGGAGACGGTTTCGCTCATTCCATGGTATTACTTTGCCGCCATCGACCAGTATGAACGGAACATCCGGCAAGCGCGCCGCGACTTGCCAAAACCAACCGGCGTCCTCGGCATTTATATGAAACCGGACGTATGGGCCGGACCGCTGAACAAAAATCCGCACGATACGAACCCGTTTACGATTTCCCAGTTTGGCGGGCTCGGTGTGGACGGAGACGGGGACGGCAAGGCGCGGGCGGATGACGACGACGACGTCATCATGGCCATGGCGCGCTATTTGCAGACATACGGCATCGATCATCGCCATATCAAAATCGCGCTTTGGAACTATTACCAGCGCTCCAAAACGGTGGATTTGATTTTAGGAAAAGTGAAGATTTACAAAAAATACAAGACATTGAAACTGGATGACCATGTCTTTCCGCTCCCGCTAGGGGCCAATTACAGCTACCGCGATACATGGGGGGATGCGCGCGGCTGGGGCGGGCGGCGCATTCATGAAGGAACCGACATTTTCGCCGGCTACGGCGTTCCGGTGCGCTCGACGTGCTACGGCATCGTCGAGCTGAAAGGGTGGAACAAATACGGCGGCTGGCGCATCGGCATCCGCGACATCAACAACACGTACCACTACTTTGCCCATTTGAACGGCTTCGCCGCCGATCTTCGCGAGGGGCAAATCGTCGAGCCGGGGACGATCATCGGTTCGGTCGGCAGCTCTGGCTACGGTCCGCCGGGCACCGCTGGAAAGTTCCCGCCCCACCTCCATTACGGCATGTACAAAGACAACGGCTATACGGAGTGGGCGTTTGACCCGTATCCGCACTTGAAAGCGTGGGAGCGGGCCGAGCGGCAGCAACAGCGGCGCCGCTAGCAGCGGCGGCTGGACAAAAAAGAGGCCGATGTCGGCCTCTTTTCGTCTTTCTGCTTTCGTTAATGCCCGCCCAAATACGCCTGTTTCACTTGCTCGCTCGCCTGCAGCTCGCTCGCCGCCCCCGACAGGACGACGCGCCCGGATTCGATGACGTAGGCGCGGTCGGCGATGGAGAGCGCCATGTGGGCGTTTTGTTCGACAAGCAAAATCGTCGTTCCCGATTCGTTGATTTCCTGAATGATGCGGAAAATCGTCTTCACCAGCAGCGGCGCGAGCCCCATCGACGGTTCGTCAAGCAAGAGCAGCTTCGGGCGCGCCATGAGCGCACGGCCGATGGCGAGCATCTGCTGCTCGCCGCCCGAAAGCGTGCCGGCCAGCTGCTTGCGCCGCTCCTCGAGGCGCGGGAACAGCTGAAAGACTTTGGCAAAGTCTTGTTGAATGCCGTCTTTGTCTTTGCGCAAAAACGCGCCAAGCTCCAAGTTTTCCTCGACCGTCATATTGGCGAACACGCGCCGCCCTTCCGGCACGTGGGAAATGCCTTGCTTGACGATCGTTTGCGCCGCCTTGCCGGCGATCGAAGCCCCTTCGTAGACGATGTCGCCGCTTTTCGGCTTCAACAAGCCGGAGATCGTTTTTAGCAGCGTCGTTTTGCCGGCGCCGTTTGCGCCGATCAGCGTGACGATCTCGCCTTTGTTCACCTCAAGCGATACGCCTTTTAAGGCATGAATGTTGCCGTAAAACACATCGATTGCCTCCACTTTCAACACGTCACGACACCTCCTCGCCAAGGTAAGCCTCGATCACTTTCGGGTTGCTGCGCACTTGTTCCGGCGTGCCGTGGGCGATCAATTGGCCGTGGTCCAACACGTAAATGCGCTCACAAATGCCCATCACAAGCGACATATCGTGTTCGATCAACAAAATCGTCAACGCAAACCGTTCGCGGATAAACGCGATCAAGTTCATCAATTCTTTCGTTTCTTGCGGGTTCATGCCGGCGGCCGGCTCGTCAAGCAAAAGCACTTTTGGCTGCGCCGCCAGCGCCCGGGCGATCTCAAGCCGGCGCTGCTGGCCGTACGGCAAGTTTTTCGCTTTCTCGTGCATGACGCCGTCAAGCTGGAAAATTTTTAAAAACTCGATCGCCTTTTCTTCCATTTCCTTTTCCCCGCGGAAATGGGACGGGAGGCGGAGAATGGAGCTCGCGATCGAATGGCGGGCGTGCGCATGGTAGGCGACTTTCACATTGTCGAGCACCGACAGCTCGCCGAACAGGCGAATGTTTTGAAACGTCCGGCTGATCCCTTTGCGCGTAATTTTATACGGCGGCAGTCCGTTCAACGTCTCGCCGTCAAGCATAATCCGCCCGTCAGTCGGCACATACACGCCCGTCAACAAGTTAAACAGCGTCGTTTTCCCCGCGCCGTTCGGGCCGATGAGCCCGACAAGCTCCCCTTGATATAGCTCCATCGTCACACCGGAGAGCGCCTTGAGCCCGCCAAACTGGATGCCGACGTTTTCTGCTTTAAGCAACGGTGTTTTTGCCGCCATGATTCATTCCTCCCTGCGCTGCCTTCCGCCATTTGAAGAGCGAAGATAGTTCTTTCGTCCCCATCAACCCGGTTGGACGGTACAGCATCACCAAAATCAAGACGATGCTGTAAATGATCATCCGCGTTTCCGGATAGTTTTGCAAGAACGTCGAAACGATCGTCAGCAGCACCGCCGCCACCACCGCGCCGGATAGGCTGCCGAGCCCGCCGAGCACGACGAAAATCAAAATGTCAAACGATTTCAGGAAGCCAAAGTTCGATGGCTGAATGATGTAAAAGTGATGGGCGTACAGCGCCCCGGCGATGCCGGCGAAAAACGAACCGATCGCAAACGCCGCCACTTTGTAATACGTCGTATTGATCCCCATGGCATCAGCGGCGATTTCATCCTCGCGAATCGAAATGCACGCCCGTCCGTGCGTCGAGTTCGTGAAGTTGGCGATCACCAAAATCGTGACAAACAGGCAGGCGAACACCCACGGCCATGTCGTCATATGCGTCACCGTCATGCCGCTCGCCCCGCCGACGTAATCGATGTTCAAGAGCGCGATGCGGACAATTTCGCCAAACCCAAGCGTGGCGATCGCCAAATAATCGCCTTTTAAACGCAAGCTCGGCACGCCGATGATGAGGCCGGCGAGCGCCGCCGCCACCCCGGCGGCCAAAACGCCGGCCGCAAACGGCAGCTGCAGCTTCATCGTCATAATCGCGGAGGCATAGGCGCCAACGGCGAAAAAACCGGCATGGCCAATGGAAAATTGTCCGGTGATCCCGATAATTAAATGAAGGCTGACGGCCAAAATGACATTAATCGCCATAAAAAAGAGGGTATTCACATAAAAGATGTTTAACGTTCCGCTTGCAATCAGCCACTCGACAACAACGAAAAAGGAGAAGGCCAGTATGACGGAAACCCAAAATCCACGCGTCCGCTTCCAAGTTGCCATTGTTCCCTACCATCCTTTACACTTTTTCTCGTACGTTCTTGCCAAACAATCCGGCCGGCCGGAAAATGAGGATGAGAATTAAAATGACAAACGCCACTCCGTCGCGCCAAAGCGAGTAGCCGAGCCCGCTGACGAGCGATTCGATGACGCCAAGCAAAAGCCCCCCGACCATCGCTCCCGGAATGATGCCGATTCCGCCCAACACGGCGGCGACAAACGCTTTTAATCCGGGAAGAATGCCCATCAATGGCTCGATTTTTGTATAATAAATGCCGAAAATAACGCCTGCCGCCCCCGCAAGCGCCGAACCGATGGCGAACGTGGCCGAAATCGTATTGTCGACGTTGATTCCCATCAACCGGGCCGCTTCCGCATCATGAGAGACGGCGCGCATCGCTTTCCCGATTTTTGTCCGGTGAACAATGAACTGAAGAAGGACCATCAAAACGAGGGACGTGCCGAGGATGAACAGCGACTGGCTGCTGATGACAACGCCAAACAGCTCCAAGTTCCGATCTGACAGCAACGTGCTCGGATACGCTTCGGGCTGCGCCCCACGCAAATAAATGATGACGTACTCAATCAAGAGCGATACGCCGATCGCTGTAATGAGCACAGCAATGCGCGTCGCGTTGCGCAGCGGCTTGTACGCAATCCGCTCAATGACTACCCCGAGCACGGCGCAGGCGGCCATCGCCAACAACAGCGCTGGGAAAAAACCGACGCCGAGCATCGTCACAGCGTAAAAACCGACGAATGAACCAATCATAAAGACGTCGCCATGGGCGAAGTTAATGAGCCGGACGATGCCATACACCATCGTATAGCCAAGCGCGATGAGCGCATAAATGCTGCCTAGCGAAATGCCGTTGACCAGCTGTTGAATGAGTTCCATGATTGCACGCTCCTTAACGAAAACTCGTCGTTGGCCAAAAGAAATGCCGGATGGGAGGGCGCCCCTTAGGGGCCTCCCCTGTCCACGCATCCATCCAGCCTTTTATTACGGATTCACTTTTGTTTTAAATTGCTGCTGCCCGTCTTTGTATTCCAAAATAATGGCCGATTTGACAGGATTGTGGTTTTGATCGACCGTAAATGTTCCCGTGACAAGCTGCAAATCTTTCGTTTGCGCCAGCGCGTCTTTAATTTTCACCGGATCGGCGCTGCCAGCCCGTTTGATGGCATCCGCCAAGAAGTATGCCGTATCGTAGCCAAGGGCGTTAAAGGCGTCCGGCGCTTTATTGTATTTCGCTTGGAACGCTTTGACAAATTCTTGAATTTTCGGATCCGGGTCGCCCGACGAATAATGGTTCGTGATGTACGTGTTGTTCAACGCGTCTTTGCCCGCGATCTCGACCAGCTTCGGCGAATCCCAGCCGTCGCCGCCCATGATCGGCACGTTCAAGCCAAGCTCGCGCGCCTGCTTGACGATGAGGCCGACTTCTTCATAATAGCCCGGCAGGAAAATGAACTCTGGATTCTTTGATTTTATGCGCGTCAGCGTGGCGCGGAAGTCGGTGTCTTTCGCCACATACGCTTCTTCGGCAACAATTTGGCCGCCGCCGGCTGTAAATGTTTCTTTAAATGACGCCGCCAGCCCTTTCGAGTAATCGCTCGCGCTGTCGATCAAAACAGCCGCCTTTTTTACTTTCAAGTCGTTCAGCGCAAATTTGGCCGCCACCGTTCCCTGGAACGGGTCGATAAAGCACGTCCGGAAGACGAACTCGTTCACTTTGCCATCTTTGACGGTCACCGTTTCGCTCGTCCCAGACGGTGTAATAATCGGAACTTTATTGTCATTGGCAATTTGCACTTGAGCGAGCGTGTTCGTGCTCGTCGCCGAGCCGATGATGGCGACGACTTTATCCTGGCTGATCAACTTGATCGCGCCGTTTGTCGCTTCGGCCGCTTCCGATTTGTTGTCGACTTTCACCAACTCCAGCTTTTTGCCGTTGATTCCTTCTTTGTTGATTTCCTCAAGCGCCAAGTCGAGCCCTTCCGCAATCGACTGGCCGTATGACGCGACCCCGCCGGAGAGCTCAAGGTTGGCGCCGATTTTAATCACATCGCCGCCCCCTCCTCCGCCGCTGTTTCCGCCTGAAGAACTGCCTCCTTGCTGGTTGCCGCCGCAGCCGGCCAAAAGACCCACCGTCAGCATCAATGAGAAAAAGACACCTGTTGCTCTTTTTTTCTTCATTTCTTGTTCCCCCCATTGTTCAAAATGTTCTGTCACCAGAGCGCACACCTTTTTCTGCATACTATATCGATAGAGTCCTCGTGCGCCGCGCCGGATGGCGCCGCAAACTGATGCATGCCTTCCGATGCCGGCCGTTCATTCCCCCTCTCAAACTGCTATATAAATAATAAAATTATTTTCAATTTAATATAATATTACAAAATTCGAACCAACTCGTCTAGTTGTTTTCTATTTAAAAAACAAAAAAGCTGTTTCCTCTTGACAAACGCCAGAGAAACAGCCAAAGCCCCTTCGCCGGGAAGAACACTTTTTTTGCATAATATTTCCATGTTTCTGTAAAAACCATTCCCAACGGCTGACGCGGGCACCCGTCAACCTAACGGAACTATATATAAGTTGAAACTTTGTTTTACATCCGGCAGAGCGCCCGCCGCATTCTATCAAAGTCGACTTGTATGAAGGGAAAACAGAATCGAACAATCGGAAAATCTTTATTGCAACTTATATAGATGCAATTTGAAGCTTTGCCATTTGCAGCTTTTACCCCGAGTATTTGATCGACTGTCGGGCGACCGAACAACGCCGCTTAAAGACCCATATATGGGTCTGTGAAGCAGGCGGTTGTTCGATCCTCCGTCACGCCTTGGCTTGCCTTCGACAGTCGAACGAGAACGATCGATTTAGGAAGATGACAGTCGCCGGCCTTTTAGAGGCGCACATTGACAGCCTTTCCCACTAGCGCTTCGGAAGCTGGATGGACGGGCCGACTTGACCGCCGTTTTTGTTGTAAAATTGCGGCACTTCTCCCGGAATAAAGCGCATCACAACTGGAATATCTGTTGTCACATTGGAAATTTTCGATGCAAAAGGAATGACGACTTGGATGTCGACCGATACATGAATATCAATTTCAATAAAAAAACTGTTAATATCATACGCTCGAATTTCTTTCGTCACTTCCGAGTCGACATTGCCAACGATCTGAAACTGCACCGGAATGCGCGGGCCAAGGTTGGCGAGCAGCACGTTGTTCGTCACTTGGCCGAGCGGGATATAGTAAATGATCCCGCGGCTGTCCCCTTGGCCGGATTCGACCTCAGGCAGCACCATCCGTTCGATCCGTCCTTCTGTCGCCGCCTTTAAGCTTTCCATCACATGATCATCCGTCTCCGATAAGATGCGATTGATCACCGCGGTGTCAAAATCGACCGACACAATTTTGCCGCTTTCGTCCTTTTGAACCGTGACCAGCTGCCGAAATTCAGGGTTGTCTTTTTGAAACTGCTGCTCAATGGCGTTATTGATCACCAAGTTGGCAATCCGCTTCGTTTCCGTTTCCGCAATTTCCATCAGCACCGGCTCAATGCCTTTATTCACGATCCAAAGCCCGGCCGCTGTGGAAAACATAAAAAAAACGAATGTCAATAAAAACACGTAGCGGAACGGAAGCGGCCCTCTCCGCACAAATCGGGGGCGCAGCAAAATGAAATCCCTCCTTTACAAGCTATATGTATGCTTGCAAGGAGGGATTTTTTCACCGCATTTTCAACAGCGCGTCTTTTCCTTTCATTCCCCGTTTGATGCCAAGCTCCTCGGCGGCGACTGTCACCGATTCGAGCGGCGCCTCAAGCAGCTGCTCGACCGTGCGCACCCCGACCGCCCGTCCGGCGACAATGCCGCGGTCGCGCAGCTTTTCGTTCAATAACGCCACATCGAGCGCCCCGCACATGATGTACCCTTTTTCACTCGCCACCGCCAGCAAGTTCGTTTTCGGCAGCTGGACGGACACCGCGACAAACGGATGTCCCTCAATGATAATCGGCTTGACTTCCACCATCGCCGCAGTCACTCTCCTTTCCATACTCCAATGTATGAAGCATGGAAAAAGAAGTGCCTGCCTATTGGGCCAATTTCCAGGCGAGAAGATCGCGCAAAAACTCCGGCATATAGTACGTTTTCTCCGCCGCCCGCTGAATTTGCGGGTAAAAATGACCAATGGCAAACATGTCGGTCGTCGCCACGTCATAGGTGCGCTCCGGCTCGAGCGGCTCGCCGTTGATTCGAATGGCGCGGATATGCCAGGCGCCGTCTTCTTCCAGCTCCGTTTCGATCTCGACGCCGTCGTACACCATTTCCCCCATCACTTCGCCGCGGAAGCCAAACCCTTTAAACTGCCAATGCTTCATCCGTTCCGTATTGGCCTCAAGGATAATCTCTTTGAGCTCCGCGCCGCGCAGCTTCACCTTGCACGGGTTGAGCGGATGCGGGCAAATGCGATGCAAATCTTTTTTCGTCACCGGTCCTCTCGCAAGCGGTTCAAGCAGCACCCCGGCGTTCACCATCCCGATGTCCGCCTGGCACCATTCGCGCAGCGCAGATGCAAGCAAACGGGCAAGCGGCGACGGGGCGAACCAGTCAAGCGGCAAGTCATCATGGAGCACAGCGACTTGTTCCGCTTCAAGCCGCGCCAAACTTTCCTGCTCAAGACAAACAAGATGGCGCTCGACCGCCTCGGAGCGGGGCAATGGTTCGACATCCACGACCGTCGCGGATGCCCTGGACAGCCGGTTTTGGTCAATCTCCAGCTTGACCACCCCAACATATTTTCCGTATTTCCCCGCCGCGCAAAGCAGTGTTTGATTCAATGTTTTTCCTTCTGGAAACACATGGTGGGTGTGAGCGCCTAAAATAATGTCCACGCCTGGGATCGTCGCAGCGATTTTTTCATCCTCATTCACCCCAAGATGAGACAGCACAACGACGCAATCGGCCTTTTGCCTCACTTCCTCCACCGCCGCTGCCAACATGTCAAACGGCGGAACGATCTTCCAGCCGAGCAGCTCGTAAAAGTGAGAAAACGGAGCGGTGGCGCCAACCACCCCAATGCGAAACGTCTCCGTCGCCGGGATGACGACATACGGAAGCGCCCAATGCGGCCGCACGCCATCGCGGCGAAACAAATTGGCGACCACGACCGGAAACCGAGCCTGTTCGTACAACGTATCCAGTTCATCATGATCAAGGGTGATCCCTTCGTTGTTGCCGATCGTCACCGCATCATAGTGAAGATCGTTCAATAAGTCCACATTCGCTTTTCCACGCGTCGCCTCGGTAATCGGGTGCACGCGGTCGAGAAAATCGCCGACATCAAACAAAAGCATCGCCTCGTTGCGCGCGCGATGCTCCCTTCTCCGTTCTGACAAAAAGCGGGCGATTTGCGGCCAATGTTCAAAATGGCTGTGCACGTCGTTCGTATGATAAATATAGACGGTTTGCTTCAATGCGCAAGCCTCCTTGGTTACGAAAAACTTTCGATCACAAGCCGAAGGCCAAGCAAAACGAGCACCATCCGAAGCACGACGACAAGCGTCCGGCTTGGCATCCGCTTATTGATCCACGCCCCGGTTTTCGCGCCGATCCATACGCCAGGAATGAGGGCAAGGGCAAACGACCATTGCACATTTCCCATCGCGACATGGGTGAGCGAACCGACGAGCGAGGACAAAAAAATCATCAACATCGACGTGGCGACCGCCACATGGGGCGGAAAGCGAAACAGCACGATCATCGCCGGCACCATGAGCGAGCCGCCGCCAATGCCAAACAACCCGCCGAAAAAGCCGACCACAAACGCGATGGCGATCGCGGCGAGCGGATAATAGCCGTACACGAACGTCTCCCCGTTCCGCTCCGTGTACGTGCGCATGACTTTCCGCGCCCACCACGATGCCCGTTTCAAGCGGGTTTCCGCTTTCGTCTCGGATCGGGATGACTCCCGTTCATTCTCCGTCGCCGCCGCCGTCTCGTCAGCCGAACGCTTCGTTTTCTTTTGACTCAGCGACAAAAAGAGCGACATGGCGATTAAAAACAGCCCAAAATACAATGAAAAATGAGCGGCGCTCAGCGTATTGTTCACCCAAGCGCCGATGACCGCCCCGGGAACGCTGCCAAGACAAAAGAGCAAGCCGCTTTGATAGTCGACCATTTTGTCTTTCATATACGACAATGTGGACGATAAGCCATTGAAAATAATGACGACAAGCGACGTGCCGACCGCCACTTGCGGCGTCACCGCCGACAGCCAGCCGAGCGCGCCGAAAAACAGAAGCGACGGCACGATGATCACCCCGCCGCCAAGGCCGGCCAAACTGCCGACCGTCCCCGCGATAAAGCCGATCAAAAAAAGCAACATATACGCCATTTTGTCTCTCCCCCGCTTCAAAACAAACCAAGCTGCCGCGGCGCAAGGCCCGTGTATTCAATGCCAAGCAAATCGATCAATTGTTTGGCGTTGTCAGCGGCATCGCCGCCGGAGTTGTTGTTAAACAGCACGTAAATTTGTTTTGTTTTTTGCTTTAATGTCTCGATATGGCGCACCCACTCGCGCAGCTCGCGCTCGTTGTATCGATACAAGTAGCGGACCGCCCGCCAGTTCTCGCCGGCCGTCGCCTTGTTCCAGCCGTGAACATTCCGTCCGTGCAGGCGGATGAGCGTCTTTTCTCGGTCGGTCGGATGCAAAACGGTCGGCACCGACCCTTCCCCCGCCTGCGGCTCGTCGCAAATCGCGTGAATCCACCCTTCCTCTTCCATAAAGCGAAGCGTTTTTTCATAAAAGCGCGGCGAAAACCATGATTGGTGCCGAAATTCGAGCGCCGCCGGCACCTCCCCCATCCGCGCTTTTGTCCAGCGCAAGTACGCCACATGCTCGCGCCGACAGTCAAACCACGGCGGAAACTGAAACAGCACCATCGCCAATTTCCCCGCTTCCTGAAACGGCGCGATCGAGTCCAAAAACGCGGCGAACATCGCTTCCTTGCTTTCATACGGAATCGGGCCGCGCTCATGCCCGGTCATTCCTTGGTATGCCTTCACGATAAACTGAAACGACGGCGGCGTCTCGCGAATCCACTTTTCCACGTTCGAACGCGGCTGAATGGCGTAAAAGTACGAATCGACCTCGACCGTCGGAAAATGGGCCGCATATTCCGGCAGTTTGTCCTTCGCAGCAAGGCCCGGCGGATACAAACTGTCATGATCGCCCCAGCCGGTCAGTCCAATATAAATCATGGCCATCACCAGTTTATTCAGCTTTCAGATATTTTAACTATACCATAAGCAGGTCGGCCATGAAATCAAAACGACTATTGGCACGTTGCTCTAAGGGGGAATGGCCTGCGACGCGGCAAGCAACGTTATTCTTGCGTCAAGTAATTGAAATGTTTATCCGTGATATAGGTGAGATCAATATCAAAATTCATCTTATCTAAGATCGGTTGAATGTACTCGATTAAATGTGTGCCAACCCCAAAATAATCAGGGAACTTCGTAACTGTAGATGAGCATTTTTCATTACAATAATTTCCATGGTTAGAGAGATAAACAGGGTACCCCTTACGCGATACGGAGCTGTTTTTTGATCACATCAATGGGAATATCTTGCTTTGCAGCGTCATAAATGAACTCGACGACGCTGTGGTCTTTCCGCGACCGAAGAAGCTCCAGCCCGGTGGAGAGGTTTTGGCGGGATTCGGCGATGCTGTACACGCAGGAGAGCAGCACCACCGCCCAATACCGTTTCACCGCCCGAATGTGGCGAACGCGGTATCCATCCAGCTTCAGTTGATCTTTCGCCTGCCGGAAAAAGCACTCGATCGTCCAACGCTGAGCATAGTAACGCAAGATGTCTTCGTCCCCGAGTTCCCGGTCGGTGCTCAAGATGCAATGAAGATGTTCCGGCGCCATCGGCTGATCCGCCTTCCAAGCCAGCAGCACCACCGCGTCATCGAGGCCATGGATGGCCCCCTCATAGCGATACACGCGATAACGCTCCTGCCCCACCGTGACGAGGCGGGTGTCTTTGGACTCGATATAGCGGGCGAACTGCTTGGCTTGGATGGCGATGCCTTTCGGGTAGAGAATCCGGTTCGTCTTGAGCATCGCGATGACATGGAATCCCTGTTTCAGACAGGCTTCGATGAGCTTCTTAGACGGATACCACGAATCCATGAGCACATACACCCGCTGAGCCCGCTTCACCTTGAGCGAGGAAAGCATCTCGATCGCCAGGTCGATCTTGCTTTTTCCCGCTTTCTTGTCATACAGGCGGAACGCAAATGGGAACGCCTGCGTGAAGGTGTGCACCATCAGCCAAACGAGCGAATGCCCCCAGACCGATTGATGATCTTTATGCGAGTAGTGCCAGTCGCACCCTTGAATGGCGTGCACAGCCCGTGACGAAGGCTTTGTTTTTTGGCAAATCGTATCATCAATCGAAACAAAAAGGGGTTGATTCTTCCGTTTGGCCAGTCGTTCGACCTGGGAAAGGATCCACTCTTGAAGCTTCCCAAGCAGCCTTTCCTCGTTCCAAGGGCTTTTCGTGAAAAAGTGACTGAGCGTCGTTCGATGATTCGGATGAAAGCTCCAGTAATGAATATCAGTCAATGTTCCCGAGAATCCCTTGGTGGTCAAGGCATCGACAATATGAATGAGATGCTTGATGACCGGTTTGGAAAGCTGCAGCGTCAACCCCAGCGTGAAGAAAAACTTGTGGATTCCTTGGTGATGTGCTAATCTATTCATGAGACATGAACCTCCTTGTGGATAGTTGGTGGTACATCTATTCTAACCAAGGAATCGGGTTCATGTCTCCTTTTTTGTTTAGTTGTCAATTTATGTCAGTGAATTTGCTCATCTACAGTTCGTAATATAAAACGAATGATTATTATCACAATCGGGCTTATGTTCAACTAACCCTTCGATGACCTCAATGATTCGGTCCACCATATGTTGTTCTAATGTTTTCTCTGAAATGATGACCGTGTGGATATAATTCTCCGCGCCTTCAAATGAATCCTCATCCTCGATTCCCTTTAAAATGGGAAAATCATCGAGAACACTAGGTCTCCTGTAATCCAAAATCAATAACATACAAACCGTTTCACCATCTTGGTCATCTAAACGAAACAACTCCAGATCTCGCAACTTCAACATTCTGATCAATTTCCACATTCCTATCATCTCTTTCACGTTCCACTCTCTTTTTCATCGTTATATTTTCAAAATAATGAAACATCACCAATCCGATTATAGATCATAACAAAATATTCATAAATAACCATTCCTTCACAAATCTGAAATGGACGATCATCGTTATGGACGCTTTTAGCACGGATAGAGCATGCCAGCATAACAATGACCGCTGACACCCACTCCATGTGACTCAAAACATTGAGGATGAGACACTGAAGTGGGATCAGCGGCACTTGAAAAAAATGATGGGTGCAGCGCTTCGTTTGAACGCTGTACCCTTGATATGATCAAGATTATCCAATGCTTCCTTCCATCTCGAATTTGATCAAGCGGTTCATCTCGACCGCGTATTCCATCGGCAACTCTCTTGTAAACGGCTCAATGAAGCCCATGACGATCATTTCCGTCGCTTCCTGCTCGGAAATGCCGCGGCTCATCAAGTAGAACAGCTGCTCTTCCGACACTTTCGACACTTTTGCTTCGTGCTCAAGCGAGATGTTGTCGTTTAAAATTTCGTTGTACGGAATGGTATCGGATGTCGACTGGTTGTCGAGAATGAGCGTATCGCATTCGATGTTCGAGCGCGAGCCGGACGCTTTGCGGCCGAAATGGACCATGCCGCGATACGTCACCTTGCCGCCTTGTTTGGAGATCGACTTCGAGACGATCGTCGATGACGTATTCGGGGCCAAATGGATCATTTTCGCCCCGGCGTCTTGATGTTGCCCTTTGCCGGCGATGGCGATGGAGAGCGTCAAGCCGCGCGCCCCTTCGCCTTTTAAGATGACGGCCGGGTATTTCATCGTCAGCTTCGAGCCGATGTTGCCGTCGATCCATTCCATCGTCGCGTTTTCTTCGCAGACGGCGCGCTTCGTCACCAAGTTGAAGACGTTGTTCGCCCAGTTTTGGATCGTCGTGTAGCGGCAGTAGGCGCCTTTTTTGACGATGATTTCCACAACCGCGCTATGAAGCGAGTTCGTCGTGTAAATCGGCGCTGTACAGCCTTCGACGTAATGGACGTGCGCCCCTTCGTCCACGATGATGAGCGTCCGTTCAAACTGCCCCATGTTTTCCGAGTTGATGCGGAAGTACGCCTGAAGCGGCGTATCGACTTTGACGCCTTTCGGGACGTAGATGAACGAACCGCCCGACCAGACGGCCGAGTTCAAGGCCGCAAATTTGTTGTCCGTCGGCGGCACGACTTTGGCGAAATACTCGCGGAACAAGTCTTCGTTTTCCTTCAGCGCCGAGTCGGTGTCTTTAAAGATGACACCGAGTTTTTCGAGGTCTTCTTTCATGTTATGGTAGACGACTTCCGATTCGTATTGCGCCGAGACGCCGGCCAAATATTTTTGTTCCGCCTCTGGAATCCCTAATTTATCGAACGTCGCTTTGATCTCCGCCGGCACCTCATCCCACGAACGGCCCGATTTTTCCGTCGGTTTGACGTAGTACGTAATTTCATCGAAATCGAGGCTTGACAAGTCGCCGCCCCATTGCGGCATCGGTTTGCTGTAGAAGATGTCGAGCGCTTTTAAGCGGAACTCGAGCATCCATTGCGGCTCGTTTTTCATCCGCGAAATTTCTTCGACGACTTCACGCGTCAGGCCGCGCTGGGCGCGGAAGACGGAGACGTCTTTATCGACGAAGCCGTACTTGTATTCACCGATTTCCGGTGCTTTTTTCGCCATCTCGGTTCACCTTCCTTTAGACTTAGTGGTGATGCAGTCCTTTTTCGAGCGCTTTCCACGCGAGCGTCGCGCATTTGATGCGGGCGGGAAATTTTGAAACGCCTTGGAGCGCCTCGATGTCGCCAAGGTCGACGGAATCGTCGTACTCTTTCCCTTGGATCATGTCGGAAAAAATGTGGGCGAGCCGAAGCGCTTCTTCCACCGTTTTCCCTTTGATCGCCTGCGTCATCATCGACGCCGACGACATCGAAATCGAACAGCCTTCCCCTTCAAATTTGACGTCGGCGACTTTTCCGTCTTCAACTTTCATCGTCAAGTGGATGCGGTCGCCGCACGTCGGGTTGTTCATGTTGACATCGACGTTCGTTCCTTCAAGCACCCCGCGGTTGCGCGGGTTTTTATAATGATCCATAATGACTTGGCGGTAAAGCTGATCCAACGGATGGTTAGAAGACATGGCTGAAGTACTCCTTCGCTTTCTGTAATGCGGCGATGAACCGGTCGATTTCCTCTTTCGTATTGTAAAGGTAAAAGCTCGCCCGGGCGGTCGCCGTCACGCCGAGCCATTTCATGAGCGGCTGGGCGCAATGGTGGCCGGCGCGGATGGCGATCCCTTCGGCGTCAAGAACCGTCGCCACATCGTGCGGATGCACCCCGTCGATGTTGAACGTGACAAGCCCCGCCCGTTCTTTCGGGCCATATACCGTGACGCCGTCGATGCCAGCCAGCCGTTCGAGTGCGTATTGCGCCAGCTCGTGCTCATGGGCGGCGATGGCGTCCAAGCCGACTTGTTCAAGGAAATCGATCGCCGCCCCAAGGCCAATCGCCCCGGCGATGATCGGCG
Organism: Geobacillus lituanicus; assembly: GCF_050994965.1. Lineage (NCBI taxonomy): Bacteria > Bacillati > Bacillota > Bacilli > Caryophanales > Anoxybacillaceae > Geobacillus > Geobacillus lituanicus. Next base: position 3,111,626 of record NZ_CP194773.1, read on the forward strand.
TGCCGCCTTCAAACTTCCACGGCAGCTCTTTCCACGTCGAGTCGTACAGCTCGACAAAATCGATCATTTCGCCGCCGAACTCGACCGGCTCCATCTGCTCAAGCCATTTCTTTTTGCCATATAATACGCCGATTCCCGTCGGCCCACACATTTTATGGCCGGAAAGGGCGAGAAAATCGCAATCAAGTTCCTGAACATCGACCTTCATATGCGGAGCGCTTTGCGCCGCATCGACGACGACGACCGCGCCGCGCTCATGGGCGATGCGGGCGATCTCCCGCACCGGGTTGATCGTCCCAAGCACGTTCGATACATGAGCAATGGCGACAATCTTCGCTGCTTCGGTGACGGTCGCCTCGACATCGCGCAGATCGATCGTGCCGTCTTCCTGCATTGGAATGTATTTTAACGTCGCCCCCGTTTGCTTCGCCAGCTGCTGCCACGGAATCAAGTTGCTGTGATGCTCCATGTACGTGATGACGATCTCATCGCCTTCTTTGACGTTGGCGCGCCCGTAGCTTGCAGCGACCAAGTTGAGCGCAGCGGTCGTGCCGCGCGTAAAGATGATTTCCTGCGCCGATTGAGCGTTTAAAAACCGCCGCACTTTTTCGCGCGCGCCTTCGTACGCATCGGTCGCCTTCGTCCCGAGCGTATGGACGCCGCGGTGGACGTTCGAGTTGTACTCGCGGTAATAGCGGTCAAGCGCCTCAATCACCGGCAGCGGCTTTTGCGATGTCGCCGCGCTGTCGAAATAAACGAGCGGATGGCCGTTGACATCCTGATGCAAAATTGGAAACAACGCGCGAATGTCGTTTACATTCATGATTGAACTTTCCTTTCAATCACTTCAATTAATTGGTTTTTCACGCCTTCAATCGGAATTGCTTCGACGACCGGCGCCAAAAAGCCGTGGATGATGAGCCGTTCCGCGTCGCGTCTCGGAATGCCGCGGCTCATTAAGTAATACAATTGGATCGGATCGACGCGTCCCACCGATGCCGCATGGCCCGCCATGACGTCGTCTTCATCAATGAGCAAAATCGGGTTCGCATCGCCGCGCGCTTTTTCGCTCAACATCAAGACGCGCGACTCCTGCTCGGCGTTCGATTTTGACGCGCCGTGCTCAATTTTGCCGATGCCGTTGAAAATCGAGGTCGCGCTGTCGCGGACAACACCGTGCTTCAAAATTGTCCCTTCTGTATGCTTGCCGTAATGGATGACGCTCGTCGTAAAGTTTTGCACTTGCTCGCCGCGGCTGACCGCGACCGTTTTCGTATCGCCGAACGAGCCGTCGCCGACAAGGCGGGTGATGTTCTCGGAGACCGTATTGCCGTCATTCATCAGCCCGAGCGCCCATTCGATCCGTCCATCGCGCCCCGCGATGCCGCGCCGATTGACATACGTCGTGGTGCCTTTGGCCAAATGGTCGACAGCGGCGAAAAAGACGCTTGCGTTCGCTTGAGCAAACACCTCGGCGACCACATTAACGACCGCGTTTCCTTCGCGGCTTGCTGATATATAATTTTCGACAAACACGACGCGGCTGTTGTCTTCCGCCACGACGATGACATGGTTAAACAAGGCGATGTCGTCTTCGTCTTGAATATAGACCGCCTGAAGCGGCGTTTCAATCTCCACATTTTTCGGGACATAGACAAACACACCGCCGTTGAGCAGCGCCGCATGGAGCGCGGCAAGGCGGTGCTCATCCGGCTTGACCGCCGTCATCAAATAGTTTTTCAGCAAGTCGCCATGCTCGCGCGCTGCGGTGAAGATGTCGGTGAAAATGACGCCCTTCTCCTTCAACTCATCGGACAGCGACACATACGCCGGCGTATGGTTGCGCTGCACGTACAAATTTTTCGTTCCTTCGCCGGCTTGCATGAGCGCCTTGACCGCTTCAGGCAAGTCATCGAGGCCGGCATATGGCGCACTGTCAACGGCATGGCGTGAGAAGCCAGTGAAGTTCCAATTGTCGATTTTCGTTTTCTCCGGTTTCGGAAGCGGCAGCCGCTCCGCCAACCGAAGCGCCTCAAGGCGCCGCTCGGTCAGCCAGCCCGGTTCGCCGCGTCCGCTTGAGAACGTGCGGATGTAGGTTTCATCGAATGGGATTTTCGTTTCTGTCGCCATAGTCCTCCTCCTAACGCTTACGCTTCTTGTCCGACCGTTTCGTCTTCGATGCCGAGTTCTTTTTTGATCCAGTCGTACCCTTCCGCCTCAAGCCGCTGCGCCAGCTCCGGACCGCCGGACTTGACGATGCGCCCTTGCATCATGACATGCACATAATCCGGGGTGATGTAGTTGAGCAGCCGCTGGTAGTGGGTGATGATCAAACAGCCGAACTCGCTGCTGCGCATTTCGTTGACGCCTTTGGCGACGATTTTGAGCGCGTCGATATCGAGGCCGGAGTCGATCTCGTCCAAAATGGCGATTTTCGGCTCAAGCATCATCAGCTGCAAAATTTCGTTCCGCTTTTTCTCCCCGCCCGAGAATCCTTCATTCAAATAGCGGTGCGCCATATCCGGATTCATTTCCAAAAACGCCATTTTTTCATCGAGCTTGCGGATGAATTTCATGAGCGAAATTTCGTTGCCTTCGCCAAGCCGGGCATTGATCGCCGCGCGCAAAAAGTCGGCGTTCGTCACTCCACTGATTTCGCTTGGGTATTGCATCGCCAAAAACAGGCCGGCGCGCGCCCGTTCGTCGACTTCCATCTCAAGGACATCCTGGCCGTCGAGCGTCACCGATCCTTCTGTCACTTCATATTTTGGATGGCCCATAATGGCCGATGCCAGCGTCGACTTCCCCGTTCCGTTCGGACCCATGATGGCGTGGATTTCCCCACCTTTGACTTCCAAGTCCACTCCTTTTAAAATTTCCTTTCCCTCCACGGCGACGTGGAGATTGCGAATCGTCAATACCGCCATGCAGCATACCTCCAATTCTCAATTGAGAGTCAATTCGCTCGCTTGTCTTCTAGCGATCGCTCATTCTCATTTTATTCTCATTACAATTTTATAACAAATGAAAACTGCCTGCAACTTCCCTGCTCTGTTTTTCACGATGGCCGTGTGAAAAACCGCATCTTTTATTTATTTTACACGAAAACCGCAAGCTTGTACGAGTTTTTGCAAAAAAAAAGACCCCGTTTTTTCCGGAGTCTAGTGAGCCGCCGTACTGGCGCGTTTGAACGGCCGATGAAGAGCGGAGAAACAGGTCGGCCGCGGCGTCTCTCCATCCAAAGCGGTTTTGAACTTTCGGGCGGCTCTTTTTTGTGCAAAAAATAACGGAAGCGATTCGCTTCCGTTATTGATTGTTTGTCGCCGCTGGAATGACGGCGCCGTGGTATTTTTCTTTGATGAAATCTTGGATTTCTTTCGATTGCAGCACTTCGACAAGCGTTTTGATTTCTTTCCGGTTTTCATCGCCTTTGCGCACCGCAATAATGTTCACATACGGATTGTTTTTCGGCGATTCGACGGCGATCGGGTCTTTCGCCGGATCCAAGCCGGCGTCAAGCGCATAGTTGGCGTTGATCAAAACCGCATCGCCTTCGCCGTTTTTGTAAATTTGCGGCAGCAGCCCGGCGTCGACGTCGGCTTTAAATTTCAAATGTTTCGGGTTTTCGACGATGTCGTTGACCGTTGCTTTCGTTTTGTCGACGCCCGGTTTCAGCTTAATGAGCCCCTTTTCTTGCAGCATCGACAAAATGCGGCCATGGTCGGCGACCGAGTTGCTCATGATGATCGTTGCGCCATCCGGCAGCTCTTCAATGCTTTTGTATTTTTTGGAATACAGGCCGATCGGCTCAATGTGAATGCCGCCGGCGTTGACGAAATCATAGCCGTGTTCTTTCATTTGCGATTCCAAGTACGGAATGTGCTGGAAGTAGTTGGCGTCGATTTCTTTATCGGCCAACGCTTTGTTCGGCAAGATGTAATCTTGGAACGTAATGATCTCCAAGTCGATGCCTTTTTTCTTCAAAATCGGTTTCGCTTTTTCCAAAATTTCCGCGTGCGGCACGTTCGACGCGCCGACTTTCAGTTTCACCAATTCGCCGCCTTTGCCCCCCTCGGCCGCGTTGTTGTTGTCGTTGCCGCCGCACGCCGCCAAAGCGAAGACAAGAACAGCAGCGAACAGGGCGCCGAGCCATTTTTTCATCGTTTTCTTCCTCCTTATCGTTTATCAATTTTGGAAGTGACAACGTCACCGATCAACTGAATGACAAAGACAATGACGAGCACCAACACGGTCGCGACAAACGTCACATCGTTATGGCTGCGCTGGAATCCTTCCAAATACGCCAAGTTCCCAAGCCCGCCGGCGCCGATGGCTCCAGCCATCGCCGTATAGCTGACGAGCGACACGGCCGTCACCGTAATGCCGGAGACGAGCGCCGGCAACGATTCCGGCAGCAGCACTTTCCAAATGATCGTCCACGTTGAGGCGCCCATCGCTTGGGCTGCTTCGATGACGCCTTTATCAATTTCGCGAAGGGCAATCTCCACCATGCGGGCGTAAAACGGCGCGGCCCCAATGACCAAAGCCGGCAGCGCCGCATTGGCGCCAAGCATCGTCCCAACAAGCCAGGTGGTAAACGGAATGAGCAAAATGATCAAAATAATAAACGGAATCGAGCGGAAAATGTTCACAAACGCCGCAATCACTGTATTGACAAACCGGTTTTCCCATAGGTTGCCCTTCGCTGTCAAAAATAGAAGCAAGCCAAGAACGATTCCGAGGACGAAAGTGGCCGCCACCGCCACTCCCGTCATATACAGCGTCTCGACCGTCGCCGCCCACATTGTCTCCCATTGGACGTTCGGCAGGAGGTTAGCGAGCATCGTGAATCACCTCCACCGCCACCTGCTGGCTTTGAATGTAGTCAAGCGCCCGGGCAATTTCATCCGCCGCCCCATCGATGTGCACAAACAGCACCCCATAAGCGCCTTGATGGGTTTGCGAAATTTTCCCTTGCAAAATATTCATATCGACGGCAAATTGCCGCACGACCTGGCTGATGAGCGGCTGGCCGGCCGCCGCGCCGACAAACGTCAGCTGCGCGATCAGCCCGCTCGGATATTGGCCAAACAAATGGGAAATCGCCTCTTCCGTCTCTTCCGGCTCGACGAGCTGCTTGACGAACCGCTTCGTGATCGGCTGCTGCGGGTTGCGGAACACGTGCAGCACGTCGCCCTGCTCAACGATTTTGCCGTTTTCCATCACGGCGACGCGGTCGCAAATTTTGCGGATGACGTGCATCTCATGGGTGATGAGCACGATCGTCAGCCCGAGCCGCTTGTTGATGTCGACAAGCAGGTCCAAAATCGCATCGGTCGTCTGCGGGTCGAGCGCCGATGTCGCCTCGTCGCAAAGCAGCACTTTCGGGTTGTTGGCGAGCGCCCGGGCAATGCCGACACGCTGCTTTTGCCCGCCGCTCAACTGCGACGGATACGCCTCTTCCCGCCCCGTGAGCCCGACGAGCTCGATCAATTCATCGACCCGTTTTTGCCGCTCCGCTTTCGGAACACCCGCAATCTCGAGCGGAAACGCAATGTTTTCCCGCACTGTGCGCGACCAAAGCAAGTTGAAATGTTGGAAAATCATCCCGATCTCTTGACGCGCCTTGCGCAGCTCCCGCCCTTTGATGCGCCCCATGTCGCGGCCGGCGACGATCACCTTGCCGCCCGTCGGCTTCTCGAGCCCATTGAGCAAGCGGATGAGCGTACTTTTCCCCGCGCCGCTGTAGCCGATAATGCCGAAAATTTCCCCTTCGCGAATCTCAAGCGACACATTGTCGACGGCCGTGACCGAGCCGTTAGCCGCTTGATAGATTTTTGTCACATGTTCGAGTGTAATCATCGTTTCACCTTCCTTCCTCCCCAAGGCGGCGGAGCGCAAAAAGAAAACCTTTCTGCCCGCAGAGAACAGAAAGGTATGATGCACCATTCCGTCTCTTATCTCTCAAAGCAGGCCGCTTTGTGTGAATTGGCACCTTTTCAGCGCAGGCGCTGACGGTTGCCGGGCTTCATTGGGCACATCCCTCCACCTCTCTTGATAAGAGCGCAACAATCGCCTATTCGATTGATTACAGCTGTGATTGTATCACCTTGTGTCGAACATTGTCAATAAAAATTTCACCCAACATGCCGATACGGCTTGGCCAAATGGAGGAGCGACTCAAGCAGCAACAGATGGCGAAAGCTTCCCGATACATGCACTTCGCGCAGCCGGACGAGCTGCTGCAGCTTCAGCTCGCCGCCTAAAAGCGAGCAGAGCGCTTTTTTGGAGCCGCGCACCGTCAAGACGTTCCGTTCATCGGGTTCCCTTCCGGCGGCCGGCTCCTTGCCGAGCGCCACCATGGCGGTCTCTTCCTCGCTTTCAAAGCGGACATACAGCTGCTCATCCGGCAAAATCGGCAACAAATGGCGCAACGTTTGCATCCGTTCCATAAACTGCCCTACCAACTCGCGCATTTCCATTGAGCATCCTCCCCCCATCTCCTTTGTCCTTTTATTTCCATGCCGAGGGGGGAGAATCCTTTACAAAAATCTCGACAGCCGCCGTGGCGAACCAACGCCGTTTTTGTCATTTCCCAAGAAATGTGTCAAACGGCGTCAAAAAACGGCGGATCGTCAGCGCGGCAAACGGGCGCGGATCGCTTCGTACAAATAAGGGACCGAATGGAACGCATACCATTTGCCGATGATCTCTCCGCCGGCGAAAAGAAGCAGGCACGGAACGCTTTCAATTTTCCACGCCGCCGCCTGCTCGGGGATGTAGTTGATGTCCGTTTCGCAAAACGGTATGTCCGGAAACAATTGTTCTAGGACAACAAGCATGCGCCTCGCCAACTGGCACGTGCCGCACAGCGGGGTATACAGCGAAAGAGCCAGAAGCGGCTCCCCTTCCACCATTCGCTTAATATCGTTTCGACCGATTGTGTTCACTCGCCTCTTCCTCTCATGAACGATTCGATACGGACGTCAAAATGGGCGCGCAGCAGCACATGCGCCAAATGCCAGATCGGAGCGGCCGCCACTTCGCGATACGCCCGGTCAATGTAAATATGCCCCGCTTCCGGAAACGCGCGGCGGAACTGCCGGCGCAATTTTTCCCCCGCCTCGTCGGCATCGGCGAGCACGTACACATCCCGCCCTTCGAGTTCATCGGCCAGCTCCTCGAGGCGCGCATCGCTGATCGTGCCGTTCGTGCAAATGATGACAACCGGCTCGTTCAGCACGGCCGCCACTTTTTCCTTATCTGACCGCCCTTCCACAATAATCACTTTTTCCGCTTGTCGCATGTCCGACCCACCTAACGTGAATGAGGATACAATATTGTATGGCAACAGAAAAGCAACGGCCATCCGCCGTTGCTTCCTAACACCAGCCCGCCTCCCCGTCGCAGTCGACATATTTTTGATCCGGTTCAACGGTAGCGGTGACCTGCTTGTAAATTCTTCCATTTTGTTCGCTATACCCGTTTTTCCACGCGACGGCCGCCGGAAGCGGAAGGCGGCCGATGAGCTCGCCTTCCTCGTACAGCTCGATCGTGCGGCCGTTCCATTTGCCGGTGACCCGGTCCGTGACATCCAGTTGCTTCGTTTGCAGCACCATTGCGAGCACCCCTTTTTTCATCAAATTCCGGTATGTATAGGGTGCCCGGCTCGAAGCGAACTTTGCAGGAACGTTTATCCTTCGTTGATCATCGCTTCGTATTGTTCGGCCGTCAACAAGTTGTCCACTTCGCTCAAGTCTTTCGGCTCGATGACGATCATCCATGCTTTTTCATACGGCGATTCGTTCACATATTCCGGATTGTCGTTCAACGCTTCGTTCACTTCGACGACCGTGCCGCTGATCGGCGCATACAATTCCGAGACGGTTTTCACCGACTCAACGCTGCCGAACGGCTCGTTCGCCGTCAGTTCCGCGCCGACTTCCGGCAGCTCGACGAAGACGATGTCGCCCAGCTCCGATTGGGCGAAATCGGTGATGCCGATGCGCACTTTGTCCCCTTCGACGCGCACCCACTCATGCTCTTTCGAATAACGGAGTTCTTTTGGCGTGTTCATCAAATCCCTCCAGTGCGGCAAGTTGTGTTCTTTTTCATCATAACCGATTTTTCGCCAAAACTCACTGAATTCATTTCATTTTGGCCAAATTTTTTATGTTTCCGTCGAAACGCGCCCGGCGAAAAACGACTCGTAGTCTTGTTCGCGGAATCCGACCACGACCCGCTCGCCGTCCGTTAAAATCGGCCGCTTGACGAGCATGCCGTCCAAGGCGAGCCACGTGAGCATCTCGTCTTCCGAGGCGCCATCGAGCTTGTCTTTCAATCCGAGTTCGCGGTATTTCATGCCGCTTGTATTGAAAAATTTTTTGAGCGGCAGCCCGCTTTTTCGATGCAAGTCGGCGAGCTGTTCTTTCGTCAGCGGCTCGTCGACCAAATGCACCGTTTGCACCTCAATGCCGTGTTCATCGAGCCAACGCTTCGCCTTCCGGCACGTTCCGCATTTTGGATACCAGTAGAGCGTCAGCGCCATCCGCATTCCTCCCTTTCATTCGACGGCTTGGAATTCATGGAAAAAGAAGCACCAGGCAAACGCCTGGCACTTCCCATTATCACACAATATACCGTTCCGCTTCAATGAGGGCGGCAGCCGCCTCGCGTTTTTTCGCGATCACATTGATCGGCGTATGGCGCGTCAACCGGCGGAGAGCGGCGAGCATCATCCGCAGCGTGTCGCCTTGTTCGACGGCGACAAGCGTTTCTTTCGCATGCGCCTCAATTTCATTGAACGCCTCTTGGCAGAAAATTTGCGTATAGAGCAATTTTTGTTTATGTTTCTCTTCCCCGCCCGCATTAATCGCTTTTTCGGTGCGGAGAAGCGCCGATTCCATGGCGTAGATGTTGGCGACAATATCGGCGATGTTCACGAGCACTTCTTGCTCTTCCTCAATTTTCGGACCGAATTTTTGCGCCGCTAGCCCGGCGACCATCAAGGCGATTTTTTTCGCGTTGCGCACCAAATATTTCTCTTGTTCGAGCGCGCCCGTTCCCGGTTCTTCGGCCGTCATCATCATCAGCTCTTCTTGCAGCTGCTGCGCTTTTTGGAAGAGCGGCAGCTCGCCTTTTAGCGCTTTTTTCAAATACATGCCCGGCACGAGCAGGCGGTTGATTTCATTCGTCCCTTCAAAAATGCGGTTGATGCGCGAATCGCGGTAGGCGCGCTCAATTTCGTATTCCTGCATGAAGCCGTAGCCGCCGTGGATTTGCACGCCTTCGTCCACGATGTAATCGAGCACCTCGGTCGCGAAAAACTTGTTCAGCGAGCACTCGATCGCGTATTCGGCGATCGATTTCGCCACTTCCTTGCCGTCTTTCGCTTTTTCCCCATCGAGCAGGCCCATCCGTTCATCGAACAAGCCGACCGTGCGGTACACCGAGCTTTCCGCCGCATACAGACGCGACGCCATCGTCGCAAATTTTTCTTGCGTCAGCGTAAACTGCGAAATCGGGCGTTTGAACTGCTGGCGTTGGTTCGCGTATTTGAGCGTGATTTCGAGCGCCCGTTTCGCGCCGCCGACCGCGCCCAGTCCGAGCTTGTAGCGGCCGATGTTTAAAATGTTGAAGGCGATGACGTGGCCTTTGCCGATTTCACCGAGGACGTTTTCTTTCGGCACCGGCACGTCTTGCAAAATGAGCGTCCGCGTCGACGAGCTTTTGATCCCCATTTTCTTTTCTTCCGGACCGGTCGAAACGCCCGGGAAATCGCGCTCAACGATAAAGGCTGTGAAATGCTGGCCGTCCACTTTCGCGTAGACGACGAACACATCGGCGAATCCGGAGTTCGTGATCCATTGCTTTTCGCCGTTTAAAATGTAATGCGTTCCTTCCGCGTTCAATTTCGCCGTCGTTTTCGCGCCGAGGGCGTCCGACCCCGATCCCGGCTCCGTCAAGGCATAGGCGGCGATTTTTTCGCCGGTCGCCAACTGCGGCAAATATTTTTGCTTTTGTTCTTCCGTGCCGAACAAGACGATCGGCAGCGAGCCAATCCCGACGTGCGCCCCGTGCGAAATCGCAAAGCCGCCGGCCGGCGCCATCTGTTCTGCGATGATGGCCGAGCTCACTTTATCCAAGCCCAAACCGCCGTATTCTTCCGGAATGTCGGCGCTTAGCAAACCGAGTTCGCCCGCTTTGCGGAGCAGCTTCACCGAGCGGTCAAACTCATGGTTTTCCAAATGCTCCAGCTGCGGGAGCACTTCATTGTTAACATACTCTTCCGTCGTTTTGGCAATCATATGATGCTCGTCGGTGAAATCTTCCGGCGTAAAGACGCGCTCGGCCGGAATGTCTTCGATTAAAAAGCTGCCGCCTTTGATCGCTTCTTCCATTGTTTTCGCCATCGTTCGTTTCCTCCCCCGAAAAATGATGGATAATCCGGGCGGCATCCGCCCAGCAACCTTTGATCGTGTTGGCCTAGGCGCCCTGGCGGCTGCGCCGGGGCGCGATTTTCGTCAGTTCTCTAATCCAGCATTCATCTCCTTGTTTCGGCCCTCTTGCCGACTTGGGACCGGCAGCCGAACCGCTTTGACCTAGGGCGGCCGATCCGTCCGACGGCCAACTCGTCCGGCTTCCTTATGGCAGCAGTTCAAACACGCCGGCTGCGCCCATGCCGCCGCCGATGCACATCGTCACAATGCCGAACTGGACGTTGCGGCGCCGCATTTCATGAAGCAACGACAACGTCAGCTTCGCGCCCGTGCAGCCGAGCGGGTGGCCGAGCGCAATCGCCCCGCCGTTGACGTTGACGATCTCTTCGTCAAGCCCGAGCTCGCGAATGACTTGAATCGACTGGGACGCGAACGCTTCGTTCAGCTCGATCAAGCCGATGTCGGACAGCTCAAGGCCGGCGAGCTTCAACGCTTTCGGCACCGCCGCGACCGGGCCGATCCCCATCACTTCCGGCGGCACGCCGGCGACGGCAAACGAGCGGAACTTGCCAAGCGGCCTTAAACCGAGCGACTCTGCTTTTTCACGGTCCATCACCATGACCGCCGCCGCCCCGTCGCTCATTTGCGACGCGTTGCCGGCTGTGACCGTGCCGTTGGCGGCAAACGCCGGGCGCAGTTTCGCGAGCGTTTCCATATTCGTGTCCGGGCGCACGCCTTCATCTTGTGTAAAGACAACTTTCTCCTCAACGAGTTTGTTGCCTTCTACTTTGCGCACCGTCACCTCGACCGGCACGATTTCTTCATTGAATTTCCCTTCGGCAATCGCCTTCGCGGCGCGCTGGTGGCTGCGCACCGCGAACGCGTCTTGATCTTCGCGGCTCACGCCGTATTTTTTCGCCACTTGCTCGGCCGTGTGCCCCATCGACATGTAATATTCCGGCGCCTCTTCGGCCAGGCGGGCGTTCGGGCGGACGACATGGCCCATCATTGGCACCATGCTCATCGATTCAACCCCGCCGGCAATGACCGTATCCGAATGGCCGAGCATGACCCGTTCGGCCGCATAGGCGATCGCCTGCAGGCCGGACGAACAATACCGGTTGATCGTAATCGCCGGCACCGTGTACGGCAGCCCGGCGAGCGCCCCGATGTTGCGGGCGATGTTCAGTCCTTGCTCCGCCTCGGGCATGGCGCAGCCGATAATTAAGTCGTCGATATTCCCATCATAGTTCCCTGCACGCTTCAACGTTTCCTTGACAACGAGCGCTCCCAAATCGTCCGGCCGCGTATGGGCGAGCGTTCCTTTTTTCGCCTTGCCGACCGGTGTGCGCGCTCCCGCGACAATGACCGCTTCTCTCACGCCAGTCTCCCCCCTTGAATCCCCCGCTTTAGTTGCGGAGCGGTTTTCCTTTCACCAACATATGCTGCATGCGCGCTTGCGTCTTCGGCTCGCCGATGAGGCTCAAAAACGCCTCGCGCTCGAGATCGAGCAAATATTGCTCGTCGACTTCCGTTCCGTACGGCACTTTTCCGCCGGCCAGGACGTACGCCAATTTTTTCGCGATTTTCAAATCGTGCTCGCTGATGTAGCCGGAATGGAACATCGACTGCGCCCCAAGCAGCATGGCCGCATAGCCGCTTTCGCCGGCCACCGGCACTTTCTTCCTTACAGGTGGCCGATACCCTTCCTCATACATCGAGAGCACCGCCTGTTTCGCTTCATACAAGAGATGGTCGCCGTTCATCGTGATGCCGTCGCGGCTGCCCAAGAAACCGAGCGCGCGCGCCTCGGCCGCCGACGTCGACACTTTCGCCATGGCGATCGTTTCAAACACCTTGGCAGCGAGTTTGACGTAGTCCACTTCTGCGCCGCTTGGCAGGCTGTTCAACTGTTTGATGTACAGCTCCTTGTTGCCGCCGCCGCCCGGAATCAAGCCGACGCCGACTTCGACGAGCCCGATGTACGTCTCGGCCGCCGCCTGGATGCGCGAAGCCGCCAACGTCACTTCCGCCCCGCCGCCTAACGTCATGGCAAACGGCGCGACAACGACCGGTTTCGGGTTATATTTGACGCGCATGAGCGCTTGCTGGAACTGGCGGACGGCAAGCTCCAATTCAAAGAAGTTTTCATCTTGCGCTTCCATCAGCATCATCGCCAAGTTGGCGCCGACGCAGAAGTTTTTCCCTTGGTTGCCGATGACGAGCCCTTTGTAATTGCGGTTCACTTCCTCAAGCGCCTCGTTGATCATGTACACGATGTCCGCACCGATTGCGTTGTTCGGCGAATGGAACTCCAAAAGCGCCACGTCATCGCCGAGGTCGATGAGGCTTGCACCCGCGTTTTTCTTGATGACGCCCCGCTGTTCCTTCAGCCGGCGGATGTGGATGACTTTTTCGCTTTCTTCTACTGGTTTATACCCACCCGGCGCATAATAGAACAGCCGGCCGTTTTCGGTTTGATAGAACGATGCGGCTCCGTCGGCGAGCATGTCCGTAATCCACGCCGGAACATCGCGCCCTTCCGCCTGCATTTTCCGCACCGACTTCTCGAGGCCGATCGCATCCCACAGTTCAAACGGGCCTTGCTCCCAGCCGAACCCCCACTTCATCGCCCGGTCGATCGCCACGATGTCGTCAGCGATCTCCCCGACAAGGCGGGCGGTGTACAGCAACGTCGGTGCGATGATGTTCCAAAGGAGCGTTCCCGCGCGGTCGCCGTCCGCATAGACGAGCGTTTGCAACTTGGCGGCCGTTCCTTTCGCCTGCTTCGCCATTTCCACCGCCGGGGTGACGAGCTTTTTGCGCGGCTCGTATTGCATCGTGACGTAGTTCAGCTCGAGAATGTCTTTTCCTTGCTTGAGGAAAAACCCTTGTCCAGATTTGCTGCCGAGCCAGCCGTTTTCAAGCATCGTGTTCATAAACTCCGGCACGCGGAACGCCTCTTTTTCTTCCCCTTCGACGTTTTCATACACATTGTTGGCGACATGCACGAACGTATCGAGTCCGACGACGTCAAGCGTGCGGAACGTCGCGCTTTTCGGCCGGCCGATGAGCGGCCCCGTCACCGAATCAACCTCGCCGACGCTGTAGCCCCCTTGCATCATCTCGCGGACAGTGACGAGCAAGCCATACGTGCCGATCCGGTTGGCGATGAAGTTCGGCGTATCTTTCGCCATCACGACGCCTTTGCCGAGCACGTCTTCGGCGAACGTTTTCATATAGGCGACCACATCCGGATCGGTATGCTCCGTCGGGATGATTTCAAGCAGCTTCAAATAGCGCGGCGGATTGAAGAAATGCGTGCCTAAAAAGTGTTTTTTGAAATCATCCGAACGCCCCTCCGCCATCGCGGCGATCGAGATGCCGGATGTGTTCGAGCTGACGATCGTCCCCAGCGTCCGCACCTCGTCAACGCGGGCGAAAACGCTTCGTTTGACATCCAAGTTTTCGACGACGACTTCAATGATCCAATCAACATCCGCCAGCCGATGGAAATCGTCTTCAAAGTTGCCGGTTTCAATGAGCGCCAGATTGTCTTGAGCCATCAGCGGCGCCGGCTTTTGCTTTTTCATCCGCTCCAGCGCCTGATTGGCGAGGCGGTTGCGCACTTGTTTATGCTCGAGCGTCCAACCTTTTGCTTCTTCCTCTTTCGTCAATTCCCGCGGCACGATATCCAACAGCAGCGTCGGAATGCCGACGTTCGCCAAATGGGCGGCAATGCCCGAACCCATGACGCCGGACCCAAGCACCGCAGCGCGCCGAATGCGTTTTGCCATTTCGGTTCCCCCTCACACCATTGAATGAATCATCATTCATTTTTCGGCGAAAAAAATAGCCGTGAAAACGTTCTCTATATTCAATATATAGTATGTTGGTAATTTTCGCAATATATTTGCGCACATTTTTTTTCACATCGCCGCCGTTCTTTCAATCCATACTAACAACCAGGAGGTGAAGACGATGGCCCGGCTGAAAAAAAATCCGTCTGAACGCGGCGTCAGCGCGGCGAGCGTGAAAGGAAACGCCGGCCCGACGGTCGAAGCCGACGGCGGCGGCAAGCGGACGAGCCAAAATCAGCAGTACAAAAAGCACAACATGCAAGGGGACTGAACGCCTAAGGGCGTCCGTCCCCTTTTTGCCTGCTTGACTTTCGCGCTGCCGGGCGATGAGCGTCACTTACGGAACATGCCTTTGACGACGAACGCCACGTTGGCCGGGCGCTCGGCGAGCCGGCGCATAAAATAGCCGTACCAATCGGTGCCGTACGGCACGTACACGCGCATCGTATACCCTTCGCGCGCCAGCTCGACCTGGCGCTCCGGACGAATGCCGTACAACATTTGAAATTCAAACTGACTGTTCGGGATATTGTATTCCTTGACGAGCTGCTTCGTATATTCAATGATGGCGTCGTCATGCGTCGCCACCGCCGTGTAGTTGCCGTTTAGCATATGCTGCTTGATGATCTTTTTAAAGTTTTCGTCCACATCTTTTTTGTCTGGAAACGCCACTTCCGGCGGCTCTTTGTACGCCCCTTTGACGAGCCGCAAGTTCGGGCGGTACGGCTTCAGATCTTCAATGTCTTGCTCCGTCCGGTACAAATACGCCTGCAGGACCGTTCCGACGTTATCGTACTCTTTTTTCAACGTTTTAAAAATGTCGAGCGTCTTTTGGCAGCGTGAATAGTCTTCCATGTCGATTGTCACGAACACGCCGCGCTCTTTCGCCGCATCCAAAATGCGGCGCATGTTGCGCATGACAAGATCATCGGAAATGTCAAGCCCCATCGACGTCATTTTCAGCGACAGTTGCGAATTCAGCTTCTCGCGGCTGATCGCGTCGATCGCCTCTAGGCAATGGTTCGCCATCTCGTTCGCTTCTTGCTCGTTATCGACAAACTCTCCCAAGTAGTCGACCGTCACGGCCAGCCCTTTTTCGTTCAGCCGGCGGATGACATGCACCGCTTCCTCGATCGTTTCGCCGGCGACAAACCTTGACGCGCCGAAGCGGAGGCCGTATCGCTTCGCCAACCGGGTCAACGTCTTATTTTTGGACAAGAACAAAAAAAAGTCGCGCATCAGCTGTTCCACTGTTGCAAGCCCCCTTGTACGGAAACGCATTCATAATCCTTATTGTACCATGTTTCCGCCCGATTGAATATGTTTTTTCCGCACGGTTTATCTTTTATATGTGAATAATTTTCCACTCACTGCACAATCTACAAGCGAACAAACCATGAAAGGAGCGAAACGCGATGCAGCAACAACCGCAAATGAACCCGCAGACCGCGATGCCCGAGCCGCCGCAAATGGTGTCATCAAAAGACGCCATGTATTTTTCCGATATGATGTCGTGGAACTTGCTCGCGGCGAAAAAGGCGCACTTTTTCGCCGCGCAATGCCGGGACCCCGAGGTGGTGCAAGCGATCGAGCGCGCCGGACAAATGCACCAGCGCCATTACAACATGATTTTGCGCCATTTGCAAAACCCGCCGCAGCCGCCGGTGATGTGAAAGGAGGGACGCCCGATGAACCAAAAACAAGTGCAAAATCCAGAGACGCAAGTGCCGAAAACGCCGCAAATGAACGAACGCGATTTTTTGAACGACATGTTGACAACAGAAAAATACATGACGTCGGCATACAGCGTGTACTTGCATGAGGCGAGCAACCAACCGTTATATCAAGAAATGATGAACATTTTCACAGAAACACAAAACTGCCAGCGCGAACTGTATAACTTGATGTTCAAAAAAGGCTGGTACAAACTTGAAGCCGCCGATCCGCAAAAGCTTCAGCAAATGTACCAGCAGTTCCAAGGGTATACGAATCAGCTCCCTTATCAAGGGAATGTCATGCAGTAGACGGAAGCAGCCGGGGATGTCCTACACGCGTGCGGACATCCTCCCTCTAGAAATGTTGATTTATCAAGGCTTTTCGGCCCCTCAGGGGTGTCCAAAAAATATTTTTCGACAAAATCCCTTACATCCTTTTTCAGTTTTGTGGATATCTTACAGACCTAGGGTGCGCTTCGCGGCCACGGCTGGTTATATTTTCCTTCCGTGGGGGGGAAGCGTATTCGATGCACCCTTTGGATCTCCGCGTCGCTGATGAGGACGAACCCTCCCATGTCTCCGGGCGTCTTCGCGCCAACATTCCCTCGTTCGGTCTCGTCATCAGGCGGAGGCCGGCCAAGCTCCTTTGGGGACTCAAGGTCGAATGGATAAAATCACGCCAGCTTCTCCGGTGTCATCTGGTTGTCCAACGATTCTTCCGTTCGCAGGGGGAGGCCTTAGGCCGCCCGTTGCACCTGGGACAAGACGTCCTGTTTCATTCGCTCCGCGTCAAAGGCTTGTTTCTTCGTACAAATCGCAAACAGCACATTCAACAGCTTCCGGCATAATGCGACGATGGACTGCTTTCCGGTCAGCGGGTTGACGGGGCGGGTCGTGTAATATTCATGCAGCTCGCGAAACGCCTCGTTGTGCCGGATCAGCGGAATCACCGCCCGAAACAGCACCGAGCGCAGCCGTTTCCGTCCCCGTTTGGAGATGTGCTTTTGCCCTTTGCGCTGGCCGGAGGAGTTCTCCTTGAGCGTCAGGCCCGCCAACTTCACCAATTGGCGCGGGTCCCGATAATGGGCGAAGCTGCCGATCTCCGCCAACAGATCGATAATCGTGGCGTCTCCCAACCCGTCGACCGTTTTCAGCCATTGATACTCCATCGTCGTTTGAACCAATGCCTTCAACTCGGCGTCCAACGCGGCGATCTCAGCCTCCAATTGGCGGTATCGGCGGACGAGCGCGGCGATCTCAAACCGGGCCATCGTCGTCCCTTCCGTCACCCCAATCGAGTCCTTCGCGGCGTTGATCAACGCCTGAATTTTGGCCTTCTGCGGGCATTTCAGCCCTTCGCTTTGCCGGTACACCTCGATGAGCTCCTCGGCGGATCGGCCGGCCATATCGGCCGGAAGCGGCGTCCACTCCAGCACCGAAAGCGCCGTTTTCCCCAGGTCGCGAAACACCGTCCAAAACTCCGGAAAATATCGGTCGGTCCAGCGGACGATCGCGTTTTTCACCGCCGTCTGTTCCTTGCGGAGCTTCTCTTTGAGCGTGCTTCCCACGCGCAAATCGGCTTCGATCTCGTGCAGCAGCCGGGGGACGAGGAATCGTCCGTCTTTCCCCAGTCTGGCAATGACCAGGGCGTCTTTGGCGTCGTGTTTCGTCGGCAGGTTGTCATCGAGTTCTTTCGACCGGCACACATGCGCCGGGTTGACCATGACCAACGGGATCCCGTGCTCCTCGAGGAAGTAGGCCAGGTTCAACCAGTAGTGCCCGGTCGGCTCCACCGCGACGATCACCTCTGACTTCCCAAACGCTTGCATCGCCTCCTGAATCGCTTTATACAGCTGCTGAAACCCCTCTTTCGACTGGAAGATCGGGAACGACTTGCGAAGCACGCGCCCCCGGTCATCCACGAAGCAGGCGTAGTGGGTTCGTTTCGCGATATCGATGCCCACGACAAGCGTTTGTTCCGTAACTTGATCAATTTTATAGTTTTGTGTACAATTCATCTGAAGTCCTCCTTGGCATGATGGTAGGTATTGTTTGACACCCCTGCATCATACCAAGAGGGCTTTTTTTGATCAAGTCCCCGGAAAAGCTCCTAACGGGAATGCTCTTTTCTCATCAGGAACGAAAAAGGGGGGAAGAGGGATGACAGCCCCTCCTGAATCCGTATGGACGGCGCTGCAAACGTTAGGGAGTTCGATGGACTTCCAAACGAAAGTGTACCGGAACGAAACATCCGGTCTCCTGTTATGGGTGTCGTATGTCGAGCCGATGGTTGAGATGGAAACTGTTGTTCGCTCGATTTTCCCTTACTTGTTTCATTGTCCGTTTTCATCTTTGGAAGATATGCGCCAAATTCTTCCGATCGACGACGCCTATATTTCTAGCGATCCGGCTGATGTGAAAGCAAAATTGTTCGAAGGATATTTATTCATTCGCCTTCATGAAACCGATGAAACCGGGCTGCTTGTGAAGGCGCAAAAAACATTGGAACGGACACTCACCATCCCCGAAGTGGAATTTAGCGTCGTCGGCCCGAAAGAGTCGTTTATTGAATCGTTGGAAACGAATTTATATTTATTGCGCAAACGAATCCCTATAGACCGTTTGACAGTCAAACTGACAAGGGTCGGCACGCTGTCGAAAACGAAAGTCGCTGTCGTCTATCTTGACGGCATTGCCAATCCCGACAACGTCCAAACGGTTTTGCAGCGCATCAAACAAATCGAATTTGACGAAATGATCGACAGCTCTTATATTGTGCAAATTATTTCAGACAATCGGCATTCCCCCTTTCCGCAGCTGCTCGATACCGAGCGCCCGGACCGGGTTGCGGCCGTACTGGCCGAGGGAAAAGTGGCGATTATGGTGGACGGATCTCCGCACGTGTTAATCGGTCCTACGACATTGGTTGAATTTTTTTCATCCTTTGAAGACTATTTTCTCAATTGGACGATCGCGTCGTTTTTCCGTCTCATTCGCCTGTTTTCCGTCGCCTTTTCCATTTTGATTACACCGATGTATGTGGCGACATTAAACTACCATTATGAATTGATTCCAAAAGACTTGCTCGGCACCTTGATCACCTCAAGAAGGGAGATTCCGTTCCCGCCGATTTTAGAGGTGCTGTTTCTCGAACTGACGATTGAACTGCTGCGGGAGGCAGGCGCACGGCTTCCGACCAAGGTCGGCCAAACGATCGGCATTGTCGGCGGGATTGTCATCGGAACGGCTTCCGTGGAAGCCGGCCTGACAAGCAATGTGTTGTTAATTTTAGTGGCGCTTGCCGCCCTTGCTTCCTTTACGACGCCTGTTTATAAAATGGGCAATACGATCCGCCTCATACGCTTTCCGTTTTTATTGTTTGCGGAAGTCTGGGGGCTGCTTGGCGTTGCTTTTTGTTTTTGCATGGTCATGACCCACCTGCTTTACTTGACGTCGCTCGGCCGGCCGTTCCTTGCTCCTTTATATCCGCCGCGTTGGCGGGATTTAAAAGATGCGTTCATCCGTCTGCCGTTTACCAGCCAATCGAAACGGCCGGAAACATTACGGACCGAGCAACCCATTCGCTTCAGCGGGAAAAAGGTCAGAAAAAAACGAGACATCGACGAATAGCGAACAGACAGGAGGACGACGATGGCTTCTGTTGCCGAACGTCTACAAGTTTCACCTTTCATGACTTTTTATATTATCATGTCGATGCAAATCGGTGTCGGGGTGCTCGGTTTTCAGCGGGTCATCGCACAAACAGCCGGACATGACGCATGGATTTCGGTCCTGCTGGCCGGCGCCTCGTCCCATCTGATTCTCATCGTGCTGTATTGGCTGTTGCAGCAGGCGGACGGCGATTTCCTCCTCCTCCATCAGCGCCTGTTCGGCCGCTGGGTGGGAGGGGCATTTTCATTATGGCTCGCCCTTTACTTCGCCGCCATGTCATTTGTTGTTTTGCGCACCTATATCGAAGTAATTCAAGTCTGGATGTTTCCCGACTTGCAAACATGGGAATTTTCACTCGCTTTTTTGCTTCTTTGTTTGTACATTACGGTCGGCGGATTTCGCGTCGTTGTCGGCATTTGCTTTTTTTGCCTGATCATTCCCAGCTATTTGCTGTTTACTTTTTGGTTTGTCCTGGATCATGCCGACTTTCACCTCTTGCTCCCGATATTGGACCATCCGCCTTCAGCTATTGTAAAAGCGGCGGGACAGACGACGTTGACGATGCTCGGGTACGAAACGATTTTGCTCTTTTATCCGTTTATCAAGCGCGGAGCCCAATCCGCCAAATGGGCGCATGCCGCCTTATTGGCAACGACATTGTTTTATACGCTGCTTACCGTGCTGACATTGGCTTACTTTAGCGAGAAACAGCTGCAGCGGCAAATTTGGCCGACATTGACGATGTGGAAAATGGTTGAGCTGCCGTTTATTGAACGGTTTGAATACGTCGGCATCGCCAATTGGCTGCTGATCATTTTACCGAACGTCTGCTTAGGGCTGTGGTGTTCTTCCCGTATATGCAAACAGCTTTTTCCCATCCGCCAAAAAACGGCTTTGCTGATTATTGCCGCCATTTGTTTTTTCAGCACGCTGTTCGTTCATGATCGCAAACAAGTCGACCTCATTAACACCATTTTAAACAGAACCGGCTTTTATTTTCTCTATATATGGATTCCTTGTGTCGCAGTCATCACCTATATCGTGAAGAAAGTGAGAGGAAACGTATGAGAATGCGGACCGCCCTGTTGGCTATGGCCATCGTCGCCATCTTGTCCGGCTGCCTTCGCAAAGAAATTTTAGATGATATCAATATTGAAAGCGCCGTTGGATTTGATGAGGCGGGAAAAGACAAAGTTCGGGGAACCATTCTCATTCCGGTTTACAAAAAAGGAGAAACAGCGAACAAAACGTTGACGGCCGTTTCCACTACGGCGAAAGATGTGATGGAAGAACTGCAATACAAAACATCCGAACCGCTCGTCAGCGGAAGCATTGAGACTGCCTTGTACGGGGAACGCCTCGCCAGAAAAGGAATATTTCCGTTCGTTGATCAACTTCGTCGCGATGCAAGCATCGGGACGCGACTTTATTTGGCCGTGGTGGACGGGACGGCCAAACATCTGCTCGAGGGAAATTATGGCCGCCAAGGAAGCGGCATTTACCTTTCCAACTTGGTCAGACAAAATATCGAGCAACGGGATTTGCCGAAAACAAATTTACATTTATTTCTAAAATCATACTACGCCGATGGAAAAGACCCGTTTTTGCCATACGTACGCCGGGCCGGTGAAGATGTACAGGTGGCCGGCGTAGCCTTATTCCGCGGCGACCGGGTTGTCGATACGCTGAAACGAAACGACATGTTCTACTTTAAAATCGCCGTGGATTCTTATAGTGAAGGCACCCATACCATCCGGCTCGCCAACCAAAACTTCGTATCCATTAAAAACATCTCGACAAAGCGGACCATTTCTTTTTCAGGCCCCAAAACCCGACCGTCCATTCATATTCATATCGCCCTTGAAGGCGCCGTGCGCGAATACAAACGCGGGGCGTTCACATTCGCTGTCCGCCGGTCTGTCGAAAAAACATTTGCGCAACAAATCCGCTCGAAAACCGGGGCCCTTCTCCGCCGTTTTCAAGAACACCAAATCGACCCGGTCGGCCTTGGCGAATTTGCCGCCAGTCATTATCGCCGCTTTCACTACCGTGATTTTTACAAGCATTACGACCAGCTTCCGATCCGCGTCACCGCCGATGTGACGATCCGTGACAGCGGCATTATCGAATAAGCATCCCTGCTTCACCGGCGGGATGCTTACTCTTTAAGGCTTCGTTTCAATACCACCAGCCTGGATACGGCGGATACGGCGGATACGGATAAAACGGGCGCGGAGCTAGAGCGCCGCCGAGCAATCCGCCCAAAAACCCGCCGATGAACGGAGCGCCAAACAGCAAACCTGGAAATGGCATCGTTCTTTCTCCTTTCATTCATGAATAGGATGCGATACTTTATTCATATGCACATAACAAAAAAGAGGGTGGGCCGTCCGCCCAACCCTTGTTTGTTTTCTCACCACCAAACCGGGCCATACCAATACGGGTAGAAAAACGGCGGGAACAAGGCGCTGCCAAGCAGCCCCCCTAAAAAGCCGCCGAAAAACGGAGCGCCAAACAACGGGAAGCCGAACGGCCGCCAAAACCACCAAGGCCGCCAAAACCACCAAGGCCGCCAAAACCACCAAGGCCGCCAAATGCGTTCATCCGCCGCTTGGAGATGGCTCATCGTGCTTTCCTCCTTCCGTCTGTTTACTCCCACTGTATGTATGAAAAACGCCCGGTGCTTAGGCTGGCACCTAGAAGACGGGGAAAACAATCGTTTTCGCCCTTGGCGTTTTGGGCTGCCAAGGAAGAGATGATCAAAAAGGTTCTCAGCTTGACAAGAACGCGTTTCGGGCCGATACCTGCCCTAAAAGAACGGGAAAGGCAACGGACTCCCCGCAGCCGATGGCCCGCACCGCCCTGTTCGCCTCGCTGGACGCTTTGGCCCCACCTCCGTGCGAAAAGCCCCGTTTCCAAACAAAAGAGGCTGCCGTTGTTTCCTGTATTCCGCAAATGAACAAAGGCGGCTGTCCGCCGCCCCCGCTTATACAAGCTCCGCCTGCACTTGATTGTACAAACAGGCGATCGAATCAAACAAAATGCGCACCGCCTCGGCCATTTCGTCTTCGCTCATGGAGAGAACCGGAATGAATGTCAACACCGGGCCGAGCGGGCGGATGACAAGCCCCCTCCGGCGCGCCTCAAGGATGATCCGGTGCTCCACCATGGCCGCGCGCGGAAACACTTCTTTCGTTCTTCGGTCTTTCACGATTTCAATGCCGCACATCAAGCCTTTTTGCCGGATGTCGCCAACAATCGGAATGTCATACAACCGCTCAAGCCATTCGGCCAGTCGGCGCGCCTTTCGTCGAACATCATCAAGCAGGCCGCGCGTTTCGATGAGCTCCATGTTTTTCAGCGCAACGGAACAAGTGAGCTGGTTCCCCGTGTACGTATGGCCGTGGTAAAACGTTTTGTCTTCGTCCACATCGCCGAGAAACGCCGCATACACGTCTTCGGTAACGAGCGTGGCCGCCAGCGGCAAGTACCCGCCGGTGATCCCTTTCCCAAGGCAGACAAGATCCGGCTTCACCTCTTCCTGCTCACAAGCGAACATCGTGCCCGTGCGGCCAAAGCCGACGGCGACCTCGTCGCAAATGAAGAGCACCCCATATTGCCGGCAAAGCCGTTCCACTCCTTTTAAAAATCCGCGCGGATGGACGATGATCCCCGCCGCTCCTTGCACAAGCGGTTCCACGATCACGCCGGCAATGTGCTCGTGCTGCTTTTCAAGCACCCGTTCCAGCTCGCGCAAACAATAGTCGACGATCTCCGGCTCGCTTCCGTATTCCTCCATGCGATACACGTACGGCGACGGCACTTCGATCCGCTCAAACAAAAGCGGCGCAAAAATACGGTGGAACGTTTCCATGCCGCCAACGCTCACCGCCCCGACCGTATCGCCGTGGTATGCTTCCTTCAACGAGACAAATTTGTTCTTCTTCGCATATCGAACCGGATCGATATTTTTCCAATACTGATAGGCGATCTTGAGCGCGATTTCCACCGCCGCCGCCCCGGTGTCGGAATAAAACACTTTTGACATGTGCGGCCAATATTCCAGCAGCCGTTTGGCCAGCAAAATCGACGGCACATTCGCCGAACCGAGCAATGTCGAATGGGCAATTTTCTCCAATTGCTCGCGAAGCGCCGCATTCAGCTCCGGGTCGTTATGGCCGTGGACATTGACCCATAGCGACGCATAGCCGTCTAGGTACCGGTTGCCGTCGACATCGTACAAATAGCTTCCTTGCCCGCGTTCAATGATCAGCGGACGTTCTTTCGCATACTGTTTCATTTGCGTGAACGGATGCCAGACGCACTGCTTGTCCCACTGTTCCAATTGCTCGTAGCTATACGCCAACGCTAAGCACCTCCAGCCATTGTTTCGCCTTTCCTTGTTCGATCCACTGTTCGGCCAGGTTTTCTAGTTCCTTCCTTGATACAGCAGGAAGGAGCGGCATGACCGCCAGCACCGGGAGTCGAAGCAACGCGGCGATCGTTTCGACATTGTTTTGGTGGATGATCTCCTGCTCTTGAAACTGATTGAATACAAGGCCAAGCAAGCGGATGCCTTTCGCCTCGGCATACGCCGCCGTCGTCACCGCGTGGTGAATCGCCCCAAGGCTTGAGAGCGACACAAGAACCGCCGGCAGCTGATAATCACGAACGAAATCGCTCGTCATATACCATCGTCCATCGCGCTCGCACCACGGAACAGCCAGCCCGCCCGCTCCTTCGACGAGCACGACATCATAGCGCTGTTTCAGCTGTTCGAGCCGCTCGGCAATCCGCTCCGGTTCGATGGACGTGCCGGTCAACGCGGCTGCCAAATGCGGCGACATCGCCGGCTCCATATAGTACATGCCTTCTGATGCGGAAAGCTTCGCCACTCGTTCATACCAATATTGTTCGGCAAACGACACCCCGTCTTCGGCCAGTCCAGTCTGAACCGGTTTAAACACGCTTACGCTCATCCCAAGCCGCTCCAACGCCAATGCCACAATGGACGTCACCACCGTCTTGCCGATTTCTGTTCCTGTTCCCGTCATGAAAATGGCTTTCCCCATTCTCTTATCCCCCCATCCCTCGAGTCATCATGATCGGTCGGACGCGCGGCCAGACGCGCACCGCGATGACCGAACAAACAGCGCAAAGCGCGAGATCCCCCGGCACCGGAAGAAGAAATCCGAACCATAGCGTTTGGCCGATGGAAAGCGGAGTCTCGGCGATCCATTTCATCGCTATGTACAGCCACGTGCAGCCAAACGCATACACCGTCAATAAGGCCGCCAAATTCGCCTTCCATATGTCCCGCGCTCTTGTCCATTGAAAACGGTGGACAAGCGAACCACATACATACGCCCCGGCGATGAAGCCAAGCAAATAGCCAAACGTCGGCTTCCAAATATAACCGAGCCCTCCTCCTTCCGCAAACACCGGCGCACCCGCCAGGCCGATCAAGACATATAGAAGTTGGCTAAGCGCTCCGATTTTGGGGCCAAGCAGACAGCCAGCCAGGTAAACCGCGGCGATTTGCAGCGTAAACGGCACATACGGCACCGGGATTTTGATGAACCCGCCGACCGCTGTCAGGGCGGCAAAAAAGGCGGCCCAAACAAAGGAACGGATGTGCACGTTTCCCCTCCTCTCCCAATCTTTGTTTCTATTGTGCCGGACATAAGCTTTATTTGTCAACCTTATTTTTATAAAGGTTTACATTTAAATAGAAATGAGGGGGCCAAAAGAACCGCCCCCTCTTTCACCGCTATATCCACGCTTACTGCTCCTGCTGCACTAAATATGTTTTGCCTGCCCTAAAAGGTTGGTGAAAAACAACTGATTTTGCCGAACCCATTGTTTTCGGTCGAAAGAGAAGCGTTGATTTTGCAAGACTTCTCTATTTGAGAAAAAAGTCCGTTTTTCCGCGATTTTTCACTAAATCACCGGCCTTCTAAACATCCCCGAACTCTAAAATGCATAACGTTGCAGCATTGAACATAGGGATATTTTCCATTCGTCCGATGGGGATGTTTTCGTCAAGAAAGTCTGTCTTGAAAACAGGCGGCCGCATGTCGGTGAGCTTTTTTGGTTCAATTCACTGTGCCAACTACATACAGTGCATGTTGCAGCCAGCTCTCACCCTCCTCTCTCCCACAAATCGAACGAACTCATCCGTTCGCCGGCTGTTTTCGGCGCCGCCAACAGTCCGCTCCGTCCCCCTTCCTTTTCCAGCAGCGACGACAGCAAGCGCACCGCTTCGGCAATATACCTTCCTTTGTTCAACATGATGCATTGCGCCTGCTTCCCGAGGAAAACGTCCGAAATTTCGGCGCGCGACGGAATGCCCTTTTTTGCCATTTGTTCGAGCACCTGCGTCGCCCAAATGACGGGGATGTGAGCCGCCCGACAGAGCGCCAAAATGTCGCGCTGGACGGCGGCAAGATGGTCAAAGCCGATCTCGAGCGCCAAATCCCCGCGCGCAATCATCACGCCAAACGCCGGAAGCTTCAATCCCTCAAGCAAGATGCGAACGAAGTTATGAAGCGCCGTCCGCGTTTCGATTTTCGCAATCACCGGCAGGGAGCCCGCCCCTTGTTCAGCAAGCAAATGATAAAGCTTTCGCAAATCATGCGGCGCCTGAACGAACGACAGCCCAACGATATCGGCATGGCTAGCGATGAACGGAATCCATTCAAGGTCGCGGTCCGTAAGCGGCGGAACGGCCAAATGAAGAAACGAATCGGGAAGATGGATGCCTGTTCCTTGCTTGATTGCTTTCCGCTTTCCGCCATCGGCAACGACTTTGGCCTCGACATGCTGCTCGTGCACTTTGACGACCCGCGCCGCAATTTGCCCGTCGTTCAAGTAAAGGCGGTCCCCCACCCGCACGTTGCGCCACGCTTTCGCCAATGTCGTCATCATTTTCACTCCACCGCCATTGTGCGCCGCCGCAAACGCAGCGTCATCGAAGTAAATATAAAGCGGTGTACCGATCGTGACAAACGCTTTCATCGGAATGAACAAAACGGAGGAGAGGGTGAACAAAGCCGATCCGTTCCGCAGTTTCATCCCTTTTTGCACATAGGCGGTCTGTGAGAGCAACACTTTAAAACAGGACGGCGCGATTTGTTCCGCCACCCGCAGTTTTCGTTTTTTTCCGCGCACGTCGGTAAACAGCAGCTCATCCCCTTCTTCGACGGCCGCCCCGTCCTCAGCCGTCAACTGCCAAAAGAAAGAAATTTCACGGGGGAGCGGAGACGGCGGCGGGGAAGAAGAGAAGGAAATGAGGCCGAAGAGCGGCTCCATTGCCTCTCCATATTGATTTTTCTTGATAGAAAGCTTCATCGGCCCCGCGTCGACCGCCAAGCGGTCCACCCGAATTTTCGGCCCCGGCAGATCCATGTAAATGCGGCATCGCCTTCCCTGCAGCTGTTGCTCCAACTGCTTTTCGGTTTGACGAATAACAGCCAAAAGCGCCTCCCACGTTTCCGGCGAACCGTAAGCGCAGTTGATGCGGGCAATGTCCATGCCATAAAGGAGCAGCCGTTCGATGACGCTCGGTTCATCCATCCATGCCTCGTCCATCGTCACCATAATGCGCGTCGAACAGACGGAACTCGAGCTTCCGAACACAGCCTCCGCCCGTTTATGAAGCAACTGTTTCGCTTCCCTCCTTGTCACCTTTCGAAGCTCCCATCCGCCATCAACCGGCGTGCGCAAATAAGCCAAAACTTGTTCGACCGCGTCGATGAGATGAGCCTCTTGCCCCTCAAGCCGCCATCCGGCGTCTTCCATCGCTTCACGCAAATCCGACGGCATGTGCCCCCTCATATATAAGTAAGCAAGCAACTGATCGCAGCTCTCCTCGTGAAAGGAAAGAGGAACTTCCTTCCGCTTTTGTCCCACCCACTCCGCCATCTCTCGGTAAAAAGCGGCCAAGCGGGCGCCCAAATCTCGTTTGTCGTGCATCAGCGGCACCAACCCTTGTGAAAAATGCGGTTTTACTTTTATATATTCGCCGCTTTCGTAAATGAGAAGATAAAAAAACCGGCGCCATTCGCCGGTTGAATGCGACAGAAACAGGAAGCCGCTTTTCGCTGTATTATTTTTGCACAACCATTTTCATCCCGCACTGGCAAAGCAATGAATGTTTCAGCCGCCGAATAGGCTGGCGGCATTGTTCACAAATCATCGGCTTGTTCATCGATCTTTCTCCCCTTTGCACTCCTTCTACATTCTATTATACACACTTTTTGTTTATATTAAATATAAATTAAAAATTATTATTAAATGATAGTGCGGATGATTTGGTTCCGCTTCCCATTTGTGCTACACTCATAGTGTTAATATTCTAGCAAATAACAAAGGGAGGATGCACGATGTACGACATCGCCATCATCGGCGCCGGGCCTGCAGGGGCAAGCGCCGCCATTTTCGCCGCCAAAGCCGGGAAGAGAACGGTCTTGTTTGACAGCGACAAAGGCATGACAAAGCGCGCTTGGGTGGAAAACCATTACGGCGTTCCGCAAATCAGCGGCCCGGAATTGGTGGAAACCGGGAAAAAGCAAGCCGCAAAATTCGGAGCAGAATTGGTGGAAGCACAAGTGACGGATGTGCAAAAAACAGACGGGGGATTCCGTCTCGAAACAGAAGCTGGATCCTATGAAGCGAAACACGTCATCTTCGCCACCGGTTTGGCGACCGATTTAGCGGAAAAAATCGGCCTGCGCACCAAACCGGGTACGGAGCCGCGCATTAAAACGGTGCTTGACGTCGACGCCAACGGCAAGACGAACATCGACGGCATTTGGGCGGCCGGGACGGTCGCTGGCGTCAGCGTCCATACGATCATCACAGCAGGCGACGGGGCGAAAGTCGCCATCAACGTCATCAGCGAGCTGAACGGCGAACGGTACGTCGATCACGATGTATTGAAAAAATAACAACGAAGGTGTCCCAAACAGCGGGACACCTTTTCTAAATAGCGCCATGGAAACGGCCGAGATGCAAGATGACGGGCCTGAAACGTCTGTCGCGTCGTCCCCGCATGACAATAGCGGCCCCGATTCATCCAAGGACGCTTATTGTCCAATGCTCCGGTACTTCCCTTCAAAAAACAAGAGCGGGTCGCCCGGTTCGTCTTTCATCAAAATATCGGTCACTTCCCCAAAGTAAAGCGTATGATCGCCGGCCACGTACGTGCTGTGGACGTTGCATAAAATATTCGCCAACGCCTCCGGCAAAATCGGATGGCCGTTCACCCAATCGAACGAAACAGGGCGTTCTTCTTTCAGCTGGCCAGCAAACAAGCGCGACAACTCCTCTTGATCACGCCGCAAAATGTTGACAGCAAATTTCCCCGTTTGCTTGACAATGTCATGCATTCGCGCTTTATGGCCAATGGAGACGACCACCAGCTTTGGGTCGAGCGAAACGGACATAAACGCGTTCGCCGTCATCCCTTTCGCTTCCCCTTGAAACGCGGTCGTCACAACCGTCACGCCGGTTGCGAATTTCCCCATCGCGTTGCGGAATGTGCGGTCATCCATACGTTCTCCCATCCTTCCCTTTTCATCATCTAGCTGTGATTGGCTGCTCCCGGAAGGCCGGTGAAAAACTGCGATGTCCTTCCATCAATGATTTTTATTGCTCAAAAAAACATTCATGAGCAAGCCTTGCTCCCCACCCTGGCATGAAAATGACGCATTAAGGCGGCGCATTTTCACAGAAAAACAGACGTTCTCAATGAAGGAAACCTTTTTACATTGGCCTTTTTCAATCACCGGCCCACTAGGCGGGCAGTTCTCAGCCGCTTAGGCGCCTGTTTCAGGCAAGCTGCCCGGTTTTCTATAGTGAAAGCCAACCAAATCTATCCCCATCATAGCAAAAACAAAACAAGGAAACAACGACGACGCGCCATCAGCCATTGCCGCGTCGGAGATGTCCTTGCTCAAAGCCGACCGGTTCCTTTTGATCGCCTAAACCGTTTCCCATTTGATGCCCAAAAAAGCAGCTCCGACTTTGCTGTTGACGCTATTCTTTGTTTAGTGCAAAATACAGAGTTCTGCAACAAAAAAGTGCAGAGCTTCATGGCATAAAAAAAGGCTTGCCAGCTCCTGAAATTCCCTCTACTGTTAAGGTTGTGAAGAACAAAACAGTGGAGGTAAAGAAAGGATGCTAGCAATGCCTGAAATTCATCATATCAAACATTTGCGTGAAAAGAAAGGGTTATCGCTTTCCGAAATTGTCCGCAGGACGGGATTTAACTGGAGAACAGTCAAGAAATATGCGGATGGAGACATTTCGGTCAGACAAAAAATAAAGAGAAAACGGGGAATGATGGAGGAAGAAGGATACGGTCAAATCATTGATGACTGGCTGGAGGAGGACGCCAAACTGCCAAGAAAACAACGGCGGACAAGCAAGAAGATGTACGAACAATTAAAGCAGGAACATGGCTTTAAAGGGTCTTATCGAACGGTTTGCGCCTACGTTCAAAAACGAAGACCTCAGCTTAAGCTGGAGAAGGAACGGCGTTACGAGAGGCTGGAACACCCTCCGGGGGAAGCGCAGGTGGATTTCGGCACCATGTCCGTTGTGACGAAGGAAGGAAAAGAGGAAGACCGATCAATTCTGATTTTGAGCTTTCCGTACAGCAACGCCGCGTATGCGTATCCATTGCCGGCGGAAAACAGCGAATGTTTTCTTTACGGGCTCACTCAGCTGTTTCGCCAAGCCGGAGGCGTCCCGAGAAAACTGCGCATCGACAATTTGGCGGCGGCGGTGGTTTCGATTCGAAAAGGAGGCGAACGTCAATATACTGAAGCATTTGAGCGATTCCGGCTTCATTATGGGTTTGACGTACAGGCGTGCAATCCGTATAGCGGACACGAAAAAGGGAATGTCAAACGGAAAGTTTACTATACTCGTCAACACTGCTTTGTCCCTGCTCCGTTGATCGAGGGGGGATGAAGAACTGGCGGAGTGGCTGCATCGCAAGATGATCGAAGATCGAGCCCGCCCCCACTATGAAAAAGGGAGAACCATTGAGGAATTATGGCAGGAAGAACAAAAGGAGTTGCTTGTCCTGCCGGAGAGAGATCTCCCGATCTTCTCCTTCCACCACGCTAATGTCAATAAATACGGGGAAGTAACGGTGGATGGGGAGGCGTTTGTGGTTCATGGGATCCCGGTTCCCAACCGTGTCCTTGTCAAAAAGGAATGGGATCGTTTCATGGTTTTGTCCCAGGAAGGGGAGGTGTACCTGGAAGCGCCAAGGCCGTACACGAAAAAGCAACGGGAGCTCCCTTGGAAGGACATTTTGGCGGAATGGGCGCAAAAGCCCCGGGTGGTGGAGTATTCGCGGTTTCGAGTTTACTTGCCGGAGGCCATTAGGAAATACTTCATGGAACAACCGAAACAGACGGCATCACTCATTCGAGGAGTGCAGAAGCTGCTGGAGCGGTACACCGTCTATGAGATCGCCCAGTGGCTTGACAAGTATCAACGGTGGGATTTGACGCCCCATGAGATCGGGGTGTTGATGGAGGCGAAGCGTTCGGAGTATCCCGCGAAATGGGAAGAAGCCTATACCCCTTCCGTTTTAGTCGACTATGAAACCGATTTACATGTGTATGATCAACGTCTTTGTCCGTCAAGGGAAGGGGGAAGCCGGGCATGAAGATGGATTTAAAAGAGATTTGTAAAGCCCTGCATTTGGCGTACATCGCGGATCGATTCGAGGAGGTGGCCTACGAGACCAAGGAACAGTTTTTGCGTGATGTGTTGGCGTTGGAGCTGTCGTTCCGTCAGAAAGCAAAACAGGCTCGATTGATCAAGAAGGCGAAGTTCCGGGAGTTGAAATGGCTCAAAGATTACGAATGGTCGGATCAGATTCATTGGCCGACCACGACCTCCAAGGAAGAACTTTGCGACCTTCGCTTTTTGGAGCAAAAAACAGAACGTCCTGCTTTTCGGTTCGCCGGGAACAGGAAAAACCCATCTCGCCACCGCATTAGGGTGAAAAGCGTGTGAACGGGGCCATGAAGTTCGGTTTTTCCGTGTCGCCGATCTTGTCGCCCAGCTCGAAGAGGCGTTAAAAGACGGCACCCTTGGGCGGCTCAAACGGCAAAT
Source organism: Geobacillus lituanicus (assembly GCF_050994965.1). Lineage (NCBI taxonomy): Bacteria > Bacillati > Bacillota > Bacilli > Caryophanales > Anoxybacillaceae > Geobacillus > Geobacillus lituanicus. Next base: position 3,143,450 of record NZ_CP194773.1, read on the forward strand.
CGACACATGCGAGCTGTTGATTTTGGACGAACTCGGCTATGTACCTTTTCAAAAGCAGGGATCGGAACTGCTGTTTCACATCATTGCCGATTGTTATGAACGAAAAAGTGTCATCGTGACATCGAATTTAGAGTTTGGACAATGGAATCGGGTGTTTGGGGACAACCGCCTGACGGCGGCGCTGGTGGATCGTTTGGTCCATCACGCCCACATTCTCGCGTTTACGGGAGAGAGCTACCGCTTGCGGCACGCGCTTTCTGCCGTTCAGTCGCCCCCTTCTCGCTCGGTTGGACGATAAATTCATGGAGCAGGCAAGCCTATGTATTTTTTCTTGCAATTCTCTGCACTTTTTGCTTGCAAAAAACACGCTATTCTTTTCTTCAGTGGCAGCGCAAGAAACTGGCGGGCCTGCATCCATAGATGAAAACGCAATAGCTTGTCCGCAAAGCGCTAGATGATGTCACCGCCCCGTCGCAACCGCAAGCAAAAGGCAGGCCTCGTCTAGATGAGCGCCTGCCTTTCGGTTTGCTCAAATCGGACTTTTATGACGCCGTTTTCTGCGTCCGTTCCCGTCTTCCGGCTGCATATTGAATGGCAAACATGGCCGCAAATAAGACCAATCCAACGATATCGCTGATTGTTTCCGGATAAATCAGCAGCAATCCTGTCACAACCGCCATGGCGCGTTCAAGAATGTTGAGCTTCCGGTACCAAAAGCCGATCATTCCCGCGCTGATGGCGAGCATGCCGATAAATGCCGAGAATACGACCCAAATCAAATACGGAACGGTCGTGTCAATCATGAGCAAGGCCGGTGAAAGCACGAACATGTACGGGATGATAAACGCCGAAATGGCGAGTTTCGTGGCGATGACCCCGGTCCGCAGCGGGCTTCCTCCGGAAATGCCGGCGGCCGCAAACGCCGCCAACGCCACCGGCGGTGTAATGTCGGCGACAATACCAAAGTAAAACACGAACAAATGCGCAGCCAGCTCCGGCACGCCGGATGCGATGATCGCCGGCGCCGCGATCGTCGAAGTGATGACGTAGTTGGCCGTTGTTGGCGAACCCATGCCGAGAATGAGCGAAGTCAGCATCGTGAAAAAGAGCGTCAACAGCAAAACGCCGTTTGACAAATCGATCAAGCCGTTTGCCATTTTCAAGCCAAGGCCGGTTTTCGTCACGACCCCGACGATGATGCCGGCTGCGGCGGTCGCCGCCGCCACGGACAGCGCGCTTCTCGCCCCGTCGACTAGCGCGTCAATGATGTCGCGCCACCCCAGCCGCGTTTCCTTTTTCAAGCCGCTGACGACAATGATCGCCACGATCGACCAGAGCGCCGCCCGCATCACGCTCATCCCGCTCATCAGCAGCAAAATGACAACGATGATCGGAACGAGCAAGTAGATTTTTCCGAGCACTTCTTTCCGGTTCGGCATTTCTTCCTCTGTCAACCCGCGCAGCCCGATTCGCTTCGCTTCAAAGTGCGTCATCATCCAAATGCCGGCAAAATATAGAATCGCTGGAATCGCCGCTGCTTTTGCGATCTCCCAATACGAAATGCCGCCGATAAACTCCACCATCAAAAACGCCGCCGCTCCCATGACCGGGGGCATGAGCTGGCCGCCGGTGGACGATGTCGCCTCCACAGCGCCGGCAAACTCTTTTCCATATCCGAGACGTTTCATCATCGGAATCGTAAACGCCCCGGACGTCACGACGTTCGCCACCGAGCTGCCGCTGATCGTTCCTTGCAGCGCGCTTGAGAACACCGCCACCTTCGCCGGACCGCCGATTCGCTTCCCGGCGACAACGAGCGCCAAGTCATTAAAATACTCCCCGACACCCGTTTTCACTAAGAAGGCGCCAAACAACAAGAAGACGAAAATGTATGTCGCCGACACGTACAGCGGCGTGCCGAAAATGCCTTCCGTCGTAAAAAACATCGTTTTGACGAGCCCTTCCAAATCAACGCCCCGATGAGCCAAAAATCCCGGCATATACGGCCCGAAATACGCATACAGCAAAAATAGCGAGGCGATGATCGTAATCGGCAGCCCGACCGCCCGCCTCGTCGCCTCAAGCACAAGCAGCACGGCGACCAAACCGACCGTAAAGTCAAGCGGCGTCATAATGCCGATGCGTTGGACGATGTCATCGAGCATCAGCGGCAAATATGCGCCGACCCCGATCGACAACAGCGACAAAAGGATATTCACGATGCCGACGTCGGCGCGATGAAGATGTTTTTTCCGCGCCGGAAACAATAAAAAGATAAGCGACAAGGCAAACCCTAAATGGATCGACAATAAAATTTGTTTTGGAAGCGTTTGAAAAATCGAAGCATATAACTGAAAGAGTGAAAATGAAAGCAGCCCGAAAAAGACAATCCAGCCAAGCGGCCCTTTCAATTTGCGCGTCGCTGCTTCCGGATCGTATTTTTCCAGCAATTGTTGCTGCTCCTCAGCGGATAGCTGTTCAAACTTCTCAGTCAAACAAGTTCACTCCCTTCCAGCATTGAACCAATGATAGTCGTGTCACCTTGATGCGGACAATGGAGCCGGGAGGGATGACTGTTTTTAATGTCACCATCTTCCCTTCATAAACGACGCGATGGTTGGCGACAACCCGCCCAATGCTCAACAAGATGGATGGAAATTTGCGCTCCATGCCGGTAATATAGTATTTTCCATTCCGAAGCGTAAATGTCTCCCCTGGCGCCGCGTTCGCCGGCATCCCGACCGCCGTATCCTCATAGGTAAGAGCGATTTGTTCAATCGTCCCGTCAGCCAACACCTTATACGTTTCCTCGACATCTGAACGGTGGATCGAATGCGTATAGCGAATCGCGAACGTATCCCCTTGAGAAATCGGGATATACGCAGCGACCCGGCCATCCTTTTCAAACGCCAGCACCTGGCGGAAAGGAAGGAAGAAGACTGCAACCGCCAGAAGTGCACTGACCGCTGCGAACCATTTTCGCATCAGCCGCCCCCCCCCTTCGTGGCCGGCAGAAATAAGGAAGGGCTGGCGCCATGAACCCGGCCAGTCCTTCCCGTGACACCGTTATTCCGCTTTAACTCCTTTTTCATCAAAGTATTTCTTCGCCCCCGGGTGAAGCTCGATCGACATGCCATCCAGCGCATTTTCCAGCTTGATTTGCTGGGCTTTGGCATGTTTGACCTTATCCAAGTTTTCAAAAATCGCTTTCGTCACGTTGTAGACCGTGTCTTCCGGCAAATCCGCCCGAGCGACGAGCATCGCGCGCACGGCGACCGTCGGAACCGCTTCCGCTAGCTTATACGTCCCTTGAGGCACTTCGTCTTTCGCATAGTACGGGTATTTTTCAATCAGCGCATTGATTTTGTCCTCAGCGATCGGCACAATCACAACGTCTTCCGTCGCTGACAAGCTTTCTACCGCTCCTGTCGGCGTTCCCGCCGTAATAAAAGCGGCGTCAATCGTGCCATCTTGGATGCCGGAGACGGAATCATCAAACGACAAATTGCGCGCTTTAATATCATCAAACGTCATGCCGTGAACTTCCAAAATTTGCTCCGCATTTGCCCGCGTCCCCGAGCCCGCTTCCCCGACAGAAACGACTTTCCCTTTTAAATCCTCAACGGACTGAATGCCCGATTTTTTCGTGGTGACAATTTGAATCGTTTCCGGGTAAAGGGTCGCGATCCCTTTCACGCTTTCAATTTTCTCTTTAAACATTAATTTTCCTTCCGTCGCGTATGTCGCGATGTCAGTTTGCGCAAATGCAATTTCCGCATCGCCCGCATCCAAAATCGCCATGTTTTCCGCCGATGCCCCCGAAGTGATGGCATTGGCGTCGATGCCCGTTTCATCTTTGATAATATCGGCAAAGGCCCCGCCAAGCGGATAATACGTTCCGCCTGTCCCGCCAGTGGCAATGCTGAGGAATTTCACGTCGCCGCCTTGCTTCCCGTCGGCCCCTTCTTGCTCTGTCCCTCCATTGCCGTTACCGTTTCCACAAGCGCCAAGCAACAGCGACAGAGAAAGAACAGTCATTGCGCGCGCAAACCACTTTCGCTTCTTCATCGTCATCATCTCCTTTGCTATTTTCGGTTTCCCTTTATGATTATATTGCATCGAACATATTTTCACAACCATCATAATATTATTTCCTTAGTTCTATTTTTCTATTAATCATGCAGAACGGCAGGGAAAACCCCACACTTTCCGACCAAACCGTGGTTGCAGAAGGAAGCAAAGTTCAAGTTTTGCAAAGCTTCCCTATTTGACAAAATCCGGATTTCACCCCGCATTCCCTCATAAATCATCAGTTCGTTATCACTAAACAACAGATAACCGGCCGGCTGTCCGCCGGCCATCACGACTGTCTCATCATGCATGATCAACACTCCTGTACTTCCCTTCAAAAAATAAGAGTGGGTCACCCGGTTCGTCTTTCATCAAAATATCGGTCACTTCCCCAAAGTAAAGCGTATGATCGCCGGCGACGTATGAACTGTGGACGTTGCATAACATATTCGCCAACGCCTCCGGCAAAATCGGATGGCCGTTCACCCATTCAAATGAAACCGGTCGTTCTTCCTTCAACTGGCCGGCAAACAAGCGCGACAACTCCTCTTGGCCGCGCGTCAAAATGTTAATGGCAAACTTCCCTGTTTGTTTGATGATGTCATGCATTCTCGCTTTGACCCCTTTTATATTGATAGCGCTTTCAAATCATCATTCTCCCGCCAGGCCTCCACCCGGCGGAAGAAGATCAGCGCCGCCGCTTAAACGCTTCGGCGGTGTTGATTTTGTGTTGACGGACGTATTGTTCGATTTCATGCGGCGGCGCCTGTTCATGCAACAGACGGATGATCTCTCTATGTTCTTCGATCGATGCTTTCGCCCGCTGCGGGACAAACGTAAATCCGTACAAGCGGATGCGCTTCATCCGCTGCCAAATTTGCTTGATTTGCTCTTCGAGGTAGGCGTTGCCGCAATGGGCGTAAATCAAGGAATGAAATTCATAGTTCAGCTCGCTGAACCGTTCCAGCTCCAGCTCTTCAAGCGCCCGCTCCATCCGTTCGTTCAACCGCTCAAGCTCGTTGATCGCCTCCTTCGTCAAATTGGCGGAGCCAAGCGCGGTCGCATAGCCTTCCAGCACAGCCAACACCGACAGCGTCTCGATATATTCTTTCTCGTTGATGTTGCTCACAACGGCGCCCGTATACGGTTTGAACTCGACAAGCCCTTCCGCTTCAAGCTGGCGGATCGCCTCCCGCACCGGGATGCTGCTGAGTCCAAGCTCGCGGGCGATTTGGTCGATGACGACCCGGTATCCCGGGCCATAGACGCCGTTTTCAATGCGAGAAAGAATATACTCGTAAGCCAATTGGGTTTTGTTTTTCGCTTTCGTTTCCATACGTTTATCATATACTAGATCGTATACATTGACTAGCCATTATGCCTGTTCGGCAGACAAGGCGGTCTGTTTCTCCCCTTTGCCGAATGCGGGGATTGGCGGATCGCCGACCGCGACGTGGACAACTTGCACTTCCGTATAGAAATCAAAGCTGTAATGCCCGCCTTCGCGGCCGATGCCGCTGTATTTCGTCCCGCCAAACGGGATGCGCAAATCGCGGACGTTCGGTGAATTGACCCACGCCATCCCGCTTTCGATCGCTTGGGCGACGCGGTGGCCGCGCTTCATGTCGTTCGTCCAGACGTACGCCGCCAATCCGTACTTCACATCGTTCGCCAACCGAATGGCCTCTTCTTCACTCGTGAAAGACATGACGGCCATGACCGGTCCGAAAATTTCTTCCTGCGCCACTTTCATATCGTTGCGGCAGTTAAGCAATAATGTCGGGGGCACAAAGTTGCCGCGCTCCAGCCCTTTCGGAACGCCCGGGGCATAGACGTCCGCCCCTTCCTGTTTGGCGATCTCAATATAGCGGTTCACCCGCTCCCAATGATCGCGATGAATGAGCGGTCCCAGTTCGGTCGCGGGGTTCATCGGATCGCCGATGACGATGCGGTCGACGCGCTCTTTCAGCCGGGCGACAAATTCATCGTAAATCGACTGTTCAAGCAAAAGCCGCAAGTTGGCCGTGCACCGCTCGCCATTGAGCGAAAATACGCCCCACACCGCTGCGTCAAGCGCCCGATCGAGATCGGCGTCGGCGAACACGATGAGCGGCGACTTGCCGCCGAGCTCCATCGATGTTTTTTTCAACGTTGCCGCGCTGTTGCGGATGATCTCCATGCCGGTCGTCGTCTCGCCGGTAAACGAGATGAGGCGCACGTCCGGATGGGCGACCAATGCGGCGCCCGCCATTTCGCCAAACCCGTGCACGACGTTGAACACCCCGCGAGGCAGCAGCACCGGCCGCCGATGGGCGTTGATCGTGTTGGCCGGCTTCATATACAAAACCGGGCCCTCCGGCGGCTTTTCATACGGCGGGGCGTTCATTTCGGTTGACAACGCTTCCCACTCCTTTTCATCATTCAGCGCCACCCCGTACATCGCCCCGTCAACAGGCGCAGCCCATTCCCATTCATCGATGCGGTGCGTCCGATCGCCAAACGACACCGTTCCGCTCCAAGGATCCGCCTTCGCCTCAATCGCCCGCCCCATGCCGGCCAGGCGCAAGCGCACATTGACCATCTCTTCTCCTCCCACCCCGTTATGCCGTTTTGGATGGCTCTTCGGCCAGCAGTCCGTATTTGACGAGCGTGCGGCGGATTTGCCGCTGATGTTCTTCGCTTGGCAAATCGAGCGGCAGCCGGAGCTTCGAGGTGATTTTCCCCATCATGCCGAGCGCTGCTTTGACAGGGCCTGGATTCGTTTCAATAAACAGCACATCATTGTGACCGCCGTCCGCCCCGGAATGTTGTAGACGATGATCGGAATGTCGACCGCCTCGGCCACCGCTTTAACTTCCCTCCGAAAGAAGTCTCCTACTTCTAAACGTGAAGGTGCGCCAGCACCAGTGAAAGTGGGAGATGAATTTCGGTTGGCGTTAGCCAACGAATATGATAGAATATGGCTAGAACGGACACCTTCGGAACGAAGGGAAGCGTAAAGGGTTCTTGTGTGTGGCTTACCGTTCAGCGAACACACACAAGTCGCTTGAAGCCCCCACCTCTAAGCGAAGCGTAGGTGGTGGGTAGTTCACAATGTTTATAGAGAGCAGCTTGAGACGGGCGGTTGTAATACGGGACGATGACCATCGCCGCATCGGCGCCAATCTCCTGCGCAAATTTAGTCAGCTCGATCGTTTCCGCATGGTTCGTCGAGCCCGTCCCCGGCACGAACGGCACCCGACCCGCCACCGCTTTTTTCGCCGTTTCCATCACCTGTTTCCGCTCGTCAAGCGTCAGCGAACTTGGCTCTCCCGACGTTCCCGTGACGGAAATGCCGTGCGTGCCGCTTTCAATATGCCAATCGATGAGCGCGGCAAGCGCCGCAAAATCCACGTTTCCTTCCTCATCAAACGGCGTGTTGCCGGCGCAATGGAAGACCGGCCAAACCGCGTTATACATGCGCGATTTTGCGGATTGGCCGCTTCTCCTTCTCCACCGGGTGCACGGCGCCGGACAGTACGAGCGGGTCATCGAGGAATGCCGCCGCCATGGCTTTGAACCGAACGTTCTATGCGAATGCCCGGACGCGACCATATTGCTCTCCCTTGTCGCCCAAGGCCTCGGGGCCACCATTGTGCCGCAATCCACTGTAGCCTTGTTTCGCCTCCCCGTCATCAAGGTGCTGGAGATCATCGACTCTTCGATGACAGCGGAAGCCGCCGCCATCCTCGACCGACAACGGTATTTTCCAAAAAGCGCCTGAACATTCCTCGACGTGCTCCAAACCGCTGCGGCCCGCGCCGCCGGCGGACAACATGAAGAAAGATAGCGATTCCTCCAATCATGGACGCTCAAGTGAAGGGAAAAAACAACATTGGCGTCATCTCTTCGTTGCGCCGCCCTTTTTGTTCAACGACCGGCTTTCCAAAAAAATCAGGCGCCGTTGGGCGCCTCATCACAACCCTGCCGACCGTTGCAGCCGCTTGGCGATTTCGAAAAAATCTTCGGCCGAAATCCCGGGGGCGAATTCTTCCGGCACTTCGTCCAAATCGGGGATCGCCCCCCCTTGGGGCGCTCCTTCGACCACCTCGAGCGGCTGTCCATCGCTTGGATGGGTTCCTTGCCAAATGCGGACGATTTCTTTGTAATAGCGATCGCTGAACGTATAAAGCCGGCGGTGGACGCCTTGATCCTCATACTTTCTCGCCTCGTCGAACACACGGTTATCCAACTTCGGGATCGGCAGCAGTTTCGTCACATCGACCCCCGTAGCCACTTCGATCGCTTTGGCGTACGCCAAAATATGAACGCCCCCGCGCACAAGCAAGTAGCCGATCATCTCGCGGGCGGTAGGGTGGTCCGTCATTTCATAGACGCGCATTTTATGCGTGCGCGCTCCGCATTCAAGGAAAAAGTTGTGAAGCAAATCCAAAATCAAGTTGCCGCTGTTGAACACGTACTCCCCCGTCCACGCCTTCCCCATCGAATCGCCGGGAAACGCCGTCTGCGCCGTCGCGATAAAATGATACGTATTGCGCTTGTCTTTCGCATCCTTCATCGGCGCTGTATCCGGATCACCTGGATGGGTGGAGCCGGTCAAGCAAAGGTTGATCGCATTGGACACGAGCTCCACATGACCAAACTCTTCGGCGGTGATGCTCGCCACCAACTCGTAAAACGGGCGCAGCTTCTTTTTTTGCCGAAAATTGAATGACTGAAACAAATAATTGTTTAACGTCGACATTTCTCCGAAACGGCCGCCAAGCAGCTCCTGAACAGCGGCAGCCGCATTGGGGTCCGCGTATTTGGGCTTCGGCAATTCAATCGCCAGCCGGTCGATCCGCTGAAATACCACGACTCTTTTCCTCCTTTTCCATTAATTGCTGAGGCGAACAGACACCACTTGCGCCAAGCGGATGTAATAAACCGCCTGATGCGCTGAGATGACGATATGGTCTGGCTTCACATCCCTCACCGTTCCTTGGATCGAACCGCGGACGGTTTCCACTACCACTTCTTTGCCGTTCAAAGCTTGGAAAGCGTGGTACACATACGGGTCAACCAAGGCAATAAGCTGCGGCGGCGAAGCATGGGACGCGTAGGGCTGGTTCATTCTCATTTCCTCCCTTTTGATGCGTTGAAGAAGATTCCCTTTTTATCCATATGCCGCCCCGTGCCAAACATGACAAAAAACCAAGCGCCCTAAAAAAGAAAGCGGCCTTGATGCCTACTCATCAAGCCGCTTCCAACGATGGTTACGCCGCGAGAAAGCGGCGAACGCTCGGAATCTTTTGCACCACAAAACGATCAAACAGCCAAAAAACGGTGAGCAATCGGCGAAAATGGTGTGAAATGAAACGGCCGGAGACAGACCAGTCCGCCTCGTCATCCAATCAACCCAAGGCGCAGCGCCTTCGCCACCGCTTCCGTCCGATTTTTGGCGCGAAGCTTCCTTAAGGCGCTCGAAATATAGTCGCGCACTGTAAATTCGCTCAAATAAAGCTGGCAGGCTGCTTCCAATGTCGAGGCTCCGTCCGCAAGCAGCTTCAAAATCTCCATTTCTCTTGGCGACAAGGATTCCGTCATTCCTTCCCATTCTTTTTTTGGCGCCTCGATCCATTTCAGCAGCAACTCCCCCGCGCTTTGACCAAATTTCATCAGCGCGGGAAACAGGCGGCGGTCAACGGCAAAGAAGCGGCCCGGTCCGCGGTCGAGAACGACGCCTCCAATCATCCGCCCTTCCGTCGGCACATACACCGGAACGATCACCAGCGAGGCCAAACCGAACAGGTCCACATACAGGCGCGGAAACTGTTCGCTCGCCCTCGGCACATAAATCGGACGAAAATGGCGAAACTCATGCACTTCCGCTTTCAATTTCCCCACACTTTCTTTCAACATCGGAATGCTGTCCAATTCCACGCGCAAGCGCTGAATTTGCCCGTTGTCCACGCCATACCCGTGCAGGCCGATGGCTGTGCTCTCCTGATTGACAAATTGAAACAGAGCGCAGCGGCTGAAAGGAAGAAAATAAGAAAAACCAAAACAAATATGCGCCGCCGATTCCTCAAACGTCTGCGCCCGCAAAATCCATTCGTTAAACAAAATGACGGCGTCTTTCCACAAGGATTCTTTTTTCCACGCGGAATCGCTACTGGGTTTGAATGATTGTTCATTCACTTCATACAACAACCATTCATTCCATTTAAAAAACAAATACCGCACGGCTGGGTGCAGCGCAGCAGCCGCTGACGCATGCGCCTTCAACACTTGATGAACCGTATTTTCCATTAAATTCAGGGAAAATATGACCATCTCCGGATGAAACGCCGCAATGCGTTCGAGCTGCCCATTCGCTGGATGGTCACCCCCGTACGGGAGCAATCTTGCCTGAACGAATGCGCACAGCGTGGAAAACACCTCTTGAACCCGCGCATTCCGCTTGCCAAGCGCTTCGCCGATCCGCTTCCATTCCCGGTTCAATTCCGCCGCATACCTATGCAAGATGTCGGCCGCTTCATGAAGCAAACGAAGCAAATGATCATTTAATTCCTTCGACATCCCCATCCTCCCCCCGCATCCCCGCTAGTGATCGACTACTTTGATCATCTACTTTCTTAATTCGATCGGTCAATTCCTTCTTTTGCCCGTCACGGTTGTCCAACAGCACTTAAAAAATCCGACAAACATAGGGATGTAATGGAATGTATAATTGTCATAAAATTTAAACAGATTCACTAAAGCGCTTACAGCGCTGATCATTCAAAAAAAGGGGGAGGAGAAACGCCATGGAAATGGCAACAAAACCGGTCATCATTGGGGGGCGCACGGCGAAAAAGCCGCTGATCGCCGCACTGTTGGGAGGGTTCCTGCTGTTAGGCGCCTTGCTGTCGATCTTCGGGCTGACAGGCGTCGCCTATGCCGTGCCGATCAGTGGGGTCGGGGAGTTCACCGTTCAATTTGACAAACTGAACGGCAGCGGGTTTAAAATGTACGGCGGCGTGGCGGAAGCAGGCAATGCGCCGCAGACGCCGGTCTTCGTCAATGAAATGGATAAAGCGACGATTCAAGGTCTTCGGATTTCGAAAGACTTCCCGACCTTGGGCATTCGCGTCGTCATTGTCGCGAGCGAGCCTGTCTCCATTGACGGCCTCGTGCAAAAAGCGACGCAAATTAACGGCAACATCTCCTTCGGCAGCTTGACGATGAAAGAAAGCTATGTCGGCGATACGAGCAACCCAGTCGAGAAAGCGGCCAAAGAATTCACACAAGGAGCCGACAGCATTACGATCGAAAACGGTGATATTAAAACCGTCTACTTGTTCCAGCAAAAAGTGTCGCTGCCGGGCATGAAAGTGTACTTTGAAAAACTCAACTAATTCTCGGTAAGGATGAGGGACATTGGGCATCATTCGTTCCAGCTGGCAGGCGTTCGGTCGCTGGTGGAAACGCCGCCCATTTTGGGGGGCAACGTTTCTCTTGTTATCAAGCCTTGTGATTTTATGGGTTCCGATGCAGCTATACGAAATTTCTCTCGTTCCCGGAAGCATGGTGTTCGCCGGCTTTTTCCTTGGTGGCATGGTCATGTTGATGGGGATTCTTTCCTACGCCATGCCGCGGCTATCCACCTTGCTCGGCATCATCGGCATGTTCAGTGCCATTCTGTCGATCATGGGCGCCTTGGGTGGCTTCTTAGTCGGCACCATTCTCGGCATCATCGGCGGGGCGCTTTGCATCGCCTGGCGCCCGCAATGGGCTGAAGCCGACGCTCCTGCTGCTCATCATGAAGCGGCGGCGGACAAAGAGCCATCCGCCGCAATCGACTAACAGGCGCCGATCGCTCGGCCGAACGAAGCAAAATATTCGTTCGTTCGGCCTTCTTTTTTTATCTCTTTTTCCCGATCACGAATCCATTCATCATGAACAAACGAGGCGCATATTCATATTATGGGCCCATCATCGCTGCAGAACAAGATCGGCGCTAGAGCTGAGGCCGCCTCCGAAGATTGTAGGCATCCATCCTCGCGCCTAGATACACGCTGGAAGGATGCCCAAATGCCTCTCGTCCCTTTGGCCTCAAGGGATGAGAGGCATTTTGTTTACTTAGTCACTGTCGAACTCGGTATACAATGCAAGGTAAAAACGCGGTGCAAAATTCGTGCAAAATTTTTTCGTATTCTATCGTTTTTTGGGGATTCCCAAAAAATGAAAAACGACTGCAAATGCAGTCGTATCAAGGGTTTCACAGTTTCTCGTCCGAACCGTTCGGATATCGGAAATGGAGACGGTGGGAGTCGAACCCACGTCCAGAGGCATCGCCACTTAAGCATCTACGAGCGTAGTCGGTATATTTCGCTTCGCCGTCCGTTCCGCCTACCGACAGGCCTCCCGGCGGCTAGCCTGGTTCGTCTCTTCCCTCATCCTCAGGCGGCGGATTTGGGCGTAGCCCGCTTCATATGAGCCCCTCGAACGCCACGCGGGCGATGGCGGGAGGAGCTAGCTGCAGCAATTAGGCAGCTAAAGCGTAGTTTTGTTTGCCAGTTATCTTTAGGTGACGTTTTTACGAGGACGTCCCCCTCGGCTCGCCGCTTAAGCTCGACCTACCCCTGTCGAATCCGGATCGTCCCCGCGGTGCGAAGAGATCGGAACAGCTTAAGCATGGAATAACTGGCTGTTGCACTTTTTATTATACCATGACGCGGTGCATTTTCAATGGGAATGTTTTCAATCTCGCCAAAAAACAGGCTCTTCTCCGAATGTTGTGCCGGATGATTGAGAACACGGCTTCTTGGCACTTGCCAAGAAAAATCAGCCCATCCCATTTTCCGTACACGGCGACGCAAGAAATGCCCCCGCTTGCCGCGATGAACCAAACATCCCTCCGCCGTTCCCAAACCGGCAATGCCCGCCAAAAGCCCGATGTTTCAGGCTCCCGCCCTCGGCAAATGCCCGCTCGGCGGCTTGCCTCTCTACAGCTTTTGCCGCTCGCGGAACGCCCGCTCGATTTCGCGCTGCGCTTCTTTCCGCTTCATGTCTTCCCGTTTGTCGTATTTTTTCTTCCCTTTGGCCACTCCAAGCTCCACTTTGGCAAAGCCATTTTTAATATACAATTTCAGCGGCACGAGCGTATACCCTTGCTCTTTCGTATAGCCGATCAGCTTGTTGATTTCGCGTCGGTGCAGCAAAAGCTTTCGCGTCCGCAGCGGATCATGGTTGTAGCGGTTGCCTTGTTCATACGGACTGATATGCATGTTATGGAGAAACACTTCCCCTTTTTCCACTTTGGCGAACGAATCTTTCAAGTTCACCCGGCCGTTGCGGATCGATTTGATTTCCGTCCCTTGCAAAACGAGGCCGGCTTCATACGTTTCTTCGATGAAATAGTCGTGGTGCGCTTTTTTGTTTTGGGCGATCACTTTTCCTTCGCCTTTCGGCATCCGTTTTCCCCCTCCTCATCGGCGTTTCTTATTTTACCAAAAACGAAAAGGAAGGAAAAGCCGCCCGTTCGGCTTTTCCTCACCGTTTTTTCTTTTTCTTCTTTTTTGCTTTCGCGGCGCGGCCCGCACCGGTTTTTCCTTTTGCCTCTGCTTTCGGCTTGCCGTTCTTTTGTTTTTTTCCTTCAATAACGACCGGCGCGGCTTTTGCCTTCGGCGGGCGGCGTCCTTTCATGCCGACGACTTCAAAATCGACGATCCGTTCGTCTTTGTTGACGTTGATGACACGGACGGTGATTTCATCGCCGATGCGGTACATTTTTCCCGTCCGCTCGCCGATCATCGCATAACTGCGCTCGTCATAGCGGTAGTAGTCGTCGGTTAAGTAGCTGACGTGCACCAGGCCTTCGATCGTGTTTGGCAGCTCAACGAACAAGCCGAAGTTCGTCACCGAGCTGATGATGCCGTCAAATTCCATGCCGATTTTGTCTTCCATAAACTCGGTTTTCTTCAGATCGTCCGTCTCCCGCTCGGCCTCGACGGCGCGCCGCTCCATGTTGGATGCATGCTCGGCAATCTCCGGCAGCTTTTCCGCCCATTTTCGCTGCGTCTCCGGATCCATCTGCCCGTTGATCAAGTAGGTCCGGATGAGCCGGTGGACGATCAAGTCCGGATAGCGGCGGATCGGCGACGTAAAATGGGTGTAAAACTCAGTCGACAGCCCATAATGGCCGAGGCTCTCGGCGTCATAGCGCGCTTGCTTCATCGACCGAAGCATGACGGTGGAGATCACCATTTCTTCCGGCTCGCCGCGCACCGCTTCGAGAATTTGTTGGAGGGCGCGCGGGTGGATTTGGTTGCCCGTTCCTTTCACGACATAGCCGAAGTTCGTGATGAACTCCAAGAAACGTTGCAGTTTTTCCGGCTTTGGATCCTCATGGACGCGGTACATAAACGGTACGTTCAGCCAATGGAAATGCTCAGCGACCGTTTCGTTCGCCGCCAACATAAACTCTTCAATCAACCGCTCGGCGACCGACCGCTCGCGCAAGACGACATCGTACGGCTTGCCGTTTTCATCGACGAGCACTTTCGCTTCTTTGAAATCAAAATCGATCGCCCCGCGCTTCATCCGCTTCGTGCGCAAAATGTCGGCGAGCTCAGCCATCAGCTCAAACATCGGCACAAGCGGCGCGTATTTTTCCCGCAAGGCTTCGTCTTTGTCCACCAAAATTTTATTGACATCGGAATACGTCATCCGCTCTGTCGTGCGGATGACGCTTTGGAAAATGTCATGGCGGACGACTTCGCCTTGCGGGGTGATCTCCATCTCGCACGACAGCGTCAGCCGGTCGACTTTCGGGTTGAGCGAACAAATGCCGTTGGACAGCCGGTGCGGAATCATCGGGATGACGCGGTCGACCAAATAGACGCTCGTGCCGCGCTCATACGCCTCGCGGTCGATCGGCGAGCCTTCTTCGACGTAATGGCTCACGTCGGCGATGTGGACGCCGAGCTTATAGTTGCCGTTTTCCAGCTTCGTCACCGTCACCGCATCGTCTAAGTCTTTCGCATCCTCGCCGTCAATGGTGACGATCATCTCGCCGCGCAAATCGCGCCGCCCTTCCAAATCTTGCTCGGTAATCACATCGGGCACACGGTTCGCATGCTCGATGACGTCATCGGGAAATTGAAGCGGCAGCCCATGCTTATAGATGATCGACAAAATGTCGACGCCCGGGTCGTTTTTATGGCCGAGAATTCGGACGACTTCCCCTTCAGCGCTCATCCGTCCTTCTGGATACGAGGTGAGCCGGACGACGACTTTATGCCCTTCGACCGCACCGTTCGCGGCGTGTTTCGGAATGAAAATGTCGTTGACGATCCGCTTGTCATCCGGGATGACAAAGCCGAAATATTTGCTTTCGGTGTACGTGCCGACGACTTCTTTCACCCCGCGCTCCACAATGCGGACGATCGTCCCTTCACGGCGCGCCCCCGATGAATCGGCCTGGACGCGCACAAGCACGGTGTCGCCATGCATCGCGTTTTTCAATTCGGACGGCGGGATGAAAATATCATCCAGTCCCGGCTCCTCCGGTGTGACAAACGCGAATCCTTTCGGGTGGCCAATCACCTTGCCGCGCACGAGATTCATCCGCTCGGGCACGCCGTAGCGGTTGCTGCGCGTCCGGACGATGAGTCCTTCCTCTTCCAGGGCGACAAGCGTTTTGACAAACTCCTTGAATCCATCGGCATCCTCGATGCCAAACGCTTCTTCCAACTCTTCGACCGTCAGCGGCTTATACGCCTCATCGCGCATAAACGTTAAGATGCGTTCGGCCAACACATGATCCATTGTCCATCCCCTCCTTTCTCCATTACCAATCTAACGATTCAAGAAATGCATAAATATCTTCATGCAGCTGATCTTTTTCTTGATCAAGCGTAATCACATGGCCTGATTGCTCATACCACTTGATTTGTTTGACCGGCGATTCAATTTCGTTATAAATGATGTTCGCGCTGTCCGGGTTGATCATCTCATCATGGCGCGCCTGCACAACAAACGTCGGGGCATAAATCAAATCAAGATGGTCACGCACATCGGCGATCAGCTCCTGCAGCGCCTTTAACGTCTTCATCGGCGTCTGCTTGAACTTCTCCATCTCCTGTTCGATCTGCTCCTCTGATTTTCCTTCCCGCTTTTTATACTCGCGCGCATACTCGAGCACGCCTTCGTACATCGTTTCCTCGCTTTTGATGTACATCGGCGCGCACATCGTCACAATGCCCTCTATAGGTACAGTGTAACCTAATTTCAATGAAAATACGCCTCCAAGCGACAGTCCGGCGACGGCGATTTTTTCGTAGCCCTTGTTTTTCAAAAACTCGTAGCCGTTCATGACATCTTGCCACCAGTCATCCGGCCCGGTGTGGACGAGCTCCTCAGGCGGCACGCCGTGTCCTTTGTAAATCGGCGCATGGCACGTATAGCCTTTGGATTCTAAAAAACGCCCGAGCATCCGAACATCAGCGGAATTGCCGGTAAACCCATGCAACAGCAGCACCGCCCGCTCCCCGGCTTCAAAGAAAAACGGCTTCGGCGGAACAATTTTCATCATTCGTTCTCCTTCCTTTCTTGCTGAAATAGAAAAGGCAGCCCGCTTCCCTTTGGACCGCCCCCGTTTTTTGCTTATGATGGTTGGACATAAACAACAAGAATCGCCAACACAAAGAACAAAACGGCCAACACAACCGTCACGCGCTGAAACACCGCATCGAGCCCGCGTGCTTTCTGCTTCCCGAACAATTGCTCGGCGCCGCCGGTGATCGCCCCCGACAGCCCGGCGCTGCGGCCCGACTGCAACAACACCACCGCAATCAGCGCGATCGACACAATGACAAGCAGCGTCACAAGCAAGGCATGCATGCTTGACACCTCCAACGACCGATATTGCAATAATTTCACTATACCATAGATCGCCGTTGGCGGCAACTGGCGGGCCTGTCTCAACACGACGAAAGCCCCCTCATTCCTTTTTTGGTGAAACATGTAATCATTTTGAATCATTTTGTATATACTGTGTAGATACATTTAGGAACGGAGATGATACAATGAATTCAAAACAAAACAACAGCGTAAAAAAGAAAGGAGAGAATGTGATGTCTACTGTCATCGTGCAAAAGTGGGGGAACAGTTTGGGCATCCGCATCCCAAAAGACGCGGCTGACCAAATCGGGATTCAACAAGGTTCTGAAATGGAATTACATGTCATTGAAAACGAAGGAATCATCACATTAAAGCCGAAAAGAGCACGGAAGAAATACACATTGGAAGAGCTACTCTCACAAATTACCCCTGAAAATCGACATAAGGAGATCGATTTTGGGGTAGAAGGGCGTGAGTGGATCTAATGGCCGCAGACGCGCCGGAAAGAGGAGATTTCGTTGTGTTGAACTTCCATCCACAAGCTGGCCATGAACAAGCAGGAAGAAGAATTGCTCTTGTTTTATCTCCACAAAAATTCAATCAAGCAACAGGATTTGCAGTTGTTTGTCCCATCACCAATCAGAAGAAAGGCTATCCGTTTGAAGTGGATTTGCCAAAAGAAGGAATACTCCTTGAAGGCGGCGCTCCCATTACAGGGGTCATTTTATCTTAATTAGGCGAGAAGACTCCCACTTCAACGAAGCGAAGCGGAGTAAGTGGGAGATGAATCGCCTTAACTATATTTTGCTGAAAATAGGATAGACTCCCATGACAAAAAAATTTCGTCACCATCGGAAGGATGAAAACAACCTTCTGTCGAATGGTCTCCTTGCAGCTGGGGTCATGAGGTCGTTGTATCTATGGTACGTAAAAGTCCGAAGGATAGACAGACCCCAGTAGTCTGGTGCACCACGGAATGTCGCTCCCTTGAGGGAAGCACGCAGGATAGAATGCTTGAACAAAGGCTACTGCACCAGCTGTTTTTGAGAACGAAGCAGGGAGGGAGACCGATGCGCGTCTTGTATGAACGCTGTTGCGGATTGGACGTGCATAAGCAATCGATTACGGCTTGCGCCCTTACCCCTGAAGGAAAAGAGATTCGCGCGTTTGGTACGCTGACCGACGATCTCGAGGAGTTGGTGGATTGGCTGAAAGAAAAAAAGGTGACGCACGTTGCCATGGAGTCGACGGGCGTATATTGGAAGCCAGTGTATAATCTCCTCGAAGCAGAGCCGATCGAAGTGCTTGTCGTCAATGCCCAACACATCAAAGCGGTTCCCGGGCGAAAGACCGATGTCAAAGATGCCGAATGGATCGCGGACTTGCTTCGCCATGGATTGCTAAAAGGGAGTTACATCCCTCATCGGGCTCAGCGGGAGCTCCGGGAACTGGTCCGTTATCGGCGCAGTTTGATCGAGGAACGGGCACGGGAGCTCAACCGCATCCAAAAAGTGCTGGAAGGAGCCAATATCAAGCTTTCTTCGGTCGTATCCGACATCAACGGGATGTCGGCCCGGCTCATCATTCGCGCCCTTATCGAAGGAAAAGACGATCCGGCGGCCCTCGCCCAGCTCGCCAAAGGGCGGCTGAAACAAAAAACGGAAGAGCTCCGGCGCGCGTTGAAAGGAGTGATAGGGCCGCATCAACGCATGATGCTGGCCGAGCAATGGCGTCATGTGGAGTATTTAGATGAAGCGATTGCCCGGTTGGATCGAGAAATCGAGGAACGAACGAGCCCTTTTCATGAAGCGCTGGAGCTCATCGATACGATCCCGGGAGTGGGGCGGCAAAGCGCGGAACAAATTGTAGCGGAAATCGGGACGGATATGAGCCGGTTCCCTACCGCCGCGCACTTGGCCTCATGGGCCGGAATGGCTCCCGGGAATCATGAGAGTGCAGGGAAACGGTTGTCAGGTCGAACGAGGAAAGGGAACAAGAAGCTGAGGTCGTGCCTCGTGGAATGCGCCCGTGCCGCCGCCCGAACGAAGAACACGTACCTATCGGCCAAGTATCATCGGATCGCCAAACGAAGAGGAGCGAATCGAGCGAGTGTCGCGGTCGGGAGAACGATTTTAGAAATGATCTATTATATCTTAACTCGAAAGGAACCGTATAGAGAGTTGGGAGCCGACTACTGGGATCGGCAGCGAGAAGCGAGCATCGTGCGTCAAACGGTGAAACGATTAGAGGGGTTAGGGTACGAAGTGAAACTAGAAAAAACGAGTGCATAGCACTTATTAACCATATATATACTGAAATACCTTCCTTTGGAATCCGATTCCGAAGGCTAGGCGGGCTCCGTTTTTTGTCTTAAATGGTGTTTTCAGGATAGATTCAGTAAAATATAGTATAATATAGTTAGATGGGGGGTGAAAACATGTATTTTTGTATCAAACAACAGCTAAATGGTTTGACCAAAGAAGAATACTTGACTCTTCGAGAACTGTGCCATATTGCCAAGAACATGTACAACGTCGGATTGTAAATTGGCAAACTTGTCATTGGCTATGCGGAAACATGGCAACGCAATATTAATCTAGGAAAAAAGACAAATCAAAACTTTGTCAATATTCCTCTCGGTAACATAAAAGAAAAACTAGAATATCTTTGTAAATTTTACGGCATTGAATTCTTGAAACAGGAAGAATCCTATACGTCTCAAGCCAGCTTTTTTGACGGCGATGAGATTCCTGAATATAATGCCGACAATCCAAAAGAATATAAGTTCAGCGGCAAACGTATTAAGCGCGGCTTGTATCGAACAAAGTCTGGCAAACTAATTAATGCTGATGTCAATGGCGCATTAAACATCTTAAAGAAAAGTAAAGCTGTAGACCTGAGTGTCTTATGCTCTAGCGGCGAAGTGGACACGCCTCAAAGAATAAGGATTGCTTGAAGCAGTCAAACTTCTTTGGAAGCCCCCACTTCAAATTTTCGCTAGAAAATTAAGTGGGGGTAGTTCACCCGACCAAATCAAATCATTGGATTGGAAAGCTCGTCATCTAAAAATTTTAAAAAAATACAATCGAGAAGATGCGCAAATAGAGGAAATCGACGAAATCATTGACGAATGCCTGGCTAAAATCGCCACATATCTGACTTGACCACATCGATGGAGCCGCGAACGAATGAAACGATGCTGAAGAAAAGGCGACAACTCCTTGCCTTTCTCATCCATTCAACGGAATGGCAACGGGAGCGCAGCAAACATTCGCTCCCTCTTCTCTTTGGCAGAGATGAAGGAACGTTTCATCCTCCATCTGCTTGACGCTCCGTCAACTACCCCCACTTAGCTAACGCTTGAAGTGGGGGCTTGCAACTCCCCAGAAGTACAAGCGGACTTCGTCCTCCTTCCTTGACTTGGGGTTGCATCAGGGCAGGTTGACAACTACCCAACGACGCAGGTCATGCCTGCATCGTTACCGATTCTCTCGGTGTGTCTGTTGGCAGTACTTGGCTTCCACACACAACAGACGGATCTACGCTCGATGTTTTACGGTTACAACGTTTCCTGTAACCAACTCCATACATCGAGTAGCAGTTATTGGAGTGCCTTTATTAAACGGTTTTCTCCACGCCTTTATTATATCATACACAAAAGAAAAGGGGAACGCGCATTCCTCTCCCACTTACTCCCTTTGGTCGTTGAAGTGGGAGTCTCCTGCGCGAAATAGGATGAATCGGATGCGGTATGATCATTGTCGTCCACCGCCGAAATGCGTTACAATAGAAAGCAAATCGGCAACGACTGGAGGGACTTCAATGGCAAGACCGGACGAACGAGTCGTCATCGCGATTGACGGCTATCAATTCAAACGGGCGCGTGAGGCAAAGGAAGGGAAAATTTTCGTCACCTCGCCGATCGGGGTGAACTTTACGTTTGACATCAACGTCATGCGCAAGCTGCTTGAGGCGATCGACCGCGACCCGGCGCTCGCGGAACAGTTTGGGCTTCCTTCTCAGGGGGCAAACGAATAACAAAGGAACGGCGGTTGGCCGTTCCTTTGTTGGTTTAGCGGAGAGAGGCCGAAGCTCCATTTTTCCGCAGACGGCGGTGCTCCCTCACGAATCAAATCTTCTAGCGTCCTTGCCATGCCGCCCGCTCGCGGCCGAACGGGTCGTCCTCGACATGGCTGGCGGCCGAAAAGACAAAGGCCGCCTTGCGCTCGCTCGTATACGCCGGCCATGCTTCCGGCAAGTGAGCACCGTTCGGGTCTCCGGTGCGGGCAAACGAGAGCCAAGCGTAATGCATTTCATTGGCGATCGCCTCGCGCTCCGGCCGGTTGCCGACGAAATTCGCGACGCCCGGCTGATGGAGATTGTGAAACACAAACGGCAGCTCGAGCGCGTGGCATGCTTTCAGCTGGCCGCCGAACACCGGCGTCTCATAGTCAAAGCGGTACATGTACACATCCGCCCCTTGCGCCGCTTGGGCGTCCGCCGTCCGCAGCATCCCCTCGACAAACACGCGGTACGTCATGATGCGAAGCCACGTTTGCCAAGTAGGCGCCGACGGCTCCGCCGTTTCTTTGTAATAGCGGATGGCCTCTTCTGGCACCGGCCCGACTTCCCGGTTGATTCGGTCAAGAAGTTCCTTTTCGCCAAGCTTTGTCCATGACGGATCCGTCAAGGTAAACAAGTTGTACTCGTCTTTCGTCACGCCGATGAGAATCGGAATGCCGCTGGCCGCCCCGTCGCGGAGCGCTTCAATCGGATGGCGGCGCAATACGCGGCCATCCACCACCGGACCGTACATGACCCCTGAACCGAGCGACAGCGCCGCCCGCAGCAGCTCCTCGGCAGGAATCGACAACAGCCGTTCGCGGTCGCCCGGACGGATGCCAGCCTTATCGAGAATGCGTTCGGTCATCGCCATCGCGGTCTCCGGCGAACGGAGAAGAAGCGATCCCGAACCGCTTTGCAACATGGCGCGCCGAAACAGCCCCTTCGCCTCCGGAAGCGACAACAGCACGCCGACGCTCGCCGCTCCCGCCGATTCACCGAAAATCGTCACATTGTCCGGATCACCGCCAAACGCCGCAATGTTCTCCTTCACCCAGCGCAGCGCCGCCACTTGGTCCAAAATGCCGAGATTCCCGGCTTGCGCGTACGCTTCGCCGAACGAATCACCGAGATGCAAAAAGCCAAACACGTTCATTCGGTAGTTGATCGTCACGACGACGACATCGCCGTGTTTCGCAAACGCCGTCCCGTCATACCACGGCGAAGAACCCGAGCCGAACAAAAAGGCGCCGCCGTGAATCCAGACGAGCACCGGCCGCTTCTTCCCATCCGCCGCCGGCGACCAAATGTTCAAGTACAGCCCGTCTTCGCTCGGCGCCTCGCTCATCCGCCCGAGCAATCCGCTGAAAATCGGATCCGACGGCTGCATCACGACAGGACCGAAGGCAGTCGCCTCCCGCACCCCATCCCATGCCTCAGGCGGCTCCGGCGGCAGAAAACGGCGTTCACCGACCGGCGCTTTCGCGTACGGAATCCCTTTCCAATAGAAAACCCCTTCATTTGTTCCCCCGCGCAACCGACCGTACTTTGTTTCAACAACGGTTTGTTCCATCTTTATCACTCCTGAATATTCAAATGATTCAAAAATAGTATAAACCACCACCTCACCCACGTCTATCGTTTTGCGCCCGCATGAGAGGTGTTCATGCCGCTTCGAAAAGAGAGATGCCTCGCCCATGTACAAAAGTAAAGATAGCCGCAGCCGAAGCAGTGAACACCATGAAGGAGATGATTCGAGGCGCGATCACGCCAAAAACATTTTGTTTAAGTCACTCCATGCATGGTATCAAACTCAAGCCCCCAATGTATACGGATTTCCCGGACTGCCGCCAACGCCAGCGCGCCGGTTCACAATGTTGCCCCATGCGTCATACTCGTATTGGACAACGACATTTCCGCTTGCGTCCGTCAATGCCACGACATCTCCATGACCGTTCAAATGATAGTAGTAAGTGGCTCCGCCTTTCGTCATCGTGACCGGGTGGCCCAATGCGTCCCATGTATATTCCGCTGTGATGATGTTGTTGGCGTCTGTTTCAGCCGATAAACTAAGAAATACGTATCATCCCCTAAAAACAGATCCATGATGCCAATCCTAGCATCATGGATGCTCATTAGTTAAAGAAATGGACGATCCATTCCATATCTTCCAACTATAACACATAATAATCACATCGCTTTCGTTACACCATTCTCCTATGATTTGACGTTCTTCCTCCGTCAACTTCTCTAGGCATTAGCTCAATAACCGGCAAACGTAACGAACATTTCCGTGTTTCTTGCCCCCCTTTGTCCACATATTTGCGACAACGTTCTAACACATCGGTAAACAGCTGAATGACATGAAAATAATCCACCACATGTGTCGTCTCTGGGCAAACCCCTTGAATCGCTTTTTTCATCGCTTGGGACCCAATCGCTCACGACACACATGAGTCCATGCACGTCCAATGGTTTCCTGTTCTTTCCTGCTTCACTGGCATACACTTCTCCCGGCATCCATGATCGCCACTCCGTAGTCATGCCCTTTTCGAAAAGCAAACTCATTTTCACGAAAAGCCCTTGGAACGAGGAAAGGCTGTTTGAGAAGCTTCAAGAACGGGTTCTTCCCCAGATCGAACGCCTGGCCAAACGGACCCCAATCAGCCCCTTTTCCTTTCGATGGATGATACGATTTGCCAAAAAACGAAGCCTTCGTCACGGGCAACGCACGTCATTCAAGGATGTGATTGTCATGACTCCCATAAAGATCATCAAATGGTCTGGGGGCATTCGCTCGTTTGGCTGATGGTGCACACCTTCACGCAAGCGTTTCCGTTCGCGTTCCACTTGTATGACAAAAAGGTGGAAACCAGCAAAATGGACCTGGCAATCGAGATGCTTTCCTTGTTCAAAGGGAAACGGGCTCGTCCGATGTATGTGCTTATGGATTCATGGTATCCGTCCAAGGAACTCATCGAAGCCTGCCTGAAACAGGGATTCCATGTCATCGCCATGCTCAAGACGAACCGGATTCTTGATCCGAAAGGCATCGCCATCCAAACCAAGTCGTTGGCCCGCTATATCAAGCCTCAAGCCCCCGCCTCGTCACGGTGGGTCAGGAGCGTTACCGCGTGTATCGCTATGAGGGGTCGATCCATGGCCTCGATGACGCGGTGGTGCTGCTGGCTTAGAAGGCGGATCAGCCGATGACTCCGGACCATCTCCGTGTCTTCTTGAGCACCGATCGGGAGCTTAGCGACGAAGACATCTCGCGTTACGATGCCCAGCGTTGAACGAGCAAATGCGCTTTCCAGCAGGCGAAAGAGCAACTGAAGCTAGATGGATACCGCGTTCGCCATGTTCGGGCGGTGAAACGGTATGGGGCAGTGGTGCTTTAGCCTGCGTGTACAGCATTGCCGAATCCCAACAAACCCTTTCCGCTGGGCTGGAGTTGCTTCGATCGCGGAAAGGCCACAGCATCGTCGAGTTCATTGATAACGCTGCGAAGCAAGATATTCCCATTGATGCGATCAAAAAACAGCTCCATGTCGCCTAAGGAGTACCCTGTTTACCTCTTATGACATGGAAATTATTATAATGAAAAATACTCATCTACAGATAAAAAAACTATTTAAAACCTTTCTATATTTTGTTAAAATTATATAAAAGATTTTGTTCAATCCATTTTCCAGTAAAAGGTGAAAGTGTAAATGAAGAAAATAATTCTTCCTGTAATTTTATTTATCAATCTTGTTTTTATAGTGGGTTACCTCATAGATACCGGGTTCCCCTTCGGTTCTTTATGGCTGGTATGGCTACCCTTTTTCGTTGCTGGTATCATCCTGTCCATTATGTTTCTAGTTCGTTATAGAAAGGAATCCAATGCCAACCTATTTTTATCGCTTGCTGTCTTGTTAAGTAGCCTTAGTTCTTTAGGTCTTTGGAGTTGTAACTATTCACCCCAGTGCTAGTGTATAAAAAAGCCCAGCACAAATAGGGCATTTCGGTCATAGAAAATGCCCTAGGTAGCGGAAAGAACTCGATCGATCGTTTCGCCTGCCAACAGAAGACATAACGAATCCCACACGTTTTTTTCGTGTTTCGTCAGTGTGGAAACGATGCTTCTTGCGATGCAAAACGACTGCGCGAATGTTTCTTCGCGAAACGTACCCGAAATGTTCTCTTTGACTTTGACCATGCGAAGATCGCGTTCGGCTTGGTTGTTGTCAAAGGGAACATGTACTTCACGTAAGAAACGCAGCGCTTCTTCCTTTCGTTTTTGAAGCCGTCGAACAAAAGCAAGTGCTTTTTTCGGAAGAGGCGTCATCGTTTCTAATCGGTGTTGTGCTCTTTCTAGGATGCGATCATACACTCGTTCCCACCGTCTCGCTTCTTCTTCGGAAAGTGCACCGTGATGGGCTTCGACGGCTTGCTTGGCGGCTAACAGAAACGTGGTCATGCGCATCGCCCACGTATGCCCTTGTTCGATGAATCCTTTTAACTCACGCAAATGATGGGCGTGACAAAGGGCATGGGTGGCATGTGTGTATTTCGGATATGTACCGAACGCATCGTGCATCATCGTCCCTTCATATCGGGGAAGAATCCCGATATCATCGGTCGCTTTTTTTCCACGAGAAGCGTGAGGAGCCAAGTATGTATATCTCGATGTACACGCGACATGCACCCATGCGAGTTTCCCATTGATGCGCAAACTCGTTTCATCGACATGCAGGATGTTGGATTCAAGTAAGGCGTCTTCGATGATGTCCATATTTGATTCCAGCGCTTCGCGTCCTCGTTTCACCATATTGGCAAGAGTTCCCGTACTAATCGAGTGTTGATATAACGCTTCGATTGTATCACTTAAACGCTTGTACGGGATCAATTGGATATGATGTAAATAAACAACGAGCGCCGTGAGCCGTGGACCGTATTGCACATGATTCGTGACATGGGATGGGAATTCGGCTTGTTGCACGCATCGACAATGTGGACACGATTTCACTTCACGTTCATGTTGTGTCACCTCGATCGCCACACGAGGGACATCAAACACTTGACGGATATCGACTTTGAACGGTTTGACGTCACGCAAAGAAGCTCCACATCCTTGACACGTATGCACACGGTGGACGACACGATGATGTGGATGTTCCACTTGACGGAGCGTCGTTCCTTGATGTCCTTCTTGTCCGCCTGGCTTGTTGCCAGATGGTTGACGAGAAGAACGTGTGTTGGCAAAACGGTCAGAAGATGGGGGCAAATGGCTATTAGAGCTGTTTTTTTTCGTGCGTGCTTCCAGCTCTTGAACGCGATACTTGAGTTGTTCATTTTCTTTGCGTAGCTGTTTGTTTTCTTTCAACAGTTGCTCAATGACTTGTTGTTGGTGAGTAATGAGCTGCTTTTGTTGTTGGACTTTGCTGATTAAGCTTTCAACTGTAAATACAGCTTGTTGTACCGTCAACATGTGATTCACCTCCTTGTCTATCAATATTCACATCATAGACAAGGAAAGAAGAAAATATTCAGCTCACTTTATGATGTGGCTGAATAGTTACTTGGAGTTTTTATTATTATTTAGCCCGTGTTATGGGAGGATAAGAGCACGAAAAGAGAAGGTTGGAATAGACCTTCTCTTTTCATAAAAACATTTAGAAAATGCTACCTAATTTTCCTTGCGAGCACAATAATCCAAACTCGGCAACCATCCACCAGCCCGGATCATAAGTAGCGTATGCACAGAGATATCATTCGTAATCGCAACCATCGTCTCCTTTCCCAAAATTAGCCCAACAACGATCGTGAGCTTGGCAGCATCGGTCTAATGCGTTAATTGGTGTTCCACTTCTACACTTGGCTCCAAAGTAATTTTGGTAACAATATTTTTCATTACCAGAACCATAGGAAACTAAGCATCCCTCATACCAGGCTTCGGGTGCGATTTCACCTTCCATTATTTTATCAGTCCCCATTGGTTTTTTAAGCTCTTCTACAAACAAGAAGTAAGAAGCTTCAAAAGGAATTTCAACTTATCTCTAGGAGCCCGGTGATTTACTTAGCAACGAGGTAAAACCTATATTTTCTCAAATTCAGAAACCTTGATAAAACGTGCTTTTGTTTCTCATTCAGCTTCGTCGATTTCTCAAGTATCCTCGTTTTTCACCGGCCTTCTAGAGACAAAGATGTGATTGTTTAAGTATGAGAGTGAAATCATGGGAAATATTTGCAAGAAAATTAAAAATATAATCAAATCAAAATTGATCTTCTCAAAATAGTTAAGTGTATTGATTGTTGTACGGAAGATGAAAAAGAACTTTACCAGAACAAAGAAGTGACAAGCTTGTTGCCCAAATGATTCGCCGATTTGTTTGAAATCCCTAAGACCCAATATTCAATCACTGTGTATGTAATGGGTGTAATATGGGAAAACGATTGCCTTCTTTTTGTCTCCACCGCCCTTGACGATTCTTTCCCACCTTTGTCGGGTGTTGGTCAAGGGCGACTCCATCCTTGAACATCCCTCCGATACTCAAGGGGATGGTCTATGTGGAGTCTTCATAACGCGCTTTTGACGCGACCCTTTGCTATCCTCGCCCGCCGCAAAAAAAGGCACCTTTCTTGGCAAACAGCCGAAAGGTGCCTGTAATGATTCTGTTATCGGTTATTTTTTCAAATTGTAGAACGAACGGATGCCTTGGTAAATGGCCGTATGGCCGAGTTCATCTTCAATGCGGAGCAGCTGGTTGTATTTCGCGACGCGGTCGGTGCGCGACGGCGCGCCTGTTTTGATTTGGCCGGCGTTCGTGGCGACGGCGATGTCGGCGATCGTGCTGTCTTCCGTTTCGCCGGAGCGGTGCGAGACGACAGCCGTGTAGCCGGCGCGTTTCGCCATTTCGATGGCGTCAAACGTTTCCGTCAGCGTGCCGATTTGGTTCACTTTGATCAAAATCGAGTTGCCGACGCCTTTTTCAATGCCTTCCGCCAGTTTTTTCGTGTTCGTGACGAACAAGTCGTCGCCGACAAGCTGCACTTTTTTGCCGAGCCGCTCGGTCAGCAGTTTATGGCCTTCCCAGTCGTTTTCATCGAGCCCGTCTTCGATCGAGATGATCGGGTATTTCGAGACAAGTTCTTCATACCAAGCGACCATTTCTTCGGACGTTTTGACAACGCCTTCGCCTTCCAAATGATATTTGCCGTCTTCTTTGTTGTACAGCTCGGATGAAGCAACGTCCATGGCGAGCATCACTTGCTCGCCCGGTTTGTAGCCGGCTTTTTCGATCGCTTCGATGATCGTTTGCAGCGCTTCTTCGTTCGATTTCAAGTTCGGGGCGAAGCCGCCTTCATCGCCGACCGCGGTGTTGTAGCCTTTCGATTTCAGCACCGCTTTTAAGCTGTGGAAAATTTCCGCCCCCATGCGCAGCGCTTCGCGGAAGCTTTCCGCCCCGACTGGCATGATCATAAATTCTTGAATGTCGACGTTGTTGTCCGCATGCGCGCCGCCGTTTAAAATGTTCATCATCGGCACCGGCAGCGTTTTGGCATTAAAGCCTCCTAAGTATTGGTACAGCGGCAAACCGAGCTCGTCCGCCGCCGCGCGGGCCACGGCAAGCGAAACGCCCAAAATGGCGTTGGCGCCAAGTTTGCTTTTGTTTTCCGTGCCGTCAAGCTCAATCAACGCGCGGTCGATCGCCACTTGGTCGGTCACTTCAAGGCCGATGATTTCCGGAGCGATCACTTCGTTGACGTTTTCGACCGCTTTTAACACCCCTTTGCCGAGGTAGCGGTTTTTGTCGCCGTCGCGCAGTTCGACTGCTTCATATTCCCCAGTCGAGGCGCCGCTTGGCACCAGGGCGCGGCCGAAACCGCCTTCTTCTGTATACACTTCCACTTCTACGGTTGGGTTGCCGCGCGAATCGAGCACTTCGCGGGCGTAAACATCAATAATCGCAGACATGAACACACACTCCTTTTCCTTCGTATCGTTATTTGACAATCAACGATTTCCCTGTCATTTCGTTCGGCTGCGGCAAACCGAGCAAATCAAGCATCGTCGGCGCCAAATCTCCTAAAATGCCGCCGTCTCTCAGCTTGATGCCTTTTTTCGTCACGATCACCGGCACCGGATTCGTTGTATGCGCCGTTTGCGGCTTGCCGTCCGGCGTCAGCACTTCATCGGCGTTGCCGTGGTCGGCGGTGATGATGGCGATGCCGCCTTTGGCCAAAATGGCGTCGACGACTTTGCCGAGGCATTCGTCCACGGCTTCCACCGCCTTGATCGTCGGCTCAAGCTTGCCCGAGTGGCCGACCATATCCGGGTTGGCGTAGTTCAAGATGATCGCGTCGTACTTGTCAGCTGCAATCTCTTTCAGCAGCGCGTCTGTCACTTCATAGGCGCTCATTTCCGGTTTCAGGTCGTACGTCGCCACTTTCGGCGAGTTGATCAAAATCCGGTCTTCGCCTGGAAATTTCTCTTCGCGGCCGCCGCTGATGAAAAACGTCACGTGCGGGTATTTTTCGGTCTCGGCGATGCGCAGCTGGCGCAAGCCGTGCTGCGACAGCACTTCCCCGAGCGTGTTGTCCAAGTTCGTCGGCTTGAACGCCACGTACCCTTTCACCGTTTCGCTGAAATGGGTCAAGCAGACAAAGAACAAATGCTTCGGATGTTTCGGGCCGCGGTCAAATTCGCGGAAATCTTCATTCGTAAACGTGTTCGAAATTTGAATCGCCCGGTCGGGGCGGAAGTTGTAGAAAATAATCGCGTCGTTGTCTTGAATCGTCGCCACCGGCCGGCCGTCTTCGCGGACGATGACCGACGGCAGGACGAACTCGTCGTAAATGCCGTGTTGGTACGAATCTTCGATGCACTCAAGCGGATCGCGGTACGTCGGGCCTTCGCCGTACACCATCGCCCGGTACGCCTTCTCGACGCGGTCCCACCGCTTGTCGCGGTCCATCGAGTAGTAGCGGCCCGACAACGTCGCGATTTCACCGACGCCGTACTCCTTGATTTTTTCCTGCAGTTCTTTAATGTATTGCGGCGCCGTTTGCGGGCCGACGTCGCGGCCGTCCAAAAAGCCGTGGATGTACACGCGCTTCACGCCTTCTTTCGCCGCTAAGCGCAAGAGGGCGTACAAATGGTGAATATGGCTGTGCACCCCGCCGTCGGACAGCAGACCAAACAAATGCAAGCTTGTCCCATGCTCTTTCACATGGTTCATCGCTGCCAAAAACGTTTCATTCCGGTCAAACTCGCCTTCGCGGATGGCAATGTTGACCCGCGTTAAGCTTTGGTATACAATGCGCCCGGCGCCGATGTTCAAGTGTCCGACCTCGGAGTTGCCCATCTGCCCTTCCGGAAGCCCGACCGCCTCGCCGCATGCCTTGAGCGTTGTGTGCGGGTATTCGTTCCAATAGCGGTCAAAATTGGGCTTGTGAGCTTGGGCGACCGCATTGCCGTACGTTTCCTCGCGCAGCGCAAACCCGTCCAAAATGATGAGCGCAACCGGTCGTTTACTCATGGCGCCCCGCCTCCACCAATTGCAAGAATGAAGCCGGCTCCAAGCTCGCCCCGCCGACTAAGGCGCCGTCGATCTGTTCTTGCGCCAAAAAGTCGCGGATGTTGTCCGGTTTGACGCTGCCGCCGTATTGGATGCGGATCGCTTCCGCCGCTTCCGGGCCAAACAGGCGCGAGACGACCGAACGAATATGGCCGCACACGTCGTTCGCATCTTCCGCCGTCGACGACTTCCCCGTGCCGATCGCCCAAATCGGCTCGTAAGCGATGACCGCTTGCTTCACTTGATCCGGCGTCAAGCCGGCGAGCGCTTTTTCCACTTGTGAAGCGACGACCGCATTCGTCTGCCCGGCTTCCCGCTCCTCGATCGTTTCCCCGCAGCAAACAATCGGCACAAGCCCACGGGTGAAAGCCGCCAATACTTTTTTATTGACGGTCTCATCCGTCTCCGCAAACATCTGCCGGCGCTCCGAATGGCCGAGGATGACGTACGTGACGCCGAGGTCTTTCAGCATGACCGGGCTCACTTCGCCGGTGTACGCCCCTTGGTCGGCAAAATGCATGTTTTGCGCCCCGATTTTTAAATTCGTGCCGTCTGCCGCTTGCACCAGCCGATCCAAAAAGAGAAACGGCGCGCAAACGACGGAATCGACTTCATCGGCCGGCGGCACGAGCCCTTTTACGTTCTCGACAAATTGAACCGCTTCCGCTAATGTTTTATGCATTTTCCAGTTGCCTGCAATGATCGGTTTTCTCATCGTTCACCCTTCCTTTCGCTGGGCGGCGTCAGCCGCCATGCGCCAAATCCGGCGCCGTGGGTCATTTGTCTTCGAGCGCGACGACACCCGGCAGCTGTTTTCCTTCCATAAACTCGAGCGAAGCGCCGCCGCCGGTGGAGATATGATCCATTTTGTCGGCCAAGCCGAATTTCTCAACCGCCGCCGCCGAATCCCCGCCGCCGATGACCGAATAGGTGTCGGGCGCTTCCGCCAATGCTTCAGCGATCGCTCTCGTCCCGTGCGCGAACGCGTCCATTTCAAAGACGCCCATCGGGCCGTTCCAGACAACGAGCTTCGACTCGCGAATGACATCGCGGTACAATTCGCGCGTTTTCGGGCCGATGTCAAGCGCCTCCCAATCGGCTGGAATCGCGTCAATCGGCACGACTTTCGTGTTGGCGTCGTTCGCAAACCGGTCGGCGACGACCACGTCCACCGGCATATAAAAACGGACGCCTTTTTCTTTTGCTTTTTCCATAAACGATTTCGCCAGTTCGATTTTATCTTCTTCAAGCAGCGACTTGCCGACATCATGCCCAAGCGCTTTGACGAACGTGTACGCCAGTCCGCCGCCGATGATCAAGTTGTCGACTTTTTCAAGCAAATTGTCGATGACGCCGATTTTGTCTTTCACTTTCGCCCCGCCGATGATCGCTGTAAACGGGCGGTCCGGATTCGAAAGCGCCTTGCCAAGCACTTCGAGTTCTTTTTCCATCAAAAATCCGGCCACCGCCGGCAAGTAATGGGCGATGCCTTCCGTCGACGCATGGGCGCGATGGGCGGCGCCGAACGCATCGTTGACATATAGATCCGCAAGCTCCGCAAACGCTTTGGCGAGCTCGAGATCATTTTTCTCTTCGCCCGGATAGAAGCGGACGTTCTCAAGCAAGAGCACATCGCCTTCGTTCAAACGGTCGACCGCCGCTTTCACCTCATCGCCGACCGCTTCATTCGTTTTGGCGACCGGCCGTTCAAGCAGCTCGCCGAGCCGCTTCGCAACGGCATCCAAACGCAATTCTTCGACCACTTTTCCTTTCGGGCGGCCGAGGTGGCTCGCCAAAATGACTTTCGCCCCGTGCTCGATCAAATAGCGGATCGTCGGGAGTGCGGCGCGAATGCGTGTGTCATCAGTGATCGCGCCTTCTTCCATCGGCACGTTGAAATCAACGCGGCAGAAGACGCGCTTCCCTTTGACATCAACGTCGCGAACCGTCTTCTTGTTCATCGTTCCAGCCCCCTTCAACGATGGTGTTGGAAAAGGAAAAGGAGTGGGGATCATTTCCCCGCTCCCCTCCATTTTCCTATTATAGACTTGAACAGGCGGAAAACTCAACGCCAAGCTGGTTTTACAGCCCTTTCGAGGCGATGTAGGCGGCCAAGTCGACGACGCGGTGCGAATAGCCCGTTTCGTTGTCATACCACGAAACGACTTTCACCATTTTGCCTTCAATGACCATTGTCGACAACGCGTCGATCGTCGACGAAGCGGTGCTGCCGTTGTAGTCGCGCGACACGAGCGGTTCTTCGCTGTAGGCCAAAATGCCTTTCAGCTCGCCTTCCGCTGCTGCTTTCAACGCGGCATTCACTTCTTCGACCGTCACTTCTTTTTCCAATTCCGCCACCAAGTCGACAACGGATACGTTCGGCGTCGGCACGCGCATCGCCATGCCGTTCAACTTTCCTTTCAATTCCGGCAAAACGAGCGCGACCGCTTTCGCCGCCCCGGTCGTCGTCGGAATGATCGATTCCGCCGCGGCGCGGGCCCGGCGCAAATCTTTGTGCGGCAAGTCCAAAATTTGTTGGTCGTTCGTGTACGAATGAACGGTCGTCATCATGCCGCGGACGATGCCGAATTGTTCATGCAGCACTTTCGCAAACGGCGCCAAGCAGTTCGTCGTGCACGACGCGTTCGAGATAACATGGTGGCTTTTCGGGTCGTATTTGTCTTGGTTGACGCCCATGACGATCGTAATGTCTTCGTTTTTCGCCGGGGCGGAAATGATCACTTTTTTCGCGCCGGCTTCCAAATGCTTCGCCGCATCTTCGCGTTTCGTGAAGCGGCCGGTCGATTCGACGACGATGTCAACGCCGATTTCGCCCCATGCCAAGTTGGCCGGGTCGCGTTCCGCTTTGACGATGATTTCTTTGCCGTTGACGACCAAGTTGTTGCCGTTGACGGACACTTCTGCATCCAGCTGGCCGTGAACGGAGTCATACTTCAACAAATGCGCAAGCGTGTTGGCATCCGTTAAATCGTTCACCGCCACCACTTCAATGTTCGGATTTTTCAATGCCGCGCGGAACACATTGCGCCCAATGCGGCCAAATCCGTTGATCCCAACTTTTACTGCCATCGTGTTTTCCTCCTTAACTTTGCTGCTGAATAGTATCGGCAAGGGAAGTTATTCCCCTACTAACGCTTTGGCGGCACCTTCGTCGGTGACGAGCAGTGAATGCGGCGCCCGCTTCATATAGGCGCGAATGGCTTTCGCCTTCGATGCCCCTCCGGCGACGGCGATGACATGTTCGACATGCGGGAGATGCTCAAGTTGAATGCCGACTGTTTTCACTTTATGGACGACGTCGCCGTACTCGTTGAAATAGTAGCCGAACGCCTCGGCGACCGCATGGCGGGCGATGATGTTCTCCATCTCTACAGGCGGCGTCTTCCGCCGCTTGGCCATCGTCACCGCTTCACCGATGCCATGGACGACCATGCGGCATGATTGGATGAGCTCCAGCACTTCCTTCACGGCTGGCTCTTCGACGAGCGACGCATACGCTTCGTCGCTCAGCTGGTCAGGCACGTGCAGCAACCGATAGCGGCCCATCGCTTTTTCCGCCATTTTCGCACAAATCGTGTTCGCCTGATTCTCGACATCTTCGCCAAGGCCTCCACGCGCCGGCACGAACAACACATCGCGAAGCTTCGAATCCGGCGTCATCATCTCCGCGACCGCCGCCATCGTCGTTCCGCCGGCCACGGCGACGATGTCCCCGGGCTCAAGCAGCTCCTTCATGCAGGCGACGCACGCTCTTCCCATTTCTTTTTTTACCCAAGGAAACCGGTCGCTATCCCCGGCAACGACAATTACGCGCGGAATGCCAAGCTGCTCCTGCAACGCGGCTTCCAGCTCTTTGAGCCCAAGCGCTTCCCGCATCAAATCGTGGAGCGTATACAGCAGCGCTTGGCCTTCTTCCGTCAGCCTCATGCCCGATACATCGGCGGAAAGCAAGTTTTGCCCTTTCAAAAACTCTGTTTCCGACCGCAGCACCCGCTCGCTCATGCCAAGGCTGGCAGCCAGCACCCGCCGCCCGACCGGCGCCATAAGCGAAATGGAGTGCAAAATCTCGTACCGTTTTTGCATAACGTCAAGCAAGTCGGGCGATAATTTTTTTAATGCCTCTACTAACGGTTGCATCGATCCTTCCCCTTAGCAGAACATAGGGACGTTTTTTGTCCCGGTATGACATATTATGTCCCGCCAATCGATAAAAAATTCCTCCCGCGCTATTTTCATTATAGCAGGAGGACGATAGCCGTTCAACTGTTTCGCACTTGCCGCAACCGCTTTCTCACCATTTCTTTTTCAATCATCCCATACCCGATTTCTTCCCCGTCAAGCTCGACGACCGGAATCATCAACTGATATTTCTCGAGAAGCGCGTCGTCTTCATAAATATCGATCTCTTCCATCGTAAACCGATAGTCTACCTGCAGCTCCGTCAAAACCGCTTTCGCTTTGTCGCAAAGCGGACAGTTCGTCTTCGTGTACAACCGGATGTGCATCGCGTTCTTCCTTTCTTTCACCGGTCGCATCAAGCTCCGGTGTATTGCTTTCGTTTCGCCGAAGAAGGAATGCGCAGCTGCTCGCGGTATTTGGCGACCGTGCGGCGCGAAATGGCGATGCCGTATCGGCCATGAAGCAAATCGGCCAGCTGTTGGTCAGAAAGCGGCGCCTGTCGGTCTTCCGCCGCGATCAGCTCTTGGATGATCGATTTCACTTGAGCGGAGGAGGCCACCTCGATCGTTTCCTTGACCGTCGCGGCGTTCGAAAAGAAGCGGCGCAGCTCGATCGTGCCAAACGGCGTTTGCACATATTTATGACGCGCCGCACGGCTTACCGTCGATTCATGGACGCCGAGCTCCTCGGCCACCTCGCGCATCGTCATCGGTTTAAGCGCCGCAAATCCGAACTCCAAACACGGACGCTGGCGATCGACAATGACCGCCATGAGCCGAAGAAGCGTCTGTTTTCGCTGCTCTAGGCTTTTTGCAAGCCATGTAAACTGCCGATATTTTTCTTTGATAAACTGTTCGGCATGCCGATCGCTCGATGCGGCGATGCGCCGCTCGTACTCCCGATTCCATCCGAGCTCCGGATGGATGTCATCGTTGTAGGCGACAATCCAGTCTCCATCCCCTTTGCGGGTGACGATGACATCCGGCACGACCAAAGGCGGGGTTTCGCTCGAATAGTGAATGCCCGGCCGTGGCTCGAGTGTGCGAATGAGCTCGAAGACGCGTTGCAGTTCGCCAAGGCTGACGCCAAGCTGCTTGGCCAGCGTTTTCCACGACTTTTCCGCAAAAGGAACAAAATGATAACGGACGATCGTTTCCGCCAGCTCGTCGCGCTCAGGAAGACGTTCAAGCTGCAGCAAGAGGCATTCCGCCAAATCGCGGGCGCCGACTCCCGGCGGGTCGAGCGACTGCACAAGGCGCAGCCCCCGTTCCATCTCTTGTTCCGATGCGGAAAACCGCGCCGCCAGCTCGGCAAGCGGCACGCGCAAATAGCCATCCTCATCGAGCGAGGCAATGAGATAACGGACGATGCGCTCTTCCCGATCGGCCAGCTTCAACGCAGGCAGCTGAGAAAGCAAATGGCCAACAAGTGTCTCTGCGCGGGCGCCAATGTTCTCGAGCCATTGCTTTTGGTCTCTTTCGGTCCGGCTTGGCCGTTGCCGCACCCGGGTGCGGCGAATTTCCAAAAACGGGTTTTCCAGCGACCGTTCATATAAAAACGCTTCCAAATCCAATGCGGAATATTGCAGCAGTTCAATCGCCTGCACCAGTTCCTTTGTCAGCGACAGCTGCAGCCGCTGCTCTTGCCATAACTCCGCCCTCATCGTCACGCCTCCCTTTCTTTTATTGTACACGACGGCAAGGATGAGGGGTAGGAGAAATTTTTGACGGCGGAAAGCGGCCTTGTCGACCGCCCGAACCGGCGCCTGTTCAGACGAAAAAACCCAATGCCCCGCCCGAGCCCTTGATTTGGGAACCCTCTCGAGGAAAGCGGCGCGTCCGCTGCTGATCTAAAAGAAAAACAGCCTCCTAGGCGGCTGTTTTGCCTCGGCAGGATTATAACCATATACCAAGTATATGTTTTTTAACCTAAGGGTCTTTATTCCTTCCCATTTCCTCCTCACCGCCCCGCGCACTCGTTTATACGTATCGCGCCGGACCCCATGATCTCCATCCAGTCGCCCCAGGTCATTCTGTCCTTTTTCTTCATGTGGTTTAGCTTTTGTTATCGTTCAATACCTCGTGCAACTTCTACACGTGTATCACCTCACCTAAATAAAAAACGCCGCCCAATCGGGTGACGCAACGGAAGGAGGATTCGGTTTGCACCTTTCACTTATTAGTGGCATTTACACGACAAAAAACAAAAAATTGATTAAAAACTGTTTATACGTGTTAAAATACGTGTTATAATGTAATTAAGGAGGGAGGGAAATGAAGAGTTACTCTTCAAAGGAATTAATAAAAATCATACAACAAGATGGGTGGTACATAGTAAGAACAAGTGGCAGTCATCATCAGTTTAAACATCCCAGTAAACCTGGACTAGTAACCATCCCCCATCCAAAGAAAAACTTACCGATCAAAACAGTAAAAAGCATACTCAAACAGGCGGGACTATTATAAGCCCCCTAAAGGAGGTTAACATATATGCACAAAAAAGACCGCTATATTTATCCAGCTATTTTCGATTACAGCAGCGATGGAATATTCTGTTGAGTTTCCTGATCTTCCTGGCTGCTTTACTTGCGGAGATACAGAAGAAGACGCTTTTAAAATGGCTAAAGAGGCGATGGCATTACACTTATACGGCTTGGAACAGGAAAATGAAGAGATTCCTGAGCCTTCAAAAGTATCGGAAATTCAAACAGAAAACAATCAAGTAATCGTGTTCATCGAGGTATGGATGCCACCTTTTAGACATGAAATGGAAAACAGAGCCGTTAAAAAGACGTTGACTATCCCGAAATGGCTTGATGATCTAGCGAAAGAACATAACGTGAACTACTCCCAAATTCTTCAAGAAGCATTAAAGAAGCATCTTGGCGCTACCGACCGATAAATACATTATAAAAAGCCTCTTCACTCGCAAAGGCAGCAGAAGAGGCTTTCGTTTATACGTTTTTTTTATTTTTTCTCCGACCATTCAATCATTGTCTGAACACCACTTGAAGAGGTACACAAATCATTTGCAACTGTAGTCTGGATGAAGAAAGAGCGCTTCCAGATACTCCGTGGCGCCATACGCTTTGTCTGCGGACAAGGTCCGAATCGTGATCGACGGTTGGCGAAACCGAATCGAAGCCAGCTGCTCCAAACTCGTTTCCCGTTCCGCCATATTGTCACTACTCTGCAAACGTACTCGCATATTTTAGATGAGATGGAACAAAAAGAATCCTGGCAGGTCGTCACGCGATGGCGGAACTGGATCGTACCAAATAGCCGTGCAAAATTCGTGCAAAATTTTTTCGGATTCTATCGTTTTTTTCGGGATTCCCCAAAAATGAAAAACGACCGCAAACGCGGTCGTATCAAGGAGTTTAGGAATTCCGATCCGAACGGGTCGGATACAAGTAGCGCCCTCGGCAGGATTCGAACCCACGCTAAGAGAACCGGAATCTCTCGTGCTATCCACTACACTACGAGGGCATATCGATTGATTGTTTTGCTGTTCCGTTCTGTTGCATGTTCTATTATAGCAGGATCGAAAAAAAATGCAAGGGGAAAATGCAATAAAAAAAGAGGAAAAATTAGGATCCCATTCCACACCTTATCGCCTGCA
This sequence comes from Geobacillus lituanicus, assembly GCF_050994965.1. Lineage (NCBI taxonomy): Bacteria > Bacillati > Bacillota > Bacilli > Caryophanales > Anoxybacillaceae > Geobacillus > Geobacillus lituanicus. The sequence continues at coordinate 3,181,834 of NZ_CP194773.1, forward strand.
CCGACGGCCGCGGTTCTTCGCCCCGGTTGCAGAGGCGGAAAACAGTGGTTTAAAAAATGAAAAAGCGGTTATGATGAAAAGAGGGATGTTCGCCGTCGTTCGCGAATATATATAACTGGCGGGAAGAGGGCATTTTGTTTGACCTTCATTGACCAATCGTGTATGATGAAGGCGTACATACTTTATGAAAGGGAAAAGGAGGCGTTTTGGATGTATTTGATTCCGACGGTCATTGAACAGACGAACCGCGGGGAGCGGGCGTATGACATTTATTCGCGGTTGTTGAAAGACCGGATCATTTTCCTCGGCAGCCCGATCGACGACCAAGTGGCCAACTCGATCGTGTCGCAGCTGCTGTTTTTGGCGGCGGAAGACCCGGACAAAGACATTTCCTTGTACATCAACAGCCCGGGCGGTTCGATCACGGCCGGCTTGGCGATTTACGACACGATGCAGTTCATTAAGCCAGACGTATCGACGATTTGCATCGGCATGGCGGCATCGATGGGGGCGTTTCTGCTGGCGGCTGGCGCCAAAGGAAAACGGTTTGCCCTTCCGAACAGCGAGGTAATGATCCACCAACCGCTCGGCGGCGCCCAAGGGCAGGCGACGGAAATCGAAATCGCCGCGAAGCGCATTTTGTTCTTGCGCGACAAACTGAACCGCATTTTGGCGGAAAACACCGGCCAGCCGATCGAAGTGATCGAACGCGATACGGACCGCGACAACTTCATGACGGCGCAAAAAGCGATGGAATATGGCATTATCGACCGGGTGCTGACGCGTTCGGACGAAAAATAAGCCGAAACAATAAAGGCTGCTTCGGAAACGGAGCAGCCTTGTCTCATATTCGCCCGCGAACGCACCGACGGTCGTTCCGGCGCACCACTCACTTTTCTTTTTGCACATAGGCGGCGAGCTTTTCAATCGCTTCTTGTTCATCCGGACCGTCGGCGATGAGCGTGACCACCGCTCCGTGGCCGACAGCGAGGCTCATCAAGCCCATAATGCTTTTCGCGTTCACCCGTTTCCCGTCTTTTTCTAAAAACACATCAGCGGAAAAACGGTTTGCCTCTTGGACAAACAACGCCGCCGGGCGCGCCTGCAGCCCGGTTTTCAATTTCACTTCGACTTGTCTTTCCACCATTCTCCATCCCCCCTTTACAGCGATTTATGGAAGTCGACCGGCTTTCCCGCCCGCAGCCGCTCCGCGATCTCATCGATTTTGCGCAGTCGATGGTTGATGCCGGATTTGCTGATTTTGCCGCCGGCGACCATCTCGCCAAGCTCTTTCAGCGTCACGTCTTGATGCTCGATGCGAAGCTTCGCGATTTCCCGCAGCTTCGCTGGCAAGGCGTCGAGGCCGATCGTCTCGTCGATGTAGCGGATGTTTTCGACTTGACGGAGTGCAGCGCCGATCGTCTTGTTCAAATTGGCCGTCTCGCAGTTGACAAGCCGGTTGACCGAGTTGCGCATATCGCGGACGATGCGGATGTCTTCAAAGCGGAGCAGCGCCTGGTGAGCGCCGATGATGTTCAAAAACTCGGCAATTTTCTCCGCCTCTTTTAAATACGTAATAAACCCCTTTTTCCGTTCCAACGTTTTCGCATTTAAAAAAAAGTGGCTGTTCATCAGTTCACATAAAGAGCGGTTATGATCCTCGTACAAAGAAAAAATCTCCAAGTGATACGAGGACGTCTCCGGATTGTTGACCGAGCCGCCGGCCAAAAACGCACCGCGCAAATACGAGCGCTTGCAGCACTTTTTCTTGACAAGTTCCGGATCGATGTCATGAATGAACGAAAAATCGCCGTTCCAAATGCAAAGATCACGGAGCAGCGGGGCGGCGCCGTCGGTAATGCGGACGATATACACGTTATTTTTCTTTAAACGCATTTTTTTGCGGACAAACAGCTCAACCGCGACGTCATACCCTTTTTTCAACAGCGTATAAATGCGCCGGGCGATCGCCGCATTTTCCGTTTGGACATCGACCGCCATCCGCCCGCCGGAAAACGCCAGTGAGCCGTTCATGCGCAACAGCGCCGACAGCTCGGCCCGCAAGCAGCAGCGCTTGACCTCTAAATTCGTCAGCTCCTTCTTCGTTTCGGACGCAAAAGACATGATCGTTCCACCTCCATTCGCTCCCGTACCGGCCGGTTGGAGGTGCCCAACTCTCGGCGCGGCCATGCGGCCGCCGCCCCTCGCGCCCCGTCTCCTTGGCCTATGCGTATGCGGACCAAGCACACAGCGTCCGCCGTCTAGCAGCGGGGAAGCAGCCCGAGAAGGAGGGCGGCGACTTTCCCTGTATTATGGCGAATGACCCCTTCATCGTACGTAACAATATCGTCACGGATCACCTGCACGCCGAGCGTGCCGCTGTCATCATGCACCGGCTCGGCCCGCTCCTCTTCATACCGGCGGCGGATGGATTCCGGAATCGCCCCGCTGTTGACGATGACGGCATCCAAAAACGGGACGCCAAGATGGTCATGAAGCGCCTTCACATGGTCGCTCACCGTATAGTGCGGCGTCTCGCCGGCCTGGGTCATAATGTTGCATATATAGACTTTTTTCGCCTTCGCCTTGCACACTTCCTGCCCGATTTTCGGCACGAGCAAGTTCGGCAAAATGCTTGTGTACAGACTCCCCGGGCCGATGACAATCAAGTCGGCGCCGCGGATGGCGGCGGTCGTCTCCGGCAACGGTTCAATATCTTCCGGGGTTAAAAACACCCTCTTAATTTTTTTCCCTGCGCTAGGAATTTTCGACTCGCCCGAAACAATGGTACCATCTTCCATTTCCGCGTGCAACACGACGCTTTTGTTCGCCGCCGGCAACACTTGGCCGCGCACGTTCAACACTTTGCTCATTTCGCGGATCGCCTTCACAAAATCTCCGGTGATCGATGTGAGCGCCGCCAAAATCAAATTGCCGAGCGAGTGTCCCGATAAGCCGTTGCCGTTTTGAAAACGGTGTTGAAACAGCTCAACAATAAGCGGTTCGACATCAGACAGCGCAGCGAGCACGTTGCGCACATCCCCAGGCGGCGGGATGTGCAGTTCATCCCGGAGCCGCCCGGAACTCCCCCCGTCATCGGCGACGGTGACGATAGCCGTCAAGTCAAGATCGTGCTGTTTCAGACCCCGAAGCAGGACGGGAAGCCCAGTGCCGCCGCCGATGACGACGATCTTCACTGCTCGTTTGTCTCTCATCGATGCGCTTCCTTTCTCCTCTCCATGTCCCGGTGCGAGACAACCGTTTTATAATCGGCGGAAAAATGGCGGGCGATATGCTCAGCGAGCGCCACGGAACGATGCTGACCGCCCGTGCAGCCGATGGCGATCACCAGCTGGCTTTTTCCTTCGCGCTGGTAATACGGCAGCATAAACGCCAGCAAATCAATCAGCTTTTCCAAAAACTTTTGCGTTTCTCCCCATTTGAGCACATACGACGCCACTTCCTCATCGAGCCCGGTTTTCGGCCGCATATGCTCAATGTAGTGCGGGTTCGGCAAAAAGCGGACATCAAACACCAAGTCAGCGTCAATCGGGATGCCGTATTTAAATCCAAACGACATAACGTTGACCGTAAAGCCGGACTGGGCGTGCGATGAAAACTGGCGGACGATTTTCTCCCGCAGTTCGCGCGGCTTGAGCCCAGTCGTGTCATAAACGATTTGCGCCCGCCCTTTGAGCTCCTCAAGCAGTTTCCGCTCCAGGCGGATGCCTTCAAGCGGCGGCTCATTCGGCGCGAGCGGATGCGTCCGCCGCGTTTCTTTATAGCGGGCCACAAGCGTCGAGTCTTGCGCATCCAAAAACAAAATTTGCGGCATAATCCACGCCTGCCCGGCCAACTCATCGAGCGCGGCAAACAAGTGGTCGAAAAAGTCGCGGCTGCGCAAATCCATGACGAGCGCGACTTTATTCATTTTATTCCCGGACTCTTTCACAAGCTCCAAAAACTTCGGCAACAGCGTCGGCGGCAAGTTGTCGACGCAAAAAAAGCCGAGGTCTTCAAAGCTTTGGATCGCCACCGTTTTGCCCGCCCCGGACATGCCGGTGATGATGACGAGTTGAATCGGTTGCTGCGCCCCGTGTTTCCCCATTTTTCTGCTCCCCTTCCGCTAACTTGGATCAAGACGATATGAAAGCAGCTCAAACTCCTCCGTATATACAAACGTTCCGTACATGACCCCTTCGCCTTTGACAGCGTATTCTAAAATATGGTAGTCTCCTGGGGCCATCGGCAACGTGGACAGCGCTTCAACCTCATGCCAAGCGAGCGTCCCTTCTTCGGAAGACGGCACGTTTTCGCCGATGAAGTCGTCGGCGAAAAACGTAAACATCATCCACTCCGACACCGTTTCATTCCCGTTTTTCATCACGATCGTAAAAACGCCCTTGAGCCTCGGATTTTTCAAATAAATGCCCGTCTCTTCCCGGTATTCACGAATGCAAGCTTCACGCACCGTTTCACCGGGCTCCATTTTGCCGCCTGGGGCGACCCACCACCCGCGCTTTGGTTTTTGCAAAAGCAACACGCGGCCGTCTTTATATAGTACGCAATTCGTTACCCGTTGCAAGTCGTTCCCCCCAACTGTTGCGCGCATCTCATTATTTTTATTTTACCATAAATGGCTAGGCCGCTCCACCTTCAAACCGTTGGAAAACGCCCGTCTGTCAAAACGCCGGCGGCCTTCCCGCACTCCGCCCGGCCAACGCCTTTCGCGCCCAGCGAGCGCCAGACAAAAAAAGACGCGGACAAACGCCCGCGCCAAAAAGGATCTATATAAAAGGGGGTCAATTACTTACTTATAGCATACGACAAATGTGTTGCGCCCGTGTTACATCTGGGTTAAATAACCATTACGATTTGATTGCGATTTGGTTACCGGATCAGCTGACTCCTTGCTTATGGAGCTTTTCTTTCAGTTCCTCAACGTAATGCTGGGCGCTTTGCGCGGCGATGCTGCCGTCGCCGGTGGCCGTCACGATTTGCCGGAGCGTTTTTTCCCGCACATCGCCGGCAGCGAAAATGCCCGGCACTTTCGTTTCCATTTTCTCGTTCGTCACAATATAGCCGTTTTCATTCGTGATGCCAAGGCTCGCAAACGGCTTCGAGAGCGGCACCATCCCGATGTAAATGAACACGCCGTCGCACGGAAATTCACGTTCTTCGCCCGTTTGCGTATGCACAAGCGTCACGCTGCCGACTTTTCCGTCCTTTTCGTTGATTTGTTTCACCGTATGGTTCCAGATGAAGTCAATTTTTTCATTGGCAAACGCCCGGTCTTGCAAAATTTTTTGCGCCCGCAGCTTGTCGCGGCGGTGAACGATCGTCACTTTGCTGGCAAAGCGCGTCAAATACACCCCTTCTTCGACCGCTGAATCGCCGCCGCCGACGACCACCAGTTCTTTTCCTTTAAAAAACGCCCCGTCGCACACCGCACAGTACGACACGCCGCGGCCGCCTAGCTCCGCTTCACCCGGTACGCCGAGCTTTTTGTATTCCGCCCCGGTGGCGATGATGACGGCGCGCGCCTTGTACTCTTTGTCGCCGACGATGACCGTTTTGTACGCCTCGCCGTCGATGATGTCTTTCACATCGCCGTAAGCGTATTCCGCGCCGAATTTTTTCGCATGCTCAAACATTTTCGTCGCCAATTCCGGGCCTAAAATCGTCTCAAAGCCCGGGTAGTTTTCCACTTCTTCGGTATTCACCATCTGCCCGCCCGGGACGCCGCGCTCGATCATCAAGGTCGACAAATTGGCGCGCGATGTATAGACAGCCGCCGTCAGCCCAGCCGGCCCGGCTCCGGCTATAATGACATCGTAAATTTTTTCCTCTGCCACACCGTCCACTCCTTCGCTCGAGAATCCTTCCATTTTCATCGTATAGAAGTCGGTTCGCCCTGTCTATTGATTTGCTCATGACCATAGTTGGCGCGCTTTTTGCACATATTTTCCCACCGTTGCCGCCGAGACGCCGTATTTGGCCGCCATCTCTTTTTGCGTCACTTTCTCTCCTTGCTGGCGGCGCCACATGTATTCAATCGCCGCCGCCCACGCCGCTCCGTTCGCAAACCGTTCGCCATCGGCCAGCGGATGGACGGCAATCGCAAACGCAAAGCGGCAGAGTGCTTCCTTTTCTTCATTATTTGCCGAAAGCGCATCGACCATGCGGCCGACGTTCCCCGCCCGGGCGGACGGGCCGTCGGTCAAGCCAAATAAAAACGAGTCGATGAATGGACGCAAGCGTGGGTCGGCCGGCAACAAGCGGCAGACCGCCAGCGACATGGCCGTTTCCTCCGCTTGCTTCGAGCGGCTGAACAAATATAAGCCGTACAACTGGTCAGCCAATCCTTCCTGCTCAATCCAGCGGATGATGCGGGCAAACGCTTCGTCGAACGACGGAACAGCCCACGGCTCCTCGCCGCGCTTTTCCGGATGAAACACGAGAAACTCTTCCCACATGTTCCGAGCGAGCGATTCATGCCCCGTATGGTAGGCGGTGCAGGCGAGCCAGTAGTAAAACGGCCCGTCGCCGCGAAAGCCGCTTTTGTACAGGCGGTGCAGCCAGCGGAACGCCAAATCGAACCGTCCGACAAGCGCGAACGTCGCCCCGAGCTTGTATTGATGCTCATGGAAAAACGGATAAAGCCCGGCGAGCGTCCGGCAAAGGGAAGAGACTTGCTCCTGATCATGCAAGTAATACGCGAAAACGAGCGCATTGCAAAGCGCATGCAAGTTGCCGGGGTCGCGCTCAAGCACATTCTCCAGCTTCTCTTTTGCCTTCTCGACCTGGCCGCTGTAAAAATACGCAAGCGCCAGGTTGTTGTGCGCCGCCCACACGTCCGGATAGCGGGCGACAATCGCCTCGAGCGCCTCAATCGCTTCCGCAAACCGCTCCTCCTCAAGCAACCGGCGGGCGCGATCCTCGAGCGCCATAAGGTCTTCCTGCTCCTCCGTCCATTCCGGACCATCGAGCCGAAGCAGCTCAAGCAAGTCGGCGGCATCGTCGGCAAACTCCCCGTCCGGCTCATTCGCCAAGTACTGTTCAGCGTATTGCCGAGCCTCGCGGAACAAGCCGAGGCAGGCGAAATTGTTCGCCAAAAAATACAAACAGTCGTCCATCGTTTCATCGAGATCATGAATAATTTTGAACAGCCATTGGTTTGAAAACTGGTATTCACCAAGTTCGGACAATACTAGCGCCAGCTGCAGAGCAAACGACGCATCGCGCTCATCCAAACGGACGGCGCGCTCGAAATACTTCCTCGCCTTATGCAAATCGCCCCGATCGTATGCTTTCATTCCTTTTTTGAAAAAATACTCTCCGTTCTGGATAAACGGCACAATCGTCGCTTTTCGTGATGACTGCTTCAGTTGTTTTCCCATTCTGTCCTCCGTTGTCCGTAAAATTCGTCGAACAACAGTATATCATATTGGCCGCTGAAACAAACAACAAAACTCAGCTCAAAAACATGGCAGCCGCGCCATCGCCGTCCGCCAAACGGCGGAGACGTCAAAAAGGATGCCCCGCCCTCCGGCTGCCTCCGCGGTTCGCTCACGCGAGCCATGAGCCCGGCAGTCTGAGTGGCGGGCATCCCGTTTTCCCATTCCTCCGTTTCCAATCGTCCCCGTGAACAAGCCTTCGCCAACCATCGGCTTACGATTAGGTTTGTTCCGCTGCTTCCGTTTTTTGTGCGTGCCGCTCGGCAAGCGTTGCCAGCACGGCGTCAAGCGGCAGCTTTTGTTCCCGCAACAGCACAAGCAAATGGTACAACAAATCAGCCGCTTCCCATTTCAGCTCGTCATGACTCCGGTTTTTCGCCGCAATAATCACTTCGGCCGCTTCTTCGCCGACTTTTTTCAAAATTTTATCGACGCCTTTTTCAAACAAATACGTCGTGTACGACCCTTCTGGCCGTTCGGCGTCGCGCTTGGCGATGATCTGTTCGAGCTCGTTCAAAATGGCGAACCGGTCGGCCTGCGGCGCGCGCGCCGCGCCGTCCAGCGAGCGGGAAAAGCACGAATACGCGCCCGTATGGCACGCCGGACCCGCCGGCTCGACGAGCACAAGCAGCGCATCGGCGTCGCAGTCGTAGCGGATGTCGACAACGCGCTGCACGTTCCCGGATGTCGCACCCTTATGCCACAACTCTTGGCGCGAACGGCTGTAAAACCACGTTTCTCCGGTCTCGATCGTTTTTTCGAGCGACTCTTTGTTCATATAGGCGAGCGTGAGCACTTCCTTGCTTTGCGCATCTTGGACGATCGCGGGCACCAGCCCTTTTTCGTCAAAGCGAATGTCCGCCGTCATCGCACGTTCACCCCTCTTTCTTTCAAGTACGCTTTCACTTGCCCAACCGACGTTTCTTTGTAATGGAAAATGGAGGCCGCGAGCGCTGCGTCCGCTTTCCCTTTTTCGAACGCTTCGAGGAAATGCTCGGCCTTGCCGGCGCCGCCGGACGCAATGACCGGAACGCTGACCGCTTCGCTCACCCGCCGCGTCAAGGCAATATCAAAACCGTTTTTGCCGCCATCGGCATCCATGCTCGTCAGCAAAATCTCCCCGGCGCCAAGACGGACCGCTTCCTGCGCCCACGCGACCACTTCCCATTCGGTCGCGTTGCGGCCGCCGTGCGTATAGACGCGCCATGAACCAAGGGCGTCATCGTATTTCGCATCAATCGCAACGACGATGCATTGCGAGCCGAAAAAGTCCGCCCCTTCCGCGATCAAGGCCGGATGGAGCACCGCGGCGGTGTTGAGCGACACTTTGTCGGCCCCGGCGCGCAGCATCCGCTTCATATCGTCAAGCGAATGAATCCCCCCGCCGACCGTAAACGGAATGGCGAGCTCGGCAGCGACGCGCTCGACGACATCGACCATCGTTTTCCGGCCTTCATGGGAAGCGGAGATGTCCAAAAAGACGAGCTCGTCCGCCCCTTGCTCATCGTACGCCTTCGCCAGCTCCACCGGGTCGCCGGCATCGCGCAGCTGGACAAACTGCACTCCTTTGACGACGCGGCCGTCTTTCACATCGAGGCACGGGATGATGCGTTTCGTGATCATCGCTCGCCCACCGCCTTTAACGCTTCCGCAAGCGTAAACTGATTCGTATAAAGCGCCTTGCCGACGATCGCACCGCCGATGCCTTGTCCAGCATATTGGCAGAGCGCGCGCAAATCGTCAAGCGAGCTGACGCCGCCAGAAGCAATCACTTCTTTTCCCGTCGCCTCGGCCAACCGGACCGCGGCGGCGATGTTCGGGCCCGACAGCGTGCCGTCCGTTGCAATGTCCGTAAAGATAAACGTCTCCGCCCCCGCCTCGGCGAGCATCCGCCCGAGTTCTTCCGCTTTCACGTTGGACGTCGCCAGCCACCCTTCCGTCGCCACGAAGCCGTCGCGGGCGTCAATGCCAATCACGATGCGGCGGCCGTATGTTTGGAGCATCTTTTTCACAAACGGCGGATCGGCAATGGCCGCGCTTCCTAAAATGACGCGGGCGACCCCATTTTCTAAATAATGCACGATATCCTCTTCCGTCCGGATGCCGCCGCCGACTTGCACGTTGACGCCCAGGCGGGCCGCTTCAATGACAAACCGGTCGTTGACGCGCCGCCCTTCTTTCGCTCCGTCCAAATCGACCATATGAATCCACTCCGCCCCTTGGGCCGCGAATTGCTCGGCCATCGCGACCGGCGAATCGCCGTACACCGTTTCTTTGCTGTAATCGCCTTGCAGCAGGCGGACGCATTTTCCGCCGCGCATATCGATCGCCGGATACACCGTAAACGCCGCCATCAGCGATTCCCCCTTCCCGTGACGATGCCGACATAATTGTTCAAGATGCGCATGCCGACCGCCCCGCTTTTTTCGGGATGAAACTGCGTGCCCCAGACGTTGCCGCGCCCGACAACCGCCGGAACGTCCACGTCATACTCGCTGCTCGCGAGCACGACGTCCTCATCGCCCGGGACGACGTAATACGAATGGACAAAATACACATGCCCTTCCTCAACGCCATGAAGAAGCGGCGACGGGCGATGGAAACGGAGCCGGTTCCAGCCCATATGCGGCACTTTATACCGTTCACCCGTTTTCGTCACACCCGGAAAGCGGACGACGCGGCCGCGCAAAAGCCCAAGCCCTTTGGTCGGCCCGTTTTCCTCGCTTTCGTCAAACAACAGCTGCATCCCTAAACAAATGCCAAGCAACGGCGTGCCGTTTTCAGCCGCCGCACGGATGAAATCGGCCAACCCGGTTTCACGCAAAATGTGCATCGCATCGCGAAACGAGCCAACCCCAGGCAAAAGGAGCCCGCGCGCCCGCGCCAACTCCTTGATGTCGCCGCTCACGATATACGGGCAGCCGAGCCGCTCGAGCGCTTTACGGACGCTGTATAAGTTGCCCATGCCATAATCGATGATCCCGATCATCGCCATCCCATTCCTTTCTTCGCTGATCCATGCCAATCGATCGTTTTTCTTCATCCACCGAACCACTTGATGACGGCATCCCTTTTCCTCACGGCGCTCCTTTCCCGGGCGCCTCTCCTTGGCGCCCGGCCGCCTTCCTCCGCGGAACTTTTCCCACAGGGAGCGCCGCATGCAATCGGCTACAGCATCCCTTTCGTCGACGGGACGCCTTTGACGCGCGGGTCGATCATCGTCGCTTCATCGAGCGCCCGCCCGAGCGCTTTAAACACCGCTTCGATCATATGGTGCGTATTGCGCCCGTAATGGACGATGACATGCAAGTTCATGCGCGCCTCCAGCGCCAGCTTCCATAAAAACTCATGGACGAGCTCGACATCGAACGCGCCGACTTTCGCTGCCGGAAACTCGCCGCGAAACTCGAAATGCGGGCGGTTGCTCAAGTCAATGACCACTTGGGCCAAGGCGTCATCCATCGGCACAAACGCGTTGCCGTACCGCTTGATTCCTTTTTTGTCGCCAAGCGCTTCTTTGATCGCCTGCCCGAGGCAAATGCCGATGTCTTCCGTCGTATGGTGGTCGTCAATATGCGTGTCGCCTTTGGCGTCAATGCGCAAATCGAACTGGCCGTGTTTCGCAAACAAATCGAGCATATGGGTCAAAAACGGCACGCCCGTTTCCAGTTCGGCTTTTCCTTCGCCGTCAATCGCCAAACGCAGCTCAATGCTCGTCTCGTTCGTCGTTCTCGCGACCGTCGCTTCCCTTGCCATCGTTCATTCCCCCTTCTTCAGCCGCATCTCAACGGCGCGCGCGTGCGCCTCGAGCCCCTCGAGGCGGGCAAAGGCGGCGATTTTTTCTCCATGTTGTTTCAATGCGGCTTCACTGTAAACAATCACGCTTGATTTTTTCACAAACTCATCGACGCCGAGACCGCTTGAAAACCTTGCCGTCCCGTTCGTCGGCAGCACGTGGTTCGGCCCGGCGAAATAGTCGCCGACTGGCTCGGAGCTGAAGCGGCCGAAAAACATCGCCCCTGCATGGCGGAGCTTCCCTAATAGCGCGAGTGGTTCGGCCGTCATCACTTCCAAATGCTCCGGCGCCAGTTCGTTCACGACATCGACCGCTTCCTCAAGCGTCTCCGTGACGTAAATGGCGCCATAGTTCTCAAGCGCCGCTTGGGCGATGCCGCGGCGCGGCAGCGTTTCAATCTGTCGTTCGACTTCACTCGCCACCGCCAGCGCCAATTTCATCGACGGCGTCACCAAAATCGCTGACGCCCGCACGTCATGCTCGGCTTGCGACAACAAATCGGCCGCAATCTCATCCGCATGCGCCGTCTCATCGGCGAGCACGACAATTTCGCTCGGCCCGGCGATCATGTCGATCGCCACATGCCCAAACACTTCCCGCTTCGCCAATGCGACATAAATATTGCCCGGCCCGAAAATTTTGTCAACCGGCCGGATCGTTTCCGTCCCGTACGCGAGCGCGGCGATCGCCTGCGCGCCGCCGACTTTGTAAATTTCCGTCACCCCAAGTTCATAGGCCGCCGCCAGCACGCCAGCCGGAAGCGCGCCGTCTTGGTTTGGCGGCGAGGTGATGACAATCCGCTTCACTCCCGCCACTTGTGCGGGAATGACGTTCATGAGCACAGACGACGGGTAAGCGGCCGTCCCGCCCGGCACGTACAATCCGACCGCATCAAGCGGCGTTACCTTCTGCCCGAGAATCGTGCCGTCTTCGTTCGTCATCCACCATGATGAGCGCTTTTGCCGCTCATGATAGGCGCGAATGTTGGCCGCCGCTTCGCGAATGATCTGAAGCATCTCCGCGTCCATCGCCGCATGCGCCCGCTCCAGTTCCGCTTCCGTCACCTTGAGCGAATCCAAGCGGACGCCGTCAAACCGTTCCGTGTATTCTTTCAGCGCTTCGTCGCCGCGGGCGCGCACAGCGGCGATGATATCGAGCACCGCACGCCGCTGCTCCTCCGTTCCGCTTTCAATCGTCCGCCTTAGCGACACGCCACCTCGGATCCGTTCGATTTTCATCGTTCGCTCCCCTTTCTATGGCATCGATCCGTTTTCCTCCACCAAGCCCCCATCAGCGCCGCGGACGCCGTTCCGCCAACGCCGCGCCGAGCCTCCATCAAGCTCTCTGCGGACAACCGCCCGTTTCCATCTTTTTCTATGGTTGTGGAATCACCGCCGCCAATCGGTCGACCAACCGCTCAATGTCCCCGCCGTTTAGCCGGTAGCTCGCCGGGTTGACAATCAGGCGCGACGTCACCTCGGCGATTCGTTCCAGCTCGACAAGCCCGTTTTCTTTCAACGTCCGTCCGGTCGAAACGATATCGACGATCCGGTCGGCAAGGCCGATCAGCGGGGCGAGCTCGATCGAGCCGTTTAGGCGGATGATCTCAACTTGCTCACCTTGTTCGCGAAAATACGTCGACGCGATGTTTGGATATTTCGTCGCCACCCTTGGCGCGATTTCATTCATCTTGGCACCGGGCAGCCCGGCGACCGCCAAATGGCAGCGGCTGATGTGCAAATCGAGCAGCTCATAGACGTTCCGTTCTTCCTCCATTAAGACATCTTTTCCCGCTATGCCCAAATCCGCCACCCCATGTTCGACATAGGTGACGACATCCATCGGTTTCGCCAAAATAAAGCGCATCTGCTCCTCCGGCACGTCAATGACGAGCTTGCGCGACTCGTCAAATTCCGGCGGCAGCACATAATCCGCCCGCCGCAGCAGCTCGACCGCCTCATCAAAAATGCGCCCTTTTGGCATCGCAATCGTCAGCATCACTCTTCCTCCCTGCTCGTCGTCATGTGCAAACGCGGCGCTTTCCGCCAAACTCTCCCTCTCGCCGAACTAGCGCAGCCGGACACCCTCGTGGCTTTAGCCGTTCCATCTCCCGCCTCATCGACAGCCGTTCCAGTCGTTCCTGTTCGAGACGTTCTCCTCTTTTTGCGGCATTCATTGCCCGCTGCGGCCAAGCAAATAGACGATCGACCGGTAGCGCTGGCTGTAGGCGTCAATATCACGAATGCCGGCAATGTGCTGCAAGACGACGCGCTTGCCTTCCGCCCGTTTCGCCCCGGCGAGCTCCACCGCTTCCGCCAGCCGCTCTTGGCTAAAGACGATGCACTCGATGTCGCCGCGCACATCCGTTTCCCCAATCGCCTCAATCAACCGATCGACGCGCAAGCCAAACCCCGTCGCCGGCGCCGGGCGGGAAAACTTCGCCAGCAAATCATCATACCGGCCGCCGTTGCCGATCGGGAATCCGACTTGCTCGGCGTACACGTCAAATAAAATGCCGGTGTAATAGCTCATATGGCTGACAAGCGCCATATCGAGCTTCACCGCCTCGGCCACCCCATACGTCCGAAGCGCTGCCATGAGCGCCGCCAGCTCGTCGGACGCCCGCCGCCCCTCCTCGCTTGTGACGAGCGTTTTCGCCTGTTCGATCACGTCCGTTCCGCCGCGCAAGGAAAGAAGATCCAACAGCCGCTTTTGATCGATCGACGAAAGCGGCCACGACTTCACATGTTCGCGGTAACCGACGTAATTTTTCTCATATAAAAAACGGCGCAATACACTCGCCCGCTCCTCATTCCCTAAAATCTCCAAAAACAGCGCATTGACATACCCGATATGGCCGATGGCCACCGAAAAGCGGCCCAACCCCACGCGCTTCAACAACGCGACCATTAAGCTGATGACTTCGGCGTCGGCAGCCACCGTGCCGTCGCCGATCAGCTCGACGCCGATCTGCTCAAACTCCGCCGGCCGGCCGCCCTCGCGCTGCTGGGCGCGGAACACGTTGGCGTTGTACGCCAACCGGAGCGGATTGCCGTCGTCATAAAGCCTTGACGCCGCCACCCGGGCGATCGGCGCCGTCATATCGGGCCGCAGCACGAGCGTATGCCCTTGCTGGTCGAGAAGCTTAAACAGCCGATGATCGGCAATCGCCGACGCCGTCCCGACCGTTTCATAATACTCAAGCGTCGGCGTTTCAATAAACTCATACCCCCAACGCTCAATTTCCTCCGCCATCACCGAGCGCACTTGCTTTTTCAACTCATATAAAAACGGCAGCGTATCGCGCATGCCCAACGGTTTTTCAAACATGAACAACTTTTTTGCCATGTCCCCACGCCCTTTATCGAAATACTTTAGGAAATACTTTAGTTTGCTAATATGGTAGAGAAGTGAAGTTATTAGTAGTTTACTCCTTTGCGGCCACAGCGTCAAGGGGAAAACGCTTTGCCAATAACAAAACGGACAAGATCGCTTCAAAAAACTAGAAGCGCTTGTCCGTTTCGTTCCACACGGCATAGGCGGTGATCTGCTTTCTAATAAAAATAGCGGTAGTCCATCTTGTCAAAATCCGCAATTCTCCTTTTTTGTTTCTTTCCTTTTTTCCTATTCCAACATGGAAAACCGCCCCCGTTCAATCGGAAGGCGGTTCACTCCGGCGAACGATGCGCATCGGGCAGCCGGCGACCATCGCCCCGGGCGGGACGTCTTGATGAACGACGGTGCCCGCGGCGACGACGGCGCGGTCGCCGATCACCACGCCGGGCAAAATGGTCGAGTTCGCGCCGATCATCACCTCATCGCCGATCACGACATCGCCGAGGCGGTATTCGTTCACTAAATATTCGTGGGCGAGAATCGTCGTGTTGTAGCCGATGACGCAGTTGCGGCCGATGTAAATTTTTTCTGGGAAGAGAATATCCGGCATGACCATAAAGGCGAGCGCGGTTTGCTCGCCGATGTTCATGCCGAGAAACGTGCGGTACAGCCAGCGTTTCAGCGGCAAAAACGGCGTGTAACGCCCGATTTGAATGATGATGACGTTTTTCAGCACTTTCCAAAACGATACGGTGCGATACAACTGCCAGAGCGAGTTCGCCCCTCGGACAGGGTATTTGGTCGTTCGTCTCACCGGGAGAACGGATCCCCCTTTCATTCGTTGATGCCAACAATGGCCAACAAGTCGCTCATTTTTTCCAGCATATAGTCCGGTTCATATTGTTCCAAATACTCGCGCCCTTTAATCGCCCAAGCGACGCCGGCCGTTTTGACGCCGGCGTTTTTGCCGGCCAACATGTCGTGGTAGTTGTCGCCGACCATGAGCGCTTCGTCCGGTGTTGACTGCAGCACCTCAAGCGCCTTGTAAATCGGCTCGGGGTCCGGCTTTGGCCGCGTGACGTCATCGAGGCCGATGACGCACGAGAAAAACGGCGCCAGCCGCGTTTTTCTTAACCCCATTAGGGCGGTGTCGTGCATTTTCGTCGTCACGACGCCGAGGCGGAAGCCATGGCGGTGGAGCGTTTCGATCGTTTCATACACGGTGTCAAACTCGCGAATCAGTTCGTCATGATGGGCGTGGTTGAACGTGCGGTACGTCTTCACCATCTCCTCGACCCGTTCCGGATCGAGCGAGCCGAACGTTTCATAGAGCGACGGGCCGATGAACGGCAGGACGTCCTCACGTTTGTAACGGCCTGGATAGTACTTCTCCAACGTATGCAAAAACGACTGGATGATGAGCTCGTTCGTATCAATCAATGTGCCGTCAAGATCAAACAAAATGGTGCGAATCGTCATGAAGCGGCTTCCTTTCTAGTCGGTTGTTCAAAGCGGCGCCAAACGAACGCCACCGCCATTGTCAGCAATACGGCCGTCACCAAGCGGATGAAAAGCAGCGGCCAAACAGAGATGCCAAGCGGGACGAAAATGAGCGTATCTTCGACGACCGCATGGCAAGATACGAGAAAAATGAACGCCAGCGTCAAGTCGCGCTTCGAGACGCCGTCTTCTTTCGCCGCCTGAATCATCACCCCCGCCCCGTACGCCAAGCCGAACACAAACCCGGCGGCGAGCGTGAGCGATGTGTTCGCGCTCATGCCCAGCATCTTCGTCGCCGGCGCCATCCAGCGCGAAACGGCTTCGATCCAATGGCGTTCTTTTAAAATTTGAATGACCGTCATGAGCGGAATGACGATCGCGACAAGCTGCACAATGCCGGCGGCCGCTTTTTTCAGCGCCGCCAAGATGATCTCTCCCCAGCCGGACGGCGGGGCGGCTTCATGCGTGACAAACCCGTATTGGGCGATCTCCTGCCCCCCGTCCCAGAAATGGGCGATCAACAAACCTGACACGACAGCGAGCCCGACGCGCACGACGATCATCAGCCAAACGCTCATGCCGGTGCGCGAGGCGACGGATGACTCGACGATCAAGTTATGGGAAAAGGAAAGCATGACCGCGAGAATGAACACTTCCTTCACCGTCAACTCGATCGTCAGCATCGCCCCGATCGCCGCGTACAATCCAAGCAAATTGCCGAGCACAAGCGGCACAGCCGCATCGCCGGATAAGCCGAACCATTTCATCAGCGGCGTAACCCCATCAATGATCCATGAAAAAAGCGGCGTCGGCTGCAGCAACGCCAACAGGAGCGTCACGGGGAAAATGATTTTCCCCAGCGCCCATGACGTCTTCAGTCCGGCGATGACGCCGCGCTGCAATGTTCCTACCATATCTCCTCTCTCCTTCGCTTGTCTTCATGCCGCCGTGTGACCTTTTCACCACACGCCGCCCCTCTTTTTCCATAGTCATCCGTCAACGGATAAGGACGGCTATTCGTCTTGATACCTTGCTTTTGCCCATCCTTTCGCCCGGCGCACGATCCAAAGCGCGACGGACAAAACGATGAGCGTCACGGACACGACTTGCGCCGCGCGCAGGCTGCCGGCGAGCATCAAGCTGTCGGTGCGCATCCCTTCAATCCAAAAGCGGCCGATCGAGTACCAAATCAAATACGACAAAAACAGCTCGCCGCGCCGCAAGTTGATGCGCCGGAGCCAAAGCAAAAGACAAAAGCCGGCCAAATTCCAAAGCGATTCGTACAAAAACGTCGGATGCCAATAGCGGCCGTCAATGTACATTTGGTTGATGATCCAATCCGGCAAATGCAAATTTTCAAGAAACTGGCGCGACACAGGGCCGCCATGCGCTTCTTGGTTCATGAAATTGCCCCAGCGCCCGATCGCCTGGCCTAAAATGATGCTTGGCGCGGCAATGTCGGCGAGCTTCCAAAACGACAGCCCGCGCGCGCGGGCGAACACCGCGCCCGTCGCCACCGCGCCAATCAAACCGCCGTGAATGGCGAGGCCCCCTTGCCAAATTTTCGGAATCTCTGACAAATGCTTTGAATAATAGTGCCATTCAAACAGCACGTAATACGCCCGCGCGCACACAATGGCGATCGGCACGGCAAACAGCACTAAATCGACAAACGTCTCTTTCGGCAAGCCGCGCCGCACCGCTTCGCGCGTCGCTAGCCACAAGCCGATCAAAACGCCTGTGCCGATAATGACTCCGTACCAGTAAATCGTAATCGGACCGAGATGCAAAAACACGCGGTCGAGCGGCTGAATCGTTGCGTCCATCGTTTTTCCCTCCTATGCCCCATAGAAAACCGCGAGCGTTTCCCCTCCATTGCGATCCAATCTTCCCACGCAGCCCTATATCAATCATACTCGTTCGTGCCGTCTTCGATGGCGTCGCTCAATCGCGCCGAAAACTCCTCAGCAGCGTTGACCCCGAGCCGCTTCAGACGGAAATTCATCGCCGCCACTTCGACGATGACCGCCAAGTTGCGCCCTGGGCGGACCGGAATCGTCAATTTCGGCAATTCCGTGTCCAAAATTTTCACTTTCTCTTCTTCCAACCCAAGCCGGTCGTACTGTTTGTCCGGGTCCCACAACTCCAAATCGATGACGAGCGAAATGCGCTTATGCGTCCGCACCGCCCCGGCGCCGAACAGCGTCATCATGTTGATGATGCCAAGTCCGCGAATTTCGAGCAAATGTTCAATCAACTCGGGCGCGCTGCCGACGAGCGTATCTTCATCTTCTTGGCGGATTTCCACACAGTCGTCGGCGACCAACCGATGGCCGCGTTTGACGAGCTCCAGCGCCGTTTCGCTTTTACCGACGCCGCTTTTGCCGGTGATCAACACCCCGACGCCGTACACATCGACCAACACCCCGTGCACCGCGGTCGTGGGGGCGAGCTTGCTTTCCAAATAGTTCGTCAACCGGCTGGACAGGCGGGTCGTTTTCATCGTCGAGCGCATCACGGGCACCGACTGGCGCTCCGACGCTTCGATCAACTCCGGCGGCACCTCCAGTCCGCGCGAGACGATGATGCCTGGCGTAATGTCCGTGCAAAGCCGCTCCATCCGCGACTTTTTTTCTTCCGGCGTCAACGTTTCATAAAACGACAGTTCCGTCCGCCCGAGCAGCTGCAGGCGCTCCGCCGGGTAATAGGCGAAATAGCCGGCCATTTCAATCCCCGGCCGCGACAAGTCGCCCGTCGTAATCGGGCGGTAAATGCCTTCCGCGCCGCTCACAAGCTCGAGCTGGAACTGTTCGATGATGTCTTTCGTCCGCACTTTCGGCATACGCAGCCTTTCTCTCCTTTCCTCATCTTTTTTCATTGTAGCACGTTTCGTTTCGCCATTGAAGAAAACATTCCGCAGAAAACAAAACAAGGACGGTTCCCCCGTCCCGATCAAGCCAAACACATCAAACCGAAACGATCTTCACCGCATCGTTTCTCCCATTGCAACCCCTTGCCGCATTCGCCATCTTTTCACACGATCACGGAAAACCATGGCGCCACCGGCCTTCCAATGGATCACGCCCCGTTACGACCGGTTGCGGAGCGGCTCGATCACCGCTTTTTGCACAAGCAAATGGAAAAACGACAAGACGATCGACGCAAGCAGCGCCGTGCCAAAGCCGCCGATTTGAAACGCATCGCCCATCAGCCCTGCAGTCATCATGAGCGTGATGGCGTTAATGACAAACAAAAACAAACCGAGCGTCAACACGGTCACCGGCAGCGTCAACAAGATGAGCACCGGGCGAACGACGGCGTTGAGCACCGCCAAAATCACGCTCGCCAAAAACGCCGCGCCGATGCCGCTGAAGTGAATATCGTCAAAATAGCCGTCAATCGCCA
Source organism: Geobacillus lituanicus (assembly GCF_050994965.1). Taxonomy (NCBI): domain Bacteria; kingdom Bacillati; phylum Bacillota; class Bacilli; order Caryophanales; family Anoxybacillaceae; genus Geobacillus; species Geobacillus lituanicus. Next base: position 3,201,328 of record NZ_CP194773.1, read on the forward strand.
TGAGCAACACCGTATTGATCAACACACCGATCAGCCAATTGAGCATCCCATCACCATCTTTATTCGAGTCTCGCGCCCGCCCGGCCACACCTTGTTACAGTCCCAAAGAAACGGGGCCACGGCATTCACCGGCAAACGGGCGCTTTCTCTTATTTTAACACTTGAATCCCTTTTATGACATTCCAAACAATGACAACAAGATTCACCGCCCCAGCAACGAGGAACCCAAGCCAGACGAGCCCGCCGCCAAAAAGAAGCGATTCCTCGCCCCAATGGCCGAACAGCACCGGCGACGCGGCCAACGCAATGAACAAGAGGATCGTAACGGCCGGAATCAAATGCGACACGAGCGACCGCTTCGCATGGCGTTTGACTTCAAGATCTTCGACAACAAAATAGACGACAATCGGCAAAATGAACGGCGCAAAAAAGACGCTGAAATAACAAAGCGCGGATAACACTTTGTTCGTCGACAATCGGCAATCCCCTTTCCAAGTTTCCTTTACCTGTATATACGACGGCTTCTGGGAAAAGTTTCCTGACAACGGCAAAAAAAGGCGGCGGCCGCCGGTGTCCCAAGCGGCGGACAAAGCCGCAAAGGCCTTTACGCCTTCGCCGCTTCATATTGCGCCTGCATGCGCGCCCGGTCGCGTTCGAGAATCGGTTTTAAGTAGCGGCCGGTGTGCGATGCCTCGACCTCGGCCACCTCTTCCGGCGTGCCGACGGCCACGATTTGCCCGCCGCGGTCGCCGCCCTCTGGACCTAAATCAATAATATAGTCCGCGGTTTTGATGACGTCCAAATTATGCTCGATGACCAGCACGGTATCACCGTTGTCGACGAGCCGATGGAGCACGTCAAGCAGCCGGGCGATGTCATCGACATGAAGCCCGGTCGTCGGCTCGTCCAAAATGTAGAGCGTCCGGCCGTTGGAGCGGCGGTGAAGCTCAGCGGCGAGCTTGACGCGCTGCGCCTCGCCGCCGGAGAGCGTTGTCGCCGGCTGACCGAGCTTCATATACCCAAGCCCGACGTCATAGAGCGTCTCGAGCTTGCGTTTGATTTTCGGGATCGAGGCGAAAAAGTCGAGCGCATCTTCGACCGTCATGTCCAAGACATCGGCGATGTTTTTCCCTTTATACGTCACCTCAAGCGTTTCACGATTGTACCGTTTGCCGTGGCACACTTCGCACGGGACGTACACGTCCGGCAAAAAGTGCATCTCAATTTTGATGATCCCATCGCCATGGCACGCCTCGCAGCGCCCGCCTTTGACATTGAAGCTGAACCGCCCTTTTTTGTAGCCGCGCACTTTCGCTTCGTTCGTTGAGGCAAACACGTCGCGGATGTCGTCAAACACCCCGGTGTACGTCGCCGGGTTCGACCGTGGCGTGCGGCCGATCGGCGACTGGTCGATGTCAATCACTTTGTCGAGATGCTCCAGCCCGCGGATGTCGCGATGCTCGCCCGGCTTGGCTTTCGCCCGGTTGAGCTTTTGCGCCAGCGCCTTATACAACACTTCGTTGACAAGCGTGCTTTTGCCCGAGCCCGACACCCCGGTGACAGCAACAAACGTGCCGAGCGGGATGTTCACCGATACGTTTTTCAAGTTATGCTCGCGCGCGCCGACCACCTCAAGCCAACGTCCGTCCGGACGGCGACGCTCGGCCGGAATCGGGATGAATTTTTTTCCTGACAAATACTGGCCGGTGAGCGAGTTCGGATTGTCCATCACCTCTTCCGGCGTGCCGGCGGCGACGACCTCGCCGCCGTGAATGCCTGCCCCCGGGCCGATGTCAATCAAATAGTCCGCGGCTAGCATCGTATCCTCGTCGTGCTCCACGACAATGAGCGTATTGCCGAGGTCGCGCATGCTTTTCAACGTCGCGATCAAGCGATCGTTGTCGCGCTGATGAAGCCCGATCGACGGCTCGTCGAGGACGTACAGCACCCCCGTCAGCCGCGAGCCGATTTGCGTCGCCAAGCGGATGCGCTGCGCCTCGCCGCCGGAGAGCGTGCCGGCTGAACGGCTGAGCGTCAAATAGTCGAGGCCGACGTTTTGCAAAAAGCCGAGCCGGTCGCGAATTTCACGCAAAATAAGGCGGGCGATTTGCGCCTCTTTTTCGGTCAGTTCGAGCCCGTCAAAAAAGGCGAGCGCCTCGGTCACCGACATGGCGGTTACCTCGCCGATATGCTTGCCGCCGACAAGGACGGCCAGGCTTTCTTTTTTCAGCCGGTAGCCTTGGCATGTCGGACACGGTTGTTCCGCCATATACTTTTCCATCTGCTCGCGAATGTAATCGGAGCTTGTCTCCCGGTAGCGGCGCTCGATGTTGCGAACGACGCCTTCAAATGCGATGTATTGTTCACGCACTTGGCCAAAATCGTTCGTATAGCGGAAATAAATCGGCTCACCGCCGCTGCCGTACAAAATTTTCGCGAGCTGCTCTTTCGGCAACTCCTTCACCGGCACGTCCATCGGGATGCCGTAGTGGCGGCACACAGCTTCGAGCAGCTGCGGGTAGTATTGCGAGCTTTGCGGCTCCCACGGAGCGATGGCGTGTTCTTTTAATGTCAGCTCATCGTTCGGGATGACCAAATCGAGATCCACTTCGAGCTTCACCCCGAGCCCGTCGCAGTCCGGGCAGGCGCCGAACGGACTGTTGAACGAAAAGAGGCGCGGTTCAAGCTCCCCGATCGAAAAGCCGCAGTACGGACAAGCGTGCTTTTCGCTGAACAAGAGCTCCCCCTCGCCGATCACGTCAACGACCACTTTGCCGTCGGCGAGCTTCAGCGCCGTCTCCAACGAATCGGCAAGCCTTGATGCGATGCCGTCCTTGATGACAATCCGGTCGACGACGACATCAATCGAATGTTTTTTGTTTTTTTCAAGCTCAATGTCCTCCGTCAACTCGCGCATCTCACCGTCAATGCGAACGCGCACATACCCTTGTTTGCGAATATCCTCCAATGTCTTGGCGTGCGTCCCTTTTTTTCCCGAGACGATCGGCGCCAAAATTTGCATTTTCGTCCGCTCTGGATAAGCAAGCAGCCGGTCGACCATTTGCTCGATCGTCTGCGATTCGATTTCAATGCCGTGCGTCGGGCAAATGGGGCGGCCGATGCGGGCGAATAGAAGCCGCAAGTAATCGTAAATTTCTGTCACCGTGCCGACGGTTGAGCGCGGGTTGCGGCTCGTCGTTTTTTGATCGATCGAAATGGCCGGCGACAAGCCTTCAATCGCATCGACGTCCGGTTTTTCCATCTGCCCTAAAAACTGGCGAGCGTACGCCGACAGCGATTCGACGTAGCGTCGCTGACCTTCCGCGTAAATCGTATCAAACGCCAGCGACGACTTCCCCGACCCGGACAGCCCGGTCAAGACGACGAGCTTGCCGCGCGGGATTTCAACGTCAATGTTTTTCAAGTTGTGGGCGCGCGCCCCTTTGACAATGATTTTCTCCATTCCGTTCACCCGGCCATCATCCTTCCGCTTTCAATTCGAAAATGACGTCGCGCAGCTGGGCGGCCCGCTCGAAGTCGAGCGCTTTGGCCGCCTCTTTCATCTCCGCCTCGAGCGTTCGAATCAGCTCTTCCCGCTCTTGTTTCGTCATCGCTGCCGCCGGCTTCGCCTCGTACATCTCCGTCTCTTCCGCCGCATACGTCGCGCGGATGACGTCGCGAATCTCCTTTTTCACCGTGCGCGGCACGATGCCGTGCTTTCGGTTGTACTCTTCTTGAATCGCGCGGCGCCGCTTCGTCTCTTGAATAGCGATTTCCATCGATTTCGTCACTGTATCGGCGTACATGATCACATGGCCGTTCGCGTTGCGCGCCGCCCGGCCGATCGTCTGGATGAGCGAGCGCTCCGAACGCAAAAACCCTTCTTTGTCGGCGTCCAAAATGGCGACAAGCGACACTTCCGGAATGTCCAATCCTTCCCGCAGCAAGTTGATGCCGACCAGTACATCGTATTTGCCGAGCCGCAAATCGCGGATGATTTCAATGCGCTCGAGCGTCTTAATTTCCGAATGCAAATACGCCACCTTGATCCCCGCTTCTTTTAAATAATCGGTCAAATCCTCCGCCATTTTTTTCGTCAGCGTCGTCACGAGCGTCCGTTCATTCCGCTCGACGCGCTCATGAATTTCGCCGATCAAATCGTCGATTTGTCCTTTTGTCGGACGGACGTCGATCGTTGGGTCAAGAAGCCCGGTCGGGCGAATGATTTGTTCGACAACGCCCGGGCTGTGCTCGAGCTCGTACGGCCCCGGCGTCGCCGAGACGTAAATAATTTGATGGATTTTTTGCTCGAACTCTTCAAACGTGAGCGGTCGGTTGTCGAGCGCCGACGGCAGACGGAAGCCGTGGTCGACGAGCACTTGCTTGCGCGCCCGGTCGCCGTTGTACATGCCGCGCAGCTGCGGCAAGGTGACGTGTGACTCATCGACGATAATCAAAAAATCGTCCGGAAAATAGTCAAGCAATGTATACGGCGTCGATCCCGGCGGCCGCAGCGCCAAATGGCGCGAGTAGTTTTCGATGCCGGAACAAAAGCCCATCTCGCGCATCATTTCCAAATCATAGCGCGTCCGTTGCTCCAGCCGCTGCGCCTCCAACAGCTTTCCTTGGGCACGCAGTTCGGCGAGCCGCTCCTCAAGCTCTTGTTCGATGTTTTGAATGGCGAGCCGCATTTTCTCCTCGCGCGTGACGAAGTGCGACGCCGGGAAAATGGCGACATGCTCGCGCTCGCCGAGCACTTCGCCCGTCAAGGCGTCCACCTCGCGGATGCGCTCGATTTCATCGCCAAAAAATTCGACGCGAATGCAATGTTCATCGCGCGACGCGGGGAAAATTTCGACCACATCGCCGCGGACGCGGAACGTGCCGCGCCGAAAGTCGATATCATTGCGGTCGTATTGGATGTCAACGAGCCGCCGCAGCAGCACGTTGCGCTCGATTTCCATCCCCACGCGCAATGAAACGACGAGCTCGCGGTATTCTTCCGGCGACCCTAAGCCGTAAATGCATGAGACGCTGGCCACGATGATGACATCCCGGCGCTCAAACAACGCCGACGTTGCCGAGTGCCGCAATTTATCGATTTCATCGTTGATTTTCGCATCTTTTTCAATGTACGTATCCGTCTGCGGCACGTACGCTTCCGGCTGATAATAATCGTAATAGCTGACAAAATATTCGACGGCGTTGTGTGGGAAAAATTCTTTCAGCTCGCTGTACAATTGACCGGCGAGCGTTTTGTTGTGGGCGATGACAAGCGTCGGCTTGTTGACTTGGGCGATCACGTTCGAGATCGTAAACGTTTTGCCCGTCCCCGTCGCCCCAAGGAGCGTTTGATGTTTCACACCCCGCTGCAAGCCGTCCACAAGCTTGGCGATCGCCTGCGGCTGATCGCCTTGCGGTTCGTACGGCGACACTAATTGAAAACGGCCCTCCACCGTTTCGCCTCCTTCTTCAATCCATCTTTCCCCATTGTATCATATCCTCTGCGCAGATGCACAAAAAATGCGAACTGGTATTCGTTCCAACCTGCACAGCGATTTCCATTCCGTCAGGCCGCTTCCAGCTGCATAGATAAAAAAGCGGACCGCTGCAGATGGGTCCGCTTCTCTGTCATTTCTTTAAGTTGTCCAACATTCGCCCCGCCAACAGAAAACCGGCAATCGTCGAGGCGATGTCGGCGACGATTTCGTGCAGCTCGTCCGTATACCCTTTCGCATACGAGGCGACAAGCAAGGCAACGGTCAACAACAACGCAATGTAACGGTTGTACGTCACCCGCGCAAACAGCAGCAACAAAAGGCACGGGATGATAAGGGCCGCGAGAAACCACATACGTCTAGTCTCCTTTACGACACAGCTTCGGACGCCGAAGCGCCTCGTTGATGAACGAACAGCAGACCAAGTTCGTGGTGGCCGTCTTCATACACCGCTCCTTGAACGAAGCGGATCTCGCCGTTATGGCTGATGACTTCCAGCTTGCAAAACGCGCGGTTGCGCTGGAGCGCCTCGTAAAACTCGGCCTCAGTCTGCACTGGAACGCCGTTCGCTTTTACAATCACTTCACCAATGCTTAACCCCATTTGTTCCGCTTTGGAATTCGGGAGCACCCCGACGATCACCACGCCTTGCGGATGGCGGGCAAACCGGGGCGGGCGGGCGCGGTCGGCGCGGTGACCGGAAAAGGCAATCCACTCCCGCCCAATGATGGCTGCAGCTCCTGCGGCAGCCCCTAGCAACGGATGCCATAATCCGAAGACGGCCAGCACGGCGACAAGCCAAGCGAGGCGAAGCACGCGCCGCCCTTCTTCACGAGCTGCTTCCGCCGGCAGCACGTGCTGCCGGCGCTGCGAAAAGCCGAGAAGAAACGGCACAAGCCAAAACGAATAGCCGTCCCCAGCTGGAATGAGCGGCCACCACGAAACCGACGGCAACGCGCCGTCGGATATCGGCAGCACGACCGGCACAAACCAAAACCGTTGCGTCCACTGCATGCCGACAATCATTCCACGTTTGCTTCTCGCAAGCTGCGGCGAGGCCGCCCCATTTCGCGAGCGGAGAATCAGCCATCCTTCCGCCAACAGCAACAACACAAGCAGGGCGGCAAGCGCCCCTCCATCCGCCGCGCCGTCTGACAACAGATGAGCGGCAAGTCCGCTTGACCCCGCCAAGCCGAGCAAGACGAGCGCTCCGCCCACTGTATAAGCCGGTGAAAGGAGGCGCGCCTCCATCGTCAGGCCAAGCAGGATCGTCAACCCCGTCACCGCCCACACCGCATCCGGCGGCAACGCGAGCCCGATGCCGGACGCAATGACAGACAGCACAGCGCCCGCAACCCATCCCCACGTCCAAAGCCCACGCCATTCTTGCCCCAGCCGATAGACGCGCACATGAAAATCGCGGCGCTCCCGCTTCACCCGCCGCCAGCCGGCACCCCAGGCCAACAGCAGGCCGTAATACAAGAGCGGCTGCCGCCACACATCGGCGACGCCTTCCAACCATTCCAATCCCCAAGTTGCCATCCGCCTTTCCCCTCACTTCGTTCCCCATTCTTTATCTTCTATTCTACCAAATGACTGGGACAAATCCCATGCCTGCCGCCATCTTTTTTGCCTGAATGGCGAATTTGCGCTGTTTTCCACTTTCTTTGCCGAATGGACACTAGTTTTGTCGCCCGGGCAGGATTTCTTATGCCAATGAAAAAAGGGATATAGAAGAAGACAAAAAAGGAGGAGTGGAACGATGGAGTTAAAAACACCCGACGTTGCCGCCCGTCTCGGAGTGTCGCCAAAAACGATCCAGCGCTGGGTGCGGAAATACAACATTCCGCTGCAAAAAAATGAAGCCGGCCACTACTTGTTTGACGAAAAAACGATCGCCCTGCTTGAGCGGGTCAAATTTGAACAAGGCGCCGCGCTGGAAACGCAGCCGAAAGCAGAACCGAAAACACCGCCGGCCCCTAGCCGTCCTTCAACATCGCCGCCGAACGTTCCTATTCATGCCCTGTTTCAAGAATATGTCGGACCGGAAATCAGCCGCGTCTCCCTGCGCCTTGATCAACTCGAGCAGCAACTGGAACAAAAAGCGGATGACGTCGTTTCCGTTCAATTGCTGCACCACCGACGGGAGATGGAAGAAATCACCGCCCGCCTGACCGCCTTGGAACAGCTCGTCGCCCGTCTCGAGCAACAGCTGAATCACCAGCCGCCCGCCCCGCACAATCCGTCCGAAGAACCGAAGCGGAAACGGCGCGGCCTCGGGCGGGTGATGAACTTGTTTGTCTAACCGTGCAAAGGCACAATCAGCCCCACCAAACAGGCAACGAGTTTATCGTGCGCTCTGCCTTAGGCAGGGCGTTTTTTCTGCCCTTCCTTATGATCCGTCCTTTTCCTTCTCTTCACTGCTTCTTTACTCTTTTTTCATTCTTTTTTAATCATCGTTCTTTATAATGTCCCGTGTTGCCAATGCTACGCCTGTCCAAAAAGGGGGAGCAACAAGTGAAACAGATTGAACGCAGGGCCATCGCCCAATACAACGGGTTTTATACGCTCGATACGTACAACAATTTTTACCCGTTATCGTATAAGCGGAAGTTCCGCCGCATCATTGCCAAAGAATTAGACAAAAGCCCCGTGCTGAAAGACTATTTCGACCATTGGGGCAACCGCGTCTATTTGTTTTCGGCAGAGCTCGGGAAACATTACATGTTCACGAAACGCTCGCATAAGGTCATCCGTCATTTCGAGATCGACACAAAGGCGTTCAAACAGCTTGGCGGCAAGTACATTTTTTCCTCCGTTCCGATCGAAAACGCCCGCGACATCCATCTCCGCTTCTTGCGGGCGTTCACTGATCGACAGTCAGTCTGGAAAATTTATGTGTACGAAGTGGAGTGAAAGGGAGGCAAGAAACATGGTGGACAAACCATTGTTAGCCATCGTCGTCCCCTGCTACAACGAAGAAGAAGTGCTGCCAGAAACGGCCCGGCGGCTGACCGCTTTGCTTGAGCAGCTGCCGCTTCCATCAGAAAAGGAGAAAACACCAGCCCATTTGTAGGAAGCCAGCGATAGTCCACAGGCAAATCAGTCACAAAGAAAAGGGTGCCTCTGCGTTGTCAGAGGCACCCTTTTCTCTTTACTCGTCATCATTGGCTCGCTCGCGACGGAAACAACACGCCAAGCGCTTTTTTCAACTGCACATCATGCTTCGGATCGCGGACGGCTTCCATGATTTTCGTTTGCAACACATCCGCCGTCGTCTCATCGATTCGCCCCGTAACCGGGAGCTGATTCGCTTTTTGGAACGCTTGGACGGCTTGCTCGGTGTCTTTGCTGAAGTAGCCGTCCGTGCGGCCCGGGTTGAAGCCAAGCCCTTTGAGCATTTTTTGCGCATTGGCGATTTGCTCGTCGTTCATGTCATACTGAAGCGGTTTTTCGACATGAAGCGGAGCGACGTGGAAATAATCCGGCTGCGCCACCGCGACATCCGGCTTGATCCCTTTTTTATGGATCCAATGCCCGTCTGGCGTCAGCCATTTGTACAGCGTCAATTTGATGTTGCTGCCGTCGCCCATCGGAATCGCCTGCTGCACCGTCCCTTTGCCGAACGTTGCCTCGCCGACCAGCTTGTAGCCGCCCGCTTCTTTCATCGCTCCGGCCAAAATCTCTGACGCCGATGCGCTTCCTTTGTCGATGAGCACGACGATCGGGTATGGCTTTTTCGCCGTTAAATCGGAATAAAACTTTTGCCGATCGCCATCGCGTTCTTCAATTTGCACATATGGTTTGCCTTTCGGGATGAGTTGCTTCAAAATTTCCTCAACGCTTTGCAAATAGCCGCCCGGGTTGCCGCGCACATCGATGATCAAGCCATCAATATGTTCGGCCTCAAGCTTCGCCAATTTCTTTTTAAAATCGGCGGCTGTGTTTTCCGAAAACGACGTAATTTGCAAATAGCCCGCCTTTTTGCCGTTGTATGTTTTGATCGAGTCATACACCGTCTGAATCGGAATTTTGTCGCGGACGACTTTGACTTTCATCACGTTTTTGACGCCCGGGCGCAAAATGTCAAGCTCCACTGTCGTCCCTTTTTTGCCGCGGATTTTCAGCACCGCTTCATACAAGTCAAGCCCCTCTAGGCTTTCCCCGTTCACTCGCAAAATTTGGTCGTTCGGCTTCAGCCCCGCTTTTTCCGCCGGCGAGTTTTTGATCGGAGCCACGATCGTCACCTTGCCGTCGATCATGCTCACTTCGGCGCCGATTCCTTCAAACGACGAGTCGAGCGACTCGTTGAACTGCTCCGTCGTTTCCGCATCCATGTAGACGGAATACGGATCATCGAGCGTGTCGATCATCCCTTGAATGGCGCCTTCCGTTAATGTTTCTTCATCCACTTTTTCCACATACCGGTTTTTAATGAGTTCGTACGCCTGGCGGATTTTTTTCATTTCGTCATGATCGCTGGCCGTCTTGGACAGTTCCTCAGAAATGGCCTCCGGCATCGGCCCGTCTTCTGCTCCGCCAGCCAGCTGCAAACCGGCATACGTCCCGCCGGCCCCGATGAGCATTGAGATGGCCATGAGTGCGGCCGTTGTCGTTTTCTTCACGTTGTTTCCTCCTCACCCTAAACCTGCCCTTTCCATTGCCTGCAACGGAAGGGAAAGGGGGTCTCTTCGTTCTCCTTCGGCGAAACAAGCGGATGCCTCTGACGCCAATGAGAAAAGGAAAAGCACCGCCCAAACGCCGTGCCATGCCTTTATCTCCATCATATGTTAGGCTTGTACCGAGTATGCTCATTCGTTGTCTATCCTTTACTAGTTTACACGCTGCGTTTTGATTTCTCAACTCATACGGGCGCGGAAAAAAGAGGCACCCCCCGCCATTTTGGCGAACGATGCCTCTTTTTGATTCGTCTTCTTAGCCGCATCCGAAGTGGCCGTCAAACGAATGAACCGCACAAAAACGAAATGCTCTTACTCCTCTTTGGGCAAATCAATGAGCATGAACTGCGCTCCTTCGTTCGTCACCAAGCGAAGCGCCGGCGTGTCCGTAATACGGGCCGCATCGCGCCGTTCGAGATGGGCCTCGCCGTTTAACGCCAAATCCCCCTCAATGACAAAGACAAAGATGTTCCGCCCTTCCGGCTGGGTAAACGTCAGCTCATGCCCGGCTTCCAAATCGGAAAGATAAACAGTGTACTAAGGTACAGAGTCAAGGGGGGATGTGGTGCAGCCAAACCATTTTCCTTGATGTCCAATCAATCAAAAAAATACGCAACTTGTCCGCCTCATAGACAGACAAGTTGCGCAATGCCACCTACCATTCGAAATTAGAAAGGAATATAGTCAAGCGGATCGACCGCATTCGTTTTTCCTTGGTTCCAGCCGCCGCGGTGCAGTTCAAAATGAAGGTGCGGACCGGTCGAATTCCCAGTATTACCCATATAACCGATAACTTGCCCTTTGCGGACGTGCTGCCCTTCGCCAACAAGACGCGCTTCTAAATGAGCATACACGGTCATATAGGTTTGCCCATTAATCACATGACTGATGAAAATGACGTTGCCATAGCTGCTAGAATAATAGGACCGGAACACGATGCCATCTGCGGCCGCCACAACGGGAACGACAGCAGCCCGCTTGCCGATGTCGACTCCCGGATGGAAGTCCGTGCCGCCAAACCGGTAGCCAAAGCCCGAGGTGATCGGCCCGTTGGCTGGACGGGTGAAGGCCCCGCTCGACACAGGCGGTGTGCTGCCGCCCGATGGCGTTTCTCCTGATGACGCTCCTCCACCGTTTGGCGAGGCATATGTACGTCCTCTCTGTTTCGCTTCTTCTTCGGCCCGTTTTTGCCGCTCAAGTTCGGCAAGCTGTTGTTTCACTGCCGCTTCTTGTTTGGCGATCAGTTCTTTTTCTTCTTCAAGCGCCATCTTATGATCATGCTCTTCTTCCTCTTTTTGCTTCAAATCGGCCATCAGGCGATTTTTTTGTTCGAGCTGGCCAGCCAGTTCGGCCTGCAGCTGCTTCAATTCTTGCAAATCCGCTTGCAGCTTGTTCCGCTTCTCCGTCAATTCGGCTTCCTTTTTCTCTTTTAACGTTTTATCAGCTTCCTGCTCGCGGATGATTTGTTGGTCCGCTTCCATGATCGTCGTCACGGCACTCATCCGGTCAATGAAGTCGCTGAAGCTTTGCGCGCCGAGCAACACTTCCAAGTAGCTGATCGCTCCGCCGCTTTCCTGCAAGGAACGAAGCCGCTCCTTCAAAATTTCATTCCGCTTTTCAATCCGTTCTTGAATTTCGGCAATCTCTTGTTTCAGTGTCTCGATCGCCTGCTCGGTTTCATCAATATCTTTGCTGACGTTGCGGATTTTGCCGCTCGTTTCGTCAATCGCCACGTTGAGTTTTTGAATGTCATTGGCAACTTGGCGCTGTTGCGAGCGAAGCGATTCGATCGTTTTTTGCGCCTCATTGATTTTTTGCTCGACATCGGACCGCTTCGAACGCAGCGAATCCATTTCATCCCGCTTCTGCTCGATGTCGCGCGTACTGACGGCGTTCGCTGCCGGCGGGAGAATGCCCAGCCCAAGCGCCCCGGCAACAGCGAGCGCCAACATGCGTTTCTTTTTCATCTTTCCCCTCTCCCTTTCTATCATTTATACTTTTAAAAACTTGCGCACAGACATAACGCTTCCCCAAATGCCGATGCCCGCGCCAATCGCCAGCAGCAGTGCGCTTAACTGCCACATAAACGGCGAAAACGGAAGAAGTTCAAAAAACGGCAAGGAAACCCACTGTTCATACACCTGATACACGTTGTAGTACACGATCGAAAGCGCCGCGATCGGGAAGAGAGCGCCGAGCATTCCAAGCCATAGCCCTTCCAAAAAGAACGGCCAGCGGATAAACCCGTTCGTCGCGCCCACGAGCCGCATAATTTCAATCTCGCGGCGGCGGGCGAAAATCGTAATTTTGATCGTGTTGGAAATGAGAAACATCGCCGTAAACAACAATCCGAGAATGAGCACGAGCCCGACGTTGCGCGCCACTTTCAGCGCGTCAAACAGCTTCTCGACCGTCCCTTGGCCATAATTGACTTTATGAACGAACGGCAATGTTTCGATTTGTTTGGCGATTTTCACTGTATCTTGCGGATGGGTCGCTTTCACGACGTATACATCGCTTAGTGGGTTGTCCTGTTCAAATAAGCGGAACGACGAGCCTTCGTCCCCCATGCTTTTGATCAGCCGCTTCAGCTCTTCGTCCTTTGATGAATAGCGCACTTCCTTGACGTTTGGAATGGCTTCAATTTGCCGGCGCAAAGCGTTTTTTTGCTGGTTGTCGGCCGTCAGCTCGATATGGACGCGAATTTCGACATCGTTTTCGACTTTCTGGGCAAAATGGTTGATGTTGAACATGACGACAAAAAAGACACCGACAAGCAACAGCGTCACCGTGACGGCGCTCGCGGACGCAAACGTCATCCAACCGTTGCGGCCAAGGCTTTTCATGCTCTCCCGAACGTGGCGCTTGAACGTATTAAGCGTCATAACCGTATTCCCCCTTCGCCTCGTCACGGACAATTTTTCCGTTTTCGATGGCGATGACGCGCCGCCGGGTCGCGTTGACGATCTCTTTGTTGTGGGTCGCCATCACAATTGTTGTGCCCCGGTCGTTGATTTTCTCAAACAACTCCATAATGCCCCATGACGTTTCTGGATCCAAGTTCCCTGTTGGTTCATCGGCAATGACGATTTTGGGGGAATTGACAATCGAGCGGGCAATCGAAACGCGCTGCTGTTCGCCCCCGGACAGTTCGTTCGGGTAAGAGCGGACTTTATGTTTGAGGCCGACTAAGTCGAGTACTTCCATCACTTTTTGGCGGATCGCTTTCGGCGATTCTTCAATGACTTCCAACGCAAACGCCACATTTTCATAGACATTGAGCTTCGGAAGCAGCTTGAAATCTTGAAACACAACGCCGATGTTGCGGCGCAGCAACGGGACTTTGCTGTCTTTGATTTTAGCGAGGTTCACGCCATTGACGATGATTTTGCCGCTCGTCGGCTTTTCCTCGCGGTACATCATCTTAATAAACGTCGACTTCCCAGCTCCGCTGGGTCCAACGACATAGACGAATTCTCCTTGCTTGATGCGAACGTTGATGCCGTTTAGCGCCACAACGCCGTTTGGATACGTTTTGTATACATCTTGCATTTCAATCATCATCATCACCTATTTTCGACTTTCCTGTTGCCATTTCTCGAGCTGTTTCGAATGAATCCTGCAAAATTCCGCAGGGATTATTATAACACGATTTTCTATTGTCGAATTTTACATTTATATTTCAAATGGGGAACAATGGAGAAACTAGGACAAAAGATTCAAAAAAGCAAACACCGCCCTGTTCTTAAGCGAACAAGGCGGTGCACCTTCCTTGAATGAAACGATCTTTTCCTTTCAAAGAGTCAGAAACATCCGTCCATTATTTTTTCGCAGCCAGCCATTCCGCCACTTTGTCGGCGTCTTCCCCTTTAATGATTCCTGCCGGCATCGCGCCGCGGCCGTTGGCGATAATGTCTTTAATCTGATCTTTCGAATACTTGCTTCCAACCTTTTGCAAGTTCGGGCCGACCCCGCCCGACAAGTCTTGTCCATGACAGGACGCACAGTTTTGTTTATAAATTTGCTCGGCGGACGCGGCGGTATCCCCTCCACCATTGTTGCCGTTGTTGTTCCCAGCGTTGTCCCCGCCACCGCCGCACGCGGCAAGCGCGAGCGAAACGCCAAGGAACATCGCAGCCAACTTCCACTTCATGGCGAACTCCCCCCCAGAAAACAAAAATTTCATTCTCTTTTATTATAACCGATTTTTTCCGTTTTATGTACGTTGAAATCCCTCTCCAAGCACTTCGACGGCGTTGGCCACGACGACAAACGCTGTCGGATCAATGGTTCGGACCAATTGTTTCAATTTCGTGAACTCGGATTGCGCGACGACGCACATCAACACCGGCCGTTCGTGTTCGGTGTAACCACCGTACGCCGGCAGCCGCGTCACCCCGCGATCGATTTCGTGCAAAATGGCGCGGCGCACTTTTTCCTCTTCATTGGTAATAATCAAGGCAATTTTCGAATAGCCAAGCCCGACTTGGACGAGGTCGATCGTTTTGCTCGTCACATACAAGGCGATCAGCGCGTAGAGCGCTCGCTCAATGTCAAAGACAAACGCCGCGGTCAACACGATCAAGCCGTCAATCAAAATCACACACATGCCGAGCGACAGCCCGGTATATTTATGGATGATTTGCGCCGCCAAATCGGTGCCACCCGTCGAAGCGCGGCCGCGAAATACAATGCCAAGGCCGAGCCCGACACCGATACCGCCAAAGATCGCGCCAAGAAGCGGATTCGTCGTCGCCGGCTCCATCCCTTTCGTCATGTAGACGACCAACGGCAAAAACACCGTCCCGACAAACGTCTTGACGCCAAACTGCCGGCCTAGCAGCACAACGCCAGCGATAAAGAGCGGAATGTTGAGCGCCCATTGGACGTAGGCAGGCTCAATGCCAAACAGCGCGTGCATAATCGTGCTCACGCCGCTTACCCCGCCCGAGGCGATCCGATTCGGCAGCAAAAACACGTTAAACGCCACCGCGACAACTGCCGCGCCGATCAGAACATACGCATACTCCAAAGCCGCCTCCACCGCCGGAGGCATGGTCTTCTCTCTTCGCTTCCGCATGCTTCCCCACCTTCCTCTGTGAGTATAGCATGCCCGTTTTGGCAAGTAAATGACAGCCGGTTAACGCGATAATGGTCTGCTATGCTAAAGGAAAAAAGGACGATCCGATGATCGCCCTTTACTTCAACTTCGCACGCAAATACGCGTCAATAAACACATCAATTTCCCCATCCATCACCGCTTGCACGTTGCCGACCTCAACGTTCGTCCGATGGTCTTTGACAAGCGAATACGGATGGAAGACGTACGAACGAATTTGGTTGCCCCAGCCGATTTCTTTTTGCTCGCCGCGCAGCTCAGCGAGTTCGGCCTGCTGTTCCTCGAGTTTCTTTTGGTACAACTTCGCCTTCAACATGTTCATTGCTTTTTCGCGGTTTTTAATTTGCGACCGCTCCGACTGACACGTCACGACAATGCCAGTCGGCAAGTGAGTGATGCGCACGGCCGAGTCGGTCGTGTTGACGTGCTGCCCGCCCGCGCCGCTCGAGCGGTACGTGTCGATTTTCAGCTCTTCCGGCCGGATCTCAATTTCAATGTTATCATCCATCTCCGGCACGACTTCGCACGAGACGAACGACGTATGGCGGCGGCCCGAGGCATCAAACGGGGAGATGCGCACAAGGCGGTGCACCCCTTTTTCCGCTTTTAAGTAGCCGTAAGCGTTATGCCCTTTAATGAGCAGCGTGACGCTTTTAATCCCGGCTTCCTCACCCGGGAGGTAATCGAGCGTCTCGACTTTGAACCCTTTTTTCTCCGCCCAGCGCGTGTACATGCGCAACAACATCGACGCCCAGTCTTGCGACTCCGTGCCGCCCGCGCCCGGGTGGAGCTCCAAAATAGCGTTGTTTTGATCGTACGGCTCATTGAGCAGCAGCTGCAACTCAAACTCGCTGAAGTCTTTTGTCAGCTTTTTCGCTTCCTCGACCAGCTCAGCTTGGAGCTCGTCATCCGGCTCCTCCTTGAGCAATTCGTACGTCACTTCCAAGTTGTCAAACCGTTCTTCCAGTGAAGAAAATTCCTCGACGAGATCTTTAAGCGCATTCGCTTCCGAAATAACCGCCTGCGCCGCCTTTTGATCATCCCAAAAGTTGGGCGCGGCCATTTGCTCCTCTAATTCGCGAATGCGCGCCTGCTTCGCTTCGAGGTCAAAGAGACCCCCTAATTTCCGCTAATCGCTTAGCCATTTTCTCAAGCTCTTGCTTAATTTCCACCAAATCGATCATGTTGTCCTCACCTCATCATGAATATAGTATGTCAATGGTTCATATCTGCCATTCAAAAGGGAGGCAGCGCCCCCCTATTATTTATAAACCGTTACACCGTTCTTCCGCAACAATGTTTATATTTCTTCCCGCTCCCGCACGGGCACGGTTCGTTGCGGCCGACGCGCACCGCCTTGCGGACCGGTTTTCGCTTCGGCTCTTCGCCGTCTTCTTTCGGATGCACGGCCTCGCCTTTCGCCACTTCTTGGCGTTCGAGGTTTTGATTGATTTCCGCTTTCATGATGTACGTCGCGACTTCCTCTTCGATCGCGGCAATCATGTTTTCAAACATCGCATAGCCTTCCATTTGGTATTCGCGCAGCGGGTCAACTTGCCCGTACGCACGCAAATGAATGCCTTGGCGGAGCTGCTCCATCGCGTCGATATGGTTCATCCATTTCATATCGACGGCGCGCAAGACGACGACGCGTTCAAACTCGCGCATTTGTTCAGGCGGGATTTGCGCTTCTTTCTCATCATAGCGCGCCTTCACTTTCGACCAAATGAGCTCGATCATCTCTTCGGGCTCTTTGCCGCGCAAATCGCCCTCCGTCACATCGCCATCTGGCAACAGATGGGCATTTACGTAATCGACGAGCCCTTTCAAATTCCACTCTTCCGGCAAGTCCTCTTTCGGCGTATGAGCATGAACGGCGCGCTCAATGACCGAGCGGATCATGTTTTCAATGATGCCGCGCAAGTTGTCGGAATCAAGCACTTCAAAACGCTGGCGGTAAATGATTTCCCGCTGTTCGCGCAGGACATCGTCATATTGAAGCAGTTGCTTGCGGGCGTCGAAGTTGTTGCCTTCGACCCGTTTTTGCGCCGACTCGACCGCTTTCGTCACCATTTTGCTTTGGATCGGCTGCGAATCGTCCATTCCCAAGCGGTCCATCATCGCCATCAAGCTCTCGGAACCGAAGCGGCGCATCAATTCATCCTCAAGCGACAAATAGAACTGCGACACCCCAGGGTCGCCTTGGCGTCCCGAGCGGCCGCGCAGCTGGTTGTCAATCCGCCGGCTTTCATGCCGCTCCGTGCCGATGACGGCCAATCCGCCAAGCTCCTTGACCCCTTCGCCAAGCTTAATGTCCGTCCCGCGCCCGGCCATGTTCGTCGCGATCGTCACCGCGCCTTTTTGTCCTGCTTGGGCGATGATCTCCGCCTCTTTCGCATGGTTTTTCGCGTTTAAGACGTTGTGCGGGATGCCGCGTTTTTTCAACATCTCCGACAACAGCTCCGACGTCTCGATCGCCACCGTGCCGACCAACACCGGCTGCCCTTTCGCATGGCGGGCGGCGATGTCCTCGACCACGGCGCGGAACTTCCCTTCCATCGTCCGATAAATCAAATCCGGACGGTCCTCCCGGATCACCGGGCGGTTCGTCGGAATGACGACGACGCGCATGTTGTAAATATTGCGGAACTCTTCCTCTTCCGTCTTCGCCGTCCCCGTCATCCCCGCGAGTTTTTCATACATGCGGAAATAGTTTTGGAACGTGATCGTGGCTAAGGTCATCGACTCGTTTTGAATCTCGAGCCCCTCTTTCGCCTCAATGGCTTGATGAAGCCCATCGCTGTAGCGGCGGCCGTGCATCAAGCGCCCGGTGAACGGGTCGACGATGATCACTTTTCCGTCTTGCACGACGTAGTCGACATCGCGCTGCATCACAACATGCGCCCGCAGCGCCAGCTGAATATGGTGGTTGAGCGTCACGTGCTTCAAATCAAACAAGTTGTCGATGCCAAACGCGCGCTCCGCTTTGTTGATTCCTTCTTCCGTCAGCTGGACGCTTTTCGTTTTTTCATCGTATGTGTAATCGACATCTTTGCGCAGCGTGCGGACAAACGCGTTCGCCTGCACATACAGCTTGGTCGACTTCTGCGCCGTCCCTGAAATGATGAGCGGCGTCCGCGCTTCATCGATCAAAATCGAGTCGACCTCGTCGATGATCGCATAATAGAGCGGCCGCTGCACAATGTGCTCTTTATAGAGCACCATGTTGTCGCGCAAATAGTCAAAGCCAAACTCGTTGTTCGTTCCGTACGTAATGTCGGCGTTGTACGCCGCCTGCTTCTCCTCGCGCGACATGCCGCTTAAGTTCAACCCGACGGTCATGCCTAAAAACTCATACAGTTTGCCCATTTCCGTCGCATCGCGCGTCGCCAAGTATTCGTTGACCGTCACGACATGCACGCCGCGCCCCGTCAAGGCGTTCAAATAGACAGGCATCGTCGCCGTCAACGTTTTCCCTTCACCCGTTTTCATCTCGGCGATGTCGCCCTCATGCAAAACGACGCCGCCCATAATTTGCACTTTATATGGGTACAAACCGAGGACGCGCTTCGCCCCTTCGCGCACAACGGCAAACGCCTCGACAAGCAAATCATCGAGCGATTCGCCTTGTTGGTAGCGGGCTTTGAATTCCTCAGTTTTTTGCCGCAACTGTTCATCGGACAGTCGGGCCATCTCCGGACCGAGCGCGTCGACTTGATCGGCAATTTTCTCAAGCCTTGCCAACTGACGCTTGTTCGGGTCAAATACTTTTTTTAAGACTCCAAGCATAGGAAACGCTCCTTATTTTTCATGGACTCACTTCTTCATCATATCATTATACAGGGATCAGTGACAACTGTTGCACAGGCTTCAAGAGGGGGCATGTCCAAGAGAGGGGATCACAACTTGGACTGAAGTTGCTCAATCGCCGCTTCCGCATGGTGAAGGCGCCGATTCAGCGCATAAATTTCAAAACTTTTCTCCTCCACTTTTTCATGAATTTTGCGAAGCAAGATTTGCACATCATCCACAAGCTGCGTTTCGACCCGATGAAGCGTCTCTTTCACTTCCTCCAATTCAGTTTCCACACCATTCAACCGCGTTTCCACGCCATCCAATCGGGTCTCTACGCCGCCCAATCGCGTTTCCACGCCGTCCAAGCGGGTCTCTACACCATTCAACCGCGTTTCCACGCCGTCCAAGCGGGTCTCTACACCATTCAACCGCGTTTCCACGCCGTCCAAGCGGGTCTCTACACCATTCAACCGCGTTTCCACGCTGTCCAATCGGGTTTCTACGCCATTCAACCGCGTTTCCACGCCGTCCAATCGGAACTCTACACCATCCAACCGGGTCTCTACGCCGTCCAATCGGGCCTCTACGCCGTCCAACCGCGTTTCCATACGGTCTAACCGCTCTTTCACTGCGCCCATTTCCCGTTCGAGGCCGACGAGGCGTCCGTTCATCTCCGTCAAACGGCCATCCATCTGCTCAAACCGTTGGCGAGTTTCTTCTTGGAACACCAAAAACCCTTTTTCCATGTTGTCCAACTTGGACAAAATTTGACGCAACAATTCCTCCATTGCTCTCCCCCATTTTGATTTTTCTCATGCATATTATAACATCCCCTGCCCAAAAAAGCAGGGGATGCGCACAAGAGGCAACCGTTTAATTCGCCTCGATCAATCCGTATTTTCCGTCTTTGCGGCGGTAGACGATGTTCGTCCGGTTCGTCTCGGCATTCGTAAAAATGAAGAAGTTGTGCCCCAACAAATTCATCTGCAAAATCGCTTCTTCGCTGTCCATCGGCTTCAAGCTGAAGTGTTTCGTGCGCACGATTTCAAATTCCTCGTCGTTCTCCGCCGCAGCAGCGCCGCTTGGCACAGGGGCGGCCAGCTTCGCTTCTTTCTCGCGGTCGCGCAGCTTCCGATTGACTTTCGTTTTATGTTTGCGGATTTGCCGCTCCAGTTTATCCGTCACTAAATCGATCGCCGCATACATATCCTCATGGCGCTCTTCAGCGCGCAGCAACAAATGCGGCATCGGAATGGTCACTTCGATTTTCCCTTGTCCATCGTTGTAGACTTTTAAATTGACATGGACATTCACGTCATCGGTGCGGTCGAAATAGCGCTCCAACTTGCCGATTTTTTTCTCCACGTACTCGCGTAGCGCTGGCGTGACTTCGATGTTTTCCCCGCGAATGTGATACATCATCGCTGACCACTCCTTATTTTCAAACTATAGATCCCTACATTCTTTTATTACCCATCAAACCCCTGCTTCAATCAAAAATATTTTCGAAGATTTTGTGAAAATCATAGGAAAATATGGTAAAATAGGCATGGGCGTTTTTTCTTAATCGGTGTGGAAAGTACGGAGTGTGTGAACAATGCGAAAAATCCATATTTCCCATGCAAAAAGCGGCGACGTGCTCGCTGTCGACTTGTTCGCCGCCAACGGCAGCGTCCTTTTGTCGCGCGGCGTACGGCTGACCAGCGGCTACATCCGCTCGTTGGCGCAAAAAGGGGTTCAATACATTTATCTTAATTAGGCGAGAAGACTCCCACTTCAACGAAGCAAAGCGGAGTAAGTGGGAGATGAATCGCCTTAACTATATTTTGCTGAAAATAGGATAGATTCAGTAAAATATAGTATAATATAGTTAGATGGGAGGTGAAAAAATGTATTTTTGTATCAAACAACAGCTAAATGGTTTGACCAAAGAAGAATACTTGACTCTTCGAGAACTGTGCCATATTGCCAAGAACATGTACAACGTCGGATTGTACAATGTCAGACAATACTATTTTGAACACAAGGAATTTCTTAATTATGAGAAAAATTATCATCTTGCCAAAACTAACGAAAACTATAAGCTGTTAAACAGCAACATGGCACAGCAAATTTTAAAAAAGGTCAATGAAGCCTTTAAATCTTTCTTTGGTTTGATCAGTCTTGCCAAACAAGGAAAATATGACCACAAGGCTATCAGTATTCCAAAATATCTTAAAAAAGATGGCTTTCATTCACTGATCATTGGCCAGATTCGTATAGACGGCAACAAATTCACGATACCGTATTCTCGCCTATTTAAAAAGACTCACAAGCCTATCACGATAACGATTCCGCCTGTGTTACTGGACAAAAAGATTAAGCAGATTGAAATCATTCCTAAGCATCATGCCAGGTTCTTTGAGATTCAGTACAAATATGAAATGCCTGAAGATCAAAGAGAATTAAACGACCAAAAAGCACTGGCAATTGATTTAGGATTAAACAATCTTGCCACTTGTGTCACATCAGACGGCAGATCATTCATCATTGATGGGCGGAGATTAAAAAGTATAAATCAATGGTTTAACAAAGAAAATGCCAGACTTCAAAGCATAAAAGATAAGCAAAAAATCAAAGGCACCACTCGTAAACAGGCTTTGCTTGCTATGAATCGCAATAATAAAGTGAATGATTATATCAACAAGACTTGCCGTTACATCATTAACTACTGTATTGAAAATCAAATTGGCAAACTTGTCATTGGCTATGCGGAAACATGGCAACGCAATATTAATCTAGGAAAAAAGACAAATCAAAACTTTGTCAATATTCCTCTCGGTAACATAAAAGAAAAACTAGAATATCTTTGTGAATTTTACGGCATTGAATTCTTGAAACAGGAAGAATCCTATACGTCTCAAGCCAGCTTTTTTGACGGCGATGAGATTCCTGAATATAATGCCGACAATCCAAAAGAATATAAGTTCAGCGGCAAACGTATTAAGCGCGGCTTGTATCGAACAAAGTCTGGCAAACTAATTAATGCTGATGTCAATGGCGCATTAAACATCTTAAAGAAAAGTAAAGCTGTAGACCTGAGTGTCTTATGCTCTAGCGGCGAAGTGGACACGCCTCAAAGAATAAGGATTGCTTGAAGCAGTCAAACTTCTTTGGAAGCCCCCACTTCAAATTTTCGCTAGAAAATTAAGTGGGGTAGTTCACATTGACGACAAACAAACCTATGACATCCGCCCGCGCCCGCTCATCAGCCCGACCGTGCGCCAACAGGCGGTGAAAAAAGTGTATGAGACAATGACGGCCTTGATCGAGCAAAAAAAGCTGCTCAGCCGCGTGTCTTCCCTCGATTTGGGAAAAGAGTACGAAAACGTGTTCAAAGACATTTTGGATTATTTGCTCAAACAAGAAGATTTGCTCATCAACTTGTCGGATTTGGTCATCTCAAACGGCTACTTTTTCCACCATTCGGTCAACGTCGCCACGACCGTCAAGCTCAACACCGGGGAAGTCGGCGTCGTCTCGCAAGTGTTTCCGGGCTTCCCGCTCCGCCCCACCGTCCGCGTCATCAAAAATCCAGCGGGCGAGGAGCTGAAAAGCCCGTATGAAATCGACTTGCGGAAAGAGATGAACATCACCATTGTCAAGGCCGTTTGACTCTTTTGCCGCTCACGGCAAAAACAGGCGAACGAATGCCGGTTTCATTCGCCCTGCCGCACAAAAGCGGGTGCCCTCGATTCCAGCAAGAGGACACCCGCTTTCGCTTGCACGGCTGGCAAAGCACCGCCGTTCGTTCTTCACTGCACAACATACCGCCGCAGACCGCTCTCCATCGCACTCTTCCACGCCTGAAACGCCGGCGACAACCGTCCACAGACAATGCGCTCTTTCGCCGCCGCATCGGAAAATTGCCCGTCAAGCGCCGCTGCCGCTTCCAGCACATCCGCAAACCGTTCGATATGGCCGATCAAATCGCTCTCGTCAGCGAACAGCTGGCATAAATAAACGTTCGTCTCACCGATTTTCCCAAGCGCCAATAAAAGATCCGCCAGCAACACATCCGCATGCATCCGCCGCGGGTCAGAAAAACTCGCCTCCACATAATCGAGCCCTTCTTCGACTGTCTCGAGCAACGCTGCGTATTGGCGGATGATGTCCAGCGCGTCACTCGTCAATTTTGCCATATCCATTCCACCTATCGCCGTTTGTCGTAAAACATCCCGTCAATCGAAAGCGGCTGCTCGTACGGATGAACGTAGCAGGCGTTCGCCTGCCGCTTCGCCCCCGCCATGCGCAAATCGTTTCGAATCTCATCACCCACGCGGTGAAGCCGCCTCTCAATTTCTTCATTCCAAGCAACGATCTCGCGGCCAAGCCGCTGCTCTTCCTCGCTGTACGGCGGACGTAGCTTCCAAAGGAGCTCCTGGCGCTCCTGAAGCAATCGATCAACCGTCCGAAGCCGCTCTTCCCGATCCTCAGACGGCCACGGCAACGCCGTCGCCTCCAGCAGCTCCTTCGTCACCCGCCACACATCATGCACCACGCCCATTACGCCTGCCCGCCTTCCGCATATTGGCGCTGCCGATGGAGCTGAATCACTTGCTTCCACGTATCGCGAAACTCGACGACATACCCTTCCACTTCATCCAAAATCGCCGCATCGCTTTTCACATTCGCCTCGATCAGACGGCGGTAAATGTAGTCATACATCGTCATCATCGACTTCGCAACCTCATACTCCATCTTCAATGTCTTCATCAGTTCCAAAATGATGTTTTGCGCCTTAATCAAGTTCTCATTGCGCGCCGCCACATCGCCCGCTTCCATCGCCTGGCGCGCAAGCTTGATAAACTTCAAGCACCCGTTATACAGCATCAATGTCAACTCCCCAGGCGACGCCGTCTGCACAGCGTTCGCTTGGTAGTGTTGATACGGATTGTTTGTCGCCATCTTCCATCACTCCTCTTCTATGATGTTCACCCCATCGCAAAGCCATCATCTGATTCAACGGGCCGCGCCGAACGCCCTTCATCTGTTGCCATCCGTGAGCGTGGTCGCTTCTTCCCCCACTGTCACCGCGACAGCGCCTGAGCCTTCAAACCGCTTACCCCTGCATGCCGCCGCCAAAGGCGTTCATCAAGTACATGCTTTGTTGGTTGGCGCGCTGAATCGCCTCTTCCATCGCCGTGAATTGGCGATAGTAGCGGTCTTCAATCTGTTTCAGCCGATCTTGAAACCGGTCAATTTGGTCATTGATTTCGATTAAATCGCGCCCGATCGCAAACTGCTGGTTCGTCCAAATCGTCTTCCCCGCTTTTTGCTCAATCTTCCCGATCGTCGCCTTGATCGTATCACGCAGGCGGCGGGCGATCCCTTTTTCCGCATCCGTCGCCCCGTCTTGGTTAAACAGTTGATAGACGGCATCCGGGTTTTCCTTGATTTTCTCCCGCAGCTTCGTCTCGTCAATGATCAACTTCCCACCGTCAAGGTAATTCGACGACGTCGTAATCCCGATTTGCGCGAGCTGCGAGAACCCGCTTGGAATGTTCGCCCCTTCGACTTTCGTGTACACATTCATCCGCATTTGGCTTAAGGCGCTCGACAAAATCGAATCGCCGCGAAGCATTCCGCTCCGCGCCTTTTCTTCCCACAGCTCGATTTGCTTTTCCGTCATCGCTTCTTTTTGCTCATCGGTGAGCGGCCGATAGTCGCGGTAGCGCTCTTCTTTCAGCTCGGCGTTGATTTTGGCGATTGTGTCGTTGTATTTGTCAACAAACCCTTTAATGGCGTTAAACATCGCGTCCACATCCGTCTCCACCGACACCGTCGCCGTGCCCGTCCCTTTCACCGTATACGTCACACCGTTGATCGTAAATGTATTCGACGAGCGGGTCGTTCGCAAGCCGTTCAACGTCACTTGAGCGTCTTGCCCCGCTGTTTTTCCTGTCAAATCCTGCCCTGCCGCGGCTCCCGTAAACCCAAGCTTTTGCGCAAAAAAGTCAGCCGTCGCCTGATCGGCGAGCACCAGACCCGCTTGCGCTCCCGTGTCTTTTTTCATGATCGAAATCCGCCCGGTTTTTTCATCGTAAAACGCGCTGACGCCAAGATCTAGGTTGCTGTTGAGTTGGGCGATCACCCCATCGAGCGTCGTTCCTTGTTTCACCGTGATCGCCGCCTGCTTCTTCGTCCCATCTCCGTTTGTCACGTTGATCGTCAGCGTGACATCGGCGTCTACCGAGAAACTCGCTTTATCTTTATCCACCCTTTTCGTAGCATCGGACAGCCAGACGGCCGATGTGGCCACCCGATCGACCTGAATCGTCGTCGCCACATTCGCCGCACTCGAGCCCGCCGTCGCTGTGACGACCGATTCGTTCGAACTCGAGACGGTTTTTTTGAACATGCTGCTTTGGAGCGTAATGTTGGAAAACAAGTAGTCGTCAAGCCCCTGAAGCAACGTGTTCATCGACCGGTAATCATCGCGCTGCCACTCGAGCAGCTGCTTTTTCTGCTTCAATTTATCAAGCGGCATCCGTTCCACTTTCATTAAGTCCTTGACGATCTGGTCGATATCCATGCCGCTCGCCAAACCGCCAATGCGCATGTTGCTTGCCAAATTCACTCACCACCGTTAAATTTTTTTATCGACAATTAAACCGACAAACTCCATCATCGCCGCGTACATATCCAACAGCTTCTTCGGCGGAATTTCGCGGATCACCTCATGCGTCTTTTCATCGATTACTTGCACGTAATACTCGTTCAACTCTTTGTGCAGCTCAAACCGAACCGACGTATGGCTCGCCTGCACGAGCTCATTCAAGCCGTTGACCACTTTCTCCACAGCTTCTTCCGAAAGCGGTTGAAAAAGGGAAGAAGCAGAACCCCCCGCTTCTTGAGGCTGCACTGCCGCGCGTTCAACGGTTGGATGCACCTGTTCGCTTCGCGTCGGCTCATATGAAAGGAAAGAAGAAGACACCCGTTCAATCGTCATCCGGATCCGCTCCTTTGGTTTGGACGATTTCTATGGTTTATATCGGATGAAACGTAGGGAGTGTGAAGGGGGAGGGAACAATAAATGCAATCCATATAAAAATCAGGAGATGATGATAATTTCATTTCTTGTGTATAATACTTGTCAATTGTTGAAAATAGCGGGGGTATCATAAGCAAAAACTAACGAGGGGGAAGTAGAAACTTAAAAGGGGAATATAAAAGAGTAAAATCACATTAAAACAAAAAAACAAGATGAGGAATATAAGCACAAAACATTCTTGGCAAAACTCAAACATTGCTTTTATCCATATTTAATAATGAAATTTTTAAAATCAATAATCATTCCCGTTCTCTCCATAAAGTCTACGCCTAAAATTCCGTCAAAACCATATATTTCTTTAGTCATTCCCAGTTGTAATAAAAATGATGCTAGCTCCTTTCCATCAATTATAACGTTGTTTACGATTTGTTCATAACAAATCTCGCTGTATCCGCCTACTCCGTACATTCGTTTTGTTCTTCCATTAATAATATCTAATTCGATACCAATTTGTGCGAGTGCATCCGTATCAAAAATGGTCGTAGCACAACCTGTGTCCAACAACACGTCTGTTAAAAGAACAGTTTTTTCACCACACTTTATTTCGACAGAAACAATAGGTAATCCATTTTCTATTCTTATATTCATACTCTCCCCCGAATCCCTATAAAATATTGTTCTTCTACCTCTATTTGCTCCTTACTTGTGTGAAAAATATATAATTCTTTCTCCGGAAAAGTTTTGTGCTGCTGTTTATAACCATTCCATGCATCAGACACACTATGATACCGATCGATCACTGCCATTTCCTTAATGATACGTTTGCCATTTTGTGAACAAGCCGAAATAGCCTCCACCAACACAAATTGATTCGGATATTGCTTACGTAACTCTGACCATTTCATTTGTTTGCCTCCCTTTTTATTATCATTTTATCAATAATCACCTTACACACATATAAAAAATCGTAGAAAGCAACATCTTTAATTTAAACGATGACTGTAAATTATCATTTTATTTCAGCACAAAACGCCCATTTTTTTGCACATTCTTTCAGAAAGCCCTCTCCCCTTTTCTGAAGGAATGTGCTAAATTTTTTGTGAATTGTTTCGGACAAAGATTTCCATTCGTTTCAATGAGGGGGAGGAAGTGTGATCCAGTTTCACGACTTTGGCATTGACATTCAAACGTATACGGATCGTGGGAAAGGGAACGATTTTCCCGACGTGAACCAATGCCCCCACTGTTCATCCCGCCGCCCCTTGCATCGTCACGGATACTACCAACGCTATGCGTTGACGGCAGAGGGGGAGTATCACCTTTGGATCGCACGATATCGCTGTCAAGAGTGTCGCAAAACCGTGAGTGTGCTGCCTT
The DNA here is from genome assembly GCF_050994965.1 of Geobacillus lituanicus. Taxonomy (NCBI): domain Bacteria; kingdom Bacillati; phylum Bacillota; class Bacilli; order Caryophanales; family Anoxybacillaceae; genus Geobacillus; species Geobacillus lituanicus. The sequence continues at coordinate 3,228,829 of NZ_CP194773.1, forward strand.
CTTTCCTCCTCCCGTATGTTCAATATACACGATCGGTTATTTGGCAAGCGGTCAAAGCATGGTTCGAAACGCCAAGGCAAGGAGCGAAGACCAAACAGGTTGTTTTTCCCACCAAGGAGGTCATCTTGTTTTATGTCCGACGATTTTTACGGAATCTCTCTCGCTTGCATCACGCGGCGGCGAGAAGGTGGGGGATCATCGGCCCTGTAGGGAACGCAAGAACAGAACGGGCGGTTTGGTGGATGCAGACCTTGGAGGGACGGGGGGTGGGCTCGATCATCCAAGACCTGTGGACAAACGAGAGGTGGCATCCGTTTGCGGATCAAATTGCTTCCTGATTTTCTACTTAACACCAAAAATGGAGATGGTTGATGTTCCCACAAACCCTTCCTCTCGACGAATCTCGAGCCGTTTCGTAAGATAGGAGGCAGAGGGACCGGGACGGTCCAACATCACAGGGAGACAGGGAGGAGATCCGGATGGATGAATCGATGAGACACGACATCGCGCTGTTTCGGTACGGGCTGATCGCTCCGTTGGTGAATGGCCAGGTGGAGCCCAAGGCGTATTTGAATGAGGTGGGCGGGCGAGTGCATTCGATTCCTCATCAAGGGGACAAACCCATTGCGGCGAAGACGATTCTGGATTGGTGCGCCCGATACAAAAAAGGGGGCTTCGACGCCTTGAAGCCGAAGCGCCGTTCGGACCGCGGCCGCTCCAGACGTCTGTCCCCCGATGATGAGGATCATATTCTAGCATTGAGGAAGGAACATCCCACCATGCCCGTGACCCTATTCTACGAACAACTCACCAAGCAGGGGGACATTCCCACCACCCTCTCATACTTTACTATATACCGATTGTTGAAAAAACACAACCTGGTGGGAAAAGAAATCTTGCCGATGCCGGAGCGAAAGCGTTTTGCGTATGACCAGATCAATGAGCTATGGCAAGGGGACTTATCCCATGGACCCACGATTCGCGTCCATGGGAAAGCCCAGAAAACGTTTTTGATCGCGTATATCGATGACTGCTCGCGGTTAGTGCCATATGCCCAATTTTTCCCTTCGGAGAAGTTTGACGGGCTGCGGATCGTCACGAAGGAAGCGGTGCTTCGTTGCGGGAAGCCGAAACGCATTTACTCGGACAACGGGAAAATTTATCGGTCCGAGGTGCTGCAGTATGCGTGCGCCGAGATGGGAATCACCTTGATCCACACCCAGCCGTATGATCCGCAAAGCAAGGGGAAAATCGAACGGTTCTTCCGCACCGTGCAGACGCGGTTTTATCCGCTGTTGGAGCTGAATCCGCCGAAGTCGCTTGACGAGTTGAACGAGCGTTTTTGGAAGTGGCTTGAAGAAGAGTATCATCGAAAACCTCACGCCTCGCTTGATGGGAAAACGCCGCATGAGGTGTTTCAGTCCCAAGTGGAACGAGTGGTGTGGATCGAAGACATCGATTGGCTGGACGCGATTTTTCTGAAGCGGGAGCACCGCAAGGTCAAAGCCGATGGAACGATCACCTTGAACAAGCAGCTGTATGAAGTGCCGCCCCGGTTCATTGGGCAATCGATTGAACTCCGCTATGACGAACGGGGCGTCTATGTGTACGAAGATGGAAGGAAGGTGGCGGAGGCCGTTCGGGTTCGTTTGGAGGACAACGCCTATGTAAAACGCCATCGGTCCCCGTTTGCGGCGATTCCGGCGAAGGAGGGAGAACACGGTGTATAAATCGTTTTACTCCCTTTCGCGGGAGCCGTTTGCGAAAGAAACCGACCCGTCTGAGGCGTATCAAGGGGCGTCATTTCAGGAAGCGTTGCGGGCGCTGGAGTACGTGAAACGAACCCGGGGGATCGGGCTGTTGATCGGAGAGCCGGGGGCGGGCAAGACGTTCGCCCTTCGGGCGCTGAAAGAGTCATTGAATCCATCATTGTATCATGTCGTCTACTTTCCGTTATCCACCGGAGGCGTGATGGATTTTTACCGTGGTTTGGCCTTGGGATTAGGAGAGGAACCGAAGTACCGCAAGGTAGACCTCTTCCGCCAAATCCAGCAGGCGATCGAGCGATTGTATCATGAACGGCGGATCACGCCGGTGTTCATTTTGGACGAGATGCATTTAGCAAAGGATGCATTTTTACAGGACATCGCGATCTTGTTCAACTTTGAGATGGATTCGACCAACCCATTTGTCTTGATTTTGGCCGGGCTGCCCCATTTACAGGGGAAGCTGCGGCTCAATCAGCACCACCCTCTCGACCAACGGATCATCATGCGATACCGGATGGGGCCGCTGGAGAGGGAAGAGGTGGCGGGCTACATCGAGCATCGGATGAAACAGGCCGGGGCGAAGCATCCGATCTTCACCCCATCGGCGTTAGAGGCGATTGCCCTGCAGTCGCGGGGATGGCCTCGGGTGATCAACACGTTGGCCACGACGTGCCTGTTATACGGGTATCAGCTGAAAAAGGACGCCATTGACGAAGAAGTGGTGCGCATGGCCGCAGAGGAAATGGGGTATTAGCACGAAAGGGGCCGAATCGGCCTCTTTTGTGCTTTTTCTTTTCCATCGGTCCATCAGGCGCGCTGGAAATCTTCATCTGAAAGAGCGTGCAAACGTTCCGAAAGAATGTGCAAAATCCGGAACAATCCGCAAAAATTTTGCACATTATTTCAGAATCCATCTGAAATAATTTGAAAAAGTGATTCTGAAATAATGTGCTAATTTACAGATGACAGTTTTAACACTAAAAGTTTCTCTCCTTTAGTAACAATGAGAGCAATGAACATGAAGCTGCACCCCCTTACTAATCAAAAGGGACACAATTCTTTGAAACCCTTTTTCCCGAAAATCATCAGGCATGATCACAATCAACGTATAATCGGCGAGCGAATGGTAAAACTGCATTTTTCGGCCCGCCTTCTCCGTGTACCACTTGTAACGCGTCGAACCATATAGCCCGAAATACTCGACAATCCACTTTCTGCCGTTTTGTTCGATCACCCAGTCAGGGATATATACTTCGCCATATTCGTGGTTCACAAAACGACATCCTTCTCTTTCCACTTTCCCATCAACGACCGAGCGAATCAAAAAGTTATGGATTTCTAGTTCTTCTTTTGAATCACACAATTGCCCGTCAATCCCAACTAGCAAATTAAATTCCTCAGGCTGAAATGTATATTCGGGGAATGATTCCATAATCCAACGGTAAAATTTGCTGTCGTAATGACGATCGACCATGCTGATAAACCGTGGGAAATGTTTCTGAAAATAGGCACGATTTAAAAGAGGTAACGATTCTCTGCCAATATTTCTTTTTTCACAAAAAGTTCTTAATGCTTGCACTCTATTCTTTTGAGAGTGCCAATATTGATTTGGCACCCGCTGGAACTCGATGATGTCATATTTTCCCGGAAAAGTTCCATGAGCAATTTTTGCTCTCCACCCGGGCATGAAAATCCCCCTTTTCTTCCCATAATGAAGAATAGGCGCAAACAGTTCAACAGGACGTTATGCTTAATGGTGGCTTAGACCCTGTACGGAAAAGTGTTTGAATCCACTGGGTGCACCACCCATTGTCCGCCCTTTCCCGATGCGGAGGAAAGGTGACGACGAACGGAAAACTGCCGCATTTCTCCCGTGGATTCGCTGTTTGCGCACTCGATCATCGAAAAGGAGGATTTTCATCATGGATGTCATCTATCCTCGCTGCGCAGGATTGGATGTTCATGCCGAAACCATCGTCGCCTGCGCGCTATGGGAAGAAGATGGACACATTCAAAAGGACATTCAAACCTTCTCCACGTTCTCGAAGGGACTTGGTGACCTGCTCGAGTGGCTCGAAGAACATGGCGTTACCCATGTCGCCATGGAATCCACCGGCGTGTATTGGAAACCGGTCTTCGCCTTCCTCGAGGGCTATGTCGACTTGACACTGGCCAATCCGCAGCGGATCAAAAATGTCCCGGGAAGAAAAACCGATGTCTCTGACGCCGAGTGGATCGCCAAGCTGCTCCGCCATGGACTCGTTGAAAAAAGTTTCGTCCCCCCAGCGGATATTCGCGAATTGCGGGATTTTACCCGCCTCCGCAAAAAGTGGGTCGGACAGCTGACTTCGGAGAAAAACCGGATTCAAAAAGTGCTCGAGTCTTCCAATGTCAAACTCGGCTCGGTCCTCTCCGATCTCTTCGGCGTTTCCGGAAAAGACATCCTCGCCCGGCTGCTGGAGAAGGGATACGTGGACAAGGACGAGTTGGATCAATGCCTGCGCGGAAGGCTCAAAAAGAAAAAGCAAGCGGTGTACGATTCGCTGCTCGGCACCTTGACCGAACACGAGCTCCGTCTCCTTCGCCTCTTGTGGAAACACGTTGAGGAATTGGAGCAGTTAATCGAAGAAGTCGACCAACACATCGACCGCCTGCTCGAGCCGTATCGCGAGGAAGTGAACCTGCTGATGACCATGCCCGGAGTGAAAAAACAAACCGCCGCCGTCATCATCGCCGAGATGGGAACCGACATGAGCGTCTTTGAAACGCCGGAACGGGCGGCTTCATGGACTGGATTGTCCCCCGGCAACCATGAAAGCGCCGGAAAGCGAAAGAGCACGCGCACGACAAAAGGCAATCCCCATCTCCGATCGGCGTTATGCGAGGCGGCATGGTCAGCAGCTCGATCCAAGACGCATCCCTTGTCCCGAAAGTTTTGGTCGTTGGCGGCCCGGTGCGGGAAGAAAAAAGCCCTCATCGCCATTGCTCGGCGGATGTTGGTGATCATCTTTTGCATGATCTCCCGCAAAGAGCCGTTCCGCCAACCACAACTTATTTAGTCTAGCCAAAAGGCAGACAGGTTATACGAGATGCCTAAAATCGGGCACCTCTGCTTTCCTATTGCCTTTTTTGGCCATTTTCAGTATACCCTCACGGATCAGGAGCGTATACCGCACTCACCAAGTGGTGGGGATTTTCACGGAAAAACAGCGTTAACAATTTCGATTGGCGAACCGTTATATTCATGTAACAGTCCACCTAATCCCTCCTGCATTAATCTTTTTTTCGTCATAAACTTTGGAACATCTTCCTCAGCTATCCCTTCCTTTTCAATCAGATCTGTGATGACGCGCTTTACATTCGAAATATCTTTCCAATATCCGTTTGGTCTCATATGAAAATGATCCGCAGAAAATAAACCTGGAAAAAGGTACGACATGAGCTTCGATGGTGAGCCATGATGATTTTTTAAAGCGCCGCTAAAACGGTGTTTAAGCAACATTCGTTGGGTTACTTTCTTTGGGGCTTCTTCGAGAGGAATATTTTCTTTTCGCAACATGTCCATAAATTGCTCTTTTAAAAACTGCTTATCATTCGCATAACCTTGAGGAATCTTTTTGAAATCAGTTTCTTTAAAAATACCAGGATATAAAGCACTCATCAAGCGGAACGGAGAATAACCGTATCGCTTTAGCGGGTTAGAAAATCCCCATTTAACCAACAAATCACGATTCACTTTTTGCGGTATCTCCTCGATCCTTGTCCCTTCTCTTTGCAAATGCCACTCCAATCGATCGCGTATATTTTGAATATTGTTCCAGTAGTTAATCGGCACCCGGCCGAAATCAAATTCATCGTATCGGCCAGGATATACAAATTGAATTAATTTGCGAATAGATTTAAAACGGTTTAAAGCCCCCCAAAGCTTCTGTTCCTTTATGACGCCTCTGTTGATCTTGGGGATTTGTTCTTTCTTCAAACCAAGATGCACTTCTAATGCATAACGGACAATAATGATCACATTTTCGTCTTTTTCCCACGTACCTGAAGGAAGCGCCTTTCTTTTTCCGCTGATGAGCTCCTTATAGAGCTTCACAACGGGTAATTGAGTTAGCTCAGAAGGACGAATGCTTCGATAGTAATTTAGATTATCCATATGATCACCTCTATTTCATTATAACATAAATACGAACATATGTTTCAAAAAATTTAAAGAAATAGAGCCTACTAATCAGTAGACTCCTCGTTTTTATTGTTCAAATTGGAAATCATGATAGTGTCCCCCTTGGAGAGTTGTTTTTTGGTCACTGTATATAATTTCCAAGGTGATGGATTTTTTATGTGCATTTATGCATTCGTTATGCGTTTTGCAACACGTTCTTCTATATAAAACTTTCTCTGGAGAATGTATTCTTTCTCAATAATTATATTAGGATTTTGACGAAAGTAGATTATTTCTAACTTTTATTTTTCAACAAAATTAATTATTGATTAAAATTGCCATATAACTGATTGTAGTAAATTCATTTTTCTTTAACAATTCATACACTCGACTTAAATACAATGAATTATGATCAACAACCTTAGTAAAAGATTGAATCAACTTCAATACAAGCTCCTTATTCAATCCCCGATGAAATCGAGCCATTCCAATGAGATGCAGTTTAATCATTGCATAATGAATAACTAACATAATATAATCATCCAATACATTTTGTTTGCCTACTGGAAACAGATTTTTAAACATGTAGTCAACCAAATAATTTTCTAAGATATACTCATGTTTAATAATAAATGGGTAACTATTCAGCCACATCATAAAGTGAGCTGAATATTTTCTTCTTTCCTTGTCTATGATGTGAATACTGATAGACAAGGAGGTGAATCGCATGTTGACGGTACAACAAGCTGTATTTACAGTTGAGAGCTTAATCGGCAAAGTTCAACAACAAAAACAGCTCATTCATCAACTCATTCAAGAAAATGAACATTTGCGTCA